>NZ_VDMP01000026.1:167660-195885 GCF_006335005.1 Nocardioides albidus
GCGTCCGGATCTTCAAGATCCACCTCCAGGTGGGCGAGTTCGTCGCCGACGACCCCGTCCTCGACCCGGTGTGGGGCATCCTCGAGGACGCCGGGACGCCGGTGACCGTGCATGCCGGCTCGGGCCCGGTCGGCAACGAGTTCACCGGCCCG
The DNA here is from genome assembly GCF_006335005.1 of Nocardioides albidus. Classification (GTDB taxonomy): domain Bacteria; phylum Actinomycetota; class Actinomycetes; order Propionibacteriales; family Nocardioidaceae; genus Nocardioides; species Nocardioides albidus. Next base: position 167,813 of record NZ_VDMP01000026.1, read on the forward strand.
GACTCGGTGGCGCGCCTGCTGCGTCGGCACCCGCGCCTGCGGCTGCTCGTGGCGCACATGGGAGCGCCGGAGTACGAGGACTTCCTGGTGCTCGCCGAGCGCTACGAGAACGTCCACCTCGACACCACGATGGTCTTCACCGACTTCTTCGAGCACGACGCCGCGTATCCGCCCGCGCTGTTGCCGCGACTGCTGGACCTGCAGCCCAAGGTGCTGCTCGGCTCCGACTTCCCCGCGATCCCGTACGCCTACCACCACCAGCTCGAGAGCCTGGCCCGGCTGGAGCTGGGTGACGACTGGCTGCGCGACGTGTGCTGGCACAACGCCGTCCGGCTGATCGGGCATCCGGCCGCAGATTCTTGAGGTGAGGGATCTTCCCCCCGCAGGTCCGGAGGTGTTGGACTGTGCGTCGTCCCACCACCACCTCCGAAGGAGAACCATGCGTGCTCGTCTCCTGACCCTCGCCGTCGCCACCCTGGCCGGCCTGGGTCTCGTCGTACCGGCTTCGCCGGCTTCCGCCAGCACCGGCGGAACCGTCGACGGCGACACCCACCCCAACGTCGCCCTGATCGCGTTCTACGACGCAGAGGGCCGGTTCCGCTGCTCGGCGACCCTGATCAGCCCGACCGTCCTCGTCACCGCCGCCCACTGCACCTCGGGCACCCTCGGCAAGACCCTCGTCACCTTCGACAGCGTGGTCGCCGAGGCGCCGCCGTCCCCGCTGCCCGACGCCGCGGACCCGTCGGTCGGCTACACCGGCGAGGAGCTCACCGAGGCCGGATTCCTCTGGGGCACCGCCTCGACCCACCCGGAGTACAGCGACTTCACCGACCTGGACAACTGGAACGACGTCGGCGTCATCGTCCTCGACCAGCCGGTCACCGACATCGCACCCGCCCCGCTCGCCGACCTGCACGCGGCCGACGCCATCAAGCAGCCGCGCCGGACGCTCTTCACCGCCGTCGGCTACGGCACCGAGGTGCGTCAGGCCGAGTCGGGCTCGCAGAAGCCGACGCCGATGAGCTACCCGATCCTCCGCCGCTACGTCGAGATGCCGGGGCAGAAGATCACCCCGCAGGTCATCCAGACCAACGGCAACGAGAACGACCCGTTCGGCACCGGAGGCACCTGCTTCGGCGACTCCGGCGGCTCGCTGTGGCTCGACGGCAAGGTGGTCGGCGTGACGTCGTACGGCTACACGCAGAACTGCCGCTACCTCGACGGCTACCAGCGCATCGACGTCCCGGTCGTCGCGGACTGGCTGGCGGGCTTCCTGGAGGACTGAGGAGCCCTGAGGCGACGAGACCGGCGTGGTCCGCGCGATGCGCGGGCCACGCCGGTCCTCTCATGAGTGGAGCTGCGGGGAATCGAACCCCGGTCCTCGAGCGCCGAGCCAGGTCTTCTCCGGGTGCAGTCTGCGCTGGCGTGTTCTCGGTCCCGGCGCTCGCACAGACACGTCGCCGACAGACCCAGCCGGGTTTGAGTCCCGCGTCACCCTCCCGGCGAGAGCGACGCAGCAAGTCTCCTAGATGACGCCTGGGTCCGGGACGGAGACGGATGCCCGGTCAGACGCTTCGATCACTGCTCAGGCAGCGAGAGCGAAGGAACTGCGCTTAGCGTTGGCAGTTATTGGTTTCCAGCGATCGTTTACGAGATGACGCTGGCTTCTCGACCCGCTTCCCCTGGAACAAACGTCCCAAGTCGAAACCGATCAGCCCCTCTTGAGTTGTGTCGACCCTCAGGTCTCCCTGATGAGTCTACTGGTCCACAACGACAGCGCCCCACCGGTTTAGTCCCGAGACCCAGGATCGGCCGCCAGCCGTGTGTCTGCCGGGCGTCCGGGTACCGCTGGGACACTCCCACAACCGGTGGGCGAGGGAAAGGAACCCAGTCATGGGCATGCTCTTGTGGATCGTCGCGGCTGTCCTGGTGATCGCCGGCATCGTCACCCTGCTGCAGGGCAGCGTCGTGCTCGGCATCGTGCTGATCGTTCTCGGACTCCTGGTCGGCCCCGGAGGCGTCTCGATCTTCAACGGACGCGGGCACACCGTCTGATCGACCTGATCGACGCGACGCGCGGGCCGGCGGCTAGGACGCCGCGGCCCGCGCGATCGCGTCGGCGACAGGTACGTCGCCCCCGACGAGGTTCCATTGGCGGTGCACGCTCTCGGGGCGGTCCACCACGGCGGCCAGCACCGCCGCGACATCGGCCCGGGTCACGTCGCCCCGCGCCACGTCCGACCCGAGAGCGATCAGACCGGTGGCCGGAGCGTCGGTCAGCCGGCCGGGACGAAGGATCGTCCAGTCCAGTGCTGTCGCGCGCAACGCCGCGTCGGCATCGCGCTTCGCGGCGACGTAGGCCGCCCACACCGGGTCGGCATCCGGCGCGACCGGTCGGTCGACGTCGATCGCCGACACCTGCACGAACCGGCGGATGCCCGCACTGGAGGCCGCGGCTGCGGACTTCAGCGAGCCCTCCAGGTCGACGGTCCGCTTGCGTGCGGCGTTGCCGTCCGGCCCGCCGCCGGCGCTGAACACGACCGCGTCGCAACCGTCGAACGCCCTGGCGAAGTCGGCGACGTCGTCGTTCTCGATGTCGAGCAGGCGCACCTCGGCGCCCGCTGCCTCGAGTGCTACCCGCTGCTCCGCGCGACGCACCAGTGCCACCGGCCGATGGCCGGCTGCGACCAGCAACGGGTGCAGCAGGCGGGCGATCTGTCCGTGACCTCCGACGACGGCGATGCGCATGGCCCCCAACCTACGTGCATCGAGAGCGCCGGGCGTCGCGGTCGCGCTCCTGGCCGGTGGCATCCTCCTGCTCGCCGACTGACGTTCACCCGCGCCTCCCCGCCGGGCCACCTGCGGGTGGTCGGCTGCGGCCATGACCCGGACCCGCCTCCTCGGGAGGACCCTCATGACCGCTGCCGCCTCCACCGTTCTCGCCCTGGGCGTCGTCGCAGCCCCGGCCGACGCCGTCGCCGAGCGCGACCACGACCGGCACCCGGCCGGCGAGCCGCTCGTGATCGCCCACCGCGGCGCATCGGGCTACCGTCCCGAACACACCCTGGCCGCCTACCGCCTCGCGATCCAGCAGGGTGCCGACTACGTCGAGCCCGACCTCGTCTCCACCAAGGACGGCGTGCTCGTCGCCCGCCACGAGAACGAGATCAGCGGAACGACCGACGTCGCCGACCACCCGGAGTTCGCCGACCGGCGCACCACCAAGACGATCGACGGCGTGTCCGTCACCGGCTGGTTCACCGAGGACCTCACGCTGGCCGAGCTCAAGACGCTGCGCGCCAAGGAGCGGCTGCCGAAGGTCCGGCCCGACAACACCCGCTACGACGGCCAGTTCGAGATCCCCACGCTCGACGAGGTCATCCGGCTCGTGAAGCGTGAGTCGGGCCGCGCCGGGCGCAGGATCGGCATCGCGCCCGAGACCAAGCATCCGACGTACTTCGACTCGATCGGGCTCTCCCTCGAGGAGCCGCTGGTCACCACGCTGCGCCGCAGCGGCCTGGACCGGCCGAACGCGAAGGTCGTCGTCCAGTCGTTCGAGACCGGCAACCTGCGCCAGCTCGACACGATGACGCAGGTGCCGCTGGCGCAGCTCGTCGACGGCAGCGGCGCGCCGTACGACCTCGTCGCGTCCGGCTCGACCACCACCTACGCCGACCTGGTGAAGCCGGCGGGCCTCGCCGACATCGCGACCTACGCCGACTGGGTCGCGCCCGCCAAGAACCTGATCGTCCCCCGTGACAGCAGCGGCGCCATCGGTGCGCCCAGCCCGCTCGTCGCCGACGCGCACGCGGCCGGGCTGCGGGTGGTGACCTGGACGATGCGGGTGGAGAACCAGTTCCTGCCCACCAACCACCGCATCGGCACCGACCCGAACGCGAAGGGCGACCTCGCCGGCGAGATCGAGGCCTTCCTCGACGCGGGCGTCGACGCGCTGTTCTCCGACAACCCCGACATCGCGGTCGAGACCCGGGACGGCTGGCTGGCGGGCGAGGGCGCGGCCTGACGTCGTCCCTCGTCTAGATTCGCGGCATGGCGGACTGTGTCTTCTGCACCATCGTCGCGGGCGAGGCCGAGGCCGACATCGTCCTCGACGAGCCGGATCTGCTGGGATTCCTCGACCGGCGACCGGTCTTCAAGGGCCACGTGCTGCTGGTGCCGCGCGACCACGTCGTCACGCTGCCCGACCTCCCGGCCGGGCAGCGCGACGGCTTCCTCGCCGCGGCGCAGCGTCTCGCGACCGCGGTCGTCGAGGGACTCGGCGCGCAGGGCAGCTTCGTGGCGATGAACAACGTCGTCAGCCAGTCGGTGCCCCACCTGCACCTGCACGTCGTCCCCCGCACCAAGGGGGACGGGCTGCGCGGCTTCTTCTGGCCGCGCACGAAGTACGCCGCCGGGGAGTCCGCGGACTACGCCGGCCGTCTGCGTGCGGCGCTGGGGTCGTAGGCTGCGGCCGATCAGACCGGACTCGAGCTGGAAGAGCTGAGGTAAGCAGAATGGGCCGTTTCGACGGGCGCGTCGCCGTCATCACCGGAGCCGCACGAGGGATCGGGTTCGGCACCGCCACCCGCTTCGCCGAGGAGGGCGCCTCGGTCGCCATCGTCGACCTGGACGAGACCGCCGCCGCGGAGGCAGCGGCCAGGCTGCCGCTGGTCGAGGGCGCCAAGGCCATCGGCGTCGGAGCCGACGTCGCCGACGGAGCGTCGGTGGACGCCGCCATCGAGCGCGTCGTCACGGAGCTGGGCGGCATCCACATCCTCGTCAACAACGCCGGCATCACCCGCGACAACCTGCTGTTCAAGATGACCGAGGAGGACTGGGACCTCGTCATGGGCGTCCACCTCAAGGGCGCCTTCCTCATGACCAAGGCCGCGCAGAAGCACTTCGTGGAGCAGAAGTACGGCAAGGTCGTGAACATCTCCAGCACCTCCGCGCTCGGCAACCGCGGTCAGGCCAACTACTCGGCCGCCAAGATGGGGATCCAGGGCTTCACCCGCACCCTCGGCATCGAGCTCGGCCCGTTCGGCATCAACGTCAACGCGGTCGCGCCCGGCTTCATCGCCACCGAGATGACCGACGCCACCGCCGCCCGACTCAAGATGGACGTCGACGAGTTCCGGCGCCTCAACGCGGAGGCCAACCCGGTCAAGCGCGTCGGCGGCCCCGAGGACATCGCGGCCGCCGTGACCTTCCTCTCGAGCGACGAGGCGTCGTACATCACCGGCCAGACGCTGTTCGTCGACGGCGGCATCTCGCTCGGCGTCTGATCGTCGCGGTCGCCGAGTCGGGTGGGTGCGAGTGACCTCTGGGTCACTCGCACCCACCCGACTGTCATTCGAACCAGAGGTCGGCGGTGGCCAGCGCGGTGACCTGGTCCAGGGTGAGCGGGGGCTCGTCGGCGATCACGTCCGGCGCACGCGGCTCGGGGTCGGAGGTGTTGAACGCCGAGACGTCGACCATCCAGCCGTCCGGAGCGAACAGACCGGCCCAGTTGCCCATGAACCCGCTGGTGTCGGAGCCGTCCCCGCCGTCGCCGGAGCGCGGCCACAGCCAGGATCCGTCGGCGAGCTCGCGGCAGTCGGGTGTGCCGCACGCCTTCTCCGCCGAGTACGCCGTGCGCTTGGCAAGGCAGGCGGGGGTCTCGGCACACTTGCGCTCGCGCGCCATGCTGACCCACGAGATGCACTCCTGCTCGGGAGTCAGCTCGACCTCGCGGGTCAGGGGTACGTCCGTGCGGTCGACCGTTCGGTCCGGCGGCCGGGCGGTCCTGATCGCCTGGTTCCACGTCTTCTTGTCCGCATCGACCAGCGACGCATCGCAGCCGTCGGGCCTCGGGCCGGGGGCGGGGGCCCACCGCGCAGGGTCGATGCTCATGTCATAGATCCGGACCTCGACGGCCGCGCCGTCGAGGTCCAGCCCGATCTCCAGGCCGCGCTGGAACGGCGAGTCGGGCTCGTCGGAGACAGGCGTCGTCGTGACGTCGGTGACTTCGCCGTCGGGCAGATGGTCGAGCAGCCGCTGCACCAGCACGTCGTCGGCGGCCAGGCTGCGCTGGTCGTTCGGCGTGCGGGGCGAGATCGCCACCGCCGGATCCTGCGCGGTCCGGTCGTCGCCGCCGAGCCCGGCCTGCCACGCGACGCCCCCGAGGACGAGGACAGCGGCGGTGCCGAGGGCGCTGAGCGCCACGGCACGACGTCGACGGCGGCGACCGCGGCGCATTCCGCCTGCCACCAGGCCCGCCACATCGGGGTCGAGCCGCTCGGCAGCGCGCTCGAGGACGGTGGTCAGCTCGGTCTCGTTCATCGCAGAACCTCCTTCCGCATCCGCGCGAGTGCGCGCATGCTCCGATTGCGGACAGCCCCGCTGGTGAGCCCGAGGACGCCGGCCACCTCGTCGACCGACAGGTCCTCCAGGTGCCGCAGCACCACGACCGCCCGGTCCACGGGCGCCAGCTCGGCCAGTGCGTCGGTGAGCGCGAGCCGCAGGTCCGTCGTCTCGGCGTGGTCGGCGGTGCCCTCCGCCTCGAGACCCGGCAGGTCGGCGTACGGCGTCTCCGTGCTGCTGAGTCGACGGCGCCCGCTGATGAAGGTGCGGGTCAGCACGGTCTGTGCGTAGGCCGCCGGGTTGTCCAGACGCGGACCGAGCCGGCGGTGCATCCGCAGGTACACCTTCGCCAGCGTCTCCTGGACCAGGTCCTCGGCCTCCGCGCGGTGGCCGCACAGCAGCCAGGCGGAGCGGTAGAGATGCGGCGTCCGCGCACGGGCGAACTCCTCGAACGGGTCGGGCACGGGATCGATCATCGCTCTCCTGGATCGGGCTGTTGTCTCTTCGACGCCTCGGGGACGGCGGGTGTCACACAGGCGGCGACACGCGGGGCCGGCTCCGCGGTCTAGGGACGGTGTGGGACAGACTTGCCACGTGCGTCCTTCAACTCTTCGCAGCGCCCTGCCCGCCTCGCTCGTCGTGCTGAGCCTCGCGCTCGCCGGGTGCGGGGGCGGTGACGACGGGGAGAAGAAGTCGGGTGGCAAGAGCGACACGCCCACCTCGGCCAGCCCGACCCCGGCGCCGCCGGCCACCTGGCCGCTCACCGGCGAGCTGACCGACGGCGGCGCGGACCCGGCGCGCAAGCACCCGGCGTACATCGTCAAGATCGACAACTCCTCGGCCAGCGACCCGCAGATCGGCGTGGGCAAGGCCGACCTGGTCGTCGAGGAGTTGGTGGAGGGCGGGATCACCCGGCTCGCGGTGTTCTACTACAGCAAGCTGCCCGAGAAGGCCGGCCCCGTCCGCTCGATGCGACTCACTGACATCGGCATCGCCAAGCCGCTCGGTGCCTCGATCGTCACCTCGGGTGCCGCGCCGGTGACGCTCAACGGCCTGCGCAAGGCGGGCATCAAGTTCCTCGACATGAACAACCCCAATGTCGTGCGGATCAACGACGGCACGCACGACTCGCTGCACAGCGTGATGGCGAACCTCAAGAAGATCGGCGCCGGCGCGCGCGGCGACGCCAAGCGGCCCGACGACTACCTGCCCTTCGGCGACACGCCGCTCCCGGCCGGCGCCCCCGCGACGACGATCGACGTCCAGCTCTCGGGCGGGCGCACCTCGCACTGGAAGCTCGAGGGCCAGAAGTACGTCCTGCAGAACGGCTACATGCCCGAGGGAGACGTCTTCAAGCCCGACACGGTCATCGCGGCGACGGTGCGGACCACGCTGGCGCCCTACACCGACCCGGCCGGCAACCCGGTGCCGGTCTCGCACTTCGAGGGCAAGGGCAAGGCGGTCATCTTCCACGCCGGCCAGGCGATCGACGTGACCTGGGAGAAGGCCGACGAGGGCGCGGAGCTGAGCTTCAAGGACGCCGCGGGCAACGAGATCGAGATCCCGGCCGGCCGCACCTGGCTCGAGCTGGTCCCCGGCAAGGGAGCCGCCGCGACGGGGTCGGTCTCCTACCGCTGAGATCAGGCGTCGTCGCCGAGCGTGCTCGGCATGGCGACGCCCTGCTCCACGAGGCTCTGCACCCCGGCCAGCAGGAACCCGATCGCGCCCTCCACCCGGCGGGCCGCGGCCTCGGGGTCGGCGGCGGTCGCGACGGATTCGCCCGCTGAGGACATCGCCCCGAAGAAGATCCGCGCGAAGGTCTGCAGCATGTCCTCGTCGAGGTCCCACGAGCCGGCGTCGAGGGTGGCGCGCACGATCTCCACGATGTTGGCGAAGGTCGAGCGCTCCTCCTGCTCGCGGTAGCGCTCGTAGCCGAGGACCGCGGGACCGTCCTGGATCACGATCCGGCGGTACGTCGTCTCCTGGACGACGTCGAGGAACGCCCGCAGCCCGACGGTCGCCTTGCGCCAGGGGTCCTTCTCCCCGCGCAGCGACTTCTGGATCCGCTTGGCGGCCTCCTGCTCGACCCGCTCGAAGACGGACTCGAAGAGCGCCTGCTTGCCCGAGAAGTGGTGGTAGAGCGCGCCCTTGGTGACGCGCGCCCCGGACACGATCGCGTCGAGCGAGGTCGCGGCGTAGCCCTTCTCGGCGAACAGCCGCTCGGCCACGTCCACCAGTGCCCGCTTCGTGGAGGCGGAGTACGACGCCCGCCGCGATCCGCCGGACACGGTGGGCACGGGGACCTTGGGCACGAGTTTGGACACCGATGCCTTCGCCACCGGACCAGTCTAGGCGGGGCGTGACGGCCGTCACGGCCTCGGGTGTGCGGGATCACGGTGTCGTGCCATTGGGCGTACCGACGGTCTGCTCCATACTCGAAGTACGTACCAGCGGTATGTCGGATACCCCGAGTTCCGGACGACCGCCGATCGAACAAGGAGTGCTGACCATGACCTGGAAGGCCTTTCACAACAGGGGCGAGACCCTCCGCTCCGTCATCGCGACCTCTGCCGTCCGCCGCGACGGCCTGCTGCCCATGGACGTCGACGGGGTGAGCGTCGCGTTCCGCGACGAGCTCGACCTGCTGGCCGCCCTCACCCTGAAGTGGCACACCCGTCTGTCCGGCCAGATCGAGCGGATGCTCGCCCACCAGCCGATGGACCTCGAGGAGGCCGTCGAGATCGCGTGGAGCAACACCGCCCACGAGCTGCCCGGCGTGCGGATGATCATCGACCACTACAGCGCCCATCCCCTCGACGACGCCATGGCGTCGGCCATGGACGCGGCCGCGTTCAAGGAGCACCACCTGCTGGCCGTGATGGCCGGACGCACGAGCATCGGCGACGACGCCGCCGGCCGGATCGGCGCCGAGATCGAGGAGCGCGCCCGCCTCGTGCACCGCGGCACGCCGATGATCTCCCCGGAGACGGCGTACGACGAGCCCGAGGTCCGCGGCAGCCTCCTCGAGCGGCTGCGGGCGGTGGTCGCCGCCTGAACCCTCCGCGCGCGAGGGATGATGGGCCCATGTCGAGCGAGCTGCGCGCCGGGTCCCTGCTGCTGGCGTCCGCCGAGCTGCTCGACCCGAACTTCCTCGACACCGTCGTCCTGCTCCTCGACGTCAACGACGACGGTGCGCTCGGCGTCGTCCTCAACCGACCGACCGCGCTGCCCGTCTCCGAGGTGCTGGGGGAGTGGGGCGAGGTGGTCGAGGAGCCCGAGGTCCTCTTCCAGGGCGGCCCCGTCGCCCCCGACGGAGCACTCGCGGTCGCCCTGGCGGCGCCGGGCGGGGAGAACGCCGCCGGCTTCCGACCGCTGTGGGACCGGGTCGGCCTGCTCGACCTCGACACCCCGCGCGAGCTCGTCGTGGGCAGCGTCGACCGGCTGCGGATCTTCGCCGGGTACGCCGGCTGGGGCGCCGGGCAGCTCCAGGGCGAGATCGCCGAGGGTGCCTGGTTCGTCGTCCCCGGCCACGTCGACGACGTCTTCGCCGGGGACACTCGCGACCTCCGGCGCCGGGTGCTGCGCCGCCAGCCGGGCGACCTCGCCCTGCAGGCCACGCGCCCGGCGGATCCTGAACTGAACTGACGAGCGACTAGACTGACGGACGTGACCACGATCGGATTCTCGACAGACACGGACGTCCGCGAGGACCGCCGTACCGTCCCGACCGACGAGGGCGACCACGAGCGTTTCTCCCACTACGTGGAGAAGGACAAGCTCACCGAGGCCATGGTCATGGGCACGCCGGTCGTCGCCCTGTGCGGGAAGGTCTGGGTGCCGAGCCGGGCGCCGGAGAAGTTCCCGGTCTGCCCGGACTGCAAGGAGATCTGGGAGGGCATGTCCGACGACGGCCCGGAAGGGTCCGGTCCCGACGCATGACCTCGCTCGGTCCGGCGTGGCCGGAGCGGGCAGCCTGGGGCACGGCGCCGTCGCTGCGTGCCTGGCAGTCCGCTGCGCTCGACGACTACCTCGCCCGCAATCCCCGTGACTTCCTGACCGTGGCGACGCCCGGCGCCGGGAAGACCACCTTCGCGCTCACCGTCGCCGCCGAGCTGCTCGGCCGGCGTCTGGTCGACCGGCTCGTCATCGTCGCGCCCACCGAGCACCTCAAGCTCCAGTGGGCCGAGGCCGCGGCCCGCGCCGGCATCCCGATCGACCCGACCTACTCGGCGGGCTCGGGCAAGATCTCCAGCGACTACGTCGGCGTCGCCGTCACCTACGCCGGGGTCGGCGTCAACCCGCTCGCGATGCGGATCCGGACCGAGCGGTTCAAGACCCTGGTGATCCTCGACGAGATCCACCACGCCGGCGACTCGATGAGCTGGGGCGAGGGCGTGCGCGAGGCGTTCGAGCCGGCCGCGCGCCGCCTGGCCCTGACCGGCACGCCGTTCCGCTCCGACATCAACCCGATCCCGTTCGTCACCTACGCGCCCGGCGAGGACGGAGTGCCGACGTCGGTCGCCGACTACACCTACGGCTACTCCGAGGCCCTGGCCGACCACGTCGTGCGCCCGGTCCTGTTCCTGGCCTACTCCGGCCAGATGAGCTGGCGCACCCGTGCCGGCGACGAGGTCGCCGCGTCGCTGGGCGAGCCGCTCACCAAGGACATGACCTCGCAGGCGCTGCGCACCGCGCTCGACCCGAACGGCTCGTGGATGCCGTCGGTGCTCGCCGCCGCGGACAAGCGGCTGTCCGAGGTGCGCCGCCACATCCCCGACGCGGGTGGTCTGGTCATCGCCTCCGACCAGGACAGCGCCCGCGCCTACGCCAAGCTGCTCAAGCAGATCAGCGGCGAGTCGGCGACCGTCGTCCTCTCCGACGAGAAGGCGTCGTCGAAGAAGATCTCGTCGTTCAGCGAGAACGACTCGCGCTGGATGGTCGCGGTCCGGATGGTGTCCGAGGGTGTCGACGTGCCGCGCCTCGCGGTCGGCGTCTGGGCGACCACCACCTCGACGCCGCTCTTCTTCGCCCAGGCCGTGGGCCGCTTCGTGCGCGCGCGCAGGCGCGGCGAGATCGCGTCGGTCTTCCTCCCCTCGGTGCCCAACCTGCTGGGCTTCGCCGCCGAGCTCGAGGCGCAGCGCGACCACGTCCTCAAGCGTAAGGTCAGCAGCGACGGCGACATCTTCGCCGCCGAGGAGGACCTGATGAACCAGGCCAACCAGGGCGACGGCGCCTCCGACGAGCTGGAGATGATGCCCTTCGAGGCGCTCGGGTCGGAGGCCCGCTTCGACCATGCGCTGTACGACGGCGCGCAGTTCGGCCACGAGGGCGAGGTCCGCGTCGGCTCCGACGAGGAGATGGACTTCCTCGGCATCCCGGGCCTGCTGGAGCCCGACCAGGTCAGCGCACTGCTGCAGCAGCGACAGGCGGACCGCCGTCGTACCCGAGGCCCCGAGCCGTCCGGGCGCGACGAGCGTCCTGCCGACACTGTCGCCGAGGTCACCACCCACGAGCACCTCGGCCTGCTGCGTCGCGAGCTGAACTCCCTCGTCGCCTCCTGGCACCACCGCACCGGCCAGGCGCACGGGATCACCCACGCCGCGCTGCGCAAGGAGTGCGGGGGACCGGCCGCGGCGGTCGCGAACGCCGACCAGCTGCGGAAGCGGATCGACCGGATCCGGGAGTGGGCGGTCCGCAAGACCTCCTGACCCGGCGGAATCCGGCTCAGGCGAGGCCGCGCATCACCGTGCGCAGGCACGCCACCCAGCGCGCGGCGGGATCGTCGCCGAGGGAGCCCCGAAGCTCGAGCGAGGCCAGACCCTCGCACATCGCGTGGAAGGCCCAGGCGGCCTCGGCCCCGCTCGTGGCCAGGCCGGCGTGCGCGCACGCCCGGTCGAGGAGTCCTACGAGCTGCCCGAGGGCGCCGCGGCGCGCCCGGTCGAAGCCGGCCGCCACCTCCGGGTCGACCGCGCCGTCGCGGAAGGCGATCCGGAAGAGCGCGGGATGCCCGGTCGCGAACCTGCGGAAGCTCTCGGCGCCGGCGCGGACCGCGTCCTCCATCGGGTCGTCCGTGCTGGGCTGAGCGGCCACGTCGGCCGCCAGGAGCTCGAAGCCACGGGTGGCGAGCGCGACCACCAGTCCGTCCTTGGACCCGAACACGGAGTAGACCGCGCGGGTCGACGTACCGGTCGCGTCGGCGACGCGGCGCACCGAGACGGCCGGGAGTCCCTCGGCCTGGGCGATCCGCTCGGCCGCGTCCAGGAGCGCCTCCGCGGTGTCGTGGCCGTGGGAGCGGGGTCGGCCCATCGGTTGACGTCCTTTCGTGACAGCGTTACGTTACAGCGTACCGGATCTCGGGCGGACCGACCGGAAGGGGCCTCTCGTGAAGGACGTCGAGCTGTTGGCGTACGACGACGCGGGCGCCGGCCCGCCGCTGGTCCTCATCCACGGCCTGACCTTCGCCCGGCAGACCTGGGCGCCGATCGTCGACGCGCTCGCGGATCGCTTCCGCTGCCTGAGCATCGACCTCCCCGGGCACGGGGCGTCGACGGGCTCGGGAGCCGAGCCCGCGGTCGTCGTCGACCGCCTCAGGGCCACCCTCGAGAGCGCCGGCGTCTCGCGTCCGGTCGTGATCGGCCACTCGGCGGGCGCTCTCGTCGCGGTCGGGTACGCCGCACAGCACGCGGTCGCGGGGGTGGTCGACGTCGACCAGCCGCTGTTGGTCGGCCCCTTCGCGGCACTGTTGCAGCAGAGGGAGGGGGCGCTGCGCGGCCCCGACTTCGCGACCGCCTTCGCGCCCTTCGAGCAGAGCATCGGGGTGCACCTGCTTGCCGAGCCGGAGCGCACCCGGGTCGCCGCCACCCGTCGCGTCGAGCAGGACCTGGTCCTCGATCACTGGGCCCTGCCGTTGAGCACTCCTCCCGCCGAGATCCAGCCGCTCGTCGACGCCATGCTGGACGCGATCGACGCGCCCTTCCTTTACGTCTCCGGCGAGGAGGTGCCGCCGCCGGTCCGCGACCACCTGGCCGCCCACCTGCGGCGCCTCGAGCTCGTCGCCCTGCCCGGCTCGGGTCATCTGGTCCACCTCGCGCACCCCCGGCGCTTCGCGGAGGCGGTGGCCGACTTCGCCACCCGGCGAAGAAGGCATGCCTAACTTAGGCTAGCCTCTACTTCGTGACCACGGTTCTCGAAGGACGCGACCTGGTGCTGGGCTACCAGCGCGACACGGTGGTGCACGGGGTCACCGTGCGTCTCGTGCCCGGCGAGGTGACCGCGCTGATCGGTCCCAACGGCAGCGGGAAGTCGACGGTGCTGCGCTCGCTCGCCCGGCTCCACCCCGTCGCCGAGGGTCGGATCACCCTCGACGACAGCGATGCCGCGCCGCTGAGCGCGAAGGAGTTCGCGCGCCGGGTCACCCTCCTCTCGCAGTCGCGTCCCCATCCGTCGGGGCTCGAGGTGCGCGACGTCGTGGCCTTCGGCCGCCACCCGCATCGGGGCCGCTTCGCCGGCGCGAGCGACGCGGATCGCGCCGCGATCGACCGCGCGATGCAGGTCACCGGCGTCGACGCCATGGCCGAGCGTCCCGTCGACCAGCTCTCCGGCGGGGAGCTCCAGCGGGTCTGGCTGGCCACCTGCCTGGCGCAGGACACCGGCGTGGTCCTCCTCGACGAGCCCACCAACCATCTCGACCTGCGCTACCAGGTCGAGACCCTCGACCTGGTCCGCGACCTCGCGGACCGGCACGGGACGGCGCTCGGCGTCGTCCTCCACGACCTGAACCATGCCGCCACCGTGGCCGACCAGGTCGTGCTCCTGCACCGCGGCGTCGTCCGCGCGGTCGGCGCACCCGCCGACGTACTGACGGCCGAGCACCTCACCGCCGTCTACAGACTGCCCATCCGCTGCCTCGTCGACCCCGACACGGGGACGGTGCGGGTGGAGGCCCAGGGCAGGCACCACCAGCGGCGCCCCTGACCGTCGCACCGACCCACCGCTCCACCAAGTCAGCCCAACCGTCACCCCCACCAGCCACCAGTGAGGAACCCGATGAAGACCCGACCGATCGCTGCCGCCCTGGCTCCCGTGGCGGCCCTGCCGCTCGGCCTGCTCCTGGCCGCGTGCGGCACCACCGACACCGGCGCCGACGCCGCGGAGCCGAAGGCCAACGACTCCGCCGAATGCTCCGCCGACGAGACCAAGACGTCCACCGGCCCGGTCGAGCTGACCGACAGCTACGGCCGCACCGTCGAGCTCGACAAGCCGGCCGAGCGGGTCGCCGTGCTCGAGTGGCAGCAGACCGAGGACCTGCTCAGCCTGTGCGTGACGCCCGTCGCCGTGGCCGACCCCGACGGCTACGCCACGTGGGACACCGCGGAGAAGCTTCCCGAGGGCGTGACCGACGTCGGCACCCGGGGGGAGCCCAACCTCGAGACGCTCTTCGGGACCGACCCCGACCTGGTCATCGTCGAGGCCTACACGCCCGACGACGAGATCCTCAAGCAGCTCGCGAAGTACGACGTCCCGGTGCTCGCCACGAAGGGCGCCGACGCGAAGGACCCGGTCGCCAACATGCTCGCGACCTTCGACCTGATCGCACAGGCGACGGGCCGCGAGGAGCGGGCCGAGGTGGTCGTGGACGGGTTCAACGCCCACCTCGCCGAGGCCAAGGAGAAGGTCGCCGACGCCGAGACCACGGACTTCGTCTACTTCGACGGCTGGATCCAGGGCGGCAACGTGTCGATCCGTCCCTTCGGCCAGGGCTCCCTCATGGGCGAGCTGGGCGAGGAGCTCGGGCTGACCAACGCCTGGAAGGGCGAGGTCGACGAGGCCTACGGCCTCGGCCAGACCGACATCGAGGGCATGAGCGAGCTCGGCGACGCCACCTTCTTCTACACCGGAACCACCGACCCCGAGGGCGACGTCAACGCCGCCCTGGCCGAGAACGCCGTGTGGCAGAAGATCCCCGCCGTCGCCGAGGGCCGCGCGCACGCGTTCCCGTCCGGCGTGTGGACCTTCGGCGGCCCGCGCACGGCCGAGCAGGTCATCGACGCCTACGTCGACCTGCTCACCAAGTAGCCGGACCAGGTAGCCGGACCGGGTAGCGCACCATGAGCGTCGAGCAGCAGCAGCCCACCGTGGGCGGGCCCTCCGCGCCCCGATCGACCTCCGGCCGGCCGGCGGCGCTCGGACGCGGGGGAGTGACCGGTGCCGCCGGCGCCCTGCTGCTGCTCGTCGCCGCGCTGGTCGCGGTCTCCGTCTGGCACCTGACCCAGGGCACGTCCGCGATCGGCGCGGGCGACCTGCTCCGGTGGTTGAGCGGTGACCGCGACGCGGGTGCGGGAGCCGACGCCGGCGACGTCCTGATCGGTTCCCGCGTGCCGCGCCTGGCCGCGGGGATCGCCGTCGGCTTCGCGCTCGGCGTCGCCGGTGCGCTCCTCCAGTCGCTGGCGCGCAACGCGCTCGCCTCACCCGACACCCTCGCCGTCACCGGCGGGGCCTATCTCGCGGTGACCGCGGTGGCCGCCCTCGGGCTCACCCTTCCGATCTGGGCCTCGGGACTCACCGCGTTCGCCGGCGGCTCGCTCGCCGCCCTCCTGGTCCTCGGCCTCGCCGGCGGCGCCGGTACGGCGACGACCCGCCTCGTGCTCGCCGGCTCGGCCGTCGCGCTCGCCCTCCAGGCAGCGACGTCGACCCTGCTCATCCTGTTCGAGGAGGAGACCACGAGCCTGTTCGCCTGGGGGAGCGGCTCGCTCAGCCAGCTCGGGCTGCGCGCCTTCCAGCAGGCGGCGCCCGTCGTGGTCGTGTGCACCGCGGCGGCGCTCCTCCTCGCCCGCCGACTCGATCTGCTGGGTCTCGGCGACGACAGCGCGGCGGTGCTCGGCGTACCCGTCCGCTCGACCCGGGCCGCGGGCACCGTGCTCGCCGTCCTCCTGACCGCCGCCTCGGTCACCCTGGCGGGGCCGATCGGCTTCGCCGGCCTCTTCGCTCCCGTCATCGTCCGCCTCGCCGGGCGGGTGCTGCCGGCGCTGAACCGGCACGCCGTGCTCATCCCCGCCGCGGGGCTGACCGGCGCCCTCGTCGTCGTCCTCGCCGACGCCCTCCTCCGCGCCGCGCTGGGCGCGGACGAGGCGATCTCGGTGCCGACCGGCATCGCCACCACGCTGGTCGGCGGATTCGTGATGATCGTGCTGGCCCGGCGCAGCCGCGACTCCGGCCCCACCCGCCAGCCGGCCGCGGCGCGGGTCCGCGTCGGCACCCGGACCCGCTTCGTCGTCGTCCTCGTCGCGACGGGCACGGTCGCGGCCGCGGTCGTCCTGCTCGGGCTCCTGGCGGGCGACACCTGGCTGCGCGCCGGCGACCTCGCGCTGTGGATGCGGGGCGAGGCCGCCCCGCTCATCCAGTTCGCGCTCGACGAGCGGGCCCCCCGGGTCGCGGCGGCGGTGCTCGGCGGAGCCGCCCTCGCCCTGTCCGGCGCGATGGTCCAGGCGACCTGCCGCAACCCCCTGGCCGAGCCCGGCATCCTCGGCATCACCGGCGGCGCCGGGGTCGGCGCCGTCGTCGTGGTGACGGGTGCGGGCATGTCGCAGGCGGCCGGCAACACCGCCATCCTCGTCGGCGCGGTGCTCGGCGCGCTCACCGCCTTCGCCCTGGTCTACGGGCTCTCCTGGCGCCGCGGCCTCGACGCCGACCGGCTGCTCCTCATCGGCATCGGCACGTGGTACAGCGCCGTGGCGCTCACCACCTTCCTGCTCGTGCGCTCCAACCCGTGGGACACCCCGCGGATCTACACCTGGATGTCCGGGACGACGTACGGCCGCACCTTCGACCAGGTGCTGCCCGTCGCGGTCGTGCTCGCCGTGGCGCTCCCGCTCGCCTGGCTGGTCCGCCGCGAGCTGGACCTGCTCGCGCTCGACGAGGACACGCCTCGTCTAGTCGGCGTCCGCCTCGAGACCCTCCGCCTCGTCGTCCTCGTCACGGCCGCGCTGCTGGCCGCGACGAGCGTGGCCGCGGTCGGCGTGGTCGGCTTCGTCGGCCTCGTCGCCCCCCATCTGGCGCGGGCGCTGGTCGGTGGCCGGCACGCCCGCTCGGTCCCGGTGGCCGTGCTCGTGGGCGCGGTCCTGCTCGGGGTCGCCGACCTCGTCGGCCGGACCGTGATCGGGCCGGCGCAGATCCCGGCGGGGCTGGTGGTCGCCCTGATCGGCGCGCCGTACTTCGTCTACCTGCTGGCCCGCTCGCGCGCCTGACTCATCCCTGGAAGGGGCGTACGCCGGGGCCCGGCCGGGTGGCGACCCGGCGCGGGTCGTCGACGGCGTGGCCCGCGGCGCAGCGGACCTCGACGTGCACCGGCTCCTCGCAGTCGCGGTGCACGAACACCGTCGGCGGGCCGCCGGGGTCGGCGAGGTGCCGGTCGCCCCAGTGGCTGATCGCCAGCAGGATGGGCTGGAGCTCGAGGCCCTTGGCGGTGAGGCGGTACTCGTGGCGGGTGCGGGCGCCGTTCTCGCGGTAGGGCTCCTTGCGCAGGATGCCCTCGTCGACGAGCGTGGCGAGCCGGTCGGTGAGCACCTGGCGCGGGACGGCGGCGTGGCGGCGGATGTCGTCGAAGCGCCGGACGCCGAGGAAGATCTCGCGCAGCACGACCACGGTCCACCGCTCCCCGAGGATGGCCATCGCCCGGCCCAGGGTGCAGTTGTCGACCGACCAGGAGAGGGCGGGGGGACGCGACGCGGTCGCCGTACTGCTCATCGCTCCAGCATAGGGCGACCCAGGTCTCATTGACAGACTCAGCCTCCCGCTGGTCTGATGGCTCCATGACTGAGTCCGCGACCAAGACCCAGATCGACCCGTCCGTCCTCGACGGGTTCGAGCAGATGCAGGCGATCCGCGACGGGCTGCTCCCGCGCGCGCCGATCGCCGACACCCTGGGCTTCGCGGGCATGGACGTCCCCGAGCGGGGGACCGCGGTCTTCGAGCTCGACCCCCAACTGCGCCACTACAACCCGATCGGCAGCATGCACGGCGGCGTCTTCGCCACCCTGCTCGACTCGGCCTGCGGGTGTGCGGTCCACTCGACCCTGGCCGTGGGCGAGGGCTACACCTCGCTCGACCTGACCGTGAAGTTCCTCAAGGCGGTCACCGTCGACTCCGGCCGGCTGCGGGCCGTCGGGACGGTGCTGCAGCGCGGCCGGCGTACCGCCCTCGCCGAGGCGAAGCTGTACGACGGCCGCGGTCAGCTGGTCGCCTACGCGTCCAGCACCTGCATGATCTTCAGCTGAGGCTAGGCCAGGTCGCCGAGGAGCTCGGCCTCCGCCTCCTCGGGAGAGTGCGGGGCGGGCGCCTCCTTGCCGTGCAGTGCGCTGTCGATGGTGCGGGCGCCGGCCGCCAGGATCGCGACGCCGACGGCCACGGCGATCCCGCCGAACCAGAACGGGGCACCGGTGCCCTGGTGCTCGGCGAGCTTGAGGGCGACGTACGGGCCGACGGCGCCGCCGGTGAACCGGACGAAGGAGTACGCCGCGGACGCGACCGGGCGCTCGACCGGCGCCGCGCCCATGACGGCCTCGGTGACCAGGGTGTTGATGACGCCGAGGAACGCGCCGGCCACGATGATGCCGACGATCACGATCGCCGGAGTCTCGGCGCCCACGGCGATCGCGACGAGGTCGAGGGCGAACAGGGCGAGGGCTCCGATGAGCGCGGGCAGGGTGCCGACCCGGCGCTGGACCCACGGGGCCAGCGCGACGGACGCGACGGCGAGCAGGATGCCCCAGCCGAAGAAGATCCAGCCGATCTCCATGATCCCGGCCTCGGGCAGCGCGAACGGCCCGGCGGCGAGGAGGGAGAAGAAGCCGAGGTTGTAGCAGACGGCGACCGCGGCGAGCACGGCCAGCGCCGGGTGGGCGAGCGCCTTGAACGGGTCGGCGAGGGTCGTGCGCCGCGGCGCGGGCGGGGTGGTCGGCAGGAAGATCGCGGTCGCGACGAGGGCGACGGTCATCAGCACCGAGACGCCGAAGAACGGGCCGCGCCAGGACTGCTCGCCGAGCAGGCCGCCGACGAGCGGGCCGGAGGCGATGCCGAGACCGAGGGCGGCCTCGAACAGGATGATCGCCTGGGCCAGCGAGCCCTTCGAGGCGCTGACGATCGTGGACAGCGCGGTCGCGATGAACAGCGCGTTGCCCAGGCCCCAACCGGCGCGGAAGCCGATCACGGCGCCGACCGAGCCGGACATGCCCGCCAGCCCGGCGAAGACGATGATCAGGGCCAGGCCGGCCAGCAGCGTGCGCTTGGCGCCGATGCGGGTCGAGACCACGCCGGTGATCAGCATCGCCACGCCCATGACCGCCATGTAGCTGGTGAACAGCAGGGACACCTGGCTCGGCGTCGCCTCGAGCCGGGCCGCGATCTCCTTGAGGATCGGGTCGACCAGGCCGATGCCCATGAACGCGATGACGCAGGCGAACGCGACGGCCCACACCGCGCGGGGCTGGCGCAGGAACGAGCCGGAACTGGTGTCGGGGTGGGCGTGATCGGTGGTCACGAGCTTCCTTCCGTGCTGGTGGTGCTGGCCGTGCTGATCGGGTTGCTGGGTTCGAGGACGGCTCGGAGCACCGAGACGGCGGTGGCGAGGTCGTCGGGGGAGAGGTCGGTGCGACGGGCGAGCCGCTCGGAGACGAGGGCGGCGTTGAGCCGGCGGATCCGGCGCAGCTCGGTCCGCCCGGAGTCGGTGAGGGCGACCAGGCTGCCGCGGGCGTCGGCCGGGTTCGGCTGCTTGGTGACCCAGCCGAGGTCGACGAGCTGGTTGACCTGGCCGGTCATCGTCGGCTGGGAGCACCGGTCGGCCTGGGCCAGCGCCGTGACGCCGAGCGGCCCGGTCTCGTCGAGGATCGAGAGGACCCGGGTGGCGGCGCTCGGGGCGTGCTCGCGCCGGACCAGGCGGACCAGGCGGGCGGCGTACACCGCGAGGTCGCTGCTCAGGCTCTCGGCGGCGGGGGTGCTCACCTCGCCAAATTTATATCGGAAACCTATGTAAGTCGAGTGAGGGTGGTGCACGACACAATGGCCGCATGCCGACCTACGTCGCCTTCCTGCGCGCCATCAACCTGGGCAAGAACCGCAAGTTCGCCAAGGCCGAGATCATCGCCGCCACCGAGGCCGCCGGGGGCAAGGACGTGCTGACCCACATCAACACCGGCAACGTCCGGCTGACCACGAGCCTGCGCTCGCGTGCCAAGGTCGAGGCGGCGCTGGAGCGGACCTACCCCGAGCGGGCCGGCTTCGACGTGCCGACCATCGTCTACACCCCCGCCGAGTTGGTCGCCATCGCCGACGACGCCCGCGAGCTGTCCGAGGCACGACCGGACCTGGAGCGGCACTACGTCTACCTCCTCAAGCAGGAGCCGGAGGCCGCCCTGGTGGCCGAGCTCGAGTCCCGCAGCGACGACGTCAACGCGGCCGTCGTACGGGATCGGGCGGTGCACCTGCTGCTCGGACCCGGCTACCAGGCCGGTGGGGTGGACCCCTTCAAGTGTGAGAGGACGCTGCGGGTCGTCGCGACCAACCGCAACCGCAACGTGATCACGACCCTGGCCGAGCGATGGTGCTCCTGAGGCGCTGTGCCACCATGGAGCCGTGACGACGTCGAGCCCGGAGAAGGTCGATCCGGGAGTCCAGCAGGACCTCGCCCCGGACGACATCACCCTCGCCGACACCCCCTGGGTGACGATCGTGTGGAACGACCCGGTGAACCTGATGTCGTATGTCACCTTCGTCTTCCAGAAGCACTTCGGCTACGGCAAGAAGAAGGCCGAGAAGCTGATGATGGAGGTCCACGAGGACGGCCGGTCGGTGGTCAGCAGCGGCACCCGCGAGGAGATGGAGCGCGACGTCCAGGCGATGCACGAGTACGGCCTGTGGGCCACGCTGTCGAAGGCCGATTGAGTGACCTCTGGATTCGTCCGGCACCGCCGGAGCAAGCGCGTCATCGCGACCTTCACGGTCTTCGAGGCCGACCTGCTGCGCTCGTTGGCCGCCCAGCTCGTCGAGCTGCTGCACAACGAGTCGGCCGTCGTGCCCATCGAGACCGACCCGCTGGAGGCGATGCTCGACTTCTCCGGCCCGACCACCGAGCCGGACGACCCGGTGCTGCGGCGGCTGTTCCCCAACGCCTACCGCGACGACGCCGAGGCCGCCGGGGACTTCCGCCGCTACACCGAGAGCGCCCTGCGCGACGGGAAGGCCCGCGCCGCCGGGACCGTCATCGACGTCCTCGAGGAGGCCGGACTCCCGCCGGAGCCGACCGGCGAGGACCTCACCATCGACGTCGAGCTCGACCCCGACACCGCCCTGGTGTGGATGCGCGCCTTCACCGACCTCCGTCTCGCCCTCGGCACCCGCCTCGAGGTCGAGGAGGGCGACGAGGACTACTGGTACTCCCTCCCCGACGACGACCCCCGCGCCCAGGCCCACCACATCTACGAGTGGCTCGGCTTCCTCCAGGAGACGCTGGTCGGCGCGATCCGCTAGCCCTGCGAGGTGCCAACCCTGGCCCTGCGAGGTGCCAACCCTGGCCCTGCGAGGTGCCAGTCCGAGGACGCAGGTACGTCGATGGGTCCGCCCGCCGGCGTACCGAATCTGGCACCTCGGGGGTACGAACTTGGCACTTCGGCGGTACGAGACTGGCACCTCGGCGGAGCTCAGCTGGAGGGCTTGACCGCGAGGACGGGGCAGTGGGCGGTGAGGATGATCTTCTGTGCCACGCTGCCGAGCAGGAGCTTGCCGACGGGGCTGCGATGGCGGATGCCGACCACGATCAGGCTCGCCTGCTCCTCGTCGGCGGCCGCGACCACGGCGTCGGCGACGTCGTTCACCACGTCATGGCGTACGACGACCTCGAGGCCCTCGGCGGTGAGCCGGTCGTGCAGCGCGGCGATGTCCGCGTCGTGGGCGAACCGGTTGTCGACCAGGCTGCTGCCGAGGGTGGCGTTGACGACGACCAGGCGGGCGCCCTCCTTGCGCGCCTGCTCGGCGGCGTGCGCGACGGCGGTCTCGCCGTAGCGGTCCGCGCTGTAGGCGACCACGACGCTGCCGGTGGTGCCCGGGTTGCCCGGGTTGCCCGGGTTGCTGGGGGTGCTCATCGCTCGATCATCTCCTTGTCGTCCGCGGGGGTGGGGGTGCTCTCGGCGGGCCGGCGCAGGCCGGCGGCGGTCATCGCGACGAGCACCAGGGCGATCACGACGTAGACAACGACGGCCACCGGCTCGCTCCACAGCGTGCTGACGTCGCCCTCGGAGATCTGGAGAGCGGTCGTCAGCTGCTCCTCGAGCTTGGGGCCGAGGATGACGCCGATGATGAGGGGCAGCACGGGGATGCCGAAGCGGCGCATGAAGAAGCCGAGCGTGCCGATCACCAGCAGCAGCGCCAGGTCGAACGCCTGGAAGTTCACGCTGTAGGCGCCGAGCGAGGCGAAGAACAGGATCCCGGCGTAGAGGTAGGGCCGGGGGATCCGCAGCAGCTTCGCCCACAGGGGCGCCATCGGCAGGTTCAGCACCAGCAGCAGCGCGTTGGCGACGAACAGGCTGGCCAGCAGGCCCCAGACGAGGTCGGGGTGGTCGTCCATCAGGGTGGGGCCGGTCTGGAAGCCGTAGCCCTGGAGGGCCACGAGCATGATCGCGGCGGTCGCGGTGGTGGGCAGGCCGAGCGCGAGCAGCGGCACGAGCGTGCCCGCGGCGGAGGCGTTGTTGGCGGCCTCCGGGCCGGCGACGCCCTCGATGGCGCCCTTGCCGAACTCCTCGGGGTGCCGGGTGAGGCGCTTCTCGGTCGCGTACGACAGGAAGGTCGGGAGCTCCGCGCCACCGGCCGGCAGGGCGCCGAACGGGAATCCGAAGGCGGTGCCGCGCAGCCACGGCTTCCACGAGCGGCGCCAGTCGTCCTTGCTCATCCAGGGCTGTCCGACCGGGATGATCTCCAGCGGCTTGCGGCGCAGGTGCGCGGCGACCCAGAGCGCCTCGCCGATCGCGAACAGGGCGACCGCGACCACGACGATGTCGATGCCGTCGGCGAGCAGCGGCTGGCCGAAGGTGAGTCGCGCCTGGCCGGTGCTGGTGCCGACGAGGCCGACGGCCAGGCCGAGGAAGAGCGCGATGAACCCGCGCAGCTTGGAGGAGCCGAGCACGGCGGTGACGGCGAAGAGCGCCAGCACCATGAGGGCGAAGTACGACGGCGAGCCGAGCGTGACGACGATGTCGGCCACCCACGGGGTGACGATCCACAGCAGCACCGTCGCGATGCTGCCGGCCACGAACGAGCCGATGGCGGCGGTGGCGAGCGCCTGGGCGGCTCGGCCGGCCTTGGCCATCTTGTTGCCCTCGATCGCGGTGATGACCGAGGACGACTCGCCGGGTGTGTTGAGCAGGATCGAGGTGGTCGAGCCGCCGTACATGCCGCCGTAGTAGATGCCGGCGAACATGATGATCGCGCTGTCCGCCCCGACGCTGTAGGTGACCGGGAGCAGCAGGGCCAGGGTCATCGCCGGGCCGATGCCGGGCAGTACGCCGACGGCGGTGCCGAGCAGCACGCCGAGCGCGGCGAAGAGCAGGTTCTCGGGGGTGAGGGCCGTCGCGAAGCCGTCGAGGATGAGGTCCATCAGAGCACCCCGTCCAGGATCCCCGCCGGGATCGGCACACCGAGCACGACGTAGAAGAAGTACCAGCTGCCGACGGAGAGGGCGACGCCGACGGCGATGTCGCGGATCCAGTTGCGGCTGCCGAGCACGATGGCGGCCCCCGCGAACAGCAGCGCACCGGTGATCGCCCAGCCGAGAAGGTCGATGAGCGCGATGTTGGCGATGAGCACGAGGGCGAGCAGCCCGACCGTGCGCACGTCGGTGCCCTGGGTGAGGTCGATGTCCTCACCCTCCTCGGCCTCCGGCCGGTCGCCGCGCGCGGTCGCGACGGCGAGCAGGATGCCGAACAGGACCAGGCCGGCGCCGACGACGTACGGCAGCGTGTAGGGCTGGACCGGCTGGTCGGCGAAGCCGTCGTGCAGCCCGGCGGCGTCGAGGAGGACGTAGCCCCCGGCGAGGACCAGGAAGCCGGCGAGTCCGTACTGCGCCTTGTCGACCACAGGGCGCGGTGGCCTGGTCGTGGGTGTGGTGGTGGGGACGCTCATGCCAGTCCCAGCTCCTTCAGGGTGTCGGCGACGCGGGCGTTCTGCTCGGAGAGGAAGTCCTCGAACTCCTTGCCGGTGGCGAAGTTGTCGCTCCAGCCGTTGGCCTCGAGCGCCTCCTTCCACTCGGGCGTGTCGTGCATCTCGGTCAGCAGGTCGGTGAGATAGGCGCGCTGCTCGTCGCTGATGCCGGGCGGCGCGAGGACGCCGCGCCAGTTCGTGAAGACGAGGTCGACGCCGGACTCGGTGAGGGTCGGGGCGTCGACGCCCTCCAGCCGCTCGGCGCCCGAGACGGCCAGGACGCGCAGCTTGCCGTCCTCGATCTGGCCCTCGAACTCGCCGAGGCCGGACATGCCGACGTCGATCTTGGCGCCGAGGAGGGCGGTGGTGAGGGGCCCGCCGCCGTCGTAGGAGATGTAGTTGACCTTCTTCGGGTCCACGCCGATCGTGTCGGCGAGCTGCATCGGGAAGAGGTGGTCGGGGCCGCCGTTGCTGGAGCCGCCGCCGACGGTGAGCCCGCCCGGGTCCTTCTTCCAGGCGGCGACCAGGTCGTCGATCGTCTTGAACGGCGAGTCGGCGGGCACCAGGATGCCCTCCTGCTCCTCGACCAGGCGGGCGATCGGCGTCATCTTCAGCGGGGTGGCGCTCGACTTGTTGGTGTAGACCGCGCCGACCACGCCGAGGCCCATGATCATCATCAGGTCGTCGGCGCCCTTCTCGTTGACCAGGCGCTGCATGGCGACGGTGCCGCTGGCGCCCTGCACGTTGGTGATCTCGAAGCGGCCGGTGAGGTCGTTCTCCTCCATGGCGCGCGCGGCGGCACGGCCGGTGAGGTCGTACCCGCCTCCGACGCTGTTGGGGATCATCATCCGCAGTCGCCGGTTGCTCGGGTCGTCGGAGCCGCGGGTGACACCGCAGCCGCTGGCGACCATGGCGAGCGCCAGGACGGTGAGGAGCGCGACGAGGGCTGATGCCTTCGTTCGACTCGCGTGCATGGGAACCTCCGGGGTGGGGCCGGTCGAGTGGTGACCACCGTCACGCGGCGATCCGTGCCAGCATGGCGGCGGGCTGTGGCGGCCGTCACGCTTGCGGACGCAAAGGAGGTTGTGGTCGTTGTGGTCACGTGTCCGGCGCGGTGAGCCGACCCTCGCGGCGCAGGTGCTCCTGCTCCAGCTCGTCGTGATCGTCGTGCTGCTCTCCGCGGTGGGTGTGCTGAGCATCCGCCAGTCCAACGCCGACTTCGCCGAGGAGCGCGGCGCGCAGATGCGCTCGGTGGCGGAGTACGTCGCCGCGCTGCCCGTCGTCCGGGCAGAGCTCGAGCGCGCCCGTTCCGGCGCTGCCGATCCGCGCGCCACGGCACGCGATCTGGCGCCGTACGTCGCCCAGGGGCTCAGTCTCTCGAGCGCGTCGGAGGTCATGGTCGTCTCGCCGGAGGGCGCGGTCCTCGCGGCGACCGACGCCAGTCGGGTCGGCCGTCCGGCGGACCTCGGCGACAGTGACGCGCTGAGCGGCCGCGGCTGGTCCGGCGACGTCGCGCCCGGCGGCGAGCGCGCCGTCGCGGCCCACGCGCCGGTGATCTCGGAGGTCGACGGCAGCCTCCTCGCGATCGTGTCCGCCGAGGCCGCCTACCCCTCGCTGGCGGACCAGGTGGCCACCGCGGCCCCGGACCTCGGGATCTTCCTGGGGCTCGGCGCGCTGCTGGGCCTGGTCGGCACCTGGCTGGTCGCGCGCCTGGTCCGCCGCTCCACCCGCGGACTCGGCACCACCGAGCTCGCCAACCTCGCCGACCACCGCGAGGCGCTGCTGCACGCCATCCGCGAGGGCGTCGTCGGTGTCGGCACCGACGGCCGGGTGACGGTGATGAACGACGCCGCGCGCCGCACCCTCGGCCTCGACGGGGTGGACCCGGTCGGCCGGCCGGTCGAGGACCTGGGCCTGGACCCCCATGTCGTGGCCCTCCTGACCGGCGAGGGCGCCTCGGCCTCGGAGGTCCGTGACGCGCTGGCGCTGGTCGGCACCCGCGTGGTCGTGTTCAACCGCGGCGAGGCGTCGGCCGGCGGCCGCGGCATCGGCACCGTCACCACGCTGCGCGACCGCACCCAGCTCGTCTCGCTGCAGAGCCAGCTGAGCTCCAACCTGTCCATCACCGACACCCTGCGGGCGCAGACCCACGAGTTCGACAACCGGCTGCACACGATCTCGGGGCTGGTCCAGCTGGGGGAGTACGACGAGGTGGCCGCCCTGGTGGGCAGGCTCACCCGGCACCGGGCGGAGGTGGGCGAGCACGTCGCGAAACGCCTCGCCGACCCCGCGGTGGCGGCACTGGTCGTGGCCAAGCACGCCGTCGCCGAGGAGCGCGGCGTCACCCTGGAGCTCGATCCCGGGTCCCGGCTGCCGGCACTCGGGCCCGACGAGAGCGCCGATCTCACCACCGTGCTGGGGAACCTGGTCGACAACGCGATCGACGCGTGTGCCGGCCGGCCCGGCGCCCTGGTCGAGCTGTGGGTGCACGCCGAGCAGTCGGCGGGGCAGTCGGCGGGGCAGTCGGCGGGGCAGTCGGTGGGGGAGTCCTCGCTCCACGTCCGCGTGCGCGACAACGGCCCCGGCGTGCCCGCGGACCTTCGCGACGCCATCTTCGTGCGTGGCTTCTCCACCAAGGAGGAGGTGCTCGGCGGACGCGGGCTCGGGCTCCCGCGCGTCCGGCTGATCTGCGCCCAGCGCGGCGGCGAGGCGGTCGTGGACGACGCCGAGCCGGACGACGGCGAGGGCGGCGGCGGGGGTGGCGGCGGGGGTGGCGGCGGGGCGGAGTTCCGCGTGGTGCTCCCCATCGGCGCCAGCACCGGGAAGGATGGGCGATCGTGACCGGTGCCCAGCGCAGCCTGCGCGTCCTCGTCGTCGACGACGACTTCATGGTCGCGCGCATCCACGGCCGCTTCGTCGAGCAGACCGACGGCTTCGAGGTCGTCGGAACCGCCCGCACCGGTGCCGAGGCGCTGGAGCAGGCCGCCGTGCTCGACCCGGACCTGGTGCTCCTCGACGTGCACCTGCCCGACCTGTCGGGCCTCGAGGTGCTCGAGCGGCTCCGGCGCCAGTCCCGCGAGCAGGGCCGCGACATCGCCGTCATCATGGTCACGGCCGAGCGCGGTGCCGCCGCCGTCCGCGCCGCGCTCCACGGCGGCGCCCTGCAGTACCTCGTCAAGCCGTTCGAGTACGACGACCTCGCGGACCGCCTGCGCCGAGTGGCCGCCACGCTCGCCACGCTGCCCGGGGCCACGGGCGGCCGGGAGGAGGAGGTCGACCAGGCCACGATCGACCGGGCGTTCGGGGCGGGCGCGCGGGCCGTCGTACCCCAGGCGCTGCCGAAGGGGCTGAGCCCCGAGACCGCCGATCTGGTGCTCGAGGCGGCGCGGGCGGCGGGGGAGATCTCGGCGTCGGAGACGGCCGACGCGGTGGGCCTGTCCCGGGTGACCGCGCGGCGCTATCTCGAGCACTTCGTCGACATCGGCACCGCCGAGGTCCGGCTCAGGTACGGCGGCACCGGACGCCCGGAGCGGCGGTACCGCATCGCCACG
>NZ_VDMP01000026.1:195927-259799 GCF_006335005.1 Nocardioides albidus
CCCTGGGCCTGTTCATCGCCGTCCCGTTCGTCGCCTTCCTCGCCGCGATCCCCGTGGCGTGGGGCGGGTGGCTGGGGTGGAGCGACGTCGTCATCACGTTCGTGATGTACGGCCTGACCCTGCACGGCGTGACCGTCGGCTACCACCGTCTCTTCACCCACAAGTCCTTCAAGCCCAACCGGACCGTGAAGATCACGCTGGCGATCCTCGGCTCGATGGCGATCGAGGGTCCGGTGATCCGGTGGGTGGCCGACCACCGCAAGCACCACAAGTACTCCGACAAGGACGGCGATCCCCACTCGCCCTGGCGCTACGGCAACAGCCTGCGCGGGCTGACCAAGGGCTTCGTGTGGGCCCACGTCGGCTGGCTGTTCGACCCCGAGCAGACTCCGATCGACAAGTACGCGCCCGACCTCGCCAAGGACCGCGACCTGGTCCGGATCTCGCGCACCTTCTGGGTGTGGGTGCTGACCTCGATCCTCCTCCCGCCCGTCCTCGGCGCCCTGCTCACCTGGTCCTGGCAGGGCGCGCTGACCGCGTTCTTCTGGGGCACCGTCGTACGCATCGGCCTGATCCACCACGTCACCTGGTCGATCAACTCCATCTGCCACACCCTCGGCGAGCGCCCGTTCGCCTCGCGCGACTTCTCCGGCAACGTGTGGTGGCTCGCGATCCCGTCGGGCGGCGAGTCCTGGCACAACCTCCACCACGCCGACCCCACCTCCGCGCGCCACGGCGTGAAGCGCTTCCAGTTCGACACCTCCGCCCGGATCATCTGGGCGCTGGAGAAGCTCGGCTGGGTCCGAGACGTCCGCTGGCCCAGCGCCGAGCGGATCCGCTCCAAGACCGTCACGCCGGCCGGCTGAGCGCGACTTGGCTCCGGGTGGGTGTGCGTGTGCGGTCGGGCGCGACGCGCCGGCTGCCACAGCCGCGAACAACGTGTGACAGCGCACGCCACCATCCCGAGCCTCGGGCCGAGTCCGGCGCGGCCCGGCCGACGCCCTACCCTTGAGCGCGTGTTGCGCATCGACCAGGCGACGTACGACGCCATCGTGGAGCACGCCAAGCGGGACCACCCGGTCGAGGCGTGCGGGATGGTCGTGGGCCCGATCGGGAGCGACCGGCCCGAGCGGCTGATCGAGATGGTCAACGCCGCCGGCAGCCCCACGTTCTACGAGTACGACTCGACGGACCTGTTCCAGCTCTACAGGCAGATGGACGAGCGCGACGAGGAGCCGGTGGTGATCTACCACTCGCACTCCGCGACCGAGGCGTACCCCAGCGTCACCGACATCAACCTGGCCAGCGAGCCCGGGGCGCACTATGTGCTGGTCAGCACGCGCGAGCACGGGAATAACCCGGGCCCCGTGGAGTTCAGGTCCTACAGAATCATCGACGGCGTCGTGACCGAGGAAGAGGTCACCGTCGCTGGCACCCGTGCCGACGCCGTCGCCCCTGCAGAGGAGAGCAGCTGACATGGCCATCGAGGTCCGGATCCCGACCATCCTGCGCACCTACACGGGTGGTGAGAAGGCCGTCGACGCCGAGGGTGCGAGCCTGAGCGCCCTCATCGACTCGCTCGAGGCCAACCACCCCGGCATCAAGGACCGGCTCGTCGAGGACAAGGACGGCAGCATCGAGCTGCGCCGCTTCGTCAACGTCTACATCAACGACGAGGACGTCCGGTTCATCGGCAGCCTCGACGCCGAGCTCTCCGACGGCGACCAGGTCGTCATCCTGCCCGCCGTCGCCGGCGGCCAGTGACCCGCTACGACAGCCTCCTCGCCTCCGTCGGCGGTACGCCGCTGGTGGGGCTGCCGCGACTGTCGGCCCCGTTCAACGCGAGCGGTGGCGAGGGCGCCCCGCAGGTCCGGATCTGGGCCAAGCTCGAGGACCGCAACCCGACCGGCTCGATCAAGGACCGCCCGGC
This sequence comes from Nocardioides albidus, assembly GCF_006335005.1. Classification (GTDB taxonomy): domain Bacteria; phylum Actinomycetota; class Actinomycetes; order Propionibacteriales; family Nocardioidaceae; genus Nocardioides; species Nocardioides albidus. Next base: position 197,858 of record NZ_VDMP01000026.1, read on the forward strand.
CCTGAAGATGATCGAGGAGGCCGAGAAGGCCGGGATCCTGCGTCCTGGCTGCACGATCCTCGAGCCGACCTCCGGCAACACCGGCATCTCCATCGCGATGGCCGCCAAGCTCAAGGGCTACCGCACCGTCTTCGTGATGCCGGAGAACACCTCCGAGGAGCGGCGCCAGCTGCTGCGGATGTGGGGCGCCGAGATCATCTCCTCGCCCGCGGCCGGCGGGTCCAACGAGGCCGTCCGGGTCGCCAAGCAGGTCGCCGCCGAGCACCCCGACTGGGTGATGCTCTACCAGTACGGCAACGCCGCCAACGCCCTCGCGCACGAGGAGGGCACCGGCCCCGAGCTGCTCGCGGACCTGCCCTCGATCACCCACTTCGTCGCCGGCCTCGGCACCACCGGCACGCTCATGGGGGTCTCCCGCTTCTTCCGCCGCGCCAAGCCGGACGTCAAGATCGTCGCCGCCGAGCCGCGCTACGGCGAGCTCGTCTACGGCCTGCGCAACCTCGACGAGGGCTTCGTGCCCGAGCTGTACGACGCCGAGCTGATCGACAGCCGCTTCTCGGTCGGCCCGCGCGACGCCGTACGACGCGTGCGCGAGCTGCTCGAGCTCGAGGGCATCTTCGCCGGCATCTCCACCGGCGCGATCCTGCATGCCGCGCTCGGCCAGGCCGCCAAGGCGGTCAAGGCCGGTGAGGCCGCCGACATCGCGTTCGTGGTGGCCGACGCCGGCTGGAAGTACCTCTCCACGGGCGCCTACGAGGGCACGATCGACGAGGCCGAGGACCGGCTCGAGGGCCAGCTCTGGGCATAATCGCGCGGTGCGACTACTTCTCGGACTGCTCATCGCCGTCTCTGCGAGCCTCGTGGTCCCCGCCCCCGCGGAGGCCGCGGCGGACCTGCCGCCGCTGACCCAGGTGCAGGCGTCGTCGTACGACGGGAAGCGGAAGTACGGCCGCACCCTCGAGGTCGACCCCGGCGCCTGGTCGCCCGCTCCGGAGCGGATCGGCTACCAGTGGCTGCGCGACGGCGTGCCGATCCCGGGCGAGGTGGGACGCAGGTACCGGATCGCGCCCGCGGACGTCGGTCACCGCCTCGACGTCGCGATCGTCGTGGGCGCCACCGGGTACGCCGACACGGCGACCCAGCTGCCCGTCGGCCGGATCAAGCACCGGGTCGGCGTGCGCCGTACCGTCCGCTACAGCGTGCGGGTGCGCGGCCACGTCGGCGGCGCCGACGTCGGGGAGTTCCGCCGCCTCGCCCAGGAGACCTACGACGACGCCCGCGGCTGGCGGGCGAGGGGAGTGCGGTTCAAGCGGGTCCGCCACGGCGGCGCGTTCACGCTGTGGCTCGCCCAGGCCCGGCAGGTGCCGGGCTTCTCCGGCGCGTGCAGCGCGCAGTGGTCCTGCCGGGTCGGTCGCAACGTCGTCATCAACGTCGATCGCTGGCGCGGCGCGTCACCGGCCTGGATCCGGGCCGGCGCCTCGCTGCGCGACTACCGGCACATGGTGGTCAACCACGAGACCGGCCACTGGCTCGGCTACGGGCACGCGTCGTGCCCGCGTCGCGGCGCGCTGGCGCCCGTGATGATGCAGCAGTCGAAGGGCACCGGCGGGTGCCGCCTCAACCCCTGGCCGACCGAGCGCGAGCTCGGCCGGCGCTGAGCCGGGGTCTCACTTCCAGTCGAGGTCCTGGGCGCTGTTCCACAGGCTGTCCGGCAGGGGGTCGACGCCGAGGATGTCGAGGCTGGCGTTGGCGACCTCGCCGTTGCGGATCGGCTGGGGCGCGGCGCCGAAGCCGGGGCGGGCGCGGCCCGGCTTCGCGCGGTCCGGGTTGAGCGCGTAGAGCTCGGCGTGCGTGACTCCGGCGCCCCAGAAGGCGAACGGGACGCGGTAGTTGTCGCGGTGGGTCCTGGTCGTGTGGTTCCTCGTGCCGGGGATGCCGCCGTGGTCGGCGGTGAGAACGATCACGGTGTTGTCGCGCAGCGACGGGGTGGCCTCGACCTGCGCCATCACCCGCCCGATCAGCTTGTCCATCTTGGCGACCGCACGCAGGTACTTCGCCGACATCCAGCCGGCGTGATGCCCGACCTGGTCCGGCTTGCCGAGGTGGAGGAACGAGAACGACGCGGGGGCGGTCCCGAGGTCGGCGAGCAGCGCCTTCACGACGGCGCCGTTCCTCTCCACCTCGATGACGTTCTTGTCGACGGCCTTGGGCCACGAGCGCTCGAAGAGCCAGAACTTCGACTTCGTGGCGTAGACCGCGGTCGTGCCGCCCGCCTCGTGCACCCCGGTGAACACCGACCCGACCTCGCGGCCGGCGGCCTGCTGCACCGTCTTGGTCACCTTGTCGTCGTTCCAGGTGACGCCGTGGCCGCCCTTGCTCGCCTTGATCCGGCGCCCGGTCACCATGCTGGTGTGGTTGGGGAGGGTCACGGTCATCTCGAGCTGGGTGCGGGCGTCGACCGTCCCGGCGCCCTCGTCCTTGATGATGCGGTGCAGGTTGGGCGTGCCGGTGCGGCCGAGCCTCTTCAGCGCCCGCGGGTTCAGGCCGTCCACGGAGATGGCGATCACGTGCTTGTCGTTGACCGTGGCGCGGCCGGCGGCGGGGCGCTCGGCGGACGCGGTTCCAGGATCGGCGAGTCCGAGGCCGGCGAGAGCGGCGGCGACGGCAACGGCCAGGGCAGCAGGACGGCGCAGGGAGATCACCCGAGGCAGCCTACGTCGCGCCCCGGTGCGAGACGTGATCTCGGTCCCGCAATGCCGACGGCGGGCACCCCGACGCCGTAGTCTGACCGGGTGCGGCAGGCGAACCATCCCGACGGTGTCGTCGGTGTCGACCCCGATGCGCCGATCGGGATCTTCGACTCGGGCTTCGGCGGCCTCACCGTGGCGCGGTCGGTGATCGACCAGCTGCCGCACGAGTCGATCACCTATGTCGGCGACACCGCCCGCCAGCCCTACGGTCCCAAGCCGATCGGCGAGGTGCGCGAGTACGCCCTCGAGTGCCTCGACCACCTCGTCGACCAGGGCGTCAAGGCGCTCGTCATCGCCTGCAACTCCGCCTCGGCCGCCATGCTCCGCGACGCGCGCGAGCGATACGACGTCCCGGTGGTCGAGGTGATCTACCCGGCCACCCGGCGGGCCGTCGCGGCCACCCGCAACGGCCGGATCGGCGTCATCTCGACCCGCGCCACCGCCGAGTCGATGGCCTACGACGACGCCTTCGCCGCAGCCCCCCAGATCTCCCTGACGACACGCGCCTGTCCGCGCTTCGTCGACTTCGTCGAGGCCGGGGTGACCGGCGGCGACGAGCTCATCGCCGTGGCCCACGACTACCTCGACCCGCTCACCGAGCTCGGCATCGACACCCTGATCCTCGGCTGCACCCACTACCCGCTGCTGACCGGCGTCATCTCCTACGTGATGGGCGACGACGTCACGCTGGTCAGCAGCGCCGAGGAGTGCGCCAAGGACGTCTACCGGATGCTGGCCGACACGGGCCTGATGAGGCCGACCGGCGAGCCGTCGTACACCTTCACCACGACGGGGTCCCCGGCGGAGTTCGAGACGATCGGGCGACGGTTCCTGGGACCCGAGCTCGTCGCGGCAGGTCAGTTCGCAGGGGGTCTGGCATGAGTGAGGACAACGGTGAGATCGCGCCGGAGACGACGGTCCTGCGGGTCCCGCCCGCGGAGCGCTCGGTGAAGGTGACGGTCGTCGGCTGCTCCGGGTCCTACCCGGGCCCCGACTCGCCGGCGAGCTGCTATCTCGTCCAGGCCACCGACGCGCTGCGCACGTGGAGCCTGGTGCTCGACATGGGCAACGGCGCGCTCGGAGCCCTCCAGCGCTACGTCGATCCGCTGCAGGTCGACGCGGTGTTCATCAGCCACCTGCACGCCGACCACTGCGTCGACATGACCAGCTACTACGTGCTGCGCAAATACCACCCGACCGGCTCTCAGCCGAAGATCCCCGTCTGGGGCCCGAAGGGCACCGCCAAGCGGCTCGCCAAGGCCTACGACCTGCCACGCAAGCCGGGCATGAAGGAGGAGTTCTCCTTCCGTGTGTACGACGAGCCGATCGAGATCGGCCCGTTCCGCATCGAGCCCTACGAGGTCGACCACCCCGTCCCGGCGTACGGCCTGCGGATCTCCGCCTTCGGCAAGGTCCTCGCCTACAGCGGCGACACCGGGCCCACGCCGGCGCTGCTCGACATCGCCGCCGACGCCGACCTGTTCCTGTGCGAGGCGTCCTTCCGCTCCTGTGACGACAACCCGCCGAGCCTCCACCTCACCGGCGCCGAGGCCGGCGAGGCGGCGACCAAGGCGGCGGTGAAGCGGCTGGTGGTCACCCACGTGCCGCCGTGGCACGACGCGCAGACCATCTTCGCCGAGGCCGAGTCGGCGTACGACGGCCCGACCGAGCTGGCTGCCCAGGGCACCGTCTACGTGCTCTAGCCGTTCGTCCCGGCGGCGACCGGCAGGTGCACCGTCACCCGCAGCCCGCCCCCGGCGCGCGGCTCGAGGTGCAACGTGCCGTCGTGGGCGTCCACGATGCTCCGGACGATCGCCAGGCCGAGCCCGACGCCGGAGTGGTCGCCGCGGATCCGCGCCGAGCCGCGCTGGAAGGGCTCGACCAGGGTGGCGACCAGGTGGGGCGCGAGCGCGGAGCCGGTGTTCTCGACGGTGAGGACGGCGTCGTGGCCGCGGACGGCGGTGGCGACCCACACCGAGCCGCCGCCGGGGAGGTTGTGGACGACCGCGTTGTGCACGAGGTTCGTCGTCATCTGCAGCAGCAGGGCGTCGGAGCCGATCGTGGTCGCGGGGTCGCCGGTCGTCCCGATGCCGACTCCGCGCCTCTCGGCGAGGGGGAGCAGCGTCTCCGCGGCCTCCTCCGCGAGCAGCGACAGATCGACCGGTCCGCGGGCGAAGGAGCGCCGGTCCGCCCGGCTGAGCAGGAGCAGCGCCTCGGTCAGATCGATCGCGCGGCCGTTGACGACCGTCAGCCGCTCGACGAGCTCCCGCTGGTCGTGGTCCGGGTCGTTGCGCGCCACCTCGAGCAGGGTCTGCGTCACGGCGAGCGGGGTCCGCAGCTCGTGGGAGGCGTTGGCGGCGAACCGCTGCTGCTCGGCCACCTGCGCCTCGACCTGCCCGAGCATGGTGTCGAAGGCGTCCGCCAGCTCGCGGAACTCGTCGCGCGGGCCGTCCATGCGGATGCGGTGCGCGAGGGACCCGCGTCCGGCCAGGCGGGTCGCGTCGGTGATGCGGGCCAGCGGAGCGAGCATCCGCCCGGCCAGCAGCCAGCCTCCGACGAGACCGAACATCAGCAGGAAGGCCAGCACCAGCGTCGCCTTCGGGACGAAGGCCTCCTGCAGGTCGGAGCGACTCGGGACGTTGGGACCCGGCCGGCCGCCCCCCGCTGACACGAACTGCGGATTCTCCGGGACGTACCGGAGCAGGAACACCCATACGACGGCCAGGAGCAGCACGCCGGCGACCATCAGGAAGCCCGCATAGCTGAGGGTCAGCTTGAGCCGGACGCTCAGCCTGAATCCACCGATTTGCCGCTGCTGCGCGCCACCAGATGGAGCGTCGCCTGCGTCGCCGACGCTCGACAGACGCCCAGTCCGGCTTCGCGCCGGACGCCTTGGCGCCGCACTCATCTGGTCACGCTCGCGACGCGGCAAATCGGTCGATTCAGGCTCAGCCCGGGCGCCCTATCCACCGTCGGCTCCCTCGATGCGGTAGCCGACGCCCGGCACCGTCGCGATCACCCACGGCTCCCCGAGCCGCTTGCGCAGGGCCGAGACGGTGATCCGCACGGCGTTGGTGAACGGGTCGGCGTTCTCGTCCCAGGCGCGCTCCAACAGCTCCTCGGCGCTCACCACGCCGCCCTCGGCGGCGACGAGGACCTCCAGGACGGCGAACTGCTTGCGGGTGAGGGCGACGTACCGACCATCGCGGTAGACCTCGCGCCGGAACGGGTCGACCCGCAACCCGGCGAGCTCGCGCACGGGAGGACGGTGATGGCCGCGCCTGCGGTCCAGGGCACGCAGCCGGAGCACCAGCTCCCGCAGCTCGAACGGCTTGGTCAGGTAGTCGTCGGCGCCCAGCTCGAACCCGGACGCCTTGTCGTCGAGCCGGTCCGCGGCGGTCAGCATGATGATGGGCAGAGCGCTGCCCGACGCGACGATCCGGCGCGCCACCTCGTCGCCCGTCGGACCGGGGATGTCGCGGTCGAGCACGGCGATGTCGTAGCCGTTGACGCTCAACAGCTCCAGGGCCGTGTCGCCGTCGCCGGCGATGTCCGCCGCGATCGCCTCGAGACGCAGACCGTCGCGGATGGCCTCGGCCAGGAAGGGCTCGTCCTCGACGATCAGCACGCGCATAGCGTTCTCGATGCTAGTGGGGACAGGCATATCGCCGGCGTATGCGAAACCGGATACGCCGCCGCAACGCGACCCTTCCTTGACTGGGTGCATGGTCGCCAACACACACCCCCGCACCCCCGACGGCACCACGGCCCGCACCACGGTCCGCACCACGGCGCGCTTCCAGGTGGCGACGTCGACCGTCGCCGCTGTCGCCGCCGTGGCGTTGACCGCGGTGACCCTGATCGGCATCGTCCAGCTCCAGAGCCCGCGGTCGACCTCGGTGGTGTCCTCCGGCGAGACCGACCCCGCCCTCGCCCGCCTGGACCCTGCCCTGCTCGCGGCCTTCCGGCGCGCCGCCGAGGACGCCGCGGCCGACGGCGTCGAGCTGCGTGTCAACAGCGGCTGGCGCTCGGTCGAGGAGCAGGAGCGGCTGCTGCGCGAGGCCGTCCGGAGGTACGGCTCGCGCGAGGAGGCCGCCCGCTGGGTCGCCACGCCGGCGGCGTCCAGCCACGTCACCGGCGACGCGATCGACGTCGGCGGCCCCGGCGCCACGGACTGGCTGGCCGTCCACGGATCGTCCTACGGCCTGTGCCGGATCTACGACAACGAGCCGTGGCACTACGAGCTGCGCCGCGCCGCCATCACCGACGGCTGCCCCGACCGGTACGCCGACGCCGCAGCGCGGTCCGACGGTTGAGGTACGACGAGCGCGGCGTGGCCGGTGGCTTCGCGGCTCGGCCGCGGGCGGCTCGCACCTCGACCCCCGGCTCTCAACCGCGCCCTCGCTCCTCGGCCGCGTCGCGGATCGTCAGCGCGATCTGGACCCGGTTGGTGGTGCCCAGCTTCTCGAACAGGCGCGACACATGCCCCTTGACGGTCGGGACGGACAGGTGGAGCTCGGCCGCGATCTCGGCGTTGGACAGGCCACGCCCGACGGCTTCGGCGACCTCGAGCTCCCGTTCGGTCAGGCGGTCCAGGCGCCGGCGGGCGTCGGCGGCGCGGCTGTCGCCGGTGTCGCTGCGGACCCGTTCGATGAGGGTGCGGGTGACCGACGGCGAGAGCATCGGGTCGCCGTCGGCGACCTTGCGGAGGGCGGCGACGATGTCCGGGGGAGCGGTGTCCTTGAGGAGGAAGCCGTCGGCTCCGGCGGCGAGCGCCCCGACCACGTAGTCGTCGGCGTCGAAGGTCGTCAGCACGATCACCCGCGGCGGCTGCGGATCCGCGTGGAGGATCCGGGTGGCGGCGAGGCCGTCGAGGACGGGCATCCGGATGTCCATCAGCACCACGTCCGGCCTCAGCTCGCGCGCGAGGGCGATGCCCGCGCGGCCGTCCGCGGCCTCGCCCACGACGGCGATGTCGGCCTGGCCGCCGAGCATGAGGGTCAGGGCGGAGCGCACCAGCGGGTCGTCGTCCACGACGAGGACGCGGATCTGGTCGGTCATGACGCCTCCTCGTGGCCGGGCTCGGCCGCCCACGGTAGCCAGGCGCGCAGGTGGAACTGGTCGACCGCGCCCGCTGCCTTCGAGTGAGCGATGCCGTGGGACAGCGTGCCGCCGCGCAGCTCGGCCCGTTCGGTGAGGCCGACCAGTCCCAGCCCGGCGCCGGGGGTTCGGCTGGGCCCGAAGCCGACCGCGTTCATCAGGACCACCTCGACGCCGTCGTCCGGCGAGCCGCCGATCCGGATCCGCAGCGTCGCCGCGGGCGCGTGCTTGGTGGCGTTCGTGATGCCCTCCTGCACGATCCGGTAGACGGTGCGTCCCACGACATCGGGCAGCTCGCCGCCGTCGACCAGGACGTCGTCGTACTCGATGGTGGCGCCGGCGGCGCGGGCGTCGGCCACGAGCGCGGTGAGGTCGGCGTACGTCGGCTGGGGACCGGTGAGGGGACCGGCAGCGTCGCTGCCGTCGACGTCGCGGAGCACGCCGAGCACCTCGCGCAGGTCGGTGAGCGCCTCGTGCGCCTTGGCCTGGATGACGGCGAGGCTGCTGCGCATCTGATCGGCGGAGAGGTCCTCGCGGAAGGTCAGCGCGCCTGCGTGCATCGAGATCTGGGAGATCCGGTGGGCGAGCACGTCGTGCATCTCGCGGGCGATCCGGGCGCGCTCGGTGGTCCGGGCCTGGACGGCGCGCAGGTCGCGCTCGGCCTCGGCCGTCTCCGCGCGCTGGCGCAGGGTCCAGATCAGCTCGCGGCGCGAGCCGATGAACATGCCCCACGCCAGCATGGCCGTGGCGACCGCGACGGTGAACGTCATGGTCAGCCACCACGGATCGGTGTCCTCGATCGGCTGGAGGGCGTAGTAGGCGGCGCTCAGCGTCACGTTGAGCACGCCCACGGCGATCACCTGCCACCACTGGCGGCGCGTGGCCAGGGAGACCACGGCGAGGGTGGACGGTCCGGCCGACAACGAGCTGAACGGCGCCGCGAGCAGGCACAGCACCGCGATGGTGAGCGGCCACCGCCGGCGGAAGGCGGCGAGCACGAAGGTGACCAGACCCAGACCCAGGTCGATCCAGAACAGGACCGGCTGCCGGTCGAGCTGGTCGTCGAACACCGGCGACCACACCAGGAGCCCGATCGCCAGGGCCAGGAGATAGCGCCACAGCTGGCTGTACCAGCGCAGCCGCGGCTGGTAGTCCGCGGCCTGGTCCATGACTCGAGGCTACGGCTCGGCCGGCCGGCGGGGGGAGGGCCCCGGGACAGGGACGATCCCTACTTTGGTCGGGGCGACTCGCGACGTCCGTTCGATGTGCGGCTTCGCCCGGTCGGGCAGGCTGGGGCCATGATCACCGTCGATCGACTCACCAAGACCTACGGCGCGTTCACCGCCGTGGACGACGTCAGCTTCGTGTGCCAACCCGGCCGGGTGACCGGCTTCCTCGGACCCAACGGTGCCGGGAAGACCACCACGATGCGGGTCATGGTCGGCCTCACCCTGCCCACCCGCGGCGAGGTCACCATCGGCGGCCTGCGCTACCACGACATCCCCAACCCGGGCCGCCACGTCGGGACCCTGCTGGACGCGTCCGCGCAGCACGTCGGCCGCACGGGACGCGAGATCCTCGCCATCGCCGCCCAGACGATGGGCCTGCCGAAGACCCGGGTCGACGAGATGCTCGCTCTCGTCGGGCTCAACGACGACGAGGCGGGGCGCCGGCTGCGCAACTACTCGCTCGGCATGAAGCAGCGCCTCGGCATCGCCCACGCCCTGCTCGGAGACCCGTCGGTCCTCATCCTCGACGAGCCCGCCAACGGCCTCGACCCGGCCGGTATCCGCTGGATGCGCGGCCTGCTCAAGGGGTACGCCGACCGCGGCGGAACGGTGCTGCTGTCCAGCCACCTGCTGCACGAGGTCGAGCAGGTCGCCGACGAGATGATCCTGATCGGCAGGGGCAGGATCGTCGCCCGCGGCGACCGGGAGTCGCTCCTCGCGGGCGCCAACGGCACCCCGGTCACCCTGGTCACCTCCCTCGACAACACCGCGCTCGGCGCGGCCCTCACCCATGCCGGGCACGCGGTCGAGCCGGTCGGTCCGGGCCTGCGCGTGCAGGCCAGCCCCGAGCAGGTCGGTCGCACCGCCCTCGGCGCCGGCGTCGTCCTGACCGATCTCCGATCCGGCGGCGCCGGACTGGAGGACCTCTTCCTCGAGCTCACCTCGGCCGACGCCCGCGAGGCCGTCGCCGGGCTCGCCGCCCCCACCACCGGAGGTCTCCCCGCATGAACACCCCCCTCGCTCCCACTCTCGACGTCTCCAGCACTCCGCGGACGCCGCTGAGCCGCCTGGTCGGTGTCGAGATCCGCAAGGCGATCGACACCCGCGCCGGGTTCTGGTTCGCCAGCTCGATCGTCGGCCTGGTCCTGGTCGTCCTGTTGATCTACACCCTCGCCGCACCCGACGCGGCGAAGAACTTCGGGGACATGCTGCAGGTGGCCGGGGGGGTCCTCGGCTACTTCCTGCCGATCCTGATCATCATGCTGGTCACCGGCGAGCAGTCCCAGCGCAACGGGCTGGTGACCTTCACCCTCGAACCGCAGCGCTCCCGTGTCGTCGCCGCCAAGTTCCTGGCCGGCATCGCTCTCGCCGCGACGGTGATGGTCCTGGCGTTCCTCATCGCGCTGGTCTTCACCGCCGTCGCGGCGGCGACCGGCGCCACCCCCGAGTGGTCCGTCGAGGGCAGTCTGCTGTTCAACGGCTTCGTCCTGGCCAACCTGATCGGCATCTTCGTGGGCTTCGCCATCGCCATGCTGCTGATGAACACGCCGGCGGGCATCGTCGCCTACTTCGTCTACAGCCTGATCCTGCCCATCGCGGCCGGCATCCTCAGCGCTCTCAGCTCCGGGTTCGAGAAGATCGCGCCCTGGATCGAGTTCAACACCGCACAGACCCCTCTGTTCACCGGTGACTACCAGCCGTCGGGCGAGGAATGGGCCCAGCTCGTCGTCACCGGGACCCTGTGGCTCGTCGTACCGCTGGTCCTGGGCACCCTGCGGCTGCTGCGGATCGAGTTCAAGTGATCCGGTAGCGCCGAGGTCGCGTCGTCGGCCGGTCGGTAGGTTGCTCCCCATGAGCACCCGCGAGGACGGCCGCGCCGACGACGAGCTGCGCCCGATCAGGATCACCCGCAACTGGCTCGACCACCCGGCGGGCTCGGTCCTGGTCGAGTTCGGCCGGACCCGCGTGCTGTGCGCGGCCTCGGCGTCGGAGGGCGTGCCGCGCTGGCGCAAGGGATCGGGCCTCGGCTGGGTCACCGCGGAGTACGCCATGCTCCCGGCCGCCACCAACACCCGCTCGGACCGCGAGTCGGTCAAGGGCCGCATCGGCGGGCGCACCCACGAGATCAGCCGGCTGATCGGCCGCTCGCTGCGCGCGGTGATCGACTACAAGGCGCTGGGCGAGAACACCATCCAGCTCGACTGCGACGTCCTCCAGGCCGACGGCGGCACCCGCACCGCCGCCATCACCGGTGCGTACGTCGCCCTCGCCGACGCGTGCGCGAAGCTCAACGTCCCCGCCGCCCTCACCGGGTCGGTGGCCGCGGTCAGCGTCGGCATCATCGACGGCGTGCCCCGGCTGGACCTGCCCTACGTCGAGGACGTCCGCGCCGAGACCGACATGAACGTCGTGATGACCGGCGACGGGAAGTACGTCGAGGTCCAGGGCACCGCCGAGGGCGTCGCCTTCGACCGTGCCGAGCTCGACGCGCTGCTCTCCCTCGCCGAGAAGGGCTGCGCCGACCTGACCCGGCTGCAGCAGGAGGCCCTCGTCCGTGCCTGACGCGCCCCGCGTGCTGGTCGCCTCCCGCAACGCCAAGAAGCTCGAGGAGATGCGCAGGATCCTCGTCGAGCACATGACGGCCGTCGCGGTCGTCGGTCTCGACGACGTGGCGGCCTACGACGAGCCGGTCGAGGACGAGCCGACCTTCGAGGGCAACGCGCTGCTCAAGGCCCGCGCGGGCGTCGCGGCGACCGGTCTGCCCACGCTGGCGGACGACTCGGGACTGTGCGTCGACGCGCTCAACGGGATGCCCGGCGTCCTGTCGGCACGTTGGTCCGGCCCGCCGCCGGGCTCGAAGGAGGGGCAGGACGAGCGCAACAACGAGCTGTTGCTCGCCCAGCTGCACGACGTCCCGGACGAGCGCCGTACCGCCCACTTCGCGTGCGCCGTCGCCCTCGTCCACCCCGACGGGCGCGAGCTCGTGGTCGAGGGCCGCATGGACGGCCGGGTCATCCGCGAGGTGCGGGGCAGCGGCGGCTTCGGGTACGACGTCCTCTTCGTCGCCGACGACCGTCCCGGCCCGACGACCGCCGAGCTGTCCCGCGAGGACAAGGACGCGATCTCGCACCGCGGCAAGGCGCTGCGCGAGATCGCGCCGCTCGTGGCGCAGCTGCTGTCCTGACGCCTCGACCTGGCTGTGTGCGCCCGGTGAGATTCGAACTCACACTGGTACGGACCTAAACCGCATGCCTCCTGCCAGTTGGGCTACGGGCGCTCGGCCCACACCCTAGGCCCCGTTCGATTGCCGCCCGGGGTGGACCCGGGCAGGATCGTCGCATGGCCATCGACCTGGGCGCCCTGACCGCGATCTACGAGGACCTGCACCGCCACCCCGAGCTCGGCCGGCAGGAGCACCGCACGGCCGGGATCGTGGCCGAGCAGCTGCGCGCCGTCGGGTACGACGTCACCACCGGCGTCGGCGGGACCGGCGTCGTCGGCGTGCTCGAGCGCGGCAGCGGGCCGACGGTCCTGCTGCGCGCCGACATGGACGCGCTGCCGGTCCTCGAGGAGACCGGCCTGCCCTACTCCAGCACGGCGACGGCGACCAACGCCGAGGGCGAGACGGTCCCCGTGATGCACGCGTGCGGACACGACGTGCACACCACCTGCCTGCTCGGCGCGGCGGCCGCGCTGGCCGACGACGCCGGTTGGCGGGGCCGGCTGCTGCTGGTCTTCCAGCCCGACGAGGAGGGCGGCAGCGGGGCGAGGGCGATGGTCGACGACGGCCTGTTCGAGCGATTCGGCACGCCGGCCGTCGTGCTCGGGCAGCACGTGGCGCCGATCCCGGTGGGTGTCCTCGGAGTCCGGTCCGGACCGGCCTTCGCGGCGTCCGACACCCTGCGGATCACGATGCACGGCGTGGGCGGTCACGGCTCGCGTCCGGAGGCGACGGTCGATCCGGTCGTGATGGGTGCGGCGCTCGTGCAGCGGTTGCAGACGGTCGTGTCGCGCGAGGTCGCGGCCACCGACACGGTCGTCGTCACCGTCGGCTCCTTCCACGCGGGCGTCGCCTCCAACGTCATCCCGGACGCGGCGGTGCTCGGGCTGAGCATCCGGACCGCCGACGAGCGGGTGCGGGCGAAGGTGCTGGCCGCGGTGGAGAGGATGGCCCGGGCCGAGGCCGCCGCGGCCGGCGCCCCCCGGGAGCCCACGATCGAGGTGCGCGACTCCTTCCCGCCCGTCGTCAACGACGCGGCGGCCTGCGAGCAGGTCCGGACGGCGTTCGCCGCCGCGTCCCGCTGGCTCGTGGTCGATCCCGGGCCGGTGACCGGGAGCGAGGACGTCGGCATCCTGGCCACCGCCGCCGGCGCACCGTGCGCCTACTGGCTGCTCGGTGGCGCGGACCCGGCGCCGTTCGCGGGCGCTACGACCGCCGAGGAGATCGGCAACGTCGTCGCTGATCTGCCCTCCAACCACTCGCCGCGCTTCGCCCCGCTCGCCGGCCCCACGCTGGAGTCGGGCGTCGCGGCGCTGGTGACGGCGGCGCGGTCCTGGCTCGTCTGAGCCAGGGCAGCTCTCACCCTGCTCTCACCCTGCTCTCACTCGGTCCACTGCCAGCTGCCGAGGATCTCCTCGAACTCGGTGAGCACGTCGTCGTCGCCGTCCTTGAGCGAGACGGTGATCGAGTACGCCGTGTCGCCGCTGATCACGAGATAGGAGCGCTGCGCGACCTCGACGCCGCCCTCGTTGGTGCGGCTGATGTCCACGCCGAGGGCCGTCTCGCCGCCGATCGTCGTGTCGTCGATCTCGGTGGTGGAGGCGGTGTCGTCGCCGTCGGTCAGCGCGGTCTGCCAGTCGTCCTTCAGGTCGTCGGGGTCGGTGCTGCCGTAGGCCGACTGCGTCTCGACGATCACGTTGGCGCGCGCGGTGTTGAAGGTCGCGCCCCAGATGAAGACCCGGTCGAGCGTGGTCAGGCCGGGGTTGTCGGCGACGAAGTCGTCGGTGCCGTCCTTCCAGCCTTCGGGCAGCTGGGCCTCGTAGCCGGTGCCGAAGGCATTGGCATCGGTGCCGGCGCTGCTCTCGTCACTGGCCTCGTCGCTCGCCTCGTCGCTCGTCTCGTCCGTGGACTCGGCGGTCTTCGACGACGAGTCGTCGGCCGCCTTCTCGTCGTCGCTGCCCGCGACGGCGAGGATGCCGATGATGCCGGCCACGACGACCACGAGGGCGACGGCGATGGCGGCGACGATGAACCCGGTGCTGGATTTCCTGCTCGGCGGCGGCGGCGGGACCCACGGGCCCTGGCCCGGCGCCGGGTACGACGGGGGGCCGGGCTGATGGACGGACTGGCCGGGCTGATGGACGGGCTGATGGACGGGCTGGACGGGCTGATGGATCGGCGAGGTCACCGGCGGCTGCAGGGGAGCGGTCCCACCGGGGCCGTGGCCGGGCGGCGCCGCCGTACCGGCGTCGGGGTCGAGCCCGTCGACGAGCGACTCGGGCACCTTGCCGAGCGCGAACCCGAGGACCGCGATCGCCCACTGGCAGCCGCGGACGTCGGCGCTGCCGCGGTCGCGGGCCAGGCGCTGTCCGGCCGACTCGACGGCGTGGGCGGGGGCGGCTCCGCTGTCGAGCATGGTGACGAGCCCGTCGAGGGCGCCGAGCCGGACCGCGTCGGTGAGCAGGTTGATGGTGCCGCTGGACGCCTGCCCCTCGTCGAGGTAGTCGTCGAGCGAGCCGCGGAACGCGGTGGCGTCGCCGAAGAGGGCGGTGCCGTGGTCGCGGGCGAGCTCGGCGAGCGACTGGTGGAGCTTCATCGGTGTCCTTCGGGTGCGGGCAGTGCGGGAAGGGTCAGGCGGGCGCGACGGGGAGGCCCAGGTCCTTGCGGAGCTTCGCGACGTGCCCGGTCGCCTTGACGTTGTACTGGGCGAGCTCGACGGTGCCGTCGGGGTCGACGACGAAGGTCGAGCGGATGACGCCCTCGACGACCTTGCCGTAGAGCTTCTTCTCGCCGTACGCGCCGTAGGCCCGGTGGACCGCGAGCTCGGGGTCGGCGAGCAGGGTGATGGTGAGGCCGTCGCGCTCGCGGAACTTGGCGAGCTTGGTCGTGGTGTCCTTGGAGATGCCGACGACCGTGTAGCCGGCGCCCTGGAGGGCGTCGAGGGAGTCGGTGAAGTCGCACGCCTGCTTGGTGCAGCCGGGCGTCATCGCCGCCGGGTAGAAGTAGACGATGACCTTGCGACCCTCCTGCAGGAGGTCGTAGAGGTTGACCTCGTCGCCCTGGTCGGAGGCGAGGGAGAAGTCGGGGGCGCGGTCACCGGGGGACAGCCTGGCCTGGTCGCTCATCGGGGGTGGCTACCTCTCCTGACGGGCAGGTGCTGTTGCAACTGCTATGCAATAAGATGGGTCGTGCTCGTGACCATCTAACTACCCCGGTGCGGTCCGTCCGAACACCGGATCGAGGCAGGTGCCCCCTCATGCACGTCCCTGACGGCTTCCTGGACGCGCCGACCTCCGTGGCGACCGGCGTGGTCGCCGCGGCCGGCGTCGGGATCGCATTGCGCAAGGCGCGAGCCGAGCTCGACGACCGCACCGCGCCCATGGCGGGCCTGGTCGCCGCGTTCGTCTTCGCCGGCCAGATGATCAACTTCCCCGTCGGCGCCGGCACCAGCGGCCACCTCCTCGGCGGGGCGCTGGCCGCCGTGCTCGTCGGGCCGTGGACCGGGGCGCTGTGCATCAGCGTCGTCCTCCTCGTCCAAGCCCTCTTCATGGCCGACGGCGGCCTCACCGCCCTCGGCACCAACATCACCCTCATGGGCCTGGTCGGCGTGTTCGTCGGGTACGCCGTCTTCCGCCTCACCCTGGCCGTGCTGCCGCGCAAGGTCGGCTCGGTGCCCGCCGCCGCCGGGCTGGGTGCGCTGGTCTCCGTGCCCGCCGCCGCGGGCGTCTTCACGCTGCTGTTCGCGGTCGGCGGCACCGCCGACGTCGCCGTCGACAGGGTGCTCGCCGCGATGCTGGGCTGGCATACGGTGATCGGGATCGGCGAGGCCGTCGTGACCGGCCTGGTCGTCAGCGCGGTCGTCGCGTCGCGGCCGGACCTGGTCCACGGCGCCCGGGGCCTGGCCCGGCCCACCTCGCTGCGCACCGAGCCGGTGGGGGAGGTCGCGGCATGACGACCCGCCGCTTCCTGCTGGCCGGCCTCCTCGTCGCCCTGCTCCTCGCCGGCTTCGGCAGCTACTACGCCAGCAGCCATCCCGACGGTCTCGAGTACGTCGCCGGCGAGACCGGCTTCGGCGACACCGCGAAGGACCCGGTCGACACCGGCAGCCCGTTCGCCGACTACGGCACCTCGGGCGTCGACGACGAACGGCTCAGCGGCGGCATCGCCGGTGTCGCCGGGGTCGGTCTCACCCTCCTGATCGGCGGCGGACTGTTCTGGACGCTTCGCCGTCGCGAGACCCGGGCCTGACGACGAGATGGGCGCCGGACACGGACACCGACTGCACTTCCACGCTCACTCCGTGGTCCACCGGGCGCCGGCCCACTTGAAGATCCTCCTCCTGCTGGCCTTCGTGCTCACGGTCGTCGCGACCCCGCGCGAGTGGTATCCCGTCTTCGCCGGCTACCTCGCCCTCCTCCTCGGCGTGGTCCTGCTGGCCCGGGTCCCGCTGACCTACCTGCTGCCGCGGATGGTGGTCGAGGTCCCGTTCCTGCTGTTCGCGGCGCTGATGCCCTTCGTCGCCGAGGGCCCGCGCGTCGTCGTACCCCTCGGCGCCTGGGACGTCTCGGTCTCGGAGTCGGGCCTGCTGGCGGCCTGGGGCCTGGTCGCCAAGGGCACCCTCGGCGTGCTGGCCTCGCTGACGCTCGCCGCGACCACCGAGCCCACCGACGTGCTCCGCGGGCTGCAGCGGCTGCGGCTGCCCGACCTGCTGGTGCAGATCATGGGCTTCATGATCCGCTACCTCGACGTGGTCACCGGCGACCTGGGCCGGATGATCACCGCGATGCGCTCGCGCGGCGTCGACCCGCGCTCGCCGCGTCACTGGCCCGCGCTCGCGCGCACGCTCGGCGCCCTGTTCGTGCGCTCCTACGAGCGGGGGGAGCGGGTCCACCTCGCGATGCTCTCCCGCGGGTACGACGGCCGGCTGCCCGGAGACGCGCGATGACGCCCGTCCTCGACGTCCGCGACCTCGCCTTCGCCTATCCCGACGGCCACCAGGCGCTCTTCGGCGTCGACCTGCACGTCCACCGGGGTGAGCGGGTCGCCCTCCTCGGGCCCAACGGCGCCGGCAAGACCACCCTCGTGCTCCACCTCAACGGCATCCTCTCGGGCGAGACCGGGCACGGCGAGGGCAGCGTCAGCGTGAGCGGGCTGCCGGTGACCAAGAAGAACCTGCTCGAGATCCGCCGCCGGGTCGGCATCGTCTTCCAGGACCCCGACGACCAGCTCTTCATGGGCTCCGTGCGCGCCGACGTCGCCTTCGGGCCCGCCAACCTGGGACTCAGGGGCGCGGCCCTGGAGCAGCGGGTGATGGACGCGCTCGACCGGGTCGGCATGGCCGACTTCGCCGACCGGCCGCCCCACCACCTCTCCTTCGGGCAGCGCCGCCGGGTGGCGGTCGCGACCGTGCTGGCCATGGAGCCGGAGATCCTCGTGCTCGACGAGCCGAGCTCCAACCTCGACCCGGCGTCGCGTCGCGAGCTGGCCGACATCCTGCGCGGCCTCGACGTCACCCTCCTGATGGTCACCCACGACCTGCCCTACGCGCTCGAGCTGTGCTCCCGCTCCGTGGTGCTCAGCGACGGCCGCGTGGTGGCCGACGGGACGACGTACGGCGTGCTCACCGACGACGCCCTCATGCATGCCCACCGGCTGGAACTCCCCTGGGGCTTCGACCCGCGTGCGGTCCCGGTTGATAGCCTGCCCGGGTGAGTGAGACTCCCTCTGACATCGAGCGCGAGATCGAGGAGGCCCGTGAGCGCCTCGCGGGCACGATCGACCAGCTGCTGTACCGCTCGCACCCCAAGACCATCATCGGCCGCGAGGTCGCCCAGGTGAAGGCGCACTACGTCGACGCCGCGACCGGTGAGCCGCGCACCGACAACATCCTCAAGACGGTCGGCGGCGTCGTCGGCGTGATCGCGCTCTTCGTCGTCCTGCGCAAGATCACCCACTGAGTCCTGCCCCGAGGTTGAACGCTCCCGTGTCCGACAAGACCCCCATCAAGATGCTGCACGACCGCATCCTGTGCGAGGCCGACGCCGAGGCCGGGGAGCGCCGGTCCTCCGGTGGCATCGTGATCCCCGCGACCGCCGCGATGGGCGCCCGCCGGCTCGCCTGGTCGAGGGTGGTCGCCGTCGGGCCGCACTGCCGCTCGGTGGTGACCGGCGACAAGGTGCTCTACGACCCGGACGACAAGGCCGAGGTCGAGGTCTCCGGCGAGGTGTACGTCGTCATGCGCGAGCGTGACATCCACGCCGTCGCAGCCGAGCGCCTCGGCGACGAGGCCGCCGGCCTCTACCTGTAGGGCCACGGCCGGCGGAGCACCGGCGGAGGGAGGACAGCGGTGGCCAACGCCCCGGGACGGGACCAGCGGGGACCCATGGAGCGGCTGGTGCGCATCGCCGCCACGCTGCAGGCCTATCCGCAGGCCGGGGTCGACGCCGACCGGCTCAACCGGATCGCCGGGTTCCCCGACACGCCCGGCCACGACCAGCTCAAGCGCGACATCCGCCACCTCGAGAACCAGGGCTGGCGCATCGAGAACATCGCCCCGCCCGGGGAGACGGCCGTCTACCGGATGACGACCGTCGACAACCGCCTGCGGGTGCGCCTCTCCCTCGACCAGCAGGCCGCTCTGCGGCGCGCGGTGCTGCTCGCCGACGGCGGTGACCTCGTCCAGCGCCTCGGGCTCGTGGGCGACGGCGCCGCGGCGCCCTCCTCGGGCGTGTCCGCGGCGGTCCGGACCGCCGCCCCCGAGGCGTTGCAGCAGGTGATCGACGCGGTGCGCGAGCAGCAGGTGCTCCGCTTCGGCTACAAGGGTGTCGCGCGCGTCGTCCACCCCGAGTCGGTCCGCAGCCAGAACAGCGTGTGGTACCTCCGCGCCGTCGAGGACGCCGACCTCGCCGAGCCTGACGGCACTGCGCAGCCGGCCGAGCCGGTCGTCAAGACCTTCGTCGTGTCGCGGATGAGCGACGTCGAGGCCGACGAGCCGCGCAGCGCCCGTCCGCTGCCGCAGGTGCGCCACACCGCCCTGCACCCGATGTCGTGGGAGATCGACCCGCCGGTCGAGGTCACCCTGCGCGCGCGGGCCGGCTTCGAGCCCGACGTACGCCGCTGGCTGGGTGAGCCGCTCGACGTCGAGCCCGACGGCGACGACGTGCTGCTGCGCTACCGCGTCACCCACCGCTCCGCGCTGCACGCGCGCCTGGTCGAGCTCGACGACCGGGTCCGCGTCGAGGGGCCGCCGGAGGCGCGCGCGGAGCTCATCGCGTTCCTCGCGGCCGCGCGCGGGGGAGAGGCGGCGTCATGACCACCGTGCCGAGGTACGTCAGCCGGATCGCCCGGCTGCCCGAGGTCTTCGCCCGCCTCGCCGCCAGTCCGGACGGCCTCGCGCTGCGCGACCTCGCCGCCGCGTTCGACACCACCGTCGCCGAGCTCCGCGAGGACCTCCTGGCCTTCTACACCGCCGATGTGGGCGGCGTGTGGGGTCTCTCGCGGCCCGAGGTGCTGGAGTTCCTCGGCCCCGACGGCAGCACCGAGGACCCCGGGACCGCCGACATCGTGCGGCTCGTGTCCGAGAGCCCGATCGACCTCGGCGTCGAGTACGTCGACGCCGGCGAGCTCGCCCGCGTCCATGCCGCCGCCCAGGCCCTGCTCGAGATCGAGCCCGACAACGCAGAGCTCGCCGCGGCCCTGGACGTGCTCGCGCGCACCATGTTCGGCCAGGCCGCGGCCGGCGACGCGCCGCGGACGGTCTCCGACGGGCTGCTGCCGCAGCTGCGCCGGGCCCTGGACGAGCGCAGCGTCGTGCGGATCGTCTACTCCCGCGCGTGGGATCCCGGCGTCACCGAGCGCGACATCGAGCCCTACCGCCTGGTGCAGACCCGGCGGGGCTGGGAGGTCGACGCCGGGCCGGTCGACGAGCAGGGACGGATCCGGACCTACCTGCTCTCCAACATCCGCTCGGTCGAGCTGCTCGAGCGCCCCTTCGTCGTCCCCGAGGACGTCGCTGAGCTGCTGGCCGGCCAGCGCGCCACGACCCGGGTCCGGGTGCTGCTGCCCCAGGAGTCGCGCTGGGTCGCGGACTTCTACGCCGAGCAGGTGACGCTCGTCGAGGACGACGAGCGCGATGTCGTGGTCGACCTCGAGCTGCTGCCGCCGGTCGAGGACCGGGTCGGCCGCCTGCTGGTCACGGCCGGGCCGACCGCGACGGTCCTCGACCCGCCGGAGCTCGACACCGCCGGCGTCGTCCTCGCCGAGGAGCTGCTGCTCCACCACGCCACGTAGCGACTCGGTCCGCCCGCCGGGGGTCAGCCCCTCTCGACGTGCTCCTTGAGCTGGCGCAGCACGTTGGACCAGTTCTCCTGCGCGGACCCCTCCGTCTCGCCGTCCGTCAGCGACTGGTCGACCTGCACCTCGGTGCGGTCGCCGTCGTCGCGGAGCGACCAGGTGAGCCGGTGGTAGTTCTCGGGCGTGTCGGGGCGGCCGGTCAGCGGGCTGTAGTGGGTCATCACCAGCCGCTGCTCGGGCTCGACCTCGAGCACCTCGCCCTTGTCCTCGAACGGGCGGCCGTCGTACTCGCCTCGCCAGGTGATCGGCGATCCCGGCTCCCAGGAGGTGTCGACCCGGGCACCGAAGAAGTACTCGCGGATCTGCTCGGGATCGGTCAGCGCCTGCCACACCTGGCTCGGGGAGGCGGAGATCCGGACGTCTGCGGTTGCACTCTGCTCGGTCATGCGAGGGCGGTACCCGGCGCCGTTCCGGCTACGCACCCGTGTGCTCCGGCCGAGCGGTGGTACCGGGTTCCTATGACGTGACATCACACCTAAAGGGGGAAGGCGTCATGGATATCGGAAACAGTCTCCAGACTGCAGCGGACAGGTTCTTCGGATTCCTGCCCAATCTCGTGGGCTGCCTGGTGCTGCTGGCCATCGGCTTCATCGTGGCCAAGGTGGTACAGGTCGCTGTGCGCAAGGGGCTCGAGATGACCGGGGTGGACCACCATCTCCAGCGATCCAGCGCGCACACCTACGTCGACAAGGTGATGCCAGGCGTGAAGGTCTCCGGCGCGGTCTCCCGCGTCGTCTTCTGGTTCATCTTCCTGTTCTTCGCCGTGGCCGCCGTGAGCGCCCTGCAGATCCCGGCGCTGACCACCTTCATGAACCAGGTCCTCGCCTTCCTGCCCAACATCGTGGTCGCGATCGCGATCTTCGTGGTGGCCGCGCTCATCTCGGGCGCCGTCGCGGCGGGGATCACGCGGATCATGGGGGACACGCCGACCGGCAAGATCGTCGCGACCGTGCTGCCTGCGGTCGTCATGGTCGTCGCGCTGTTCATGATCCTCGAGCAGCTGCAGATCGCGCCCGAGATCGTGCGGATCGCGTTCGCCGCGACCATGGGTGCGCTGGCGCTCGGCCTGGCCCTCGCCTTCGGGCTCGGCGGCCGCTCGGTCGCCCAGCGCATGCTGGAGGACGCCTACGCCAAGGGTCGCGAGCAGTCGGCCCAGGTCAAGCGTGACATCCAGACCGGCAAGGCCCGTGCCGAGGAGCAGCTCCACGGCCACAGCGCCACGGCGGGTCAGCAGACGGCTCCGCCGCCCGCCGAGCGCCCCACGGCGTACAGCACCGCCACGTCGACCCAGCAGTACCCGGCTCCCCCCACCGGTGACACTGGCGGCTGGGACGGCGGGGACGGGCGTCACCAGGCCTGAGAACCGGCCGACCGCCTCACCACCACGCCCGGGCGGGCTCCGACCAGGAGCCGCCCGGGCGTCGTGGCGGGTCAGGGTTGGGACCCACGGCGTACAGTGGGTGGTGCAGCTCAGGACGCGGGCTGCGAAGGGGATCGATCGATCCCGCATTCGCAGCATCTGGAGTTCACTTGTCCGAGTCTGTCCACGTCGTCGTCGACGGCGTCCCTGTCCCTGCGCTGCTGCTCAAGTGGAACGCCAGCGCGACCAAGGCCCTCGTCACTCTCGAGATCGACGGGCGCGTCGACACTCGCTGGCTTCCCGCCGAGATGCTCGAGCGCACACCCGTCGCGTAGCGCCCGGCCGGAATCGCCAAACCGCTCACCTCGCCCCGCCATCCGCCGTACATTCTCCGAGGACCAGGCGGAGGGGAGCGGAGACGGTGCGCACGAGGGTTGACCTGCTCAAGGCGACGGATCGAGCGTGGCAGGTGCTGCGCCACGACCTCCACCGCCGCCTCGACGACGCGGTACGAGGAGCGGGCAGCTGGCCCTTCCTGCTCGAGGTGGAGGCGCCCGAGCGCGACGAGTCGCCGTGCGCGCCGTACGTCCAGGTCATGCCGAGCGCCGACGGGCTGCGCGCCGAGGTCTCCAGCGATCACTTCCTGCACCCGCGCCACTGGCTCGACGCGGGCCAGCTCCGCAGCCTCGCCGCGCACGGCTGGTCGGCCCCGGACGCCACCTGTCCCAACCACTGGCGCGAGGTCCGTGCCGCGACGGCCGCGGAAGTGGCGCACGCGATGGTCAGCGCCCTGCGCGACGTGTTCGGCGTCGTGCACCCGGCCTTCCTCGTCGACGCCCTCGACGTCGTCGCCGACGACGAGCCCGCGCGGCCGTAGCCGGACTCCTGCCGCGTCCGATCGCCTGGGTGGCCAGCGTCTCGGCCGACGGTGTCGGCAACCTGGCGCCGCGCTCCTTCTTCACGGTGGCGAGCGGGAACCCTCCGATCGTCCGGTTCACGTCCGTGGGGGAGAAGGACACGCTGCGCAACGTCCTGCAGACGCGGGAGTTCACCATGGTGGTCGGGGTGACCCTCGACCCGGACGCGATGGTCGAGGGCCGTCCGGTGTTCGAGCGCCTCGCGCCGGTCTCCCGACTGGGGGGCAGCGCGTGGGGTCTGCCGCCGGCCCTGGTCCGGCTCGTCCGTCCCAGCTGAGCCCACTCCGCCTCCTTCGGAGAGGCGTCGAGTAGGGGTAATCCTCAGTGCGCGGGGCAGAAAGTCCCAATGGAGCGTGAGCGGCGTCACTCCTACCGTGAGTCAGACCCGAGATCCCCCGACGTACCGAAGGATCGCCATGACCACGACGCTCGCCTCCTCCCCGCCGTCGCCCACGCCGACGCAGACCCGTCGCCTCGCGATCGGTGCCGGCGCGGGGACCTCGCTGGAGTTCTTCGACTTCTCCATCTACACCGTCGCCTCCGCGCTGATCTTCCCGCAGATCTTCTTCTCCGGTGACACCGATCCCTGGTTCGCCTCGTTCATGAGCCTGGCGACCTACACCCTCGGCTACGTCGTCGCCCCGCTCGGCGCCATCGTGATGGGGTGGTACGGCGACAAGCACGGCCGCCGCAAGGCGATGCTGATCACCTTCTTCCTCATGGGTACGGCCACCGTCCTGATGGGCCTGCTGCCGACGTACTCCTCCATCGGCATCGCCGCGCCGGTGCTGCTGGTCCTGCTCCGCCTCGTCCACGGGTTCTCCCGCGGCGGCGAGCTCGGCGGTGCGTCGGTGCTGGCGGTCGAGCACGCCCCGCCGACCCAGCGTGCCGCGTACGGCGCCTTCGTCGCCCTCGGCTCGCCCTTCGGCGCCGCGCTGGCGAACCTCTCCTTCGTGCTCGTGTTCTACCTGCCCGCCGAGACCGTGACCAGCTGGGCCTGGCGCATCCCGTTCCTGTTCGGTGCCGCCGTGCTGGTGATCGGCATCTGGGCTCGCAAGCGGCTCGAGGAGTCGCCGGTGTTCGAGGCGCTGAAGGCCGACCGGGCCGAGGTGCACATCGCGAAGGTTCCCGTCTGGAACGTGCTGCGTGACAACTGGCGCCGCCTCGCCCTCGCGGCCGGTGCCAACATGGGCCTCAACGCCGTGATGTTCGTGCTCGCCGGCTTCATGCTGTCCTACGCCGCCTCGCCGTCGCCGAAGGGCCTCGGGCTGGAGATCAAGTCGGTCCTGTGGTGCACCCTGCCCGGGCTCCTCGTGCATGCCGTCACCGTGGTGGCCGGCGCCCGCCTGTCCGACCGCCTGGGCCGCAAGCCGGTGATGCTGACGGCGACGGTCGCGATCGCGATCTACATGCTCTTCCTGTTCCCGATCGCCGAGGCCGGCTCGCTCGCCTCCTGGACCATCGCCATCGGCATCGGCTTCGCCCTGACCGGCTTCCTCTTCGGTCCGCTGCTCACCTACCTCACCGAGCTGTTCACTCCCGAGCAGCGTCAGTCCGGCGCGGGGATCGCCTACCAGATCGGCGCCGTGCTCGGCGGCGGTCTGTCACCGTCGATCGCCAACCGGCTCATCGAGTGGACCGGCCAGCCGTCCTCGGTCGGCTACTACCTGGCCGGCGGCCTCTGCGTCACCCTGGTCTGCCTGCTCCTGCTGCCGGAGACGGCCCCGGTGAAGTCCGGTGGCCAGCGCGTCCGCCAGACCGGCCCCGAGGCCGGCGTGCTCGGCTGACCGGCCGGACCCCGAGAGGACGAGACCCCGAGAGGACGAGATGTCGACCGACGAGACGATCGCCGCGTTGGTCCGCAGAGTCGACGCGCTGGAGGCGGAGGGCCACGTCCGCCGCCTCCAGGCGCGTTACATGCTCCTGTGCGACACCCCGCTGCCGGAGTACGGCGTCGCCGACGACGCCAAGCGGATCGAGTTGATCCTCGAGCTCTATGCCGAGGACGCGGTCTGGGAGGGCGTGGGCGACTACTACGACGGGCAGTTCGGGCGGATGGTGGGCAAGGACCGGATCCGCGAGCACTTCACCCGGTTCTGGGGGGAGAAGCGGGACCCGGCGCTGGTCCTCAACGCCCACTACCTGACCTCGGAGCACATCCAGGTCGACGGTGACACCGCCGAGGGACTGTGGATCCACATGCAGCCGTGGCTCTACGCCGACGGCACGGCCCTGCTGCGGTCCAGCCGCCTCAACAACGCCTTCCGCAAGGAGCCGGACGGCACCTGGCGGATCACCCGCACGCGCACCGAGAACGTCTTCGTCGCCCCACTGCCCCGTGGCTTCGCCTCGGACCACGCGACGACGTCGGTTCTCCTGGGGCCCTGAAGAGCGCAGCGCGCACCCCGACGCCCGCGGCCACGGGTCAGACGCCTGCGGCCGCGGGTCAGAGGTCGATCTGGTGCTGGAGGACGTCGCGGGCCAGGGCGCTGAGCGTGTCGGCCTCGGTCTTGGCCTTGATCCGGGCCCGGTGCACGTCGACCGTCTTGACGCTGGTGCCGAGCCGGCGGGCGATCTGCTGGCTGGGCAGGCCGTCGATGACGAGCCGGAGCACCTCTCGCTCGCGCGGGGTGAGCGACTCGAGTCGCCGGGCCACCGCGTTGCGCTGGGCCTGCTCGCCGAAACGGCGCTCCGCCTCGACCAGGTGCTCCTGCACCACCTCGAGCATGCGCTGCGGCTCGTAGGGCTTCTCGAGGAAGTCGACCGCGCCGGCCTGCAGCGCGCGCACGGACATCGGGATGTCACCGTGCGCGGAGCAGAAGACCACCGGCGCGGGATAGCCACGCTCGACCAGCTGCTCCTGCAGCTGGAAGCCGCTCAGGCCGGGCATGCGGACGTCGACGATCACGACCGCGGGCTCCTCGGGGTCGAACTCGTCGAGGAAGGCGCGCGCGTCCGGGTAGGTGAGGGCCTCGATGCCGACACTCTCGAAGAGGAACACGAGCGACTGCCGCAGATCGTCGTCATCGTCGACGATGTGGACGAGCGGGGAGGTGGAGGACTCAGTGTTCATCGGACGTGTTCGCTCACCGTCGGGTCGCTGAGGGGTCTGATCGTAGCGCGAGCGCGGCCTCCAGCCAGTCGCCCGCGGCGAGGAGGTCGGTCTCCTGTCCGCTGCGCCCGATCGCCTGGAGCCCGAGGGGCAGGCCGCCGGACCGAAGGCCCGGGATGGTCAGGGCGGGCAGGCCGAGCGCCTGCCAGGCCCGGCTGAGCACCGGATCGCCGGTGGCGGCCAGGCCGTGGGGAGCGGCGCCGGGCGCGGCGGGCCCGACCACGACGTCGTACGCCGCGCGGACCTCCTCGAGGCGCTCGGCAGCTGCGGCGATCGTCGCCCGGGCGGCCTCGTAGGCCGACTCCGGCGTGTCACGTCCGGTGCGCAGGAGGTCGGCCAGCGGCGTGCTCAGCCGGTCCGCGGCCGCGAGCTCGGCGGCACGCTCGCGTGCCGCCTCATAGGCCATCACGACCGGATGGGCCCGGGTCACCTCGGCGATCAGGTCCTCGGCGGGGAAGGCGTCGACGACCGCGCCGGCCGCGGTGAAGGAGCGCGCCGCGCTGTCGAGGGCCGCCGACATCTCCTCGGCGACCACGCCCAGCGGCGCGGCCGTCCAGATCAGCACTCGCGGCGGTGCGGGAGGCTCCGTCGGCTGCGGCTCGCCGGTGAGCGCCGCGAAGGCGAGCGCCAGGTCGGCGACGTTCGCGGCGTACACGCCGTGGCTGTCGAGGCTGTGGCTGAGCCCGGTGACTCCGTCGACCGGGAAGCGCCCGTGCGACATGACGAGGGAGGCCACGCCGCAGTACGCCGCGGGGCGGGTGACCGAGCCGGCGGTCTGGGAGCCCAGCGCCAACGGCACCTGCCCGGACGCGACCGCGGCCGCGGATCCGCTGGACGAGCCGCCCGGCGTGTGGTCGGGGGCGGCCGGGTTGACCGTGGGTCCCGGCGCGAAGAAGGCGAACTCGGTCGTGACGGTCTTGCCGGCGGGGACGGCTCCGGCCTGCCGCCAGGCGGCGACGATCGCTGCATCGGCGGCCGCGGGTGCGGCCGCGGCGCGCAGGCCGCTGCCGCAGCGGGTGGGAAGGCCGGCCACGTCGATGATGTCCTTGACGCCGAGCGGGACGCCGGCGAGCGGAGCGTCGGGCAGGGAGGACGGCTGAGTGGGCTCCAGCGTCACCCAGGCGTGCAGGTCGTGCTCCGTCTCCGCGATCCGGCCGCGGGCGCGCTCCCACGCGGCCTCGGGAGTGGTGCGTCCCGAGCGGAGGTCGGCGACGAGCTCCCGCAGCGACCAGGGTCGCCACAGGTCGCTCACGCGTCGTCCCATGCGGCGTCGGCCTCCCAGTAGTCCATGCCGCTCTCGCTGACGCTGTGACGCCACGGCGAGGTGCGGCGCAAGGTGGGCTCGACCTTGGCGGTCACCGCGTCGGCCGCGTCCGGGCCGTCCTCGGGCACCTGCCAGTGCACCCAGTTGAGCTCGCGCCCCTGGGGGTCGCGCACGAAGAGGTCGACGTGGCGCCAGCCGTACCCGAAGGTGTCGTTGTAGCAGGTCAGTGTGGTGGTGTACGGCGTCTCGCCGGTGCTGTCCGTGCTGTCGGTGCCGTGGCTGCTGTGGGTGCTTTCCGTGTCGTCCATGCCGTCTCCTCCTCCGGTTCTGCTCGTGACGGGCTGCTCAGGCGCTGGCCGCCACGGCGGGCACGCCGTGGAAGCTCCGCTGGAAGTAGACCAGCGCTCCGGCGTCGGCATCGACGGCGACGTGGTCCACCTCGACGAACATCACGGTGTGCGAGCCCCGGGTCATCTCGGCGCCGATCCGGCCGACGAGCACCGCCGCCGCATCGCGCAGCACCGGGACACCGTGCGTGTCGTGGTCCCAGACCGGCCACTCGAAGCGATCGGCCATGGAGACCGTGGTCATGCCGGCGAAGTGCTTGGCGATGTCCTCGTGCTCGACACCCAGGACGTTGACCGCGAGGCGGCGGTTGGTCCGGAAGATGTCGTGGCAGTAGCTGGACTGGTTGACGCACAGGACCAGCGTGGGTGGGGAGTCGGTGACCGAGCAGACGGCGCTGACCGTGATCCCGGCGCGGCCGCTGACCCCGTCGGTGGTGATCACGTTGACCGCCGCGGACAGGTTGGCCATCGCGGCACGGAAGTCGCGTTGCTGGGTGGACAGCTCATCAGCCATGGACCGACGGTAGGACCGGTGTCGCGAGCCGGGTATCGAGAGTTCCTCCGCAGCGCATGAGGGTTTCCCCTACGTCGACGTCTCGTCGTCGGGCGTGGCCACCAGCGGGAGCGCGAAGGCGAACCGCGATCCTCCCTCGTCGCGGCGCTCGGCCCAGATCCGGCCGTGCTGGCGCGTGATGATCCGGTGACTGAGCGCCAGCCCGATCCCGCTGCCGTGGGCCTTGGAGGTGAACGACACCGCGAACGGGTCGTGGCGCAGGCCCCGGCCGGCGTCGTCGACGGTGAACACCCCCGACCCGGGGAGGTCGCGGGCCGTCGCCAGCACGATCCGGCGCCGCTCCGGATCGCACTGCGCCATCTCGTCGATCGCGTTGAAGCACAGGTTCATCACCACCTGGCCGGTGAGCACCCGCTCGCAGCGGACGGGCACGGGCTCGGCGGAGAGCCGCACCTCCACCTCGACGCCCGGGTCGCCCGCCCGGAGGCGGATGAAGTACAGACACTCGGTGACGATGTCGTTGAGGTCCACGACCTGCTCGACATGCTCGAGGTGGCCGACGAAGGCGCGCAGCGTCGACACGATCGTCGAGGCCCGTTCGATCTGGGTGACCGCGCTCTCCACCCCGTAGCCCAGCTGCGTGGCGGTGAGATCGGGAAGCTGGCCGCTGGCGGTCAGCGAGCGCGCTCGGGCGAGGACGCCGGCCAGGAAGTTGCCGGCCGCCGACAGCGGCTGGCCGAGCTCGTGGGCGATGGCCATCGCCATGTCGCCCATGGCGTTGTAGCGGGCGAGGTAGTTCTCGTGACGCAGGTCGAGCTCGCGGGCGGCCTCGCCCCGGACCCGCGCGGACACGTCGTGCAGGATCATCAGGTAGGACTCGACCTTTTCCTCGGTGTCCGGCCCGTTCGCGCTCTGGTCGCTCAACCGCTCGACGCTGCCCTCCAGCCAGATCGGCTGGTCGCCGTTGCTGTGCACCTCCAGCTGGACCGCGAGCACCGGCGCCGTGCGCTGCGCCACCTCCGCCCAGGTTGCGGCCCGGCCCTCGATCCGGAGACGGCCGTAGGCGACGAGCGGTCGGCCGACCGGCTGGTCGTCGTCGGCATCGATCCCGATGTGCGCGAGCGCGGTGTCCGTCGCGAACCGGATGGCGCCCGCCCCGTCGAGCATGAACGCCACCGTCTTCGTGTGCCGGGCGAGCGCGTCGACGTACGACGTCGCGATCCGCAGCTCACGCTCGATCTGCTGCTCCTTCTCGATGTCGCGGAACTGGACCATCACCGCGGGCCCCTGCATCAGGTCGACCCTGATGGCGATCGCGTCGGTGGGGATCACCCGTCCCGACTTCGAGCGGTAGTGCCACTCGATCCGGCTGGTCCCGCGCTCGACGGCCTCCTGGAGCCAGGCCCGCCCGATCACCCGGTCGTACTGCTGGGCCGAGCTGCTCATGTGGTTGGCCTTGAGCGGGCGCAGCTCGCTGACGCTGAACTCGAGCAGCCGGCAGGCCGCGGGGTTCGCCCACAGGATGTTCTTCGTGCCCGCGTCGTGGATCAGGATGCACAGCCGGGTCGCGTTCACCATCGCGACGAAGTCCTCGCTGACCAGCTCCGGCGCGCGTGGATCGAGCTGCATGACGACAGCCTAGGGACGGGGCGGCGTCGTTCCCATCGCCTCCGGCCAGGAGGGCGCTGAGGAAATCCCCTACGCCGCACCGACACATCCCCAGCAGGGGGGAGGCCACTACCGATTGGCACCCCCGGTGTCGGTGCCTAGCGTCATCGGTGAGACGTGGACCACTCGGCGAGAGCTACGAGGAGCAGACGATGGCGCAGACTCAGGACACCCGGGCCGAGACCGGACCCGTCGACTTCGAGGACATGCTGACCGAGCTCGCCGAGCGGCGCACGGAGTTCCGCGAGCAGTCCTACGTCTCCTCCGACTTCATCGACCGGCTCAAGGGGCTCGGCATCTATCGCGCGTCGACGCCCGCGATGTTCGGGGGCGATCCGCTCCCGCCCGCCGAGTTCCTGGAGCAGGTCGAGCGGATCTCGGCCGTCGACGGCTCCACCGGCTGGGGCGCCAGCTTCGGCTCCGCGCTGGTCTACCTGGCGGCCCTGCCGCTGGAGACCCAGGCCGAGCTGTACGCCGACGGTCCGGACGTCTGCTTCGCCGGCGGCCTCTTCCCCGTCCAGCGCGCCGAGCCCACGGATCGGGGATTCCTCGTCAACGGCCGGTGGAAGTTCGCCAGTGGCTGCATGGGCGCCGACATCCTCGGCGTCGGGATCCCCGGCGACGACTCGACCGCCGGCAAGCCCCGCACCGCGCTGCTGCGACCGGACCAGGTGGAGATCATCCGCGACTGGGACGTCTCCGGGATGAGGGCCACCGGCTCCTTCGACCTCAGTGTCGACCACGTCGAGGTGCCGCGGGAGTGGACCTTCATCCGCGGCGGCGCCCCGACCGTCGACGAGCCGCTCTATCGCTACCCCGCGCTGGCGTACGCCGCGCAGGTGCTCTCCGTCGTCAGCGCGGGGGTCGCCCGCGCCGCCCTCGACCACGCGATCACCGTGGGCGCCGGTCGCAGCGGCGTGACCGGCGCTCCGAAGCTCGCTGACCGCGCCTACTACCGCACCGGCATCGCCGAGGCGGAGGCCGCGCTGCGCTCGGCCCGCGCCTACTTCTACGAGGTCGCCCACGAGACCTACGAGTCCGTGCTGTCCGGTGACCCGGCCTCGGAGAGGCAGAACGCGCACCTGCGGCTGTCGGCCAGCAACCTCGCTCGGGTCTCCGCGAAGGTCGTCGGACAGGTGGTGGAGATCTCCGGCACCGGCGTCATCTACAACACCCACCCGCTCCAGTGGCTGATGGACGACGCGCTGGTTCCCCAGCAGCACGCCTTCCTCGGGCCGGCGATGTTCGACGCCGCCGGCGCCGTGCTGATGAACCAGCCCGCCACCGTCCCCGGCTTCGCCTGAGCCCTCCGGATCACCGTCGAGACCACCCACCCCACCAGGAGGATCCCGTGGCCAACGAGCCGCTCCGCGTGCTGTTCTGCATCGGCATCAACCAGAACTTCTTCGACCTGCCCGAGGGCGGTGTCGCCCCCGGTGACGTCTGGACGGCGTTCGTCGGCCTGATGGACGGCATCAAGCAGCTGCCCGGCATCGACTTCATCGGCGACATCGACGACGACGCCCACATGGTCGGTCCCTCCGACGGCTGGCCGTGGACCTGCTACCTGCTCTGCGACGCCGACAGCCAGGCCACGGTCAAGGAGGCCTGCAACCTGCTGCGCACCATCCAGGTCGGCGAGAGCGACTGGAAGCTGTGGAAGTACGCCAAGATCGAAGCCCGCATCGGCCGGGCCCTCACCCCGCGGGAGTACTGAGATGACCACGTTGCACGGCCCCATCGACGGTGCGTTCGACGCCGCCACGGTCAACGACCTCGAGCCGGCGGACCTGGTGCTGCCGGACCGGGTCGCCGGCCGGATGTACACCGACCCGGGCATCTTCGAGCAGGAGATGAGCCGGATCTTCGAGCGCACCTGGGTGTGGGTGGCGCACGAGTCGGAGCTCCCGAAGGCCGGCAGCTTCAAGACGACCACGGTCGGCCGCCAGCCCGTCATCGTCGCCCGCGACCGCAAGGGCAACATCAACACGATGCTCAACCGCTGCCGCCACCGGGGCGCGAGCGTGTGCGAGCAGCGGACCGGGCACGCCAACGGGTTCACCTGTCCCTACCACGCCTGGTCCTACGGGCTGGACGGCAAGCTCCGCGGCCTGCCGTACCCCGACGGCTACGAGGGGGTGATGGACAAGAGCGGGGTCGCGCTGCAGCGACTGCGCACCGAGTCCTACGGCGGCATGGTCTTCGCGACCTTCGCCGACGAGGACGAGCTGGAGCCCCTCGAGGACTTCCTCGGTGACGTCAAGCTGTGGATCGACCGCTTCATGAAGCAGGGTGGCGGCTACCCGATCAAGGTCCTCGGCACCCACCAGTTCCGCTTCAAGGGCAACTGGAAGATCCAGCTCGAGAACACCACCGACGGCTACCACTTCCCGATCGTGCACCGGTCCTGGATGGCCTCCGTCGACGCCGAGACCGCCGAGATGATGAGCTTCATGACCGACCCGGCGGCGACCACGCACGACCTGGGCAATGGTCACTCGGTGATGGAGATGGTGCCCGAGCACTCCGACCTCGACGTGGACGACGGCACCGAGCCCCTGCAGGAGCGCTTCGCGGACCTCGTCGAGGCACTGGGCGCCCAGGGCCTCGACAGCGGCTCCGTACGCCGTCTGGTCCGCGCCATGCACGGCACGGGATTCAATCTCAACCTGTTCCCGAACGTGTCGATGTCCATCTCCTTCCTGCGGGTGCTGCGGCCGATCTCGGCCGACGAGACCGTCATCGAGCACGTCGCGCTCGGGCCGGACGGCCCGCCGGAGATCGTCGATCCCGTGAACCGCGAGCGGCTCCGGATCCACGAGCACTTCCAGGGCCCCTTCGGCTTCGGCACGCCCGACGACGCCGAGGGCTGGGATCGCGTCCAGCGCGGCGCCGCGGCCGCCCCGGAGATGCCGATCATGGTCAACCGCGGGCTGGGCCGCGAGGAGCCGTCGCCCGAGGGCTGGCCCACCAGTCATGTGACCGACGAGACCGGCATGCGCGCGGCCTACGGAATGTGGAAGAGGATGATGAGCGATGACTGAGGCTGCGACGACGCTTCCGGCTGCCGGAACCCTGTCGATCACCGACCCGCGGGTCATCCGAGCGATCGAGCTCGTCTGGCGCGAGGCGACGCTCCTCGACGCGAAGGACTACCACGCCTGGGAGGCGCTCTACGCCGACGACGGGATCTACGTGGTCCCGATCGACCGTGACGCCGACAGCTTCGACGACCGGCTCAACATGGTCTACGACGACGCGCGGATGCGGTCGATGCGGGTGGTCCGGATGACCGAGGGCTTCGCCATCGCCGCGGTGGACGCCGCGACCACGGTCCGCACGGTCTCCCGCTTCGTCCCGACCACGGTCACCGACGACGAGGTCAGCCTGAAGGCGGCCCAGATCCTGGTCGCCTTCAAGCGCGGCCGTCACGACTTCTGGGCCGGCGACGTCGACTACGTCGTGCGGCTCGGAGCCGACGCGGGCGCGGACCGACTGGTGCGCAAGGTCGTCCGTCTGATCGACGCCGAGGGCGCCGTACCAGCAGCCGGCTTCCTGCTGTGAGCACCCAGGAGCAGGTCGCCGTCGTCACGGGCGGGGCCTCCGGACTCGGGGCGGCGATCGTGCGCCGCCTGCACGCCGAGGGCTATCGAGTCGCGGTCGCGGACCTCGACGGCGAGGGCGCCGAGACCCTGGCGCGCTCCCTCGACCAGGACGGCCGGGTCCGCGGCCTCACGGTCGACGTCGCCGCCGAGGGCGCGGCCGAGCGGTTGCTCGCCGACGTCCTCTCCGCGTTCGGCGAGGTCCACGTGCTCGTCAACAACGCCGCCCTGACGCAGGCCAAGCCGCTGATGGAGATCAGCCCCGACGACCTGAGCAAGGTCATGGCCATCAACTTCGAGGGCACCTTCCGTGCCTGCCAGGTCTTCGGGGGGCACCTCGCCGGAGCCGGCTACGGCCGGATCGTCAACATCGCCTCGCTCGCCGGGCAGAACGGCGGCACCGCGACCGGCGGCCACTACGCGTCGTCGAAGGGCGCCATCCTGGCGGCCACCAAGGTCTTCGCCCGAGAGCTGGCCGCGTCGGGCGTCACCGTCAACGCGGTCTCTCCCGGACCGCAGGACAGCCCGGCGGTGCGCGCCATCGTCGGCGACGTCGAGGCGCTCACCCGGGCCATCCCGGTCGGCCGACTCGGGAGCATGGACTTCATCGCCCGGATGGTCGCCCTCCTCGCCTCACCCGAGGCCGACTCGGTGACCGGCGCCTGCTGGGACGCCAACGGCGGGCTCTACCTACGCTGAGAGGGGACCTGTCCCATGAGTGAGCACATCATCGTCCGCGTCGCCGGCGTGGTCGAGGAGACCGCGCACGTCCGCACCCTGCGGCTGGAGAAGCTGGACGGCGCACCCTTCACCCGGTTCCGCTCGGGCGCGCACATCGACGTCGTCGGCCCGACCGGGGTGCTGCGGCAGTACTCCCTGGCCAGCTCGCCCCTCGAGTCCTCCTCGATCACGATCGCGGTCAAGCTCGAGCCCGAGGGCCGGGGCGGCTCCGCCGCGATGCACGAGGTCAAGGTCGGCGACCATCTCAAGATCGGCAAGCCGCGCAACCTGCTCAGCATCGCCGACGACGCCGACCAGCACCTGCTCGTCGCCGGCGGGATCGGCGTCACGCCACTGCTCGCGATGGCCTACGAGCTCTACACCTGGGGCGCCGACTTCGAGCTGCACTACTTCACCCGCAGCCGCGAGGAGATGGCCTTCGCCGAGCTCCTCAGCGAGCGCGTCGAGTTCCGCGACCGCGTTCACCTGCACGTCGGCGTACCCCGCGACCAGCAGCCGGAGATCCTCGAGGGCATCGCCGGCCGACTCACCTCCGCGAGCCATGTCTACACCTGCGGACCGGTCGGCTTCATGGACCAGGTCCGTGCCGTCCTGGCCCCGACCGTCGGTGACGACCACGTGCACATCGAGCACTTCGAGGCAGCCGAGATCGACACCTCCGGCGACAGCACCTTCACCGTGGAGCTCGACACGGGTGAGAGCTACGAGGTCCCCGCCGACAAGTCGATCCTCGCCGTCCTGGAGGAGAACGGGATCGAGGTGTTCAAGTCGTGCGAGGAGGGCGTGTGCGGCTCGTGCGTCTCGGGCCTCCTGGAGGGGACCGCCGAGCACCGGGACAACTGCCTCACCGAGTCCGATCGTGCCGACCAGATCGCGCTGTGCGTCTCGCGCGCCGCCTCGGACCGGCTCGTCATCGAGCTGTACTGACCCACCCAGCCGAACCACAGAACCGAGGACCGTCATGGCACGCTCCCGCTCCCTGAAGCACACCGCCTGGGCCACCGGCGCCGTCCTGGTCGGAGCCCTGGTGTCCGGTACGGCGCCCGCGCCGGCCGACACCGGAGGGCAGCAGGCGTCGGGCCAGACACCGTCCCACGCCGTCGTGATCAAGCGCGACGAGCACGGCGTCCCCCACGTCTACGCCGACGACACCCGCGGGCTGTTCCACGGGTTCGGCTACACGGTCGCCGAGGACCGGCTCTACCAGCTCGAGATGGCGCGCCGGTCGGGGAACGGCACGGTCGCCGAGGTGCTCGGTCCCGACTTCGTGCCGGTCGACATCGCGACCCGGTCCAACGTCGACCCGGCGTCGATCCGGCGCCAGCTGAAGGCCCTGTCGGCCGAGGACCGTGCCATGTTCGACGGCTACGCCTCCGGCATCAACGCACGTCTGCGCGAGGTGCGTCAGGATCCCGAGAGCCTCCTGCCGCGCGAGTTCGTCGACAACGGCTTCGAGCCCCAGGCGTGGTCCGGTGAGGACGTCGCCCTGCTCTGGGTCGGGCTCATCCTCAACCGCTTCTTCTCCAGCAGCGCCGAGGTCGCGAACCTGCAGCTGCGCCAGGACCTGGTCGCCGCGAACGGTGAGGAGCTGGGCGGGCGGATCTACGACCAGCTGCGCTGGACCGAGGACCCCACGGCGCCGACGATCGTGCCTCGGGCTGACGGAGGTGCCGAGGGAGGTGCTGACGGAGGTGCCGACGGAGGGAAGGGCGCGACCGCGCCCCGTGCCGCCGACCTGCCGGCGATCTCGCCCGGCGCCGTCGACGACTTCCGCACGATGCAGGGCGCCCGGACCGGACTGGCCGACCCCGACGAGCGTCCCACGGCCAGCTACGCCTGGGCGCTGGCGCCGGAGCACACCGCCGAGGGCGTCGCCGTCCTCCACAACGGCCCGCAGCAGGGCTTCTACACGCCGTCGTTCGTCTCGGGCATCGGCCTGCACGGCGCGGGCTACGACCTCACCGGCTACACCCCCGTCGGGTTGCCGGCCGTGCTCTTCGGAACCAACGGGAAGATCGCCTGGGGCTCCACGGTCGGGTCCCTGGACACCAACGACGTGTACGCCGAGCAGCTCGACCCCGACGACCCCCACCGCTACCTCTACGACGGCCGCTACCGCGACATGGCCAAGCGGACCGACCTGATCCGGGTCAAGGGCGCCGACCCTCGGCACCTGGACGTCTATGCCACCGAGCACGGGTTCGTGCAGAGCTGGGACGAGGCCAACGACCGGGCCTACACCCTGCGCACCAGCTGGCGCGGCCGCGAGATCGAGACCCTGGTCGGCTGGGCGGAGGCCGCCAAGGCCCAGGACTGGGAGCAGTACCTCGACCAGGCGTCCCGAGTCAGCGCCTCGATCACCTGGTTCTACGCCGACGTCGAGGGCAACATCGGTGTCGCCGGCCTCGGCCGACTCCCGCGCCGCCCCGCCGGCCAGGACTTCCGCTTCCCCGCACGGGGCGACGGCACCATGGAGTGGCAGGGCAGCGAGCCGTTCGACGCGAACCCACGTGCCTACAACCCGACCCAGGGCTACCTGGCGAGCTGGAACAACCAGATCGCCCCCGGGCTGCGGGCGGACAACGCCAACTTCTCGCAGGTCGACCGGGTCAACGAGATCCATGGCGAGGTCGCCGCGGCCGGGCTCGACGGTGCGCAGATCTGGGACGTGACGCGGACGACGACGCGGGCCGACCTCAACGCGCGCTACTTCGTGCCCATGATCACCGCGGCCGCAGCGGGCCTGCCGGCCGACGACCCGCGCCGTCAGGCAGCCGACCTGCTGGCGGGCTGGGACCGACAGCTGACGACCACGGACGGTCGGACCTACGACCACCCGGGCACCACCCTCGTCCGCGCCTGGCTCACGGCCACCGCTCGACGGGTGCTCGCCGACGACCTGCCCGCCCATGTCTTCGCCCGCTACCAGTCGCTGGGCTATCCCGCGCTGACGGCGCAGGGCTCCCCGGGCAGCATCCGGCCCGCGCCAGTCAGCGCCGTGCTGTGGAACGCGCTGAGCGGTGACCGCTCCGGAGTCCCGCAGACCGTGGACTTCCTCGACGGCGCGGCGCCCGCCGACGTCGTGCTGGCCGGCCTGACCGACGCCGTCGCGGACCTCCGCGCCCGGTTCGGCGAGGACCCGGACCAGTGGCGCACGCCGGTCGTCGCCCACCGGTTCTCCCGGTTCAACGCGATCGGCGTGCCGTGGGCAGGCTCGGACCAGCCCCAGACCCCGGCGTACCTGAACCGCGGCACCCTCGACTTCCAGGTCGAGCTGCGGCCCGGAGGGGTCGAGATGTGCTCGGTCGCCGCCCCGGGACAGAGCGGCTTCGTCGCTCCGGACGGCGACCGCGCGCCCCACAGCCTGGACCAGCTCGCCCTCTTCGAGGACTTCGGCTGCAAGGCCGACCACCTCACCCCCGGTGCCGTCGACGCGCACCTGGAGTCGGAGCGGACGCTGCGGTACTAGCCCGCGACTGGCCCGCGTCCTGCCCAAGGTGGGCGAGGCCGGGTCGGCACGAAACGTGGCCCCCGCGACACCCGACCGCGTCCGCGCGTGTTCGCGGACGTCTGGCGGGGCGTCGGCGGGGGGACGCCCCGCCCGGCCAACGCACCGGTCGGCGTGACCGCTCGACGGTCGGGTACCGCCCAGCAATGACCATCCGGCGCATCAGCGACGAGTACCCCGGTGCCGAAGCCGACAACCCCCACCAGATCCCGCCGCGTGGCTGGTGGCAGATCGCCAAGCGGGCCTGGCAGGAAGCGAAGGCCGACCAGATCCGCTCATGGCCGCCGGCGTCGCGTTCTACTCGTTCCTGGCCCTGTTCCCGGCCATGATCGCCGCCGTGCTGCTCTACGGGCTGGTCCGTGACCCAGCGGAGGTGGAGGAACAGACCCGCGCCCTGACCCGTGGACTGCCTGCCGACGCGGCATCCCTGCTCACCGATCAACTGAAGACAATCGCCTCGACACCGCAGCAGTCGTTGGGACTGGGTCTCCTCGTCACCCTGGTGCTCGCGCTGTGGAGCGCATCGGGCGGGGTCAGCAACGTGATCACCTCCATCAACATCGCCTACGACGAGGAGGAGACCCGCGGCTTCGTGAAGCGCAAGCTCCTCGCGCTCGTCCTCACCATCGGCGCGATCATCTTCGTGGTCATCACGCTCGGGCTCGTCGCCGCAGCACCCGCGCTGCTCAACGACCTCGACGGCCAAGGCCCGCTGCGGTGGGCCCTCGAAGCCGCTCGCTGGATCGGCCTGGTGATCGTCATGGTCCTCGGCCTGGCCTTGCTCTACCGGATGGCTCCCGACCGGGACGCGGCACGTGTCCACGGGCCGTCGTCATGGGCCGGCAGTACGAGCAGGCTTGCCGGCCGTACTTCAACCAGGTTCCGCGTTGGAGGACGCGAGTAGGCTCGAATGAGAGCAGTTCGAACCGCCTCCAGCAGGACCCGGCTCCGAACTGGTCGGAAGGTGGACGTCATGGCGACGTCGAACACGCTGGTTCCGAACACGAAGCCTCCGAGAGCTCCCCGCGCTGGCTGTGCGTGGCGCCCACACGCTGACGGGCAGCACCGGCTGCCGTCGGTCCGAACAAGAGTGAGGCTGCCATGACACGACACAAGGCAACCGGACGCCTCCAGCGCAGCGCTCCAGCGCACGCCGTCCCAGGGGGCGAGTCTTCGAACGTCCCCGCCCCGGGCGCCACGCCGAGCACCTCCCCGAGGACCGACCCGAGCACCACGCCGGACGGCGCGGCGGCCGACCTCGACCAGCAGGTCTTCCACGACGGCGACCAGGCATCTGAAGCTCAGGGACGCGGCGTTCCCCGCACGCGTGCCGGAGCAGCATGGGTCGGTCTGGCCTCGGCCGCGTTGCTCGTCGTGGCCCTCGTGGTGTTCATGCTGCAAAACACCCAACGCGTCGACGTCTCGTTCCTGTGGATGACCGGCCGCACTTCCCTTGGCCTGGTGCTCCTCATCGCGGTCCTCGGGGCGGTCGTGCTCACGCTCGCCCTCGGCACCGTGCGCATCCTGCAACTGCGCCGGCTCGTCCGCCGGGACCGCCGCAACTAGGGCGCCGTGGCGAGAGCCCCGGTCGGGGTGCGTGCCCCCGACCAGGGGCTCTCGAGGGGGATCAGGCATCGCTCGCCGCATCGGACTGAACGGCGGGCGCGCTGTATCCGGGCTCAGCCGGTGCGCAGGAAGGCGCTGAGGAGCGAGGCGACCCGGTCGGGAGCCTCGAGCGGGGCGAGGTGGCCGACGCCGGGGATCACGTCGAGCCGACCCCGTGGCACGGCGTCGGCGATGGTGGCCAGGAGCTCGGGCGGGGTGGCGACATCGTCGGCGCCGGCGACGGCCAGCACCGGCGCGGACACCGTCGCGAGCCGGGCGGTGACGTCGAAGGTGGCCAGCGCCTCGCAGGTCCGGGCATAGCCCTCGGCGTCGACCGCCGCGAGGTCGCGCAGCGCCGCGTGGACGAGGTCGCTCCCGGCGGCGACGATCGCTGGACCGAACCAGCGCGCGGGGGAGCTCGCCACCATCGGCGCCATGCCCTCGGCACGGACCAGCGCCGCGCGTTCACGCCAGGCCTCCGGCGTGCCGAACCGGGCGGCGCTGCACAGCACGGTGAGCGAGGTGATCCGCTGCGGGTGGTCGAGGGCGAGCTGGAGGCCCACGGCGCCGCCGACCGAGTCGCCCGCATAGGCGAAGGCGGGCGCTGCGCCGGCCTCCCCGCCGCTCGCCTCGGCGTCGACGGCACGCAGGACCGCGGCGGCGAGGTCGGCCATGTCGAAGCCGCTGGTGAGCCGGTCGGCGGCCGGGCTGTGGCCGTGGCCGGGGAGGTCCCACCCGACGACGTTCCAGCCCGGCAGGCTGGCGGCGACGGCCGCCCAGAGCCGGTCGACCGTCGTACCCAGGGAGGGGCCGACGACCAGCAGTGGGCCGCCGGCCGCGTCGGCGAGACGCCGCAGGGCGATGTCGGGAAGGGTGCCCATGGCGGGGGTCCTGGGGGTCCGGGCGCTCAGAGCGCGGAGGGATGGGTGGTCAGCGGGCTGACCTCGATCCGCATGAACGGGAACAACGGAAGGCCCGACAGGATCTCGTGCAGGCGTGCGTTCGACTCCACGTCGAAGATGCTGATGTTGGAGTAGAGGCCGACGATCCGCCAGATGCGCTTCCACTCGCCGCTGCGCTGGAGCTCATGGCAGTACGCCTTCTCCCGCGCGACCGTCTCCTCCCGCACGGCGGGGTCGAGGTCGCGCGGGATGTCGACGTCCATCCGCACTGCGAACAGCATCAGGCGCGCACCGGGTCCAGCACGAAGCCGTAGTCGACGGCGACGGTGCCGTCGCCGGCCGGCTTCGGGTCCAGCATGAGCTCGGGCTTGACCGCCGAGGCGATGTCGTCGTCGTTGTGCTCGTCGCCGGGGAAGTAGAGCTGTGCGGTGAGCAGCTCGTGACCGGGCGCCGACACCTTCACGTGCAGGTGCGCCGGGCGCCAGGCGTGCCAGCCCGCGGCGGAGATCAGCTTGCCGCAGGACCCGTCGGTCGGGATCTGGTAGGGCGCCGGCTGGACGGTGTGGATCTCGAAGGCGCCGTCGTCACCGACGGTGAACGTGCCGCGCAGGTTCCACTCCGGGATGCCGGGCGCGAACTGCGAGTAGAAGCCGTCCGCGTCGGCGTGCCACAGCTCGACCTTGGCGCCGGCGAGCGGCGAGCCGTCGGTGGAGGTGACCGTTCCGGTCCAGGTCAGGGCGGTGCCCTGCTCGCCCTCGCGCATCGGGATGGTGCCCGTCGCGCCCTGCTCGGGCGCGTCCGGCACGTAGTAGGGCCCCTCGATCGTGCCCTTGCTGCCCTCGCGGTGCTCGGTCGCGACCTCCTCGACGACGTGCTCGACCCACACGTCGAGGAAGAGCGGCCACTCGCCGTCCTTGCCGACCTGGATCAGCCACGCCTTGAGCGCGTTGTACTCGGCGTAGGTGACCTTGTGGGTGCGGATGGTCTGGTGCACCGCGTCGAGCACGGAGCGGGCGAGCAGGTCGACCCGCTCCGGCGAGGTGTCCTTGACGGCGTCGTACGGCGACTTGTCGGTCTCGAACCGCTCGGTCGCCGCGCTGCCGGAGGCGGCGGCGGTGGCGAGCGTCTCGGCGGCGCCGGGGGTCTGGTCGGTGGTCATGATGGTGTCCCTTCGGTGTGGCCGATCGATCGGCGATCGGGTGCTAGCGGTCGGAGCGGTAGTGGCGGAGCTTGTCCTCGTCGATCTCGACGCCGAGGCCGGCGCCGGGCCGGACGGTCAGCTCGCCGTTCTCGATGCCGAGGGGCTCGGTGAGCAGGTCGTCACTCATGTCGAGGAAGTTCGACAGCTCACCCGCATGTGCGCAGCTGCGCTGGTGAGCGGCGCCGAACGCGACGGTGCAGACCGAGCCCAACTGGCCGTCGATCTGGTTGCCCATCACCACCTCGAGCCCGAGGCCCTCGGCGAGATGGAGCACCCGCTGCGAGCCGGTGAAGCCGGTGCGGGCGGTCTTGATGGAGATGGCCGTGGCGGAGCCGCCCAGGATCTCCCGGGTCACCTCGGC
Organism: Nocardioides albidus; assembly: GCF_006335005.1. Classification (GTDB taxonomy): domain Bacteria; phylum Actinomycetota; class Actinomycetes; order Propionibacteriales; family Nocardioidaceae; genus Nocardioides; species Nocardioides albidus. The sequence goes on from NZ_VDMP01000026.1 coordinate 239,611, forward strand.
CGGGGTCGTGGCGGACTCGTCGGCGATGAACGGCACGTCGAGCTGCTGGATCAACCAGCGTCGGCCGAGGACGTCGTCGGCCGGGGAGAGCTCCTCGGCGAAGGCGAGGTCGAGATCGGCCATCTGACGCATGGCGCGCGCCGACTCCGACGCGCTCCAGCCGCGGTTGCCGTCGACGTACAGCACGACGTCGGGCCCGAGGCCCTCGCGCAGCGCGCGGACGACGGCGACGTCGAGCGAGGCGGGCCGGCGACCGACCTTCACCTTGAACGTGGTGATGCCGTGGACCTCCCGCATCCGCTCGGCCTCGTCCACCATCGCCTCCGGGCTGTCGAAGCCCAGCATGTGGGAGACCCGCATCCGGTCGGTGTAGCCGCCGAGCAGGTCGGTGACGGGAAGGCCGAGGGTCCGGCCGAGGGCGTCCCAGACCGCCATGTCGATGGCGGCCTTGGCGGTGGGGTTGCCGACGGTCCGGCTCATCAGCGCCGCCATCTGCTCGCGGTCGGTGAGCGGGAGGCCGACCACCTGGGGGGCGAAGATCGTCTCGATCACCGCGATGATCCCGCGCTGCGTCTCGCCGTAGGTGAACGGGCGGGGCGGCGCCTCGGCGACCCCCACGACGCCGTCGTCGGTGCGCACGCGCACGAGGACGTGCTCGGCAGCGTGCACCTCGCCGCTGGCGAACTTCAGCGGCTTGGTGTAGGGGATCCGGAAGGGGATCGCCTCGATGCCTGAGATCTTCACGCGGTCTCCTCCTCGAAGCGCGGGTGGGGGTGGGCCGCCGGGGCGGCGTCGTAGAAGCCGTGGGTCGCCAGCGCCTCGAGGGCGTTGGCGACCACCGGGGACGGGTCGTCGACGCGCCAGGCCAGCGAGAGGTCGATCGTGGCGGCCTGGCGGACGTCGCGGAACACCACGCCGTGGAGCTGCATGCTGCGCACCGACTCCGGAACGAGCGCCACCCCGAGCCCCGCGGCCACGAGCGCCAGCAGGCCTGCCGTGCCCGGGGCACGGTGGGGGACGGTGGGCGCGAACCCGGCGCGTCGGCAGCTGGACGTCACCGCCTCGTTGACCGCGGAGCGGCGGTCGGCGTACGCGACGAACTCCTCGCCGGCCACGTCGGCGATCTCGAGATCGGCCTCCGGGACCAGGCGGTGGCCGGCGGGCAGGGCCAGCACGAGCGGCTCCTCCAGCAGGGTGCGTGTCTCGATGCCGGCCTCGGCCACCGGGCCGCGGAGCACGCCGAGGTCCAACCGGCCGTCGGCGAGTCGTTCGACCTGGGCGGGGGTGAGCAGGTCGGCCTGCACCTCGAGGACGACGCCCGGCAGGGCCGAGCGGACGATCTGGGACAGCGGGGCGAGCTGGGTGAACGCGCTGGTGCCGGTGAAGCCGACCCGCAGCAGCCCGCGCCGACCTTCGCCGATGCTCCGCACTCCGGACACCGACGCGTCGAGGTCGCCGAGGATCCGGCGCGTCTCCCGGTGGAAGAACTCGCCGGCCGCGGTGAGCTGGACCTGGCGCGTGGTGCGAGCGAGCAGCAGCACGCCCAGCTCGGCCTCGAGACGCCGCACGGCCTGGGACAGCGCCGGCTGCGCGAGGTGCAGCCGCTCGGCGGCCTGACCGAAGTGACAGGTCTCGGCGACGGCGTCGAAGTAGCGCAGTTGCTTGAGATCCATGGGTCACCTCCGTCCGTTGCGGTCGCTGTGGCGGTCGTCACGTGGTGTCGCCACGCTAGATCGAGGTGATCCAGAAACACAAAGACCAATAATCGCGGGATTCATAACTACTGATTATGAATCCCGCTGCGCTGTCGGGCGCGAGCCGCGATCTCAGCAGGTGGTGAGATCCCGGACGAGGGCGAGCGTCCGCGCGAGGTGTGGCTCGTCGCGATCGGCGCGATGCGCCGCGGCGAGGTCGATGAACGTCACCGGCCGGACCAGGGGGCGGTGCACGACCCCCTCCAGCGCCAGTGCGCGCACCGGCTCGGGGACGACGGCGACCCCGAGTCCGCCGGCGACGAGCGTGATCAACGTGGAGGTCTCGCCGACCTCGTGCCGGATCCGGGGCACGAGGTCCGCATCGTCGAACAGACGGCGTACGACGTCGTACATCGTCGAGCGACGGTCGGCCGAGTGGACGATGAGCTCGGTCCCGGCGAGGTCGCGCAGACGGATCCGGTCCTTCCCGGCGAGATCGTGGTCGGCCGGGAGGGCGATCGCGAGGCGGTCGCGCCGCAGCGGAGTGACCCGGATCGTGCCGTCGTCGACGGGTGGACGGAGGAGCGCCAGGTCGATCGAGCCGGCGCGGAGCGCCTCGACCTGCTCGGAGGCCAGCATCTCCCCTCGGAAGGAGAAGTCCACGCCGGGCAGCTCCTCGGCGAGCCGGCGGGAGAGGGCCGGCAGGAGGCTGTAGGTCACCGAGCCGACACAGCCGATCCGGACGTGTCCGACGACTCCGGCCGCCACGCGGCGGGCCTCGTCGGCAGCGCCGTCGACCGAGGCCAGGATCTCCCTGGCCCGCTCCAGGTAGGCATGGCCCGCCGGCGTCAGGTCCACGCGCCGGGTCGTGCGCACGAAGAGGTCGACCCCCAACTGTGCCTCCAGTCGCCGGATCTGCTGAGACAGCGGCGGCTGTGCCATGTGCAGACGCTCGGCGGCCCGGCCGAAGTGGCGTTCCTCGGCGACGGTGACGAAGTGGTTGAGCTGGCGAAGCAGATCCATATCCGAACCTGTCTCAAATGTGTCCGATATTGATACTTCACAATATCAACGCGGGCGCCTAGCGTCGCTGGGGTGACAGCTTCCTTCGTGTACGACGCGGTCCGCACTCCGTTCGGCAGGTTCAACGGCTCGCTCGCCGGCGTTCGCCCTGACGACCTGGCTGCCGGGGTCGTCTCGGCACTCCTCGCGCGGGCCCCGGGGCTCGACCCGGCCGCGATCGACGACGTCGTCTGGGGCAACGCCAACGGCGCGGGGGAGGAGAACCGCAACGTCGGCCGGATGGCGGTCCTGCTGGCCGGCCTGCCCACGAGCGTGCCCGCCACGACCGTCAACCGACTGTGCGGCTCGAGCCTGGACGCCGTCCTGATCGGCTCGCGCGCGATCGAGACCGGCGATGCCGACGTCGTACTCACCGGTGGCGTGGAGTCGATGACCCGGGCGCCCTGGGTGTTGCCCAAGCCGGCGAAGGGCTTCCCGGCGGGGGACATCACCGCCGTCTCCACCACGCTCGGGTGGCGCCTGGTCAACCCGCGGATGCCGAAGGAGTGGACCGTCTCGCTCGGCGAGGCGAACGAGCAGCTGCAGGAGAGGTTCGCCATCTCGCGGGAGCGGCAGGACGAGTTCGCCGCCCGCTCCCACCGGCTGGCCGATCGAGCCTGGCAGGACGGCTTCTACGACGACCTCGTGTCGCCCGTCGACGGCACCGACCTGGCCCGCGACGAGGGCATCCGCCCCGGCAGCACGGCCGAGTCGCTGGCCGGGCTCAAGGCGGTCTTCCGCGAGGACGGCACGATCACCGCCGGCAACGCCTCGCCGCTGAGCGACGGCGCGTCCGCCGTCCTGCTCGGCTCGGCGTCGGCGGCCGACACGATCGGCATCGAGCCCTCGGCGCGGATCGCCGGCCGGGCCGCGTTCGCCCTCGCTCCGCACGAGTTCGGATATGCACCCGTCGAGGCGGCCCATCGAGCGCTCGCGCGCGCCGGCATCACCTGGGAGCAGGTCGGCGCCGTCGAGCTCAACGAGGCGTTCGCCGTCCAGTCGCTGGCCTGTGTCGACGCGTGGAGGATCGACCCCGAGATCGTCAACACCCGCGGTGGAGCGATCGCGATCGGCCACCCGCTCGGCGCCTCCGGCGGTCGCATCGTCGGCACGCTGGCGAAGGTCCTGCGCGAGCGCGGCGAGCGCTGGGGTGTCGCCGCGATCTGCATCGGCGTGGGCCAGGGCCTCGCCGTCGTCCTCGAGAACACCGCGGCAGGTGCCTGATGGCCCGCACCGCTGTCCTGGACACCGTCGACGAGGCCGTCGCCGGGATCGAGGACGGCTCCACCGTCCTGGTCGGCGGCTTCGGCCTCGCCGGGATGCCGTTCGACCTGATCGACGCCCTCATCCGACAGGGCGCGCGCGACCTGACGATCGTGTCCAACAACGCCGGCAACGGCGACGTCGGCCTCGCCGCACTGCTCCAGGCCGGTCGGGTGCGCAAGGTCCTCTGCTCCTTCCCGCGGCAGAGCGACTCCTACGTGTTCGACGGGCTCTACCGCAGCGGCGAGATCGAGCTCGAGGTCGTGCCGCAGGGCAACCTCGCCGAGCGGATGCGGGCCGCCGGCGCGGGGATCGGCGCGTTCTTCTGCCCGACCGCGGTCGGCACCCCGCTGGCGGAGGGCAAGGAGACACGGGTGATCGACGGCCGTGAGTACGTCCTCGAATACCCGATCAAGGGCGACTACGCACTGATCTCCGCGCACACCGCCGACCGGCTCGGCAACGTCGTCTACCGCAAGACCGCTCGCAACTTCGGCCCGGTCATGGCCGCGGCCGCGACCACGACGATCGTCCAGGTGAGCAACGTCGTGGAGACGGGCACCCTCGACCCCGAGGCGGTCGTCACCCCGTCCATCTACGTCGACCGCGTGGTCGCCGTCGAGCAGCGCCACTACACCGTGCAGGGAGCCCGCTGATGACCGTCGAGCACGCGGACCGCGGCCCGCTCACCATGGACGAGCTCGCCCGGGTCATCGCCCGCGACATCCCCGCCGGCTCCTATGTCAATCTCGGCATCGGTCAGCCGACGAGGATCGCCGACCACCTCACCGCCGACCAGGAGGTCGTCCTCCACACGGAGAACGGCATGCTCGGCATGGGGCCGGCAGCACACGGCGACGACGTCGACCCCGACCTCACCAACGCGGGCAAGGCCCCCGTCACCGAGCTGCCCGGGGCGTCGTACTTCCACCACGCCGACTCCTTCGCCATGATGCGCGGCGGGCACCTCGACGTCTGCGTGCTCGGCGCGTATCAGGTGGCCGGCAACGGCGACCTCGCCAACTGGCACACCGGCCGGGAGGAGGACATCCCGGCCGTCGGCGGCGCGATGGACCTGGCCATCGGCGCGAAGGACGTCTTCGTCATGATGACCCTCTTCGGCAAGGACGGATCGCCCAAGCTCGTCCCGTCGTGCACCTACCCGCTCACCGGTGTCGGGTGCGTGAGCCGCGTCTACACCGATCACGGGGTGTTCGAGGTCGGGCCCGGGCGCGAGGCGGCCACGGTGCTCGCGACCTACGGGCTGACGCTCGCAGATCTCGCTGCGCGGCTGAGCCTGCCGCTGTCCGCCGCCGATAGGTGAGACGCGGCTGCCTGGAGGAGCAAGAAGGCCCTCTCCCCGAAGGGAGAGGGCCTTCTTGCCTGCTGCTTTCTGTACGCCATCAGGGACTCGAACCCCGAACCCGCTGATTAAGAGTCAGCTGCTCTGCCAATTGAGCTAATGGCGCTTGCGTTGAACGCGAGATGGAACATTACCAGCGTAGTTCGCGGCGGCGAAATCCGGGGCGGGGCCGGGTGGGTGGGTGGGGGTGACGTCATACGGATGGTGGCCTGGAGCGCTCGGTTCGTATGACGTCTCGGGTGGGTGGGGGTGACGGCAGACGGGTGGTGGTCTGGAGCGCTCGGTTCGTATGACGTCCGCGCTGCCGCGCCGCCCCTGCCGCCCCGCCCCAGCCGTCAGCGCGACTCGAGGACCGCCTGCGCGGCGTTGTGCCCGCCGAGGCCGGAGACGGCGCCGCCCCGGCGGGCGCCGGAGCCGCACAGGAGGACGCCGGGGTGGTCGGTCTGGACGCCCCAGCGCTCGGCGGGGGTGTCCAGGCGGGCGTGCGCGGGCGCCCAGGGCCAGTCGAGGTCGCCGTGGAAGATGTGCCCGCCCGGCATGGCCAGGTCGGCCTCGATGTCCTGGGGGATCTTCGCCTCGATGCACGGCCGACCGTCGGCGTCGCGCAGGACGACCTCGTCGATCGGGTCCTCGAGCACGGCGTCGAGCGAGGCGATCGCGCGGCGCAGCGCCTCCGCGCGCATGCCGTCGGGGTCGCGGGCGAACAGCCGCGCGGGGGTGTGCAGGCCGAAGTAGGTGAGGGTGTGGGTGCCGGCGGGGACGTCCCCGAGGATCGAGGGGTCCGTCAGGGAGTGGCAGTAGACCTCGCCGGGCATCGGATCGGGGAGCTCGCCGCGCTGGGCGGCGGCCCAGGCGACCTCGAGGTCGGCGGCGGACTCGGAGAGGTGCAGCGTGCCGGCGAAGGCGACCTCGGGGTCGATGCCCGAGCGCAGCCGCGGCAGCCGGGAGAGCAGGAGGTTGACCTTGAGCTGCGCGCCCTCCGGCTTGGTGGGCGGGTCCTCGCCTCCGCCCAGCAGGATCCGCAGCACCCAGGGCGCGACGTTCGCGAGCACGTACGACGCCTCGACGACGTGCTCGCTGGTGCCGTCGTGCCACCGGACCTCCACGGGTCCGCCGGCGTCGTCGGGCCGGATGGCGCTCACCCCGGCGCCGGTGACGATCTCGGCGCCCGCCTCGGTAGCCGCCTGGGCGAGGGCGTCGGTCACCGCGCCCATGCCTCCGACGGGCACGCGCCACTCGCCTGTGCCGTTGCCGATGAGGTGGTAGAGGAAGCAGCGGTTCTGGATCAGGGACCGGTCGTGCAGCGAGGCGAAGGTGCCGATCAGCGCGTCGGTGCCGACCACGCCGCGCACGAGGTCGTCGTGGAAGCGCCGGGTGATCGCGCTGCCGATCGGCTGCTCCACGACGTCGCGCCAGATCTCCGGGTCGACCTGGGCCCGGATGGCGGCGTCGGTGGCGAGCGGCCTGGTCAGGGTGGGGGCGACGGCCTGGGCCAGTCCGCCGAGCCCGTCGTAGAAAGCCCGCCAGGCGTCGTACTCGTCGTCGCTGCCGGTGAGGTCGCGGAACGACGCCCGGGTGGCCTCGCCCTCAGCGCGCTCCACGAGCAGACCGGTCGCCCGTCCGCCGCGGACGGTGGGGGAGTACGACGCCGTCTGCCGGCTCGCCAGGGCCAGGTCGAGCCCGAGGTCGGCCACGATCTCCTCCGGCAGGAGCGACACGAGGTAGGAGTAGCGCGAGAGCCGGGTCGGGAGCCCGGGGAAGGCCTGTGCGGAGACGGCCGCTCCGCCGACGTGGTCGAGGCGCTCGAGCACGAGGACACGGAGGCCTGCCCGGGCGAGATAGGCGGCGGCGGTCAGGCCGTTGTGGCCCCCGCCGACGATGACGGCGTCGTACTTCCCCCGGGTCATGACAGCACCCTAGGGGTGCGGGAATGCCCGCCGTCGGATCATGGTTGACATGGCAACAACCCGACCAGCCACCTGGAGGTGGATGCGATGCCCGCCATCACCGTCGACGACCTGACTGTCCTGCCACGCCTGAGCGTGCCCGGCCTGGGCGACCAGCCGCGCCCGGTCCGGCAGGTCACCACCGCACCGCAGGGCTACGAGGGGGAGGGCTTCCCGGTCCGCCGGGCGTTCGCCGGCATCGACCTGCGCGACCTCGACCCGTTCATCATGATGGACCAGATGGGCGAGGTGGAGTACGCGCCCGGCGAGCCCAAGGGCACGCCCTGGCACCCGCACCGCGGCTTCGAGACCGTCACCTACATCATCGACGGCGTCTTCGACCACCAGGACAGCCACGGCGGTGGCGGCACCATCACCAACGGCGACACCCAGTGGATGACCGCCGGCAGCGGGCTCCTGCACATCGAGACGCCGCCGGAGTGGCTGGTCCAGCAGGGCGGGCTGTTCCACGGCGTCCAGCTGTGGGTGAACCTGCCCAAGGCCGACAAGCTGAACGCGCCTCGCTACCAGGACATCCGCTCCGGCGAGGTCGCCCTGCTCACCAGCGACGACGCCGGCGCCCTCGTCCGGGTGATCGCCGGCAGCGTGGACGGACATGCCGGTCCGGGTTCGACGTACAGCCCGATGACGCTCGTGCACGCCACCCTCGAGCCCGGCGCCCGCCTCGACCTGCCGTGGCAGGTCGAGCACAACGCGCTGGTCTACGTCCTCAACGGATCGGGACGCGTGGGCGCCACCGAGTCGAGCCCGCTGCACGCCGGCCAGACGGCCGTCCTCGGCGCCGGCGACTACCTGACCGTCACGGCCGACCGCCGCCAGGAGAGTCGCTCGCCGCGGCTCGACGTCATCGTCGTGGGCGGTCAGCCGATCCGCGAGCCGATCGCGTGGGCGGGGCCGTTCGTCATGAACACCAAGGCCGAGGTGCTCTCGGCCTACGAGGACTACCAGAAGGGGCGCTTCGGGCTGCCGATCGGCGGCTGAGGACTCAGAGCCGCTTCTCGAAGAACGCCTCGGCGTAGGGGTTGTCGTTGTAGCGCTCGATCCGCCGGTAGCCGGACCGCTCGTACATCGCGATCGCCTCGTGCAGGGCCCCGTTCGTGTCGAGTACGACGCGACGGCGGCCCTGCGCGGCGGCGAGCGTCTCGAGGTGGCGCAGCATCCGCGCGCCCAGGCCCGCCCCGCGCCACGCGGAGTGCACCCACATCCGCTTGATCTCGGCGGTGTGGTCGTCGAGCGCCGGGCGGATCCCGCCGTAGGCCACCGGCTCCCCGTCCGAGCTCGCGACGACATAGGTGGCCCCGGGCTCCGGGGCCACCGGCCCGCCCGGGTCGAAGCCCTCGGGGAAGCGCGCGTCGAGCTCCGCGAAGTAGCGCCGCGTCGCCTCCTGGGCCGACGGGTGGTCGGGGGCCACCTCGCTGAGCCGCACCGTGGCGGCCCGGACCAGGAGGTCGGCGGTGCGCAGCGCCTCGTCGAGGCGCTCGCGCTGACGCGCGGTCAGCGGGGCCACCAGCGCGGCGGCCCGCTCCTCCGAGCGGCGCTCGAGGTCGTCGTACGCCGTGCGGCCGGCCGGCGTCAGCTCGACGACCCGGCGGCGGCGGTCGACGGGGTCCGGCGTCGTCGTGGTCAGGCCCTCCGTCTCCAGGCGACGCAGCAGGCGCGAGAGGTGGCCCGAGTCGAGGTCGAGGCGCTCGCGCAGCCCGCGCACGCTGGTGCCCGGCGTGCTGCCCACCTCGAACAGCAGGCGCGAGACGGCGAGCGGCCGCCCGGTGCCGAGGAAGGACTCGTCGAGCACGCCGATGCGCTGGGTGTAGGTCCGGTTGAATCGACGCAGCGCCTCGGTCAGCATCCTCTGACTGTAGTCAGAGAATGCTGGACGTCGAACGAGGAGGGCGGGAAATGCGCCTCGGCCGGACCCGTGCGGGTCCGGCCGAGGCTCTCGGGGTGAGTAACGGGACTTGAACCCGCGACATCCGCGACCACAACGCGGCGCTCTACCAGCTGAGCTATACCCACCATGCGACCCGGCCGTGGCCGAGTCAGCGGCACGAGTGTAGACGCAGGGCCGTCGGAATCAGGAATCGGTATCCGCAGCCGGCTCGCCGAGGCCGGTGATCGACCCGCCGTGACGGCCCGCGGCCTCCTTCGCGACGTCCGAGTCCGGGCCCGGCAGCGGCACGAAGACCGTGTCGCGGTAGTAGCGCAGCTCCTCGATGCTCTCCTGGATGTCGGCCAGGGCGCGGTGGTTGCCCCGCTTGGTCGGCGCGTTGTAGTAGGCGCGCGGGAACCAGCGCTTCGAGAGCTCCTTGATCGAGGAGACGTCGACGATGCGGTAGTGCAGGAAGGCGTCGAGCTCGGCCATGTCACGGGCCACGAAGCCGCGGTCCGTGGCGACCGAGTTGCCGGCGAGCGGCGGGCGGCTGTCGGCCGGGCAGTGCTCGCGCAGGTAGGCCATCACCTGCTCCTCGGCCTCGCGCAGGGTGACGCCGTGCTCCAGCTCCTCCAGCAGGCCGGACGTCTCGTGCATGGTGCGGACGAACTCGATCATCTGGTCCAGCGCCTCCGCCGGCGGCTTGATGATGACGTCGACACCCTCGCCGAGCACGTTGAGGTCGAAGTCGGTCACCAGGGCCGCGACCTCGATGAGCGCGTCGGCCCCGAGGTCGAGCCCGGTCATCTCACAGTCGATCCAGACCAGTCGTTCGTTCACGAGCCCGCACCCTACGCGGTACGCCGCCGCCGTGCGGTTCTCAGCAGCCGCTCAGCGCGTCCGACTAGCCTCACCGTCATGACAGGGACCCGACCGACGGTGCTCGCCTGGCTCGGCCTGGCCGCCCGCCTGGTCGCCGGCGTCGTGTGGATCGTGGCCGGCGGGCTGAAGGTCGCCGAGCCGGAGGCGAGCGTCAACGCCGTGCGGGCCTACCAGCTGCTGCCGTCCTCGCTCGCCGAGCCGGTCGGCCTCGCCCTGCCCGCCGTCGAGCTCGTCGTCGGGCTGGCGCTGGTGCTGGGGGTGCTCGCGCGGGGCGCGGCCGTGGTCTCGGCGCTGCTGTTCGGGGCGTTCATCGTCGGCATCGCCTCGGTGTGGGCGCGCGGGATCGAGATCGACTGCGGGTGCTTCGGCGGCGGTGGCGCGAAGGCGGGCGCCGCCTCGGCGTACCCCTGGGAGATCGCGCGCGACGCGGCGCTGCTGGCAGCCTCGCTCCTCGTCGCGTCCCTGCGCCGCACGCCGCTGGCCCTGGACTCGCTGCTGTTCGCCCCGAGGCCCGAGGAGCGGGCCACCACCCACGAAGGAGCCATGAACTGATGTCGTCGAACTCGAGGGCCGATGCCCGGGCGAAGGCCGCCGAGATGCGCGCCGCGCAGCAGAGGAGCGAGACACGCCGCCGGTTCCTGACCATCGGGGGCGTCCTCGCGGTGATGGCGCTCATCGTCGGCGGATCCATCTGGTTCGGCCTGCGCGAGCAGGACAAGGGCGAGGAGAAGCTGGCCGACGCGGCCAGCAGCTCGAGTGAGTACGGGGTGGCCATCGGCGACGCGGACGCCCCCCGCACGGTCGTCATCTACGAGGACTTCCTGTGCCCCTACTGCGGCGAGCTCGAGCGCGCGACCCGCGACGACCTGACCGCGCTGGCCGCCGACGGCAAGGTCCGCGTCGAGTACCGGCCCTTCGACCTGCTCAGCCGGATCGCGGACTACCCGATCCGGGCGACCAACGCGTTCGCGCTCGTGCTCGAGAAGTCCGGGCCCGAGGTCGCCAAGAAGTTCCACGACCTCCTCTACGAGAACCAGCCGTCCGAGGAGGACCCGGACGCCGCCACGAACGACGACCTGGTCGACCTCGCCGTCGAGGCCGGGGCCGCCGAGGCCGACGTCCGCGGCGGCATCGAGAGCCTGTCCCACCAGGCATGGGTGGACGAGGCGACCGCCGAGGCGGCCAAGGCCGGCGTGACCGGGACCCCGACGGTTCTGCTCGACGGCGAGGTCTTCCAGGACGGGCGCACCATCGACGAGTTGGCCGACAACCTGATCTCCGAACTGGAGTGACCGGGGTCCGGCCGGCTGGCAGGATCGGCCCGTGCTGAGCAACTTCGTCGCGGGCCTGCCGAAGGCCGAGCTCCACGTCCACCATGTCGGGTCCGCGTCCCCTCGGATCGTGTCCGAGCTGGCCGAGCGCCACCCGGGCACGGTCCCCTCGGATCCCGAGCGGCTGCGCGAGTTCTTCGCGTTCCGCGACTTCGCCCACTTCATCGAGGTCTACCTCGCGGTGGTCGACCTGGTCCGCACGCCGGAGGACGTCCGCTATCTCACCTACGAGATCGCCCGCGAGCTCCACGAGGGCCAGTCGGTGCGGTACGCCGAGCTCACCTGCACGCCGTACACCTCCGTGCTGCCCGACGACCCCGACCGCGGCATGCCGATCGAGGCCTACACGGAGGCGATCGAGGACGCCCGGCTCGCGGCCGAGCGAGACCTCGGTCTCGTGATGCGGTGGATCTACGACATCCCCGGCGAGGCGGGCGTCCCGGCGGCCGACGCCACCTTGCGCTTCGCGCTCGACCACGCGCCGGAGGGACTCGTCGGATTCGGTCTCGGCGGGCCGGAGATCGGCGTCGCGCGCGACCAGTTCACCCCCCACTTCAAGGCGGCGCGCGCGGCCGGACTGCACTCGGTCCCGCACGCCGGGGAGACCACCGGCCCGGAGACGATCTGGACGTCGCTGCACGACCTCGGCGCCGAGCGGATCGGGCACGGCACCTCCGCGGCCCAGGACCCCGCGCTGCTCGCCCATCTGGCCGAGCACCGGATCCCGCTCGAGGTGTGTCCGTCCTCCAACGTCGCCACCCGAGCGGTCGCCTCCCTCGACGAGCACCCGCTGCCGGTGTTCGTCGAGGCGGGCGTGGTGGTGACGATCAACTCCGACGATCCGCCGATGTTCGGCACCACCCTCAACCGCGAGTACGAGATCGCCGCCGGCCTGCTCGGCCTCGACGACGCCGGGCTCGCGGACCTCGCCCGAGCCGCGGTGGTCGCGTCGTTCGCGCCCGAGGGCGTCAAGGACGGCCTGGTGGCCGAGATCGACGCCTACGAGTCGTCCGCCGGCCGTGCCGGCGGCTCCGGTCAGACGAAGATCATTCCGCCGTCGATGAGCACCGACTGACCGGTCATGTAGTCGGAGTCCGGACCCGCGAGGAAGGACACGAGCCCGGCGACGTCCTCGCCGCGGGAGACTCGGCCCAGGGCGATCCCGGCCGCCATCTCCGCCATCGACTCGCCCTTGCCCACGTGGTTGATCTCCCCGAGATCATGGTCGATCTCCTCCCACATCCGGGTGTCGACGATGCCGGGACAGTACGCGTTGACGGTGATGCCGTGCTCGGCCCATTCCTGCGCGGCGGACTGCGTGAGGGAGCGCACGGCGAACTTCGAGGAGCAGTAGACGCCGAGCAGCGCGAATCCCTTGTGCGCGGCGATCGACGCGGCGCCGATGATCTTCCCGCCGTTGCCCTGCGCGATCATCTGGCGGGCCGCCTCGGTGTAGCAGAGGAAGACGCCCCGTCCGTTGACCGCGTGGACGCGGTCGTACTCCTCCGGAGTCACGTCGAGCAGCGCCTTCGTCTGGGCGATCCCGGCGTTGGCGACCATCACGTCCAGAGAGCCCAGCGCCTCGACGGTGCCGGCGACGAGGGCCCGGACCGAGTCGGGATCGGACACATCCCCGTGCAGGTCCACCGAGCGCACCCCGGTCGCCTCGATCTCCTCGCGGGTGCCCTTGAGCTCGTCGGCCATCGACGGCAGGTCGGAGACGGCGACGTCGTGTCCGTCCGACGCGAGGCGGAGGGCGATGGACCGACCGATGCCGCGGGCGGCTCCGGTCACGTGGGCGACGGACATGGGGACTCCTGGTGTGATCGAGGACACGGTGCGGTGCGCGCTCAATGTAGGAGTGGTGCCGAGCGACGCTGAAGAGTTGCAGCGCCGTTGCAGACCCGCCGGCCCCGGACAGACGTCAGCCCCACGGGGCTCATACCTCCCGCGGGGCTGATCCTTTTGTACGACGGGCGCCGGATCAGCCGCGGGAGGCGCGCCGCAGCCGGCGGGCGGTGGCGTACGACTGCTCTCGCAGCCGTTCGACCCAGGGGTACTGCTCCAGTCCGGGCACGGTGTTGAGCACCGGGTCGAAGTCGACCTCGCTCGCGTCGGGCAGGGGCATCTCCAGAGTGAGGTCGCCGAGGACGTGCCACTCGCCGCCGACGCTCGCCCAGCACAGCTCGTAGCCGCGCACGTCGACCGGTCGCGCTCCGATCACCACCGGCCCGACCGGGCTCCGGTAGGGGAGAAGACAGGTCAGCGGCGAGTGCGCGTTCCATGCCGGCAGCAGGAGGTGCCGCGTCACGGGATCCCAGCCGGTGGTGGCGAGCAGCAGATCGGCGTCGCCGCCCGCTCCCTGGTGCAGGCGCACCGCGAGGCCGTGCACGTCGGGGAGCCGACCGGGGAGGCCGATCGCGCGCGACACCCGCACGGTCACGTCGTCCTCGCCGTTCTCGTCGATCCACGGCACCCCGATCGGGGTGTCCGATCCGGGGCGGACCAGCCGGCCGGCGTACATCTCGCCGTCGGGGTGGAGCGGTTTCTCGCCCGGCCGGAGCGCGGCGATGCCGCTCGTGATCGACGCCAGGGCGCGCCCGGCGAGATCGGCTGCGGTGGTGATCACGGAGAAGGCCATGACCGGGGCGGTACCCGGCCCGCCCCGTTCAACGCGGGATCAGGCGCTGTGGAGCCGGGTCGGCGGCAGCGCGCGGGCGCGCCAGCGGCCGCCGTCGTGGTCGACGTCGATCGGGTGGTCGAAGGTGGCGGTGACCGCGGCGGTGGTGAGCACCTCCGCGACCGGCCCGGCCGCGACCACGCTGCCCCGGGCCAGGAGGAGCGCGTGGCTCGTCGTGGTCGGCAGCTCCTCGAGGTGATGGGTGACCAGGACCGAGGCGACCTCGGGAGCGGTGTGCGCCAGGCGGTCGAGGACGGTCAGCAGCTGCTCGCGCGCGGCGACGTCGAGCCCGGTCGTCGGCTCGTCGAGGAGGAGCAGGCGGGGCTGCGCGGCGAGCGCCCGGGCGATGAGCGCCCGGCCGCGCTGGCCCTGGGACAGGGTGGGCCACCGGGACTCGCGGTGGGCCTCCAGACCGACCTCGGCGATCAGCTCGTCGACCCGCGCGAGCTCCTCCGCCGACGGCGTCCAGCGCATCGTCAGCTCGACGGTGCCCGTGATCCCGGTCAGCACGACCTGGCGCACGGTCAGGGCGGACTGGAGCGGGTGGCGCGGATTCACGTGACCGATGTCGCGACGCAGCTCCTGCAGGTCGACCCGGCCGAGGCGGCGGCCGAGCACCTCCACCGTGCCCGACGTCGGGTGCACCTGGGCGCCGCAGAACCCGAGCAGCGTGCTCTTCCCGGCACCGTTGGGACCGAGCAGGGCCCAGTGCTCGCCGGCGCGCACGGTCAGGTCCACGCCGTGCAGGATCTCGCCGCCTCCGCGGCGGAAGACGACGTCGCGCAGGTCGAGGACGGTCGGGCTCACAGGGATCTGCTCCTTCGGACATGGGTCGGGCGGGTGAGGGTGACCCCCAGGTCACGCTCAGCCACCCGACTCGGGCTGGCGCCCCCGGCAGGATTCGAACCTGCGACCCAGGAATTAGAAGGCCCTTGCTCTATCCAGCTGAGCTACGGAGGCGGAGCGACGAGGGTACCGCTGCGGCCGCATGAGGCTCGTATCAGCGTTGCGGAATACCCCAGGGGGGTATTAGGTTCTGGTGAGAGTCACCGAGGAGGAGAGACGATGAAACCCCGCAACGCCATCGCCGCCAGCGCCACCCTGCACTGCCTGACCGGCTGCGCGATCGGCGAGATCGCCGGGCTCATGATCGGTACGGCGGCCGGCCTGTCCGACGCGCAGACGATGGCCCTCGCGGTCGGCCTCGCGTTCGTGTTCGGCTACGCGCTGTCGTCGCTCCCGCTGGTCGGTGACGGCATGAGCCTGGGCAGGGCGCTCAGGCTGGTCCTGGCCGCCGACACCCTCTCGATCATCGTGATGGAGACCGTCGACAACGCCGTCATGGCGGCCATCCCCGGGGCCATGGGCGCAGGGCTCGTCAACCCGGTCTTCTGGCTCGGGATGATGATCGCCCTCTCCGCGGCCTTCCTCGCCGCCTTCCCGGTCAACCGCTACCTCATCGACCGGGGCAAGGGGCACGCCCTGCACCAGGACGTCCACGGCGCCCACCACGCTCACGGATCGGAGCACCACGCATGAACGTCAACACCCTCGCCGCGGGCGTCATCGGGTTCCTGCTCGGCGGCCTGGTCGTCTCCACCGCGGCCGAGCTCGAGAACGACGAAGCGCCGGCGCACGGGGTGGACCGGCCCGCCGTCGTCCAGCTGCGTTGAGCCTCGAAGGCGCGGTGAGCCTCAGCCGCCGGCGATCGCGGCGGCGACCGCGTGATGCACCTCGGGGTGGAACACCGACGGCATGATGAACGAGGCGTTCAGCTCGTCGTCGCGCACGACGTGGGCGATCGCGTCGGCCGCGCGCAGCATCATCTCCATCGTCACCTCGGACGCGCGGGCGTCGAGCAGACCCCGGAAGACGCCGGGGAAGGCGAGCACGTTGTTGACCTGGTTGGGGAAGTCCGAGCGACCCGACGCCACGACGGCGGCGAACCGCGCTGCGGCCGCCGGGTCCACCTCCGGGTCGGGGTTCGCGAGGGCGAAGACCACCGGGTCGGCGGCCATGGTCCGGATCCACTCCGGCTTGAGGATCCCCGGCGCGCTGACGCCGATGAACACGTCCGCACCCTCGAGGACCTGTTGCAGGCCGCCCGAGCGCCGCTCGGCGTTGGTGAGCCCGGCGAGCTCCTCGTGGGCCGCGGACAGACCGGCGTCGCCGGCGACCAGGGCGCCGTTGCGATCGACGACCACCACGTCGTTGACGCCGGCGGCGAGCAGCAGCTTGACGATGGCGGTGCCGGCCGCGCCACCGCCGGACACGACGACGCGCGCAGCGCCGACCTCCTTCTTCACCACCCGCAGAGCGTTGGTCAGCGCGGCCAGGACCACGATCGCCGTACCGTGCTGGTCGTCGTGGAAGACCGGGATGTCGAGCCGCTCGCGCAGCCGCGCCTCGATCTCGAAGCAGCGCGGCGCGGCGATGTCCTCGAGGTTGATGCCGCCGAAGCCGGGGGCGATCAGCTCGACCGCGCGGACGATCTCGTCGGTGTCCTGGGTGTCGAGGCAGATCGGCCAGGCGTCGATCTCGCCGAAGCGCTTGAACAGCGCGGCCTTGCCCTCCATCACCGGCAGGGCCGCGCCGGGGCCGATGTTGCCGAGGCCGAGCACCGCCGACCCGTCGGTGACGACCGCGACGGCGTTGCCCTTGATGGTCAGGCGGCGCACGTCGTCGGGGTTCTCCGCGATCGCCATCGACACCCGGCCCACACCGGGGGTGTAGGCCAGCGACATGTCGTCACGGGTCTTGAGGGGGACCTTGGAGGCGACCTCGATCTTGCCGCCGAGGTGGATGAGGAAGGTCCGGTCGGAGACCTTGTGGACCTCCACGCCCTCCACCGCCGCGACGGCGGCCTGCAACTCCGCCGCGTGCTCGGCATCGGCCGCCGAGCAGGTGACGTCGACGGTGAGCCGGCTGGAGCTGGACTCCGCGACGTCGATCGCGGTCACCATCCCCCCGGCTTCGGCGATCGCCGTGGCGACCTCGCCCACGACGCCGTGGTCGACGGTCGTGTGCAGGCGCATCGTGATGGAGTACGACGAGGCAGTGGCAGTCCTGGTGGGCACGGGCCCCAGTCTGTCCCGCCGCGGGGCTACTCGGAAGTCGCCAGCGCCTCTCGATCCCCCGGAGGCACCCGGGGCACCGGCCCGGCGGCTACCTCCGCTCGTGCGTGTGCGCGACGTACACGTCGCACGAGGCGCGGGCCGCGACATCGCGCGCGATGCTGCCGAGCACCCGTCCGGCGATCCCCTGGACCCGCTTGTTGCCGACCACGATCAGCTCGGCGCCCAGCGCCTCGGCCGTGGCGACCAGGGCGTCGCCCGGCTTGCCCTCGGCGGCACCGCTGGTGATCTGCACGTCCGGGTGGGCCGCCTGCAGAGCCTTGGTGACCTTGGCCGCCACCTCCTCGGCGTCCCGCTCCGTGCTGAGGAGGAGGGTGTCGCTGCCGATGCGCACCGTCTCGGACTCGAACTTCCCGAACGCGGACACCACATGCAGGCGGGCGCCCAGCGCGCCCGCGAGCACGGCCGCCCGCTCGGCGGCGGCGGTCGCCGTCTCGCTTCCGTCGACCCCGGTCACGATCGTCCTGCTGTCGGCCATCGCCGTCTCCTGTTCACGTTGCTGAGCTGATGGTGCGAACCTAGCGTGACGCGCGCCACATCACCCGCGCAGGGTCGCCATCCACTCCTCGATGGCGTCGGGGGTGCGGGGGAGGGCGGCCGAGAGGCTCTCGATGCCGTCGGCGGTGACGACGACGTCGTCCTCGATCCTGATCCCGATGCCGCGCAGCTCCTCGGGCACGAGGAGGTCGTCGGCCTGGAAGTAGAGACCCGGCTCGACCGTGAGCACCATGCCCTCGACCAGCTCGGCCTCGCGGTAGGACTCCGGCGCGGCCTGGCCGCAGTCGTGGACGTCCATGCCGAGCATGTGGCTCACGCCGTGCAGGGTCCAGCGGGCGTACACGCGGGAGTCGGGCGACAGCGCCTCGTCGACGCTCACCGGGAGCAGGTCCAGGTCGTCGAGTCCGCGGGCGAGCACCTCCATGGCTGCCTCGTGGCCGGCGAGGAAGTGCGCGCCGGGGCGCAGCGCGGCCATCGCCGCGTCCTGCGAGCGCAGCACGAGCGAGTAGAGGTCGCGCTGGAGCGGGGTGAAGGTGCCTGCGACCGGCAGCGTCCGGGTGACGTCGGCGGTGTAGAGGTTGGCTCCCTCGACGCCCATGTCGCACAGCACCAGCTGTCCGGGGACGATCGGCCCCGAGTTCTCGATCCAGTGCAGCGTCGTGGCATGGGGGCCGCCGGCGACGATCGAGTCGTAGCCGAGGTCGTTGCCCATCGTGCGCGCCCGGCGGAAGAAGGTGCCCTCGAGCCAGCGTTCGCCGTGCTCGATGACCCGGTCCCACTCGCGCACGCAGTCCTCGAAGCCCAGTGTGGTCGCGTCGACGGCGGCCTGCAGCTCCGCGATCTCCCAGGCGTCCTTGACCAGGCGCATCTCCGAGGCGACCCGGGCCAGCTCGGCGTCACGGCCCTCATCGCCGCCCACCAGCGCGTCCACCGTCGGGGAGACACCGCGGTGCACGCGGGTCTTCGCGCCCCGGGCCAGATCGCCCGCGAGCTCGTCGACGTGCTTGACCCTCAGGCCGAGCGCGGCCTCGAGCTCGCCGGCCGAGGGCCGCTTCCCCGCCCAGAGCGCGCCGTACTGCCGGTCGCGGAAGAACTCGTCGGTGTCGCGCCCCGAGCGCGGGCGCGCGTAGAGCACCGAGGAGCCGTCCGGCTCGACCACGAGGACCGCGTCGGAGGTGTGGTTGCCGGAGAAGTACGCGTGCGCGGTGTCGGCCCGGAAGCGGTAGTCGGTGTCGTACGCGCGGACCTTGTAGCCACCCCCCGGCAGCACCAGCCGCTCGCCCGGGAACGCCTCGGCCAGGCGAGCCCGACGGGACGCGGCCAGGTCGGCGACCGGGTGGCGCGCGACGTCCTCCTCGCGCTCGTCCCAGCCGGTGCGCATGAAGGCGGCGTACGCCTCGGGGACGACGGGGTCGTGCTGTTCGGTCCTGGGCTCGGTCTGGCGCTCGGTCTGGGACTCGGTCTGGGACTTGGTCTGGGGCTCGGTCTGGGGGGTGTCCGCACTCACGCTCCCGATCGTACGCCGCGATCTCAGGCGCAGGACTCGCTCCGGATAGGGTTCCCTCATGCCCGCAGTCCGCCGCAACAGCCTTGCCTTCACGGTCGTCGTGACCGTGGCGGTGGCGCTCGGCGCGCTGCTCACGCTCCTGGTTCTCGCGCTCTCCGGCGCCCCGGCCATCACCCTGCTCGCGACCGCCCTGGCGGCGCTGCCGGTCGGGCCCGTGCTGGCGGCGTACCTCTGGTTGGACCGCTACGAGCCCGAGCCGCGAGCCCTGCTCGTCGGGGGCCTGGCCTGGGGCGCTTTCGTCGCGACCATGGCCGCGGTCGTGGTCCAGGGCCTCGGCGGCCTGCTCGTCGGCTTCACCGACACCTTCTCCCTGGCCGTCGTCGCTCCCGTCATCGAGGAGGCCAGCAAGGGCCTCTTCCTGGTCCTGCTGCTGTGGTGGCGCCGGGCGGAGGTCGACGGCATCCTCGACGGCATCGTCTACGCCGGCATGGTCGGTGTCGGCTTCGCCTTCACCGAGAACATCCTCTACCTCATCGCGGCCTGGAACGGCACCGACGGGATGGGGCCCGGCGGCATCGAGGCGGTCACCGGCACGTTCGTCCTGCGCGGCGTCTTCAGCCCGTTCGCCCACCCGCTCTTCACGGCGTTCACGGGGGTCGGCATCGGCCTGGCCGTCTCCTCCCGCAGTGCGGCCGTCCGCTGGCTGGCCCCGGTCGGCGGCTACCTCCTCGCGGTGCTGGCGCACGCCACCTGGAACGGCTCGACGGTCTTCGGCTTCGGCAGCTTCGCCGTCGTGTACGTCGTCATCATGGCTCCCGCGTTCATCGGCATGGTCGCGCTGGCCTGGTGGGCTCGCGAGACCGAGGCGCACGTGCTGCGGGTGGCCCTCACCGACGCCGCCCAGCGCGGGCTGCTGCCCGCCACCGACATCGGCTGGGTGG
>NZ_VDMP01000026.1:259865-265660 GCF_006335005.1 Nocardioides albidus
CCGACTGGCAGGTGCGCGGACAGGACTTCCTCGGTCGGATCCAGACGGCTCGGCCGCGGATCGCATTTCCCGGACAGGTGGTACCCCAGCGATGACCCTCGGCGCCGATCTCAGCGACACCTTCCTCGGGAGCAGGATGCTCACCGAGGTGGTCCGGCTGCACGGATCCCTGCTCAACGCGCCGCTGCCCCTCGACCTGCCCGGCGTCGGTGCGCTGAGGGTCGGCCGCGAGCACATCATCGAGCAGCTCGAGGACTACATCATCCCGCGCCTCACCGAGATCGACGCGCCGCTGCTGGTGGTGGTCGGCGGCTCGACCGGCGCCGGCAAGTCGACCCTCGTCAACACCCTCGTCGGCAGCCGGGTCACCATCCCCGGCCTGCTGCGGCCCACCACGCGCTCGCCCGTCCTGGTCCACCACCCCGAGGACGGCCGCTGGTTCGGAGCCGACCGGCTCCTGCCGGAGCTCGCCCGGGTCAGCCAGGCCACCACCGACCAGTTCGCCATCCAGCTCGTGCCCAGCACCGCGGTGCCGCGGGGACTGGCCATCCTGGACGCCCCCGACGTCGACTCCGTCGACGAGCGCAACCGCGAGCTCGCCGCGCAGCTCCTCGCGGCCGCCGACCTCTGGCTCTTCGTGACCTCCGCGGCCCGCTACTCCGACCAGGTCCCGTGGGACCACCTGAAGAACGCCGTCGACCGCAACACCGCGGTCGCCCTCGTGCTCAGCCGCACGTCCGCCGAGGACGTCGCGACCGTCTCGGTCCATCTCGCCCGGATGATGGCGGCCCGCGGTCTGAAGGACAGCCCGCTGTTCGCCGTACCTCAGGGCGAGGTCAGCGAGGAGGGCCTCCTGCCCGCGTCGTACGGCACCGAGATCAAGGGCTGGCTCGAGGCGCTCGCCGCCGACGCCGCCGCCCGGCGTGACATCGTCAACCAGACCGTCGCCGGCGCCGTCCGCACGGTGACCCGCAAGGCGTTCCCGATCGCCGACGCCGTCGCGCTCCAGGTCGAGGCGGTGGGGGAGCTGCTCACCGTCGCCGACCGGGTGTACGACGACGCGCAGACCACGCTCCTCGCCGCGGGACGCGACGGCACCCTGCTGCGCGGCGACCTGCTGGCGCGCTGGCAGGAGTTCGTCGGCAGCGGCGAGCTCACCCGCACCCTGGAGGCCAAGGTCGGGTTCGTCCGCGAGCGGCTGGTCAACGCCATCAAGGGCAAGCCGCAGCAGGCCGAGCGGGTCGGCGTCGCGATCGAGATGGGGCTGGAGGCGCTCGTCGCCGACCATGCCGAGCGCGCGGCGGGAGCCGCCGCGGCGGCATGGCGCGAGCGGTCCTACGGCGAGGCGCTGCTGAGGTCGACGACCGACGACCTGACCCGCGCCGGGCGCGGGCTGCGCACGCGGGCCGAGCAGGAGATCCGGGCCTGGCACGACGAGCTCCAGGAGCTCGTCAAGCACGAGGCCGGCGACGCGCGGCACAGCGCACGCTTCCTCGCGCTCGGGGCCCGTGGACTCGCGGTCACCCTCGGCGTGGTGGCCCTGGCCGGCCCCGAGGTGCAGGGCTCCGCGGCGGACTCCGTGCGGCTGGGCCGCACCCTGCTGGAGAGCACGATCGGCGAGGCCGGTGCGGCGCGGGTGGTCGACCAGGCCCGCGGCACGCTGGCCCGCCGGCTGACCACGCTGATGAGCGCCGAGCGCGCCCGGTACCTCGCCCCGGCCGCGCAGTGGGAGCTCAAGCCCGACGCGCCCGACCAGCTCCGCCAGGCGGCGCGGCGCGTCGACGACCTGCGGTTCGCCGCTGCGAAGAAGGGGACGGGTGGACACCTGTGACTGCACCGCTGGCTGACGGGCCCGAGAGGGTCCCGGAGGACCTCGCGATCCGGCACACGCCGATCGCGTCCCGGGTCGACGGGCTCCGCGCGGCGGTCGAGGCGGCCCGGGGCCGGGTGGCAGACCCGGTGCTCGACGACGTGGCCGCGGCGGTCGAGAAGTCCACCGGCCGGCTGCGCCTCTCCGCGCGGCACACCGTGGTGGCGATCGCGGGCGCGACCGGATCGGGCAAGTCGTCGACGTACAACGCCCTCACCGGGCTCGAGCTGTCCTCGGTCGGCATCCGGCGGCCGACCACGTCGTGGGCGACCGCGGTCGTCTGGGGCAGCGAGGGCGCCGGCGAGCTGCTGGAGTGGCTCGGCATCCCTCCGCGCCACCAGACCATGCGCGACTCCATGCTCGACACGCGCTCGGAGTCGGAGTTCGACGGCGTCGTCCTGCTCGACCTGCCCGACCACGACTCCACCGAGGTCGCCCACCACCTCGAGGTCGACCGGCTCGTCGCCGTCGCCGACCTGATGGTGTGGATCCTCGACCCGCAGAAGTACGCCGACGCGGCCGTACACGATCGCTACTTCAAGCCGATGGGCACCCACCAGGACGTCATGCTCGTCGCCCTCAACCACATCGACACCGTCCCGGCGGATCGCCGGCAGGCGATGGTCGACGACGTGAGGAGGCTGCTCGCCGAGGACGGCCTCCCCGACGTCCCGGTGCTGCCGATCTCGGCACGCGAGGGCATCGGCATGGCCGAGCTCCGCGGCGAGATCCTGCGCCGGGTCCACGACAAGCGCAGCACCAGCCTGCGGGTCGAGGCCGACATCGCGGCCGCGGCCGGCCGCCTCGAGCAGGCTGGCGGTACGACGCCCGCGGGCGAGCTCCCCGCCCGCCGGGTCGAGGAGGTCGAGGACCGCCTCGCCGACGCCGCCGGCATCTCCGCCGTCGTCGACGGCATCGAGCGCACCGTCGGCGACCGCGCGCGCGGAGCCGTCACCTGGCCTCCTCTCGCCCTCCTGGAGCGGGGCGCGGAGGCGGCGCCCGGCGGACAGCCCGAGGTCGCGCCGCTCGATCGCGCCGCCGTCGACACCACGGTGCGCGCGCTCGCCGACGAGGTGTCGGCCGGCGTCGGCCCCGTCTGGGCGCCACCGACCCGCGACGCCGTCGCCACCCGGCTCGCGGCCATCGGCGACCGGCTCGAGAACGGACTGCGCGGCGTCGACCTCGCAGGCCGGCTGCCCGCGTGGGTCACCCTCGTCCGGATCCTCCACTGGCTGCTCCTCCTCGCCGCCGTGGGCGGGCTCGCCTGGTGGGCCGTCGCGGCCGTCCAGGGCACCCGTGACGACCTGCCCCGGGTCGCAGGTCTCCCGCTCCCCGCCGTGCTCGGCATCGGGGGCCTGGTCCTCGGGCTGCTGCTCACCGTGGTCGGGCGGATGCTCGTCCGCGGCCTCGCCCGGCAGCGCGCCGACCAGGCCGACGAGCGGCTGCGGGGCGTGGTCCACCAGGTCATCGAGAGCGACGTCGTGCAGCCGCTGCGCGCCGAGCTCGCGTCGTACGCCGCCTTCCGCCGCGGCGTGGAGGCCGCCCGCGGCTGAGACGCTGGATTCACCGATCTCCCGCTGCTCGCGACGCGGCAGATCGGTGAATCCGAGCTGAGCCTGCGCACCCGGTCCCAGGCGTCACATGATTGCCTGCAGGGGCCGTCGGTCGTCCACAGCCGGGTTTCTCCACCGGCGCTCTCCACAGCGCGCCGGCGCTGCGAGGCCGGACGTCGTACCGATGCCGTGCACTGGTCGTCGACCGGTCGCTCCCCGCGGCCGGCGCCGACGAGGGGAGATCCGATGAACCAGACGATGATCACCGTGCAGGGCTGGATCGGCACCACGCCGATGCTGCGAGAGGTCGCCGGCGTGCCGGTCCTCAACTTCCGGCTGGCGTGCACCCCGCGCCACTTCAACCGGACCACCGGCGCGTGGGTCGACGGCGAGACCCAGTGGTACGGCGTGAGCGCCTGGCGCCGCCTGGCCAGCAACGGCGGACCGTCGCTGCACCAGGGCGATCCGGTGGTCGTGCACGGCCGGCTCGACCACCGCACCTATGTCAACAAGAGCGGCGTGGAGGTGGTCTCGCTCGAGATCGACGCGATCACCATCGGCCACGACCTCACCCGGGGAGTGGCGACCTTCGTCAAGTCGGCCTCGTCCGGGGCGGCCGGCGACCCCGAGCGCGACGGCGCCGTCGCCGCTGCGTAGATTTGGGGTGTGGCTGACTACGTCCTCTCTCTGCGCAACGTTCGCAAGGCCCACGGCGACAAGGTGGTCCTCGACAACGTCACGCTGTCGTTCCTGCACGGCGCGAAGATCGGCGTGGTGGGCCCCAACGGCATGGGCAAGTCCTCGCTGCTCAAGCTGATGGCCGGCCTCGACCAGCCCAACAACGGCGACATCGTGCGCGACCCCGACGCCACGGTCGGCATGCTCCAGCAGGAGCCGCCGCTGACCGAGGGCAAGACGGTGCTGGAGAACGTCGAGGAGGCGGTCGCCGACACCAAGGCGAAGATGAAGCGCCTCGAGGACGCCTACATGGAGATGGGCGACCCCGACGCCGACCAGGACGCGCTCATGGCCGAGACCGGCGAGCTGCAGACCGAGCTCGACAACATGAACGCATGGGACCTCGACAGCCGCCTCGAGCAGGCGATGGACGCGCTGCGCTGCCCGCCCTCGGACGCCCTGGTCGACAACCTGTCCGGTGGTGAGCGCCGTCGCGTCGCGCTGTGCAAGCTGCTGCTCCAGCAGCCCGACCTCCTGCTGCTCGACGAGCCCACCAACCACCTGGACGCCGAGTCCGTCCAGTGGCTCGAGGGCCACCTCAAGTCCTACCCGGGCGCCGTCCTGGCCGTCACCCACGACCGCTACTTCCTCGACAACGTCGCCCAGTGGATCGCCGAGGTCGACCGCGGCTCGATCCACGGCTACGAGGGCAACTACTCCACCTACCTGGAGACCAAGAAGGAGCGACTCAAGGTCGAGGGCGCCAAGGACGCCAAGCGCGCGAAGATGCTGGAGAAGGAGCTCGAGTGGGTCCGCTCCAACGCCAAGGCCCGCCAGACCAAGTCCAAGTCCCGCCTCGCCCGCTACGAGGAGCTGGCCGCCGAGGCCGACAAGGCGCGCAAGATCGACGCCGCCGACATCAACATCCCGCCCGGCCCGCGGCTCGGTGACGTCGTCCTCGAGGCCGAGCACCTCACCAAGGGCTTCGAGGACCGGGTCCTGTGGAACGACATCTCCTTCACGCTGCCGCGCGCCGGCATCGTTGGCGTCGTCGGCCCCAACGGCGTCGGCAAGACCACGCTGTTCCGGATGATCACGGGCGGCGAGGAGCCCGACTCCGGCAAGCTCACCGTCGGGCAGACCGTCAAGATCTCCTACGTCGACCAGAGCCGCGGCGGCATCGACCCCAACAAGAACGTCTGGGAGGTCGTCTCCGACGGCCTGGACTTCATCAAGGTCGCCAACTTCGAGATGAACAGCCGCGCCTACGTCGCCTCCTTCGGCTTCAAGGGCCCCGATCAGCAGAAGAAGGCCGGCGTGCTCTCCGGCGGTGAGCGCAACCGCCTCAACCTCGCGCTCACCCTCAAGCAGGGCGGCAACATGCTGCTCCTCGACGAGCCGACCAACGACCTCGACGTCGAGACCCTGTCCTCGCTCGAGGACGCGCTGCTCGACTTCCCGGGCTGCGCCGTGGTCACCTCCCACGACCGCTGGTTCCTCGACCGGATCGCCACCCACATCCTCGCCTGGGAGGGCACGGAGGAGAACGAGGGCGAGTGGTTCTGGTTCGAGGGCAACTTCGCCTCCTATGAGGAGAACAAGATCGAGCGCCTCGGCCTCGAGGCCGCCCGCCCCCACCGCGTCACGCACCGCCGCCTGACCCGCGACTGAGCTGGATGGCGCGAGCGCGTCGT
>NZ_VDMP01000026.1:265807-269799 GCF_006335005.1 Nocardioides albidus
ATTCGTAGGTGGTTGCGTCCCCCTGGCGGCACACGGTCGGATCGCGGAGAGCTGGGCTCCTCCGCCCCGGCCTCAGCGCCGCAGTTCGCGCTCGGGGTGGGCGCAGATGAGCCGGTCGCAGACGGCGTCCATGACCCGGCCGAGCGCCATCAGGTCGTCGCGCTCGACCAGGTCGACCAGGGACTGGCGCACCGTCTCGACGTGGTCGGGAGCTGCCGTGCGCAACAGGTCCATCCCGGCGTCGGTCAGCCGGCAGTCGACGCCGCGGCCGTCGGCGGGCGACTCCTCCCGCACGACGAGGCGCGCGCCCTCCATCCGCTTCACGGTGTGCGTCACCCGGCTGCGGCTGTGGGCGAGCGAGGCGGCGAGCTGCGCCATCCGCAGGGTGCCGCCTGCCTCGGAGAGGCGGACCAGGATCTCGTACTCCACGGCGGAGAGCCCGTGCTCGCGGCGCAGATCCTCGTCGAGGCGGTCGAGCAGCAGGGTGGTGCCCAGGAGGAACGCGCGCCAGGCCCGCTGCTGGTCGGCGTCGAGCCACCGCGGCTCGCGGCCGGTCGCCGCGGGCGCTGAGCTCTGGTCGGTCACCGCCTCAGTCTAGGAGGTTCCGCCACTCATCGGCGGACCCTCCAAGGCGATCCGCATCAGCACCCGGGGGTGCCCGTTGAGCACCGACGAGGTGTCGGCCGCGTGGTGGAACCCGGCCGCCTCGAAGTTGGCCCGCAACCCGGCGTACGCCATGGTCTGGTCGACCTTCGCGCCGCGGTTGTCGAGCGGGTACGCCTCGAGCGCGGGCGCCCCCTGCTCCCGGGCGAACTCGATCGCCCCACCGATCAGGGCGTGGGAGATCCCCTTGCCCCGGTGGCCGGGACGGACCCGGATGCACCACAGCGACCACACCGGCAGGTCGTCGACGTGGGGGATCCTGCGGTTGCGCGCGAAGGTGGTGGCCGAGCGGGGCGCGACCGCGGCCCAGCCGACAGGGGTGTCGCCGTCGTAGGCCAGCACGCCCAGCGGCCCCTCCTCGAGCAGTTGGGCGACGAATGCGCCGCGCTCCTCACCACGCATCGCGTTGTTGACGGTCGACGGGATCCGGTAGCTCAGGCACCAGCACACGCTGGCGTCGGGTCGCTTCGGCCCGACGAGGGCCTTGACGTCCTCGAAGACGGTGGCGGGTCGCACCTCGATGCTCATACGTCGAACCTACGGCCTCGCACCGACGGTCCGGGTCCGGGCAGGTCCAGCGCTCGGGCCCGGACAGCGTAGTCTGCCCGGCGTGCGGCACCGCTACGACTGCCCCCTCCGCTGGGGTGACATCGACCAGCTGAACCACGTCAACAACGTGAAGTACGTCGACTACCTGCAGGAGGCGCGCGGCGCGCTGCTCCATGCCTGCCGGGCCGCGGCCGGGGTGGAGCACCATCACAACGACGCCTACGTCGTACGCCGCCACGAGGTGAGCTTCCGCGCACCTCTCCACTACCGGTTCCAGCCGGTGTCGATCGAGTCGTGGGTCAGCGAGATCCGTGCGGCCAGCTTCACGCTCGACCACGAGATCTTCGAGGAGCAGCCCGACGGCTCACGTCTCGTGTACGTGCGCGCGCGCACGGTGCTGGCGCCGTTCGTGCTCGAGACCGGTATGCCGCGCCGCCTCGACGAGCAGGAGCGCAACGCCCTCGCGCCGTACGCCGAGCTGGGGGCGGACCGTTCCCGGCCGGTGTTCGTCGACGTCCCCCGCGACCGCGCGAAGCTCCAGCAGGTCCAGGTGCGCTTCTCCGACCTCGACATCTACCGCCACGTCAACAACGTGAAGTACTTCGAGTTCTTCCAGGAGGCCCGGATCGCCTCGATCCGGCGCCTGCAGCGCGGGCTCCAGGGCTTCCCGCGGGTGGCGAGCGTGATCGCCCAGGCCGACGTGGAGTATGTCGCCCCGATCGTGCTGCGCCCGCAGCCCTACGACTGCTGGTCGGTCGTCTCGCGCATCGGCAACAAGTCGATGGTCGTAGAGTCCGAGATCACCGATGGCACCGGCGGCTCGGCCGAGGGAGCCGTCCTGGCCCGATCGAAGGTGGTGCTGGTGTTCTTCGACCCGGAGACGCAGCGCTCCGTCGACCCGGCGCCGGGGTTCCGCGAGGCGCTCGCCGAGGCTCTCGGCGACATGGTCACGGCAGGGCGCTGAAGTCGGGCTCGCGGCCCTCGGCGAACGCCGCGAGCGCCTCGAGGTTGGCCGGGGCGCCCATCAGCTCGGCGAAGGCGGCGTTCTCGCGGTCGCGGGCCGCGCGGACGGCGTCGCGGTGCGGCTCGGTCATCGTGCGCTTGACCGCGACCAGGGACGAGATCGGCTTGGCCGCGAGCACCTCGGCGTGCCGGCGTGCGACCGCCATCAGCTCCTCCGGATCGCACACCTGCAGGACCAGGCCCATCTGCTGAGCCTCGGCCGCGCTGATCCACTCGGAGGAGAGCAGCGCCCAGGCGGCGTGCTGACGACCGACCAGCGCGGGGAACAGGTACGACGACGCGGCCTCGGGTGCGACGCCCAGCGCGGTGAACGGGCACTTGAGCCGCGCGTCCGCGGCCATGAAGGCGAGGTCGGCGAAGCCGAGGATCGTCGTGCCGATGCCCACGCCGAGGCCGTTGACCGCGACGACCAGGGGCTTCGGGAAGTCCGCGAGCGCGTCGACGAGCCCGATGAAGCCGTGCTTGCCACGGGGCAGGCCAGGGTCCGTCGCGAGCCGGTGCATCTCGACGAGGTCGGTCCCGGCGCTGAACGCACGCCCGGCCCCGGTCAGCAGCACGACGGCCACGCCGGGATCGCGGCCGGCGTCGAGGAGCGCGTCGGCCGTGGCGTCGTACAGCTCCTCGTCGAAGGCGTTGAGTGCCTCGGGGCGGTTCAGGGTCAGGGTGCGGACCCGGCGGTCGTCGGACACGAGCAGCGTCATGACCCGATGATAGAACCTGTTCTATCCTGGGCCCAGGTGGGTCCGGAGCCGCTTCAGTCCGCGGTGGCGCGCGACGCGCACGGCCACGGCTGTCATGCCGAGTGCCGCCGCGGTCGCGCTCACGTCGAGGTCCAGCACCTCGGTGCAGGCGATGACGTCCCGCTCACGAGGGGGGAGGGCGGCGAGGGCGTCGTGCACCCACTCCTCGGCGAGGATGCCGCCCTCGGGGCCGGCCATCGTCGGCTCGGCGTCCGCGGCGAGGGTCTCGAAGCCCTTGATCCGGGTGGCCGTCCGACGCGAGGCGTTGGCCGCGTGCTTGCGGGCGATGCCGAACAGCCACCCGCCGAAGTCGGATCCGCTGCCGTGGAAGTCGGCGATCCGCTCGGCCGCGACGAGCCAGGCGGCGGCGGCGATGTCGTCGGGCGCCTCGCCGCCGGGCGAGGCGCGCGCCTCGAGCCACAGCAGCAGTCGACCGGCGTGCGCGCGATAGAGCTCGCGCCACGCTGCGGCGTCACCGCGCTTCGCAGCAGTGACGAGCTCGTCGTCGGCCCGCACCGGACGTGTCCCCACCCCTGTTGCTCAGGCGTTGCCCGGACCTTGCACCGGACCCCGCGTCCTATTGTCCCGCCTGCGAGCCTGAAGCGGGACATTTCCTCGCGGTCAGTGCGTCGGACGTCGGTCGTCGTCCTGCCTGCTGTCGTTCCCCTTGGCCCCGGAGGGGTCCTCCAGGACCCCCTTGAGGAGGTTGTCGACCGTGTCGTCGGGGGGCGTGACCGCGTCGGAGCCACGGTCCTGGTCGTCGGGCTTGTCGGTCGCCGGACCCTTCGGATGGCCCTTGGCCTTGTCGCCCTTCTTCGGGTCAGGCTTGTCCTTGGGCTGGCCCTCGGACCGGCCCTTCGAGCCGAGGCCGCGGCCCTTCCCCTCGCCGGTGCCGCGCGGATCGGTGGCGCGGTCGGTCGAGGAGGACGAGGAGCTGCCCGGCAGCCCCGGGGACAGGGGGCTGCCGGGCGGGGTGGGTACGTCGGAGTGTGGGGTTCCGACGTCTCCGGGACTCGG
>NZ_VDMP01000026.1:269826-279453 GCF_006335005.1 Nocardioides albidus
TGGCTGCCGCGATCGCGGCTACGGAGCCGGTCGCGAGCATCATTCGGAATCCGGCCGACCGAGTCGATCGGGGAGTGGCCGTCTGTGAGCCCGCGCTCAGGTGGACGAGCATGCCGAGGAACGCCGGGTCGGGCTCGAGCGTCGGTACGTCGACGCGGAGCCGCTCGCTGGGGCGCTGCTGAGTCATGGCCTGCTCTGCTGGTGCGGGGGGAGACGGTCGGCAGACCGCGGGGAGGCGACTGCTCTCACCTGGAACATGTCGCCGCCGGAGGCGGGCGTTACATCGGTGAGCGAACTGGTTCAGCCCGGGGTGTTGACCATGAACGTGGCGGCGTGGGTGACGTACTCCCAGAACCGGGCGTCCTGCTCCGGCGTCAGCTCCACACTGTCGAGCGCGGCCCGGAAGTGCCGCAGCCAGTGGTCGCGTGCCTCGAGATCCACCTCGAACGGCGCGTGCCGCATCCGCAGTCGCGGGTGCCCCCGGTGCTGGGAGTAGGTCGTCGGCCCGCCCCAGTACTGCACCAGGAACAGCAGGAACCGCTCCTCGGCCGGGCCGAGGTCCTCCTCGGGGTACATCGGACGGAGGACGTCGTCGGTGGCGACGCCCTCGTAGAACCTCTTGACGATCCGGCGGAAGGTCTCGAGTCCGCCGATCTCCTCGTAGAAGCTCGTCTCCTCGTGCTCCGGGGTGGTCACGTCCCCATCATCCCTCGCCGGCGGTGGGTGCCGGCACCGAGGGCTCGTCCTCCTGGTGGCGCCGGTCCTCGCGGTGCCACACGACCCGCTGGGCGAAGGGGATCTCGATGCCCTCGTGGTCGAAGCGGGCCTTGATCCGCTGCCTCAGCGCTCGCGCCACCGCCCACTGCTCGAGCGGCGCCGTCTTGACCATGACCCGGACGGTCACGGAGTCCGCCGCGAGCATCTCGACCCCGGTCACCTCGGGCTCCTCGATGATCACGTGGTTGAACTCGTCGTCCTCCCACAGGTCGTGGGCGACCTCCCGCAGCACCCGCTGCACCCGGGCCAGGTCCTCGCCGTACCCGACGCCGACGTCGACGACGGCGCGCGACCAGTTCTGGCTCTTGTTGCCGACCCGGAGGATCTCCCCGTTGGGGACGTACCAGACGGTCCCGTTGATGTCGCGCAGTCGCGTCATGCGCAGCGTGACGACCTCGACGGTGCCGTTGGCCTCCCCGAGGTCGATGACGTCGCCGACGCCGTACTGGTCCTCGATGAAGATGAAGATGCCGGCCAGGAAGTCCTTGACCAGCGACTGGGCGCCGAAGCCGAGCGCGATGCCGATGATCCCCGCGCTCGCGATGATCGGCGCGATGTCGACGCCCACCTCGCTCAGCACCATCGTGCCGATGATCGCCACCACGATGAACGTGATGATGCTCTTCAGGACGCCGCCCATCGTCGCCGCCCGCTGCTTGCGGCGCGCGGTCACCGCGCTCTCGACGCGCTCGGGCAGCACGCCGCGCTCGGCGCGACGGGCGATGCGGTCGACGAGCCGCTGGAGCAGCCAGCGGATCACCAGGCCCAGCAGGAGCAGGCCGATGATCGCGAGCGGGGTGCCGATGAGGACGTCGGACCACTCGGCGAGCTGCCGGCGGCCGGTCACGTCCCAGGTCAGGTCGCAAACGGTCTCGCCGTCGGCGCATGGACTCGTCGGGCCGTTGCTGGACAGGAGGAGCTCAAGCATCCCGCCAGTGTCCCAAAGGCACCTGAGCGGCGGCGCGGACACCACTACGGCGCGCGCGCCCGCGAGCCGATAGCATGCCGCTCGTGACCAGCACAGCCGTACGCCGCCTCCTCGCCGTGTGCTCCCTCGTCGGGGTCAGCGCCCTGCTCGTCGTCGCCGGGGCGGGTGCCGCGTCGGCGGACACCCCCGAGCCGCACCCCGCCAACGGTGCGGCCAGCTGGGAGGCCAAGCCCGACGTGGACGTGCTCCACGCCTTCCTCTACCTCGGCGGCGTCCCACTCCTGGTGTTCGTCCTGATCACCCTCCTCTTCGTCGGCCCCGCGCTCGCGCGCGGTGAGGATCTGAGCCTGGACGCGCTCGAGCCGGAGAACCAGTGGCTCGGCGGCCCGCGGAAGGCCACCGGTGAGCTGGCCGCACCCGACTCCGACGACTCCAAGGCCGGCGGCGCCGGCGGCAGCTGGTAGCGGCAGCCATGAGCACCACAGCCCTCAGCGCCACGCAGCGCGCCACCCTCGACGTCACCATGCGCAACGCGGAGCAGCTGTGCCGCGCCGAGATCTCCGTCTTCGTCGGAGCCGCCACCGGCGCGCCCCGCGACTTCGCGACCAGCCTGCACAACACCCTCGTGCTGCCCTCGCGCAGCATCCTGATCATGGTCGACCCCGACCGGCGAGTCGTCGAGATCGTCACCGGCGGTCACGCCCGTGAGCGGTTCACCGACGAGGAGGCGCAGCAGGTCGTCGCCGCGATGACCGTGCGGTTCGCGGCCGGTGACCTGGCCGGTGGCCTCACCGAGGGCATCGAGCTGCTCGGTCAGCTCGCCAAGGACTGACGCCGACCCGGCTCATCCTGACCCTGATTTCACGTCGACCCGGCTCATCCTTCCCTCCCAGAGGTCAGGATGCGCCGGGTCGGTGCGATTCCGGGGTCAGGACGCGCCGGGTCGATGGGCGTCGCGGGCCTGGGCGGCCAGCGCCCGGGCGACGTCGGCACGGCCCTCGCGGACGTAGCGCAGGGCACCGGGGTTGACCGCGTCGGCATGGGCCTCCAGCCAGGCGTCGACCGCGTCGAGCGTGGCGGGGGTGGCGAGCAGGCGGGGGAAGATGAACTCCAGCGCGACCGAGGCCTTGTGGCTGCCCAGCCGCTCCCAGGTGCCGGCGACCTCGCCGAGGTAGCGCTCGACGTACGGCGTGAGGAGCTCCTCCTGGCCGGGCTGCCAGAACGCGAGGACCACGCTGCGCTGGGTCTCGTTGGGCACCGACGGGTCGAGCAGGGCCTGGGTCCAGGCGCGCTCCTTGGCCTCGGCCGTGGGCTGCGCGGCACGGGCCGCGGCGGACTTCTCCTGCCCGGAGATCGTGTTGTCGCCGGCGAGCTCCTCGTCGATGCGGGCGTCGTCCGCGCGACCGACCCGGGCCAGAGCGGTGAGCAGGGTCCACCGCAGGTCCTGGTCGACGGCGAGGCCCTCGAAGGCCAGCGAGCCGTCGAGCAGGCCCTCCAGCTCGGCCACGGCGGCCTCGCTCGTCGCCGCTGCGGCGTAGGTCCGGGCGAAGGTCAGCTGGTGGTCGGTGCCGGGATCCGCGGCGGCGAGCAGTGCCCGCAGGCCCTGCTCCCAGCGGGCGGCGAGCTCGGGGCGACGAGCGGGGTCGCTGTAGAGATTGACCGCCTGCGCGGCGTACACGGGGATCCGGCTCACGCCCCAGGCGTCGGTCTCCTGGCCGATGTTGCCCAGGACGAGCTCGACGAAGTCGGTGGCGGAGAGCTCGGCGTCGCGGGTCATGTCCCAGGCGGCGCTCCAGACGAGCGCACGGGCCAGCGAGTCGTCGAGGTCCGAGAGACGGGCCCTGGCGGTCTCGCGTGAACGCTCGTCGAGCCGGATCTTCGCGAACGCGAGGTCCTGGTCGTTGATGAGCAGCAGCTCCGGCTGCGCCTTGCCGACGAGCTCCGGCAGCTCGGTGCGCGCTCCTTCGACGTCGACCTCGACGTAGTCGGTGCGGACCAGGCGGCCCTCGCCGGACCCGGACGGCTCGGAGTTGTAGAAGCCGATGCCGACCCGGTGCCGTCGCAGCGTGGGGTGCTCGGCCGGCGCCGCCTGGTTGATCGCGAAGGACGCGTAGCTGCCGTCCTCGGCCAGCTCGAAGGCGGGGGAGAGGGTGTTGGTGCCGGCGGTCTGCAGCCACTCCTGGGCCCAGCCGGAGAGCTCACGACCCGACGCCTTCTCCAGCGCGGTGAGCAGGTCGGCGAACTCGGTGTTGCCGAAGGCGTGGTCGTGGAAGTACTGCTTGAGGCCGGCCAGGAACGGGTCGAGGCCCACCCAGGCGACGAGCTGCTTGAGCACCGCCGCCCCCTTGGCGTAGGTGATCATGTCGAAGTTGACCTCGACGGCGTGCAGGTCGACGTTGTCGGCGGCGATCGGGTGCGTCGAGGGCAGCGAGTCGGCGCGGTAGCCGGTCTGCTTGCGGGCGTTGGTGAAGCCCGTCCAGGCGTCGTCGTACGACGTCGCGAGGGCCTCGGCGTGGTAGCAGGCCCACTCGGCGAACGACTCGTTGAGCCACAGGTCGTCCCACCACTTCATGGTCACGAGGTCGCCGAACCACATGTGGGCCATCTCGTGGAGGATCACCGAGGCGCGGAACTCGTAGAACGAGCGCGGCTGGCGGGAGCGGGGGAGGTACTCGTCGCGCAGGGTCACCGCGCCGGCGTTCTCCATCGCGCCCATGTTGTACTCCGGCACGTAGAGCTGGTCGTACTTGCCGAACGGGTAGGGGTAGCCGAAGGCGTCCTCGAAGAACGCGAAGCCCTGCTTGGTGAGGGTGACGATCTCCGCGCGGTCGCGCTCGAGGTAGTCCTTGAGCGACTGGCGGCAGTAGTGGCCGAGCGGGATGGTGCCGTGGGCACCCTCGTAGACGTCCTGCACCTCGTAGTACTCACCCGCGACGACCGCGGTGATGTAGGTCGACATCGGCTTGGTGGCGGGGAAGTTCCAGACCGCGACCTCCTCGCCGCGTCCGTTGGTCGCGCCGGTCGGGACCGGCTCGGGCGTCGTCGCGTTCGACACGACCTTCCAGTGGGCCGGCGCGGTGACGTTGAACGTGAAGGGCGCCTTGAGGTCGGGCTGCTCGAAGGTGGTGTAGACGCGGCGGGCGTCGGGGACCTCGAACTGCGAGTAGAGGTAGACCCGGCCGTCGGCCGGGTCGACGAAGTGATGGAGCCCCTCGCCGGAGTTGGAGTACCTGCAGTCGGCCTTGACGACGAGCACGTTCTCGGCCTGCAGGTCGGGCAGCGCGATCCGGCTGTCGGCGTACGCCGTGGCAGGGTCGAGCGGCGCGCCGTTGAGGGTGATCTCGTGGACGGTGGCGTCGACCAGGTCGGCGAAGGTGGCCGAGCCGGGCTGACGGCAGGTGAAGGTCAGCGTGGTGGTCGACCCGAAGGTCTCCACCCCGTCGGTCGTCGCCTCGGAGAGGTCGAGGTCGATCACGGAGGACGTCACGTCGACGAGGGCGGCGCGGGTAGTCGCCTCGTCGCGGGTGAGGTTGGTGCCGGGCATGGCAGTCATCCTTGCACCCGGTCGAAGTTGTCCGACAATCGGAGCAAGGCAGGCGAACCACAACGGTGTAATTAACAAAAGTCAACGCGACACGCCAGTGAAAGGAGAGAAATTCGGGGATTTTGTTGCGTTCTGGTGCTGTTGTGTCGGATGGTGTTCGGCATGCGCACACCAGGCCGGGCCGCGCGCTGGGGGACCACGACTGCCGCCAGCGCGATGCTGGCGTCCTATCTCGTCCTCGCCGGCCCCTCGTCCCCGATCCCGCACGAACCCCTCCTCCCATCGGCAGGCACCACCTATCTCTGCAGCGGTTACGCGTCCTGCGTCCAGGCCGGCTACTCCGACGCCGGGTACGGCGCGGCGAACGGCTCGATGTACTGGCGGATGTACTCCGGGCACAACTGCACCAACTACGCCGCCTACCGGATGATCAAGGCCGGCATGCCGAACGTCCGGCCGTGGACGGGGGAGGGCAACGCCAGCCACTGGGGCATCTTCATGGCCAGCATCACCGACCAGACGCCCAACGTCGGCGCCATCGCGTGGTGGGGCAAGTACTCCAACGGCGCCGGGTCGTCCGGTCACGTCGCGTACGTCGAGAAGGTCGTCTCGGCCGACGAGATCATCATCTCCGAGGACGCCTGGGGTGGCACCTTCCACTGGCGCTCGGTCACCCGGGCCAGTGGCCGGTGGCCGACCGGCTTCATCCACTTCGTCGACCGAGCGCCGGCCCCGCCGCCGGTCACCCCGCCGCCACCGCCGACCGCGGGCGTCTTCACGCAGACGGCGGACCCCACGGTCAACGCTCCGCTCGTCGTCAACACGACCGTCACGGCGACCGCCGGCGGCTGGAGCCCGGCGCCCGCCGAGAACCGCTGGCGGTGGTTCGCCGACGGCGTCCGGATCGGCGACAACACCTCGGCCAGCCTCCCGCTCACGCCTGATCTCCTGGGGAAGAAGATCAGTCTGCGCGTGGTGGCGAGGCAGGACGGCTACACGACGTTCGTCTCGCGGTTCTACGAGCTCGGCCCCGTCGTCCTCGGCGTGGTCAACCCGACCACGCCGCCGGCCCTCACCGGGACGCCGGCGCTGGGCCAGGTGCTGACGGCGACGCCCGGCGCCTACGACCACCCGGATGCGGCCGTGGGCTACCAGTGGCTGCGCAACGGGGCGCCGATCGCCGGGGCCACCGCGCCGACGTACCAGCTCACGCCGGACGACGTCGGCATGCCGATGGCGGTCCAGGTGACGGCGGCGAAGGCCCAGTACGCGCCGAACGTCGCCACCCTGACCCTGCCCGGGTTGGTCACCAGCCCGGCCACCGTCGCCCTCTCGACGCGCTCGGCCCACCGCCGGGCGATCGTCCGGGTGCGCGTGACCGCAGCGGGGAAGCTGCCGGTCACGGGCAAGGTGCTGATCCGGATCGGATCCTGGAAGCGCGAGGTCCGGCTCGACGACGGTGTGGCGCGGGTGAAGGTCCGCACCGGCCGCGGCACCAAGCCGGTGCGGGTGCGCTACCTGGGCTCGACGGTCGTGCCGAAGGCGCCCGCGGTCACCGGCAGCGTGCGCGTGCGCTGAGCTCGGGGCGGATCGGGAATGCCGCGGGCGGCGGAGAGGTTGGCGAGCCATGGCTGACAACTCCGCGCCCGCAACCCACCGCGCCGACTTCTGGTTCGACCCGATGTGCCCCTTCGCCTGGATCACCTCACGGTGGATCCTCGAGGTCGAGAAGGTGCGCGACGTCGAGGTCGCCTGGCACGTGATGAGCCTGGGCTACCTCAACCAGGACCGCGACATCCCCGACGGCTACCGGGAGTTCCTCGTCCCGGCCTGGGGTCCGGTGCGGGTGCTCGTCGCCGCCCAGCAGAGGTACGGCGACAAGGTCCTCCGCCCGATGTACGACGCCTTCGGCCAGCGCATCCACGTCGAGGGCCGCACGCTGCACGCGCAGCCCGACGGCGGCCTCGCGCTCATCGCGGAGGTGCTCGAGGAGGTCGGCCTCGACGCCGGGCTGATCGAGGCGGCCACCGACCCGTCGTACGACGATGCGGTCGCGGCCTCGCACCACGAGGGCATGGACGCGGTCGGTGACGACGTCGGGACCCCGACCATCCACATCGACGGCGCCGCCTTCTTCGGCCCGGTCCTGTCGAAGATCCCGCGCGGCGAGGACGCCGGTCGCCTGTGGGACGGCTGCGTCGCCGTCGCGTCCTTCCCCTACTTCTACGAGCTCAAGCGGAGCCGGACGGGCGACCTCGATTTCTCCTGACACGCGGAGTCAGACCCTGGGCCCGGCGCGCCCGATGGCGCATGCTCGATGGTCATGAAGCCCTCGGACCCGTCCCTGCGCCGCCGTGATCTCGCCGTGCTCGGAGCCGCCGCGGCGGCCGTGCCGCTCGTCGGGCGCGCCTCCGGAGCCGCCGCGGCCGCGCCGGCGGGGTCCCGTCTGCGGCTGCGGCGCGACGCGGACGGGACCGGGGCTGCGCTCGACGTACCCCTCGGCCAGGACCCGCAGGTCGCCGCCCGGGGTGCCGTCCTGCGGACCGCCCCGCAGCGCACCGACCGCTTCGCGCTCCTCGGGGTCACCTGGGCGTCGGGGACCGGGCAGGTGCGGGTCCGGGTCCGCGGGACCAGCGGGGCGTGGGGGCCGTGGCGCAGCGTCCCCTCCCTGCACGACCTCCCCGACCGCGGCACCGAGGGTCGGGGGAGCCGGGCGGCGACCGAGCCGCTCTGGGTCGGCGACAGCGACGGGGTGCAGGTCGAGGTGGCCGGAGCCGTCGAGGACCCGGTGCTCACCCTGATCGACCCGGGCCACGACGCCGGGGACGCCGGGGACGCCGATGACGCCGGGGACGTGTCCGACGCCCCGGATCCCGCCGCCCGACCGAAGCGACGTCGCTCCCTGCGACCCAGGATCCGCAGCCGCCGGTCCTGGGGTGCCAAGGAGCGGTGGGCCACCGGGAGGCCGAAGCGGGTCAGGACGGTCGAGCAGGTCCACGTCCACCACACCGCGACCGGCAACGACTACCGCAAGCGCGACGTCCCTCGCATGCTGCGGGCGATCTACCGCTACCACACCAAGACGCTCGGCTGGTCCGACATCGGCTACAACTATCTCGTCGACCGGTTCGGCCGGATCTGGGCCGGCCGGCGGGGAGCCGACGGCGACCGCGACACCCTCGGCGCGCACACCCTCGGCTTCAACCACACCTCGGTCGGCATCGCCGTGCTCGGCTCCTACGACGTGGCGGCCCCGACGCCGAAGGTCCTCGCCGGGATCGCCAAGGTCGCCGCCTGGAAGCTGAGGAGATATCACCGCGACCCCCTCGGCGTAACCCTCGTCCGCTCGCGCGGCAGCGACCTCCACCCCAAGGGGACGTGGGTGACGGTGCCGGTCATCGACGGCCACCGCGACACCAACGACACCGAGTGCCCCGGCCAGTTCCTGTACGACGCGCTCCCGGACATCCGGCTGCGGACCGCCCGCCGGATCAAGAAGTCCCGCCGCTGACCGACCGAGCCGGCCGCGACCCTAGGATTCAGGCCATGACCCACGTCCTCTCCGCTGTCGCCTGGCCCTACGCCAACGGCCCCCGTCACATCGGCCACGTGGCCGGCTTCGGTGTCCCGTCCGACGTCTTCAGCCGGTACCAGCGGATGGCGGGCAACGACGTGCTCATGGTGTCGGGCTCCGACGAGCACGGCACCCCGATCCTCATCGCCGCCGACGAGGCCGGCATGACTCCGCAGGAGCTCGCCGACAAGAACCACCGGCTGATCGTCGAGGACCTCGTCGGCCTCGGCGTCAGCTACGACCTCTACACGCGTACGACGACCCGCAACCACCACGCGGTCGTGCAGGAGCTCTTCCTGGGCGTCTACGAGAACGGCTACCTCGTCGAGCAGACGACGTACGGCGCGATCTCGCCCTCGACCGGTCGCACCCTCCCGGACCGCTACATCGAGGGCACCTGCCCGATCTGCGGGTACGACGGCGCACGCGGCGACCAGTGCGACAACTGCGGCAACCAGCTCGACCCGCAGGACCTGAAGAACCCGCGTTCGAAGATCAACGGCGAGACGCCGGAGTTCGTCGAGACCCAGCACTTCTTCCTCGACCTGCCCGCGCTGGCCGAGGCGCTCACCGCCTGGCTCGACGAGCGGGAGGCGACGGGGCTGTGGCGACCCAACGTCATCCGGTTCTCGAAGAACATCCTCGAGGAGATCCGGCCCCGCTCGATCACCCGCGACATCGACTGGGGCATCACCATCCCCCTCGACGGGTGGCGTGAGAACCCGACCAAGAAGCTCTACGTCTGGTTCGACGCCGTGGTCGGCTACCTGTCCGCCTCGGTGGAGTGGGCGCGCCGGCTCGGCG
>NZ_VDMP01000026.1:279592-314439 GCF_006335005.1 Nocardioides albidus
GTCGTGATCTACGTCCACGACCTCCTGGCCCGCTACCAGCCCGACGCGTTCCGCTATTTCGTGGCCGCGGCGGGCCCGGAGAGCCAGGACTCCGACTTCACCTGGGCCGAGTTCGTGCGTCGTACCAACGACGAGCTGGTGGCCGGCTGGGGCAACCTGGTCAACCGCACCGCCAACCTGATCGCCAAGAACTTCGGCGAGATCCCCGCCGCCCGCGCGCTGAGCCCGGAGGACGAGGCGGTCCTCGCGGCCACCGAGGCCGCGTTCGGCACGGTCGGCGACCTCATCGCCCGGCACCGGCAGAAGCAGGCGATCGGCGAGGCGATGCGGGCGGTCGCCGAGGTCAACAAGTACGTCTCCGACTCCGAGCCGTGGAAGATCAAGGACGACCCCGAGCGCCTGGCCACGATCCTGCACGTGATGGCGCAGTGCGTCGCCGACCTCAACCTCGTCCTCAGCCCGTTCCTGCCGTTCTCCGCCAACCTGGTCGACCGGGCCCTCGGCGGGGAGGGAGCGGTCGCGCCGATGCCGCGCATCGAGGAGGTCACCGACCTCGACGACGAGTCCCGCAGCTACCCGATCATCACCGGCGACTACTCCGGCTTCCCGTCCTGGCGGCGCCACCCGATCACGGTCGGTACGCCGGTCGCCAAGCCGACGCCGGTCTTCACCAAGCTCGACCCCTCGATCGTGGACGAGGAGCTCGCCCGCCTCGACGCCTGAGATCGGCTGAGCTCGGATACCGACCCCTCGCCGACACGGTGCGGCTGACTCTGGTTCTCTGAGCGCATGACCCTGCATCCCCAGGCCCGCAAGGCCGTCGAGAACGCAGCCGGGGCGGTCCCGGTGACCGACCCCGCCTTCGACATCGCCGCCGAGCGCGAGCGCGACCGGCGGGCCGCGGCCGAGCAGCGGGGGCCGGAGGTGGCCGAGGTGCGCGACGTCGACGCCGGCGGCGTCCCCGCGAGGCTCTACCTTCCCGAGGGGTACGACGCCGTCGTCGTGCACGCCCATGGCGGCGGGTTCGTCTTCAACGACGTCGAGGTCCACGACGCCGCCGTACGCCGCTTCGCCGACCTCAGCCGGATGGCGGTGCTGAGCGTGGACTACCGCCGCCCGCCGGAGCACCGGTTCCCGGCGGCGCCCGACGACGTCTCCACCGCCACGCGCTGGCTCGACGACCAGCCGGACCTGGCCGGCCTGCCGACCTTCGCCCACGGCGACAGCGCCGGCGGCAACCTCGCGCTCGTCGCCGCGCTGCGGCACCCCGGCCGCTTCACCGGCGTCGCGCTGATCTACCCCTTCCTCGACCCCACCGCGTCGTTCGACTCCTACCGGACGGCCGCCGACGGCTTCGACCCCGCGGAGGCGGCCTGGTACTGGCAGCAGTACGCCGCCACCCCCGCGGACCTCGCGCACCCGGACCTCGCGCCGCTGCTCTCCGACGCCCTCGGCACACTGCCGCCGACCCTGGTCGCCACGGCCGAGCACGACCCCCTGCGCGACGAGGGCGAGCACCTCGTCCACCTGCTCGCCGAAGCCGGCGTCGAGGTCGTCGGCACCCGCTATCTCGGCCAGGTCCACGGCTTCTGGCGGCACACCCAGGTCTTCGACGCCGCCGAGCCCCTCATGTGGCAGGTCGCCGGCTGGATGCGGATGCAGGCCGCCCGCGCTCGGTGACGTCCTGTCGTTGAGTTGCCGGAACCTCACCGTTGAGTTGCCCCGAACTCACCGTCGAGTTGCCCGAACCTCACCGTCGAGTTGCCGGCCCTCCCGGGGAGCGGCAACTCAAGGGTGAGAAAGCGGCAACTCAAGGGTGAGAAAGCGGCAACTCAACGGTCAGCCGGGGTCGATGACCTCGAGGGTGCCGTCGTCACGCTGCCACAGGCTGGCGATGTGGAGCCGGCGCATGTGTCCGACCCGGTCCCAGGCGTGGTAGATCAGCCGCAGCGACTTGTGGTCGACGAACGCCGAGGCGCCGCCCGGGCCGAGGCGGCCGGTGGAGGCGGTCGAGAGCAGGGGCTCGCCGTGGTTCTGGCGTACGCACGGCCCCTGGGGTCCGGCGCAGATCGCGTATCCCGTCGCGTAGTCGGCCCGCTCCCAGGAGTTGCCCGAGTAGAAGAGGTAGGTCACGCCACGGAACTGCACCATGCTCGGGTTCTCGATCGTGATGCCCTCCCACGGGCGGTCGAGGGTGAGCAGCTCACGGGTCTGCGAGCCGTCGGCGAAGCCGGTCCCGTCGGCGTTGAGCTGCCGGATGAACAGTCCGGCCGGACGGCGGTGCACGACCCCGGAGAACTTCCACAGCAGCCAGGCGACCCCGTGCTCGTCGACGAAGACGTCGGGGTCGATCACCCCGAGCTGGGCCTCGCCGTAGCAGATCGGGTCCCCGACGGGGCGGAACGGACCCGCGGGGGAGGGCCCGCGGGTCAGGCCGATGCAGTTGTGCCGCTCGCCGCCCTGGGTGCCCGCCGGCGCGGCGTACGCGGCCGTCCAGCCGTTGCCGACCTTGTCCACCCCGGGCGCCCACAGGTCGCGTCCCCCGTCGCGGCTGCGGACCCAGCCGGCGGTCTCGATCGGGTCGATCCGGCGCCCCGACCCGTCCGACAGCGGCGTCCAGGTGACGAGGTCGCGCGAGGTCAGGGTGGGCAGCCGCAGGTGGGAGGTGTTGGTGGCGTAGGCGTACCACCGGCCGCGGAAGCGCACGATGTCGGGATCGGCGAACACCCCGCGGTACGCCGCCCCGGGCTGCCACTGCGAGCTGCTGCCCGCGACCCGCACCGGCGCCGGACGCCGCTGGACCGGCAGCTGCTGGGCCAGCCGCTCCGCCAGCTTGGCCAGGTCCTGCATCTCGCCCGCCAGCACGTCGCTGGGCAGGGCGGAGGGGAGGGCGCTCGGCTCGGGGATCAGCGGAGCCTCGCTCGGCGTCGGCCCCGTCGCAGGCGTCGTGGCGGCGGGGTCGCCGTTCGCGGCGCATCCGGACAGCGCGATCGCCGCCACCACGAGCGTGGCGAGTCTCCGAGCGCGCATGCTTTGCCTCCCTCCCGCGCCGACACCCTAGACTCTCGGGAGCCATGAATCAGCCGATTGCGCGACCTGCCGAGACCTTCGCCGAGGCCGAGGACGCCCTCCTCTCCCGATGGCCCGAGACCCGCCTCGAGCCGTCCCTCGACCGGATCCGCGCGTTCACCGAGCTGCTCGGCGATCCGCAGCGCGCCTACCGCTCGATCCACCTGACCGGCACCAACGGCAAGACGTCGACCTCGCGGATGATCGACGCGCTGCTGCGCGCCCTCGACCTGCGCACCGGCCGCTTCACCAGCCCGCACGTCGAGAAGATGAGCGAGCGGATCAGCGTCGACGGGGAGCCCCTGGACGACGAGGCGTTCGTCCGGGCCTTCAACGACGTCGCGCCGTACATGCACCTGGTCGACGAGGCCGAGGCCCACCCGCTCAGCTTCTTCGAGGCCGTCGTCGGGATGGCGTACGCCGCCTTCGCCGACGCCCCCGTCGACGTGGCGGTCGTCGAGGTCGGGATGGGCGGCTCGTGGGACGCCACCAACGTGA
This sequence comes from Nocardioides albidus, assembly GCF_006335005.1. Taxonomy (GTDB): domain Bacteria; phylum Actinomycetota; class Actinomycetes; order Propionibacteriales; family Nocardioidaceae; genus Nocardioides; species Nocardioides albidus. Next base: position 283,160 of record NZ_VDMP01000026.1, read on the forward strand.
TCGACGCCGACGTCGCGGTCGTGACGCCGATCGCCGTCGACCACGCCAACTACCTCGGCGGCACCGCGGTCGAGATCGCCCGCGAGAAGGCCGGGATCATCAAGCCCGGTTCCATCGCCGTGCTCGCCCAGCAGACCGCCGACGTCGCCGCCGTGCTCCTCGAGCGCGCGGTGGAGGTCGGCGCGACCGTCGCCCGCGAGGGCCTCGAGTTCAACGTCGTCTCCCGAGCGCCGGCCGTCGGCGGCCAGGTGATCACGATCCAGGGCCTGCGCGGCCGGTACGACGACCTCTTCCTGCCCCTCTACGGCGCCCACCAGGCGCAGAACGCCGCCGCCGCCCTCGCCGCGGTCGAGGCCTTCGTCGGCGGGCCCGACGGTCAGGGCGAGCCGCTCGGCGACGACGTCGTGCGCGGCGCGTTCGCCGAGATCACCTCGCCCGGCCGGCTCGAGGTGGTCCGGCGCAGTCCCACCATCGTCCTCGACGCGGCGCACAACCCGCACGGCGCGGAGGCCACGGCCGCCGCGCTGGAGGACTCCTTCCAGTTCGACCCGCTCATCGGCGTGTTCGGCGTGATGGGCGACAAGGACGCCGAGGGCCTGCTCGCCGCGTTCGAGCCGATCCTCGAGCAGATCGTCGTCACCCAGAACTCCACCGCCCGCGCGATGCCGGCCGAGGAGCTCGCCGTCATCGCCCGCGAGGTGTTCGGCGAGGACCGGGTCACGGTCGTCCCCCTCCTCGGCGACGCCATCGACGCGGCCGCGGCGCTCGCCGAGTCCGGCAGCACCGACGCGCTCAGCTCCGGGGCGGTCCTCGTCACCGGCTCGGTCGTCACCGTCGGTGAGGCCCGGGTGCTGCTGGGCGGTCGCAAGTGACCGAGGCGGTCGGCACCGGCGACGCGGAGCGCGGCCGGTCCCCGCGCCGCGCGATGTGCGCCGCCGTCCTCTCGCTCGAGGCCATCGCCATCGCCCTGTCCACCCCGGTGATGATCGCGATCTCCGACATCCGGCCCGCCCTCGCGCTGCCGCTCGGCCTGGGCCTGGCGCTCCTGTGCGTGCTGGTCGCCGGGATGCTGCGCCGCGAGCCGGCGTACCTGCTGGGCCACGCGGTGCAGGTCGGCGCGGTCGCCCTGGGCCTGCTCGCACCCCTCATGTTCGTGGTCGGCGGGCTCTTCGCCCTCCTGTGGGCGACGGCCTACGGCCTCGGCCGCAAGATCGAGAACGAGCGCGCCGCGGCCTTCGCCGACTACGACCGCCGCCGAGAATCGGACGCCTAGAAACCGCTGGGTAGAGTGGCCGCGTGCCAGTGATCATCGACAAGCTCCTCCGCATCGGAGAGGGCAAGATCCTCCGCCAGCTCGAGGGGATCGCCAAGGCCGTCAACGCCATCGAGGACGACTTCAAGGCGATGTCCGACGACGAGCTGCGGGGCATGACCGACGAGTTCCGCAAGCGCCTCTCCGAGGGCGAGGACCTCGACGACCTCATGCCCGAGGCCTTCGCCACGGTCCGCGAGGCCGCCCGGCGGGTGCTCGGCCAGCGGCACTTCGACGTCCAGGTCATGGGTGGCGCCGCCCTCCACCTCGGCAACATCGCCGAGATGAAGACCGGTGAGGGCAAGACGCTCGTCTCGACCCTCCCGGCGTACCTCAACGCCCTCGAGGGCAAGGGCGTCCACGTCGTCACGGTCAACGACTACCTCGCCAAGTTCCAGTCCGAGATGATGGGCCGCGTCCATCACTTCCTCGGCCTCACCGTCGGCGTGATCCTGCCGAGCATGCGCCCCGACGAGCGGCGCAGGGCCTACGCCTGCGACATCACCTACGGCACCAACAACGAGCTCGGCTTCGACTACCTGCGCGACAACATGGCCTCCTCGCTCGAGGAGTGCGTGCAGCGCGGCCACCACTTCGCCATCGTCGACGAGGTCGACTCGATCCTCATCGACGAGGCCCGGACCCCGCTGATCATCAGCGGCCCGACCCAGGACGAGGTGAAGTGGTACGGCGAGTTCGCCAAGATCGCGCAGAAGCTCACCAAGGACGTCGACTACGAGGTCGACGAGAAGAAGCGCACCATCTCGGTCCTCGAGGACGGCATCACCAAGGTCGAGGACCACCTCGGCATCGAGAACCTCTACGAGTCGGCCAACACCCCGCTCATCTCCTTCCTGCACAACTCCATCAAGGCCAAGGAGCTGTTCCGCAACGACAAGGAGTACGTCGTCATGGAGGGCGAGGTGCTCATCGTCGACGAGCACACCGGCCGCATGCTGGCGGGACGCCGCTACAACGACGGTCTCCACCAGGCCATCGAGGCCAAGGAGGGCGTGAAGGTCCGCGAGGAGTACCAGACCCTCGCCACCGTCACCCTGCAGAACTACTTCCGCCTCTACCAGAAGCTCTCCGGCATGACCGGCACGGCGCTCACCGAGGCCTCCGAGTTCGACAAGATCTACAAGCTCGGCGTGGTCCCGATCCCGACCAACAAGCCGATGCAGCGCGTCGACCAGCCCGACCTCGTCTACCGCACCGAGGAGGCGAAGTACGACGCCGTCGTCGACGACATCGTCGCGCGCCACGAGAAGGGTCAGCCGGTCCTCGTCGGCACCGTCTCGGTCGAGAAGTCGGAGTACCTCCACCAGCAGCTCACCAAGCGCGGCGTCCCGCACTCGGTCCTCAACGCGAAGGTCCACGCCGAGGAGGCGAAGATCGTCGCGATGGCCGGCCACAGGGGCGCGGTCACGGTCGCCACCAACATGGCCGGTCGAGGCACCGACATCATGCTCGGCGGATCGGTCGAGTTCCTCGCCGACGCCGAGCTGCGCAAGCAGGGTCTCGAGCCGTCCGGCGAGACCGCCGACGAGTACGACGCCGCCTGGCCCGCGATGGTCGAGCGGATCAAGAAGCAGGTCGAGGCCGAGCACGACGAGGTCAAGGACCTCGGCGGCCTCTACGTCATCGGCACCGAGCGCCACGAGTCGCGCCGCATCGACAACCAGCTGCGCGGTCGCTCCGGCCGCCAGGGCGACCCCGGCGAGAGCCGCTTCTACCTCTCCCTGCAGGACGAGCTCATGCGGCTCTTCAAGTCCGACTGGGTCGACCGGGTCCTGCTCATGCTCAAGATCCCCGACGACGTCCCGATCGAGAACAAGCGGGTCACCAACGCGATCGCCAGCGCCCAGGGTCAGGTCGAGTCGCAGAACTTCGAGTCCCGCAAGAACGTCCTCAAGTACGACGACGTGATGGACCGCCAGCGCAAGGTGATCTACGGCGAGCGCCGCGAGGTGCTCGAGGGCGTGGACCTCGAGGACCAGATCCGGACCTTCATCGACGACGTCGTCACGGGCTTCGTCAACGGCTCGCTCGACGAGTTCTCCGAGGAGTGGGACCTCGAGCAGCTGTGGACCGACCTCAAGCAGTTCTGGCCGGTCTCGGTGTCCTGGAAGGACCTGGTCGAGGAGGCCGGCACCCAGGCCGCGCTGGAGAAGTCGCACCTCATCGACGTGCTCAAGGCCGACGCCCACGCGGCCTACGACCGCCGCGAGGAGGAGGTCGGCGAGGAGGTCGCTCGCGAGCTCGAGCGCCGCGTGCTGCTCTCCGTGCTCGACCGCAAGTGGCGTGAGCACCTCTACGAGATGGACTACCTGCGCGAGGGCATCTACCTGCGGGCCTACTCGCAGCGCGACCCGCTCGTCGAGTACCAGCGCGAGGGCTTCGACATGTTCGCCGCCATGATGGACGGCATCAAGGAGGAGACCGTCGGCTTCCTCTTCAACCTGGAGGTCCAGGTGGAGGAGGACGACGAGGAGGAGATCCACTACCACGCCGACGGCACCGCCCACGCGGGCCCGATGCACGAGGGCGCGTTCGCCGAGCCGCCCGTCGGCGTCGGCCTCGAGGCCGGGGGTCGGATGGACCTGGAGTCCATCTCCTCCGAGCTCAAGGCCGCCGGCGCCACGGGTGCCTCCGCGCCCAGGGTCACCGCCAAGGGCCTCGACGCCCCGAAGCAGCCGCAGAACCTCACCTACTCCGCGCCGGACGAGACCGGTCACGAGGAGGTCCGCGGCAGCACCGCGTCGAAGGCCGACGACGAGTTCGGCGACGTCGGCCGCAACGCGCTGTGCCCCTGCGGCTCGGGCAAGAAGTACAAGCGCTGCCACGGCGCCCCGGGCGGAGCCTCGGGCTACACCACCCGCGTCAGCGGATAAGAGGTTCCGCCACCTATCGGCGGAACCTCTCAGCGCACCCGCGCACGCGCCGCCTAGGAGAAGTCGAGGGCGGTGCAGATCCAGCGCTGCTCGCAGCGCTCGAAGCGGGCGGCGACGGCGCGCGAGCGCTCCCCGTGGCGCACGTGCACCCCGCACTCGACGATCGCCTCGGTGATGAAGCAGGCGTGGACGCTCTGCACGCGCGGGCGCACCGGCTGCACGCGGGCGAGCCCGGGCTGGTGACCACCGGCCCGGGCGACGAGGAGCGCCCGGCGGTGGAGGTCGGCGTACACCTCGCGAGTGGTCCAGCGCACCAGCTGCGAGACCGGACGATCGCCGCCGACGATCTCGACGGCCGCCTGCACGAACCGGTGGGTCCACTCCTCGATGGCGTGCCGCAACCGCTGGTCGATCGGGACGACGACCGCACCCGGCCGAGCTGGCGCGGCGTGCCGGGGCCGGGCGCGCGGCGGTGACTGGCGGGGGAGCAGGGCCAGGGCGAGGGTGCCCTGGGTGGGGCTGACGGGGACGGGCACGCGGAGACCGACCAGCTCGTGTGGGACAGCGGACATGACTTCCTCCTGGTCAGGCGGGCGGCAGTCGGAGCGTCTGCCCCGGCTGGATGAGATCGGGGTCGGTGCCCAGGGCCGCGGCGTTGAGGTCCTGCACCCGCAGCCAGTACGACGCCACGTCGGCCGGCGCGGCGTCCGGGCCCAGCCGCGCCGCGGCGATCGTCCACAGCGAGTCGCCGGGGCGGACGGTGACGAGCGCGCCGCGGCGTGGCGGGGACGGCCGACCGGTGGCGCGATCGGGGAGGGGCAGGCCCTCGAGCAACCGCGCACCCGTGTCCGCAGCCGCGCCGGCGTCCACCGCCGCTCCGGCATCGGCGCCCGAGTCCGTCCCGGACCGGCCGACGGTGGAGGGCGCCGCGCCGGCCGGCGCGGTCGTCGCCAGGATCGTGATGCCGCACGCCGCGAGGAGCAGGCGCCTCAGCGGGCCGACGGCGCGCGGCGGGAGGCTCCGCGGGGAGCGCAGCACCGCCCACGCGACGTCCGTGGCGGCGAGCCAGAGCCCGCCGCCCGCCACGAGCGAGATGGCCGCGCACAGCTGCACCAGCGCGTCGGCGAAGGTCGGCCCAGGCATCCGGGCGAGCGCACCGACGAGCGGTCCGACGGAGGCGGCCAGGGCGCCCAGCGCCAGCGTGACCGAGAGCCAGAGGAGGGACGCGCGCAGGCGCGCCCCGCCGGCAACGACGAGTTCCATCCCGAGAGAACCTTTGCGTTTGCTTGCGTTTGATTCAGGATAAGACTGTTCAACGCGATTGTCAATCGGATCTGTGCAGCCTGTGGAGAAGGTCGTGCCAGGGTGTTCGCATGGGCTGGGAGGACGAGCTGTTCGCGCTCTTCGACGACCTCGAGGGCCAGGCCGGCGCCCTCTACGCGGCCGAGCGCGACCTGGAGGTGGCCGACCGCAGCCGCGCCGAGTACCAGCAGGTCACGCTCGCCGGGCGGCTCATGGCGAGCGTGGGGCGGACGGTGACCCTCGGCGTGCTCGGCGTCGGGACCGTGACGGGGACGCTCGAGCGGGTCGCCGACGGCTGGCTCCTCGCGGCGAGCGGCGATCACGACTGGGTCGTCGCCCTCCCGGCGGTGACCACCGCGTCCGACGTCTCGGAGCGCTCCGTCCCCGAGATCGCCTGGTCGCCGCTGACCCGCCTCAGCCTCGCCTCCGCGCTGCGCCGCATCGCCGAGGCGGGCGAGCCGTGCCTGCTCCACCTGCGCGACGGCAGCCGCCACGAGGGGCTCCTACGGCGCGTCGGAGCGGACTTCTGCGAGCTGGTCGCTGGGGAGGGGCGGCGCACCGTCCTCGTCTCCTTCGCGGCACTGGCCGCCGCCCAGTCGCAGAGCGCGTCGCGCGCCGGCTGAGCGACTGGCGCGGTTCACCGGACGCCCGGCTCCGGGGCCGAAATGCCGCGGTTTGGTCCCCGACCGCAGGAGCGATCGACCGGTCACGCCGCCCGGTCAGGTCGCGTCGAGGTCGTACGGCGGCCGCTCGCCGGGCTCGAGCGGCCGGACCCGAACCGGCTCGTCGTCGCCGGCGCTGCGGATCGTGTCCTCGAGCTCGTCGAGCTCGGCCATCGCCTCGGCGATGTGCTTGCGCACGATCGCGCGGGGGTCGAGGTCGGTGAGCTCGAGGTCGGCGTACGCGGGGCCGAGCTCGGCCCGCAGCTCGTCACGCGCGTTGGTGGCGAACTTGCGCAGCTCCCGGAGGAGCCGTCCGGCCTGGCGGGCCAGGTCGGGCAGCCGGTCGGGACCGAAGACGAGAACCGTGACGAGCGCGATCGCCACGAGCTCGCCGAAGCCGATCCCGAACACCCGCCGCCCCTTCCCCGTCGTACCCCGTCGTTGCTCCGCGCGCCGTGCGGCGTGCCGATCAGAACTGCCGGTCAGAACTTACTGGTCGGGGTGAGTCCGAGCTGCATGCCGGCCAGTCCGCGGCCGCGCCCGTCGAGCCGGTCGGCGATCGACTGCAGGGCGGCGGCGGCCGGGGCCGTCGGGTCCGCGTCGACGATGGGCTTGCCCACGTCGCCGCCCTCGCGCAGCGCGACGTCGAGCGGGATCCGGCCCAGCACCGGCACGTCGTAGCCGAAGCGCTGGGACAGGGTCTGCGCGACGCGGTCTCCGCCGCCGGAGCCGAAGATCTCGAGCCGGTGGTCCTCGCCGGCCTCCGCGCAGTGCGGGCAGGCGAGATAGCTCATGTTCTCGATGACCCCGACCACGCGCTGGTGCATCATCGAGGCCATCGTGCCGGCGCGCTCGGCCACCTCGGCGGCGGCCTCCTGCGGCGTGGTCACGACGACGACCTCGGCGCCGGGCAGGTGCTGCCCGAGGGAGATCGCGACGTCGCCCGTGCCCGGCGGCAGGTCGAGGAGGAGGACGTCGAGGTCGCCCCAGTAGACGTCGGCGAGCATCTGGACGAGCGCCCGGTCGAGCATCGGTCCGCGCCAGGCGACGACCTGGTCGCGGCGCGGCTTGAGCATCCCGATCGAGATGACCGAGACGCCCGACGGGGTGGGCACGGGCATGATCAGGTCGTCGACCTGGGTGGGCCGCGCGTCGGCCACGCCGAGCATCGCCGGGACCGAGTGGCCGTAGATGTCGGCGTCGACGAGGCCCACCTTGCGCCCGGCCTTGGCCAGCGCGAGGGCCAGGTTGACGGTCACCGAGGACTTGCCGACCCCGCCCTTGCCGGAGGCGATCGCGAACACCTTGGTGAGCGAGCCGGCCTGGGCGAACGGGATCTCCCGCTGCGCCTGGCCGCCTCGCAGCGTCTCGTGGAGGCCGGAGCGCTGCTCGGCGCTCATGACGCCCAGCTGGACCTCGACCCGGGTCACGCCGGGCAGGGCCGCGACGGCGGCGGTCACGTCGCGGTTGATGGTGTCCTTGAGCGGACAGCCGGCCACGGTCAGCAGTGCCTTGACGGTCACGACCGAGCCGCCGTCGCCGGCTGCGATGTCGACGCCCTCGACCATGCCGAGCTCGGTGATGGGGCGCTTGATCTCGGGGTCGTCGACCTTGCTGAGCGCGGCCATGACCTGCTCGACGGACGGGGACTGCGTCGTACTGCTCACAACCCCTGAGTCTAGGGACCCCCGGGTGAGCCGCCGTCGGCGCCGTCCTCGTGAGACTGCGCACGCTCGTCCTCCCGCTCCTCGGCGCGCTCGTCGAGGTCGGAGAGCAGCGAGCGCAGCTCCGAGCGCAGGAAGTCGCGGGTCGCGACCTCGCCGACGGCCATCCGCAGCGACGCGACCTCACGCGCGAGGAACTCCATGTCGGCGTGCGCCCGGGCATCGGCCTGCCGGTCCTGCTCGGCGATCACCCGGTCGCGGGCCTCCTGGCGGTTCTGGGCGAGCAGGATCAGGGGCGCGGCGTACGACGCCTGCAGGCTCAGCATCAGCGTCAGGAAGATGAACGGGAACCGGTCGAAGCGCAGGTCCGCGGGCGCCAGGGTGTTCCAGGCCATCCACGCCATCACGAACAGCGTCATGTAGATGAGGAAGGTCGCCGTGCCCATGAACCGGGCGAACTGCTCGGCGAAGACCCCGAAGGTGTCGGCGTTGTACGACGGCCGGCGGACCAGCTTGCGTCGTTCCTCTCGCGGCGTGTCGAGGCGCTCGCGCCGCGTCTCGCCGGCGGGGCGGCTCATGCCCCGCTCCCGCGCTCACGGGCGCGCTCGCGCCAGTTGGCCGGCAGCATGTGGTCGAGCAGGTCGTCGACGGTGACGGCGCCGATGAGGCGCTTGTCCTCGTCGACGATCGGCGTCGCGACCAGGTTGTACGTCGCGAGGTGGGCCGCGACCTCGTCGATGCTCGCCTCCGGGCGCAGCCACTCCAGCGAGTCGTCGAGGGCCCCGGCGACCAGGGTGGACGGCGGCTCGCGGAGCAGTCGCTGGATGTGGGCGACGCCGAGCAGCTTGCCGGTCGGGGTCTCCAGCGGCGGACGGCAGACGTAGACGAGCGCCGCGAGGGCGGGCGTCAGCTCGGGGTTGCGGACGTGGGCGAGCGCGTCGGCGATGGTCGCGTCGGGGCCGAGGATCACCGGCTCGGAGGTCATCATGGCGCCGGCGGTGTTCTCGACGTACGACATCAGCCGCCGCACGTCCTCGGCCTCCTCCGGCTCCATCAGCTCGAGCAGGATCTCGGCGGTCTCCGGCGGCAGGTCGCGGACCAGGTCGGCCGCGTCGTCCGGCGACATCTCCTCGAGGACGTCGGCCGCGCGCTCGGAGTCCAGGCCCTTGAGGATCTCGACCTGGTCGTCCTCCGGCAGCTCCTCGAGGACGTCGGCGAGCCGCTCGTCGTCGAGCGCGAGCGCCACCGCGGTGCGCCGCTCGGGCGGCAGGTCGTGCAGGATGCTGGCCGCGTCGGCGGGCCTCATCTCGTTGAGGGCCGCGACCAGGTGGGTGGCTCCCTGCCGCTCGTCGCTGCGGGAGAGGCCGACGACGTCGCGCCACTCGACCACGTGCGACTGCCCGCGGCGGCGGAATCCCTTGGACGGCTCGCGGACGGCGACCCGGCTCAGGACCCAGTCGCGGGTGCGCGCGGGCTCCATCGCGACGTCGTACACCGTGCCGGTGATGCCGCTGTCCTTGATCGTGACGGTCCGGTCGAGCATCTGCCCGATGACCAGGGTCTCGGTCGAGCGCTGCTCGAAGCGGCGCATGTTGAGCAGGCCGGTGGTGTAGACGTGGCCGCTGTCGATGTTGGTGACCCGGGTCATCGGCACGAAGATCCGGCGCCGCCCGAAGACCTCCGCGACCATCCCGAGGACGCGGGGCTGGGTCCCCTCGGTGCGCAGGGTCACGACCAGGTCGCGGACCTTCCCGACCTGGTCGCCCTGGGGGTCGAAGATCGGGAGCCCGACCAGCCTGGCCGCGAACACGCGGGAGGGGGTGGTGCTCACGGGACGCAACGCTACCGGTCGCGACTGCTACTTCATGAACGTCTACTTCATGAACGTCCGGGGGCAGGTCGCGCCGGCGCAGTCCTTGGTCTCGAGCCACAGGGAGCGCAGCTCCTGGCGCGCCGCCTTGTAGCGCGGGTCGTGGTAGAGGTTGTAGAGCTGGTAGGGGTCGTTCTTCGTGTAGTACATCTCGCCGCGTCCCTTGCGGCCGCGGACGTAGGTCCACGGACCCACGATGACGCCGGTGTAGAGCGGGTCGAGGCCGCCCTTGACCGGCCATCCGGCGATCGGTACGACGCGTCGTGTGGCGTCGCTGGCGAGCCACGGCATCACGTCGACGCCGTCGGCGTCGCGGTCGAGCGTGGTGCCGGCGAGGGCGGCGAAGGTCGGCGCCCAGTCCGCGTTGGTGACCGGGGCCTGCGCGGTGGTGCCCGCGGGGAGACCGGGGCCGCGGACGAACATCGGGATCCCGATCGTGTCGCGGTAGTGCCACAGCTTGCCGTTGAGGTGGTGCTCCCCGACGGCGTACCCGTTGTCCGAGGTCACCACGACGTAGGTGTCGTCGAGCTGGCCGGTGCGCTCGAGGGTCTCGACGGTGCGGGCGATCGCGCGATCGACGGCCTGGAGCGACTCGACCCGCTGCTGGCGGACCTCCCGCAGCGCGGCGCGCCGCGCCCGAGGGCTCTTCTGTCGCGCCGACCGGACCAGCGCCTTGTCGCTGGGGTCCTTCTCGAACATCTCGGGCGTGGTGTCGAGGTCGAGGTCCTCGAAGGTGTCGCGGTCCTGCTTCGCCGGCACGGTCGTCGAGTAGCCGTCCGGGTCGCCGTCCTCCTCGGGGCTGCCGTGGTGCGGCGCGACGTAGTTGACCCACAGGTACCACGGATCGCCCGAGGCGTGCTCCTCGATCAGGGCGTTCGACTGGTCGCTGAGCAGGGTCGTGGAGTACTCGTCGTACTCCTTGATCTCGCCGTCGACGAGGAGTTGCGGGTGCTCGAAGTCGTACGTCGCGAAGTCGACGGTGGGGCGCCACACGGTCCAGCCCGGCGGCTGGTGGTCGACCTCGTGGCGGGTGTAGCCGTTGAGGTACTTGCCGACCATCATCGTGTCGTAGCCGGCCCCCTGCAGACTGCCCGGCAGCGTGTCCTCGTCGTCGAAGGCGGTGTAGCTCCCGCCCTCGCCGGCCACGGTGACCGCACCGTGGTTGTTGGCGTACTGCCCGGTGAGCAGCGACGCCCGCGCGGGCACGCAGATCGGCGTCGGCGCGAGCCCGTTGGCGATGGTGACGCCCTGGTCGGCGACGACCTCCTGGAGGTGCGGCATGAACTGCATGTCCTTGAGGGCCGCGTCGTCCATGGTGATCATCAGCAGGTTCGGCCTCTCCGGCGAGGCCACCGGGGCCGGGGTCGCCTTCGGGCCGAGGACCGTGTCCTGCGCGGTCGGCGCCGCGACGGACGGCTGCTCCCCGGGCTGCTGGTACTTCACGGCCGGCGGGCGCTCGGCCTCGCCGCCTCCGCCGGAGCAGGCGGCGAGCACGCTCGCGCTCAGCACGGCAGCAGTGGCGATGCGAAGGCGTCCAGGACGACTCACGAGACAGGCTCCTTGACGGTGGGCTGGTCGGTGGCGGTCATCGCCGCTCGACGCGGTTCAGTCTGCCTCACAGCCGGCGGGGGCCTCGAAGAAGGTCGGGAGCCGGGGATGGTCGATTACCATTCGCCTCGTGGAGGAGAGCGACGAGCCCGACGCGCCCGCGGGCAAGCGACTGGCGCCTGCCGTCTCCTCGCTCGACATGGTCGTCACGCTCGTGGCGGTCGTCGTGGTGCTGGCCGGACTCAGCGTCTCGCTGATCTTCCCTCCCGACGAGCCCGCCACCCCGGTGGCCCACGAGGGCAGGCGTACGCCGAGCGCCTCGACGGGGCCGACCGGGACGCCGGGCCCCGCCGAGACTCCTGCCCCGACGGCCACCGAGAGTCCGGGCGTGCTCGTCCCGCCCCTGGCGATGGAGGCGGAGCGGCAGTCGGCCCAGCTCGTGTGCCAGGCGCAGATCGGGACGACCGAGTTCACGGCGCTCGCCTACAACATCAAGTCGGCGCGCGCCGGCAGCCTCGAGCGCCTGCTCGGCGTGATGCAGCGCTCCAAGGCCGAGGTCATCCTGCTGCAGGAGGTCGACAACAGGAGACGCAGCACGGGCAGCGTCGACCAGGCCGGCTGGTTCGCCGAGCGACTGGGCGGGTGGCACCACGCCTTCGGCCGCAATGTCACGTTCGGGGACGGGCTCTACGGCACCGCGGTCGTCTCGAAGTACCCCATCCTGTCCTCGGAGAACACGCCGCTGCCCAACATCGGGCGCGCGCAGCCCCGCGGCCTGCTGCATGCCGTCATCGACATCGAGGGCGTCGAGGTCAGCATCTACAGCACCCACCTCGACAACACCTCCGCCAACATCCGCACGGCCCAGGCCAGCCGCATCTCCAGCATCCTGGCGGCCGACCCCCGCCCGAAGATCCTCGGCGGCGACATGAACACCTGGCCCAACTCCGGACCCGAGCGGATCCTCAGCTCGCGGCTCAGCGACAGCTTCGTCGTCGCGGGCAGCGGCGGCGGTGCCACGCACCCGGCGAGCCGCCCCCGCACCCGGATCGACTACCTGCTCTACGGCGGGCCCGAGCTCACCGCGACCAGCTCGGTCGTGATGTCCGAGGGTGGCTCCGACCATCTCCCGGTCCGCTCCGCCTTCACCCTCGGCGGGATCAAGACCGAGAAGTGCAGCGGCGACGCGAAGGCGAAGCCCCGCGACCCCGGCACGCCCGCTACGCCGAGCGGATCGGCCAGCGGCACCGCCGAATAGCCGACCGGCGTGACCCGGGCCACGCCGCCCCGCCAGGAAGGCCGCGTGGAGCGGGTTTCGGCGTGCTCAGATGGGTATAGTGCCCGCGTCAAAGGGTCGAGAGCCGTCTGCCTTCCCGTGGGGAAGTGCCCGTTCGGAACCCGGTCAGTTCTCGGGTGGAGTGGGTAGGAGTCAGCGACGTGGCGAGTGTGTGGGCAAGCGTGTCGACAGCAGGTCGGACCCGGACGGTGGCGGCGCTCGCAGCGCTCCTGCTGGCGCTCGGCCTGATGGTCGCCGGCCAGGGCACCCTGAGCCGAGCGGACGCCGCCCCCGCCGCAGCCGCGCCGACCCCGGTGGCGAAGCGGGATCCCAACCCGGCGTACGTCGTGACGCCCGGCATCACCTTCAACCACCCGTTCAAGAAGAAGAAACGCGGCGCGATCCAGCGCAAGATCATCAAGACGCTCAAGAACGTCGAGGCGGGCCAGTCGGTCCGGATCATGACCTGGAACTTCGACTCGCCGCTGCTGCACAGCAAGGTCATCGCCGCCCACAAGCGCGGCGTGTCCGTGCAGGTCATCATGGCTCGCGGGCTCGCCCGCGCGCAGGGCTCGGGCCGCTCCTACGGCGCGCTGTCGCGCGGCCTGAAGAAGGGCAACGCCGACCGGCCCAAGGAGCTGCGCAGCTGGATCCGCACCTGCTCGGCCACCTGCCGCGGCAAGGGCGGTGCGATGCACAACAAGCTGATGCTGGTCAGCAGGTCGGGCGCCACCAACTGGATCGTGATGCAGGGCTCGGGCAACTTCACCGGCGCCGCCGCGGTCCAGCAGTTCAACGACTGGACGACCGTCACCGAGAACCAGGCCCTCTACGACGGCTGGATGACGATGTGGAACCAGGCCAAGAAGGACAAGCGCTTCCCCGACCTGCAGTTCACCGTCCCCAGCACCACGATCCCGGGCGCCAGCATCACCACGATGTTCGCTCCGCACCGCACCCAGGTGGACCCCCCGCTGCGGGTGCTCAACAAGGTCCAGTGCAACGGTGCGACCAACACCGCGAACGGCCGTACGAAGGTCCGCGTCGCCAACGCCGTGTGGGGTGACGAGCGCGGCGCCCGTATCGCCCGCAAGGTCCGCGAGCTCCACTCCCAGGGCTGCGACGTCCGCGTGGTCTTCATGATGATGTCGGGCAAGATCCGCAGCATCCTGGCCCCGGTCCCGGCGAAGCAGATGGTCTACATCACCGGCGCGACGGCCAACAAGTTCAAGGACCGCTACGTCCACCTCAAGGGCCTCTCCGTCGAGGGCAACCTCGACGGCAACCCGGCCGCCAGCGCCGTCCTGTCCAGCAGCGAGAACTGGACCCAGCTCGGCTGGTTCTCCGACGAGCACGACATCATCTTCTGGGACGACGCGGCGATGGCCGCGAAGTACTCCGACTGGGTCGACATGATCTTCAACACCGCTCCGCGGACGCTGGCCAACTACGTCAACTCGGCCGACCCCGACCCGCAGGTGCGGATCAAGCCGGGCACCGAGTACCTCAGCCCGAAGGACTACCCGTTCCACGAGCTCGAGGCCGAGCTCTACTGATCGAGTCGATCCCGGGGCCCGGGTCGCTGCCAGAGGCGGCGGCCCGGGCTTCGGGCGCCAGGACCTGAGGACACGGGAGAGGGCGTACATGGCGCAGCGGGTGGTGCTCCACGTCGGCACCATGAAGTCGGGGACGAGCTTCCTGCAGAACGTGCTCGGCGAGAACAAGGCTGAGCTGGCCACCCGGGGCGTGCTGTTCCCGGGGCGCCGTTGGCGTCGCCAGGTGCGCGCGGTCAAGGAGCTGATCGCCCACGGCGGTCCGGGGCAGCCGCCCATGCCCGCCGGCGGACTCTGGCAGCAGATGGTCGAGGAGATCCGCGCCTGGCCCGGCACGGCGGTCGTGTCGATGGAGTATCTCGCTCCGCGCGACGAGCAGCAGATCGGGCGGATCCGCGCCTCCTTCCCCGAGAGCCGGGTCGAAGCCGTGGTGACCTGTCGCGACCTGGCCCGCAACGTGCCCGCCATGTGGCTGGAGTCGGTGCAGAACGGCGGCGTGACCGGCTGGGACGAGTTCGTCGCCGCCCTCGGCGCCCGCAAGGACCCCACCGGATCGGCCAACAGGTTCTGGCGCCATCAGGACGTGCCCGCGATCGCGGGCCGGTGGGCCAAGGGCCTGGACCGCGGTGCGGTGAGCCTGGTCACGGTGCCGCCGCCGGGTGCCCCCGGCGACCTGCTGTGGCGCAGGTTCGCCGAGGTGCTCGGCATCGACCCGCAGGGCATCGCCCTCGACGTGCGCAGCAACCCCAGCATCGACCTGCCGAGCGCGCTGGTGCTGCTCGAGCTCAACCGCCGCCTCCGCGCCGGAGGCCAGGGCCTGCCGGCGTACTACGACCGGCTGGTCAAGCACCAGCTGTCCAAGCGCGGCCTGTCGCTGCGCGAGGGCGGCGGCCAGCGCCTCGGGTACGACGACGCCTGGGTGCGCGCCAAGGGCGAGGACCAGGTCGCCCGACTGCGCAAGGCCAAGCACCGTGTGGTGGGCGATCTCGAGGAGCTCCGGCCGATCCCGGTCCGGGGCCTGCAGCCCTCCGACGTACCGCCCGCGGAGGTGCTGAGCGCCGCCCTCGACGCCCTCCAGGTCGCGTTGGAGCGCTGGAGCAGCGCCAGCGACCGAGCAGAGGGAGCGAAGCCGTGAAGTGGCGCGCACGCCGTGAGACGGGGGCGGCGCCCGGTCCCGGCCCGGCCGCGACGGACCGCCCGTCCGGGGACGGGCTGCCGCGGGTCGCGGTCATCACGATGACCCGCGACAGCGGCCCGGTGCTGCGTCGCTGGGTGGAGCACTACCAGCGCCAACTGGGCGCCGACGACGTGTTCGTGGTCGACGACCACAGTGTCGACGGCTCCACCGACGACCTGCCGTGCACGGTGCTGCGCCTGCCCTACCTCGACAAGTACTCCTTCGAGCCCTCGCGGATGGGCATCCTCAGCGGTCTCGCGACGTCGCTGCTCTTCGCCTACGACGCGGTCCTGCTCGCCGACGCCGACGAGTTCGTCGTCGCCGACCCGGCCACGCACGCCTCGCTGCGCCACTTCGCGGCCGCCCGCGCAGGCTCCGGGCGCGCCGACGTCGCCGGAGTCCTCGGCTACAACGTCATCCACCGGGTCGATGTCGAGCCGGCGCTCGACTTCGACGCCCCCTCGCTGCTGCGCCAGCGCGAGTTCGCCCGGTTCACGCCCCTCATGTGCAAGCCGGCCCTCAAGTGGGTCGACGCCGACTGGGCCCACGCCTCCCACGGCATCCGGCACCCGTTCGAGCCCGACCCCGACCTGTTCATGTTCCACTTCAAGTTCGCCGACCTCGGACAGCTCGAGTTGCTGGCCGAGCACCGTCACCAGGCCGCCGTGGTCGAGGGACGCGCGGTGAAGTCGAGCTGGAGCAGGCCGACCGACGAGATCGTCGAGGCACTGCGGACCGCGGCGGCCCAGGTCGAGCAGGCCATCGCCCAGGACGAGCTCGGCAGGTTCCGGCCGGGGCCGAAGAAGATCGGCTCGATCGTGCAGAACGAGGGGGACCTGTGGCGGGCCACGGGCGCCGGCCAGCATCTGGCGCTGGTGAAGCCGCCGTACGTCCGGATCCCCGATCGCCTGCGCGACCTCGTCTGACAGGCTGGCCCCATGACCGACTTGGCCGTCACGACCGTCGACACGACGGGCCTGGTCCTCTCCGGTGTCGTGGAGGACCGCGCTCTCGACGTCCTCTTCGACGATCGCCGGATCTGGTCGTTCTGGTCGGTGCGCGACACCGAGGAGGACCCGTCCGCGCCCCCGGGGGAGCGGCGGATCGCCTGGCCCGAGCGGATGGTGCGCTTCCTGGACGGACCGACGCGCCTGCGGGTGCGCGACCACGTCGCCGGCACGGTCGTGTACGACGAGGAGACCGTGTTCGGGACCGGCGAGGAGCGGATCGCCTTCGTCAACAAGTCCGGTCTGCCGATCGCGCTCGACAAGTCCGGCCGGTTCCACCCCGAGTTCTCGGTGCGCAGCGACGACCAGCTCGAGCCGCTGCTGGAGGCGATGCACCGGGTCATCGCGATCCTCGAGGAGGAGGGGATCGCTGCCTTCCCGGCGTACGGCACGCTGCTGGGCGCGGTGCGCGAGCAGGACTTCCTCGGCCACGACTCCGACGCCGACCTCGGCTACGTGTCGCGCCACACCTCGCCCGTCGACGTCGTCCGCGAGTCCTTCCGGCTCCAGCGGGCGCTCGCGCGGCGGGGGATGGCGACCTTCCGCTACAGCGGCGGCGCCTTCCGCATCGACGTCGAGGAGAGCGACGGCTCGGTTCGCGGGCTCGACCTGTTCGGCGGCTTCTTCGCCGGCGACGGCAGGCTCTACCTGATGGGCGAGGTGGGGGTGGAGTTCCGCGAGGAGTGGATCTTCCCGCTGTCCACGGTGACCCTCGCCGGTCACGAGTTCCCGGCCCCGGCCGTCCCGGAGCGACTGTTGGAGGCGATGTACGGGCCGCACTGGCGCGTGCCCGATCCGGCGTTCAAGTTCGAGACCTCCGAGGAGGTCAAGACCCGCCTCGACAACTGGTTCCGCGGGCTCTCGCCGTACCGCCGCGACTGGCAGACCAATCGCGCGCACCGCAAGGGCGACGTCAACGCGCCCGCCTCGGATCTTGCTCGCCGGCTCGCCGCCGACACCGAGCCCCACGTCCACGTCCTCGACGTCGGCGCGGGCCGGGGGAGCGACGCCCTGCACCTGGCCCGGGAGGGCTTCCGCACCACCGCCTACGACTACGTCCCGCTGACGCTGCGCAAGGCGGGAAGGGTCGCGGCCCGCGAGGGCGCGACGCTCGACGTCCGCATGATCAGCCTGACCCAGCTGCGCTCGGTCCTCGGCGAGGGTGCCCGGGTGGCGCGCGACGACGGTCCGCGCGCGATGCTGGCGCGTCACGTCCTCGACGCCACCACCGAGCTGGGCCGCGAGGGCCTGGTGCGCTTCGCGGCGATGGCCCTGCGCGGCGGCGGCCGGCTGTACGCCGAGTTCGCGACGGGCGAGGGCGAGGCGGGGGAGGGTTTGTATCCTGTCCCCCTCGACCGGGTCCTCGCCTCGATCGGGCGGTTCGGAGGATCGGTCGTCTCGGCGGACGTCGAGCCCGGTGCCCCGGGCCGCGCCGGACGGGCCGTCGTGGTCGCCCGATGGTGAACGGCCAGCGGTGAGTGCAGATGAGGGATGAGATGACACAGAATCGCTGGAACCTGTTCGCGACCGTCCGCGCCCAGCGGCTCCGGATCGAGAAGCTCGAGACCGAGGTCGCCGAGCTGCAGCGCCACTACGTGCGGATGGCCGAGCTGGTCGATGTCGTCCAGGAGCTGCTGATCCCCGTCGCGCAGCGGGACGAGGCCAGGATCGCCGAGGCGATCGAGGCCTTCGACCAGAGTCTCTGACTCCGGGGACCGGTCATGGCACGTCGCGTCTTCGTCCACATCGGCCTGCCCAAGACGGCCACCACCTACCTCCAGACCATCGTCTGGTCCTCACGGGACCGCCTGCTCGAGGACGGCATGCTGCTGCCCGGGTTGGGCCGCTTCGACCATCTGTGGAGCAGCCGGATCGTTCGTGAGGACCCGCGCCTGCCGAAGGCGTCCGAAGAGCACCGCACTGCGTGGGAGCGCCTGCGCGCCGAGATCGCGGCCCACGACGGGGACGCCCTGGTCACCCATGAGTTCTTCGCGGCCGCCAGTGCCGAGCAGGCTCGGCGGATGGCCGAGGAGCTCGCTCCGGCCGAGGTCCACGTGGTGATCACGGCACGCGACCTGCTCGGCCTGTTCACCGCGAGCTGGCAGGAGAGCCTCAAGAACCGCGGGACGGCGCCGATGGCCGACTACTCCCGGGATGTCTCCGAGGACCCCCGCGACGTGTGGAACTGGCGCACCCTGGACCTCCACCTGGTCCTGCAGCGCTGGTCGGAGGCGGTGGCCCACGAGCGGATCCACGTGCTCCCCCTCGACACCTCGGCCCCGCGCGAGGAGATCTGGCACCGCTTCGCCGGCCTGTTGGGCCTGCGCGCCGGCGCCTACGACCTGTCTCGCTCCTTCCCCAACGAGTCGATGGGGGTCGTCGAGGCGGAGGTGCTGCGCCGCGTCAACGAGCACCTGGTCGCGCACAGGTCGCTCGGTGCCGCGCGCGACCGCGGCATGTTCATCCGCACCTTCCTCGCCGACGAGCGGCTGGTCCCGCGCCGGGGTGAGAAGTTCTGGCCCCAGGCGGACCGGGTCGAGGAGTGCCGCCGCCGCAACGAAGCGACGCTCGCCTACCTGCGCGCCCACCCCGTCGACGTCGTCGGCGACCTCAGCCGGCTCGAGATCCCCGCCGAGCTCCCGCAGCGTCGTACGCCGGACACGGTGACCGACGCCGAGGTGGCCGCCGTGGCCACGGACCTCGTGGCGACGATGCTGGCCGATGTCCGCGAGCTCCGGGTCGCGCCTCCTGCCGCCCCTCGCGAACCGGCCAGGCGCGGTCTGCTCGGCGCGCTCCGGCGCCGCTGACCGACCGCTCAGGTCGCGCCCGCGCGGGCCGAAGGGCGAGGCGGAATTCGCTCGTCCCCTTTTCGGTGGACCGCGTGTATTCCGATAGGAATGACACCGTTGTCATTCATCGAATTACGTCTCTGTAGTTATTCGCGCCGTATTGCCATGGTGAAGTTGTTACTGGTGTGATTCCTGAGGAAATTGTTCGCTCGGTGCATTCCGGCACCGTGAATCGGGAGGTCCCATGCGCACGCTGAGCTCGCTTCGATGGTCAGGGCGAATGCTCCTGCGCCGGTTCGGCGCGCTACCGTCGGCGCTCACCGCGCTGGCGGTGCTCGCCACGCTCCTCGCCCTCGCGGCAGCGGGCGGCAACGGCGGGCGCAGCGATCTGAAGCCCGCGGCGGCCGACCCGGCAGGCGGCGTGCGTCTGGTGCAGGCCAACATCAAGTCCGGGATGTCGCTCGAGCGGACCGCGGCCGACCTCGGTCAGGTGTTCGCGCAGCTGCCGGACTTCATCACGTTCAACGAGGTCTCCAGTCGCCCGGACACCCTGCTCGCGCCCCCGGGATATGCCATCCAGCGCACGCCGGGCACCTACACCGGCGCCACCGCCGTGGTCTGGGACGCCACGCGCTGGACCAAGATCGCCGGCGGCAACTACAACATCAGCAATGTGTGGGGGAAGTCGCGTAAGCAGAAGGTCCACTGGGGCGTTCGCTACGCCAACTGGGCCACCCTGCGCAACGCCGAGGGTCGCACCGTCTCGGTCGTGGCCGTGCACTTCTCGCCGGTCACCAGGTACACCCCCGGGATCACCCTGCCGTCGTACCAGCGGATGGCGGCGCTCGCCCAGACCCTCTCGGCGAGCGGACCGGTGCTGATGGCCGGTGACGTGAACGTCCACTTCAACGGCGGCGGCTACCCGCGCAACGAGATCGCGGCGATGGGCCTGGTCAACGTCTTCGACCTGTTCGGCGTCGCGCCGCCCACCCACGACAGCGGTGCGGTCATCGACCACGCCTACCTCTACCAGGGCGACCCGCTGCTGCCGGTGACGAACCTGACCACCGCCGAGCTCTACTCCGACCACAAGATGATGGTCGTCGACCTCGGCAACGTCGGCCCGCGCGCCGGCGCCTTCGCTCCCGGCTGGGTCACCAACAAGGGCGACGCCAAGGCGACCCTGCGACTGGTCCGCTCCTCGATCAACCAGGCGCCGCCGGGCTCGGCGCTGCACCTGGCCACCAAGAAGCTGAGCGGCAAGGGCATCTACCGCGCCATCGTCAACGCCCGCGCCCGGGGCGTCGAGGTCCAGATCATCACCGGGCACCGCAAGGCCACCGACCTGGACCGCAAGCTCGCGAAGCTGCTCGGGACCAAGAAGAAGCACAAGTCGTGGGCCAAGCGGAAGTCCGACTGGGGCAGCTACGGGCTGCCGCGGGCGCTCGTGCTCGCCAGCACCTCCGGCGGCACCCGAGCGGTGCGCATCGACTTCAACCGACCCTGGGTGACGAAGGCCCAGAAGAAGTCCGGCTCGATCGCCCAGATCCGCTCGGACCAGTTCGGCTACGACGAGATGTTCATCAAGTTCTTCGCCGCGGTCGGCCGCACGATCTGACCAGTTCACTCCGCACGCACCCCGGACGGGGGCCGACGGGTGAGATGTCTCACGCGGTCTCGGCTCCCGTTCGGGGGGCCACCGCATGTCTACCCGCGGGTACAGTGCGGTCCGGCCGCACCAGCGCCGTGCCGTTCGCTGAAGGGGAGAATCGATGACCCGGCTTTGCCAGACCGAGGGCCTCACCGAGGACCAGACCGAGATCCTGAAGGCCGTGCGCGTCTTCGTCGACGAGCAGATCATCCCGGTGGCCCAGGAGCTCGAGCACTCCGACACCTACCCGCAGGAGATCGTCGACGGTCTCAAGGAGCTGGGTGTCTTCGGCCTGACCATCCCTGAGGAGTTCGGCGGGCTGGGCGAGTCCCTGCTGACCTACGCCCTCGTGGTCGAGGAGATCGCGCGAGGCTGGATGAGCGTCTCGGGCGTCATCAACACCCACTTCATCGTCGCCTACCTGCTCATGCAGCACGGCACCGAGGAGCAGAAGCAGAAGTACCTCCCGCGGATGGCGACCGGCGAGGTCCGCGGCGCGTTCTCGATGTCCGAGCCGGGCCTGGGCTCGGACGTGTCGGCCGTGTCGACGAAGGCCACCAAGCAGGCGGACGGCTCGTATTCGATCACCGGCCAGAAGATGTGGCTGACCAACGGCGCGTCCTCGACGCTGGTCGCGCTCCTGGTCAAGACCGACGAGGGCGCCGAGAGCGTCTACAAGAACATGACCACCTTCCTCGTCGAGAAGGAGGCCGGCTTCGGGGAGACCGCGCAGGGCGTCACCGTGCCCGGCAAGATCGACAAGATGGGCTACAAGGGCGTCGAGACGACCGAGCTCATCCTCGAGGGCCACCAGATCGCGGCCGAGGCGATCCTGGGCGGCGAGCCCGGCAAGGGCTTCTTCCAGATGATGGACGGCGTCGAGGTCGGCCGCGTCAACGTCGCCGCCCGCGCCTGCGGCCTGGCCTGGCGCGGCTTCGAGCTCGGCGTCGCCTACGCCCAGCAGCGCAAGACCTTCGGCAAGGTCATCGCCGACCACCAGGCGGTGCTGTTCCGGATCGCGGAGATGGCGACCAAGGTCGAGGTCGCCCACAACATGATGGTGCGCGCCGCGCGGCTCAAGGACACCGGCAAGCGGATGGACGTCGAGGCCGGCATGGCCAAGATGGTCGCGTCCGAGTACGCCAACGAGGTCGTCGAGGACTCCTTCCGGATCCACGGCGGCTACGGCTACTCCAAGGAGTACGAGATCGAGCGCCTCATGCGCGAGGTCAAGTTCATGCTCATCGGCGAGGGCACCTCCGACATCCAGAAGATGATCATCGGCCGCCAGGTCCTCAAGGAGTACAAGCTCAAGTGAGCAAGACCAACCCGGGCAACTTCTTCGAGGACTTCCAGGTCGGGCAGGTCATCCGGCATGCCACGCCCCGCACGGTGACCGAGGGGGACCGGGCCGTCTACGGCTCGCTCTACCCGACCCGGTTCGCGGTGCCGTCGTCGGCCGCGTTCGCGGCGTCGGTCGGGCTGACGGGGCCGGACGGATCCGGGCACCCGGTCGAGGACCTCATCGCCTTCCACATCGCCTTCGGCAAGACCGTCCCGGACGTCTCGCTCAACGCCGTCGCCAACCTCGGCTACGCCGAGTGCCGCTTCCACCGGCCCGTCGTGCCGGGCGACACCCTCAGCACCACCTCCGAGGTGATCGGGCTCAAGCAGAACTCCAACGGCAGGAGCGGCGTCGTCTACGTCCGCTCGACGGCCACCAACCAGCGCGGCGAGGTCGCGCTGGACTGGGCCCGCTGGGTGATGGTGCACAAGCGCGACACGAGTGACGCAGGGGCTCCGGCGCCGGAGACCGTCCTGCCCGAGCTGGCGCCGGCGGTGGCCGCGGCCGACCTGGTGGTGCCCGCGGGACTCGACTTCTCGTCGTACGACTTCGAGGCGGCCGGCGAGCCGCACCGCTTCGACGACTACGTCGTGGGCGAGCGGATCGACCACGTCGACGGGGTCACGCTCACCGAGTCGGAGCACCAGCAGGCCACCCGGCTGTGGCAGAACACCGCCAAGGTGCACTTCAACAAGGAGGCGCGCCCCGACGGCCGCAACCTGGTGTACGGCGGCCACATCATCTCGATGGCCCGCGCGCTGTCGTTCAACGGGCTCGCCAACGCCCAGCTGATCGCCGCCATCAACGCGGGCGCGCACACGGCGCCGGCGTTCGCGGGCGACACCGTCTACGCCTGGTCGGAGGTGCTCGACAGGGCCGAGGTCGACGCCCCCGGGGTGGGTGCGCTGCGGCTGCGGCTGGTCGCCACCAAGGGACGCGACGAGTCGATGACCCTGCGCGGCGAGGACGGGAAGTACGCTCCCGGCGTCCTGCTCGACCTCGACTACTGGGCGCTCGTCCCGCGCTGAGGCAACCCGCCCCCTCACCTGACTCCGCTACGGAACCTGCACGTCCTTGATGGTGTAGGTCACCTCGTCGTCGACCGCGTTGGCGATCCGGTCGAGCATGACCGAGGTCGGGTGGTCCTGGCCGTCGGGCCACTTGACCTTGGCCTTGGCGATCCCGGGGGCGTTGGCCTGCTCGATGATGTCGTCGATGCTCAGCCACGCGAAGTCCGGCGCCGCGGTGCCGGCCGCGGGCCCGTCGAGCGAGGTCGCCTGGGTGACCTCGCCGTCGCGGACGACGACCTCCACGGTTCCGACCTGAGGGCAGTAGCAGAGGACCTCGAGGTGGTAGCTGTAGTCCTCGGCGGCGAAGGAGGGGTACGACGCGCCGCCGGAGCCGGGTGACCCGGTCGCCGTCCCCGTCGCTCCGGTCGTCCCTGTCGTGGTGGACGTGGCGCTCGGCGACGCCTCCGTGGTCCGGTCGGCTGCGCGCTCGGACTCCTTGGTGCACCCGGACGTGGCGAGCAGCAGCGGCACGGTGACGGCGGCGGTCAGGACGGCGGCAGGCAGGCGCATGGTGCTCATGATGCCTGGGACGTCCGCGGACGTCCTCCGGTTCCCGTGCCGTCCTGGCCATCCTCGCCGGCCGGGTGTCCGCCGCGGGCGAACCAGCGGGCCAGGGGCAGCAGGCTCAGCACCAGCACCATCGGCACGACGAACCCGAAGCGCAGCTCGTCCTGCCCGACCACCCCGGTCAGCACCGCGCCGAGCAGGCCGCCGACGTAGTTGAACTGGTTGAACCGCGCGATCACCGCATCCACCCGCTCGACCGAGCCGCCCGCGATCCGCGCGGCCGCGGAGAAGCTCAGCGGCGCGACCACGGAGATCCCCGCGCCGGTCAGCGTGAACCCGAGGACGGCGATCGGCCAGGTGGGTGCGGCAGTGACCACGACCAGTCCGCCGCAGGCGATCACGGCCCCGACGCGCAGCACCGGCGTGACGCCGTACCGCTCGACGAGCGAATCGCCCGCCACGCGCACGACCAGGCTCGCGAGGAGGTAGGGGAGGGTCGCCAACGCGACCCAGCTCGAGGGTGCGTCGACCACCTCGTCGAGGTAGACCGCGCCCCAGGTCTGCGCGGCGGTGTCGACCATGTAGAAGACCACCATGCCGAGGCCGACCATGAGGATGGGCCGCCACGGGATCGCGAGCTCGGCCGTCGTCGCGGCGCCTCCGGGAGTGCCGCCGTCACGGGGCAGGAAGGCGGCGCCCGCGACGATCAGCGGGAGCAGCGCGACGAGCGCCGTCCACGCCAGGTCGACGTCGGCACTCGCCAGGGTGAGCGCGGCGCCGAGCAGCCCGCCGAAGGTCCACGCGCCGTGGAAGCTCGGCAGGATGGTGCGGCCGTAGCGCCGCTCGAGGGCGACGGCCTGCATGTTGGTCGTCGCGTCGACCATGCCCAGCCCGACGCCGTACACCCCGACCCCGAGGAGGTACGCCGCCCACGCGGGCGCCGCGAGCATCAGCGCGGCGCCGGCGCCGACCAGCACCAGCCCGGCACGCAGCACCCGCGCGCTCGCCGCCCGCACCGCCAGCCTCTCCGCGAGCACCGAGCCGGCGCCGGCGAGCAGCACGATCGCGAGCAGCACGCCCGAGATCCCCAGCTCGGAGAGGTCCCAGCGGTCCTTGATGTCGGGCAGGCGCGTGGTGAGCCCGATGAAGACGAAGCCCTGGGTGGCGAACCCGGCTGCGATCGCGAGTCGGAAGCGCTGGAGGCCGTCGGTGAGGGGCATGTCGCGGATCCTGCCACCGTCGGCCGGTGTCCGGCTGGCGACTGGCAGGATGACGCCATGGCCGATTCCGCCTTCCTCGCCCGGCACGGTCCGACCGAGTGGAGCGTGTCGGGCCAGCACACCTCACGCACCGACCTTCCGCTGCTCCCCGAGGGCGAGGTGCTCGCCCGCGGGCTCGCCGCGCGCCTCGACGGCACGACGTTCGCCGAGGTGCTGACGAGTCCGCTCCGCCGCGCGCGTCGTACCGCGGAGCTGGCGGGCTTCCCCGACGCCGAGGTCTGCGACGACCTGACCGAATGGGGCTACGGCGACTACGAAGGGCGTACGACGGCGCAGATCCGCGAGGACGTGCCGGGGTGGACCCTGTGGACGCACGGCTGCCCGGGCGGCGAGAGCGCCGAGGAGGTGACGGCCCGGTGCGACCGCGTCGTCGGTCGTGTCCGCGCCGCCTCGGGCCCGGTCCTGGTGTTCGCCCACGGGCACGTGCTGCGTGCCCTCGCCGCGCGCTGGCTCGGGCTGCCGGTGACCGACGGTCGGCTGTTCCGGCTCGACACGGCCACCCTGTCCGAGCTCGGCCACGAGCGGGAGACGCCGGTGCTCCTGCGCTGGAACTCCTGAACCACGGGTGCGATGACCACCAGGCTTGACGAACCGGACCTGGGGCAGCACGGTTTCGATCATGCCGACCGATGAGACCGGTCCGCTCCGCGGCGGGCCAGACGGGGTGCGCGTGGAGTGCCCGCGCTGTCCGACGCCGGTGGCCGAGGTGGGCGACGGGCGCTGGTCGTGCCCCGACCACGGGATCGTCGCACCGCTGTGGCGGCCGCTGACGTCGTCGTACGACGAGTTCGCCTCGCACCTGCGACGGGTCGGCCGGTTCCCCACCTATCTGCCCTGGCCGCTGGGCCCCGGCTGGTCGATCAGCGACTTCGCGGCCGTCGTGTCGGGCGGTCCGGACGGTCGGGGGGCCCGGGCGACCATGGCCTGCGTCGCCGGCACCAGTCAGCTCGACGGCCCGGTGGACGTGATGGTGATCAGCGAGGAGCCCGGCACCGGCTTCGGTGCGCGGGTCGCGGGACTCGCGACGCCCCAGGAGACCGAGATCCTGGATCCCGGCCACGAGGTGGGCGAGGGCCCGCCGCCTGTGCGGGTCCGCGTCGACCAGTACCCCGTCGGGCTGTGGCCCGTCTCCGTCAGCACCTCGCCGGGGGAGTGGGACCGCTCCGTCCTCGCCGGGGAGGCCGGGGGGCGGTGGCTGTGGCTCGTGCTGCGGCCGGCCTCCGCGATCCTGCTGCTGCGCGACGACTGGATCCTCCGCGACATCTCCGCCACCGGGCCGCAGTTGGTCGCCCTCCCGTTCGGGGGCGCCGCGCCCTCCTGGTGAGTGAGTCACGCCGAGCGGGTCGGCCACTACGCTCGGCGGGTGACGATCGACCTGCACACCCACTCCAGCGTCAGTGACGGCACCACGTCGCCCGCCGACCTGGTGCGAGCCGCGGCCGCCGCCGGGCTCGAGGTCATCGGCCTCACCGACCACGACACCACCGCGGGCTGGGACGAGGCCGCCACCGCGGCGCAGGAGGCCGGGATCGGGCTGGTCCGGGGCATCGAGGTCAGCACCCGCCACCGGGGGCGCGGCGTGCACCTGCTGGCGTACCTCACCGATCCCGGCGACCAGCCGCTCCAGGCCGAGCTGGGCAGGATCGTCGCGGGCCGTGAGGAGCGGGTGCCCTCGATGCTGGCCAGGCTGCGCGAGCTCGGCATCCCCGCCACCGAGGAGGCCCTCGCCGAGGTCAGCCCCGACAACCGGGTGACCGGGCGACCGCACATCGCCGACCTGCTCGTGCGACTCGGCGCCGTGAAGGACCGCGACGAGGCGTTCGCGCGCTATCTCGCCGACGACGGTCCGGCGTTCGTCGACCGGTACGCCGCCGACCTGGTCGCGATGATCGAGCTGGTCACCGCCGCGCGCGGGGTGGCGGTGATCGCGCACCCGTGGGGCCGCGGCTCCGCGAGCGTGCTCGACGAGGCTGCCCTCGCCGAGCTCGCGGGCGCGGGCCTCGCCGGCGTCGAGGTCGACCACCTCGACCACGATGCGACCACGCGCGCCGAGCTGCGCGCGATCGCCGCGCGGCTCGACCTGATCGTCACCGGGGCCAGTGACCACCACGGCGCCGGCAAGGTGGGCCACGCCCTCGGCTGCGAGACCACGGCGCCCGACCAGCTCGAGCTCATCCTCGGACGGGCCGCAGCCCTCGGCTCGCCCACGAGCCTGGCGGGGAAGGAGCTCCGATGATCGACGCCGTCCTCCTCGTCGAGGTCTTCGTGACCCTCTTCGTCATCATGGATCCGGTCGGCACGGTCCCGATCTTCCTGTCCCTGACGGCGGGCCGCAGCCCGGCCACCGCGCGCCGCGCCGCCTGGCAGGCCGTCTCGGTGTCCTTCCTGGTGATCACCCTGTTCGCCCTGTTCGGTCAGCAGATCCTCAACTACCTGCACATCTCGCTGCCCGCGCTCCAGTGCGCCGGAGGTCTGCTGCTGCTCCTGGTGGCGCTCGAGCTGCTGACCGGCAAGCAGCACGAGCTCACCGCGTCCGCCGACGCCAACATCGCCCTCGTGCCCCTCGGTACGCCGCTGCTCGCCGGCCCGGGCGCGATCGTCGCCACCATGCTGTTCGTGCAGGACATCGGCTCCGTCGGCGACGGCCTCTCCGTGGCGCTGGGCGTGCTCGGCGTCCACCTGGCGCTGTGGGGCGCGATGCGCTACTCGCTGCCCATCCTGCGGTTGATCCGAGACGGCGGCGTCCTGCTCGTCACCCGGATCGCCGGCCTCCTGCTCTCCGCCATCGCCGTCCAACTCGTCGCCAACGCCGTGCGCGCCTTCATCGCCGGCGAAGGCTGAGCCGTCGAGTTTCCCCTGACTCACCGTTGACTTGCCACTTTCTCACCGTCGAGTTGACGCTCGGGTACGACGTGGTGGCAACTCAACGGTTGGAATGCGGAAACTCAACGGTGAGAAAGTGGAAACTCGACGCTACTTGCGGCCGAGGGACTGTAGGCGCTGCAGAGCGGAGCGGGGGACCATCCGGGACGTCGCGACGATCGCCTTGTAGCGCTTCGAGGGGATCGACAGGGCCCGGCCGCGGTCGAAGTCGGCCAGGGCGTCGCGCACCAGGCGGTCGGGCTCGAGCCACAGCATCCGGGGAGCGGAGGAGTCGCGGTCGACGCCGAGGCGCTCGTGGAACTCGGTCCGCACGAAGCCGGGGCACAGCGCCATCACGCTCACCCCGTGCCCGGCGTACTCCTGGTGTGCCCACGCGCTGAACGAGTTCACCCACGCCTTCGCCGCGCTGTAGGTGCCGCGGGGCAGGAAGGCGGCGACGCTGGAGACGTTGATCACGCCACCTCGACGGCGCTCGACCATGCCGCCGAGGGCTGCGTGGGTGAGGTGCAGCACCGCTCGCACCAGCACGTCCTGCTGGGCCTGCTCCACCTCGACCGGGTTGTCGAGGAAGCGCCGCTTGAGCCCGAAGCCGGCATTGTTGACGAGCAGGTCGACCGGCGCGGACCGGTCGGCCAGCCGGGCCGCGACCCGCGCCAGCCGATCGGGAGCGGTGAGGTCGGCGGGCAGCACCTCCACGTCGACGCCGTACGACGAGCGCAGCTCCTCGGCGACCGAGGACAGTCGGTCCTCGTCGCGGGCCACCAGGACCAGGTCGTCGCCGCGTGCGGCGAGCTGACGGGCGAACTCCAGACCGATACCGGCGGTGGCGCCGGTCACGAGGGCGGTAGGCATGCGCAAAGACTAGGGTCCCATCCGGCATGATGGTCCTGATGAACAGCGTGCAGGCGGCCCCGACGATCCTCGCCGTCGCCAACCAGAAGGGTGGCGTCGCGAAGACGACGAGCGTCGCCTCCATCGGCGCGGCGCTCGTCGAGCGTGGACAGTCGGTGCTCCTCGTCGACCTGGACCCGCAGGCCTGCCTGACCTTCTCGCTCGGCATCGACCCCGAGGACCTCGAGCTGTCGGTGCACCACGTCCTCACCAAGGGCACGGCGCCCGCCGACGTGATCATCGAGACCGAGGACGGCGTCGACCTGCTCCCGGCCACCATCGAGCTGGCCCGGGCCGAGGCCGACCTGCTGACGCGCACCGGGCGCGAGCACGTCCTGCGCGGTGTCATGGAGGACCTCCAGGCGGGCGGACGCGGCTACGACTGGGTGCTCCTCGACTGCCCGCCGTCGCTCGGCGTACTCACCGTCGCCGCGCTCACCGCGGCGACGGGGGTGCTCATCCCGCTGCAGTGCGAGACCCTCTCCCACCGCGGCGTGGGCCAGCTGCTCGACACCGTCCACGACGTCCGCCGCTTCACCAACCGCGACCTGGCGGTGTGGGGCGTGCTCCCGACGCTGTACGACGGCCGCACCAACCACGCGCGTGCCGTGCTCGACACGATCTCGGAGACCTACGACCTCGAGGTCGTCGAGCCCCCGATCCCCAAGACCATCAAGTTCGCCGAGGCGCCGGCCGCGGGCCGCTCGATCCTCGCGACCAGCCGCACGAGCAAGGGCGCCCAGGCCTACCGCGAGGTCGCCGGGGCCCTGCTCGCCCGATCGGCGCGCTGAGCCCGTGGCGAAGCACGCTGCTCGCCGCGACACCGGCCGCCACCGCGCACCGGCGAGGCCGCGGTACGGCAGGATCGCGGCCTTCACCGCGGCGCTGACCGTGACCTCCGTCGCGGTCGCCGGCGGGTTCGGCCTGCTCCCGGGCGGCGCCGACGAGCCCGCGGCCGCCAGCCCGAGCGGCTCGCGAGCCGACAGCAGCCCGGCCGACAGCGCGGCCGACAGCCCGGCGGACAGCAGCCCCGCCGCCAGTCCGGCCGCCCCGGTCGACACGCCGAAGCCCGAGGAGCTCGCCGCGCTCGACGGGCCGGCGACGGGCGACCTCGCCGACACCAGCTCCCAGGTCGCGGCGGTCACCGACTCGACCTCGCTCCCGGCGCGGTCCGGCAGCGGGCGCCGGATCGTCTTCAGCGAGGGC
The DNA here is from genome assembly GCF_006335005.1 of Nocardioides albidus. Classification (GTDB taxonomy): domain Bacteria; phylum Actinomycetota; class Actinomycetes; order Propionibacteriales; family Nocardioidaceae; genus Nocardioides; species Nocardioides albidus. The sequence goes on from NZ_VDMP01000026.1 coordinate 313,047, forward strand.
CGCCAGCGGGTGTGGCTGGTCGACGGCGACGGCGAGGTGGAGCGCACGTACCTCGTCTCCGGGAGCGTCGAGGACAACCTCGATCCCGGCACCTATGCGGTCTACTCCCGCAGCCGCAACGCGATCGGCGTCGACGACTCCGGCACCATGGAGTACTTCGTCCGGTTCACCCAGGGCACCCAGGGCGCCGCGATCGGCTTCCACACCATCCCGGTCGACGAGGGCAGGCCCGTGCAGACCCGCGCGGAGCTCGGGACGCCGCGCTCCCACGGTTGCATCCGCCAGGCCCGACCCAACGCCATCGCGCTGTGGGAGTTCGCGCCGGTCGGGACCAAGGTCGTCGTCACCGCCTGACCCAGGCACCGCCTGACCCACGCGCCCCACGCGCCTCACCTCGGCCTCCGGCGCGATTTGGCACCCTCGGGGGGCGTCTGTCTAGGGTGCCCGGATGCTCGCCCTGAACGGAAAGCACCTCACCCAGACCTGCGCCGCGGTGATCGCGGCGCTGATGGCCCTCGTCGTCGGCACCTCGCTGTCGCCTGCGCAGCCCGCGACCGCCGCGACGCCGGACACCGCTCCGGCCGAGCAGGGCGGCGGGTTCGAGATCCGCGCGATGACCTTCAACATCCTCACCGCCTCGATGGCCCCCGGAGGCCTGGGCCGCGCGAACGCCGCCGCCACCCAGGTCCAGCAGCGCGATCGCACCGTGGTCGCCTTCCAGGAGGTGCACCAGTCCCAGCTGAAGGTGCTGCGTCACCGTCTGCCGCGCTTCAAGTTCTACCCGCGCCGCAGCCTCGACAACTACAGCGGCGCGATCCAGATCGCGTGGAAGACCGACGAGTACGACGTCCTCGACAAGGGCGAGATCTACCGTCCCTCGATGGGCCACCAGCGCGCGATCCCGTGGGTCAAGCTCAAGCAGCGGGCCACCAAGCGCGTCTTCCACGTCGTCGCGATCCACAACGCCCCCGGCGGCCTCGAGGCCGAGCGCGACATCTCGACCGAGCGCGAGATCAAGCTCATCAAGCGCCTGGGCGCCAAGGGCAACCCGGTGCTGGTCATGGGCGACATGAACGAGCGGGTCGAGTTCTGCCAGCGCGTCGCCCGCGCCACCGATCTCGTCTCGCTCGGTGGCACCAAGCGCAAGCCGTGCCCGGTGCCGCCGAAGGCCGGACCGGACTGGATGCTCGCCACCTGGACCGGCACGAAGTTCAGCGACTACGCCAAGATCTACAACGGCATCAGCGACCACCCGGTGCTCGTCGGCAACGTCTGGGTGGAGCCCCAGCCCGCCTGACCCGCACGCGGAGAACCACACGACACACGACAGAGGAGCCCGGGCGATGCCCGGGCTCCTCTGTCGTTGCTGCGTGCGGTACGCCGTGCTTAGAGG
>NZ_VDMP01000026.1:314539-331824 GCF_006335005.1 Nocardioides albidus
GCGCCGCCTGCGCCACCGCTGCCACCACTGCCGCCGCGACGGCGACGACGACGGTTGCGGTTGGCGGACCGCTCGCCGCCCTCGGCCGACCCCTCGCCTGCGGCGGGAGCCGCGGCCTTCGGTCCCGAGGCGGACTCGGCGCCACCGTCGACGGGCTGGCCGCTGCGGGTCCGGGTGCGGGTGCGCGTCCGGTTGCGCTCACTCGAGCGCCGCTCGCCGGAGCGCTCACCCGACCGCTCGGAGCGCTCGGCGCGGGGCGCGGGAGGAGCCGGGGGAGCGATCCGGCCCTTGGTGCCCGGGGCGATGCCCTGGTCGTGGTAGAGGTGCTCGGAGGTGGAGTAGGTCTCGAGCGGCTCGTCGAAGGGCAGGTCGAGCGCCTTGTTGATCATCTTCCAGCGGTGCACGTCGGTCGCGTCGACCAGCGTGATCGCGATGCCCGAGGCGCCGGCACGGCCGGTCCGCCCGATCCGGTGGACGTAGGTCTTGTCGTCCTCGGGGCAGGTGTAGTTGATGACGTGGCTGACGCCGGCGACGTCGATGCCGCGGGCGGCGACGTCGGTGGCGACGAGGACCTGGATCTTGTCCTCGCGGAAGCGCGCCATGGCCTTCTCGCGGGCGACCTGGGCCATGTCGCCGTGCAGCGGGCTGGCCTTGAAGCCCCGCTCGACGAGATCGTCGGCGACGCGCTGGGCCTGACGCTTGGTGCGGGTGAAGACGACGACCCGGCCGGCGTCCTCGGCCTGCAGGACCCGGCCGATGATCTCGGGCTTGTCGAGGTCGTGGGCCAGGTAGATGAACTGGGCGGTGGCCGGGACGGTCGCGTTCTCGTACGACGACTCGGCGCGGATGTTCATCGGGTGGCGCATGTGGATGCGGGCCAGCGAGACGATCGCGGCCGGCATGGTCGCCGAGAACAGCATGGTCTGTCGGGTCTCGGGGGTGAGCCGCAGCAGCCGCTCCACGTCGGGCAGGAAGCCCAGGTCGAGCATCTCATCGGCCTCGTCGAGGACCAGGGCGTGCACGTGGGAGAGGTCGAGGTCGCGGCGGTTGGCGAGGTCGATCAGCCGGCCCGGCGTACCGACGACGATGTCGACGCCGGACTCGAGCGCCTCGACCTGCTGGTCGTAGCCGACGCCGCCGTAGACGGTGAGCACGCGCAGGCCGCGGTCCTTGGAGGCGAGGTGGAGGTCGCTGGAGACCTGGAGGGCGAGCTCGCGGGTGGGCGCGACGATGAGCGCCTGCGGCTTGCCCTGCGGGATCTCGGAGTAGTCGGGGTCGCCAGGGGCGACGCTGCGCTGGATGACCGGGATGCCGAAGGCCAGCGTCTTGCCGGTTCCGGTGCGCGCCTGGCCGATGAGGTCGGTGCCGAGCAGTGCGACGGAGAGGGTCATCTCCTGGATCGCGAACGGGTGGGTGATCCCGGCCCGGTCGAGCGCGTCGCAGATCTGCGGCATGACGCCCAGGTCGCGGAAGGTCGGCGTGCTCGCCGCCTCGGCGGCGGGGGTCTCATCGGTCGACGGCGCGGTGGTGTCGTTGGAAGTCAGTGTTCTGTTCGCTTTCGTGAGTGTCGTCAGCCGGTTGGCATGGCGCCAGATTCGATGCGGCTGATTCACACTCAGCCGCGCACATACGGTGGGCAGGTCGCCCGGCGGGCCCCGCCTCCCCCGAGGGGTCGGTCAGGCTCTCGCGCCCCTGAGTCTACTTGTACGCTGCAGGCATGGCTGAATCCGCCGACACGACCGTTCTGGGTGCCGACGCCGACCCGGCCTACCGCGAGGCCGTGATCGACCTGCTGGCGGCGATCGCCTACGGCGAGATCTCCGCCTTCGAGCGTCTCGCCGAGGACGCCAAGCTGGCTCCGAGCCTGGCCGACAAGTTCGACCTCGCCACGATGGCCAGCGGTGAGCTGACCAAGGTGCACGCCCTCCACGACCGGATCCGCGCCCTCGGCGCCGATCCGTTCCACGCGATGATCCCCTTCCGCGAGCCGCTCGACGAGTTCCACCGGCACACGGCGCCCGCCGACTGGTACGAAGGCCTGGTCAAGGCGTACGTCGGCGACGGGCTCGCCAACGACTTCTACCGCGAGATCGCGGCCTATCTCGACCCCGAGACCCGCGACCTGGTCGTCTCCTCGATGGAGGAGGGCACCCATGCGACCTTCGTCGTCGACCGGGTCCGCGCCGCGATAGCCGACGACGCCCGGCTCGGCGGCCGGCTGGCGCTGTGGGGACGGCGGCTGATGGGCGAGGCGCTCACCCAGGCCCAGCGGGTCGCCGCCGACCGCGACGCGCTCACCGCCCTGCTCGCCGGCGGCGTCGACCGCCCGGGTCTCGACCTCGCCGCGATGGGCCGGATGTTCACCCGGCTCACCGAGCGTCACCTGGCGCGGATGGCCGAGCTGGGCCTCGAGGCCTGACCCGAGACTCCACTCGGGAGCCTCGCCGGTCGACGTCCCACGCCCGGTGGGTGCTCCCCGGCACGGGGCGCCGAGCGGTCTAGGCTGGCGACCAGCCCGTCCCCGACCTCAGGAGCACTACACGTGGCAGCGATCGAAGCCGTCGGAGCCCGCGAGATCCTCGACTCCCGCGGCAACCCCACCGTCGAGGTCGAGGTCCTCCTCGACGACGGGTCCTTCGCCCGGGCCGCCGTGCCCAGCGGCGCCTCCACCGGAGCCTTCGAGGCCGTCGAGCTGCGCGACGGCGGCGACCGGTACGCCGGCAAGGGCGTGCAGAAGGCCGTCGACGCCGTCATCCAGCGGCTCGGCCCGGCCATCGAGGGACTCGACGCGGCCGACCAGCGGCTGATCGACCAGACCCTGCTCGCGGTCGACGGGACCCCCAACAAGGCGCAGGTCGGCGCCAACGCGATCCTCGGCGTCTCGCTCGCCGTGGCCCGCGCGGCGGCCGACTCCGCGGAGCTGCCGCTCTACCGCTACGTCGGCGGGCCGAACGCCCACCTGCTGCCGGTGCCGATGATGAACATCCTCAACGGCGGCTCCCACGCGGACTCCAACGTCGACATCCAGGAGTTCATGATCGCGCCGATCGGCGCACCGACCTTCCGCGACGCGCTGCGGGTCGGCGCGGAGATCTACCACGCGCTCAAGTCGGTCCTCAAGGACAAGGGCCTCGCGACCGGTCTCGGCGACGAGGGCGGCTTCGCCCCCAACCTCGAGTCCAACCGCGCCGCGCTCGACCTGATCGCCGAGGCGGTCGCCAAGGCGGGCTACGAGCTCGGCAGGGACGTCGTGCTCGCGCTCGACGTCGCCGCCTCCGAGTTCTGCGACGGCGGGGCCTACACCTTCGAGGGCACCCAGAAGTCGGCCGACGAGATGATCGCCTACTACGCCGACCTCGTCGCGTCGTACCCGATCGTCAGCATCGAGGACCCGCTCGACGAGGACGACTGGGACGGCTGGAAGGCCATCACCGACCAGCTCGGCGCCAAGACCCAGCTCGTCGGGGACGACCTGTTCGTCACCAACGTCGAGCGCCTGCAGCGCGGCATCACCGGCGGCCAGGCCAACGCGATGCTGGTCAAGGTCAACCAGATCGGCTCGCTCACCGAGACCCTCGACGCCGTCGAGCTCGCGCACCGCAACGGCTTCCGCAACATGATGAGCCACCGCTCGGGCGAGACCGAGGACACCACGATCGCCGACCTCGCGGTCGCGACCAACTGCGGCCAGATCAAGACCGGCGCCCCGGCGCGGTCCGAGCGGGTCGCGAAGTACAACCAGCTCCTGCGCATCGAGGACGAGCTCGGCGACGCGGCGCGGTACGCCGGCGCCGGCGCGTTCCCGCGCTACCAGGGCTGAACGATCCGACCAGGAGCCGCGCCATGGCCGTGACACCGGGCGACCGCCGTACCTCCCGCAAGCCGGGCCGCCCCGTCGCGGGGCGGTCCGGGCCACGGTACGCCGAGCGGCTCAAGGCCGAGCGCAAGCTGGCCGCCCGGGAGCGGGAGGCCGCCTTGGTCCGCGCCCGGAGCGAGCACCAGCACAAGGCGCGGTTGACCAGTCGCGCGGCGATCCTCGTGCTGGTGCTCGCCGTGCTCGCCGTCTCTTACGCCTCCTCCCTGCGCGCCTACCTGCAGCAGCGGGGCAACATCACCGCGCTCGAGGCGCAGATCTCCGAGCGCGAGGCCAAGATCGACGACCTGCGCGACGAGAAGAGGCGCTGGGAGGACCCGGCCTATGTCGCCCAGCAGGCCCGGGCCCGGTTCGGCTACGTCGCCCGGGGGGAGACGCCGTTCGTCGTGGTCGACGCCAACGGCGACCCGCTCGACGCCTCCGTCGAGCTCGCCGACCCCGAGCAGGTCGCGGATCCCGACCAGCGGCCGTGGTACTCCGACGCCTGGGAGTCGATGAAGATCGCCGGCGACCCGCCGACCAAGGTGCGCGACCCGAAGGACGAGATCAAGGCTCCCAAGGAGGACCTCGAGCAGTGAGTGACGCCATGACCAGCACGGACGAGGCGGTCATCGCGGCCCAGCTCGGGAGGGCCCCGCGGGGTGTCCACGCGATCGGTCACCGGTGCCCGTGCGGCAACCCCGACGTGGTGGCGACGGAGCCGCGGCTCCCCAACGGGACGCCCTTCCCGACGACCTACTACCTGACCTGCCCGCGCGTGAACTCGAGGATCGGGACGCTCGAGGCGTCCGGGTTGATGCGGGAGATGCAGGACCGGCTCGGCTCCGACCCCGAGCTCGCCGCCGGCTACCGCGCGGCCCACGAGGCCTATCTCGCCGACCGAGCCGCGATCGGCGAGGCCGGGGACTTCGACGTCCCCGAGATCGAGGGCATCTCCGCCGGCGGCATGCCGGACCGGGTCAAGTGCCTGCACGTCCTCGCCGGCCACGCGCTGGCGGCCGGGCCGGGCGTGAACCCGCTCGGCGACGAGGTGCTGGAGATCCTCGGCGACTGGTGGGCCAAGGGGCCGTGCGTGTCGCCCGGCGACGACGACGCGGATGAGTGAGCCGGTCGCCGCGATCGACTGCGGCACCAACACGATCAAGCTGCTCGTCGGCGATCCCGCGGACGAGCCGGACGGCGTGCGCCGCGAGAGCCGGATGATCCGCCTCGGCCAGGGCGTCGACGCGACGGGTCGGCTGTCCCCGGAGGCGCTGGAGCGGGCGTGGGAGGCGATCGACGAGTTCGCCGCGATCATCCGCGAGGCCGGCGTCTCCTCCGAGCGGATCCGGTTCTGTGCCACCTCGGCCACCCGTGACGCGGCGAACTCCGGCGAGTTCACCGCCGGCGTCCGGGCCCGGCTGGGAGTCGACCCCGAGGTGCTCTCGGGCGCGGAGGAGGCGCGCCTGGCGTTCGACGGCGCCGTCCGCGGGCTGGCCGCGACCGCCGCTGAGGTCCTCGCTCCAGCACTCGTGGTCGACATCGGCGGCGGCTCCACCGAGCTGATCCTGGGCGACGGCTCGGCCGGTCCCACCGCGGCGCACTCGATGGACATCGGCTCGGTGCGTCTCCACGAGCGGCACGTGCGGCACGACCCGATCACGCCGGAGGAGATCGCGGCCGTGGTCGCCGACATCGACGCCGCCCTCGACACCAGCCCGGTCGACCCTGCCGTCGCCCGGTCGGTGCTGGCGATCGCGGGCACCAACACCACGATCGCGGCCGGAGCACTCGGCCTCCAGGCCTACGACCGGGCCCTGATCCACGGGCGGGTGCTCGCGGTCCCCGACGTGCAGGCCCAGGTCGACCGTCTGCTCGCCCTGAGCGTCGCCGAGCGCCGCGCGCTCGGCTGGATGCACCCGGGACGCGCCGACGTCATCGACGCGGGCGCCCTGATCGTGTCCCGCATCCTGCGGCGGGTGAGCGTCGACACGGTCACGGTCGCGGAGACCGACATCCTCGACGGGATCGCCTGGTCCCTGGTGCGGGCGGCGATCGACGAGCAGACGGGTGGACTCCGGGTCTCCCCACCGATTTGACAGTCGATGTGACAGGAATTCGCCTAGGATCAGTTGTGTGAGTCAGGCGGACATGCGGTGGGCGCAGACCCTGAGGACGGTCGATCCGGCCGTCCTGGGCTCCCGCGTGCGCTCGGCGAGACTCGCGCGGGGACTCAACCAGACCGAGCTCGCCGGGGAGGCGTACTCGGTCGGCTATGTGTCGCGGATCGAGACCGGAGATCGTCGTCCCACGCTCGCGGCGATCACGACGATCTGCGATCGGCTGGGCATCTCGATGAGCGAGATCCTCGTGGGTGCTTCCGAGGACCAGGTCGATGAGATCCGGCTCGCGCTCACCTATGCCGAGCTCGCCTTGGAGAACGGTGAGCCGGTCGATGCCGAGAGCCAGGCCCGCCACGCCCTGACCCGCGCCGAGGGGCTCTCGCTCACCGACCTGATCGTCCGGGGCAGGTTCGTCGTCGCACGGGCGCAGGAGGCCCTGGGCCGGCTCGACGCCGCGATCCTCGAGTTCGAGACATTGCTCGCCGACGTCCGCGGCCTGGACGCCATCCGGTGCGGCATCGCGCTGAGCAGGTGCTATCGCGAGGCCGGGGACCTGGGTCTGGCCATCGAGATCGGCGACCGGATCCGACCGGAAATCGAGTCGAGCGGTCTCGGACGCACCGACGAAGCCGTCCAGCTGGCCATGACCGTGGTGCTCGCCTACCTCGAGCGCGGCGACCTCCGCCGCGCGACCCGGATCTGCACGGACGCCATCGCCCTCGCCGAGCAGACCGGCTCCCCGACCGCGCGGAGCGCCGCCTACTGGAACGCCAGCATCACCTACTCCGAGCGCGGAGACATCCAGGCCGCGCTGACCCTGGCCACGCGTGCGCTCGCCCTGCTCGGGGAGGGTCAGGACAGCCGCAACCTCGCGCGGCTGCGGCTCGAGCTCGGCCGGCTGCAGCTCCGGCTCGACCCCCCGGATGCCGGGCTCGCCCTCGCTCAGCTCGAGCGTGCGAACCAGGAGCTGCGCGGCACGAGCGCCTCACTCGCCGAGGTCGCCCAGGCGCAGGTCCTCCTGGCCCGCGCGCTGGTGGTCGACGGACGTCCCGATCAGGCGCTCGACGTGGCCGTTGCGGCGAGAGTGGCGAATCCCGGAAGTGCCTCGCTCGGCGGCGCGGAGGCCGCGATCGCGCACGCGGAGGCGCTCGCGGAGCTCGGCCGCAACGACGAGGCCATCGCGGTCTGCCGGGAGGCTGCCGCCCTCCTCGGCTCGCTCGACGGTGCCGACCGGTGGGTCGCCCAGGCCTGGTGTGAGCTCGCTGAGCTGTTCGACCTGCTGGACGACGCCGAAGGAGCTCATGGCGCGCTCAAGGCGGCGGCGCGCGCCAGTGGGCTCCAGTTGCGCGACCGGGTTCGCCGCCGCGTGTACGAGGACGCGACCTGAGCCCTTCCGCGAGCGCCGCTCGGGTGCCGGTCAGCCGATGCCGGTGTCCGGGCGCGTCCCGGGGGGACGCGCCCGGCTCGTCCTAGCAGCAGCCGGAGGGGCGGTCCGCCAGCACGATCGACGGCCCGGCGGACGGTGCTGCCACCGAGACGGCCAGGGTGGCGGCGAGAGCGGCGGCGGTGGCGGCGAGGATCTTGCGAGTCTTCATGGGGTTGCTCCTGGTCGGTAGTGGACACGACCAACCGGGCGTCGCGTCCCGGGATTTGACAATGAGATTGTCACATTTCGGCAATGAATGGAATGGAATGGTGATACGGTGCTCGAGCAGTTGTCGATCGGAACGGCGGCAGCACGTGCCGCACTTGTGGCGACGGCCCCGGCATCGCGAGAGCGATCCCGCTGTCCACGCCGGGCTTCTCGGGTGCCCGACGCGGCGACACCCTCGATGGAGTTTCGCTCCAGCGAGGGGCCACGGCGCGATGAGTGCAGGGTGAATCACATGGAGCGGTGCCGGCGGAGGGTCGCCGTCGGCCCACCGCCCACCCCCGCGGCAGGCCAGATGCCTGAAGTCGCGAAGGTCACCGTCGCGGAGAGCGACATCCTCGACGGGATCGCCCGGTTCCTGGTGCAGTTCTGACATGGGTGAGGCTCCGGCGGAGGCGATGGCGCGGCTGGACGCGCGCATCGTCCGCTGCCGGAAGTGTCCGCGCCTGGTCGCCTGGCGCGAGCTGGCGGCCAGCGAGAAGCGGGCGTCGTACGCCGACGAGGACTACTGGGCGCGACCGGTGCCCGGGTTCGGGCCGGCCGACGCCCGCATCCTGCTCGCCGGGCTCGCGCCGGCCGCGCACGGTGGCAACCGGACCGGCCGGATGTTCACCGGAGACCGGTCCGGCGACTGGCTGTTCGCCTCGCTGCACCGGGTCGGGCTCGCGAGCCGGACCGAGAGCGTCGGCGTCGGCGACGGGATGGAGCTGTACGACGTCCGGATGGCCGCGCCCGTCCGCTGCGCGCCGCCCGCCAACAGGCCCACACCCGAGGAGCGGGCCAACTGCGCGCCCTGGCTGGACCGCGAGCTGGCGATCCTCACCCCGACCCTGCGGGTGGTGGTCGCGCTCGGTGCCATCGGCTGGCAGGCCTCGTTGGACGCGCTCGCCCGCGCCGGCTGGGACGTGCCGCGACCCCGGCCGCGGTTCGCGCACGACGCCGAGATCGTGCTGGCCCGGCCCCGGCGCCGTCGTACGGGGGGCGACGTCGTGCTGCTCGGCTGCTTCCACCCCAGCCCCCACAACACCTTCACCGGACGGCTGACCGAGCCGATGACCGACGCGGTGCTGCGGCGGGCGCGGGAGCTTGCTGACACAGCCGAGCAGCGGGAACAACAGTCTTCGCCAGACCTACCTGCGACGGTGTCGAAAGGTCTTCGGAGTCGATAGACGGAGAGCGGTGGACATACTCTCAGGCATGCCGGCACGGAGGCGACGCTGGAGTGATGAGGAACTGGAAGCCGCAGTCGCGGCATCGTTCTCACTGGCGCAGGTGATCGGTCGTCTCGGGTTGAGGGTGGCCGGCGGCAACTACGCCACCGTTCGTGGCGCGATCGCACGAGCTGGATTGGACACCTCGCACTTCGGCGGCCAAGGGTGGAGCAAGGGAGTGGTGAGGGGGCCGCGACGGTCTCTTGACGATTACCTGTCCAATCGGTTCCCCATTGGCTCCTACCCCCTCAAGGTTCGTCTGCTCAGCGAAGGGATCTTCGAAGCACGATGCAACAAGTGCGGCGGCACCGAATGGCTGGGACAGCCGATGCCATTGGAACTCGAACACCGCGACGGGAACTCGAACAACAACGCTCTTGAGAACTTGGAGCTGCTCTGTCCGAACTGTCACGCTCAGACTCCGACATATCGCAGTCGCAACCGTAAGCGGGCGTAGGCCAACGGCGAGCCGGGGACCTTAAAAGTCCTGTCGAACGTGTGGGTTCGAATCCCACCGCCCGCACCAAATGATTCAGGTTGGAACCCCCGACGAGCGAAAGCTCGGCGGGGGTTTCCGCGTCCGTGCCGGGGGCGTCGCAAGGGGTCGTTTCCGGCCCGTTGTCGCCCTCTTGGGCGGGGACGGCCCTGACGACCGGGGTTAGGGGCGCGTGGGCCGCGACGGGCGCGCTGTCCGGGTCGTCGGTCTCGCTGTCGACCTGGAAGTCGGTGAACACCGCCGTGTTGAGCAACTGGCGAGCGTCATCTCCGCGTGGGTGTCCGGATTGATGAGGTCTGGAAGCAGCAACCCGGCGCGCAGGAAATCGATATCGCCTACTTCGTGGTGCGCAGGCCAACGAACCTGAGCGCCAAGACCTACGAGAAGTCTTTGGGATTGGGAACAATGATCGCCTTGTTTGGCTACACCTCGAAGTTGAAGTTTGCTTCCGGAGCGCCGAACGGACTGGTCTATGAACCGAGCCCTCAAGGTCGCGTCATTGAGCGGGCGGGTGCCACGGCCGACAACGTGTGGGGTTCTGAGGTGAACAACCAGTATCCAGGCTGGAAGGGAGCGGGCGACATCGCAGGTCTGCGTGCTGCCTTGCGCCTTGGCTGAGCGTCCTGCTCAGCGGCGATCGCGAACGTTGCTGAACCGATGTCGCTCTGCCCACGTCCAAGAGTCATGGTTGATGGAGTTGGTAGCCGACATCGGGAAGGTGCACGATCGACGACTCTGCCCAGAGGATTTGCGGTGCTCAACGCGCTCGTCCTTCTGTTGGGCGTCATGGCATGTTCGACCGACCGTGAACGATCGGCTGGCGACTGTGACGCAGTCATCCGCGTTGAGAACCGGACGTACACGGCGGTAACGATGACGAATGACAAGCCCGCCGAGAAGTTCGCGACTGCGCAGATGGGGCGGTGTGAGGACGTTGGCGCCAGTCCTCCCGGAGTGGTGTTCGACGGTGACGTCGATCAGGTCCAGAGCTGGGTGTTCGAGGGATACGACAGTGACGTCGTGCTTGGCGTTCGCGTTTCGGATTCGTGGCAAGTCTTTGTTGAGGACTCGGTGACTGAGGCTGAACGAGAAGGCATCGTTAGTGCCTTCTCGTAAGGGGCTCGCGGGACAGCACTACAAAGAGTGCGGTCGACCCATCCGGTGTCCGGTGAACTGATCCAGTCGTGGAACGCGTTTCGCCGTTCCGCCAAATCGACCTACGGATGTGCTCGCGGCGTGATCCCCCTCTCGCCCGAAGATTCTCCAGCACAGCGTGCGTACCGATGCCGTGTTTCTTGGCGGTTGCTCTGGCTGACAGCCCGGACAAGTAGTCCTCGATCACTCGATCCATCTCCTCGACCGACAACCGGCGCTGATGCTGTCGTCGCGGGCGCTTCACCGGCCGAGTCCGGTCCTCGTGCGGCTCGTCAGGTACCCCGCACGTCACCAGACGCTCCACCCGATCCCAGAGAGATTGGTTCCAATGTTGCGTCAGTTGGAGCACACCACTGCCCGCGCAGCACCGCCCGCGCGCCTTCTGCTCAGAGCAGAACCGCGGCGGAGAGCGGGATCCGCCACGGCCCGCCGACCTACGATGAGGCATGGCCGAGGAGCAGAGGGCGGCGGAGCCGCTGTGGCGGGACCTGGTGGGGCGGCGCCTGCGCGACCTTCGCCGCGAGCGCGGTGAGACGCTGACCGAGACCGCCGGCAGGGCGGGCATCTCGCCGCAGTACCTCTCCGAGATCGAGCGCGGCGTGAAGGAGCCCAGCAGCGAGATGATCGCCGCCGTGCTCGGTGCTCTCGGCACGACGCTGCTGGACCTGACGACCTCGGTGGCCGGCGACCTCCGCCCGGTCGAGGTCTCCGGATCCGTCTACGCCCTCGCCGCCTAGCCTCGATCCACAGATCGGGGCTACGCCCCGGCCGCGAACGCGGGCTCGCGCGCGGTCAGCACGTGGTCGACCAGGCCGTACTCCTGGGCGGCGCGCGCCGTGAACACCCGGTCGTGGTCGGTGTCGGCGCGCAGGGTCGCGGTGTCGCGGCCGGTGTGGCGGGCGAGGATCTCCTCGATGTCCGCGCGCACCCGCACCACCTCGTCGGCCTGGAGGATGAGGTCGGGGATCGCGCCCCGGCCCTGTGCGGCCGGCTGGTGGAGCACGACCCGGGCGTGCGGGAGCGCCGCCCGCTGGCCGGCCGCCCCGGCAGCCAGCAGCACCGCGCCCACGGCGATCGCCTGGCCCACGCAGGTCGTCGCGACCGGCGGCCGGATGAACTGCATGGTGTCGTGGACGGCCAGCATCGCGCTCGGGTCGCCGCCCTCGCAGTTGATGTAGAGCTGGATGTCCCGATCCGGGTTGTCGGCCTCGAGATGCAGCAGTTGCGCCACCAGCGCGTTGGCGACGCCCGCGTCGATCGCGGTGCCGAGGTAGACGACCCGCTCGGTCAGCAGGTGGGAGTAGACGTCCATGATCCGCTCGCCGCGCGGGTGCTGGGCGATGACGTTGGGGACCAGGTAGTTGCTCATCGCGCCGCTCCCGCCCCGCTCGCGGAGAACGTCCCGAGGCCGACGGGCCCGCGGCGTGGCGGCGCGAGCACGTCGTACGACGCCACGATCTCGTCGACGAAGCCGTAGTCCACCGCCTGCTGCGCGGAGTACCACCGGTCGTGGAGGGAGTCCTCGAACACCCGCTCCAGCGGCTGCCCGGTGTCCTCGGCGATGAGGGCCAGCACCGTGTCCCGGGTATGGCGCAGATCCTGGGCCTGCAGCTCGACGTCGACGGCCGTGCCGGCGATCCCGGCGGAGCCCTGGTGCATGAGGACGCGAGCGTGGGGCAGCGCTCTCCGCTTGCCGCGGGTGCCGGAGGAGAGCAGGAACTGGCCGGCGCTGCAGGCGATGCCGAGGGCGAGCGTGGACACGTCGCACGGCACCAGCCGCATCACGTCGCGGATCGCGAGCATCGCGGGGACGGAGCCACCGGGGGAGTGGATCCACAGCGCGATCTCGGCGCCGGGGTCGTCGGCCGCGAGCGCGACCAGCTGGGTCGTCAACAGCACGCCGTTGTCGTCGTCGAGGGTACCGTCGAGGATGAGCACCCGCTGCTGGAGAAGCTCACGTCGTGCCCGGTCGTCGAAGGTGCGGGGTCGGTTGTCGTCGCTCATGGCCCCACTGTCGACGCGTCGGAGACCGCGGACCAGGTTGATCCGCCCACGGCAGCGGCCCGCTGCCCTCGGCAGAGGCCGCGCTTGACTTCAGGTCCACCTGAACCGGGAGAGTGGTGCCATGCACCGCCACGAGCGCCATCACGACCATCGATCGGGACAGACCCTTGCCGAGCTCCGCGACGCCCTGACCGCCGGCTTCTGGGACGAGCGGTACGGCGGCAGCGACCGCGTCTGGAGCGGCAGGCCCAACCAGCGCCTGGTCGAGCAGGTGGCCGACCTCGAGCCCGGCACCGCCCTCGATGTCGCGTGCGGCGAGGGCGCCGACGCTGTCTGGCTGGCCAAGCAGGGCTGGCGGGTGACGGCGGTCGACGTGTCCCAGGTGGCGCTGGCCAAGGTCGCCGCCCACGCCGACGAGCAGGGGGTGGGCGACCGGCTGCGGATCGGCTTCTACGACGCGCTCGCCGACCCCCGGCCGGCCGGTCGGCGTACCTTCGACCTGGTCACCGTCAGCTTCCTGCACGTCCCGGTCCCCGACTTCGCCGCGATCTACCGGGGCATCGCGGAGGCGGTGGCACCCGGCGGCAGGCTGCTCGTCACGGCGCACCACCCCGACGACGTCGCGACCGGGGCACGTCACGACCACGGGCCCGGACTGATGTTCGAGCCGGACCGTGTCCTCGAGACGCTCGGCGTCGATCGTCCCGGCGAGGCGGACGGGAAGGACGGGACGTGGGAGGTCGAGGTGGCCGACACACCGGTTCGCGAGCAGGAGAGCGCCGACGGCCCGCTCGTCGTCCGCGACACCGTGGTGCGCCTGCGCCGACGCTGAGCGGGGAGGATCGGGCAGTTCGGGGAACGTTCCTCGCTCGTCGCGCGTTCCCTCATCATCGAGACACCTAGACTGTAGGTGTGGGCAGCCACCGTGGCCGCCCGACGACTCGCAAGTCTGCGGAGGAGATCATGCAGAGCAACAACCCGGTGTTTCGTCGCAACGAGGAGTTCAACCGGTCCGGAGCCGCTGCCTACCAGGGCTTCGGGGAGCAGCAGTACGGCGGCTACACCCAGCCCGGCTACCCCGCGCCCGAGGCGCCCGCCCGCCAGGGCCGGATGACCATCGACTCGGTCGTCCAGTCGACGG
This sequence comes from Nocardioides albidus, assembly GCF_006335005.1. Lineage (GTDB taxonomy): Bacteria > Actinomycetota > Actinomycetes > Propionibacteriales > Nocardioidaceae > Nocardioides > Nocardioides albidus. The sequence goes on from NZ_VDMP01000026.1 coordinate 328,174, forward strand.
CGATCACGCTCGGCCTGACGATCCTCGCCGCCGCCGCGACCTGGTTCCTGACGCCCGACATCGACAGCGAGGAGGCCGTCGGCACCCTCTCGATGGCGCTGATCATCGGCTCGGGCGCTGCCTTCGTCCTCTCCCTGGTCAACTCGTTCAAGCGGGTGATCAGCCCCGCTCTCGTGCTCGCGTTCGCGGTCGCCGAGGGCGTTGCCCTGGGCGCCCTGAGCAAGTTCTACGACACGATGTTCCCGAGCGACCAGTACGGCGGCATCGTCGTGCAGGCCGTGGTCGGCACCTTCGCGGCCTTCGCCGGCACGCTGGCGGCGTACAAGTTCTTCGACATCAAGGTCGGTCAGAGGTTCCGCACCTTCGTGATCGCCGCGATGTTCGGCATGGTCGCCCTCAGCCTGATGGAGCTCGTCCTGGGCCTCTTCGGCAGCCAGCTCGGCCTGTTCGGCTTCGGTCCGCTGGGTCTGATCTTCGCCATCGGCGGCCTCGTGCTCGGCGTGTTCATGCTGATCCTCGACTTCGACTTCGTCGAGCAGGGCATCGCCAACGGCCTGCCGGAGCGCGAGTCGTGGCGGGCCTCGTTCGGCCTGCTCGTCAGCCTGGTCTGGATCTACACCAACCTGCTGCGGATCCTCGCCATCCTCCAGCAGGACTGACGCCTCGCACGTCGTACCACGGCCCCGGTCCCACTTCGGTGGGCCCGGGGCCGTTCGGCGTTCCGGGCCGGCTCAGTCCGTCTCGGCAGCGGGGACGGGCTCGGCGCCGGCGCCGTCGTGCACCTCGTGCTCGGCGGGAGCCTCGCCGGGGACGTGCTGGCGCGAGCGGCGGTGGCGCAGCTCCACCCAGAGGCCGCGCATGCCGGCGCGGCGTCCGCCGATCTCGGTCCCGTCGAGCTCGGTGCCGGGCTCCTCGACGGCCTTGAGCGCCGCGCGGATGACGGGCAGCACGCCCTCGCCGCGGAACGCCTCGAGGACGGTCTCGTCCTCCGCCTGCTGGTCGAGCGCGGCGAGCACGGAGGGGATCAGCACCCCGGCCAGGGCCTTGTAGCCGTCGGCCGAGGGATGGAACTGGTCGGGCCCGAACAGCAGCGCCGGCGCGGCCGCGAACTCCGGTCCGAGCACGTCGCCGAGGGAGACGGTCCGGCCGCCCTGCTCGATGACCGCGATGGTCTGGGCCGCCGCGAGCCGGCGGGACCAGGCGCGAGCGACCTGGCGCAGCGGCGGCGCGATGGGCTGGACGGTGCCGAGGTCCGGGCAGGTCCCGACCACGACCTGCGCGCCCGCGGCGATCAGCCGGCGTACGCCGTCGGAGAGGTGGCGCACCGAGTGGGAGGGGCGCACGGTGTGGGTGACGTCGTTGCCGCCGATGAGGATCACGGCCACGTCCGGCTCGATCGGGAGGGCCCGGTCGACCTGGGCGGCGAGATCGGACGACTTGGCGCCGACCACGCAGAACTCGCGCAGGTAGACGCGGCGGTCGGCGTGCTCGGCGAGCGCGGTGGCGATCAGTGCTCCGGGCGTGTCCTCGACCCGCTCGGCGCCGTACCCGGCCGCGCTGGAGTCGCCGAGCAGTGCGATCCGGATCGCCGGACCGGGGCGACCGCGGCCGTACCAGCCGGTCGCGTCCGGCGGCGGGTCCTCCCGGGCCGGCCCGATCGTCTTGCGCGCCAGCTTCGCCTCCGCCGACAGCACGCCGTAGAGCCCGGCGCCGAGGGCCGACAGCCCGCCGCCGCCGTACAGCGCCGCGGCGGCCAGCTTCCGGGCAGCGCTCGCTTTCGTCACGCGGCAACTGTAGGAGGTGCGCGTCAACCGCGGACCGATACGGTGAGGACATGGAGTACGTCGAGTCCCTGCTGGAGCTGATCGGCAACACCCCGCTGGTCCGGCTCAACCGTTCCCTCGACCTGCCCGAGACCGGCGGACCGCTGGTGCTCGCGAAGGTCGAATACCTCAACCCCGGCGGTTCGGTGAAGGACCGCATCGCCAGCCGCATGATCGAGGCCGCCGAGGAGTCCGGCGCCCTGCAGCCCGGCGGCACGATCGTCGAGCCCACCTCCGGCAACACCGGCGTCGGGCTCGCGATGGTCGCCCAGCAGAAGGGCTACCACTGCATCTTCGTGTGCCCCGACAAGGTCAGCGAGGACAAGCGCAACGTGCTCAAGGCGTACGGCGCCGAGGTGGTCGTCTGCCCGACCGCGGTCGCGCCGGAGCACCCCGACTCCTACTACAACGTGTCCGACCGCCTCGCCAGCCAGCCCGGCGCCTGGAAGCCCGACCAGTACTCCAACCCGCACAACCCGCGCTCCCACTACGAGGAGACCGGGCCGGAGATCTGGCGCCAGACCGAGGGACGGATCACGCACTTCGTCACCGGAATGGGCACCGGTGGCACCATCAGCGGCGTCGGCCGCTACCTCAAGGAGCAGAACCCGCAGGTGGTCGTCGTGGGCGCCGACCCGGCGGGCTCGGTGTACTCCGGCGGCACCGGCCGCCCCTATCTCGTCGAGGGCGTCGGCGAGGACTTCTGGCCCGAGACCTACGACCGCGGGGTCGCGGACCGGGTGATCGAGGTGTCCGACGCCGACTCGTTCGCCTTCACCCGCCGCCTCGCCCGCGAGGAGGCGATGCTCGTCGGCGGCTCCTCCGGCATGGCGGCCTTCGCTGCGCGCCAGCTGGCCCAGGAGCTCGCCGCCGCGGGCCAGGACGACGCCGTCGTCGTGGTGCTGCTGCCCGACTCGGGCCGCGGCTACCTCAGCAAGGTCTTCAACGACGACTGGCTCGCGCAGTACGGCTTCAGCACCGGCCAGCCGCGCCCCGCGCAGACCGTCGGGGAGGTGCTGCACAGCAAGTCGGGCGGCCTGCCGGCGCTCGTGCACACCCACCCCAACGAGACGATCGCCGAGGCGGTCCAGATCCTCCAGGAGTACGGCGTCTCGCAGATGCCGGTCGTGCGGGCCGAGCCCCCGATCGTGGCGGCCGAGGTGGCCGGCTCGGTCTCCGAGCGCGACCTGCTCGACGCCGTGTTCACCGGCAAGGCGAGGCTGACCGACTCCGTGGAGCAGCACATGTCCGCGGCCCTGCCGACGATCGGCTCGACCGAGGACGCGACCGCCGCCGTCCCTCTCCTCGAGTCGGCCGACGCCGTCCTCGTCCACGAGGACGGCAAGCCGGTCGGGGTGCTGACCCGGCACGACCTGCTCAACTTCCTCGCCCGTGGCTGACCCGGGACCGTCGACCGGGCTGTCGACCGGGCTGTCGACCGGGCTGTCGACCGGACTGCGGACGGGGTTGCCGGACGGGATCCGGCTCGCGACGCCGGAGGACGTCCCCGACATCCTCCGGCTGATCCGCGATCTCGCCGAGTACGAGAAGGAGCCCGACGCGGTCGCGACGACCGAGGACGACCTACGACGCTGGCTGTTCGGCGAGGACCCCGTCGCGGGCGTCCTCATCGGCGAGGCCGACGGCGCCGTGGTGGCGATGGCGCTGTGGTTCCGCACCTTCTCCACGTGGACCGGCACCCCGGGGATCTACCTCGAGGACCTGTTCGTCGAGCCCGAGGCGCGGGGGAGGGGACTGGGCAGGACCCTGCTGTCGACGCTGGCCCGGATCGCGGTGGAGCGAGGCTACGCCCGCGTCGAGTGGGCCG
>NZ_VDMP01000026.1:331877-340206 GCF_006335005.1 Nocardioides albidus
GGGAGCGCGGGCGGGGCCGTCGGTCAGTGACGCTCCTCGAGGCCCACGGCCTCGCGGAGCCGGCGCACCGAGGCATGCAGGTCCTCCGAGTCGCCGGCCTGGTGGGCCATCAGGTCGGAGAGGGCCTCGGCGATGACGTTCAGCTTCTCCTGTGACGTCTCCTCGGCGCGCCGTCCGGCGTTCTGCAGCAGGACCAGCAGGAGCAGCGACAGGATCGCTGAGCCGGTGTGCAGCCCCAGCTCCCATTTGGTGGTGCTGCCCCACAGCGGCTTGCTGGCCGCCCACAGCGCCAGGGAGACGACGATGACGCCGAAGAAGGGCGCACGGCTGATGCGCTCGTTGATCGCGTCGACGAACTTCTCGAAGCCGGCGCGGCCGGTCGGGCTGCGCCGGGACTCCGCGGCGGGATTGTTGTCCATGTCCGGAGGCTATGTCAGCGGGCGGGGGCCAGATAGCGGCACGTGTGGTGCGGCTCGAACCCGAGGGCGTCCCAGAACGCCAGTCCCGCGGCGTTCACGGTCTCGACGTGGAGCCACACGGTGAGCGCGCCCTGCTCCGCCCCCCAGTCGAGGAGCTCCGCCAGCACCGCGCTCGCCAGGCCGCGCCGGCGATGGGCCGGGTCGACGGTCACGCCGTAGACGCCCAGCCAGTCGCCGTCGAGGGTGGCCTGCGCCTCGGCCATCGGGTCACAGCCCGTGCCGACGGCCGCCAGCGCGCGCGGGCCGGTGACGGTGAGCTCGACCTGGTGTCCCTCGGGTCGCGAGCGTCCGAGGGCGCGTCGGACACGCGAGAGCCCGGCGAGCCGGAACTGGGCCTCGCCGTACCCGAGCGGGCGCCAGCCGCTCGCCCGCGCCTCGTCCTCGACGGCCGAGCCAGCTTCCACCTGGATCAGCGGGTCGCGGGAGCGTCGCTCGTAGAACGCGATGACGTCCTGGAGGGCGTCGTGGACCGGACGCCCGGGATCGCCGATCGCCAGGCACGAGTTGGCCCGCTTGCGCAGCACCTCGCCCGGCACCGTCTGGCAGCGCAGCTCCCACTCGCCCAGCGGCAGCCGCTCCAGCGCCGGCCACAGGCTCGCGGTACGTGCCTCGGCCTCGCGCACGCCGACCCGTTGGCGCACCGACGGGCGCGGCGGCACCGGCTTGCCCGACACGATGTCGGCCACCGGGATCCGCACCGGCTCGCCGCTCTCGGGCTGCACGACGCAGGTCCCGTCCGCCCAGGACAGGCAGACGCCGAGCAGGTCGGTGAGGGCCGGTCCGCCGGTGGGCCCGGTCTCGCCCCGGATGAGACGGCGGACGACGACGCGCCGCCCGACCACATGGGGGCCGAGAAGATGGTGTCCCACATCGGGGGGTCCTGGCGCGTCGGGCACGACGGGGATACTAGGCTGAGCACCGACACGAAACGCTTTCGTGTCGAGCATTCGCGCTCGTGGTCTCAGGAGGAATCGATGACCTACATCATCTCGCAGCCCTGCGTCGATGTGAAGGACCGTGCGTGCGTCGACGAGTGTCCCGTCGACTGCATCTACGAGGGCAAGCGGATGCTCTACATCCACCCCGACGAGTGCGTCGACTGCGGCGCCTGCGAGCCGGTCTGCCCGGTCGAGGCGATCTTCTACGAGGACGACGTGCCGGAGGAGTGGAAGGACTACTACGACGCCAACGTGAAGTTCTTCGACGACCTCGGCTCGCCCGGTGGCGCGGCCAAGATGGGCGAGATCGACAAGGACGCCGACTACATCGCCGCCCTGCCGCCGCAGAACCAGGACCACTGAGTCCCCTTGTCGGTGGTTGAGATCGGCACCGTCTCGGGCCGGCTGCCCGACTTCCCCTGGGACAAGCTGACCCAGTACGCCGAGCAGGCGCGCGCCCACCCCGACGGGATCGTCGACCTGTCGATCGGCACGCCGGTCGACCCGACACCCGAGGTGGCGCGCGCGGCGCTGAGCGCGGCCGTCGACGCGCCCGGGTACCCCCTCACGGTCGGGACGCCCGAGGTGCGCCGGGCCGTCGTCGACTGGCTGGCCGGCACCCACGGGGTGACCGGCCTCGGTCCCGACCAGGTCCTGCCGCTGATCGGCTCGAAGGAGTTCATCGCCTCGCTGCCGACCTTCCTCGGCCTCGGTCCGGGCGACCTGATCGGCTACCCGGCCCTGGCGTACCCGACCTACGAGGTCGGCGCCGCGCTGGTCGGCGCGAAGGCGGTCGCGACCGACGCGCTGACCACCTTCGGGCCCGAGACCCCGAAGCTGCTCTGGGTCAACTCGCCCTCCAACCCCTCGGGACGCGTGCTCCCGAAGGAGCACCTCAAGAAGGTCGTCGACTGGTGCCGGGAGCGCGGGGTGCTGCTCGTCTCCGACGAGTGCTACCTCGACTGCGTCTGGGAGGGCGAGGCCCACTCCGTCCTGCACCCCGACATCTGCGGCGGCTCCGCCGAGGGGATCCTCGTCGTCCACTCGCTGTCGAAGCGGTCCAACCTCGCCGGCTACCGCTGCGCGTTCGTCGCCGGCGACCGCGACGTCATCGCGGAGCTCCTCGCGGTCCGCAAGAACCTGGGCCTGATGATGCCCGCGCCCCAGCAGCACGCGATGGCCGCGGTCCTCGGAGACGAGGCCCACGTCAAGGAGCAGCACGAGCGCTACCGCGCGCGTCGTACGACGCTGCGGGCGGCGCTGGAGTCCGCCGGCTACACCATCGAGCACTCCGAGGCGTCGCTCTACCTGTGGACCACCCGCGGCCCCGACGGCCCCGGCTGCTGGGAGCTCGTCGCCGAGCTCGCCGAGCGGGGCATTCTCGTCGCTCCGGGCGCGTTCTACGGCGCGGCCGGCTCGCACCACGTCCGGGTCGCGCTGACCGCGACCGACGAGCGCGTCGCCGCGGCGGCCGCCCGCCTCACGGCTCGGTAGCTACGCGGGGACCGAGTTGCGCCGAACTCACCGTCGAGTTGCCCCGAACTCACCGTCGAGTTGCCATGTGACGATCAGGAAGCGGCAACTCAACGGTGAGGAAGTGGCAACTCGACGGTGAGGAAGCGGCAACTCAACGGAAGACGTCGATGTGCACGTGGTCGCGGTGCTCGAGGACCGACCGGTCGCCCGAGGACGACGGCGGGTCGTAGTCGCGCCAGCCCTCGCGGCCGGCGGTCCAGATCCGGTCGTCGAAGATCACGGTGCGGATGCCGAGCCGGGAGGCGTTCGCCACCGACCAGTGCGCGATCGCCCAGCCCTTCGTCCTGTTCGCCTTGCCGATGGGGCGGACGAACACGTCGATGGCGCGACCGTCGTAGTGCGCGGAGCCCTCCATGTGGCCGGTGGACACGCCGTCCGGGTCGAAGCCGCCCAGCGTGAGCCGGCCGAAGCGGGTGAGCAGTTCGGTGCGCACCGCGTCCGCGCGCGGCGTCAGCCCGCTCGCCACCAGCTCGGCGTCCGCCGTCGGGGCGCCGCCGGCGAGGTCGCAGCTGAAGGTCGCGGGGGAGTGGCCGGTCAGCGCGGACGCCAGCGCTCGGCCGTCGGGCTCGTGGTCGGCGTACGCGTCGGGGAAGGCCGAACGCTGCACCCGCTGGGCCGCCACGGTGATCTCCATGGTCTCGTAGCCGTCCACCTTGACCAGCGCGTCGAAGAAGGCGTTGGCCGAGTAGACCGGGTCGAGGATCTGCTTGCGGGTGCCCCATCCCTGCGAGGGCCGCTGCTGGAAGAGGCCCAGCGAGTCGCGGTCGCCGTAGTCGATGTTGCGCAGCTTCGACTCCTGGTAGGCCGTCGCGAGGGCGATCGAGGTCGCCCGGGCGGGCAGTCCGCGGCGTACGGCGACCGACGCGATCAGGGCGGCGTTCTCGGCCTGCTCGCCGCTGACGTCGACCGTGTGGTCGGCAACGGTGACGGTGCAGTCGCCGCTTGGCCCGCCGACCAGCTCGTCGGTCGCGCGGAGCACCACGATGCCGACCGTCACGGCGGTCGCCAGCACCGCGATGGCCGCGGCGATGCCCCAGAGCCTTCGTCTCACGGCACCCAGTCTGCGCGGGGCCTGGTGATGACAGGCTCAGTTCGCGTGGAGGGCCGCGTTCAAGGCGATGCCCTCGCCCTGCCACGGGACGGCCTCGATCGCGCCGGACACCGAGTTGCGGCGGAAGAGCACGTTGCTGGCGCCGGACAGCTCGGCGGCCTTGACCACGCGCGAGTCCTTGCCCGGCTCGAGCACGGTGACCTTGGTGCCGGCCGTGACGTAGCAGCCCGCCTCGACCACGCAGTCGTCGCCGAGGGAGATGCCGATGCCGGCGTTGGCGCCGAGCAGGCAGCGCTGGCCGACGGAGATGACCTGCTTGCCACCACCCGACAGGGTGCCCATGATCGAGGCGCCTCCGCCGATGTCGGAGCCGTCGCCCACGACGACGCCGGCCGAGATCCGGCCCTCCACCATCGAGGTGCCGAGCGTGCCGGCGTTGAAGTTGACGAAGCCCTCGTGCATCACGGTCGTGCCCTCGGCCAGGTGGGCGCCGAGCCGGACCCGGTCGGCGTCGGCGATCCGGACGCCCGACGGGATGACGTAGTCGACCAAGCGCGGGAACTTGTCCACGCCGTACACGGTGACGTGCTGTCCTGCGGCCTTCAGGCGCGCCCGGGTGAGCTCGAAGCCCTCCACCGCACACGGGCCGGCCGAGGTCCACACGACGTTGGCCAGCAGCCCGAAGATGCCGTCGAGGCTCTGCCCGTGCGGCGCCACGAGGCGGTGGGAGAGCAGGTGCAGGCGCAGCCACACCTCGACGGTGCCCGCGGGCGCGACGTCGAGGTCGGCGATCTCGACGAGGTCGACCTTGCGGGTGACGCCGCGCGCCTCGTCGCTGCCCTCGAGCGCGACCAGCTCGGCGGGAGCCTGTGCGTCGGCGGGCCTCTCGCCCAGCGCGGGGGCGGGGAACCAGCTGTCGAGGACGGTCTGGTCGGCGGCATAGGTGGTCAGGCCGAAGCCCCAAGCGGCAGTCACGTGAGGAGATTCTAGGTGCTCCTCGGAACCGTCGGCCGTGCGGCACCGTCCGACGGACATGGCCTGCGTACCCCGCCTGTTGCTCGCCCCCCTGCTGCTTGCCGCCCTGCCCCTGGCCGGCTGCGGAGACGACGGGCCGGTGCACCTCGAGGTCACCGTCCAGGACTGGACCGGCTGGTCGAGGGAGCAGCCGGCGCCGGTCGTCACGACCCACGACGTCTCCGAGGGAGGGACGTTCACCGTCGAGGTGATCGGCGACGAGGAGGTGGTGGTCACCGTCGTCCAGGTCGACGGCGAGGAGGTCGCGCTGGAGATCAGCGAGCCGATGACAGCGGACGGGAGGATCCGCGAACCCCGCACGGAGTTCTCGCTCGACCGCGACGGCTCGGTGACGTTCGGCACGCCCACGTTGGACGGAGGTACGACGGTCACCGTCGCGGAGAGGTGACCTACAGCCGGGGGTGGTCTGGGCGCGATCGGAGCAGCACGCCTGTCGCCAGCGCCCCCGCGCCGCAGGTGAGCAGCACCAATTGGGGGCCGGCGGGCTCCGGGTGCTCGGGGGTGACCGGGGCCCAAGTGCCTGTCCAGAGCAGGAAGAAGGCGAGCAGCACGGCGGTTGCGCCGGCGGCCACGAGCAGCCAGCGGGTGAGCGCCGGTCGTGCGGCAGCGACGGCCAGGAGGACCAGCCCCAGGAGGGCCGCGGCCACGTAGGGCAGCCCAGGGCCCCAGGTGACGCCGCAGACCGCAGGGTCGTACTCCGGGTGCCCGTCGCTGCAGACGGGCGCGAACCCGTGGAGGAGCACCTCGTTCACCGCGGTCACGCCCGCCCCGAGGGCCAGCGCGGCCCCAACCAGCGCCGCAACGGTGCGGGCAGGCGTCATCGGAATGCTCATCGAGACACGCTAGCTGCTGGACAACCCCGACCGCAGGAGGTTCAGCCTTCCGCCAGGATCGCGAGCTGGCGGGACTGGGCGATCAGGCGTCCGTCCTCGTCCCACAGCTCGACGTCCTCGTCGTGGTAGCCGGCGATGACATGTCGTGCGACGACGTGGCCCAGCGTCCACACCGTCCCGGTGGGACGGCGGCGGTAGTGGACCGTGAGCTGGATGGTCGCCGAGGCCAGCTGCCCGATCTCGGCGGTGGCCGGCGGGAAGGCGTCGACCAGGGCCCCGGCCAGCAGGGCGTCGACGGGGCGCTCGTCGGAGGTGCGGATCCAGCAGATCGACTCGGTGCTGCCGGACGGCTCGCCACGGAACCAGCCGGGCACCGTGGGCGCGCGGTACCGGTAGCGCTCGAGGATCGGCATCATCCCGGCCGGGATGAGGGCGCTCACGTCGGCGCAGTCCTCCGGGCGCGGCACGGCGGGCGCCGCGTGCGGGGTGTGCTCGACCGATCCGGCGGCGTCCCAGTCGTGGGTGCTGACCACGGCGTGGGCGATCTCCTTGCCGTCCTGCACCAGCACGGCGTCGTACGTCGACACCCGGCGGCCCTTGCGGACCTCGCGCACCCTGATGTCGGCCGGTCCGGGGACGGCCGGGCGGAAGTAGGTGACCGCGATGGTCAGCGGATCCGGGTGCGCGGACTCCCGCAGCGTCGCGTGCTGCAGGAGGGCCAGGATGTAGCCGCCGTTGGGTGTTCCGTTGGCCGTGTGCCAGTCGGCCGTGACCTGGACCCGGTGGACGCCGTCGCCGAGGGGAGTCGACGCCACGGCGTCGTCGAGGAGGTGGCTCACCGGACCATCCTCGCTCACTCCCCGGTGACGCCGTCGATGCACTCGCGCAGCAGGTCGGCGTGCCCGCAGTGGCGGGCGTACTCCTCGACCATGTGCAGCAGGATGTCGCGGATGCTGGAGGTCTCGGTGCCCTGGCGGAAGGTCACCACCCTGCCGAGACCCCCGTCCCTCTGCCCGTCCAGCCACGCGTCGGCGAGGGCGACCTGCTCGCGCCACGCGGCCCACGCCTCGGTCACGGCCGCCTCGGTCGGCTCCACGACGGCGAACCCGGCGTCCCCGTCGTCGTAGATCCGATCGTCCTCCACCTCGACGAGCGCGCGCTGGAACCAGAAGTGCTCGACCCGCGCCAGGTGCCGCACCAGGCCCAGCAGGCTCATCGAGCTCGGCGGCACCGAGCGCGTCGCCATCTGCTCCGGGGTCAGCCCGGCGCACTTGCGCTCCAGGGTCTCGCGGTAGTGGGTCAGGTAGTCGCGCAGGTTCGCCAGCTCGCCGGTCATGGACCCACCGTAGGACCGGGTGCTATCCGGTTTCCCGTACGACGCCCGCTCGCCGTACGCTGGGAGCAGCAGCGTTCGAGCCGTCATCAGCGGCGAGCTCCGGGAAGAACGGGTTTCGACAAGCTCAACCACCGAAACCTCAGTAGAACCCGGCGGGCAGGCCCGTCACAGCCGTGAACGAAGTGGTCCCCGAGCGGGACAAGCAGGGTGGTACCGCGGTCCTGAGGATCGTCCCTGGGTTTCGACAAGCTCAACCAACGAAATCCGAGACGCAGGAGACCGAAGCCCGATGACCTATCCGAAGGTCACCACCGACCCGACCGCCGGCCCGACCTCCGACCACCGCGCCGTCCCGAGCTCGCCGCGCTTCCCGCGCATCGAGGAGGGCGTGCTCGCCTACTGGGCCGAGGACGACACCTTCCGCGCCTCGGTCGAGCAGCGCGACCCGGGCGCCAACGGTGAGAACGAGTTCGTCTTCTACGACGGCCCGCCGTTCGCCAACGGCCTGCCGCACTACGGCCACCTGCTGACCGGCTACGTCAAGGACATCGTGCCGCGCTACCAGACCATGCGCGGCAAGCGCGTCGAGCGCCGCTTCGGCTGGGACACCCACGGTCTGCCCGCCGAGCTCGAGGCGATGCGGCAGGAGGGCATCAAGACGACCGACGAGATCGTCGAGATGGGCATCGACAGGTTCAACGACGCCTGCCGCGCGTCGGTCCTCAAGTACACCGGTGAGTGGCGCGACTACGTCACCCGCCAGGCGCGCTGGGTCGACTTCGACAACGACTACAAGACCATGAACCCCGAGTTCATGGAGTCGGTGCTGTGGGCCTTCAAGAGCCTCTACGACCAGGGCCTGGTCTACGAGGGCTTCCGCGTCCTGCCCTACTGCTGGAACGACGAGACGCCGCTGTCCAACCACGAGCTGCGGATGGACGACGACGTCTACCAGACACGGCAGGACCCGGCGGTCACCGTCGGCTTCTCGATCACGACCCCGGGCGACTTCGAGGGCGCCAAGCTGCTGATCTGGACCACCACGCCCTGGACGCTGCCGAGCAACCTCGCGGTGATGGTCGGCTCCGAGATCGACTACGTCGTCGTCGAGCGCGACGGCG
>NZ_VDMP01000026.1:340233-341909 GCF_006335005.1 Nocardioides albidus
CACGGGCTCCGACCTGCTCGGACTCGTCTACGCTCCGCCGTTCTCCTACTACGCGGGTCACGAGAACGCCTTCCGCGTCGTCGCCGCCGACGACGCGGTCACGACCACCGACGGAACCGGGCTCGTGCACAGCGCCGGCGCGTTCGGTGAGGTCGACAAGGAGGTGACCGACCGCGAGGGCATCGAGGCGGTCATGCCGGTCGGCAAGGACGGCCGGTTCACGGCACCGGTCAGCGAGTACGCCGGGATGCTGGTCTTCGACGCCAACCCGCACATCATCGACGACCTGAAGGCCGTCACCCAGGGCGGGACGGGCGGCTCGGTCACGCCCGGCACCGTGCTGCTGCGCCGCGAGACCTACGACCACTCCTACCCGCACTGCTGGCGCTGCCGCGAGCCCCTGATCTACAAGGGTGTGAGCAGCTGGTTCGTCGAGGTCACCGCGATCAAGAAGCGGATGGCCGAGCTCAACCAGGAGATCCGCTGGGTCCCCGAGCACATCAAGGACGGCCAGTTCGGCAAGTGGGTCGACAACGCCCGCGACTGGTCGATCACGCGCAACCGGTTCTGGGGGTCCCCGGTGCCGGTCTGGAAGTCGGACGACCCGGCGTACCCGCGCATCGACGTCTACGGCTCGTTCGAGGAGATCGAGCGCGACTTCGGCCGGCTTCCGCTCAACGCCCAGGGGCAGCCCGACCTGCACCGGCCGTGGGTCGACGACCTGACCCGGCCCAACCCCGACGACCCGACGGGGCGGTCGACGATGCGCCGCGTCGCCGACGTCCTCGACGTGTGGTTCGACTCCGGCTCGATGAGCTTCGGGCAGGTGCACTACCCGTTCGAGAACAAGCAGTGGTTCGAGGAGCACTTCCCGGCGGACTTCATCGTCGAGTACATCGGCCAGACCCGCGGCTGGTTCTACACGCTGCACATCCTGGCGACCGCGCTGTTCGACAAGCCGGCGTTCTCGTCGTGCATCAGCCACGGCATCGTGCTCGGCTCCGACGGCAACAAGATGTCCAAGTCGCTGCGCAACTATCCGGACGTCTCCGAGGTCTTCGACCGCGACGGCGCCGACGCCATGCGCTGGTTCCTCATGGCCTCGCCGATCCTGCGCGGCGGCAACCTCGTCGTCACCGAGCAGGGCATCCGCGACGCCGTGCGCCAGGTGATGATCCCGCTGTGGAACACGTGGTACTTCTTCGCGCTCTACGCCAACGCCGAGAGCTACGAGGCCAGCGTGGGGCGCGCCGAGTCCCTCGGCTCCACCGACCCGCTGGACCGCTACCTGCTCGCCAAGACGCGACAGTACGTCGAGAAGCTCACCGCCGAGCTCGACGACTACGCCATCGCCGACGCCTGCGAGACCACCCGCTCGTTCCTCGACGTGCTGACCAACTGGTACGTCCGCCGCTCGCGTGAGCGGTTCTGGGAGGGCCGGCTGGAGGCGTTCGAGACGCTCGCGGCCGTGCTCGACGTCGTGTGCCGCGCTGTCGCGCCCCTGCTCCCGCTGACGACCGAGGAGATCTGGCGCGGGCTGACCGGCGGCCGCTCGGTGCACCTGACCGATTGGCCCGACGTCTCCGCGCTGCCGAGCGACGACCGGCTGGTGGCCGCGATGGACGAGGTGCGCGAGGTCTGCTCGAGCACGTCGGCCCTGCGCAAGGCCGCCCGAC
>NZ_VDMP01000026.1:341933-371761 GCF_006335005.1 Nocardioides albidus
ATCGCCGACGAGCTCAACGTGAAGTCGGTGCGCCTGGTGGCCGCCGACTCCGAGGAGGCCGCCGGCTTCGGCGTCGAGCAGAAGCTGACCGTCAACGCCCGCGCGGCCGGTCCGCGCCTGGGCAAGGACGTCCAGCTCGCGATCAAGGGCTCGAAGTCCGGCGACTGGTCGCTCGCCGCCGACGGCACCGTCACCGCCGGCGGGCTGGCCCTGGTCGAAGGCGAGTACGCGCTCGAGACGGTCGCCGGCGACGCCGCCGAGGGCACCGCCACCGGCATGCTGCCCGGCGGTGGCTTCGTCGTGCTCGACACCGTCGTCACCCCCGAGCTCGCCGAGGAGGGCCTGGCCCGCGACCTGGTCCGCGCCGTCCAGCAGGCGCGGCGCGACGCCGACCTCCAGGTCACCGACCGCATCGAGCTCACCATCGCCGGTGCCGCGCCGGTGCTCGCCGCGGCCCGTGCCCACGAGGCGCTGATCGCCGGCGAGACCCTGGCCACGTCGTACGTGGTGACGGAGGACGCGCCCGCGGGCGCCACCGAGGTCGTCGTGGGCGACGGCGAGAAGGCCGCGCTCACCATCGCGCTGGCCTGACGCTGAGCCCCGGCTCCGCCGGAGTCGTGTGCCTGAGAACCGGGATATCCGCGTTCTCAGGCACACGACCCCCGCGTCGGTGGGCGGAGCGCTCACCCAGGGCTGGTTGACTGTCACCGTGCCGGCACCGAAGACGCAGCTCGACCTCACCACCGACGTCGTCACCCTCACCCGCCAACTGGTCGACATCGAGTCGGTCAGCCGTGACGAGCAGGAGATCGCCGACGCGGTGGAGGTCGCGCTGCGTGCGCTGCCCCACCTCACCGTGACCCGGCGCGGGCACACCGTCGTCGCGCGCACCGACCTCGGTCGCCCGAGCCGCGTGGTGATCGCGGGCCATCTCGACACGGTGCCGGTCAACGCCAACCTCCCGAGCCGGCTCGACGAGACCACGGGGATCCTGCACGGCCTCGGCACCTGCGACATGAAGGGTGGCGACGCCGTCATCCTCCGGCTGGCGGCCACGGTGACCGAGCCGGTGCACGACGTGACCTACGTGCTCTACGAGGCCGAGGAGATCGAGTCGGCCTACAACGGGCTGCGGCTGCTCGGGGAGTCCGATCCCGACCTCCTCGAGGCCGACTTCGCGATCCTCATGGAGCCGTCCAACGCCGGCGTCGAGGCCGGCTGCCAGGGCACCCTGCGCGTCGAGGTGCGTACGACGGGCGAGCGGGCCCACTCCGCCCGCAGCTGGCGCGGGGTCAACGCGATCCACGGCGCCGCCGAGGTGTTGGCCCGGCTCAACGCCTACGAGGCTCGCCGGCCGGTCATCGACGGGCTGGAGTACCACGAGGGCCTCAACGCCGTCGGCATCCGCGGTGGCGTGGCCGGCAACGTCATCCCCGACGAGTGCGTGGTGACGGTCAACTTCCGCTTCGCGCCGGACCGCTCCGAGGAGGAGGCCCTCGCGTTCGTGCGCGAGGTCTTCGACGGCTTCGACGTCACCCTCACCGACACCGCGCCGGGGGCGCTGCCGGGACTCGACCGGCCCGCCGCGAAGGCGTTCATCGAGGCCGTCGGGGGAGAGGTCGCGCCGAAGTTCGGGTGGACCGATGTCGCGCGGTTCACCGTGCTCGGCGTGCCGGCGGTCAACTACGGCCCCGGCGACCCGATGCTGGCCCACAAGCAGGACGAGCACGTCGAGGTCGCGCAGATCGTGCGCTGCGAGCAGCAGTTGCGCGCATGGCTGCGGACACCGACCCCCACGGAGGAGGACGCATGACCAGGCGCAGCGGACCCGGACCCCGCCCCAGCGCGGGCCGTCCCGAGGGATCCACCACCGACCAGCGGCTGCTCGACAGCCGCGGCGACGGGGGCTGGGTCCACACCGACACCTGGCGGGTGCTCAAGATCCAGGCTGAGTTCGTCGAGGGCTTCAACGATCTCGCCGAGCTCGGCCCCGCCATCTCCGTCTTCGGCTCGGCGCGCATCCCGGCCAGCCATCCGGCGTACGACATCGGCGTGCGCGTCGGCGCCGGGCTGGCCAAGGCCGGGTTCGCCGTCATCACCGGCGGCGGCCCCGGGGCGATGGAGGCCGCCAACAAGGGCGCGATCGAGGCCGGCGGCGACAGCATCGGCCTGGGCATCGAGCTGCCCTGGGAGGCCAAGCTCAACGACTACATCAACTTCGGCCTCAACTTCCGCTACTTCTTCGTGCGCAAGATGATGTTCGTCAAGTACAGCCAGGGCTACGTGGTCCTTCCCGGCGGCCTCGGCACCCTCGACGAGCTGTTCGAGGCGATGACCCTCGCCCAGACGCTGAAGATCACCCAGTTCCCGATCGTCCTCATGGGCGTCGAGCACTGGCAGGGCCTGATCGACTGGATGCAGGGCTCCATGCTCGAGGACGCGCGGATCAAGCAGTCCGACGTCGACATGCTCACCCTCACCGACGACGTCGACGAGGCCGTGGCCCTGATGGTCGCGGCCCGCGACCGGCACGCCTGAGCCGCCATGTCCCACTCCATGATGTGGGTCTTCGCCGTCCTCATCGTGCTCGCCATGGGCGGCGTCGCCCTCCTCGCCGCCGGCCGCGGCGCACCCATGGCGCCGGCGTACGACGACCGGCCGGACGCGCTCGTCCCGGCGGGTCGCCCGCTGCGCCCCGACGACCTGCGGCGGGTGCGCTTCTCGCTCGCGGTCCGCGGCTACCGCATGGCGGAGGTCGACGAGCTGCTCTCGCGACTGGCCCGGGAGCTGGAGGACGACCGGCCCCGCGGCGTACCCGAGACCTCCGGCGTGGGGCCCGCTCCGGCGGGTCTGGTGCGGATGATGGCGGAGAAGTGGGCCGCCGATCACCCCGCCGGCACGGACATCCTCGACTTCTCCACCGAGAGCGTCGACCAGGTGGAGTCCAGCCTCGACCAGTGGTCACGCCAGCGCGAGCGCGGGCTCGCGGCGGACGAGCCCGACGTGTGGGCGGCGGGCGCCTACCTCGGCGAGGTCATCGTCCGCGCGGTGCCCGGAGCCCGCTGGTGCCAGCACGCCGCGTTCGGCGAGCTGCCGGTCGTCGCGATGCCCTCGGGTCGGTTCGAGAACCCCGTCGGCAAGGCGATGGAGCGCTACGACGGCGACGAGAGCGACAGCGTCGCGTTCTTCCTCGACGCCGCGCTCGCCGCCGAGAGCCGCGCCGGCTGAGCCGGCCGGTCGGGTCGTCCGGGACGTCGCGGAGCCGGGCGGACGGCGACGACGGCGCACCTCACCGGGTGCGCTGCACCCGGTGAACGGCATGAGGGATAATGATCTGGCGCACAGTCGGGCGCACAGGGTGTCCGGCGGATCGCAGAGGTAGTGGAAGAGGGGTGCCGCATGGCGGCGATGAAGCCTCGGACCGGCGACGGTCCGCTCGAGGTCACCAAGGAGGGTCGCGGCATCGTCATGCGCGTCCCGCTCGAGGGAGGTGGCCGACTCGTGGTCGAGCTCAACGCCGAGGAGGCTGCCGCGCTCGGCGACGCGCTCAAGAACGTCGTCGGGTGACGTCTCCGGCGTCCCGCGCCTCACGACCGGTCCTCCCGGCCCAGGTCTCACCGCCCGAATTCGCTGCCAGCGACCTGCTCCCCGGCGCCATCAAGGGCGTCGACGTCGTCGCGCTGCCGGTCCTGCCGAGCGACGACGGCAGTGTCCTGCTCGGCCCCGGGGCCGCTGAGCTCGCCGACGAGCTCGGCCTCGACCTGGTCGGCATAGCCGAGGTCCACGGCCTGACCGGCAAAAGCGCGGAGGTCGCGGCGGTGCCGGTGCCCGACGGGACGCCGGCGAACCCCGCCCTGCGACTGGTCCTGCTCGTCGGCGTGGGCGCGGCCCGCCCCGTCGACCTGCGCCGTGCGG
Source organism: Nocardioides albidus (assembly GCF_006335005.1). Lineage (GTDB taxonomy): Bacteria > Actinomycetota > Actinomycetes > Propionibacteriales > Nocardioidaceae > Nocardioides > Nocardioides albidus. Next base: position 345,849 of record NZ_VDMP01000026.1, read on the forward strand.
GCGCGGCGATGGCCAAGGCGGCCCGTGACCGTGCTGCCGTCGTCACCTCCATCGCCGCCGTCGCCGAGGACACCTCGCCCGACGACCCGATCGCGCTCGAGGCGTTCGTCGCCGGCACCATGCTCGGCTCGTTCGTGTTCCACTGGCGCTCGACCGGTCCCGAGCGCCAGCCCGTACGACGGGTCGTGCTCGCCGGCGCCGGCACCGACCGCTCCGCCCTCGAGCGCGCGGTCGCGCTCGGCGGGGCCGGATGGCGCGCCCGTCTCCTCGCGACCGTGCCGTCGAACCTGAAGAACCCGGCCTGGCTCGCCACGCAGGCCGAGGAGATCGCCGCGGCTGCCGGGCTCGACGTCCGGATCTGGGACGAGGACGCCCTCGACCGTGACGGCTTCAACGGCATCCTCGCCGTCGGCGCGGCCTCCGCGACGCCACCGCGCCTCATCCGCCTCGACTACACCCCGGGCGGTGTCACGGCCCGCGCCGCGAGGAAGCTGCCTGTCGTCGTCCTGGTCGGCAAGGGCATCACCTTCGACTCCGGCGGACTGTCCATCAAGCCGGCCGCCTCGATGGGCTCGATGAAGCGGGACATGACCGGCGGCGCCGTCGTCCTCGCGACGATGGCCGCCCTGGCCGACGTCGACTGCCCGGTCCGCGTGATCGGCCTGGTCGCGGCTGCCGAGAACGCCATCTCCGGACGCGCTCTGCGTCCCGGCGACGTCATCCGCCATCACGGCGGCCGCACCACCGAGGTCGGCAACACCGACGCCGAGGGCCGCCTGGTCCTCGCTGACGCCCTCGCCTACGCCACGGCCGAGCTCGACCCCGCCGCGGTCGTCGACATCGCCACCCTCACCGGGGCGGTGAAGGTGGCGCTGGGGCAGCAGGTCGGTGGCCTGTTCGCCAGCGACGACGCACTCGCCGCGGCTCTCGACACCGCCGGGGCCCGCGCCGGTGAGCCGGTGTGGCGCCTCCCGCTCTACCGCGGCTACGAGGACAAGCTGGCCTCCAAGGTCGCCGACGCCGCCAACGACCCGGGTGGTCCGGGCGCCATCACCGCGGCGCTGTTCCTCCAGCCCTTCGTCGGCGACGTGCCGTGGGCCCACCTCGACATCGCCTCGGTCGGCGACGTGGAGAAGGAGTGGCACGAGTGGACCGCCGGCCCGTCGGGCTTCGGCTCCCGTCTCCTGCTGTCCTGGCTCGGCTCGGCCGACCCCTTGGCGGGGATCGGCGACCAGCCGGTCTAGCGGAGGACTAGTCCCCCTCGGGGACCCACTCCTTCTTGGCGACCAGCAGACCGTCGCCGACGGGCAGCAGCGCCGGGACCAGGCCGTCGGTCGCCGCGACCTGCTGCACGAGCTCACGGATCGCGACGGTCTCGTCGTCGCGCTGGGCCGGGTCGGCGACCCGGTCGTGCCACAGCGCGTTGTCGAAGGCCACCACGCCGCCCGGGCGGAGCAGCCGCAGAGCCTCGGCCAGGTAGGCGCCGTACTCCCGCTTGTCGCCGTCGGCGAAGACGATGTCGTAGTGGCCGTCGGTCAGCCGGGGGAGGACGTCGAGTGCGGAGCCCGCGATCGTGCGGACCCGCTGCGGCGCGACGCCCGCGTCCTTGAACGACTCCTTGGCGAGGCGCTGGTGCTCGGCCTCGACGTCGACCGTGGTCAGCACGCCGTCGGGGCGCATCCCGCGCAGCAGCCAGACGCCGGACACGCCGGTGCCGGTGCCGATCTCGACGACCGCACGGGCCTCGAGGGTCGCGGCGATGAAGCGCAGCGTGGCGCCGGTGCCGGCGCCGATCGGCGCGACGCCGACCTCCGCGGCGCGCGTCCTGGCCGCCGCGAGGACGTCGTCCTCGGCGACGTAGGTGTCGGCGAAGGTCCAGCTGGTCGCGTTGATCGGTGTCGGAGCCACGAGCCAACCCTAGATGCTGAGCGCCTCCGGACCGTGGAGCGTCACTCGGGGAACACCCGTGGGTCGCGGTTCGTTGGCTGTTCGTCGGCCCAATGTTGGGGCCGATGACGGGGAGTTCACAGGGAACCCTCAGGAGTTGTCCCTACGGTGAGAGGAGCCAGGACACCTTGGCGCTGATCCAGCGGAAGAAGGCAAGCATGAAGGAGCCCGTCGATCCTCACCCGCAGGCCGACGGTCAGGGGCCGTCCGACCTGGACTGGGGACGCATCGTCGAGGAGCACTCCGACCGCGTCTACCGCCTCGCCCTGCGCCTGACGGGCAACCGCCACGATGCCGAGGACCTCACCCAGGAGGTCTTCGTGCGCGTCTTCCGCTCGCTGCACACCTACACGCCCGGCACGTTCGAGGGCTGGCTCCACCGGATCACCACCAACCTGTTCCTCGACCAGGCCCGCCGCCGGCAGCGGATCCGCTTCGACGCCCTGTCCGAGGAGCGCGCGGCCCGTCTCGCCAGCGCCTCGCCGGCGCCCGAGTCCGCCTATGCCGACCAGACCTTCGACGACGACGTCGCCGCGGCGCTCGGCTCCCTGCCGCCCGACTTCCGCGCCGCCGTGGTCCTGTGCGACATCGAGGGTCTCAGCTACGAGGAGATCGCCGAGATCCTCGGCGCGAAGCTCGGCACGGTCCGCTCCCGCATCCACCGCGGCCGAGCCCTCCTGCGCACCGCGCTCGCCCACCGGGCGCCCACCGCCGGGCGCACGCGGTACGCCGGACCGGCTCTGGCCGTCGGCAGGGGAGTTTCGACGTGATCGGCCACCTCGGCAACCGGGTCAGCGCGCTGCTCGACGGACAACTCTCCGCTCGGGAGACCGAGGAGGCGTGGACGCACGTCTACTCCTGCCACGCGTGTCGCGATCTCGTCGAGCGCGAAGGCTGGGTGAAGACCCGGCTGGCCGGGCTGTGCGGCGCCGAGCGCGGTGCGCCGTCCGATCTCAAGGGCTCCCTGCTCAGCATGCCGCCGGGCGAGGCCCTGCTCGCCTCGAGCGAGCCGCACCCCGCGCACCGTCGTACGACGGGCGCGGTGATGCTCGGCGGAGGCGCGATCGGCGCCGCGATGCTCGGCGTGCTCGCCCTGGGCTTCGCGTCGGGGTCGACGGCGCCGGTCGATCGTCGCCCCCCGGCATCACAGATCAACACGACCGTTCCGTCCACGAGCATCGGCACGCCGGAGCCGGCTCGCACTCCCGTCCGCGCACCGGCCGAGGGCGGTCGGAGCGGCTCCGACAGCCCGGGCACGCTCGTGCCGGTGCCGCTGCACCGGATGCTTCCCTGAGAGACCTGCCGCGCCCGGACGGTGTGGCGCCATCGGCCATGATGGTCCTGTGACCGACGCGCACGACCCCGACCACGAGCCCACCGAGCAGGCCGCTCCCGAGGTGCCGTCGTCCGAGCCCGCCCCGGAGCCCGTCCACCCGCAGTGGGCCCCTCCGCCGCCCGACGCAGCGCCGCTGTCGGACGCCGCGCCCGAGCCCACCACGCCGCTCCCGGGCCTGGCTCCGTCTCCCCTCTCGCCTCCTGCGGCCGGCCCGGTGCCCGTCGTCCCGCCGCCGGCCGACCTCGCCGTGCGCAGGCCGGCTCCGAAGAGCGAGCCCGGCACCGGTCGGCTCGCCGGCTGGGTCCTCCCGGTCGTCGCCGCGGTCGCGCTCGTCGTGGGCATGGGCGGGGGCCTGCTCGGCGCCCTCGCCTACGACCGGCTCTCCGACGACTCGCCGGCCGGACCGGGCTACTCCGGCGACGGGCTCGCCGGCGTCGACCTCGAGGACCAGGCGCCCCTCGCCGCCCCCGGCTCGGTCGCCGAGGTCGCCCAGGCCGTGCTCCCGAGCACCGTCCAGATCATCGCCGAGTACGGCGGCGAGGCTGCCGGCGCCAGCGGATCCGGCTGGGTGCTCGACGGCGACGGCCACATCGTGACCAACAACCACGTCGTCGCCGAGGCCGCCAAGGACAACGGGCCGATCGTCGTGGTCGACCACGACCGCAACCGGTACGACGCCGAGGTGGTCGGCCGCAGCCCGATCTACGACCTCGCCGTGCTCTACGTCAAGAAGCACGACAAGCTGAAGCCGGCCAAGATGGGGTCCGCGACCCGACTCCAGGTCGGTGAGCCGGTCGTCGCCATCGGCTCGCCGCTCAGCCTGCCCGACACGGTCACCTCCGGCATCGTCAGCTATCTCCACCGCCCCGTTCGAACGGGAGCAGATGGCTCGGAGTCATGGATTGACGCGATCCAGACCGACGCCGCGATCAACCCCGGCAACTCCGGCGGCCCGCTGGTCAACCAGAAGGGCGAGGTGATCGGCGTCAACTCCGCCATCGCCACCGCCGGCGGCGGGTCGGTCGACTCCGAGGCCGGCAACATCGGGGTGGGCTTCGCGATCCCCGTCGAGCAGGTCCAAGTCACGGCCGACCAGATCCTCAAGACCGGCAAGGCGCAATACCCCGTCATCGGCGCGAATCTGGTCGTCGATCTGAGTCACAGCGGCGACGGCGCCACGATCGAGTCGATCGAGCCCGATAGTCCCGCTGAGGACGCTGGCCTTAAAGCACGCGATACCGTGGTCAAGATCGAAGGGAACAGGGTCTCAGACGAGCTGAGTCTCATTGTTTCCATCCGAACACATCGGCCCGGCGACAGGATCGAACTCGAGATCATTCGAGATGGGAAGTCTATTTCTGTCGCACTCATCCTCGCGGCCAAGACTGGGTAGATTCGGGCTCCACGTGCCCGCCTAGAGGGTGTAGCGTCGTCCCCCATCGGACACTGGGGTCCGGTTGTTCTTGGGATTAGACATGGTTGTACGTCGACTGTTGATTCTGACCCTCTCAGTCCTTGGGTTCTCGGTCCACTTCGTTGGGGTGGCCGGCGCGCACACGGGCACGCCACCCAGCGACGCGGTATGCACCGGAGACGACAACTGGGTGAAGTCTTGCTTCGTGCAGGACAGCGACAACTTTTGGGTACGAGACACCGAAGTGGACGGTCGTTCCGCAGTGGTGTCCTGGTCGGCGAGGTCAGGCGAATCCGGTGTCTGTCGGAACTCGCACGGTGCCAATACTTGGCACGCCTGCGACTATGAGTTGCCCGAGTTCATCGCCGGTGGCGCTCCGAATAGCGTCGCTTGGGCGCATTACACCTACAACGCGGAGACAAACGATTACAACCTGACCTCATCGGGTTATGCAGTGTGCACCGACAAAGGTTGTCCTGCCATTGCCTGAACCAGCCCCGTTGGCGCTTGGCTTCGAGCGACATCGCGTGAGCGCTGGCGGCGAGTGCCGTTTGCGGTCTGAGGCATGGCCCGTCGAGCTAGCGCAGGGCGAGGGAGTCATGCATCGCCCTGCGGCGCTCTCGCTCCAGGATCTACCTGTGGTGCCCAGGAACTGGGGCGCGCTCACGGATGGAGCACGCGTCAGCGTCAGTCGACCTCGGACTCCACGAACGGGTGCTCGGCGACGTACTGCTCGGTCTGGCGGTACTGCTGCTTGATGTACTCCTCCAGCCGGCTGCCCTCGACCCGCCACTGCCCGCGGCCGCCTATCTTGATGGCCGGCAGCTCGCCGCGGCGGACCAGCGCGTAGACCTGCGCGCTCGAGGTGTTGAGGACCTCGGCGACGTCGGTGAGCGTCAGGAACCGCGGGCTGCCGGGGCTGCCAGGACTGTCGGGCATGGCCCCATCGTCGCACCCGGGGTCGACCGATGCAGCACGAGGCACGGCGACCCTGTGGACGAACAGGTGACGGGGGTGCGGCCGACCTGCATGATGACCCCGTGTCCAGGGATCTCGGGAACTCGACCGGCACGCCTGCCCCGCCGCTCGCCCATCGGGTGGCGCGTCCGGCCTGGCGTGATCCGCGGCTATGGTTCGGTGTCCTGCTCGTCACCGGCTCGGTCGTCGCCGGCGCACGACTCCTCGCGGCCGCCGACGACACGGTGAGCGTGTGGGCGATGTCGGGGGAGCGCGGCGCCGGCAGCCCGGTCGCGGTCGGCGATCTGGTCGCCCAGCGCGTGCGGTTCGCCGACGAGGCCGCGATGGAGCGCTACTTCAGCGCCGACGAGCCCGTTCCGGACGAGCTGGTCCTGGTCCGTGCGGTCGGCGAGGGGGAGCTGCTGGCCCGCTCGGCCGTCGGACCCGCCGACGAGGAGGCGGTGCTGCGGGTGCCGCTCGAGGTGGACCCCAACCGGGTGCCGCCCGACGTGGCCGCCGGATCGGTGGTCGACGTGTGGGTCACCGACGGCTCGAGCCCCGACGCCGCCCCGGCCGAGGCGGGCAAGGCGGGCGCGGACCAGGACGCCGACCAGGACGCCGACCAGGACGCCGGCCAGGACGCCGGCCAGGACGCCGGCCCGGCGCTCAGCGGTGTCACCGTCGTCGCCGCGCCGGCCTACGACGACACCTTCGCGGTCACCGGCGCGCGCCAACTGGTCGTGGCGGTCGACGACGAGCGGGCGGCGGAGTTCGAGCAGCTCCTCGGCGCTCTGCAGGAGCCGGTCATCCGGATCCTGCAGCGATCGTGAGGACCCGATGGCCGGCGTGAGCGTCGTCCTGCTGGTCTCCTCCGGCGCGCCCTGGGAGTCGCGCGCGCTGACCGCGCTCAACGACCATCCCGGCACGGTCCTGCTGAAGAGGTGCGTCGACGTGGCGGACCTGCTCGCCGCCGCCCGCACCGGCCAGGCCGACGTCGCGGTGGTCGCCACCGACCTGGCCGGACTCGACCACGTCGTCGTCGACGAGCTGCTCCAGCACGGTGTCCGCGTGGTCGGCGTCGCGGCCGAGCCCGAGCTCACGGCGCCGCGCGCGGCGCGGATCGGGATCGTGACGGTCCTCGCCGCCGACCGCTCGGCCGAGCTGGCCGAGCTCGTCACGGGGCTGCCCGCCGATCCCACCTTGCCCGCGCCGTCGTACGACGCCCCGCAGGCGTCCGCGCAGTCCGGGCCGCCGACCGCGCCGCCGACCGAGCGGGCCGAGCGCCCCGCTGGCCGGGTGCTGGCGGTGTGGGGCCCCGGGGGAGCGCCGGGTCGCACCACGCTGGCGAGCGGCCTGGCGGGCGAGCTGGCGCGGCGCGGGTTGACGACCCTCCTCGTCGACGCCGATCCGCACGGTGGCGCGGTCGCCCAGCAGCTCGGGGTCCTCGACGAGGTCTCCGGCCTGCTCTCGGCGGCGCGCCTGGCCGGCGCCGGCACCCTCGACGAGCGGTTCGCGACGGTCCAGCGGCGGCTCTCCGACCAGCTGCGGGTGCTGACCGGCCTGCCGCGGCCCGACCGCTGGGTGGAGCTGCGTCCCGGGACGCTGACCGAGATCGTGGAGCGTGCCCGGCTCGACGGCCAGGTCGTCCTCGACACCGGCTTCAGTCTCGAGCCCGACATCGGCGAGGTGCTGGGCCGGCCCGAGCGCAACGGGCTGACCCGGGAGGCCGTGGAGGTGGCGGACGAGATCGTTCTCGTCGGCTCCGCCGACCCGGTCGGTCTCGCCCGGCTGGCCCGCGCGCTGACCGACCTGCACGAGCACGTGCCCGATCCGCGGGTGCGTCTGGTCGTCAACCGGATGCGGCCGACCCTCGGCTGGCGCGAGGCCGACGTCGTCACGATGCTCGCCGGCTTCGGGCCCCACCTCGACGTGCACTTCCTCCCCGACGACCAGGCGGCCGTCGACCGGGCCCTGGTCGCCGGCCGGCTGCTGGTGGAGTCCGGCGAGTCGGCCCTGACCCGGGGGATCGCGCGACTGCTCGACGCGATGGCAGGCGCGCCGGCCTAGGGGCGCAGGGCCACGCCGCCCAGCGCGACGAGCCGGTCAGGAGCTGAACAGCAGGAACAGCCCGCCCGCCGTGAAGCCGACCATCACCGCCAGCAGCGGCAGCTGGCCGGTGACCTGGTCGCGCTTGGGCAGCAGGCTCAGCGCGCGGTCGTGGGCGGCGACGGCCGCGACGACGTGGCCGATCACGACGGCCAGCACCTTCACGGTGGCGAGGATCTCGGGGTGGTAGGAGAACCAGTACGACGGCTCCACCGACGCCGTGCCGAGCATGTCCCAGCCCTTGCCGAGCGGGTCGCTCGCCCGCGCGAGGGTCTGGGGGCCGACGTCGATGAAGAGGGTCAGGTAGTGCGCCACGATGTAGCCGAGCACGATCGGCACGATCGAGTGGGCGTAGTGGCGTGGCAGCTCGCGTCGCGGCACACCCGCGCGCGACGGCGTCAGGGCGCTGCCGATGCCGAACAGCAGGCCGGCGGCCAGGCAGAAGACCAGCAGCGCCACGTTGTCGAGCAGGAACTTGCTGACCGAGGCGTTCTGGTAGGTCCGGACCCAGAAGGACGACTCGGCGAACGAGTCGAAGGCGGTGCTGCCGAAGAGGACCGCGACCACGCCGACCAGGCCGGGTGAAGGCGGGATGGTCGCGAGGTTCGCCAACGGGCTGCGCACCATCAGCCGACCGTCGACCCGCGCCCACGGCGAGAGTCGGGCGATGAGCGAGGAGTAGACCTCGAACGGGTCGGCGCGCTCGTAGAAGCGGTTGCCGAACACGGCGCCTCCGATGAGCATCGCGCCGACGTAGACCGCACACCACAGGCGCACCGAGCCCAGCTCGGTGGGATGGGTGGAGGCCAGCTCCAGCCAGACAAAGGCGAAGAGGCCGAGCGCCGCCGGCCAGAGCCCGAGCCGGTCGGGATAGCGGAGCAGGCCCTCGGCGGGATCGCCCCCCGCGAGTCGCGCGATGGCGGCGTTGACGGTGCGGACCGGGCTGATCGCACGCCAGACCGGGCCGAGCAGGGCGGAGGCGAACACCAGGCCCACCCACCACCACACGTAGAAGATGCCGAAGAACGGGTTGGTCAGGCTGTTCTCGCCGAGCACAGCAGCGAGGACGGTGTAGAGGGCGAGGATCATGCCCGCGACCCGAAGCCCGATCCGGAACGCCGCGGAGCCGGTGACCGCGTCGAGCCAGGCGGGTGCGGGACGTCCGGGATGCGCGCCGCCGTCGTACCGCGGACGTCGCCAGGCCACGACCAGGACGGTGAAGGAGACGACCAGCGCGGCGACCGCGCCGGACACGGCGAGCTCGAGGGAGATCGGCAGGTCGGCCTGCCCGCCGATGCCGTGGGCCTCGACGGTGCCGGAGAGGGGCGTCACCGGACTTCGAGCTGCACGATGACCTGGGGCGGCTCGTGCGACTCCACCTCGATCACGCCGGGGCGGTCGATCGTGATGGGGATGGTCGTGGTCCCCTGCTCGTAGGACAGCTCCTGCTCCGGGTCGGAGTGGATGTGCAGGGACCCCGCGGCGTCGGCGTCGACGACGATGTCGATCGGCTGGCCGGCGGCCACCTTCACCCGGTCGCCCTTGGGCGTGATCTCGCCGCCCTCGACCGTGATGTCCACGACGATCGTCTCGTCCGTGCCCGCCTTGTCGCCATGGTCGTCGCTCCCGCACGCGCTGGCGGTCCCGAGGAGCATGATCCCGGCGAGCGCCGCGCCGAGCATGCGCAGCCGCTGCATGATGCCTCCTGTTGCAGATCACCCCCGAACATCGGTGGACGGATCCACGGATGGTCGATGTCGTCTGCCAGAATCTCATGTGATCCCAAGACGACCGGATGGGGCCGGTCGCCGATGATCCGGGATCCGTGCAGAGGCGGGAGAACACGTGGTGGATCGGGTGCGTCCGCGCGATCTGACGTTCCTCGAGCAGGAGTCGCCGCAGACGCCGCAGCACAATGCGACCATCGAGATCTTCGATCCCGGCGAGGGACCCGACGCCTTCGACCATGCCGGCCTCGTCGAGCTCATCCGCGACCGGATCGCGTTCGTGCCCCGCTACCGCCAGCGTCTGCAGGGCGTCCCCGGACATCTCGCCAACCCGGTCTGGGTCGACGACGAGAAGTTCGACCTCGGCTTCCACGTACGACGCTCCGCGCTGCCCCGCCCCGGAACCTCGGCCCAGCTCCTCGAGCTGGTCTCCCGGATCGTGTCCCGCCCGCTGGACCGCAGCCGTCCGCTGTGGGAGATCTACTTCGTCGAGGGGCTCGAGGGCGGCCGGGTCGCGCTGCTGTCCAAGACCCACCAGGCGCTGGTCGACGGCGTCCACACGGTCGACCTGGGCCAGCTGCTGCTCGACCTCCAGCCCGCGGCCCGGGCCCTCGAGCCCGACGACTGGAGCCCGCGGCGCCCGCCCAACCCGGCCCACCTGCTCGCCGACGCGGTGCGCGACAACCTCACCGACCCCGGTGAGCTCCTCGACACCGTCCGCACCGGCTCGCGCGCCCTGGCCCGCACGGCAGACCGGCGCAGCGAGCGGGCGCGAGCGTTCCTCGCGGCCGCGACCGGCCGCCGCCCCCGGACCGGCAGTGTGATCACGGGGCCGCTCTCCCAGCAGCGCCGGGTGGTCACGGTCGAGACCCGTCTCGCCGACTACCGCAGGGTCCGCGAGGCCCACGGCGGCACGGTCAACGACGTCATCCTCGCCACGGTCACCGGTGCGCTGCGCTCCTGGCTGATGACCCGCGCCGAGTCCATGGGCGGGCTGCGCCAGGTGCGTGCCGTCGTCCCCGTCTCCGTCATCGACGAGGAGCTGGAGGCGACCTCCCTCGGCACCCAGATCGCGGCCCACTTCGTCGACCTGCCGGTGGGGGAGCCGAGCCCGGTCGTGCGGCTGCACCAGGTCTCGTACTCGTTCCAGGCCCACAAGGACACCGGCCGCAGCGTCGCCGCCAACCGGCTCGCCGGGATCGCGGGCTTCGCGCCGACCACCTTCCATGCGATCGGCTCGCGGGTCGCCTCGGTGGAGCTGCGCCGCGGCTACCAGATCTCGGTCACCAACGTCCCCGGCCCGCAGGCCCCGCTCTATGCCGCGGGCGCGCGGATGCTGGCCAGCTATCCCGTCCCGCCGCTGACCCCCGACCACCCGCTGGCGATCGGCGTGACGTCCTACGACGGCGGGGTCTACTACGGCATCACCGCCGACCGCGACTGGATCCCCGACGCCGACCTGCTCGGCGCCTGCCTGCGCGAGGCTCTCGACGAGCTGATCGACCTGTCCTCGGCCAGCCGCCAGCGCGCGCCCCGCGGCCGTCGTACCGCACGTGGCCCGAAGGGGTCAGCGAAGGACACCTGAGCCCTGGGTGGGACGATGGTGCGGTGATCCCGCTTCATCTCGGTGCACTGCACCCCGTCGAGCAGATCGCCACGATCGTGCTCGCGTTCGGGCCGTTCCTGGTGCTGGGGATCGTGATCGCGGTACGCCGTCGCGCCGAGGCCGGCGAGCCGGAGGAGCCCGAAGATCGGAGCTAGCGGGACTCGCTGCCGAGCCACTCCTTGCCGGTGCGCTCCTCGGCCCGCATGGCGCTGCCGAGCAGCTTGGCGAGGAGCTCCTCGATCTTGGCGGCGACCAGCGGGATCTTGACCTTGATCTCCAGGTCCACGGTCTCCGTGGTGACGCCGTCGACCTCGACCAGGGTGACGGTGCCCTGGATGTCGCCGGGCTTGCCGGGGATGACGATGGTCACGGTCGCGCGCAGCGGACTCGACCAGGTCTCGGTCTGCACGATCGTGGTGCTGTCGCCGACGATCTTCTTGGCGAAGGCAGGCACGCGGTCGGTCGGCTGGGCCATCTCGATGCGCACCGCCTTCGCGTCGACGTTGCCCTCGATCTCCACGGTGTACGACGTGGCGCGCTGGTTGCGGCACACGGTCTCGCGGAACACCGGATCCGAGAGCATTCCCGCGACCTCGATCGCGGAGGCCTCGTAGGTCATCTTGTGAACCAGTCGCGTCGCCATGTCAGCGCTCTCCCTTCAGCCAGGCCACGCCCACCGTGTGCTCGGCGGTGAGCCCCGCGTCGATGTTGTCGGCCATCAGTCGTTCCAGCTTGCCAGCGATCAGGGGCACCTTGACCACCACGTCGAGCTCCTGGACGTAGGTCGTCCCTGACCCCGAGGGGGCGAGTCGGACGGTGCCGGTCGCCTTGGTGGGCTTGCCCGGCGCGGTGATCTCGATCGTCCCGGACGTCGGGTCGGCCCACTCCTCGCGAACCACCGCGCGCGTGGTGTCGCCCGCGATCTTCTTGGCGATCGCGGGCAGGCCCGCGGTGTCCTGCACCTGATCGCTGACCAACGTGAAGCCGGCGCCGGAGGGGGTGAGGTCGACCTCGATCGAGACGACGCCCTGCGCGGCGCCGACCTTCTTGCGGTAGGCCGGGTCCGCGAGCATCGCGAACACCTCCTCGGGGGCGGCGTCGTAGGCGAGCTCTCGGCTGTATCGCATACGACGCATCATGGCGTACGACGAGGGGCCGGCGTCAGGGCGTCACCGGAAGGCCGCGTGACCGGTCATCGCCTGGCCCAGGACCAGGGTGTGCATCTCGACGGTGCCCTCGTAGGTGAGCACGGACTCGAGGTTGTTGGCGTGCCGGATCACGGGGTACTCCAGCGAGATGCCGTTGGCGCCGAGGATGGTGCGGGCGGTGCGGCAGATCTCGATCGCCTCGCGCACGTTGTTGAGCTTGCCCAGGCTGACCTGCTCGGGACGCAGCGTGCCGGCGTCCTTGCGTCGCCCGAGGTGCAGCGCGAGCAGGAGTCCCTTGGTGTACTCCAGATTCATGTCGACGAGCTTCTGCTGGGTGAGCTGGAAGGCCGAGATCGGCTTGCCGAACTGGATCCGCTGGTTGGCGTAGTCCAGCGCCGCCTGCAGCGAGGAGCGGGCCGCGCCCATCGCGCCCCACACGATGCCGTAGCGGGCCTCGTTGAGACACGACAGCGGCCCCTTCAGGCCACGAACCTCCGGGAACGCGGCCGAGTCGGGCAGCCGGACGCCGTCGAGGACGATCTCACCGGTCACCGACGCCCGCAGCGACTGCTTGTGCTTGATCTCCGGAGCGGAGAACCCCGGAGTGTCGGTCGGTACGACGAAGCCGCGCACGCCCTCGTCGGTCTGGGCCCACACCACGGCCACGTCGGCGACCGAGGAATTCGTGATCCACATCTTCCGGCCGTCGAGGCCCCAGTCCGAGCCGTCGCCGCTGGTCCGTCGCGCGCGAGTGCGCATGCTGGCGGGGTCGGAGCCCGCGTCGGGCTCGGTCAGGCCGAAGCAGCCGATCGCCTCACCGGCGGCCATCCGGGGCAGCCACTCGGTCCTGTGCTCCTCCGATCCCCAGCGCCAGATCGCGAACATGGCCAGCGAGCCCTGCACGCTGACCAGGGAGCGGATGCCCGAGTCGGACGCTTCGAGCTCGAGGCAGGCCAGGCCGTAGTCGGTCGCGGACATGCCGGCGCAGCCGTAGCCCTCCAGGTGCATGCCCAACAGGCCCAGCGAGCCGAGCTCCTTGGCCAGGCCCCGGATGTCGTCGATGGTGCCGCGCTCGAACCAGTCGGCGACGTACGGGTCGACCCGCTCGGCGCACAGCTGGCGGACCGAGGCGCGCACCGCCTTCTCGTCATCGCTCAGCAGGTCGTCGATGCCGGCGAGGTCGAGGGGGGCGGCAACGGGGTTGGTCATGGTCCTTCTCCTTGCGTCAGCCGGTCGACGGTGAACGTCACGATCGGAGGCTACCCGCACCCGTCCCTCCCGGACGGCCGGGCCTTGTATCGCATACGAGACACCGCGTGGGCCCCGCGTGTTGTGGGGCGTCCGGCCGAGGTCCTAGTGTCGAGTCGTGTCAACGACGACGCTGCCGCCCTCGGCGCAAGGGGCCGACCGTGACCGGATCTTCGAGCAGGCCGCTGCCGCGGCCGGACCCGCGAAGGGCCCCGGCGCACCGCCCCGTGATGCGCTGCCCGCCCTGCTGCCGGCCTACTACCGCCACGTGGCGACCGAGGAGCTCGCGGCGCGCAGCGACCTCGACGTCTACGGCGCCTTCGCCTCCCACCACCACCTCGCGCTCCAGCGGACGCCCGGCCAGGCGAAGGTGCGCGTGCACACGCCGACCGTCGCGGAGAACGGCTGGTCGGCAGGCAGTCACTCCGTGGTCGAGGTCGTCGTCGACGACATGCCCTTCCTCGTCGACTCCCTGACGATGGAGCTGGTCCGCGGACTGCACGACGTGCGGACCGTCATCCACCCGACCTTCGACGTACGCCGCGACGAGGCCGGTCACCTGCTCTCGGCCGAGCCCGTCTCGTCCGGCTCCGTCGCGCCGCCGGAGGGCGCGGTCCGCGAGTCGTGGATGCACATCGAGATCGGAAGGCTCAGCGGCGAGGGCGACGACACCCCCGAGCGGGTCGCGGCCGACGCACAGCGGGTGCTCGGCGACGTCCGCGCGTCGGTGGAGGACTGGCCCGCCATGCAGGAGCAGGTGGCAACGGTCGTCGCCTCGCTCACCTCCGACCCGCCGCCGCTCGACGGCAAGGAGGTGCGCCAGGCCGCCGAGCTGCTCGGCTGGCTGGCCGACGAGCACTTCACCTTCCTCGGCTACCGCGAGTACGTCCTCGACCGGGTCGCCGTCGACGGGGCCGCCGCCGACACCGAGGACGACGTCCTGCGGCCGGTGCCGGGCACCGGCCTGGGCATCCTGCGGGAGAGCCCCACCGAGGGCGACCAGTCGATCGCGTTCAGCCGGCTGCCGGAGGCGGTCCGGGCCAAGGCCAGGGAGAAGCAGCTGCTCGTCCTGGCGAAGGCCAACTCCCGCTCCACCGTCCACCGCCCGGCCTATCTCGACTACGTCGGCGTGAAGACGTTCGGCCCCGACGGAGAGGTCGCCGGCGAGCGTCGCTTCCTCGGCCTGCTCTCCAGCGCCGCCTACACCGAGTCGCTGCTGCGGATCCCGCTGCTGCGCGAGAAGGTCGACGAGGTCATGGAGCGGGGCGGCTACGACGCCCGCAGCCACGACGGCGCCGCCCTGCTCGACACGCTCGAGACCTACCCGCGCGACGAGCTCTTCCACACGCCCGTCGACGAGCTCGCCCCGATCGTGGAGGCCGCGATGCAGGCGCGCGAGCGCCGTGCGGTGCGCCTGTTCGTGCGACGCGACACCTACGCGCGCTATCTCTCGGTGCTCGTCTACCTGCCGCGCGATCGCTACAACACCAACGTCCGGCACAAGTTCGTGCAGATCCTCACCGAGCAGATCGGCAAGGGCCGGATCGGGCCGGACTCGGTCGAGTTCAACGTCAGCATCAACGAGTCGACGACCGCCCGGGTCCACTTCGTGGTGCACCTGCCCAAGGGCGAGCTGATCCCCGACGACATCGACACCGCCGACCTCGAGCGGCGTCTCATCGATGCGTCCCGCTCCTGGCAGGAGGACTTCCTGCAGGCCGTCATCGCCGAGTACGGCGAGGAGGTCGGCTCGCTGCTCGGCCGCCGCTACGTCGACGCCTTCCCCGAGGCCTACAAGGAGGACTTCAGCCCGCGGACGGCGGCCGTCGACCTCGGCCGGATCGAGGGGATCCGCGGCGAGGAGGGGCGTGACCAGCTGCTCTACGCCGAGGTGGACGCCGCCGACGGCGAGGTCCGGCTCAAGAACTTCCGGGTCGGGGAGCCGCTCTCGCTCAGCATGGTCCTGCCGATGCTGTCCTCGATGGGGGTCGACGTCGTCGACGAGCGCCCCTACACGCTCAACGGTCTGGGCCGGACGACGCACATCTACGACTTCGGCCTGCGCTACGGCGACGAGCTGCCCGACCACGCCCGCGAGCTGTTCACCGAGACCGTGCACGCCATGTGGGACGGACTGACCGAGATCGACGGGTTCAACCGGCTGGTGCTGCGCGCCCAGCTGACCTGGCGCCAGGCGATGCTGCTGCGTGCCTACGCGAAGTACATGAAGCAGGGCAACAGTCCGTTCGCCGTGGACTCGATCGAGCAGGCCCTGGTCGACAACGTCGACCTCGCCCAGCTCCTGGTGGCCCTGTTCGAGGTGCGCTTCGACCCACGCGCCGAGGAGGGGCGTGCCGAGCGCGAGGAGGCGCTGGTCGAGAAGGTGCGCACGGCGCTGGACGACGTGGTCAGTCTCGACCACGACCGGATCCTGCGCTCCTATCTCACCCACATCCGCAGCACTCTGCGCACCAACTACTTCCAGACCACCGACGGCGCCCCGAAGCCCTATCTCTCGCTCAAGCTGGAGCCGTCGGCGATCCCGGACCTCCCTGAGCCGCGGCCGCGGTTCGAGATCTTCGTCTACTCACCGCGCGTCGAGGGCGTCCACCTCCGCTTCGGCGCGGTCGCGCGCGGCGGCCTGCGCTGGTCGGACCGGCGCGACGACTTCCGCACCGAGATCCTCGGCCTGGTGAAGGCGCAGATGGTCAAGAACACCGTCATCGTGCCCGTGGGCGCCAAGGGCGGGTTCTACGCCAAGCAGCTGCCCGACCCCGGCGACCGCGAGGCGTGGATGGCCGAGGGCGTCGCCTGCTACAAGACGTTCATCCGCGGCCTGCTCGACGTCACCGACAACCTGGTCGGCGGCGAGACCGTGCCGCCCCCGGACGTCGTACGCCACGACGGCGACGACTCCTATCTCGTCGTCGCCGCCGACAAGGGCACCGCGACCTTCTCCGACATCGCCAACAGCGTGTCGGCGGACTACCACTTCTGGATGGGCGACGCCTTCGCCAGCGGCGGCTCGGTCGGCTACGACCACAAGGCGATGGGCATCACCGCCAAGGGAGCCTGGGTCTCCGTACGCCGGCACTTCCGTGAGATGGGCATCGACTGCCAGAACGAGGACATCACCGTCGTCGGCATCGGCGACATGTCGGGTGACGTCTTCGGCAACGGCATGCTGTGCTCCGAGCACATCCGGCTGGTGGCGGCCTTCGACCACCGCGACATCTTCCTCGACCCGGACCCCGACGCCGCGGCGTCCTTCGCCGAGCGCAAGCGGCTCTTCGAGCTGCCGCGCTCGAGCTGGCAGGACTACGACAAGTCGCTGATCTCCAAGGGGGGCGGCGTCTACCGTCGCAGCGCCAAGTCGATCCCGATCAGCGCGGAGGTCCGCGCGGCGCTCGGACTCGCCGACGACGTACGCCAGCTGACGCCGGCCGAGCTGATGCGGGCCATCCTGCTCGCCCCGGTCGACCTGCTGTGGAACGGCGGCATCGGCACCTACGTCAAGGCCTCCGCCGAGACGCACGCCGACGCCGGCGACAAGTCCAACGACGCGATCCGCGTCGACGGCGGCGAGCTGCGCGTGCGCTGCGTCGGCGAGGGCGGCAACCTGGGCCTCACCCAGCGGGGACGCATCGAGTACGCCCTGTCCGGAGGCCGGATCAACACCGACTTCATCGACAACTCCGCCGGCGTGGACACCTCCGACCACGAGGTCAACCTCAAGATCCTGCTCGACCGGGTCATGGCCGACGGCGACCTGACGGGCAAGCAGCGCAACGAGCTGCTCGCCTCGATGACCGACGAGGTCGCCGAGCTGGTGCTGCGCGACAACTACGACCAGAACCTCACCCTGGCCAACGCCGCCAAGAACGCCGTCTCCCTGCTCCACGTCCACGAGCAGTGGATGCGCGACCTCGAGGCGCAGGGACTGCTCGACCGGGAACTGGAGGCACTGCCCTCGAAACGGGAGGTGGCCCGCCGGATCGAGGCGGGGGAGACGCTGACCCAGCCCGAGCTCGCCGTGCTGATGGCCTACACCAAGATCGTCCTGGCCGAGGAGCTGTTGGCCTCGGACCTGCCCGAGGACCCGTATCTCGACCTCGACCTGCAGTCCTACTTCCCCGCTCCGATCCAGGCCGGGTTCAAGGACCAGATCGCCCAGCACCCGCTGCGCCGGGAGATCATCGTGACCCAGGTCGTCAACGCCCTCGTCAACGGTGCCGGCATGACCTACTGGCCGCGTCTGGCGGGCGAGACCGGGGCGAGCGCCGCCGAGCTCACCCGGGCCAACTTCGTCGCCCGGGAGATCTTCGGCTCCCTCGAGCTGCGCCGTGAGCTCGAGCAGTACGACAACGTGCTGGACGCGGGCGTTCAGACTCGGATGCGGGTGGAGATGCGCACGCTGGTCGAGCGCGCCTCGCGCTGGCTGGTCACCAACCGGCGGCCCCCGCTCGACAGCCAGGGCAACGTGGACTTCTTCGCCGGTCCCGTCCAGGAGACCCTGCTGGAGCTGCCCCAGCTGCTGACGGGCGCCGAGCTCGCGTCGTACGAGGCACGCCGCTCGCTGCTCGTCGGGCACGACGTCCCCGAGGAGCTCGCGTCCCGCGTCGCCGCCTTCGACGTCGCCTACACGCTGCTCAACATCGTCGAGATCGCCCACAGCCACGAGCTGACCCCGGCCGAGGTGGCGCGAGTCCACTTCGCGCTGGGGGAGCGGCTGGGTCTGTCGGTGCTGCAGCAGCGGATCGTCGACCTGCCGCGCGACGACCAGTGGCAGACGATGGCGCGCGCCGCGCTCCGCGACGACCTCCACGCCGTCCACGCCCAGCTCACCGCGCAGGTCCTCGAGGCGACCAGCGCCGCGGAGGCCGGTGGGGAGCCGGCCGAGGCCGCGCCCCGCCGGGTCGCGACCTGGGTGGGCGAGGCCGGCGGCGTGGTGGACAAGGCGATCGGCGCGTTGGCGGCGGTGTGCGCCGACGAGCCCAGCGACATCGCGAAGGTGTCCGTGGGACTGCGGATGGTGCGCGGGCTGCTCGCCTGAACTGGTTTCGACGAGGGTTCACCATGGCCTAGTGTCGGTCGCGATGAGTGCCATCCACGTGACCGGACTGACCAAGCGGTACGGCGACCTGGTCGCCGTCGACGCCGTGAGCCTCGACGTCGCCGAGGGGGAGTTCGTCGGGGTGCTCGGCCCCAACGGCGCCGGCAAGACCACCCTCCTGGAGATGGTCGAGGGCCTGCGCCGGCCGGATGCCGGTGGCGTCGAGGTGCTCGGTGAGCCCGTGTGGCCGCGCAATCCGCGCCTGCAGCCCCGCATCGGGGTCCAGCTCCAGGCCTCGTCCTTCTTCGAGCGGCTCACGGCCCGGGAGCAGATCCGCACCTTCGCCAGCCTGTACGGCGTCGGGCAGACGACCGCCGACGGCTGGCTGGAGCGGGTCGGACTCGCCGACAAGGCCGGGAGCCGGGTCGAGGACCTGTCGGGTGGCCAGGCCCAGCGACTCTCCATCGCCTGCGCGCTGGTGCACGACCCGGAGCTGGTCTTCCTCGACGAGCCGACGGCCGCGCTCGACCCACAGGCCCGACGCAACCTGTGGGACCTGCTGTCCTCGATCAACGACAGCGGCCGCACGGTGGTGCTGACGACCCACTACATGGACGAGGCCGAGGTGCTGTGCGACCGGGTCGCGGTCATGGACCACGGCCGGATCCTCCAGTTCGACACCCCCGCTGCGCTGGTCCGCGGGCTCGACGCCCCGGCCCGGATCCGGGTGGCGCCCGGCGCGCTGACCGCCGAGCAGGCCGGCGCCATCCCGGGCGTCACCGAGACCCGGGCGGACGTCGACGGCGTCGTGCTCGTGACGCGCGACCCGGCCGCCGTGATCGGCGCGCTGGCGGCCGGTGACCACCTCGACGGCGTCACCGTGCAGACCGGCACCCTCGAGGACGTCTTCCTCTCCCTGACCGGACGGGAGTACCGCGCATGAAGGCACTCCAGCACTCGCCGTTCTGGGCGCTCTCGGTCGCGATCCTGCGGGGATTCCTGCGCGACAGGGCGGCGGTCTTCTTCGCCGTCGTCTTCCCGCTGATGTTCCTCGTCCTCTTCGGCGGCATCCTCGGCAACCAGGACCAGTCGAAGGTCGACCTGATCCAGGTCGGTGCGGTCCCGCTCGTCGACGGCCTGCCGAAGGACGCACGCGCTGCGTTCCGGCAGACCTTCGAGGTCGAGCACGCGAAGGACCGCGCCGCGGCGCTGGAGAAGGTCCGCAAGGGCGATGCCGACGTCGCCGTCGAGCAGCGCGGCGACCGGCTGGTCGCCCACTACACCCAGACCGACCAGGTCAAGGCCGCCGTCACCCAGGGGACCCTGCGCGCCTTCGTCGACGGCGCCAACGTCGCGGCGACCGGCCAGCCTCCGACGTACTCCTTCGCGGCGGAGCGGGTCGAGGACGAGTCGCTGTCCGTCATCCAGTTCGTCACGCCGGGCCTGCTCGGCTGGGCGGTGGCGATGAGCGCCGCCTTCGGCTCGGCCGCCACCCTGCAGGGCTGGCGCCAGTCCAAGCTGCTGCGCCGTCTCCAGCTCGCGCCGGTCGGCACCGGCACCATCGTCGCCGCCCGTGTCGCCGTCACCCTGCTCGTCGCGTTCGGGCAGCTCGCGATCTTCCTCGCCCTCGGCGCCGCGGCCTTCGGGCTCACCCTCACCGGGTCCTGGTGGATGGCGATCCCGCTCGTCGCCGTCGGCACCCTGTGCTTCATGGCGATCGGGCTGCTCGCCGGCGCGCTCGCCAAGACCACCGAGGGCGCGGTCAACCTCGCCAACTTCCTCGTCCTGCCGATGGCCTTCCTCAGCGGCTCGTTCTTCCCGCTCGACGGCGCGCCCGCCTGGCTGCAGCGGCTCTCCGACCTGCTGCCGCTCAAGCACTTCAACTCCGGGATGCTCGACGTGATGGTTCGCGGCGAGGGCCCGGCGGCCGCGCTCGCCCCGCTCGGGATCCTCGCGGGCTTCGCGGTCGTGGTCACCCTGCTCGCCGCGCGGCTGTTCCGGTGGGAGACCACCTGACTCGGCAGCGCCTCGGTCGGGTCGCCGCGGATCGGCCCGGTCCGACGGGCTCGTGACATGCTGGTCCCCGGCCATGCGCCGGCTGGACGACGAGGTTGTGGAGGGATCGGCGTTGCAGGGAACCGCTGACGACGGGCTCGCGCCCGCGGTGGGCTGAGCCCATGGAGATCCACGACGTCCTCCGCGAGCTGGTGACCGACCACGGTCCGGCGATCCTCGACGACGCCGGCGGCTTCCGCGGCGTGCTCGACGACGTCCTCGCCGAGGACCAGGCGACCACCGGCGACATCAACCTGCTCGTCGACGCCGTGCGCTTCGGCGTGCTCGGCCCGCTCCGCGAGATGGTCGACGGCGGAGCCGACCCCGGCCGCGCGGTCGAGGAGGCCGGCCTGCGGCTGGCCCGCGACCGTGGGGGCGACGACCAGGCCGCGTCGAGCTGGGCGGCCGCGGTGCTCGGGTACGCCGTCGGCGAGGTCCCGGCCGCGGTGGTGCTCCGCTACCGCTCGAGCCGGCCGGCCACCGGCCGCCCCGGCCACCTGCCGCCTCCCGCGACGGGGCCCGCGCCGACGGTCGCGCCGTACGCCTCACCGGCGCCCACGGCCTGGCCGCCCGCGCCTCCGACGCCGTACGCCGCGCCCGCGTCGTACCCTCCTGCGCCCGGCGCCTACGCCCCGCCCCCGGCATTCGGCGCCGTGCCCCCGCCGAGCAGGAAGCGCGGTGCGACCGGGTGGATCGCCGCGGCCGTCGCCGCCGTGGTGGTCGTCGGCGGTGGCATCGGCGCGGCCCTCGCCCTGAGCGGCGACGACGACCCGTCGCCGAGGCGCGCCGCCACGGGCGATCCGAAGGAGCCCGTGGTCGACGTCGACCCCGCCGCCCTCGACGAGCGCTACAGCTCGCTGGCCAGCAAGATCACCAGCGGTGCGAGCGACTGCACGGCCGGCGAGCCCGGACCGGGGGAGGCCGAGGTCGTGGAGTGCAAGGTGAGCACCGGGACCCTGCGCCTGGTCACCTACGAGGACGAGGCCGCGCTCACCGCCGCCCGCACCGCCCGGCTCGACTACCGCGCCGGCACCATGACCGCCGACAACGACGCGACCGCGCTCTACGAGTTCGACCCCGAGCGCGGCGGCACGTCCGACCCGGCGCTGGTCTACTGGGACAGCAAGGGCGCCCGGCAGTCGGCCCTGCTCGAGGGCGAGGGCACGGCCACCATCGACGCCGTCGTCGCCAGCTTCACCGGCACCTCGCCGCGGGTCACCGAGCCGACCGCTCCGGCCCACCCCAAGCTCCGCGAGTTCATCGACATCAACCTCGACGTCGCCACGTGCACCCGCCAGCGGACCTTCTTCACCGGCGAGACGGAGGAGAGCAGCTGCGAGGCGGACGTCGCCGACATCTCGGTCAGCGTCGGCCGCTACTCGACCCGCAAGCAGATGAAGGCCGAGCGCCGCTACTACAAGGAGCAGTACGACGCCGCGGCCACCCAGGGCGGAGGCGGCACCTGGCAGTTCGGTGAGGGCGAGGCCGAGGGCGGCTACTTCGCCTTCCTCGACGACACCGGCGAGACCGCGACGCTGTACTGGGACTGGAACGCCCCGGACTGCTTCTGCTACGGCGTCGCGTGGAGCTTCGAGGGCGACCTCCAGAAGCTCGAGGACTGGTGGCCCTCCGAGGAGTGAGTCTCCCGGGGGTCCAGGAGGTGGCTACTCGGGCACCGGGACCGTGTCGGCGAGGTCGGGCCGGTCGATGCCGGCGACACCGCCCCGCACCAGCAGCGCCATCGTGGTGTCGTCGCCGCCGATGAGCGCCGGCTCGGCCAGCCACTCGGGCAGCTGCTCGCGCACCCAGGCCAGCCCGTGGGCCCGGGCGAAGCCCAGCAGCTGCTCGCCGGTCTGGCGCCACCATCCCTGCGCGTCGACCCGCGAGCGGCCGAACCCGTCGGTGCACAGGAACACCAGCGCCGCACGCTCGGCCGCTGCGTCCACGACCCCCACCCGGAGGGCGTCGAGGGGACGCGGCTGGCACAGCGAGCTGGTGTGCAGGCCGTCGAGGTCGGGGTCCTCGGGGAGCGGCCGCGACGCGGTGCCGTCGGTCGCGACGAGGACGGAGTCGCCGTCGCCGATCTGGAGGAGGACCATGACGTCGCCCGCCGCGGCGGCGGCCAGGATGGTCGAGCCGTAGGCGCGCAGCGGGTCCGCGGACGCCCCGAGCTCCTCCTCGGCGGAGGAGTACGGGTTGGCCGTGAGGTGGTGCTCGACCTTCGCGGTCCAGGTCTCGACGATCGCGGCTCCGGCCCGGGCGGCGCGGTCGCGGGCGCTCTCGTCGGCCGCGGTGAGGTCCGGCAGGATCCGGCGCAGCTCCTCGACCGCGCTGACGACGGCGAGCGCGGCGCCGGTGTCGCTGCGGAAGTGGGACTTGTGGCCGTGGCCGTCGGCGACCGCGACCACCGCCTGGCCCTGCGCCTGGTCGCTCCAGGTGAGGACGGCGTCCTGGATCGGCAGGTGGTCGCGGACGTGGACCGAGCCGATCGTCGTACCCGACAGGGCGGTCCACACCGGAGCGACGTCCGGCCGGTCGGTCATCCCAGGGTGCTCCAGATCGGCTCGCCGATCGGGCTCGGCGGGACCGCGGTCACGCCGGAGCCGGGGCCGACGACGGGCCGCGAGGCGACCTTGCTGGCGGCCTTCGAGGCCCACACGATGTATTCGACGAGCTGCTCGGGGTTGTCGGCGCGCAGCAGCGGGACGTCCTCGTCGCCGATGAAGCGGCGCAGGGAGTGCATGTCGGCGTCGCGACCGACGCCGAGGGCGAGGCGTACGGCGGTCGCCCCCCACCGGTTGTTGAGCAGCGCCTGCAGGCCCTCGGCGAAGGTCACGCCGCTGCTCTGGGTGGGACGTCCGTCGGAGACGAGGATGATCGCCGGCGGGAACGCGCTGTCGGCCTCGTCGAGGTGGTCGAGGGCGCCGGCCAGGGTCTGCAGCGCGCTGCCGAGCTCGGTGAACCCGCGCGGCACCGCCTCGAGCCGACGCCAGTGGATCTGGTCGACCGGCGTGGGCTCCTCGATGATCCACTGCGGCTCGTTGGCGAACGCCAGCACCCGCACCAGCATCTCGGCGTGCGGGTTGGCCCGCGCCTCGTCCTTGAGGTGGGGCAGCACCTCGGTGATCGCGTTGTTGAGGGCCTGGATCCGGCCGCCACGCAGCATCGAGCCCGACACGTCGAGCACGAAGATGAAGTGCAGCGGCTTGCGCGCCAAGGCGCCACCGAGCCGATCGCTCATCGCTGGCCTCTCTTCCACTGCTCCCACCGGGAGCTGGGGCCCCGGGTCGGTTCGAGGCGCTGGGTTTCAACTATCCCCGAACTGCTCAGGTTATAGCCTGTCACGGGTCCACGAACGCGATAACGGAGGTCGGGCACACCCATGGTGCTGGCGGAGGGCGTCGAGGTCGACCTCGGGCCGTTGGGGCGCGCCCGGGTGACCTCACTGCTCGGCCAGGGCGGCCAGGGCTACGTGTTCGAGGTACGCCGCGACTCCGGCGAGCCGCTGGCCCTGAAGTGGTACAAGTCCGAGAGCGCCACGGCCCAGCAGTACGACGAGATGCAGCAGCTCGTCGAGATCGGCTCACCTCACCAGCGCTTCCTGTGGCCGCTGAGCATGGCGCGGGTCGGCACCGAGCCCAGCTTCGGCTACGTCATGCACCTGCGCCACCCCCGCTTCCTCGAGCTCAGCTATCTGCTGCTCAACGCCGATCGCGACGGCAAGCCGCTCGACGTGTCCTTCGCCTCGATCATCGAGCTGTGCCGCCAGCTGAGCTACAGCTTCCTCCGGCTGCACGCCCGCGGCCTGTGCTACCGCGACATCTCGTTCGGCAACGTCTTCTTCGATCCGGGCAACGGCGACGTGCTGATCTGCGACAACGACAACGTCGGCATCGACAACGGCACGGGGCGGGTGCTCGGCACGCCGTACTTCATGGCGCCGGAGGTGGTTCGCGACACGACCTACCGCACCCTGCCCAACACCGACACCGACCGGCACTCGCTGGCGGTGCTGCTGTTCTACGCGCTCTTCCTCGGCCATCCGCTGGAGGGGAAGCGCACCGACGCGGGCATGCGCGACGCGCACTGGCTGATGACCCACTTCGGGACCGAGCCGCTGTTCTGCATGCATCCGACGCGGGAGGAGAACCGCCCCGCGCAGATCGTGCAGCAGTACTGGAACATCTATCCGCAGTTCCTGCGCGACCTGTTCGTGCAGGCGTTCGTCGGCGGCCTGGACGATCCCGGCGCGCGGATCACCGAGGGCCAGTGGATCAAGGCGCTGGACCGCCTGCGCGACGGCATGCTCGCGTGCCCGACCTGCGGGACCACCAACTTCTGGAGCACGGGGGACGACAGCGTGACCTGCTGGCAGGACGGGACCGAGGTGCGCCCGCCGTACCTCCTCGAGGTCGGGCGGCGCACCGTCGCCGTGGGACCGCAGACCACGGTCCGCTCCGACCATCTGACCTCCGGTGTCGACCACCCGCACGTGCTCGCCGAGGTCCGCCGCCACCCCAAGGCCCCCGAGCGGTGGGGCCTCCACAACGCCTCGGACTTCTCGTGGCCGGTGGCCTATCCCGGCGGCCAGAGCTTCCTGCTCGAGCCCGGCCGCACTCTCGAGCTCGTCGCCGGCGCGCGGATCCAGATCCGCAACGCGACGGTGCAGGTGCGCCGCCCGGCTCCGAGCGGTCAGGGGTGAGCGCGATGTCGAGGCCGGCCCTGGTCGTCGAGGTCGAGGGCCGCGTCCTGCGCCTCGAGGGCAAGAGCGTCTACCGGATCGGCCGAGCCATCGAGGCCGACGTGGTGCTGACCGCCGGGTCGGTGTCGCGCCAGCACGCGGAGCTGCAGGCGACCGACGGCGGCTGGGTCCTGGTCGACAACGGCAGCCAGTTCGGGACCTACGTCGAGGACGAGCGGGTCACCGAGTATCCCGTCGAGCGGCGGATCACCGTCCGCTGCGGTCCTCCCGCGCCCGGCGCGACGCTGGCGGTCATCCCCGCGGCGGAGTACGACGTCGTGGCGGCGACGCCCGTCGCCCCCGCCCCTCCGGCTCCTCCTGCTCCGCCGGGCACCACGCCGCCGGGCACCCCGCCGTTGGGCACCCCGCCGTTGGGCACCCCGATCGGCTCCGGGTCCCCGTGGGCACCGCCGTCCGGCGCGCCGATGCCGTCGATGGGCCCGCCGCCGTCGGTGCCCGCCCCGGGCGCGCGCCCGGCCGCCGCGCCCGGACTGCCGCCGGCGGTCTCCGGCAACGACGCCACCCAGATCCTCGCGATGCCGAGGGTCCCGGCCGGCGCGCCCGGTCCCGCCCCC
>NZ_VDMP01000026.1:371799-374152 GCF_006335005.1 Nocardioides albidus
GACCCCGCCTGCTCGCGGGTGCACGGCCGCGTCGACCCGGTCCCGGGAGGCTGGACCTACACCAACCTCTCCAACGAGGGCACCTTCCAGGACGGCCGCCGGATCACCACCCGCGCGTTCAACGAGCGCCTCGGGCTGCGCCTCGGGCACCCGGTCGCCGGCCCCGAGCTCACCCTGGTTCCGATCCTCTCCGCGGCCGAGGAGGAGCGGCGGATCGCGCGCCGTCGCCTCGGCAAGCGGCTCGCGATCCTCGGCGGGGTCGCGGCCGCCCTGCTGCTGGTGGCCGGCGTCCTCGGCCTCGCCTTCGTGGTCGGCAGGGACGACCCGGTCAAGCCGGCCGGGGACGACACCGACGTGCTGGAGGCCGCGAAGGCCGCCACGGTCAAGATCACGGCCGAGAGCCACCTGCTCGACGACCCGTCGAGCACGGGCACCTACCACGGGTCCGGGTCGATCATCCGCTCCGACGGCCTGATCCTCACCAACGCCCACGTCGCTGCACCCGAGTCGCCGGGCCTGGAGGAGAAGTACGGCGACGACGTGCGCATCGCCGACCCGGACTACCTGCTCATCTCGCTGACCGACGGCATGACCGACACGAACGCACCGGCCTCCTATCGGGCGCGGGTCGTCCAAGCCGACGGCGAGCTCGATGTCGCGGTGGTCCAGATCTATGCCGACGAGGACGGCAAGGAGCTCGACGACGAGCTGCACCTGCCGACCGTGCCCATCGGCAGCTCCGGCGACCTGCGCGCCGGCGACAGCGTCACCGTCCTGGGCTTCCCTGCCGTGGCCGGCGACGGCAAGTCGATCACCGTGACGACCGGCGTCATCTCCACCGTCCTCGACGATCCCGACCTCGGACCACGCTCCGAGCTCGACACCGACGCCCGGATCGCGCCGGGCAACTCCGGCGGCACGGCGATCAACGACGACGGCGAGCTGATCGGCATCCCCACGTCGCTCTTCGCCGACGAGGGCACCACCGTCACGAGTGGCCGGATCCGCTCGATCGACGCGGCCAAGGACCTGATCGACGAGGCCGAGAAGGAGGCGGACTGACGTCGTACGACGTCAGCTGGCCTTCTTCGCCGCCTTCTTGGCGGTCGTCTTCTTCGCAGCCGTCTTCTTGGCCGCCTTCTTCGCCGGCGCCTTCTTGGCGGTCTTCTTGGCCGCCGCCTTCTTCGCCGCCGGCCTCTCGTCGGTCTCGCCACGCGAGGACTTCGCGGCGTCGACCGAGCGCTGCAGCGCCGCCAGCAGATCGACCACCTCGCCGCCGGTCTTGGCCGAGGTCTCGGTGCGCTTGACCTCGCCGCCCTCGATCTTGGCCCTCACCACGGCCTCGACCGCCTCGGCGTAGTCGTCCTCGAACTCGGAGGCGTCGAAGTCGCCGGCCAGGGTCTCGACGAGCATGTGCGCCATCTTGACCTCCGCGTCCTTGACCTCGCCCGTCTCGACCTTGAAGTCGGGCTTGCGGATCTCGTCGGGCCACATCATGGTCTGCAGCACGATCACGTCGTCGCGCACGCGCAGCACGGCCGTGGTGACCCGCTGGCGCAGCGCGACCGTCACGACGGCCATGCGGTCGGCGTCGAGCAGGGCCTGGCGCAGGAGGGCGTAGGGCTTGGCGCCGGCCCCCTCGGGCTCGAGGTAGTAGGACTTCTCGAACAGCAGCGGGTCGATCTGGTCGCTCGGGACGAACTTCTCGACCGCGATCTCGCGGGAGGAGGTCGTCGGCAGGTTGGCCATGTCGTCCTCGGTGAGGATGACCATCTCGCCGTCCTCGGTCTCGTACCCCTTGGCGATGTCGGAGTACGGCACCTCCTCGCCGTCGATCGAGCAGACCCGCTGGTACTTGATCCGCCCGCCGTCCTTCGCATGGACCTGGCGGAACGAGACGTCGTGGCTCTCGGTCGCGCTGTAGAGCTTGACCGGGACGCTGACGAGGCCGAAGGACACGGCACCCTTCCAGATCGCACGCATGGGACGAGCCTACGCCGTCCTGACAGGATGGTTGCGTGCTCGACCCCCAACGGCTCGGCCCGATGCTGGCCACCCCCGGGACCCACGTGCCCCGGGGCGAGGAGTGGTGCCACGAGGTGAAGTGGGACGGCGTGCGGGCCCTGGCCGTCGTCGCGGGTGGACGCGGCGGAGGGGTCACCCTCACCAGCCGCAACGGCAACCGGATCACGCCCGCCTGGCCCGAGCTCGTCACGCCACCGGCGGGCGTGCGCGATCTCGTGGTCGACGGCGAGATCATCGCGCTCAACGACCGCGGGGTGCCGGACTTCCGGGTCCTCGCCGAGCGGATGCATGTGCGCAACGCCGCCGCGGTGGCGCGCCTCGCCGCGCG
>NZ_VDMP01000026.1:374239-383752 GCF_006335005.1 Nocardioides albidus
GGGCTCGAGGGCATCGTCAGCAAGCGCCGCGACTCGACCTATCGGCCCGGCGCGCGCAGCCACCACTGGCTGAAGTTCCCGCACCGCCACCGCGGCTCCTTCGTGGTCGGTGGGTGGCGACCGCAGGTCGGCACGAGCGACCGGTTGGCGGCGCTGCTGGTGGGGGAGCCGACCGCCGACGGACTGGCCTATCGCGGCCGGGTGGGCAGCGGCGTCGGGCCGAAGCAGTCCCGCGCCCTCACCGAACTGCTGGCGCCCCTGACCCGCCCGGCCAGCCCGTTCGCCGACGACGTACCGCGGGTCGATGCCGACGGCACGGTGTGGGTCGAGCCGGTCGTGGTGGTCGACGTCGACACCCACGGCGTCGGCTACGAGCGGCTCCGGCAGCCGTCGTACCAGGGTGTGCGCACCGACCTGACCCCCGAGGACCTGTGATGCCGAAGAAGGCCGACCACCCCCGGACCGAGGTCCACGTGGACGTCGAAGGCCGCACGATGCGCCTGACCAACCTGGAGAAGGTGCTCTACCCGACGACGGGCACCACCAAGGGCGAGGTCCTCGACTACTACGTGCGGGTCGCGCCGGTGCTGCTGCCGCATCTCGCCGGCCGTCCGGTCACCCGGATCCGCTGGCCGCACGGCGTCGGCGACATGAGCTTCTTCGAGAAGAACGCGCCCCGCGGCACTCCGAGCTGGGTGCGCACCGCGGAGGTGCCCACGACCGGCAGCCGAGGTCCGAGCCGGCACGGGGACACCCTGGTCTTCCCGATCATCGAGGATCTGCCCACCCTGGTCTGGGCGGTCAACCTCGCCGCGCTCGAGCTCCACGTCCACCAGTGGACCGTCGACGCCGACGACGAGCCGGTCGGCGCGGACCGCATCGTCATCGACCTCGATCCCGGCGAGCCGGCGGGGCTGCACGAGTGCTGCCAGGTCGCGCTGCATGTGCAGGAGGCGCTCGCCGAGCGCGACCTGGAGGCTGTGGCCGTGACGAGCGGGAGCAAGGGCCTCCACCTGTACGCCCCCCTGGCCGAGCCGCTGCCGTCGGCGGAGACGAGCGAGCTCGCCAAGGAGATCGCCGAGGAGCTCCAAGCCGCCCACCCCCAGCTGGTCACCGCCACCATGACCAAGGCCCGTCGCCGCGGCAAGGTGTTCCTCGACTGGTCGCAGAACGCCGGATCGAAGACCACCGTGGCGCCGTACTCGCTGCGCGGCACGCCCCGCCCCCAGGTCGCCACCCCGGTCGGCTGGGACGAGGTCGCCGAGGGCGCGGAGGACCCGCTCGGCCTCGACCAGTTCACGCCGACGCAGGTGCTCGAGCGCGTCGAGGAGTACGGCGACCTCTTTTGAGCCTGTCCTGCGCGAGCGTGTCGCAGGCCCCGACGTCAGTTGGTGCGGCGGCGCATGGGATAGACGTCGAACCCGGTGACGGCGCCCGCGGGGTCGCCGCCCGAGCCGACCGCGTGTGCCACCTGGTCGGGGGCGACGGCGTGGTCCGCCTCGTCGAGGGTGGCGTCGATGAGCATCTGGAACTCGGCGGGGGGATGGTCGATCCGCTGCGGCGTCATGTCGATGCGCCAGCCGGCGCGGCCGAGCTCGTCGAAGAGTCCCATCAGGGTGGTGTTCTTCTCGGCGGCGAAGCCCTCGAAGCCGTCCGCGGCCTCGATGAGGTAGACCGGCCGGGTCACCGCGAGCGAGGCAGTGTCGTACAGCGGCACCCACAGGCGCGCGTACTCGTAGGACCGCTTCGCGCTCACGGCTCCAGTGTAGGACCAGCGGCCGGTCAGGCCGAGCGCAATGGACGGACGGCGACCGGGTCGACGACGTTGGCCAGGTCGACGGCCGCCCCCAGCACCCTGCCGTTCGCCGCGATCGCCGGCGCGTCCACCACGTCGGCGACGACGGCCGTCACGTTGTCGCGGCTGCCGCCGTCGAGGGCGCCCAGCACCAGGCGGTCCACGGCCACGGACCTGCTCCGGACGGCGAGAGCGCGCCCGATCGCGGTGGGGGAGAGCACGTCGGAGACGCCGTCGCTGCACAGCGGCAGCCGGTCCCCGGGGTGCAGGTCGAGCAGGAGCAGGTCCGGCTCGGGGACGTGCTCGCCGTCCACCGCGTGGAGCACGACGTTGCGGTACGGCGACGCCGCGGCCTGCGCTGCCGTGAGCTGACCGCTGTCGACCATCGCCTGGACCAGGGTCTGGTCGTGGGAGAGCTGGCTGACCTCGCCGTCGCGCACCAGGTAGGCGCGCGAGTCGCCGACCTGGGCAAGAGCGGTGTGGATCCCGTCGGTCAGGACGGCGGTCAGTGTGGTCGCCATCCCGGCCCGGCCCGGCTCCGCCGCGATCCCGGCGGCGATCTGTGCGTGCGCCTCGCGGGTGGCCGCGGCGAGCAGACGGCCGGGCTCGTGGCCGGGATGGGCCAGCGCGCGGGCGCTGACGACGTACGTCGTCGTGGCCGAGGCGACCTCGCCCGCCTCCGCCCCGCCGACGCCGTCGGCGACGCAGAGCAGGTAGGGACCGGCGAAGCCCGCGTCCTCGTTGTTGGCGCGCACGCGTCCGGTCTCGCTGCGTGCCGCGAATCGGAACTGGAGCACGACGCTCACCTCCCGGGGTCGATTCCTGGTCAACGCCCGGGAGGGGCGCCGGAGTTCCCGGGGAGCGTCAGCTCCGGAAGCCCACCTGGCCGGCGGTGCTGCGGCCGATCTCGACGTAGGCGAGCTTGGCGGTCGGGACGACGGTCACCTTGCCCTTGGTGTCGGTGAGGCTGATGACGCCGTCGCCGGCGGCGATCGCGTCCTGGACCAGCTTGGCGACGGCCTCGTTGGTCTCCTCGGTCTCGATGACCAGCTCGCGGGCGGTGTTCTGCACACCGATCTTGACCTCGACGGTCATGTCACTCTCCTCGTTCGTGGGGACGCCAGCCTAGCCAGGCGGCACAGGAGGCACGGGCGGTGGCGCAGGCAGCGGCGCAGGCTCAGCGCTCGTCGGTCTTCGGCTCGTCGGTCTTCGGCTCGTCGGTCTTCGGGTAGCCACGGATGCCGCGCCACGCCAGCCCCGCGACCAGCGCCGTGGCCTCGTCGCGGCGCAGTCCGGCCATGGCGCCGTCGTTCTCGGTCAGCCAGAACCGCGCGCTGACCTGGGCCATGCCGACGAGGGAGACCGCGAGGAGCTGCGAGGCGGCGGCCGGGAGGTGGGTGTCGTCCTCGATGACCGCCGCGATCATGGCGGCGCACTCGGTCGTCACCCGGTCGACGTGGTCGCGGACCGCGGGCTCGTTGGTGAGATCGGACTCGAAGACCAGCCGGAACGCGCCGGTGTCGTGGCCGACGTAGGCGTAGAACGCGTCGATCGCTGCTGCGACGCGCTGCTTGTTGTCCTGGGTCGACTCCAGCGCGCGCCGGCAGTTGGCGATGATCGAGTCGCAGGCGGCGTCGAGGATCGCGAGGTAGAGCTCGAGCTTGCTCGGGAAGTGCTGGTAGAGCACCGGCTTGGAGACACCCGCCCGCTCGGCGATGTCGTCCATCGCCGCCGCGTGATAGCCCTGTGCCACGAAGACCTCGAGGGCGGCGGACAGCAGCTGAGCGCGTCGCTCGCGCCGCGGAAGTCGTACGCCGCGCGGCCGCGGCTCGTCCAGGTCGAACTGCTCGGTCACCACGGGCACGAGACTACTCGCAAGTAGCACGGGTCCGGATGGCGGGACGTGGCGGCGGCGCCGCGGACCCGCCAGGGACGATGGACGGGTCGAGGGAACAGCCGGGGCCGCCGTAGCGTTGAGCCCTGGACCACCCCACCCACCTGCTGTACTCGAGGAGCAACAACCGTGAGCTTTCCCGCGCTGGTCGAGCCGGCCACCGAGCTGACCATCGACGAGGTCCGCCGCTACAGCCGCCACCTGATCATCCCCGACGTGGCGATGGACGGGCAGAAGCGCCTCAAGAACGCCAAGGTCCTCGTCATCGGTGCCGGCGGTCTCGGCAGCCCGGCGCTGCTCTACCTCGCCGCCGCCGGCGTGGGCACGCTCGGCATCGCCGAGTTCGACGAGGTCGACGAGTCCAACCTCCAGCGCCAGGTCATCCACGGCATGTCCGACCTCGGCAAGTCGAAGGGCCTCTCGGCCAAGGAGTCGATCCTCGAGATCAACCCGCTGGGCGACGTGATCCTCCACGAGGAGCGCCTCGACAACGACAACGTCATGGACGTCTTCAAGGGCTACGACCTGATCGTCGACGGCACCGACAACTTCGCCACGCGCTACATGGTCAACGACGCGGCGTACTTCCTCGGGATCCCCTACGTGTGGGGCTCGATCTACCGCTTCGACGGCCAGGCGTCCGTGTTCGCGCCCACCATGGCCGACGACGCTCCCTGCTACCGCTGCCTCTACCCGGAGCCGCCGCCGCCGGGCATGGTCCCCTCCTGCGCCGAGGGCGGCGTGCTGGGCGTTCTGTGCGCGAGCATCGGCTCGATCCAGGTCAACGAGGCCATCAAGCTGCTCATCGGCGCGGGTGAGCCGGCCATCGGCAAGCTCGTGATCTACGACGCCCTCGAGCTCGAGTGGCGCAAGCTGAAGGTCCGCAAGGACCCCAACTGCGCGCTGTGCGGCGAGAACCCCACCGTGACCGGCCTGATCGACTACGAGACCTTCTGCGGCGCGATCTCCGACGAGGCCGCCGACGCGGCCGCCGACGCGACCATCTCGGTGACCCAGCTCGCCTCGATGATCAAGGAGAAGGAGGAGGGCTCCCGCGACTTCGTCCTCGTCGACGTCCGCGAGCCCGCCGAGGCCGAGATCAACCACATCCCCGGCGCGGTCCTCATCCCCAAGGGCGAGTTCCTCAACGGCAACGCGCTCTCCCAGCTCCCGCCGGTCGACTCCGGCACGCAGGTCGTCCTGCACTGCAAGAGCGGCGTCCGCTCGGCCGAGTGCCTCGCGATCGTCAAGGGCGCCGGGTACGACGACGCGGTCCACGTGGGCGGCGGCGTCGTGGCCTGGGTCAACCAGATCGACCCGAGCCAGCCGGCGTACTGACGGCATCGAACGGGCCCCGCGATCCTCTCGGATCGCGGGGCCCGTTGCCGTCCCCGGGCGCTGCTCCTCGGTCTTCGGGCCGCGCCGGTCGTGCGACTCGCGGTGGGCGTCGGCCTGCTGGTGAGGCGACCGGAATTCTGCTGTATCCGTAACCGGCGGTCCGTGCGTCTCGTTGGTCCGAGTACGCGGCCCTCGCAGCCGCGCCGCACCAATCGAGATGCGACCGGCCCACCGGCCGGTCGTGCCGAGGGAGCATCTGAGGGCCCCGTCCACCGGACGGGGCCCTCGGTCGTCGCGGCGGCGGCACGGCATGATCGGCGTCGTGGACGAGGGGTACGTCGAGCGCGTGCTCGACCTGGTCGAGCAGGTCCCGCCGGGGCGGGTGACGACGTACGGCGCCCTGGCGGAGGTGGCCGGGGGCGGACCCCGCCAGGTCGGTGCGGTGATGGCGAGATACGGGGCGCCGGTGCCGTGGTGGCGGGTCGTCCGCGCCGACGGCACGCTCCCGCAGAGTCACGGCGAGCGGGCGCGGGAGGCCTATCTCGCCGAGGGGACCCCGCTGCGCAGCAGCAGCGGGGCCCTCGACATGCGCCGAGCCTTCTGGGACCCGGCGACGGGCGACTGAGAGATCAGCCGAGCGCCGCGATGGCGGCGTCGTAGTCGGGCTCGGTGGCGATCTCGGGAACCAGCTGGGAGTGCAGGACGGTGCCGTCGGCGTCGAGGACGACGATCGAGCGCGCGAAGAGGCCCTCGAGCTTGCCGTCGGTCATCCGCACGCCGTAGTCGTCACCGAAGCTCGAGCGGAAGGCCGAGCCGACCTGGACGTTGTCGATGCCCTCGGCGCCGCAGAACCGGCCGAGCGCCGGCGGCAGGTCCTGCGAGACGTTGATGACGGCCGTGTTCTCGAGGCCGGCGGCGAGCTCGTTGAACTTGCGCACGCTCGCGGCACACACGCCGGTGTCGATGCTGGGGAAGATGTTGAGGACGGCGCGCTGACCCTCGGGGAGGGTCACGGTGCCGAAGTCGGCGCCGACGAGGGAGACCGACGGAGCGGAGGAGCCGACGGCCGGCAGCTCGCCGGCGGTGGTGACGGGGTTGCCCCCGAGTGCAGTGGTAGCCATGAGTCCTGTCTAGCAGGTCCCGGCGAGCCGTCGATCACCGGAGCCGACCGAGGATGCCGACCGCCTTGCGGACATCGAGCAGGCGTCGTTCCCAGGTGATGCCGACGACGGTCAGCAGCGCGCCGGCCAGCCCGATCCAGACCCACTTCGGGAACTCCCCGGCGTACGGCCCGAGCTCGCGCAGCACCACCACGGCGCCGACGCTCGCCCCCACCAGGAGCGGTGCGCTCCAGCGGGCCGCCGCGCCGGCGATGGTGAGCGCGAGGCAGGCGGCTCCGAGCACGAGTGCCCGCAGGGACACCGGGGCGCCCAGGACCCACAGCAGGGACGGAACGGTCCCCAGGAGCAGGCCCGGGAGCAGCGCCTCGATCGTGCCGACCGCGGCCGTGCGCTGCAGGCGCCACAGGCCGAACGCGAGCAGGGCGCCGGCGAGCGGCAGCGTGTAGGGCTCCGGAGTCGTCACCTGGAGGTCGGCCAGCCTGACCCAGCTCGCCAGCAGCAGAAGTGCCGCACCGGCGAGGGCACACCCGCGACGCGACTCGTGGAGCAGCGCGGTCGCGCAGACGAGGAACCCGGCCACGGTCAGCCAGAGGGCCGCGTAGCCGCCGACGTCCGTGACGCTCGCCAGCGAGACCGGAAGTGCCAGGACCGCCACGGTGACAGCGGAGAGCTCGACCTCGAGACGAGGAAGGGCCAGGGCGAGGACGCCGACGGCGAGGAGCACGGGGATCGACACCCAGGCGGTGTCGTCGCCGATCACCATGGCGGCCGCCGCGCCGGCCAGACCGAGAGCCGCCGGCGCACCCGCGCCCGCCAGTGCCCTCGTGCCCGGCTGACGGCCGACGGCCGCGAGCGTCACCATCGCGACGGCGAGGGGCGCGAGAGTCGCCAGGACCAGCCCGTCGCTGGGCAGCGCGCCGAGGGAGACCGCCCCCGTCAGGACCACGGCGGCCGCGGCCCACCCGGTCGCCTCCGCGCCGTCGGTCAGAAGGGCGAGGGCCACCGTGCCGAGCGCCACGACGGCGAGCACCGCGACCGGGACGGCCAGGGGCAGGTCGTACGACGCGAGGGTGACCGAGGCGCCGGCGCCTGCGACGAGCCCGGCGACTCTGGCCCACACGGGCAGGCAGCGCCGCGTGCGGTCCCGATCGACCAGGGCGACCAGGGCGAGCACGGTCAGCACCGAAGGCACGAGGAGCAGCGGCTCCGTGGCCGCGTCCGGGGAGGTGAGACGCACACCGATCGGCTGGACGAAGACATCACCCAGCCGGCTCCAGCGGTCCAGGGCGACCACGACCGTCGCGAGCACGAGGCCGCCGAGCACGAGACTCCCGGCGCCCGCCGGGGCCAGCGCGATCACTCGCACCGGATGGGGCAGCACGCCGAGGGCGAGGACCCACGCGGCCGTCGTAGCGAGGGCGACGAGGCCGACGGTCCGCGCGTCCGCGTCGACGCACGGCAGGGTGAGAGCGACTGTGACGAGCATCGCCGCACCGCTGGCACCAGCCAGCAGCAGGTCGCGGTGGCGGACGACGGCGCCCGGCACGAGGAGCGCGGCGGCGCTGGCGAGGAGGGACCAGCCGCTGCCGTCCACCCAGAGCTGGTGGAGGTCAGGGCTGTCAGCCGACTCGAGGAACGCGGCTCCGGCGGTCCCGGCCCAGGCGAGACCCGCGGCGCAGGCGAGACTCCACGACAGGGGCGGGGCGCCGACGCGACGACCGAGGAGGACGCCGAGGACTCCCAGCGCGACGACGACATGGCCGCTCACCAGCGGGTGGCGCGTCGCGTCGACCGCCCCGGCGTACCCGACGACGAGACCGATCCCGGCGATGACCTGCGGCGCCACGAGCCGGGGTTGGCCGGAGACGCGGAGCAACCCGAGGACCGTCCCGGCCAAGGCGACCACGAGGCCCGAGACGGAGGCGACGGCGCTGTCGCCGGCGTCGCCGAACCAGCCCGCGGCGCCGGCTCCCACGACGTCGAGGGCCAGCATGCCCAGCGCCACGACGATCAGCGACTCGCCGGCGATCCGCAGCCCGACCCGATGCAGCAGCAGGGCAGCGGCGCCGGCGGCCAACGTGATCCCGGCAAGGACGGCGGTACGACCGCCGACGCCGAGGGTCGACCACGACACGGCGAGGAAGATGGCCGCGGCGACCAACAGGCAGAACGCGCCGAGCCCCAGCAGGATCTTGGGGACCGACGCGAACGACACGCCACTCGGCGACGGCGGCGACAGTGGCGGTGCGGGCGGTGCTGGCGGCATGCCGGCCGAGGCCGCCCGCTTCTCGGGAAGAGGGCCGCTCGGCGGGACCAGTGGCCCGCCGACCTGGCTCGGCATCGCGGTCGTCCCGACGTGGGCAGGAGGACGGTGGAAGGCGTCGCTCTCGGAACGGAGGCGGGTGAGGAGGCCGTCGGCGCGCTGCAGCGTGCCGAACAGATCGACCGCCAGCGGGTGACGCACGAGCAGCGCGCAGGTCGGGCAGACGGGGACGCCGGCAGGGAGGTCCGAGCGGCAGTCGGGGCAGAGCAGGGGATCGGCGTAGCGCATGGACCCATTGCCCCATGACCCCCGGTCGTCCGACAGCAGCCGGTGACTCAGGCCGCCTGAGCAGGCGTACTCAGCGCACGGGGTTCTCCACAGGCGTTCCCACCGGCTGGGGAGGACGGCACCTCCGCTGTGGAGAAGTGGGGAGCGGCTTGTGGACGACACGCCGACCGTCGGTGGATTGACCAGAAACCCCCATAAAAACAGGGGGAATCCCTTGCCACCGTCGCAGACACGGGCGTAGAACTTCTCCCACGCACTCCTCCGGGAGAGCGGGATCAGCCGGAAGGCATCGATCCAGACGGCCAGGCCGAGACCTCCGGGTCCCAGCGAGGCGGCCCCGCAAGGGGACGCCGGCCGCGCGAGCCGGGTGACGAGGCTCGCGGGATCGCAGCAGCCGGGTGGTCGACCGGGAGCGTCACCAGTACCGGTCAACCCGAAGGGCCCTTGTGACTCATACTCACGAGGGCCCTTCATCTTTTTGGATGGCGCGAGCGCGTCGCTCGTTCCTCGCGCCGCGCTGCCGCGCCGCGGTCGAGTCCGGTAGGTGGTCGCGTGGGTCTGGCGGCCACCGGGTCGGCTCGCGGAAAGCTCGGCTCTTCCGCTCCGGTCGCTCCTTCGTCGCTCCCTGCGCTGCGTCGCCCTCGCTTCCCGCGATGACCGGCGCGTGAGGTTGGAAAGGCGCGAGCGCGTTGTTGGATGGCGCGAGCGCGTCGCTCGTTCCTCGCGCCGCGCTGCCGCGCCGCGGTCGAGACCGGTAGGTGGTCGCGTCGGTCTGGCGGCCACAGTGTCGGCTCGCGGAAAGGCTCGGCTCCTC
>NZ_VDMP01000026.1:383945-464215 GCF_006335005.1 Nocardioides albidus
TTTGCTCGCCGGGCCCTGCTCTTCGGCGGTGTCCGCACCGGGGCGGGATTGTGTCGGGACGGGGTGGTTGAGTGGCGCTGTGGACTCCTCGACCGCCCCGATCACCTATCGCCTCGCGCCGGCGCCGCCGGTCGCGGCGGTGCCGGAGCTCGACGAGCACCAGCGCCGGGTCGTCGACCACGTCGGGGGGCCGCTGCTCGTCCTGGCCGGGCCCGGGACGGGCAAGACCACCACGCTGGTCGAGGCCATCGTCGACCGGATCGAGCGGCGGGGGGCACGCCCCGACCAGATCCTCGCGCTGACGTTCTCGCGCAAGGCGGCCGACCAGCTGCGGGACCGGGTCACGGCCCGGCTGGGCGGCACGACCGCCACCCAGCTCAGCTCGACCTTCCACTCCTTCGCCTACGGCCTCGTCCGGCGCTACGCGCCGACCGGGCTCTACGACGCGCCCCTGCGCCTGCTCTCCGCGCCCGAGCAGGACGTCGTGCTGCGCGAGCTGCTCGCCGACCACCCGGAGTCGGTCCGCTGGCCGGAGCGCTTCCGGCAGGCCATGGCCACCCGCGGGTTCGCCCGCGAGGTCCACGCGGTGCTGGGCCGGGCCCGGGAGAAGGGGCTCGACGGCGAGGCGCTGCGTCGCCTCGGTGAGAGCGAGGGCATCGAGGAGTTCGTCGCGGCCGGGCTCTTCCTCGAGCAGTATCTCGACTCCCTCGACTCCCTGGGCGCCACCGACTACGCCGACCTGATCCGCCGGGCGCGCATCGAGGCCGAGGACCACCGCGCCGAGCTGCGCGAGGA
This sequence comes from Nocardioides albidus, assembly GCF_006335005.1. Classification (GTDB taxonomy): domain Bacteria; phylum Actinomycetota; class Actinomycetes; order Propionibacteriales; family Nocardioidaceae; genus Nocardioides; species Nocardioides albidus. The sequence continues at coordinate 384,741 of NZ_VDMP01000026.1, forward strand.
GTTCCGCTACGTCTTCGTCGACGAATACCAGGACACCGACCCGGGTCAGGTCGCGCTCCTGCGGGCGATCGCGGGCGACGGCCGCGACCTCGTGGCGGTCGGCGACCCGCACCAGTCGATCTACGGCTTCCGGGGCGCCGAGGTGCGCGGGATCCTCGAGTTCCCGACCGAGTTCCCTCGCGTGGACGGGGCACCCGCCGACGTCGTGGCCCTGCGCACCGTCCGCCGCTTCGGGCCGGGGATCCTGGCTCCCGCCCAGCGGGTCGCCGGCCGGATCGGACTGCGCGGGACCATTCCCGCCGAGGCCCGCGAGCTGTTCCTCGCGCCGCGCGCCGAAGGCGCGACGTACGGCCCCGGTCGCGTCCAGGTGCGCACCTTCGACACCGAGCGCGCCGAGGCCGAGCACCTCGCCGACCTGTTGCGCCGGGCCCACCTCGAGGACGGCGTGCCGTGGGACGAGATGGCCGTGCTGGTGCGGTCGGGGCGGGCCAGCATCGCCCCACTGCGCCGGGCGCTCGGCGCTGCCGGAGTGCCCGTCGAGGTCGCGCGCGACGAGGTGCCGCTCGTGCGCGACCCGGCGGTCCTGCCGCTGCTCGACGCCCTGCGCGCCGTCGTCAACCTCGACAACGACGACCCCGAGCAGGTGGAGTACGTCGATGCCGCCCGGGCGGAGTCGCTCCTGACCGGTCCGCTCGGCGGTCTCGACGCCGGCGACGTGCGCCGCCTGGCGCGCCTGCTGCGCCAGCGCGAGAAGGATCTGTGCCAGCAGACCGGCGGCACGCCGCGCAGCTCGCGGGAGCTGGTCCGGCTCGCCGTGGTCGACTCGTCCTATCTCGACCCGATCGCCGCCCCCGAGGCGGAGCGGGCGCTCGCCCTCGCCCGGCTCCTGGCCCGCGCCCGCGCCGAGCTCGACGCCGGCGCCAGCGCCGAGGAGCTGCTCTGGACGCTCTGGTCCGGCACCTCGTGGCCCCAGCGACTGCGCCGCTCGGTCGAGACCGGCGGCGGAGCAGCGCGCCGCGCCCACCGCGACCTCGACTCGATCTGCGCGCTCTTCGACGTCGCCGTCCGCGCGGGCGAGCGACGCGAGCACCTCGCCGTCGCGCCCTTCCTCGAGGGCCTCGTCCAGCAGGAGATCCCCGCCGACACGCTCGCCGACCGCGGAGCGCGGGGAGCCGCCGTACGCCTGCTGACGGCCCACCGCAGCAAGGGCCTGGAGTGGCGGCTCGTCGTGGTCGCCCACGTCCAGGCCGAGGGCTGGCCCGATCTGCGCCGCCGCTCCACGCTCCTGCAGGCCGACCGGATCGGCCCGTCCGCAGCCGGCGGACTCGTGGGGTCGGTCGTGCCGCCGCTGACGACCCGTGAGCTGCTGATGGAGGAGCGCCGCCTCTTCTACGTCGCGTGCACCCGCGCGCGCGAGCGGCTGGTCGTGACCGCGGTCCGCTCCGGGGAGGACGAGGGCGAGCAGCCGTCCCGCTTCCTCGACGAGCTGGGGTCCGGCGTCGAGCACGTCGTGGGACGACCGCCGCGCCCGCTGTCCCTGGACGGACTCGTGGCCGAGCTGCGACGCACCCTCGCCGACCCGGCGTCCGACCCCGCGCTGCGCGACGCCGCCGCTCGCCGTCTGGCCCGGCTCTCCCACGAGCGGGTGGGCCGGCGCCCCGCCGTCCCGGCCGCCGATCCCGCGACCTGGTGGGGCACGCGGGCCGTGAGCCGGTCGGCGGAGCCGATCCGCGCCGAGGAGCGGCCGGTGCCGGTGTCGGCGAGCATGCTCGACTCACTGGCGACCTGCCCGACCCAGTGGTTCCTCCCCCGGGAGGCGGGCGGAGCCGGTCGCGCCCACCAGTCCGCCAACCTCGGCGAGCTGGTGCACGCGCTCGCCGAGCGGGTGGCCGCCGGCGACGCGCCCCCGGACCCGGACGCCCTGATGGCCCACGTCGACGAGGTGTGGGACCGGCTCGACTTCCGGACGCCGTGGTCGAAGCAGCGCGAGCACGACCGGGTGCGCGCGGCGCTCGAGAGGTTCGTGGACTGGCACGAGTCCAACCCCCGGACCCTCCTGGGCCTCGAGGAGCGGTTCTCCACGGTCGTGGACGTCGACGGGGAACAGGTCCAGGTCACCGGCTATGCCGACCGGGTCGAGCTCGACACCGACGGACGGGTGGTCGTCGTCGACCTCAAGACCGGCCGCACCAAGCCGAGCGACACCTCGGTCAAGACCCATGTCCAGCTCGCGCTCTACCAGTACGCCGTCGACCACGGCGCCCTCGACACCGACTCCGAGGAGCCGGCGCGGCGGGCGGGCGGAGCCGAGCTGGTCCAGCTCGGCCTCCTCGACGGCGGCGCGGACGCCACCGTCCAGCGGCAGCCGGTGCACGCCGAGGACGGGCCCGAGCGCGAGGAGCTGCGCGCTCGCCTGTCCCACGCGGCGCTGCTCATCCGGGAGGAGCACTTCCCGGCCGTCGCGGGCCAGCAGTGCCGGACCTGCACGTTCGTGTCCCTGTGTCCCGCGAAGAGCGCAGGAGCGGTGGTGGCCCAGTGACTGCTCCCACGACAGCCTCCATCCCGATGGTCATCGAGACGCCCGCCGATCTCCAGCGGGCGATGCGGGCGAAGTTCCCGCCGAGCGAGGAGCAGTGGGCCGCCATCAGCGCCCCCCTGCGGCCCGCGGTCGTGATCGCGGGCGCCGGCTCAGGCAAGACGACGCTGATGGCCGCCCGTGTGGTCTACCTCGTGCTGACCGGCCAGGTCCGACCCGAGGAGGTCCTCGGCCTCACCTTCACCACGAAGGCAGCGGCCGAGCTGCGCCAGCGCATCCGTACCGCCCTCAGCGACGCCGGGGCGCTCGACCTGTCGGCGCCCCCGACCCCCGCGGACGGCGACGACGCCGAGGAGATCCTCGAGCCGACGGTCGCCACCTACAACGCCTATGCGTCGAGCCTGCTGACCGACCACGGCCTGCGGATCGGCCACGAGCCCGACACCCGCGTGATCACCGACGCCGCCCGCTACCAGCTCGGCGCCCGCGTCGTCGACCGCTTCACCGGCACCATCGAGCACCTCACCGACCATCCCGAGACCGCGATCCAGAACCTGCTCGCCCTCGACTCGGCGATGAGCGAGCACCTCGTCACCCCCGACCGGGTGCGTGAGCACGACGAGACCGCGCGCCGCGGGTTCGTCCGGGCGCGCGAGGAGGAGCTGGCCGGAAAGGCCCGCAAGACCTATCTCGACGTGATCGACAGGGCGCTGTCGGCGATCGACCGCCGGGCCGAGCTGCTCGAGCTCGTCGCGTCGTACCGTCGGCTGAAGGGTGACCTCGGCCTGATGGACTTCTCCGACCAGATCGAGCTGGGCGCGCGCCTGGCGGCCGAGCGGCCCGAGGTGGGTGCCGTGGAGCGGGGGCGGTTCAAGGTCGTCCTCCTCGACGAGTACCAGGACACCTCGGTGGCGCAGGCCATCATGCTCTCGCGGCTGTTCTCCGGTCCCGAGCCCGGTGCCGGGCTGGGCCACGCGGTCACGGCGGTGGGCGATCCCAACCAGGCCATCTACGGCTGGCGCGGCGCCTCGGTGGCCAACATCCTCAACTTCGCCGCGACCTTCCCAGCGCCCGACGGCACGCCAGCGACCTACGCCCTGACCGTCAACCGGCGCTCCGACCGGCGCATCCTCGACGTCGCCAGCCACCTCGCCGAGCCGTTGTACGACGCGCTCGAGGCGCGCGGCTCCGGCGTGGCGCGGCTGCGGGCCCCGGAGGGTGCGGTCGACGGCGTCGTGGAGGCGCACACCTTCGAGACCCAGCGTCACGAGCTCGCCTGGCTGGCCGAGGCGGTGCGAGGCGCCCATGGCGGCGAGCCCGGTGGCTGGGCCTCGATCGGTGTGCTGACGCGTGACAACGCGCATGCCGAGCTGGTCTTCGACGCGTTGACGGCCGCCGGGATCCCCGTCGAGATCGTGGGCCTGTCCGGCCTCCTGCGACTGCCGGAGATCGCCGAGATCGTCGCCGTGCTGCGACTACTGCACGACGTGACCGACAACGCCGCGCTGTTGACCCTGCTCGCCGGCCCGCGATGGGCGATCGGCCCGCGGGACCTGCGTCTTCTCGGCCAGCGCGCCGGCGAGCTGGCCGGGCGGCGCGGGCGCTCCGGTGAGCAGGTCTCGGTCTCCGACCAGCTCGTCGCGATCGCCGACGGCATCGATCCCGCGGAGCTGCCGTGCCTCGACGACGCGCTCGCCGACCCGGGGGAGGGCCCCTACGCACCGGAGGCCCTGGCCAGGTTCGCCCTGCTGCGCGACGAGCTGCGGCAGCTGCGCTCCGCGGTGGGAGAGCCCCTGCTCGACCTCGTCCGTCGGATCATCGACGTGACCGGCGCCGACGTCGAGCTCGCCTCGGCCGTCAGTCCGGCGGCCGCGGCCCGCCGGGACAACCTCGATCTGTTCGTCAAGGCCGTCGCCGACTTCCAGGCGGTCGACGGCGATGTCACCCTGCCCGCGCTGCTCGCGTACCTCACGGCGGAGGACGACCAGGGCAACGGACTCGACATCGCCACGCCCACCGAGGCCGACTCGGTGAAGCTGTTGACGGTGCACCGCTCCAAGGGCCTCGAGTGGGACACCGTGTTCTGTGTGGGCGTGTGCGAGTCCCGGTTCCCCTCCGCGCAGGGACGGACGCTGTGGGTCTCCTCCCCGGCGGTGCTGCCCGCTCCGTTGCGGGGGGACGCCGCCGATCTTCCCCAGCTCGAGGGCTTCGACAAGGCGGCGCTCGACGACTACCGGCAGCGGGCCAAGGCGCACGAGGCCGACGAGGAGCTCCGGCTCGGGTACGTCGCGTTCACCCGCGCCGCCCACCGGCTCGCCGTGACCTCCTACCAATGGGGTCCGCGCAAGACGCCCTACGGCCCGTCGTCCTATCAGGAGACCGTCCGCGAGGCGCTCAGTGCGTGGGGCCTGGCCCCCGAGCCCTGGCTGGTCCGCCCCGAGAAGGGGGCAGCCAACCCCTACGACGCGGAGGATCCGTCCCGACCGTGGCCGGTCGACGCGATGGGGGAGGAGGCGCGGCTCCGGCTGGTCGCGGCGGCCCGGGTCGCCGAGGCCGACCCCGGGGCTCCTGATCCCGACCTCGACATCGTGACCGCCGCGCGCGTCGCCGAGTGGGACGCCGAGATCGAGCAGCTGCTCACCGAGGCGCGTCTCGCCGCGGGGGCGGGCAACCAGATCGAGGTGCCGCTTCCGTCGTCGCTCTCGGCCACCGCGCTCGGCCGGTTGCGCGACGACCCCCAGGCCTTCGCTCGCGACCTCGCCCGCCCCATGCCGCGCCCGCCCGCTCCGGCGGCCAGGTTCGGCACCCGCTTCCACGCGTGGGTCGAAGCCCGATTCGGCCAGCAGGGGCTCTTCGACCCCGACGAGCTCTCCGGACGCGCCGACGCCGGTATCGACGACGAGGCCGACCTCAAGGAGCTCGTCGCGCGCTTCGAGGAGGGACCGTTCGGCACCCGCCCGCCGCACGCGGTCGAGGCGCCGTTCGCGCTCGTCCTCGGCGCCGGGACGGGACGCCGGCAGGTCGTGCGCGGCCGGATCGACGCCGTCTACGCCGAGCCCGACGGATCCTTCCTGGTCGTCGACTGGAAGACCAGCGCGCGCCAGGACGCCGACCCGCTCCAGCTCGCCGTCTATCGCCTGGCGTGGGCCGAGCTTCAGGGCATCGCCCCGGAGCGCGTGCGGGCGGGCTTCTTCTACGTGCGGTCCGGTGAGCTCGTGGTGCACGACGAGCTGCCCGGACGCGAGGAGGTGGAGCAGCTGCTGCAGTGAGTCAGGAGCGTGCGACCCTGATCTCGGGCGGCTGCGCGAGGCTGCGCCCGACCACGCAGTAGCGCTCGGTCGCGGCGGCGAGGCGCTCGAGGGCAGCGTCGTCGGCGTCGGTGTCGAGGAGGATCGTGACGACGACGTCCTGGACGCCGACCGGTGCTGCCCGGTCGAGGCCGAGGGTGCCGCGGGCGTCCCACCAGCCGTCGGCCCGCAGCCGCGCGGAGCGGATCTCGACGCCCATGGCGGTGGCGACCGCGCGCAGGGTCACGCCGGCGCACCCGAGCACCGCCTGGAGCAGCAGGTCGGCCGAGCACGCGTCGGTGCCGTCGCCGCCGGTGGCGGGGTGCAGTCCTGCGCGGACCGGTCCGGCGAAGCCGTCGATCGTGGCGGTGACCTCCGGATCGCGGTAGTCGCCGGTCGCGACCGTGCCGGATCGCGCTGCAGCGGGATCGGCCCGGTAGCGCTCCTTCAGCGGTGCCTGCGCGGCACGGAGGGTGCTGGCGTCCATGGCTCAGCGTAGGCCCCTCTAGGCTCGGGTTGTGACCTTCCCGCACCTGTCCCTGGTCGCCGACCCGCACGACCGAATGGGGTTGCTCCGCACGGACGAGACCTGGCTGGACGAGCGCTGGGCGGATCCGGCCGGACGGGTCCTCGTGATCGCGGGGACGCGGGTCCGGCCCGGCCCCGAGGGACTCGAGTGGGTCCCGACCGCGGACGCGCCGGACGGCGTACGACTGCTGCTCGGCGAGCGTTCCGGCACCACCTGGTGGGCCGTGATCGTGCCCGGCGAGCTCGCGAAGGCCGAGCCGGAGCGGTGGCTGCCCCTGCGTGGGCTGCTGCCCTTCCTCACCGGGGAGCGGACCGGCGAGCGGACCGGGGAGGCGCCGTTGGTGTTCCACGCGCTGGGCCTGGCCGAGTGGCACTGGGCCCATCGCTTCTGCCCGCGGTGCGGCGGCGCACTGACGTCGCGCGCCGCCGGGCACGAGCTGGTGTGCGTCGACTGCGGCAAGCCGCAGTTCCCCCGCTCGGACCCGGCGGTCATCATGCTCATCGCCGCCGGTGACCCCGGCTCTCCCGAGGAGCGCTGCCTGCTGGGGCGCAACCACAGCTGGCCGCCGGGGCGGTTCTCGACCCTGGCCGGATTCTGCGAGCCGGGGGAGTCGCTCGAGGACGCCGTACGGCGCGAGGTGCTCGAGGAGACCGGTGTCGTGGTCGGCGAGGTGCGCTACTTCGGCAACCAGCCGTGGCCGCTGCCGTCGAGCCTGATGCTCGGCTTCCACGGACGGGCGGTGACCGAGGACATCCGTCTCGAGGACCACGACGTCGAGGACGCGCGCTGGTTCACCCGTGCGGAGATGCGACGCCAGGCCGCCGACGGCACGCTCGTGCTCCCCGGCGGGGTCTCGATCAGCCGCTCGCTCGTGGAGGACTGGTACGGCGGACCGCTGCCCGGCAGTTGGTGAGGATCAGGCGCTGAGCGCCTCGAGCTTGGCCTTCACCTGGGCGACGCTGGGGTTGGTCTGCGCCGTCCCGTCGGCGTACACGAGCGTCGGGACGGTCTGGTTGCCGTTGTTGGCCGACTCCACGACCGCGGCGGCCTCGGGCTGCTGCTCGATGTCGACGATCTCGTAGGCGATGCCCTCGCGGTCCAGCTGGCTCTTGAGGCGGTGGCAGTAGCCGCACCAGGGGGTCGTGTACATCGTGAAGCTCATCGCGGGGCACTTCTTTCCGGTCGGTTCGGGCTGCGTCCACTCAACCACGGCGTCCGCGCGCTTGTTCCGCGGGACCGGTGAGCGCTGTGGCAGCGACCGACCGACCGGGGACTCGTGTCGGGGGCAGCGTCTAGGTTGGGATCCCCAGTCCGGACCAGCCCCCGAAGGAGCGCACGGCCCCATGTCCGAGTCCATCGAACGTCTCCTCTCCGCGCTCGACCCCGAGCAGCGGCAGGTCGCGGAGACGCTGCGCGGACCGGTGCGGGTGCTGGCCGGTGCGGGGACGGGCAAGACGCGGGCGATCACCCACCGCATCGCGCACGGGGTGATGGCGGGGGTCTACGCACCGACCGAGGTGCTCGCGGTCACCTTCACCACCCGGGCGGCGGGCGAGCTGAGGCAGCGGCTGCGCCAGCTCGGTGCACCCGGCGTGCAGGCGCGGACCTTCCACAGCGCGGCCCTCCGCCAGCTGCGCTACTTCTGGCCCCACGTCCACGGCACCGAGCTGCCGACGCTGACCGAGTCGAAGATCCCGATGCTCGCGCTCGCCTGCCGCAACCTGGGCCTGCGGGCCGAGCAGGCGCTGCTGCGTGACCTCGCCTCGGAGATCGAGTGGGCCAAGGTGAGCAACGTCGGCGCCGACGACTACCCGCGCGTCGCGCCCGCCAAGGGCCGATCCGTGGCCGACCAGACGCCGGAGACCATCGGGCGGGTGATCGCCGCCTACGAGCAGGTCAAGCGCGACCAGGGACGGATGGACATGGAGGACGTCCTGCTGCTGACCGCGGGCGTGCTCGCCTCCGACGAGCGGGTCGCGGCGCAGGTGCGCCGGCAGTACAAATGGTTCGTCGTCGACGAGTTCCAGGACGTCTCGCCGCTCCAGTCGGCCCTGCTCGACCTGTGGCTCGGCGGCCGTGACGAGCTGTGCGTCGTCGGCGACCCGGCGCAGACGATCTACAGCTTCGCCGGGGCCGACGCCGACTACCTGCGCACCTTCCCTCAGCGCTATGCCGGCACGACCTCGATCGAGCTGGTGCGCAACTACCGTTCGACCCCGCAGGTCGTCGCGACCGCCAACGCCCTCCTCGCCGGCACCTCCAGCGCCGGCGTCGAGCTGCGCTCCCAGCAGAAGGCGGGCGCGGCGGTCCGCTTCGTCGGGGAGGCCGACGAGGTCGCCGAGGCGCGCGCCGTCGCCGACCGGATCGTGCGCCTCCAGCGCGCCGGCACGGCGTACGGCGAGATGGCGGTGCTGTTCCGCATCAACGCCCAGTCGGAGACCTTCGAGGACGCGCTCTCCGACCGCGGCATCCCCTACATCGTGCGTGGCGCCGCGCGCTTCTTCGAGCGGCGAGAGGTGCTCGAGGCGGTGACCCGGCTCCGCGGCGCCGCCCGCTCGGGGGAGGGCGGCGACGGCCCGTGGCTCGAGGTGGTCAAGGGAGTCCTCGGCGGCATGGGCTGGAGCGCGGAGCCGCCGACCTCGCGCGGCCAGGTCCGCGACCGGTGGGAGTCCTTCCAGGCGCTGGCCGACCAGGCCGAGGAGTTCGCGACCGAGCGCGGCGCCGACGCCTCGGTCGCGGCGTTCGTGGAGGACCTCGATCGCCGCGCCGCCGAGCAGCACGCGCCGAGCGCCGACGGCGTCACGCTGGCGACCTTCCACGCCGCCAAGGGCCTGGAGTGGGACGCCGTCTTCTGCTGCGGCGTCCAGGACGGCACCGTGCCGATCGTCTACGCCGAGCAGGGCGGAGCACGGCCCGACGCCGTCGAGGAGGAGCGGCGCCTGCTCTACGTCGGGGTCACCCGGGCGCGGCGCGAGCTGATGGTCTCCTGGTCCGCCGCCCGCAACCCCGGCCAGGCGCCGCGGCGTCAGCCCTCGCGCTTCATCGTGCCGATGCTGCCCGCGAGCCAGCAGCCGCAGCAGCCTCGGGCGCGCACCAAGGTGGCCCGCTGTCGCGAGTGCCTCCAGCCGCTGTCGTCCGCGGCGGAGAAGAAGCGCGGACGCTGCTCCCACCACCCCGTGCGCTACGACGAGGCGCTGTTCGAGCGGCTCAGGGCCTGGCGCCTCGAGACCGCGCGGGAGGCGGGGGAGGACGGCAAGCCGCTGCCGGCGTACGTCGTGTTCACCGACGCCACCCTCGAGCTGATCGCCGAGCACAAGCCGACCTCGATCAAGGCGCTCGCGAAGGTCAACGGAGTCGGTCCCAACAAGATCGAGCGGTACGGCGAGGCCGTGCTCGCACTCGTCTCCGAAGGCTCCTGAGAGCGTCGAGGACCGAGGGTTCGAAAAAAAGTCGCGAAAACTCCGATAAATGATTTGCGCGGCCTGTTGAGCGGCCATTACGGTCATCAGGCAAGTTCCACTGCGCATCACAGCCCCGGCAGGGCTGGCGCCCGCACGCACCGAAGGAGGTGGCACCCATGGAGAACATCACGATGCAGCCGGTCTTCCCGGCGATGACGTCGGCTTGGCAGCTCCCGCTGTCCGCGTCCTTCGGCCACGCCACCTCTGCCCCCGCGACCCTCGAGGTCCAGGGCTTTGCCACGCGTCCGGCCATGGGCACGACCGTGTTCGGCACGTGCGCCCTCGTGGCCATCGACGCCGCAGAGCGGAAGTTCGCCATCGCCGGCGCCGTCGCCACCAAGGGACGCCTTGGCAGCAACGCCGCCTACGTCCCGGGTCCCCTCGCCTGGAGCCCACCGATCTGACACCTCTCAGCTCGGCAGCCTCCAGGCCGCGGAACCCGAACAGACCGGGATCCGCGGCCTTCGTCATTCTCCGACCGAGAAGCGCGAAGCCCCGGATCCCCACCGGAAATGACAACGCGATCAGGTCAGTGATTGAGGAGGTGAAAAGCAGATGACGACCAGTGTTCTCGAGCCGACGCTGGACGAGCTGCTGCCGTGCCGGCTGAACGATGCGGAGCTGTGGTTCGCAGAGTCCCCGTCGGACGTCGAGGCCGCGAAGGCGCTGTGCCTGGACTGCCCTGTCCAGAGCATGTGCCTCTCGGGCGCCCTCGAGCGGCGTGAGCCGTGGGGTGTCTGGGGCGGCGAGCTGTTCCTGGCCGGCGTGGTGATCCCGCGCAAGCGGCCCCGGGGTCGCCCGCGCAAGAACGCGGCGGCCTAGACCGGGCCGATCCACCCATCCATCGCAATTCCCCTTTCTGAAATCCACTCACAGGAGCCTGAGATGAACCACTTGATGAACGAAGACCTGGCGCGGGCCCACATGGCCATGCGCCTGGGAGAGGCGCAGCAGCTGCGCGCGGCCAGCAGGATGGCCCGCGCCCGCCGCTTGAGCCGCAAGGCCGAGCGTGCAGCGCAGCAGGCTCGTCTCGCCCTCGCTCGCGCACTCTGAGCAGGTCCGCAGCACGCGGACCAGCGAGACCGGAATTCGCCGAGGCCACCTCGGAGAGCACCTGATCGCGGGTGAGCAGGAAGGGCCGGACCGACCGATCGTCGGGCCGGCCCTTCCGGCATTTCCCCTACCCTGGGAGCGTGAGCACGAGCGTGACCTGCGACTTCTGCGGTCGCCGGGCCGAGGGCGAGGAGCCCCCACTGACCTGGACCACGTCGGTCGAGCGCGGCCGGGTCCGTCGCTACTGCGACGAGTGCTCCCGCGCGCACCTGCGCTCGATGGAGGCCAAGCTCGACAGCGAGTGGTGGTGACCGCGCCCGATCGGCGTCACGGCAGGTCGAGGAAGCCGTCCCACGCGCAGCCGCAGTAGGGATGGCGGCCCCACCGGGTGAGGAGGGGCGCGGCGGTCGGTCCGAGGTCGACGGTGGTCGACCAGGTGCTCGGCTCGTCACCCTCCACGAAACGGGCCAGATCGCGCACCGCCCAGGCGAGGGCGAACTGGTCGAGGACCGGATCGCGCGGCGGTGGCTGCTCGGCGCTCTGCCGCGCCGCCTGGGCCAGCAGCAGCGGGAGCCGCTCGTCGTGCAGCGACTCGTGGGCGTCCACGCAGCGCAGGCAGGCGGTCCGACCCGGTGCGACGAACGGCCCGATCCGCAGCGCAGCGGCGTCGCCGCTCACCAGCAGGTGGGGCACCGAGGCGCGCACCAGCGGGTCGAGCCGCTCGCGGGCGAGCGGACCCCCGGCGACGACGAGGCGGACGGCCGCGTCCTGGGCCGGCCCGGCCACGGTCAGCCCCGCGGCGGACAGCAGCGGCCCGAGCTGGCTCTCCATCCCGGGCGGGGCGTCGACGGCGACCAGCAGGTCGGCGCGCGCCGCGCGGCGTCGTACGGCGTCCGCGCCGGCCTGCGCCATCAGCGCGGCGAGATCGCCCGTGCCGGTCTCGGACGGGGCCGCGGCGTCCGGGGCTGGGAGCGCGAGGCCGGCGCCCACGAGACGGTCCAGCGCTCTCGCCGCTTCGGCGGGCAGCCCGGCTGCAGCAGCGCGGCCGGAGGAGCCGGCGAGGTCCTCGAGGAGGCGTCGCACCTCGGGGACGTCGGGCAGGCGAACCCGCGGACCGAGCAGGCCGATCTGGAGCACGCCCGGGGAGCGGGACAGGACCGGGGTGCCGGGACGCAGCAGGAGGGGCCGGGACGCCATGGCGGCAGCGTCGCACGCGGCGCGTTCGGCTGCGGGCGGTCATCCACAGGCGACCTCCCCAGCTGATCCGGGAACGCGCACGGGCGGCTCCACCGAAGTGGAGCCGCCCGTGAAAAGTCGGCTGTGCGCCGTGCTGAGCTGGGTGCTCAGGCCTTGCCGAGGATGCGGTTGAGGTTCGTGCCGCAGACGGGGCAGACGGCCTTGGCCATCCGGGTCCCCTTCTCGTTGACCTTGACCTCGCCCTCGGCCTCGCGCTTCTCCTTGCACTTGACGCAGTAGAACTCGCCGCTCCAGGTCTCCGCCATGACGGCCTCCTTGCTCATCTTGTTCGTTCGGTCGTCGCGACGGGGACATGGGGGGAAGCCCGTCGGGGCCCGGAGCCGAGCTCCGGACCTCCTTGACCCTACGGCACGCCCCCACGGAGTCGCAGTAGCGTGCCCCGCATGTCTGCATCCGCTGTGAACCGGCCCACGCCGCCCTCCCTGACGCACCTGCGCCTCGAGCGGCCCGCCGAGGGCGTCGCGCTCCTCGTCCTGGACCAGCCGGAGCTGCGCAACGCGATGAGCGACGAGATGACCGAGTCCTGGGTGCGGGCGGTCGACCATCTCGCCGCCGACCCGTCGGTGCGGGTCGTGGTCGTGACCGGCGAGGGCAAGGGCTTCTGCTCGGGCGGGAACCTGTCCTGGCTCGCGTCGGAGCCCGGGGCGAGCGTCGACGAGCTGCGCTCCCGGATGCTGCCGTTCTACCGCGCGTGGCTCTCGATCCGCCGCCTGGAGGTGCCGACCATCGCCGCCATCAACGGCGCGGCCGTCGGCGCGGGTCTCTGCGTCGCGCTGGCCTGCGACATCAGGTACGCCGCCCGCGGGGCGCGGATGGGCGTGCCGTTCACCAGGCTCGGGATCCACCCCGGCATGGCGGGCACCTACCTCCTGTCCGAGGTGGTCGGACCCGCCGCGGCCCGCGACCTGTTCCTCACCGGGCGCCTCGTCGACGCCGACGAGGCGCTCGGCCTCGGCCTCGTCTCCCGGGTCTGGGAGCCGGGGGAGTTCCGCGCCGGCGTCCTGAGCACGGCCGCGGAGGTCGCGGCCGCGGCGCCGGTCGCGACCCGGCTCACCAAGCGGGCGCTGCAGCGCGGGCACGCCAGCATCGAGAGCGCCCTGGAGTGGGAGGGACTGGCCCAGCCGGTGACGCTGGCGACCGAGGACCTGCTCGAGGGGATCCGGGCGGCTCAGGAGCGGCGGGCGCCGGTCTTCACCGGGCGCTGACCGGTCCGGAACGAGAAGAGACCCCCGGTGCCGCGGCGCCTCGCTTGCCTTCCCCTTGCGAGCGAGGTGCTGCGGCCCCGAGGGGCCTCGTCGGTGACGAACCTAGGCAGGTTCGCGGACGCGGTCAATCCGGACGGGGCGCGACCTGTGGACAAGGCTGTGGAGAAAGCTGTGGACGAGTCGCGTCTGCCGTGGACCGCCGGGGGAGAACCGGTGCTGTCCTGTGGAGGAGCGCCGCGGTGCGGAGGGGCCCGGCGGGCGCCGTACCGTCGGGTGACCAGGGAGGATGGTGCCCACAGGCTCATCCACCGCCTGTGGACAGACAATTCCTGGTGGTGACGCGGAGGAGGGCAGTGTGGACCAGCGGGCGGACCAGCGGGTGGACGAGGAGGGGTACGACGGCACACCGGTGGCGGCGCTGCGCCGGATCGCGTTCCTGCTGGAGCGCGGCCGGGCGGACAGCTACAAGGTCAAGGCCTACCGTCGCGCCGCCTCCTCGATCCTGGCTCTCGACCCCGACGACGTCGCAGCGCGCGCGGCGGCCGGGACGCTGACCGAGCTGTCCGGCGTCGGGGCCAGCACCGCGCGGGTGATCGCCCAGGCCGCCGCCGGCCGGATGCCGGAGAAGCTGGCCGAGGTCGAGGCGGAGTACGGCGGCCCGCAGACGGCCGACGGGGCCGGCACCGCCCTGCGCGCCCGGCTGCGCGGCGACCTCCACTCCCACTCCGACTGGTCCGACGGCGGGTCGCCGATCGAGGAGATGGCGATGACCGCGATCGAGCTGGGCCACGACTACCTCGTGCTGACCGACCACTCGCCGCGGCTCAAGGTCGCGCGCGGGCTCTCCGCCGAGCGGCTGGCCCGGCAGCTCGACGTGGTGGCCGCGGTGAACGAGCACCTCGCCGGCGCGGGCTTCCGCCTGCTGCGCGGCATCGAGGTCGACATCCTCGACGACGGCTCGCTCGACCAGACCGACGAGATGCTCGGCCGCCTCGACGTCCGCGTCGCCAGCGTCCACTCCAAGCTCGCGATGGACCCCGATCCGCTGACCCGGCGGATGATCGCCGCCGTGCGCAACCCCTTCACGAACGTGCTCGGCCACTGCACCGGCCGACTGGTCACCGGCAGCCGCGGGGTGCGCAAGGAGTCGCGGTTCGACGCGCGCGCGGTCTTCGAGGCGTGCGCCGAGGAGGGGGTGGCGGTCGAGATCAACTCCCGCCCCGAGCGCCGCGACCCGCCGACCCGGCTCCTCGAGCTGGCCCGCGACATCGGCTGCCTGTTCTCCATCGACAGCGACGCCCACGCGCCGGGCCAGCTCGACTATCCGCTGCTCGGCTGCGAGCGCGCCGAGGCGGCCGGGATCGACGCCGACCGGATCGTCAACACGTGGCCCGGGGAGCGGCTGCTGGAGTGGGCCACGCCGTAGGGTCGGGACATGCCCACCCCGCGCGTGGAGGTACGACGGTCGGAGCGCCGCCGTCGTACGGTCACGGCCTACCGCGAGGGCGAGAAGATCGTGGTGCTCGTGCCGGACAACCTGTCGGTGACCGAGGAGCGGGCCTGGGTCTCGAAGATGGTGGCGCGCGTGCAGCGCAAGGAGCTGCGCGCCGCGCCCCGTCGGTGGGACGACGACGCCCTGGCCGTGCGGGCGCGGGAGCTGAGCGACGAGTACCTCGGTGGGCTCGCCGTGCCGGAGTCGATCCGGTGGGTCGGCAACCAGCGTTCGCGTTGGGGCTCGTGCACCCCGAAGGACCGCACGATCCGGCTCTCCGAGCGGCTGCAGCGGATGCCGGACTGGGTGATCGACTACGTGATCGTGCACGAGCTCGCCCACCTCATCGAGCCGCACCACGACGAGCGGTTCTGGGGATGGGTCGCCCACTACCCGGCGGCGGAGAAGGCCAAGGGCTACCTCGCCGGCTGGTCGGACGCCGCCCGGATCGACCGGCCGCCCTCCGAGCAGGTCATGCCCGGCGAGGACGTCGACTAGAGGTCACAGGAGCGCGGCGCGGGCGCGCGCGATGAGCACGTGCATCGCGGGCTCGAGCTCGGGCAGGCCGTCGAGCGGCCACCAGCGCAGCGCGAGCGACTCGTCGCTGACCGCCTCCCGGGCGCCGGGACGGGCGCGGGCGGCGAACCGCACGTCGAGATGGCTGACCCCGCCCCGAGGGTCGCAGAAGGGCACGACGTGCACGTCCAGCTGGAGCGGCTCGGGGTGGAAGTCCAGCTCGGCCAGCCCGCTCTCCTCGTGCGCCTCGCGCAGCGCGACCGAGGCGAGGGTCGGGTCGCCGGGCTCCGCGTGGCCGCCGAAGTGGAACCAGCGGCCGGCCTTGCGGTGCAGGTTGAGCAGGACCCGGTCGCCGGTCGCGTCGAGGACCAGGGTGCCCGCGGTGAGATGGTCGGGGTACGACGAGCGCCACATCCCGTCCGGTGTCGACTCGAGGTGGGCGACGTACCGCCGGCGCATCGCCTCCTCGGCGGTGTCGGGCGCGCGCCAGCCCGTCAGGACGCCCAGGGCGTCCGCGTGGAGGCTCACTCCTCCTCGCCACCGCCCTCGAGCAGCTTGCGCAGCTCGGCGTCGAACTCGTCCTCGCTCAGGGACTCGGGGGCCGTGGCCTCCGCGCGGAAGGACAGCGGGTCGTCGAGGTCCTCGGCGGTGGGCAGCAGGTCGGGGTGCATCCACACCCCGTCGCGGGCCTCCTGGCCGGACCGGGAGCGCAGGCCGCCCCACAGTGTCGAGGCGTCGCGCAGCCGGCGGGGGCGCAGCTCGAGGCCGACCAGCGCTGCGAAGGTCTGCTCGGCGGGACCTCCGGCCGCCCTCCGGCGCCGGACCGCCTCGCGCAGCTTCGCGGCGGCGGGCATCCGCTCCGTCGTGGCCTGGCCGACGACCTCGTCGACCCAGCCCTCGACCAGCGCGAGCGCGATCTCGAGCCGGGAGAGGGCCGCGGTCTGCGCCGGGGTCTGCGGCGGGTCGAACATGCCGCCCTCCAACAGTCCCTGCATCGCGTCGAGGTTGCTCGGGTCGATCGAGCGCAGCTGCTCCTGCACCCGGTCCTGGATCTGCTGGGCGTTGACCTCCAGCCCGCGAGCGTAGTCGGTCACCGCGCCGATCAGGTGCTCGCGCAGCCACGGCACGTGGGCGAACAGGCGCTGGTGGGCCGCCTCGCGCAGCGCGAGATAGAGCACCACGTCGTCCTCGGTGACGTCGAGCCCCTCGGCGAACGCACGGACGTTGGACATCACCAGCGCCGCCTTGCCGGGCGCCCCGAGCGGGAGGCCGATGTCGGAGGCGGTGAGCACCTCGCCCGCCATCGCGCCGAGGCCCTGCCCGATCTGCATCGCCATCATCCCACCGACCGCCTGGCCGATGATCCCGACGAGCGGGCCCGCCGCCGCCTTCATCTCCTCGGGCAGACCGCTGGACAGTCCGGTCACCGAGCGGGCCGCGACGGGCTCGACGAGCACCTGCCACACCGGCTGCGTCTCGACCAGCCACTGCGCGCGACTCCACGCGGCCGTCGTACCGACGCCGCTGGGGAAGCCGGTGGCGGTGTCGAGCCAGTGGTCGGCGAGGCCGACGGCGTCGGCCACCCGGTCCTGGTCGCGCTGCGTGGGGGAGGGGTCCGGCTCCTGCGCGACGGCCTTGCGGGCGATGTCGTTGGCGGCGTTCCAGTTCAGCGGTCCGTCGTGCGGCTGCAGGAGCGATTGCAGCTGCTGGAAGAACTCCATGCCGCCGCCGGCGCCGCCCGGCAGACCGCTTCCGCCCAGCGCGCCACCGAGCGCGCCGAAGATCTGCTCGAAGGGCGTGCCCTTGAACGGGTTCGGCTGGTCGTCACCGGGGTTGCCCGGACTATCGGTCATGGGTCAAAACTACGCCCGATCCGCAACCGGCGGTGTCGGGGACAGCCCTGACCGGACCCCGGTCCCTTCCCTAGAGTGAGGACCATGACCAGCCGCGTGACCCGTCCCGCCGTGCGCCTCGTCGCGATCTCCGACCAGCCGCTCTCGGTGGGCGAGGTGCTCGACAGCCTCGACGACGCCGCGTCGGGGGGCCTGGTGCTCTTCGTCGGCCGGGTCCGCGACCACGACCACGGCCAGGGCGTCACCGGGCTGTCCTACTCCGCGCACCCCTCCGCGCTCGAGCGGCTGCAGGACGTCTGCGCGCGGATCGCCGACGAGTACGACGTCACCGGTGTCGCCGCCGTGCACCGCGTCGGCGACCTCGACATCGGCGACCTCGCCGTCGTCGTCGCCACCACCGCCGGGCATCGCGGCTCGTCGTTCGAGGCGAGCCGGGCGCTCATCGACACCCTCAAGGCGGAGGTGCCGATCTGGAAGCACCAGCGCTTCACCGACGGCTCCGAGGAGTGGGTGGGGAGTCCGTAGCGTGTCCTGTCGGGTCGGCCGCCGCGGCCGACCTACCCTCGAGGGGTGGAGATCCTGCTCTGGCTGCTGCCGGCCGCCGTGCTCACCCTCGCCTCGATGGCGTGGGTCGCGTGGTGGGGCCGGGAGGGGCGGGGCGAGGTGGACCGCGAGACGGCCGCACGGCGACTGGGCGAGGCGCTGACCCGCGAGCAGCGCTCGCGGCCCGGGTACGCCGCCCCCGGGCGGGCTCCCGAGCGGCGCACCGGCGTCGCGCTGCGGCCCTCCAAGGCCCGGCCCGTCGTGCTTCCCGGGGCCGACGAGACCGCCACCGACGCGGAGCAGGTCGGCGACCCCGACGTACCGGGCGACCGGCGCGCATCCTGATTGGACTCGTCTGACAAGGTAGGCGCCATGAGCCAGCGCCTGATCGCCGCGTGCATCGCGGCTCCGTTGGTGCTGATCCTGGGCGGCATCGCGCTCGTCGTGCCGCTGCCCTACGCCTCCTACAGCCCGGGGCCGACGTACGACATCCTCGGCAAGGACGCCGACGAGGCCGAGGTCGTCCAGGTCGACGGGCACGAGGCCCACTACGACAAGGGCGAGATCCGGTTCACGACGGTCGTCGCGTCGTCGTACGGCCAGAAGCTCTCGCTGGGCGAGGCGCTGGCGCGCTGGCTCGACCCCGACAAGGCGATCCTCCCGTACGACGTCGTCCACCCTCCCGAGATCAGCAAGGCGGACGAGAAGGCCGAGGGCGCGGTCCAGATGACGACCTCGCAGGACGTCGCCAAGGCGGTCGCCCTCACCGAGGTCGGCCTCGACGTCCCGACCGCCGTGCAGGTCGCGCTCGTCGACGACGAGGGTCCGGCCAAGGACAAGCTCCTCGTCCACGACGTCTTCAAGGAGGTCGACGGGAAGCCGGTCACCGACGCCGACCAGATCGTCGCGGCCGTGCGCAAGCACGACGACGGCTCGCTCGTCGAGTTCCGGATCCTTCGGGACAAGCGGGAGCTGACCGTGCGCCTCAAGCCGGAGGAGATCGACGGCAAGCCGCGTGTCGGCGTCTCGCTCGGCCTGGGCTACGAGTTCCCGTTCACCATCAACCTGCGGGTCGACCCCAACGTCGGTGGTCCGAGCGCCGGGCTGATGTTCTCGCTGGCCATCTACGACACGCTCACCGAGGGCTCGCTGACCGGTGGCGCCACCATCGCCGGCACCGGCGAGCTGGGCCCCGACGGGAAGGTCGGGCCGATCGGGGGCATCGAGCAGAAGATCGCGGGGGCCGAGGCCGCTGGGGCCGAGCTGTTCTTCGTGCCCAAGGACAACTGCCCCGACGTCAAGGGCCTCGACCCGGACCTGCGCCTGGTGAAGGCGACCACGATGCACGAGGCTCGCCTCGCGCTGGAGAAGTGGGTCGGCGACCATGACGCCGCCCTGCCGAGCTGCTGACGGAACGCAAGGATGCCGATGGACTACGACCTGGACGTCGACCCGGCACTGGCCGCAGCCGTGCTGGAGATCGAGGGCCACCACGCCCGCGCGGGCTGGGACCAGCCGGCGCGGCTGTACGCCCTGGTGGACACCGGCCACCTGGTGACCCAGGAGCCCGCGCTGGCCGCGCAGCTCGGTCTGGACGCCCCGGCCGAGCAGGGCTCCCTGACGCCGGTCGAGCAGGACGACCTGCCGCCCGGCCAGGAGCTCGAGCAGGTGCTCCCCGGCATCCAGTGGCCCGACGTGGTCGTCGGCTGCGCGGCCGTGGTCGAGCGCCTCGTGCTCCCGCCCAAGGTCGACGGCCAGGTGCCGGAGGACCCCGCGGCCGCCGCGGAGTTCGCGCGCGAGCACCCCGAGGCCGAGGAGGTCCGCATCGTCGCCGGCGTGACCCGGCACGGTGCGAGCTACTGCGCGCTGCGGATGCGCAGCCACGACGACGACAGTGCCGTCATGGGCGGCAACGACCTGGTGCCCGGGCTCATCGAGCTCCTGCGCGCCACCCTGCTGGACGACCTGCTCGACGACGCGGAGGACGAGACCGATGAGTGAGCTGTTCGACGAGGAGCCCGAGCGTCCCGCGCCCGAGCGGCCCGGGCGTCGTACCCGAGCGCTGGTCATCACCGGCGTGGTGCTGATCATCGGCTTCTTCCTGATCAGCGCCTTCGCGGGCATCTACACCGACCGGCTGTGGTACGCCGAGGTCGGCTTCGGCGAGGTCTTCAGCACGATGCTGTGGACCCGGGTCGGGCTGTTCCTCGCGTTCGGCGCGGTGATGGGCGGGATCGTCGCGCTCAACATGTATCTCGCGTTCCGGTTCCGCCCGATGTTCCTCATGGCCGGACCGGACGGCGTCGACCGCTACCGCGACGCCGTGACGCCCATCCGCGGCTGGCTGCTGGCCGGGGTCGGCGTCGTGGTCGGCCTGTTCGCCGGCACGTCCGCGATCGGGCACTGGCGCACCTTCCTGCTGTGGCGCAACGCCGAGGACTGGGGGAGCAAGGACGCCTATTTCAAGAAGGACATCGGCTTCTACGTCTTCGACCTGCCGTGGTGGAACTTCGTCATCGACTTCGTGATGGCGATCGCCGTCGTGTCGCTGATCGCCACCGCGATCGTCCACTATCTGTACGGCGGCATCCGCCTCCAGGTCGCCCACGACCGCCTCTCCGGGGCGGCGCAGGTGCAGCTCTCGGTCCTGCTCGGTGCGTTCGTGCTGATGAAGTCGGTCGACTACTACCTCGACCGCTACGACCTGGTCACCGACGACCACCGGCTCTTCACCGGCATGAACAACGCCGGGGAGAACGCGATGCTGCCCGCACGCAACATCCTCGTCGGGGTGGCGCTGATCTGCGCGGTGCTGTTCTTCCTCAACGTCTGGCGCCGGACCTGGCAGCTGCCGTCGGTGGGCCTCGCTCTGCTGGCACTGTCGGCGGTGCTGCTCGGCATGATCTGGCCGGCGATCGTGCAGAACTTCCAGGTGAAGCCGTCGGAGGCCGACAAGGAGAACTCCTACATCAAGGCCAACATCGACGCCACGCGCGAGGCCTACGGGCTCAGCGACGTCGAGAGCGAGCGGGACACCGGCACCCCGGGCGACGCCCCGACCGCGGACCAGGCGGCCGCCGTCCTCGGGCAGCTCGGCACGACCCCGGTGGTCGACCCGAAGCAGGTGCGCGACACCTTCCAGCAGCGCCAGCAGGTGCGGTCCTACTACTCGGTCGCCTCCGTCCTCGACGTCGACCGCTACACGATCGACGGCAAGGAGGTGCCTCTCGTCCTCGGCGTGCGCGAGCTCGACCAGTCCGGGATCAACTCCGCCGACCAGAACTGGTCCAACCTGCACACGGTCTACACCCACGGCGAGGGCCTGATCGCGGCGTACGCGAACCGGATCTCCGACAGCGAGGTCAACGGCCGCATCGTCTGGGCCGAGGGCATCAGCGGCGAGGGCACCAGCGGCGCCAGCGACCTGACCAAGAGCGAGGAGTTCGAGCAGCGGATCTACTTCGGCGAGCAGAGCCCGTCGTACTCCGTGGTGGGCAAGTCCAGCGGCAAGGCCAACGACGTGGAGCTCGGCCTCGCCGACACCGACAGCGACGAGGGCGACCAGCGCACGACGTACGACGGCAAGGGCGGTGTGTCGATCGGCAGCACCTTCAACCAGCTGATGTACGCGATCAAGTTCGGTGAGCCGAACTTCCTGCTCTCGGGCCGCGTGAACGGCAACTCCAAGGTGCTCTACAACCGCACGCCCACCGAGCGGGTGGAGAAGGTCGCGCCGTGGCTGACCGTCGACGCCGACCCCTATCCGGCAGTGGTCGACGGCAAGATCGTGTGGATCATTGACGGCTACACCACCACCGACCGCTACCCGAACTCCCAGCGCGAGTCGTTCGACGCGATGATCGACGACTCGCTGCAGCAGGACACCGGCCTGCAGACCATCCCGACCGACGAGATCAACTACATGCGCTCGGCGGTCAAGGCGACGGTGGACGCGTACGACGGCACGGTGACGCTCTACCAGTGGGACGAGGGCGACCCGATCCTGAAGACCTGGATGAAGGCGTTCCCGGGCACCGTGACGCCGAGCAGCGAGATCCCCGCGGAGCTCAAGAGTCACCTGCGCTATCCCGAGGACCTGTTCAAGGTGCAGCGCTACCAGCTGGCGAAGTACCACGTCACCGACGCTGGCGAGTTCTACAACGCCAACAACCGGTGGGAGGTGCCCGAGGACCCGAACGCCGCGCGCCCGGTCTTCCAGCCGCCGTACCGGCTGTTCTCGACCGGCGTGGACGGCACCAACGACTGGTCCCTGACCTCGGTCTTCGTGCCTCGCGGCAAGGGCACCCTGGCGTCGTACCTCCAGGTCAACTCGGACGCGAACTCGCCGAACTTCGGCAAGCTGCGGCTGCTGGAGATGACCGACGCCAACACGCCGGGACCGGGCCAGGTCGCCAACCAGATGCAGCAGGAGAAGGCCGTCCTCGACGCGCTGCGCGACTACCGCGTGCAGGGCGCGACCCCGCCGCGGTTCGGCAACCTGCTGACGCTGCCGGTGTCGGGCGGGCTGATCTACATCCAGCCGGTGTACGCCGTGCGCACGTCGGGTGCCTCCACCTTCCCGATCCTGCAGTTCGTGATCGTCAAGTACGGCGAGAGGGTGGGCATCGCCCAGGACCTGCCGACCGCGCTGGGCGACGCGCTCGAGGTCGACCTCGGCGACGGTGCGACGCCCGAGACGCCGGGCGAGCCGGAGACCCCCGGCGAGCCGGAGGAGCCGGCGGGGACGCTCGACGAGCAGATCGCCGAGGCGCTGCGCGATGCGGACGCGGCCTTCGACGCGGCGAACGCCGCCCAGAAGAAGAACGACACGGTGGAGTGGGCCCGCCAGCTCGACCTCGCCCGGGAGGCCGTCGAGAAGGCGATCGAGCTCGCCGACGAGCGCGACAAGAAGCAGGACAAGCAGGAATAGCGCCGACTGCGGGATCATCGCCGCATGCTGCTCACCCTCGACCTCGTCGGCATCTTCGTCTTCGCGGTCTCCGGCGGCCTGGTGGCGGTGCGCAACCAGCTCGACATCTTCGGGGTGGTGTCACTGGCGATGGCGACCGGCCTGGGCGGCGGCGTCATCCGCGACGTCGTGATCGGCGCGGTGCCGCCGCCCGCGATCGCCGACTGGCGCTACCTGCTCGTCCCCGTCATCGGGGGACTGGTCACCTTCTGGCTGCACCCCGCTGTGGGCCGGCTCGAGCGCGAGATCAACGTCTTCGACGCCTTCGGCCTCGGCCTGTTCTGCGTCGCCGGCGCCCTCAAGGCCCAGGAGTACGGCCTCGGTCCCGCGCCCTCCGCCGCCCTCGGCATGGTGACCGGTGTCGGCGGCGGCATCATCCGCGACCTCCTCGCCGGCCGGATCCCCGTGATCTTCCGCCACGGCGAGCTCTACGCCATCCCCGCCCTCGCCGGAGCAGCGATCGCCGCCACCGGCGCCGAGCTCGGCCTGGCCCCCGGCGTCATCCTCGCCCCGGCAGCCCTCGTCACGATCGGCTGGCGCCTGCTCGCCGTACGCCGTGGCTGGCGGGTCCCCGCCGCGCGGCAAGAACCCCCTGCCCGCTGAGTCGGACGGCCCCGATTTGGAGGCCTTTGGAGGCGTGCCCTAATGTTGTTCTCACCGACGCGGGGTGGAGCAGCTCGGTAGCTCGCTGGGCTCATAACCCAGAGGTCGCAGGTTCAAATCCTGCCCCCGCTACCAGATCAGGCCCGGGATTCAGCGTGAATCCCGGGCCTGAAAGTTTTTGAGAATTGATCTATCCACCACAAACCCTCCACTTTGGGGTGTCGGACGGCGTGACCGCTGGCCAGTCGTCCGGACGTGTCGTAGCCGTTCCGAACATCACCGGAGCGCCCGGTCGGATGGCCCTACCTAGTGGGCATGAAGACCGAGACCAATCCGCTGGGCGGGCTCGACCCGCTCGTGTCGATCACCGAGCTCGCCGAGTACCTCGGCGTCCCGGTCAAGACGATCTACGAGTGGCGACAGTCGGGCCGCGGCCCTGCCTGCATCCACATTGGTCGCCACCTCAAGTTC
This sequence comes from Nocardioides albidus, assembly GCF_006335005.1. Taxonomy (GTDB): domain Bacteria; phylum Actinomycetota; class Actinomycetes; order Propionibacteriales; family Nocardioidaceae; genus Nocardioides; species Nocardioides albidus. The sequence continues at coordinate 408,516 of NZ_VDMP01000026.1, forward strand.
GCGCTGTCGGATGTCCAGGCGTGGCTGGACGAGCAACGCGAGCTGCCCAAGCGCCGGGTTGCCGAGGAGTGATCCGGCATGGCTAGGCCCCGCACTCCGATCGGGACATTCGGCGAGCTCGAGTTCACGACGCTTCCCAACGGCACGGTGCGAGCGAGGACGCGCTTCAGGGATCATGACGGGCGGCTGCGACGGGTCGAAGCCAGCGGCGACACTCGCAAGAGCGCCGAACACCGCCTCAAGGAGAAGCTCGCGCTCCGCGGCGGCTATTCGGCCGGGTTCGGCGAGCTGACGCCCGACAGCACATTTAGCCACCTGGTCGACGTATGGCTAGAGGACCTCGACCTCCAGGGCAAGCTCGCGGAGAGCACGAGGGCGCTGTACGAGCGAAACATGCGCCAGCTCGTCATGCCGGCGTTCGAGAACTACCTCTTGCGCGAAATCAGCGTGCGCAAGGTGGACCAGTTCATCAAGCGCCTGGCGTCGGCCAAGAGCTACAGCACCGCCAAGCAGGCACGCACAGTCCTCAGCCTCGCGCTCGGCCTGGCCGTCCGCTATGACGCACTCCGAGAGAACCCCGTCCGCGACACAGCCCGCCTCCACAAGCCGCCCTCGGAGACGATGGCCCTGACACTGGAGCAGGTTGAGGCGATCCGCGCGGCGGTACGCAGTTGGCGCCGCGCACCAGGGACGCCGGGTCCGCCGCCTGACGGTCAGTTGGAGCAGATCATCGAGGTCATGCTCGGGACCTCCGCGCGGATCGGCGAGGTGCTCGCGATCCGAAAGTGCGATGTCGACGTCACGGTAACCCCGGCGACAGTCCGCATCTGCGGCACGATCGTGTCCCCCGCGGGGAAGCCGACCTATCGGCAGTCCCATCCGAAAACGGCCAAGTCGACTCGGGTGGTGTCGGTGCCGACCTTCGCTGCGGAGGTGATCCGTCAGCGGCTGGCTGTGGTCAGTCACGAGCCGGCCGAGAATCTGCTCTTCCACACCCGGAACGGGACTCCGTTGACGACCAACAACATCCGGCGCAGGCTGCGATCCGTGCTGTCGGATGCCGGGATCGAAGGGGTGACTCCCCATGCCTTCCGCCGCACCGTGGCGACGGTCCTCGACCGGGCCAGCGGCCCGGACCTGGCTGCCGAGCTGCTCGGACACACCTCCTCGAAGATCACCAAGGAGCACTACATCGAGCCCGACGAGGCCGTTGATCCTGTGACGGCCGAGATCCTCGAGGCGCTGGCTCCGAAACGGGCGAAGGAGACGTCGTGAACGAGGAGGAGCCCGATCGTCATACCCTTTCCCACGTAGAGGGGAAAGGGTATACTGCTGGAGTCTGGGAGGTCGACGTCGAGCTGATCGAGGGCTGGCTCGACGAGGCGGATCCAGACACCTTCGACCAAGTGATCGCTGCGATCCGTCTGCTCGCAGATCACGGCCCGGGACTTGGTCGACCACTGGTGGACTCGATCGTCGGGTCTCGACACAAGAACATGAAGGAGCTGCGACCCGGGTCCGCAGGTCGCAGTGAGGTGAGGATCCTGTTCGCGTTCGATCCGAAGCGCAGAGGGATCATGCTCCTTGCCGGCGACAAGCACGGGGCGTGGCAGAAGTGGTATCGCACGAACATCCCGATCGCTGACGATCGGTACGACGAGCACCTGAAGAAGCTCAAGGAACAGAAGGGCGGGGAACGAGATGGCAAAGACGCTTGAGGAGTACATGGCCAAGCGCCCCGGCCGTCCCGACGTCCAGGCGCGCCACATGGAGCGCATGCTCGCCGAGGTGCGCGCCTACCGCCTCCGTGAGCTGCGCGAGATGATGGCCATGACCCAGACCGACGTCGCGGAGACGCTGGAGATCAGCCAGAAGCGGGTCTCCGAGATCGAGCGCGGAGACGTCGAGCGGACCAAGGTCGACACCCTTCGTCGCTACGCCGATGCGCTCGGCGGGACGCTGCGGGTGGAGGTCCAGGTCGGCGACGAGACGTATCAAATCGCCTGAGCGGGTCGACTTCTGCGGATCCTCGCTTGCGTCGCGCCGCAGGGCCTTGTTGCGTCGGTGTCCCCAAGGCGCGCGACTGCTGGCCTCGAGCAGCCTCAGATTCCTAGTTCGGGCGGACGATGTGCCGGACGGTGGATAAGGGCGGCGTGGAGGTCCGCCCGGCTCGTACCCGCGGACGAGATGGTGGGCTCGTCCGGTGGTCTCAGGTGCTTGCGTGCTGTCCGGATGACCTCAAGGTCAGTTGCTTGCGCGACGGGCACAAAGCGCTCACGGACCGGGTGAACCAGACGTCCGTCTCCGCTCACCAGCCGTGGGACGGTCACGCGCTGGACGAAGGCTCCGCGCTCCACACCGGCTTCGAGGATGTCGGCGATGCGCGTGTCGACTCTTCGGAACAAGGACTGGAAGCCGCCGAGCATCCTCGGCTCGATCACCGTCTCCGGACGCAGGGCCTTCAGTCGGCCGACGGCGTTCGCCGCCTCGCCCGCCGCGGCCGTGCCGTTGCCAAGCCGCCCTCCGATGTTGCGGAGCTCGCGCTGGATGCGCGAGTAGGTCTCTGCACGTGCGCCCCATTGCCCAGCGAGGTCGGGATCGATCCGTTGGGCGTATGGCACCAGGCCGGCACTGAGCAGGCGCTGCGAGTCGACGACCAGGCGCAGATTCATCGCATCGGGGAAGGACGCCAGCCTCACGAGCAGGTTGTGCTCGGCTTGGAGGACACCGAGCACGCCCGGCTTCGCTGGTCCTCCGATGGGCTTCGTCCGCGGCCGCCAGCCGGTCTGGTCGACGCTGTAATCGGGCTGCCCGAGGCTCACGTCCAATGCCGTGGCGAGCGCAGCCCACCCGAGACGGTCGCAGCCGGCGATGGGCTCCCATCCGGGTGTGTTGCGATACCGGCGGTCGAGTACGACGAGGGCCTGGCTGATGGCCGCGACGTCGCCTGCGATCGTTCGCGACTGCGCCGCGGTGAGGTGGATCGCCTGGTCGGGCGCCGTGTCGTGCTCGGCGAGCGCTGCAGCGCGTGCCGCGAGACGCCAATGTTCGACGACGCCGTTTGAGCTGGGGGTCGTGAGGTCCTGGCTCGACGCCGGCCGCGTCGCCGCCCGATCGCGAGCCCCCTCCAAGCCTCGAGCGAGTTCGGCCACTGCGGCGCCGTGATCGCTCGCCGCGCGGAACGGGTCGGCCGGCTTCTGCGGAACGTTGGGGAACGTGAGCGGCCGAGCCACGCCGATGGCCTGCGCGCACCAGACGAGAACGGACTGTCGGTATCGCAGGATCTGTTGTCCCGCCGCGGCGCGCTCCGCCGGTGAATCTGCGGCGAGGCGACGCATGATCCGGTGCTGGCGAAGGAGTGCAGCCAGCTCCGCGCGCATCTGGGCGCCGTTCTCGCCGTACATCAGCCGATGTCCAGGTCGTGTGCGTCGACGAGCATCGCCAGAATCAGCTCGACCGACAAGGCGTCGACGCCGTAGTCCTCGAGTTCCTGAATGGCGCTGCGCGCGCACGCGAGAAGGATGGCGCGGTCGTCAGTGAGGTCCTCGGTGTCCAGTGCCGGGCACTCGTCGCCGTGCACCCGGTCGAGTTCGAGGAGGACGCGCTCGTATGCGGAGGAGGCGTCGAGTTTCAGCGCCTGGTCGGCGAGGGCCGCGATGTAGGACCTCGCTTGAGCGAGTGTTTGTGCGTGGGGGAGAAGCATCGTCCCTCCTTCAGGTGGTCGGATATCGACCCTGTGCCGGCAGTCGTCGTCCGGGGGTTCGCCGTTCGGTCTTCTGTGGACGAGCCCGCGCTCGGGCTGGCCATGGCGCGCTCCTGGAGTCAGCCGATGAGCTGCTGGTCGACCATCGCCGCGATCCGGCGCCGGCGGAGCACGTCCTCGCGCACGAACTGCGCGAAGTCCTCGTCCCGGTTCGGGATCTCGATCTCGGTGCCTGTCTGGGGCGCTGACTCGCCGGGCCACGTCGTCTGCCGGGTGGGTCGGTCGCGATCGAGCCGCGTACCGCAGATCGAGACCCAGTCCCGCAGGCGGTAACGAGCGTCCGAGAAGTCGCGCATCCATGCGATGGGAGCCGACGGTGATGCTGACTCGTGGTAGCAGCTCAGCCAGTGACAGTGCAGCGCCGAGAGTTCCCAGACAAGCTCGTCGTGGCGGTGCCAGTACGGCGGCACGATGTTGGGCGGGAGGCCGAACGTGACCTTGAGCCACTTCACCCAGTGGTCGAGGTCCCGCCACTCGATCTCGGCCTGCTCGGCGTCGAGGAGGTTCCAATTGATCGGGGCCGGTGGGCGCTCGAGCAGGTCGCTCACGCTGCGCCACGCATCAACGTCGTCGGGCTCGTCCGGAAACGGACTCATCACAACGCCTCGGTCAGAGGCCGACGGCGGGCGGCTGCGGCACAGCGGTCAGGGGCGGGTCGGCGGCGTGACGTCCGCGCTGAACGACGTAGTCGGTCTTGTTGGCGTTGTGGCCGATCTTGCGGGCAACGAACTCCTCCCTGACGACGCTGCCCTCGCGGCCGTCCACGTCGTACTCGTGGACGTAGCCACTGGCCACGAAAGAGTCACCCTTGCGGAAACGGGCGTACGTCTCGCGGGCGGTGCTCTCGAAGGCCACCATGTCGTGGAAGGTCGGGTCGAGCTTCGTGAAGCTGCCGTCGACCTCCTTGCGCCACTGCTCGATGCCGACACGCAGACGGCAGCACTCGGCGCCCTGCTTGGTGAAGTGGAGCTCCGGCGCGGAGGCGACGAAGCCGACTAGGCTCATCTGAGTGGGAATGGACATCATGACTCCTGGGATCTGGCGGCGCCTCGATGAACACCGCGCTCAGGAGTGAGGTGCACTGGCTACGCCACCAGCCGGAAGTCCGAGCTACTCGAGCCGGAAGCGTGCACAGCCCTGTCAGCCGGCCTCAGTGCCTTGGTCGATCTCTTCTTCGAATACCTCATCGGGGAGATACGGCGCGTACCTCTCGCGCATCAGACTGAGCCCTGTGTCGCGATCAGACTCGTACTGAAGTGACTGTTCAACAAACTTGATTCGATGGCGCGCGGACGACAGAACCTCGGCCCAGGTATGGACCCAGATGCTGTACTTCTCGCCCTGATGAGCGCACCCGAACGGGCGACCGATCTGTCGACGCATCTCGTCGACGTCCTTGCGGGTGTCGTTGCCGATCAACCAGAAGTCCCATGTCACGTTGGGTTGGTTGAACCGCTCGTCGTTCACGATTGCACTGGCGTAGCTCCGCAGTTGGTCCACGTCAGCCGCCTCAAGACGGTGGTTCGGGCGCTTAAGCTCCACGACCAGGTGGGTCATGCGGTCCTCGTTGGATGGCATGGAGCGACCAAGCACCAGATCTGGAATCGCCTCCTTGCCGTCGTCGCGGACGATCTTCGAGCTCGCCAACTCCACGTCTTGGCCGAGCTTCTGCAGAAACTTCTTAAGCACGGCGTTGAGCGGCTTGTCGTCGCCAGTGATCGACCACTGCTCGCCGAACAGCCACGTCTCGTTCGCGAGGATGCGGTGCAACTGCCGGCGTTCCAGCATCCGCCGGCGGGTCTGACGATCGAACAGCAACGCATCAAGCCCGTTCAGGAAGTCGACGCGCCCTCCGATCTCCTTACCCACCTGGATCAGGTGGGTCAGCGACGTGCGTTCCAAGATCTCCTTTAATTCGTCCAGTCGCTGCCCCGGGAGCTTCACCACCTCGTGGAGTATTGGCAGCAAGGATTCCGGATCGTTTTCCAACGCCTCGCGCATCAGGCGCAATGCCAGCGCCTTGACGCGACGCGACTTGGTCTCCTCGATGGTGCGCGCCGTGGTCATCGCCACGACATTGAAGATCTCGCGAGTTGCGCTCTCGACGGCATTTTGCGGTTCGCCGTCCTCAAACGGGTAGACCCCTTCAGCCTTCCACCCCCGGACCGTGTCAGCCTCCCGCTTGCGTGCTGAGTCGGCGAGAGCCGCTCGGAGCGCTGCCTTGGCTGTCGTGATCACCTGCCCAGGCAGCGAGTCGAGGTCGTCCAGAAGGAGCATGGGGGCGTCGTGACTGAATCCATCCCACCGCAAGTAGGCGGTGAACTCCGACCCGGGACTCCGAATGCCGGGCGGAATGTCGTCGATAATCGAGCCGTCTGCAGTGCACAGGTAGAGCCGACGGTCGACGTTCGACAGATTCCACTCGATGAGAGTGAGGCTCGCAGTCCCATCGACGCCGTCTGGCAGTTCGAGCTCGATCTCCCGCTGCGTCTCGATAACGGAGACCGGGGTAAGAGCCTCGTCTAGGAACTCGATGTTGAAGTCTTCGTAGCGCTCCAGATGGAGCGCGAACTCTCCCAGGAGCTGGTTTCGTAGGTCGTCAGTCCGGTCAAAAGCGCTCTGCGCGGCAGCGGTGACCATGCCGACAACGACTCGCGTGCCTGACGTCGTCGATTCGCAGGCGCCCTCGCTGATCTCCATGTGCTGAAGGTCGTCGGCATTGCCACGTACCGTGACGGTCGACGGCGCCCCTCCCTCTACCTGGGGTGCCGTCGAGACCCATTGCACGGAGCGTCCCAGGCCGAAAGCGGCGTACCTGCCCCGGCCGAGTTTTCCGTGCACTGGCCGCTTCCCCTCAGTGAGTGCGCCCGGCTTGCGCTTCCAACTGTCGCCAACAGTCTCGAAGGCCAACTGCGCACGCTGGAGATTCATCCCGTGCCCGTCGTCCTCGACTTGGATCTGGTCGATGGCCCCGAGGGCGTTGGTTGTCACGCGAACGCGCACCAATGTGGCGTCCTCGTCGAAGGCGTTCCAGATCAGCTCGCACAGCCCTGCGCCGGGCCGTTTGACATAGCTCTCGAGGATGGACTTGCCCGCGTGCACGGTGATCCTCGTCATGTCGTCATGCTGCCACAGAGGTCCGACACGTCCGGGGGCTCGGAGTGGCGTGCACGAGACTCCAGGAGGGCGCCCGGGCGGCCTGGTGCGATTCGGTGTCGAAAACGGTGCTGGCTCATCGATTCGTCCAAGATCGAAGGCCAGCCACGATGGGCGGCACCGAGCGAAGCAGCACGAGGCCGGTGCCGAAGGGAAGCGTTCGGATCCGCTCTGGCGGCATTACCGCGACGCGGCGAGTCGACCGCTGAAGGGAGCGCTGGCCGTAGTCGCCGATGCTCACGGTGTCGGTGCGCTCGTCGCGCTCGCCGATGAGAACCGAGAGTTCCTGCAGGTCCTTCGAGGCCGATGCGCCGCCGAGGATGACCTTGACGATGCTCGCGTCCCAGATCGTGCTGGCCGCATGGTCGCCCCACTTGTTGCGCGCCTGAGCCAGCGACTGGAGGACGGGCATTGTCGTGATCCCGGTCCCGCCGCCCTCGGCCATCAGGACCGGGAGGGAGGGGAGCGGCGCGAGGTTGCCGATCTCGTCGAGCGCCATGAGGACGGGAGGGTCCAGGCGTGAGCCTGGTGACGCCGCAGCGAGGTGACGGGCGACCTCGGTGAGGTCTTCCATGAACGCGGCGACGAGCGGCCACGAGGCACCTGCGCCGGCTCCGGTGGCCAGCAGGTAGAGAGTGCCGCATTTGGTAAGGAAGTCGCGCGGGTCGAACGCCTCGCCCGGCTCCGGGCTGACGGCCTCCAGCACGGCAGGATCGGCGAGGCAGGAGAGAGCTTGGGCGACGGCCATCCAGATGGAGTCACGGGTGCGCGGATCTGAGCTGATCATGCCCTCGAGCGAGTCCGACCATCCCGCAGCTGCTTGCGGGTGGCTGGCGAGGATGCCGACGGCGTCAGCTGCGGCAGATGCGGACAGAGACCATTCGAAGAGTGCGCGAGTCGGTAGTTGCTCGAGGGCGGCTGCATGGAGGAGCGCTTGGAGCGCGGAGCGGGCCTTGCCTTCCCAGAAGCCGCCGGACTCTGTGCCGCCGGAGGAGAGTCCGGTCGACGACGCCAGCCCTGAAGCGCGGATCATCGCAGTTAGGGGCTGTTCGCAGCCGCGGATCGGCGACCATCGAACGCCGCAACCGTCGACGGCTGGCACTCCCTCGGTGAGGTGCTGAGGGTCGAACACGGCGACCGGCCCGTGTTCCTTGCGGGCTGTGATCGTGGAGGCGATGTTGTCCGGCCGTGTGGAGGTGGTGACGACGGTCCCGGGCGCGTCGAGGATGGCATTGATGACGAGGTGGAGTCCCTTGCCGGAACGTGGCGGACCGATCACGAGGATCGAGTCCTCGACCGATGCCCAGATCTCGCGGCCACAGCTGCGTCCGATCAGGTAGCCGACGTCGCTCGCGCGGGGGTGGCGGATCGAGGGCCGAAGGGTGGCGGCACGTCGTACGAGGGCCTTCTTCGATGCGGTCGTGTCGATGTCCCGGGCGGTTGCGGTGCCCTTGATGCGGTGGGGATCTCGAGCAGCCCGGTGCCGCAGACGAGCGACCAATCTCCACACGCACCAGGCGATTGTCGCGAGGACGCCGAGCAGCAGCACAACGACGCTCCAATACGCGATCGCTGACAACCCGGGCGCCTCGAATGCTTGTGCTGGCCGGCGAGGCTCGGTCAGGACCCGCAGTCCGCTCGCGATCCCGCCTTCGGGCGCGGCCGCACCCGTTGCGACCGCAGCGGCCGTGGCTGCGGCGCGGAGCACCAGCGCCAGAGTGAGCGCCGCGACTATCCCGATGAGTGCCAGGTTCACGAGCTCGTCGTTCCCACCGCGTGCTGCGGGGTTCATGCGGGCGCCTCGAATGGGGTGACTGTCCGTGACCTCGTCCCGAGCAGTACGAGCCCACCGCGGGTTGCGGCGATCAGCGCGGGCGGGAGGTTCAGTGACGCGTTGCCTTCCGCGTCGGCGTTCTGGCGTACGACGACGTAGGCCAGGGCGACTTCCTCGCCGGGCTGGAATCCGGCACCAGCGAGCGCCGGAGGTCGCGAGCTGGGAGACGGTTCCGCGGCGGCTGCAGCCGAGGACTCTCGAGGAGTCGCGACGTCAGTGAACGTCGAGCCGTCGGCCTCGCGTACCTCGACGCGTACAGGGGCGCCGAGGTCTGAGGTGATCTCGTCGATGACAGCGCGAAGGTCGCCGCGTGTCCTGGTCTGTTCGGAATAGTGCGGGACACCGTCGACGTCGACCGCGAGTACGCCGTCGGCGTCGATGGCGACGTGAACGGTGCTGAGGACGACGGGGATCTTCATAGCCCGAGCACCGCCCCATCACGGCGTTCTGTGGTGGTGACTGCAGCTGTCCCCGTGCGGTGGCTGAGGGCTTCGCGGTCGAGCCCCGGCGGGTTGCCGTCGCCGACCTGCTGGGTGTCTACCTTGTCGAGGATGCCGAGCGCGGTTGTGCGGACGCGTTCGGCGGTTGACTGGACGACCTCGACAGGGTTCTTGCCGGGGACGCTCGCTGCCCAGGTCGACACGTACGGCACCGTGTAGGAGGAGGTGTCGAGCCCGTGGGCGGCGCCGACCATGAGCGCGACGGATTCGGCCTCCACCTCGGCGATCCCACGGTGCAAGGTCGCGTCGGCGGCGGACTCGGTCGACGGGGCGGTCTCCGGTGGCGCGTGGAGGAGAACATGGCCGAGTTCGTGGGCGAGCGTCTTCACCTGGGCCGCATCGTCCATGTCCATGCGGACCGAGACCGCGCGGGAGAGGAAGTCGGTCAGGCCGTTGGCGCCGCCGATCGCCGCAGCCGAGGAGACGAGTCGGAGCTCGAAGCCGGCGGCCGTGATCTGGTCGGCGAGCCCGTCCCACAGCCCGTCCGGCGCTTGACCTTGAAGTAGGGAGGGGCGGGGGAGTTCGGGCACCGGGTCGCCGGTGGTCTGGGAGATGTCCCAGACGTAGGTCGGCTTGACCCCGATCATCCGGGTGCGGGCGTACTCACCGGACATCGGCTTCTCGTTGCGCGCCAAGCGTCGCCAGGAGTTCGGGTCGTCGGGCGTGAACGAGGCGAACCGACCTGTGACGGGGGCGAGGATGCCGTAGCCGCGCTGGCCTTTCGCGACGCTGCGGCCGAGCGAGAGCCACTGGTGGAAGCCGGCGACGTACGTCGGCGTCGGCTCGGGCACTCTGCCCTCCTCGTACGCCGCGAAGTGCTGCGCCGCGATCAGCATCGAGTTCCCGAAGCTGCGCCCGCGGAACTGCGCGGCGAAGGTCAGGGCGCGCTTCCAATCCTCGCCGGTCATCAGCGCAGCAACGGACTCGGACAATTGCTCCTGGAGCGCCTCGAGCTTCGCTTCGCGGGCTGCTCGACCGCGTACCTGAGTGGTCATGACGCTGCAATCTCTAGGAACTCAGGTTCGATCGGACCCAGATGAGTCCCGATCTGCGTCTGTGCAGGTGGCGTCGGTTCGACCGCTGGCCGGACCTGAATTGACACTTGGTCACTCTGGCTGACGGTTTTGCTGTAGCATCGATGCATGATCGCCTCGCTTGAAGTCGGTGACTGATGGGCTTGGTGGCGCTGCCGGGTGGCAGCGCTGCTGATCCGGCACTGATAGGTGCGCAGGCGGTGCTGGACTTCGAGCAGGAGGTCGTCGACCAGTACGCGCTGGCGATGTCGGCAGCAGGTCTGACTGACCGCCACATCGGCGGGACCCGGGCGATCGTCATTGAGTTCGCGCGCTCGCTGTCCACCCCGCTGTGGGAGGCCACCTGCGCGGACGCGGACGCCTTCTTGGCCCAGCAGCGACGGATGGGGCTCAGCGTGTCGACCCGGGCGGGCAAGGCAGGGGCGCTGTCGGGGTTCTATGAGTTCGTGATCGCCCGCTACGAGGGCACGATTCGACGCGCGACTGGCGTATTGGTTGAGCAGCCGATCGATGAGTTCAATCGCCAGTCCGGGGCATCGCTGGGCAAGATCCGGGTGCCGCCATCGGATGACGAGGTCGACTCGCTGTTCACTGCCTGGCGCGGATCGGTCCCGCAGGCACGCAAGTATCGGCCGGCGGCCCGCGACTACTTCGCCGCCTCGCTGTGGCGCCGGCTCGGGCTGCGGATCAACGAGACCGTCATGCTCGACATCCGCGACTGGCGCCCCGATCTGGGCGAGTTCGGCAAGCTCCACGTTCGCCACGGCAAGGGCTCCGGCGGCCGCGGACCCAAGCCCCGGCTGGTGCCGGCCATCAACGGCGCGAACCAGTTGATCGACTGGTGGCTGGGAGAGGTCCGCCCGCAGTACGGCGAGGATTGGGCTGACCCGGATGCGCCGATGCTGCCGTCCGAGCGGTTCGACCGCGAGCTGGACCGCTGTGGCCGCGTCGGCGCGAACGCGCTGCGCCGCGCCCTGGGGATCCAGGTCGATCAGTGGCTTCCGGCGTGGTCGGGGCGGATGACGCCACACGTGCTGCGGCACTACTGCGCATCGTCTCTGTACGCGGCCGGCATGGACATCAAGGCCCTCCAAGAGCTCCTTGGCCACCAGTGGCTGGCCACCACCTCGGGCTACCTTCACGTCCGCAGCGACCACATCGAACGTGCGTGGAACAACGCGAGCGACCGTGTTGAAGCCCGCCTTGGCATTCGTACCGACTGACCCGATCGACGAACCGAAGGAGAGGATCCAGATGCAGTGGAGCCTGCGGCTGCGAGCCGCCGAGAGAGGGATCTGGAAGTCCGCGGAGCTGCGCCGGATGCTGGCTGAGGCCGGGCTTGAGATCAGCGCCGGGAAGATGTCGTCGTGGTGGGCTGGCGCCCCGCCGACAATGCGGCTCGAAGAGCTCGACGTGCTGTGCGCCGTGCTCGAGTGCAGCCCGAACGACCTGATGACACCGGAGCCGGACAAGGTCGCCGCCCGCCGTCCCCGCAACACGGACGCAGCCAACGGCAACGGCGGCAACGGGAACGGCGATCCGAACGACAGCGCCGGTATGCCCCCGGCGGTCACCCCGCGGCTCGGCAAGCCGCGGTCGACCCCGCCGCTGTAACCCTCGCCCACATCGGCCACGGCGACGAGGAGCATTGCATGCCAGCGCCCGGCCCGAACGCGCCCCTGCGGGTGCCGCCCAAGTGCAACGCCTGCCAGGACAACCGGGTTGCCTGGACCAACCCCCGAGTCGACCTCTGCTATCGCTGCCTGCCCGGTGGCCCGTTCGCATCGCCACCGTGCGACCACTGCGGCTCCCGAGCCGACTACTTCAGTCAGGGATTGTGCAGTCGATGTCATCCCCGCAGCCCCGAGCACATCGGGTCCTGCAAAGGCTGCCTGGCCTGGGGCGTCTACCCCCGCCACAACTGGACCTGCTGGTCGTGCCGCTGGTGGCAGACCCACTACCCGAAGGGCACCTGCGGCTTCTGCGGCCGCACCAGCCACGTCAGCGACAGGCGGGCATGTCGCCTCTGCCTTGAGAATGCCCGACTCGAGCAGGTGCCCGGGCGCGCCCCGGACCTCGCCGGCACGAACAAGAACAGCCAGCAGTTGTTCTTCGCCAACATGGTCTTCAAACGTCGGGTGACGCCGCTGCCGGACTACGTCAGCTGGGATGCCCGTTGGTCGAAGAAGAACAAGAACCAGCTGAGCTACCACCCCGGCACCAGCTTCGACGAGCACGCGCGCGAACAGTTGACCCTGTTCGATATGGACCCCGACCCCGAGGTCCTGCGCCAACGAATCCTGCTCGAAGACAGTGAGCTGACGCGCTACTGTGCGGCCATCGTTGCCGATCACGCCCGGCGCTACGGCTGGAGCGTGAGGCAACGCAATGCGGTGATTCAGACCTTGCGGATGCTGCAGACCGTCCGGCCGACGCCCACTGCGAAGGTCCGCGCTAGCGACGTCGTCGCCGTTCGCCGCTACGACGGCACCATCACCTCCACCCTCGACGTCCTCGCGGAAGCCGAGTTGCTCATCGAAGACGTTCCGACACGGGTGGAGCGGTACTTCAACGCCAAGTTCATCGAATCCGGAGGCCTCCCCGACGCGATGCGGGAGCACCTCCAGTTGTGGCTTCAGGTCATGCTCGGTGGATCCCGACAAGCACCTCGCCAACTGCCCCGCGAACCCGAGACCGTCGAGATCCACATCCAAGGGCTGGCACCCGTGGTCCAGCGGTGGGTCGAAGCCGGCCGCCGGTCGTTCGCAGAGATCACCAAGGACGACATCCTGGCCGCCCTCGCGACCCTGCCTACCGGCACCAGCCACCGCCACTTCGCGGAGAACGGGCTGAAGTCGTTGTTCAAGATCCTCAAGGGCCGCCGACTCGTCTTCGCCAACCCCATGCGGGGCATCGATCTGACCCGCGTCCACACCAACATTCCGATGCCGTTGGACCCCGCGCTGATCCGGGCCGAGCTGGACTCGCCGAACCCGGCCGTCGCGCTCGCAGTGGCCCTGGTGGCCTTCCACGGCCTGACCGGCAAGCAGGTGCGCGAGCTCGGGTTGACCGACATCGTCGACGGCCGGCTCCACCTCGACGGCCGCGACATCCCGCTTGCAGCACCCGTTCGGACCCGGCTGAGCGCCTGGCTCGACTACCGCAACCGAACCTGGCCCAGCACCGCGAACCCACATCTGCTCATCAACCGAAGAACCGCGCCGCGGCTCGTGCCGGGCGGCCACTCCTTTCCCTGGAAGGACAGCCGCATTCGTCCGCGGGCCCTGCGCGAGGACCGCATCCTGCACGAGATCCACGCCACCGGCGGCGACGTACGCCGCATCTACGACCTGTTCGGACTCAGCGTCGAAGGCGCCACCCGCTACCTGGCGACCGTCGATCACTCCGATCTCGGCGACCCCACCGGACTGGCCAACCGGTCGTGAGCACAGGCCTAGGGAACATCCGCCCTCCGGGCACAGCCGTTTGAAAGCCATCACGACCCGATAGGCAACGGCGGCCGCCACGGATCGGACACTTTCGGGGAACTCGTTTTGAGTCACGGCCTGAGCGTGGCGTCCTCGCGTCCCCGCATCCGTCCCCCCGCGCTTGCGGTAGGCGGGGGGACGCAGTGCGTGTCAACGCATTCGTGCAGGTCAGGAGGCGTCCCCCCGAAAGTTCGAGAAGACTCGGGCCCATCCCTGGTGAGCCCCGGCTCTTGTCGAGATGCAGCGCCCCTGCGACAACTCGCTGTCATGTTCAAAATCCATTGAAAGAGTCGACTTAGGGGTCCGGGCCGACGGGGCTTTCAGGGCCGCGCGGGTCCAGCGGCGTCGGCCACCGGCTGTCGGCTGCGCGGGCTGGGATCCTGCTTCAGGGGGTGGTCTCTGGCGTGAGTCCGGCGAGCAGGTTGAACGCTCCGGTGAGCACGTTGAGCGCTACCACCCCGACGACGTCGGCTATCTCCCGGTCGCTGTAGCCATGGTCGCGCAACTCTTGGACCTGGGCGTCCGTGATGCCCGTGGGCTCCCGGTACACCCTCATGGCCACCGCGATCATGGCCGCTACCCGGGGATCCGCGGACGTGCTGCGCCGGGCCGCCTCGATCTCCTCCTCGGTGACACCGAGCGATCGGGCGGCGCTCTCGTGCGCCTCCAGGCACAGTTCGCAGCCTTGGTGGACCTGCAGTGCGATCGAGACGAGCTCGCTGATGCGCCGGTCGAGCTTGGCGCGCTTCATCGCCCGGCTCAGCTGCAGGTAGCCACCCAGGACCGCGGGCGAGTGGGCCATGGTGCGGACCATCGCACCGACCTGGCCGTGCCGCTCGACCAGGTCGCCGAGGAGGTCGCGCGAGGCACCGACCGCGCTCTCCGGAGTCAGCGCCGCCAACCGAGCCGTGGGCGCGCTCATGACACGGTCCCCGGTGCTTCGGTCGCGGCGGCGGAGTGGGCCTTGAACCCGCGCAGGCGCAGGCTGTTGGAGACCACGAACACCGAGGAGAACGCCATGGCGGCGCCGGCGAGCATCGGGTTGAGCAGGCCGGCGGCGGCCAGTGGCAGGGCGGCGACGTTGTAGGCGAAGGCCCAGAACAGGTTGCCCTTGATCGTGCCGAGAGTGCGGCGCGAGAGCCGGATCGCGTCGACCGCCACCCGCAGGTCGCCGCGGACGAGGGTGAGGTCGCTGGCCTCGATCGCCACGTCGGTGCCGGTGCCCATCGCCAGGCCGAGGTCGGCCTGGGCCAGCGCGGCTGCGTCGTTGACGCCGTCGCCGACCATGGCGACGACATTCCCCTCGGCCTGGAGCCGCTTGACGACGTCGACCTTGTCTGCGGGGAGTACGTCGGCGATGACGTCGGCCTCGTCGATACCGACCTCCGCGGCGACCTGCCGGGCGACGACCGCGTTGTCGCCGGTGAGCAGCACGGGCCGCAGTCCGAGCTCGCGCAGCTCGCGAATCGCGGCTGCCGATGTCGGCTTGATCGCGTCCGCGACCACCACGACGCCGCGTGCCTTGCCGTCCCACCCGACTGCGACGGCGGTGCCGCCCGTGGACTGGGCCTCCTCCAGCGCCTGCTGCAGCGCGGGCGTCAGGTGCTGGGACCACTCGGCCAGCAGTTGGGGACGGCCGACGAGCACGGCGTGGCTGGCTGCCCCGTCGGCGAGGACTCCCTGGATGCCGAGGCCTTCGATGTTGGCGAAGTCCTCGACCTCGGGGAGGGGACTCTGCTGGTCCCGGGCGGCGTCGGCGATTGCCCGGGCGATGGGGTGCTCGGAGGCGTTCTCGAGGGCACCGGCGTAGCGCAGGACCACGGTTGCGTCCTCGCCGTCGGCGGCGATGACGTCGCGCAGGGTCATCTTGCCGGTGGTGACGGTGCCGGTCTTGTCCAGGACGACGGTGTCGACGCTGCGGGTCGACTCCAGGACCTCGGGGCCTTTGATCAGGATGCCGAGCTGGGCGCCGCGGCCGGTGCCGACCATGAGGGCGGTCGGCGTGGCCAGCCCGAGGGCGCAGGGGCAGGCGATGATCAGGACCGCGACCGCGGCGGTGAAGGCGGCGGCGAGGCCGTTGCCGGTGCCGAGCCAGAAGCCGAGGGTGCCGGCGGCGAGGAGGATGACGATCGGGACGAAGATGCCCGAGATCCGGTCGGCCAGGCGCTGGACCTGGGCCTTGCCGTTCTGGGCGTCCTCGACCAGGCGCGCCATCTGCGCCAGCTGGGTGTCGCCGCCGACTCTCGTCGCGCGCACGACGAGGCGCCCGCCGGCGTTGACGGTGGCGCCGACGACGGCGTCACCCTCGCCGACCTCGACCGGCACGGACTCGCCGGTCAGCATCGAGGCGTCCACGGCCGACGTACCGCGCTCGATGACGCCGTCGGTGGCGATCTTCTCGCCGGGGCGTACGACGAACCGGTTGCCGACCGCGAGCTGGTCGACCGGGATCTTGGTCTCGGTGACGCCGTCGGGTCCGAGGACGGCGACCTCCTTCGCGCCGAGCTCGAGCAGAGCACGGAGAGCTGCGCCGGCGCGGCGCTTGGAGCGCTGCTCGAAGTAGCGACCGGCGAGGATGAAGGTGGTGACGCCGGCCGCGGCTTCGAGGTAGATGTTGCCGCTGCCGTCGCTGCGCTGGATCGTGAGCTCGAACGGGTGGGTCATGCCGGGGATGCCGGCCGTGCCCCAGAACAAGGCGTAGAGCGACCAGCCCAGTGCGGCCAGGGTGCCGAGCGAGATCAGCGTGTCCATGGTCGAGGTGCCGTGGCGAAGGTTGGTCCAGGCCGCCTTGTGGAAGGGCCAGGCGCCCCAGGCCACGACGGGTGCGGCGAGTGTCAGGGAGAGCCACTGCCAGTTGGTGAACTGCAGGGCGGGGATCATCGCCATCGCGATCACCGGGACGGTGAGGACCGCCGAGATCAGGAGCCGCTGCCGCAGAGTGCGGAGCGGGTCGGCTTCCTCTGCCGCGCCGTTGTTGCCGTCTGTGCCGGCGTTGTCGGTCTTCGGCGGTCGGGGCAGGGAGGCGCCGTACCCGGCCTGCTCGACGGCCGCGACCAGGGCCTCGGGCGCCACGTCGGGATCGAAGGTGACCTTTGCCTTCTCCGTGGCGTAGTTGACCGTGGCGCTGACGCCGTCGAGCTTGTTGAGCTTGCGCTCGATCCGGTTGGCGCAGGAGGCGCAGGTCATCCCGGTGATCGCCAGCTCGATCGAACCGGCGGCTGGGGTGCCTGACTGACTCTGCGTTGTCATCGTTGTCTCCTGGTGGAATTGGCCGGTCAGTGACCGGAGTGGTCGCCGTGCTCGGCGGGTGTGCTGTCGTCGGTCGAATCGGAGCCGGACTCGGTGTCCATGACCCCGCGGGCGGTGACGGTGAACGCCGCGGTGCGGACCACGCCGTCGTGCTGGAAGTCCAGGTAGAGGTGGTAGGTCCCGGCGCTGGGAACGGCGGCGTAGAAGACCACCTCGGGTCCGGGCTTCGTGGTGCCGTCGCCGGGCTCCCCGTCGGGGTGGACGTGTAGATAAGCAAGGTCTCCGCCGCGGAGCGCGACGAGGTGGCCGTAGGCGCCGAGGTAGGGCTGGAGGTCGGTGACCGGCTCGCCTGCCTTGGTGACGTTCAGGGTGAGCTTCGCGTCCTTGCCGGCGGTGAGGTCGCCGTCGAGGGTGACCTGGTAGTCGCCGACGGTCGCGGTGCGGTTCTCCTGGGGCGGCGCGGCGGGCCGGTAGTTGCCGTCGACGGCCAGGTCGGTACCCAGGGTGAGCGCGTCGGCGCCGGTGGCCTTGAAGTCGGCGAAGAGTCGCCACGTGCCGGGGGTGAGGTCGAGGTCGATCGACCAGACCCCGCTGTCCTCGTCGAGGACGGGGTGGACGTGCTGGAAGCCGGCGAAGTCACGGCGCACCGCGATCAGGTGCAGGTCCTTCTCGTGCTCGACGTCGTAGGCGGTGACCGGGGCGCCGTCGGGGCCGGTAATGGTGAACGCCACGGGTCGGTCCTGCCCGGCCTGGCTGCGGGGTTCGGCCAGGGTCAGGGTGTAGCCGTTCTGGGAGACCATGAGTCCTCCTGGGACCTCTTGTACTGGGGATGAGGCCTGCGACTCGTCGCCGTGGCCGCCGGCGTGCTCGCCTTCTTCTGCCGCGCGTTGGTCGCCGTCGTGGGCGGTGTCGTGGGCCGCGGCCGGCTCGTCATCGACCGGACCGACGACTCGGCCGACGACGAGCGCGAGGCCGAAGATCGCGGCGATCGCGGCCAGGAACCCGATGAGCTTGACCGGGGTGCTCATGCGAGGTGGTAGCCGGCTTCCTCGACGGCGGCCTTAACGGCGGCGTCATCGAGGGGCTCGGTGCTGGTGATGGTGACGGCTCCGGTGGGCAGGTCGACCGCGACGTCCTCGACGCCGGGGATCTCCTGGACCTCTTCGGTGACCGAGGCGACGCAGTGGCCGCAGGTCATGCCGGTGACGGTGTAGGTGCTGGTCTGGCTCATGGCTGTTTCCTTCCGGGTTTCAGGTGGTGGATCGAGGGGTGTTCAGGAGCGGACGAGCCGCGCGATGGCGTCGGAGGCTTCCTTGAGCTTGATCTGCGCGTCCTCGCCGCCGGCAGCGACCGCGTTCACGACGCAGTGCGCCATGTGCTCGTCGAGGAGCCCCAGGGCGACGGCCTCGAGGGCCTTCGTCATCGCCGAGATCTGGGTGAGGATGTCGATGCAGTACTGCTCCTCCTCGACCATCCGCTGCAGGCCGCGGGCCTGGCCCTCGATGCGCCGCAGCCGCTTCAGGTAGGCGTCCTTGTTGTTGTTGGCGATGTAGCTGTGCTGGTGCGCCTCGTGTGTCTCTGCCATCGGGCTGTCCTTCGCGGTGAGCGTGTGGGTCATTCCCATGGTACCCCCCTCCGGTATTTCGTGGTAGCGTCCGCTCTTGTTGGAATACATTACCCCCCTACGGTATTCCACACAACCACGAAGTCCCGCCACCGAGCCGGGCACCCGTCGAAGGAGAATCAGATGTCAGCCACAACCTCGCCAGCGGCAAACCGCCGCTGGCTCGGGCTCGCGGTCATCGCCGCCGCCCAGTTCATGGTCATCATGGACACCTCGATCATCGGGGTCGCCCTGCCGAAGATGCAGGCCGAGCTCGGCTTCACCCAGGAGAACCTGTCCTGGGTCTTCAACGCCTACGTCGTCGCCCTCGGCGGGCTGCTGCTGCTCGGCGGCAAGCTCTCCGACGTCCTCGGCGCCCGTCGCGTCTTCTCGACCGGATGGGTCGTCCTGCTGGGCGGCTCCCTGGTCGCAGGCCTTGCCGGTAACGTCGAGGTCGAGCTGCTCGGCCGCGCCATCCAGGGCGCCGGATCGGCACTGATCGCGCCGGCCGCCCTCACGCTGCTCTTCATGCTGTTCGGGGCGAACCCGAAGGAGCTGCCGAAGGCCCTCGCCCTGTACGGCGCCGCCGCACCTGCCGGCGGAACTGCCGGGGTTTTCCTCGGCGGCGTGATCACCGAGTACCTCTCCTGGCCGTGGGTGTTCTTCATCAACATCCCGATCGCCGTGGCCATCCTCGCCCTCGTCCCCAGCGTGATGCCGGCCGGTGGCGCCGCCTCGGGCCGTCGCGTCGACCTTCTCGGCGCCCTCACCGTCACCGCCGGCCTCGGCGCCGCGGTGTACGCCGTGGTCCAGGCGCCCGAGGTGGGCTGGGACTCCGGCCAGACCTGGGGCGTCCTCGCCGTCGCCGCGGTCCTGCTCGCCGGATTCGTCATCGGCCAGGCCAAGGGACGCGACCCTCTCGTGCGGCTCGGCATCTTCCGTGCCCCCAACCTCGCCGCCGCCAACCTCGCCCAGCTTCTGCTGGGCGCGGCCTGGATCCCGATGTGGTTCTTCCTGAACCTCTACCTGCAGCAGGTCCTCGGCTACACCGCGTTCCCCAGCGGCGCGGCCCTGCTCCCGATGACCCTGCTGATCATGATCGGGATGATCGCCCTCGCACCGCGGGTGCTGGCCGCCATCGGCCCCAAGGCCGCGACCGTGACCGGCCTCGTCCTGCTCGCTGCCGGGCTGTCGTGGCTCGCACTCATCGACCCCGACGGCTCGTACGCGGTCGACGTACTCCCGGCCTCCCTCGTGGCCGCACTGGGCATGTCACTGGCATTCATCCCCACCCTGGGCACCGCGATCGGCGCCGCCCGGCCCGAGGAGGGGGGCCTGGCCTCCGGCATCGTCAACACCAGCTACCAGATCGGCTCCGCGCTCGGCCTGGCCGTGATGACCGCCATCGCCGCAGCCAACGGCGCCGACCAGCTCGGCGACAAGGCCGCCCTTACCGACGGCTTCTCCGCCGCCTTCATCGGCGCCGCCATCGTCGCGGGCGTCGGCGCCCTGGCCACCCTCGCTCTCTTCCGCAGCGCCACGGGGGGACAGGCAGGAGCCGAGGACCAGGCCCAGCAGCTCGCCGCCTGACGGCACCACCTCCGGCTCCGCCCGCGGCGCCGGACCACACCGAGCCGACCCTCGGCTCACCACACCACCGAAAGGAACGTCCTCCCATGAGCGACATCAACGAGTACACCGTCCAGGGCATGACCTGCTCCAGCTGCGCGACCAAGGTCAGTGCCGCCGTCACCCAGGTTCCCGGCGTCGTCGCCACCGACGTCGACCTCGCTACCGGGACGTTGAAGGTCACCGGCCCGGACGTCGAGGACACCGCGGTCCGCACCGCGATCACCGACGCCGGCTACCAGGTCAGCTGACCAGCTGACCGGCTGGCCCTCCGGCCGACAGCGTCGCCACCGAAACCCGGTGGCGACGCTGTCGCACTTCCGAGGAAGATCACTGCGCGGCTTGCGTTCGCCTCCTCGGCCGTATACGGTGGGGGGGTATCCACCACGAGAGGCACACCGCGATGAACTCCCGCAACGCCATGGCCGCCAGCGCCACCCTGCATTGCCTCACCGGCTGCGCGATCGGCGAGATCCTCGGCCTGATGATCGGAACAGCCCTTGGCCTGAGCACCGGCGCCACAATCGCGCTCGCCGTCGGACTGGCCTTCCTGTTCGGCTACGCCCTGTCCACGCTGCCACTGATCAAGGCCGGCCTCGGCTTCGGCGCCGCGCTCAGCGTCGTCTTCGCCGCCGACACTCTGTCGATCGCCGTCATGGAGCTCGTCGACAACGTCGTCATGGCCCTCATTCCCGGAGCGATGGACTCCGGCCTGGTCAACCCGATCTTCTGGATCGGCATGATGATCGCACTCTCCGTGGCCTTCCTTGCCGCCTTCCCGGTCAACCGGTACCTCATCGACAAGGGGAAGGGCCACGCCCTCACCCACCAGTACCACCACGGCACTGAGCACGAGAACCACGCGAGCGCCGGTTCGCACGCAGATCACACCAGTCACACCTCCCCTGGGTCGCAAGCAGGCCATGGAGCCCACGCGCCGGCCGATCCGCACACTGGCGACCACTCGCCGGGCACCTCGGACGACCACACCCATCACCACTGATCTGGAGCACGTCCATGAACACGAACACCCTCGCCGCCGCCGTGATCGGATTCCTCCTCGGCGGACTCACCGTCTCGATCGCCGCCGAGCTCGAGAACGACGACAACCCTGCCCCCAGCCACGGATCCGGCATCCATCAGTCCCTCCGGGACTGACCACAAACCCATGACGACAGTTCTCAGGGCAACAGCGCAGAGCCCGACTGCTCGAGCCATCGCAACCTGCCTGCTTCGCTGCACCGTCGCAGCGATCACCAGGACGGGCGAATCCCCTGCGGTCGCCACCAGCACTTCACCTACCTGCTCGTACCAGCGCCGCGGATAGATCAAGAACTTCTCCCGGCCGTCTCCTCCCGGGCCGGGTTCTAGCAGCCTCTATTCGGACTGGAGCGACCGCAAGCACAGCTCGACCAGGCGCGTTGTCGCCGCCTCGTCTGGTGCCTTCGCTGCCGCACTGAGTGCGTGGAGGCAGTAGGCGGCGAGCTCGCCCGCCGCGATGTCGGTGCGCACCTGGCCGGCGGCTGAAACCTCGTCGAGCAGGTGTGTGAACAGCTCGTGGATGCGTTCTTCAGCGTCGACGACGTCGGCGCTCTTATGCAGCAGCGCTGACAAGTCGCGGGATCCGTGCCTGGCGCGGTAGTGGCAGATCCGGGCGTAATGGGAGAGCACGGCGTGGAGACGCTCGTCAGCCGTGCCCGAGCCGCCGGCGAACTTGGGTGACCCCCTGCCCGTCATCAGGCGACGACGCCAACAATGAGGCGGTAGCGGCATTGCCTAGTATCGAGTTCGTGAAGGACCTCCGAAGCATCGCCGGGAGCTCCCGGGCGCGCTACGCGCTCGTGGTTGCCGCACTGGCGCTCTTCGGGCTGCTCTCCATGCACGGGTGGGGCACCCATGCGGGCATGCACGCCGAATCTCGCCACTCGCCGGCCCACGTCGCGCTGCTGCACGGCGACGATCATGTGTCTGTGCTCGCGACCTCTCACTCGGGCCAGGTTCCGGGCGACGCTGCCGCGATGGACGCCGACGCGGTCACTTGCGACGACGGCTGTGACGGTTCCGGGTCGGGCGGCGGCATGGGCATGATCGGGCTGTGCATGGCGGTCCTCGGCGGACTCGTCCTGGGCCTTGCGCTGCTGCTCCTCCGTCGCTGCATCCCGCTGATGCGAACAATGCTGCCGGCCCTCCAACATCCGATCCTGCTGAGCCGCGAGCGCGACCCACCCGACCTTCTCCGCCTCTGCGTGATCCGCTGCTGACAGTCGCCGACGACGAGACACCCCGTGGTGTCTCGCGTACGCCCCTGTCCGCAACCAGATCACCAGTCCAAGGAGAACCTCCCATGCGCAAGACCCTGACTGCCGCCTTACTCGCGGCCTCACTGCTGACCCTCGCCGCCTGTGGCAACGACGGCGGGCACGATGGCCACAACGGTTCCAACATCCCCGTGAGCGAGGAGTTCAACCAAGCCGACGTCGACTTTGCAACCGACATGATCCAGCATCATGCCCAGGCACTGTCGATGGTCGACCTCACCGACGGCCGCGACCTCTCGCCCGAACTGGCCGCCCTCGCCGAGCAGATCCGGATGGCCCAAGGCCCCGAGATCGAGACCATGGTCGACTGGCTCAACGAGTGGGACCAGCCGGTCCCCGAGACGATGCGCGACCATGCCAACGCTCACGGCGACGGCGAGATGGAGATGGACTCCGACATGCCCGGCATGATGAGCCAGGAGCAGATGGACGACCTCGAAGCCGCGTCCGGCACTGAGTTCGAGCAGATGTTCCTCACCATGATGATCGAGCACCACGAGGGCGCGATCGAGATGGCCAAGACCGAGCAGGCAGACGGCGAACATCCCGACGCCATCGCCCTGGCCGAAGAGATCGAAAAATCGCAGACTGCCGAGATCACCACGATGAACGAGCTCCTCGGCTCCTGACCCCTTCACGACCCGTTGGGTTGCGGGCAGACCCCGGTCTGCCCGCAACGGATCTGGAGCCAAGGAAGCGTGAAAACCAGTGCGACGAAACCTCCCCATCAGTCTGCTGGCCACTGCTCTACTTCTCGCTGGTTGTAGAGCCGAGGAGCCGGACAGTCCGGTCCCCTCGACCAGCGACGACCGCTCCGTCGGTCACATCCACGGTCTGGGAGTTGACCCAGCGGACGGCACCCTCTACGTGGCCACCCACCACGGCCTATTCCACGTCGACCGATCCGGCGAACCGCGTCGCGTCGCCGACCGCTGGCAGGACACCATGGCCTTCACCGTCGCGGGGCCCGGCCGCTTCCTCGCCAGCGGACACCCCGATCTCCGCGAGGACCTGCCGCCTCACCTCGGGCTGATCGAATCCACCGACGCCGGCGAAACCTGGCGACCGCTCGCACTGCAAGGTGAAGCGGACTTCCACATCCTCGAGAAGGTCGGCGACGACCTCTACGCCTACGACGCCACCAGCGGCCGCCTCCTCGTCACACAGGACCAGAAGTCGTTCACAGAGGTGGCGCAACTTCCCCTGCTCAGCATCAGCGCGGATCCCGAGGATTCGAACGGCCTGCTCGGCACAATGAACCAGGGCCAGCTCATAGAGATCGACGCGACCACGGGTGCCACGGCAGAACGCCCCGGGCCGCCCCTCGTCCTCATCGAAACCACGTCCGAAGGTGACGTTGTCGGCATCGACCCGGCGGGAACCATCCACGTCAGTGACGACTCCGGCGAGACGTGGACGCGACACGGCTCGATCGGTGGCCAACCAGCGGCGTTCAGCATCACCGGCACGGAGTGGTACGCCGCGACCCAGGACCAGGTCATCCGCTCCGTCGACGACGGCGACACCTGGACGAAGGTCCTATAGGCGGATCCATGTCCAAACACCGACTCGACTCGCGTGCCGCTGCGCGCCACGCAGCGCCTCGCGGGAGCCGCCGACTTGCCCACCGAGCCCCTCATCCGACAAGGGTCTTCGGGCTCGTCGCGCTGATGACAGCAACCCTGATCGGCGTACCCACCGCATTCATCGTCGATCTCGACACTCCCGGATCGAGCTCCGCGCCGACCGCGGAGAGATCGCCGCAGACCACCCAGGCGCTTCCAACGCCGTCGCCCACTGCAGCGGCTGAGGCGCCCCCCTCGCTGACTCCTCGCAATGGATCACCACGCCACGCAAAAGGCGCCGTCCCCGTACCCGACCCCATCCCCGAGTCAGGCCCCGGCACCTTTCGGGTCGCACCCGCAGATCCCCAGGAAGCCGGGACCGCCACCACCTACCGCGTGGAAGTCGAAGACGGCCTGCCCTTCGCGCCCACCGAGGTAGCAACCTTCGTGGAGGAGACGCTCTCCGACACGCGCGGCTGGAGTAGTACCGGCGAACACCGATTGGTGCGCGTCGACCACGAAGCGGACCTCAGGGTCATCCTTGCAAGTCCCGAGACAGCCGACGAACTCTGCGCGCCACTGGAAACCGAGGGCAGACTCTCCTGCCGCAACGGAGCCAACGTCGTCATCAACGCGTGGCGCTGGCGCCACGGCGCCGAGAGCTACAACAACGCGCTCACCGCCTACCGGCGCTATGTCGTCAACCACGAAACCGGCCACGCACTGGGCTATCCACACGCTGACTGCCCAGAAGCCAACGAGCCTGCGCCCGTCATGCTCCAACAGACGATCGGGCTCGACGGCTGCCAGCCGAACCCCTGGCCAAGCCGTGTGGACCTGCGCCCGCCATCCCACTGACCGCCGCCCCAAAGCCTGTGTGCCATGGGGCGAATTGGCACCTTCGCGGACCTCGCAACCTCCAGACCGGACGGGCTTCATTCGGGGCGACGGCCAACCGCCACTGCATCTCGACAGGAGGCGACCAGTTGAGGCATCGTCCGGGGCATCGCAGGTGAGCGTGGGTTCCGTGAACGTGAGCGTCCGCAACGGCTGACACGCCGACGGATGCTCAGGTTCCGCGCAGAAGCGTCAATATTCGCGCGAACTTCTAAAGGGCTCCTGTCATGCGTCCGGTGGTGTCGAAGAGTTCGAGCTCGGCGGGATGCATCTGGTGCTGGACGACGAAGGAGCGGTTCTTGATCCGCCACAATCCCTGGCCGGTGCCGAGCGTGGGGATCAGTGACTGCTCGGTGCCAGTGAGCCCCAGTGCCGCCGACGTTGCACCGAGCTGGTCGGCTTCCTGGCGGTAGACGATGCGGGTCTCGGCGTTCGCTAGGAGCGACGAGGCGAGCGCGCGCATGGCGGAGCCGGAGTCGCCGACGTTGTCGAGGTCGGTGAGCTTGTGGAAGATCAGCATGTTCGCGATCCCGTAGTGCCGCGCGAGGCGCCAGTGAGCGTCCATCCGGCGCAGCAGGGCGGGGTGAGACATGAGGCGCCAGGCCTCGTCGTACACGACCCAGCGCTGGCCGCCGTTCGGATCGAGCAACGCGGATTCCATCCACGCCGATGCGCAGGTCATCAACACCGAGATGAGGGTGGCGTTCTCGGTGACGCGGGATAGGTCGAGGGAGATCATCGGGAGGCTCGGGTCGAACGCCACCGTGGAGGGGCCGTCGAAGAGCCCGGCGAGGTCGCCCGCGACGAGGCGCCGGAGTGCGTGACCGACGAGTCGTCCGTCTTCCGTGAGTCGTCCATCGGGGTCGTCGGTCGGATCGGGTGTGAGCAGTCGGTCGACGACCATCGGGAGGACGGGTATGTCGGCGCCGCGCACGGTGCGGTCGATGGCGATGTCGACGGCCGTGTGCTCGAGTGGGGTGAGCCGGCGTTCGAGCACGGTTTCCGCCAGGGCGCCGACGAGGTCGCGGCGACGGGATGCGACCTGGCTGGCCCACTGGGCGTCGTCGTATCCGGACGGACGGTGGCCTTCGTCGAGCGGGTTCAGGCGGTTGGCCATGCCATGGCCGAGCGCGATGGCCCGTCCGCCGACGGCTTCTGCGACGGCGGTGTGCTCGCCCTTGGGGTCGCCGGGGACGTAGACGTGGCGGCCGAACGGGATCGCCCTTGTGTAGAGGCTCTTGGCGAGGCAGGACTTGCCGGAGCCGACGATCCCGGCGAGGACGAGGTTCGGTGCGGTGATGAGGCCGCGCGCGTAGAGGATCCAGGGGTCGTAGACGAATGAACTACCGGAGTAGAGGTCTTGGCCGACGAACACTCCTTCGCTGCCGAGTCCGCCTTCGGCGAGGAAGGGGTACCCGCCCGCCAGGGTCGCCGAGGTGTCCTGGTGGCGTGGCACGCGGAATCGTCCGGGAGTCCGCAGTGCGGCGGGGCCGGATTCGCCGGCGCGGGGGAGCGTCACGGTCGCACGCTTCTCCGCTGACAGTTCTTCGGCCTTGCGCTTGGCGTCGGCGCGCCGGGCTTCGCGGTCGGCGGACAGGAGCTCTCGCGCCGCGGCCTTGCGGAGCCTGCGGTCGTGCCGCCGTTCTCGTCTCGGTGAGACGAGAACGGCGGAGTGGAGGCGCCCGTCCCGCCACCCGGTCACAGCGACATCCCCGGCTGGTGTGTGGAGCGCTGAACTGAAGCGAATGCGGCGTAGTCGCGGATGTCGTAGGCGATCGTCGCCTCGATCTCGTGCGCCCGATCCACGCATTCGGCGACCTGGTGGATCATCTCGGCGGCGCGATGCAGCTCCCAGGACTCCCTGTACGACGCGGCGCGCCCGGCGTTGGCATCGCCGTTCATCCAGGCCTGCTTGCGAGTCGGCCCGTCGTGGAACTCGCCGAGTTGGTGCAGCGACTGGCTCAGGGATGCGAGGGCGGAACTGATGGAACCCAGAACCGCGTAGATCGCGGTCGGATCGTCGATCGTTCGCGTCGCGTGAGCAAGGCCGCGGACTGCTTCCCGGAGTTCGTCGGCGTCGGCGACCGGGTCGTTGAAGGTAGGCATCGGTGGCTCCTCTGATCGATGATCTTTCGTCGATCAGGTGCGCACGTCCTGCCGTGCCGTGCTGACCCTCATCGGTCAGCCGGGGACGCCTGCTACTCGCGGAATCTCTCGACCATCAGCGGGGCACCCGGCTGACCGCCGAACATCGCCATGAAATTGGCGAACGCGGACGGGTCGCGAAGGCCGGGGTTGGCCTCGAGCATCTGATGAATGCGGCGGGCACCCTCTTCGGGGCTGAGTTCCTCCATGCGCCGCTGAGCCGCCAGTGTCGATTGGTCCGCGTCCTGGATGTGTGCGTTCGACAGGCGGCGCCATAGTTCCTGTTGGATCGCGCCCGCTTGAAGCCAGGCTCGCACGTGTGCTTGCCACTCGGCGTTGCTCATTCTGATCTGCTCGTCTCGCGAGAGTTGCCGAGAAGCGTCGGGCGCGCTTGTGTACACGCCCACTGACGTGCTTGGACCAGACGTCACATGGCCCGTCCACGCTCTGCCGTCCCAGTAGCGAAGTTGCGCTGGATTCGATGGGTCTGGGTACCAATCAGCGGGAGTTGTCGGCGTACCCGGTACGGGTGCGACGTGGTGGGTCCAGGCCGCTCCGTCCCAGTAGCGAAGTTGCGCCGAATTGGAAGGATCCGGATACCAATCCGCGGCGATCGCCGTGGCTCCAGCTCGCTGCGCGTAATCGTTGGTCCAGCCGTATCCGTTCCAGTACCTCAGGCGCGTTGGATCACCGGTGACGTCGTACCAGCCTGGCGGTGCGGTCGTGGGCTGGGCGACTGCCTGCCGTCCAGCGTCACGCTGCCGCTTGCGGTTCTTTGCAAGCGCGACGCCGGCCGCGCCAGCCGCGATACCGGCTACGGCGACGAGCGCCAACGGAACAAGCTGGGAGATGTCCGGCTCGGGTTCTGTGGTCGTCCACGCGTCAACCTTCGACGGCGAGCGGGGACTCGGGCTCCGGCGTGACCTCGGCTCTGGATCCTTGGCCTTCTTCTGGAGCAAGATCTCCGCTTGCCCCGCCAGGTTTCCGTCTGAGTCGCGCGCGAGCGCACGGTGTGCGCCAGTGGTCTTGCGTGACTTGTCGAGTTTCGTGCCCTTCGGAACTCGGACCTTGGCGTCGTATTCCTCGTAATCCTTGCCCCACGCCATCAAGTCCCCCGCTTCATCGCCGACCCATACTGCGGGCAAGATTCACCTGGCGCACCTGTGCCGGAAGCGTGAACAGGTCGATCCACCAGCCGATGGTGCACCACGCGAATGTCAGGAGGTAACCCACGCCACGGCCGACCTTGCTGAGGTAGAAGTGGTGGACGCCGAAGATGCCGAGGAATAACCACAGCAGGTACGCAATCGCGAGTGACTTGGCCGGTGCCGCCATGTACCCGTAAGGCTGCACTCCCAGTTGCACTGGTGTCTGCAGGGGCGGCTGGTGCGCTCTTGCGAACCGCGCGCTAGCGCCCGTGCCCGGCACCGGCGGCGGCATCGCGGGTGGCGGCGTTCCGCCCGCGCCAGGCGCCGGCCCTGCGCCACCAGGCGGCGGCATGTCTGAAGGGACTCCCCAGTTCGCGCTGTTTGACATCACAAGCCGCCGAGAAGGGTGGCCTTCGCTGCCGCGAACTCGTCGTCCGAGAGAATCCCGTCCTTATGCAGCGCAGCCAACTCCCGGAGTCGGTCTCCGATCGTCGGTGCGGCGGCCGTCGGTGCGGCGGCAGATTCTGCTGGCGGCGCCTGGGCCGCCGGAACGTGGTGTGGCACATCTGCGACGGGCCCGGGCTCGGAGGATGAGATGCCGAGGATCGCGTTTCCTGCCTCTTGCAGCGCGATGCCGACCTCGTTGTGTCCCTTGTTGCTGGTCTTCAGGCCGACGCTGTTCGTGCTCTGGTTGTCGAGCGTGTGGATCCGCTGGTCGGTGGCGATTGTGAGAAATGACTTTCGCGCGGCATTGGAAGCGAGGTGTCCGATCCCGGCGGCTGCCATGCCAGGGGCGCTGGCCTTCATGAGCCCCTTGCCTCCCTTCAGCAGCTTCGCCACGGCTGGCCCCACCGCGCCCTCCAGAGCGGACGGTCCACCGGATGACTCATCGCTTGGTCCCGTGTACTTGATCGAGCGCAGACGCTCGTAGGGTGTCTTCTTGTCGATCGGACAGGGGCCATTTCCGTTGACGCGCTCAGGCCACGAGGCGACACGGACGAATCCGCCTTCGTAGATCTCGACGGTCGAGGTTCCGAACACGCCGCTTGTCACCAAGGAGCCGGCGGCCTGAGCGTTCTCAGCGTGCCGCCGTGCTGCCTCCTCCTTGGACGCCTTCTTCTCGGCTGCCTTGGCCTTCACTGCAGACCCGAGCTTCGAGAAGGCGCCAGGCTTCTTGTCGGCTGCATCGCCGACGCTCAGTGCTCGAACCTGCTCGGTCCACGCCGCACCGTCCCAGAACCGCTCGTTCCCGTGTCCGTCCGGGTACCAGCCCTCGGGCGCCTGCTCGCTCATGCTCGATATCCTTCCAAATCCTCGCCGGCGCGACTGCAAATTCGTCGGACGAGGTCTCTCGGCCGTCTTCCGGGACGGTAGCCCTCCCGTCCGACGGAACCCCTGCTACGGCCCGCGTATGCAAACGGGGCGCCGCGTCGGAATGCTCGGTGGGACTGCAGGCCAGAACATGAAGATCCCGCAGGAGTCTCGGGTCTCCTGCGGGATCTGAGGTCAGCATGACCGAAGATATGTGCGTCTGTCCCAGCTTTCGCAGAATCTGTGGCATGTGGTGCGGCTGGTGCTGCTCCTGGAGCCTGACCTCTAAGTCGCTGAGCCGCCGTGCGCCATGGCGGCGGGCGACTCATACTGGGCGGGCCAGCGGCAGAGCGGCTGACGCGAAGCCCTGAGCCTGCTGCCCCCACAGACGCCGCGTCTCGCAGGACGCCTGGATCGCGGCCTGTTCGATCGCCGCGACGGCGCGCTCGAGTTCGTCGGGATCGCTCGCGCTGACGGCGACGAACCCGGTCGCCCGCAGCACACCGTGCCCGGCCGTCAAGTCGGCCTCTTGCTGAAGGACGTCCTGGTACTCGGCGGTTTGCTGGGCGTCCTCGATCTGCCCGATCTTCTGTCGCTGGGCGGCGTCGGAGATGTACTCGGTCTTCTTCTTGCGGATGTCGCGGGCAGCGCGGTCGGTACGCATCGGGGTGTAGAGCAGCGTGAAGGTCCGCCGGATCCCCGAGGACAGCAACAAGGGCGCGAGGAACCCGGGGTACACGAGGGACCGCGGCCACTCGCTGATCCAGAGCACGCAGTGGTGCGCGGAGTCGCTGCGCACGGAGCCCCACGATTCGGTGACCGCGACGGGGCCCGCGGTGGCGAGGTCCCGTCCGATGTCGCCCTGGCGCTCAAGTGCGCCCGCGACGGCCGGGTCGTACGCGGACCGCAGAATCAGCGCCAGGTCGCCTGGCGTCAGCCATTCGCCGGGGGAGAGGTCGGCGGACCGTAGGGCGGCCGACATGGTCGACATCTCCTGCCGGAGTACGGCGGCCGCACCGCGCATACCTCCGCCGGCAGCCCGGATCGCTCGCCCGGCCACCTTCATGTCCAACGAGATGGAAACGGTCGACGCATGGCGCTCGCCAGCCGGGCCCGCACGGTCGACCAGCTCGCCGTACGTCGTCGACGCCCACGAGCCTGAGCGGTTGCCGTGCTGCTCCCACCAGTCCGCCAGGCCCTTGCCGGAGTCAGGCAGCGTCCGCTCCATGACCTGGACGGAGGAGATTCGCCCGGAGCGGCATGCCGTCGCGAGGACCCGGCCCCACGAGACGACACGGCGTTCCTGCTCAGCCGGGTCGAGCAGGATGAACGCGGGGTGGGAGACACCGACGATCGCGGTCAGGGTCGCTGCGTGCGGGTCGTGAATCATGACGGTGTCGGTCTCAGGGGCGACCCACTGCCGCAGGCGCGCCGCGTCGCCGGGCAACGCCAGTGTCCCGGCTGGCCGCGGCTTCACGACTCGACGGCGGTATAGCAGTTGCCCACCCGCTGATCGCCAGAGCCAGCGCGCGCCGATCGGTGCCCACTCGATGAGCTTGCGCCCTCCGACGCCGACGAATGCCAGCGTGACGAAGAGCAGGATGATCGGGAAGGTCATCACCACGGCGCCGACGTACAGGCCGATGATCAACGTGCCCGACGCGAGGCTGGCCATCACGAGTTGGGGGCCGGAGAGGCCGAGCAGGACGCCGCGTCGGGTCAGGCGCGAGAACTTGATCGGGGTCAGCTCCGGCTCGTTGGTCGTCGTGGCCACGGTCGATCACTTCTTCCCGGCGGTGTCGACCAGCGTCGAGTCCGCGACTGGGGGCGGGACGGTCGAAGGAGCGGACTCATGTGCCTGTGCCTGGCCAGTCGCGTGGGCGGCGACGAAGTTGCCGAGCCGAGGACCGGCCGCTGCCGCCTCCTTCGCGACGACGACTCCAGCGGCAACGGCACCGCCCGCCGCCGCAGCACCTCCGGAAGCACCACCTGCTGCGGCGCCTCCGCCGCCGGTTCCACCTGACGGCCCGCCCGTGGATGGACCCGTGGCCGCAGGCGAGGCGCCGTACGTCGTACCGCCGCCACCATCTGCGCCGCCCCCGCCCAGGACCTTCGCCGGCTCGCTGCCGGTGCGGCGAGACAGCGGGATCGGCATCGGGCGGTTGAGTGACGACTTGGCCTCCTGCTCGGCCGACATCGCGTGGTACATGTCGAAGCCCATGAAGGCGATCGCCTTGTAGGTCAGGTACGGCGCGAACCCGGCCATCAGCATCAGTACGACGCCCGCCATCGGCTGGCTGACGGACTCGAGGTCGGCGTCGATCGGCGCCGAGACCTGGGCGGTGGCGAGTAGGAAGATCACTACGAGGACGACCTTCGACAGGATCATCGCGATCACGAAGGTCGCCCAGCGGCTCAGCCACGTCCGTGTGTGGTCCCAGCTGGCGCCCGCGAGCGCGATCGGTGCGAAGACGATCGCGATCAGAAGCAGGGCCTTGCGGATCAGCAGGCTGATCCACACCACCATCGCGCCGATGATGGCGAGGCTGGCGAGGAAGATCGTGAGGATCGCGCCGGCGCCGGGGGCGCTGAGGTTGATGGCGCCGAGTCCTGCGGCGAGTACGGCGACCTTGTCGCCCATCTCGTTCATGTTGGTGCCCGCTGCGTTGACGATGCCGATGCAGAGCTGGTCGGTGATCTCGAGCGCGGTTGCGAGCAGGGCGAGCGCGACGAAGGATCCGAGGATCGACTTGGCCAGCCCGAGGGCGGCTCTGGAGAGTGCGGCTGGTTCGCGGCGGATCATGCCGCCGATGACCTGGAGCATGAAGAAGCCGAGCATCACGAAGACGCCGACGCCGAACATGATGTTGTAGACCTTCGTGTACTCGCCGCTAGTCACGTCGACGTACGTCGTGGTGTCGATGACTTTCCAGACCGAGGTGAACATCCACTCGGCCGCGCCGCCCATGCCCTGAGCGAGCCAGTCGAACGGCGCTGTGATGACCGCGCCCGCCGCGTCGCCGGCGGCGTTGCAGACTTCGTGGATCACCGGTACGTCGCAGACACCCATGATCGATTCCTCAGACCTGCTGGCCGACGTTCCAGAAGAAGTTCACGAGAGTCACTGAGGCGCCGCAGACGATGGCGGCGCCGAGGGCGACGAGTACGCCGAGCTTGCCCCGACCGGCCAGGTGAGGGTTCGACGAGTTGGCACCCAGCGCCCACACGATCGCCGAGATGATCAGCGCCAGTACGGCGAGTACAAGCCCGACCGTCATCGACGCTCCGACGATTTTCTTGAGCTGGCCGATCCCGGGCAGTCCGTTGGAGTTCGGATCGATCGAGATGTCGAGGGGGAGCAGGAGTGCTGCTGTGAGTAGGTCCATCGGAGGGACTCCTGACGTCGTACGGGCGGACGTCCTAGAGGTGCGGGCCGATGTCCAGCAGCCAGTTGGCCCACGTGAGTGCGGCCCCCGTGAGCGCCGCTCCGCCGATCGCGACGAGGCAGCCGAGCTTCGCCTTCTGAGCTGTGTGCCAACTTCCTGAGCTGGAAGCGATCGCCCAGGTCGTCGCCGAGACGATGAGCATGAGTACGGCGACGATCAGGCCGTAGGTCAACAGGGCACCGACGACGGAGCCAAGATCGCCAGCACCCCGGACGGCTCCAAAATCGGGGCCAACGTCGGCTCTGATCTGGCTTCTCGCGTGCATGCCATCAGGTGCACGGTCATTCACAACGAACGAATTGGACGTCGGTCCCTCGGCGTACGCTCCGCTCATGCAGCCGATTCCGCTTGCAGCGCTCATTCCCGCGGACCTCGACCCGGCGGCGTGCAAGCTGCACTGCGCGGTGTTCAACGGCAAGAACTACCCCATCGATGTTCTTGTCAACGACCCTGACGAGTGGCAGCGCTGGAACGCGTGGCGCGGCGACAAGAACGACTTCAATCGGCAGTTCATCTTCTCTCTTGCGCAGGATCGCCATGACCTGACGCTGTGGCTCTTCGGGGGGATCTGGGAGGTCATGGCCCGGCGTCCGGAGCCGAGGACGTACTCCTACGACGTCATCCCGCGCGACGACCTGATGGGTTCTTTCGTCCGCCGTCTCTACGTCAGGTTGCACCTGGCCGGGCGTCAGCGCCGTCGGACCATGGAGTCTTGCCTCGATGAGATGACCGTGTCGTCCATCCTCGAAGAAGCCTTCGCAGGCGACCCTTTCCCAGGTCACGATCGCATCAACCACGCGCTCGCCGACCTCCAAGTCATCGTCAGCCAGCAGCGACCTGATTGGCGGATCGCCCTCGAGCACATGAAGGGTGTCTATGTCATCCACGACCAGACGACAGGCGCTCGGTACGTCGGATCGGCCTACGGCGATACGGGGATCTGGCACCGCTGGAGCACCTACGCCGCGACTCTCCACGGGAACAACGTGGGTCTCAAGGAGCTCTTGGACGAAAAGGGTGCGGACTACTTCGCTGCCAACATGAAGTTCGCCCTCCTCGAGTTCTGGTCGATGCGTACCGACGACGATCACGTCTTGGAGCGCGAGTCGTATTGGAAGGAAGTCCTTCACGCTCGCTCGCTTGGCCACAACAAGAACTGATGTCGTTCCGTCGTGGGTCCGCCGTACGGTCAGGCGCATGAACCCTGACAAGCTGCGGTGCGCGGAGGCCGCTCTCCGCACGGTCCCGGGCGAGTACCTCGCCGTCACGCCAGAGATCGTTGTTGCCGTCGACAACGGTCACTCCTTCCACCGTGGCATGCACGTCGGCTGGGCCTGGGCCGACGCTGGCCGGGGCTGGTTCCTCGACTTCCTCTCCGAGCACCGCATGGCCGGGATGAGCGCCCAGCGGTTCCACGCAGATGGGACCTCAGAGCACCTGGAGACCCCAGCCTCCATGCATCAGGTGACGGGGGACGCGGCGAAGGATGCCGAGATCGAGCGGCGCTTCTACGAGCGAAACCGCGCCGCGTATGAGTGGCTGCGTGCGCGCGGCCTCCTGCCGCCGGAGGGCGCGAATCTCGGCTCGCAGGACATCAACGAGTTCCTGCTCAAAGGCGGTGCCGACGAGCCCAGCTCGTAATCAACCCAGGCGGCGCACGGTCATGACCGCGCCTGAGAACTCGCCGATCGTCCCGTAGCGAACGACGTCACCGGTCCGTGGCGCGTGGAGGATCCGGTCACCGCCAACGTAGATCGCGACGTGATGCGGGCCGCCTGCGCCGGGGTAGCTGAAGAAGATGAGGTCGCCTGGTCGCTTGAGCGCCCAGGGAATGCCGGTGCCGGCGTGGATCTGGTCGCCGGAGTAGTGGGGGAGACGGATGCGTCCGCCGGACGCTTGGTACGCGGCGTACAGCACGAGGCCGGAGCAGTCGAAGCCGCCGCCGGTCGGCCCCTCGAAGTTGCCACCGCCCCAGACGTAGGGCTTGCCGAGCTGCGATGCGGCGGCCTTGATGAAGTCACCCGCGAACCCCGGGGGAAGGTTCATCGGCACCTCGCCCGCCGACTGGGCACAGGCGAACTCGCTCGAGAGCGATACGCCGCTCAGGGTCGCCAGAACCTTCTCCGCGATCGGCTGGTTAACGGCGTACCGGTCGGGATAGGCCGAGACCTGCACCGCCTGGGCTGCTGCACCGGGATCCATCGATGCCCATCCGTCGATGTCGAGCAGGCCCCGCGGCGAGCCGTGGTTCGGGCCGCTGGGTCCGCCGTAGAAGGCACGGGATGACCAGACGGGGTCCATCAGGTTCTCGACGCTGCCCCATCCGGCGGCGGGCCGTTGCTGGAAGAGGCCCACGGAGTCGTGGTCGCTGCCGTCACCGTCGTTCGGGATGTCGCCGGAGTCGGGGTAGGCGCCGGTGTTCGACAGGACCCGAAGCGACGACTCGGTCAGCGCAGTCATGACCGCGATCATCTGGCCGCGGGCCGGGATGTTCTCGCTCTGGCCGGTGGCGATGATCGCCGCGGCCCGGGTGAGCTGCTGTTGGTTGAGGGTGACGGTCTCACCGTTGGTGTTCGTCGCGCTGAGGCTGTCCGGCACCGGGCCGCTGACGCCGAGGCTCTCGGTCGCCTGACCATCCCACATGCAGCTGCCCGATCCGGCCGCCGCGGGGCTGATCAGCGTTGCGACGCCGAGGACGGCTGCGCCGGGGGCGAGGAGTACGGCGGCCGCCGCGCCAACCGCGAGCAGCTTGATGCCCACGGCGTCGTCACCTGAGTGGGTTGTCGACCTGCGAGAGCCGCAGGACCTGACAACGATCGAACGAGGGCTCGCACGCGACGAAGACGGTGAACGCGACTGGGTGCGACGACTCGGCGCTCTCGCCGTTCCACACGCCGCTCCGGTGCCGCGTGCCGGTGATAGTGACGGCCGTCGTGCCCGGTCGGAGGTGCCCGTGGGCTTGCTGGACCGCAGCGGTCCAGGACTCGGGGACGTACGCGTCATCAATCTCGAGCGTCTGCCGTACCTCCATTGCCCCGAGGTCGAGCCATTGGTCGACCGTCGGGAGGTACGTGGCCACGTCGGCGATCAGTCCGGGCGTCTCCTCACCAGAAGGGTCGGCGTCGGCTAGGACGGCGGCGGTGTAGTCGGTGGGCAGGAAGCCGAGGCTGGTGTCCCAGTCGAACAGTGACGACGCGACGGCGCGTGAGTACGCGATCGGATCGTTCGTGTGGGGGAGCGCGCGATCTTCAAGCGTGACCACCGGAGCCGCTTCTTCCGGGACCGCTCCGAACTCCCCGGGCGTTGGAGGAGCCGGGGTGGACTCGGCGGACTGGGGTCCACGGACGAGGCCGTAGACGCCGACGGCGAGGGTCGCGAGGGTGAGGACGCAGCCGAGGATGACGGCGATCTGGCGCCAGGTGAGGTTGCGCATCGAGGCTCCGAGGTCGAGTGGCGGACACTCGGGAGGTACGCCGATCAGGCCGACGCGGCCGCCGAACGTGCCTCACGGAGCTGGTCGCGCAGTTCGATCGTCTCGGCGACGACGCGCTCGAAGCGCGCCCAGTCGTCATCCTTGAGGGCTGCCGCGAGCTCCGCGACGTCGTACAGCGTGGTCCACCCTTCGAGTTCGGACCACATCAGTACGAACGAGCGCGGGCTGTGGTGCTTCGGTGCGCGCTTGGCCTTGCTCCTCAGAGCGCGGAGGCGCTGGGCGTTCTCCTCCTCCTGGACGCGCTTGAGGGCTTCGGCGGCGAGGCGGGCGACTTCGTCCTGCTCCTCCTGGGACGGGGGAGTCGGCTGGGTAGCCAGTTCGACGGCGGCCTTGACCCGCTTGTACGCAGGTGACACCGGGGCACCGCCGTCGATCTCCGTCAGCATGTTCGCTGCGAACTCGCGGACGGACTCACCCAGCGTTTCGTCCTTGGAGACCGACTCGATCCAGTTGGTCTGCTCGAGGCGCTGCGATGCGTCCCTGCCCGTCAGCCGCTGCGCTGCGCGAGTTCGGGCGTCACCGCCCGGCTCCGGGGAATCCCCGGAGCCGGAGGCTCCGCCATCGCGACCTCCACCGCCGAACTGCGTGGCGGCCATTCGACGCTGGGCATCCTCCTGCTCGAGCATCTTGATCTCGGCGTACAGCCGCGCCGTCTCCACCGGGGAGAGCGGCTTGCGCTGCTCGTTCTCGTCCTGTTGAGCGAGCAGGTGCGAGAGCTGATCGGAGATGCCTGAGCGGACCCACACGTTCAAGGTGCGCCGACCGAGCCGACGCAACGCTTCGAGCCGGCGCCAGCCGCAGATCAGGACACCGTCAGGGGTGATGGTGACAGGCTGGAGCAGGCCGACCTCCTCGATCGACTTCATCAGCGCATTCAGGTCGCCCGGGTCCTTACGATGGCGTACGCCGACGGTGATCGAATCGATCTGTCGCTCGAGCTCGATGTGTCCCTTGTCAGACATCGATCCTCCTGGCGACCTTCGGGGCGGAGTCGCGGATCTCCACGACGAGCCCGTCGTCGGCGAGTAGGTCGACGACCTTCCAGTCGCAGACCAGCACGGCGAGTACGCCGACGCCGGCTCGGGTCGCCGCGGCGGCCTTGTCCGGGTTGCCGAGCACGATCCGCAGCACGGTGGCCCACGAGTCGCGGTCCAGGTCGAGGGCCACGCGGCCTGCCAGGTCACGTCGAAGGTATGCGTGGGCGACGTGGCGGTCGCCGGCCTCCATGAGCCGTGTGGCGATGTAGTCGAGCGTGCAGGTTGCGCTGCTGCTCGGCCAGCCGAGGGCGACGAACATGCTGATCACGAGGTTGAGTGCATCGAATGCTGTCGTCGGCGTAGCCTCCCCGGGCTTCAACCGCGGCGCCGACGGCGCCGGGTCCACCGGCGAGGGACCCCTGCTCTCAGTGAGAAGTTCGAGCAAGCCTGTTTCGTCTTCGCCGAAGCGGCGCGCGTCGTGGTGGCGCATGACCTCCCGCCTACGTGCCTGGGCCGTCGAGCAGAGCAGCCCGGCCGCGCGCTCCTCTGCGATCAGGCTGACTTGGACGGCGCGGGTGATAACGGCCCACGGGTCGTCGGCGCACCGCACCGCGCGCGTGCGCATGGCCTCGAAGGCGGCATAGGCCGAGTCCTCCGGCTCGCAGTTGTGAGTGCGCGCGAGGGCTCGGTACTTGCGGATCGTGAACTCCATCAGCCGCTCCGCCTCGGGGTCCTGCCGCCAGGCCCAGTAGCCGACGCTCTCTCGGTCGTGGAGGCGCTGAAGGAGTGCGCGGAGTCCTTCAGGGGTGGTGAACGAGGCGCTCACAATCCCAGTCCTTCCTGGCTCACGGCGGGCGCCGCCGATCGGTCTGGTCCGGTGTGGCGGAGCGTTCGGGTCGTCGTGGTCGGCGTACGGCGCGCTCGTCGTACAAGCTCCGTCTGGAGATCGATCCCGCGGCCGACCATTGGGCCGAGGTAGGAGCCGAGCTCAGTGGGGCGTACCCAGGCGATCCGCTTCTGCGTCTGCTGGCGTGCCGGCTCTTCAGGCCCGAGTGACGGATCACGGTGCCGTGCAAGCTCGCTGGCGGTGGGCTCGACCACCTCGGCAGGGCTCGGACGCTCGGGCGGCCGATAGCTGTGGCGGCGGTACTCGGCGTGCGTGTTCACAGGTGGATCCCTTCACTCGCTGGGGTAGGGCCCGGGCGGCTCCCCGGGCCCAGCCGGGTGGCGATGCGGAACGCGGAGTTGACCGTGGTCTCGATCTCGCGGTCCGAGAGCCCGGCGTACTGTGCTGCCGGCCCTAGCCAGCCCATGACATCCGCGTGGCTCAGCCCGTTCTCGACCATCCGGCACGACGCCCAGAAGAGCGCGTGGTTGCGGCCGCCCTCCGGCGTGAGCGCCACCGTTCGCGCGAGGGCGTCGGGTCGGCACCCCTTGGCGGACATGCCGGGCTGCGGGAGAGTCCGCACTGGTCGGGGTGGCTCCAGGAACCGGCGGAGCTCGACCGCATCGACTGGCTTTGCCGGGTGCGTGGCGACCGCGATGACGTCGTACGACCGCTGGGCGCCCTCGACTGGGACGCGCGACGGGGGAGCGATGACGTAGCCGCCGTCGCCGCGGAAGTCGATGTGTGCGGCGGGGGCCTGCCAGCTGCGCTGCTCCTGGCCGCGGACGTTCGGGTAGTAGGCGTGGAGCCCGCCCGAAGGTGTGCGCACCAGCCACGCCCAGTCGTTTCCGAACCCCTGGTTCCTCGCTCGTTCGAAGGCGTCGAATCCGCTCGCGTCGGCGTGCACGTCGACATCGACGACGAGGACGCCGGTTGGCGCGCCTGTGGGCAGTCCGATGTTCGCGTCAGGGGTGCGTTGCCACCATGCGTGGACGACGCGGGCGACGGAGGTGGCGTCGTGGAAGCCGTTCGGAGTGAGTGGCTGCTTCCCGCCGGGAACGCATGGGAAGACGGGGATGCCGAGGTTGGCGTACCGGAGCGCCGCGGCAGCGAGCGTCGGCTCGTCAGCGACTCGCTGCATCGTCGACACCGACCACGTCGGGTCCGGGTTCTTGGGGTCGAACATGCCCCCGACGATGCGCCGCCAGGTATCCACGATTTCGGGATACCTGGCCGGATTCGAGAGGGGGATACCTGCGTTTGCGCAGGTCAGGAGGTATCCCTACCTCGTTGCGGTCGACCCGTTGACGAGGGGCAGAGTTAGCCGGTCGACTTGTGGCGGGCACTGGGCTGGCTGAGGCCGTTCGCGTTGTCGTTGTCCCAAAGCGCCCACTCGTACCAGGCCAGGCCACGTCGGCGTCGCGGTGCTCCGCGAGCCAGCGACGCGCGCTGTCGACCCGGCGGTCGTCAGGGCGCCGTGTGCGGCCGGCGTTGCGACAGCCGTTTCACCCCGCGAGTCTGCGCGCTGGGGTGCAGACAAACATTCGTGCGAAACTTTGATCCCCCGCCCGCGGCATCCAGTTGGCAGTTCCGAACGGCGGCTGAGACCACCGCTCTCGCGGTTTTGCGTTGAGAGTGGACTGGTCGGCCAGCGCGTTGGGTCTTGGTTGAGCCGGCGCCTGAGCCGAACCTGCTCGGCCGACGAGTTCGCAGCCATCGACGAGTTTGACCCCGGAACTCAAAGCCTCGCTCGAGTCCGTCGATCGACGACTCGATCACGCCGCGAGCCAACGGGCGTCGTCATCAACGGTCCAGTCAGTCGCCCTGCCCGTGGCCCGTTGGCTGCCTGTGCTACGACGCGTCCTCGAAATCACTTCCGTTCACCTCGATCGTCTGCGACGTCGGATCCTTCTTGCCTACGAACATGATCTGGACGACGTCATCAGGGCCTAATGCATGATCGGCATCGAAGGCGCCGAGCCAATAGTCGCCCGTCTTGGTGATCGCCCCTGGCGCATGGTCGGGGAAGGTGACGTAGTAGGGATCGCGCGGCTCGTTCTCCTTGTTGTCGATGAGACCCATCACGTGACCAGCGACGATGTAGAGGTCCTCGTCGATGTCGCTGAACTTGAAGAGCACGAGGTTGTTCTTGCTGACGCTCCCCACACGCGCTGCGTCTGGCACGTCGACGACCCGCATTCCGTGCGTGCCGACCGACCGAACGCACAACTTCGCGTCGTTGAGATTCCAAACGAGCACGGCGATCACCAAATCGGGCCCGGTCGTGACTGACACCTCGCCTTCGGTGACGCGCGCGCTGGTCTTGATCCCGTCGCCGTCTGGATCTCGCGCGGGCGGCAGGCTTGGGTCCTTTGGACCAGGCTGGAGCTCAACCGCACAGTCCTGGCGGAGCGCTGCGACGTCTGCCTCGTCGAACCCGGACTCGCCGCGCAGCGACAGCACGCCCAGGAGTCCAGCAATGCAAACTGCGGCTGCTGCGGCGACGCTGGTCCGCCGCGCCACAGTGCGTCGCCTCTCGCGTCGCCGCCCGCCAGCCATGATCCGATCGTGCAATCCGGAGCTCGGCCGCACGTCGGCGGCCGCGCGCCGAATCATCCGTTCGATGGCGAGCCGCTCCCGGTCGATCATCAGCCACCACCTCCCAAGTGTGAACGCAGCTCCTCCAGGGCGTCGTTGTAGATCCGCTGCGCCTGCCGGGGCGAGTAGTTGACGAGCTCCCCGATCTCCTGCCAGCTGAGGCCGGCCTCGACCCGCGCAACAACCACTACTCGCGCTACGTGGCTGAGTTTCTGTAGAGCCATCACCCGGAAGACCGGCTCGGCAACATCCAGCTCTGGATCGGCTACGTCGGGGACCGCCGAGCCGAGTGCTTCCTTGCGTCGGAATGCTCGCCTGGGAAGGCCCCGTGACCGTTTGACGATCGCGCCGCGCACGTACTTGTCGGGATCGCCATTCTGAGTGATCCTTCGCCACTTCGGATAGCAGGCCATCAAGACGTCCTGCACCAGGTCCTCGGCATCGGCCTGATTGCCGCACAGCAGGTAGGCGAGCCGCACGTAGCGGACCTCCCGTGCCCGTACGTACTCGGAGAACTCCTCCGCGTTCGTGTCGGCCACGGAGGGATCGTTCCATGGCTTCGACCCGGTCGTCGCAAGATCCGGGGAGTTGTCCGAACCAGCGTGCCGGCGGATCGGTCGCGTTTCGCCACGCTATTTACACGCGCCTGCCGCTCAATTCGCGACATCAACTCGAGGTGATTTTCAACTCTGTCGCACTCCGCGCTCTCCGGTCGTGTTCCTCGTGACGGCACGTCCCACGTCTGGGCGTGCGGCAGAAGCCCGAAGGAGAGCCCGTAATGATCCGATCCGTCCGAGTCGCGACGACCCTCATCCTTGCGACGCTGCTGACCCTTGGTGGGCTGACCGGCTGCAAGGGCCCGGATAGCCCAGCAGCGTTGACGATCGCGTTCACCGCGACCGCAGCCGACCCGGCCCCGAGCGGCGCCATCAACCTCCTCCACGACGACCTCCTCCGGCACGCGACCGAGGCGCTCTTCCCGGGCGACGGCAAGGTCGGCCTGGTCGTTCAGGGCACCATCGGCCTCGCCGGCACCACGGACCTCACACCGATGCGCGGCGACGAGGTTGAGGCGGACCCCGACAAGGCGGCGGAGAAGATCGACGGCCGGGTCGCCGACATGACCACCTCCCTTGCCAACCTCCACGCCGGCACTGCCGGCCTGGACGTCCTCGGAGTGCTCGACACCGCTCTCGAGACCACCCCCACGGGCGGGACGGTCATCGTGGTGACCTCCGGGCTCAGCACAACGGCGCCGGTCGACCTCCGCGCGGCGGGCGACTGGATGCTGTACCCGGAGCGCTTTGCCAAGGCCATCGACCCCGCGAACATTCCTCACGCGACCGGCCGGTCCATCGTGTTCGCCGGACTCGGATACCCCGCGCCGAACAGCAAGCAGCCGGTGCCCGGGACCGCGGCCCGTACCGCGCTCACACACCTGTGGATGACGATCTGTCGCCGCACTGGCGCCTCCTCGTGCTCCGCCACGGACGGGCCCGCGAGCACCATGGACTCGACCTCGACCCTCGATGTGCCCGTCGTGAACCTCAACCAGGTGACGACCACCTGCATCGGCACGGTCACGGTCGACGGCGACGTCGCGTTCGAGTCGGAGAGTGCAGTCCTCACCCCCGGCGCCGGCAAGATCCTCGCCCCGATCGCCCGGTCACTGCGCCGCTGCCCCGCCGACCGAGTCGTCGACGCCATCGGACACGCCGCCGAGGTCCCCGGCGGCGGCGATGGCATCGCCCTCTCCCAGGCGCGGGCACAGGCCGTCCTGCGGCGTCTCCTCGAACTCGGCGCTCCTCGTCGAGTCATCGGGACCGCGACCGGCTTCGGCAACACCTCGCACCAGATCGTCGACAACACCCCCGGCGAGGCCGGGACGTACGTCGAGAAGCTCGCTCGCCTTAACCGCGTCGTCGAGCTCGTCATCACCACCAGGAAGAACTAGGCAGGAGGAGTCACCATGACCATCGACAACAACAACACGCCGCCGGAGATCCACGCCGACAGCTACGCCCGCAACGCCGGGTTCGATACCCCGACGCCGGGGATCCCGCGTCGGCACACGATCACCTCGTGCCTCGGTCTCGGGCCGATCCCGTTCAACCAGGTGATCGCGGTCCACAACCTTGCCGACGAGGCGGTTCGGTTCCCCCTCCCCCGTGACGGCGCGTTCCTCACCTACAACGAGGCCGCCGTCCGTGCTAAGCCGGAGAAGGCCGCGCAGGCTCAGCTCAACCGGCAGGTCACCAAGGAGATCGAGCCGGAGATCAAGGCGATCCGCCCGCTCATGGCCGAGATCAACGTCCTCTCCACCCAGATCGAGCAGGTCCGGACCAGCCCGATGCGCGGCGCCGTCGGCGAGAAGCTCACGCCCGAGGAGGCGCAGACCCTGCACGACGCGCTCCGCGCCGAGATCAGCAGCGACCAGAGGAACGGCTCCAAGAAGCACACGCTCAAGACGCGGAACAAGCTCAAGGAAATCGGCCTGCTCCTGATCGACTTCCCCGTCTTCTTGTACGCGCTGTTGTCGTTGTTCAACGTGAACTACCGCCTGATCGGCTCCGAC
Organism: Nocardioides albidus; assembly: GCF_006335005.1. GTDB lineage: Bacteria > Actinomycetota > Actinomycetes > Propionibacteriales > Nocardioidaceae > Nocardioides > Nocardioides albidus. Next base: position 452,131 of record NZ_VDMP01000026.1, read on the forward strand.
ACCGGCACCACGATCAAGGCCTCGATCGCCGGAATCTTCGCGATCCTCGGCACCCTGATGCTGGCCCTGGTCGCGCGCGGGATGGGCCGCCGCCACCGGGCGTTCAAGGGCGACTCCTCGACGATCGAGACCGACTCGAAGAACCGGCGCCGCATCAGGCTGGAGATCGCCGCCCTCGTCGCCGTTGTGACGGCCGCGGTCGTGGTCATGGCCTCCCGCGTGATCGTCGACGGGCTCGCCGCCGAGGTCATGCCGGTGCTCGTGTACGCCCTCGCCGCGCTGTTCGGCTTCCTGCTCGGCTTCGGCGCCTACCTCAACTACACCGCGGAGTACGACAACGGGTCGGACCAGACCGACCGCGTCCAGCACCTCAGCGTCCAGCTCCGCAGCCGCGAGGCCACCATCGAGGGCCTGAACAACGCCCGCAAGCTCCGGATCGAGGAGACCGGCATCCGGATCGCCAAGCTCAACCGTCTCATCGAGCAGACCCGCACCAGCGCCGAGCACCTCGTCACCGGCAGCCGCCAGGACAAGGCCATCAGCCTCGCCCGCAGCTACCACGGACTGACCGGCTCCAAGGCCCGCCTCCCCGCGCCCGACCTGGACTACCGGCGCCTCGACCTCGCGGTCGCCCAGGCCCGGGACCTCACCGACCACCAGGAGTACCTCGAGAACCTCACCAAGGAGGACTGACCCATGGGCTTCAAGAAGATCACCGACATCGGCAAGAAGGTCCTCCTCAGCGGCCAGATCGCGGCCAACGTCGCGACCGTCCCGGTCACCAAGGACCTCACTCCGACCCTGACCAAGCAGTACGCGAACTACAGCAAGAACGTGCGCCTCCCCGAGACCGCACGCGAGATCCGGAAGCAGACCAGCAAGAACATCCAGCCGGTCGCCGCGCTCGACAAGCGCTCCGCCAAGAAGCTCCGCAAGTCCTAGGACAACCCCGATGGGGCGCACGGTCAACCGTGCGCCCCATCGCCATGCCCGGCTCTGTGCGTCGCCCAAGTCGTGCAAGTCGAGCCGGTCGAGGTCCATTGGCTAGGTGACGGACCACCTGAGCGACCCGCTTGCCTTCGAGGTTCCACGTTGCGATTGGGATGTCCGGGACTCGCGCGCTGGCACGGGCCCCACGCGGGTGTCATCCCGTTCGGCGGGGTGCTGCGTGGGGCTGCGGATTGCCGTCGATGACTTCCGTGGTTCGAGCCGGCAGTCGGATCGGGCCGTAGTCGTCATCACTGCGGTTCGAGATGCCGTCTCGCATCCGCGCGTCGGCTCCTTCGACGTCACCCATGGCTCGGTCGACCGCGACGCGGTCGAGGGTCGCGATCTCGTCATACGGCGAGGCGGCGAGTGTGACGCTGGACGCGAAGTCGGCCAGGTCTAGATCGCCGACGGTAAGCGCGTGGGTGGTCACGATGTGTCCGACATCGACGATCGCCGCTGTCATGATGTGGTCGAGTCGGTCGCCTTCGAGAAGCCATCCCCACCCGTCCTTGCGGAGGTCGGTGAACGGCTCTCCGCTGACGAGGTGCAGCGCGGCGATGAGGTCTGCCAGCCCCTCGGCGCCGCGGCTCTGGCCGCGGGCACGGAGGCGCCTGAACAGGTCGAGATCGCAGAGGACCCCGTCGAGGGCGTAGGTCGCCGGGACGCCGTCCTGGTGGGTCTGCTGCGCGCGGGGGAGGAACGGCTTGCCCGCCCGGCTCTGTCCGAGCCACTTCCGGATGATGCTCAGGTCGGACCGCGCCTTCTGAGGACGGATGCAGAGGTCCTCTGCGAGCTTCTCCGCGGTGACCCCGTTCGGGTGGAGCGCGAGGTAGGCGAGGAACTCGACGTAGTAGGGCCGGCGGTGAGCCGTGGCTGTTGCGTCGCCCAGAGTCCTGACCGTGACCGGACCCAGCAAGGTCACCTTCGGGGCCGCGGGAACCGGGGAATCCCATCGGGCGAGGTCCTCGTCCAGGTCCGGATCGTAGGCATGGACGGCCCCTGCGGCTTCCGGAGAAGCGTTGGGCGCGAGAGTCTGGACATCGTCGACCGTCGTGGCCGCCAGGTCGGCGTAGACCTGGGCGTCGAGCGGCAGGAGTGACGAGGCGCCAGCTGGTTGCTCCTCGGGACGCGGGTCGGTGAGTTCGTCGACGAGCGCGCCCGCGCAATCCGTCACGGTCCGTTCGTCGGCGGCACGGGGGACCGGCACCACCTGGGCCTCCGTGGTGAGATCGATCAGCGCGGCACACGCCTCCGCCTCCGCAGCAGTCAGCCCCGCGGAAGCGAGCTCCAGGTCAAGAGAAGGGATCCGCAGACGGCCCTCGGCGCTCAGGTGGACGTCGACGAACGGCGGGCACGGTTCTCCTCCGACGCTGACCAGAGCCAGGCCAGCGCGTCCCGAGAAGCCAACGAGGGCCCCGGCCAAGTGCGTCAGATCCGGACCACTGTCGCCGCCTGCGATGACCGCGGCGTGGAACTCATCCGGCTCTCCGATCGGGCTGGCGGTCGCGAGGTCGTCGGCCAGAGCGCGAAGGAACGCGTCGTCTCCGGGGTCGTGGACGTGGACGAAGTCGCGGTTGATCGAGGCCAGCTCTCCACCGATTCCCAGCGCCTCGATGTGCACGGGAGAGGCCCAAGGATTGACGACCAACTCCGCCATGAGATGGCGAGCGAGCGCCGCGCTTGCATCGCGGTCCCCGTTCAGCGCCAGCGCGCGAAGCTCCTCGAGGTTGAGCAGGACGAGTGATCCGTCGTCGGCCTTCCCGACGCTGACGAGCATCGGGTACGGCGACATTGCATCGGGAGGCGGAATCGGCACCGCCTCGACAGCGAGCTGCCATGCAGTGCCGTCTCCAGTCCATGGCTTGGAGAGTTCAGTCGGCTCCGCGAGCGTCAGCACGATCCGGCTGGAAGAGAGCCGGACGGAGAGCAGGCGAGGTGCAGGGGCCAGGCCACGGAGCGCCGCATCTAGCTCCTCGATCGGATGGGCGGTGACGGATCCCGACACCTGCACGGACTTCTCGACAGCGCGCAACTCGTCCGGCGGTGGGGCGATGACCCTTCCGGGTCGGCGATAGCGGAGCTGGGTTCGCCGGTGCTGTCGCAGCACCAGCCAGAGCGACCCGGCCAGGAGTGCCCCAGCGCCGGCCAGTCCCGGGAGCAGCCAGATCGGGGTGGTCTCGTCCTCGTCGGAGTCGGCGGAAGCATGCTCGGGGTCGGGGTCGGATGCTCCGGGAGCGGGCGGAGTAGCTCCGTCGGTAGGTGGAGTAGCGTCGTGCCGAGGCGGCTCCTGGACGTGCTTCGGCTCCTGAGGCTCGACCGGATCCGACTGTCCCGGGATCGTGAGCTTCCAGCCGGGGAGGATGAGGTCGGGGTCGGAGAGGTGGGCGCCGTTCGGCTGCACGGTGTCGCGTGATGCCCGGAAGATCGACGGATATGCGTCGGCGTCGCCTAGATGATCCTCGGCGATCTCGGAGAGGGTGTCACCCGGCTCAACGACGTACGAGCCGCCCGAAGGGTCGTCCGCGGCGGGGACCTTGAGCACGGTCCCGGGCAGGAGGAAGTCGGGACGCCCGTCGAGGACGGCCTCGTTGAGGGCAACGAGCTCGACGTACCGCGTGCCGTCGCCGAGTCGCTCTTCGGCGATCTTCCAGAGGCTGTCGCCGCGCTTGACCGTGTAGCGCTCGGTCTGCGGCTGCATCGTCTGCGCGTGCTCTTCTGCTCGAGGCTCGGCCGGCGCATCCGGAGCAACTGCTACCTGCGGCTCGTCCGGCAGCGGCGCGGCGACTGCCGCATGCGCCCGATGCGGGGGCAGTACGGCGCTGACCGTGGGGACGGCGACGAACAGCAGCGCCGCGGCCGCGACCAGGCGGTCTGCGGCAAGCTGAGGAATCGCGAGACCTGGGAGGCGCGGCGTACGGATGCCGCGAGCCTGCGACACGATCGAGGCGACGAGCTGGCACGTGAAGACGGCCCACGCGATCCAGCAGATAGCGGTGATGACCTGGAGCGCGAGCGTGCCGTCGTCCTGGGCCGTCAGCCTCGACCAGGTGAACGCGCTCGGGTCGGGCAGCGCGTCGATGGCGATGAGCACGACTGGCACCCCGACCACGAAGGCGACGAGCGTGAGTGTGGCCAGGAGGCCGCGAAGCCTGAAGTCGGTCCTGTTCATTGCTCGCTACCTCCGAGGGTGCGGACGAGTCGCGCGGTCGCGGTGCCGGTGACGTCGAGGCGGTTGATGCCGATGAGACCGAGGAACTGCGGGTCGTAGGAGTCCGTGACGGTCACCGTGATCGTGGTGCCGTCGTTGATGGTGACCGTTCCGGCGACGCCGGCCGCGTCGAGGTAGCGCTGGGCAGCGGCACGCGCGGCGGCGGGGGAGATCGCGAGGTCGTGACCTTGGATGGCGGAGCTTCCTTCGACCTCCTCGCCACCGGCTCGTGCGGCCTGCGCTGCGACGTCGTGGGCCCGCTCGTGGGCGTGGACCTGGCCCCCGAGGTCGACCGCCAGTCCGACGAGGAAGATCATCACGAAGCTGGACAGGGCCAGCCAGACCGTAATGGAGCCGCGCTCGTCCCGGCGGCTCATTGTTCCCGCCACGTATCAAGCGGGCTGGACATGGTGCTCCGGAGGACCCGTGCTACTGGCACGCCCGGCACGGCGAGATCTGACAGGTCGAGGCGGCAGGACACCGTCACGGTGACCGATCCTGGGACCCCGGGCTGCTTGTCGAAGTCGCTCGTGTCGACCACAACGTCGATGGCCGAGCATCCGATCTTCTGATTGGTGATGCTCGAAGTCGCTGCCGCGCGTGCATCCGTGCGGGCGACGTCCGCGTTGCGGGCGAGCGAGGCTGACCGGGCGGCATCGGCGGCGGCGGACTGAAGCGCCTGATGGGTGGTCGCCGTACGGCCTCCGAAGATGACCAGGCCGACGAAGAGCGCGAAGGCGGGCACGCCGATCGCCGCCTCGAGGGCTGCCGAACCGCGCTCGTCCCGGCGGATCACGGCGCCGTCACCTGCTCGACCGGCACGCTCGCGCTCTGAGTAATCCGGACCTTCCACCCTGGAATGACGCTCAGTGAGAAGCCACTGACAGTCACGGTGGCAGTCGTGGCGGTCCGGTTCGCACTCGTCGACGTCGCGGTGATGACGTCATCGCCACCGGCCTCGGCGAGGAAGTCGTTGGCTGCGCCGACCCCGTCGGACTCCCGGCCCTGCTCGGCTCCGGCGGCTCTGGCGCCCTGCTGCGCGGCCGCGATGGCGACCGACTTCGCGTGGTAGTAGAGCGCTGCCTGCATCCCGAGGAACATGACTGCGAACAGTGCGGGCAGCAGGACGACGAGCTCGATCGAGACCGAGCCCCGTTCGCCGCGTCGCCGGCGGCGGCTACTTGATCTTGCCCGCTTCTGAGGTGACATAGTTCGTGACCGCGAGGACCACGATCCCGACGATGCCGATGACGGCGACGGCCCAGAGGACGTGCTCCATCGTCACCGACCCGCGTTCACTGCGGTGGGAAGCTCGCAGGTCGTCGTACTTGCTGAGTGCTGCGATCTGCAGCAGGACCAGAACCTTCAACATGGGTTTTCCTCCTGTGGATGTGTCCTTCCGTGGTCACGAGTTCGTGAACATGCGAAGCAATGAGGGCGCGACGAGCAGCGCCATGAAGATCACGCCCAGCAGCGAGCCGGGCATCGACATGCGCTCACCGACGGCGTTGGCCTGTGCGAGCTCGTCGTTGAGCATCGCCGTGCGCATGGCGGCGGACCGGGCGCGCAGGGTCGCGTACACGCCGGCTCCTTCCTCGCCCGAGAGGCGCATAATGTCGGCGAAGTCGTCGAGCTCGGGCAGTCCGAGCTCCTCTGCCAAGGTGTGCAGCGCGTCCCAGGGCGGCAGTCCCGACCACCGCGACCGGGTGAGCTCCTCGGACAGCCGCGTGAACACCCACGAGTCGCCGACCTCAGCCGCAGCCTCCATCGCCTGCCGGTGGCCGATGCCGTTGTTCCGCTCCAGAGCCACGAGGTCGATGTAGGCGCCGAGAGCTCGGGCGAACTCAGTCCGCGCCTTCTTCGCGTCGTCGAGGGCGTTGTAGTTCGGGATGAAGAACATGACGGCGGCCAGCGCGAGCGATCCGACCGCCGGAAGTTGGAACGGGATGCTCAGCCCGAAGGCGTTGAAGAGCGTGACGAGGACCGGCGGGATGACGAGGCCGAGCCCAGCGAACATCAGCTTCTCGCCGTAGAACTGCGCGACCGGGATCCGCAGGAGCGCGAGTTCGCGAGTCGGCGTACGAACCCAGAGCCCGGGCGGCAGGACACGCAGGCCCCACAGGCCGAGCCGCTCCTTGCTCGACCGCGCGGAATCGGAGGTGGTTGAACGCGGACGAGACGAGGAGACACGCTCGAGCGCGTCGGCGAGGTCGGGCTCCGCGGGCAGGAGGCGGGCGACGAGAAGCACGAGGCCGAGGCCGACGAGGCCCCCGGCAAGGATCGCCAACTGCAGCCCGGTGATCATCGCGGCGCCTCCGCGACTGCGCGGGTCGCCAGGAACCGGGGGAGAGGCTTGCCTGCGGCCATGCGTCGCATCCAGACCAGGGTCGCGACGTACGCCGACAGAAGGAGTACGAGGAGCACCTGGCCCACCGGGGTGCGGTACGGCTCGACGTACGTCCCGGACAGCGCAAGTACGACGAGCACGCTGGCGCTGATCAACGTGACCCACCGCGCGGTCGCTCGCGGCTTGGCTCGGTCTGCCTCGACCTGGCGCCGAGCACGCACGTCGGCGCCGACCGACTCGGCGAGCCCTTCGAGCACACTCGCGAGCCCGGCGCCGCGTCGACGGGCGCCCAGGATCAGGTTCGCTGCGATCAGGTCGCCGGTCGCGTCGTCGAGTTCGTCGGCGAATGCTCGCAGAGCCTTCTCGGTGTCCCACCGTGCCCGCAGCCGGGTCACCAGTCGGTGGACCTCATCGGCGATCGGAGCAGGTGTCGACCGCAGAGTCGCGACCAGCGCTTGTTCCAGGCCGATTCCGACGGTGAGGACTCCGGAGAGCGATCGAGTCCATTCCTCCATCGCTTCGAGGCGTGCGATCTGCGTTGCTGCCGGCGGCGCGCTGAGCAGGATGGGCAGCCCGATGACTGCGACCGGCGCGATGACGAGCGCCAGGATCCAGCCGGTGATGAGCCATCCGACGAGGCCGAGCGCGCCACCGGCAAGAAGCAGGACTCGGGTTCGCCGGTTGAGGGCGCGGCGCCGATGGGCTGCCGTGGGTTCCCGCGGCGGAATCGCGGTCGGGCGAAGGCCGACGACCACCCCGAGGAGCCCCAAGGCGACGAGTCCACCCGCGAGTGCGGGAAGGATCGTGGTCATGTCCGGGCTCCCAGCGGTTGACTCGCGAGGTACGCCGGGAGGTCGAAGCCGTGCTGCGTGAGCCGTCGGTACTCGTCAGGGAGGACGTCGGGGACTGCGACTCCCGTGGCATCGGCGCGGAACACGTGCGTGGTCGCGTAGCCGGGCTCCTTCTCGCCCGGGGCCAGCGAGATGACCTCCGCGACCCGCCTCGCCCGCTGAGCCCCGCCCGGCACGACCTTGGTTTCCAGGCTCAACTGGACGATCAGGTCGACGGTCGCGGCGAGCTTGCTGGTGGCCAGACCCTGTGTGACGTGCGGCCCGGCTTCCATCGCGCAGGTCACGAGCTTGCGTACTGCGGCCACCGCATCGGCCGCGTGCGTTGTGGAGATGGATCCGGTGCCGGACTCCATCGCCTTGATCATCGCCCAGATCTCCTTGCCGCGGACCTCTCCGACGATCTGCCGGGACAGGTTGAAGCGGAAGGAGTCGACCAGTGCCTCGTCGAGCGTGAACTCACCCGACTGTCGCCCGTCGGGACCGCGTTCACCCGATCCCGGCCGGGCCTCCCATGGAATGACCACCTTGTGCCGACCGAGCTCGTGGAGGTGCAGTTCGTACTCGGTCTCAAAGGTGCCGATGGCCTCGAGTTCGTCGATCTCGGCGCAGAGGGCGCGGACCAGCGTGGTCTTACCCGCCCCCTGCGCCCCGGCGACCACGATCGAGCACCGAGCCCGCACCGCGGCCCTCAGAAACGAGGCGACGACGGGCGTCATCATGTCGCGCTTGACGAGGTCGTCCAGGGTCACCCGCATCAGCCGGTGCCGACGGATCACGACGGACGGCCGGGTGGTTACCCACGCCACGGCCGCCAGCCGGGAGCCGCCGTCCAGCCTCATGTGGAGACTCGGTTGCGCCTCGGAGAAGGACCGCGCATTCACCTCGCTGCGAGAGGCAAGGAATACGAGGAAGTCGATCAGCTCCTGATCGGAATCGGCCACCGACGGCCCGGGAACGAGCGTCCCGTCGATCAGCTCGAGCTGCACGTTGTCGTGGCCGACGATGACGATGTTCTCGATCCGATCGTCATCCACCAAGGGCTGCAGGCGGCCCAGGCGGAAGAGTGAGTCGAACACGGCCTGCGCGGTCGCCTGCTGCTTCGCGGGACTCCACGACCCGAGCCCGGCGTCGACGGCCTCTGCCATCGCAGACTCGATCAGGTCCAGCACGATCGACCGGCCCAGCTCCTGCTGTGCCTCCTTGCCGAGACGGGCACGCCCGGACTGCACGGCCTGGCTCAGCTGCTCGGAGGCCTGGGCGCGCAGTGCCGAGACGAGCGCCCAGTCGACATCGGAGGTGGCCGGGGGCGGCGATGCAACGGTCGCGTCGAGACCGCTCGGCACCTCGTGGGGGACGCCGTTGGTCGTCTGGCTGAAGAGCGGCAGGCGCGTCAGGTCGCCGTACTCGTTCGAGAATCGGTAGGTCTCGGTCATGGCCGCGCCTCCTCGACCAGCGCGAACCGACCACGGGCGATGTGCGCCTGGACCGATTGGACCGTGGCCTCGAGCGCGCGGATGTAGGGGCCGGTCTCGAAGTGCTTCGGAGGCGCCGCGCCGCGGTGATACACGGCCGCGGCTGCCGGATCGTCCGGCAGGTCGGCGACGACGGGCATGCCGAGAACCTTGGAGATCTCAGTGGCTCGATAAGGCTGGCCCTCGGCGATGAGAAGCAAGCAGGGGTGACGCCATCCGGTGGCGGGCTGCCGGACGGTCTCCGCCCACGACCGAGCTGCCGAGATCGCCGGCAGGGTGGCTCTGGTGACCAGGAGCGCTGCGTCGGCGGCGTCCAGCAGCGGGGTCGGCGAGCCCATGAGGCCGAGCCTGCCGGCGTCGACGATGACGTCCTGGCCGTTGTCATCCAGTTCGCGGAGTGCGGCCGCCAACGGCTCCCAGATGTCACGGAGCGCCGCGGCCTGAGCGTGCGATCGGATGCCGGCGACGAGCGAGACGTTCGGGCTCAAGGGCCGGACGACGTCCCGCAGCGCGTCTGCTGTGCCGAGGGGTGAGAGGGCGAGCTCGATCAGCCCGGCGTCGTACGGCGTGGTGCCGCGGAGGAACCCGGCGAGGACGCCGGATCCGCCGGTCGGGTCGGCTTCGACGAGGAGCACGGGCCGTGGCCAACTGAAGGCCATGCCCACTGCTGTGGTGGTGACGCCGGGCGAACCGGAGGCCGAGGTCAGGCACACGATCGCCATCACTGGGCTCCCGAGTCGAGGATCAGCGCGACGTTGCCGGTGGCAGCGCGGGCCGCGAGGACGCTCGCGTCGGCGTACGGCACCAGGACGTTGACGATGGTGTTGCCGGTCGTCTCGTCGATCGCCGTGTCGACGACCTCGGCAGCGGTGAACTGGGGCGCGCCGGTCGGGGCATCGCCGTTCGCAGCAGGGGTGGCGATGATGCGGACCTTGTCGCCGCCGTGCATCGGGAGCGCTGGAACCTGGGCCGGAGTCAGCGAGATGCCGACGATCGACTGGCCCTCCGGTGGCATCGGCGCATCGGTCGTCGACTCCGTCGTGATCAGCCCGCCGGCAGAGATGTCGAGCGCGGCGCGCTGGCCGACGATCTCGTCGTACGCCGACGCCGGGAGTGGCTCCAGAGCCGGGTCGCCGCTGATCCGGATGCGCCGGATGTCGTCGGCGGTGATGACCTCGCCTCGATGGATCGTCTTCGCCGCAGCGAGGACCTCCTCGGTGCTGGTCGTCGCGTTCCATGCCCACGCACCGAGCAGGCAGCCAAGGGCGGTGACGACGACGGCGGCGAAGACGAGGCCGGGCCGCCTGCGCAGCTTGGGCGGGGGAGTGATCGGCGGGCCGCCGTCGGGCGCGGTGCGGTGGGGGCCGGGCTTCCGGTCCTCTCGGGCAGTCGTAGTCACTTCGTCCCTCCCCGCGCAGTGCTCGTCAGTTCACGAGCACCTGTGCTTCGCCGATCCGGATCTGGGTCGAGCGGTTGAGGCCGTCGAGGCGGATCGTCCCGGTCTGGCCTGCGCCCGACCAGGTGATGACCCAGCTCGAGGTCGCGGTGACGGTGTACGCGTCTTCTGCCTGCCCCGCGCTCGACTTCTTGTAGGTGTGGCCGCAGTCGGGGGAGTCCTTCCGCCCGAACTCCGGCTTGTACGGCGTGCCCGCCGTGTCGCAGACGACCTCGGTTCCGTCGCCCATGTCCCAGGTGACGTGCAGGACCTTCGCCGTCGCGGTGATCGTGATGCCGCCTGCCGACGCACTCTCGGTGATCGGGCCGTAGGTCTGGCTGCTCGGCGCCTTCGCCCACATCCACACGGGCATGCCGACGAGGCCGATGCTGTCGGGGCCCGGCTCGGGAGCGATGCCGATGTCGATCGCCCCGAGGTGCATGTTCTCGATGGCGATCTGGGCGACCTCTCTCGGTGTCGGTCCCGTGCCGGAGTTCGGCGGCGGGTCCTGCGTCCAGATCGTGATGAGCAGCCCGGTCTGCGGCTGGTCGCAGTAGTAGACGGCGCCGTCTCCGGGCTCGTGGCCCTGCCAGCTCGGATCGCCGGCTGGCGGCTGGGGCTCCACCAGCGAGATGTAGCAGTGGTACGCGTTCGACCAGTAGGCGCCGTTCTTCGTGCATGGCACCGGCCCGGGCGGTGGATTCGTGACGCCCTGGCTGGTGCCGTCCCAGTAGCAGGCTGCGCCGCTGCCCGTGTCCTCTGGCCCGTCGTCGCCTGGCGTCCCCGGTGTGCCGGGATTGCCCGGGACATGGATCCAGATCAGGCACTCGCCCGTCGCCGGGTCGGTCTGACCGCAGACCGTGCCGTCGGCGTACGACGGTGCGGAGGCAAGGGCAGTGAGGCTGGCGGTGGCGAGGGCAGTCAGCAGGAGGCGAATCAGGAGGCCGCGCATGGCGTCTGCTTGAGGTCCTGGCCAGTCGCCACGCGCCATCCGCCGGCGGGGTCGGCGGCGTACTCGTAGTTCGCGACGGTGTAACGCGTCCACCCGGTGTCCGGGCGGTCGGGGGAGACGATCGACTTGCCGCTCTTGTCGAGCACGTCGACCTTGGTGACGTCCCAGCAGACGTCGATGACGACCGTAGGTACCTTGCCAGCGTCCGGGTCGGAGTTGTCCAGGGTGACTGACTGGACCTTCAGTTCGCTGATGGCCGTGCTGCCTGTCTGGCGCTGGCCCTGATCGCGCTGCCGCCGTACGAGGGTCTGCACCGCGTTGAGCTGTGCTCCGATCGCGACGGTCTCGAGCTTCTTGAGATCGCTGGAGGGATCGGCCCTGAGCCCGTCGAGGACGGAGTAGTAGTCGGTCATCGCAGCCGTCGCATTCGCGGTGGCGGCATCGTTCGGAGACGTCGGCGACGGGCTGGTCGTCGGCTCCGCCGACTCTGTCGGGGACGACGTGGCTGGCGTCGTCGGCTGAGGATCCGCGTCGTTGTCGGCACACGCCGACACCGCGGCCAACAGAAGTGTGCCGGTCGCCAGGAAGGTCAACCCGAGTCGATTCTTCATGGGGATGGTCCTGCTTCCTCTCGCCCAAAGGCGATGAGGCGCGACGACGCCCCACGGGCGGTGCGTGCATCGTCTGAACCTCATCGTAAGCCTGATTCACGAATCCGGACCCGACGTCTTTACCCGGGTCGCTTCACGGGTCAGGTGCTCGTCTCTGCCCAATCCCGTCGTCCCACTCAGCCCTCCGTCCTCTTTCTCCCGTCGCTCCTTCAGTCCCTC
>NZ_VDMP01000026.1:464277-541633 GCF_006335005.1 Nocardioides albidus
TGGAGAAGGAGGCGCACCTGAGCGCTGTGGGACGGAAACGGCCGTGACGGTCTCGATGCGCCGGATGTCCGCGGGCAGCGGCTACCAGTACCTGCTGCGCAGCGTCGCGGCCGGCGACGGCAACCGCGTCCTGTCGACGCCGCTGACCCGCTACTACTCCGAGGTCGGTACGCCGCCCGGCCGCTGGCTCGGATCCGGTGTCGGGGCCTTCGGTGCTGGCCAGCTTCGCCCGGGCATGCGGGTGAGCGAGGAGCAGCTCGCACTGCTTGTCGGCATGGGCCGAGACCCGATCACGGGAGCGCAACTCGGCCGCGCGTATCCGTCGTACAAGAGGCTCTCGGACCGCATCGACGAGCGCGTCGCCGCTCTCGATCCGGAGATGACGCAGGAGGACTGCGCCGCCGAGACGACGCGGATCGAGGCTGAGGAGACCGCGGCCGGGATGCGGCGAGCAGTGGCAGGGTTCGACCTCACCTTCAGCGTCCCGAAGTCGGTCTCTGTGCTCTGGGGTGTCGCCGACGCCGTCACCCAGGAGTGGATCGTCGCCGCCCATCACGCGGCGGTCGCAGACGTAATCGCGCTGTTCGAACGAGAGATCGCCGCCACTCGGGCGGGGATCTCCGACTCTGATGGGGCTGTCGCCCAGGTCGACGTGGCGGGCGTCGCTGCCGTCGCCTACGACCACTTCGACTCGCGCGCCGGGGACCCGCAGCTCCACACGCACGTCGTCGTCGCCAACAAGATCCTCACCGTCATGGACGGCCGCTGGCGAAGCCTCGACGGCCGTCCGGTCTTCGCCTCACGCACCGGCTTGTCTGCGCACTACGACGCACTCCTGGCGGACCGGCTGACGCGCGACCTCGGCATCGAGTGGGAGCTGCGGCAGCGTGGACCCGACCGGAATCCTCGATGGGAGATCGCGGGCGTGACCGACGACCTGATCGCCGAGTTCTCCAGCCGCACCCGCGAGATCGAGATCAAGAAGGAAGAGCTCATCGCGGAGTACGTCGCTCGCCACGGCCGGAGGCCCTCGGCGAGGACGATCGTCGAGCTCCGTGCACAGGCCACCCTCGCCACGCGCCCGCCGAAGGAGGTGCGGTCGCTGGCCGACCTCACCGCGGGTTGGCGGCAACGGGCCGCCAAGCGGTTGGGCACCGAGCCGACGAGCTGGTCGCAGTCGGTGATCGGCCGAGACTGCGACCTCCTGACTGCGGAGGACGTGCCGCTGGCTGCCATCGAGGCGATCGGTGCCGATGTGGTCGCGGCCGTCTCTGTGAAGCGGGCTGTGTGGACGCACTGGAACCTGATGGCCGAGGCGGCGAAGCAGACGATGGATCTGAGGTTCGCGACGACGGAGGACCGCGAGGCCGTCCTCGGCCTCGTCGTGGACGCGGCGCAGGCGCGCTCCGTGGTCCTGACGCCGCCGGAGCTCGCTCTCAGCCCGGCTCGGTTCCAGCGCGAGGACGGCACGAGCCGGTTCCGCCCGCGGCACGGTGAGAAGTACTCCTCGATCGCAGTGCTCGAGGCCGAGGGACGGTTGTTGGTGCGCGCCGAGAAGGTGACCGCGCCAAGGGCTGCAGCCGGTGCCGGTCGAGCAGGTGGCCGTGGCAAGGTCTCGCTGACCGTTCAGCAGCGGCGTGCAGTTGAGAGCATCTGTCGCTCAGGGCGACAGGTCGACCTACTAGTCGGACCTGCTGGGGCTGGCAAGACCACCACGATGAGAGCGCTCCGCGCGGCCTGGATCAGCGAGCACGGGCGGGGGAGTGTCATCGGTCTGGCGCCGTCCGCTGCGGCCGCCCAGGCGCTGGCGAACGACCTCGGCGTCGCATGCGAGAACACAGCGAAGTGGCTCCACGAATACGACCGCGGTCGCACCGAACTGCGGCGCGCTCAACTCATGATCGTCGACGAGGCGACGCTGGCCGACACGGTGACACTCGATCGGCTCACGGGGATCGCCAGCGGTGCGGGTGCGAAGGTGCTGCTGGTCGGTGACCCACACCAACTCCAGTCCGTCGATGCCGGCGGAGCCTTCGCACTTCTCGTCGATCGGCGTGCGGACGTGCCGGAGCTGAGGGAGATCCACCGGTTCGCCAACGAGTGGGAGAAGGAGGCCTCCCTCGCGCTGAGCCGCGGTGACGTCCAGGTCGTCTCGACGTACGGTCGCCACAAGCGGATCCGCGAAGGCCTCACCGACGAGATGGTCGACGCGGCGTACGCCGCCTGGCGCGACGACTGCGCCGCTGGGCGCGCGAGCATCCTCGTGACCGAGTCGGCGCAGGACGTCCGCGCGCTCAACGAACGCGCTCGGGCTGAGCGGCTGCTCCTGGACGGCGCCGTCGATCACCGCGAGGTAGCCCTGATCGACGGCTGCCGAGCCTCTGTTGGGGACGTCGTGATCACGCGCCAGAACGACCGCCGCATCCGAACGATGCGTAGCGGGTGGGTGAAGAACGGCGACCGCTGGCTGGTCACCGACATCCGGCGTGACGGCTCTGTCATGGTCAGGCGCCTCGACGCCCGCGGTGGGCGAATGGTCCTGCCGCCGGAGTACGTCGCCGAGCACGTCGATCTCGGCTACGCGGTCACCGCGCATCGCGCTCAAGGGGTCACCGTCGACTCCGCGCACGTCGTCGTGACTGCATCCACGACCCGGGAGAACCTCTACGTCTCGATGACCCGCGGCCGCGAGTCCAACATCGCGTACGTCGCCCTCGACCAGCCCGACGACAGCCACTCCACGCCGGAGGCGGATGACGTGACGGCCAGGACAGTTCTGTACGGCGTCCTCCAGCACAGCGGCGCCGACCTCTCGGCAACGCAGACCATCGAGGCCGAGTACGAACTCCACGGGGGCATCGACCGCCTCGCGGCCGAACTCGAGACGATCGCCGCGGAAGCTCAGCACGACCGCTTCGTCGACCTGCTCAGCCGTTCCGGACTGACCCCCGAGCAGCATTCGGCGGTCGTCGCGTCGGCCGCGTTCGGTCCGCTCGCAGCGGCACTCCGCCGAGCCGAGGCGCACCACCACGACCTCGAACGTCTTCTGCCTCGAGTCGTCGGACGACACGATCTCGACGACGCGGACGACGTCGCAGCGGTTCTCCGCTACCGAGTCGACAAGCTCGCAGCGACTCCGCCGCGCGGCTGTCGGCTCCGTCCACGACTGATCGCCGGGCTGATCCCCGAACCGCTCGGAGCGATGTCAGCCGAGGACCGACAGGCGATCGACCAACGGAAGGAACTGATCGAGTCGCGAGTTCGCGCCCTTGCCGAGGACGCAGTCGCCGGCCGCAAGCAGTGGGCCCGGCCACCCCAACCGCGTCCAGTCGGCGTGGGCTCCGATGATGCATGGCTCGACGCGGTGGCCACGGTCGCGGCGTACCGCGACCGCTACAAGATCACCTCAGACCTGCCGGTCGGCGGCGGAGCCAAGAACGATGCTCAGCGCGCAGACCGTCAGCGGGCTCTCGCTGCCTTGCGCGCGGCGCGTGCAGGGAGTGTGCCCAAGGGTCTGGCGATCCCCGCGACAGTAAGGATTCGAGCCATTTCGGCTCCATAAGCCCTGGGGCGCGGCGTCCGTCCACAGGAGGCAATTCCTCAGCGGCGCCTGGCCCGGGCGCGGCGTACGACAAGCGATGTTCCGTCTGAAAGGCGATCCCATGATCTTCCTGCTTGCGTTTCCCATCGTTGCGATGGTGGCCCTCGCTCATCGGTCCTTGCTGTTGTTCGCCCCGTCGAACGTCCTGATTCGCCGAGTGCGAGCATCGCGGCCCACGCTCAGCACGGTTGTGGCGATGGTGGCTATTGCGGCCGGCCTGCTCGTCGCGGTGAAGGTGGTCTCGGATGCGGTGGCAGCTGGCGCATCCGGTTGGCTCAATCTCGTGGTGCTCGTGCTCGCCTGGGATTCCTTCAAGGTCGGTTGGCTTGCTGTCGGTGTCGCGCTTCGGATTGGCCTTGGCGCAGCCCGCAGGTCCATGAACTCTGTCTTGCACACCTCGTAGCGCACTTCGTGAGACGAGCCCGCCTGATGAACGTTGGCTGAAGCAAATTGCCGGTTGGGCCTGAACGCGCAGATGGAAAGCGGATCGCACCCGGACCACCCATGCCGCCTTCCTCAGGGCCGAAGACCGGCTTCGACTTGGCCCTTTAGGTCGTTTCACTGATCCGTGTCGGCCCCCCTCGCTAGGGTCGCTGTTGCGTCCGAGGCGAGGGTGTGTAATCCTTCTCGGCTTTTTCCGATTCACTGTCCGAGAGGGAGACAACTAGTGGCACGCCAGGCCAAGAAGGCACCCGCCAAGTCGCTGGAGCAGCGGCTGTGGGACGCGGCTGATGCGCTCCGCGGCAACCAGGAGCCGTCGGAGTACAAGCACGTCGTCCTTGGTCTGGTCTTCCTGAAGTACATCTCCGACCGCTTCGAGGCGAGGCGCCAGGAGATCAACGACGAGCTCGCTGCCGACGGCATCGCTGAGGACAAGCGCGAGCGCTTCCTTGAGGACCGCGACGAGTACCGCAGCCACAACGTCTTCTGGGTACCTGCTGAGGCCCGCTGGGAGAGCATCCAGGCCAAGGCCAAGCTCCCCGAGATCGGGCAGTTCATCGACACTGCGATGGACCTGATCGAGAAGGCGAACCCGGTCATCCGTGGCGTCCTGCCGCGCAACTACGGACGTGAGGGCCTCGACAAGGGGCGCCTCGGCCAGCTCGTCGACCTCATCGGATCGATCGGCTTCACCGAGACCGACGACCACGGCAGCGACGACGTCCTTGGACGTGTCTACGAGTACTTCCTCGGCCAGTTCGCCGGCAAGGAGACCGGCAAGGACGCCGGTGCGTTCTACACACCGCGCAGCGTCGTCAAGACACTCGTCGAGATGCTGGAGCCGTTCCACGGTCGCGTCTACGACCCGGCCTGCGGCTCCGGTGGCATGTTCGTTCAGTCGGCCGAGTTTGTGAAGGCCCACGGCGGCAAGCGGACCGACATCTCCGTCTACGGGCAGGAGTTCACCGACACCACGTGGAAGCTGGCCAAGATGAACCTCGCGTTGCGAGGTATCGAAGCTGACTTGGGTGACCGCTCAGCGGACACGTTCACGCAGGATCTTCACCCCGACCTCCGCGCGGACTTCATCCTGGCAAACCCGCCCTTCAACGTCTCGAACTGGTGGGACGCCAAACTCCAGGATGACCCCCGCTGGAAGTACGGCACCCCACCGGAGGGCAACGCCAACTTCGGTTGGGTCCAGCACTTCATCCATCACCTGAGCCCGCGAGGAACGGCCGGCTTTGTCCTCGCGAATGGGTCTGTCTCATCGAAGTCAGCTGGTGAGGGCGAGATCCGGCGACGGCTCGTCGAAGCGGAGTTGGTCGATTGCATCGTCACGATGCCAGACCGACTCTTCTACAACGTGACGATTCCCGTGACTCTCTGGTTTGTCTCCAAGGATCGCCATGGGAACGGCCATCGCAGGCGAGAGGGCGAGGTCCTACTGATCGATGCCAGAAAGCTTGGATCGATGGAGAATCGGCGTCTCCGCGTGCTGAGTGACGAAGAGATCGCCAGGATCTCCGGGACGTACCACGAGTGGCGCAACCATGACGGTGGATATGCCGATGTTCCTGGCTTCTGTCGCGCGGTGGGCCGAGGCGAGATCGAGGCGCTGGACTACGTCCTGACGCCGAGCCTTTATGTTGGTGCGGCGGCCAGCATGTCCGATGGGGAGCCCCTTCCCGAAAAGGTCGAGCGCCTCAGCCAAGAGCTCTTCGATGAGTTCAGGCGAGGGCGCGAACTCGAGGACGTCATCGCGCAGCAGCTGAAGGAGCTGCGGGCATGACGGTTGACAACTGGCGCCCGTGCGAGTGGGGAGATCTGGCGGAGCTCAAGTACGGCCGGGCCCTCAAGGGCTATCGCGACGGCCGCGGATCAACCACCGTGTTCGGAACCAACGGTCCGGTCGGTACAACCGAGGCGGATCCGCATGGCGCAGGGCCGGGTGTGATCGTGGGGCGCAAGGGCGCCTATCGGGGGATCCACTACTCACCAGGCCCGTTCTACGTGATTGACACTGCCTTCTGGCTGGAGCCCGTCAATGAGGTCGACATCCGCTGGGCGTACTACGAGTTGCTGACGCATGACATCAACACCATGGACTCCGGCAGTGCCATCCCGTCGACTAGCCGAGACGCTTTCTACAAGATGCCGGTCCTTCTGCCGCCGCTTGACGACCAGCGGCGGATCGTGGCTGTTCTCGGATCCTTGGATGACAAGATCGCAAGCTGTCTGAAGGCGATTGGTTTGGCGGAGGCATTGGGTGATGCGCTGCTACGTGAGCGGTTGACGGTCGACGCGGACGGCGAGCCATTGTGGCGACCGGAACCCCTGGGGGAAGCACTCGCCGTCCTGGAGACAGGGTCACGCCCTCGTGGAGGGATCAAAGACATCGACGGAGGCGTTGTCAGCCTCGGCGCTGAGAACATTCAGTCTGCGGGAGTCTCCCGGGCGAAGCGCTTCAAGTACGTAACAGAGGACTTCGCTGAGAAGATGACTCGCGGCGTACTCCAGGATGGCGATGTTCTTGTCTACAAGGACGGAGGCAAGCCTGGGAACTTCATTCCTCATGTGAGTGCGTTCGGTGAGGGTTTCCCGGTTGCCAGAGCGGTGATCAATGAGCACGTCTATCGTGTGCGCACCAAGGCTCCGGTGACCCAGGGCTTGCTCTACTGGGTGCTCCGCTCCGAGTGGCTAGACCGCGAGATGAGAAATCGAGGCACCGGTGCCGCGATCCCAGGAATCAACAGCACCAATTTCCGTAGCCTGCCCTTCCCGTCCTTGCCTCAGGAGGCAATCGCGAATCTTGGGCCGACCCTCGACTCGCTGTTGAAGCGCATGCTGATGCTAGGGAGCGAAATCGCGACACTCGAAGAGACCCGAGACGCGCTGCTGCCTGAGTTGATTTCAGGGCGCCTACGCGTGGGCGCCGTGGATGGGGTCTTGGAGGAGGTGCTGATGTGACCGCCTTCAGCGAGGCCACCATCGAGGACGCTGCGCTCGACTACCTGCGCGCGCTCGGCTACTCGACGGCGTTCGGCCCGAACCTCGCCCCCGATGGCACTCGGCCGGAGCGTGCCAGCTTTGAGCAGGTTTACCTCTACGACCGGATGCGTGAGGCAGGGCTCCGGATCAACCCTGGCCGGGAGAACCTGGTCGACGAGGCAATCAAACGGCTGGAGCGCGCTGAGAGCCAGAGCGAGATCACGGAGAACGCCCGTGTTCATCAGCTCCTGATCCACGGCGTGCCAGTCGAGTACCGGGACGACAGCGGGGCTGTGCGCACAACGAGCGTCCACCTGATCGACTTCGAGAACCCAGCAAACAACGACTGGCTGGCGGTCAACCAGTTCACGATCATCGGTAACAAGAACCGCCGGCCCGATGTGCTGGTCTTCGTCAACGGCATTCCGATCGGGCTGCTGGAGCTGAAGAACCTGGCTGACGAGCACGCCACCCTCAAGAACGCCTGGAACCAGGTACAGACCTACCGCCAGGACATCCCTGCGGTCTTCGTCCCCAACGCGGTGACCGTCATCAGCGACGGCATCAGCGCGGCCATGAGCTCGTTCACGGGAGGGTTCGAGCACTACGCGCCGTGGAAGACGATCGACGGCCGGGATGTCGTGTCGGGGGTGCCTGCGCTGGAGGTGCTCATCAAGGGTGTCTTCGAGCCGACGCGGCTGCTGGACATCATCAAGAACTTCATCGTGTTCTCCGACGAGTCCAAGGGCCTCGTCAAGCGCGTCGCGAAGTACCACCAGTACTGGGCTGTGAACGCCGCGGTCGAGTCGACCGTTGAGGCGGCTGGGCCCGATGGCGACCGTCGTGGTGGCGTCGTGTGGCACACGCAGGGGAGTGGCAAGTCGATCGAGATGCTGCTCTACGCGGCCAAGATTATGCGCGACCCGCGGATGAACAACCCGACGCTCGTCTTTCTGACTGACCGCAACGATCTCGACGATCAGCTGTTCGGCGAGGTCTTCGCCCCGGCCGAGATCCTTCCCGAGAAGCCCGTCCAGGCCGACTCGCGCTCGGACCTGCGCACGCTCCTGCGCCGCGCCTCTGGCGGCATCATCTTCACGACGCTGCACAAGTTCGGGCCGGAGCAGGGCGATGACGGCAACCCGGTGCTGACGGATCGCCGCAACGTCGTCGTGGTGGCCGATGAGGCGCACCGTTCGCAGTACGGCTTCGCCGAGACGCTGGATCGCGAGGGCCGGCTCAAGGCGGGTCTGGCCAAGCACATGCGCGACGCTCTGCCGGGTGCGACCTTCCTCGGATTCACCGGCACACCAATCGAGTCCAACGACAAATCGACCCGTGCAGTGTTCGGTGACTACATCGACGTCTACGACCTGACCCGTGCGGTCGAGGACGGCGCCACCGTCAAGATCTTCTACGAGTCCCGCCTCGCCAAGGTCGAACTGTCCTTCGAGGACTACGAGGCCCTCGACGAGCTGGCTGACGAGATCACCGAGCAGGTCGAGGAGGACCAGGCGACGAAGGCCAAGTCCAAGTGGGCACGCCTTGAGGCGATCGTCGGTGCGGAGGAGCGCCTCGACCTGATCGCTCGCGACATCGTCGAGCACTGGGAGAAGCGCCGCGAGGCGATGATCGGCAAGGCCATGATCGTCGCCATGTCCCGCCGCATCGCGGTGCGGCTCTACGAGAAGATCGTGGCGCTGCGTCCAGACTGGCACGACACGGATCCGACCAAGGGCAAGATCAAGGTCGTCATGACCGGCTCGGCCGCTGACCCGACCGAGTTCCAGCCGCACATCTACTCCAAGGACGTGCGCAAGGACCTCAAGGCCCGCGCCAAGAACCCCGACGACGAGCTCGAGCTGGTCATTGTGCGCGACATGTGGCTGACCGGCTTCGACGCCCCGTCCATGCACACCATGTACGTCGACAAGACCATGCAGGGCGCAGGGCTCATGCAGGCCATCGCCCGGGTCAACCGCACCTTCCGCGACAAGCCCGGTGGTCTCATCGTCGACTACATCGGCGTCTTCTCGAACCTCCAGAAGGCACTCGTCGAATACTCGCCGAGCGACCGCGGCCAGGCCGGCGTCCCGATCGAAGAACTCGTCGACGCCATGCTGGAGAAGCACGACATCATCCGCGGCCTGCTCCACGACTGCGACTACAACTCCAGCCCGGACCTCACCGCGGCCCAGCGACTGGCTGAGCACGCCAAGGTCCTCGACTTCGTCATGGCCGACCCCGACCGCACCGAACGGTTCCTCGACCAGGTGTTGGCTCTAGCCAAGGCCTACGCCCTCTGTGGCTCCCGAGACGAGGCAGCCGCCATCCGCAACGACGCCCGCCTGTTCGCCGACGTACGGGCGGCCATCCTGAAGATCCAGAACCCCGACTCGGGACGGGGAGGATCGGGCGCTGTCGAGATCGACACCGCCATCGGCCAGCTGGTCAACGAGGCGGTCGCGGCCGACGAGGTCGTCGACATCTACAAGCTCGCCGGGGTTGAGACCCCTGAGCTGTCCATCCTCAGTGATGAGTTCCTGGACTCGCTCGTCGACAAGGCCAAGCCAAACCTGCAGATGGGCCTACTCCGGCGCCTCATCAACGACCAGATCCGAACGGTGTCGCGCACCAACATCGTCCAGAGCCGCAAGTTCTCCGAACAGCTCGAAGAGGCGATCTTCAAGTACACCAACCGGTCACTGACGACGGCGGAGATCATCGCCGAGCTGGTCAAGCTCGCGAAGGAGATGCGTGACCAGACCAACCGCCACCAGCAGCTCGGGTTGAGCGAGGCAGAGGCGGCCTTCTACGACGCCATCGTCCAGAACGACGCCGCAGTCCTGCAGCTGGGCGACGACGTCCTAAAGAAGATGGCCGCCGAGCTTGTCGAGTCGATCCGCAAGAGCGCCACGATCGACTGGAACCTCAAGGAGTCGGTCCGCGCAGCAATGCGCACCAAGGTCCGGCGCCTGCTTGCCAAGTACGACTACCCGCCGGATCTGGAGGAGAAGGCCGTCGAGCTTGTCATTGAGCAGGCCGAGCTGTTGGCAAGCGAGGAGACAAGGCCGTGAGGCTGATCTCCGCACGAGTCCGCGGTACCGGACGCCTTCTGGACACAACGATCAATCTCGACCAGAAGGTAGTCGCCATCGTCGGGCCGAACGAGGCGGGCAAGACGACCTTGCTAAGGGCGCTTGCGCACGTCGATGCCGCCCAGGCGCTTGCTCCCGCGCAGCGGTCGCGCGCCTCGTCGAGCGTTCCCGACGCGACACCAGTCGTCACTCTCCGGTATCGGGTCAGCGAATCAGACCGCGACGGGCTTCAGGACCTTGACCTCGAGGAGGCTCCGACTGAGTTCTACGTCAGCCGCAGGGCAGATGGTCAGGGTCCGGACTTCACGGTCAAGCCCTCTCCCCGCAAGTCTGAGGCCTCCCTGAAGCAGCTCGCCGTAGATCTGGGCGAGGCGCTGGCCCCTATCGAGGCATTTGAGCCGTTGCCCGCCGAGGTGGGGGACGGGGAAGAGGAGCCGGTAGCGCCCGACGGCACGCCCCTGCTCGCCGAGCTTCGTCTGCTGCGCCAAGACCTCGATGCGTACCTCGCTGCGCCGATCACGGAACGAGACCCGATCGACGTACTGCGCCAACGCGCCGACGAAGCCATCCACGGGCTCAGCGCGTTCGCCAGCACGGAAGACCTCCGCGAACTCATGTCTGCCCTGGGAAAGTGGGTAGATAGAGAGGACCCCGCCGAGAAGGTCAAGGAGGAACTCTGGAATGCCACGCCCGACGTGGTGATGTTCACCGAGGCAGATCGCACACTCGCATCCACCTACACGCTTGATGACAGTCTGCTCGCGGACGTCCCTGCGGCGCTAGCGAATCTGGCACGGCTGGCCGGTCTCGACTTGAACGCGCTAGTACAGGCGGTGCAGACCGGACAGGTATCCCGGCGCGACACGATCAAGAACAAGGCGAACATCGCGCTGGCGGACTACTTCAAGAAGGCATGGCAGCAGTCCGACCTCAAGGTCGAGCTGAACGTCGAGACCAACATCCTCCGTATCGGGCTGGTCGAGGACGGGGTGCACGCCTCCGTGTTCGATGAGCGGAGCGCGGGCCTCCGAATGTTCGTAGCCCTCACGGCTTTCCTCGCTGCCCGGGACACGGGGCGCGCAACGATCCTCCTGATCGACGAAGCCGAAACCCACCTGCATATCGATGCCCAGGCCGACCTCGTGCAGATGTTCGCCAAGCAGGACAAGGCTGACAAGGTCATCTACACAACGCACTCGCCGGGCTGCTTGCCTGCCGACCTTGGTGTCGGTATCAGGGCTGTCGTGCCTGATGCGGACGAAACGAGTCACGTTGAGAACAGCTTCTGGCGACAAGAGGGCAGCGGTTTCACCTCACTCATGTTCGCCATGGGGGCCTCGGCCGCAGCGTTCACTCCTGCACGCTGTGCCGTCGTTGCCGAGGGCGCCACTGACATGATCTTGCTTCCCACATTGATGCGGGCCGCGACCGATCTTCCAGCGCTGCCGTACCAAGTCGCTCCTGGCCTGTCAGAGATGCCGAAGGACTCGTATCCGGAGCTCGACTTCCAGGCAGCCAAGGTCGCCTTCCTCGTCGATGGAGACGGAGGGGGAGAACGACTCGCCAAAGCGATCGGAAGAGCCATCCCCGACGATCGGATAGTCACCCTCGATGCACATGGGATCGAGAACACGTTGGACCCGGACTTCTACTGCGACACCTTCATGGAGCTGCTGCGGGACCTGAACGCGGACGTCACTATTGGTAAGCCGCCCTCGCTCCCCGAGGTTACCGCGGCCCCTTGGGCCACGACGCTGGGGAACTGGGCCGACGATCACGGGTGGCGCGCACCATCCAAGCAGGAGATCGCGAACCACCTGATCGAGCTCGACGAAGTTGTCCTCAGCGCGCACGGCACGCTCGCCCTGAAGCAGGCTCACGCGGCGCTGCTGGCCGCACTGGGAATCGAACCGTGACCACCGGCGTGCGAGCCAGTGACGGTTGGCATGTCGTGATCGACCACGTCGCGTGTTCGGAGTCGCCTGTGTCGAACCTTCGTGATACGTTCCGCGGCTCGCTTGAACCAGAAGGGAGGGAATCGAATGGCTAACGAGGCATCCGGCAACGCTGAGATTCGTGCTGCGTTGAGGGCGGCTGGCTACGAGCTGATCCAGTTTGAGCCAGGACTTGAGGGCAGTTCGAAATACCGTCCCGACGTTCTGGCCTTCGCATCGAACGGTCAGGGCGACCTGGTGCCCTGGCTTGTTGTTGAGGTGAAGAAGGGGCCGATGAAGACCCCTGAGCTGGCGCTTCCGGCCCTCACACAGGGGCGGGAACTGCTCGGCACCGTCGAGCACTACGCGGTCATCAATGGCCAGTGGTACCGCGCGGATCGCAGCATGCGGTCGTTCGAGCCTGTCCCCGGACCGCTGCCGCCCGCGAACGGTGCTAACGGCTTCCTGGCGGACCCTGCGCTCGCGACGTCCCTTCTGATTGACAAGCTGTGGTTCGAGGCGGACAAGGCGCGGATGAGCGGCGCCCGGGTTGACTATGCCTTCCCGTCGGTCGACGTCATCGCCGAGACGGCGCTGCCTGGAATCGAGACGGCGAGCGGCGGCTTCGTGCCTGTGCGGCCGGATGTCCTCTGGCAGGCTCGGCGCCGGGCCCTGTCGGCATTTGCAGGTCGGTCGCGACACGGAAGCCAGCAGGCGTCGGACCCCGTGATCGCTGAAGCTGTGGCCCAACTCCTCGGTTCGAAGGTTGGCGGCACGGTTCTCGATCCCTTCTGCGGCACCGGATCGTTCCTTTGGGCCGTCATGGATCGGGCCGCGCAGATGGAAGGCCCCGCCGAGTTCATTGGCCGCGATATTGATGCCAACCTGGCGGCACTCGCATCGGAGATCGGCCGGACTGCACCGATGTTGACCTTCGTCGAGCCCGGCGATGCCTTCCGCACCGACCTGCCCGAGGCAGATGCCATCGTGACGGCTCCGCCCTTCGGTGGACGTGTTCAGGATCGGTGGTCTCTCCTCAACGGCGTCTCGACTTCGGAACTCGAGATCGCCGCGATCGATCTATGCCTGCGCCGTCTCCGCCCCGGCGGACGCGCCGTGTTCCACCTGCCGAGCGGATTCACGTTCCGTCATTCGTCGGAGTCCTACCGGCAGTTCCTTGCCAGCGAATTCCGCGTCGCGGCGCTCATCGGGCTCCCGGCCGGCACGAGCCCCGGGACGAACATCCGAACGGTGCTCCTCGTGATCGATCGGGACGAGCCGGGCGAGACCTTCGTCGCGCAGCTCGGCGAGGACTGGCGGACCCAGCTCACTGGCGAGGGCACCGCTATGCGGGCCGCCCTCGGTCATATCGACAGCCTCCCGGAGAGCGAGTAGCGATGCCCGAGGCTCACGCACTCCTCGATCTTCGCCGTGAACTGAACTGGGATCCGGCACGACTGACCGCAGAGGCGTTCAGATGGCCCCATGGCGCGCATCTCGTGCCGCTCCGCGAGTTGGCCACCCGCCTGGCGCCCCGCTCGTTCGCTGAGGCGGGAGCTCCGGTCATCACGCCTCAGAGCATTGACGGGTCAACCGGATCGGTGCGCCGCCGCAGCCGCAAGTACCAAGGATCGGTGTTCCAGGTCGGCGCAGAGCTGCGTAACGGCGATGTCCTGATGCCGAGGTTGGGCTCGGGACCGACGCTCCTGGTTTCTGATCGTCTGACCGGCGCGCTGGTATCCGCACGGTATGCGGCCCTCCGGCCGGTCGAGCGAGAGCTGGGGCTCTGGCTATGGGCGCTGCTCGGCAGCGAGAGCGGTACACGGCTGCGCACCAGCCTGTCGCGAGGTGACGCGGTGACCCACATCGATGCAGGCGCACTCCTTGACGCTGCTGTGCCGGTGCCTGCACTCGCGGTGCGTCGGGACCTCCTTGACCAGTTGGCGGAACTGGAACGCACAACGCATACGGAGGAAGAGGAACCATCCGAGACGTGGTGGCACACCACCGACCTACGCGAGGTGCCCTGGCGGATCGCACTCGCAACGCCTGACCGCAGCCCACTCGAGGACGGAACGCCGCTCGAGCTCCTCTGCGGGCAGATCTCCCGGGGGCGGGAGACTCGCCGCCACGCCCTGACCGAACCTGCGCCGGGTTATCTGCCGGTCGCAGACGTCTCGGTGCTCGGCGGAAAGGCACCACGGCGCTGGATGCCAGTAACCGACGGAGTGCCATCCGTCATCGCTCGTCCCGGCGACCTGATGGTTGCCGGGCTCGGGAACTACGCCTACGCAACCGTCGTCGAGCACGAGTCGATCGCGGACCAGCATGTCTTTGTGCTGCGACTCCGTGACGTGACGATCGGCTCGGCTATTGCCGCCTACCTCAATAGCCAGCGGGGTTATCGAGTGCGCCAGATGCTCCTGACTGGGTCCACCATCCCGAATCTGCGCTCGGCGGACCTGGCAGCCATCCCCATTCCCGATGACGCTCTCCGCGCTCCTGTTGAACACGAGGCCCCGCCTCTTCCCCTTGCCCGCCGGTTGGAGAACGTGCTGTGGGGGAACTGACCTGCACGTTATCCGCGCTCGTATTCGCCGAGCTCTACGACCTGCTTGCGAAGGAACGCACATGGCGTGAGTCGCTGGACGACAGGCTCGCCGAGCTCGGGTACGACGGTGAATGGCTCGGCGACGCCTCAGCGTCCTATCTCGCCAAGTGGGAGTACGACGCCCAGTACATCGATCCGGCCTCCGCCGAGGGCTACGCCCTATCCGTCGAGCACGCCGTCTTGGCGACATGGATCCTCGCTGGCCTGCGAAACGAGGGCGATTCGTACCAGCTCTCAGCAGACCTGCGAGACGCGGTCATGAAGCGCCTCGCGGTCGACGCACCATCGCTCGCCGGTCATAAACCACGGTCCATGGCCCCGATCATCCGTGGCTGGACCCTCGGGCTCGTCGCCGGCACCTTCGATCCATCCGTCCCGGTGGTGCCGGCGGTCTTTCCCCAGGACGAGCACATCACTGGCGCCTATAAGGGTCTGATCGAGCACGTCCTTCACCTCGGGGATCTCGGCGAGACGTGGCCCGAGCTCGTTGGGACCGCGCTCTACGTGCGGACCGGTGGCCTGGCCGAGGCGCTTCGGCCAGCGCCACCACCGCCACCGAACCGGGGGCTCAGCTACTCCATCAACACGCTCGTGGCGGAGTCCCGGCGACAGGTGCCGATGCACATCTTCAGCAGGCTGAGCTCGAACTTCGCCAGGTGGGTAGGACGCCGCAACGTC
The DNA here is from genome assembly GCF_006335005.1 of Nocardioides albidus. Taxonomy (GTDB): domain Bacteria; phylum Actinomycetota; class Actinomycetes; order Propionibacteriales; family Nocardioidaceae; genus Nocardioides; species Nocardioides albidus. The sequence continues at coordinate 479,632 of NZ_VDMP01000026.1, forward strand.
CTCACGCACGTCAAGCCCGCGGAGGACGGTACGACGTTCGCTGACTCCGCAGCTCTCGTCCGTACGTGGGATCAGATCGAGTTGACCGTCACGGGCATCACCCAGTTCATCTGCCAAGAGGTCTCGCTCGAACTTTTCGACGCGATCCCTGGCGCCCTGCGCACGGATCCGTGGGACTACTTGAAGCGGGAGATCCAAACGGAGTGGTGAAGGGAGCGCTTCTGTCGGCCCAACGCGGTATCAATGGCGTGCAGCCTGCCGCGTCAGGCTCCGTAGCGTTCGCCGGGCGGCAGGGAGAGAAGGCGCGATGACCACCGTTGACCAGCAGATCGAGAGCGCCGCAAGCGCGATCTCCGACAACATTGCGGCCTTGCGCCACGACCGACCGTTGCTCGCCCAGAACATCCTCGGCCAGCTGCGTAACCTCGTCGAAGGGGTGGCGGTCCGGCTTCACGCAGGCAGCGGCGACGCGACGTTCGAGTACTCCGCCGTCGGTGGCGCCATGAGCCACGTTGCTTCCAGCGGACAGCTCAACTTCGTTTCCCGGTTCCACAAGTTGCTGCAAATCAGCGCCTCGCACTACACGATGGGCGGAGATCCATCAGAGCGCCTGATGCTGAAGTACTACGACTATCTGCTCCGCCTTCGCGACCTGGTCGGCACCCAGATCGGAATGACGATCTTGGTGAACCTCGAGGACTTTCCCGTCGACCTCGACCCGTCGCTAAGGGAGTACCACCAGAAGATCGCGGAGCGGATCGTGGCGGCTCGCTCGCTCCCGCCGAGCCAGAGCGGCAAGAACCGCTACTACATCCACGCTGTCCGACCGTTCTTCGCCGACGGGCAGATCTACTACGAGGTGACCTTCTACAACGCTGTCAACCGCGTCAGTAAGTTCGACCGGATCATCGGTTTCACCGACATCGACATCACCGACAAGTACGCGGCGAACCTTGTCCTGGAGAGCGATGCGATCCAGGTGCTCGGCCAAACCATGCCGATCACGATCATCCGGGAGTGGGAGGTCTCGATCCGGCCATGCGAGTTCGACAACTTCGCCCGGATCCTCGACCACCAGATCAAGGTCTCGACCGGTAGCTCTGAGTACAAGAACCTGATGCAGTACCTGACGCGGACCTCGTCGAGTCTGCTCGACATCGTCGACATGGACGACGCCAAGTACGCATCCCTCAAGGACTGGGCGACCAAGCGCTCCCGCCAGCCACAAATCTTTCCCGTGCTCGACGAGGTGCGCCGACTGAACGGAACGAGCGCACCGGGAACCAACGTGCTGCGCTACCTGATGCTGCGGATGAACAATCAACTCATCAAGTTGCAGTACATCCCCGAGGCCTGCGGGGTGCTGTCGAACCTCAACCTGGAGTACGGCTGCAAGCCATTCGACCGCATGCCGTTCTGCACCTCACTCTTCGGTCACAACCCGCGGTTCGCGGACCTCGTCGAGTGCCTGAACACCGACGGTCGCACCCACGAACTCCTGGCTCGCCGTGTGAAGCGCAACGTCGAAGACCGCGGCATGCTCTACACACCCGAGTCGGATCTCCAGGATCTCGGAGACGTCGACCAGCTGATCGACGCCTACAACAGCAGCCTCTACTACAGGCACACCGGGCGACGGCTCCTGAAGGACAAGGGCCACGTCTTCATCAAGGAGTACGAGGACAGCGCCGTCGCGATCATCGAGAAGCTCCAGCAGCACGCTGCGACGGGCGTATCTGGACACGACAGCGCGGTGCAGCAGTGGCTGGCGCAGACAGCTCCAGGACCCGACGACCCCCTGAAGGCCCAGGCACTCGAAGCGCTATTCGTCGACTCCCACGTCGCACTGATCTACGGGGCGGCAGGCACCGGGAAGTCGACGATGATCAGCCTCATCGCCCAGTACTTCAACACCAAGCAGAAGCTCTTCCTCGCCCATACCCACCCGGCCGTCGACAACCTGAAGCGTCGAGTCAACGCGCAAGACTCGACCTTCCGGACCATCAGCAGCCACATCGGCAGCCATGACGCCACGCAGTACGACGTCCTGATCATCGATGAGTGCAGCACGGTTAGCAACGCGCACATACTCAAGGTGCTGGAGCGAACGTCGTTCAAGCTCCTCGTCCTCGTGGGCGACGTCTACCAGATCGAGTCGATCCAGTTCGGCAACTGGTTCGGGCTGGCCCAGTCGTTCGTGCCCAAGACAGCGGTCTTCGAGCTCACGACGCCTTTCCGGACGACCAACTCTGCGCTCCTCGACCTCTGGTCAAGGGTGCGCGAGCTCAAGCCCGACATCGCCGAGACGCTGGCCCGCAACGGTTACTCCACCGTGCTCAACGAGAGCCTGTTCACCGCGCAGCGCGACGACGAGATCGTCCTGTGCCTGAACTACGACGGCCTGTACGGCATCAACAACGTCAACCGCTTCCTTCAGAGTTCCAACCCGGGTGCGGCGACAGTGTGGGGCGCCTCGACTTACAAGCTCGGCGACCCCGTGCTGTTCAACGAGACTGATCGCTTCTGGCCAACGATCTACAACAACCTAAAGGGCAAGATCGTCGGCATCCAGACCTTCCCCGGGCGGATCCAGTTCGAGGTGGCTTTGGACCGACCAGTCTCTGCGTTCGATGTCGACGGGATCGAGCTCCGCTACGTCAAGGACTCCATCGTGCAGTTCGACGTGTACGAGCGGGGCAACGGTGACGATGACGACGACACCACGTCTGGGTCCGTGCCGTTTCAGGTGGCCTATGCGGTGTCGATCCACAAGGCGCAGGGCCTGGAGTACGACTCGGTCAAGGTCGTCATTACGGATGCCAACGAAGACGACATCTCCCATAACATCTTCTACACGGCCATTACTCGGGCGCGGGAGCACCTGCAGGTCTTCTGGACGCCAGAGACCGAGCACGCCGTCCTGAGTTCCCTCCAGCGGAGTGTGAACCGGAAGGACGCCCGCCTTCTGTCGATCCGTCGCGGGCTGACACAGATCCCCTAGCGACGTCGGCATGGTGCTTGCAGGAGGTAATAGGTGACCCCGTTGTCCATCCCCGTCCATGTGGGAACGAATCCGCCGTCGCACTGGGACGAGATCGAGGCAAACCAACAGCGCCTCGGTGAAGAGGCGTCGGACTGGCTCCGCGAACAGCGACGCCCGTCGGCTGCCAGCGGCGACCTTGACTGGGGAGGACTCGGCTTCGAACCACGCTGGGTGGGATTCGATGCCGCTGACTGCGTCGCCGCCCTCGACCCGAGCGTGTACGCCGGCAAAGGAGCCGACGAGTTCGACCGGTTCCGCCAAGGGGCGGCGAGCCGCGGCGAGCTCGCCATCGTCATCAGCCTCGTGGAAACACCGGATCCGGGCAGCCACTGGAGCGTGTTCGGACCTGCGGGTAGCTCCCTCTCACTCGGCCGATTCAACACCTCGATTCATTCCCGGCCACTCGGTATCGGCGCAAGAGTTCGCCGTTCTGATGGCGTGGAAGGAGCGGAAGTCCAACTGGCACTTCGCCTCATGAGTTGCAACCCTCCGCTGCCGTGGTCTGCTCTTTCGTTGGACGGGATCACGCTGAGTTCCACGCACGGCCGCGTCAAGCATGAGCCGGAAGGCACGCTTGTACCGATCATCGAGACCGAACTCGGCGAGCCGGTCGTAGCGGTGTGGACCTCGCCCGATGGGGTGGAACGGCGATATGTCGTCCCTGCCGAAGCGCCGTGGACGGTGCTGTTGAGCTGGCTCGTCGAGGACGCCCTGCCGGAGTACGTGCCGGATGCCATGCGTCGAGCCCGACGCCACATGGCGACGGACCTCGACCTCATGACGCGGCGCGAGCGCCAAGCCCACACGGCCCTTGCGGCGTTCGACGCCGAGTACGCCGAGCGGCGAGGCACGCTGGATTCTGAGCTCCAGAGCGCACAGTCCGATGCCTCCGCGCTGCGCGACGGCTTGCTATTCGGCACCGGAGACGCGCTTGTCGAGACGGTCCGCACCGTCCTGGAGTGGGCAGGGATGAACGTTGTCCCGCTCGACGAGGAACTGGGCGGCACGAAGAATGCCGACCTTCTCTGCACCCTCGACGGACGGTCTGTGCTGGTCGAGGTGAAGTCAGCCAGCGGCGTACCGAAGGAGTCCGTGTACGACGACGTACTGCGACACCTACGCGTGTGGGAGAAGTTGCCGGACTCGACGCCAGTCGAAGGGGGTGTGCTCGTGATCAACCATCAGCACCGGCTTCCGCCGCACGAACGAAGGACCAAGGCGTTCGAACGACCGGAGTTCCTAGCCGCGCAGACGGAGCCGGTGGTCACCACTTTGGAACTCTTTGAAGCCTGGCGTGAGGAGGACCGAGTCGCGACCTGTCGGTTGCTGTTCGGTCCTTCCGCGACAACGGTCCCGAACACGACTCCGTCAGTGCCCCAGAGGCAACCTGAGACCCGAAGGCGGGGGCTGTTCCGGAGGGGCTGAAGTACACCGTCCCGAGGCGTGGCCTCTCGCGGTGGTTGATCGCGCAATCCAGCACGCTGACATCCAGCTCTCGAAGCTGCCGCCCATCGGCGATCTCGCCGAGCGCAACCGGTGGTTTGAACCGAAGGCCGATTACTGAGGACGGCGAGCTGTTGCGCGAGGACGGGGGTGATGAAAGTTGACGTGTCGCGGGTGCAGCGCGCCGTGGAATCGGCCTTTCCGCCGGCCTGACTACCCGGCGCCTCGTTCCCCACTCCGAGCCAGCACGCCGTTAGCTGGACCCTGACCGTGGGGGAGTGAGGTCAATGCGGAGCCAGTCGACCTCATCACCGATGTAGCGAACGAGGTCGTCCTGCCGGGGCTGTCCGATGACCAACCTGTAGGCACCTACCGTCCGGAGAAGACGGCGATATTGCTGGGCCTCACGGCTGAGTGGCAGTGCGGGCACGTACCGCTCGATGACCGCACCTTCCGGCCGTGTGTAGATCCAGAACGGCTTGATATTCGACGACCCGCCATCGCCCGCTTGTCCTGCCTGGAAGATCGCTTCCCAGGGATCCGCGCCGTCGGCCCTGATTGCGGCGTGGGCGTGATCAGCCGCCACGTTCTTGCGGACCGCATGGCCCTTGTACCGGTGGACTCGCCCCTCTCGTTGCTCGAGGTCGACGGGGTTGCCGGGGAGGTTCCAATGAACGATCGCGTGACTGTAGGTGTGGAAGTCCAAGCCCTCTTGGCCCACAGACGTCGACGCCAGCACGAACGGTCGGAACGGGGAGTTGTACGCCGTCCTGATCGTGCTCTCACGCATGGCCGCCTTGTCGTCGGATTGTGCGCGTCCATAGCGTGCTGCGAAGTGGCTACTCATGCGGTGCTCGTTGAGCCTGATCTCCGAATCTGCGACCTCCACCTGTTCCACAGTGTTGGTCGCTGCGCGCGTCGCCAACGCCTCGGTGATCGTCTCGGCCAGCGTCTCCGCCCGCTTCAGCGGATCGGCGTCCTGGAGGCCTTCGGATTCAACGAGCACGTGAACGTACTCGTCGAGAACTGCCTGGAGGCAACCGTCGACAGCGTGGTCGAGGACTGCCCGCCAGTAGGACTCGTCCTCCCCTGAGCGCAGAAGCGCAACGATCTCGGGCTTGTTGAACAGCGAGCGGAGGCCCTGACCGATGCGGTAGGCCGCGTCGCGGATATCGGGGTTCACAAGGGCCTCAGATCCACCCGTGACCCGTGAAAGCGCCCGTAGTGCGCACACCCCGGGGCTGGCGATGGCCATCGCAGTGAGCACGTCCGCGAGGTCGTCGGGTCGCGGACCCAGGTTCAGTTCCTTCACGCCGTCGGCCGCGCGCAGGTGCGTTCCGAGCCGTGACTCCTGATCCTGCTCGTCGTGGCCGTCCCAGCCGCGCATTCGCGACAAGAACAGGGTGTTCTCGCCCGCTGAGATTCTTCGGTCCATCAAGAAAGGTGCCGCCCAGTACCAGCGCTGGTCCGGAGTCCCGATGCGCGGCGATCCCTCTGGGAGGCGCGTAAGCGCCTCGCGGACGCGTTCAAGGACTGCGTCGAAGAGCGCGGTTCGAGTGAGCGGGAGCGATGCGCCTGTCGTCCGGGCGACCTCGAGAGGGTCGCCGAGTCTGGCCAGGACGAGACCGGGATAGATCAGAGCGAGCGCCGGCATGCCCGCTGGCCGGTCGCCGTTCATCCGGAACTGCAGCGGGGGAGTGATCGGCCGGTCGTCGTACCGACGATCGGAGTAGCCAGCTGCCTGGATGGCGCGTCGCTCCGCGTCGTAGCTGAGCATGACCGCAACCGCCTTAGGCACGACGGCCCAAGCGGAGAAGATCAGGCGCTTCGTGAAGTCCCTCAACTCCTGGTCGGCGTACGCGCCGGCTGTCTCGTAGTACGGCAGGGATGGCGGGAGCCACGCGAGCTTCCATGCGCCTCGGTCAAGCACGTCCTCGGTGAGGCCGCGCAGCTTCGCGTTGCCGGGGTCCACCTGCTGGTAGCGCCGCACGTCGTCCCAGTCGAGCATTCCGCGTCCGCTGCGAAGCGTCGCAATGAGTGCGGGATCGTTCCGCTCTGCTGCGGCTTGGAACTTGGTGCGGACTTGATAAGTTCCGCGATCCATCAGGTTCAGCGGGTATGGAGTTGAGCGCCAATACTCGAAGACGTCGTGGCGGTCGATCTGCCGAGCGACGTCGTCGAAGGTGCGCCACGAGCGCAGGTCTTCGGCATCGAGTTTGGCGCCAGGAAGCGGTCGTTCAACGAGCATTCCGTCGCGATCGGGTGTTGAAGCGAGCCGCTCCGTGCGGCTCATCACGCGCCGCAGTTCAAGCTCGACTCGGTCGCGAGCCTCGCGGGCGCGGGCGTGGTCCCCACCGCTCAGGAGCGTTTCGCGCATGGCGCGCAATTCGCGCTCGACGATGTGGGCTCGTTCGTCGCCGGCGAGGAAACGGACTGTCCGCGTGAAGTCGCGGTAGTGGTCGTCCCCCTCCGGTTCGTCGGGCAGTGTGTACATCTTGTACGGCGTCGCCGAGAGCAAGAGGACCTTGGCGTCTGGGTGATCGAAGATCGCCTTGGCCAGCTGCGCGCCATCGTCGTCGGCGTCGAGCAGATCCTTGAATCGCTGGAACTCATCGAGGATGACCAGGTCTGGCTCAAGGTGATCGACCGCTGCCTTGGCCAGCAGATGACGCAGCACGCCGATCAGGCGGTTGCGGCGCCACGAGAGGTCGGAACTCGGCTTGCCGCGCAGGTAGGTGAACTCGGCAGCACACTCGTCGAGCTCGTCCTCCAGCCTGCCCCCGTCCGGGCCGTTGGTCTGGTCGATCGCGTCGGCGAAGGAGTCACACAGCTCCGCGTCGATGGACGACCGATCAAACCAACCGAGCTCGCGCTCGAAGTTCTGACGGGACTTGCCGCCCTGGAAGAACTTGACCCAACGGGACCTGCCGGTGATCTCTTCGCCCCAGATCTCGGCGAACATCCAATAGAGGAGTACCCGCTCCGGGGCGGCGCCTCCAGAGTGACCGACCTGGAACGACGTACCGGGCGTGAACGAGACGAAGTTGATGCGCTGGTCACGCAGATTGCGGATCACCTTGGGCAGCAAGGTCAGCCGATCGGCGTGCTTGACCTCGGCGCCGCCGACGACGTTGAGTCGGCTGAGATTCTGCCGCGCGATCTGGCTGTTGGAGCAGATGTAGACGACGTCGATGCGCTTGTCGGTTGCCCACAGGTGCTCCACGGTCTTGGCGATGAGGCCCTTGGCGACCATCGTCTTGCCGAGTCCCACCTCATCGGCGACGAGGAACTTTTTCACCGCGTCGTCTGCCAACCACAGCCGGTTGAAGGCGTGCTCGACGGTGTCGCGCTGGAAGTCCTTCAACGTCGCAAGGGTGCGCTCCGTGCGCTCAGAGATCTCACTCATGCGCGATGCTCCTGATGGACCTGCCACACGACATCCCAGAGTTCCTCGAAGCCGTCAGGAACTAGCTCGCCGCCGTTGGGCAGAGCCCGAAGGTCCTCGATCAGGCTGGCGACGCGTGCGAGTGCATCTTCGTCTCGCCCGGTGGCGCGAACGAGCGGCTCGAACAGGGCGACGTCTGCGCTGGTTAGGACCGGTCGGTCAGAGCCGTGGAATCGCTCGCCGTCGACCCCCGCGAGTTGGGCGAACAACGCGTCGTAGCTTGGGTCGCCAAGCAAGAAGACGAGGTATCGCAGCACGTCTTCCTTGCTCCGCAAGATCGAGAAGACGGCGTCTTGGCGTCTTCCGTCGACTGCTCCGGTAAGCGACGCCTTGATCACGCACGACCGGGTGACTCGCGCAGGGCCGTCACCGAGGGTGGTTTCCAACGCAATGAACGAGGTGACGTTGATGGGCGCGATGGTCCAACTCAACGTCTGTTCGAGCGGCTGGCCTTGTGTGTCCGGTGGCAATGAGGCGGGCCAGACGCGACTTGTACCGGGCGCATTTTCAGGCACGTCGAGACTGAGCGTGACGGTGACTCGGTCCTCGTCCAGTTCGGCCACGTGAAGCGTCGGCTCGCTTGCTGCGAGCTGCTGGTGGAATCGTTCAAGTACGTACGACGTCTCGATGGAGGGATCGGAAAGGCCCTCGGCGTCTGTGACGCCGTACTCCTCCAGGATCCGAGTCAGGCCGGGCGCTTCGGTTGAGCCGTTGAGCACCATCTCTACGCCGCAGGCGGAGGTCGGGCCTCGTAGCACGGCATCGAACTCGACGTTCGTACCCCAGGTGGGGCTGGTCAGGTTGGCGCTGCCCGTGACGACGGTCGATTGCCCACCGCGTTCGTCAATCACGAACGTCTTGGCATGCAGGCCGTCATGGGTCTCCAGGAACCCATCGGGCTCGGCGGTCGAGACGTCGGTCACGTCGTCCGCGGGGTCGACCTCAGCAAGCCGCTGCAAGACGTTGACCGACCAGCCCTCCAGGGCGCGCGACCCGACGAGTTCTAAGGCCTCCGCTCGCGACACCAGAGTGCGTTCGCTAGCGATTCGTCCGATCGACTCGACCGCACCCTTGGTGAGGAAGGGGCTGACCGCCAAGAGCCGCCGGCCCTCGTTCGGGAACGGCCAGATCCGCTCGGGACGGACGCCGATCGGGATCAGCTCGCCGGCAGTGAACGGCGAGGGCGCCGCAAGGCGCACGCCGGCGAGCGATGTCGCGAGATCGGCGATCTCGGCGGCTCGGCGCTCGTCGAGCGATCGCACGGCGAACCCAGGAAGCTGAGCGACGAAGCCCGCGGCCGGGGAGGCATCGATCGTTCCTGCGTTGTCTTCATCGAGCACAAGGGCGGTGTCCCAGGAGCGGTCGAGAGTCAGGTTCCGACTGAGGATTACGACCCGATGCAAGCGGTCGCCTTCGGCGTTCTCGAATCGGATCGCCCAGATCTTGGGGTGGAAGATCGCGCCGTCGTTCGGAGGCATGACCTCCAGCACGCTGTCTTCGACGAAGGTGAGAATGCTGCGGTAGTTGCCGGGGACGTGGATGCCGCCGGCCTGGCAGAAGACGGTGGTGTGGTCAGCGTGGCGCCGTACCGCTTCTAGCAATCGGATCGGGTCCACAGCGCCGATTTCGTCGGCGTTGCCTTGGTCGAACAGGGCGAACGACAGGGGCGCGAGGAGCAGCGCCGTGAGGTTTAGCGAGTACGTCGTACCGAGGGCGACGTCGACGCGATAGCCGGCGGGCGGGCGTAGCGCGTCGGTCAGCATGACGCGTGTCTCGGGAGTCAGTGTCATGACCCCGCCCGCGCGGCGTAGAGGTCTTCGAGGTGAGCGCGGGCGATCGGCCAACGGAAGCTGTGGCGACCGGTGCCGCTCTCTCCCGACCAACGGTCGAGGGCGGACTGGTTCGCGAGACGTGCGCGACCCCCTTTGATCTGTCGCTCGCGACTGGAGATGAGGTCCGCTGCGGTTCGCGATTCGCTGAGCGAACTGCCGGCTTCGAGGAGATCGATCCAGCGATTGACGAACTGCATGGTGGGCTGGCGTAGGCGCGGATTCTTCCGCTGAATGGTTGCCCACCAGTCTGCTCGGCTCCACCCTTCGAGAGCCTGCGACGGGACCAGGAGGTCGGCCTCCCAGCGCTCAAGTCGCTCCACGTACCCGCCAGCGAGGTCGTCATCGCCCCGACGTCGAGCGAGTAGAAGGTTGTACATAAGCGCCGCGCCGTGGATCACGATGCTGAACCGGCGCGCGTGGTCGGCGAGGTCGCGGAGGTCTTCCGGAGCCTTATGCAGGTTGTCGATCTCCCACACGAAGTCCGGCGCGTTCCCGGGTGGGTTGCGGATCAGCCAGGCAAGCATCGAGCCCTGAGTGGCAGCCGCGACCTGGTCCGACAGGTATTGCTCCTCCTCGCCCGTCAGCTGGAAGTCGACCACCTTTAGCAAGTCAGTCGGAGCGGGCGGGAGGTGAGGGTCCAGTCCCGAGCCGGGAAGGAGTTCGCGTGCTTCGGGGTCATCTGCCTTCAACGTGCGGGTCGATAGCTGGCGGTAGTCGTGTTGGCGGCGGAAGTACCCCTCTGCGGAGAAGTCGCCCTTCCGGATCTGCCATGACCCGAGAGCCGCCCAGTACATCCCGCTGGGCATCCGCTTGAGGTTGTTCCGAGCGCGGTTGCCAATGACTCCAACGTCCTCGCCTCCAGCCATGAGGCTGCCGATGAGTCGGTACTCAAGGGAGCGGAACTCGGCGCTCATTTCGGCGGGGGAGGGCTTGTGGGCGGCCTGCTGCATCAGCCAGGGGATGAACATGACGTAGCGCAGTCGGGTGTGCAGCACCGACGTTCCCGGGAAGAGCGAGTCGGCGAGAGCGTCGCGGATGGAGCCGATGCCGAGCTCGTCGACGGTCCCCTCTTCCTTGAAGAGGTCGACGACTTCCAGCATCTTCCTGCGCTGCTCGCTGTCTGTGTCGAGCCACCCGAACGTTGAGACCACGGTCCGATCATGCCGCGACCGGCCGACAGAAGGGTGCGCTCCGCCGAATGAGTTCGCTGAGGCACTGACATGGCGGTGGCGGTCGTACGCGCGAATCGCTAAATCTGTCGGGCGCCACCAATAGCGTGGCGTTCATGAAGACTGGCAGGACTCCCGAACGTCACGAACTCGAGAGCTATCGCTCTCGTGTGCGCGGCAGCCTGCTGGGCGGGGCCATTGGCGACGCCCTCGGCGGCCCTGTCGAGTTCTGGGGTCTCGACCGGATCCGGTCGGAATGCGGACGGGACGGCGTCAGGGCGTACCTGCCGGAAAACGTCGAGGGCGGGCACGCATATGGGCGCATCACCGACGACACCCAGATGACTCTCTTCACGGTGGAGGGGATGATCAGAGCTTCGGTCCGACAGGACCGCGGCCTCGGCTTCACCGTTGGGGTCCTGCATCACGCCTACGACCGGTGGCTCGACACGCAGCTACAAGACGCCCCCGACGGCGAGCGCGACGGCTGGCTGATTAACGAACGGTGGCTCTACTCCCGGAGAGCACCGGGCAACACGTGCCTCTCCGCGCTGGAGGTGCCTCGAGCTGGTCGCCGCAAGCTTGAGCAGTTCGGCACCGAAGCGACCAACACGTCCAAGGGATGCGGCGGCGTCATGCGCAGCGCGCCGTTCGGGCTAGTGCCGCCGTGGGTGTGGCCGGCGGGTTGGCAGTTCGACGCAGCGACGGAGGCAGCGGGGTACACCCACGGCCACCCCACCGGGCAGCTGGCGTCGGGAGCCCTGGCCGTTCTCATCGGCGCACTGGTGCGCGGCAGTGACCTAAGTCGAGCGATCGATGAGGCGCTGGGCCAGTTGCGTGCCCGTCATGGCCACGCAGAGGTCTATCAGGCGATCAAGCAAGCGGCCGAGATCGCCCGCCGCGGCCCGAGCCCTGAGCACATCGAATCACTCGGGGGCGGCTGGGTAGCGGAGGAGGCGCTGGCGATGGCGATCTACGCCTCGCTCGTCTACCCGGAGCCGAACCAGTTGCTCGACGCACTCGCCCTGTCCGTGACGCACTCAGGCGACAGCGATTCCACCGGAGCGATCTGCGGCAACATCCTCGGCGCCCTACACGGCGAAACGGCATTGCCCCCGGAACTAGCCTTCGACGTCGAGGGCCGCGGCACGATCCTCACGCTGGCCGATGACTTCGTCTACGAGTTCACCTCAAGCGATCGGCTCCACGGCGACTATGGGCCCTACACGCGATGGACGGATCGGTACCCGGGATGGTGACTCCGCCCGTGCCCGCGGCTGGCCGGCCGCGGTGCGAGGATTCGGCAGCTCTCCACAAACTCTCCAGATTGAGCCGGCGCAAACCGGAGTCGCTCGGTTACAGTCGGAGGTGTTCGAGACAGCGAACACCGCACTGTTGAGCGCGATTCGGCTGTTTCCCGCAACGTTCGGTAGCAATAGGTAGGCCTGTGAGTTAGTCCAGAGGTCGCAGGTTCAAATCCTGCCCCCGCTACGAATTTCAGGCTCGGAATCTACGGATTCCGAGCCTGAAAGCATTTAGAGACTTGATCGAGTGTCCACTTAGTGACGGGTTTCCCGGACAACCCGCTGGCCGGCGGTCGCAGTGCGCCCCCGGGTGACCTACACCGCGACCGCCCCCGCGACGGCCCGGGACAGCGGTTGGCTATGCGGGTCCGACATGACCCACCTGACAGCCATGCCCGCCAGCCACGCCCTCGATCGGATCACCGACTGGCGGATCGCCCTGCGGGCCGAGAACAAGAGCCCGGGCACGATCTTCATCTACGCCGACGGAGCCACTCGTTACCTGACCTGGTGCGCCGACGGCGACCACCTGCCGATGAGCCGCGCCGCGCTCAACTCCTGGATCGCCGGCCTGCTCGACGGCGGATCCTCGCCGGGCACCGCCCGCATCCGCCAGCTCGCCGTGCGCCGCTTTGCGGCCTGGCTGACCGCCGGCGGTGAGATCGCCGCCGACCCGTTCCCCGGAGTCAAGGCACCCCGCTACGAACCGCCGCTGGTCGAGCCGCTCACCGACGCCGAGCTCCGCGCGCTCCTCGCCACCTGCGCTGTCTCAGACGACCACGCGCGGCTGGAAGCCACCCTCAACGACCGACGCGACGAAGCGATCATCCGGCTCATGTTCGAGACCGCGATCCGGTCCGGGGAGCTCGTCGACCTCCAGCTCGACGACGTAGACCTCATCGCGCGGCTGATCACGATCCGTCGTGGCAAGGGTGGGCGCGGCCGAGTGATTCCTGTCGGCCCTGTGACCACCGAGGCGCTGCTGGTGTATCTCGACCAGCGTGAGCAACACCCGCTGGCTGCGAGCCCCGACCTGTGGCTCGGCAATCGCGGCCAGCGGTTCGGCCGCGAAGGACTCAGCCGTGCCCTGCGCCGCCGCGCCAAGCGCGCCGGAGTGCAGGGCTTCCGGCCCCACCGGCTCCGGCACACCGCCGCCCACCGATGGCTCGCGGCCGGCGGCTCCGAATCCGGCCTGATGGCCATCGCCGGCTGGACCCGCAGCGACATGCTCGTCCGCTACACCCGAGCCCGCGCCTCCGAACGCGCCGCCACCGAGGCCCGCCGACTCAACCTCGGAGACCTCTGAGCTCCGCGACAGTTGGCACGGTTCACCGCCGATCGTGGCAGACCAGCTCGCCGGAACGGCGGGTGGACGTCCGAGCGCTCGACACGGCCTGCCGCCACGACCATGATCGAACCGTGAGCGCGCAGGCCGAGACCGCCGAATCAGACAACAGCCTGCCGCAGTGCTGGTGTTGCGGCGGCTCGTTCGCCGAACCGGAGTTGGTCCACCTCGGGTCGCACCCGGAGGTGGGCCTGTGCGCGGACTGCGCCCATTGGGTGCACCGCCGCGCCGCCGAGCAGGCCGCTGCCCGACGGGGCGGGCTCCCCGCGCGGTATCGCGGAGCCTTCGCCGCGACCCGGTCCTGGGTCATCCAGCACGAGGTGCACAACCTGCCTGTCCTCGGCCGGCTGCTGCGCGGCCTGGACCGTCGCCTGCCCTGAACCTCGCGCCCGCGACCGCTCAGGCCACCCGACCCAGTTGGGCAACCCGCTCACACGGACTTGCCGACATCCCGTCCCAGCGTCCCGCCGCCGGGTCCCGGGGCGGTGTCCGGCGGGCAGCAGGCGCCGGGCACCGGAGCCATGCGTCCTCGGCGTCGACGTTCGACGAGGGCAAGTGTGGCTGCTCCCAGCACCGCCGTCACGGCGAGGACACTGATGAGGGTCGTCCGACCCTGGATCCACTGCGAGATGGTCGCGGACAGTCCGGCGAGTGCGCCGGCTCGACCCGCCGACGTCGCGTCACCGGTGGCGGCCGGATACCAGTACCAGGCGAGGTAAGCGCCGGTGAGCACGAGGACCACCGCGGTGACCTTGGGGCCGTAGCGAGCCAGCGTGGCCACCCGGTGGGTGAGCGCGGTGCCCGCGGCTGCGGTGGCCAGGGCCAGCAGCAGCAGGACGGTGGCCGACCCGGCCGCGTAGACCCCGAACACCACGAGCAGGCCGGCGTAGCTGGCGGTGGCCTGGGCCTGCGCGATGACCGCGAGCAGCACCCCGAAGGTGCACGCGAGCGAGGCGATCGCGTAGCCGACGCCGAAGACCACCATCTGAGCGGTCGGGGCAAGCCCCGCGGTTGCCCGGCCGGGGATCCGGGGCAGCCGAAGGGAGAACGAGCGACCGGCCAGCATCGCCCCACCGAGCAGCACCAGCAGTACGCCGACGGCGAGGCCGAGCGCCGGTGCGGCCTCGATCAGGCCGCGGGCGCCGGCGCTGACCACCAGCCCGGCGGCGGCCAGCGTGCCGGCGAACCCGAGGGTCAGCGCGGCGCCGGCCCGCAGCGCATGGAGCAGCCGCACGGGTGCCGGGGAGGTGTCGCCGTCGCCGATGGTGTGGCTGATCCAGGCCGGCAGTAGCGCGAAGCCGCACGGGTTGACCGGGGCGACCATGCCGGCGGCGAAGGCGAGCGTGAGCAACCCGCCCATGGCTCAGGCTCCCGCCTTCACCAGTTCAGCGGTGATGGTCTCGGCGCTGGGGTCGGTGGCCCGGAAGGTCACCTTGCCCTCGGCGACCTGGAAGCGCAGAGACAGGGCCGCGCCGGTGTCGATGGCCGCCGGGACGTGCTCCGCGTCGACGGAGTCCATAAAGCCTCCGATGGTCTCCTTGGACTCGCCGGGGTCCATGTCGATGGCGAGGAAGCTTGCGTTGTCGCCCGCTTCCTCGGCGGCGGTCGCCGCCCTGCCGAGGGACCGGACGCCGTTGACGCATTCGCCGCAACCGACCGAGAAGAAGAACACGGCTGTGGGTTCCCCGGTTGCGGGCAGGCTGATCTGGTGGCCGTCGATGCTGGTCACCGTCACCGGACCACCGTCGGCCACTGGGCTCGCGGGGGCAGTGGTCCCGCATCCGGTCAGCGCCAGCGATCCGGCGGCGAGGGCCGCGGCGATCGAGACGGCCTTCAGTCCGGTTCGGGTGCGCGTCATCGGGTTTGTTCGTCCCTCGTGTCAGTGGTCTGGTCGGTACGAGTGGGCGGGGTGGGCGGACAGCAGTCAGGGCTGTCCGTGCGACGGTGCCGCCTCGCGCTCCCGACGACGGCGAGGACCACGACGCCGATCCCGGCCCCGATGACCCAGGGATTGCGCAGGAACGCGCCGATCCCAGCAATGGCGCCGCCGGTGACCAGAAGCGGGAGGAGGGCGCAGCAGGCGACCATGAGCACGGCGGCACCTGCTGCGGTCAGCAGCAGGCCGACGCCGCCGGGTTGGCCGTCATGGTTGGAGGTCATCGGTGTCCTTCGGTCCTGTCGTTGAGGCTGGGTCAGCAGCAGTGGGTGCGGTCGGTCGAGGTGTCGTCGGTGGTCGGCTGGGTGCCCGCGAGGAGGGCGGCGGTGAGGTCGGCGCCGATCCGGTGGGCCTCGGCGACCGGGACGACCTCGGCCCCGGGGTTCCCGACGAGCCAGCCGGCGGCGTCCTCGGGCGAGGTGAAGAAGTGCACCTGGTTGCAGAAGGAAGGGCGGATCGACGTCATCCGCTCGGGATTCACCAGGGACACCACTGCGGTGGCTGGTTCGACGCTGGTGACGCCGGTCGCAGGGTCGATGGTGACGCGGATCGTTGCGCCGCTGGCCGGTGAAACCGACTCGACGTGTGCCGCCCGCTCCACCAGCGCGGGGAAGATCAGGGTGTCCAGAGCGCACCAGGTGTAGAGCTCCTCGCCGGCCACGGTGAACCGGTGATTGGTCGGGCGCAGGGTCAGACCCTGGCCGAGGATCCGACCCTGGGCGTCGTACTCGGTGTCCGGCACAGCGGCCAGACCACGACGTACGTCGTCGACCGTGCGGCCCGCAGCAGCGGCGAGCTCCTCGATGCTGACGGGGTCGCCATCGACGAGCAGTCGCAGCAGCGGGACCAGCAGGCCGGCGTCCAGGCCCGACTCCCCGGGGTCGGCGAGCCGGTTGGTCAGGTCGGTGATGAGATTCGGCACGGTGATTCCTTTCAGGCGCAGCAGGACAGTTTCGAGACGTCGGCGGTGAAGGACTTGGCGACGATCCGGATGCCTTCGGCCATGGTCAGGTAGGGCGCCCAGGCGTCGGCGACCTCGGCGATGGTCTTGCCGAGGATGTGCACACCGGCGGCTGCGAGCTCGCCGGCGTCCTTCGCGACCGCGGTCAGGCCGAGGATCTCGCCGGTGTCGGCATTGGCGACCATCTTGATGAAGCCGCGGGTGTCGCGGTTGACCAACGCGCGGGTCACATAGGTCAGCGGCAGAACCCGGCAGTCGCAGCGGATCCCTGCGGCGACGACGTCCTCCTCGGTCAGCCCGACCGCACCGATCGCGGGGCTGGTGAAGGTCACCCGGGGGAGCCTGGTGTAGTCGACCGACCGGTCCGCGGCGGCGAAGGCGTTCTCGGCGACCATCGTGCCGTGGTGAGCGGCGACATAGACGAACTCCGGGTGCCCGGTGACGTCACCGGCGGCCCAGATCCGCGGGTTGGAAGACTGCATCTGGTCGGTGACCACGATCTCCCCGGACTCGCCGGTCTTGACCTCCACCGCGTCGAGGTTGAGCCGGTCGGTGACCGGGCGGCGGCCCAGAGCGACCAGGATCTCGTCCGCGCGGAACTCCTGCTCGCCCCCGGAGATCTCGGCGCGGACGACGACCTGCCCGGTCCCCGCGTCGCGAGCCACGTGGACAGGCGTGGCGCGGCGAACCACCCGGATGCCCTCATCGGCGAACACCTCCTGCAGCGCCTGGGAGACCTCCGGCTCCTCCTTCGACGCCAGCCGCGAGCGCACCAGCAGGGTGACCTTCGCTCCGAGACGGGCGAAGAGCTGCGCCTGCTCCAGCGCCACGTAGCCGCCACCGAGCACCAGCAGTGACTCGGGGACCTCGGCCAGCTCCATTGCGGTCGTCGACGTCAGATACCCGACGTCGTCGAGACCATCGATGGGCGGAGCCCAGGCGCGCGCGCCGGTCGCAACAAGGTAGTGCGCGGCCTCGATCACCTCGACCGTTCCGTCGGTGCCGGTGACCTCCAGGAGGGGGGACTCCGGAGTGCCGGCGAAGATGGCCTCACCACGTCGGACCTTCCACCCGTAGGAGTCCGCGACGTCGACGTACTTCTCACCCCGCAGCGCCTCGACGAGGTCCTCCTTCCCTGCGATCAGGGCGGGCATGTCCACCGCGCCCGCGTCGGTCGCGATGCCCGGGAACCGGTCGCCAGCGTCGGCCGCGACGTGCCGGGCCTCGGCCGCCGCGATCAGCGCCTTGGACGGCACGCAGCCCGTGTTCACACAGGTGCCGCCGAACGTGCCGCGCTCGATCATCACAACGGACTTGCCGATCGTCGTGGCCCGGATGGCGGCGGCGAATGCCCCGCCACCCGACCCGATCACTGCCAGATCAAACTTCGACTGCATCCCGATTCCTCCCCGACGGTTGGGAAACGCTCCTGATGTGCTCAGAATGGACCTTCCAGTAAGGTGGAAGGTCAAGTGAGACCTGCGACACAAGGGAGTCGGGATGCGGATCGGGGAGCTCGCCGAGGCATCGGGAACCACTGCCAAGACGCTGAGGTTCTACGAGGAGCAGGGGCTGCTGCCAGCCGCCGAGCGCACCCCGGCTGGCTACCGCGACTACACCCCCGACGCCGTCGGGCGCATCGACTTCATCCACCGCGGCCAGGCTGCCGGGCTCACCCTTGCCCAGGTCCGCCAGATCCTCGACATACGTGACGACGGACAGGCGCCCTGCGGACACGTGCAGGACCTGCTCGACTCTCGACTGGCAGACCTCGACGAGCAGATCGCGCAGCTCGTCGCGCTCCGAGAGACCATCACTCAGCTCCGCGACCAGGCAGCCACGGTCGAACCGGAGACCTGCAGCCCCGACCAGGTCTGCCGCTACCTGTAGCCGAATCGCACAAAGCCACGGCGAGAGTTCACGTAACTCTGAATACAGCGTCTGATGTATTCTCGCCTTCATGAGTGCCACCACCGCCGCTTCACTCGACGCGCTCGCCCGGTTCGGGCACGCCCTGTCCGACGCCACCCGGTCCCGGATCCTCATGGCGCTGAGCGAGGCTCCGTCCTACCCGGCCGACCTGGCGGACGCCTTGGGGGTGACCCGGCAGTCGATGTCGAACCACCTCGCGTGCCTGCGCGGCTGCGGGCTGGTCGTGGCGGTCCCTGAGGGGCGGCGCACCCGCTACGAGCTTGCCGACGCGCGTCTCGGGCATGCCCTGGCCGACCTGCACCAGGTCATCCTCGTCACCGACCCGGACGCATGCGCTGACGCCGATGAGCAAGGGTGCTGTTGATGAGCACCGAGCTGCCCGTTCACTCCATCGACACGACGGCTTCGGTCGCGCCCGCTGGCCTGCACGGTCCGGCGCCGAGCCCCGAGCACAAGGCGCTGTTGATCAGCCGCGTCCGGTTCCTGGTCGCCTTCACCATCGCCTACAACGTCATCGAAGCCGTCGTCGCCCTGACCGCCGGCTCGATCGCCGGGTCGGCCGCACTCCTTGGATTCGGCCTCGACTCGGTCATCGAGGTCTCCTCGGCGCTCGCCGTCGCGTGGCAGTTCGCAGGCGGCGACCACGAGGCCCGCGAGAAGGTCGCGCTCCGGGTCATCGCGTTCTCGTTCTTCGGGCTCGCGGCGTTCGTGACCTACGACGCCGGCAGCAGCCTGATCACGGGACACGCCGCCGAACACTCGTCGCTCGGCATCGGGATCGCCGCGCTGAGCCTGCTGGTCATGCCGGTCGCTTCGTTGATCCAGCGCCGCACCGGCAACGAACTCGGCTCCCACTCCGCGGTCGCGGACTCCAAGCAGACCCTGCTGTGCACGTACATGTCTGCCGCACTGCTGCTGGGGCTCGTGGCGAACAGCGTCCTGGGCTGGTGGTGGGCCGACTCGACCGCGGCACTGTTCATCGCCGCTCTTGCGGTCCGCGAGGGCATCAACGCTAGGCGCGGCGACCTGTGCTGCTCCCCGGCCGAGGTCTTCTTCGACCACGACCACGATGGCTGCGAGACAGGCTGCGACTGCTGCTGAGTCAAGGAGCAGGGATTCGAGCTGTGTCCGAAAACGGTCCACATTGGGCCGGTACCACTCCGTGTTAGACGGGTATCCTGAGACAGGAAGCGAGGGCGAATCCCTCACCACACCGAGCGAATCGGTAGCTTCCGGCTTGAGACCACAGTAGTTGCGACGCCTCCGACGGCGCCCAGAGGTCGCAGGTTCAAATCCTGCCCCCGCTACAAGGAAAACCGGCCCTGACCAGCAGAAACGCTGGTCAGGGCCGGTTTCATTTGTCGCGAGGATTTGAACCCAGTGGCCAGAAACCGGCCAGAAACGGGTCGACCACCCCATCACACTCCGTGATTCTCCGCGTGAATCCGACCGCGGGCACACGGATCTGAGGCGAGTTGATTCGGGTTCAAATCCTGGTCGCGCCCCGGGACATCGTCACGGGAATCTGTGTTTGCGTCGGCGGTCACAGCTACGGTGTCGGCCGTGGCCGACGGCATGCTGGACCCGCGCGAGCGTCAGACGCTCGGAGCGCTGAGGTATGCGGTCAACGAGGAAGCGGCCAGCTACCTCGCGATCATGCGGCTCTTCACGAGCGGGATGAGTGGCTTCCTGTCCGATCAGTCGGCCGGCGAAGTCGCGGAGCGGCTTGCCGCGCAGGGATTGGAGCTCGACCGGGACGTCGTCGATCAGCGTCTCTCCTATCTCGTAGAGCACGGCAACTTGGCGCGCAGCCCCCGCGAGTCCGACGCGCGGAGCGTCCGTGAGTACCTCGCCAATCGGGCTCGCTACCAGCTGACCCAGCGTGGCGAGCTCGTGCACCGCCAGGTCGAGGAACTGCTGGCGCATTCCGACTCCGCGCGAGAGGTCTCGAGCGAGATGCTGCCCGGCATCCTCAGTGGCATCGAGGAGCTGACCAGGATCTGCGGCCACGGTCTGGAAACCGCCGATCCTCGGGACCTGGCGGGCCGGATCACCACCTTGTTCGCCCAGTTCGAGATCCTGGTCTCGTCTACGCGGCAGTTCTACTCCTACCTGACCCAGGTCCTCACGCGGTTCGACCTCGGTCGCGAGGAGTTCGAGATGTTCAAGAGCGCCCTACTGGACTATCTCCAGCGGTTCATCGACGAGATCTCCCGGCACATGCCGCAGGTCGCCGACCGGCTGCGCCAACTCGAGCCGAGCGTGCCCTCGCTGTGCGAGCGGGCGAACGAGGGCGAGCGCCTGATCGGGTTGGATGGCGCGAGCGCCAGGCGCGCGACCGGGCTCGAGCCTGGCGACTGGGAGAGCCTGCATATGTGGTTCGTGGGCTCGTCCGGCCGCCGTTCCGATGCCGACAACGTGCGCCGCTTGGCGACTGACGCGATGCGGTCGCTCCTGATGAACCTCCGCCGGATTGCAGCGGGTGCTGACCGCCAGCAAAGCAGGTACGGCGACCTGGTGCGACTCGCCGACTGGTTCGACAGTGCCGACGACGCTCGCGCCCATGACCTGTGGGCGTCGGCGTTCGGCCTCTACTCTGCTCGCCATCTCTCTTTCGCTGCCGATCCGGACGGTGACCCCGTGGCGGCTACCCAGAGTTGGTGGCGGGCTCCCGTCGCCGAGGTGCCAATCGGCTTGCGCATCCACGGCGAGCGCAAGGCCGGCGGCCGCACCGGCGCTCGGGCCGACTACTCCGCTGCCAAGCAGGCCCGGATCGCCGCGCGCGAGCGGGAACAGCAGAGGCGGTCCGAAGCGCTGCGTGAGCTCGCCAGCCATGTGGGCGAGCTGCGCGATGTCCGACTCAGCGACGACGCTCGTACCGCGTTTCTGGACCTGCACGCGCAAGCATTGAGCGGGAACGGCGGTGCGCCGACAGCCGACGCGCCCGCCAGGGCCACCACTCGGGTCGACGGCGACCTCCTGACGATCTCTCTGCGCGCGCTCCCTGGCGGATCCACCACGATCACCAGTCCGGCGGGCCGCTTGACGCTGGGCGACCTCTCTGTCGAGATCTCCGTTGTGATGGACGCCGAGCGAGCCGAGCGGAGGATGGAGGGATGACGGCCATGCTCGAACGCCCCGGACCGGCGCCCGACCTGCTTGCTGAGGCCGACCTGCGCGATGCCGCCCGCGCCCTGCTCATGACGCCGCTGCTCACGGCTGACAGGAATCCTGATGAGTTAGGTCTCGTCCGCCGACATCGCGACGAGCTTGCGCGCTTGTTCGCCGAAGGGCTGGGCTACCGCCTAGTGGTGGAGCCGGGCCTTGCGCGGCTGTTCAAGACCGGGCTCGGGCGTGACGCTCTCCGTCCTTTGCGCCGACGCAACGACGCACCGTTCACCCCACGGCGTTACGCGTTGCTCGCCCTCACCCTCGCGGCTCTGACCCAGGCACGCCGGCAGCTGATGGTCGACGAGCTGGTTGCAGCGGTTCGCTCGGCAGCGGTCGACGCAGGCCTCGATGTGGACCTTGACGGGATCACGGACCGGCGCGCCCTGCACTCAGCCCTTGTCGCGCTGGTCGACCTCGGCGTGCTCAGCGAGCGTGACGGTGACCTCGAACACTGGGTCGAACGGCGCACGGAGTCCCTGCTCGACGTGCACCGTGACCGGCTGGCCGTCCTCCTGTCGGCTCCTGTCGCGGGGTGCCAGGGGCCGGATGACCTTCTGGAGGTCGCGGCAGTGCCGTCCGCCGCGGGCGGTGCTCGGGTGGCGGTGCGCCGCCGGCTGGCCGAGCAGCCGGTCCTCTCGACTGAAGACCTCACCGACGAGCAGCGAGAGTGGTGGCGCCGCAATCGGGAGCGAGAGCGCGAGTGGTTCCGCCGCTGGCTCGGGCTCGACCTCGAGCTGCGTGCCGAGGGGGCGATCGCCATCGACCCGAGCGGTGAGCTCACCGACCGGCCGTTCCCCTCGTCAGGATCAGCGCGTCACTTCGCCCTGTTGCTCGTCGGTGAGCTGGTCGAAGAGCTGCGGGCCGAGCATGGTGCGGCATTGGGCGGCATCGCCTGGGCGCATGTTGCGGTGTCCACCGCGCGCGGGGCCGCCGATCGGGTCTTCAACACGTGGCGGCGCGGCCTTCGCAAGGACCACCGTGACGATCCCGACCTGGTGTTCAACGACGCGGTCGAGGTGCTCGTGGAGGCTGGGCTGGTCCGCATGGACCCGAACGGGCTGCTCGTGCACGCGGCCGCTGCCCGCTACGCACCCCGCCCCGAGCTTCTGGCAGCCGGCCCGTCGGGGGAGCGTTCGATCTTCGAGGAGGACGAGGCATGACCATCGAGCTGGCGTCCCGCCGATCCGACGCACCGAGCAGCCGGTCCGAGCGATTCCGGCTGCATCGTGCCGGCATTCTCAACGTCTGGCAGTACGACGAGCAGGAGTTCACCTTCGCGGACGGTCGCCTGTTGCTGCGCGGCGCCAACGGGGCAGGGAAGTCCAAGACCCTGGAGATGTTGCTGCCGTTCGCGCTTGACGGTGACAAGGCGCGGATCACCGCGTCCGCGCGTCATCACACCAGCCTCCTGTGGCTGATGACCGACGGCTACGAGGGTCAGGCTCGCGTCGGATACATCTGGCTGGAGTTCCTGCGAGTGCTACCCGACGGCGCTGAGGAGGCATTCACCTGCGGGGTCGGCATCCGCGCCTCCGCATCGGCGCGGATGGCCACCGCCTGGCACTTCGCCACGGATCGCCGGGTGGGGCACGACCTGTCGCTCGAGGACGACGCGGGCCCGCTGTCCCGCCCGAGGCTGGAGGAGCTTCTCGGGCCGGAGCACGTGTTCGAGAAGGCCGCGGCCTACAAGGAGCACGTCGGCCGCGAGCTATTCGGTCTCGACGTCGCGCAGTATGACGAGGTGCTGCGGCTGCTCTACTGGCTCCGTCAGCCGCAGGTCGGCGAGGACATCGAGCCCGCGAAGCTGGCCGATCAGCTGTCCCAGGCGCTGCCCCAGGTCGACGAGCAGGCGGTCCGCTCGGCCGGCGACACCTTCGACGAGTTGACTGCATTCGGCGAGCAGATCGAGCGTCGCTCGGCAGCAGCGGGCACGCTCGAGTCCCTAGCCGCCGCGTTCTCCCGTTACGCGCGCGCTGTCGCCGCCCAGCGTGGCAGGGAGCTGGCTGAGCTACTGCGAGTCGAGCGGCGTCTTCTCAAGGACGTACGCAACGCCGAGACGCGGGTCGACGAGACGGCGCAGAACCGGGAGAGCGCCGAGAACGCCTTGCAGCAAACACGAGACGGGCTCGCGGAGGACGACGCGCGGTTGCGCGCCCTGGAGGCGGATCCTGCGGCACGCGACCAGCGCCGTCTGTCCGAGCTAGCCGACCTGCTCGATCGCGAGCTGAAAGCCTCTGCGAGCGCTAGCGAGCGCCTGGACCGCCATGCCCGGCACCACCGTGCCAAGGAGGAGGCACTCGCGCGGAGGGCGGGCGAGATCGAAGCAGAGCTGTCCGAGCATGCCCGTGCAATGCGTACCACCGCCCTGAAGGAGCGGGAGATCGTCGCCACCGTCCACGTCGTCGTGCCGCCGGCCCTCGACGGGATCACCCTGGCCGAGGCTGCGGACGCCACCAGAGCCGCCGATGCCTTGGATCAGACCACCGGCGCGTTCGAGATGGCACAGACGGCCACTCGCACTCGGGCCGCCGCAGTCACGTCCGTCCGCGAGGCCGCCCGTGCCGTCGAGATGGCGCGGACGCGTCAGGCTGAGGCCGACCGGCGAGCGGACGAGGCCGAGCGGCGCTGGGAGGAGTCCCGCGCCCGGAGGATCGCTGCACAACAGGCCGCAGACTCCGAGGAGGCGGCGCTGCTCACCGCCCTCGGCGACTGGACGCGGGCCCCTGAAGCGCCGGCGGTCGAGCTGCCCGACGACCTGACGCCCGAGAGCATCGACGCACTGCCGGCGCTGGCGCGCGCCGCCGTACGACCTGGCCTGCAGCGGTTGCGCGAGGAGGAGCAGCGCGCCGCAACCCGGCGGGACAACGCGGCCGTCGATGTCGAAACGCTCTCGATGGAGCGAGCTCGAGTCGAAGCCGAGCCCGAGCCGGCCCCTCCGCCCCCGGCGTTGGGTCGCACCTCGCGTCCCGACGGTCGTGCCCTCTGGCAGATGGTCGACTTCGCCGACCACCTGTCCGAGGCCGAGTGCGCTGGCCTCGAGGCCGCACTGCAGGGCGCAGGCATGCTCGACGGCTGGATCCGCCCGGATGGCCGCTTGCTGGATGCCGACCATCGCGACGTCGTGCTGTCGGCGCCAGCGGCGTCACCTGAGTCGGGCACCCTTGCGGACGTCCTACGGCTCGACCTACCTGCCGACAGCGACGTAACCGCCGCCGATGTTCGTCGCGTGCTTGCCGCGATCCGGACCGATGACATCGCGGAAGCAGCCGTCAGCGTCGCCCTTGACGGATCCTGGCGGATCGGGCCCGCTCACGGTCGTGCGACGAAGGAGCGGGCGCAGTACGTCGGCGCCACGGCCCGTACTCAGGAACGCGAACGTCGTCTGTCCGACCTCGACCAGCGGATCGAAGAGGCGCGTGCAGCACATGGCGCCGCCGCCACGGCGGTGGCCAAGGCCAAGGCCGCCATCGCCGCACTCGAACGTTGGGAGCAGACGCTGCCGTCGCCTACCGCGCTGCGCGAGGCGTGGTCTCAGTTGAAGGTGGTCCGCGAGGCCGAGGACCGCGATGACACTGCGAACCGTGATGTCCAGAGGCTGGCCCAGGAGGCGAGGGCGGTGACCGCCCGAGCCATGAGCGAACTCGATCGGCTGGCAACCGGCCACGGGCTCCCCACTGATCTGGATGCGCTGGCGGCGGTAGAGCAGCGTATCCGCGACCTGCTCGACGGCCTCGCGGCGCTCGTCGGCGCAGTGTCCCGGCTGGTCCGCGACCTGAGGCGGTGGTCTGCCGATCATGACGAGGTCCGGCTCGGTGCGGAGTCACTGGCCCATGAGGAGCGGGAGGCACGCGCGGCCGACCGGCGTACCGAGGAGACCCGGGCGGAGCTCACCGCGCTCCGCGAATCCGTGGGCGCCTCGGTGCGCGAGCTAGAGGAGAAGGTGTCCGCGGCAAAGGAATCGCGGTCAGTGCACAGCAGGCAGGCCAAGGTGGCGGAGGAGGAACGGACGCGCGCAATCGAGCGCCACGCGACTGCCGAGGCCGATCTGCGCGCGGCGCGCGTCCACTTGGCCGAGCAGGTGGCGCGTCGCCAAGACGTCTTGGCGTCGTTCGCCGCGCTCGCTACACCGCCCGGACTTCTCGCTGCGGCGACCGACGAAACTGACCTCCTTGATGGGATCGTGTCGATCGCATCCGTGGGGCCGGACGACCCCACCCCGACGGCGCTCGCCCGGGCAGCCCAGGGCTTCGCCGCCCTTTCCACAGACGATCCCGTCGCAG
Source organism: Nocardioides albidus (assembly GCF_006335005.1). Lineage (GTDB taxonomy): Bacteria > Actinomycetota > Actinomycetes > Propionibacteriales > Nocardioidaceae > Nocardioides > Nocardioides albidus. Next base: position 505,493 of record NZ_VDMP01000026.1, read on the forward strand.
CCCGCAACGAGGTGTACAAGGTTCACAGGGAGGCTTCCACGGGACCCGCCGCGGACCACCAGCCATCCATCGCCCCCTACGAAGGGTGGGATCTCCTTGCCGTCATCGGACGTGACGACGGGGGAGAGGCAGGGATCGTCGACCTTGCTCGACGTGTCCGGACGTCGGTTGACCGAGACCGCAGCCTGCTGACCGAGAGGGAGAAGAGGCAGTTCGAGCAGCACGTGCTGGGCGAGCTGGGTGATGCGATCCGGCGTTGTCGGCGCGACGCCGACGAGCTCGTGGCCGCCATGAACGGATTGCTCGGCGACGTGACGACGTCGCAGGGGATCCGGGTCCGGCTGGATTGGAAACTTCGTGACGACGTGCCCGCCGAGGCGCGTGCGGCGGTCGACCTCCTTGCGCAACCAGTGGGAGCCCTCATCCCGGAGGAGCGCGAGAAGCTCCGCGACGTACTCCACAGACTGATCGAGGCGTCGCGTGCCGAGCGCCCCGAACTGGCCTACAGCGAGCATCTCGCGGCTGCTCTGGACTACCGAACGTGGTCGGCGTTCACGATCCGCTACTCCCGGCCCGAGAAGCCCGGACAGTGGGACCGCCTTCATCGGCGATCGCCACTCTCCCAGGGCGAACAGAAGGTCTTGTGTTACCTCCCGCTGTTCGCGGCGGCGGCGGCGCATTTCACCTCGCTCGCCGGCGCTGCCCCGCACGCGCCGCGGCTGGTCCTGCTCGACGACGCGTTCCCGAAGATCGACGTCCGAACGCATCCGCTGCTTTTCGGCCTGCTCGTCCAACTGGACCTGGACTTCGTGATGACGAGCGAGCGGCTCTGGGGCGATCACTCGACGGTTCCGGCGCTTGCGATCTACGAGGCGCTGCGCGATCCGAGCCAGCGCGGCATCGCGCAGTACGAGTACCGCTGGGACGGGCGTGTGCTCCAAGGCATCGGATGAGCACCCTGCCGGAGTGGATCGCTCACCCCGCGCTGAAGCCCACGTGGGAACGCGTGGCCACCCGCCTGGAGCAGGCTGGCCTCGTCCCGGAGGGCTCGGTCCGGGTTCGCCTTGCAAGCAGAGAGGAACGGCAAGCGGTCGGTGATCTGCTCGGTCGCACGATCACGCGGGAGGCTGTCAGCGTCGACTTGGCAGCGCTGGACCGCCGACTCCGTGAACGGTCAGGTGTGGGCGGACTCGACGCGGTTCTGCTGAGGCTCGGCATCAGTCTCGAAGACCGACCGGCGGCACGGGCCGCGAAGACCGAGTCCCGGCAGCGACCGCTCTCCATCGCAGCCGCCGCGATCCATGCTTCCTGGGTGCCGGATTGGGTTGCCGGCCTCCGCCGTGCTGGGCTGTTGACCAATCGCGATAACGCCGAGTCGATCGCGCGGAATGCAGCTCTGGTCCTCGACGACCTCACACGAAGCGAGCGCAGGTCGCAGTCGCGGGTCGAGCTGGGGGCGAGGCTGTTGGGCGACGCGCATGCTCTCGACCGGGATCGCTTGCTCCATCAGGTCGTCATTCGCGGTCTCGCAGCCGCGGCTGGTGTTCCCGTGCCGACCGGCGGCCGGAGTCGGGAAGCCCTCTGGGCTCGCTTCGGTGTCGACCCCGATCTGCTGTCACGCACCTGTCTGCTTTGGGGTCTTCGCCTCGCCAGTGACTCTCCGGTCGCCGCACGCCTCGCCGCGGCTGCGGAGGCGGGCGACCCCGTGCATGTCACGGAATGGGACCTTCGCCGTACTCCGCGCTTCATCCCGGCCCCGGACACTCGGGTCCTCGTCTGTGAGAACCCGCGGGTGATCGAGGGGCTGGCTGAGAACGGTGTGGCGGGGTGGGCGGCAGTGTGTACGTCGGGTGAGCCGAACCTGGTCGTCGACAAGGTCCTGGACCAACTGGCTCGGAGCGACGTCGAGCTTCGCTACCACGGGGATTTCGACTGGCCGGGTGTCGCGATCGCGAACCGGGCGATCGACAGGTATGGCGTGGTCCCGTGGCGGATGACGGTCGACGACTACACCCGCGCGGTTCGAGCCGACGGGCTGCGGCTCGGCGAGGGGGTGGTCGAACCGGTCTGGGACTCGGAGCTCGGCGCGGCGATGCGCAGTCGAGATCGGGTGGTCCACGAGGAGTCCGTGCTCTCGGAATTGGTCGACGCGCTTGCGAGTGAGCCGTAGGCGTCGCGACCTGCAAGGGAGTCTCAGCCGGTTATGCACCCGTTTCGCCGGTACGCTTGGGGCGGAGGTGCACCGAGATGACCGCAGCCGCGATTGAGCCAGAGCCGGTTCCGCTGACCAGAGACGCCGCTGGGCGACTGGTGGTCATCGGCACGCGTGTTCCGCTGGACACTCTCGTTGCTGCATTCGAGCGGGGAGACTCGCCCGAGGCAATCCACGAGTCCTACCCGACCGTCTCTCTGGGTGACATCTACGCGATCTTCACCTACTGCGTGCGCCATCGTGACGACGTCAACGCCTACTTGGCGGGGCGGGCCGAGGAGCGTGGCGCACAACGCGCCGAGATCGAGACGAGGTTCCCGCCGGACGGCCTCCGCGCAAAGCTCCTCGCCCGGCCGGACGCATGACGATCAAGTTCCTGGCTGACGAGAACTTCGATCACAAGACACTGGCGGGGCTGAAGCGACGCGAGCCCGATCTCGACATCGTGCCCGTGCAGGAGGTTGGTCTACGCGAGGTCGATGACCCGCAGGTGCTGGAGTGGGCTGCCCGCGAGGAGCGCATCGTGGTGACCCACGACGTCTCGACCTTCGCCGACTTCGCCTACGAGCGCGTTGCGGCGGGACTGCCCATGCCGGGGGTCATCGAGATCCCGGAGTCCGTCCCTCGGTCTGTGGTCATCGACGAACTCATCCTGATCGCTGGCGCGAGCGAGCCGGACGACTGGGAGAACCGGGTCGTCTACCTCCCGCTCCGCTGACAGCGCCGGTTGGTGCGAGATGAGGATTGGATCACTGCCAGAAACCGGCCACTTACAGGTCCGGCCGCACCCGCGCTCACCCGATACACTCCGAAGTGGACTGTGAGGTCTTCCCGCGTAAACCCGAGGAGATCCACGATCTTCCAAGCCCTTCCGTAGTGGCTGAAGCAAGCCAGAGGTCGCAGGTTCAAATCCTGCCCCCGCTACCAAATTCAGGCTCGGTTCCCTCTGGGGAACCGAGCCTGAAAGCTTTCTAACTTGACTCGGTCATCACAAAGTCATGGCCTTCCACCAGGTCGACTGGCCAGGCGACCCCTCAGGGGTAACCCGAAGCGGACTCTGGCGACTCAACGTCGACGCTCAGCACCAGCATCAGGGATACGGGCGCTTCGCCGTTCTCGCGGTATGTGCTGACCTTCTTGAGCGAGGCGAGCGTACGTGCTTCGTTACCTACGACGCGGGCGAAGACGGACCCGAGAACTTCTACTCAAACTCGGGTTCCGTCCAACCGGCGAGTTCAGTGGTCGCCAAGTCGTTGCCAGTTTGAATCTCTGATTTGGAATCGAGCTTCGTAAGACGATGGGCTCGCGGAGCGTGCCGGTGGGGGGATGGGCTCGCTGAGCGTGCCAATGCGGATCCGGGGACGCGCTGGGCCTGCGCCTCTGGCCGGTGTCCGTTCAGCCCGTCCGGTGATGTGTTCCGGTGACGGGGCCTACTCGGCGGGGTCGTCGTGGCTAGGGCGGGGATTGCCTACTTTGACGACGAGCCGCTGGTCGACCGATCTCGTCAATCTGTCCCACGCGCGGGACGTCAATCTTCCCTGCATCTCGACAGGTGAGGAGGAGTCACGCAAGCGGATGGGTCACCGACATCACCGCTAGAACTCGGGGCCGCCTTCGGATGCGGATATTCTGATTTCGATCGCGCGCGCGACGCGAACCAACCTTAAGCTGTGCGGAAAGAAATAGGATCTCGAAATTGGCGTCAGAGAAATCAATCGATACGACAGTTGCGGAGGCCTACGAGCAGCACATGGTGCCGGGCATGTTTCGGCACTGGACGGAGCTCCAGGTGGGGATCGCTGCACCGAAGGCCGGCGAGCATGTGCTGGATGTCGCATGCGGCACTGGCATCGGCGCAAGGCTCGCGGCGGCACACGTCGGGCCGACGGGCAGGGCCGTTGGCATTGACATCGATCCCGGCGTGATCGAGCTCGCGCGGCAGCTTTCACGCGGCGGTGAGACGCCGATGGAGTGGCATTGTGCGAGCGCGCTGGAGATGCCGCTCGAAAGCGACGTGTTCGATCTCGCGCTGTGTCTGCAGGGGCTGCAGTTCTTTCCGGACCGGCTGAAAGGTTTTGCGGAGATACGCCGCGTGCTGAAGCCCTCGGGAAGGCTCGTTGCGAGCTTCTGGGGACCGCTGGAATCTAACAAGGGACATCACGTGGTCGTGCAGGGGCTCGAACGGCTCGGGGTCGATGCGGCACCGGCAAAGCGCGCCTGCTCGTTCTCGAATACGGAAGAGATTCGCGCGACGGCTGCGCAGGCTGGCTTCGCAGGCATCGAGCTCAGAACCGAGGAGGGCGTCTCGCAGTTCGGTTCCATACAATCGTTTCTGGAAGGCATGACGCGTGGCTCGCCGTCCACGCGGCATGCGGTAGCGAAGCTGTCGGCAGACGCGCGGGAGCGCTTCGTTCGGGACGTACGCGAGGCGTTGCAGCCTTACGTGATCGACGGGGTGCTGGCGTACCCGATGCGCACCCACGTGCTTGTCGCTCGCGCCCAGGCATCGGATGGAGGCACTGCATGAGAACCCGATTTACAACGACGATCCACCATCGAGGGGGCAGTGCGACCCTGTAGCGGTTCCGGCGACGAACTTGACCCTCCCACCGACTCCTGCCAACAAGACCTCACTCAACGCAGACACCGAAGTCCTGCCACCTCGTCAACGGCTGGGGCTCACCCACTGAGGTCGGGGACGCCACCATCGACGACGTCACCTTCCACCCATCCGGCACGTGGCAGCCGATGCCGCTCGCGGAGGTCCCGGCACGTGTGTTCTCCGAGACCATGCGCGACCTCGACCTCGTCGTCTCCGTCGCGCACTCCAGTGGCGTCGACCCCGGGACGTCGGAGTCATCCATCGCGATGCGAGGGCGCTTGGTTGACGAGACCGCTTCGATGCTCAACATGTCCAACGTCGAGGTCGGCGGCCAGCGCGTGCGCGTCAGGGGAAAGCTAGGTACGTACTCGGTCCACCTCGGTTCGGGCATCGTGCACCCGATCCCCGGCAATGCGGTCTGCATCGTGCCCGTGTCCGCTCAGCACCGCGGACGATCCTGCAGCAACTTGTGGGTCCGCGCTGACGTGGCCCACAACTAGGCTCCGGGCGCTGGGGTACACCGGCTCGGAGCCACTACGCCGTCGAGCGTCGGTTCGTGCCCAATCCGGTGCAGGATCCAGCCAGTTCGGTGCGCTCCGGCGACGGCGCGATGAACTCGGGCATCCAGGGCGCCCGCCGCGTCGGCTACCAGGAGGACTTGGTGATTCCGGGCAGTTCGCCCCGGTGGGCCAGGGTCCTGAGGTTGATGCGGGACAGGCCGACCTTGCCGACATAGCCGCGCGGGCGGCCGTCGACCTGGTCGCGGTTGCGTACACGGACCGGGCTGGCGTCGCGCGGCAGCCGGCTGAGGGCGCGTACGGCGGCCAGCCGCTCGTCGGGTGTGGCTGCGGTGCGGACGGCCTCTCTCAGGGCGGCCCGGCGCTCGGCGTACCGGGCGACGGTCTGCTTGCGGCGCTCGTTGGCGACGATCTTGGACCTCTTGGCCATCAGCGTTCCTCTCGGAAGTCGACGTGCTGGCGGATGCGGGGGTCGTACTTGCGCAAGACCATGCGGTCAGGGTTGTTGCGCCGGTTCTTCCGGGTGACGTAGGTGTAGCCGGTGCCGGCGGTGGAGCGGAGCTTCACGATCGGACGCAGGTCGTTGCCGCGCTTGGCCATCAGACCTTCCCTCCTCTGGCGAAGATGTCGGCGACGACCGCGTCGATGCCGCGCCGGTCGATGGTCTTGATCCCGCGGGCGCTCACCGTGAGGGTGACGGTCCGGCGCAGGCTGGGCACCCAGTAGCGCTTGGACTGGACGTTGACGTTGAACCGCCGGTTGGTGCGTCGGTGGGAGTGGGACACGTGGTGGCCGAACCCGGGCTTGGCGCCGGTGACCATGCAGATGCGGGACATGGGTTCCTCGAGTGTTCGTCTGACTCAGCCCTGGCGGGTCTTGAGTCGGGGGTTCTGCTTGTTGATGACATAGATCCGTCCGCGGCGGCGGACGACCTGGGACCCGGGCTGGTTCTTGACCGACCGGATGGAGTTGCGGACCTTCATGTTTCGTCCTTCTGGGCTCGTCCAGCCGGTCAACGGCCGGTGGTGTGGGGGAGGAGGGCCAACTCGCGGGCGTTCTTGATCGCGCGGGTGACCATGCGCTGCTGCTGCGGGGTGACACCGGTGATCCGGCGCGAGCGGATCTTGCCGCGGTCGGAGATGAAGGTGCGCAGCAGCGTGACGTCCTTGTAGTCGACGTGCGTGACGTCGGGGGCGAGCAACGGCTTCTTGCGGCCCTTCGTCGGGCGGCCGCCAGAGCCACCCGTGCCGCCCTTGCGCGAGGCGCTCATCGGGCACCCCGCGGGGCGGGGTCGACGTAGCCGCGCTCGATGGCGCGCAGGAGGTTGCGGGGCACGCGGTAGGTCTCTCCGTCGATGGTGACCGGGACGAGGTCGGTCCGGGTCGCCTTCCACTGCGAGCGGCGGTGCCGGGTGTTGCTGCGTGAGGTGCGGCGCTTGGGTACGGCCATGGATCTGCTCCTGATCGGGCGCCCGCGGGCGCGAAGTTGCGGGTGGGTGTCTCAGGCGACGTCACGGATGTCGCCGAGCCAGGGTTCGAGGCCGTCCTCGAGGACGTCCCAGCTGTGCCGGTCGAGCAGCGCCTCGGTGGGGGTGAGGAGCATGTCCTCGAAGGCCGCGGCCAGCTCGGTCGGCGCCTCGCCGAGTCCGGTGAAGATCAGTCGGGTCATCGGCGTACGTCGGCCCCAGGGGCTATAGCCGCCGATGCTGAGCTGGCCGCCGGCGCCGGACCATTCGAGGAGGTCGCCGGGCCGGGTGGGGACCCAGAACGACCCGCGGGAACGGTAGGGGCCGGTGCCGAGCCGCTCGATCTGGTCGAGCAGTCGGTCCGGGTGGAACGGGCGCGGGGAGGAGAGGTCAAGGCGCCAGGCGTGGCGGCTCTCCAGGGTCGGTAGGTCGGCGTCGAACTCCGGGGAGCACCAGGTGTTGTTGAGGCTGCTCTGGTGTCGCTGGGCGGTGAGGGCTGCGGCGTCGAGCTGGGCCGCGCCGACGATGACGGGGATCTCGGGGCGCGCCAGAGCGTGCACGAGGTCGGCGGCTTCGGCGCCGGGGTCCGCGTCGAGCACCACGATGTCGGCGTACTCGATCTGGGCGCAGGCGACCTCGCCGACGCCTCGGTCGTCGTCGGGGTTGGTGTGCACGTCACGCTCGCGGAGCAGGTCGTCGCTCAGCAGGTCCCGGACGACGTCGCCGGTGCCGACCGCAGCGAGCACTGCGCTCAGCTTCAGGTGCCGTGCCAACCGGCCGTCGGTGGCCAGGATGTGGGCGAGCTGGCCGGCCTCGGTCGCCGTCGGCAGTCCGGAGACGATGGCACTCCATCGGTCGTCGCGGGCGAGTCGCTCCAGCGTCGGCATGATGTCCTCGCGCAGCGCGCAGCTCACGCATGCGTGCTCCAGCTGGATCTGCTCCTGCTCCAGCAGACCGCTGGCGTCGCTGACGGTCCGGGTCAGGAGTTGGGAGTGAGGGTCGATCCGGTGGCGGACCGACACCGCGCGGGGAAGGTCCCAGGCCAGGCTCATCAGGGCGCTGTCCATGGCAACCGGATCGACGCCGGTGATCACCAAGAGCGGGGTCCTCATGCCTTCGGCCCGTAGCGACGCTGGAACTTCTCCACTCGGCCCTCGCTGTCCAGGGTGCGCGCGGTGCCGGTCCAGAACGGGTGGCTGTCGCTGGTGATGTCGACATCGACGAGCGGGTAGGTCGTGCCATCGATGTCGATCGTCTTGTCGGCGTTCCTGCTGACGAGTGTCGAACCGGTCACGAACACCCGGCCGGTGGCCGGGTCCCGAAAGGCCACCGGCCCGTACGGGGGATGGATCCCTTGCCTCATGGTTCCTCCTGATAACGAGAATCATTATCAGTATGGCATAGTCCGAGGCTCGGGTCACGCTGGCCCGCTACGCCGAGAACAAGGAGCGAACGCATGAACCGCAAGGACCTCGTCGAGACCGTGGCGCGGGAGACCGGGCTGACGGCAGCTCAGGCGGACGCGGCCTTGAGCGCCGTCGTCGACGGTGTCGTAGGAGCCGTCGCGACGGGGGAGAAGGTCACCCTGCCCGGCTTCGGCACCTTCGAGCAGCGCAGCCGCGCTGCCCGCTCCGGGCGCAACCCGCAGACCGGCGACGTGTTGGAGATCGCGGCCACCGTGGCGCCCGCCTTCAAGCCCGCCACGGCCTTCAAGCAGGCGGTCGCCGGCCGCTGACGGGCCAGGGCGGAGTGGCGGCGCGCTGTGCCGCCACCCCGCCCGGCTGCCTCAGGCCGGAGATCGCCACCTGCGCGCGGCCGAATCCTCCTGGTCGACAGACCTGGCCAACGAACTGCCGGTCAGCCGGCCGGCCGTCTCGCAGCACCTGCGGGTCCCCAACGATGCCGACCTGCGTCTGCACCGTGGACCTGAGGTGTTAGGGGTTGAGCCGGTTCTTCCCCGGTCCGCCGTCGAGGATGTCGGTGCCCGGTCCGCCATTGAGAGTGTCGTTCCCGGTGCCACCTGCCAGGTTGTCGTCGCCGAGATCACCGTTGAGGGTGTCGTTGCCTTCGCCGCCGGCGAGGGTGTCGTTGCCTTCGCCGCCGGCGAGGGTGTCGTGGCCATCGCCACCGATCACGACATCGTCGCCCTCGCCGGCACGGACGTCATTCTTTCCGCTCCCAGCGATGATGAGGTCGTCGCCCCCGCCACCGTCGATGACGTCGTTGCCGGCTCCGCCGAGGATGACCTCGGAGGCGCTGGTCCCGGCGAGCACGTCAGCTCCTCGGCCGCCGCCGACAACAACGATGTGGGTGCTGGAGGCGTTGCCCGCTGAGTCGGTGGCGGTCACGGTGATCATGGCTGTTCCACCCGAACCGAGCGTTAGGTGCAACATCCGGGTGGTTCCGCTGCCGTCGAGGGTGGCCGCAGCGACCCCGAGCGGACTCACGTGGACTGTCCAGATGAGCGGGCTGGCATCGCTGACCGCGATCGGCAGGAAGGCGTCGTTGCCGTTTCCTGTGCCCAGGCTGGGCCGACTGAGGACCGGAGGGGTTGTGTCCGGAGGCGGGGCGACGGTGATGGTCCGCGATGGGGTGACCGCGTTCGGGAGTACGCCGTTGGCGGCCCGGACGGTGAAGGTGAAGGCACCGGCGGTCGTGGGTGTGCCTGAGAGCAGCCCGGTGGAGGTCAGGGTCAGCCCGTCAGGCAGCGAGCCGGTGGCCACGGTGAAGGTCGGGTCAGGGTTCCCGGTCGCAGTGAAGGTGTAGCTGTAGGGCGTGCCGACCGTCGCGGTCGTCGGCGGTGTCGAGGCCGTGAACACCGGCGCGGCGGCTGCGTCGCTGACCGTGATCGTCCGCGACGGGGAGACCGCGTTCGGCAGCACCCCGTTCGATGCCTGGACGGTGAACGTGAAGGCTCCTGACCCGGTCGGGGTTCCGGAGAGCACCCCATCGGAGGTCAACGTCAACCCGTCAGGCAGCGAGCCGGTGGCCACGGTGAAGGTCGGGTCCGGGTTCCCGGTCGCGGTGAAGGTGTAGCTGTAGGGCGTGCCGACCGTCGCGGTCGCGGGCGGTGTCGAGTCCGTGAACACCGGTGCGGCACTGGAAGGCTCCGTGTTGAGGCCGCAGCGCGTCTGGGCAGCGACGAGGTCCTTGGTCACCGTTCCGCCCGACGACAGCTCGGTGATATGCATCGCGGTGACAGTGAGCCCGCCGTCCGGGGTGATCGTTTGCTCGTTGAGGATCACCCGCAGGGTGGACGTCTGAAAGGCAAGAGTATTCGGCGCCGGGTTGGCCTCCATCGCCACCGACGACCCGCCGACGGTGAGGAGACCATTGGTGATCGTCGAATTCCCCGCCGGCGACTGCGACTCGATCGACACGCACTCAGCGGCCACGTGGTCTGCGGTGACGGTCATGACGGTTGTGCCGAACGTCGCGGTCACATCGTCGGCCGAAGCCATTGCAACCAGATTGCCGTTGTGGAGGTCACGGTTGGCGTCGGCGTGGAGCAGTCCCGTCGAGAGGTCCGTGACGCTGACGCCCGCGACATCAGTGGTCCCGCCCGGCGGCACCGTCACGGTCGGAGAGCTCACGTTCGTCGTACCGGTGACGCTCAGGGCGATCGCCGACGCGCTGCCCGGCGATTGTGCCGAAGCAACGGGGGCAATCGCCCCCAGGGCGAAGAGCAAACCCGCGACCACCGCCAACCTCGACACCGAACGCACAGCGGTCCCGAACCCTGACAGCGCCGCCTGCACCGAGTGGATCGCAGAGGAGTCCTGCGCGACCTTGGTCGGCCGGACCTTGATGCGCGAACGGAGCGGTGCGAACGACGCCATGGGAACGGCCCCCCTTCCTCCGGGCGGCGGACGCGCTCGGCACTGCTGTGATCCTCCGACCGGACGCGCGTGCTGTCGTCCGTGCTGGCACGGACGACAGCCTGTCGCCCCGGTCCTACCGGTCCGGAGACACGCGCACAGAACTCGGCGATCCTGGCCCCATCAGACGGCGACCGACCACGCCGACCTTCCGGATGTCGCTCACGCAGGAACCACAGCCTCCAACTCCGGGTCGAGGACCTCGCCACGGGTTTCACGGAGGGCCAGGAGGCACAGGGTGCTCATCGCCGCGAGGCCGGTGACGAAGTAGGCCAGACCGTCCATGCCCCAGCGCTCCAGGATCGGGTCGGCGATGACCAGGGGGAGGGCGCCACCCACGATGCCGGCCAGGTTGTAGGCCAACCCGGCGCCGGTGTAGCGGTATCGGGCCTTGAACAGTTCGGGCAGGTACGCCGCCGCCGGGCCGTAGGGGATGGCGATGGCGAGCATCAGCACCATCAAGGCGACGACGAACGATCCGGCGTTGCCCGGCTCCAGGATCGCGAAGGCCAGCGGCCCTGCGACGAGTCCGTAGAGGGTGCCCGTCAGCAGTACCTTCCTGCGGCCCAGCGAGTCGGAGAGGATCGCCGATCCGATGACACCCACGGCGAGCACCAGACCAGCCGCGATGTTGGCGAGGAGCAGATCGTTGAGGGTGTAGCCGAGACCGCCCGCTTCGATCGGCTTGGCAGCGACTCCGCCGAGGAAGACGATCGAGAGGTAGAAGGCGCCGAAGGTCATGGAGAGCATGCCGCCGCCCAGGAGGATCTGCTTCCACTGCTCGCGAATGGAGTCCGCGAAGGGGAAGGTCACCTTGGTGCTGGATGCGGTCACCTTCGTAAAGGACGGGGTCTCGGCGATGTTGAGCCGGACCCAGAGCCCGACTGCGATGAGCACGATGCTGACCAGGAACGGAGCCCGCCATGCCCAGGACTGGAAGGCCTCGAGCCCGAAGATGTTGATGGTGAGCAGGAAGGTCGCACTGGCGATGATCACGCCCAGCGCCGGGCCGAGTTGGGGGAACAGGCTGTAGCGACCGCGCTTCGCGGCATCGGAGTACTCCGAGGTGAGGAGCGCGGCGCCGGCCCACTCGCCCCCGAGTGCGGTGCCCTGGATGGCGCGCAGCAGGACGAGGATCAGCGGCGCGCCGGCCCCGAGGACGGCAGCAGTCGGCACCAGGCCGATCGCCACCGTGGCGCCGCCCATCATCAGCAGCGTCGTGACCAGTGTTCTCTTCCGGCCGAGCCGGTCACCGAAGTGCCCGAAGACGATGGCGCCGAAGGGCCTGAACACGAACGCCACGCCGAAGGTGGCCACCGATGCCCAGGTGCCGGCAGAGTCGCCCAACGACGGAAAGAACAGCGGGCCGAAGACGAGAGCCGCGGCGTAGCCGTAGATCAGGAAGTCGTAGAACTCGATCGTGGTGCCGATCATGGACGCGGTCGCGATCCGTTTCATCGGTGCGGGGCTGGTTGTCATTCGGGCTGCCTCCGGTCGGGCGTGGGTTGTGTCGGCCATCACTGTCCCGTCGCGTCGCGACGAGAGCACGATGGGTCGAGCACGAACTTGGACCGCGGCGTCTGTGGTCAGACCACAACGGGCAGGTCTAGCCTGCGATCGTGGAAGACGACCTCACTGCTCGCATCCTCGATCGCGTCGAGCAGTCGATGAACCAGATCGTCGAGGACTCGGTGGAGCGCTTCTTCGCCGAGATCCCCGCCTATCCGGCGAGCCAGGATCCTGACCTGCGCGCAGACGTGGTCGTGCATACATGGGCTGTGTACGAAGAGGTGCTGGCCTCGATCCGGGAGCATCGCCCCGCGGGGGTCAGCGACTTCCGAATCACCCCCGAACAGGCGACCAATCGGGTTCGCCAGGGGATCGGCTTGTCCGACTTCCTGCGGGCTTTCCGGATCGGTCAGGTCACCCTGTGGGAAGCGATCGTCGTGGCGTCCTCGGAAGAGGCGGCGAGCTGGGAGGTCGCGGTTGGAGCCGCGACTCACCTCATGCAGGTGATCGAGGTGGGCAGCTCGGTTGCCGCGGCGGCCTACCTGAGGGCGCAGCAGCTCGAGCTGGCCGAAGGCGATCGTGTGCGCCGTGACCTCGTCGAGGACCTGCTCGCCGGGCGCGGGATCCAGGCCGAGCCGAAGCGGGTCCTTGCGCGCGAGTGCGGACTGGAGGGAAGCGCTTCAGTGCTGGTCGTCGTGGCCGCGCCGTCGAAAGCACTACGGACCGGCCAGAGCCTCCGGGACGTGCTCTCGACAGTGCGCTCGTCGCTCGACGCGGACCAGCGCGGACTGGCGATCGTCCGGCAGGACCAGATCCTGGCGGTCATCCCGACGACGGGGGACGGTACGGCAGTTCTGCGTGGGCTCGAGCGCGTCTGCCAGAGCGCGAGTCGCATCGGCATCGACCTTGTGGTCGGAGCCAGCACCGTCCATCCAGACATCTCGAAGGTGCCCGAGGCCTATCGCGAGGCCGTCATCGCCCGAGAGTCGCTCGGCGGCTCACCGGGCGTCAAGGCGCTCTCGATGCTGTCCGTCGTGGAGTACATGGTGCTGCGCGACGACACCACGGTGCGCCGGCTGATTCGGCCCGAACTCCGGCAGTTCATCGAGGATGACCTGGCCAACGGTGGGGTTCTCGTCCAGACCCTGAAGGCGTACGCCGCGCATGACCTCAACGCCAAGGTCGCCGCCGAGAAGCTGCACGTGCACGTCAACACGGCGTACTACCGCCTCGAGCGGATCGCGGAGCGGACCGGCTGCGACCTGCGGAGCTTCGCGGACCTCGAAGAACTGCTGATCGCGGTCCGGCTGATGTCGGGGACGCGCGGAGTCGCTCCCACCTGAGTTTGTCATCGAGCCACAACGTGGGGCCCCAGCTCTGGAGTGGCAGACGCGGCCCCTCGTCGTCCGGCCGAGCTCCGCGTGACCCCGACGGCCCTCGCGCTCGTCTGCGGCTGCAGGTCAGGCACACTGCACGAGTGTCGGATCCGCTGCGCAACCTGCTCGCCGCGCCGCCCGGCCTCCCGGTCACCGCGGGCCTGGCCGCTCTCGACGATGCGCTTCGCACCCGCGGGGTCGCGGTGGTCCATGCGCCGCCCGGCACCGGCAAGACGACCTTGGTCCCGCCCGCGGTCGCCGAGGTCGTCGCCGGACGGGTCGTCGTCACGCAGCCCAGCCGCATCGCGGCCCGGGCTGCCGCCCGTCGATTGGCGCATCTGCTGGGCGAGCCGGTGGGAGAGACGGTCGGGTACGCCGTACGCGGAGACCGGCGCACCGGTCGACGTACCCGCGTCGAGATCGTCACGACCGGCCTGTTGCTCCGGCGGATCCAGCACGATCCCGAGCTGGCCGGCGTCGGGGCCGTCGTGCTCGACGAGGTGCACGAGCGCCACCTCGACGCCGACCTGACGCTGGCGCTGCTCATCGACATCCGGGCCAACCTGCGCGAGGACCTGTCCCTCGTGGCCATGTCGGCCACGATCGAGGCCGAGCGGACGGCCGCGCTGCTCGGTGCGGGCGCTCCGGTGATCCGGGTGCCGGGCGCCCTGCACCCGGTCCGAGCGGTCTGGTGCCCGCCGCCGGCTGGGGTGCGTCGCACCGACGACCGGGGGATCACCCCGGCCTTCCACGACCACGTCGCCGCGACCGTACGACGTGCGCTCGCCGAGCACGAGGGTGACGTCCTGGTCTTCGTGCCCGGTGTCGCGGAGGTCGAGGCGACCGTACGCCGCCTTGCCGGTGTGGACGCGTCCGTGCACGCCCTGCACGGGCGTCTGTCCGGCGCCGAGCAGGATCGTGCGCTCAGTGAGGGCCCGCGTCGACGGGTGATCGTCTCGACCGCCGTCGCCGAGTCGTCCCTGACGGTGCCCGGGGTCCGTGTGGTGGTGGATGCCGGGTTCTCACGCGAGCCGCGCACCGACCACCGTCGGGGACTGGCTTCTCTGGTCACCGTCGCGGTGAGCCGGGCCGCGGCGGAGCAGCGGGCGGGCCGGGCCGGACGGCTGGGGCCGGGAGCCGTGCTGCGTTGTTGGTCCGAGGCGGAGCACGCGCACCTGGCCGCTCACCCGGAGCCCGAGATCGCCACCGCCGACCTGACGGCGTTCGCGCTGGAGGTGGCGTGCTGGGGGAGCCGTGACGTGCACGACCTGGCGCTGCTCGACCAGCCGCCGGCGCACGCGCTCTCGGCAGCCAGGGAGGTGCTGGTGGATCTCGGCGCGATGACCGAGGACGGGAGAGCCACCCCGCGGGGCCGGTTGATCGCCGGTGTGCCGGCCGATCCCAGGCTGGCGCGTGCCCTCATCGACGGGGCCGGTCTCGTCGGAGCCCGGCGGGCCGCAGAGGTGGTCGCGATGTTGAGCGAGGACGTGCGCGCTCCCGGCGGAGACCTGGTTGCAGCGCTGCGGTCGCTGCGCGCCGACCGGCGGTCAGGCTCGTGGCGCAGCCAGGTCACCCGGCTGGAGAAGGTCGTCGAGAAGGAGGGCGTCGCCGGCGACCGGAGAGGGGCGTCGGACGCCCGAGCGCTCACCGACGACGTGGCGGTGGGGCTGGTCGTGGCGCTGGCGCATCCGGACCGGATCGCGCGCAAGCGCTCGGGCTCCTCGAGCTATCTCATGACGTCCGGGACGGGCGCGGCACTCGATCCGCGTTCGCCGGGACCTCTGGCCGGTCTGGAGTGGCTCGCCGTCGGCGACGCGGAGCGGCGCGCCGGGCAGCGGGAGGCCCGGATCCGAGCGGCGGCGCCGCTCACCGAGGACCTCGCTCTGGAGGCGGCGGGCTCTCTGTGGACCGAGGCGGACGAGGTCACCTGGACCGCAGGACGGGTGGTGGCTCGCCGCCGTACGCTGCTGGGCGCGATCGAGCTCACCTCGGTCCCGCTCAGCGATCCACCGGCACAGGCCGTGAACGACGCGATCCGAGAGGCGGTGGCGAGCGAGGGCATCGCGCTCCTCCACTGGTCGGAGGCGGCCACGGCGCTGCGCGCCCGCCTCGACTTCCTGCACCGAGCGCTCGGTGACCCGTGGCCCGACGTGAGCGACGCGGCCCTGACGGACAACCTCGAGTCGTGGATCGGGCCGCAGTTGGCGCGGGTCCGCTCCGCCCAGGACCTTCGTCGCATCGACGTGACTGCCGCGCTGCGAGGAATGGTGCCGTGGCAGCAGGGGGGCAGGCTCGACGACCTCGCCCCTGAGCGCGTCGAGGTGCCCAGCGGTTCGACCGTCCGGATCGACTACGCCCAGGAGCAACCGGTGCTCGCGGTGCGACTGCAGGAGGTCTTCGGCTGGACCGCCGTACCGCGTCTTGCGGACGGCAGGGTCCCGCTCCTGCTGCACCTGCTCTCACCCGCGCGACGGCCAGCAGCCATCACGGCAGACCTGGAGTCCTTCTGGGACAACGGCTACCGGGGCGTGCGTGCCGATCTGCGCGGCCGCTATCCCAAGCACGCCTGGCCCGAGGATCCACGTCGCCCGTAAATCGGTTGGCCCGGCCGCCGATCAGGCGCACACTGGGTCACCGCGGCAGGTGCCGCGGACGAGTTCGAGGAGTCCCGATGACGCGCAAGGCGCAGCTGATGCGGTCGGCCGGCAGGCCCGCCGCGGACCAGCCGTGTCGGCACCAGGGTCGACTCGAGTGCGAGCCCCCGGGGTCTCTCGTGTAGTGCATCCGTGCATGACATGAGAGCCGCCCGCTGTTGTCGCAGCCGGCGGCTCTCGTCGTTCCGGGCCCGGGGCGATCACAACTGAAGACGTCGCAACGCGGCAGTGCCGGTGCGAAGACGAGGGTTACTTCTCTCCTTGGATCGATGGGTTGCGGGTTCGAGTCCCGTCATCCGGTTCGGCCGGGTGTAGCTCAATGGCAGAGCAATCGAATGAAAAACACCTTCGTCGACCTCGGTCCTCGGCGCTGTCGCGTTGCGCGCCCCCTGGCGATCGACCTCGATCAGCAACCCACCCTCGGAAGGAGGGACACGACATGAGCAAGTTCAACCTGCGCGGCATCCACCGCACCGGCACCAGCGCCGTCACGACCGACGAGCGCCCGAGCGGCGTCACCTTCGAGGGCGCCCCCGGCTACGCGCGCGACGCCAAGGGCGAGCTGTTCCTGCTCGCGATCACCTCCTTCGTCGCCGAGGACGCCTTCTACGAGGCGGCGGCCGAGCGCGACGCGCGGCTGCGCGGGCTCGTGGCCCGGGTCGCCGTCGAGGACGGCGACTGGGTGCTGCGGCTCGTGCGTTGGCTGCGCACCGGTGTGCACCTGCGGTCGGTGGCGATCGTGGTCGCCGCCGAGGCGGTGCGGGCGCGGCTCGCGGCGGGCATCGCCGGCGGCAACCGGGCGATCGTGGACGCCGCGCTGGACCGGGCCGACGAGCCCGGCGAGTTCCTGGCCTACTGGTCCGGGCGCTACGGCCGAGCCCTCCCGAAGCCGGTCAAGCGCGGTGTCGCCGACGCCGCGACGCGGCTCTACTCCGAGCGCTCCCTGGTCAAGTACGACGGCCGGGCGCGCGGGTTCCGGTTCGCGGACGTGCTGGAGCTGACCCACCCCGTGCCGCGGGACGAGCGCCAGAGCGTGCTGTTCCGGCACGCGATCGACCGGCGTCACGGCCGGCCCGACGGCGTTCCCGACGAGCTCGGGATGCTGCGGTCGCGGCAGGGCCTGCTGGCGGTGCCGGTGGAGCAGCGGCGCGCCGTCCTCGCGCAGGGCGAGCACGTGCTGCGCCCGGCAGGGATGACCTGGGAGCAGGTCTCCGGCTGGCTGCAGGGCCCGCTCGACGCCGCGGCGTGGGAGGCGCTGATCCCGTCGATGGGCTCCATGGCGCTGCTGCGCAACCTGCGCAACTTCGACGAGGCCGGTGTCTCGGACGAGGTCGCCGCGGAGGTGGCGGCGCGGCTCGCTGATCCGGAGGAGGTGGCCCGCTCGCGGCAGCTGCCGCTGCGGTTCCTGTCGGCGTACCGGACGGCTCCCTCGCTGCGCTGGAGCTGGGCGCTCGAGCAGGCGTTGCAGGCCAGCCTCGGGTCGGTTCCGTCCCTGACGGGGCGGACGCTGGTGCTCGTGGACCGGTCCGGGTCGATGTTCGACCGGCTGTCGCGTCGTTCGGTGCTCACCCGGGCCGACGCCGCGGCGGTGTTCGGTGCCTCGCTGGCGGTCCGTGCTGCCGGGGCGGACCTCGTCGAGTTCGGCACCGGCAGCCGGGCGATCCGGCTCCGGCGCGGGGACTCGGTGCTGTCGCTGGCCGGCCGGTTCGGCAACCTCGGTGGCACGAACACCGCGGACGCCGTACGCCGTCACTATCGCGGGCACGACCGGGTCGTGATCGTCACCGACGAGCAGGCCTGGGCCGGCTGGCGGGGCGAGGAGCCGACGAAGGCGGTTCCCGAGCGGGTGCCGGTGTACACGTTCAACCTCGCCGGCTACCAGCACGGCCACGGCCCGTCCGGTGTCGGCAACCGGCACACCTTCGGTGGCCTGAGCGACCAGGGCTTCGCCGCGATCCCGCTTCTCGAGGCGGGCCGCGACCAGCGCTGGCCGTTCTGATCGGTGCGGCGGCTGTCCTACGCAGCCGCCGCACCGACGTACCCGAAACCCCCACTCGACCTCCGACGTCGGACAGGATGACGCTGTGCTGCTGACCGTGACGACCACTCATCAGCCGGCGACCGACCTCGGCTACCTCCTGCATAAGCATCCCGACCGGGTGCAGCAGTTCAAGCAGTCGTTCGGCACCGTCACCGTCCTCTACCCGGAGGCCGGCGACGAGCGCTGCACCGTCGCGCTCCTGCTCGACGTCGACCCGCTCCGGCTCGCCCGGTCGCGCGGCAGGAACGCCCCGGACTTCAGCCTCGCCCAGTACGTCAACGACCGCTCGTACGCCGCCTCGTCACTGCTCGGCGTGGCGATGGCCGACGTCTTCAGCACGGCCCGCAGCGGTCGCTGCAACGCGCGCCAGGAGCTCGCCGACTCCGCGATCCCGCTGGAGATCGTCATCCCCGTCCTGCCGTGCCGTGGCGGATCCGAGATCGCCCACCGGCTCTTCGAGCCCCTCGGGTGGGCGGTCGAGGCCGACCCCGTCCCGCTCGACGACGCGTTCGCCGAATGGGGGGACTCCCGCTACGTCCGGCTGCGACTCACCGGCACCGTCCGACTCGCCGACGCGCTCAACCAGCTCCACGTCCTGCTGCCCGTCCTGGACGAGTCCAAGCACTACTGGCAAGGACCCGACGAGGTCGACAAGCTGCTGCGGTCGGGCGGGGCGTGGCTCGCCACCCATCCCGACGCCACTCTGATCACCCGTCGCTACCTCGGACGCCGCGGCGCTCTGACCCGCACCGCCCTCGCCCGACTCGCCGAGCTCGGCGACGAGGTGGAGGAGGCCATCGAGCCCGCTGAGGACGAAGAGGTCCGCCGACCCGCGGCCGAGCGCGTTCCGCTCAACACACAGCGACACGACGCCGTGCACCAGGTGCTCCTCGACCTCGGTGCGCGGTCCGTGATCGACCTGGGCTGCGGCCCCGGCCAGTTCCTCGACCGCCTCGTCAGGACCCCGGCGTTCGCGCGCATCGCGGGCTCCGACGTCTCCACCCGGTCGCTGCAGTACGCCGCCCGGCGCCTCCACGTCGACCGGATGAGCGAGCGGCAGGCCGAGCGGGTCCAGCTGTTCCACGGCGCGCTCACCTACGAGGACGAGCGCTACGCGGGATTCGACGCCGCGGTGCTCATGGAGGTCGTCGAGCACGTCGACCTGCCGCGACTCGAAGCCCTCGAGCGTGTCGTCTTCGGCGCAGCCCAGCCCGGCGCGGTCGTCGTGACCACCCCCAACGGCGAGTACAACGTCCTCTACGAGGGGCTCGTCGGCATGCGGCACCCCGACCACCGCTTCGAGTGGACCCGCGACGAGTTCGCGCAGTGGTCCGACCGCGTCGCCTCGACGTACGGCTATGCCGTGGAGCGCCGCGGCATCGGCGAGCTTGATCCCGCCCTCGGCACCCCGACCCAGATGGCCGTCTTCACCCGGAAGGAGGGCACCGATGACTGACCCGACCGCGCAGCAGGTCACTGTCCCCGCCATGGGCCTGGTCGTCCTGATCGGGGTCTCGGGCAGCGGCAAGTCGACGTTCGCCCGCACCCACTTCAAGCCCACCGAGGTCGTCTCCAGCGACTTCTGCCGCGGACTCGTCGCCGACGACGAGAACGACCAGTCGGCCACGGCCGACGCCTTCGACGTCCTGCACTACATCGTCGGGACGCGGCTTCGCCGAGGACTGCTCACCGTCGTGGACGCCACCAACGTCCAGCCGGCCGCGCGCGCCGCGCTGGTCAAGCTGGCCAAGAGCCACGACGTCCTCGTCGACGCCGTCGTGATCGACGTTCCCGAGTCACTCGCGCAGGAGCGCAACAAGGCCCGTCCGGACAGGGACTTCGGCCCGCACGTCGTCGCCCGGCAACAGCGCGACCTCAAGCGATCCTTCCGCCGTCTCGACAAGGAGGGCTTCCGACGCGTCCACGTCCTGCGCGGCACCGATCAGGTCGAGACCGTGGAGATCGTGCGCGAGCGGCCCTGGAACGACCGGAAGGAGGTGCACGGCCCCTTCGACGTCATCGGGGACGTCCACGGCTGCGCCTCCGAGCTCCGCACCCTGCTCACCGAGCTCGGCTGGACGATCCGGTACGACGGCGACCAGGCGGTCGGCGCCACCCATCCCGAGGGCCGGCAGGCCGTCTTCGTCGGCGACCTGGTCGACCGTGGTCCCGACACTCCCGGTGTGCTGCGCCTCGTCATGGGCATGGTCGCCTCCGGTCACGCCCTGTGCGTCTCCGGGAACCACGAGGCCAAGCTCGTGCGCGCTCTGCGCGGCTCGAAGGTCACCGTCGCGCATGGCCTGGCCGAGTCGCTGGCCCAGCTCGAGGACGAGCCGGCGGACTTCCGCGAGCAGGCGCTGGCGTTCATGGACGGCCTCATCAGCCACTACGTCCTCGACGACGGCAGGCTCGTCGTCGCCCATGCCGGACTCAAGGAGGCCTACCACGGACGCTCCTCCGGCCGCGTCCGCTCGTTCGCCCTGTACGGCGACACCACCGGCGAGACCGACGAGTACGGCCTGCCCGTCCGCTATCCGTGGGCGCAGGAGTACCGCGGTCGGGCGATGGTCGTCTACGGCCACACCCCGGTCCCCAAGGCGGAGTGGATCAACAACACGATCTGCCTCGACACCGGCGTCGTCTTCGGCGGCGAGCTCACCGCGCTTCGCTATCCCGAGCGCGAGATCGTCTCGGTGCCCGCGGAGCAGCAGTGGTACGAGCCGGTGCGCCCTCTCGCGGCGGCGTCCGGCGATCGCGAGCCGTCCGTACTCAGGATCGGCGACGTCGCCGGAACGCGCTGGCTCGAGACCACGCATGCGGGCAAGGTCAAGATCCCCGAGGAGAACGCCGCCGCGGCGCTCGAGATCATGAGCCGCTTCGCGGTCGACCCACGCTGGCTGATCTATCTCCCGCCGACGATGTCCCCGGTCGCGACGGCCGAGATCGAGGGCTTCCTGGAGCATCCGGAGCAGGCGTTCGAGGAGTACGCCGGCTGGGGAGTCACCCGCGTGGTGTGCGAGGAGAAGCACATGGGCTCCCGTGCGATCGCCGTGATCGCCAAGGACGCCGACGCTGCGGAGCGACGCTTCGGCATCGGCGACGGCAGCGCCGGTGTGGTCTACACCCGCACGGGCCGACCGTTCTTCGCGGACACCAGCGAGCTCGTCGACCGGCTGCGCGCCACCGCCGCACCGCTCTTCGAGTCGCTCGACTCCGACTGGCTCGCCCTCGACTGCGAGCTCCTGCCCTGGTCGGCGAAGGCCGTCGACCTGATCAAGGCGCAGTACGCCTCGGTGGGCGCGGCCGCTCGCGCCGTCCTGCCCGAGGCGCTCAGCGTGCTCGAGCGCGCGCAGGCGCGAGGCCTCGACGTCGGCGCGCTCGCGGAGAGGTCGCGTCGTCGGCTGGGGAACGCGGAGGCGTTCCGCGACGCCTACGCGGCGTACGTCCGACCGACCGACGGTCTCGACGGCGTCACCCTGGCGCCGTTCCAGATCCTCGCGTGCGAGGGCCGGGCACTCGCCCTCACCGAGTCCCACGAGTGGCATCTCGCCGAGCTCGCCAAGCTGGAGGGCGAGCTGATCACGCCGACCCGCCATCGGTACGTCGACCTCGCCTCGGCCGCGGAGCGGGAGGCGGCCACCCGGTGGTGGCTCGACCTCACGGCCGGCGGGGGAGAGGGCATGGTCGTCAAGCCCGCGCACCTCACCGAGGGACGCGTCCAGCCCGGCATCAAGGTGCGCGGACGCGAGTATCTGCGGATCATCTACGGCCCCGACTACACCGACGCGCTCGACGTCCTCCGCCAGCGACACCTCGGCAAGAAGCGCCAGCTGGCCCTTCGGGAGCATGGTCTCGGCATCGAGGCACTCACCGCGTTCGTCGACCACGAGCCGCTGTGGAAGGTGCACCAGGCGGTGTTCGCCGTCCTCGCGCTCGAGTCGGAGCCCGTCGACCCGCGCCTGTAGGGCGGAAGGCCGTAGGTTCGTGTGGTGACCAGGTCCTTCATCGCCGACCCCCACTCCCGATCGCGACCCAACGAGGTCGTCGTCCGCCACAGCTCGTTCGACCTCGACGTCGACTTCGCGAACCGACGGCTGAGCGGCACCGCCACGCTCGACCTCGAGCACCGCACGGCGGACGCGACGCAGCTGGTCCTCGACACTTGGCGGCTCGACGTCACGGCGGTCCGCAGCGCCGACGGCGGTGACCTGTCGTTCGAGGTGGGCGAGCACGACCCGGTCCTCGGCAGCGCGCTCACGATCGAGGTCGGCACGGCCGACCGCGTGGTCGTGCACTACGCGACCAGCCCCGAGGCGCGGGCGATGCAGTGGCTCGAGCCGCAGCAGACCGCCTCGGGCAAGCCGTTCCTGTTCACGCAGGCGCAGCCGATCCTCGCCCGCACCTGGATCCCGTGCCAGGACAGCCCGGCCGTCCGCGTCACCTACGACGCCAGGGTGCGGGTCCCCCCGGAGTTGATGGCCCTGATGAGCGCGGAGAACCCGGTCGAGCGGTCCGCCGACGGCAGCTACCGGTTCTCGATGCCGCAGCCCGTGCCGTCGTACCTCATCGCGCTGGCGGTCGGCGACCTCGAGTTCCGTGAGCTCGGCGGCCGCAGCGGCGTGTACGCCGAGCCGTCGGTCGTCGACGGAGCCGCCTGGGAGTTCGCCGACACCGAGGCGATGATCGAGGCGGCCGAGCGGCTCTACGGCCCCTACCGCTGGGGGCGCTACGACATCCTCGTGCTGCCGCCGAGCTTCCCGTACGGCGGCATGGAGAACCCGCGGCTCACCTTCGCGACCCCGACGATCCTCGCCGGAGACCGCTCCCTCGTGACGCTGATCGCCCACGAGCTGGCCCACTCCTGGTCGGGCAATCTCGTCACCAACGCGACGTGGAACGACATCTGGCTCAACGAGGGCTTCACGGTCTACTTCGAGACCCGCATCGACGAGGAGCTGTACGGCGGCCCCTACACCGACATGCTGCTGCGACTCGGTCGCCAGGACCTCGACCGGGCGGTGGCCGACGAGGAGCCGCGCGACACCTGGCTGGAGCTCGACCTGGCGGGCCGCGACCCCGACGACGGGCCGACGAAGATCCCCTACGAGAAGGGATCGCTGTTCCTGCGGCTCATCGAGGCGACGGTCGGGCGGGAGCGATTCGACGCGTTCCTGCGCTCCTACTTCGACACCTTCGCGTTCGAGTCGATGGACACCGCGACCTTCCTCGCCCACCTGCGGACCGAGCTGCTGGAGCCGGCCGGCGTCAGCGACGAGGACCTGCAGCTGGAGGCATGGGTCCACGGGCCGGGCGTCCCGCCGAACGCCCCGGAGTTCGCCTCCGACGCGTTCGACCGGGTCGACGAGCAGGTCGCCGTGCTGGTGGACGGGGGAGATGTCGCCGCGCTCGACACCGCCGGCTGGGTCAGCCAGCAGTGGGTGCACTTCGTGCGGGCCCTGCCGGTCGACAGCCCGCCGGCGACGTTGGCGGCGGTGGACGACGCGTTCGGGTTCAGCGCCAGCGGCAACATCGAGATCGCCACTGCCTGGCTCGAGCTGGCCGGCGAGTCCGGCTACGTCTTCGAGCAGCCCGCCGTCGACCGGGCGCTCGAGGACTTCCTGACCCGGCACGGGCGCGCCCTCTACATCCGGCGCGTCTACGAGAAGCTCGCCGGCACCGAGCGGGGGCTCGCCCGGGCGCGCGAGATCTACGCGACGGCCCGGCCGTCGTACCACTCGGTGTCGCAGGCGGTGATCGACCGCGTCGTGGGGTGGCCCTGACGGACCTCACGCCGGGGCGGCCTCGAGGACGCTCGCGCCCGCCGCCGTCGGGATCACGCGGTTCAGCTCGAAGCCGGCCGTCGCCAGCAGTGCCTGGTACTCGCTCTCGGTGCGTTCGCGGCCTCCCAGCAGGACGAGCATGTGCAGGTCGAGCCACTTGCCGAGCGAGTTCTCGTCGGCCGGCGGGATCACCTGCTCGACCACGAGGAGCCTGCCGTCGGGATGGATGGCTCGCCGGCAGTTGCGCAGGATCCGTCCGCTGTGCTCGTCGTCCCAGTCGTGGAGGATCTGGGCGACCACGTAGGTGGTGCCGCCCTCCGGGACCGACTCGAAGAAGTCGCCACCCACCGCGGAGGAGCGGTCCCCGACGCCGGCCTTGTCCAGGAAGGCCGTGGCGTCGGCGGCAACGTGGGGCAGCTCGAAGAGCACTCCCTCGGTGGCCTGGTTGGCGCGCAGGATCGTGCTGAGCAGCAGTCCGAGGCCGCCCCCCACGTCGACGACCTGTCGCGATCTACTGAAGTCGTAGGCCCCGACCACCGCATCGGCCAGCTGGGCCGTCCAGCCGGTCATGGCGTCGTTGAACACCGCGCTGGAGCGCGGATGGCTCTCGAGGTGGTCGAAGTACGTCGCGCCGAAGATCCGCTCGAAGCTCGGATCCCCTGTCCTGATGCTTCCTTCGAGCCCGGCCCACGCCTCGAACTGCTCGGACCCGTACATCCGGGCGAGGGCCCGCATCGAGCCCGGCGTGTCCGTCCGCAGCAGCTCGGCCAGGGGGGTGAGTCCGAAGCGGCCGTCGTCGCCCTCGGTGAAGACGCCGACGCCGGCCAGTGCCCGCAGCAGTCGGTAGAGGCTGGCCGGATCCGCACCGCAGGTCGCGGCGAGGTCGCTGGCGGATCGCCGGCCGTCCTTCAGTTGGTCGGCCACCCCCAGCTCCGCGGCGACGGAAAGCGCCTTGGAGATCCAGTAGCCGGTCAACATCCGGAGCATCGTGACGGGCGGGGGTGTGTCGGTCTGTGCGTTCATGTCCTGCTTCTCCTCGTCAGCGCGGCCGGCGCGTGGCGGTGGTGGATAGTCAGGCGTCGGATAGTTAGACTGCGTACGATATGAACGGTAAGTCCGCTCCGAGACGTCGTCAAGGCTCGCTGGGCCCGCGCGGCGACACCGCCGACCCGAGGCGCCGTGCCTGGAAGGCGGCCATGGAGGCGAACGCGATCCTGCTCGCGCGGTTCGACGAGGACTTCCGCGAGCAGGCCGGCATCGACAACCGCACGTACGACGCGCTGCTGCATGTCTTCGAGGCCGGCCCGTCGGGCATCAGGATGACCGACCTGGCCCACGAGGTGGTGCTCACGAAGGCCGGACTGACCTCCCTCATCGACCGGCTCGAGGAGCGGTCGCTGCTCCAGCGCGTCCCGGATCCTGCCGACCGGCGCTCGTTCCGGATCACCCTGACCGAGGAGGGGACGCGGGTCTTCGGCGCGGCCGCCCGGATCCACGTCGCCGGGATCCGGGATCGGGTGGGGCGGCACCTGTCCGACGAGGAGGCGCAGACCGTCATCGAGGTCTTCGAGAGGATCAAGGCCGCCAACCTCGATCCATCCTGAGCCGGTGATGCTGGCCGTGTCCGGCTGCGCGTGGCTAGGGTGTGATCGAAGCGTCCGCGTTCATCTTTCGGGAGATGGGGTTCCTGATGCGTCGTTACCTGGTGATGGGGAGTGCCGTGACGGCATCCCTCGCCTTCCTGCTCGCCCTGGCGGGCTGGGGGAGCCCCGCGTCGGCCGAGCCCTACACGCCGGCGCTGCCGACGTCGTGCCGGGTGAGCGTGCCGACCAAGGTCGTGGGCGCCCGGGTGGTGGTCCGGGTCCAGGTGAGCGTGGCCGGGAGCGTGCAGCCGCGGGGCACCGTGACAGTGGGCGTCGACGACCACTTCTCCAAGAAGGTCCGGTACGACGGTGTCGCGGTCGAGGTGCGTGGTCCGCGACTGGCAGCGGGTGAGCACCGGGCGCGGGCGGTCTTCGTGCCCGACGACCCGGCCCGGTTCTCCGGGTGTCGGGACAGCGTGCGGTTCAGCGTCGGCGCCGTGCGCGGCAGTGGCCAGGCCGGCGCCGGTGGGCTTCCCAACACCGGTGGCCCGCACCTGGGCTTCCTGCTGGCCGGGGTCGGCCTGGTGGCGACCGGTGGCGGGCTCGTCGGGCGCGGCCGCCGCGCAGCGAGCTAGCCTCAGCCGTTCAGGCCGGCGACCTCCGCCACCGCGGCCATCAGCCGGGTGACGCCCTCGACGAGCACGTCCTCCTGCTCCAGTGAGAAGGCGAGTCGCAGCTGGTTCGCGCCCGAGCCGTCGGCGTGGAACGCGGAGCCGGGGACGAACACGACCCGGCGATCGATCGCCGCGTCGAGGACCCGGTGGACGTCGGTGCCCTCCGGCAGGGTGACCCAGGTGAAGAAGCCGCCGCGCGGCACCGACCAGGTCACGCCCGCGGGCGCGGTGGCGGCCAGCGCCCCGAGGACGGCGGCCGCGCGGCCGGCGTACAGGCTGCGGGCGCGGCCGAGGACGCCGAGCCAGTCGTGGCGCAGGACGTACTCCTCGACCACGGCCTGGCTGAGCACGGAGGCGCAGATGACCGTCGCCTCGGACGCCAGCTGCAGCGGGCGCCGCATCGGCTCGGGGGCGACGGCCCAGCCCACGCGCAGGCCGGGGGCGACGACCTTGGAGAACGAGCCGAGGTAGATCACGTTGTCGGGATCCATCGCCTGCAGGCTCGGCTGGCTGGTGCCGTCGAAGGACAGCAGGCCGTAGGGGTTGTCCTCGATGATCGTGATCCCCGCGTCGCGGCAGATCCGCACGACCTCGGGCCGGCGCTCGGCGGCCAGGGTCACGCCGCTGGGGTTGTGGAAGTTGGGGATCGTGTAGAGCGCCTTGATCCGCCGGCCCTCGGCGCGCACCCGGGCGATGGTGTCCTCCAGGGCGGCAGGCACCAGGCCGTCGTCGTCGATCGGCACATGGACGACGTCGACCTGCATGCCGACGAAGAGCCCGATCGCGCCGACGTACGACGGCCCCTCGGCAAGGATGACGTCGCCGGGGTCGCACAGCAGCTTGACCACGAGGTCGAGCGCCATCTGCGAGCCGGCCGTCACCTGCACGTGCTGCGGATCCGCCACGACGCCCTCGGCGGCCATCGTGCGGGCCGCGGCCTCGCGGGCGCCGGGGGTGCCGGCGCCGCCGCCGTACTGGAGGACCTCGAGGCCGCGCTCGGCGATCGCCCGCGTGGCGACCTCGCCCAGCTCGGCGAGCGGCAGGACCGAGAGGTCGGGGTTGCCGCCGGCGAGCGAGATCACGTCGGGCTCCATCGACACCTCCCAGAAGTCCCGCACGGGGGAGGGGCGGAAGCCGCCCGCGCGCGCGGCGAGGAGCGAGGGGAGCAGGGACGGGATCAGCTCGGGGGTGGTGGCGTCGATCGCGGTCATCGGGCGGCCTTTCGGAGGTCGAGGCCGAGCGCGGTGCCGGCGAAGTCGTGGAGCAGGGTCAGCATGCGGTCGGGGGTCATGGCGTAGGTGCCGTTGACGGTCTGCACGGCGAGCCCGTCGGCGAGGCCGACGAGGAGGCTGGCGAGGTCCTCGGGGGAGTGCTCGCTCCGATCGGCTCCGGACTCGGCCTGAAGGTCGGTGAGGACCTCGACGAAGAACTCCCGCCACAGGGCGAGCCGGTCGTTGAGCTGCTCGCGCACCTCGGCGTCGAGGCGGGCGGCGGTCATCATCTCGATCCAGAAGCCCCACGCGTCGGCGAAGTCCTTCTCGCCGTTGACGGTGTAGTCGAGCAGGGCGCGGAGCCGGACCAGCGCGGCGGCGTCGCGCTCGGCGATGGCGCGCCACTCGCTCTGCGCCTCGCTCATGCGGTGCTCGATGCAGGCGTGGATGAGCCGGTCACGGGTGCGGAAGTGGTGCTGGAGCTGGCCGATGCTGTGCCCGCTCGCCTCGGAGACCGCGGCGAAGGTGCAGCCGACCACGCCGCTCGCCACGATCACCGCCGCGGTGTGCCGCAGGATGTCGGCCCGCCGCTCCGCGATCGCCTCGTCGGTCACCGCGTAGGCGCGTCGTGAGCCCTTCGCCGGCATCGCGTCTCCTCCCGGATCTGGACCCACCCCTTGACAGTGGCCCCGGTCACCCAAACAATAAGTTGAACATATTGAAGTTGGCAAGCCTCTCCGGCTGCCCGATGGAAGGTCCGCCATGTCGCCTCGCATTCGTACGACGCTCGCCACCTTGACCCTGCTGACGCTGGGCGCCGTCAGCACGGGATGCAGCAATACCGAGTCCACCGCGGACGCGGCGAAGGAGGCCGGCATCGGCACCGGCGGTCGCGAGAA
The DNA here is from genome assembly GCF_006335005.1 of Nocardioides albidus. Lineage (GTDB taxonomy): Bacteria > Actinomycetota > Actinomycetes > Propionibacteriales > Nocardioidaceae > Nocardioides > Nocardioides albidus. The sequence goes on from NZ_VDMP01000026.1 coordinate 533,895, forward strand.
GGCGGAGGCCGTGAAGGCCGACCCCGAGGTCGAGGCACTCGTGCCCGCGACCGTCGCGGACGCCGGCGTGCTCACCGTGGTGACGGACCCGACGTACGCGCCGATGGAGTTCACCGACGACAAGGGCGCCATCGTCGGCCTCGACCCCGACATCGCGGTCGCCGTCGCGCGCAAGATGGGCCTCGACGCGAAGTTCGACAAGGGCGACTTCAACGGCATCATCGCCGGCATCGAGGCCGGGCGGTACGACGCCTCGTGGGCCTCGTTCTCGGTGACCCCCGACCGTCAGCAGAAGGTCGACATGGTCAGCTACATCAACAGCGGCACGTCCGTGCTCGTCCCGCACGGCAACCCGGACAAGGTCGCCGCGGTCACCGACCTCTGCGGCAAGACGGTGGCCGCGCAGACCGGCAACACCCAGGCCCTCACCACCCTGCCGGCCTTCCAGAAGCAGTGCGCCGACGCCGGGCTGGGCAAGATCACCGAGCTGATCCTCCCGCAGCAGGACAACGTCAACCAGGCCGTCTCCACCGGCCGCGCCGACGCCCTGCTCGCCGACAGCGCCCTCACCGCCTACTACGCCCAGCTCCAGCCCGACGCCTTCACCCACGTCGAGGACATCTTCGTCGAGCCCGCGCTCCTCGGCGCGATCACCAAGAAGGACACCGGCCTCGCCGCCGCGATCTCCGCGGCCGTCACCTCGCTGATCGAGGACGGCACCTACGCCGAGCTGCTCGACGCCTGGGGCCTCAGCGCCGCGGCCATCGACGCCTCCGGGGTGAACCAGGCATGACAACTCTGTCCCCCGCCGAGCACGAGCGGATCGACCTCGTCGCGATGTCGGGCAAGCCGGTGCTGCGCCGCCGGCGTCCCGGCCAGCTCGCCGTCGTCGCCCTGCTGCTCCTGGCCCTGGCGTGGGCGCTCGGCACCCTGATCACCAACGAGGGCTTCGACTGGCCCGTCGTCGGCAGGTACCTCTTCGACACCCGCATCCTCGCCGGACTGCTCGTCACCATCCAGCTCACCGTCATCGCCGAGGTGATCGGTGTCGTCGGCGGACTGCTGCTCGCCGTGATGCGGATGAGCGACAGCCGGGTGATCTCCGGGGTCGCGGGCGGCTACATCTGGTTCTTCCGCGGCACCCCGCTGCTCGTGCAGCTGCTGTTCTGGGGCTTCGCCGCCGCGATCTTCCCCGAGGTCGGCTTCGGCGTCCCGTTCGGCGGACCGATGTTCGTCTCCTGGGACACCAACCAGGTCATCTCGCTGATGACCGCCGCGATCCTCGGTCTCGGCCTCAACGAGGCGGCCTACACCGCCGAGGTCGTCCGCGCCGGGCTGCTCAGCGTGCCCAAGGGGCAGACCGAGGCCAGCCGGGCGATGGGCTTCAGCGGCCTCGCGACCCTGCGCCACGTCGTCGTACCGCAGGCGATGAAGGTGATCATCCCGCCCATCGGCAACAACGTGAACGCCATGCTCAAGACCACCTCGCTGGTCGTGGTCATCGGTGTGGGCGACGTGCTCTACAACGCCCAGCAGATCTACGCCAAGAACCTCGAGCAGATCCCGCTGCTCATCGTCGCCAGCATCTGGTACCTCGTGCTGACCACGCTCGTCGGGCTCGGCCAGAGCCGCCTCGAGCGCCGGTTCTCGCGCGACGCCGTACCGCTCACCGTGAGGGAGGGCCGCTAGATGGCCGCCACCGTCGAGTTCCTCAACGTCCACAAGAGCTTCGGCCACGTCGAGGTCCTCAAGGGCGTCGACTTCGTCGTCGAGCCGTCACAGGTCGTCTGCGTGATCGGGCCCTCCGGCTCGGGCAAGTCGACCCTGCTGCGGTGCGTCAACCACCTCGAGGTCACCACGTCCGGCGCGATCCTCGTCAACGGTGCGATGGTCGGCTACGACGTGCGCGGCGACCGTCTCGTCGAGGCGCCCGAGGCCGAGATCGACCGCCGCCGGGCCAAGATCGGCATGGTCTTCCAGAGCTTCAACCTGTTCGGCCACATGACCGCGCTCGAGAACGTCATGGTCGGGCCGGTCAAGCTGCTGAAGACGCCGAAGGCCGAGGCGGAGAAGCAGGCCCGCGAGCTGCTCGCCCGGGTCGGCCTGGCCGACCGCGCCGACAACTACCCCTCGCAGCTCTCCGGCGGCCAGCAGCAGCGCGTCGCGATCGCGCGGGCGCTGTCGATGAAGCCCGACGTCATGCTCTTCGACGAGCCGACCTCCGCGCTCGACCCCGAGCTGGTCGGCGAGGTCCTCGACGTCATGAAGCAGCTCGCCGCCGACGGCATGACCATGATCGTGGTGACCCACGAGATGGGCTTCGCCCGCGAGGTCGCCGACGTCGTGGTGTTCATGGACGGCGGCGTGATCGTCGAGCAGGGCTCGCCGGACGACGTCCTCCTCCGCCCGCAGCACGAGCGCACCCGCTCGTTCCTCGCCAAGGTCTTCTGAGGTCCCCGATGCGCAAGCTGACCACCTTCCACCGCTCGGCCGCCGACGCGGCCCCGATCGTCCTCACGGGCGGCACCATCCACACCCTCGAGGACGGGCCGTCACCCGAGGCGGTCCTCGTGTACGGCGCCGACGTGGTCGCCGTCGGCACGCTGGCCGAGTGCCGGGCCGCCGCGGCCGACCTGGCCGGGGAGCTCCGGACCGTCGACCTCGGGGGCGCGACGCTCGTGCCGGGCTTCATCGACGCCCACGCCCACCCGCTGATGCTCGGCCAGATGATGACCTGGGTCGACTGCGGACCGGAGCGGGCGGGCTCGATCCCGGAGATCGTCGCGCTGCTGCGCGAAGCCGCCTCCCGCACGCCGGAGGGCCGGCCGGTGCGGGGATTCGGCTACGAGCACCGCAACCTCGCCGAGGGTCGCCACCCCACCCGCCACGAGCTCGACGAGGTCGCCACCGACCGCGAGGTCTACCTGATGAACGCCTCCGGCCACGGCGGCGTCGTCAACTCCTTCACCCTCGCGCTGCACGGCGTCGACCGCGACACGCCCGACCCGCAGGGCGGCGTCTTCTTCCGCGACGCCGACGGTGAGCTCACCGGCGAGCTGTCCGACGCCGCCTGCAACGTCCTCACCGGCCTGCACGGTGTCAAGATCGGCCACCACGGCCCGAACTTCCACCTCGCCGACGAGCCCGAGGAGCACCTGCGCCAGCTCGCCGCCGCGCAGGAGCGCTTCCTCGCCGGTGGCGTCACGACGATCGGCGACGCGCAGGTCTCGCGCCGCGAGCTCGACATGTACCTGCGGCTCGCGGCCGAGGGCGGCCTGCACACCCGGGTGAGCATGTACCTCCTCTCGCACCTGCTCGACGAGGCCCTCGAGATGGGCCTGCACGCCGCGTTCGGCAACGACGTGCTCAGCTTCGCCGGCATCAAGCTCTACGCCGACGGCACCCTGGGCGGCTGGACGGCGTACTTCCCCGACGGCTACGTCGGCGACCCCTGCCGGACCGGGCAGCTCTACCACCAGCCGGAGGAGTACGCCGACCTCATCCGCCGCGCCCACGCGGTCGGCCTGCAGACCGCCACCCACGCGCAGTCGCCGACGGCGATCGAGATGGTCGTCGCCGCCATCGAGGCCGCCCAGGCCGAGCGGCCCGACGACGACGCCCGGCACCGGATCGAGCACTGCGGGCTGCCCACGCCCGAGCAGATCGACCGGATGGCCGTCGCCGGCATCTGGCCGGTCAACCAGCCGCAGCACCACTACAACTGGGGCGAGGGCGTCACCGCCGCCGTCGGCACGCCGGGGGAGCGGTTCAACCCGCTCGGCGAGTTCGCCAAGGCCGGCGTCCCGGTGACGATCAGCTCCGACGCGCCGGTCGCCGACCCGCTGCCGATGGAGGCGATCCAGGCCGCCGTCACCCGGGTGACCCGCCGCGGCGTCACCCTCGGCCCGGCCTCCCTGGCCATCACCGCCGAGGAGGCGCTGCGGGCGCACACCATCAACGCGGCCCACGCGATCGGGCGCGAGGACGACCTCGGCTCGATCAGGCCCGGCAAGCGTGCCGACTTCACCGTCCTCGCGGGCGACCCGCTCGCCGTACCATCCGATGAGATCGCCTCGATCGACGTCCTGCAGACGTGGGTGGGCGGCGTCGTCCGGCACACGAAGGAGACCTCCGCATGAGCACCACGTCGAGCAGCGTGAAGAACACCGGCCTGGCCGTCATGACCGCGCTGCGCGGCTACGGCGTCGACACGATCTTCGGCATCCCCGGCACGCACAACCTCGAGCTCTACCGGCACCTGCCCGAGCTCGGGATCCACCCGGTGACCACCCGGCACGAGCAGGGCGCCGGGTACGCCGCCGACGGCTGGGCCCAGCAGACCGGCCTGCCCGGCGTCGTGGTCACGACGTCCGGCCCGGGCCTGCTCAACGCCCTGTCCGCCGCCGCGACGGCCTACTGCGAGTCCCGGCCGATGATCGTCCTCTCACCCGGTCCCGCGCTCGGCCAGGAGGGCGCCGACCGCGGCACCCTGCACGAGACCAAGGACACCAGCGGTGCCGCGGCGGCCGTCATGCAGTGGAGCCGGCGGGTGGCCAGCGCCGAGGAGGCGGTCGCGGCCGTCCACGACGCCTTCGAGCTGTTCCGCACCTCCCGGCCCCGGCCGGTCCACATCGAGATCCCGCTCGACGTGCTCGAGGCCGAGGCCGATCTGCCCGCCGAGCTGCTGGCGGCCCGCCCCGCGCCGGCACCGGCACTCGCGGACGCGGACTCGATCGCCGCGGCGGTGGAGGCTCTCAGCGCCGCGTCCGATGTCGTGGTCCTCGCCGGCGGCGGCTCGCTGCGCGCCGGCGACGCCGTCCGGCGGCTGGTCGAGCTCCTCGACGCGCCGGTCGTCACCACACTCAACGGCAAGGCAGCGGTGCCCGAGTCGCACCCGCTGTCGTTGGGCGCCGACATCCGCACCCCTGCCGCGCAGAAGGTGTGCAGCGGTGCCGATGTCCTCCTTGTACTCGGGTCGAAGGTGGGCGAGGCCGAGCTCTGGGGGGGCTTGGTCGAGCCTGCCGGGACCGTCGTGCGCATCGACGTCCTGGACGGCCAGATGGACGCCAACCTGTCCGCCGACGTCCGTCTGGTCGGCGACAGCGCGGCCGTCGTCCCCCAGCTCGTCGCCGCCCTCGAGCAGGCCGGCGTCGCCGGCCGGGGCCGCGGTGCCGCCGGCGCCGCGGCGCTGCGGGAGGAGGTCCGGGCCCAGGCCGCCGAGACCGCGCCGCCGCTGGTGGCCCTCACGACCGAGCTGGTGGCCGGCATGCCCGCCGACACGATCGTCGCCGGCGACTCCTCCCAGATCACCTACTTCGGCACCTCCTCGATCGCCCAGGACCGGCCGCACTCGTTCCTCTACATGCCGGCCTACGCGACCCTCGGCTACGGCCTGCCGGCCGCGATCGGCGCCAAGGTCGCCGCTCCCGAGCGTCCCGTCGTCTGCGTCGCGGGCGACGGCGCGCTGATGTTCGCGATCCAGGAGCTGGCCACCGCCGTCGAGCAGCGCCTCGACCTCGTCGTCGTGTGCGTCGACAACGGCGGCTACGCGGAGATCAAGCAGAACGAGGCGGACCGCGGGATCGCACCCATCGGCGTCGACCTCCACCAGCCCGACTGGGCCGCCCTGGGCGTCGCCTTCGGCGGCCACGGCACGCGGGTCGCCGCTGCCGCCGACCTGGCTCCCGCCGTACGGGACGCGATCACCGCGGGTGGCGTGCATGTCGTACATGTGCCGCTCGGGATCTTCGGCCCCGTCGCCTGACCCCTTGTCCGACCCCCTGTCCGACCCCTCGATCTCGGGAGACTCCATGACCCTCCGCACCTCCGTCCGCCGCCCGGTGAGCGCGTGCCTCGGCGCCCTCGCCGTCGCGGCCTGCCTCGCCCCCCTCGCCGCTCCGCCGTCCGAGGCGGTGCGGCCCGCCGCGGCCGTGGCCGCGACCACGGACACCGACGGGGACGGCCTCCTCGACACCTGGGAGACCTCCGGCTACGACGCGAACGCCGACGGCGTCGTCGACGTCGACCTGCCGGCGATGGGCGCGAGCCCGCTGCACAAGGACCTGTTCGTGGAGACGGACTGGATGCCGGGCCTGCGTCCGGCGGTGACCGTGCTCGACCGGATCGTCTCGGTCTTCGCGGCCGCGCCGGTCACCAACCCGGACGGTGTCGGCGGCATCCGGATCCACCTCGACGGCGGCTCCTACGCGGGCACCAGCGCCTACGCCCTCGGCGGGGCCGGCGAGGTCCCGCTCGACACCGACCTGTCGCCGTACGTCGAGGAGATCCAGGCGCTGCGCAGCGCCCACTTCGCCTCCGCCCGGGCCGACGTCTTCCGCTACATGGTCTGGGCCGACCGCTACAACACCGGCTGCAGCAGCGGCGTCGCGCTGGGCATCCCGGCCGACACCTTCGTCGTCACGATGGGCGACTCGTGCAACTGGAACCGCACCGAGGACCGGCTCGTGGGCACCTTCGTCCACGAGCTCGGGCACACGCTCGGCCTGCGCCACGGGGGCAGCGACAACGTCCACTACAAGCCCAACTACCTCAGCGTCATGAACTACTCCTTCCAGTTCGGCGGCGTCCCGCGGACCTCGGGACCGGCGTACTTCGGCTACTCCGACGACGCCCACGCCGCCTTGGACGAGCGGGCCCTCGTCGAGTCGAAGGGGCTCGGTGCGACCGCCGCCGGCTGGCGGACGACCTGGTACTGCCCGCGCACCAACGCGGCCCGCACCAGCGGCGACGCCGCGGGCGGCATCGACTGGAACTGCGGCGGCTCGGTGTCCGGGACCGTCAAGGCCGACATCAACAAGTCCGGAAGCACGGGCCTGCTGACGGCGCAGGACAACTGGGCCAACCTGAGCTTCCGCGGCGGCACGGTCGGGTACGGCGCGCCGCTCGCCAATCGCGAGGAGCCGGTCTGGGTCGAGGTGCGCCCCGGCCACTGGCGTCGCGTGCCCCCGGCGGCCCTGCGCGAGCTGACCAAGCACGACGCGGACCAGCTCCAGCACGGGGTCCGTCCCTGACCCGGGCGTCTCGATAGCGACCATCCCCATCCTGCACCTCGCGTAGGATGGGGATGCCTGTCGCCCCTCGCGCATCGTGCGCCAGCCGGACGGCGCAGACCGGAGTACAGCATGGAGGCCTCGCAGAAGCGCGACCCGCGCAACCAGCGGGACGATCGGGCCGTGCTGGCGGCCTGTCAGGCCGAGGTCGCGTCCGCCCGCGCCCAGCTCGAGGACGCCCGCCGCCGTGGAGCGCGTCCCGACGTCGATCCGCTCCGCCAGAACCTGGTCGCCGCGCTGGAGCACTACGCGCTCACCATCGAGCGCCTCGGCGCCCCGCTGCCCTCCCGCCTTTGCGCCGAGCTCCAGCTCTACCGCAACCTGGGCCACCGCACCTGAGAAGACCGGCCCCGGGCTCGGACCTCCTCAGGCGGCGAGGTAGTTGAGGGCGAAGGTGGTCGCGTAGGTCTCCATGCGGGTCGGGGTGTCACCTGCCGGGGTGGGGGTGATGCGTCTCGTGCCGGTCGGATCGATGAGGTAGTGGGCCCCGTGGGGATCGCGCCAGATCACGATCCCGGGGAACGGATGTCGCACCTCCCACTTGTCGTGGGTCTTGATCCGGTGATGGGTCCGTGTGAGGGGACCGAGGTTGCCGACGGCGGTGGGACCGCCCTCAGCGTGGGGGATCGCGTGGTCGAGGTCCATCCGCCGACCGGTGTTGGCGGCGTA
>NZ_VDMP01000026.1:541787-542399 GCF_006335005.1 Nocardioides albidus
GGTCCGATCGTGAGGTCGGGCTGCGCGGTGGGGTTGAGCAGGAGCGCGGCGGCCGCGACCCGGCGGTCGTTGAGGACCGCGTCGGGCATCGTCGCCTTGAGCTGTTCGGCGACCGCGGTCAGGGAGGTGTCCATCGCGGTGATGGTGAGGGCGTCAGCCTTGATCAGCAAGGTGGCCATGCCGTGTCGGTTGGTCCGCGAGACCCGGGCACAGCGTTCCTTCGCGGCGGCCTCCTCGCGGGCGCGGGTCAGCTCGGGGGCCGCGGCGGCGACCTTGCCCTCGACCAAGGCCTCGAACCGGGCCCAGGCCAGCCGCCCGTCCGCTGCCTCGCTGGACTTCGGCGTCGACCCAGGCAGCCTCCTGCTCGCTCAGGTCGCGGGTCGCGTCGGCGACATGACGCGCATGCGGCACCCGCACGGTGCCGGCCTGGACGCCGGCCCACAGTCGGGGGAGGCGCAGCACGAGGTCGACGGCGTCGGCGATCAACCGGCGCGCGCCGTAGGGGCTGGTCTGGATCCGGGCCCCGAACGCGGCCGCGGCGTGCTCGGTGATCAACGGCGTCCCCACCCCGCCGGACCGCTTCGCACGGGCCCGGCCGCGTCGATCCTGGGG
>NZ_VDMP01000026.1:542483-544701 GCF_006335005.1 Nocardioides albidus
GCCGCCCGATCACTGACCATGCCGACATCACATCAGGACGGTCCGACACAAACCCCGACTCCGCCCACCGTCCCGTCCACAGGTGATCGGCATGCGCCGCCTACTGGCCGAGGCCGGCTCCGCCGTCGCTCAGCTCGTCGAGCGGCTCGCCGTTCCAGTCGTCGGGCTGGCCGTTGAGGTCGGCGCGGTCGGGCGGCACGTCGAGGCGCTGTGCGGTGAGATCGCGGGGGAGGAGGGTGAAGCCCTGCCAGTGCAGCTGCATCGGTGACTGGTCCTCGTCGCGCGGGACGTGGTGGAAGCCGACGGCGACCCAGGAGACGACGTCGCTGAGCGGGCGGGTGCGGCCGAGGTCGACGTAGTCGGGGACGCCGGCGCCGCAGGCCCCGCGGTTGGCGGTGGCGAAGACCTGACAGTCGTCGGCGTTGGTGAAGGCCACGTCGTACGTCGGGTCGGTCTCCTTCCCCTTCCCGGTAGGCGTCTCGTCGTGGGAGAGGGTGAAGGAGTCGGTCCGCCCCAGCTCGATCTCGTAGGAGATCGGGTGGCCGTCGGCGTTGAGGACGCCGGGCGCGAGGACGCGCCACCAGCGGCGGTCGGTCCGGCGCGCGAGGGTGGGGTGCTCGAGCCGGGTCAGCCCGCCGTCGAGCACGGACGACTGGTCGCCGCGCCGGCCGGTGTCCCGCGCGTCGTACTGCTCCACCGCGAGGCCCTCGTCCGCGGCGGCCGCGTCGCCGTCGCCGGTCCGCAGCGCCCAGTGGACGCGCCACACGGCGTTGTGCGAGTGGCTCGCGGCGTACGGCGGCCGCTCGCCCTCCGACGGCGCGACATCGTGGCCGTGATGGGGGTCGTCGGTGAAGTCGACGGGCGACAGGTCGCCGGTGGCGCCGAGCGCGACCCCGATGCTGCCGTCCGAGGAGAGCGTGTAGCGGGTGACGTACTCGTACCAGCCGACCTTCGAGATGGTCGAGAGGCTCCATGCGGTGTGCCGCGCCGCCTCGAGGGTGCCGTTCTCCTCGGAGCGGTAGGCGAGGCCGGCGTCCGCGACCTCGCTGCAGAGGACGTCGCGCTCGTGGACGTCGCCGAACTTGGTGCCGTCGCCGATGTCGGGCACGGCAAGCGTCAGCCGCTCGCCCGGGCACTCCGTCCCGCTCAGCGTCTGCATCTTGGTGCCGCCGAAGCCGGCGCTGGTGATGTCGGAGGTGAGGCGCGCGCCGGTGTCGTAGGGGACCTCGAGCTGGGCGATGCCGATCTCGTGCGCGACGAGGACAGCGCTGTCGGCGGTGCCGAGGCGCACGTCGCGCAGGACCATGCCGCGTTGCGGGTCGAGGTGGAAGCACAGCGTCCACTCGGTCGACGGGGCTCCCTCGGCCGACGAGGCCGGCAGCGTGCGGCCGAGGCCGACATCCCCCTCGGCGCACGGTACGTCGGCGCGGGCGGCACTCGTCTCCACACCTGCTGCCCCGTCGGTCCGGGCGTCTGCGCCGCTCCCGCGGCCGCCGTCGTCCCCGGCGCATCCGGTCGTGAGGAGCATGACGGCGACGGCGGCGGCACGAGCGGGCCGGAGCGGGAGCATCGGGCGGGTCTCCAGTTCGCTGGATGAGGAGTGGCGCGGGGCTGGGGTGACAGTAAGGGGCCGCGTCCCGGCGACGCGGGACGCGGCCCCGATGGGCGGGGGCCGGGTCAGCAGGGCGTGCGCACCTCCGCGTTGCCGAGGTTCAGCTGGGCCCCGTTCGAGCGCCGCAGGACGGCGACGCTGATCGCCGACAGCTTGAGCGAGGCCACCCGGGTCGTGTCGTCGGGGTTGCGGCAGGTGCCGGTCTCCTGGTGGTTGACCTGCACCGAGAGGCCCATCGCGGCGAGGTCGACGAACGGCTTGACCGCGCTGCGGAGCGGGATGGTGATCAACCCGGTCTTGACGTCGTCGACCGCGAGCCGGAACAGCTGGTCACCCTGGTCGCCCAGCAGCAGGTCGCGTGCGGGCACGAGCAGGCCGTCGACGACCGGCTTGACGACATTCGTCGCCAGGCTCAGGACGACGCACAGCACGCCGCCCGTCAGCCCGGTGGGCGTGCACGTGACCGGGGCGAGCTGACCTCCCATCAGGTTCAGGCTCCACGAGACCGTCGCGCTGTCGGTCTTGGAGACCGCGAGCTTGGCCGTGAGGTCGACGGTGATGGCGCCGAGGGAGTTCTCGACGGCGCCGAGGGCGATGGCGGTGACC
>NZ_VDMP01000011.1:0-9397 GCF_006335005.1 Nocardioides albidus
TTCAGTCAGGCTCGCCGCTACCAACGTCCTGGCCGGGTACACCTAGGACCCCGCGGCGACCGGGGCGAAGTGCCCCGCCGGCACGGTCTCGGCGTGCCCCAGCGCGGCCAGCACGCTGGGGAGCAGCGCCTTGGCGGTACGCCGGTAGCCGGCCCCCGACGGATGGAAGCGGTCGATCGCGAACATCTCGTCGGGCTGCGCGACGAAGAACGGACCGACGACCTGGGCCAGCGCGACGGCCCGGGCACCGAGCTCGGTCGCCACCGCGCGCTGCTCCTCGGCGAGCTGGCGGGACACGCGTCCGGCCAGCGCGCGGAGGGGTTGCGGGACCGAGGCGAGCGCGGACAGATCGGGACAGGTCCCGACGACCACCTCGCAGCCCACCGCGCGCAGCGCCTCGATCGCCTCGGCGAGATGCTCCGCCGAGGTGGCGGGCCGGACCCGATGGGTGACGTCGTTGCCGCCGACGACGATGACGGCGACGTCGGGCCGGTAGCCGGCGGGCAGGCCGGCCAGCTGCGAGCGCAGCATCGAGCTCTCGGCGCCGACGACGGCCGCCGTGTGCAGCCGCACCGCACGCTGGGTCTGCCGGGCCAGGCGCCTCGCGAGCTGGGCGCCGAGGGTCTGGCGCGGCGTCTCGGCACCGAGGCCGGCCGCGATCGAGTCGCCGAGGACGAGCAGGTCGACGCGGTCGCCGTACTTCTTCTTGTAGGTGCGGTCGGCACGGTGCGCCTCCTCCCCCAGCGCCTTGCCGATCGTGCGCCGGGCGAGGCCGGCCTGGAGGCGCAGCACCTGGCGGGCGGCGACGACGGCGCCGAGCGCCGCGGCCAGCGCCACCAGACGAGTGACCGTTCGAGCGGGCACGTCAGCCGGCGGGGTCGGCGACCAGCGCCCGGGCGGGGGCGCCGCGACGCGGGCGGCCGACGGAGTGGACGGTCCAGCCGGCCGCGGCCCAGCGGCCGGAATCGATCCGGTTCCTCCCGTCGATGATCACGGGCCAGCGCACCAGGCGGGCCGCCCACCGCGGGTCCATCGCGGCGAACTCCGGCCACTCGGTGAGGTGGAGGACGAGCTCGGCCCCGCGCAGCGCGGTCTCCAGGCTGGCGACATAGGTGAGCTCGGGTGCGACGGCACGGGCGTTGAGGGAGGCCTCGGGATCGTAGACGCGGACCTCGGCGCCGGCCCGGTGCACGCGACGCGCGATGTCGAGCGCCGGGGAGTCCCTGACGTCGTCGGAGCGCGGCTTGAAGGCCGCGCCCAGGACGGCGACCCGGGCGCCCGCTCCGGGGCAGAGCTCGAGGGCGAGGTCCGCGACCCGGCTCCGGGCGCGGGCGTTGGCCTCGTCGACCGCGTGCAGCAGGGCCGGCGCCGAGGACGCTCCGAGCGCGGCCGCCCGGGCGGCCAGGGCGCGGATGTCCTTCGGCAGGCACCCGCCCCCGAAGCCGATGCCTGCGTCGAGGAAGCTCCGGCCGATCCGCGGGTCGTCGCCGAGGATGTCCGCGAGCGCGACCACGTCGGCGCCGGCCCGCTCGCTGATCTCGGCCATCGCGTTGACGAAGGAGACCTTGGTGGCGAGGAACCCGTTGGCCGCGGACTTGGCCAGCTCGGCGGTCGCGAGGTCGGTGACGTGGACCGGCACGCCGGCCGCGATCGGCCGCTCGTAGAGCAGGCGCAGGGTGAGCTCGGCGGACGGCGAGTCCACGCCGAACACCAGGCGGTCGGGGTGGAGCGTGTCCTGCACGCCGTGGCCCTCGCGCAGGAACTCCGGGTTCCAGGCGACGTTCGCGGAGATCCGCGGCGGCACGATCCGCCCGAGCTCGGCGGCCATCGCGGCCGCCGTACCGACGGGGACGGTGGACTTGCCCACCACCAGGCAGTCCCGGGTCAGGTGGCGACCGAGGTCGCGGACCGCGGCCCACAGCCCCGCCAGGTCGGCCTCGGGGCCTGCCGCGGACTGGGGCGTGCCGACGCACAGGAAGTGCACGTCGGCGTGCTCGGCGGCCACCCGGATGGCGGTCGTGAAGCGCAGCCGCCCGGAGGCGGTGTGCCGGCGGAGCAGGTCGTCGAGCCCCGGCTCGGAGAAGGGCGCCTCGCCCGCGGCGAGCCGGGCGATCTTGTCGCGGTCGCGGTCCACCCCGACCACGCGGAAGCCGAGCTCCGCGAGACACGCAGCGTGGGTCGCACCGAGATAGCCGGTGCCGATGACGCTGATCGTCGGTGTCGTGAGGTTCATGGCTCCAGGGCAGCGTGCGTTCCTGAAGTCCGGCCCGCGGGTGGGCGGATGTCGGGTGACGGTGCGGTGACATTCGCATGCCGGTCACCGCCCATTCAGGGCGATGGCCGAACGTGGGAGCCATGAAGGTGGCGATCGTGACCGAGTCCTTCCTCCCCCTCGTCAACGGCGTGGTCAACTCGGTGCGCCAGGTCGTGGACCGCCTGCTCGACAGCGGTCACGAGCCCCTCGTGATCGCTCCCGGGCCCGGGCCGGAGGTCTATCGCGGCGTACGGGTCGTGCGGGTGCGCTCGGTCGCCGTGCCGCGCTACCCGTCCTTCCCGCTCGGCCTGCCGGACCGCCAGGTCGAGGACGTGCTGGCGCGGTTCGCGCCCGACGTGGTGCATCTGGCCTCGCCGATCGTGCTCGGCTGGACCGGCCTGCGCGCCGCGCGCCGGCGCGACCTGCCCACGGTCGCCGTCTACCAGACCGACATCCCGGGCTACCTGCGCCAGTACGGCCTGCCCGGCGAGGCCGCGTGCGCGCGCTGGGTCGCCCGCCTGCACCGGCGAGCCACGCGCACACTGGTGCCGTCGCGGGCGGCGTACGACCAGCTCGACGGACTGGGCGTCGGCGGACTCCACCTCTGGGGCCGGGGCGTGGACCTGGGCCTCTTCGACCCGGGCGCGCGGAGCGCGGAGCTGCGCCGACGGTGGGAGGCGGACGGCGCCACGGTCGTCGGGTACGTCGGCCGCCTGGCCGCGGAGAAGCAGGTACGCCGCCTCGCCGACCTGGCCGACGTGCCCGGCATCCGGCTGGTGGTGGTCGGCGACGGCCCGGAGGCGCCGTACCTGCGCCAGCGCCTGCCGGACGCGACGTTCACCGGGATGCTGACCGGGCCGGACCTGGCCGCGGCGTTCGCCTCGCTCGACGTGTTCGTGCACACCGGTCTGAACGAGACCTTCTGCCAGACGATCCAGGAGGCGCAGGCCAGCGGTGTCGCGGTCGTCGCGCCGGCGATCGGCGGACCGCTCGACCTCGTGGAGCACGGCCGCACCGGCCTGTTGTACGACGCCCACGACCCGGCCGCGCTGCGGACCGCCGTTGAGGGGCTGGCCACGGACGGATCCCTGCGCGCCGCGCTCGCGGCGAACGGGCTCTCCCGGGTCGCCGACCGGTCCTGGGCCCGGGTCGTCGATGAGCTGGTGGAGCGCCACTACCGCGGCGCGATCGCCGACCACGCGGGCCGGCTGGCGGCCTGATGCGCCGTGGCGTCAGTGCCGGCGGCGGCGCCGCACGATCAACGCGCCGAGGCCCAGCGCTGCGGCGGTGGCCGCGACCGCCCCGGGCCGCTCGCGCCAGCGCGCGTACTCCTCGGTGACCTGCGGCCAGGCCTCGTTGATCGCCGCGGCGGCGTCCTCGGGAGTCGCCTGCAGCCCCTCGACCGGGACCGGCGTGCCGAAGACCAGGCGCACTCTGCGCGGCAGCGGCCAGCGCCGCTTCTCCGTGCCGGTGATCGTCGCCGGGACGATCGGGGCGCCCGCCTCGATGGCCAACCGGGCGGCGCCGCGCTTCGGCACGCCGAGACCCTCCTCGCGCACCCGCGTGCCCTCGGGGAACAGCGCGAGCGCGTCGCCGCGGCGCAGGATCGCGCGGGACGTCTCGAGCGCCTCCGCGTCCGACTCCCCGCGCCGCACGGGGAAGGCCCCGAGCCGCAGGAAGATCGGCGCCATCGGGCCGTCGAAGTGCTCCGCCTTGCCCATGAAGTGCACCGGCCGGCGGAGCACGATCGCGACGAAGAAGGGGTCCCAGAAGCTCTTGTGGTTGGGCACGATGACGACCGGCCCCTCCTTCGGGACGTTCTCCTTGCCGGTCGCCGTGAACCCGCACAGCACGCGGAAGACCAGGCCCGCCAGGAGCTTCACGATCCGGTAGAGCGGACCGCTCACCCCCTTCTCGCGGGCGATGCGGTGAGCTTCCTCGTTGGTCGTCATCCGCCCATCCTGACGCAGGCGGGGCGTGGCCGATGACAGGTGGCGCGCGTCCGTAGTCTGGGTCGACATGAGCCCTCTGTCCGAGAGCGAGATCCGCGCGTCCTTCGTCAACTGCTCCAAGGGCGAGGCGAAGCGGCTCAACGTGCCGCGCTCCCTGGCCGAGCAGCCGTGGGAGGACCTGGACTTCCTCGGCTGGCGCGACCCGCAGTCGCGGGTGCGCGGGTACGTCGTGGCGCAGGTCGACGGGTCGCCGTACGGCATCGTGCTCCGGGCGACCGACGGCAGCGCCGGCGTACCGCGCAAGAACCTGTGCGCGCTGTGCCTGACCCCGCACGGCGCCGGCGGCGTGGTGCTGATGGTGGCGCCGCGGTCGGGGAAGGCCGGGCAGAACGGCGACTCGGTCGGCACCTACATCTGCGCCGACCTGCAGTGCTCGCTCTACGTGCGCGGCAAGCGGATCAGCGATCAGGGCCGGCTGCCGGAGTCGCTCCCCCTCGAGCAGCAGGTCGAGCGGCTGACGACGAACCTCGAGGCGTTCCTGCGCCGGGTCCGCGGCTGACCTTCGGTGGATCCGAGCTCAACCGTCACTCGGCGATCGCGTCGCCCAGCCAGGTCACGAGCGGGCGCAGCCGGCGCCAGTCCTCGCGCACCCGGTCGAGCAGCTCGGCGGTGTGCACGAACGGCTCGAAGCCATAGGAGCGCATGCCGAGGACGGTCTTCATCTTGAGCAGCTCGATGCGCGGATGCTCCTTGTCGTAGCCGCGCGGCACGGTCTTGAGCCGCTCGCCGGCGAGCTCGAAGCCACCGCGCTCGAGGTCGCGCAGGATCCGCTGCACCACCTTGCCGGTCTTCTCCTCGGCCATCGCCTCCCGCAGCCGGGCGAGGTGCGGGCCGGACGCCTCGTAGACGCCTCCGCCGACCCGCACGCCGGGCGCGGCCACCTCGACGTACCAGCCCGTCGCGGGCCCCACCCCGACGAACGCACCCTGGTGGGTCTTGTAGGGCGTCTTGTCCTTGGCGAAGCGGACGTCGCGGTAGGGACGGAACACCTTCGCCGCCCCGAACTCCTGGGCCAGCGCGTCGGTCAGCGCGACCATCGGCGCCTTGACGCTCTCGTTGTAGACCCCCTTGTGGGCCTCCCAGAAGGACTTGGTGTTGTCCATCTCCAGGTCGTCGTAGAAGTCGAGAGCCGCGACGGGGAAGCCGTGGAAGTCCGCCATGGCAGAAGGCTATGCGGCGAGGCCTCGCACGCCGATACTGCGGTATGGCCCGCACCCGCACCCTGGCCTGCGTCTTCGCGCATCCCGACGACGATGCGTACGGCGCGGCCGGCAGCGTTGCGCTGCACGCCGACGACCCGGACTTCCGGTTCGTCCTCGTCCACGCGACGACCGGCGAGCTCGGCGACATCCGTGCGGGATTCCCGGCCACCCGGGAGACGCTCGGCGAGATCCGTCGCGGCGAGGACGAGGCCGCGTGGCGGGCGCTGGGCCGCGTGCCGGACCGCCACGAGTGGCTCGGCCTCCCGGACGGTGGCGTGGCGGACGTCCCCTTCCCCGACGTCGTCGCCGCGGTGGCCCGGATCCTCGAGGAGGAGGAGCCGACGGTCGTGGTGACCTTCGGCCCGGACGGGATCTCCGGGCACCCGGACCACATCTCGATCGGTGCGGCGACCGACGCGGCGTTCGAGCAGCTCCGCACGCGCAGGGGCGGCGGCTTCCGGCGGCTGGCGCACGGCGCTGTCCCGCAGTCGGTCTTCGAGCGCTGGAACCGTCAACGCGCCGAGCTCGGGCTGTTCACCTTCGACCCCGAGCTGACCTACCACATGCGCGGCGTACCGGACGAGCAGATCGCGATCACCGTCGACTGCGCAGCCGTCACGCACCGCATCGTCGCCGGCCTGCGCGAGCATCGCAGCCAGCTGCACGTCATGTCCGACGACCCGACCGACACCGAGCAGTGGCAGCGGCGGGGCCGCCGGGAGTGGTACGCCGTCGCGTGGCCCGAGCGCGAGCCCGGGGCGCCGATGCTGACCGACCTGTTCGAGGGCTTGGACTGAGGGCGTCGGTGGTCCGACGCGCTCACGCCCGTGGCGGCGTGGCGGGGCTTGCCGCCACGCCGAGACGAGGCCTACGCGAGGCAACCGCGTGCGCGGCATCGGTGGCGGCGGGCCAGGGCTTGCCGCCATGCCAAGGCGAGAGGCACCCAACTCGACCGCGTGCGCGGGCGCCATCAGCATCGAACCGGCTTGCCGCCAGACCAAGGCGGGGCCTACGCGAGGCAACCGCGTGCGCGGCAGCGTGGCGCCGCCGGCGCCGTTGCCGCGCTCGCGTCGGATGCGAGCGCAGGGAGCGAGGAACGAGCGACCGGAGCGAGTGTCCGGCGTGAGGGGGGCGAGGCGTCGATCAGCGGCGACGCGCTCGCGCCATCAATCCGAGCGGATGACGAGGTTCGAACTCGCGACATTCAGCTTGGGAAGCTGACGCTCTACCAACTGAGCTACATCCGCACTGCCCGGTCGGGACCGAGCGATGAGGATGCTACCCGATGGGCTGGAAGGTCGGTCGCTTCGGCTCCACCCCGTCGCCCGAGGAGCGTCCGGTGACCCGGCGCTGCACCCACGGGGCGAGGTGGGTGCGGGCCCAGGCGAGGTCGGCGGCCCGCTGCTCGCGTGGGCTCAGGGTGGGTACGGCGGCGGGTGGGATCGGCTGCAGGTCGTGGGGGACGCCGAGGGCGTCGAGGGTGGCGATGGCGATCATCTGGTGGCCGACGGCGTTGAGGTGGAGGCGGTCCTCGTCCATCACCTCGGCGACCTTCCAGCCGCGCATCCGCCACATGTCGACGACGGTCGCGCCGTGCCGCTCGGCGATCTCGCGCACCCACTCGTTGAAGATGGCGGTGCGGCCGCGGATCACCTTGATCACCGGGTTGAGGCCCGGGTCGGCGATGGTGAACATGACGACGTGGGCGCCGCTGGAGGCGAGCCGGCCGATCGCGTCGTCGTACGTCGCGGCGAGGGCGTCGAGGTCGACCTTGGGGCGGAGCACGTCGTTGCCGCCGCCGTGGATGCTGACCAGGTCGGGGCCGAGCGCGATCGCGGCGTCGACCTGCTCGTCGATGATCGCGGGCAGCTTTCGACCGCGGATGGCGAGGTTGGCGTAGCCGAGGTCGGTCCCCTCGGCGGCTGCCTTGACGGCGAGCGCCTCCGCGGTCCGGTCCGCCCATCCGCGCAGGCCGTTGGGGCGCGCCGGGTCGGGGTCGCCGACCCCTTCGGTGAACGAGTCGCCCAGGGCGACGTACTTGGTGAAGGTCCTCTCGGTCACCGCTCCATTGTGCGCCCGTGATCGGGCCCACAGCGCGCCGGGCCCGGGCGGGTAGGGTGCCGCTCGTGCTGCTCAGCGACCGCGACATCACCCGTGAGCTCGACGCCGGACGGATCGCCCTCGAACCGTACGACTCGGCGATGCTGCAGCCGTCGTCGATCGACGTGCGCCTGGATCGGTTCTTCCGGGTCTTCGACAACCACAAGTACCCCTCGATCGACCCGGCTGCCGACCAGTCCGACCTCACCCGGGTCGTGGAGCCGGAGGGCGACGAGCCGTTCATCCTGCATCCCGGCGAGTTCGTCCTCGGGTCGACGTACGAGGTGGTGACGCTGCCCGACGACATCGCGGCGCGGGTGGAGGGGAAGTCGTCGCTGGGCCGGCTCGGGCTGCTCACGCACGCGACCGCGGGCTTCGTCGATCCTGGGTTCTCGGGGCACGTCACGCTCGAGCTGGCCAACGTGGCGACCCTGCCGATCAAGCTCTACCCGGGCATGAAGATCGGGCAGTTCTGCTTCTTCCGGCTCTCGTCGCCCAGCGAGCACCCGTACGGCTCGGAGAAGTACGGCTCGCGCTACCAGGGCCAGCGCGGCCCGACCCCGTCGCGCTCGTTCCAGAACTTCCACCGCACGAGCATCTGACCGGTCAGGGACTTCCTGCGCTTGTCGTGGGTTGCCACCCAGGACGAGCGCAGGTTCACCGGCCGACCGGCGATTCATGTAGTTAGGTTAGCCTGACCTCATGACCGTCGAGCAGAACGAGTACGTCGCCACCCTGCCCATGCTCCTCACCGAGCTCGAGGTGCTGAGCGCCGAGCGGGTGTCGCCGTCGTACGTCCGGATCGTGCTCGGCGGGGAGGCGCTCGCCGAGCTCGGCCCGGACGGGCCGGCGTACGACCAGCGGATCAAGCTGATCTTCCCCAACGCCGCGGGGGCGCTGCCGTCGTTCGCGGACGCCGACGAGTCGATCTGGCGGACCTGGACCCAGATCCCCGAGGCGGAGCGTGGGGCGATGCGGACCTACACGATCCGCGACGTCCTCGGCGAGGGCGTGGACACCCGCCTGGTCGTCGACATCGTCGTCCACGAGGGCGAGGACGGCCACGCGCCCGACGGCCCCGGCAACCGGTGGGCGCTGCAGGCCGCGCCCGGGCAGCGCCTGGTCACCCTGGCGCCCCGCAAGGGCCACGAGTTCGGCGGGATCGAGTGGTCGCCGGGCGGCGCGAGCCGACTGCTGCTGGTGGGCGACGAGACCGCCGTGCCCGCGATCCGCGGCGTGCTGCGGGACCTGCCTGCCGACGCCGTCGGGGCTGCGATCGTGGAGGTGCCGGTCGACGGCGACATCCAGGACCTCGTGGCACCCCCGGGCGTGAGCCTGACCTGGCTGCCACGCAACGGCGGTCGGCGCGGCGAGGAGCTGCACGCCGCCGTGCTGGCGCACCTGACCGGGGCATCCCCGGCCGAGCCGATCGTGGTCACCGAGGACGAGATCGACCCCGACCTGTGGGAGACCCCGGTGCACTCGTCCTCCGGCGAGGAGGTCGCCGAGGCCACCACGGTGCCCACCGACACGCCGTACGCCGGCCTCTACGCCTGGATCGCCGGCGAGTCGAAGGTCGTGACCGGCCTGCGGCGCAAGCTGGTCAACGACCTCGGCCTCGACCGCGGCCAGGTCGCCTTCATGGGCTACTGGCGCGAGGGCGTCTCCATGCGCAGCTGACCGTCGTCGACCCGGCGCAACCTGACCCCCGAAACGTCACGACCCGGCGCACCCTGACCCCCGAAACGTCACGACCCGGCGCATCCTCACCTCGCGCGAGGTCAGGAAGCGCCGGGTCGACGCGATATCAGGGTCAGGACGCGCCGGGT
>NZ_VDMP01000011.1:9441-39774 GCF_006335005.1 Nocardioides albidus
CGCTAGACGAGGGCCGCCTCGCGCTCGGCCACGATGGTGAGCGCGATGTCGACGATCATGTCCTCCTGGCCACCGACGAGCCGGCGGCGGCCGCACTCCATGAGGATGTCGCGGACGTCGACGTCGTACTGCTCGGCGGCACGCTCGGCGTGGCGCAGGAACGACGAGTAGACACCGGCGTAGCCGAGGGTCAGCGTCTCGCGGTCGACCCGGACCGGGCGGTCCTGGAGGGGGCGGACGATGTCGTCGGCGGCGTCCTGGAGCTTGAAGACGTCGCAGCCGTGCTCGAAGCCCATCAGGTCGGCGACCGCGATGAACGGCTCGATCGGGCAGTTGCCCGCGCCGGCGCCGTGGCCGGCGAGGGAGGCGTCGACGCGGTAGACACCGTTCTGGACCGCGACGACCGAGTTGGCGACCGACAGCGAGAGGTTCTCGTGGGCGTGGATGCCGATCTCGGTCTCGGCGTTCAGCACGCCGCGGTAGGCCTGCACGCGAGCGGCGACGTCGTCCATGGTCAGGCGGCCGCCGGAGTCGGTGACGTAGACGCAGTGCGCGCCGTACGACTCCATCAGCTTGGCCTGCCGGGCCAGCTGCTCAGGCTCAGCCATGTGGGAGAGCATCAGGAAGCCGGAGACGTCCATGCCGAGCTCGCGGGCGGCCGCGATGTGCTGGGCGGAGACGTCGGCCTCGGTGCAGTGCGTCGCGATCCGGACCGAGCGGACGCCGAGGTCGTAGGCGCGCTTCAACTCGTGGACCGTGCCGACACCGGGCAGCAGCAGCGTGGTGAGCCGGGCGTTCTTCAGCACCGACGCGGCGGCCTCGAGCCACTCCCAGTCGGTGTGCGAGCCGGGGCCGTAGTTGACCGAGCCGCCGGCGAGGCCGTCGCCGTGGGCGACCTCGAGCGCGTCGACGCCGGCCTCGTCGAGGGCGACGACGATCCGCTTCACGTCGGCGGGCGAGATCCGGTGCCGGATCGCGTGCATGCCGTCGCGCAGGGTGACGTCCTGGACGAAGATCCTGGTCTTCTCGGCGGGGGTGCTCACAGCGCGGCCTCCATGTCGTTGTTTCGAGCAGCAGCGATCCGCTCGGCGACCTGCAGGCCGGCCGAGGTCATGATGTCGAGGTTGCCGGCGTACGCCGGGAGGTAGTGGCCGGCGCCGGTGACCTTCAGGAACACCGACACCTGGTGGGTGGGCCGCTCCGCACCGTCGACCAACAGCGTCTCGACCGGCTGGTCGGCAGGGATCTCGGCGATCTGGACCTTCTGGACCAGCTGATAGCCGGGGACGTACGCCGCCACGTCGGCGACCATCTTCTCCACGCTCGCGCGGATCTCGTCGTGCACGGCCGGGTCGGGTGCGTGGACGAGGGCGAAGACGGTGTCGCGCATCATCAGCGGCGGCTCGGCCGGGTTGAGGATGATGACGGCCTTGCCGCGCTTGGCCCCACCCACGGCGGCGATCGCGCCGGAGGTGGTCTCGGTGAACTCGTCGATGTTCGCGCGCGTGCCGGGGCCGGCGGACTTCGAGGAGATCGAGGCGACGATCTCGGCGTACTCCACCGGGACGACACGGGAGATCGCGGCCACGATCGGGATGGTCGCCTGGCCGCCGCAGGTGACCATGTTGAGGTTGGGCGCGTCGAGGTGCTCGTCGATGTTGACCGCCGGGATCACGAACGGGCCGACGGCGGCCGGCGTGAGGTCGATCAGCCGCTTGCCGAGCGGGCGCAGCAGCGCGTCGTTGTGGAGGTGCGCCTTGGCCGAGGTGGCGTCGAAGACGATCTCGATGTCGTCGAAGCCGGGCAGGGCCATCAGGCCCTCGACGCCCTCGTGGGTCGTCGGTACGCCGAGGTCGCGGGCCCGGGCGAGACCGTCGGAGTCGGGGTCGATGCCGACGAGCGCCCCCATCTCGACGTGCTGGGCGGTGGTGAGGATCTTGATCATCAGGTCGGTTCCGATGTTGCCGGAACCGATGATCGCGACCTTGGTCTTGTTGCTCATGGTCAGGACTCCTTCTGGCTGAAGCTGATGGCGACGGAGCCGAGTCCGTCGATGGTGAGCTCGACGTCGGCGCCGGGGGCGGCCGGTCGCATCGGGCCGAGGGCACCGGAGAGCACCACCTGGCCGGCACGCAGCGGGTCGCCGAGGTCGCGCGCCTGGCGGGCCAGCCACTGCAGGGCGATCAGCGGGTCGCCGAGGGAGGCGGCGCCGGTGCCGACCGAGTCGTCCTGGCCGGTGACGGTCATCGTCATGGCGGCGTCCTTCGGCGAGAAGTCGTCGAGGGTACGGCGCTCGGCGCCGAGCACGTAGCCACCCGCCGAGGCGTTGTCGGCGACGGTGTCGGCGAAGCTGATGTCCCAGGCCTCGATCCGGCTGTCGCAGACCTCGATCGCGGCGACGGCGTAGTCGACCGCGGCCGCGATCTGGTCGAGGTCGAGGTCGCCCTCGGCGAGGTCGGCCTTGAGAACGAAGGCGATCTCGCCCTCGACCTTGGGCTGCAGCAGGCCGCTGATGTCGATGGGGGCCGAGGCGTCGTACTCCATGTCGTCGAAGAGCACGCCGAGGTCGGGGGTGTCGACGCCGAGCTGCTGCTGGACGGCCGCGGAGGTGGCGCCGATCTTGCGGCCGACGACGGTCGCGCCGGCGGCGAGCCGGTGGGCGTTGAGCTGCTGCTGCACGGCGTAGGCGAGGTTGATGTCGCGCTCGCCGATCAGGTCGCGGATCGGGGCGCACGGCTGGTTGTCGACCAGCGCGGTGTGCAGGCGCTCGGCGGCAGCCTGGACGGCGTGGTCGGCGGCAGCGTTGTCAGCCAGGTCGAGGGCTTCGGTCATGGTGCTCACTCTCCGGCCTCGCGGCCTGCCCCGCCACGGACGCGTTCCACTCACCGGTACGCTGTCGAGGTGGAGGAGCTGGACACCGTTCTCGGCAAGGCGGTCGCCCTGCTGCGCGCCTTCGGGCCCGAGGACCGCCTGCTGCCGCTCGCCGAGCTGGTCCGACGCACCGGCCTGCCCAAGGGCACCGTGCACCGGGTCGCCGGCGACCTGGTGCGCCACCGGCTGCTGGAGAAGACCGAGCACGGCTACCGCCTGGCCAGCGGACTCTTCGAGCTGGGCATGCGCGCGGCCACCGAGCGGACGCTGCTGGAGGTGGCCATGCCCTTCCTGCAGGACCTCTACGAGCGCACCCACGAGACCGTGCACCTCGGCGTGCGCGAGGGCACCGAGGTGGTCTACGTCGCCAAGATCGGCGGCCACCGCCAGGCCCGCAGCCCCTCGCGCGCCGGCGGCCGGATGCCGATGCACTGCACCGCCATCGGCAAGGTGCTGCTCGCCCACGCCGAGTCGTCCGTCCGGTCCGCGGTGCTGGCCGGCCCGCTCGCCCGTCGTACCCCGCACACGGTGGTGGCGCCCGGCCTGCTCGAGCAGCAGCTGGACCGGGCGCTGGAGACCGGCCTGGCGTTCGAGCGGGAGGAGTCCACGCCGGGCCTGCTGTGCGTCGCGGCGCCGGTGCTCGACACCGACGGCGCGACCGCCGTCGCCGCGATCAGCGTCACGGGACCGGTCGGCCGGTTCCGTCCCGAGGCGCACCAGAACGCCGTCCGCGCCGCCGCCACCGCGCTCGGGAGCACGCTGGCCCGCCGGCCGGGTGGCCTCTAGGCGGCGGGGCGCTCTCCGCCGGCCGGCCTTCGCTGGGCCGGCCCGGGGGACGTCATACGTTGCGAGGGCTCCAGGCCTCCGTTCGTATGACGCTAGCGGGACCGCGGTGTCGCACAGCCGGAAGGCCGCACCGGAGTCAGCGCACCGCCATCGTCAGCACCGACGGGTACTGCGGGCCGGTGTGCACCGTGAGCGGAGCCAGCTGGGCGAGCAGGTCGGTGGCGGTCGAGAGCAGGTGGGGTACGTCGAAGGCCTGGACCGAGATGCGCAGCCGGTGACCCTTCGCGATCACCGCGCCGGTCGGGAAGATCTCGACGTCGACGGGCGCGATCTCGCCGGCCGGCAGCGTGGCCTTCGCCTCGCGGGTGAACGGGTGGTAGGCCTGCAGCAGTTGGCCGTCGAGATAGCGCGAGCGGCTCTCGTCGAGCTTGCGGTGCGCGATGGTCTGCCAGCCGCCGCTGAGCCGCGAGACGGTCCCGTCAGGCGCGACGTCCTCCACGGCCACCGACAGCATCCCGTCGCCGGTCGGGGTGGACACGTAGAGCCGGGCGTTGAGCGGTCCCTGGAAGTGGATCTCGCCGTCCTGCGGGGCGCTGTCGAAGGTGACCCCGCCGAGGTCGTTGAGCCGGTTGTCCTTGAAGCAGGGCAGGTCGCCGAGCAGCGTGCCCGGCAGGCCCGCGGTCCACTGGTTGGCCGAGCGGGTGCACAGCCCGGTGACGGGGATCGGGGGCACGACGGCGGTGCCGGCGCTCGGCGTACCGGTGGTCAGGGAGCCGGCGGAGCCGCCGACCGCGGCGGACCCGGAGAGCTGCCAGGAGCGCGCGGACAGGTCGTCGTCGATCCACGTGGCCCTGCGCACCCAGGCCCCCGACCCCTGCTCGTAATAGGTGAGCGGCGCGATCTGGTCGAGCCTGCCGTCGATGCCGTGGACGTAGTGGTCGAACCAGCGCAGCTGCAGCTCGGCGAGCGTGCCGTAGCCGGCTTTGCCGACCTCGGCGCCGGCCGAGCCCTGGAGGTGGTCCCACGGGCCGAGGACGAGCCGGGTCGGCACGCCGCGCTGCTGCAGCCGCTCGAAGAGCAGCGGGGTGCCGCGCTGGAACAGGTCGAACTCGCCGCCGACGAGGAAGGTCGGCACGTCCACCTCGTCGAGCACCTCGATCGGCGAGCGCTCGCGATAGAACGGGCCGTCGTACGCCGGGTCGCCGCCGAGGATCGCCTGCACGGCCAGCGGCAGGGTGAACGTGAGACCGCCCATCAGGTGGTCGAGCGCCATCCGGAAGCCCGCCTCCGGCTCCTGCAGTCCGTACGCCGGGGGCAGCACCCCGGTCGCGGTGACCAGGCCGAGCCACAGCGGGATGAAGCCGACGTCGATCTGGCCGCCCGAGGCGACGACGTCGCGGTAGACGTCGGCCGCCGGGACCTGCGGGAAGATCGCCGTGAGGCCCTTCGGCCGGTGCGCGGCCGCGAAGAGCTGCGAGATGCCCATGTAGGACGCGCCGGTCATCACGACCTTGCCGTTGCTCCACGGCTGCGAGGCGGCCCACTCGACGATGGCGCCGGCGTCCTTGCCCTCCCGTGCGCTGAACGCGGCCCACTGGCCCTGGGACGTGCCGGTGCCGCGGGCGTCGACGGTGAGCTGGGCATAGCCGCGCTTGACGAGGTACGCCGGGTCCGCGCCCGACAGGACGGCACCGCCGCCGGAGGAGAGGACCATCTTGTTGTAGGCGGTGATGGTCACCACGACCGGGAGCGGTGTGGTGACGACCTCGCCGTCGGGACCCACGGGACGCTGCAGGTCGCCGCGCAGGATGACGCCGTCGTCCATGGTGATCGCGATGTCGCGCGTGGTGACGGTGGCGTCGTAGTCCGCGGCACGGGGGGTCCACGGGGCGGGCGCGGCCGGGGCGGGCGCCGCCGCACCGCTCGCGGCTGCGGCCGGAGCCGCCGCCGGGGCGGGGGTCGCGGCGTGGGCGGCCCGGGTGCACTTGCGGTGCCTGCGCACCTTCTTCTTGCACTTCTTCGGCCGCTCCACCGCCGGGGCGGCCGCGTCCGACCGGTGCGCGGAGGCGGCATGCTGCGCGGGCGAGGCGCCCGACGTACCGAGGGCGCCGCTGGCGAGCGGGACCACGAGCGCCGCAGCGACCGCGGCGGTGACCAGGGCGGTGCCGAGCCGGCGGCGCTGGCGGGGATCGATCGCGAGGCGTGCGTCGAGGTCGTTCATCGGTGGTCCCTCCCGTGGGTCTACCCACGGGTAACGAGACGACCGTGGCGTCGGTCACGCGCGGGCCGCGCGGGCAGACCGGGGGGCCCGCCCGGCTCAGAACGGGAAGCGTGCGTAGCCGCGTCGCGCCGCCCCGGCGGTCCGGGTGAAGTCACCGCCGACGGAGAGCGCGTCGAGCGACCCCGGAAGCGGAGGCCCGTCGGTCAGGCCGAACGCCCAGACGCCGTACGATCCGTTCGCTCCGGGGTTCCACGCCGTCGGCGTGCCGTTCGCGGCCAGGAAGGACCCGATGTGGAGCCGGTCGAGGTGGGCCTCCGGGAAGCCGGAGAAGTGGCCGCCGATGTAGACCTCGTCGGCGGTGGCCAAGATGGCCTGGACGTCGCCCGAGGTCCTCACCCGGTAGAGCGGGAGGCTGCTGACGGTCGGGTCGTAGGCCCAGGTCCGGTTGTTGGTGGTGCCGAAGAAGAGGCGGCCCGTCGGGGACACGTCGAGGGAGATGGCGACACCGCCCTCGGTGGGTGCGAACGCCGTCGTCGCCCCCGCGGGCGTGAGCTCGGCCGCACCCGGGCGGGGCAGTCCGCCCATCGTGGAGAACGAGCCCCCGGCATAGAGCCGGGTGCCGTCGTCGGTCAGCCCGAGCGCCCGGACGGTGTTGTTGGGCTGCGGGGCGAAGGCAGCGTCGACCGCGCCGGTGGCCTGGTCGACGGCGGCGAGCCGGGCGATCGCCCGCCCCCCGATCCGGCTGAAGCTGCCCCCGACGTAGAGCCGGCCGGTGGTGTCGGCCGCGAGGGCGCGGACCGTGTTGTTGGAGGTCGTGGTCGTCCACCCACCCACGAGCGCGCCGGTGTCCGCCGTGACGGCCGCGAGCCGACGCGGCTGCCCGTCGACGGCGGCGAACGATCCACCGACGTAGACCTTGCTGCCGTCGGCCGAGGCCGCGAGGGCGTAGACGGTGCCGTCCGTCGACGGCGTCCAGATCGGGTCGAGCGAGCCGTCCGCGCGGACCGCGGCCAGATTCGCGCGCGGCTCGCCGTTGACCGCCGCGAACGCACCGCCGATGTAGGTGGTGTCGCCGATCTGCGTGATCGCGTAGACCACGCCGGTGACCGTGCACTTCGCGGCGGCCTCGTCGTACACGACGCAGTCGACCTTGGCGGTGGAGGTCGTCGTCGGCGACGGACTGGCCTGGGCGACCCCCGCGAACGTCGCCGTGGCCAAGACCGCTCCCAGCGCTATGCGCGTGGCGCGCAGTCGTCCCTTCATGCCAGAACCCCCCATCCGATCGACCGCCGGTACGGCCCGATCCCGCGACCGTAGGCCGGTCACGCGGGGTGCCGCGTCACCCCTGTTGGGGATATCCCGGTCGGCTCCTGATCTGCGGGCACCAGGACGATGTCGCCGGACACGGTGGTCGCCCGGAGCTCGACGTGGTCGGCGCCCGGCGTCGGACGGCCGACGGGCGGCAGCGTCGAGCTGACGCGACCGGTCACGGTGGAGACGTCGGTCCACACCGGGGTCCCGGTCGGGACGCCCACGTGGACCCGCGTCGAGGCGCCCTTGACGAGGATCCGGCCGCGGCGCGCGGTCCGTACGACGACGTCACCCGAGCCGGTCCTGCTGGTGAGGTCGGCGCGGCACTCGCCCACCTCGAGGTCGCCGGAGCCGGTCTTGACCGCGACCGTGCCGAGGGTCTGGCCGAGGCGGACGTCGCCCGAGCCGGTGGAGACGGAGGCGGAACCGGCGATCCGGCCGACGTCGACCGCGCCCGATCCGGTGCGCACCCGGACGTCGCCCTCGACCTCGGCGACCGTGACGTCGCCGGAGCCGGTGTCGACCACCACGGTCGTGGCTCGGTCGAGGACGACCGTGCCAGAGCCGCTCTTGACCCGCGCGGTCTGCAGGCGGCCCGCGGCCGTGATGCTCGCGCTGCCGCTGCGGGCGACGAGGTCACTGCCGACCGGGACGACGACCTCGATCACGAGCTCGTCAGTGCCGCCGAAGATCCCGGTGCGGGGCTTGGGGGCCACCACCCCGATCCGGGCCCCGTCCTGGGTCACCCGCACCTCGTGGGCGCGGGCGCCGGTGAGGGTGATGTCGGTGGTCCGCTGCTCGGCGGCCCGGACCTCGATCCGGCCGCGGCCGTTCTCGACGTGGAGGCGCACCGGGCCGGGGGTGTCGAGGACCTGGCGGAGGGGTTCGTACGTCGACATGGGGGACTCCTGATGGGTGGGTCGGGAGGGGGGTCAGAGCCAGCCGGTCAGCCGGCGGTTGCCGGGCCTGGAGCCGAAGGGGAAGTCCGCATCCAGGGGCCGACTCGACAGGTCGACGTCGACCGGCAGGGCGCGCTCGCTGGTGGCGCCGCGGATCAGGCTCACCAGCCAGGTGTTGAGCGACTGGCCGGCCCGCGCGGCGGCCTCGTCGGCGCGGGCCTTGAGCGACTCGGGGAGCCGGAGGCTGACCCGGGCCTGGCCCTCGTCCTCGGCCGCGACCTCGGCCGGCACGGGACCGGTCACCTGCTGCAGCAGCGGGGGCGGCTCGGGCGCGCCGGCGGAGACGACGAAGTCGAGGTCGCGCCCGTCGAGCCGGACGTCGACGCCGCCGGCGGGCATGGCGGCGGTGATCTCCGCAGCCGCCTGGCTGATCGCCTCCATCACCGCGAGCCGGACGGCCGGGTCGAGCGCGTAGCCGAGTCTCTCGGCGACCTCGCGCGCCTGCGGGCCCGCGCTGTCGGCGGCAGCGAGGAGATCGCGACGGAGGCTGTCGACGTACGGCGTGATGTCCATAGACATCATATTGACGTCACAATGACGTCATTGTCAAAGAATTTGACGCCACGCCTGCCGAGGCCGGATCAGGACAGGCCGAGGATCTCCGTCGACCTCTCCCGCATCTCCACCTTGCGGACCTTGCCGGTGACCGTCATCGGGAACTCGTCGACCGTCAGCACGTAGCGCGGGATCTTGTAGTGGGCCAGCTTGCCGGTCGCGAAGGCCCGCACGGCGTCGGCGTCGAGCGGGTCGGCACCGGAGCGGAGCCGGATCCAGGCGCACAGCTCCTCGCCGTACTTCTCGTCGGGGACGCCCACGACCTGCACGTCCTCGACGTCGGGGTGGGTGTAGAGGAACTCCTCGATCTCGCGCGGGTAGATGTTCTCGCCGCCCCGGATGACCATGTCCTTGATCCGGCCGACGATGGTGCAGTAGCCGTCCTCCCGCATGACGGCGAGGTCGCCGGTGTGCATCCAGCCGTCGGCGTCGATGGCCTCGCGGGTCTTCTCCTCGTCGTTCCAGTAGCCGAGCATCACCGAGTAGCCGCGCGTGCAGAACTCGCCCGGCTCACCGCGCGGCACCGTCTCCCCCGTGACCGGGTCGACGATGCGGATCTCGACGTGCGGGGCGGCGCGCCCGACGGTCGAGGTACGACGGTCCAGGTCGTCGTCCGCCCGGGTCTGACAGCTCACCGGGCTGGTCTCGGTCATGCCGTAGGCGATGGAGACCTCGGCCATGTGCATGTCGTCGATGCAGTGCTTCATCACCTCGACCGGGCAGATCGAGCCGGCCATGATGCCGGTGCGCAGGGTCGCCAGGTCGTAGGAGCCGAAGTCCGGGGCGTTCTGCATCGCGATGAACATCGTCGGGACGCCGTACACCGCCGTGCACCGCTCGTCCTGGACCGTGCGCAAGGTGATCGCCGGGTCGAAGCCGGGCGCCGGGATCACCATGGTCGCGCCGTGGGTGACGCAACCGAGGTTGGCCATCACCATGCCGAAGCAGTGGTAGAAGGGCACAGGGATGCACAGTCGGTCCTGCTCGCTGAACCCGATCAGTTCGGTCGTGAAGTAGCCGTTGTTGAGGATGTTGCGGTGGCTGAGCGTGGCGCCCTTCGGGAAGCCGGTCGTGCCGCTGGTGTACTGGATGTTGATCGGGTCGTCCGGGCTGAGCTCGCGCTGCCGCTCGGTCAGCGCGTCGGCGGGGAGGTCCGCGCCGGCGGCCACGAGGCGCTGCCAGTCGTTGCCGTCGACGTACAGAGTCTGCTCGAGGCCCGGCACCTCGCCGCTCGCCGTGACCTGGTCGACCATGCCCCGGTAGTCGCTGGTCTTGAAGCTCGTCGCCGCGAGCAGCAGCCGCAGGCCGGACTGGTTGACGGCGTAGGCGAACTCGTGGGTGCGGTAGGACGGGTTGACGTTGACCAGGATCGCACCGGCCTTCGCGGCGGCGAACTGGACGATCGTCCACTCGGCACAGTTCGGCGCCCACATGCCGACCCGGTCGCCCTTCGCGATGCCGAGCCCGATCAGGCCGCGCGCCACCTCGTCGACGGCGTGGTCGAACTCCCGCCAGGTCCAGCGCCGCCCGCTGGCGACCTCGACCAGCGCCTCCCGGTCGGGCCACCGCGCCACCGTGCTCTCGAGCGCGGACCCGATGGTCTCGTCCAGCAGGGGCGTGGCGGTCTCGCCGGCGGCGTACGACAACTCGGTCATGACCCCATCGTGGCGCGCCGGTCAGCCGGGTCACACCCCTCGGAAGGAGGTAGCGGTCTCGCCGGGGCGGGCTCGCCGGGGCGGGCTGGGGGCGGCCTGGGGGCGGCCTGGGCGGCGGGGCCGGCGGGGTTCAGTTGGCGGGGCGGACGTGGGCGGGCGGCGGACGTGGGCGGACGTCATACGACCCGGGGGTCCAAGACCACCATCCGCATGACGTCCCCACCCACACCCACCCCCGCAGAGCGGACGTCATACGAACCGAGGGTCCAAGCCCACCATCCGCATGACGTCCCCACCCACACCAACCGCCGCAGGGCGGACGTCATACGAACCGAGGGTCCAAGACCACCATCCGTATGACGTCCGCGCGCGCTCAGAGGTCGAAGAGGGACTCCGCGGCGTTGATGTCGACGTCCGTGCGCGGCTGGTGGGTCGCACCGGAGGACGCCGGCGGGGTCGCGGGGGCCGGCTCGGGCTCGGCAGCCGCCTCGGGCTCGGCGGCAGGCTGCGGCTCCGCAGCGGCCTCGGGCTCAGGCGCTGCCTCGGGCTCGGCGGCAGGCTCCGGCTCCGCAGCGGCCTCGGGCTCAGGCGCTGCCTCTGGCTCGGGCTCGGGCTCGGCGACAGCCTCCGGCTCCGGGGTCGCAGCGGCCGCAGGCTCCGGCGTCGGGCGCTCGACGGTGCCGGCCTCGGGGGCGGGGATGTCGAAGAGCGAGCCCATCGCGTTGATGTCGACGTCGGTGGCCGGCGTACTGGCGGAGGAGCTGGTCGCCGGGGCGGCCGGGGGCTCCTGCGCGGCGGGCGCCTCCTCGACGACGGCGGCCTCCTCCGCACGGGCCTCGGCCTCGACCGGCTCGGCCTCGGGCGTCGGCTCGGGAGCCGGCGCCGTCGGGGCGGCCGCTGCCGGGGCGGCCGCGGCCGGGGCGGCAGGGGCCGGGGCGGCAGGGACCGGGGCGGCGGGTGCCGGGGCGGCCGCTGCCGGGGCGGCAGGGGCCGGGGCGGCAGGGACCGGGGCGGCGGGTGCCGGGGCGGCCGCTGCCGGGGCGGCAGGGGCCGGGGCGGCAGGGACCGGGGCGGCGGGTGCCGGGGCGGCCGCTGCCGGGGCGGCAGGGGCCGGGGCGGCGGGTGCTTCGATGTCGAACAGCGAGCCGCCTGCGTTGAGGTCGACGCTCGGGGTCGGAGCGCTCGGGGTCGGGGTGCTGGGGGTCTCCGGCGCCGCGGCCGCGACACCGCCCTCGACCTCGGCCTCGACGACCTGCTCCTCGAGCGGCTTCGGGGCGGGGGGCTCCTCGGCGGCAGCCTCGACCGACGCCGGCTGCTCGGGCTGCGCCGGCTGCTCGTCCGCCGCCGGGGCGGGGATGTCGAACAGCGAGCCCCCCGAGCCCAGGTCCGCCGTCGGCGCCGGGGCCGCGGGCTTCGCCTCGGCCTTCGGAGCCTCGGCCTTCGGAGCCTCCGTCTTCGGAGCCTCGGTATTCGCAGCCTCGGCCGGGGCGGGCGTGTCGAACAGCGAGCCGCCGGTGTCGAAGAGCGAGCCGCCCGAGGCGGGCTCCGCCGGAGCAGCGGCCTTGTCCTCGGCCGGCGCCGGGGTCTCAGCCGGTGCAGCCGGTGCAGCCGGAGCTGCCGGAGCTGCCGGTGCGGCCGGAGCGGCACCGAACAGCGAGCTGGAGTCGTCGAACAGCGAGCCGCTGGACGCAGCGGCCCCTCCGGACGGTTGCGGCGCAGCCTCTCCGGCGGCCGCGGACGCCGGGTCGTCGAACAACCCACCACCCGATGAGCCGCCCTGAGCGCCCGCACCGACGTCCCCAGTGTCGACGACGGTGTCCTCGGTGATGGTGACGTCCCCGGCCTCCGGCTCGGCCTTCGTCTCCACCGACTGCTCCACCGACTGCTCCACCGACTGCTTGGCCGCGGGCGCGGCGGTCGCAGCGGACGCGGCGGACGCAGCGGCCGCAGGAGCCGCCTTGGCGGCGGCCGGGGCCCCCTGGCCGGGCAGCAGCTTGGTCGCCTGCTCGCCCTTGACGGAGGCGAGCAGCATCTGCGCGACGTCGAGGACCTCGACCTCCTCGCGGGCTTCGCCGTCGGCCTGCATCTTGGTCAGTCCGTCGGAGAGCATGACGCGGCAGAACGGGCAGCCGACGGCGACCTGGTCGGCGCCGGTGCCGACGGCCTCGGCGGTGCGGTTGAGGTTGATCCGCTCGCCGATGGTCTCCTCCATCCACATGCGGGCGCCGCCGGCGCCGCAGCAGAAGGACTTCTCCTTGTTGCGCTCCATCTCGGCGAACTCGGCGCCGGGCAGGATCTCGAGAAGGTCGCGCGGGGGCGTGTAGACCTGGTTGTGGCGGCCGAGGAAGCACGGGTCGTGGTAGGTGACCTTGCGGTCGTGGGCGCCGGCGCCGGAGGCGACGGGGGTCAGCTTCCCGTCGCGGACGAGCCGGTTGAGCAGCTGCGTGTGGTGGATGACCTCGAGCTCGAGACCGAGCTGGCGGTACTCGTTCTTGAGGGTGTTCATGCAGTGCGGGCAGGTCGAGACGACCTTCTTGGCCTTGGCGTCGGTGAGCGTCTCGATGTTCTGCTGGGCGAGGCCCTGGAACACGAACTCGTTGCCGGCCCGGCGGGCGGGGTCACCGGTGCAGGTCTCGCCGTTGCCGAGGACGCCGAACGAGATGCCCGCGAGGTCGAGGAGCTCGGCGACGGCACGCGTGGTCTTCTTGGCGCGGTCCTCGTAGGCGCCGGCGCAGCCGACCCAGAACAGCCAGTCGACCTCGTCGAGGGACTCGATCGAGTCGCCGACGACCTTGACGTCGAAGGGCAGGCCCTTGGCCCAGTCCAGTCGCGCGTTGGGCGACATGTTCCAGGGGTTGCCCTTGTTCTCCAGGCCCTTGAACAGGCCGTTGAGCTCGGAGGGGAAGTTGGACTCGACGAGCACCTGGTAGCGACGCATGTCGATGAAGTGGTCGACGTGCTCGATGTCGACCGGGCACTGCTGGACGCAGGCGCCACAGTTGGTGCAGGCCCACAGGGCGTCCTCGTCGACGACGAAGTCGCCGCCCTCGGGCATGTAGAACCAGTCGTCGACCTGGTCGCCGCCGCCCTCGGCCGACTCCCTCCCGCTCTTGCCGACGAGGGTGCGCTGCTCGGCGCCGCCGGCGACGGCGTACGCCTCCTCGCGCATGGCCATCATCATCAGCTTGGGCGAGAGCGGCTTCTCGGTGTTCCAGGCGGGGCACTGCGACTGGCAGCGACCGCATTCGGTGCAGGTCGTGAAGTCGAGGATGTCCTTCCAGGAGAAGTCCCAGATGGTGCCGGCGCCGAGGACGGCGTCCTCGTCGAGGTCGTCGACGTCGTCGAGCGTGATCGCCTTGCCGGCCGAGGTCAGCGGCTTGGCGGCGCCGAGGGCGGTGCGGCCGCTGTCCTCGCGCTTGAACCAGATGTTGAACCACGCGGTGAACCGGTGCCAGGCGACACCCATCGTGAGGTTGCTGGCGATGACCATCAGCCAGACCATCGCGGAGACGATCTTGACCATCGCGATGAAGAAGATGATGCCCTCGAGCGTCCCGACCGAGTCGTGGCCGGTCGGGAAGAGGTTCGCGAAGACCTGCGAGACCGGGAAGTGGAAGCCGTCGGCGTGCTCGGCGGCCTCGCCGCCGTGGGCCTTGGCGAGGTTGTACTCGGCGCCGCGGATGAACAGGATCGCCGAGCTCTCCAGGAGCACCATCGCCTCGACGAAGTAGGCCTGCCACATGGTCGAGCCGAAGAACCGGCTGCGGCGGCCGAGCTGCGAAGGCTTGTGGGTGAGTCGGTAGACGATGAGCGGGACGATCGCGATGGTGCCGAGCAGGCCGAGCAGCTCGGCGGCCCACTCGTAGATCCACCACTTGCCGATCACGGGGATGGTGAACTCGGGGTCGAAGAGCTGGAAGTACGCCGCGGCGACGGCCGTGGAGAGGCCGAGGAAGGCCGCGAAGGCGAACCAGTGCAGGATGCCGACCCAGGTCCACTGGAGCATGCGGGTGTGGCCGAAGGTCTCCTTCAGCATGGTCAGCGTGCGTCCGGCCGGGTTGCCGGTGCGCCCCGGCGCCGGCTGTCCGCGCTTGATCACGCCGAGCATCGAGCGGACGGCCCGGGCGGTCAGCGCGACGGCGACGACCGAGACGGCCAGGGAGATGACGATCGCAATGATCTGCATGGTGTCCAACAGCTCCTCATCGGCCACGGAGTCAGGGGCGCGCACAGGAGTGCGCCGGACGAGCCTAGTGCCGATCGGCCCGGCCGGTCGGCGTAGGCAAGCCTTACCCGCCTGCGCGGGGCACAGCCGGAGACCGAATCCTACCGACAGGTAACTTCGGTGGGGCGAGACCTTCCTCTCACCTCACGAGGCGCGGACCGCCGTCACCGTGCCGTCCGGGCCGAAGGTCACGGCGACCTCGACCCGCTCCCGTCCGTCGGTGCGCGCACAGAACGTGTACGACGACCCGAGCCGCTCGTAGGGCTGGCCGACCGCGCGCAGCACGGCGTCGGTGGTCATGCCCGGACGCACCAGATCGCGCGCCTGCGCCACCGTCGGCCGCAGGCCCGGGTTGCGGCACGAGTCGGGCCGCACGCCGTACGCCCGCTCCCACATCTGCAGGTAGGCCTCGGCGCCGCGGGCCATGTCGTCGACGATCCGCTCGCCGTCGCCGGGCTCCTGGGCCTCGGCGACCTGGCGCAGGTCCTCGACCCAGTCGGGGTAGAGGCCGTACTGCGCGACCCCGTCGGCATTGATGTCCCACACCCGCTGGCCGGCGCGCTGCTTCTCGATCGTGACGCCGCCGAGACCGGTGAAGGGGTAGCGCACCGGGTTGGGCACGTCGGCACCGCGCGGGTTGCCCTGCGCGCCGAGTCCGTTGATGTCGGCGCCGAAGCCGAACCCGAAGTAGTAGCGGCTGTCGGCCCAGCCGAGGTGCCGGCGCCACTTGGCGACGAATCCGGTCGAGTCGCCGGCGTACGGCGTGATGAAGCCGCCGGCCCGGTAGATCCGCGGATAGGCGTCGGGCGTCGACCACGAGTGGCTGGAGATGACGCCGGGATAGCCGAGGTCGTCGATGACGTCCATCGAGGCGGCCCGGGCCTTGACCGAGAGGTGGTCGGGGTCGAAGACCATGTGGCGCCGGGCGAGGCCCTCGATCGTGTGCACGCCGAGCTCGGTGAGGCCGCGCTTGTTGCAGTGCGCTGGCTGCGGGTAGAGCGGCAGCGCCGGGAGCAGGCCGAGGACCTGGGCCAGGGCGCCGAAGAGGGCGTCCTGCTGGCCGGCGGTGATGTCCGGGAGGGTGATCTGCGGGTTGTCGGCGGACTCGCCGTCGGCGGGCTCGCAGTGCTCCATCGCCCAGAAGGAGCCGGTCTCGAGGAAGTTCGCGGTGTTGACGAGAGGTCCGATCGCTCCGGCGTCGCCCGCGACCCCGGCCAGGGCGTTGTCGAACTTGTTGACCAGCTCCATCTGGCGCACGCCGAGCGCCTTCATCTCGTCGAGGTTGGCGTCGATCTCCTCAGGCGTGCACGCGGGCACGTCGCGCCCCAGGATGCGCTTATAGGTGCATCCGAACGGGATCGAGGTCTCGATGCCCATGACCACGGCCATCTTGCCGGCGTTGATGACCCGCCGCGCCTCGAACGGGTCCTTCACGATCCGGTAGAAGCCCTTGCCGGGCCCGCCGAACTGGGCGTCGATGTAGTCCTGCATCGCGTACATGTCCTTGGCCTGGAGCCGGATCGAGGTCATGTCGTCGCAGGAGTTCTTCTTGAGCGGGTAGAGCTGGCAGAGCTTGTTGTTCTCGACGAGCAGGTTGACGAACAGCCGCTGGCCGCCGCGCCAGGCCCGCTCGAGCCAGCGGTAGTAGGTGCCTTCGTGGGTGAGGGACTCCGGCGCCGGCCAGTCCTTGAAGGTCGGCCAGCCGACGGGGTCGTGGGACGCCTTGCCGGACAGCACGGACTCCAGGAGCGCGCCCTTCCCGCCGGTGAGGGTGTGGTCGGGACAGTCGACGAGCGCGGCGGGCGCGCCGTACGCGTGCCAGGGCCGGCCGCAGTGCACCCGGCCGCCGAGGAACTCGAAGGCCATGCCGTGGGTGTGGGCGTCGACGAAGCCGCGGACCTCCTGGTACGACGTCTCCCCGCCGAAGGGGTCGCCGCTGACGTTGACGTCGGCTTCCGGGAACTCCGGGCAGCCGGTGGCGAGCCGGACGCGGAACGGCGTGCCGACGGGCGCCGTCGCCAGGACGCCACCCGGCTGGGCGACGAGCGCGCCACCGCCGTCGATGGCGAAGGTGAAGGTCCCGTCGGCGCCGGGGACGCCGCTCGCGGTCCAGTCGGCCTGCGGGCTCGGCTTCCCCGCGACCGTGACCGCGCCGGTCCCGGTGCGCGCGAGCTCCCCGGTGGCGGTGTGCAGCAGGTAGCCGCCGAGGCGGGTGGCCTTGAAGTAGTACGGACCGAACGTCCCGCCGGGAGCGGCGAGCGTGTAGCAGCCGCCGGCCATGGCGAACCGGTCGGCGGGCACCGAGGTCCGAGCCGGGTACGCCGCCGTGGGCACCAGTCGCGGGTCGGCAAGGGCGCGCTCGCGCTCGACGTACTCCTCGGCGGCGGTGCGCTCGGCCGCGGTCGTCGGGTCGACGACGTCGGCGCCCGCCGCCTCCCCGACGGCCAGGCCGCGGGCGACCTCGTTCTTGGTCCGCGGGTCGTGGTGGTCGTGGTGGTCGTGCGGGGCGAGCAGGGCGTCGTCGTGCGGGACGCCGAGCGCCGACTTGCGCTGCTCGGCGGCCGCCGCGAGAGAGGTCCCGCCCTCCCCCGTCCCCGCCGCCGGCACCGGCACCGGCACCGGCACCGCGAGCGCGACGCCGACCACGGACAGGGCCGCGAGCGCGGCCAATGCGACCCGCCTCCGGCCCCGCTCGGGTGCGGCCTGTGCGTCGCCCATCGGTCCACCTCCGCCTCCGGGGCGCACGGAAGTGACCCCGATCACTGCTCCAACGACGGCCCCTGGGCCGGGTGACGCGCAAAGATGAGCGAGTGTCAGATTCGCCCGCCGGGCATGATGCGACCATGAAGAAGGCCGTCGAGGTCCTCGGCGCAGCGATGGGCTGCCTCGCCCTGGCGGCCTGCGCCGGCCAGACGTCCGGCGGCGACGCCGGCCCCGGTCGGTCGTCGGCCTCGCCGACCAGCTCGCCCGTCAACCCACCGGACGCCGGCGCGCCGGCGGGCGACCTGGCGATCGCCCGCAACGACACCCGTGAGGACTCGGTCTACCCCGAGATCGGCGACCCGCTCGTCGACGCCCTGCACTACGACCTCGACCTCGCCTGGGCTCCCGACGCCGACCGACTGACGGCGCGCGAGACGCTCACCTTCCGGGCGACCGGCGACGCGCCGCGGATCCCGCTCGACTTCAACGAGCAGCTGGCGATCTCGTCCGCCACCGTCGACGGCACCCCGGCCGAGGTCACCGTCGAGGGCAACGACCTCACCGTCGCGCACCCGATCGCGGCCGACCAGCGGTACGAGCTGGTCCTGGAGTACGCCGGCACGCCCGCCCCGGCGCCGGCACCGAGCCAGCGCGCCGACTTCACCCAGGGCGTCGGCTGGAGCATCACGCCCGAGCACGAGACCTGGACCCTGCAGGAGCCCTACGGCGCCTTCACCTGGTACGCCGTCAACGACCACCCCTCCGACAAGGCGCTCTACGACTTCACCCTCACCGCGCCGGCGCCGATGTCCGGCGTCGCCAACGGCGTGCTCGCCTCCTCGACCGCCGAGAACGGCCGGAGCGTGAACACCTGGCACCTGGCGGAGCCCGCGTCGTCGTACCTCGTCACGGTGGCTTTCGGCGACTTCCAGCACACCGACCTCGAGTCGGCGAGCGGCGTGCCGATCCAGATCTGGACGGACGCCGACGGCGACCCCACCCCCGGCGAGACGGCCTCCGCGCCGGACGCGATCGACTGGCTCGAGAAGGTCCTCGGCCCCTACCCGTTCGACAGCTTCGGGCTGCTGGTCGTCGACAACGAAAGCGGTATGGAGACCCAGACCATGGTCACCCTGGGCGACACCGCCTACAGCCTGTCGGAGGCCGTCATCGTGCACGAGGCAGCGCACCACTGGTACGGCGACACGGTCACCCCCGCGGACTGGTCGGACGTGTGGATGAACGAGGGTATGGCGATGTATCTCCAGGGCATGTGGGAGTCCGAGCAGGAGGGCGTCCCGGTCGTGGGGAAGATGGACGAGTGGGCGTCCTTCGAGGCCGACCTGCGCACCCGGTCCGGGCCGCCGGGCGCCTTCGACCCGACCCGGTTCGGTGACGGCAACATCTACTACGGGCCGGCGCTCATGTGGCAGGAGCTGCGCGAGCGGGTCGGTGACGAGAGGTTCTTCGAGCTGCTGCGCGAGTGGCCGTCCCGCGAGGCCAACGGCACCGCCGACCGGCGGGAGTACCTCGACTGGATCGAGGCGACGACCGGCGAGGAGCTGTCGTCCTTCTTCGACGACTGGCTCCTGGACGAGACCACGCCCGAACGCGACTGACCCTCGATCGACCCTCGATCGACCCTCGATCGACCCTCGATCGACGACGCCTCGATCGACAACGCCTCGGCAGGAGGGTCAGGTCGCCCACAGGCAGCCGGCCGCGGCGGTCAGCACGACGTCGGCGGGCAGGTCCTCGAGGTGCCGCGGCCCGTGGGCGCGCACCAGCGCGCGGGCCGTGCATCGTGCCGTCGACCGGTCCAGGCCGGCGTCCCGCTCGAGGCTGTCGGCGAGGGCGGCGTGGGTCGCCGGGCTCCGCTCGACCTCCTCGGGCGCCATGACGGCGGCCCCGCCCGCGACGACCACCAGTGCCGCGGCGGCGAGGGCGGCCCGCCGGCGGCGCGGGGTCGGGGCGGGCTCGGCGTGGAGCGCCGCACG
Organism: Nocardioides albidus; assembly: GCF_006335005.1. Taxonomy (GTDB): domain Bacteria; phylum Actinomycetota; class Actinomycetes; order Propionibacteriales; family Nocardioidaceae; genus Nocardioides; species Nocardioides albidus. The sequence continues at coordinate 28,725 of NZ_VDMP01000011.1, forward strand.
GAGGGCATCGCGCAACCCGGCCGCCGTGGCGGGCGGCTCGGCGAGCAGCCGCGCGAGCTCGGGCTCCGGCGCCTCGGAGAGGATGTCGCGCAGCAGCCGGACCAGCGCCCTGACGTCGTCGGCAGGTGAGTCCCCGCCGGCCGGCCCGGCGATGCCGAAGTCGGCGAGATAGGCGACGGTGTGCGTGCCGCGGCGGCGCAGCAGCACGTTGGACGCCTTGACGTCGCGGTGCACGAGCCCCGCGCGATGCGCCTCGGCCAAGCCGTCGGCGACCTGCGCGACGAGCTCGAGCGCCTCCCCCGCCGGGAGCCGACCGTGCCGACGCAGCGCGGCGGCGAGGTCGCCGTCGGGCACCAGCTGGCTGGCGAGGTAGAGACGCCCGTCGATCTCGCCGTGCGCGAAGACCTGCACCACGTGCGGCGAGTCCAGCGACGCCTGCGCCTTCGCCTCGCGCACGAAGCCGGACCGGAACGCGGGATCGGCGGCGTACGGGTCGACGATCAGCTTCAGCGCGACGCTGCGGCCCAAGGTGGTGTCGATCGCCTCGTAGACGGTCCCCATGCCGCCGCGACCGAGCCAACGCACGATCCGGTACGGCCCGAGCCGGTCGCCCGGGCCCGGCGCGCCGGGATCGGCCGGGACGGGAACGGGCGGGACGGTCATCCTCCCGTTCTACCGGCCCGCGGGCGCGCCTGCGACCGGCTGTCCCCAAGCGGGCCGCACCGGCGCCCGTCAGGCCGGCAGGAGGCCGAGCTGCCCGAGCATGGCGAGCTGGTCGACGACGTGCCAGTGCTCGGCCAGCAGCCTGTTCTCGACGCGATAGATGTCGATGCCGCCGATGGTGAACGACCCGCCGGTGGCCGGGATGCCGGCGAAGTCGCCGACGTGGGTGCCCGCATTGGTCCAGCGCACGACCACCCGGTCACCCCCTCCGTCGAGTTTCCGCTTTCTCACCCTTCAGTTGCCAGTCCTCCGGATACGCCGTGAGCTCATCGGCAACTCGACGGTGAGAAAGCGGCAACTCGACGGTGAGGAGGGGGCAACTCGACGGGCTAGAAGAGGAGCGCGGTCGCCGGGTCGCTCACGAGGCCGGCGACGTCGGCGAGGAACCGCGAGCCGGTGGCACCGTCGATGTGGCGGTGGTCGAAGGACAGCGACAGGGTCATCGCCTGGCGCGGGACGACCTGGTCGCCGACGACCCACGGCTGCGGCCGGATCGCGCCGAGGCACAGGATCGCGGACTCGCCGGGGTTGATGATCGGCGTGCCTCCGTCGACCCCGAACACGCCCACGTTCGTGATCGTGAAGGAGCCGCCCGCCAGGTCGGCGGGCTGGGTGCGTCCCTCGCGAGCCGTCGTCGTCAGGGTCTCGAGCGCCTGCGCGAGCTCGACCAGCGACAGGGCGTGGGCGTCCTTGACGTTGGGGACGACCAGGCCGCGCGGGGTGGCGGCAGCGATGCCGAGGTTGACGTACTGCTTGACGACGACCTCCTGGGCGGCCTCGTCCCAGGTCGAGTTGATCAACGGGTTGCGGCGCAGGGCGAGCAGGCACGCGCGGGCGACGACGAGCAGCGGACTCACCTTGACGTCGGCGAACTCCCGGCGCTCCCGGAGCCGGTCGACCAGCTCGACCGTGGCCGTGGCGTCGACGGTGACCCATTCGGAGACGTGCGGGGCGGTGAAGGCGGACGACACCATCGCGGCGGCCATGTTCTTGCGCACGCCCTTGACCGGCTCGCGCGTCTCGCGGCCGGCCGGGTCGGCGCTCACCCGGGGGGCGGCGACACCCGGCGCCACGCCTCCGGCGGCGGCGAGCACGTCCTCCTTGCTCACCGTGCCCTTGGGTCCGGTCGGCTCGAGGGCGGTGAGGTCGACGCCCAGGTCCCGGGCCAGGCGGCGTACCAGCGGCTTGGCGAGGGCACGGGCCGGGCGGGAGGGCTCGACGGGGCCGGGGACGACGACCGCGGCGACCTCGCCGGGCGTCGCCTTGCGGGCGCGCCGCTTGAGGGCCCGCTGCTTGGGGCCGTAGCCGACGAGCGTGGCGTTGCCCTCGGGCGGGACGTTGGTGTCGATGGGATCGGTCCCCGACGCCGACGACACCGGTGGCTCCGCAGGAGCCGTCGGCACCTCGCTGGCCGGGGGCGGGACGGGCTCCGACGTGGGCGCCGACGTGGGTGCCGTGGCCGCGTCGGGCTCGCCGATCCGGATGATCGGCGTGCCGACCTCGACGGTGTCGCCCTCCGCGGCGAGGAGCGCGAGGACGTGCCCGGCGTACGGCGAGGGCAGCTCGACGATGGACTTGGCGGTCTCGATCTCGACGACGACGTCGTTGATCGCCACGACGTCGCCCTCCTTGACCCGCCAGGCCACGATCTCGGCCTCGGTGAGGCCCTCGCCGACGTCGGGAAGCTTGAACTCGTTCATGAGCTGACTCCTCAGAACCCGAAGGTGCGGTCGACGGCGTCGAGGACCCGGTCGAGGTCGGGCAGGAAGGCCTCCTCGATCCGGGCGGGTGGGTACGGCGTGTCGAAGCCGCCGACGCGCAGAACCGGGGCCTCGAGGGAGTGGAAGCACTCCTCGGTGACCCGGGCGGCGATCTCGGCGCCGAGGCCGAGGGTCACGTGCGCTTCGTGGACCACCACCAGGCGTCCGGTACGCCGCACCGACTCGTGCACCGGGACCAGGTCGAGCGGCGAGAGCGTGCGCAGGTCGATGACCTCGAGCGAGCGGCCCTCCTCCGCGGCGACCGTGGCGGCGTCGAGACAGGTGGAGACGGTCGGGCCGTAGGCGACGAGGGTGGCGTCCGAGCCGGAACGGACGACCCGCGACTGCCACAGCGGCGCGGGCGACTCCGACAGCGCCGCCTCATCGACGTCGGCCTTGGCCGCGTGATAGAGCCGCTTGGGCTCGAGGAAGATCACCGGGTCGTCGGCGTGGATCGCCTGCTGGATCATCGCGTAGGCGTCGGCCGGGTTGGAGCAGGCGACCACCTTGAGCCCCGGGGTGTGCACGAACTGTGCCTCGGGCGACTCGCTGTGGTGCTCGACCGCGCCGATGCCGCCGCCGAACGGGATCCGGATGACCATCGGGATCCGCACCCGGCCCCGGCTGCGGTAGTGCAGCTTCGCGACCTGGCACACGATCTGGTCGTAGGCGGGGTAGACGAAGCCGTCGAACTGGATCTCCACCACCGGGCGGTAGCCGCGCATCGCCAGGCCCACGGCGGTGCCGACGATCCCGGACTCGGCCAGCGGCGTGTCGATGACGCGGTCGTCGCCGAAGTCCTTCTGCAGGCCGTCGGTGATCCGGAAGACCCCGCCGAGCCGGCCGACGTCCTCCCCCATGATCACGACCTTGTCGTCGTCCTCCATCGCCCTGCGGAGCCCGGCGTTGAGCGCCTTGGCGAGGCTCATCGTCGTCATGACAGGGCCTCCTCGAAGGACGCGGCGTGCGCGTCGTACTCGGCCTGCTGGGCGGCGAGCTCCGCCGTCTTCTCGGCGTGGACCAGGTCCCACAGGTCGTGGGGCGAGGGGTCGGGCAGGGCGTGGCACTCGCGGCGCATCCGCTCGCCGAGCGCGTCGGCCTCGGCGGCGACGTCGGCGGTGAACGCCTCGTCGGCCATCCCGTTGCGGCGCAGGTAGACCTCGAGGCGCGCGATCGGGTCCTTGAGCTTCCAGTGCTCGAGGTCCTCGCTGAGCCGGTAGCGCGTCGGGTCGTCGGTCGTCGTGTGGGCGCCCATCCGGTAGGTGTAGGCCTCGATGAGGATCGGGCCCTGCCCCTCCCGCGCGCGCTGCAGCGCGGCCTTCATGACGGCGTACGTCGCCAGCACGTCGTTGCCGTCGACGCGGACGCCCGGGAACCCGAAGCCGTGGGCGCGACGGTAGAGCGGGATGCGGGACTGCCGCTCGAACGGCTCGGAGATCGCCCACTGGTTGTTCTGGCAGAAGAACACGACCGGGGCGTTGTAGGACGCGGCGAAGACGAAGGCCTCGTTGACGTCGCCCTGGGAGGAGGCGCCGTCGCCGAAGTGCGCGACGACCGCCATGTCACGGTCGGGGTCGCCGGTGCCGACCAGGCCGTCGCGCTGGACGCCCATCGCGTAGCCGGTCGCGTGCAGCGTCTGCGCGCCGATCACGATCGTGTAGAGGGCGAAGTTGTGCTCGGCCGGGTCCCAGCTGCCCTGGTCGACCCCGCGGAACAGCGACAGCAGCCGGACCGGGTCGACGCCGCGGCACCAGGCCACGCCGTGCTCGCGGTAGGTCGGGAAGACGAAGTCCTGCGGCGCCAGGGCGCGGCCGGCGCCGATCTGGGCGGCCTCCTGGCCGAGCAGCTGGGCCCACAGCCCGAGCTCGCCGTGGCGCTGCAGCGCAGTCGCCTCGACGTCGAGACGGCGCACGAGCGTCATGTCGCGGTAGAACCCGCGCAGCTCGTCGGGCGTGAAGTCGACGTCGAAGCCGGGATGGTGCACGCGCTCACCCTCGGGGGTGAGGAGCTGGACGAGCTCGGGATCGGGTGCACGCTCGGGGGCCGGTCCGAAGACGGGATCGCTCATCTGGTCGCCACTCCTTGCAGCCTGCCGCGGGATCACCGCGACGGGCGGGGGTCGGTCCGTGGTTCCGGATCCATCACAGGGGTGGCGTGACGTGTGACCCGGAGCACACCTTCACCCTCACGATACTCGTCTCCCGACGCGTCACTTCTCGACGTAGCTGTAGCCGCCGACCAGCCACTCGCCGCTGGTGCCGTCGAGCGCCCAGGTCGAGTCGAGGGTCTTGCCGGTGCTGGGGGCGTAGACGTCCCCGTAGACGTTGACGATGGTGGCGTCGAGCGTCGGCTCGGGCTCCTTGAACGTGTATTCGGCGTTCGACATCTCGAGGTCGCCGGCCACCGCCTCGCAACCGGCCTGGTCGGTGAACTCGGAGGCGAAGTAGTCCGGGGTCGTCAGGCCCTCGACCGCGAGGCAGTCGCCCTCGAGCAGCGAGTCGAGGAAGGCCCGAGCCGTGATGGTCGGATCGCCCTCGGGCAGGTCGGCGCCCTCGGTCTCCTCGGTCTCCTCGGTCGGCTCGTCGGTCTCGTCCGTGTCGTCGCTCGCGTCGTCCGTGGTCGCGGAGCTCTCGTCGTCCTTGGCCGACGCCTTGTCGTCGTCGCCGTCGAAGACGGTGAACGCCAGCACGGCGACCACGCCGAGCACGAGCACCACCATGCCGGCCACGATCCCGATGATCAGGCCCTTCCTCCTCCCGCCGCCGCTGCTCGGCGGCGCCGGGAAGCCCGGACCACCGGGGTAGCCGCCTCCCGGGTACCCGGGCTGGGGGTAGCCGGGCTGGGGGTAGCCGGGCTGGGGGTAGCCCGGCTGGGGGTAGCCCGGCTGGGGGTAGCCGGGGGCGGGCGGCTGCGGAGGCTGGCCCGGCGCGCCGTACGGCGGCACCGGAGCGCCACCCGCGGGCGGAGCCATCTGGGTCGGGGGCTGCTCGCCCGGCCGCCCCGGCGGGGGGAACTGATCACTCACGCGCGTGAGCCTAGTGGTAGTCGTGCTCCCGGACGGCCGAACCGTGGCGACGCCGCGACCACAGGCTGAGCACCACCAGGACCAGGCCCACCGGCGCGGCGAGCAGCAGGCCGCGGGCCGAGGACTCGAGGGATCCGACCACGGTGTCGACCAGGACTCCGGCCAGCTCGCGACGCTCCGCCTCGACCCGGTCGAGCGCCGCCGTGGCGACCGGGTCGGCGGCGAGGAGCACCACGACCGCGGCGAGGGCGAGCCCGAGCAGGGCCAGGCCCAGCGCGCGCAGCCGGCCGCGCCAGCCGCGTGCGACGAGCACGGCCAGCACCACCAGCCCCAGCCCGACGAAGGGAATCAGGCGCAGGAGGCCGTCGACGGTGCGGTACGCCGGGCCGGCCTCCGCGACCTTCGCCTCCTGCATCACCGGCACCCGCAGCGCGACGTCGGGCAGCAGGCCGACCGGAATGCCCCGGTCCTCCAGCTCGAGCAGGACCTGGGCGACGAGCGGACCCGCGTCGACCGTGATCGAGCCGTCCGCCGGCGCGTCCGGGTGCTCGAGGACCGCCAGCACCTGGTCGTGCAGGTCACCGTTCGCCGTGCGCCAGAACTCCGGGAACTCCGGGCTCTCGACCACCATCGTGGCTGCTCTTCCCGCCCACGCCCGCACCTCCTCGGGCAGCCCGACCGGGATGTGCTGCTGGAGCGCCGACACTGCGGCGTCCGCGGCGGCATCGGCCAGCACCTGGCGCACGGTCGGGTCGTGCGCGAGTCCGGCGACGGTGTCGACGTACTCGTCCCGGTCGTCGACGCGGGCCGTCAGCCAGGTGCTCGCGATGGCGAGCGGCGCGACGAGGGTCGCGACCAGGACGGCCACCGTGGCGGCGAAGGAGCGCATGCCTTCAGTCGTACCTCAGTCGAGCACGTAGGGCTCGGCGACCCGCCAGTCGCCGTCCTCCTTGACGAGCCTCATCCGGAAGGTCGAGGAGCTCGACCGGTCGCCGTCGAGCTCCTCGTCGAGGAAGTCGTCGTCCTCGGTGTACTCGGTCGTCTGCCTGACCTCGACGACCGCCTCGTCGTCGCCCTTCTCGTCGACGTCCTCGATCTCGACCTCGAAGTCGAAGTTGCCGCGGATGTCGTCGATGGAGAGGTCGTAGTCGTCCTCGTACTGCTCGGACTCCTCGTCCTCCTCCTTCGCCTGCTCCTCGGCGTAGTCGCCGCAGTCGTCGGCGTCCTCGATCAGCGACTCGCGCTGGTCCTCGGCGGTCAGCTCGCAGACCGTGCCGTAGTCGCTCTCGAAGCTCGCCGTCAGGTATTCCTTCGCGACGTCCTCGGGACTCCCCCCGCCGAGGGCCTTGACCAGGACCACGACGAGCAGGACGGCGGCCAGGAGCGCGACCACCGCGCCACCGATGATCATGGGCAGCCTCCGGCCGCCCTTGCCGCCGGACGGCGGAGTCCAGGAGGGCTGGCCGTACGCCGGCTGCCCGTACTGCTGCTGCCCGTACTGCTGTGGGAAGGGCGGCTGCGGGAAGGGCGGCTGCTGCCCGTACTGCTGCGCCGGCGGGTGCGCGGGCGGCCGCGGCTGCGCGGGCTGCCGCGGCTGCGCGGGCTGCTGCGGCGCCATGACCGTGGCGTCGCTCGGGCCGGACGGGCCGGACGGGCCGGACGGGCCGGGCGGAGCGGGCGGCTGGGTGTGCTCGGTCCACTGGGTGCCGTCCCACCAGCGCTGCCCGCCGCGGCCGTCGGGATACCAACCGGCGGGAGGGGTGGGCTGGTTCGGGTCGGGCATCGCACTCTCCTCGGCGGGCGGGCAGTCGGCGGGCATCATGCCACGCAGCGGCCCGGTCGAACCGGCCGCGGTGTCGCGCGGAGGCCAGCCGGCGAGGGTCGGCCGGCGAGGGTCGGCCGGCGAGGATCAGCCGGCGTCGACGCCGGCGACGCGCCAGTCCCCGTCGACCTCGACCAGCTCGACGGTCCCGCGGTCGATCGGGCGCGCGCCCTGCCAGATCGCGTCGAATCCCGCGCGGTCCGCGCCGTGGTAGCGCAGCTCGACCTCGTAGCTCACCCGGGCCCGGCCGTCGCCCTCGCTGAAGGGCTCGACGCTCACGGTGATCTCGGTGTCCTCGCGGTAGGGGTCGAAGGCCGATCCCCGTCCCGCCGATGCGTCGGCGTCGGCGTAGGCGGCGCAGTCGGCGTAGGGCACCCCCTGGAAGAGGTAGGTGCGCCACTGCTCGGTCGCCGCCTCGCACATGGCGCGCCAGCGTCCGGTCCAGCTCGCCCGGAGGTAGTCCTCCGCGACGCCCTGCGGCCCCGGGCCCCGCAGCAGCACGACGAGCCCGGCGGCCAGGGCCAGGACCGCGACCAGGGCGGCGGCTGCGAGGGCGGTACGCCGTCCGGGCCGTCCCGTGCGGCGCCAGGGGATGGAGCGGGTCGGCCGGATCGGTTCACCGTGGTGACGACCGCGACCAGCGCCACGAACAGGACGAGCGCGATCGCGGTCAGCACGCCCCTGCGGAGGCATGGCGTCAGGGCTCCATGTTCTCGAGGTGGTCGGAGAACCCCGACTCGAGGTCGGCGGGGTTCGTCGGGAAGTTCGGGAGGTCGCTCGGCAGTCCCGACGGCATCCCGCTGGGAGCCTTGGTCGGCCGGCCCGTCGGGCCGTCCGGCACGCTCGGCAGCTCGGTGGGCAGGCTCGGCGCGGGCGTCGGCAGGTCGCTCGGGAAGTCCGAGGGATCGAGCGTGGGCAGGTCGAGCGGCGCCTTCGTCGTCGACCCCTCCGTCGCCGTACTGCTGGTGTCCCCACCGACCTTGCCGCCGTCGCCACCGTCGCGGCCCACGAGCAGGAATGCGGCGACGGCGACCACCGCGAGGGCCGACAGCACGCCACCGACGGCGATGGCCGCCCGCACTCCGCGGCCGCCGCTCACCTCGAGGGACGGGCCGTCGGTCGGGGGCTCGGGAGACACGCCCTCACCCTAGACGGTGCCCGGGCTTGCAGAATGGGGCCATGGCCGGACCTGCCACGCCGCCGAAGACGCCGTTCACCCCGCTCAGCGTCGAGCACGCGTCCACCGTGTCGCGGGTGGCTGCCGAGATCCGGCGGGCGGTCTTCGAGGGGGAGCTGGAGAGCGGCACGCCGTTGCGCGAGGTGGCTCTCGCGGAGTCCTTCGGGGTCTCCCGCCCCACCGTCCGCGAGGCCCTGACCGTGCTGGTGGCCGAGGGGCTCGCGACCCGTGAGCCGCACCGCGGCGTGATGGTCGCGACGCCGCGCGCCGACTCCGTGCGCGACGTGTGCCGCGCCCGGTGGGTGCTCGAGGGAGCCGGGGTGCTGGCGTGGCCGGAGGCGGACGACGTACGACGGGCGCGGGTGCGCACCACCCTCGACGCCTACACGGCGGCAGTGCGCAGCGGCGAGGCGTCGTACGAGGAGCTCAACGAGCGTCACCTGGCCTTCCACGTCTCGCTGGTCGAGCTGACCGGCATCCAGCGGCTGGTGCAGATGGCCGAGGCGCTCATGGACGAGCTGAGGCTCGCGCTGGCGCAGGTCGAGCGGATCGACCGCAACGCCCACGACGAGGCCGGGTCGCACGAGGGCCTGGTCGAGCTGCTGGAGGCCGGCCGGATCGACGGTCCGGACGGCGCGCACGCCTTCCTGCGCCACCACATCGAGCACGCCGAGGTGAAGATCGTCGAGGCGCTCGGGCTGGAGTGACCGGCCCGATGACACCCCCGATGACACACTGACCGCATGGTGGCCTTCCTCTCCCGCTGGGCGATCACGATCGCCGCGCTCGCCGTCGCGGCGCAGCTGATCTCCGGCATCCGGTTCGAGGGGGCGAGCGAGGGGCGGGCCGAGCTCGAGGACAAGATCGTCCCGCTGGTGCTGGTGGCTCTCATCTCCTGCGCGATCACCGCCTGGGTCAAGCCGCTGCTCACCTTCTTGTCGATCCCGTTCATCCTGCTGACGCTCGGCCTGTTCCTGGTCGTGCTCAACGCCCTGCTGCTGCGGCTGACCGCGTGGCTGGCCGACGTGGTCGACATCGGCTTCCACGTCGACGGGTTCTGGCCGGCGGTGTGGGGCTCGATCATCATCAGCGTCACCACCTGGATCCTCGACGCGATCGTCGGGGTCGACGACTGATGACGCCCGCTCCGCCGCCCCGCGAGCCGGGGAGCTACCGGATCGCGCTCGTGTGCCTGGGCAACATCTGCCGCTCTCCGATGGCCGACGTCGTGCTGGCGTCCCGCGTCGCCGGGGCCGGGCTCGACGACCGGGTCGAGGTGGTCAGCGCCGGCACCGGCACCTGGCATGTCGGCGAGGCGATGGACCGCCGGGCCGCGGCCCTGCTCACCGCCCAGGGGTACGACGCCAGCAGGCACCGCGCCCGGAGCGTGGTCGCGTCCTGGCTGCAGGAGCAGGACCTGGTCCTCGCGATGGACCACGACAACCTGCGCGAGCTGCGTGCGCTCGGCGACGCGGATCCGGCGCGGGTGCGGCTGTTCCGCGACTTCGACCCCGCGGAGCCGGGCGGCGTCGTACCCGATCCGTTCTTCGGCGGGGAGGACGGCTTCCGTGCCGTGCTGGACATGGTGGAGCGCACCTGCGACGCGCTGGTCGCCGCGGTGGACGCGGCGCTCGCCTGAACTGGCCCTACTGACCGGTCACCCTTACGTTGCTAGGACGTCCTAGTAAATCGAGCAAGGGGAGCAGATGACGAGCATCGAGCGCGTGGGAGTGGTCGGCGGCGGCCTGATGGGATCGGGCATCGCCGAGGTCAACGCCCGCGCCGGCAAGGACGTGATCGTCGTCGAGTCGTCGGCCGAGGCCGTCGAGGGCGCGCGGGTCCGGCTGGAGGCCTCGCTCAAGCGCGCGGAGAGCCGCGGCAAGATCGAGTCGGCCTCCGCCGTCCTCGATCGGATCCGGGTGGTCGACGACCTCGGCCTGCTCGCCGACCGGGACATCGTCATCGAGGCGATCGTCGAGGACGAGCACGCGAAGACCGACCTGTTCCGCCGCCTCGACGAGATCGTCACCAGCCCGGACGCGATCTTGGCGTCCAACACCTCCTCGATCCCGATCATGAAGCTCGCAGTCGCGACGAGCCGGCCGACCCACGTCCTGGGCGTGCACTTCTTCAACCCGGTCCCGGTGCTCAAGCTCGTCGAGCTCGTCCCCTCGCTGATGACCGACCCGGACACGACCGAGCGGGCCCGCGCGTTCGTCCAGGACGACCTCGGCAAGACCGCGATCGACTGCCAGGACCGGGCCGGCTTCGTGGTCAACGCGCTGCTGATCCCGTTCATCCTCTCCGCGATCCGGATGTTCGAGTCGGGCTTCGCGTCCGCCGAGGACATCGACCACGGGCTCGTCCTCGGCGCCGCCCACCCCCAGGGCCCCCTCGCCCTCGCCGACCTGATCGGCCTCGACACCGTCAAGGCGGTCGCCGAGTCGCTGTACGAGGAGTTCAAGGAGCCGCTGTACGCCGCTCCCCCGCTCCTCGCCCGGATGGTCGAGGCGCGGCTGCTCGGCCGCAAGACCGGCCGGGGG
>NZ_VDMP01000011.1:39868-41059 GCF_006335005.1 Nocardioides albidus
GCCCGCTCCGCACACCCGGTCATCCACAGGCCCGTGCGAACCCCTTGGCGAGAGGTCCCGCACGGGGCAGGCTCCCCCGCCATGAACCCACGCGTCCTCACCGCCGTCGCCGCGGGCTCCGGCGTGATCCGCCGCGAGCAACTCCTCGACCTCGGCCTGTCGCCGGCGGACATCCGAGCGCAGGTCGCCGCCGGCGAGCTCATCCGGCTCCGGCGGGGAGTGTTCACCACCGGTGAGCACTGGACCGCGCTCGACGAGTACGTCGGCCGCCCGCTCCTCCTCGCTCGGGCCGCCGTCACGACCATGCGCCGTGGCTGGGTGCTCAGTCACGACTCGTCGGCGCACGCGTGGGAGCTGCCCATCCTGCGGCCGAACGACCCGCTCGTCCACGTGACTCGTCCCGGGTTCACCAACGCCTGGACGGAGTACCGCGTGCGCCACCATCTCGCCCGGTTCTCCCCCAGCCAGGTCGGCTGGGTCCAGGGGCTGCCCGCGCTGGACCTGCCGCGCACCGCCGTGGACATCGCCCGGGAGCGCGGAGTCGTCGACGGGGTGGTCGCCTGCGATGCCGCGATGCAACGGGGCGTCACGCGGCTCGACCTCGAGGCGGCGTACGCGATCATGACCTGCTGGCCGGGCGTCCGCTGGGCGCGCGAAGCCGTCGCGCTGGCCGACCCCGGCGCCGAGACCGTGCACGAGTCGCTCACCCGGCTACTGGTACTCGAAGCGGGCATCGGCGAGCCGGACACCCAGTTCCCCGTCCGCACCACCGAGGGCATCAAGTGGTGCGACATCCGGGTGGGCAACCACATCGTCGAGGCGCACGGGATGATCAAGCTCCGGCCGGTCGCCGACGGCGGTGTCGCCACTCGCCCCGCCGACGAGGTCGCGCGCGACCAGTGGAAGCGCGAACGCCTGCTGCGCGACCAAGGGCTCGGCACGAGCAACGTGTACTGGGAGGACCACTGGGGCGCACGCCGCGCGGTCGCGATCGAGCGGTTGCGTCGTGACGCCGCGGAGACCGCCGCCCTGCGCGGCGCCGTCCTCGACGAGAGACTGGCGCGCGACGCCGAGCGCATCCGCCGGGAGTACGGCGATCGCCGGCGAGCCAGGCCGTCCCCGGTCATGTAACTCGGTGTTCGTGCAACTGCCACGGTGTCCTGACCGGTCAGGAGTCCCTGGTAGTCGCAC
>NZ_VDMP01000011.1:41112-61412 GCF_006335005.1 Nocardioides albidus
CACCGGCCTGCTCCTCGCCGGTGAGCCCGGTGACGGCGAAGTCGATGGCGCTGACGGCCTTGGTGGCCCTGCGCACGGTGGTCCGGCCCTCGGGGGTGAGCCGCGCGAGGGTACGACGGCGGTCGGCCTCGTCGGGCACGCGGACGACGTACCCCTGGGCCTCGAGGCGGTCGATCGCGCTCGTGACGGACGTCGGGTGCACCATCAGCCGCTCGCCGATCCTGCTCAGCGGCAGCGACCCGTTCCGGCTGAACAGCAGGAGCACGAGCACCTCGTAGCGGGAGAACGTGAGCCCGAACGGCTTGAGCGCGGCGTCGAGGGCGCTGAGCATCAGTTGCTGCACCCGCATCACCGACGTGGCCAGGCGCATCGCCGTCGCGTCGCCGAAGTGCTCCTCCCACAGCTCGCCGGCACGCTCGATCGGGTCGAACGGGAGGCGAGACTCGGTCACGCATGGAACCTTAGGTCATCCGAGGACTTCTCCAATTTACTTGGACGTCCTATTATCGGAGATCCAAAGAGTTTCGGAGGACCGATGCCCGACCTGCACGTGCCGCAGCACCCCGTCCGCCTGGTGACCGCGTCCAGCCTCTTCGACGGCCACGACGCGTCGATCAACATCATGCGACGCATCTTCCAGAGCCAGGGCTGCGAGGTGATCCACCTCGGCCACAACCGCTCCGTCGCGGAGGTGATCGAGGCCGCGATCGAGGAGGACGTCCAGGGCATCGCCGTGTCGTCCTACCAGGGCGGGCACGTCGAATACTTCGAGTACCTCGTCCAACTGCTCCGCGAGCGCGGGGCCGGTCACATCAAGGTCGTCGGCGGTGGCGGCGGCGTCATCGTGCACGACGAGATCGACCGGCTGCGCGCCTCCGGCGTCACGATCTTCTCCCCCGAGGACGGCCAGCGCCTCGGCCTGCCCGGGATGGTCAACACGGTCGTCGAGGCCTGCGACGTCGACCTGTGGGAGACCGGCGGCGTCACCGCCGACCAGATCCTCAGCGGGGACCGCACCGCCCTGGCCCGCGCGATCACCGGCGCCGAGCTGGGCCGGCTCGACCGCGACCTGCTCGACCGGCTCGCCGAGGCGGCCGCCGCGCACGCCGTACCCGTCCTCGGCATCACCGGCACCGGCGGCTCCGGCAAGTCCAGCCTGACCGACGAGCTCGTACGACGCCTCCGCGTCGACCAGCAGGACAAGGTCCGCGTCGCGGTGCTCGCCGTCGACCCGACCCGGCGCAAGGGCGGCGGTGCGCTGCTCGGTGACCGGATCCGGATGAACTCCCTCGACCTCGCCGGCCCCGGCCTCGACCGCAACCAGGTCTACTTCCGCAGCCTCGCCACCCGCGGCGCCCACGAGCTGCCCGACCACCTCCCCGACGTCCTCACCGTCATCAAGGCCGCCGGCTTCGACCTGGTCATCGTCGAGACGCCCGGCATCGGCCAGGGGGACGCGGCGATCGTTTCGCTCGTCGACACCTCCCTCTACGTCATGACGCCGGAGTTCGGCGCGGCCTCGCAGCTGGAGAAGATCGACATGCTCGACTTCGCCGACGCGGTCGCGATCAACAAGTTCGAGCGCCGCGGCGCCGAGGACGCGCTGCGCGACGTCGGGCGCCAGATGGTGCGCAACCGCGAGGCCTTCGGCCAGCAGCCGTCCGACATGCCGGTCTTCGGCACCTCGGCCGCCACCTTCGACGACGACGGCGTCACCGCGCTCTACCAGCACCTGCGCGGCCTCCTCGCCGGGCACGGCCTGGCGGTGAGCGAGGGCCTGCTCGCGCCGGTCGAGGGCAAGCGGTCCACCCGGATCCAGACCGTCCTGCCGGCCGACCGCGTGCGCTACCTCGCCGACATCGCCGACACCGTCCGCGGCTACCACGCCGACACCGAGGCGCTCGTGGCCAAGGTGCGCCGGGCGCAGCGCTTCGCCGCCGTCGCCGAGGAGCTCGACGAGATCGAGGACCTGGCCGCCGCGGCCGCTCGCGCCCACGACGACGTGCCGCGCGACGTGCGCGACCAGCTCGCCGAGTGGCCCGCCACCGTGGCGTCGTACGACGAGGACGCGGCCACGAACGGCCGCGAGTCGCTCTCCGGCAACCGGGTGCCCCGGGTGGCCGTCCCCCGCTTCGACGATCACGGCGAGCTCGTGCGCTTCTGGCGCCGGGAGAACCTGCCCGGACGCTTCCCCTTCACCGCGGGCGTCTTCCCGTTCAAGCGGGCCGACGAGGACCCGGCGCGCATGTTCGCCGGCGAGGGCGACCCGTTCCGCACCAACAAGAGGTTCAAGCTGCTCTCCGAGGGCCAGCCCGCCACCCGTCTGTCGACGGCGTTCGACTCGGTGACGCTCTACGGCCGCGATCCCGACGAGCGCCCCGACATCTACGGCAAGGTCGGCACGTCCGGCGTCTCGGTGGCCACGCTCGAGGACATGAAGGCGCTCTACGACGGCTTCGACCTGCTGTCGCCGACGACGTCGGTGTCGATGACGATCAACGGCCCCGCCCCGACCGTGCTGGCGTTCTACCTCAACACCGCGATGGACCAGGCCCGCGAGCGCGGGATCGACCCCTACGAGGCGATCAAGACGATCCGCGGCACCGTCCAGGCCGACATCCTCAAGGAGGACCAGGGCCAGAACACCTGCCTGTTCTCCACGGAGTTCTCCCTGCGCTGCATGGCCGACATCCAGGAGTGGTTCATCGCCCAGCAGGTCCGCAACTTCTACTCGGTCTCCATCTCCGGCTACCACATCGCCGAGGCCGGGGCGAACCCGATCAGCCAGCTCGCGTTCACGCTCGCCAACGGCTTCACCTACGTCGAGTCCTATCTCGCGCGCGGCATGGACATCGACGACTTCGCGCCCAACCTGTCCTTCTTCTTCTCCAACGGGATGGACCCGGAATACACCGTCATCGGACGCGTCGCGCGCCGGATCTGGGCGATCGCGATGCGCGACCGGTACGGCGCCAACGAGCGCTCGCAGAAGCTGAAGTACCACGTGCAGACCTCGGGTCGCTCCCTGCACGCGCAGGAGATGGACTTCAACGACATCCGCACCACGCTGCAGGCGCTGACCGCGATCTACGACAACGCCAACTCGCTGCACACCAACGCCTACGACGAGGCGGTCACCACCCCGTCGGCGGAGTCGGTGCGCCGGGCGCTCGCGATCCAGCTGATCATCAACCGCGAGTGGGGTCTGGCGATGAACGAGAACCCGCTCCAGGGCTCGTACGTCGTCGACGAGCTGACCGATCTCGTGGAGGAGGCCGTGCTCACCGAGTTCGACCGGATCTCCGAGCGCGGCGGAGTCCTGGGCGCGATGGAGACCGGCTACCAGCGCGGCCGGATCCAGGACGAGTCGATGCTCTACGAGCACCGTAAGCACGACGGCAGCCTGCCGATCGTCGGCGTCAACACCTTCCGGGCGCCGGAGTCCGGCGACGGTACGCCCGACCACATCGAGCTGGCGCGGGCCACGCCCGCGGAGAAGGAGTCCCAGCTCGCCCGGCTGCGCGACTTCCAGGCCCGGCACGCCGACGAGGCCACCGCCGCGATCACCCGCCTGAAGGAGGCCGCGACCAGCGGCGAGAACATCTTCGCCGTCCTGATGGACGCGGCGCGGGTGTGCTCGCTCGGCCAGGTCACCGAGGCGTTCTTCGAGGTGGGCGGCCAGTACCGCCGCAACGTCTGAGCCGCTGTCGACGCCGCTCGCTACGACTCGGCCTGGGTGAACAGGTAGATCAGGCCGGCGCACGCGCCGCCGAGGATGATCATGGTCAGCGCCGCGCCGATCAGGATCCCCACGCCCCAGGGCCGGGTCCCGCGGCCGAAGAGCAGCGGGACGGGGATGAGCAGCGGCAGGAGGAGGCCGAGGACCACCCCGACGGCCACGGGCGTGCCGTCGTACCCGTTGTCCGCGGTCGAGAGCCCGCTGCCGACGGACAACCCGGCGACGGGGCAGATCACCGCGAGAACGGGCCCGATGACCAGGCCGCCGACCAGGTAGCCGACGAGCTTCGCGCTCCTCTCGGTCTGCTGCCGATAGGGGTCGTGCGGCGGGGGATAGCTCATCTCGTCTCCTTCACCGGATCCACATCCACACCCCGACCGCGCCGGCGGCGACGAGGAGACCGAGGTAGGCCAGCACCAGCCGGGTGTCGCCCAGCAGGCAGCGCGACCTGAGCAGGCCGGCCCGACGGGCCCGCCAGTAGCCGGCGAAGCCGAGCCCCGCGAACCCGATCACAGCGACGGGCCCGAGCAGCCAGCCGATCAGCGCGACAGTGGCGAACACGCAGAGCCGGAGCGGGTCGTACGACGACGGGTCGGCCGCCGCGGACCCGCTGGCCCGCTGGGGGTCGACCAGCCGCGGGTCGCCCGGTCCGCGGCTCACGCCCGCACCTCCGGGAACGGCAGCGACCGGGCGCCGGTCGCCGTAGAGAGCCGCGTGCGCGCCAGCGGCGCCCACGCCTGCAGGGCGCAGAACGGGGCGCACTGGTGGGCGGCCGTCTCGGCGTTGACCGTGGCGACGTGCACGCAGCACTGCGTGAGCCGCTCCTCGATCATCGTGTTCATGTCCATGAACGGCTTGACGGTCACGCGCAGCACCCGCTCGCCGAGGAGGCGCCGCAGCCGCTGGTGCTGACCGGGCAGCCGCGAGGAGGCGAGGGTGGCGAGCGTGCCGATCCCGAGATCGCAGTTCTGACAGATGTCGCGCCAGATCGTCGACATCGACGGGTGGCTGAGGCTCGACTGCTCGGAGAGCAGGTCGAGCAGCGAGTCCTTGACGATCCGCCGCAGGTCCACGGGGATGGCGTCGTCGGCGATCCGGTTGGCCAGCAGGTCGGGCTCGAGGTCGAGCCACTGCTTGAGCCGGTCGTGACCGATCAGCGACACCAGCGAGCGCCAGGTGCCGGCGTCGTCCTTGAGCAGGTAGCCGACCGAGCAGCAGTGCGGGTGGCTGCACGGCAGCGCGGTGAGGTCGCGCCACTCGACGATCCCGCCGGTCTGCGGGCCGAGCCGGGCGAGCACGCCGGTGTGGGTCAGCCGCTCCATCGGGTCGATCCCCGAAGACCGGCCGCTGCCGAAGACCGGCTGGATCGTCACCCCGCCGACGTACGGCGCGTCGAGGGCCCTCTTGACGACGAACCCGATCTCGTCGTCGTTGACACCCGACGCCGCCGTCATCGTGAGCGTGGTGAAGATCCCCCGCGCCGACAGCCGGTCGATCGCGTCCTCCTTGAACCTCCGGATGTCCGCGCCGCGGTGGTGGGTCGAGGCGGCGGCCGACTGGCCGTCGTACTGGAGGTAGACCTCGACCCGCTCCCGGTGGCGGGTCAGCAGGTCGAGGAGGGCGTCGTCGCGCGCGATGAGCAGCCCGTTGGTGTTGATCAGCACCCGCACCACGGGGCGTCGGGTCACCTCGTCGAGCAGCTCCGCGAGGTGGGGGTAGAGCGTCGGCTCGCCGCCGGAGAGCATGAGGACGTCGATCCGCCCGTTCTCACGGGCGATCCGGGTGTCGATGGAGGCGAGGACCTGCTCCAGCGGCGCGACGCTCGCCCGAGCCGGCGACGACTCGGCGAAGCAGGTCGGGCACTTGAGGTTGCAGTGGTCGAGGAGGTCGGCGAGCAGGATGCAGGTGTGCTGGGTCTGCATCTCCGGCAGGCCGTCGGCGTACGCCGCGGGGACGGGCCTGAAGTTGCCGAGGACGTCGGGCGTGTGCACCTTCGTCGGCGCCGTCCACTGCTCCAGATAGGCGAGGATCTCGGGCGACTCGTCGTACAGCGTGCGGACCAGGCCGTGGACCGCGCACCCGCGCTCCAGCCAGACGCGGTCGTCGCGCACGGCGAGCCAGCCGCTCAGCCGGGCGACCTCCTCGAGCGGCCGGTCCGGCTGCTCCTCGTGGCACAGCGGGCAGAACGCGTTGACGTAGCGGTGCACGCGGGCGTCGCGCAGCGGCATGCCCGGACCCTTCGCCGGGCTCATCCGAGGTCCCCCACCGGCTCGGCGCTGCGGGCCGCACGCAGGCCACGGTAGGCCCCGTGCCGCCACTGCCAGGCGATCCGCGCCAACACCAGAGGCACCGTGGCGGCCAGGAACAGCTGCGGCCGGGTCAGGCCGAGCCAGGCCACGTCGTTGCCTCGGACGAGCTCGACCAGGAAGCGGAACACACCGTAGGCGCCGACGTACCAGACGAAGGTCGTGCCGGGCGGCAGGTCCGCGCGGCGCAGCCACAGCCAGAGCACGACGAAGGCCGCCAGGTGGAAGGCGATCTCGTAGGCGAACGACGGATGGAGGGGTACGCCGGCCGGCGCGCCGAAGCGCGCGGCGTCGGCCTCGTCGAGACGGATGCCCCACCCCAGCCGGTTCGGCGTGCCGGGCAGCTCGGTCAGCAGGCAGCCGATGCGGCCGACCGCCATGCCGAGCGCGACCGCCGGGGCGAACAGGTCGCCGGTGCGGGCGCGATAGCCCACGAGCCGCTTCGTCACGTGGACGCCGAGCCAGGCTCCGACCAGGCCGCCCAGGACGGACCGGTTGCCGTAGACCCACTGCTCGGCCAGCGTGGCGTTGTCGCGCAGGTCGAGGTGCTGGGCCCAGGTGCCGAGCCGCATGAGCAGGGCCCCGCCGACGAGGGCGCCGGCGACGACGTACACGAGGCGCTCGTCGGTCTGGCCGCGTCTCCTGGCCTCGATCACGAACACACCGGCGGCGACCGCGACCCCGAGCCCCACGAACAGCTCGTGGGTCGGAATCGGCCCGAGCGTCGCCTGCATGCGCGTCATCGTCGCACGCGGCCGGTGCGGTCAGCCGTCGATGCCGAGACTCGCCCCGAAACTTTTCTGGCTCGCATGTCGAAGACGCGGCAGGCGGTTCGACGTAGGTTCGCAATCACCCACCAACGAAGAAGAAGGACTGATCGACATGCCTCGTTTCATGGGACTCGTGCGGATGGAAGAGGGACAGGACAACCCCCCGCAGGCGCTGTTCGACGCGATGGACACCTACATCGGCGAGCAGGCCCAGAAGGGCCACTTCCTCGACGGCGGCGGCCTGTTCGGCCTCGAGGACGCCGTGAACTTCGTGGTCCGGGAGGGCGAGGTCACCCGGGTCGACGGCCCCTACGCCGAGGCCCGCGAGGCGGTCGGCGGCTGGGCGCTGCTGCAGTACGACACCGTCGAGGAGGCGATCGCCAACCAGGAGGAGTTCGCCGCGCTCCACGCCAAGCACTGGCCCGAGTGCAACATGGTCGCGACCCTGCGCCAGATCTCGGACGAGCCGCCGGCCGCCGCTGACGCCTGAGCGCCGACGCCGTGCGGCCGGCCTCCTAGGCTGGCCGCATGGCCGACGTCACGACCGCCGACGCGATCACCGCCGCCTGGCGCCGCGAGTCGGCCCGCCTCGTCGGCGCACTCACGCGGATGACCCGCGACGTGGACCTGGCCGAGGACCTCGCCCAGGACGCGCTCGTCGCCGCCCTCGAGCAGTGGCCGGCGTCCGGCGTACCCGACAACCCGGGCGCCTGGCTGATGACCACCGCCAAGCGTCGCGGCATCGACCACATCCGCCGCGCCGCGACGCTGCGGCGCAAGACCGACGAGCTCGGCCACGCCGCGAGCACCGCAGGGGAGGTGAGCATGCCCGATCTGGAGTCCCAGGTGGACCACATCGAGGACGACGTCCTGCGGCTGATCTTCCTGTGCTGCCACCCCGCGCTCACCCCGGAGTCCCGCGCGGCGCTGACCCTCCGCCTCGTCGGCGGTCTGACCACCGACGAGATCGCCCGCGGCTTCCTCGTCCCCAGCGCGACGATGGGTCAGCGGATCTCACGCGCCAAGAAGACCCTCGCCGAGGCCGGCGCGGAGCTGGAGCTGCCGACCGGCGCCGAGCGCACCCAGCGGCTCGACGACGTGATGGCGGTGGTCTACCTCGTCTTCACCGAGGGGTACGTCGCCACCGCCGGCGACGACTGGGCCCGGCCCGACCTCGTGGCCGAGGCCATCCGCCTCGCCCGCCTGCTGGCACAGCAGGCGCCCGACGAACCGGAGGTCCACGGGCTGCAGGCGCTCCTGGAGCTGCAGGGCTCCCGACTGCCCGCGCGTACCGACGCCGACGGCACGCCCGTGCTGCTCGACGAGCAGGACCGGTCGCTGTGGGACGAGCTGCTGATCCGCCGCGGGCTGACGGCGCTGCGGCGGGCCGAGGAGATCGCCGCCCGCGGGGTCCCGGTCGGTCGCTACTACCTGCAGGCCGCGATCGCCGCCGAGCACGCCCGGGCAGCGACGGCCGACGCCACGGACTGGCCCCGCATCGCACGCCTCTACGACGTGCTCGCGCGGGCCGCACCGGGCCCGGTCGTCGAGGTCAACCGCGCCGTCGCCCACGGTCGCGCCGCCGGACCGGCGGCCGGGCTGGCGATCACCGACGCGCTCCCCGCCGACTCCCTGCGCGACTCCCCGCTGCTGCCGAGCGTCCGGGGCGACCTGCTCAGCCGTGCCGGCCGGCACGCCGAGGCCGCCGACGCGTTCGAAGAGGCGGCCCGCCGTACCCGCAACGGAGGGGAGCGGACGGTGCTGGAGCGCCGGGCGGCGCAGGCGCGCGGGGCAGCGGTCATGTAACTCGGTGTTCGTGCGACTACCACGGTGTCCTGACCGGTCAGGAGTCCCTGGTAGTCGCACGAACACCGAGTTACATGCCGCGTGCGCGCACGCCCCCTCAGCCCCCGACAGCGACGGCGTCGCGCGCCTCGACCGCGGCGACCACCGGCGGCGGGGAGAGGATGGCGTTCGCGACCCCGGCGGCGACGACCACGCCGGCGGCGAGGAACGGCAGGAACAGGGCGGCCGAGGTGCCGGACCGGTCGGCGAGACCACCGGTCAGGGCGGACGACAGCGACTGGCCGACGATCACCGCGGAGCCGAGGATCGTCATCACCGTCGCGGAGCGGCCGGCGGGGCTGCGCAGCGCGCCGAGGCTGTACTGAGTGACCATCGTCGGGCCGATGCCGCAGCCGACGAGGAGCAGGACGGCGCACATCGCGGGCACCGAGGAGACCAGCGGGAGGAGCGCGGCGCCGGCGAGCATCGTCGTGCCGAACACCAGCCACCGGGCACGCAGCGAGAAGGCGGCCGGGAGCAGGGCCGCGCCGAGCGCGAGCACCGCGGAGCCGATCCCCATCACGCCGTAGACGAGGCCGGCCGACTCGGCGGCACCGCGGTCGGCCATGAACGACGTCAGCGCGGTGAGGGTCGAGCCGAAGAAGAGCCCGACGCCGAAGATGCCGCCGACGACGGCCAGCAGCCCGGGGCTGGCGATCGCCCGCACCGGCGCGGGCGGCGCGGCCTGCTCGTCGGCTCCCGCGGCGGCGAGCGCCGAGGGGTGCAGGGCGAAGGCCGTCACGAACACGAGGGTGACCAGGGCGGCGCCGGCGACGGGCGCCCACGGGTCGAGCATCGTGCCGAGGACCCCGACGACGAACGGGCCGACGATGAACACGACCTCGTCCGCGGCGGACTCGTAGGCCATCGTGGCGTCGAAGGTGCGCGAGCGGCGGCTCGGCGCGATCCGGGCGCCGATGATCTGCACCAGCCGACTGCGCGACATCGGCGCGATCTGCGGCGCGCTGGCGCCCACGACGTACGCCACCGCGAGCACGGCCGCGCCGGGCAGCGGGCTGTAGACCACCCACGCCATCAGGCCCAGGGCGCTGGTCGACACGAGTCCGCTCACGAGCAGCACGGGTCGCTGCCCGAACCGGTCGGCCGCGGCGCCGAGCAGCGGCCCGACCGTCGCGGCGCCGAGCCCGACGACGGCGGAGTTGAGACCACCGAAGGCGAGCGAGTCGCGCCCGGCGACGACCAGGGTGAGCACCCCGACGACCATCATCGCGTAGGGCAGGCGCGCGACCAGGGCGAGCGGGAAGTACGACGGTCCGGCGGCGCGGACCAGCGACGACGCGGGATCTGACATGACCTCGACTCCAAGGAACGGACTGGTGCCGCCTTGGACCGCCGGCCTGGCGTACACCAGCACCGGCGCGAGGTAGATGCACCCACGGATGGGAACTACACGGCCCAGGCTACGCCGGCGTGTCGCACTGCAGCCAATCCCCAGCCGGATTCAGTAGTGTCCGAGCATGAGCACGCAGCCGACCTACGACCAGCTCGTCACCCTGCCCGCCTTCGCGGTGCAGCCGGTCCCCAACGCCTTCGAGGACAGCAACGGCTTCCTCAACGTCCGCCACTACCTCGGCATCGGCAGCGAGGGCCTCGACGAGTCGCTCTACGACATCGGCATCCCGTTCAACTGGCCGATGCTGAGCGGCTTCGCCTGCCTGTCCGCCGAGCACCACCTCACCTATCAGCACGAGCTGAAGACCGGTGACCAGATGTCGGTCCGGGTGCGCCTGCTGGGTCGCTCCGAGCGCGCGGCCCACGCCCTGGTCTACGTCCTCGACGACACCAACCAGCGGGTGGCGTGCGTCTTCGAGGAGATCTTCCTCTGCGTCCGGCTCGCCGACCGCCAGACGGCGCCCTGGCCCGACGACATCGCCGCCGGCCTCGACAAGCGCGTCGCCGAGCACGCCGCGATCGAGTGGGAGCCGGTCACGTCCGGCTGCCTCGCGCTGCGCTGACCCGCTCGCGGTCGCGTCGGCGGGCTACCGCTCGTCGACGAGCACCCGGATGGCCGGCAGCTGCGCGAGCCCGTTGACGACCACCGAGAAGACGAGCAGCGCGACCGCCCAGCCCTCCTGGCCGGCGTCCCAGAGCGCCAGGCAGGCCAGTGCGAACACGACGACCTTGACCGTCGGGCGCACCAGCCCGCCGCCGTACGGCGCCTTCGGCGAGGCGAAGAGGAACCACGCCGTCATGGCGGCGAGCGGGAGCAGCCAGACCAGCAGCCACCGAGGGTCGCGGTCCCAGCCCCAGATCCCGACCGCCGCCATGGCGAGCAGCTCGTCGACGAACACCAGGGTCAGGACCGACCACCCGAGGAGCACGTGCACGGCCCGATCATGGCGTACGGCGGGCTACGGTGATCCGGTGGCCATCCGCACCGTCGACGACCTCGGCGCCGAGGTCGTCGTGCCACGTCCGGTCCGGCGGATCGTGTCGCTGGTGCCCTCGATCACCGAGGCGCTGGCGACCGACGTTCCCGACCTGCTCGTGGGCGCGACGCAGTGGTGCACCCGTCCCGCGGAGCTCGCGGTCACCCGCGTGCGCGGGACCAAGAACCCCGATCTCGCCGCGGTCCGCGGCCTCACGCCGGACCTGGTGGTCGCCAACCAGGAGGAGAACCGCGAGCTGGACGTCCGCCGTCTGCGCGAGGCCGGTGTCGCCGTGTGGGTGACCCGGATCGAGACGGTGCCGCAGGCCCTCGCCTCCCTCGCGCGCCTGTACGACGAGGCGCTCGGCCTGCCCGAGCCCGCGTGGCTGGCGCAGGCCCGGGCCTGCTGGGACGGGCCACCGCCCGCGCCGCGCGGCCGGGTCGCCGTACCCGTGTGGCGCGACCCGTGGCTGGTCGTCGGCCCACGCACCTACACCGGAGACCTGCTGCGCCGGCTCGGCTGGAGCAACGCGTACGACGCCGGCGCGGACCGCTACCCGACGGTCGGGCTCGCGGAGCTGGACTCCCCCGACCTCGACCTGGTCCTGCTGCCCGACGAGCCCTACGCGTTCACCGCCGACGACGGACCGGAGGCGTTCACCCGGGTGCCGACACGCCTGGTGTCGGGACGACATCTGACCTGGTACGGCCCGGCCATGGTCGAGGCGCACCAGGTTCTGTCACGCTGACGGCGTGCGGATCCTGCTGCTGGTCGTCGCCCTCGTGGTCGTCGGGTGCCTCGCGCTCCCCGTGAGCGCCTTCCTCCTCGACGGCACCGACACCGGGGATGACCTGATCCTGCCGGTCCAGGTCGTGGTGACCGCGGCGGTCGGCGCCGGCCTGGGCCGGGTGCTGCTGGACGGCCCCTCCCGACGGCGGGCCCTGACCGGCGCGGGGATCGGCGTCCTCGGGGCGCTGGTCGGCATCGCGGTGTTCTTCGTGCTGCTCAACGGGTTCGACGGCGCCTGATCTCGATGGCTGTCGCGCGGCTCACAGCGCGGGTCACCGACTCGTAACCGTCGCGCCGGGCAGCGGAAACCTCGCTCGCGGAGGCTTGACCCATGGACCAGACCGACGACCTCGACCCCGTGGACCGCTCCCTCGCCCGCCGCGCCGCCCTGCGCGAGCGCCACGCCCAGCGGCTGGCCCGCCTCATGGGCGAGCGTGCCGACCTGCGCGGGGTGAACCGCCTCGCCGACTTCGTGGACGACGCGCTCCGCTGGTCCGCCTGACGGTCGCGCCTGCGCCTGCGTCAGCGTCGCCGGCGCGCCGTCCCGAACATCCCGCGGGCGATCTCGGCCGCGGCGGTGCGCATGAACTGCCTGAACGCGGACGACCGCACCACGTCCTTGACGATCTCGCCGGCCGCGTTGCCGTCGTCCTCCTTCGCCTTGGGCGCCGCCTTCTCCTTCGCGGCGGGCTTGTCGGCCTTCTCGTCGGCCTTCTCGTCGGCCTTCTCGTCGGCCTCCGCCTTCGCGCCGTCCTCGAGCTTCTTGGCGAGGATCTCGCGGGCGGACTCGCGGTCGACCACCTCGGCGTACTTCGCCCGACGGGGGCTCGCCTCGACCGTGGCCTTCATCGCCTCGGGGCTGCTCGGGGCCATCAGCGACTCGGGGGCCCGCAGGCGGGTCCAGGCGACCGGCGTCGGAGCGCCCTTCTCGCCCATGACGGTCACGATCGCCTCGCCGATGCCGAGCGTCGTGATGACCTCGCCGAGGTCGTCGTACGCGCTCTTCGGGTAGGTGTCGACGGTCGCCTTGAGCGCCTTGGCGTCGTTGGGCGTGTGCGCGCGGAGCTGGTGCTGGATGCGGGAGCCGAGTTGCGCGAGCACGTCGTCGGGTACGTCGGTGGGGCTCTGCGTCACGAAGAAGACGCCGACACCCTTCGACCGGATCAGGCGCACCGTCTGCGCGATCTGCTCGAGGAAGGGCTTCGACGCGTCCTTGAAGAGCAGGTGCGCCTCGTCGAAGAAGAACACCAGCTTCGGCTGGTCGACGTCGCCGACCTCGGGCAGGTCGTGGAACAGGTCGGCGAGCAGCCACATGAGGAAGGTGGAGAAGATCGCCGGGCGGTCCTGCAGGTTGGGGAGCTCGACCAGGCTGATCAGGCCGCGACCGTCGGACGCCTGCTGGAGCAGGTCCGCGGAGTCGAACTCGGGCTCGCCGAAGAACGCCTCGGCGCCCTGGTCGGCGAACCCGATCAGCTCGCGCAGGATCACTCCGGCGGTGGCGGCCGACAGGCCGCCGAGCTCCTTGAGGTCGGCCTTCCCCTCGTCGCTGGTCAGGTGCTGGACGACGGCGCGCAGGTCCTGCAGGTCGAGCAGCGGCAGGCCCTGCTTGTCGGCGTAGTGGAACACCAGACCGAGGCTGGACTCCTGGGTGTCGTTGAGCCCGAGGACCCGGCTGAGCAGGATCGGCCCGAAGGAGGTCACGGTCACCCGGATCGGGATGCCGGTGCCCTGCCCGCCGAGCGCGTAGTACTCCACCGGGAAGGCGGTGGCCTTCCAGTCCTGACCGACCGACTCCGTGCGGGCGAGCAGCTTGTCGCCGGCCTCGCCGGCGGTCGCGATGCCGGACAGGTCGCCCTTGATGTCGGCGGCGAAGACGGGTACGCCGGCGGCGCTGAGCTGCTCTGCGAGCAGCTGGAGCGTCTTGGTCTTGCCGGTGCCGGTCGCGCCCGCCACGAGTCCGTGCCGGTTGAGCATGGCGAGCGGGATCCGGATCGTGCTGCCGGACAGCTGGTCGGGCCCGGTCATCAGCCCGCCGAGCTCGAGCGCGGGCCCCTCGAAGGCGTACCCGGGGGCGATCGCCGCCTCGATCGGACTGGTCTCGGCGGCCGGCGTCTCGGCGGGCGTCTGCTCCTGCGTCATGGCGGCACTCTAGGCATCGCGGGGGACGGTTCACCACGGGATGTAGGTGAACCGGAGGATCTGTAGCGGAGTTCCGCTACGGAGGCGCGGGTTCGCCTAGATCCCGTGGTGAACCCGCCCCGACCCCGCCCCGTAGACTCCGAAGCCGTGATCTTCAAGCGTGTGGGGGTCGGGCGTCCCTACCCCGACCACGGCCTCACCTCCAAGGGGTGGGCTGCCGTGCCCCCGCGCCAGGTCCGCCTCGACCAGCTGGTGACGACCAAGGACACGCTGCAGCTGACGTCCCTGCTCGACGAGGACTCGACGTTCTACGGCGACCTGTTCGCCCACGTGGTGCTCTGGCGCGACGACTACTACCTCGAGGACGGGCTGCATCGGGCGCTGCGAGCCGCCCTGCAGCAGCGCCATGTCCTGCACGCGCGGGTGATCCGGATGGAGGGCTGAGGATGAGCGGGCTCGACGTCAAGGCAGGCAGCAGGTCGGCGGTCACGCTGGGCGCGCTGGCGGTGGTGTTCGTCGCGAGCGCGGCCTGGGGCTGGTCGCGGGTCACCGCCCCGTTCCCGGAGAAGGTGGCGCCGGCGCCCTGCACCGACACCCTGATCCCCAAGGGCGACGACCTCGCCCCGCCGCAGGTCATGGTCACCGTGCTCAACGGCGGCGGGAGCAACGGCCTGGCGGGCAAGACCATGGACGCGCTCGTCGGGCACGGCTTCGCCAAGGGCGACACCGGCAACGCGCCGGACACGGGCGGCCCGGTGGCCGCGCAGGTCTGGTCGGACGACCCCGGCGACCCCGCGGCGATCCTCCTGGCGTCGTACCTCGGCGCCGACGTCGACATCGTCGACCAGCCCTCGGGCTACCCGGGGGTGACCATCGTGGTCGGCAAGCGGTTCAAGGGCGTGGTCGAGGGTCACCCCACGGTGACCGCGCGCAAGGACTCCTATGTCTGCACGCCGCCGCTCAGCAGCCAGCCCGAGGACGCCGCCTGATCACCGCCCGG
Organism: Nocardioides albidus; assembly: GCF_006335005.1. Classification (GTDB taxonomy): domain Bacteria; phylum Actinomycetota; class Actinomycetes; order Propionibacteriales; family Nocardioidaceae; genus Nocardioides; species Nocardioides albidus. The sequence continues at coordinate 56,091 of NZ_VDMP01000011.1, forward strand.
CGGCCCCGTCAGGGTCGAGCCACTGGGCCAGCCGTCCGCCGACGCTGACCTGGCGCAGTCGCTGCTCGGTCGCCTCGCGCAGCTTGCGGGGCGTGACGACGATCAGGTCGTCGCCGTGCCGCAGGACGGTACGCCGCTCCGGCACCATCGCCTGACCCTCCCGCACGATCATCGACACGTTCGCCCCGACGGGCAGGCGCAGCTCGCCCACCTCGACCCCGTGCAGGCGCGACACGGGGCTGATCGTGACCTGCAGCAGGTCGGCGGCGACCCGCTCCAGCGGCGCCGCCTCGACCTCGATGCCGCGCGGCTCGGAGCGCCGCGCGACCCGCAGCAGGCGCGCCGTCAGCGGCAGCGTCGGTCCCGTGATCAGGGTGTCGAGGACCACCAGCACGAAGACGATGTCGAAGAGCCGGGTGGCTCCGGGCACGTCCTCGGCGAGCGGGATCGTCGCGAGCACGATGGGTACGGCGCCGCGCAGCCCGGCCCACGAGACGAACGCCAGCTCGGCCCACCTCATCGGGCGTACGACGGCGCTCGCCACGACCGACAGCGGCCGGGCCACGAAGGTGAGCAGGATCCCCGCCACGACCGCCATGCCGATCGTCTCCCACGACAGACGGCCCGGCGAGAGCAGCAGGCCCAGCATGACGAACAGCCCGATCTGCGCCAGCCAGGCGAGGCCCTCCACGAACGACCGGGTGGCCGCGCGGTGCGGCAGCTCGGCGTTGCCGAGGACGAGCGCGGCGACGTACACCGCGGCGAACCCGCTGGCGTGCACGCCGGCCGCGGCGCCGTAGCCGATGAGGGTCAGGCAGAGCACCGCGATCGGGTAGAGGCCCGAGGACGGGAGCGCGACCCGGCGCATCACCCAGGCCCCGCCGAAGCCGGCGGCGAGGCCGAAGGCGACGCCGGCGGCCAGCTCGTAGAGGACGATGCCGGCGGTGCCGAAGAGGCCGTACTCGCCGACGGCTCCGGACGAGATGAGCGTGACGAGGACGACGGTCGGCGCGTCGTTGAGCCCGGACTCGGCCTCGAGCGTCCCGGTGATCCGCTTGGGGAGGGGCACCACCCGCAGGACCGAGAACACCGCCGCGGCGTCCGTCGGCGAGCAGACGGCGCCGAGCAGGATCGAGAGCTGCCAGGAGAGCCCGAGCAGGACGTGCGCGCCCACGGCCACCACCCCGATGGACACGAACACCCCGAGCGTGGCCAGGGACAGGCCCATCCGCATCGCGGGCCGCGCGTCGCGCCAGCTCGTCGTCAGGCCGCCCTCGGCGAGGATGACCGCCAGGGCGCCGAAGCCGATCGCGTGCGCGACCTGGGCGTCGTCGAAGGCGATGCCGACGCCCGCCTCGCCGAGGACGACGCCCATCAGCAGGTAGACCAGGAGGCTCGGCAGACCGACCCCCGACGACATCCGCACCGCCAGCACGGCCAGGAAGGTGACCCCCGCTCCGATCAGCAGGAACGCGTCGAGCTGGTGGACGTCGAAGGTCATCGCTGTTTCACTCGGGTCACTCGGCTCTCGTCGGGTGGCGGGTACGTAGTCTATCGGTAGAACATGTTCTAGATTTGTCCTCGTGACGACCTCCCGCAGCGACCTGCCGGCCGGCCTGGCCCTCCCCGACACCCTCTCCCCCAGCGTCCTGGGCGAGGGCCCGGAGACCTACGACGTGGTGGTCGTCGGCTTCGGCATCGCCGGCGGGTGCGCCGCCCTCGAGGCCGCCCGGGCCGGTGCGCGCGTGCTCCTGCTGGAGCGGGCCGCGGTCCACGGCGGGACCTCCTCCATGTCGGGCGGGCACTTCTACCTCGGCGGAGGTACGCCGGTGCAGCGGGCCACCGGCCACGACGACTCGGTCGAGGCGATGGTCGGCTACCTGATGGCCAGCACGAAGGACCCCGACGCGGAGAAGATCCGCGCCTACTGCGGGGGATCGGTCGCCCACTTCGACTGGCTCGAGGACCTCGGCTTCGAGTTCGAGCGCTCCTACTACCCGGGCAAGGCGGTCATCCAGCCCGGCACCGAGGGGCTGATGTTCACCGGCAACGAGAAGGTCTGGCCCTTCCGCGACCAGGTCGCCCCCGCCCCGCGCGGGCACAAGGTGCCGGTGCCGGGCGACACCGAGGGCACCAGGATCGTGATGGACCTGCTGCGCGCCCAGGTCGAGAAGGCCGGCGTCGAGGTGCGCTACGAGACCGGCGCGACCAACCTGATCGTCGACGGCGACCCCACGACCGGCCGGGTCGTCGGACTCGCGTGGCGCTCCTTCGACGAGACCGGTGTCGTCGCCGCCCGCGGGGTGGTGATCGCCGCGGGCGGCTTCGTCATGAACGCCGACATGGTGGCCCGCCACACCCCCGCGCTCGGCTCCAAGCTGTTCGCCCTCGGCTCGACGTACGACGACGGGCTGGGCATCCGCCTCGGCGAGTCCGTCGGCGCCGCGCTGGAGCACATGGACGAGCCGTTCATCACCGCGCCGTTCTATCCGCCCTCCTCGCGCTGCAAGGGGATCATCGTCAACAAGCACGGGCAGCGGTTCGTCGCCGAGGACAGCTACCACGCGCGGACGTCGTACCACGTCCTGAAGCAGCCGGACGCCGTCGCCTACCTCATCGTCGACAGCGAGCACCTCGGCGAGGACCACATGCCGCTGGTGCCGCTCAAGGACGGCTTCGAGACGCTCGAGGAGATGGAGCGCGGCCTCGGCATGGCCGCCGGCGCCCTGGTCGCCACCGTCACCCGCTACAACGAGCACGCCGCCCGCGGCGAGGACCCCGACCTCCACAAGCACCCCGACTGGCTGGCCCCGCAGACCGCCGGACCGTGGGCCGTGCTCGACCTCTCGCTGGGCGTCGCGGTCTACGCCGGCTTCACCATCGGCGGGATGGCGACCACCGTCGACGGCCAGGTGCGCCGCACCGACGGCTCCGTCGTCCCCGGCCTGTACGCCGCCGGCGCCTGCGCCTCCAACATCGCCCAGGACGGCGCGGGCTACTGCTCCGGCACCCAGCTGGGCGAGGGGTCGTTCTTCGGGCGGCGGGCGGGTGCGGCGGCGGCCGCGGGAGTTTCCCACCGCCCTAGATTGGCCCCGTGACCGACCGTCTCACCGCCGCCGCCCGGGCGAACGTCCCGCCCTTCCACGTCATGGACCTGCTCGCCGCGGCGGCGGAGCGCCAGCGCACCCACGGCGACCTGGTCAACCTGGTGGCGGGCCAGCCGAGCACGGGCGCGCCGGCGACGGTCAACGCGGCCGCGATCCGGCTCCTCGGCAGTGGGGACCCGCTCGGCTACACCACCGCGACCGGCATCGTCGAGCTGCGCACGGCGATCGCCGGCCACTACCGCCGCACCTACGACGTGGCGGTCGACCCCGACGACGTCGTGGTCACGACCGGCTCCAGCGGCGGCTTCCTGCTGGCCTTCCTGGCGGCCTTCGACACCGGGGCGCGGGTGGCGATCGCCCGCCCGGGCTACCCCTGCTACCGCAACGTGCTCGCGGCGCTCGGCTGCGAGGTCGTCGAGATCCCGACCGGCCCGGAGACCCGCTTCCAGCCGACCGTCGACCAGCTCGCCGACGCCCACGCACAACAGCCCCTCGACGGCCTGGTCGTGGCCAGCCCCGCCAACCCGACCGGCACCATGCTGCTGCCCGACGAGCTCGCCGCCATCGCCCGCTGGTGCGAGGACAACGGCGTCCAACTGGTGTCCGACGAGATCTACCACGGCATCCAGTACGCCGGCTCCCGCCCCGGCTGCGCCTGGGAGACCTCGCGGGAGGCGGTCGTGTTCGGCTCGTTCTCGAAGTACTTCTCGATGACCGGCTGGCGGCTGGGGTGGATGCTCGCGCCGGAGCGGCTGCGCCGGCCGGTCGACGTCCTGACCGGCAACTTCTCGATCTGCCCGCCGGTGCTCGCCCAGCATGCCGCGCTCGCCGCGTTCGAGGACACGGCGTACGCCGAGCTCGACGCCCACGTGCAGCGCTACGCCCACAACCGCGGCCTGCTGCTCGACGGCCTGCAGCGGCTCGGGATCGAGCGGCTCGCCCCCGCCGACGGCGCGTTCTACGCGTACGCCGACGTCGGCCACCTGACCACCGACTCGATGGCCTACTGCCGCGACCTGCTCGCCCGCACCGGTGTCGCGGTCGCGACGGGCATCGACTTCGACACCGTGGACGGCGGCCGGTTCCTACGGTTCAGCTTCGCCGGCACCGCCGACGACATCGTCACCGCGCTCGACCGGCTCGACGGCAAGCTCTGATCGAGCGGTCCCGCACCCTCGTTAGGGTGGCCGGGTGATCGACCGTCGGGAGCTCGAGCAGCGCAACGACGCGCTCCACGCCGAGCACCTGGCCGCGATCGCCCGGGGCGAGGAGCGGGTCCTCCGGCTGACCCGGACCGGCGAGCTGCACAGCTACGCCCCCGACGAGATCGGGCTGGGCGAGGTCACCGCCGGCACCCAGATCACCAGCTGGTGGGGCCTGTCGCTGCTCGCGACGACCTTCGGCGCGCTCTTCGTCCTGTCCTGGGTCATCGTCCTGACGCCGGCGATCCGCGACGGGGGTCCGCCGACGTGGGGCGGTCTCGCGCTCACGGCCCTGAGCGCCGGCCTGGGCGGCTGGACGCTCGTCCTCGCCCGTCGGCAGTACGCCGCTCGTGCGACACGGCGGCGCCGCGGCGCACCGGAGCCGAGCGACTCGCCCGTGCCCGATCGCTGGCGGACCGCCCGGATGCCTCGCCCGCCCCGGCCGCCCCACCCCCGCGCGCACCGGTGGCGTCGGCGCCCCTGGTGGTGGGTGACGCTGCGCGGCCTGCTGGCCGGAGCGTTCATCCTCGCCGTCGTCGGAACCATCGGCGACCCGGACCCCCGGACCACGGACGCCCGCTGGGTCGCCGGCGTCGGCCTCGTGCTCACCCTCGGCGTACCGCTCGCCCTGGCGGCCCGCCGCGTCCGGACCTCCCGGGTTTGACGAGCGGTGGAAAGGGGAAGGGCGCGTCTCATGTACGGCGACAGCGAGACCATCCGGCGTCGCGCCGCCCAGCTGCGCGACCAGGGGGCCGACGTCCGCGCTCTCGCCGACGAGCTGGTGGCGCGGGTCGAGGGCCTCGGCTGGACCGGACGGGCGGCCGACGCGATGCGGGAGCGGGTGACCGACCGGGCCAGCCACCTGCGCCGCGCCGCGGACCGGCACACCGGTGCCGCCGACGCGATGGCCGATCACGCCGAGAGCGTGGACGAGGTGCGCGAGGAGATCGCCGCGACCGAGGCCCGCGTCGGCGCGCTCGTCGCCGATGCGCGCGCCCGGATCGCCGCGATCG
>NZ_VDMP01000021.1:0-20763 GCF_006335005.1 Nocardioides albidus
GGCCGGCGAGGCCCGCGGCCGCCTGCGCGCCCTGGTCGCCGACGTCTCGGGAGCCGAGGTCGACACGGTCGGCGTCGTGTCGTGGACCCTGCTGGCCGACGGCTGGCGAGCCCTGCGGCCCCATCACGAGGACGGCGTGCTGCGGCTCGAGATCCGTGCTGTCGCCGCCGACGACCTGGCCGCGGTCGTGGCCCCCGTCCTCGGGGAGGCGGCGCGATGAGCGAGCCGGCGGAGCGGACACACCAGCGCACCGACACCGCGCCGGGCCCCGAGGCCGAGGCCGAGGAGCACGCACGGCCGGTCACCGCGGTCGAGGCGGCGGACCTGGCCGACAAGTACGACCAGATGCTGCGCCTCGCGGACCTCTTCGACGACGCGGGCGCCCAGATGCGCGAGTGGTCGCAGGTCGGTCGCGACGTGCTGGCCGACCCCGACGTCGTCGACTCCGCGCCGCTCTCGCCCTCGACCTGGCGCACCGCCGAGGAGGAGGTGCGCGCGGCGACGACCGGGAAGGGCAGCCTCCTCAGCCGGTCGATCGAGCTGGACGCCGACGCCCTGGTGCTGCGCGCCACGGTGATGACCTACCGCTGGATCGACGAGCTCCAGGCGGCGGCGTACGAGACCCTCGGCTCGATCGCGGGCCGGGCGATCGGCTATCTCGCGCCCGAGGTCAACCTCGGCGGCGCGATCGTCGCCGCCGGCCTGATCGAGACCGACGCGCTCGACCGCGACGGCGTCGCGGCCTACCTCGGCGAGCTCGCGGAGGCCAACCCCGAGCTGATGGAGCACGTCACCACGGGCGGCGGCGTGCTCGACAGCCTGCAGATGCGGGGCCTGCTCACCGCCGCCGTGCTGTCGGGCGACACCGGCCGCTCGGCACGCGCCGGCGGACTGCGCGCCACCGGCATCGCCCCGCTCTCCGACGACTGGGGATCGGCGCTGCGCGACGTCGCCGTCGGCCTCGCGGAGAGCGCGCCGGCCGTCCCGGGCGCGCCGGCGACCCTCGACGGCGCGCAGGCGCCCGCCGGGCTGGGCGACCTGATGACGCTGCTCGCCCACGACCAGGGCGGGCGGGTCCGCGTCCTGCGCACGGCCCCGGGGCGGCTGCTCGCCTTCGTGCCGGACACCGCTCCCGCGCCCTCCGCGAGCCGGCTGCGCCTGGTCTCCGGCGACGCGTCGAGCGAGGCGTCCGCAGTGGTCCGCGCCCTCGAGGACGCGGTCGGGACCGGGACGGACGAGCCCGGCGAGCCCGCCCGCGTCCTGCTCGTGGGCCGGGGGAGCGGCGGCGCCGCGGCCCTCGAGCTGGCGGCCCGGACCGACCTGCCCGGCTTCGTCGTCGACCAGGTCGTCACCGCCGACGCGCCCGCGACCCAGCTCGCGCTCCTGCCGCCCGAGATCCAGGTCCTCTCGCTGGAGGACCGCAACGACCCGGTCGCCCTCCTCGGCTCGCTGATCAACGCGGGCGCGGTCAACCGCCTCACGGTCGTGTACGACGGCAGCTCGGACCCCGACGTGCCCGCCCTCGTCGCCGGCGGGCGCGCCGCCGACCGGGCCGATCACCCCGATCTGCGCGCAGCGCTCGCCCGCTGGCGCGAGGCGGGCTTCCTCCGCCCGGCCTGATCCGGGCCGACCCGGGCCGACCCGGGCCGATCCGGGCCGATCCGGGCCGATCCGGGCCGGCGACTCGACCCTCGCCGACTCCCCTACGGGGGTGCGCCTGCCGGCGCGCCCCGAGCGATCCCGGTCACACCCTCAGCGGAGGGCGTCGGCGGCAGCATGCCGTTTCTTCCGGATTTCCTTGACAAAACCGGGGTCAATGTACGCAACATGGTGTTGCGCTAACAGCGAGCACGCTCCCGATTTCGACGACGAGAACGGACCGAGGACTCATGACTGCGACGGCCGACGCACCGACCGACACCCCCACCGCGCACGACGTGGAGGGGCTCAGCTACCAGGAGACCCTGCGGGTGCTCTCCGAGGCGTCGGTCCACCAGCACTTCGACGCCTTCCTCGACATCGCCTGGGACAGCCCCGAGTTCGAGGTCGTCCCGAACGACCCGCGATGGGTCCTGCCCGAGGTCGACTCGCTCGGCGGCACCGACTGGTACCGGTCGCTGCCCCTCGACCGGCAGATCGAGATCGGCCAGTACCGCCTGGCCAACATCATGAAGGTCGGCCTGCAGTTCGAGCAGATCCTCATCGGCGGGATCATGAGCCACCTCATCCCGATGGGCAACAACCGTGCGGAGTTCCGCTACTCCACGCACGAGGTCACCGAGGAGTGCCACCACACCCAGATGTTCCAGGAGGGTGTGAACCGGATCGGCGTCGACGTCCAGGGCGGCCCCGGCTGGTTCATCAGGCTCGCGCCGTTCCTGTGCCTGGCCGGCGGTCCGCTGCCCAACATCTTCTTCTTCGGCATCCTCGCCGGCGAGGAGCCGATCGACTACCTGCAGAAGTCCGTGCTGCGCTCGGGCCACGACCTGCACCCGATCGTCGAGCGCGTGATGCAGATCCACGTGGCCGAGGAGGCCCGTCACATCGGCTTCGCCCACACCTACCTGGTCGAGCGGTCCAAGGACTACGGCCGGCTCCAGCGCTTCGGCCTGTCGCTGGCGTACCCGATCATCATGCGCCTGCTGTGCGACGTGATCATGAAGCCGACCAAGCGGATGCAGAAGGACCTCGGCATCCCCAAGGAGGTCATGCGCGAGGTCTACTGGAGCTCCGAGCGGTCCCAGAAGCTGCTGCGCGACACCTTCGGCGACGTGCGCATGCTCGCCGACGAGCTCGGCCTGATGAACCGCGTCTCCCGGATCCTGTGGCGCGCGCTCGGCATCCACGGCAGCCCGTCCCGCTTCCGCAGCGAGCCCAAGTCCGCCGCGGTCTGACCGTCCGGAGCTGACATGGCCTACGTCGTCACGCAGTCGTGCTGCGCCGACGCCTCGTGCGTCGTCGCCTGCCCGGTCAACTGCATCCACCCCGCCCCGGGCGAGCCCGGCTTCGGCACCACCGAGATGGTGTACGTCGACGCCACCGCCTGCGTGGGTTGCGGCGCCTGCGCGACCGCCTGCCCTGTGGGCGCGATGGTCCCGGACGCCGCGCTGACGACCAAGCAGCTGCCCTTCCTCGACCTCAACGCCTCCTACTACGACGCCTTCCCGCACGCGGACCGGACCCCGGTCGCCCTGGTCCCGCCGCAGCGGCGGCTGAGCCGGCCCGGTCCGTTCCGGGTGGCGGTGGTCGGCGCCGGTCCGGCCGGCCTCTACACGGCCGACGAGCTGCTCAAGCACCCCGAGATCACCGGCGTGGACGTCTACGACCGGCTGCGCACGCCGTACGGCCTGGTCCGGCACGGCGTCGCCCCCGACCACGCCTCGACCAAGCTCGTCACCCGGCTCTTCGAGGCGATCGAGCGGCAGCCGCGGTTCCACTACCGCCTCGGCGTCGACGTCGGCGCGGCCGGCGGGCTCACACTGGCCGACCTGCGCGCCCACTACGACGCGGTCGTGTACGCCGTCGGCGCCTCCGCCGACCGCGGCCTGGGGATCCCGGGCGAGGACCTGGCCGGCTCGGTGCCCGCGACCGCCCTCGTGGGCTGGTACAACGGTCACCCCGAGCAGCAGGACCTCGATGTCCCGCTCCACCACGAGCGCGCGGTCGTCGTCGGCAACGGCAACGTCGCCCTCGACGTGGCCCGCATCCTGTCCCGGCCCGTCGAGGTGCTCGAGCGCACCGACCTCGCCCCGGGCGCGCTCGACCAGCTGCGCGCGAGCAACGTGCGCGAGGTGGTCGTCCTCGGCCGGCGCGGTCCCGCGCAGGCGGCGTTCACCGTGCCGGAGCTGATCGGCCTGGCCGCCCTCGAGGACGTCGACGTGATCGTCGACGCCGACCCCGCCCTGCTCACCGGCGACGACCAGCGCAGCGCGCTGCTGCGCGACCTCGCCGAGCGCCCGGTCGACCCGGCCTCGACGAAGCGCCGGATCGTCCTCAGCTTCGCGGTCTCGCCCGTCGAGGTCCTGGGCGCCGACGGCCGGGTCACCGGCGTCCGGGTCGCCCGCAACCGGCTGGCCGAGGTCGACGGGTCGGTCCGCGCCGAGCCCACCGACGACACCTTCGTCCTCGACGCCGGGCTCGTGGTCCGCTCCGTGGGCCACCGCGGGACGCCGGTCGCCGGCCTGCCGTTCGACGAGCGCACCGCCACCGTGCCCCACCACCTCGGCCGCGTCGAGCCCGGCGTCTACGTCGTCGGCTGGATCAAGCGCGGCCCGGTCGGCTTCATCGGCACCAACAAGACCGACGCCCAGGAGACCGTCGAGACGATCCTCGACGACCTCGACGCCGGCCTGCCCGCCCCGACCGGCTCGGCTGCCGCCCTCGCGGCCCTCGTCGCCGAGAGGCACCCCGACGCCGGGGACCTCGCGGCCTGGCAGCGCCTCGACGCGGCCGAGCGCGAGCGGGGCGCCCGGTCCGGTCGTCCGCGCGCCAAGGTCACCGACCCGGCCGAGCAGCGCTCGATCGCCGCACCGCCTGCCGTCCGCCGCCGGAGCCTGCTCCGCCGTACCGTGTCGCTGACATCGTGAGGATCGCAGGAGGGGTCGCCATGGGGACGGCCAAGAACCAGCCCGACGGACGCAAGCGCCGCTGGCAGCAGCACAACGCCGACCGCCGCCAGGCCGTGCTCGAGGCGGCCCTGACCGTGCTGGCGCGCGACCTCGAGCCCGGCGCCGACCTCAGCGTCCAGCAGATCGCGGAGGAGGCCTCGGTGCACCGCACCGTGCTCTACCGCTACTTCGAGGACCGCACCGACCTCGACGTCGCCATCCAGCAGGAGATCTGCAACCGCGCCGGCGAGCTGCTGCTCGCCGCCGTGACCCTCGAGGGCACGCCGCGCCAGATCATCGAGCGGATCATCGGCGCGTACGTCGGGTGGGGTGCCGAGAACGTCGCGTGGATGCGCTTCGCGGAGCGCGACATCGCCGGCGCCTCCGTCAAGCCCCTCGACGACGCCATCGGCCAGATCGCCGAGCAGATCGAGCTGGTCATCGGCGGCTTCCTCGCCCTGCTCGACGCCGAGGTCGACGACGAGGACCGCGACGCGCTCACGCCGTACGTCTTCCTCCTCGTCGGCGGCGTCATGGCCGCCGTGCGCAGCTGGAGCTCGCGCGAGGAGCTCCGGCCCCCGGCGCCCCAGTTCACCCGGCTCCTCGCCGACGTCACCTGGCTGCAGATCGAGGGGCTCGCCGCCTCCCGCAACATCGAGGTGCCCGACGTCCCGGTCGAGCAGCTCCTCAACCTCAAGGAAGCCTGAATGAGCGACTCCACCACCGCCGCCACGCACCTCGACGTGCTGATCGTCGGCGCCGGCCTGTCCGGCATCGACGCGGCGTACCACGTGAGCAAGGCGTTCCCGGACAAGTCGTACGCCGTCCTCGAGATGCGCGACTCCCTCGGCGGGACGTGGGACCTGTTCCGCTACCCCGGCATCCGCTCCGACTCCGACATGCACACCCTCGGCTTCGGCTGGAAGCCGTGGAAGGGCACCAAGGCGATCGTCGACGGTCCCGACATCCTCGCCTACCTGAAGGAGGCGGCGGCCGAGAACGGCATCGACGAGCACATCCGCTACCACCACAGACTCGTGCACGCGGAGTTCTCCACCGAGGACGCCCGGTGGACGGTCACCGTGGAGCGCACCGACACCGGCGAGACGGTCGAGCTGACCGCCGGCTTCCTGTGGTCGGCGTCGGGCTACTACCGCTACGACGAGGGCTTCACCCCGTCCTTCGAGGGCGCCTCCGACTTCGAAGGACAGCTCGTCCACCCGCAGCACTGGCCCGAGGACCTCGACTACGAGGGCAAGCGGATCGTGGTGATCGGCTCCGGCGCCACCGCCGTCACCCTGATCCCGGCGCTCGCCGACTCAGGCGCCGGCCACGTGACGATGCTGCAGCGCACGCCGACGTACATCATCAGCCAGCCGGCGTACGACCGGCTCTCGGCGCGGATGTACCGCACGCTGCCCGACAAGGTGGCGCAGAAGCTGGTCCGCACCCGCTACCTCACCAGCCGGATCGCGTTCTACGAGTTCTGCCAGGCGCGGCCGAAGGAGTCGCGCGCGCTGCTGCGCAAGCTCCTCGAGCGGCAACTGCCGGACGACGTCGACTTCGACGAGCACTTCAAGCCGCCGTACGACCCGTGGGACCAGCGCCTGTGCGCCGTGCCCGGAGGCGACCTGTTCAAGGCGCTGCGCCACCACACGGTGGACATCGTCACCGACCACATCGACCGGTTCACGCCGAACGGGATCCTGCTGAAGTCGGGCAGGGAGCTCGAGGCCGACATCATCGTCACCGCGACGGGGCTCAACCTGCAGCTGTTCGGCGGCGCGACGCTCGCGGTCGACGGCGCCAAGATCGCCCCGTCCGAGACGATGGCCTACAAGGGTCTGATGCTCAGCGACATCCCCAACTTCGCGTTCATCATCGGCTACACCAACGCCTCGTGGACGCTGAAGGCCGACCTGGTGTGCGCGTACGTCGTCGAGCTGCTCGGCCACCTGGACCGCACCGGCGCCCGGGTCGTCGTCCCCCGCCGCGACGAGTCGGTCGCCGAGGAGCCCTTCTTGGACTTCGAGGCCGGCTACGTCATGCGCTCGATCGACTCGCTCCCCAAGCAGGGCTCGGTCTTCCCCTGGCGGCTGAAGATGAACTACTTCAAGGACATCCTGGTCTTCCGCAAGCCGGTGGCGGACGAGGCGCTGGAGTTCTCGGGCTGAGAGCGCTGCATGAATCCCCCGGATGTCCGGGGATTCATGCACCCCTCACCAGGCCAGATCGTGCACGAACTCACTGAGCTGGGTGAGATTCCGGCACTCGATCATCCGCACGATCTCGGCGTACGTCGGGGCGGCGGAGTCCCCGGTGCCCCAGTTGCGCTCGTGCTCGGGGTTGAGCCAGAAGGAGCGCCGGACCGAGCCCGCCAGCCGCTTGAGCGCGTCCTCGTGGAGGTCGCTGTAGTTGGAGCGGGCGTCGCCGAGGATGAGCAGGGTCGTCTTCGGGGTGAGGGCGTCGGCGTACTGATCCTCGAACTTGCTGAACGCGCGCCCGTAGTTGGTCCGCCCCCACAGCGCCGCGTGGGACGTCGCCGCGGCGAGGTCGGCGAGCACGTCGACCGGGTCGGCGCCCGGGCGGAAGTGCTCGGTCACCTCGTGCACGTGGTCGATGAAGGTGAAGGCGCGCATGCTCTGGAACACCTCGCGCAGCGCGAACACGAACAGCAGCGTGAACTGGGCGAAGTTGGCGACCGACCCGCTCACGTCGCAGAGCACGACGAGGTCGGTGCGGTGCGGCCGCTTCGGGCGGTGGTGGGTGGTGATCGGCACCCCGCCCGTCGCGATCGAGGCGCGGACGGTACGCCGGAAGTCGAGCGGCGCCGTGCGCTTGTGCTGGGAGTGCTGCTCCTTGACCAGTCGGGTCGCCAGCCGGCGGGCCAGCGGGAAGATCTCCTTGCGCATCTCGTCGAGGTCGGCGCGGCGGGCGGACATGAACGCGAGCTTGTCGATGCTGGGGCGGATCGCGACGTCGGCCACGTGGTCGGGGCCCTTCTCCTCCGCGATCCGGCGCCGGGCGTCGTCCTCGACCATCGCGGTGAACGAGCCGATCCGGCGGTTGGCCTGCCGGCGGGCGTCGTCCTCGTCGCTGTGACGCATCAGCCCGGCCACGATCTGGTCGATGAGCTGCTGCGGCGCGACCCGCTGGAGCGCGGTGTACGCCGACCAGGACGACAGGCCCGGGCCGCGACCGGGCATCGCGCCGAAGACGCCGACCATCTCGGCGGCCATCCGGCGCAGCTCGGCCTCGTCCATGTCCTGCGCCTCGAGGGCCTCGGCGAGCCGCTCCCGGAACTCCGTCAACGCGGCCGCGTTGTCGCGGACCGGACCGTCCGCGTCGGCAGCGTCCACCTCGGCCGCCGACGCCGCCGCGCCGTTGCCCACCATCGCCGGGTAGTAGACGTCGAAGAGGGCGTCGAAGGTCGTGCGCTGCGACTGCTTCTTGACCATGGTGGCCGCGAACGCGTCGCGGACCATGCCGCGGTCTCCCCAGCGGACGGCTCCGAGGGCCGCCAGCGAGTCGATGTCCTCGGCCAGCGAGACCGACAGCCCGGCGCCGCGCAGCGCCTCGACGAAGGCCAGGTGGCGGTCGAGGAGACCGGAGTCGTCGGTGCTCACGGTCAGGACCTCGCCAGCTTGAGCTCCTTGACCGCCCGCTCGTGGTCGGACTGGTGCTTGAGGACGGCGCCGAGGGTGTCCGCGATCGCCTTCGCGTCGAGGTCGCGGATCTCCAGCGCGATGAGCGTGCGCGCCCAGTCGACGGACTCGGCGATCGACGGCGCCTTCTTGAGCTCCAGCTCTCGCAGCCGGCCCACCGTGGCCACGAGCTGCTCGGCGATGCGGTCGTCGAGGTCGGGCACCTGCGACTGGAGGATCTGGCGCTCGCGCGCGGCGTCGGGGTAGTCGATGTGCAGGTAGAGGCAGCGGCGCTTGACCGCCTCGGACAGCTCACGGCTGGCGTTGGAGGTCAGGACGACGAAGGGCCTGCGGGTCGCGGCGACGGTCCCGAGCTCGGGGATGGTCACCTGGAAGTCGCTGAGCACCTCGAGCAGCAGGCCCTCGACCTCGATGTCGGTCTTGTCGACCTCGTCGATGAGCAGCACCGTCGGCTGCTCGCGGCGGATCGCCGTGAGCAGCGGCCGGGTGAGGAGGAACTCCTCGGAGAAGATGTCGTCGTGGGTGGCGTCCCAGTCGACGCCCTCCCCCGAACCCCCGGCGTTGGCGGCCTGGATCCGCAGCAGCTGCTTCTTGTAGTTCCACTCGTAGAGCGCCCGCGCCTCGTCGAGTCCCTCGTAGCACTGCAGCCGCACGAGGTCGGCTCCGGTGGCCCGCGAGACCGCCTTGGCCAGCTCGGTCTTGCCGACCCCGGCCGGCCCCTCCAGCAGCAGCGGCTTCTCGAGCGCGCCGGCCAGGTAGGTGGTGGTCGCGGTCGCGGCGTCAGCGAGATAGCCCGCTGCCTCGAGCCGGGTGGCCGCGTCGGCCGGTGCGTCGAACCAGGTCATGGGCTCATCCTGCCGTGCGGGTCCGCGGGCCGCCTCACGCGGTCGTGACCCGGCGGCCCTCCGGTCGTTGAGATCGGCAGTGGGGAAGACCCGGCGCCGGGCGCCGGCAGATGTTGACCAGCGGTGTGAAGGGGGACGACGTGAATACTTCTGTCGCGTCTCCGACCTGGCTGCGCGTCGCCGTCCATTCACTGCGTACGGCGACCACGGTCGCCGCACTCACCCTGCTCGTCGGCTTCGGCGCCGTCAGCAACGTCTCGTCGATGAGGCCCGCCGATCCAGCGCCCCGCGTCGACATGTCCTCGGGGCCGCTCGACGCGATGATGGAGCAGAACCGCTGCTCGGTGACCGGCTTCGACCGCGATGTCGTCCCGACCCAGGCGATCGTCCGAACGCCCGACGGCGCCACCGAGCTGGTGAGCTTCGACCGGGGCTGGGCGGTGTTCAGCGGCGAGATCGCCGGGGAGCTGGTCGCCGTCTGCCTGGGGCCCAGCGAGCGCGACGGTCTCTAGGATCGGTCCGTCCCCGCGGCGGCGATCGCGGCGAGGGTGCGGCGACGGCCGCGGTGACTGGTCGCGGCCGCGGCCGGCACTCCCGGCGGGAGTCCGATCACCGCGTCGGCCGGGGTGTGGAACAGCCAGAGGGACAGGATTCGGTGCCCCTCCCAGTCGCCCTCGGGCACCCGCAGTGACACGTTCTGGATCTCGCCGTCGGCGACCGTGCGGACCACGCGCATGAGCACGGGAGGCGCCTGCGGCAGGGCCAGCCTGACCTCGTCCCCCGCGGCGAGGGGGACGGACGCGGGGAACCGGACGGCGGCGCCGCCCGTCGAGACGTCGACGAGCTCACCGCGGTCGCCGTGCAGCTCGACGGCGGCCCGGATCCCGACCCGGTAGGCGTTGCGCCGGGAGGTGGCATAGGTGGGCGAGACGATGCGACGCATCCCGAGGCCGAGGGCCCCGGCCGCCATGACCAGCCACGCGGCCGAGGCGAGGGTGGCGCCGGATGACGCGCGCCAGGGCACCAGCCCGGCGAGCCCGGCGGCGGCGTACCCCAGGACCGCGAGCGCGAGGACGGACAGGACCCGCAGCGCCCGAGGGACCCGGCCGCGGGAGCGCTGCTCGGCTCCGGCCTTGGGGGTGACCTCGAACGACAGGGTCCGGCGGGTCAGCAGCCACCAGGTGCACGACAGGCCGACGGGGATGCGGAAGACCCGCAGCGCGAACGCCGGGGCCAGTTGGAGGTGGTGCCGGAAGAGGCGTCGCAGACCCCACACGCGCAGCACGAACATCGCCGTGAAGACCGCCGTGAAGGCGCCGACGCTCGCGGTGGACGTCTGGGCGCCGCTGAGGAGGATGGCGGTGGGGACGACGAACACGGCGATGGTCCCCACCCCATCGAGCCACCACAGTGTCCCGGAGAGGTACTCGTAGTAGTTGCGCCACGACAGCCAGCGCTTGGCCGCCCAGAGCCGTTCGTGGGCGAGGACCTGCATGGCGCCCATGCCCCAGCGGCGTCGCTGGAGCAGGTACTGCTCGGCGGTGGCGGGAGCGAGGCCGACCGCCAGCGTCTGGTGGTGGTAGACGGTCTTCCAGCCGTCCCGGATGAGGCGGAGCGTGGTGTGCATGTCCTCGACGATCGTGTCGGTGGCGACGCCGCCGACCCCGCGCAGGGCACGCAGCCGCAACAGGGAGGTGGAGCCGCACCAGAACGGCCCGGCGCCGTCGTGGTTGCGTGAGGCCATGAGGACGTGGAAGAACAGGCCCTGCTCACCGGTGACGCCGTCGTCGTCGAACGCGCCGGCGTTGTAGAACTCCTGTGGCCCCTGCACCAGCGCGATCTCGGGATCGTCGAACCAGCCGAGGGTGGCGGTCAGGAAATGCGGCAGCGGCACGTGGTCGCAGTCGAGCACTGCGATCACGTCGACCTCCGGGGCGCCCTCGGCGGCCTCCCGGGCCATGACGTCGAGGGCGTGGTTCATGTTGCCGGCCTTGGCGTGGTCGTGGACCGGCCGGCGGACGTAGCGGGCGCCGTACGCCGCGCAGAGGTCGGCGACCCAGTCGCGGTCGCCGTCGTCGAGCACCCAGGTCTCGTGGGCCGGCTCCAGGCGACAGGCCGCGGCGATGGTGGGCGCGATGACCTCGACCGGCTCGTTGTAGGTGGGGATCAGGACCGCCACCCGCAGGTGGGTCGAGGAGGCGGACACGGGTCGCGGCGCCACGCTGTCGAGGTTCCACAGGGTGACCAGGCGGACCAGCAGACCGATCAGGGGCAGGGCCTCGAACCCGACCAGGACCCACGCGGCGGTGCGGTTCCAACCGTCCGGCGGCAACGTGGCCGTGATCCGCCAGGCCAGGTAGGCCGTCACCGCCACGATGGCGACCACGCCGCCGATGCGGGCGAGCAGCCGGGTCCGTGGGGCCTCGGGGCCGGGCGCGCCGAGCGTGTAGGCCCATCCGGCCAGACCGGTGTCGCGGCGGAGAGCGACCGTCTCCGTCCGGGCTCTGTGTACGCCGCGCGGCGTGGCCGCGTTCCGGACAGACTCCATGGCACAACCCTCCCGAGATCGAACGCTCGCCATTCTGCACCGGTCATGCCCAGCGTCGAGGGACATGGCCGCCGACCGCAACGCCCGGCGCCGGATTCCGGCCGGTCGCCGGTCGCCGTAGTCCTCCCGGGCCAGGCCCGCGCGACCGCTCGGTCGGCCGGTCGGTCAGCTCCCTCTCGGGAGCCACACCATCTGTCCGGCGATCAGCGGGTGCCGGCCCAGGACGCGCCCGTCCTCGGGAGACAGCTCGAGCACCCCACCGGGAACCCGCAACGCCACCCGAGCGCCGTCGGGCGACCACACGATCGCCGCGTCGTCGTACGGGCGGTCGGTGTAGCGGTAGAGCGTGCGGGGTCCGGGTGCGGCGGATCCGGACAGGGTGACGGTAACGGCGCGGATGGACTGGGACTTCTCGTAGCCGCCGAGGTAAGCCAGCTCCTCGATGAACCCGAGCCGGGACCCGTCCGGGGACCACGCCAGGCTCCAGAGGTAGGCGAGCGGCGTCTTGCCGGCGGGGACCTGTCGGGTGTTCGTCACCGTGTGGACGAGCCGCGGGTCCCCGCCGTCGCTGTCGACGACCCGGATCCGGACCGCGCGTCCCGCTGGGGTGGGCCCGACGGAGACCACGGCGATCCGGGTCCGGTCCGGCGACCACGCCACGGACTGGACCACCTCGTCCGGGTCGCCCGGCTGGCTGTACTCGGGCGCGGCGAGCAGGTTGGAGAGGTCGATGGTGCGCCGCTCGTGGCCGTGGATCCCGACCACGGTGATCTCGCGGTCGTGGGGCAGGGAGATCTCGTCGCGGCCCGGGCCCAACGCGGGGTCGACCCTGTCGTACGGCGAGGGGAACCGCCCGAGGACGCCCGTGCGGTCGGCCACGCGCAGCGTCGTGACGAAGGGGGGCGGGTCGGCGTCGTCGCCGGTGTCGTCGCTCCGGTCGAGCGGCTGCTCCTCGAAGACCCCGATGCCCGTCGCCGGATCGACGTCGCGCGCCCAGATGACGCAACCGGCTCCTCGCGTGGCCACCTCGTGGTCGGCGGTGATGAGGGAGCAGGGCTCGAGGGCGCGCTCGAACATCTCCTCGGCGCGGACGATCCGGCCGTTGCTCGGCAGTTCGACGGGTGCGGTCGTCGCTGTCGTCGTCGGCTCCGGGGTCGGCTCCGGGGTCGGCTCCGGGGTCGTTGTCGGGGTCGTTGTCGGGGTCGTCGTCGGGGTCGACCGGCCGGCCTGCTGCGGGTCCTCATCCAGCCGGGTGAGCGCGAGTCCGCCGGCGACGACCAGGATCGCGGCGCCGACGGCGGCCAGCGCCCGGGGCCAGGCGGCGTTCCTGCGGATCCTCGTCGTCACGGTGTCCACCCCTACCCGCTCATTCCAGCCCGCGCAGGGCCTCGGCGATGCGCGTCGACAGCGATCCGTCGTCGTGGCCGAGCGGGAGCCGGTGCCAGGTGGCGCCGTCGTCGGTGCTGGCGTGCACGAAGAACTCCCACCGATTGACCAGGTTGCTCCCGTGCGAGACCCACTCGGTCACCACCATCCGTCCCGGTCGCGGCCACCCATCGGGCAGGTCCGTCCACGCCGCGGCCAGGCGCCCGCCGGGGCCGCAGTCGAGCCGACGCTCGTGCAGGCCGTCGGCCGTCAGCCAGCTGAGGCGGCAGGCGTCCGCGACGCCGAGCAGGAGGCCGTCGTACGCCGTCCAGGACCGGGGCCGGTCATCGGGGACGTCGACCGGCCGGATCGTGGCAACCCGGTCGTCGACGAGGTACAGGTTCTGCCGGCCCGCGCGTCCCGCCGGCCGCTCCAGCGCCACCACGCCCGGAGCCAGGCGTGCCGGGGCCGGGTCGCGAACCGTCCGGAGCGTGTACGCGGTGCCATCGGCCTGCAGGAGGCGGAACCGGATCGGGCCGCCGACGCGGGTGACGTCCTGCACGAGCACGGAGTCGCCGTCGAACGCCCGGGCGTTGACGCCGAGCCACCACATCCCGTCGACCACGAACCGCACGGCGTCGGCCACGTCGAACAGGGCCGACCGGCTGCCGTCGCTCACCTCGAGCGCGCGAGGCGTCCCCTGCAGCTGCGACATGTCGGCGTCGAGGGGGCAGGGGCCGCCGTCGCACAGGCCGTACAGCTGGACCTTCAGGCCGGTCGCCGGGTCGCGCAGCAACGGCGGACTCGGCGAGCCCGACCCGTCCGGCCAGCGCGAGCCGTCGTCGCGGATCTGGCGCAGGCGGCGGGTCAGGCGCGCGGGCAGTGGCGGGTCCGGCGCCGCGGCGTCGCGCACCGCGTCCGTCGGCGTCGGGGGGCCGACGGGCCGCACGGGGTCTTCCCCGCCGCGGGTCAGCGCGAGCACGCCGACGACGACCGCGACGACGGCGGCCGCCGCGACGAGGGCCGTCACCGCCTCGCGACGGTGCGGCCGGACGCCGGTGGTCACGGCGGCGAGCGCGTGGTCGACGTCCGGCGCAGGCAGCCGGTCGTCGGTGGCGCGGAGTCCGTCGCGGATGCGCTGGTCAATCGACATCGCTGCCCACCTCCTCGCCGAGCACGGCGGCCAGTCGTCTGCGGGCGTGGTGGAGATGGACGAATCCGGTCGAGGTCGAGCAGCCGACGAGATCGGCGACCTCGTCCATCGGCCGGTCCTCGAGATAGAACAGGACGACGATCGCCCGCTGCTTGGGCGGCAGGCTGCGGATCGCGGCGATCAGCTCGGGGTCGGGCAGGTCGAGACCGTCGGCGACGGTCGGGACGGTGGCGGCCGCCCGCTCGAGGGCGGTCCGGCGAGTGCGCCGCGACGCCTCGCGCTGTGCCTTGCGGATCGCCACCCGGCGTACCCACAGGTCGGGGCGGTCGAAGTCGCGCAGCCGCGACCAACCGCGGAAGAGCTCGGTGAACGCCTCCTGGGCGACCTCCTCTGCCGCGGCCCGGTCGTGGGTCACGAACCAGGCCGTGCGGACGACCTGGGGATAGGTCGCGGCGAACAGCTCGGCGAAATCCCCGTCCGACTGCGTCGAGCGCCGCGCGGACATCGGCACGACGTCCATCATGCTGGACTCGCCCGGCTCGGACACGAGAATCACCTCCACCTGTCAACAGCCGTGAGGGGTGGGAGACCTTTATTCGTCCCGGGGTCGACCACGAGCGGCGTCGGGTGCCGGAGCCGGCCTGCGGAGGACCAGCTCGTCCAGGAGCGGGATGCCGTGCGATCCGACGAGGGGGATGCCCGGCTTCAGACGGCGCGCGTGCGCCACGCCGTCGACGACGACCCGCTCGATCCGGAAGCCGTGGCGCTGGTAGACCCGGAGCGCGTCGAGGTTGTCGTTGGTCGTGACCAGCCACAACCCGACCGGGCCGACCGCCGCCGCGGTCGCCTCGACCAGGGCCCCGCCGATGCCGCGCCCGCGATGGTCGGCGGCGACCGCCAGGCAGCAGAGCTCCGCCGGGTCGCCGGCCGCCCACGTGGCGACCCCGACGACACGCGGCCCGTCGCACGCGACGACACCCGGCCGGTCGAGGACGTCGACCGGCTCGCCGAGCCGCACCTGCCGGCGGCCACCCAGCGCGTCGGCGAGCAGGATCTCCACCGCGGGGAGGTCCGCCTCGCACAGCTCCCGGAGGTTCGCCACCACAGCAGTATCGGACCTCGAGGAGGGGGCGACCATCGTTCCCGCGAAGGCCACGAACACGGCCCGAAACGACCAGTGGCCCCACGTTTCCGTGGGGCCACTGTCGCCGATGTCCTGAGACATCACATGGCGGTGACGGAGGGATTTGAACCCTCGGTGGACTTGCGCCCACAAACGCTTTCGAGGCGTTCTCCTTAGGCCGCTCGGACACGTCACCGCGGGGAACATTACCGGAGCGGTGACGGCGGCTCGAAATCGCGGTCGGCCGGAACGACGTCGAGCGGAGCCCGGCCGCCGGGCGGCGATGCAACCCGCTTGCAACCTCTGTGCGTCATCGTCGTGCGGAGAGACCCTCGTCATGTGGGAGACGCGATGGCCACCGGACTGAAGACGCGAGACGCGCGGCATCGCGGGATGCGGGCCGAGGTCGCGGCCTCCTGGGAGCGCTCCGCCGCAGCCGGGGTGGACGTCACCCAGCTCGAGGCACCCATCGCCCTGGAGACGCCCGACCTGCGGGGTCAGCGCGAGGAGCACGCCCTGGCGCGCGTGTTCCCCCTGCTCGACGACGTGCTCGGTCGCGAGGTCCGTGACTGCGGCGCGGTGATGGCACTGGCCGACGCGGAGGGCACCCTGCTGTGGGTGTGCGGTACGCCGGAGCGGCTGCGCGAGGCGGAGCGGATCGGCTTCGTCGAGGGGAGCAACTGGGACGAGCGCCTGGCCGGCACCAACGCCCCCGGGCTCGCTCTCGCGACCGGCCGCGACGCGGTCGTCACCCGCGAGGAGCACTTCCGCGCCGCGGTCCGCTCGTGGAGCTGTGCCGCGACGCCGATCCACGATCCGGGGACCAGCCGGCTGCTCGGCGTCCTCGACGTGACGGGCGGCGACGCGCTCGTCGTACCCCAGACCATGGCGATGGTGCGGGCCGCGGCGCGTCTCGCGGAGGCCGAGCTGGCCCGCCAGGCTCCACCTCCCGCGCGCGGCGGCCACGACACCGGGCTGCGGATCGTGCTCGAGCTGCTCGGCCACGACGAGGCGCTGGTGACGGTCGACGACGGTCGCGGCAAGCTCGGCCGGCTGCGGCTCTCGCGCCGGCACAGCGAGATCGTCGCGGTCCTCGCCTCCTCCCCCACGGGTCTGACCGGCGACGAGCTGGGCGTGCTGCTCTACGAGGAGGACGGCGGCACGTCGACCCTGCGCGCCGAGCTCAACCGGCTGCGCAACCTGCTCGGCGACGAGCTCCTCGCCTCCCGCCCCTACCGCCTCACCGCGCCGGTCAGCGGCGACTGGCTGGCCGTCGAGGCGCAGCTCGCGGCGGGCGACCTGCGCAGCGCCATGCGGGGGTACGGCGGCCCGGTGCTGCCGCGCTCCAGCGCGCCGGGCGTCGTCCGGCTGCGCGAGGGCCTGGCCGCATCGCTGCGCCATGCGCTGCTGCGATCCGGTCAGCCGGACCTGATGTCGGCCTGGACCCGCTCCGGGTGGGGACGCGACGACTACGACATGTGGCTGGCCCAGCGCGCCGTCGTACCGGCGAGCTCGCCGATGCGGGCGCTCGTCGAGGGGCAGATCGCGCGGCTGGACGCCGAACTGCGCTGAGTTCGCGCCGCTCGGGGAACGGCAACGGGCCTGCAACGTTGCGGCTCCTAACGTCGTGACCGCCGTCACAGCGCGGCGTACCGACCGACTCCGCCCGACTCCTTGGAGCACACCATGACCGTCTACGCAGCACCCGGACAGCCCGACTCCCTCGTCTCCGTCGCGAGCCGCTACGGCCACTACATCGGCGGCCAGTGGGTGGACCCGATCAAGGGCGACTACTTCGAGAACATCTCGCCGGTGAACGGCAAGGCCTTCACCGAGATCGCCCGGGGAACCGAGGCGGACGTCGAGGCCGCGCTGGACGCCGCCCACGCTGCCGCTCCGTCGTGGGGGAAGACCTCCACGACGGAGCGGGCCAACATCCTGCTCAAGATCGCCGACGTGATGGAGGCCAACCTGACCGCCATCGCCGTCGCCGAGACCTGGGAGAACGGCAAGCCGGTCCGCGAGACGCTGGCTGCCGACATCCCCCTGGCGATCGACCACTTCCGCTACTTCGCCGGCGTCCTGCGCGCCCAGGAGGGCACGATCGGCGAGATCGACGAGAACACGGTCGCCTACCACTTCCACGAGCCGCTGGGCGTGGTCGCGCAGATCATCCCGTGGAACTTCCCCATCCTGATGGCGGTCTGGAAGCTCGCGCCCGCGCTCGCCGCCGGCAACGCCGTCGTGCTCAAGCCCGCCGAGCAGACCCCGTGGTCCATCCTCAAGCTCATCGAGCTCGTGGGCGACCTGCTGCCGGCCGGCGTACTCAACGTCGTCAACGGCTTCGGCGTCGAGGCCGGCAAGCCGCTCGCCTCCTCGCCGCGCGTGGCGAAGGTGGCCTTCACCGGCGAGACCACCACCGGCCGGCTGATCATGCAGTACGCCAGCCAGAACATCATCCCCGTCACCCTCGAGCTCGGCGGCAAGAGCCCGAACATCTTCTTCGAGTCGGTCGCCGACCAGCGCGACGCGTTCTACGACAAGGCCCTCGAGGGCTTCGCGATGTTCGCGCTCAACCAGGGCGAGGTGTGCACCTGCCCGTCGCGCGCCCTCGTGCAGCGCTCCATCTACTCCGACTTCGTGCACGACGCCGTCGCTCGTGTGGAGCAGATCAAGCAGGGGAACCCGCTCGACGACACCACGATGATCGGCGCGCAGGCCTCCAACGACCAGCTCGAGAAGATCCTGTCCTACATCGAGATCGGCAAGGACGAGGGCGCGAAGGTCCTCACCGGCGGCGGGCGCAACGTCCTCGAGGG
Organism: Nocardioides albidus; assembly: GCF_006335005.1. Classification (GTDB taxonomy): domain Bacteria; phylum Actinomycetota; class Actinomycetes; order Propionibacteriales; family Nocardioidaceae; genus Nocardioides; species Nocardioides albidus. The sequence continues at coordinate 18,126 of NZ_VDMP01000021.1, forward strand.
CGACCTCGCCGAGGGCTACTACGTGACGCCGACGATCTTCGAGGGCGACAACTCCATGCGGATCTTCCAGGAGGAGATCTTCGGCCCGGTCGTCTCGCTGACCGGCTTCGACGAGGAGGCCGACGCGCTCAAGATCGCCAACGACACGCTCTACGGCCTCGGCGCCGGCGTGTGGTCGCGCGACGGGTCGCAGGCCTTCCGCGCCGGCAAGGAGATCCAGGCCGGCCGCGTGTGGACCAACTGCTACCACGCCTATCCCGCGCACGCGGCCTTCGGCGGCTACAAGCAGTCGGGCATCGGCCGCGAGACGCACAAGATGATGCTCGACCACTACCAGCAGACGAAGAACCTGCTGGTGTCCTACAGCCCGGACGCGCTCGGGTTCTTCTGAGCCGGCGGGCTCAGCCCTCCGGCTCTCCGCTGTCCGCTGTCCGCTCTCCGCTCGCCGGGTTGCCGGCTTGCCGGCTTGCCGGGGACGTCATACGAACCGAGGCCTACAACCCACGCAACGTATGACGTCCCCGCGCAGCGGAGTCCCGCCGCCCCCACGCCCCGCAGACGTCATACGAACCGAGGCCCACAACCCACACAACGTATGACGTCCCCGCGCAGCGGACCACCACACACCACCCACCCCCACCCTCAACCACCGACCTCACCCCCGAAGGACCACCATGACCGACCGGGTCGACCTCACCGAGGCGGCGGCGGAGCTGCTGCGCACGCTCACCGAGGCGCACGGGCCGGTGATGTTCCACCAGTCCGGCGGCTGCTGCGACGGGTCGGCGCCGATGTGCTACCCCGACGGCGACTTCCTCCTCGGTGACGCCGACGTGCACCTCGGCGACCTCGACATCGGCCTCGAGCGGCCGGTGCCGGTGTGGATGTCGAAGGCGCAGTTCGGCTACTGGTCGCACACCCACCTGACGATCGACGTCGTGAAGGGCCGCGGGGCGGGGTTCTCGCTCGAGGCGCCGTACGGCGTGCGCTTCCTCATCCGCTCCCGGCTGCTGAGCGACGCGGAGTACGCCGAGATGCGGGACTGAACCCCGAGACCCGTCAGGACCGCGCCCGGGCGAGCCGGGCGTCGACGGCGGCGGGGCTGAGGACGGCCTCGAGCGCCAGGGCGGCACACCCGACGAGTCCCGCGCGGTCGCCGTACGTCGACGGGAGGAACTGCAGCTCGCGGGTGGCCAGCGCGGAGGAGCGGGCGTAGACCGCCTCGCGCACGCCGGCGGCGTAGACGTCGTACGCCGCCGCCATGTCGCCGCCGAGGACGATGGCGCGCGGGTTGAGCAGGTTGATGGCGACGGCGAGCACCTCGCCCAGCATCCGCCCGCTCTCGCGGAGCAGCTGCTTGGCCTCGGGGTCGCCGGCGAGCGCGTGGGCGACGAGGTCGCGCACGTGGTCGACCTCGCGGCCCTCCTCCCGCAGCCGGGCGACGAGCGACCAACCGGCCGCGATCGTCTCCAGGCAGCCGACGTCGCCGCACCTGCACGGGCGACCGGCGGCCTCGGGGATCTTGGTGTGCCCGATGTCGCCGGCGCCGCCCCAGGAGCCGCTGATGATCCGGCCGTCGGCGAGCACGCCGAGGCCGATGCCGGTGGACGCCTTGACCACCAACAGGTCGCGGATCGTCCGGGCGTGACCGAGGTACTCCGAGCGGGCGAGGGTGTCGGCGTCGTTGGCGATGAGGAGCGGCGCGTCCGCGACCTTCTCGAGGTACGGCGCGAGCGGGACGCCGTCCCAGCCGGCCATCACCGGGGTGTCGACGCTGACGCCGCGCTCGGGGTCGACGACGCCCGGCAGCGAGACGCCGATCCCCAGCACGGGCGGCAGGTCGGGGGTGAGCAGGTCGCGAAGGTGGTCGGCGACGCCGGGCAGCACGGCGTCGGGACCGGCGCCGACCTCGTGGTCGAGGGCCGACGAGGCCAGCTCGGCGCCGCCGAGGTCGAAGACCGCGAGCTGGGAGCGGGAGCGTCCGATGGCGGCGGCGAGGACCACGCCGGCGCGGGTGTTGAAGACCAGGCTGCCGGGCGGACGGCCGCCGGTGGAGGCGAGCTCGGCGCCGAGGACGAGGAGCCCGGCGTCGGCGAGCGCGCCGACCCGGGCGACCACCGCGGTGCGGGACAGGCCGGTGAGGGCGCGCAGGTCGGAGCGGGTCGAGGCGCGGCCGCTGCGCAGCAGGGCGAGCAGGTCCCCGGCCGTGGCGGACTCCCGCACTGCCGGCGGAACCCGCTGATCTGCCATGACCGGAGTGTAAGCCCGCCGAGTTCGATCCGAAAAAGACCTAAGTAGTGCTTCCGAAGAGCACGGTTTGGGCTTACGGTGGATGTCGTGAGCGCTTCCACTCCTGACTTGGCAGTCCCTGCCTGTGACTTCACCGTCTTCGGCGGCACGGGCGACCTCGCCCTCCGCAAGCTGCTCCCCGGCCTCTACCAGCGGGAGCGCCAGCGCCAGCTGCACCCCGACACCCGGATCATCGGCGTCTCCCGCCACGACCTCGACGACGCCGGCTACCGCGACCTGGTCAGCCAGGCGATCTTCCAGCACGTGCCCGAGGACCACCTCGAGGCCGGCGCGGTGCACCGGCTCGTGAGCCGGCTGCACCACCTCTGCCTCGACGCCGCCTCCGGCG
>NZ_VDMP01000021.1:20840-24042 GCF_006335005.1 Nocardioides albidus
TGGTCGAGGAGACCAGCCGGATCGTCCTCGAGAAGCCGATCGGCTCCGACCTCGCCTCCTCCCGCGTCGTGAACGACGCCGTGGGCCGGGTCTTCGAGGAGCGCCAGATCTTCCGGATCGACCACTACCTCGGCAAGGAGAGCGTGCAGAACCTGCTCGTCACGCGCTTCGCCAACGTCTTCCTCGAGCCGATCTGGAACTCCCGCTGGATCGACCACGTGCAGATCACCGTGTCCGAGAAGCTCGGCGTCGCCGGCCGCGGCGAGTACTACGACCGATCCGGCGCGCTGCGCGACATGGTGCAGAACCACCTGCTGCAGATGCTCTGCCTGGTCGCGATGGAGCCCCCGACGTACGTCGGCGGCGACCCCGTGCGCGACGAGAAGCTCAAGGTGCTGCGGGCCCTCGTCCCCCTGGCCGGCAGCGACGTGGACCGCAACACGGTGCGCGGCCAGTACACGACGTACGGCGAGGAGATCGGGCGGCCGAGCACCACCGAGACGTTCGTGGCCCTGCGCGCGGAGGTGCAGAACTGGCGGTGGGCGGGTGTCCCGTTCTACCTGCGCACCGGCAAGCGGCTGGCCCGCCAGGAGTCCACCATCGAGGTGGTCTTCAAGGAGCCGCCGCACACGATGTTCCCGCACAGCGAGGGCGTCGCCACCCCCAACCGGCTGACCATCCGGATGCAGCCCGACGAGGGCATGCAGCTGCATCTCACGGCCAAGCACCCCGGCCCGGGCGGCATCCGGCTGCACCCGGCCTCCCTCGACCTCAGCTACGCGGACGCGTTCGACGAGCGCAGCCCCGACGCCTACGAGCGCCTGCTCCTCGACGTGATGCGCGGCATCCCGACCCTGTTCATGCGCCGCGACGAGGTCGAGGCCGCGTGGGCGTGGGTCGAGCCGATCCTCGAGCAGTGGGAGCGCACGGCCGTCGAGCCGGTCCGCTACCACCCCGGAACCGACGGCCCGGCCGCGGCGGCACTGCTGCCGGCGCGCGACGGCCACACCTGGCAGGAGTGACATGAGCCCGACCCTCCACCCCGTCCTCGCCGACGTGACCCGCCGGCTGACCGAGCGCAGCGCCGCCACCCGCGCGGCCTACCTCGAGCGGGTCCGGGCGGCCGGCGTGCGCGGACCCGCACGCGGCCGCCTGGCCTGCGCCAACCTCGCCCACGGCTTCGCGGCCGCCGAGGGACCGGCCAAGACCGAGCTGGCGCGCGGCCAGAAGCCCAACCTCGCGATCGTCACCAGCTACAACGACATGCTCTCCGCGCACCAGCCGTACGGCGACTATCCGCCCGTCCTCAAGGACGCCGTGATCCGCGCCGGCGGCCTGGCCCAGGTCGCCGGCGGCGTACCCGCCATGTGCGACGGCATCACCCAGGGCCGCGACGGCATGGAGCTCTCGCTCTACAGCCGCGACGTGATCGCGATGTCGACCGCGATCGCGCTCTCGCACGACATGTTCGACGCCGCGCTGCTGCTCGGGGTCTGCGACAAGATCGTGCCCGGGCTGCTGATCGGCGCGCTCTCCTTCGGCCACCTGCCGGCCGTGTGGGTGCCGGCGGGACCGATGACCTCCGGCCTGCCCAACAAGGAGAAGGCCCGCGTCCGCCAGCTCTTCGCCGAGGGCAAGGCCGGGCGCGAGGAGCTCCTCGAGGCCGAGGCGGCGTCGTACCACTCGAAGGGGACGTGCACCTTCTACGGCACCGCCAACTCCAACCAGCTGATCATGGAGGTGATGGGCCTGCACCTGCCGGGCTCGTCCTTCGTGAACCCCGACAACCCGCTGCGCGACGCCCTCACCCGCGAGGCGGCCGCGGTCGCCGTGCGCCGCAGCGCGCAGTACGACGCCGCGCCGCCCCTGGGCGAGATGGTCGACGAGAAGGTCGTCCTCAACGCCTGCGTCGCCCTGCTCGCCAGCGGCGGCTCCACCAACCACACCCTGCACCTGGTCGCGATCGCCCGCGCTGCCGGCATCCTGCTCACCTGGGACGACCTCGCCGACCTGTCGGCCGTCGTACCGCTGCTGGCCCGGGTCTACCCCAACGGCGCCGCGGACGTGAACCACTTCCACGCCGCCGGCGGCATCGGCTTCCTCGTGCGCACCCTGCTCGACGCGGGCCTGCTGCACGAGGACGTCGAGACGATCGTCGGACCCGGCCTGCGCCGCTACACCGAGGAGCCGGTGCTCGTCGACGGCGAGCTGACCTGGCGTCCGGGCCCGTCCGCCAGCCTGGACCTCGACGTGCTCCGTCCGGCGACCGACCCGTTCTCGGCCGACGGCGGCGTCAAGGTGGTCCGTGGACCGCTCGGGACAGGGGTCGTGAAGACGTCCGCCGTCGCACCCGAGCACCGCCAGGTGTCCGCCCCGGCACGGGTCTTCGACGACCAACACGACTTCCTCGCCGCCTTCTCCGCCGGCGAGCTCGACGGCGTCGACCTGGTCGCCGTGATCCGCTACCAGGGCCCGGCGGCCAACGGCATGCCCGAGCTGCACAAGCTCACCCCGGCGCTCGGCGTGCTCCAGGACCGCGGCCAGAAGGTCGCGATCGTGACCGACGGCCGGATGTCCGGCGCGTCCGGCAAGGTCCCCGCCGCCATCCACGTCACCCCGGAGGCAGCCCTCGGGGGGCCGCTCTCCCGGGTCCGGGACGGCGACCTGATCACGCTGGACGCCGACGCGGGGACGCTGAGCATCGCGGCGGACCTCGCCGACCGTACGCCGACCGGCGCGGCCCCGTCCGGCGCCGCGTGGGCCGGGACGGGCCGTGAGCTCTTCGCCGCCTTCCGTGCCACCGTCGGGCCTGCCGACGAGGGCGCCTCGATCTTCCCGATGCCCACCACCGCCGCCGCCCTGGAGACTCCCCTTGTCCGCTCTTGACCTCGTCCCGGTCCTCCCGGTCGTCGTCGTCGACGATCTCGCCACCGCCGTCCCGATCGCCCGGGCCCTCGTCGACGGCGGCCTGCCCGCCATCGAGCTGACCCTGCGCACCCCGGTCGCCCTCGACGCCCTGCGCGCCATCGCGGACGAGGTGCCCGAGATCGCCCTCGGCGCCGGCACCATCACGACGCCGGCCCAGGCGCAGGCGGCGGTCGCGGCCGGCGCCACCTTCCTCGTGTCGCCCGGCTCCACGCCCTCCCTGCTCGCCGCGATGCAGGCGACCGGCGTGCCCTTCCTGCCCGGCACGTCGACCGTC
>NZ_VDMP01000021.1:24088-131508 GCF_006335005.1 Nocardioides albidus
CCCCAGGCCCGGTTCTGCCCGACGGGCGGGATCACCCCCGCCTCAGCCGCGTCCTACTTGGCCCTGCCCAACGTCGGCTGCGTCGGCGGCTCGTGGATCACGCCCGCCGACGCCGTCGCCGCGGGTGACTGGGACCGGATCAGCGGGCTCGCCGCCGAGGCCGCCGCGCTGCGATAGTCCCTGGGCACTACGCGCGCTGGGCGGCGAAGAAGCCGTCGAGCAGGGCAGCGGACTCGTCGGCCAGCACCCCGGCGACCACCTCGGGGCGGTGGTTGAGCCGCCGGTCGCGGACGACGTCCCACAGCGAGCCGACCGCGCCGGCCTTGTCGTCGTAGGCGCCGAAGACCACCCGGTCCACGCGGGCGAGCACGGCGGCGCCGGCGCACATGGTGCACGGCTCGAGGGTGACGACGAGGGTGCAGCCGGTCAGCCGCCACTCGCCCCGCGCGGCGGCGGCCTCGCGGAGGGCGACGACCTCGGCGTGGCCGGTCGGATCGGCGTCACGCTCGCGGACGTTGCGCCCCGTCCCGACGACCACCCCGGCGGGGTCCACGACGACGGCTCCGATGGGCACGTCGCCGGAGGACAGCGCGGCCGAGGCCTCGGCGAGCGCCGCCCGCATCGGCTCCTCCCAGCGGGCGAGCGGGGTGCTCACGCGGGGTCCCCGACGAGTTGTTCGGCGGAGCGAAGCGGGGGAGAAGAACTCGGTGGGGTGCTCACGCCGAGGTGAGGCCGACGGCGTCGTCGAAGAGGTCGCCGAAGCCGAGCCCGCGAGCGATCTCGGAGAGCATCTCGTCGGGGTAGAGCTCGTCGTCGTCGAGGATCGCGGCGAGGTCCATGGCGTTGACGCCGAGGTCGCTGAGCAGCTCGAGGTCGCCGGCCGGCTCGGGGTCGTCCTCGTCCTCCACCGTCGGCAGGCCGAGGTGCTCGACGACGGCGGCCGCCAGCTCCCACTCGGTCGCCGCGGTGACGTCGGAGAGCATGACCCGGGTGCGCGGACCCGCCACCCGCACGACGAAGAAGAAGTCCTCCTCGACCGCGACCAGTCCGACCGCGCCGCCGTCGCCGGGGAACCGGCGCAGCGCAGCGGCCAGGGTCTCGACGTCCGTGGCGTGGTCGGGCGTGAGCTCGGCGACCCGCCACACCCCCTCCTCGCGGTAGGCGGCGAGCGCGAAGTCGACGGACTCGATGGCCGTGCCGCTAGCGGTCATGTCGTCAAGCGTGGCACGGGAACGGGCACAGGGCCAGAGGAATCACAGGGCCAGAGGAATAGGGTGCTCTCCATGCGCACCCTCGTCGTCGACCACCCGCTCGTCGCCCACAAGCTGACCGTGCTGCGCAACAAGGACACCGACTCCCCGACCTTCCGGTCGCTGGCCGACGAGCTGGTGACGCTGCTGGCCTACGAGGCGACCCGTGACGTCCGTGTCGAGCCGGCCGACATCGAGACCCCGGTGGCGCCGACGACGGGCACCCGGCTCGCGACGCCCCGCCCGCTCGTCGTGCCCATCCTGCGCGCCGGGCTCGGCATGCTCGACGGCATGATGCGGCTGCTGCCGACCGCGGAGGTGGGCTTCCTGGGCATGGTCCGCGACGAGGAGACGCTGGCCGCGACGACGTACGCCGAGCGTCTGCCCGAGGACCTGTCCGGGCGCCAGTGCTACGTGGTCGACCCCATGCTCGCGACCGGCGGGACCCTCGCCGCCGCGATCCGGTTCCTCGTGGACCGCGGCGCCGACCACATCACCGCGGTCTGCCTGCTCGCCGCGCCCGAGGGCTGTGCCCGCCTCGAGGAGGAGCTCGCGGACCTTGAGATCCCGGTCACAGTCGTGACGGCCGCGATGGACGAGCGGCTCAACGAGAGGGGCTACATCGTCCCCGGCCTCGGTGACGCGGGCGACCGGATGTACGGCATCGCAGCGGGCTGACCCGGGCTCGTCCCGCTCATCGCGACGGGCATCGCGTAGATGTACGTCACACGTAAGACGGCAACCGCGATGCAGCCTGGCGTGTGTAGGTTGACCAGCGCTGTGTCCACAGAATGGCTGGAGGCTCGATGCTGATCGGCATCCCGCGTGAGTCGAAACAGGGCGAGACCCTGGTTGCGGCGACTGCGAAGACCGTATCCCAACTGTCCAAGCTCGGCTACGAGATCGTCATCGAGTCGGGAGCCGGCGATCTCGCCGACCAGCCCGACAGCGCTTTCACGACGCTCGACGACCCGGCTGTGCGGGTCGGGACGGCCGACGAGGTGTGGGCCGCCGACGTCGTCGTCAAGGTCAACGCCCCCACCGACGAGGAGATCGGCCGGCTCCGTCGCGGCGCCACGATCATCTCGATGATGGCGCCGGGCCGCAGCCCCGAGCTGCTCGAGCGGCTCCAGACCCAGGGCGTGACCGCCCTGGCGATGGACGCGGTGCCGCGGATCTCGCGTGCGCAGTCGATGGACGTGCTGTCCTCGATGGCCAACGTCGCGGGCTACCGCGCGGTCGTCGAGGCCGCCCACGAGTTCGGCCGGATGTTCACCGGCCAGGTCACCGCCGCGGGCAAGATCCCGCCGGCCCGGGTCTTCGTCGTCGGCGCCGGTGTCGCCGGCCTGGCCGCGATCGGCGCCGCGTCCGCGATGGGTGCGGTCGTGCGCGCGTTCGACGTGCGCCCCGAGGTGGCCGAGCAGGTCGAGTCGATGGGCGCGGAGTTCGTCCACGTCGAGTTCGAGGCCGAGGTCTCCTCCGACGGCTACGCCAAGGAGATGACCGCCGAGCAGGTCGCGGCCACCGCCGCGATGTACGACGAGGAGGCGCGCGCCGCCGACATCGTCATCACCACCGCGCTCATCCCCGGACGTCCGGCCCCGTCGCTGATCACCGCCGAGACCGTCGCCGGGATGCGCAACGGCTCGATCATCGTCGACATGGCCGCGGCCAACGGCGGCAACGCCGCGGGCACCGTCGCCGACCAGCGGGTCGTCACCGAGAACGGCGTCACGATCCTCGGCTACACCGACCTCGCCGGCCGGCTCGCCGCGCAGACCTCGCAGCTGTACGGCACCAACATCGTCAACCTCCTCAAGCTGCTGACCCCGGAGAAGGACGGCGCGCTGACGCTGGACTTCGACGACGTCGTCCAGCGCGGCATCACGGTGGTCCGTGACGGCGAGTCGACCTGGCCGCCCCCGGCGGTGCAGGTCTCCGCGGCCCCGGCCAGCGCGGCGCCCGCCGCCGCCGTACCGGCGAAGGAGCCGAAGGCGCAGCTCACCCCGGGCGGCAAGGTCGCCGTCGTGCTCGGCGCGATCGGCCTGTTCTGGCTCATCAACGCGCTGGCGCCGACCGACGAGCTGCGGCGCCACTTCACCGTGCTGATGCTCTCGATCGTGATCGGCTACTACGTGATCGGGAAGGTCGCGCACGCGCTGCACACGCCGCTGATGTCGGTGACCAACGCGATCTCCGGCGTGGTCGTGGTCGGTGCGCTCGTGCAGGTCGCCACCGCCGACAAGCTGGTGCTCGTCATGTCGGCGGTCGCGATCCTGCTCGCCTCGATCAATGTCTTCGGCGGCTTCGCGGTCACGCGCCGCATGCTCGCGATGTTCAGCAAGGGAGCCTGATCCATGGACATCACCTCGATCACCGGTGCGGCGTACATCGTCGCCGCCCTGCTGTTCATCCTCTCGCTGGCCGGCCTGTCCCGGCACGAGTCGGCCCGCAGCGGCCTGACCTTCGGCATCGTCGGGATGGCCGTGGCGCTCCTCGCCACGGTCGTGGGCGTCATCGACGTCAGCGAGTTCCTGCCCACGGGCGGCGACCGGGCGCTGGTCATCATCCTGATGCTCGCCGCGGTCGCGATCGGCGCCGTCATCGGCCTGTGGCGCGCGCGGATCGTCGAGATGACCGGCATGCCCGAGCTGATCGCGGCCCTGCACTCGTTCGTGGGTCTCGCCGCGGTCCTCATCGGCTGGAACGGTCACATCCTGGGCTCGCACGAGTCGATGGACAGCCTGGTCAACATCCACGAGGCCGAGGTCGCGATCGGCATCTTCATCGGTGCCGTCACCTTCACGGGCTCGATCGTGGCCAACCTGAAGCTGTCGGCCAAGATGAAGTCCGCGCCGCTCATGCTGCCGGGCAAGAACCTCATCAACGTCGGTTCGCTGGTGCTGTTCGCGATCCTCACGGCGATCTATGTCTCGCTCGACACCCACGACAACACCTCGGCCGACCTCCTGCTGGGCGTCCTGACCATCCTCGCCCTGGCGCTGGGCTGGCACCTGGTCGCCTCCATCGGCGGCGGCGACATGCCGGTCGTGGTGTCGATGCTCAACTCCTACTCCGGATGGGCCGCGGCCGCGTCGGGCTTCCTGCTCGGCAACGACCTGCTCATCGTCACTGGCGCCCTCGTCGGCTCCTCCGGTGCGTACCTGTCCTACATCATGTGCAAGGCGATGAACCGCTCGTTCATCTCCGTCATCGCCGGCGGCTTCGGCATCGAGGCTCCGGCGGGCGACGACAAGGACTACGGCGAGCACCGCGAGATCCAGGCCGAGGCCGCCGCCGAGCTCCTCGCCGGCGCGTCGTCGGTGGTCATCACCCCCGGCTACGGCATGGCGGTGGCGCAGGCGCAGTACCCGGTCGCCGACCTCACCGCCAAGCTGCGGGCCAAGGGCGTCGACGTCCGCTTCGGCATCCACCCCGTCGCCGGCCGACTGCCCGGGCACATGAACGTGCTGCTCGCCGAGGCCAAGGTGCCCTACGACATCGTGCTCGAGATGGACGAGATCAACGACGACCTCCCCGAGACCGACGTCGTCCTGGTCATCGGCGCCAACGACACGGTCAACCCGGCCGCGGCCGAGGACCCGACCTCCCCCATCGCCGGCATGCCGGTCCTCGAGGTCTGGAACGCCAAGGACGTCATCGTCTTCAAGCGCTCCATGGCCGCCGGGTACGCCGGGGTGCAGAACCCGCTGTTCTTCCGCGAGAACACCCAGATGCTGTTCGGCGACGCGAAGGACAAGGTCGAGGAGATCGTGCACCACCTCAACTGATCCGCGCTGTACGCCGAAGGGCCGGGTCCGCTGCGGCGGGCCCGGCCCTTCGGCGTCTCGGCCCGGATCAGAGCAGGATCTCGGCGAGCGTCTCGTAGCGGGGACTGCGACGCGGTCCCTCACCCAGGTGGGACGCGATCACCTGCACGGACGCGAGGGGCCAGGACGGGCCGGCGTAGGTGTCCAGGAGCCGGACCCAGCGGGTCATCTCGGTGGGCCGCCCGCCGGTGCGGGCGACGGTGACGTGCGGCCGGAAGCGCTGCCCGTCGACCTCGATGCCGCAGGCGACCGCGGCGTTGCGGGCCCGCAGGGACAGGGTCGCGAGGACGTCGCCGTCGGCCATGCCGGCGATGCCGGTCGCGAGCACCCGGGCCTCGGCGACGTTCGGGAAGACCACCGCGCCGGACAACGACAGCTCCACCGGCTCGAGACCGTCGAGGGACTCGGCCAGACGGTCGACGTACGCCTCGACGCGGTGCTCGTCGGCGTCGGCCATGAACGCGAGGGTGATGTGCAGGTGCTCGGGCCGGGTCCAGCGGAAGGGCGCGGAGGAGCGGCGCGAGTCGAGGAAGGCGTCGAGGTGCTCGATCGCCTCGGGCGGCGGCACGACGGCCGTGAACAGACGCATCGGCCGGCTCAGACCTGGGTGCCGACCAGCTGGCCGATGCCGTAGGTGACAGCCATCGCCAGCAGGCCGCCGATCACGTTGCGGATGACGGCGCGGCTGGGCGAGCCGTAGCCGAACCGCGCGCTGAGCCACCCGGTCAGCATGAGCGCCGCGACCACGGCGACCACGGTGACCGCGACCCGGACCTCGGCCGCCACCAGCACGATGGTCAGCAGCGGGAGCAGGGCGCCGAGCGTGAACGACAGCATCGAGGCCAGCGCGGCGTTCCACGGGCTGGTGAGGTCGTCGGGGTCGATGCCCAGCTCGATCTCGGCGTGCGCGGCGAGCGCGTCCTTCGCGGTGAGCTGCTCGGCGACCTGGAGCGCCAGGTCGGGATCGAGCCCCTTGTCGACGTACAGTCCGGCGAGCTCGGCGAGCTCGTCCTCGGGCTCGTCGCGCAGCTCGCGGCTCTCCTTGGCCAGCAGTGCCTCCTCGGAGTCGCGCTGGGTGCTGACCGAGACGTACTCGCCGGCCGCCATGCTCATCGCGCCCGCGGCCAGCCCGGCGATGCCGGCGACCAGGATCGCCGTGCGGTCGCTGGTCGCGCCCGCGACGCCGAGGACGATGCCCGCCGTCGACACGATGCCGTCGTTGGCGCCGAGCACCCCCGCGCGCAGCCAGTTGAGCCGGTCGTTGAAGCCCTCCTGGTGGGGCTCGTCCGCGTGGGGTCCGATCGCCTCGTCCGGTGCTCCTGCCTGCTCATCCACTCCGGTCACCCCTCCATGATCCCCGACGCGGGGCAGGGCGCGCGATCACATTCGGAGGCGGCGGTTCAGCGGGGCGGTTCCCGCGCTTGTCAGGGGTGGCAACACCCCTGACAAGCGCAGGAGACTCAGAGCCCGAGATCGCGCCCGATGAGCTCCTTCATGATCTCGTTCGAGCCGGCCCAGATCTTGGTGACCCGGGCGTCGCGCCAGGCGCGGGCGACGCGGTACTCGTTCATGAAGCCGTAGCCGCCGTGCAACTGGACGCAGTGGTCGAGGACCTCGGACTGCACCTGCGAGGAGAACCACTTGGCCTTCGCAGCGTCGATCGCGGTGAGCGTCTTCTGCGAGTGGTTGAGGACGCACTTGTCGATGTACGCCTCGGCCGCCTCGATGCGGGTGACGAGGTCGGCGAGCAGGAACTTGTTGTGCTGGAAGGTGCCGATCGGCGCCCCGAAGGCCTGGCGCTCCTTGGCGTAGTCGATGGTCTCGAGCAGGATCTGCTTGGCGTGGGCGACGTTGGACACCGCGCAGCCGAGCCGCTCCTGCGGGAGCTTCTCCATCATGTGGATGAAGCCCATGTTGAGCTCGCCGATGATCTCGGCGTCGGTGACCCGGACGTTCTCGAAGAACAGCTCGGCCGTGTCGGACTCCTCCATGCCGACCTTGTCGAGCTTGCGGCCGCGCGAGAAGCCCTCCTGGGTGGCCTCGATGCCGAAGAGGGTGATCCCCTTGGGCCCCTTCTCCGGGTCGGTGCGCACGGCGGTGACGAAGAGGTCGCCGGAGTAGCCGTTGGTGATGAAGGTCTTCGAGCCGTTGATGATCCACGAGTCGCCGTCGCGGACGGCGGTGGTCTTCAGCGCCGCGAGGTCGGAGCCGCCCCCCGGCTCGGTCATGCCGATGCCGAGCAGGATCTCACCGGACGCGACACCCGGGAGCCAGCGCTGCTTCTGCTCCTCGGTGCCGAGCTCCACGATGTACGGCGCCGTGATGTCGGCGTGGATGCCGTGACAGGTGGGGTACGCCGCACCGACCTTGGAGAGCTCCTCCTGCAGGACGGCGTTGAACCGGTAGTCGCCGGCGTCGGAGCCGCCGTACTCCTCGGGGATGCACAGGCCGAGCAGGCCCTGCTTGCCGGCCTCGAGCCAGAACTCGCGCGGCAGCGCCTTGGCCTTGATGTGCTCCTCGGTGTGGGGCAGCACGGAACGGTCCACGAACTCCTTGACGGATGCGCGGAAGGCCTCGTGGTCCTCGTCGTAGATCTCACGCTTCATGGCTCGGACTCTACTCGCGGGTCACTTGCGCGGTCGTTGTCCCCGGGCACAACAACGCGGCCCCGCGGGTTGGTCAGGCGCCCGCCGGCACGACCCGCTTCGGCATGAGCAGGCCGGCCAGGACCAGCCCTGTGCGAGCGCCGCGACGGCGAGGAGGACGGCGTGCAGCGCCGGCAGCCACACGGGGCATTCCCTCCCTAGACTCGGCCCATGGCCGCCCACGACACCCGGATGCTGCTGTTGGGGGCCGTCGCGTTGTTCGAGCCGGTCAACGGCTACCAGATCCGCCGCGAGCTGCTGTCGTGGAGCGTGGACGACTGGGCCCACCTGAACCCGGGCTCGATCTACAGCGGTCTGGCCACGCTGACCAAGCAGGGCTTCATCGTGCGTCACGACCTCGACGACGGCGGGCGGGAGGTGGCCGTCTACGAGTCGACGGCGCAGGGGCGCAGCGAGCTGGAGCGGCTGGTGACCGCCGGCCTCGAGGAGGTCAGCGTCGTGGACCGCAAGGGGTTCAGCGCGGCGTTCGGCCTGCTGCCCCTGGTCCCCGAGGATCAGGCGCTGCGCTCGCTGGTACGGCGCCGGGTGGCGCTCGAGGAGCTCGTCGCCCGCCTCGCGCAGCCGCCCGCCCCCGGCGACGCGCCGCCGCACGCCCTGCGCACCGTCATGCTCTGGCTCGACCTCGCCACCGCGGAGCTCGCCTGGCTGCGCGAGTCGATCGAGGAGATGAAGGCCGGCCGGCTCGCCCTCGACGCGTCGACCTGGACCCCGCCGGCGGACGACCCGGGTTGGCAGATGAACGCCGACCGCGAGCGCTACCGGGCCCTCCTCCGAGGCTGAGTCCGGGCCCGTCCCGGCCACCGATGAATGTCGGCGGTCGGTGCTGTCGTCTCTCCGGGGCGGCACGTTTGACATGCGGTGTTCAAGTTTGAATACTGGCCACTGTTCAACCTTGACTACGAGGGGATTCGACCATGATCCGGGCGCGAGGACTCGTGCAGACCTTCCACAGCGGACGGGGCAAGCAGCGCAAGGAGGTCCACGCCGTGCGCGGCGTCGACCTCGACGTCGCGGAGGGCGAGGTCGTCGGCTTCCTCGGCCCCAACGGCGCCGGCAAGACGACGACGCTGCGGATGCTGACCACGCTGCTCCGGCCGACGGCGGGCACGGCGACCGTGGCCGGCTTCGACGTCGCGACCCAGGCGGTCGACGTACGCCGCAGCATCGGCTACTGCTCGCAGGTCGGCTCGACCTTCTCCGGCGCCTACGCCGGGGACGAGGTCGTCGACCACGGGATGCTCTACGGGATGCCGAGGAGGGCGGCCGTCGCCAAGGGCCACGAGCTCTTCGAGAAGCTGCAGCTCGACGGCCTGTGGCGGCGGATGCCGAAGAACATGTCCGGCGGGCAGAAGCGGCGCCTCGACATCGCGATGGCGCTCATCCACTCCCCCGGCCTGGTGTTCCTCGACGAGCCGACCACCGGACTCGACCCGCAGGCGCGGATCAACCTGTGGCAGCACATCGCCGACCTGCGGGCCAAGGAGGGCGCGACCGTCTTCCTCACCACCCACTACCTCGACGAGGCCGACGCGCTCGCCGACCGCATCGTGATCATCGACAAGGGCGAGCTCGTCGCCAGCGACACCGCCGACAACCTCAAGGCGGCGGTCGCCGGCGACCTCGTCGACCTCGAGGTCTCCACCGACGAGCAGGTCGCCACCGCCCGCGACAAGCTCGCCTCGATCAGCTCCGACGTCGAGGTCGAGGGCCACCACGTCCGCGGCCGGGTGACCCGCGCGGGCAAGGCCGTCCCCGGCCTGCTGCGCGACCTGGAGGGCTCCGGCGTCGCCCTCGAGTCCATCGAGGTCGTCCGCCCCACCCTCGACGACGTCTTCCTCACCCTCACCGGCCGCTCGCTGCGCGACGCCGAGGCCGCGACCACCGAAGGAGCCCCCGAGTGACGACCTTCCTGCGCGAGTCCTGGATCGTGTTCAACCGCCAGCTGCGGATGAACCTGCGCAACCCGGCCTGGGTGATCATCGGGATGCTGCAGCCGGTGCTCTACCTGCTCCTGTTCGGGCCGCTGCTCGAGCCGGTCATCGCCCAGCTCGGCGGCAACAAGTACACCTGGTTCGTGCCGGGCATGCTGGTCCAGCTCGGCATCTTCGGCGCCTTCTTCGCCGGATTCTCCCTCATCGGCGAGTGGCGCGAGGGTGTCATCGAGGCCGAGCGGGTCACCCCCGCACACCGCTCCGCGCTGCTGTTCGGCCGGCTCTACCGCGACCTGCTGCAGCTGTTCGTGCAGGCGGTGATCCTCGTGGTCCTCGGCCTGATCATGGGCATGGACGCCTCGTTCGGCGGGATCGTGGTCGGCGTCGTGCTCACCCTGCTGCTCGGCGGCGCGTGCGCCGCGGCGTCGAACGCGCTGGCCCTCACCACCAAGAGCGAGGACGTGATGGCGCCGGTCATCAACGTCGTGATGATGCCGGTGCTGCTGCTCAGCGGCATCCTCCTGCCGATGAGCTTCGGCGCCGGCTGGCTGGAGCGCACCAGCGACTTCATGCCGATCCGCCACGTCGTCGACGCCGTCCGGTCCGCCTTCTTCGGCGACTTCGACGCCTCGATGCTGTGGGGCGTCGGCTGGACGGTGGTGCTGTTCGGACTCGCGGTGTGGTGGGGCACGTCGGTGTTCAAGAGGGAGAACGCCTGACCGGGCGGCCGCCCGCGCCAGGTCGCCGCCGAGCCACCCGGCACGTGCCCGGGTCCCGTCGGATCGAGCCGTGCCTCACCCGGTGACCAGCGGAACCGAGGACGGCCGACGCCCTGCGCGGGCCCGATCCCGCCCCTAGCATCGGCGGGGTGGAGCCGAGCGCAGCACCGTCGCGCCCGTTCGCCGTCTCCGTCGAGCGCGGCCTCCACATCGCGATCGGTGTGGTCATCCTCGCCAAGACCATCGTCTTCGTCGCGGCGCTGACCGCCCGGCCGTCGTACGACGCGGGCGACGTCCTGCTGTCCCTGGTCGTGGTCGCCAGCGTGGCAACCGCCGGCGTGCACTGCGTCCTGGGCCGGCCCGGCCGTCTCGACGTGGCGCTGTGCACGGTCGCCATGGTGGCGGGAGCGTTGCTCCACCAGGGCAGCACGCCGCCGGTCGGTGCGGCGGACTCCCCGATCATCCACCTCGCCGAGCCGATGCTGCTCGTGGTGGCCGTGCGGATGCGAGCGCTCACCGTGCTGGCCGTCGCCGCCCTCTACGTCGCCCTGCGTTGGGAGACCGGCGGCGATGCGACCGCGCTGCGCTACGGCGTGCAGGAGGCAGCGTTCATCACGGGCACGGTGCTGGCGGTGTTCGTGCTGGTGGGCCTCATGCGCCGCACGGCCGCGCGGGCCGAGGCGGCCCTGCGGGCCGAGGGCGCACGACAGGCGGCGCAGAGCGGTCGCGCGGAGATGGATGCCACCGCGTTCCTGCACGACGAGCTCGTCCCGGCGCTGCTGTCGATCGCCGGCCTTCCGCGGGCCGAGCCGTCGATGGAGGCCGCGGCCACCGCGCTCGACGGGCTCACCACGCCGGCACCGCCCGGGTCGCGGGCCCAGCTCGTCGAGCAGGTCCGGGCGGTCGCGGACAGCAGCGGGCTGGACGTGCTGCTCGTCGTGCGGGGGCGGCGCGCCGCCGTACCCGAGGACGTGCGGGACGCTCTCGTCGGCGCCACCCGCGAGGCGCTGCGCAACGTGGCCCGACACAGCGGCGTGCACCGCGCGACGATCACCGTCGCGCAGCGCCCCGGGCGGGCCCGCGTCAGGGTCGAGGACGACGGCGCCGGCTTCGCCGTCACCCCGGGCGTGGGGCTGCGGGTCGCGGTCACGGGCCGGATCGAGGCCGTGGGCGGCACCGCCCTGGTCGAGAGCGCACCGGGCGCCGGGACGCGGGTGACCCTCGACTGGCGCGCCCGCCGGCTCGCGCGGCTCCTCGGCGCCTCCTCCGACACCGACACCTTCGCCCGGGCTGCGGTCGGCCGACCGGGCCGGGCCGCACTGCAGGCCTGCGGAGTCCTGATGGCCGGGTACGCCGGGTCCGGCCTGCTGCTCGCCGCCGACGGGGTGCGCCAGCCGGCCACCTGGGCGGGCGCGGCCGTCGTCGCGGTCCTCGTCGTGGGCCTCGGGTGGCGGATCGACCGGGGACCGGCGTCCGCCGGCGTCGTCGGCCTCGGCGCCGTCGCGCCGGCGATCGTGCTCGGCCTGGTCCTGCCCACCGTGTCGCACGAAGGCCTGGGCGGCCTGGAGTCGTGGATCGTCGAGTTCACCGCCCTCCCGGCGATGGTCCTGGCCTGGACCATCTCGCTGCGGGTGGTGGCCCTGTTGCTGGCGCCCAACGCCGTGGTCATCTCCCTCGTCGGCATCCAGGCGGGCGTCTCCGCCGCCGAGCTGCCCAACCTGCTGTTCGTCCAACCGCTGAACACCTTCTTCGTCGCGGTCATCATCGGCGTCTGCCGCCGCGCCGGACTGGTGCTCGCCGGCGTCGACGCCGCGACCGGACCCGACCGCGGCAGCGCCGCGCGCCGCCTCCTCGGTCCGCTGCTGCCCGAGGTGGAGCGCACCCTCGCCACACCGACCAGCGCCGAGGCCGCAGCGGACGCGGGCGTGCTGGCGCACTGCGTGCGCGACTGCCTCTACCTGCCCGGCCCGGCCCACCTCGCGTTGCGCGAGGAGCTGCGCCACCTGCGTCGGGCCGGCGCGGACATCGTCGTCACGCTGCACGCGGACCTCGCCGACAGCGCCACCCTCGCCCGCGCCGTCGCGGTCCTGCGCGCCATCGCGCCGCGCCGGGTCACCGTCTCCGGCACCGACCTGCAGACCAGCCTGGTCGTGGTCCCCGCGATCCCGCCGGCTGCGGCGGCGGCCGTCGCCGACGCCCTGCCCCGGACCTGGGTGATGAACCCCGACCCCGACGCCACGCTGTTCTCGGGACCACCCGGCGAGCTGACGGCTGACGCCGCGGAGCCCGACGTCAACCGTCCAGGTGGCCGTCTGCTCGCGCCCGGCTGATCAGGCCGTGCACGTTGCCGGTCTCGACCCCGCCCTCGCGGTAGGCCTTCGCCGCGCGGGCGAGGTGCTCGCGCACCGTCACCTCGCCGATGCCGAGCTGCCGGCCGACCATGCGGTACGGCAGTCCGGCGCTGACGGCGCGCAGGATCTCGATCTGCCGGGGCGAGAGCCGCGTGCCGACGTCCTCGTCGGACAGCAGCATCGTCGCCAGCTGGCTGGAGCAGGCCAGGTCGCCCGCCACCGCGTCCCGGATCGACTGCGCGATCGACTCGACCGGGTCGACCTTGAGGATGAGTCCCGCGGCGCCGGCCCCTATCGCGCGTCGTACGGGCACCGGCCGCTCCTCCGCGGTGAACAGCACGACCACCAGTCCGTGCTCCACGAGGGTCGCGACCGTCTCGTGGGCCGGCGGCTGTCCCGGGATCCTCATGTCGAGCAGCACGACGTCGAGCCCGTCGTGCGCCCGCTCGAGGAGCTCGTCGGCCGATCCCGCGATCGCCACCAGGCGCATGTCCGGGGCCGTCTCCGCGAAGGCCGCGCCGAGCCCCAGCAGCACCACGGGGTGATTGTCGATCGCCCCGACACGGATCAGCCGACTCACGGCCGCGATTATTCGCGGACGCAGGCGGCGGCAGGCGCCGAATCCCGAGTTCTTTGCGTACGGCCCTGTCCGGACTTCCCCTGGTGGGGGAGATCCACGCTCAGGTCTAGACCAGCACGCGGTCCTGCGGGACGCGCGGCGCGTCCGGCGTCCCGACGTCCTCGCGGAAGCCGTGCCGCTCCCACCAGCGGGCGAGCGGGCCGGGCGCCCACCAGTTCCAGCGCCCGAGCAGCTTCATCGTCGCCGGCACCAGCAGCGCGCGCACCACCGTCGCGTCGACCAGGATGGCGACGAGCATCCCGAGGCCGAGCATCTTCATGAAGACGACGCCGCTGAGGCTGAACGCGCCGATCACGACCGCGAGCAGGAGCGCGGCGCTGGTGATGATCCGGCCGGTCTTCTGCACCCCCGTCTGGACGGCGAGGTCGTTGTCCCCGGTCGCGTCCCACTGCTCCCGGACCCGGGACAGGAGGAACACCTCGTAGTCCATGGACAACCCGAACAGGACCGCCAGCATCACGATCGGGTTGGTGAGGTCGAGGAAGCCCTGGGGGGTGAAGCCCAGCAGGCCGGCCAGGTGGCCGTCGCTGAAGATCCAGGTGACGACGCCGAACGAGGCCGTGATCGAGAGGGCGTTCATCAGCACGGCCTTCAGGGGCAGCACCACCGACCCGAAGGCCAGGAAGAGCAGCACCAGCATCACGCCGACGACGATCGCCCCCATCAGCGGGAGGTGGTCGCCGACCGAGCTCGCCAGGTCGACGGTGTCGGCCGTCAGGCCACCCACGAGGGCGTCCGACCCGTCGGGCGCGGCGACCCCGCGCAGGTCGCGGACGACCTGCTGGGAGTGGTCGGTCTGGCTGTTGCCTTCCCACGCCGCGCGCAGCAGCGTGGTGTCGCCCTCGCTCGCCACCGGCCGGACGTCGACCACACCGGGGACGTCGTCCAGCGCTTGCGTGTACGACGTCAGGCCGGCCTCGTCCGCGCCGCGCACCAGGATGTTGGCGGTCGAGCGCTCCGGGCCGAACTCCGCGTTCAGCCGCTCGGAGGCCTGGTGGGAGGGGGTGTCCGCGGGCAGCACGCGGTAGTCGACGCTGCCCCACTTCACGCCGAGGAACGGCGACGCCACGGCGAGCAGCACCACGACCACGGCGGCGGCGACCAAGACCGGGCGGCGCATCACCGCGCGCGCCAGTCGGGCCCACGCGCCGTGGCCGGTCTCGACCGGCGTGGCCCGCTGCAGGAAGGGGATCCGGACCGCGTCGATGCGGGTGCCGAGCAGGGCCAGGACCGCGGGCAGGACGGTGAGCGCGGCGAGCATCGCGATCAGCACGGCCGCGATGCCGCCGTACCCGATCGACTTGAGGAACGTCTGGGGGAACACCAGCAGCGAGCTCATCGCGGCCGCGACGGTGAGGGCGGAGAAGGCGACGGTGCGTCCGGCAGTGGCCATGGTCCGGACCACCGCGCCACGGGTGTCGCCGGGATCGCGGTCGATCTCCTCGCGGAAGCGGGAGACCACGAAGAGGGCGTAGTCGATGGCCAGGCCCAGGCCCAGCAGGGTGATGATGTTGGGCGCGAAGATCGAGACGTCGACGAGCTGGTTGAGACCCGCGATGGTCGCGCGAGCCCCGAGCACGGCGACCAGGCCGACGAGCACCGGCATCAGCGCCGCGACGACGCTGCGGAAGATGACGAGCGACAGGAGCAGCACGATCGGCATCGACACGATCTCCGCGCGCAGGAGGTCGGACTTCGTCTCCTCGTTGACGTCGGTGTAGACCGCGTACGGTCCGGCGAGGTCGGTGTCCAGCGAGCTCGCGCCGACGGCCGGACGGAGCCGGTCGAAGGAGTCGATGAAGTCGTTCTGGCTCTCGCCGGCGAGCGAGACGTAGACGGCGGTCGCGTGACCGTCCTTGCTGACCATCGCGGGGTCGGCGACGTCGTACCAGGTCAGGACGGAGACGACGCTTTCCTGCGGGATGGCGGCGACCGTGCGCCGGACCTCGGCCCGGAAGGCCGGGTCGTCGGCCATCTCGTCCTCGCTGGAGAAGATCACGATCGCGTCGATCGAGCGGTTGCCGAAGGTCGACCGCTCGAGGGCCAGCTCCCGAGCGGACTCGGTGCCGGGGTCGTCGAACCCGCCCGCCGCGAGCTTGTCCTCGAGGCCGATGCCGGCGAGCGCGGCGAGCGCGGTCACCCCGAGCCCGACCAGCAGCACCGCCACGGCCCGGCGCACGACCAGGGCACCCCATCGCTCGATCATGACGACTCCTCCCGAAGGCCGCGTGTACTCGCGTGAACCTCCGTCAGTTTAGTTTACGGCGTAAACGGTAAACAGTGTAAACTGCTGCCGTCAAGTGTTCACCCGGCTGACCGGGTCGATCTCGAGGAGTCCCGTGCCGCATCTCCGCGCACCCACCACCCGCAGGGAACGCCAGCGCGAGGCGACGTACGACGAGATCGTGGAGGTCTCCGCCCGCCTGCTCGCGGAGGGGGCCGATCTGTCCCTGCGCGCGGTCGCCGCGGGGATGGGGATGACCGCGCCGGCGCTCTACCGCTACGTCGCGAACTACCAGCAGCTCGTCGACCTCGTCGCCTTCGAGCTCGACAAGGCGGCGACGGCCGAGTGGGCCGAGGCGGCCTCCCGCTTCCCCGAGGACGACCCGGCCGCGCGGCTCGCGGTCGCCTGCGCACGCTTCCGGCAGTGGGCGCTGGCGAAGCCCCGGGAGTTCGCCCTCGTCTTCGCCAACCCGATCGCCGAGGGGGACAGCGATCGACGCGAGCTGCTCACCCTGTCGACCTCGGGCCATTACTTCACCGACCTGCTCTGGCAGATCTGGGAGATCTACCAGTTCCCCTTCCCGTCGCTCGACGAGCTCGACCCGGTCGTGCGCGAGGCGGTCCTCGACCCGCTGATCCCGGCCAAGGCCGAGCACATCCCTACCGAGGACCGCGGCCTGCTGTGGGTCTACATGCGCGCCTGGTCGGCGCTGTACGGCGTCGTCACGCTGGAGTCCACGGGGCACTGCGACCCGCGCGTGATCGAGTCCGGCCAGCTCTTCCGCGCCACCCTGCTCGACTGGCTCGAGCCGCTCGGCCTGCAACACGAGCGCCCGCGGATCGTCCGGATCCTCGACGAGGAGCTGGCCGTGCCGGGCCCGAGCTGAGCCTGAGCTGAGCCGGGCCGCTCAGGACCAGAGCACCTCGCGGGCCCACACCGGCACCAGATCGCCGGCCCGGCCCTGTCGCGCCTCGTGGAAGAAGTGGCTGCCCTCGCTCGGCTCGAGGTTGAGCTCGAGGGTGCGGGCACCGTGGCGGCGAGCGTGCTGGACGAAGCCGGCCGCCGGGTAGACCGCGCCCGACGTACCGATCGAGACGAACATGCTCGCCTCGGCGAGCGCGTCCGCGATCCGGTCCATCTCGTAGGGGACCTCGCCGAACCACACGACGTCGGGTCGCAGATCGTGGACCCCGCAGCCCGGGCAGGCCGGCTCGTCGCTCAGGGCGCCGGTCCACGGGAAGGTGCCTCCGCAGGACCGGCACAGCGCCTTCAGCAGCTCGCCGTGCATGTGGACGACATGGCGCGACCCGGCCCGCTCGTGGAGATCGTCGATGTTCTGGGTGACCACCAGCAACGCCGAGCCCAGGCTCTCCTCGAGCTCGGCCAGGGCCCGGTGCGCGGCGTTCGGCTCGACCTTGGCGAGCGCGGCCCGTCGCTCGTCGTAGAAGCGCTGCACCATCGCGCGATCGCGCTCGAAGCCCTCCGGCGTCGCGACGTCGTCGACCCGGTGGCCCTCCCAGAGACCGTCCTCGTCGCGGAACGTCGGCACGCCGCTCTCGGCGGAGATGCCGGCACCGGTCAGGACGACGATCTGAGGCACGCTGGGAGGCTACCTGCCACGAGGGTGACCGCCGTCACCCGGCCATCACGCGAGCCCGGGGCGCGGCGGGCGCCGCACCACTCAGGAGTCGAATCCCAGACCGAGCGCGTCGAGGGTGCGCAGCCAGGCGTTGCGGCGGCCTCCCCGCTGATCGGCCCGGTCCAGGGACCACCGGGTGGCCTGGATGCCGATGGAGGCGATCGGCTCCGGAGGGAAGGGGACCGGCATCCGGCGCACCATGTCGAGGCGGGTGCGCTCGGTGTCCAGCCCGGCGAGGCGGTCGAGCATCACGTCGGCCGCGAAGCGGGAGGCCCCCACCCCGAGGCCGGTGAAGCCTGCGGTGTGGGCGACCCGGCCGTTCATGGCCCGCCCGTGGAAGGCGCAGAAGCGGGTCGAGGTGTCGATCGCGCCGGCCCACTGGTGGCTGAACCGCAGGCCCTCCAGCTGGGGGAAGGTCGTGAGGAAGTGCTCCGCAAGGCGTCGGTAGGTCTCGGGGCGCCGCTCATAGGCCGGGCGCACCTTGCGGCCGAAGTGGTAGACGGCGTCGTATCCGCCCCACAGGATCCGGTTGTCGCGGCTGAGCCGGTAGTAGTGGAACTGGTTGGCCATGTCGCCGACGCCCTGGCGGCCCTCCCAGCCGACGGAGGCGAGCTGCTCCGCGGTGAGCGGCTCGGTCATGAGGACGTGGTCGTAGACCGGCACCGTGTGCATCCGGTAGCGCGCCAGCAGGCTCGGGAACACATTGGTGGCGAGGGCGACGCGACGGGCGCTCACGGTGCCGCCGGTCGTGGTGACCCGGACCGGGCCCTGCCTGCCGTCGCCCGAGATGCCGGTGGCACGGGTGCTCTCGAAGATCTCGACGCCGAGGTCGACGGCGACGCGGGCCAGCTCGGTGGCCAGCTTGGCCGGGTGGACCAGCGCGACGTCGGGGTCGAGGACGCCGGCGAGGTAGGTCGGGCTGTCGACCAGCGCGCGCAGCGCGTCGCCCCCGATGACCTCCGCTCCGCTCTCCCTCAGTGCCGCGACCTGGTGGGGCTCGATCGCCACGTCCAGCTCGCCGGTGCGCTCGAAGTCGCAGTCCATCGCGAACTCCGCGACCGTCGCCTCGATCGCCGCCAGGTTGGCGGTGCCGAGCCGCTCGAGCTCGTCGTACTGGTCGGGCCAGCGGGACCGGCCGTTCTCCTCGCCGTGGGTGATGCTGGCCGCGCAGAACCCGCCGTTGCGCCCCGAGGCCGCCCAGCCGATCCGCTGGGCCTCGAGCAGGACCACCCGCCGGTCGGGCTCGCGCTGCTTGGCCAGCACGGCGGTCCACAGCCCGGTGTAGCCGCCGCCGACGACCAGCAGGTCGGTGTCGATCGAGCGGGTGAGGGAGGGGTACGCCGCCCGCTCGCCGAGGTCCTCGATCCAGAAGCAGCCGTCCCGCACGCCTGCGAGCGCATGGTCGACGACGGCCGGGGCGACGGGCGTGCGGGAGAAGACGGTCCCGCGGACGGTGGTTGCCACGGGCCTACCCTGACAGACCGTCGGCCTCCGGTGTCGTGCGGAAGGACGGCGCCCGGCGCTCGCCCCACCACGACCCGCCGTCGTCGGTCCAGTGGTCGGCCGGGTCGACGTCGGGATGCTCGGTCACGAGGGCGAGCAGGTCCGTCGCGGAGTGGGCGTTGCCGGGCGTGGCGGCGGCCAGGAGGGCCTCGTCGCCCTGGTCCTCGCTGAGGTCGGGAGGGACGACGAGCACCCGCAGGACGCTGCCGTCCGCGGTGGTC
Organism: Nocardioides albidus; assembly: GCF_006335005.1. Classification (GTDB taxonomy): domain Bacteria; phylum Actinomycetota; class Actinomycetes; order Propionibacteriales; family Nocardioidaceae; genus Nocardioides; species Nocardioides albidus. The sequence continues at coordinate 43,063 of NZ_VDMP01000021.1, forward strand.
AGCTCGATGGTGTGCGGCAGGTCCGCGTCGAGCGGTCCGGCCTCGACGCTGCCGCCGGCGACCGGCACCCGGTCCGGCGGGGGCGCGTCCCAGTCCGCCGTGAAGACGAGCGCGCGGACGATCCGGCCATGCTCGGCGGGGAAGTGATCGACCAGATCGGCCAGCTCCACGGCCAGATCGCGGCTCCGCGGCCACCAGCCGCCGTCGAGACGGTCGGCGCCCCCGGCGCGTCCCATCCTCAGGCGCAATGTCATGACGCCCCTTCCGATCGGACCCTTGTCGCCACCCTAGCCGCGCGCACCGCGATCCCGGACCGGTCTCAGCCGGTCGCGGTCGGCGACTCCGGCCGCGAGCCGCCGGTGGGAGCACCGGCCATCAGCGCGGTGATGGCCTCGCGGTCGCGCTCGCACACGCTGCCCCAGCCCGGCTGGTAGCCGACCAGCTCGCGCAGCGAGAGCGTCTCGCGCTGCGCGAAGAGGATCTCGATGTCGCCGGCGTCGATCAGGCCGGGGTGCACCACGCCGCAGGTCTCGCTGACCTTGAGCAGGTCGCGGCGCAGCGTCTTCACGTAGTTGGCGTAGCGCACCGCCTTCAGCGCCGGGTCCAGCCCGTGCGCCAGCCAGGGGTTCTGGGTCGCGACCCCCGTGGGACAGGTGTCGGTGTGGCACTTCTGCGCCTGGATGCAGCCGATCGACAGCATCGCCTCGCGACCGACGTTGACCAGGTCGCAGCCGAGCGCGAGCGCGACGATCGCGTTGTCGGGCAGGCCGAGCTTGCCGGAGCCGACGAAGGCCACGTCGTCGGCGAGGCCGGCGCGCGCGAACGCGGCGTACACGCGAGGGAAGCCGAACCGGAAGGGCAGCGAGACGGAGTCGCTGAAGATCATCGGCGCCGCGCCCGTGCCGCCCTCGCCGCCGTCCACGGTGACGAAGTCGACGCCGCGGTCACCGCGGGCCATGGCGGCGACGAGGTCGTCCCAGAAGTCCATCACCCCCACGGCCGCCTTGATCCCCACCGGAAGCCCGGTCGCGTCCGCCAGGAGCTCGACCCAGTCGAGGAGGCTGTCCACGTCGGAGAACTCCGCGTGCCGCGACGGGCTCACGCAGTCCTTGCCCTCCTCCACGCCGCGGATCTCCGCGATCTCCGCCGTCACCTTCGCGCCCGGCAGGAGCCCGCCGAGACCCGGCTTCGCGCCCTGGCTGAGCTTGATCTCGATCGCGCGCACCGGGGCCCCGGCGACCACGTCCTTGAGCCGGTCGAGGTCGAAGCGCCCGCGACTGTCGCGGCAGCCGAAGTAGCCGGTCCCGATCTGCAGCACCAGCTCTCCACCGTTGCGGTGGTACGGCGACAGGCCGCCCTCACCGGTGTTGTGCAGGCAGCCCGCCAGGGCGGCTCCCCGGTTGAGGGCCTCGATGGCGGTGTGCGAGAGCGAGCCGAAGCTCATCGCGGAGATGTTGACCAGCGACGCGGGCCGGAACGCGCCCCTTCGTCCGCGGGCCGCGCCCACGACCTTGGCGCACGGCAGCGGCGTCTCCTCCCCCGCGTGGGAGCCCGACGGCGGAGCGGTGTCGCCGAAGGTGCGGTGCTTGATGATCGTGTAGCCCTCGGTGTGCTCGACGTCGTTGTCGGTGCCGAAGCCGAAGTAGTTGTTCTCGAGCTTCGCCGAGGCGTAGATCCAGCGTCGCTGGTCGCGGGAGAACGGCCGCTCCTCGTCGTTGCCGGCGACGATGTACTGCCGCAGCTCGGGACCGACGGCCTCCAGCAGATAGCGCGCGTGGCCCAGCACCGGGAAGTTGCGGAGCAGCGCGTGCTGCCGCTGGCGCAGGTCGCGCGCCGCCAGCCCGGCGATGCCGGCGAGTGCGGCGGCCGGGATCGCCCGCGCCCATCGGTTCATGGGCTTGCGCTACCCGACGCGGCACGGGCCATGCCCGTCCGGGCTCCGGAGGCTCGTCCGGCACAATCCATGACCGTGCAGGTGCGCCACGTGACCGGGTCGATCGCCGACTTCCACGCGCGCCCGATCCCGGACGACCTCGCGGAGGCGGAGGTCTGGTCCTTCGAGCCCGACGGGCCGGCGCTCGTCCTCGGCAGCGCCCAGGACCACACGACCGCGGACGCCGCCGCGACCGCCGCGGCCGGCGTGGACGTCGTACGCCGCCGCAGCGGTGGCGGCGCCGTGCACGTCGACCCCGCCCGGTGCGTGTGGCTCGACGTCGTCGTGCCCCGCCACGACCCGCGGTGGAGCGACGACCTCCGGGAGTCGGTCTACTGGCTCGGCGAGGCGTGGCGGCGGGCGCTCGCGACCCTCGGCGTGGAGTCCGAGCTCTACCGCGGCGGCCTCGAACAGACCCCGTGGGGGCGGTTGGTCTGCTTCGCCGCCCTCGGCCCCGGCGAGGTGCTCGTCGAGGGCCGCAAGCTGGTGGGGATCTCGCAGCGGCGCACGAAGGCGGGGGCCCGCTTCCAGTGCATCGCCTACGACCACTGGGACCCGTTCGACGTCCTCGACCTGCTGCAGATGACGAGCGCCGATCGCGCGGCCGCCGGCGCCGACCTGCGCGACCGGGCGACCGGTGTCGGCTCCCGTCTGACGGAGCTCAGGAAGGCGGTCCTCGGCGAGCTGGTTGGCGACAGATCCATGCACTGACAGCATGGGTGCATGGAGCTGGACACGATCCGCGCATTCCTGGCGGTGGCCGACGGCAGCACGGTGACCGAGACGGCGGATCTGGTCCACCGCACGCAGCCCGCGGTCTCGCGGGCCCTCGCGCGCCTCGAGCGGGACGTCGGCACTCCGCTCTTCCAGCGCGTCGGGCGCGGCCTGGTGCTCACCCCCGCCGGCCGCGAGCTCGTCCATCACGCCCGCGAGACCCTCGACTCCTACGAGCGCGGGGTCCGCTCGGTGCAGGACATCACCGCTCCCGACGGGGGCTTCGTCCCGGTCGCCTTCCTCCACACCCTCGGCACCTGGCTGGTGCCGGAGCTGATCCGCACCTTCCGCGCCCGGCGCCCGCAGGTGCGCTTCGACCTGCGCCAGCACGGCGACGCCGGCCTCGTCGACGACCTGCTGGGAGGCGCCGTCGACCTCGCCATCACCGGCGACCTCCCGGAGCCGGGCCAGCTGGAGAGCCGCCGGCTCTTCCTCGAGCCGCTGCGCCTGGTGGTGCCGCCCGACCACCGGCTCGCCGCCCGGCGTACCGCCCGGCTCGCGGACATGGCGGACGAGCAGTTCATCGTGCTCAAGCCGGGCTTCAGCCTGCGTGCCGTCACCGAGGACCTCTGCGCCGAGGTCGGCTTCACGCCGCGGATCGGCTTCGAGGGCGAGGAGGTCGAGACGCTGCGCGGTCTGGTGTCCGCTGGTCTCGGCGTCGCGCTGCTGCCCGAGCCCCGCGGCGGCGCCTCCCCCGCGGCACCGTCGCTGCGGGTCAAGGACGTCCGCGCCTTCCGCGAGATCGGGCTGGCCTGGGTCCGCGACCGGACCCTGCCCCCCGCCTCGGCACACTTCCGCGAGCACGTGCTGCGCACCAGCCGGAAGATCCATGTGTCTGACACATGATTCGTCTCTCATCTAGTCATTGGACGCATAGCGAACCGGCACCGGAGGATGGTGGTGCCCGTCACCCGCCGACCTGAGGACACCCGATGAGCGACATCGACCCCGCCGAGACCCAGGAGTGGCGCGACGCGCTCGCTGCCGTCCTGGAGTTCGAGGGCGAGGCGCGCACGAAGTACCTGCTGGACCAGGTCCTCGAGGAGGCCCAGCGCCTCGGCTCCCGTGTGCCGTTCGTGGCCACCACGCCCTACGTCAACACCGTCCCGGCCGACGGCGAGCCGCTCCACCCGGGCGACCGCGAGGTCGAGCACCGGATCCGCTCCGCGATCCGCTGGAACGCGCTCGCCATGGTGCTGCGCGCCAACAAGGACTCCACCGAGCTCGGCGGCCACCTCGCCAGCTTCCAGTCGGCGGCCACCCTCTACGACGTCGGCTTCCAGCACTTCTGGCACGCCCCGACCGACAAGCACGGCGGCGACCTGGTCTACGTGCAGGGTCATCTCTCCCCCGGCATCTACGCCCGGGCCTTCCTCGAGGGCCGGCTCACCGAGGCCCAGCTCGACAGCTTCCGCCAGGAGACGGGCGGGAACGGCCTGTCGTCGTACCCGCACCCCTGGCTGATGCCGGACTTCTGGCAGTTCCCCACCGTCTCCATGGGCCTGGGCCCGCTGATGGCGATCTACCAGGCGCGCTTCCTGAAGTACCTCCACGCCCGCGGCCTCGCCGACACCGCCGGCCGCAAGGTGTGGGCCTTCCTCGGCGACGGCGAGACCGACGAGCCCGAGTCGCTGGGCGCGATCTCGATGGCCGCGCGGGAGAAGCTCGACAACCTCGTCTTCGTCGTCAACTGCAACCTGCAGCGCCTCGACGGCCCGGTGCGCGGCAACGGCAAGATCATCCAGGAGCTGGAGGGCGTCTTCCGCGGCGCCGGCTGGAACGTCGTCAAGCTGATCTGGGGCTCGACCTGGGACGAGCTGCTCGCCAAGGACACCACCGGCGCCCTCAAGCGCCGGATGATGGAGTGCGTCGACGGGGAGTACCAGACCTTCAAGTCCAAGGACGGCGCCTACGTCCGCGAGCACTTCTTCGGCACCGACCCCGAGCTCAAGGAGATGGTCGCCGGCTGGAGCGACGACGAGATCTGGCGGCTCACCCGCGGCGGCCACGACCCGCAGAAGGTGTACGCCGCCTACGCCGCCGCGAACGCGCACACCGGCTCCCCCACGGTCGTCCTGGCGAAGACCGTCAAGGGCTACGGCCTCGGCGCCGCCGGCGAGGCGATGAACATCAGCCACCAGGCCAAGAAGGTCGCCGAGCCCGCCCTGCGCGCGTTCCGCGACCGGTTCTCCATCCCGATCGGCGACGAGCAGCTCCTCGACCTGCCCTATCTCTCCTTCCCGGAGGGCTCGGAGGAGCACGCCTACCTGCACGCCCGCCGCAAGGAGCTCGGCGGCTACCTGCCCCAGCGGCGGCGTACGTCGGCCCCGCTCACCGTCCCCGGCGTCGAGGCGTTCGCCGCCCAGACCGCCGGGTCCAAGGGCCGGGCGATCTCGACCACGATGGCCTTCGTCCAGATCCTCACCAAGCTGCTGCGCGACCCCGAGGTCGGCCGGCGGGTGGTCCCGATCGTCCCCGACGAGGCCCGCACCTTCGGCATGGAGGGGCTCTTCCGCCAGGTCGGCATCTTCTCGCAGAGCGGCCAGCTCTACACGCCCGAGGACGCCGACCAGCTGATGTTCTACAAGGAGGACGCCAGCGGCCAGATCCTCCAGGAGGGCATCAACGAGGCCGGCGCCATGTCGTCGTGGATCGCCGCCGCCACGTCGTACTCCACCAACGACGCCCCGATGATCCCCTTCTACATCTACTACTCGATGTTCGGCTTCCAGCGGATCGGCGACCTGGCCTGGGCGGCCGGCGACATGCGCGCCCGCGGCTTCCTCCTCGGCGGCACCGCGGGCCGGACCACGCTCAACGGCGAGGGCCTCCAGCACGAGGACGGACACAGCCACCTCCAGGCCGCCACCATCCCCAACTGCGTGGCCTACGACCCGACGTACGCCTACGAGCTGGCGGTGATCGTCGCCGACGGCCTGCGCCGGATGTACGTCGAGCAGGAGGACGTCTTCTACTACCTCACCTTGATGAACGAGAACTACGAGCACCCGGAGATGCCCGAGGGCGTCACCGAGGGGATCCTCAAGGGGATGTACCCGCTGCAGCGGGGCAAGGGCCGCGGCGCCGCGAAGGTCGACCTGCTCGGCTCGGGCACGATCCTGCGCGAGGTGCTGGCCGCGGCCGACCTGCTCGCGAGGGACTTCAAGGTCAAGGCCGACGTGTGGAGCGTGCCGAGCTTCACCGAGCTGCGCCGCGACGGTCTCGCGGTCGAGCGGTGGAACACCCTGCACCCCCTCGAGGAGGCGCGCACGTCGTACGTCGAGCAGTGCCTGTCCGGCGCGAGCGGGACCGTGATCGCGGCGACCGACTACATGAAGTCCTACGCCGACCAGATCCGCGCCTTCGTGCCCGGCAGCTACACCGCCCTCGGCACCGACGGCTTCGGTCGCTCGGACTACCGCCGCAACCTGCGCCGCCACTTCGAGGTGGACCGGCACTTCATCGCCGTCACCGCGCTCCGCCGGCTCGCCGACCAGGGCGCGGTCGCGCCCGAGGTCGTCGCCGAGGCGATCGAGAAGTACGGCATCGACCCCGACCGGGCCGACCCGGCCCACGCGTGAGGACAGTAGAAGTGGACAACTCCGTGGACATCCGCGTTCCCGACATCGGTGACTTCTCCGACGTACCCGTCATCGAGGTGCTCGTCGCCCCCGGCGCCGTCGTACGTGCCGAGGACCCGCTCATCACCCTGGAGACCGACAAGGCCACCATGGAGGTGCCCTCGCCGGTCGACGGCACCATCGTGTCGATCTCGGTCGGCGTCGGCGACACGGTCAGCCAGGGCACGGTGATCGCGGTCGCCGCGACCGCCGCCGCCGAGCCCGCACCGGCTGCCGCGGTCGCGGAGACCCCCGCGCCGGTGGTCGAGGAGGCCGCGCAGAGCGCCCCGGTGGCCGAGGCGGCCGCCCCGACCGCTCCGGTCGGCCGTCCCGAGACCCCCGAGGCCGACGGCCTGCGCGCCACCCCCCTGGTCCGCCGCCTCGCCCGCGAGCTCGAGGTCGACCTGACCGCCGTCAGCGGCAGCGGCCCGAAGGGCCGGGTCACCAAGCAGGACCTGCTCACCCACTACGACCGCAGCGTGGCGCCCGCGGCCGGCGGTTCCCCCGCGGGTGCGGGGATCCCGCCGATCCCGGAGGTCGACTTCTCGAAGTTCGGGCCCGTCCGGCGGGTCCCGCTCTCCCGGATCAAGAAGCTCTCGGGCCCGCACCTGCACCGCTCCTGGCTCAACGTCCCGCATGTCACCCACGCCGACGAGGCCGACATCACCGAGCTCGACGCCTACCGTCGCGAGCTCGACGAGCAGGCGAAGGCCGACGGCTACCGGGTGACTCTGCTCAGCTTCCTGATGAAGGCGGCGGCCTCGGCCCTGCGCAAGCATCCCGAGGTCAACAGCTCGCTGTCCGGCGAGGAGCTGGTGCTCAAGGACTACGTGCACGTCGGCGTCGCCGTCGACACCCCCGACGGACTGATCGTCCCGGTCGTGCGCGACGTCGACCGCAAGGGCATCCTCGAGCTCAGCCAGGAGCTCGGCGAGCTCTCCGCCCGGGCCCGCGACGGCAAGCTCAGCGCCGCCGACCTGCAGGGCGCGACGTTCACGATCAGCAGCCTCGGCGGCATCGGCGGCACGCACTTCACGCCGATCGTCAACGCACCGGAGGTGGCCATCCTCGGCGTCGTACGCTCGAAGATGGCTCCGGTGTGGGACGGCGAGACATTCGTCCCGCGCCTGATGCTCCCGCTGTGCCTGTCCTACGACCACCGTGTCATCGACGGCGCACTGGCCGCCCGCTTCACCGCCCACCTGGCGCACCTGGCCGCCGACGTACGACGCTTGGCCCTCTGACACCCGCACAGCCGACTGCAGGAGGTCTCATGTTCTCGAAGGTCCTCGTCGCCAACCGGGGCGAGATCGCGATCCGGGCCTTCCGGGCGGCGTACGAGCTGGGAGCGGCCACGGTCGCGGTCTTCCCCTATGAGGACCGCGGCTCCGAGCACCGGCTGAAGGCCGACGAGGCCTACCAGATCGGCGAGCGCGGCCACCCGGTGCGGACCTACCTCGACCCGGACGCGATCGTCGCGGCGGCGGTGGCGTGCGGCGCGGACGCGATCTATCCGGGCTACGGCTTCCTGTCGGAGAACCCCGCACTGGCCGAGGCCTGCGCCGCCGCGGGGATCACCTTCGTGGGGCCCTCGGCCGAGGTGCTCACCCTGACCGGCAACAAGGCCCGTGCGATCGCCGCGGCCAAGGCGGCCGGCGTACCCACGCTGGCGTCGGTGGAGCCTTCGACCGATGTCGAAGCGCTCGTGGCGGCGGCCGAGGCGATCCCCGCGCCGCTGTTCGTCAAGGCGGTCGCCGGCGGCGGTGGCCGCGGCATGCGCCGGGTCGACGACCGGGCGCAGCTGCGCGAGGCGATCGAGACCTGCATGCGCGAGGCCGAGGGCGCGTTCGGCGATCCGACGGTGTTCATCGAGCAGGCCGTGGTGGACCCGCGGCACATCGAGGTGCAGATCCTCGCCGACGGCTCGGGCAACGTGATGCACCTCTTCGAGCGGGACTGCTCGGTGCAGCGGCGGCACCAGAAGGTCGTCGAGATCGCGCCGGCGCCCGGCCTCGATCCCGAGCTGCGCGAGCGGATGTGCGCCGACGCGGTGCGCTTCGCCCGCGAGATCGGCTATTCGTGCGCGGGCACGGTCGAGTTCCTCCTCGACCCCGCCGGCAACTACGTGTTCATCGAGATGAACCCGCGGATCCAGGTCGAGCACACGGTGACCGAGGAGGTCACCGACGTCGACCTGGTCCAGGCGCAGCTGCGGATCGCCTCGGGCGAGACCCTCGCCGACCTTGACCTGTCCCAGGACACCGTGCGGCTGCGGGGCGCGGCGCTGCAGTGCCGGATCACGACCGAGGACCCCGCCAACGGGTTCCGGCCCGACACCGGCACCATCACGGCCTACCGCTCCCCGGGCGGGGCGGGCGTGCGGATCGACGGCGGCACGACCTTCACCGGTGCCGAGGTCAGCCCGCACTTCGACTCGATGCTCGCCAAGCTGACCTGCCGCGGACGCACGTTCGAGGACGCGGTCGCCCGTGCGCGGCGGGCGGTGGCGGAGTTCCGGATCCGCGGCGTGGCCACGAACATCCCGTTCCTGCAGGCGTTGCTGGACGACCCGGACTTCGCCGCGGCCTCGACAGGCTCCGTGACCACCTCGTTCATCGAGACCCATCCCCAGCTGCTGACCGCCCGCGCGTCGGGCGACCGCGGCACCCGGCTGCTCACCTACCTGGCCGACGTGACGGTGAACCAGCCGCACGGTCCGGTGCCGGTCTCGGTGGCGCCCGCGGCGAAGCTGCCCGCGGTCGACCTCGCCACCGCGCCGCCGGACGGGTCGCGCCAGCGGCTGCTCGAGATCGGACCCGAGGCCTTCGCCGACGAGCTGCGCGCCCGGTCGGGGGTCGCGGTCACCGACACGACCTTCCGCGACGCCCACCAGTCGCTGCTCGCCACCCGGGTGCGCACCCACGACCTCCTCGGCGTCGCCGGGCACGTCGCGCGGACGACCCCCGAGCTGTGGTCGATGGAGTGCTGGGGCGGGGCGACGTACGACGTCGCGCTGCGCTTCCTGTCCGAAGACCCGTGGGACCGGCTGGCCAGGCTCCGCGAGGCCGTCCCCAACATCTGCCTGCAGATGCTCCTGCGCGGGCGCAACACGGTCGGCTACACGCCGTACCCGACCGCGGTGACCGACGCCTTCGTCGAGGAGGCCGCCGCCACGGGCATCGACGTGTTCCGGATCTTCGACGCGCTCAACGACGTCGAGCAGATGAGGCCGGCGATCGAGGCGGTGCGCGCCACCGGGACCGCGGTCGCCGAGGTCGCGCTGTGCTACACCGGCGACCTCTCCTCGCCGTCCGAGGAGCTCTACACGCTCGACTACTACCTGCGCCTCGCCGAGCGGATCGTCGACGCTGGCGCGCACGTCCTGGCGATCAAGGACATGGCCGGGCTCCTGCGCGCGCCCGCGGCTCACACCCTGGTGACCGCGCTGCGCGGGCGCTTCGACCTGCCGGTGCACCTGCACACCCACGACACGGCCGGCGGCCAGCTCGCCACCCTCACCGCCGCGATCGCCGCGGGCGTGGACGCCGTCGACGCCGCCACCGCCTCCATGGCCGGCACCACCTCGCAGCCGCCGCTCTCCTCGCTGGTCGCGGCGACCGACCACTCGCCTCGGTCGACGGGGCTCTCCCTGTCGGCCGTCAACGCGCTCGAGCCCTACTGGGAGGCCGTACGCCGCCTCTACGCACCGTTCGAGTCCGGGCTCCCCGCGCCGACCGGCCGCGTCTACCGCCACGAGATCCCCGGCGGCCAGCTCTCCAACCTGCGCCAGCAGGCGATCGCGCTCGGCCTCGGCGAGAAGTTCGAGCAGGTCGAGGACATGTACGCCGCGGCCAACGACATCCTCGGCCGCGTCCCCAAGGTCACCCCGTCATCGAAGGTGATCGGCGACCTCGCCCTCGCGCTCGTGGCCGCCGGCGCCGATCCCGCGGCGTTCGAGGCCGACCCCTCGTCGTACGACATCCCGGCGTCGGTCATCGGGTTCCTGCACGGCGAGCTCGGCGACCCGCCGGGCGGCTGGCCCGAGCCCTTCCGCTCCAAGGCGATCGCCGGGCGGCCGTGGAGCCCGCCGGCCGAGACCCTGTCCGCCGAGGACGAGGCTGGCCTGGTCTCGGACCGCCGAGGGACCCTGAACCGCCTGCTCTTCCCCGGCCCGACCCGCGAGTTCGCCGAGGCGCGGGCGAGGTGGGGCGACCTGTCCGTCGTACCGACCACGGAGTTCCTCTACGGCCTCCAGCCCGACACCGAGCACGCCGTCGACATCGACGAGGGCAAGCGGGTCCTCGTCGAGCTCGAGGCCATCAGCGAGCCCGACGAGCGCGGCTACCGCACCGTCCTGGCCCGTCTCAACGGCCAGATCCGCCCCATCTCGGTGCGCGACCGCTCGGTCTCGGCCGAGGTCGCCGCCGCCGAGAAGGCCGACCCCGCCCAGCCCGGCCACGTCGCCGCACCCTTCCAGGGCGCGGTCACCGTGACCGTCGCCGAGGGCGACGAGGTGGCGGCCGGCGACACCGTCGCCACCATCGAGGCGATGAAGATGGAGGCCGCCATCACCGCGCCCATGGGCGGAACGGTGAAGCGGCTCGCCATCCGCGGCACCCAGGCCGTCGACGGGGGCGACCTGATCCTCGAGCTGGCCTGACCGCGATCAGTAGTACCAGGGAAAGCGTGGCACGCTCAGCGGGTGTTGGTGGGCATCGACGGCACTGTGCCGCTGACCTGCGGAAACGTGATTGGCGGCGTTGGCCGTCGACGGCCACAAGCGATTCTCCTGCCACGCTCTTGCTACGCACGCGGGCGGCCCATCCGGCGTCACTACCCTGTTCATCATGCCCGTGCCGAAGGTCGTCGACTCCTTCCGCGCGTGCGTCGCGTTCAAGTCTCTCCAGACGCGCTGGGCGATCAAGAGCCGCTGGCGGCGACTGCGCGGTCACCATGGCGCGTTCAAGCATGGTGAGGTCAGCGGCCGCGCCGCTCACCTCACCGATCTGTGGGATCGGACCTGGCCCGTGGCCAGTCCCCTCGGCTACGAACTGCGGGGTGCGTACAGCGACCGATGGGTCCGGTTCCACAGCCTCCCCGAGCCGAAGCGGTACGCCGACAGTGACGCTGGGTGCGCCGAGATCCTCCGACGCCATCGCACGGTCCTTCGAGAACTCCACGGCTCGGCTGACCTGACCGACCTCTGGGTGATCGCCGTCGACTGGGGCTCGGATGACCTCGCCGCCGGGTGGTCGAAAGGCCGCCTGCCGTCGGCCTGGCCCTGGCAGAGGCGGCAAGCCGAGGATGACCCCGACGCCGCCTTCAACTACTTCTGGGCCTCGTCCGGTTTGGCGGACGCCAGTATCGACTCTCTGTTGCTCGCGGCCGCCGACGACGAGGGCCGTTTCGTCATCGGGGCTCCCGATCTTGAGTGGCTCTACTGCCCGTACGACGGCGGAGCCGACGTTCTACTCCCGAGCGCCGTCGAGCGCGACGCGCTCATGAAGCGCCACGCCGACTGGCTGTCGGCGCATCCTCAGGGACTCTGACCTGTGACCGATGGCGGAGCTCCGAGGAAGAGCGTCCCGTCGCAGAGCTGACCGAGCAACACTGTCCCTTTGTCTCTTAATAAGTGACAAAGGGACGCCTGCGCCCGTAGACTTGACACTTAATAAAGGACATACGGACATGACTTCCCTCTTCGCCACCCCAGACCCGGATCTCGAAGACCAGCAGGCCATCGGGGAGATCCACGAAACGCGCGCATCGCTCGCGGACTACCTACGCGCACCCAAACGCTGGAACGGACTGCTCCGACGCACCTCCACAGCGCGCGCTATCCAGGGCTCCAACACCATCGAGGGCTACACCGTGAGCGAGGAGGACGCCGTCGCGGCCGTCGATGACGAGCCTCCGCTGAGCGCCGACGACGCGACCTGGCTCGAGATCATCGCCTACCGCCGGGTCCTCACCTACGTCCTCAACGTGGCAACGGAGCCAGGCTTCGTGATCGACGAGGCTGTCCTCCGGTCGATGCACTTCATGCTGCTCGATCACGACCTGTCCAAGACACCCGGTCGCTACCGCACCAAGGAGATCTTCGTCCGCGACGACAAGCGCGGCGTCAACGTCTACGCAGGTCCGGACGGCGATCTGGTACCGGAGTTGATGCGTTCGCTGTCCGAGTCGCTGTCGACGCCCACAGCCGACGATCCGTTGGTGCGCGGGGCGATGGCCCACCTGAACCTCGTCATGATCCACCCCTTCCGCGACGGAAACGGGCGCATGGCCCGCGCCCTCCAGACGATGGTGCTCGCACAGGACCAAGTGGTCGAGCCGACCTTCTCCAGCATTGAGGAGTGGCTCGGCAACAACACCCAAGACTATTACGACGTCCTTGCAGCGACCGGGCACGGTGCTTGGAACCCTGGAAACGATGCGACGCTTTGGGTGAAGTTCAACCTGCGGGCGCATCACATGCAGGCTCAGACGATGCGCCGCCGATTCGACGAGGCCGAGATCCAGTGGCGCAAGATCGACGAACTGGTCGCAGAGCACCGCCTCAACGACAGGATCGGCGCAGCGCTCTTCGATGCATTGATCGGGTTGCGCGTGACACGGCCGTCCTACGTGAAGCTCACCGAGTTGGACGAACGGACCGCCACACGAGACTTGGTCAGCGCCGCCAACATCGGCCTCCTGGAAGCACGAGGCGAGCGGCGCGGTCGCCACTACGTCGCCGGCGAACCGCTCCGGCGGATCCAAGCCGCGCTGAGGGCGGACCGCAAGCCCTTGGACGATCCCTATCCGACACTCATCGGCGAGATCCGGCGAGCGCGGCCGTGAAGACACCGTCTAACAACCCCGTAGGGACAGCTGCCCATCGAAATCATCGGCGTCCGGTTGACGGGGTGTGTTTCCGATTAGGAAGCCGTCGACCCAGCGCGTGGCGTCCGGCAGCGCGTCCGACATTTCGCTCTTGGAGACTCTGAAGCTCGCCTGATCCGTCTGGCACCAGGCGGCTATCCGGCCCGGGAAGGTCCGCCATTGCTCACACAGGACGTAGTCGCGTTCGCCCGGGTGATTGCGACATTCGAACCAAAGTGGCTCTTCCAAAGCTCGAATGGCTCTACTGCCCTTACGGGTGGGCCCCGACGTTGTCCCTCAAAGTGCGTTCGAGCGCGACGCCCTCAAGGCTCGTCATGCCGGCTGGTTGTCTTCGTACCCAGGCGGTCTCTGACGATGACACTGCGGCATGCACCAGCCTCGATGCGCTGCACGAACTCGTCGACCCAGGCCACGGCGGCACCCACGTCAGGCAGTACGTCCATGTCCTCGATCACGGTCTCATACAGCGTGTCCCAACCGGCACCAGACTCGATGGTCGGCGGCCATGGTTTCTGGCGCCGGTAGTCGAAGAGCTGGATGCACGTGGCCTTGACCTGCGCGAGGTCGAGGTCTGCGCCCTTGTCGAGCAACTGAAGGTCGACGAGGTCGCGCACTCGCGCGCTGCCAGGCGGCCGAGACCGCATGCAGATTCTGGACGACCTGGTGATCGGCATGCATCACCGGCCCCGGCTTGGGCGCCTTCGAGACCGACCTCGGTGAAGAGCTGCACCAAGCCGCCGGCGAGTTGGTACTCCGGCTCCTCGAAGTCGCTATGGAACCGAGCCAACGGCTGCACGCGAGCAGCGTGGAGATCCTGGGTGAGTTCACAGTTGAGCGAACGGCGGGTGCGGCCCAGACCAATGTCAGAGCCGCACTCGTCAGTGACTCAAGATTCAATGCCCCGGTTCTTCAGGTACCGGGCGGCCACGATCACACCTGTCAGTGAACCAAGAACCACCATGCTCCAGCGAAGTGCTGGGCTGTGATTCAGCCAACCCAGCTGAGCGGCGAGCGCGATCAAGCCGGCCACCAACGCACCGCTCAGCATGCCTGCTGCAACCGATTCCAGTTGAAGTCGCCATTTCTGACGAGGCTGCCTATCCACTAGCGCCACTTGAGGACGAGCTTGGGCTCCGTCGAACCGTCCGCGGGCGATTCTTGCCACGCATCTGCCACGCATGAGGCCCGAACATGCCTCTGACCTGCACAAACGCGCCAGATCAGTAGTACCAGGGGGACGATTCGAGGGGTTCTTGGGCCTTGGTGACTGACACTGGACATGACCGGAAACTCTGTCTGACCTGCGCAAACACGCCCGCCCGTTCGTTGATCGTCGATGGCCAGCAGTGGTCGTTCCGGGACCTTCTGCGGACTATCTGCGGACCGCAGGCGGCTGGTCGTCGTCGCGCCCTCGTTAGTACCAATGCCGCGGAACGAAGCAGTGAGAACACCTTTGGGCGAGGTCACCAGACTTCCGGAACGTGGACTACGCGGGTCCTTCTGATCCGCATGGCTCTGCTGGAGCGTCCGGCGCCGACGACCATCATATGCGTTTCACCTGACCACCGAAGGTCAGGGACGTCCCCAGAACCGGTCCTCGGCTACGCCGTTCTCGGAGAACAGGTGCACCTCGACGATCTTGCCGTCACGGACAGTAAGCAGGTCCACTCCGGTCATGTCCATCGACGCCCCATCGCGGCGGCCGGTGAAGCGCACAGGCACAGCAACCAGCTCGCCGTTGACCATGGCCGGGCCCGTCACCGCGAGCTGGAAGCTCCTCTGGCTGGACGACGGGCCGCTTCGGTTCGGCGCGCTCCGCGAGAGAGTCGACGGCATCAGCGGCAAGGTCCTCACCGAGACCCTGCGCGACCTCGAGCGCGACGGGACCTCACCCGCACTATGTACAACGAGATGCCACTCCGCGTGGAGTACGAACTCACCGCCCTCGGCCAGACCCTGCGCAAGCCCCTCGCCGCGCTCGGGCAATGGGCCGAAGAGCACATCGAGACAGTCCTACGCGCCCGCGACGAATACGACAGCCGCTGAAGACTGCAATCTGTGCGCCGCGGTGAGCACGCCCTCGATCCAGCGATTCAGTGTCCTCACGAGATAGCCATAGGCGGAGACAATCAGGCCCGGCTCGAGCTAAGTCATCCTCCAGCGAGAAGCGAGACGGCCTTGTCGGGGGACAATTCGAGGGCCTTCTGGGGCTTGACGACTGCCGCTGACGGTGATTAGAAAACACGGCCAGACCTGCGCGAACACTGCATGCCGGCCGATGATGGTTGATGGTGAAAATTCGTGGTCCCGTGACGACCATCTGCCGACTGCCGGCTCGCCCCGGTCGCGTGTCGGCGCCGCCCGCCGGGAGCGATTTCCGCTCCCGGCGACCCGCCTCTCCGACTCCGGGTGGGCCGGCCAGGCCAATGCGACGCCAGGAAGGAGCGCTCTACCTTCTGAGGCGAGCACGAGCTCGGTTGCCACTGCCTCTGTCGTGGGCGACGCCACAGGCGTCCGCCCACGACGACCACCATGTTGCTTGGCGGCACTCGTGGACCCGCAGGGTCCGCTCTTCAGCCGGCGAAGGAGGCGCGGCCCTGCATGGCGGAAGTGCCGAGGTCACTCTTGGGCAGCGCGGCTCCAGCGGCGACGGCCTCCGCCCAGGCTTTGGTGCTGGCGACCGCTGCGAAGTTGGAGTGCAGCAGCACGAGCAGGGCCTGGTGCAGCTCGTCGGCGGAGACCTTGCCCGCCTCGTTGGCCAGGTGGATCGCACCGCTCGCATCAGAGAGGATCTCCGCAGCCAGGCCGAGCTCCTCGGCGCCCACCGCTGTGGCGATGTCGCAGTTGTTGGTCATAAAGCCGACGATGGTGATGGTGTCGACCTCCTGCTCGAGCAGCCATGCGGCGACGTCGGTGCCAGCGAAGACGCTGCCCTTGTCCTTGGTCACCCGCTTCCAGGAGGGCTTCAGGCGCCGCTCGATCTCGGGGCGCAACGACCAGCTGTGACTTCCGACGGCGAAGACCGGCGCGCCCTCGGGCAGCTCGTGCTGGACGACGACCACGGGCATGTCCTGGCGCTCCGCGGTATCGAGCGCGGCCAGGATGTTGGCAAGAGACTGCTCGCGTGACGGGGACTGGATCTGGAGGATGCCGTCGAAGTACTCCTGCTGGACGTCGACGACGATCAGCGCGCGGCGGGGCGTGGACACAGAGACTCTCCTGCTTAGGTGGGTGGGGCCTTCCCCTCCACTCTGGTCGCTGCGAGGCGGTACCGTGAGTGGCACGAAAGACGACCTTCGATGAGATCGGGCCACAATGCGCATCGTCGTGCACGCCTTCGACGGCATAACCATGTTCCACCTTGCCGCTCCGCTGCTGGTTTTCGGCGAGGTCAGCCGCCTCGGTCTGGCCGAAGGATGGACTCCCGTCGTGTGGACCGAGGACGGGCACGGCATCCGGACCGCCGAGGGGCTCCGGGTCGAAGCCGTCGCAGGACCCGACGTCGTCGAGGACGCCGACCTCGTGGTGATGCCGTCGTGGCCGAGCGACCTCCCGCCAACCGACGCGGTCCTGGCCGACAGGATCCGCGCCGCGCAGGCGCGGGGCAGCCACATCGCAGGGCTGTGCCTCGGAGCCTTCCCCGTCGTGGACAGCGGGGTCCTCGACGGAAGGGATGTCGTCACCCACTGGGGCGCGGTCGAAGAGCTCGCCAAGCGACGCCCGGATGTGACCGTCACGCCGGCAGCGCTCTATCGGGACCACGGCGACGTCCTCACATCCGCCGGCACGGCGTCGGCAATCGACGCGTGTTTGTCGATCGTGCGCTCGCAGCTCGGATCGACCGCGGCAGCCACCGTCGCTCGCCATCTCGTCGTCGCGCCCCAGCGCGAAGGCGACCAGGCTCAGTACGTCGACCGCCCCATACCGGCGGCGGGGGGCGTGGGCGACCTCGGAACCACAATCGACTGGGCCCTCGCCCACCTCGATGAGCGACTCTCGGTCGACGACCTGGCAGCCCACGCCCGGATGAGCCGGCGCAACTTCACGCGCCGATTCGCGGAGGTCACCGGCACAACACCAGCACGATGGGTCCTCACTCGTCGTCTCGACGAAGCTCGCCGCCTCCTCGAGACGACGACCTGGCCGATCTCCCGCATCGCAGAAGAGTGCGGCTTCAGCAGCGTCGTGACCTTCCGGCAGAACTTCACTACAGCGTTCGCGACGACGCCGACTTCCTATCGACGGCGATTCGCGCCAGCTGGACCATAGGCGTCACCGGTTGCGAGCCGCGCCAGTCCTCCGCGAGGCAGCACGTCGAAGTCTCCGATCAGCAGCCCGACCAGAGCAGGAGTCGCGCGACGATCTCGTCCAACGAGACCTGGCATGGCCGGTCTACGACGTCTCCATCAGAGGCGCCGCGCGGAGCCGAGGATGACTCATCCTCCGATTTGACGACGGGCGCACGGCGTCGCCTCCAGCTCATCGACCCCGAGCCATCAAGCTCACCGACTCACGCTCTCGTTCGCGATGCAGCAACACGCCATGAACGATCCCCATCGTCGTCCACAGGGCGGCCGTCTGCACCAGCGATCCGACACGGAAGTCCCAGACGAGATCAGCAGGAATTACCGAAGGCACTCGCTCCTCGACGTGCGGCACCGAAAAGACGACCAAGGCGCCGATCGCGACCGCCGCTGCAGTCAGGAGCCAGCGCCCCTCCGGCGCGATGCCCCTGTCGACCGCTGCCCGATGGAGCGCGAATACGACTCCGACGAAGAGCACGCCGACCAAGATGATCAACAGATATATCAGCGTCCGCCGGCCCACGGTGTCCGAGCTGCCGATCCCGGGCGGATTAGCCGGCACCATCACGCTCGGCACGGCAGCGACGACGGTGAACGCCAGCGCCGCGAGGCTCAGCGCCCTTCCCAGATCCGTCTCCTCAGAGAAGCGGTGCTGCACACGCGCGTAGATCACGGCGAATGCAAGTCCGAGGAGCACGCCAACGACGAGAACGGTGATCGTGCCCCCGATCTGCTGCTGCAGGCGCGTCACCGTGGCGCCGTGTTCGTGAGCACCCCCGGCCTCGTGCCGGCCGTGCATCTCCTCCTCGAGCAGGATGGCTCGGCCGATGACCGGTTCGACCATCAGCCAGAGGACCACGACAGACGCTAGGCCGCCCGCTGCTCCCGCGACCGCACCACACCTGAGGCGCAGCCCCCAGGACGTCGCAGCCACGGTGTCAGTCGCACGGCACGCCGAGTGCATGCCGTCCATCGTGCGTGACCTCGTGCAGCCACGAGCCCATCTCGGCAGAGAGGAGAGAGTCGTTCCCCTGGAGGATCAAGAACACGGCAAGCAGCGCCACGGCCGCGAGTGCCGAGGCCCAGAGCGGCACGGCCGACGAGGTGGGACGATGGGCGAGGGGGGTGGATTCGATGTTCACGGTGCCTCCGGGATCGACGTCGTCCTCGCGGGGTCGACGGCGATCGGCTCGTAATGCGGTTCGTGATGGTTGCGGTTCTTGGGGGTGGCGAGGACGTCGCAGGTGCGGACCTCCACAGCGTCGCGATCGACCGTCCCCCGCTCGCCCAGCACCGCCTCGAACGCCCGGACCCAGTGCTCGTAGTACGACCATGGGGCACGCGTGGCGGCGGGGGATTCTTCCCACTGCCGGATGGAGGCGATCAGGGCCTGCTGGAACTCGCCCCAGGGATAGCCACCGGCCTCGTAGGCGGCGACGACGAGGGCGAAGGCGCGCAGCTCCCACGGCTCGTCGAAGGCGAGGTCGCCGGAGCGACCCGGGAGATCGCCGACAAGTGTGTCCAGCCCGCGCCGCAGCTCCGCCGTCAGCTCGGCGCCCGCCACCGGGGTCGTCACGAGACCGCCCCGACGGGAGCGACGCCGATCATCGAGTCGCGGGTGACCAACGTGGCGAGCTGCTCCTCCGACCACCCGTCCGTGCCGGCCGGACGCTGGGGCAGCACCCAGTAGCGGATCTCGGAGCTGGAGTCCCAGACGCGGATCTCCCTGGTATCGGGGATCTCGTAGCCGAAGTCCTCGGCCAGCACCTTGCGCGGCGCGCGGACCATGCGGGAGCGGTACTGCGGCTCCTTGTACCAGTTGGGCGGCAGGCCGAGGACGGGCCACGGGTAGCAGGAGCACAGGGTGCAGACGACGGCGTGGTGCACCTCGTCGCTGTCCTCGAGGACCACCATGTGCTCGCCCTGGCCACCTCCGATGCCGAGCTCGGCGCAGGCCGCGGTCGCATCCTGGAGGAGTCGGGCCTTGAACTCCGGGTCGGCCCAGGCCTTGGCGACCACCTTCGCGCCGAGTTGGGGCCCGACCTCGTTCTCGTAGATGTCGACATAGCGGTCGACCATCTCGGTGGTCAGCAGTCCCTGCTCGATGAGCATGGACTCCAGCGCCTTCACCCGCGCCGCGATCTCCTCGGACGTACGGTCGGCTTCACTCACGCTCTGCTCCTTCGCTCTCTCGCACCATCTCGATGTAGGGCTCCCAGACGTCGAAGGTCGAGGAGGTCCGCGGGTCGGCGTACTCCTCGCCCCACAGCTCGGCACCGCTGAGCTGGATCGTGTACAGGTGCTGCGGATCCTCGCCACGCTCGTTGCCCGCGGAGTCGGGGAACACGAAGGACCCGCGGTACGCCACCACCGTGCCGACCTTGCCACGCACGTAGCGGGCCATCCGGGTGTGACCGAGAGGAGCCACGCTGCGGACGCGCACGACGTCGCCCACGCGGAAGCCGACCGGCGCGTCGGTCGGCCGCGTGGCGGGCGCACCATGGGTGGACAGCGCCTCGACGACCGCGATCAGCTCCGGCTTCGGGTCATGGCGCGGGAGCGGCGCGTGCGGGTCGTCCAGGAATGCCTGGGTACGACGATCCAGCTCGGCCGGATCGATCATGCCCTTCGTGATCCCGTGGTGCTCCAACGAGTGGAGCCAGTGCTCGTAGTACGACGTACTCAGGTAGGTCACCGGATCCATCTGTTCGATGCCGTGCCGGAAGGAGTCCAGTCCGCACCAGCCGCCGATCATGCAGGACAGCTGCATCGTGAAGACCGCTCGCTCCCAGTCATGGGTGAACGCCGGCTCCTCGGGCGGCGCCTCGATCCGCCCGAGACCGTCGGTCCCGCCGAGGTCGAACACTCCGTTCATGACGCAACCTCCACTCGGTCGGGGCGCGGGAATCCACCCACCTCGGTCTCGAAAGCATGGGCGACGCGCAGCACGGTGGCGTCATCGAACCGCCTCCCGACGATCATCATCCCGACCGGCAGTCCCCCGACCAGGCCTGCGGGCACCGAGCAGGCGGGGTGCCCGGTGATGTCGAAGGGGGCGGTGTTGGTGAGCATCTCGGTGCCTCGGGCGAGGACCTCGAGCACGCCCGCGTCCGGCTCCGGAAGCGGGGTCGCCCGCATCGGCGTCGTGGGCATCACCAGGACGTCGTGATGGCGCAACGCCTCGTCGTAGGCGGCAGTGAGCTGCCGCTCCAGATTGCGCGCCATCGCATAGTGGCGTCCGTGTCCATTGTCGCGGGCATGGCGGCCGGCCAGCATCGTCATCTGGAGCGACTCCGAGAACGCGGACGGATCCGCCCGCCGCCGGGCACCGTAGTGCGCCATCAGATCGGGGTCGTAGCGACCCTTCCAACCGAAGCCGAAGGTGTTGCCCTCGACGAGCTGGGCGAGCCCGCCCTCGAACGCGATCACGCTGAACAGGGCCGGCGCGGTGGCGTGCCAGGGAACCGACACCTCCTCCACGACCATGCCGGCCGACCGGAGGCTCTCGACAGCAGCGCGGACCGCGTCGTCGACCTCGCCCTCCGAGTTGGCGTGACCGAACCCCTCGGTGACCACCCCGACCCGCAGGCCGGCCGCACCTCTTCCGAGGAGCGTCGCGTAGTCGAACGGCTCCATCGAGGACGGCTGACGTGGGTCGAGCCCGTCCGGACCGGCGATGACCGCGAGCATCTGAGCGGCCTCGGTCACCGTCCGCGCGGTCGGCCCCAGGTGGTCCAGGCTCGGCTCGACCGGCACCGCGCCGGTGTAGGGCACCAGACCCCAGGTGGGCTTGTGACCGACGATGCCCAGCCACGACGCGGGGATGCGGATGGAGCCGCCCTGGTCGCCCGACAGGCCCAGGTCGGCCTCACCGGTCGCGACGAGCACGCCGCTGCCGCTGGAGGATCCGCCGGCCGCCCGGCTCGGATCCCACGGATTGCGCACCGGACCGCTCTTGCTGGTGTGGGATCCCCCGGACATGCAGAGGTCCTCGCACACGGACTTGCCGACGATCACGGCACCGGCCGCCAGCAGCCGCGACACCACGGTCGCGTCCTCACGAGGGACGAAGTCCTCGAGCATCTTCGAGCCGTCCATCATCGGTACGCCGGCGACACTGGTGTTGTCCTTGATCACGACGCGCCGGCCGGCCAGCGGACCGTCGGCGCGGTCCTGGATCTCGGTCCGGACGTACCAGGCACCCCAGGGGTTGTCCGGGTCGTCGGGCCGCGACCACGCGCGCTCAGGAACCGCCGGCGCGTGCTGTGCGTAGAGCGACTCGACGAGGTCCCAGGCCGCCATGGAGTCCTCCGCCACGGCGCGATAGCACTCCAGGTCCGCTGGTGAGATCTCGAGGCCGTAGCCTGCGGCGATCCGCTCGAGAGCCGATGTGGTGGGCCGATCGATGGGCACGTGCCCTCCTTCATCCTGACGGGTTCGTCGATGCTGACGGGCCCGCCGCGGTCGTGGCAACAGAGGGAGCGCAGAGTCGGACCCCCACCCTTGTCGGAATCCTCAAGGCACCGTGGCCGCCGACTGTGGTGGACGCAGCACGGTCACAGACCGAGGTCGCGACCGATCAGCTCCTTCATGATCTCGTTCGAGCCGGCCCAGATCTTGGTGACCCGGGCGTCGCGCCAGGCACGGGCCACGCGGTACTCGTTCATGAACCCGTATCCACCGTGCAACTGCACGCAGTGGTCGAGGACCTCGGACTGCGCTTGGGCAGACCACCACTTCGCCTTGGCCGCATCGATGGCGGTGAGCTCGCCGTGCACGTGCGCCATCACGCACTTGTCGACGTACGCCTCGGCGACCTCGATCTGGGTGAAGAGCTCAGCCAGCAGGAACTTGTTGTGCTGGAAGGATCCGATCGGCTGTCCGAACGCCTGGCGCTCCTTGGTGTACTCCAGCGTCTCGATCAAGATCTGCTTGGCGTGCGCCACGTTGTTGATGGCGGAGCCGAGCCGTTCCTGCGGCAGCCACTGCATCATGTGGATGAAGCCCTGGTCGAGCTCGCCGATGACCTCGGCGTCGGTGACCCGGACGTTGTCGAAGAACAGCTCGGCGGTGTCGGACTCGTCCTGACCCACCTTGTCGAGCTTGCGCCCGCGGGAGAACCCCTCCTTCGAGGTCTCCACCGCGAAGAGCGAGATTCCGCGCGCCTTCTTCTCGGGACTGGTCTTCGCCGCGACCAGGACGAGGTCGGCGGAGTAGCCGTTGGTGATGAACGTCTTGGAGCCGTTGATGACCCACTCGTCGCCGTCCCGCACCGCCGTCGTCTTCAACGCTGCCAGGTCGGACCCTCCGCCCGGCTCCGTCATGCCGATCGCGGAGAGGATCTCTCCGGACGCCATGCCGGGGAGCCACCGCTGCTTCTGCTCCTCGGTGCCCAGCTCGACGAAGTAGGGCGGCACCGTGTCGCAGTGGATCCCGAAGCAGCTG
Organism: Nocardioides albidus; assembly: GCF_006335005.1. Classification (GTDB taxonomy): domain Bacteria; phylum Actinomycetota; class Actinomycetes; order Propionibacteriales; family Nocardioidaceae; genus Nocardioides; species Nocardioides albidus. The sequence continues at coordinate 66,027 of NZ_VDMP01000021.1, forward strand.
TTGAGGGCGGCGAGGACCTTCGCGGTCTCCTCTCCGAGCACCGCGGCGAACCGGAAGTCCTCGGCACCGCTGCCGCCGTACTCCTCCGGGATGCCGAGGCCGAGAAGGCCCTGCTCACCGGCTGCGAGCCACATCTCGCGCGGGAAGGCCTTGTCCTCCGCGTAGGAGTCGAGGTTGGGGATGACCGAGCGCTCCATGAACTCCCGGACGGACTTCCGGAACGCCTCGTGATCACCGTCGTAGATCTCGCGTCTCACGTGCTGCTGCCTTGCCTCTCGTCATGCGGTCAGTCGGCGTTCCGAACGATCAACGGACGATCCTGACCATCTTCTTGTTGAGGAACTCCTCGATGCCGAGACGGCCGAGCTCACGGCCGAAGCCCGATCGCTTCACACCACCGAAGGGCATCTCGGGTCCCATCGCGTTGACGCCGTTGATGAAGACCATGCCGGTCTCCAGCCGGCTCGCCACCCTGCGTGCCTGCTCGGGGTCGGTCGTGAAGATGTACGAGCCGAGTCCGTAGTCGGTGTCATTGGCGACACGGATCGCCTCTGCCTCGTCGTGGACCTTGAACACCATGGCGACCGGTCCGAAGAGCTCGTCCCGGGCGATGTTGCTGCCCTCGACGCCCGTGAGCACACCGGGGGCGAACCAGGCGCCTCCCTGCTCCTCGGCGCCGGCGAGCGTCGCGCCGTCAGCGACAGCTTGCGACACCTGCTGCTCCAGCCGCTCCGCCGCAGCCAGGGAGGACAGCGGCGCCGCAGGTATCGCCGTCATCCGGGCACTGAACTTCGCCACGAACTCGTCGTACAGGTCCTCGTGGACGATCATCCGCTTGCCCGCGTTGCACGCCTGCCCGGCGTTCCCGACGCGAGCGATCACCGCGGCCTCGACCGTGGCGTCCAGGTCGTCGCTGCTGAGCACGATGAACGGGTCGGAGCCACCGAGCTCGAGGACGACCTTCTTCAGGTGCCGGCCGGCGATCTCCGCGACTGCCGCGCCCGCCCGCTCCGATCCGGTCAGCGACACGCCCTGGACGCGGCGGTCGGCGATCACGGCCTCGATCTGGGCGTTCGTCGCGTAGATGTTGTTGTACGCCCCGGCCGGGAAGCCGGCGTCGGCGAAGAGCGCGGCCAGCGCGGCGGCGGACTCCGGGCACTGGGGGGCGTGCTTGAGGACGATCGTGTTGCCGGCCACCAGGTTCGGCGCGGCGAAGCGGGCGACCTGGTAGACGGGGAAGTTCCACGGCATGATGCCGAGCAGCACCCCGAGCGGCTGCCGCTGGATGAGCGCGGATCCGCCGCCCCACTGCACCGGGATCTCCTCGTCGGCGAGGAAGGCCTCTGCGTTCGCCGCGTAGTAGGCGAAGATGCTGGCGCTGAAGTCGACCTCCATGAGCGCCTGGTCGAGTGGCTTGCCCATCTCGCGGCTGATGATGGCCGCGAGCTCGTCCCGCCGCTCCGCGTGGAGCTCTGCCGCGCGCTGCGTGCACTTCGCCCGGTCGCTGACGGCGGCGTCGCGCGCCCACGTCTCGTAGGCCTCGGCCGCGTTCGCCACGGCCACCATCACCTCGTCGTCGGTGGCCGTCGGATAGGCGCGGACCTCCTCGCCCGTCGCGGGGTCGACCACGGCATAGCGCTGCTCAGACATCCATCTCTCCGTTCGTGAGGGCCGAGGGCCGCTGATGCCAGCGAGTCGCGCTGCGGCGGGGGCGTCGAGGTCGTCGCGGACACGATCGTACGCCCTCAACTGAAAGTGCACTCTCACTCTAGATCGGAGGGGGAGCGGCGGCAAGGGTCTCGGCGAGATTTGTCGCCGTGCTGCCCGAGCGGTCAGAGCTGTCGTGAGCGAAGGGCCTGCGTCACCGTTGGCGATGGTGTCACCGATCGCTGGGTGCGGGCATCGAAGAACACCAGGGTGGAACTCCCCCGAGCGAAGGCCGTGTCCCCGTGCGCCACGACGGAGTCGATGGTCATCGACCGATTGCCGATGCGGGACACCCAGCTCCACACGTCCAGCGCCACCGACTGCGCGAGGTCCGGCCGGTGGAAGTCGACGTCCTTGTGAGCCACCACGGTGGAGGTGGGCTCGAGATCCATCTGCGCCATCAATGCGATCCGCGCCTCCTGCAGGTACTCGAAGACCGCCGTGTCGGCAACCACGCCCTGCGGAGACAGGTCGGCGAAGCGTACGGCGGCCGCCGAGTGGTGGGCCCGCTCGACCAGGTTCGGATCCAGAGCTGGTGCCCGACCGCGTCCCTGCCCAGGTGAGGGCCCGAGGACGACCCTCGATCGGGCAAGCACACGCTGCTCGCCGGGAGCGTCCTCGAAGAGCTCGGCCAGGACCACCGGCTCGCCCTGGGTCGCGTCGAGCCAGGCGCGGGTCGCGACGGTCGAGCCGGTGCCGAACATCAGCGGACTCAGGTAGCTGATCTCCTGACGTCGAACCGCCCACGGATGCTCGCCGACCGCGTCGGCACGGGCATTGAGGAGACGGTGGTGCGCGTCCTCGAAGTAGGCGGCGTACGCGACGTTGTTGACGTGCCCCAGCTCGTCGACGTCGGCCCATCGGAGCTGGACCTCGCATCGGATCACCGATCCATCTCCTCGCAGCGGCCACTCCATCACTCCCCACCTCCCCGGAGGTGCTCCTCTAGACTGCCGCGCAGACCGAAGGAGAGGTGCGCGTGGCATCGGACACTCCCCCGCAGCTGGGTCTGCGGGAGCGCAAGAAGCGGGAAGCGATGGCGCGGATGCGCGCCGCAGCCCGCGATCTGATGTGGGACCGCGGCTACGACGCCGTGACGACCAAGGAGATCGCCGCTCGCGCCGACGTCGGGGAGGCGACGCTGTTCCGCTACTTCCCCTCGAAGCTCGACCTGTTCCTGATGGTCTACGGCGAGGAGTTCGAGCGGGTCATCGACGCCTGCGCCGCGCAGGAGGCTGAGAACCATACGACGCCCTCCCGCGACGCCGGGGCCTACGTCGACCGCATCCTGGCCTGCTACCGGATGTTCGCCGACCTCTACGTGCGGTATCCGGACCTGGCCTTCACCTATGTGAAGGAGTCGTTCGGCGCCCACACCGACGTGGCCCAGAGCGGGCTCACCTACGCGGACCGATGGTTCGAGCTCCTCGAGGCGATCGTCGCCCAGGCCCAGGCCGCGCGGGCATTCGCCGGCATCGACCCGGCGATCATCGTGCAGAACTGTCATGCGCTCTACGTCCACGAGGTGCTCCGCTCCCACGCTCGCGGCCTCTCGTCGGCGAAGCTGCCGGATCGGCTGGCGCACCGCCTCGAGGCGCTGCTGCGTCCGCTCCAGATCCTGCCCAAGGGGAAGTGGCTCGAGCAGCTGGCGTCGATCTGAGCCGATCAAGCCGGCGTGACACCGGATCGCGCCGCCCGCGCGCCCGGGTGGGTGGCCGACAGCCGCTTGTTCCCGGGCCCGGCGATGTACTCCCGCAGGGTCTCGCCCTCGTAGTCCTTCCAGACGCGTCCGCGCTTCTGCAGCTCGGGCACGACCGTGTCGACGAACGCCTCGATGTCGTGGGGCGTGACCGCATAGGACAGGTTGATCCCGTCGAGATCGCCCTCGTCGATCCACCGCTCGATCTCGTCAGCGACAGTCTCGGCGCTGCCGACCAGAACAGGCTCCACTCCGCCGATGCTCATGTGGGCGCCGATGTCGGCGGGCGTCCACTTCCGCGACGGGTCGAGCTTGGTGAACAGGTCGAGGACCGTCTGGATGGCGTTCGTGTCGCCGGCGGCCAACGGGCTGTCCGGGTCGAAGCGCGAGAGGTCGACGCCGGAGAAGCCGCCGAACAGTGCCATGGCCCCTTCAGGAGAGGCGAACTCCTGGTACTCCTGGTATCGGCGTTCGGCCTCCGCGTCGGAGTCTGCGACGACAGCGGTGAGGATCGTGTAGATCTTGACGTCGTCCCGCTTGCGGCCCGCGGCCTCGACCTGGTCGCGGATGTCCTTCGTGATCACCCTGCTGAGCCCGGAGTTGAGCACGTTGACGAACAGTCCCTCACCGTGCTCGGCGGCGAAGGCACGGCCCCTGGACGAGGCGCCCGCCTGGAAGATCACGGGCGTCTTCTGTGGCGAGGGCTCGGACATGTTGAAGCCGTCCACCTCGAAGTAGCGGCCCTTGTGGCGAATGGGGTGGACCTTGTCCGGGTTGACGAAGACACCGCGCTCGCGGTCGAGCTCGACGGCGTCGTCGTCCCACGATCCCTCCCACAGCTGGTACATGACCGACATGAACTCCTCGGCCATCTCGTAGCGCTCGTCGTGCGGCAGCGGCTGCGACCCGAAGTTCCGCGAGGCGCTGGGGAGATAGGAGGTCACCACGTTCCAGCCGACTCTTCCCTTGGTCAGGTGGTCCAAGGTGCTGAAGCGGCGCGCCAGCGGGTACGGGTGCTCGAACGTGGCCGACGCAGTCAGCGCGAAGCCCAGCCGCTCGGTCACCGACGCCATCGCCGAGACGTACTGGAACGGGTCGTTCGCGGGGATCTGCATCCCGTTGCGCAGCGCCGGATCGACCGAGCCCTCGTAGACGTCGTACGGCCCCAGCACGTCGGCGAGGAAGATCGAGTCGAAGCGTCCTCGCTCGAGCGTGCGGGCCAGGTCCAGCCAGTGGTCCAGGTCCTTGTAGCGATGGGCCTGGCTCTGGGGGTGTCGCCACAGGCCCGAGCTCTGGTGCCCCGCCGCGGTCATGTTGAAGGCGTTGAGGGCGATGCGCTTGCTCACTCGTGACTCCTGAACTGTCGAGACGCTTCACTTCGATCGAAGTGCACTCTCAGTTTCTCATGTCAGCGAGCAAAGCGGAAGCGTCGACCGAGGAGTCCTTCCTGGATCAAGCGCCCTTCGCGCCGACTGTCGCGGTGACGTCCTCGACGCCGTGAATGACGTGGGTGATCTCGCCGGTCCCGTCGAACACCGGCTGGTTGACGGGTTGCCAGTAGTGCATCTGGAAGACCCCGTCGGCGTCCGCGATGTCGTAGCGAGTCACCGGCATCACGTGGCCGGCTCTCTCCTCCAGCACCCGCTCGAGGGCCGCGCGCATGGCCGCCGTGCCCGCGGCATCCGGGTCGTCGGGATTGTCCGGGAACACCTCGAACTGGCTCCGCCCGACGACCTCGTCACGAGCTCGCTCGCCCAACGCGGTGTCGGTGATCGCCACGATGTTCCAGTCGAGGTCGAGGACGAGGTAGTTGGCCGGAATGGCGTTGAAGAGGCGCTCGAAGTCGGGTGCGTTCATAGGGAGGCTCCTCGGTGGGGTCGACGGGACTGGGAGCAGTCCAGCATCTGCCCGGACCTGCTGACGAGTACCAACTTCGAACCCATCTCCTTGACTCCGCGCGGCCACAGATGAACCCTTGGCGATAACACAACGTCCGTCACCGAAAGGCTGCGCACTCTCTATGGCGGGTGCTCGCGGAGCCTCCCAGGATCACGTCTGCCACCGGTCCCGCAGACATCTCAGGGATGTGGCTTCGCGCGACGGAGGAGAGTTCACATGGTCAATGCGGTGCAGAACATCTGGCGCCATGCAGACGCGGTGCCCGACCACGTCGCCCTGCGGGTCGACCGGCGCTCTTGGAGCTACGGCGAGCTGCGGGCCCACGCGCGCAACGCCGCGCGTGAACTGGCTGATCGCGGCGTGACCCGCGGCGACCGCGTCCTCATCATGCTCCCGACAAGCGCGGAGTTCGTCTTCGTCTACCACGGGGTGCTGGCGCTCGGCGCTGTCGCCGTCACGGTCAACACCCTGTGCACGCCCCGCGAGGTCGACTACTTCCAATCCGACGCCGAGTGCGTTCTCGCGGTCGGTTGCCCTGACACTCGAGACACCCTTCTCGCCTCACCGTCGTCCGACCGGCCGAACTGGATCGTCGAGCCCGACTCGCTCGTGGCGGCTGGGGCGGCGGTCGACGACGCGATGACCTATGTGGAGGCGGATCCGGTCGATGCCGCCGTCCTGCTCTACACGTCCGGAACCACCGGGAGGCCCAAGGGCGCGGTCCTGACGCACGGCAACCTCCTGGCGTGCGGCCGATCCTTGTCGCAGGTCCAGGGACTCGAGCCGAAGGACCGGGTGGGCACGGCGCTTCCGCTCTTCCACGTCTTCGGGCAGGCCTCGGTGATGGCCTCCGTCCAGCACGCCGGTGCTGCGCTGTCGCTGCTTCGACCGTTCGATGCCGCGCAGATGCTCGACATGGCCGTCTCCCACCGACTGACCATGATGGCCGGCGTGCCGACGATGTGGAACGAGATGCTTCATGCCGACACGCCCATCACGGCCGACGACCTTCCCGACCTGCGCTACTTCCTGACAGGCGGCGCGCCGCTTCCCCACTCCGTCAGGGTCGAGTTCGAGACCCGGTTCGGGGCACGCGTGCTGGACGGCTACGGGCTGAGCGAGACGACCGGAGCCGCCACTGGCCAGCCCCTCGGCGAGGAGCCCAAGGAGGGCAGCGTCGGTCGCGCCGTCCCCGGTTGCCGGCTCGCCATCCTCGGGGTGGATCGTCAGCCGGTGCCCGCCGGTGAGATCGGCGAGGTCGCCGTCCAGGGCCCCAACGTCATGCGGGAGTACTGGAACCGGCCGGACGCCACCGCCGCCGTACGCAGAGGCCCGTGGTTCCTCACCGGCGATCTCGGCCGGATGGACGACGACGGCGACCTGTGGATCGTCGGCCGGCTCAAGGAGCTGATCCTCCGCGGGGGCTACAACGTCTATCCCGCTGAGGTCGAGGGCGTCCTCTACCGCCACCCGGCCGTGGTGGAGTGCGCGGTGATCGGCATTCCCGATGAACGGCTGGGCGAGGAGGTCGCCGCCGTCCTGGTCCTCGAACCGGGTCACGACCTCAACGTGGCCGAGGTGCGCACCTGGCTCGGTGAGCGACTCGCTTCGTACAAGGTCCCGCGCGTCTACCACCTCTGCGACGCCCTCCCGAAGGGCTCGACGGGCAAGATCCTCAAGCGCGCGATCGAGATCGACGACGTCGCACGGCACGGCATCAGGCCGCGCCGCGGCGACAGCACGAAGGCGACCGCCTAGAAGCGACCGGCAGCGGGCGCCCGTCAGGGCCACAGCAGGTCGGGACGTCAGGTAGTGACCTTCACAGGTAGTAGAGCCGCGAGAGCGCGACCTTGTCGGCCGGTCGACTCGACAGGGCGTGACCATCGAAGGTGACCGAGGTCGTGTCGGGGTCGACCTCGACCACGCCTGTGCGTCCGTGGCGAACCATCGCGGACAGGTCGACGGTGCGGGTGTCCCGCACGGCGACGCGGAGTCTCCGGGTCGGTGCCGTGTCCTTGCCGGAGTCGATGCTGGCCTGGCTCACATAGAGGACGGAGAGCTCCATGGCGGCGGCTCCGTGGCCGCCCAGGTGGGGCCCGAGGACGATGGGTTCGGCGAGCGGGATCGAGGCGTTGGGATCACCCGTCGTGCCCCAGGCGGGGAACCCGGACTTCAGGACCATCTCGGGAGTCGTCCCGAAGCGGGCGGGTGACCACAGGACGAGGTCGGCTCGGAGACCGGGCGCGACGCGGCCGATGTCGTGGCTCAGGCCGTGGGCGATCGCAGGATTCGTGGTGAGCTTGGCTAGGTAGCGCAGCACGCGGGCGTTGTCGTGCCGCTCGTGCTCGGCCCCTCGCTCGGCCTTCATCTTGCCCGCGAGGGCGAACGTACGCCGAACCGTCTCTCCGGCCCTGCCCATGCCGAGTGCGTCGGAGGAGGTGATGGGGATGACACCGAGGTCGTGGAGGACGTCCTCGGCCGCCATGGTGGAGGCGCGGATCCGGTCGCGTGCTCGTCGCGTCGCATCGGCCATGTCGTCCGAATGACCGTGCACCGCCAAGATCATGGGCACGTGCTCTGCGATCGCATCCCGGCCGAAGGGGAGGGTGGGGTTGGTCGAGGACGCGATCACGTTGGAGATGCCAGCGAGCCGCAGCACGTCCGGGACGTGTCCGCCACCGCAGCCTTCGACGTGGAAGGCGTGCACGGTCCGTCCACCGATCACGGCCAACGTGTCGGCGACCGAGCCTGACTCGTTGAGCCCGTCGGTGTGCAGCGCGACCTGGACGTCGTACTCGTCGGCGACCTTGAGAGCGGTGTCCAGGGCGCGGGGATGAGCGCCCAGGTCCTCGTGGACCTTGAATCCGCAGACCCCGCCCTCGACGACTGCTTCCACCAGCGCGTGCGGCGTGGAGGACGACCCACGGCCGAGGATTCCGACATTGACCGGCCAGTCGTCGAACGCCGACTGCGCCGCGCGCAGAGCCCACGGCGAGTTCACGCCGACTCCCCACACGCGTCCGAACTCCTGACAGATGACCGTCGTCACGCCGCTGGAGAGTGCCTCCTCCAGGACGCGCGGTGTCAGGAGGTGGACGTGGGTGTCGATCACCCCGGCGGTGAGCAGCATGCCGTCGGCGTCGACGATGGTCGTGCCGGTTCCGACCACGACATCGACGCCGTCGAGTGTGTCGGGATTGCCGGCGCGGCCGATGGCCGAGATGCGCCCTGCCCGGACGCCGATCGAGGTGCGCACGACGCCGAGTTCGGGATCCAGGACAAGCGCATTGACGATGGCTATGTCACACGTCTCCGCCGCGCTCGCTGCCTTGAGGTGGAGCCCGTCCCTCGCGGTCTGAGCGAAGCCCACGGTGAACTCTTCGGTGGGCTTCTCCGCGTCGTGCTCGACCTCGACGACCAGTCCGCTGTCGCCCAGCACCACCCGATCGCCTTGATGGAATCGGGTCATGACTGGGCTGCTTCGTCGCCGGTGGGCCAACCGGTCGTATCCGGAACGCCGGACGTCCCGAGGACGCCGGCCTGTCGGGCACGACGGAACGCCGCGTCGCGCACGGCAGGGTCGTCGAGCCGACCGTCGACATATCCGGAGAAGCCCACGACCACACGATCGCCCCCGATGGGTACGAGATCGACACAATTCGCTACACCTGGGTCGAAGCGGATGTTGGATCCGCCCGCCAACGCCAGCCGCCGTCCGTAGGCGGATGCACGATCAAAGCGCAGCAACGGATTGACCTCGAAGAAGTGGAAATGGGAGGTGACGGTGATCGGCACGGCTCCCGTGTTGGTCACCACGAGTCTGACGACACTCGCCGGATCGAACGCGGCGCCCCGGGATGCGATGGCGGCCACCTCGCCTCGTAGCACCGTGCCGGGAGGCAACCTGCCCGCCTCTGCTGCGCTCAGCGTCGGATCGGGAGGGGATGAGCCGGCGGGGCCGAACGGTTCCGTCACGATGACGAGGCGAGTCCCGTCGTCGAAGGTCGCCTCCACGGCCACCGCGCCCACGGTCTCCGGAACACCGGGCAGCAACTGGGCGCGGGAGAGCGCGTGTCTGCCGGCGACCAGCGCCTCCGTGTGTCTGAGGCCGTCCCTGGCGGCTTCGACCACCGCGTCGGCGACGATCGCCGTGGCCTCCGGGGCGTTGAGCAGAACGCCGCGCTGCAGCCTGCGGCGCGCGAGCTCGGCGACGAGGAAGATCTGGAGGTGGTCGTTCTCTGTCGGCGTCAGGTGCATCGGGGCTTCTTCGTGGGCGACATCGTGGCGTGTTCCGTCAACCGTGCTGGGGCACCCGGCTCACGTTCCTCGCAGCGACCTCGATCGCGGCAGCCTGGTGGGGCAGCAGACCGAGCCCCTCCGTGGTCGCATAGCCGAGGTAGGGGTCGACGACCTCCGTCGCGATGCCGGACAGCTCCTCGAGCACGGCGAGCCCGTAGTAGGGCACAGTCCAGCGGGAATAGCCACCCTCATGCAGGAACACCAATCGCCCGTCACACAACTGGTCTGCGGCCAGCAGCAGCTTCTGCGTGAGCTCCCGATACCCGCTCGAATGCATGAGCATCCTGCCCATGGGGTCCATGTGACCGGCATCGAACCCACAGGGAACGACGATGAGGTCGGGACGGAACCTGTCCAGCGCGGGAAGCACGATCGTGTCGAAGACCTCGTTGTACGCCGCAGCCGAGCAGCCGGCAGGCAGCGGAATGTTCAGGTTCGTTCCTGCCGCCGCACCCTGACCGACCTGGTCCACGAAGCCGTCGTCTGGCGGGAAGAGGCGGTCCTGGTGAATCGAGATGGTGAGCGCCCGAGGCTCGTCGTACAGAGCGGCCTGAGTGCCATTGCCGTGATGCACGTCCCAGTCGACGAGAGCGACCCGGTCCAGCCCACCCTGTTCCAGAACATGCCGAGCAGCGATCGCCGCGTTGGAGAAGATGCAGAAGCCCATCGAACGATCCGGCTCGGCGTGATGCCCCGCAGGGCGCAGCAGGGCGTAGGCGTTGTCCACCTCGCCCCCGACGACCGCGTCGACCGCAGCGATGGCTCCGCCCGCAGCGAGAGAGGCGATCTCGTAGGCGCCACGGGGAACGGGGGCGAAGACGCCGGCCTCCCCACCCATGGGCAGGTCGGAGAGGTCCTTGACCGTCTGGATGAACGCCTCGGGGTGGACGCGACCGAGCTCGGCCTCCGACGCCTTGCGTGCGGCGACCCGGGTCAACTGGTCGAGGAGGCCGCTCACTTCGAGCAGGCTGCGGAACCGCCGTACGACCTCATGGTCATAGACATGCCGATCGGGTTGGATGCTCAAGCCGTCCGGGTGGACGAGGCCCGCGTCCTGACCCAGGTCGAACCATGCGTACTTCTCGTGCCAGACGAATCCGGTGCGTCGTGTCATCGGTGTTCCTTTCCCCTACGCCTTGCCTGCGCGTCGTTGGGAGATTGCGGGGGACACGGCGACGGCCACGAGGAGTGCGACGCCGTTGAAGGTGGGCTCGACCCAGTCCGCCGCGCCGGCGAGAACCAGGCCGTTGACGCTGAAGGCCACGAAGAGGACTCCGAGGAGCGTGCCGACGACGTTGAAGGTTCCAGGCTTGATCGCGGTAGCTCCCAGGAACGCAGCGGACAAGGCGGGAAGGGTGAATCCCGGACCGACCAGCGGATTGGCCGTTCCGGCACGGGCCAGCAACAACACACCCGCGATGCCGCACAGCGCACCGGAGAGCACGAAGCTGGAGAGGACCATGCGGGATACGTCGAGTCCCACCAGGCGTGCTGACGTCGGGCTCGAGCCCACGGACGCGAGGTAGCGCCCGTAGGGCGTGTGACGGAGCAGGTAGTAGACCAGCGCCGAGATGAGGACAAGCGCCCACAGGGTGCGCGGAACCCCCAGCCACAGCCCCGACCCGACGTCGGTCAGAGCTTCAGGGATCCCCGTCGTCAACACCTGGTTCTCCGTGTACAGGCTGATCAGTCCCGCGACGACGGTCGAGGTGCCGAGAGTTGCGATGAGGGCGTTCACGTCGCGATAGGCGACCAGCCAGCCGTTCAGCAGTCCGACGACGGCTCCGGAGAGGACTCCCAGGCAGACGGCGGTGACGAGGGGCAGTTGGTGTGTCGCAGCCGCGCTACCAGTGACGATCGACGACAGGCCGATCATGGCACCCACGGACAGGTCGAACTTGCCGCACGTGAGGGGAAGGATGGAGGCAAGGGCTGCCACGGCGACGACCGATTGGCTGCCGAGCACGTTCCTGATGTTCGCAAGTGTCGGGAACGTCTCCGCCGTCTGCCCGTAGACCGTGAAGAACAGGCACAGCACCGCGAACAGGACGGCGAGCGCGTATTTCTCGAGCTGGGCGAGTAGTTCGGGCCCTCTGCGCGATGTAGTCCGGGTCACCGATCCGACAGTCGCTTCACGATTGGTTGTCATGGTCACGCCACGTTCTCCTCGGACAGGTATGAGAGCTCGGTCAGACGATGGGGCTCGATGTCAGCGCCGGTCACCTCTGCGCAGACTCGTCCCTCCCGCAGGACCAGGACCCGGTCGGCTGCGAGGGCGAGCTCCTCGAAGTCGGAGGTGACGAGCAGGACGGCAGTACCCGCTTCGACGGCGCGTCGGACGTGGGCGTAGATGTCTGCCCGCGCCTGGACATCGACGCCCTGGGTCGGCTCGTCCAGCATCAGGACGAGCGGATCGCGCCGCAGCCACCTGGCGAGCACGATCTTCTGCTGGTTGCCGCCGGAGAGTGTCCCCGCCAGAGCGGCGTCGCTGGCGGGCTTCACGCCGAATCCTGCGATCAGACCCCGAGCATCGGCGCGCTCCCTGCGATGCTGCAGTCGACCCGCTGACCAGTAGCGGGGAACGACGGCAGCCGACAGGTTCTCCCGCACCGACTGGGAGGCGAACAACGCCTCGGCACCGCGGTCCTCCGGCACCAGTCCGAAGCCCGCCCGGATCGCCGCAGCCGGACTGGAGGGCTCATAAGGAGCCCCGTTCAGGCGAATGTCTCCCTCCGTGGCGGGCAGGTCGCCGAACAGTGCCCTCAACAGTCCACTGCGGCCCGACCCCAACAGGCCCGCGATGCCGAGGATCTCCCCCCGATGCAGGTCCAGGTCCACTCCCCGGAGCGGGCCGGCGACAAGTCCCCGTACCGACAAGACGCGCTCCTTGCCGATATCGCCCACCCGAGCAGGAATCATCCGGTCGAGGCTGCGACCTGCGATGAGCTCGACCAACTGCCCTTCGGTCATGCCGGCCACCTCCCGGGTCACCACCTGGGCGCCGTCCCGCAGCACGGTGACCCGGTCGGCGATCTCGAGGATCTCTGAAAGACGATGACTCACGTACACGATCGTCTGGCCCGCTGCGGCGAACTTGCGCAGAGCGCCCAGGAGAATGTCGACCTCCCAGTCCGGCAGCGAGGCGGTCGGCTCGTCCAGGACCAGCACCCCGTCATGAGCACCGTCCTGGTCCTGGAGTGCCCGTGCGATCGCCAGCATCGTGCGCTCTGCTGGACGCAGGGTCGAGACCTGCGAGTCGGGTGAGATGTCCAGGGAGAACCGCTTCAGCACCTCGGCCGCGTGTCGCCGGGTCCTGCGCCAGTCGATGCGACCTCCTGTCGCTCGGGCGAAGCCGCGACCGATCGCGAGATTCTCGGCCACGGTCAGCGAACCGAAGACAGCCGGATCCTGGTGCACGAAGTGCAGCCCAGCGGACCGAGCCAGCGTGGGAGACCATTCGCCGGCATCCGCGCGGACGCCTTGGACCTCGATCGTCCCGCCCGGATCGGCGTCGTAGACCCCGGCCAGCAACTTGATGAGTGTGGACTTGCCCGAGCCGTTGCCGCCCAGCAGTGCGTGCACCTCCCCTCGCCGCACGTCCAGGCTTGCATCACGAAGGACCGTGGTGCCGGCGAAGGTCTTGCTGAGCCCCCTGGTCAACAGCACGACGTCGTCGACGTCAGCGGCAACACCAGTCACGAGATGCCCCAGATCTTGCGGTAGTTGGCCTCGTAGTCCTGTTTGGGCTTGCCGTCCGCGTCCACATTCCCGTCGTAGTACGTCGTCTCACTCGGGAACGGGCCCTTGCTGTCGATCGTCTGGTAACCGATCCCGGAGTCCACCTGGGGCTCCCCCTGCAAGAGGCGGTTCATGCCGTCGATAGCGGCCCAACCCACCCAGCGCGCCGGCGTGCCAGCAATGAAGTCCTGGCCCTTGTTGTCCTGCACGAAGCCGACGTTGGGCGTCAAGCCCTCACCCCCGACGACCAACACATCGTCGTTGCGCCCTGAGGCCACCACGGCCTGTGAGATGCCTGCGGTCAACGCTGCGTCGTAGGGCACGTAGACCACATCGGCCTGCGGGTTCTGGGTCAGCGCCGCCTCGGTCTTCCCCTGGAGCTTCCCCGTCACGAGGTCGGTCAGGGTGAAGGGCACCTTCTTCACGATCTCGCACCCGCCACACTCGGCGACGCGCTTCTCGAAGCCCATGTTCAGGTGCTGCGCGATCAGGATGTCGGTCTCGGTGAACTCGATGATCTTCGCCTCACCGTCCGTACTGGCGATCGCGTAGTCGGCCTGGCTGCGGGAGTAGTGCTCCTCACTGAACTCCTGGTAGGTGATGCCGCCCGCCAATAGCAGTTGCGCGTCGAACAAGGGGGCGCCACCCGAGGCGAGCATCGGGTCGTCGCAGTCGAAGGCGTAGAAGGCGAACGTCTTGACCCCCGCCTGCTTGGCATTCGCCAAGGCGCTCTTCGCGTTGACGCAGTCGATGTTCGCGAGGATGATCCCGTCCGCCTTGGCCGCGATGGCGGAGTTGATCCCGTTCGCATACTCCTCAGGGCTGCCCTTGCCGTCGACGATCGTGACGTCCCATCCGATGGCCTCACCAGCCTCCTTGGCTGACTCTGCAGGCACCGAGCAGCCCTCGGCTGCCATGGTCGAGCAGACCACCCAGATGTTCTGGCCGGCCTGGGGTGCCGGCCCGCTGGCGGGCAGCGGGGCGTCCTGGCCCCCACGGTTCGCCCGCACGGCCGCGGTGGCGTCTGAGAGGACCTCCTCAGAGGTCTTCCCACCGCCTCCGGATCCGCCGGAGCCTCCGCACGCGGAGAGGAACACCAGACCTGCTGTCAGTGATGCCATCAACAACCGATGCCGAGGCTTCCGAGGCGCGCATCCACGCGTACCGGTGATGTGTGTCATGCCACTCCAGTCCAATCGATCGCAGTGCCGCCCGAGCCGTGAGTTAGGTCACGCGGTGGCGATCAGTGTGGGAGGGCCGCCAGCCGGCCGGGAACAGAGGAAGTCCAGCGTTTGCCGTGTCTGTGTCGCAGAATGCGCAACGCTCGGTGAGCGAAGCCCGGCTCGATCAGCGGCTGAGCCGGCGTCCGGGCCGGCGACAGCGAAGGACACCCTGCTCTCACGTCGGATTCACGCGGAATGGAAGAGACTCGAGAACTGGTCTGCCAGCCACGGCCTCGGGCCCGAGGCCGCGACCCCGTCGACGAGGGCAGGCACGTCGGGGCCGAGACGGCCGTAGCTGAGCAGGAGCCAGCTCACGGGGTCTGCGTCGAACCGGACGTCGACCGGTCCGGGGTCGTCGGGGTCCACCGTCAGGGCTCCGTTGTGGAACCGGTAGGTGTGGCTGACGTCCAGACCGCGGAGCTCGAGCCGGTAGACAGCACTGTGTCCCGCCGCCGCGACCGGATCGACCCATCCGGGCATGACCTGGTGGGTTCCTTGCAGAATCAGCGGGACGTGCGCCGGATCGATCGGCCAGTCCTCGCCGACAGTGCCTGCGATGTCGTACCCGTGGACGACGAACTCTCCGAGGAGAGTCCCCAGTGAGCGGTCGGCGCGGATGCGCTGGTTCCCATCGAAGTTCATGAGGCGGGGGGCGCCGCGGAACGAATCGACGAGCTCCACGAACCGACGGGTGTCGGTCGTCAGCATCGCCGCCAGTTGCTGGGCGTCGCGGGTGGGCAGGTTGCGAATCTGCTCGGCGTTGTAGTCAGGCAGCTCCGACGACCGGGCCGGCCATGTCCCGGCGCCCAGGGCAAGTGCGTGGTAGCGCGACGGCTCCATCGCCACGTGGCCGAGCGTGTCGAGGATCGACCAGCCTGGCGTCGCGGCCACCGGCCGATCCGGATCGGCGGCCTTCGAGGCGAGCTGCGCGAACCGCTCAGCCATGGTGAGCACTGCTGTCGCGCGCTTGGCCGACATGATCCTGAAGTCGTCGATGTCGCTCATGCTCGACCTTGCGTACTGCGGCCGATCCCCCGATCGAACCTCCTCATCCTCGAGGTCCTCCGGCCGCGTACAGGACCTGACCGGACACGAATCCGGCCTCCGGACTGACGAAGAAGGACACGCAGTGCGCGATGTCGTCGGGGTGACCCGTCCGGCCGACGGGGATGTCCTCGGCCGCGCGGGCCGTGAAGTCCTCGAAGGACAGGCCGACCCTCTCGGCGGTCTCGGCCGTCATCTCCGTCTCGATGAAGCCCGGGGCCACGGCGTTCGCCGTGACACCGAACCTTCCGAGCTCCAGCGCCAGGGTCTTGGTGAAACCCTGCAGGCCAGCCTTGGCCGCCGAGTAGTTCGCCTGCCCACGGTTGCCGAGCGCCGAACCGCTGGAGAGGTTCACGATCCGGCCGAAGCCGGCCGTCACCATGTGTCCCTGCACCGCCCTGCTCATCAGGAACGCGCCGCGCAGATGCACCTCCATGACGCTGTCCCAGTCGGCGACGCTCATCCGGAACAGCAGGTGGTCGCGGATGATCCCCGCGTTGTTGACGAGCACCGTCGGCGCGCCCAGCTCGTCCGTGACCCTGGCGACCGCCGCCTCGACGACGTCCTCGTCGACCACGTCCGCACCCACCGCGATGGCTCGCCCGCCTGCAGCCCGGATGTCCTGCACCACGGGCTCACAGGCGGCGCTGTCGAGGTCGAGGAGGCCGATGGCCAGGCCGTCAGCGGCGAGGCGACGGGCGACGGCTGCGCCGATTCCTCGCGCAGCGCCCGTCACGATCGCGACCCGGGAGCCCGGCACGGATGACGTCACGAGAGCCGCTCGAGAACCATGGCCATGCCCTGCCCCCCGCCCACGCACATGGTCTCCAGGCCGAACTGCTTGTCGTGCCATTGCAGCGAGTTGATCAGCGTGCTGGTGATCCGCGCTCCGGTCATGCCGAACGGGTGGCCGACCGCGATCGCGCCTCCATTGACATTGAGACGGTCCTCGTCGATCCCGAGCTCGCGTGCGGACGCGATGACCTGCGCGGCGAAGGCCTCGTTGATCTCGACCAGGTCGATGTCGCCCATACTCAGGCCCGCGAGGTCCAGAGCGCGCTGCGACGCCTCGACAGGACCGAGCCCCATGATCTCGGGTGACAGGCCGCTGACGCCGGTGCTGACGATCCGGGCCAACGGAGTCAGTCCGAGCTCCCGGGCCTTGACGTCCGACATGATCACCAGCGCCGCCGCGCCGTCGTTGAGCGGGCAGCAGTTGCCGGCCGTGACCGTTCCGTCGGGCCGGAAGACCGGCTTCAGCCCCGAGACGCTCTCCAGCGTGACCCCGGCCCGCGGCCCGTCGTCGGCGTTGACGATCGTTCCGTCAGGGAGGGTCACCGGAGTGATCTCACGCGCCCAGAATCCCTTGGCGATGGCCTCCTCGGCCCGGTTCTGGCTCCGTACGGCGAAGGCGTCCTGGTCGGCACGGCTGACTCCGGCCACCTGCGCAACGTTCTCCGCGGTCTGCCCCATCGCGATGTAGACGTCCGGCAGGTCGTCGCCGATCGTCGGGTCCGACCAGACCTGCCCACCTGCCGCGAACTTCTCGGTCCGCGCCTGGGCCTCGGCGAACAGCGGGTTCTCGGTGCCGGGAGGGCCGTCGGCGCCACCGTTGGAGGTACGGCTCACGGTCTCGACGCCGCCGGAGATGAAGACGTGGCCCTCACCCGACCGGATGGCGTGCAGCGCCATCCGGGTGGTCTGAAGGCTCGCCGAGCAGTACCGGTTCACGGTGACTCCAGGCAGGTGGTCCATACCGGCGAGGACCGCGACAGCCCGTCCGATGTTGTAGCCCGCCTCGCCGGCGGGCTGCCCCACGCCGAGCATCAGGTCCTCGACATCGCGCGGGTCCAACTCGGGGACCTTCGCGAGGGCCGCGTCGATCATCTGCACGGTCAGGTCGTCGGGACGCATCTCCTTCAACGACCCCTTGAAGGCTCGGCCGATCGGCGAGCGGGCGGTGGCGACGATGACGGCTTCTGGCATGACATGCTCCTTGGATCGATCGGCCGGGTGAGTACCCGGCTTCTGGAGGCGCTCGGCGCCGCCGGACGGGCGACGCGATGCGGACGGGACCAAGGGTGGCGCCACCGGCCTCGCCCGCCGTAGGGGAATCGCGAAGAGTTTGGGGGGCGGTCGTGGCGATTACGTCAAACGCCCACGCGCGAGTGTGACGCGCACCGCGCCGAGCACCGCTATGCCACGTCTGCGACGACGCGAGAGGCCGCCGCGGCCGCCTGGACCAGCGCCTGCGCGCGCTGCCGGATATCGGCAGGCGAGGTCAGTCCGGGCCTGCCCCAGAGCGTCAGCATGTAGGCGATACGGCCGTCAGGGCCGAAGACCGGCGCACTGAGCGAGCGCAGCTCGACATCGCCGTCCGGATCCTCAGGCCGGTTGTAGCCGGGGAGTGCGGAGAAGAAGGCCTTCCGCAGATCATCCGGGGACGTGCCAGGGTCTCCCGCGTTGATCCGCGTCGCCACCGACTCGAGATGGGCGCCCTCCCGGTGTCCGACCGCGATCGCGTAACCACGCTGACGGACCAGCTCCGGCACCCCGCGCAGAGCGGCCAGCTCGGCGGCATCCATCCCGTCGGCGACCCGGGCGATCCACCTCTCGCACAGCTCGTCGTCACCCCACGCTGCGAAGCAGCTGCCGATCGGTGCCATGAAAGGCAGACGCTGACCCACGCGCGTCGGCGACACGGCGATGTCGGTGTGTCCCGCTGCCGCGGCGAGGATCATCTCGTCGCCGACCAGGGCGATCGCGGTCACCTCGGTGTCCAGGTCGGCGGCCAATGACTCCATCTGCGGGCGCGCCAGGTCGATCAGGCCGAGGTGCGACAGCAGGTCCGAGTCGCCCGAGACCAGGGAGGAGGGGCGGAACGAGCCGTACCCGCCGCGGAAGAACAGCAGCGGATCGCCGGACGATCCGAAGTCGAGATCCACCACGCGTCCCACGACGATGTCGTGGTCGCCGCCGTCGTGGATCCGGTCGGTAACGCAGTCGATCCACACGACCGCGTCCTCGAGCACCGGGTTCCCGGCCGGCGATCGGTGCCACTCGAAGCCGGCGAACTTGTCGCTCTTGCGCATCGCGACCGCACGGCACAGATCCTCCTGGTCGGCACGGAGCACGTTGATGCAGAACCGGTCGCCCGTCGCCCGCAGGGCGGCCCACGAAGAGGACGTCTTGCTCGGCAGGAAGGCCACCAGCGGAGGATCGAGAGACACCGAGGTGAACGATCCGACGGTCATGCCGACCGGTTCCCCCGCGGTGTCCGGCGCGGTCACGACGACCACACCCGTGGGGTACTGGCCCAGCACCTCGCGGAAGTGGCGTGCCTCGATCCGGGTTCCGCCTTGCGTCCGGTCCGACATGGACCCTCCGTCCATTCAGCGTGCGCTAAAGCGAGCGCACTTCGATTTGATAGTGCACTCTCATTAGAGCACCGGTGTCGTGCCGCCGCAAGGATCCCGAGTTCGGAAAGGGTCTAGACCGCTCCGACCGGTGTCCGGCGCGCGAGGTTCTCCAGCGCCGGCCCCCTCCACTTCCTCGACTCCTCCAGGGCTGCGCTCACCTCGGGATCGCCCACGTGCTCGCTCATGCCTCGAGCCGGGTTGAGCCGGGTCTCGCGGGACCACGAGCGGAGCTCCGGGATCGCATTGCGTCGCGCGGCACTCTCCAGATAGGTGTTGGTGAACGACATCAGGTCGTCGATGTGACCGGTGTAGACGACCGGGAGAGACAGATGCTCCTTGAGCGCGTCGTCATCGAGCAGGGCCTCGATCACGCCGAGCGTGGCAGCACTCCAGCAGGCGAACCCGGGTGTCACGTACTGGACCGTGATCCGCCCGCTCTCGAACACGGGCTGGGGGTCGATAGTCCGCAGGCCGGTGGCCGTGCAGTCGACGTAGATCCTCCCGGCGGGCTGGGCGACGCGCGTACCGTTCTCGAACTCCATGCCGGCGCCGGTCAGGCGCCGGACCCGCCCGGCGCGCACGACGTCGTCGATCCGGCGCAGGCCGTCCATCTCCGCGGGGCTGATGGTCGCCCCTCGGTAGCCCGTGGGTGCGACGGAGCGGTCGACCCGGAGGAACAGGCCGGCCTCCTCGAGCCGCAAGGCCATCTCTGCACCGCTGGCCGACTCGGCCGCGGCCCTCATCCAGGCCGCCCCGTATCGCGCCTGGGCGAGCACGAGATCCAGCGGTTGGGTCCATTCCCGGTTCACCGACCACACGTCGCGGGAGCGGACCCACGTGATGGAGCCCGGAGGGACGCCGTGCTCGAGCAGCCATGTGCACACGTCCATGGCGGTCTTGCCGGCGCCGAGGACGGTGAATCCCGCGGGCACGGATCCGAGCGTGACGAGGTCGTTGGGAGGAACGACCTGGACACCCGGCTCGATCTCATACGGCGGCCGGCGGGTCGCCGGGATCTCGGGCTCGATGAAGGTCGCGTCGACCAGCCGCTTCCTGACCTTGACCTTCACCTTCTCGCCGGTGAGCAGGGAGACGATGCGGTGATCACCCGGGGCCACCTCTCGGTACTCGGACATGGCGAGGAACCTCACCTGGCCCGAGGGCAGCAGCACCCGGTCCATCACTTCGGAGAAGTAGCTGCAGATCTCGGCCGCCGACGACAGCTCGTACATGCCGGCGTTGACCCCGGCGAGATCGATGCGGTCGCCGCCCAGCATGGTCGACGAGACGCCGTAGGCGGCAGCGGGCTGGTGCAGGCGTACGAAGGGGTAGGCGTCGTGCCAGTGTCCGCCGGGCTTGTGCCGACGATCGACCATGATCACGTCGGCGTCCGAATGCTCGATGAGGGCGTCGACGAACGCCATGCCGGACGCGCCGGCTCCCACGACGAGGTAGTCGGTCTCAAGCTGCATGGTGGTGATGTCCGTTCCGAAGTGGTGAGTGACGACGCTGGCCGGACGGACCTACGCGACAGGACTCGAGGGCTGCTCCGGATGTTGACCGGCGTCGAACCGCCGCGAGCGCCGTCGTATGAGTGCGCCGATCACGAAGCACATTGGCGTGGCTCCGATCATGAGTGCGTTCGGCAGCGGGTCGGTGTAGCCGCTGAGATAGCTGAAGTTGGAGATCATCAGGTACAGCGCGATGGCGAGGCCGACGAGGCCCAGGGCGGGTGCCACCAGGACCCGCAGGGCACTGTGGCCGCGACGGTCCCGGAGGAAGTAGGCCACGACCGCGAGTGCGCAGACGGCCTGTGCCGCCACGACACCGATCACCCCGGAGGCGTAGAGCCACGTGCCGAGCTGGAGGTAGGGGTCCAGGCCGGCGATCATGGCCACGATCACGACCACGTAGGTGATGGTGGTCAGCACGAGGCTCGCGATGTGTGGCGAGGACATGCGTGGGTGCGTGCGCCCGAGCGCACGCGGCAGCATGCCATCGCGACCCAGCGAGAACATGTAGCGAGTGCACGCGTTGTGGAACGCGATGACGGTCGCCAGGAAGCTCGTCACGATGAGGATGCGCAGGGCGGTCACGAGACCTCCGCCGACATACTGGTCGGCCTGGGCGAAGACCATGTTCAAGAAGTCGTCCCTCTGCGCCGCCTCCAGGGCGCCGTCGACCCCGTAGCCGTAGACCACCACCCAGAAGCTGAGCGTGTAGAACAGCGCGAGGAATCCCACGGCGAGGTACGTCGCGCGCGGCACCGAGCGCTCAGGACTCTTCGCCTCCTCGGCGTAGATGGCCGTTCCCTCGAAGCCGATGAAGGCGCCGAACGCCAGGAGGAAGAGGGTCCCGGATCCGTCCGCGAAGAAGACGTTGTCCACCGACAGCGGCGCCACCGAGGGGCTATCGGCGCCGCCCTGGAAGAGGACCGCGACGAGCAGCACCACGATGACGCCGATCTCCAGGGTCAGCAGCACTCCCAGCACCTTCGCGCCCACGTCGATCTGGCCGTAGCCGACGATGCCGACGACCGCGGCGAAGAGGAGCGACCAGACCTGCCAGGGCAGGTCGAGGTGCAGGATGTCCGTGGCCGACTGGTCGGCGAAGACGCCGAGGTAGCCGATGAAGCCGATGACGCACAGCCCGTAGGCCGCCATCGTCATCAGCGCGGTACCGGCACCGGGGCGCGGGCCGAGCCCCTCGCCGACGTAGGCGTAGAAGGCGCCGGCGTCCCTGACGTACTTCGACATCGCGGTGAAGCCGCAGGCGAACAGGATCAGCACCGCTCCGGTCGCCAGCATGGCGCCGGGAGCGCCGATCCCGCCGAAGCGGAGCGAGAAGGGGCCGGTGCTGAGCACGACGGTGAGAGGCGATGCGGCCGCAATGACGAAGAAGACGATCTGGAGCGTCCCCAGCCGTCCCCCGGCGAGACGACCCCTCGCGGTGTCGGCGCTCTGCTGCGCCGCACCGCCGCTGACGGATCCGGTTGTCATGAGAACTCCTCGAGTGCCGACAGCGCGTGGCCGCATCCCGTGACCCGTGCCACGGTCAAAACTGATAGTGCGCCCTCAGAATAGGGTGCGCTATGGGAATGCTCCAGACTTTTCCGCGATTCTTCGCGGTTCTCCCGAGGATTGCGGATCCTCGCAGATCTGACACCTGATCTTGTCGGGTTGACCGTCGCGCTCGGGCTCGTCGTCTGCGTAGCGTCGCGGTGATAGTGAGCGCGGTGCGTCCGAGCACCGACAGCGGCTGTGCGCTCGGGCGCCCGAGCGGAGGTGCGGGAAGATGTCTCCAGTGACCGACGTCGTGGGGTACGACGAGGTCTCCACCGCGGTCCGCCTGCTCGGTGACCGATGGTCGCTCCTCATCGTGCGCGAGATGTGTGCCGGCAACAGCCGGTTCACCGAGATCGCCGAAGCGCTGCCCGGCCTGTCGAGGAGTCTCCTCTCGAGTCGCCTGCGCTATCTCGAGCGCCACGGCATCGTCGAACGACGCAACTCGACCGATGAGGACCGCCGACGCAAGCAGCACTACGCGCTGACCGAGATCGGTGCGGGCCTGGCTCCATCCCTGCAAGCCCTCGGAGAGTGGGCGACCACCTGGGACGCGCGCTTCCGCGGCGACGACGCACAGGGCGCCGCAGATGTCGTGGATGCGATGACGGAGAACATCGAGGTCGCCGCCCTGCCGCGCGATCGCATGATCATCCAGCTCTTCCTCGCCGACACGGCCAAGGGCGCGGCCTACCTCCGCGCCAGCAGAGGGGTGGTCCGCGGTCGGCTGGGCCGCGCCGAGGAGACCCCCGATCTGGTGGTCAGGGCCACGCCCGCGACGTTGAACGCTCTGCACTGGGGCCACATCACCTGTGCTGAGGCGATCTCGCGACGCGACATCGTCTTCGAGGGTCCCACGGCGAACATCAGGGCTTTCCCCGACTGGTTCCCGAACCGGCCCGCCCTCGCGGGGCCGATCACACGGGCTGGGTCTGCACGTCCCTGATGGTGCGGAGGATCCGACCGCGCAGATCGGCGAACGTGCTCATCTCACGGGTGTGGATCTGGTCGCGCTCCGCGCCGAGCGGGACGTCGACGACCTCGACCAGGCGCGCCGGGTTCTTCGACAGCACGGCGATCTGGTCGGAGAGATAGACCGCTTCGTCGATGTCGTGGGTAACCAGGACGATCGTCATCCGGTGGTCCTGCTGGAGACGGCGGGTGAGGTCCTCAAGGTCCATCCGGGTCTGCGCGTCCACCGAGGCGAAGGGCTCGTCCATGACGAGGACCTCCGGCTCGGTCACCAGGGCCCGCGCGATCGCCACGCGCTGCTGCATGCCGCCCGAGAGCTGCCATGGGTACTTGGCCTCGACTCCTGACAGGCCGACCTCGGCCAGCACCTTCGCGACGCGGCTCGTGCGCTCGGCGCGGGGGACGCCGCGCGCACGCAGAGGGAGCGCGACGTTCTTCCCGATCGAGGCCCACGGCATCAGCGAGCGGGTGTACTCCTGGAACACCAGGGACATCTTCGGGCTCGGCTCCGAGAGCGGAATGCCGTCGAGGGTCACCTGGCCATCGGTGGGGCGCATCAGCCCGGTCAGGCAACGCAGCAGGGTGGTCTTGCCGGCGCCCGAGGGTCCGACGATCGAGAAGAACTCGCCTGCGCCGACGGTGAGGCTGATCCCGTCCAGGACGGGCGTCGACCCGTCGTACGTCTTCGAGAGGTCGGTCAGCGCGAGCCGAGGCTGGGAGGTGTCTGACATGGGGTTCCTTAGGAAGAGGCGCGCGAGACGCGCATGCCGGTGTGCCAGGAGAGAACACGGTTACGAATGGCCACGAACACGGCGTTCGCTGTGAAGCCGAGAAGGGCGAGCAGCAGGGTGCCGGCCCACATCGTCACCGAGTCGAAGGTGACCTGCGCCTGCATCGTTAGATACCCGATGCCACGGTAGGCGGCGAGCATCTCACTGGCGACCATGAGGACGAAGGCGGCCTGCAGTCCGATCTGGATCCCGCCGAGGATCGCGGGAGAGCCCGCGCGCAGATAGATGTCGACCATGGTCTTGAGCGGTCCGAGCCTCATCGCTCGGGCCGCGTCGACGAGGGTCGGGTCGGCCTGTCTCATGCCGTCGGCGGTGGCGACGCAGACCGGGAAGAAGCTGCCCACCGCGATGATCGTCACCTTGGCGGAGTCCTCGATCCCCAAGATCAGCACCAGCGGTGGGATCAGCATGATCGGAGGAACCGATCGCCAGAAGTCGAGGAGCGGGCCGAACATCTCCCCCATCCATCGGATCCTGCCGAGGATCGCTCCGCAGGGAATGCCAGCGATGACAGCCAGGAGGAGGCCCAGGCCGAGATTCTTCAGGCTCGGCAGGACGTCGCTGGAAACGAGGTCGAACAGCCACAGCTCACGGAAGCGCGTCAGGATGACGTCCAGAGGGGGGAAGTACGGGCTGGCCGCGTTCGCCGACCACAGGGCGTAGGACACGACGATCGCAACCGGAACCACCAGGCCCAGTGCGACGCGGGAGCGGAGGGACATCTCACCGACCCCCTCGGTGCTGGCGCAGGAGTGCCTCACCGGCGGTGAGGATCGAGTTGAAGGTCAGCCCGAGGAGGCCGGACCACAGCACGAGACCGAAGACACGGGCCGGATCGCCGGTCTGCTGGGCGACCAGGATCAGCTGGCCGAGGCCGGGTGCTCCGCCGAGGATGCCGGCACCGATGACGAGCATCAGGATGAAGGCGGCCGAGATGCGGATCCCGGTCGCGAAGTAGGGCACGGCGCTCGGCAGCACGATCGTCGACAGGGTCAGCCGCCGGGGCAGGCACATCGCCCGGCTGGTCTCCAGAATCACCGGGTCGATGTCACGCACACCGACCTGTGCCTGCACGAGCACCGCCCAGACGCCACCCAGGAAGCCCATCGCGATGCCGAGCTCCGGGGCCGGTCCCAGCACCATCAGCAGCAGGGGCAGCCAGACCACGGCCGGGATCGGACGAAGGACCTGCGAGATCGGGTCCAGCAGGGCGCTCACGACCGGCGAGAATCCCATGGCCACGCCCGCCGCGATGCCGGCAACCACGGCGAAGGCGAGCGCGATCGCGACCAGCCACAGCGTCGTACCGAGGCTGGACCACAGCTGCGAGCTGCCGGCGAGCTCGAGCGTCGAGGAGAGCGTCCGGGACGCCGTGGGCAGCCCGTCGGTGTCGGCCATCGGTCCGGTCGTCGTCATCCACTGCCAGAGCCCGAGCCAGACGACGAACCCGGCGGCTGCCAGCCCGACCTGGCGGAGCTTGACGCCACCGGTCGGGCGCCACAGCAGCGTGCTCGTCGCCTCGCTCATCCAGCCTGTCCTTCGAGGACGGGCGCGGCCATCAGGTCCTCGGCCGTGCGCTTCTTCTTGAGCTGGCCGAACTCGAGCATGACGTCCTGGACCCGGTCGAGGCTCTGGAAGTCCGGCTTCTCGAAGAACCACGACACCTTCTGCGCTGCGTACGTCGCCGGGTCCACGCCCTGCTCGCGGGCGATCGCCATACGGACCTCGTCCGGGTGCTCGTTGGCGTAGCGATCGGACTCGGCGATGGCGCAGGCGAAGCGGGCCACGACGTCGGGCTTCGCGTCGATGAACTTGTTGCTCGCCGCCATGTAGGACATCGCGCCGTCGTGGAAGACGTCGACCTCCAGCCAGGAGAGGTTGCGCAGGCCCTTCTTCTCGAAGCCGGACATCAGCGGCTCGAAGCTGTAGGCCGCGTCCACCTTGCCCGCCTGGAGCGCGGGGTAGGCGTCGACCGCTGGCATCAGCACATAGTTGACCTTGTCGGGGTCGCCGCCGTCGTGCTTGATGACCCACTGGACCATGAGCTTGGTGAACGCCGGGTCCTGGACGGCGACGGTCTTGCCCTCGAGATCCTTCGGAGAATCGATGCCGCTGTCGTCGTGCACCAGCAGGCCGTTGATGCCGGTCGTGTAGCCCTCCTCGCCGGCCTGCATCTTCTCGTAGTAACCCGGCTCGATGCCCGCGAACTGAGCCACCCCACGGATCGCCTGGCCCTGGTCGATCGCGCTGAGCATGCTCGCCGTCGCGACGAAGGCGAAGTCGACATTGCCGCCCACGAGCGAGGCGATCGCACCCTGGGCGTTGGGGACCAGCTCGATCTCGGGATCGAGTCCGTGCTTCTCGAAGAAGCCCTGGTCCAGGCCGGCATAAAGGGCGCCGTTGGTCAGGATCGGCAGCCCGGCGACACTGACCTTGGTCGTCGAGTCGGCGTCCGGCTTGCTGCAGTCGTACGTCGACGACGCGGTGCCGCCGCTCGACCCACTCCCGCCGCCGCATCCGCTGAGGGCAGCGGCGGCGAGGCAGGACGCAAGGAGGGCGGATGTCAGCTTCAAGTTCATGCGAGGCTCCTCAAGCAGGGGGAGATCCGGGGAGGGAAGGGATGGATCCCGAGATGGTCGTGCCGGCTCGTCCTCTTGGAGCTCACGCGTCGGCCGAGGTGGCGGTCGGATCGAAGACCTCGACGACCTTGCCGTAGTTCGTCATCGGCACGCCCAGGCTGCGGCCGAGCCGGTAGGGCTCGAGGAACATCGTGCGCCACTCGGTCGGCTTGCCCGCGAGGAAGTCGTACATGAGCGAGGTCTTGTAGTTCGGGTCGATGCTTCGCGCGAGCTTCAGATTCTCCGCGAGGACGTCGAAGTCGGCCGGGAACGGGCAGCCGGCCGCCTCGGCCACGGCGATGATCTCGCGGGTGAGCGTCTGGCTGAACTCGAACTTGACCGGGTCGTCGAGGATCTCGGCGTTGCTGGCTCGGAAGTAGACCATGCCGGCCGACCCGACCGAGACCCGTGCGAACTTCAACAGGGCTGCCTGCAGCATGTCCTCGGCGATCTCCGCCGTGGCCCCCATATCCTCCAGGTCCTGTCGGATCGCCGGCGCCAGCTCGATCGCAGGACCCCCGGGACGAGCACCGAGGACGATGCGGAAGAACGCCTCCTTGTGCTTGCACCTGCCCGGCGCGACGAGCTCGCACGCGACGTATGCGACGCCCTGGGCGACCGTGGCCGGCTGCGTCATCGCGTCAGCGATCTCGTTGCCGATCGTCAGTGCGTTCATCAAGGGCAGGATCACGGTCTCCGGGGTTGAGATCCGGTCCAGGAGCGGGTAGATCGACTCCAGGGAGTAGGCCTTGGTCGCGATGATCACGACGTCCGGCTTCTCGTCGTACTCCTCCTCGCTGGCCACGGCGACGGGGACCCGGTCGGTCTTGTCGTCGGGGGCGTAGTGGACCTCGAGCGCACCGTTGGCGCGGATCGTCTCCAGGTGCTTGCCGCGGGTGAGCAGAGTGACGTCCTTGCCGGCACGCGCCATGTAGGCCGCAATCACCGATCCCATGGCGCCACCGCCAACAACCAGGTACTTCACGTCTCATTTCCTTTCGGGATGACTGCGTCTCGCTGTGATCGCAGGTCAGTTGACGAGGAGGGTCTCCGACTTCGCGTAGGCCTCGGGGGTGAGGTCCTGACCGATCCCCGGGAGATCCGGCACGGCGTAGTAGCCGTCGACCGGCTGGTAGTCGTAGAGGCAGGACGCGACGTTGTCCGGCATCAGACTCGTGTTGTTGTGCTCATGGATGACGAAGTTCGCAAGCACGGCCTCCAGCTGGAGGGCGGCCGCGGTGGAGATCGGGCTGCCGATCAGGTGCAGTTGCACGCCGATGTCGTAGACGGCTGCCATGTCGGCGATCTTCTTCGTCTCGGTGAAGCCGCCGCTCGTGCCCAGATCGGGCTGAGCGATGTCGACGACCTGGTTCTCGATGAAGGGACGGAATCCGAACGCCGTGTAGAGCCGCTCGCCGGTCGCGATCGGGATCGACAGCTCGCGCTTGACCTTGGCCATCGCCTTCCAGTTGAGCGGCGCGGTCGGCTCCTCGTAGTAGAGGATGCGGAACCGCTCGAGCTCGCGGCCGAGCTGGACCGCCGTGCCGGCGTCGGTGTGGCAGTGCAGCTCGATGATGATGTCGAGGTCGTCGCCGCCCGCCTCGCGCACCGCCGCGATCCGGTCGACGGCCGTGCGGACCTGCTCGGCGGTCAGGACGCCCCGGGTGTTCCATCCCATCCACGTCCCGGCCAGGTCGAAGCCGATCGGGTTGACCTTCACGCAGTCGAAGCCGTCGGCGAGGGCCTTGCGGGTGGCCTCGGCGTACTCCTCGGGCTTGACCATCGCGCCCATGCGGGGCGACCAGTCGAACTGGATCTGCGAGGCATAGCTGCGCAGGCGGGTGTTGGTCTGCCCGCCGAGGAGGCGATGGACCGGTACGTCGAGTGCCTTGCCCTTGATGTCCCACAGCGCGATGTCGATCGCGCTCATCACGGCGAAGATGAGGGTGCCACCGCCCATTCCCCAGAAGGTGGACCGATAGAGCCTCTCCCACACGGCGGTCGTGTCGAACGGATCCATCCCGAGGACGAGGGCACAGAAGTCGCGGGCCAGGCCGACCTGGCCGTGCGCGGCGTTGCCCATCGGCAGGCCGATCTCGCCCACCCCATGGATGCCCTCGTCGGTCTCGACGCGCAACACGGTCGGACTCCAGGCGATCCCGAACTCGCCGGCGCCGGTGTCCAGTCGAACGATCTTCACAGCAGTGATGCGCATGGTCTCCCTTACCTGTCGGACAACTGACAACCTATGACCTACATTCAGCCTGTGTCAACGGTCACAGCCGAGATCCGACGCTGGATCCGCCTCCGGACGGGCCTGCCTGAGGTGCTGCTCCAACGCAGACCCGTCCGGTCCCGGCTAGCGGCGCCCGGCCGTCGGGTCCGCGGCACCCAGAAGGTGGACGGTGTTGCCGAAGACCTCCTCGCCGCGGCCCATCTGCGCGTGCGAACGAGGGATGTCGGTGAACGGGAGGACGCGTCCGACGACCGGATCGACGCTCCCCGCCCGCACCAGCTCGTTATAGGCGTAGGCTTGCGCGTCGTTCGTGCCGTGCGAGCCCTGGAGTCGCTTCTGGCGCGTCCAGTGGTAGCGCAGGTCGACCATGGCGTCGAAGCCCGTGGTGCCGGCGCAGATGACCACCATGCCGCCAGGCTCACAGAGGAAGATCGACGTCGGGATCGTCGCAGCCCCGGGGTGCTCGAAGACGATGGCGGGGTCCTCCCGTCCCCCGGCGACCGCCCACAGATCCTTGCCGAACGCGCGGACGCCGGCCGTCCAGGCCTTCTGGCCGGCCGCGTCGTCGACGAGCGGAGGGATGCCCCAGTGGTCGTACTTGCGGCGGTCGAGGTAGCCGATCGCGCCATGCTTCATCGCGTACTCGCCGCGATCGTCACCGGACACGACGGCGACCGCCCGGCCACCGGCCGCCTGAACGAGCTGGCAGGCCTGGGTGCCGAGTCCGCCGGAGCCGCCCCAGACGAGGACCAGGTCACCGTCCTGCACGGTGTTGCCCTGCCAGCCGTGGAGCATGCGGTAGGCCGTCGTACCGACGAGCGTGGGAGCCGCCGCCTCGGCCCAGGAGAGGTGCTCGGCCTTGGGCATCAGCTGATGGGACTGCGCCCGGGCGAACTGGCCGAAGGACCCGTAGTTCGTGTCATAGCCCCAGATGCGGGCGCTGGGCGCGATCATCTGGTCCTTGCCGGCGGCGATCCAAGGATCGTCCCGGTCCCACACACCCGGGTGCACGACGACCTCGTCGCCGACCTGCCAGTCGGTGACGTCCGCCCCGACGGCGTACACGATGCCCGACGCGTCGGAGCCGCCGACATGGAAGTCCTCCGGCTCGCCGCGCTTCTGGCGGGTCGCGACCTGGTCCACGGGATAGCCGCGCGCCGCCCAGACGTTGTTGTAGTTCACGCCGGCCGCCATCACGGCGACCAGCACCTCGTCCGGGCCGATCCGGGGCGTGGGCACCATCTCCGGGACGAACGCCGTCGCGGGATCGCCGAAGCGGTCCTGCCGCACGACCTGCGCGTGCATGCGCTCCGGTACGACGCCCAGCGGCGGAAGGGAGCCGATCTCGACCGGCGCGGCACCCGGAGTGACCACGGAGACGCGCTCCTCGTCGCCAACCATCATTCGAACCTCTCCTCTCAGTTCCTGCGCGCGTCGCGCAGGAGGCGGGGACCGCGGCCCGGCACGGGGCTGCGGTCGTCCACAGAGAGTGCCGAGGTCGATGCGGTGACCTCTATGGGAAGAGAGAGGACTTATCGCGAGACTGGTTGGGGTGTTCCTGAACCGCCGGCCTCAGACCGCCAGTACGCGGGAACGAGCCCGGCGTCGATCGGCGGCGAGCATCGCGAGGATCCCCACGGCGGGACCGATCGCCAGCGCGACCAGCGCGGCGCGCCAAGAGAAGTGCTCGACCAACTGCGGGACGAGCCACAGCGACACCATCGTGGTGACATAGCCGAAGGCCAGTTGGAGGGACAGCGCCCCGCCGACGTAGTCGGGGTCCGCTGTCTCGGTGACCATGGCGGAGAACTGGGCCGAGTCGGCGATCACCCAGAACCCCCAGAACGCGCAGAGCAGGACGGTGACGGTCAGCGGCAACACGTCGTACGTCGTGGCGAGCACCAGCGCCGTGCCTCCCGAGCAGATCAGCGCGGTCAGCGCCGCGCGAGGACGACCCCATCGGTCCCCCAGCACGCCGCCCAGGAGACAGCCAGCGGCTCCGGTCCCGATACACACGAACGCGAGCAGCGCGGCGAGACTGTCGCCGTCCGGACGCTGGGCGACGGACGGCAGCGCGGCGATGAATACGCCTACACCGGCCCACATCGCGTAGAGCTCCCACATGTGCCCGACGTAGCCGAGGTTGGCCAGCACCACGTCCCGGTTGCGCATCGACCGGAATCCGGCCGCGAGGCTGACCGGACGTCGAGGGAACGGGTGCGCGCCCTCACCCCGGACGACGCAGACGACGAGGCCACCGGCTGCCGAGAGCAGGCTCGTGGTCGCGATGACCACGCGCCAGTCCACGCCGCCGACGGCGCCGACGAGGTGCGGGAGTGCCGAGCCGATGGTGAGCGCACCGATCATGACGCCGAGGGCCTTGCCGCGGCTGCGCAGGTACCACGTCGAGACCTCCTTGAGCGCAGGGGGATAGACGCCGGCGAGGAAGATCCCGGTCAGGATCCGCAACGGGAGGGCTGATCCGACGCCGTCACAGAGGAGCAGTCCCGCATTGCATGCCGCGGCCCCCAGTCCACCGATGCACATGAGCATCCGTCCGGGCACGGCGTCGACGAGGCCGGTCGCTGCGGAGAGCAGAGCTCCGACCACGAAGCCGAGCTGGACGGCGATCGTCAACGCGGACGTCTCCGCGGCCCCGAGTCCCCACTCGACCCGGAGCTGAGGCACCACGAAGGTCGCCGAGAACCAGGCGCTCATCGAGAGCAGGGTGCTGGCCGCGATCAGGCCCACGGCCACGACCGGTCGCATGGAGATCCCGGGGGCTCGGGACATCCTCAGCTCTGCCCGGAGAGGTGAGCCGCGACGACGGCGTCCAGGCGGTCCTGGAGGTCTCGCGGATGGTCCGGGTAGGTCGCGGGGCGCTTCTCCAGGAAGGCCGCCACTCCCTCCTGGCCGTCGGCGAGCGGTCGGATCGCCGCGGCGAGCGCCGGCTCGAGAGCCATGCCGACGTCGAGACCTTGACTCCGGGTCACCCGCAGCCCGGTCTTCACGGCGCGCACGACCGCCGGGGACGCCGACGCGATCTGCTTGCCCAGCTCGACGGCGCGGTCGACCGTGTCGGCCGGATCGCAGACCGCGGCGACGAACTGGCAGGCGAGTGCCTCGTCGGCGTCCATCGGCACTCCCGTCGCGAGGAGCTTGAACGCCGTCGGATAGGTGAGGACGTCGAGGATCCGGCTCAGCTGGCCGCCGACCGGCACCAGTCCGATCTTGGCGCCGACCGCACAGAAGCGGGCATTGCGACCGGCGATCCGCAAATCGCAGTTCAAGGCGAGGATGAACCCGGCGGCGTACGCATTGCCGTTGATCGCGCCGATGACGGGCGTGCCGAGCTCGGGTGGAGTGGTGAACGCAGCGTTGGCGACCGGGTCGCCCGCGGTCTCGGGATCCTCGAGCACCTCGCGGAGATCGTGACCGGCGGAGAACGAGGAGGTCCCGGCACCGGTCACCACGATGCACCGCACCGCAGGATCGGCGTCCGCCTCGTGCATCAGCTCCTTGAGGCGGGCGGCCATGTCTCCGCTGAAGGCGTTGCGCTTGGGCTCGTTGCAGAGGGTGAGCACGCGAACCGGCCCGTCGTCGTGAGCGTCGACCCTGGGGACGGTGACCGGTTCTACGGTTGTCATGTTCGTGTCTCTCCAGTTGCAGCGCGGCCGATGCCGCTCGGTACTGTCGGCACGTGATCGTGCCTACTTGCCGTTGGCGCCTGCTAGCGCAAGTCCGACAACTTCCGATGCCATCCCTTGCGTACTTCCTGAACTCCCGCCGAGCCGAAGGGGCGTCCGCTCATGGATGAGGGCCACGCCGCGATTCCGCTGCCCGCGACCGAGCTGTCCCCTGACGCGCGTCGACTGGTGGAGCGCCTGCTGCTGCGCCGCGAGGAGTTGGCGCGGGCGATCGTGGCCGCCGTCCGGCACGAGGTGGTCGACTACAGCGGCCTCGGACGGCTGACGGTCTCCGACGACATCCTGGCGACGGCCCTGCTCACGATCAGCGATCTCCTCGAGGGCCTCTTGGAGGAGGACACCGCGATGCGCGCGAACGTGGAGGCCATCCGGCGCAGCGCGTCCCGACGGGTCCACCAGGAGGTGAGCCTGCCGGCACTGCTCCACAGCTATCGGATCTGGGGTGCGAAGGTCTGGCAGGCGGTGCTCACGGAGGCCGAGGCGGACCCTGCCCTGCAGCAGGGCGCGCTCGAGCTGGTCACACCGATCTTCGCCTACGTCGACCTGCTCTCGATCACGTTGGCGCAGGTCTACGTGGAGGAGTCGGCCGGCGCCTTCCGCGGACGCGACGTGCTGCGCAGCGACGTCCTCGAGAGCCTGCTGCTGGGCAAGGCCCTCTCCGACCGGGCCCGGGTCGAGCTCGCCCGGCTGCACCTCTCGGGGGAGAGCGAGGTCGTCGTGATGCTCGTCCGGCTCACCGATGTCGCGCCGGAACGGCTGCGGGCGGAGTCCCTCGATGTGCTGCAGGCCTGCCGGGACCTCCTCGCCGCCGAGGTGAAGATGCTGCTCGGCGTACGCGACAGCGACGTGCTGTGCCTGGTCCGGCTGGCCAACCGGATGGAGGGCGATCGCCTGGTCGCCGCGGCTCACGAGCTGGCTGCGCGCAACCCGCTCTGGAGGGTCTGCGTCGGACGCCCCCACCAGGGCCTGGACGGCATCCCCCGCTCGTTCCGCGAGGCCCAGGACGCTGCCGCGGTCGCCGCCGCACAGCACCGGCGCGGCCGGGCCGTCCTCTTCTCCGAGGTGATCCTCGACCGGATCCTGGTCCACAGCGAGTACGCCGAGGAGCTGCTCGAGGAGGCGATGCGGCCGTTGGTGGCCTACGACGAGCGGCACTCCGCGGACCTGGTGCCGACGCTGCGCGCCTACGTGACCAACGACCTCAACATGACGCGCACGGCCAAGGACCTCCACGTCAACCCGAACACCGTCGCCTACCGGTTGCGGCGGATCGCGATGCTCACCGGGTACGACCCGACCCACTCGAGCGGAATGGTGACGCTGGCGTTGGCCCTGCGGCTGCTCGACGCCTGAGGGGGCGCGACCACCCGCTGATCAGACGGTCACGGAGATCGTCTCGCCCGGGCGTACCGGCAGGAAGCGATCGCCGAGACCGGCCGCCTCGAAGGCCGCCTGCATCGAGTCGGCACCCTCGGTGAAGTGCCGCCAGCCCTCGGTGTGGCACGGGACGATCCGCTTCGCCTCGACGAGTCGGGCGACCTCGACCATGCCGTCGTTCGGCATCGTGATCATCTCCCCGTCGTTCACCCCGTCGAAGCAGGCGCCACCGCCGTACATCACCACGACGTCGACCGGAGCGATGCGCGCCGCGACCTCCTTGGAGACGTCGAGTGAGTAGTTGTCACCGGTGAGATAGACGGTCGGAGCACCGGGCGCCTCGAGCAGGAAGCCGAGGACCTGTCCCATCACCTGGCACAGGGGCTCGGGACCATGCTGCGCGGGGAGGCCGGTGATCGTCATCGCGCCACCGCCGGGGAGCGGGACCTGCATCGACTCGAACTCGGCGAGCCCGTTGACCTCACCGCCGAGTCGTCCGGCACCGTCCGTGGTGGTGACGACGGTCGCGACGGCGAGCGCGACGGCGCGGCCCGCCGCGTCGAGGTGGTCGATGTGATGGTCGTGGGTGATCAGCACCAGGTCGACGGCGCCGATGTCGCTCGCCGCGATCGCCGGCGTCGTCGTCCTGACCAGTTCGACGCCGTCGTGGTGGTAGGTCTTCGGCGCGTCGAAGGTCGGGTCGACGAGGATGCGCAGTCCGGCGTAGTCGATGACATTGGTCGCTCCGCCGACCAGGGTGTAGGTCAGGTGCACGGTTGTTCCTCCGGTCCGGGGTTCCATCGATGAGGGGATCTGTCAGTTGTCGGACAGCCTACGACTCACCGAACCATGGCCGCACCGGTCTTGTCCAGCGCAGGCGCTACCGGTCGGCGCCCGGCTCCACGAGCGACGGGGGCAGATTGACGATCGAGTGGATCAGCGCGAGGGCGCCCGCCTCGTCACGACGTCGAAGCGCCTGCGCGAAGAGCTGATGGGTCTGGGCGCTCGCCTTGAGCGCGTCCGGGTAGGCCTCGGCCGTCTTGTCGAGATTCGAGCGGATGCGCAGCTTGAACAGGTCGCGGATGCTGCCGTACATCCACTCGTAGAGCGGGTTGTGACTGAGCTTGCACAGCGCCAGGTGGAACTCGTAGTCGTCGTCGAGATAGGTCCCGAGATCGTGCTCGCCCGCGCGAGCCAGCAGACTGTCGGCGAGCTCGACGAAGCGGTCGAGCTCCGCGTCACTCGCCCGCTCGACCGCCAACGACGTCGACGCCCTCTCGATCAGCTCCCGGAACTCGGTGACATGCGGAGTCATGGAGTCGCGCGCGACCAGGGGGCTGACCTCTCGGGAGAGCGACTCGAGCGAGCTGTCGCGCACGAAGGTGCCCTCGCCGACCCGGCTCTCGACCAGACCGAGCGTCGCGAGCTTCTGCAGTGCGGCCCGAACGGACGCGCGGCTGACGCCGTAGCTCTCCGACAGTGCATGCTCGGCCGGCAGCCTCACCCCGGGCTCGAACTCGCCGGCCAGGATGCGCGACATGAGATCGCTGAACACCTGCTGCGCGACGCTGTCGCGATTGATCTTCTCGATCGGGCGTACCACGTTGTGTCTGCTCCTCGGGCGACCGCGCATGTCCGTTGTCCGACAGGAGAGTACGACCTCCGCCGCCCCCAGGGATCGCTGGCTCCCCCGTCGGGCGCCGTGCGATGGTCCAAGTCTAGAACTTTCCGCGCGGACGACGGCGCCGTTGAATGCAGGCATCCATGCCGGACGGTGCGCCGGCCTGCCCTTCGAAGGAGTTCCCATGGACGACATCACCCTCCCCGACACCGCGGTCGACGACTGGGGGGTCCTGAGCGACGGCTACGCACCCTGGCCGCTCGGCGGCCTGGGCGAGACCGGCAGCGTCGCGGCGACGGTCTCCTTCGTCCGCAGCGGCGACCAGCGGATCATCCACGATCCCGGCCTGATCCGGAGCCGCTCGGCCGTCCTCGGCCCGCTCACCGAGCGGGGATTCTCCGCGGCGGAGGTGACCGACGTGGTCATCAGCCACCACCACCCCGACCACGCCCTGAACATCGCCATGTTCGAGAACGCGCGCACCCACGACGTGTGGGGCATCTACAAGGACGACCAGTGGCACAGCCGGATGGCGGACGGCGCCGAGGTCGCGCCGGGCGTCAAGCTCATCCAGACCCCTGGCCACACCGAGCAGGACATCACCACGCTCGTCCTCACCAAGGACGGCCCTGTCGTCTTCACCCACCTGTGGTGGACCGCCACGGTTCCCGAGGAGGATCCGTTCGCGGTTAACGCGGACCTTCTCCACCTCCACCGCGAGCGGATCCTGGGCCTGGACCCGATCCTCATCGTGCCCGGCCACGGCCCGGCGTTTGAGCCCACCAGCAGCACGCCTCGCTGAGCTCATGGCGACGACGCCCGGTCGGCTCCCCTCGGGGAGCGACCGGGCGTCGTTGCGACCAGCGGGAGTCAGCCGAGAGCTGCGAGTACCTCGGCCGCCGCGCGCCGTCCGGAGCGGACGGCGCCCTCCATGTAGCCGTTCCAAACCTCGGCAGACTCGGCGCCGGCCCAATGGATCCGGCCCACCGGCTTGGCCAGGGCTTCGCCGAAACTGGTCCACGCGCCGGCCCCGAGGCGTCCCCCGTAGCAGCCCCGGGTGAACTCCTCGGCCATCCAGTCCTGCTCGACGTAGTCGATGGGGTCTGCCGCCTCCGGGCCGAAGAATGTGACGAGCGACTCGATAGCCAAGTCCTTGCGCTGCTCCGGCGTCAGGTCGGCGACCGCGCGCGCCTCTGCCCCCTCGAAGAAGCCGACGATCACCCCACAGGAGCCGTCATGCGGCGAGTTGTCGAGAGTGACGCTGAGCCCGCCGTCGTCGAAGTTGCTGGCGAGGCCGTTCAGGCCCGCCTCACGCCAGAAGGGCTTCGGGTAGGCGATCTGCGTCTTGATGACCGAGCCCATCGGCATCTGCTGGGTCAGCGCGTCGCGCTGCGCCGGCAGGGCGGGCTCGTAGTCAATCCGCCCGGCCAGAGCCGGCGGAACCGTCACGATCACCCTTCGAGCAGTCACCTCTGCACCGTCTGCATGCACGTGGACGCCGTTGTCGGTCTGCACGATCCGGGTGACGCGCCTGCCGAGTCGAACCACGTCGCCCAGACCTTCGGCCAGGCGTTCGGAGATCTGGTGAGTGCCGCCGACGACACGCTGCTCCTGCGCGCCGCCCGTCGTACTGATGAGGACCTCCAGGCTGGTGTTCGACTTGACGTAGAACAGGAAGTGGAGGAGGGAGAGCTCCGCCGGCTCTGCGGCGAAGACACCACGCACCAGCGCCTGCCAGTGCGCCACCGCCTCAGGCTCGGTGGTGTTCGAGCGGACCCACTCCGCGAAGGTGGTGGCGTCCAGCGTGGCCGCCTCCTCGGTGAGCCACGGGGCTGAGAGCGAGACGGTCTCCGCCAGCTCCGCGAGCAGTCCGGCCATCCGGTCGACCTCCGGGGCGGCCGTGGGCGTGAGGCCAAGCTGACTCAGGTCGGTGGCCCGGGTGACCTGACCGCGGAAGAGGGTGATCGGAACGCCGTCGTCGTACGACGCGAAGGTCTTTAGGCCGAGCTCGCCGACCAGCCCGAGCACCTCGGTGTGGCCCTCAGCGATCCACTGCCCGCCCATCTCGACGGCGACGCCGTTCTTGAGATGGCCGCCCAGGTTACGTCCGGCGACGCGGTCTCTCGCCTCCAGCACGATCACCCTCTGGCCTGCTGCCAGGAGGTCCCGTGCGGCCGTCAGCCCTGCCAGCCCAGCACCTACCACTACGACGTCGCAATCCATCTTGTCCTCAATTTCGGTCGGTTGTCCGACTTACGTTAGGAGGATCACGTTGTCCGTGCAAGAGTTCTCCGGCATTCGAAAAGAGAAGGAGTCCCGTGGCCTACGTCAGAGCAGCCGAGCGCGAGGAGCAGATCGTCGCCGCGACCCTCCGGGTCCTGAGAGCGACCGGCGTCGCGGGTCTGACCCTTCGCGCCGTTGCGACCGAAGCGGGCGTCCCTCTGGGAACGTTGCACTACGTGTTTCCGACGAAGGAGCTGCTCCTGCGGTCCGTGATCGACACCGTGATCCGCGATCTTGCGGCCGTGCTGCGCACGGACGTGGATCTCGATCGCGGCCTCGAGCACGCACTGCGCCAATCGATGATGAACTACTGGCGCCACCTGGTGGAGTCGGATACGAGCGGTCAGATCGTGCAGTACGAGCTCACGACCTACTCCGTGCGTTCAGAGAGCGCCCTGGCTCGCCTGCAGTACGAGTCATACGTGTCGGTCGCGAGCGAGCTGTTTGAGCAAGCAGCGACCGCCGCAGGCGAGGTTTGCGCCATCGCCTTCGATGAGTTGGCCCGGCTCTCCGTGGCGGGCACCGACGGTCTCATTCTCCAGTACCTCGCCGACCCCGCCCACGACCGCGCGATGATCGACTTGGAACGACTTCTCAAGATGTTGCACTCCCTTGCAGCCCCGCAAGCAGGCGGCTGACAAACTGCGAACCGAGATCTGACCTGCCGCGGTCGTCGCGATGCCCGGCATCTCGGCTGCCCGACACGTCCCAAGGCGCTGACGTGCACATGCCCCGCGCCTGAGCACGCACACTCGAAGAGACGTTCAGCTCGGTGCGTTCGTTTCGCTCCTGGCAGTCGCCGCTGTCCGGGAGGACGGCGGCCCGACTTACGTAAGCCATGGCCCTGGCGTTGGAAGTCGAGCAGGTTCTAGATCCCGAGTCTCGTCGTAAGACCTCGGAGCCGCCAGCACGATCGCACCAGCACGCTTCGGATCGTTGTCGTCTCGCCCCTCATGACGTCCATTGACGAGTTCACCCACCACTTCCGGCAACGCCCTTCACAACCTCCCCACCGAGCGGCACGCATGCTACGAAGGTTCGTAGTTCGGTCCGTCCCCTTGGGACGGGCCGTGCGTCATTTCTGGCGTGATTGACGAGTTGTGACGGGCGGTGACTCGGGCCATGCACGGTGGGGTGAAGTTCTACCGCGGCTGCGCGAAGGCAGCCCGGACCTACGTGGAGGCAGACCGCTCGCGGGCCGATGACTACTACCTGACTGAGGGTTCCGGGGTGGCGCAGCGCTTCGTCGCGACGCGAATTCCTGACGGTGGCACGACCGTCGCCGCGACCGGCGACCTCGACGGGGACGGGTACGAGGCATGGGTCGCGGGCTACGACACCAACCGGCATCCGAAGGGCCGGCTGCGCACGGACGAGAAGGGGCTGCGGTTCGTCGAAGTCGTTGTCAATGGTCCGAAGACGTGGTCGCTGGCCGCGTCGCTGCACCCTGAGATCGGTGACGTGTACGACGCCGTGCAAGAGCGGGCAGCGGTCGAGATCATCGGCTGGCTGGCGGAACACTCGACGACCCGGATCGGACCACGCGGACTGCAGGTCCAGGTCCCCGTCGAGAAGCTCGAGGCCGCGGTCGTGCGGCACTACACCTCCCGCGCTGGCGACCCGCACCGCCATCTGCACCTCCAGATCAACGCCCGAGTGTTCGCCCAAGGACGGTGGCGAGGTCTGCACTCGGTCGGGGTCGTGGACTCGATCGAGGCCATCAACGGCATCGGTCACGCCGCTGTCATGTGCGACCTCGAGTTCCGTCAGGTTCTTGCTGCCTACGGGTACACGCTCGCCCCCGACTCCGGCGAGATCGCGGAACTGGCTCCGTTCGCCGGCGAGTTCAGCCACCGCGCGGCGCAGATCGGCCGGCACGTCGACCGGTACGAGGCCCAGTGGCGCGCCGAGCACCCCGGCCAAGAGCCCGGCACCGGGCTGCGGCGGGCCTGGGACCGGCGGGCGTGGGCCGAGGCGCGGCCGGACAAGGTGGTCCCGACCGACGGCTCCGAGCTGGTCGCCCGGTGGCGCGAGGAGCTCCACGACCTCGGGTTCCGACCGCCCATCGTTGCCGCAAGGTTGTCGACTGCCTCGGTCGGAGGGATCGATCGCGACGGCGTCACCGATCTGGTGCTCACCCGGCTCGGGTCACGTCGCTCGTCGTGGAACAGCGCGGACGTCCGCGGCGAGGTCGAACGGATCGTCGCGACCGCCGGCGTCGTCGTAGAACCGGTCGTGCGACGCGAGCTGGTCGAAGACCTCACCGCCCGAACCGTCGGCGCCTGTCTTCGGCTGGTGGACCGTGAAGACGTTCCCGATCACATCCGCTCGCTGACCTCCGAGCGGGTGCTCGCGGTCGAGACGGACCTGATCGGCCTCATCGCGCGGCGCGCTGACCAAGGCGGTCAGGATCCGTCGGCGACGCGACCGGTCCGGATCGGTCCCGTCGTCGCCCGGCGGCGCCTCGACGCCGGTCAGCGGCAGGTGGTCGCGACGCTCGTTGGTCGCAGCCCGTTGGTAGTCGTCGAGGGCGCCGCCGGCGCGGGCAAGACCACCACACTTGCGGCGACCGCTGCAGTCCTCGGGATGGAGGAGCGCCGGATGATGGTGGTGACGCCGACCCTGCGCGCCGCGCGAGTCGCCGAGGCCGAGGTCGGCACCCCGGCGTCGTCCGCAGCTTGGCTGGCCCATCAGTACGGCTACCGGT
Organism: Nocardioides albidus; assembly: GCF_006335005.1. GTDB lineage: Bacteria > Actinomycetota > Actinomycetes > Propionibacteriales > Nocardioidaceae > Nocardioides > Nocardioides albidus. The sequence continues at coordinate 106,429 of NZ_VDMP01000021.1, forward strand.
GGGACGCCGATGGCCGCTGGACACGCGAACCATTCGACGCCCGTGCCGGCCGACATCTCCTCGACCCACGAGCACGACTGACGCCCGGCGACCTGCTGCTCGTCGACGAGGCCGGGATGCTCGACCAGGACACCGCCCACGCACTGTTCACCATCGCCGACGAGACCGGCGCCCGGCTCGCTCTCATGGGTGACCGCCACCAGCTACCCGCCGTCGGCCGCGGCGGTGTTCTCGACCACGCCACCCGTTGGGCACCCGCCCATGCCCAGGTCGCGCTCGACACGGTCCACCGGTTCACCGATCCGGCCTACGCCGAGCTGTCCCTGCTGATGCGCACAGGCAACCGCCCGGTGCACGTCTTCGACGAGCTCCTCGACCGCGGCGCCATCGTCATCCACCGTAGCGACGTCGAACGCACCGCCGCCCTCATCGGGGCCGGGGCCGACGGTGACACCGTCATCAGCGACACCCGGGACCAGGTCGCCGACCTCAACGCCGGCATCCGCGACCGCCGCCACGCCGACCACCGCTCCGGCCACGGTGCCGACACCAGCGACGCTCCGGTCGGTCGCACCCGGTCCGGCGAACCACTCTGGATCGGCGATCAGGTCACCACCCGACGCAACGACCGCGACCTCGACGTCGCCAACCGCGACCGCTGGACCATTACCGGAACCGATCACCATGGCACCCTCCAGATCCGAGGCGACCGAGGCACCCGAGCCCTCCCCCGCGACTACGCACAGGCCCATGTCGAGCTCGCCTACGCCACCACGGTCCACGGCGCCCAGGGCGACACCGTCGACCACGCCCACTTCGCCCTCAACGAGACCACCGGCGCCGCCGCGACCTACGTCGCCATGACCCGCGGCCGGCACTCCAACACCGCCCATCTCGTCGCCGACAGCGTCGAGGACGCCCGTCAGCAGTGGCTCACGACGTTTGCCCGTGACCGGGCCGATCTCGGCCCCGCCCGTGCGCGCGAACGTGCCCTGGACGACATCGACCGCTACGGCCCCACCCCACGCCCAAGGCGACCCGAGTATCAGCTTCCCCTACCCGTCCGGCAGGTTCCCCCCAGCCCGACCATCGGCTTCTGAACCTCCCCGCACCCGTCACCGGCACCGTCACCGGCACCGCGTCAAGACCATCCGCAAAACGACTTAGGGGAACCTGCTGACCTGCGCAAACACCAGGTTCCCCCCAGGTATCCCCCTCCTCGAGGCGCAAAAGGGGGGTACCTGCGTCGTCATCATCGGCCCGTCCGGGATCGCACCCGTCGAGATCACTCGTCAGGAACTGATCGCTCCCAGTGCCTCTCCGGACCTAGGTGACTATCCACGACACCGAAGGGACCACCTGATGAACCCGATCGACATCCCCACCGAGTGGAACGACAGCGCGCTGCTCACCTTCGAGGAGTTCTGCGCCCTCATCCACATCCCCCAACGCACCGTCCGCGACTGGCGCCGACGCGGCGTCGGCCCACGCTTCTGGCGCTTCAACGGCACCGGCCGCCTCTACACCACCGTCGCCGAGGTCCGGCGCTTCACCAACCCCGTCAACGCCGCCCGCTAGGAGCACCCGATGTCCACAGCCCGTCACGACCACGACGACCACGCCGACGACGAGATGCTCACCATCGATGAGGCCGCAGCCTTCCTCCGCGTCCCCGTCGCGACCATGCGCTACTGGCGCTACTGCGGCACCGGCCCGTTCAGCTTCAAGATCCAACGCCACGTCCGCTACTGGCGCACCGACCTCGTCCTCTGGCGAGCCGAGCAGGGTCGCCCACCCGCCGGTTCTCCACAGGCCGGCTCAAGTTCGCGACACGCCGCCGGCGACCACTGACACTGGAAGCAAGAAGGGAGCAGCCATGGCCGGCAACATCGCCAAACGGCCCGACGGGAGCTGGCGCGCCCGCTACCGCGACGAGCAAGGACGCGAGCGCTCACGCCACTTCGACCGCAAGATCGACGCGCAGCGCTGGCTCAACGAGATCGCCTCCACCGTCATCACCGGGACCTACGTCGATCCCGACGCCGGAAAGGTGACGTTCCAAGAGTTCTACGAACGATGGTCGGCCCGGCAACTCTGGGTGTCCTCGACCCGGACCAACGCCGACCTCGCCACCCGATCGGTGCCCTTCGCCGACCTGGCGATGCGAAGCATTCGTCGCTCGCACATCGAGGAGTGGGTGAAGGACCAGAGCAGTCGTCTCGCGGCCACGACCATCAAGACACGGTTCGTCGTCGTCCGCTCGGTCTTCCGGGCCGCGGTCACCGAGCGGGTGATCACCGCTGACCCGTGCACAGGCGTCGTCCTGCCCCGACGCCGCCGGGCAGACGCCGCGATGAGGATCCCCACGGCCGAGGAGGTGGGACGTCTGCTCGAGCACGCCGACAGCGAGCGGGTCTCGACACGCAAGGGCTTCCGCGCCTACGTCGCGCTCTGCGCCTTCGCCGGCCTGAGGAAGGCCGAGGCCGCCGCAGTACAGCTCGGCGATCTCGACCTGGCGCGCGGGCAGCTCGCGGTCACCCGGCAGCTCCAGCGGGAGGGGTCGACGTACGTCCTGCGTGCTCCCAAGTACGGCTCGGAGCGAACCGTCTACCTGCCCGACCAACTCGTGGGCATCCTCGCCCGTCACGTCCGCGACCACGTCAGGGAGCGCACCACGGAGCACTGGCTGTTCACCGTCGGCGACGAGCCGATGTACGACAACGCCATTCACTGGCGGTGGCGGGCCACCCGCTCAGCCGCCCACCTCGCCCGCATCCGGCTCCACGACCTGCGCCACTTCTACGCCTCCGGCCTGATCGCGGCCGGGTGTGACGTCGTCACGGTGCAGCGGGCACTCGGCCACTCCAGCGCGACCACCACGCTCAACACCTACAGCCACCTGTGGCCGACGGCCGAAGACCGCACCCGGGCGGCAGCCGCTGACCTGATGCGGCAGGCGCTGGCGACGCCCGCCGGAGGCGCGTCTGAGGGCCCAGCGGAGGGACCTCTCTCGGATTTTGCGGACTCTTTGCGGACTAGAGAGGGTCCGCAACGCTCTGACCTGCGCAAACAGGCCGATTCAGTAGTACCAGGGGAATGGCGACCAGTCGGGGTCCCTCTTCTCGAGGAACTGGTCGCGCCCCTCCTGTGCCTCGTCGGTCATGTAGGCCAGGCGGGTGGCCTCGCCGGCGAAGAGCTGCTGGCCGACGAGCCCGTCGTCGAGGAGGTTGAAGGAGTACTTCAGCATCCGCTGGGCCGTGGGGCTCTTGCCGTTGATCAGCCGGCCCCACTCGAGGGCGGTGGCCTCGAGCTCGGCGTGGGGGACGGAGCGGTTGGCGGCGCCCATCCGGACGGCGTCGTCGGCGGAGTACTCCTGGCCGAGGAAGAAGATCTCGCGGGCGAACTTCTGGCCGACCTGGCGCGCGAGGTACGCCGAGCCGTAGCCGCCGTCGAAGGACCCCACGTCGGCGTCGGTCTGCTTGAAGCGGGCGTGCTCGGTGGAGGCGAGGGCGAGGTCGCAGGTGACGAACAGGCTGTGGCCGCCGCCGGCCGCCCAGCCGGGTACGACGCAGATGACGACCTTGGGCATGAACCGGATCAACCGCTGGCACTCGAGGATGTGCAGCCGAGCGAGCTTCGCCTTGTCGATGGCGCTGGGCTCCTCGGCACCGGTGTCACCCGAGCCGATCTCCTTGTCCTCGTACTGGTAGCCGGCACGTCCGCGAATCCGCTGGTCGCCGCCGGTGCAGAAGGCCCACTTGCCGTTCTTCGCGCTCGGGCCGTTGCCGGTCAGCAGCACGCAGCCGACGTCCGCGGACTGACGGGCGTGGTCCAGGGTGCGCAACAACTCGTCGACCGTGTGCGGACGAAAGGCGTTGAGGACGTCGGGACGGTCGAAGGCGATGCGGACCGTGCCGTGCGCCTTCGCCCGGTGGTAGGTCAGGTCGGTCAGGTCCTCGAAGCCCGGGACGACGTCCCACTGGCTCGCGTCGAACGTCTCGCTCACGCCCTCGATCGCACTCATGGGCCGAACCTATGACATCGGTCGTGTGCCTGAGACCCCGGATATCCGGGTTGTGGGGCACACGACTCCACGCGGGTCGGCGAAGATGCCTGGAATAGCGGGCGGTCACGTGCTCTTGTGGGGACATGACCCTTGAAGGTGAGTACGAGCCGAGCAGCCAGCAGTGGGTCCGCGACCAGGTCGCGGCGTACGAGGCGTCCGGCGGCCGCGAGGCCAACACGCTCCGAGGCAGCGACGACCCGATCGTCGTGATCACCTCGGTCGGATCGAAGTCCGGCAAGCTCCGCAAGAACCCGGTCATGCGGGTCGAGAAGGACGGCGTGTACGCCGCGATCGCGTCCAAGGGCGGCGCCGCGGACAACCCGAGCTGGTACGCCAACTTCGTCGCCCACCCGCTGGTCGACCTCCAGGACGGGCCGGAGCCCAAGCCCTACAAGGTGCGTCTGGCCGAGGGCGAGGAGCGTCAGCGGTGGTGGGACCACGCCGTCGCGACCTGGCCCACCTACGCGTCGTACCAGGAGAAGACGGACCGCGAGATCCCCGTCTTCCTGCTGGAGCCGGTCGCGGACTGATCTCGCGCGGCCGAGGTGCCAGGAAAGTACCCACGAGATGCCAACCCTGGACCACCGAGGTGCCAACCCAGGTCACAGCCCATGCACTCGGATTGGCACCTCGGCGGTACTTGCCTGGCACCTCGGCGGTACTTCCGTGGCACCTCGGCGAGATCAGGTGTTCGCGATGGTGACGGCCAAGCCGCAGAGGTGACCGAGGCGGGCGATCTCGGAGTCGGCGAACTCCGGGCCGCCGCGCCGACCGATGACGACGATCTCGTTGCCGTCGAGACGGGCCGCGGCGAAGAGGGTGACCTCGTCCTCGGGGGCCTCCAGGCGCACCGGGGCCTCGATCTCGACGAACTCGAAGTCGTCGGGCGCGGCGCTGGTGCGGTACACGACGCCCTTGGCGCGGTGGACCCGCGCGGCCCAGTCGACGCGGAAGGTCGCGGGCAGGAGGTCGATCAGCTTGTCGAAGGCTCGCTCGGGGGACGCGGTGAGCTCCTCCACCGCCTCGAGGTCCATCACCAGGTTGCCGCCGGCGGGATAGCGGCTGATCCAGAGCACCTCGACGTCCTCGAGGACGTTGCACGCCGAGACCACCGAGTCGGGCATCATCCCGGGGTCGAGCTCGAGCAGGACGTCGTCGACCGCGGTGCCGTCGTCGCGCTTCTCGACGATCTCGATCGCCTCGATGTCGCCGCCGGCCATACCGATCGCCGTCGCGACGCGACCCAGCGAACCGGGGACGTCGGGCAGCAGCACGCGCAGCAGGAACGGCATGGCCTCGACACTAACCGGCCCAGGTTTCGGGCCGGTTGCGGGCCCACCGGTTGGGCCGGCGACCGCTGCGGGCACTACGCCGGCGGCGCGAGACGGTGGCGCAGGCCGGTGGCGCGCTGCGCCGTCGTCGTCACCGCGGCGCGTACGGCGGCCTCGGACCCGACGACGAGCAGGCTCTCGCGCGCCCGGGTGACGGCGGTGTAGAAGAGCGCGCGGGTGAGCAGACGCGAGTCCTCTTCCGGCAGGAGGACGGCGATCCGGGTGGCCTGGCTGCCCTGGCTCTTGTGGATCGTCATGGCGTGCATCGTCTCGATCGCGTCCAGGCGCCCTGGGGCGAACGGGCGCGGGGCGCCGGCGCCGGCGATCCACGCCCGGGGCCGGCCCGCGGGATCGGTGACGACGACGCCGGTCTCGCCGTTGTAGACGTCGAGGGCGTAGTCGTTGCTGGTGACGAGGAGGGGGCGTCCGGCGTACCAGGCCGAGCCCAGGGGCGCGCCGATCTCGGCCGCGAGCCACTGCTCGACGTACCGGTTCCAGACCCGGACGCCGTAGGGGCCCTCGCGGTGGGCGCAGAGCAGCCGGAAGCCCTCGATCTCGGCGAGGGCGGCCTCCGGGCCGTCGGCGACCGCCGCCGCGCGGACCCGCAGCGCCGCGGCCGTGCACTCGGCCCGGAGCGCCGTGACCGGGTCGTCGGTCTCGATCCAGGTGACCTCGCCGGTGCCCGCGCGCAGGACCTCGAGCACCCGGTCGGCCGTCTCGTCGAGCGCGGGCGAGTCGTCGCGCAGGGCCGCGGCGAGGCCCTTGATCTCCTCGGTCGAGCGATGGTTCTCGGTGAGTGCAACGACCGGAGGGTCGGGGTGTACGGCGAAACCCGCGACCAGGTCGGAGAGGACCGCTCCGGCGCCCACCGAGGTGAGCTGGCGGGGGTCGCCGACCAGGACCAGCCGGCTCTCGGGGCGCACGGCCTCCAGCAGGCGGGCCATCATCGTCAGGTCGACCATCGACGCCTCGTCGACGACCACGAGGTCGTACTTGAGCCGGTTGCCGCGATCGTGGCGGAACCGGGTCGCGTTGTCCGGGCGCCAGCCCAGCAGCCGGTGGAGGGTGACCCCGGTGGGCGACGGCAGCTGGTGGGGGCCGTCGCCGAGCGCGCCCAGGCCGCGCAGTTCCTCCTCGACGGCCTGCTCCAGCCGGGTGGCCGCCTTGCCGGTCGGCGCCGCCAGGGCGACCGACATCCGCCGCTGGTGGGTGAGGGCGAACTGGTCGGCCAGCGCCAGCACCACTCGCGCGACCGTCGTGGTCTTGCCGGTGCCGGGACCGCCGGTGAGCACGGTCGTGCGGTGGCGCACCGCGTGCTCGACCGCCGTGGCCTGCTCCGCGCTCAGGTGGGCGTCGCCGACCCGCCGCAGGGTCGCGGCGAGCACGTCCTCGTCGACCGCCGGCGGGCCGAGCTGCCCCCCATGGTCCAGCCGGGCCCTGAGATCGTCGGCGACCTGCCGCTCGAGCCGGTGGTAGCGGTCGAGGTAGACCAGGTCGTGCTCGACGTGCAGCACCTCGGCGGCGGCCAGCGCGGAGCCCTCGATCGCCGGCACCCACTCCTCGGGCGCGGGCCAGGCCAGCCCGGTCCCGTCGAGGTCGGGGAGCGCGTCGAGGTCGAGGCCGACGGAGCCGGCGCGGACCGATCGCACCGCGAGGGCGGCCGCGAGCAGGACCCGGTCGTCGTCCTCGCCGGCCAGGGCGGCGACCCGCTCGGCGACCCGGACGTCAGCGGCGTCCACCACGCCGGCGGCGTTGAACGCCCCCAGCAGTCCGTCCACGCCGCGCGCCAGGCGCGGGTCGTGGGCCGAGGTGGGCTCGAACAGCTCGGTCACGGCCTTCTCCCGTCCAGCAGGTCGGACAGCGCGACCACCAGCGCGACCGGCGGCTGCCAGGTGAAGATGCCGCACGGACGGCCGTCGACCCGCGGGGTGTCGGGACCGCACATGCCGCGCAGGTAGAGGTAGGCCACCCCACCGAGGTGGCGGGCGGGGTCGTAGCCCGGCTGGCGCCAGCGCAGGAAGCGGTGCAGTACGACGGCGTACAGCAGGGCCTGGAGCGGGTAGTCGGAGTGACCCATCGCCTCGTCGAGGGCGGCCGGTCGATAGGACCCGGCCGTGAGCGGCCCGTCGACGGGGCCGAGCCAGTTGGTCTTGTAGTCGATGACGACATAGCGCGGGTCGTCCGCGCCCTCGCCGTCCGGAGGGCGGAGCCGCAGCACGACGTCGATCGAGCCGGTGAGGTAGCCGCGCAGCACCTGGCCGCCGAGCAGCGGGTTGTCGAGCGCGTCGGCGTAGGCACGCACCGGGTCGCCGTCGGGCAGGTGGGTGCGCAGCAGCCGGGCGATGTCGCCGAGCAGCACCTCCTCGTCGGGGCGGTGGTCGGGCTGGTGCTCGGGATGGTCGCCCCCCGACAGCGGAAGCTCGAAGTCGAGCTCGCAGAGCCGGTCGACGGTGCCGACCCGGCGCAGCGTGGTGTCGTCCATCAACGGACCGAGCGGCGTGTCGAGCACCGCGACGAGCGCGTCGGCGAGCTCGTCGGCGTCGAGGGGGACGGGCCACCAGGTCACCTGCTCGGCGATGTGGCCGAGCAGCTCAGCCTTCAGGTCGGGGGCGCCCGGGTCGGCGTGCTCGAGGACCGCGTGGACCAGCGAGCCGAAGGTCGCGCCGACGGGGAGTCCGGCCATGGGGGAAGGTACGTCGGCCCCGGAGGTTTCGAGGCTCGTCGCTGGTGCTCCTCGCTCCTCGACCACCGGGAGCACGTCAACGGACGGAGTCAGCTGCTCGTCGTCCTTCGGCTGGATCTCCGGCTCGCTGCCCACCGCGGGCACGGGCGTCCCGAGGTCGACATGGCTGAGGGCGGAGTACGACGTACGCCGCCAGCCGGTGTCGACGGACCGGGTGAACTCGCGGGCGCCGAGGTCGGCCGGCGCCTCCCTCGGGACCGGAGGGAGGTCGGCGACGGGCTCGGCGACCTCGGGGACGAAGGCGCCCCGGTCGCGCCAGGTCGCGAACAGGGTGGTCGCGGCGTCCTCGTCGGGCACCGGCGGCCCGACCGGCACCTCGCTGCGAAGACCGGGTCCGTCCGCGTCTGGCTTCCGCATCAGCAGCCGGTGCAGCGGCGAGGCCTCGGCATTGCGGGTCGGGGCCCACCACGCGACGACCTGGCTCTGCGCGCGGGTGAGGGCGACGTAGAGCAGGCGCAGCCACTCGCCGTTCTCCTCCTCGGCCCAGCGGCGGCAGTGGTCGGCCCAGCGCGGGCCGGAGCCCCCGACGTCGAGGCAGCGCCGGCCGTCGGCGTCGTGGAACAGCGGCTTGTCGGGCTTGCCGACCCAGCGGTCGGCGAGCGAGGGCAGGTAGACGACGGGATACTGCAGGCCCTTGCTGGCGTGGATCGTCACGAGCTGGACGGCCTCGGCGTCGGAGTCGAGTCGTCGGGTGCGCTCGGCACCGCGACCCTCCCGCGCCTCGAGCACCTGCTGGCGCAGCCACGCCAGCAGCGCGACCGCGCCCATCTGCTCGCGCAGGGCCGCCTCGTGGAGCACCTCTCCGATGTGACGGACGTCGGTGAGGGTGCGCTCGCCGCCGACCTGGCCGAGGAGCCGCTCGGGCATCCCGCCGGACATCGCGGCCTCGACGACCGCCGCGACGCCACGCCGGGCCAGCGCCTCGGACCAGGACCGCAGCCGGTCGCCGAGATCGTCGCTGAGCTCGTCACCGCCCGCGTCGAGGGTGGCCGCGTCGTAGCCGAGGAAGCAGGTGAGCGCGGCGGCCCGCACCCGGGGCGTGCGGTGCGGCTGCTCGAGGGCCTCGAGGAGCGAGAGCCACTCGACCGCGGCAGGCGTGGCGAACACGCTGCCCCCGCCGGCGATGACGGCGGACACGCCGACCTCCTGCAGGGCGGCGCGGGCGGCGGCCAGGTCGGCGTGGCGGTAGCAGATGACCGCGATGTCGTCGGGCCGCAGGGCCCGGCCCTCGAAGGTGGCGTCGCTGGCGATCAGCGCCCGGATGTCGTGGGCGAGGTCGCGGGCGATGTGAGGCCGGACCTGGTTGACGGGGAGGGCGGTTCCGCCGCGCTTGCCGAAGGTCTCGCGGCGCACCACCCGCACCCGGAACGGGGCCGGCCGGGGCGCGCCGGCGAGCCGGGACTGCTGGTGATGGGCGGCGACGTCGTGGACCACGATCCGCGGGTCGCCCAGCTCGGCTCCGCCGAGCAGCCGCCCGAAGCCGGCGACGAGCGCCGCGTCGCTGCGACGGTTGACGGCCAGCGTCTGCCGGGTGGTGGCGGTGTCCGCGGCGGTGAGGTACGTCGTGACGTCGCCCCCGCGGAAGGCGTAGATCGCCTGCTTGGGGTCGCCGATGAGCACCATGGTCGCCTCGCCCGTGAAGGCGCGGTCGAAGACCTTCCACTGGACCGGGTCGGTGTCCTGGAACTCGTCGACCAGCACGATCCGCCAGCGCGCCCGCATCCGCGCCCGGGCCGGTGAGTCGGGGTCCTCGAGCGCGTCGGCGAGCTGGTCGAGCAGGTCGTCGTAGGACAGAACGCCCAGGCGTCGCTTGCGCCGAGCCATCTCCTTGCGCACGGCCGCGGCGAAGGCGACCTTGCGTCCGGCGGGATCGTCGCGCGGCAGGTCGGCGGGCTCGAGATCGGCCTGCGGGTCGGCCACGACGCGGCGCGCGATGGCGAGGGCCTCGGTGTGCGAGAAGGCCGGGGCGGTGCCCGCGGGGAGATGGGCGAAGGCGCGCAGGTAGAGGTCGTCGACCACCTCCACGAGGAGGTCGTCGAGATCCTCGACGAGCCGGGCGCGCGCGTCGGTGTCGCCGGCGACGCCGAGGGAGTCGAGCACGAGCGAGCAGAACTGGTGGATCGTGGCGATGGTGGCCGCGTCGAAGTCCGCGAGCGCCTGACCGACCCGGCGGTGCCGCGATCGTCGCTCCTCGGGCGAGCAGTCGAGGATCTGCTCGATGACCTCGGTGGGATCCTCCTCCGCCACGCCGGCGAGCGCGCGCTCCGCCTCGACGAGCTGGCGGCGTACCTGCTCGCGCAGCTCCTGACTGGCCGCCCGGCCGAAGGTGACCACGAGCAGCTGCTCCAGCGGGACGCCCTCCTCGGCGACGTAGCGGGTCACCAGGGCGCCGATGGTCCAGGTCTTGCCGGTGCCGGCGCTGGCCTCGAGGAGGGTGGTGCCGGTGGGCAGCGGGCCGCGGATGTCGAACGGCGACATGCTGTTCGAGTCGCGGTCGGCGGAGAGACCGGGGTCCCCGCGGCGTTGGTCGGGGGAATCTGCAACCGATGAGTTCATAGCGGTCCCACCCGCTCGGCGCCGGTGAGCAGCGGCTCCCACAGCGTCCAGGCGTACGCCGGGAGGCCGGCGTCGATCAGGACGGAGACGGGCGCGGCGTGCCCCCAGATCCGCCGGTGCACGGGATCGTCGTCCTCGCCCTTGATCCCCCACGCGTTGAACGGGTCGGTGGTCCAGGCGCCGGCGGCCGCGTCGATCGGGTCGATGTCCATGCCCCGCAGCTGCTTGGCCCGGGCCTCGGCCCAGGCGTGCGCGGTCCTGAGCGGCAGCGGGAGCGGTCGGGCGGCGCCCTCGTCGTAGAGCGCGACGAGGGCACGCAGCCACTCGACCGCACGGTGGTCGAGGGGACCGGCGAGGGCCCGTTGAGGGCCGCTGCGGGCGCGGGCGACGGCGTGGCCGGTCCAGTTCTCGTCGGGGTGGGCGGCGGTGAGGGCGACGACCCGCAGCCAGGACGTGAGACGCTGGCGCGGCCCGGGCCGGGAGTAGCTGACGTCGACGACCTGGTTGCCGTGGACGCGAGGGACGGTGCCGGTGAGCCGGCGTCCGTCACCGAGATCGACGTCGACGTCGACGCTGCGGGCCGGGGTGGCGCGCAGGCCGACGCTCTGCTGCAGGAGGGCCTGGCAGTCGCGGACGACGTCGGTGAGGGCGCCGTGGCCGAGCCCGAACGGGGGCAGCGAGCCGCGCAGCTGCTCGGCCAGCATCACGGCCTCGCCCGTCGCGGCCGGGTCGTCGGAGGACAGGACGGCCTTCAGCAGCCGGTCGCCGATGGCCCACCTCTCGAGGCTGTCGAGGTCGACGGGGATGGCGTCGGCGACCTCGCCGGGCTCGAACGGCGTCGCGACGTCGAGGCGACCGCGCAGGAACGCGCGGGCCGGGCGGTGCACGAAGTCGACCAGGTCGGCGAGGGAGACGTCCTGCGCGGGCCGCGCGGGGAGGGTCTCGGCGAGGAACGGCGGGACGGGCGTCCGCTCGCGCACGGACGCGCGGGCGCCGGCCAGGGAGGCGCGGTCGAAGCTGAAGGGCCCGCTGCCGACGAGCGCTCCGGGGCGGTGGTTGCGCGGATCGAAGCCCTGCAGCGGATGGCGGACCACGACCTGCGCGCGCACCGGCTCCGCGGCCGTGCGGTCGAGCGCGTCGATCAGCTCGCCCAGAGGGACGGCGGGTGGCCGCTCCTGGCCGGTGTGCTCGGCGGCTCCGGTGTAGGTGATGACGAGCCGCTCCCCCGCCGCGAGGATCGCGTCGAGGAGGAGCTGCCGGTCCTCCCCGCGCAGGTCGCGCTCGCCGACCCGCGGGCCGCGCGCGAGGACGTCGTCGCCGTGGACTCCGCTGGTGCGGGGGAACACGCCGTCGTCGAGCCCGATCAGGCACACCACGCGGTGCGGGACGGAGCGCATCGGCACCATCGTGCAGACCGTCAGCGTGCCCGTGCGGAAGTTGGCGCGTGTGGGCCGTCCGGAGAGCCGCGCGTGCAGCAGTGCGCGGACGTCGGCGAGCCGCAGCGGCACTCCGGGATCGCCCTCGTCGGCGCTGGCCCGGGCGCGCGCGAGCTCGCGCTCGAACTGCGGCAGCTGCCAGGCGTCGTCGGGATCGACCTCGCACAGATCGCGGACGCCCGCGGTGATCGCGGCGAACCACTCGTCGGCGGCGCTCGCCACCTCGAGGGCGGACAGGCACGAGCCGAGTCGCGCGACCGCCTCGCTGAGCCGGCCGACCAGCTCGATCTCGCCGCTGGCGATGTCGTCGACGGGCAGCCCGCGCCCCACGTGGCGGTGGTCGTCGTCGCTCATCGCGACGCCGAGCAGGAGGCGGTCGAGCCCGGCACGCCAGGTGTTGTGCTCGAAGCCGTCCATGGCGTACGCCGCCCGCTGGGTGGCGTCGATCCCCCACCGGACCCCGGCCTCGGCGACCCAGCGGGTCATCCGGGCGAGGTCGTCGTCGGTGAACCCGAACCGGCGCCGGCACACCGGGCGGGCCAGCAGGTCGAGGACCTGCGAGGCGGTCACCCGCCCGCCTGCGAGCTCGACGAGCACGACGGCGACGGCCAGCAGCGGGTTGGTGCTGCTGGTGGCACGGTCGGCGAGGCGCACCCGCAGCTGGTGGGCGGGATGCAGCCCCGAGCCGGGGCCGCTCGCACCGGCGCCCTCGCCGAGAAGCTCGCCCATGCCGAAGCCGGCCGAGATGAGGGGGGCGTAGGTCTCGACGTCGGGACACATGACGACGATGTCGCGCGGCTCGAGGGTCGGGTCGTCCTCGAGCAGTCCGACGAGCAGCTCGCGCAGGACCTCGACCTGGCGCGCCGGGCCGTGGCAGGCGTGCACCTGCAGGGACCGGTCGTCGGCGCGCAGCACCCGCCGGGCGCGGACCTCGGCCGCCGGCGCGGCGTTGGCGCGCAGGTCGGTCTGCAGCCAGCCGAGGAGGTCGTCGGGCGCCTCCGGGTCGGGCGCGGATCCGGCGTCGTGCGCCTGGCCTGCGCGGACCCGGGCGCTCAGCACCGTCGCGAGCTCCCGGGAGTCGCGGCCGAGGGAGGCGAGCAGGGGATGGTGGGCGAGCTCGGCCGAGGCCGCGATGGCCCGCGGCCCGACCTCGGCGCCCGCCTCCGCCACGGCCTGCCACAGCGCGGCGGAGGGCTGGGCCAGCCAGAGGTGGACGTCGCGGTGGGCGGCCAGCGCGACGAGCAGGTCGATCTCGGTCTCGGGCAGCCGGGTGTGGCCGAACAGCGAGAGCCGGTCCGGAAGGTCGAGTCCCTCGGCAGAGCCGGACCGCAACGCCGCGCAGACCCGGTCGTGTCGCTGGTCAGGCCCTTCGACGTGCCCGGCCGCGGCCATCCGGGCGAGGAGCCGGCGCCAGAGCTCGGCCTCCCAGGCGAGGTCCGCGGCCAGACGCCCCCCGGCGCCGTCGGTGTCGCGGCCCGCACGCCACTCGCGCACGAGCGCAGGCCGCTGGACGGCGTACGACGCGAACAGCTCGGCGAGCCGGCGCGCGACGGACCACCGGCGGCTGCGGCGCAACTCACCCTCCTCGGCGTCGAGGCCATGCCCGAGGTGGGTCGCCAGCGCCGCGCACCACGGCTCGCCGAGGGACTCGTCGATGGTCGCGAGCAGCGGCCACACGAGGGCGTCGGGGTGCCACGGGTCGTCGCGGTCGCGGCCCAGCAGCAGTCCGACCAGCGAGGCGGGCTGGAGGAAGCGCACGCCCGCGCACACGCCGTCGCCCCTGCCCGGGCCGGCGCCGAGGCGGTGGGACAGGCGCTGGGTGAGCCAGCGCTCGACCCCCTTGGCCGGCACCACGACGACCTCGCTGGCGAACGGATCGGCCAGCGGCGTCGCGAGCAGCTCACCGAGCTCGTCGGCGAGCAGGTCGGTGCGCGCGGCGCGGTGCAGGTGGAGGGTCATCGCGGCCGAGGTTAGTCGTCGCCCTCGACGGAACCGTCCCGGTGTGCCGGCCAGCTCCCAGCGACCTCGCTATCCGCCCGGATAGAGGTACGGCGGGTCAGGCCGCTCGGTCGGCTCGACCCGCGCGTCGTCGAGCCGGGGCAGTCCCTCGTCATCGAGGGCGAGTCGGCCGGTGACCCGCACCCACGCGTTCTCCTCGAGCTCCTCGAGCTCCTCGAGCGAGGCAGCGTCTCGCGGGCGCATCTGCACCTGGGCGACCGTCGCGTCGACGACGCAACAGGCCACGACGAACCGGGTCAGCAGGAAGCCCGACCGCTCCGGCTCGGTCACCAGTCCGACGAGCTCGACCTCCTCCCCCTCGCGGTCGGCGAGTGCGGCTCTGGTCTCCTCGGACCCGCTCGCTGCCACCAACTGCTGGAAGGTCAGGCTCTCGCCCTTCGCCGGCGGCGCCACCGAGGCGAAGGTGGCACTGGAGTACGCCGAGCGGCGCTCGGCCGCGAAACTCGACAGCGGGTCGATCGGGACGGCCAGCACGACCAGCACGGGCAAGCACCGTCCGGCGACCACGTGGGCTCGTCGTCCCCCGCGTCGTCGGTGACCCGCACCGGACGCCCGCCCGGCTCGACCTGCCAGATCGCCAGCCTCCTCCCCTGCCGCCAGGAGAAGGCGATCCGGGTGCCGTCCGGCGACCAGGCCGGGTGGTAGGTCGCGCCCTGGTCGTCGAGGGCGGTGCGCTGGTTGCCGCCGTCGACGGCGACCGCGTCGATCGAGGTCGTCGCGCTGATGCCCGCCGCACCGGCCGAGGCCTGGAGGGACGCCTCGTAGTAGAGCTCCGCGTCCGCATCGGCGGTCCTGGAGAGTGTCCCACAAAACTGAACGCGTCGATAGGTGTATTTAAAGGTTCACCAAACCGTGGGCATGTCGCCGGACCGTCGCGAGGGGCTCGTCACGAGACGGGCACACCCGACGACGAGACGTCGCGCACGAACGCGTGAACCCGGTGCGTCTACGGCGCACCGAGCGACGACAGCACGAGGTCGAGCGCGGCTCGCGCCTGCTGGGCGTCGATCACCCCGGCGAGCCAGCGCTGGCTCAGTCCCTCGACGGCACAGGTCAGGGCCTGAGCGACCAGCCGCGGCTCGAGGTCGGCGCGCAGCGAGCCGTCCACCATCGCGCGCAGCACGCCGACCGCCATCTGCTGGTCCCACAGCGAGGTGACCCGGTCCAGGGTCGACTGCAGCTCGGGGTACTGCGCCGACAGCGTCGCGACCTCGTTCCAGAGCACGTTGAGGTTGCGGACATTGGGCGCGTCGTCGAACTCGGCCAGGAGCGCGGTCCGCAGCGCGTCTCGCCCCTTGCTGTCCGCGTCGCTGAGCAGCAGGTTGACCGAGGGCGCCTGCTCGTTGGCGTATTCCAGGGCAGCCGCGACCAGCGACTCGCGGTTGGGGAAGTAGTAGTAGAGCAGCTGAGCCGTCACCCCAGCGGTCCTGGCGACGTCCTTCACCGCGAACGAGGCGATCCCCCGACCTCCGATGACCTCGCACGTCGCCGCGAGGATCCGGTCACGGCTCGACGCCGCGGAAGCCCGGCTCATCCGGCAGGTCCGGCCAGGAGGACCGGCACGATCGTCGCCACCATCCGCCGGGCCTCGTCGCGCGCCAGGGTCCCCGACAGGACCCGCTGGCGCAGCCCGTCGGCGATCGCGGTGAGCGCCTCGGCCACCCCCGCCACCTCCACCGGATCTCCCCCCTCACCCCGGGCACGCTCGATCAGGCGAGCCACGCTCGCCTCCCAGAGCTGGGTCGAGTGCACCAGAGCCGGAAGCAGCTCCGGATCGAACACCGCCGCCTCCATCGCGGCGGTGCGCACCCGCCCGCGGCCCTCGCCGCCGTCCTCGGGCAGCCCGATGTGTCGCTGCAGCTCGTCGACCAGGTGCGCCACGGAGTCACGACCGCCCGGCGAGCGGGACTGCGAGGTGTACCGCTCCAGTGCCTCCACCAGGCCTGCGCGCACCAGTGCCTGCCGGTTCGCGAAGTGGTAGTAGATCAGGCCCGGAGAAACCCCTGCGGCCGCGGCAACGGCATCGATCCTGATCCCGGCCACTCCCTCCCGGCCGATCGCCTCGACAGTCGCGTCGAGGATCTGCGCACGGGTCACCGCACGCTTGGAAGCAACCGAGGCGGAGCCCATGGCACCCATGGTAGGAGCAGGGCTACGGCCGGGGGCTGAGCGTCGACCTCCACCGTCTCCGGCACCGAGGAGACCTCCGGCTCACGGCTGAGCACCAGGTAGGCGACCGCCGCCGTGACCCCCGCAAGGACACGATGGCGAGCGGGCCGACCAGCAGCGAGCCGGCGAGGGTCCCGGCCACCTGAGCGGTCACGCTCTCCCAGAAGCTCAGGCCGAAGGTCGCCGGCAGCCAGCCGAAGATGACCACGCCGAGGCAGAGGTTCGACCCGATCACGATGTTGACCACGTCGCGTGGGCGCCCCGTGCGGTCCTGGTCGGGGATCGTGTCGACGCCGTGTTGCTCGATCGCGATCGAGGCGTCCGCGTGATCAGTCATGTCACTCCGGCTAGCCAGATCGTGGTGAGATGCGCCACACTAGGAAGGAACTGAACATGTCACTAGTAATTCTTCATTGCGCGTTCGAGACGTCGTCCGGTACGCCGACCCCGTCGGGTACGGTGCGGCAGATCGTTCCGCCGACCAGCGACCCCGAGGTGTCCGAATGACCTGGCGCATGCCCGCTGAATCCGCTCCGCACGAGCGCACCTGGATGGCGTTCCCGTGCGAGGGGCCGACCCTCGGCGAGACCGCACAAGCGGCCGAGGAGTGCTACCGCGCGTGGACCGCGGTCGCCCGCACGATCGCGGAGTTCGAACCGGTCACGATGGTGGCCGACCCGCGTGAGACCTCGCGTGCGCGCGATCTGCTGGGCTCGGACGTGACCATCCTCGAGGCGCCGCTCGACGAGTTCTGGATGCGCGATGTCGGCCCGACCTTCGTCCTGGACGCCGACCGGCCCGGCGTCCTCGGCGCCGTGGACTGGATCTTCAACGGCTGGGGCGACCACGAATGGTCGCAGTGGCACAAGTCCGCGGGCATGGCCCGGATCGTCGCCGAGGCCAGTGGCGCCGAGCTGATCAGCTCACTCCTCGTCAACGAGGGCGGCGGCATCCACGTCGACGGCGCCGGGACCGTGCTGCTGACCGAGACCGTGCAGCTCGACCCCCGCCGCAACCCGTACGCCGACCGGGCGCGGGTCGAGGCAGAGCTGGCCCGGACCATCGGCGCGACGCACTTCATCTGGCTGCCGCGCGGCCTGACCCGCGACTACGAGCAGTTCGGCACGAACGGCCACGTCGACATCGTGGCGGGCATGCCGGCCCCCGGACGGGTCCTGCTCCACCACCAGCCCGACCCCGACCATCCCGACCACGACGTGACCCGCGACCTGCGCACCTTCCTCGCCCAGCAGACCGACGCCGCCGGACGGCCGCTCGAGATCATCGACGTGCCGGCCCCCGAGTGCCTCACCGATGCCGAGGGATTCGTCGACTGGAGCTACCTCAACCACCTCGTCGTGAACGACGGGATCGTGGTGTGCGGGTTCGGCGAGGAGAAGGCCGACGCGAGGGCACGGGAGATCCTCCAGCAGGCCTACCCGGGCCGCCGAGCGGTGACGGTCGACTCGCGAGCGATCTTCGAGCGCGGTGGCGGGATCCATTGCATCACCCAGCAGCAGCCCGCCCTCCTCCCCACCGCCCTCCCGACGGGCGTGGCGCGATGATCGAGGTCGTCGAGGCGAGCATCGCCCAGCTGCGCGCCGCCCTGGAATCGGGCGAGACCACCAGCGTGGAGCTGGTGCGTGCCTACGAGGCGCGGATCGACGCCTTCGACGCACCGGAGACGCCGACCGCCCTGAACGCCGTCGTCGTGCGCAACCCCGACGCCCTCGCCGAGGCCGCCGAGTCCGACGCCCGGCGAGCGCGCGGCGAGTCGCGCGGTCCCCTCGACGGCATCCCCTACACGGCCAAGGACAGCTATCTCGTCCGGGGCCTGACCGCGGCCTCGGGCTCCCCTGCCTTCGCCGACCTGGTCGCCCAGCGCGACGCGTTCACCATCGAGCGACTGCGAGCCGCCGGCGCGATCTGTCTCGGTCTGACCAACATGCCGCCGATGGCGAACGGCGGCATGCAGCGCGGCGTCTACGGCCGCGCCGAGAGTCCGTACAACGACGCCTGGCTCACCTCGGCCTTCGGCTCAGGCTCGTCCAACGGGTCCGGCACCGCGACGGCGGCGTCGTTCGCGGCCTTCGGGCTGGGCGAGGAGACCTGGTCGAGCGGGCGGGCGCCGGCCTCCTGCAATGCGCTGTGCGCCTACACACCCTCCCGAGGCGTGATCTCGGTTCGCGGGAACTGGCCGCTGGTCCCGACCATGGACGTCGTCGTACCGCACACCCGCACGATGGCCGACCTGTTCGAGGTCCTCGACGTGATCGTCGCCGACGACCACGAGCAGCGCGGCGACTTCTGGCGCGCGCAGCCGTGGGTCGAGGTCCCGGCATCCTCCGACGTCCGTCCCCACTCCTACCTCGACCTGCGCGGCTCGCTGGCGGGCAAGCGCCTCGGCATCCCCCGGATGTACGTCAACGCCGACCCCGAGGCGGGCACCGGTACGACGATCGGCGGCGCGACGGGCGAACGGATCGAGACGCGGGCCTCTGTCATCGCGCTGTGGGAGGCCGCCCGCCGCGACCTCGAGGCCGCGGGCGCCGAGGTGGTGGAGGTGGACTTCCCGGTCGTGACCAACTACGAGGGCGACCGGGCCGGCGCCCCGACGATCAGGACCCGCGGCCTGGTCTCCCCCGAGTTCCTGCAGCACGAGATCGTCGACCTCTCGGCCTGGGCCTGGGACGACTTCCTGGCCGCCAACGGCGACCCGAAGCTCCCCGGCCTCGCCGGAGTCGACGGGGCGCTGATCTTCCCGGCCCCGGAGGGTGCGCTCCCCGACCGGTACACCGGCTTCGACGACGACATCGCGTCGTACCCCGCACAGGTCCGCGAGCACCCGTACGCCTCGTTCATCGACATCCCCCACCTCGCCGACGGCGTGCGCGGACTCGAGGAGACGAGACGCCTCGACCTCGAGGAGTGGATGGACGACCTGGGCATCGACGCCGTGGTGTTCCCCGCGATGGCCGACATCGGCCCCGCCGACATGGACGTCAACCCGGCATCAGCGGATCTCGGCTGGCGCAACGGCGTCTGGGTGGCCAACGGCAACCTGGCCATCCGCCACCTCGGCATCCCCACCGTCACCGTGCCGATGGGCACCATGGCCGACATCGGGATGCCGGTGGGGTTGACCTTCGCCGGCCGCGCCTACGACGACACGGCACTGCTCGAGCTCGCCGCGGCCTTCGAGGCGACCGGCGTGCGTCGGACCGTGCCGCCGCGCACGCCGCCGCTCGGCTGATCCGGCGGGCCGCACCGTCGTCGACGGCTGGCTCCTGAGCGCCCTCAGGAGTCAGCCGACAGCTGGCGCAGGAACGCCGCCATCACCGCACGTCCGCGCTCGATCGCGTCCTCGACGTCGGCGAGGTCGGCGCCGAGGCGGGACACGTCCGGCGAGCCGAGCGGCGGACGCACCTCCACCAGCGTGGGAACCTCCGCCACCGAGCTCTCGGCGAGCAGCACGTCGTCGGCCGCGTAGGTCCGGTGGCGCTCGACGTGGGCACGCCCCGCGGAGCGGCCGTGGCGCAGGAAGTACGGCGTCAGCGCCAACCGCTCGAAGAGCGAGGGCGGCACGGCGCGCTGGTCCGAGCGTCGGGTGCGCAGCACCAGGACATGGGTCGCGCCCTGGTCCAGCGCCGTCCGGAAGGGCACCCCCTCCGACAGCCCGCCGTCGACGAAGGTCCGGCCGCCCAGACGCACCGGGCGGCCGGCGAGCAGCGGAAGGCACGAGCTCGCGCGCAGCGCGGTCTGCAGGCTCGGCCGGTCGACGACGTACGACGCGAGGTCGGTGGCCCGCCCGCTGCGCGCGTCGGTCGCGATCGGGTGGAAGCCGATCGGGCTGGCGAGGATGGCGTCGAAGTCCATCGGCGTGATCGACTCGTAGACGTGGTGCACGAGCCGGCCGAGGTCGACGACCGGCCCTCCGCGCAGCACGCGCCGCGGATCGGTGACCTTGGCGTCCGCCACCTCGGGCCACGCCCAGCTGCGGATCCACCGCTGCGCCTCACCGGTGAGCAGCCAGGCGCCGTTCAGCGCACCGCCGGAGGTGCCGTAGACGTCGTCGAAGCAGCCGGTCAGACCGGCCTCGTCGAGCGCCAGCGCCATGCCGGCGGAGTACGCCGCCCGGCTGCCGCCGCCCTCGATGGCCAGCGCGATCCGCAGACCGTCGTCGCGCTGCCCCGGACGGCTGTCGGAGTGCTGCCGGTCGAGGAGGGCGCGTAGGAGGGGAACGCTCACGGCCCGAGCTCCCTCACCACCCGGGCCGGGTTGCCGACCGCGAGCACGCCCGCAGGCAGGTCGCGGGTCACGACGGCGCCCGCTCCGACGACGGTGTCCGCGCCGATGGTGACGCCGGGGCACACGACCACGCCGCCGCCCAGCCACACGTTGTCGCCGATGGTGATCGGCGCGGCGGACTCCCACTTGTCGCGCCGGGGACCGGCCTCGAGCGGGTGGATCGGCGTCAGGAGCTGCACGTTGGGCCCGATCTGCACGTCGTCGCCGATCGTGATGGCCGCGACGTCGAGGGCGACGAGCCCGAAGTTCACGAAGGCCCGAGCGCCGATCCGGATCTGGGAGCCGTAGTCGACGTGCAGCGGCGGGCGGATCGCGGTGTCCTCGCCGATCGCGCCGAGGAGCTCGCCGAGGATCGCCGTACGCCGCTCACGCTCGCGGACTCCGGTCGCGTTGTAGGCCTCGGTCAGCTCCTGGGCGCGGACGTAGGCGTCGACCAGCTCGGGGTCGTCGGCGAGGTAGAGGTCGCCGGCGAGCATCCGCTCCTTCATCGACCGCGGGTCGTCCGCGGTGCTCGTCATCTCTCCTCCTCGTGCTCGTGGTGGCGCCGCTCGTCGGCCTCCTCGATGCGGCCCTCGAGCGCGGCGCGCGCCTCCGGCTTGCCGTGGAAGCGTCGGTACGAGTAGACGAGCAGGGCCAACGCGATCAGGCTCGACGCGATCAGGGTGATCCCGGTGCCCGCGCCGCCGAACAACCACCACCTGTCGGCGATCGGCCACCAGGACGGCGCTTCCGGCCTGACGATCCACAGCGCCCCGAACGCCGCGAGCCCCAGGGCGCCGATCGTCGACATCACGATCCGCGGCCAGGTCTCCACTCCGTCGGCCGCGGCGCGAAGCGCCCGCAGCAGGACGGGGTCGAGGAGCCGCTCGGCCCAGGTGTACTGCTGGGAGAGCACGGCGAGGCCCGCCGCCATCAGCAGCAGGCCGGGGCCGGGCAGGATCATCGCCGCGATGCCGGCGAGCAGCAGGAGCCAGCCGAGGACCTCGAGGAGGACCCGCTTCGCGGCGCCGGTCACCGCCCGCCCCCGAAGCGGTCGAGCCAGGCCAGAACGTCCTCGTCGGCGTTGTCGTGCTGCGCCGCGATCCGCGCCCACCGCTGCGCCATCGCGTGGAAGCGCAGCGGGTTGTAGACGTCCTCCTCGCGCGAGAAGAGGCCGTCGCCGGCATACGTCATGATCGTGATGTTGGGCTCGGTGAGCATCGTCCCGTCGCCCGGGTCGGGCATCGAGTTGAGCACCTCGCAGACCAGCCGGCCGTGCTCGGGGTCCACGACCTGCCAGGAGAGCGGGAAGCCGGTCATCACCCGGCCCGGGTACGACGTCATGGTCCGCACCGCCCACGCGCGGATCTCGTCGCGGCCGCGGAAGGTGCCCATCGCGTGCTCGACGTACTCCGCGTCGAGCGTGAACAGGTCCGCGTAGCCGTCCCATTCGCCCGTCGCCGTGAAGCCGGCCACCTGCTCGTGGAAGGCGGCGTAGGCCTCGGTGATCTCCTCGGCGGCGAAGGAGGGGGCTCGGCTCATTCCGGGGTCCCCGCGGAGTTGTTCGGGGGAGCGAAGCGGAGGAGGGGAACTCCGTGGGGTGGCCTCATGGGTCGATCCAAGCAGGTCCCACCAACGACGGCACCCGAACATCGACGCTTCGGCCGGGGCCGAGGCGAGCGCACACGCCGTCGCCCCGGCCCGGGTCACCCGACCACGGTCAGGCGCGCAGCCCGGCCGGCGCCTTGAACACGTTGCACGCCTTCGGGCGCCCCGTCGCGAACCCACGGTCCATCCAGAACATCTGGTTGGCGTCGGTGCCGTGCGAGGCCAGGCGGATCAGACGCCACCTCCAGTCGGCCAGCACCGCGTCCTCGATGGGATAGGTGGCACGGATCGAGTGCAGGAAGACCAGCGCCAGGCAGGAGGCCTGCAGCTCGGTGGCGGGCGTGCTCGCCGCCCAGGTCGTCCTCCCGGTGCTCACCTTCCTGGCGATCGCCTTCCAGACACCCATCTGGGTCTGGATGTGGTGGCCGTACTCGTGCGACAGGACGAAGGCGGCGCGCAGCCACCCCAGCCGACCGCCGAGGCCGTCCCTGGCCGGATCCCTGGCCCAGGCCAGCACCTCCTCGACATTGAGGTACATCGTGCGGTTGACGGGGCAGTAGGTCGACACGTAGATCTCGCCCGGCCCACACGGGGTCGAGACCGCCTGGGACCAGACCACCATCGCCGGCTTCCGCCAGCGCAGACCGGCCTTCTTGACCTTCTTCCGCCACGCCTTGTCGAGGCAGCCCTTGAGGACGGTGTAGTACTCCGTCACATGCGCCGCGGTGTCGAGCGGCACGGCGTGACGGATGCAGGCGCGGTCCTTGAGCGCCTTGACCCGATAGATCGGGTTGTGCTTGAGCACCCTGTTCGGCGACGGCGGCCTCCGGGCGCTGGGCAGCGCCACGCGGGCCTCCGGCGCGGAGGCGAGCGGAGCGGCATCGGCCTTCGCGGGGCTGCTGAGCGAGACGGACAGAAGGGCACCGACGAGGGCCGTCACCACGAGGTGCACGGCGGCGAGGAACGGTCGCGGGATCCGGGTCATGGCTCGCCCCTACCCCCTCACGGCCGTGCCGAACCCGCGGTGAGTGGACCGGCTCGGCGATCCACAGCGCCCCGACTCCCCCGAACATCTACGCTTCGGCCATGGCCCGCGCGAGCTCCCGACCGCGCAGCCCGTTCGGCTCACGGCTGCTGGGACCTCGCGACCAGGGACCGCGACAGCTGCGGGTCCGGATCCAGGTCCTGCTGACGGTGATGCTGGTGACGACCAACCTGGTCGGCGCACTCGTCGTCTTCGTGATCAACACCTGGGCGATCCCCTCCCCGCCGCCGACGCGGGGCATGGTCCTGGCGCTGGCGATCGCGATCCCGACCTACGTCGTCGCGGCCGCGATCGTCGGCGCGATCTGGGGCACGACGTCGTCGCTGCGGGCGCTGCGCTGGGCCACGCAGCCGGACGCGGAGGTCGACGACGCCCAGCGGGCACGGGCGCTGCGGGTGCCGCTGACCCTGACCTTCGCGCAGCTGTGGATCTGGGTGGTCGGGACGGCGCTGTTCACCGTCCTCACGATCCTGCTGCAGCCCTCGCGCGCGGTCGGCACCGCGCTCACCGTCGGCATCGGCGCAATGGTCGTGTGCGGGATCGCCTACCTGCTGCCCGAGTTCACGCTGCGCCCGATCGCCGCCCGGGCGCTGGAGGACGCCACGGTGACCGAGCGGGTGCGCGGGGTCGGCGTGGGTCCGCGGATGGCGATCTTCTGGACGCTCGGCACGGCCGCGCCGCTGGTCGGGCTGCTCATCACGGCGATCCTCGCGCTCCCGCCGGCCGGCTCCGACGCCACGCTCGACCAGCTCGCGGCCGTCACGATCATCGTGTGCGGGATCGTCCTGGTCTTCGGGTTCCTCATCACCGATCTCAACGCCCGCTCCGTCGTGGCCCCGCTGCTGTCGGTGCGCGACGCGATGCAGGAGGTCGAGGCGGGCCGGCTCGACGCCGACATCGTCGTGTACGACGGCACCGAGCTCGGACAGCTGCAGACCGGCTTCAACTCGATGGTCCACGGCCTGCGCGAGCGCGAGCAGATCCGCGACCTCTTCGGCCGCCACGTCGGCCAGGAGGTCGCTGCCGCGGCCGCGGCGCTCGGTGCGGGCGAGATCGAGCTGGGCGGCGAGACCCGCGTCTGCTCGGTGCTCTTCGTCGACCTCGTCGGATCGACGACGTACGCCACCGAGCACGGGCCGACCGAGGTGGTCGCCGTCCTCAACCGCTTCTTCGCGGTCGTGGTGGACGAGGTCGACCGTCACCACGGCCTGGTCAACAAGTTCATCGGCGACGCGGTGCTCGCCATCTTCGGCGCCCCCGTCGAGCACGCGGAGCATGCCGCAGCCGCGCTCTCCGCGGCCCGCGCGATGGCACGACGGCTCGCCGTCGAGGTGCCGGAGGTGGGCGCCGGGATCGGCGTCGCGACCGGCCAGGTGGTCGCAGGCAACGTCGGCCACGAGCAGCGGTTCGAATACACCGTCATCGGCGACGCGGTGAACTCCGCCGCCCGGCTGACCGACCTCGCCAAGGACGTCCCCGGCCGGGTGCTCGCCTCTTGGGACTCCGTGGCGGCCGCCGGCGATCCGGAGGCGGCGCACTGGACGGCGTACGGCGAGGTGGTGCTGCGCGGACGGAGCGAGCCGACCCGCCTCGGGGTGCTCGCCGCCGACACTTCGGGTCTGGCAGGCTCCCCCGGGTGAGCCAGGGAGTGGAGCAGGGATTCGAGCCGGACGCCATCGTCGTGGGAGCCGGCCTCGCCGGGCTGGTCGCGACCTACGAGGCCACCAGGGCCGGCAAGCGGGTGCTCGTCCTCGACCAGGAGAACCGCGCGAACCTCGGCGGCCAGGCGCACTGGTCGCTGGGCGGGCTGTTCTTCGTCG
>NZ_VDMP01000021.1:131600-143504 GCF_006335005.1 Nocardioides albidus
ACGTCGACTTCGCCGCCTCCGAGAAGCGCGACTACCTCCGCGACCTCGGCCTGAAGTCGCTGACCTTCGTCGGCTGGGCCGAGCGCGGTGACGGGTCGGCCAGCGGCCACGGCAACTCCGTGCCGCGCTTCCACATCACGTGGGGCACCGGGCCGGAGGTGGTCCGTGTGTTCCGCGAGCCGGTCGAGGAGGCCGAGGCGCGCGGACTGGTGCGGTTCGGCTTCCGTCACCGTGTCGACGACCTCATCGTCGAGGACGACGCATGCGTCGGCGTCCGCGGCTCGCTGCTCGCGCCCGACGACGACCGGCCCCGGGGCGAGGCCTCCTCGCGTGAGGTCGTGGGCGACTTCGAGCTGCGCGCGCCGGCGGTGGTCGTCACGTCCGGCGGGATTGGGCACAACTTCGAGCTGATGCGGGCGAACTGGCCGACCGAGCGAGTGGGTCCGGCTCCCGAGCACATGATCGCCGGCGTGCCCGCGCACGTCGACGGACGGATGCTCGCCATCACCGAGGCCGCCGGCGCGAGCCTGGTCAACAAGGACCGGATGTGGGCCTACGTCGAGGGCGTCCACAACTGGAGCCCGATCTGGCCCGACCACGCGATCCGCATCCTTCCCGGACCGTCGTCGATGTGGTTCGACGCCGACGGGCGGCGCCTGACCGGCATGTCCGGTGTGCCCGGCGCCGACTCGATCGGCTCGATGAAGCAGATCCTGGCCACGGGCGCCGACTACTCGTGGTTCGTGCTGACCCAGTCGATCATCGAGAAGGAGTTCGCCCTCTCCGGATCCGAGCAGAACCCGGACTGGACCGAGAAGGACATCAAGATGATGCTCAAGGAGCGTCTCGCCAAGGGCGCGACCAGCCCGGTCGAGGCGTTCAAGGAGCACGGCGAGGACTTCGTGGTCGCCGGCGACCTCGACTCCCTGGTCGCGGGGATGAACCAGATCGCCCGCGGCGGCCGCGTGCTCGACGCCGACCTGCTGCGCCGCCAGATCGAGGACCGCGACCGCCAGATCGACAACCCGTTCTGCAAGGACGCCCAGGTGATGGCGATCCACAACGCGCGCCGGGACCGGACCGGCAAGCTGATGCGGGTCGCCAAGCCGCACCGGATCCTCGATCCCGCGCACGGCCCGCTCATCGCCGTACGCCTCAACATCCTCAGCCGCAAGACGCTCGGCGGCATCGAGACGGACCTCGACAGCCGGGTCGTCCGCCCCGACGGCTCGGTGTTCCCGGGGCTGTACGCCGCCGGCGAGGTCGCCGGCTTCGGCGGCGGCGGCGTCCACGGCTACAACGCGCTCGAAGGCACCTTCCTCGGCGGCTGCATCTTCTCCGGCCGGGCCGCCGGCCGGGCGGTCGGCCGGGCGGTCTCCGGGTGATCAGTCGGCACTGATCAGTCGGGGCTGATCACACCGCACAGGGCGGGCATCGACACCTCGTTGTCGTCGGGGTCGGACCCGTCGTGCTGGACGTCGGGGTCGGTCGCCCGGCCGTCGCCGTCGATGTCGACGCCGTGCACCACCACGGCGTACTGGTCCAGCCGCCCGAGCGACGCGATCGCGTCGCCGTTGTCGAGGAGCTTGAAGGTCCGCTCGTACTGCAGGTCGGTGCCGCGGTCGCTCGTGCCGTTCGACAGGGTGCGGACGACCGGACCGTAGTCGGGCAGGCCCTCGACCAGGTCGACGAGGCCGTTGCCGTCCACGTCGCGACCGAGCGCCGGACACTCCGCCTGGGCCTGCCGGATGCCGTGGATGTGGGCGACGTGGACGCCGTCGTCGATGCCCGACGCGGTGAGGGAGACGGCCAGCCGGGTGCCGAGCAGGTCGAGCTCGACATGACCGGAGCCACCGTGGTTCACCGGGGCCAGGTCGGCGGAGTAGGCGCCGGTGGGGGCGCTGCCCTGGGCCGCGGCTCCGGCCGAACCCGCCGAGCCGGCCGCGGCGAGGACCGGGCAGGCAAGGGCGAGGCCGACGACGATCGTGGTGCGCATGGGGACCCTCTTTCCTCGGGACTGGTGAAGGGGAGTACGCACCGGGACGCCGTCCGGTTCAACGCGAGCCGACGCCGCCGACGCTTTCCACAGGCGCCGGGTTCGTGCTGGCCCGGAGCCTGCTCCGGTGGCACGATCCCAACGACCGTTGCACACTGAGGAGGTGGACCTGGTGAACGACCCGCAGATCTGGACCCTGCTCGGGGTGTTCAGCGCGATCATGTTCGCCGCGCTCACGCTGTCCACCCGCTACACCGTCGCGCAGCTCCACTCGGTGGCCGCCCGGCTGGACGGCCGGATCGACACCCTCGAGGCCACGACCAACGTCCGATTCGACGCGATCGAAGCCCGGCTCGAAGCCCGGCTCGACGCCGTCGACGCCCGGTTCGACGCCGTCGACGCCCGGTTCGACGCCGTCGACGCCCGGTTCGGTGGTGTCGAAGCCCGGTTCGACGCTGTCGAAGCCCGGTTCGACGCTGTCGACTCCCGCTTCGACCAGATGGAGAAGCGGCTCGACGCCAAGATCGACCACGTCGCCGAGGTCCTCGGCGTCCGGCTCGACTCCGTCGACCACCGTCTCGGCTCGGTCGAGGACGATCTCAAGATCGTGAAGGCCCACCTGTTGCGGCACCCCGCGGCCTGAGCCTCGCGGCGCAGCCGCCCCGTCAGCGCGACGGGTCGACGAGCACCTTCGCGTGCCGTTCGGGGTCGCCGAGGTCCTCGAACGCCTGGGCCACCCCGTCGAGGCCGACGGTTCCGGTGACGAGGGGGCGCACGTCCACCTTGCCCTGCGCGATCCACCGCAGGGTCTGGTGGAACTCGCCCGGGTCGTAGGCGAAGGCGAAGCGCAGGTCGATCTCCTTGTTGATCGCCATCGACGGCCGGAACGAGTCCGCGCCCATGCAGACCCCGACGACGACCACCCGCGAGAGGAGCGGGGCGTTGGCGACGACGTGCTCGATCATGCCGGGGACGCCGACGCACTCGAAGACGACCGGTCCGCGCGGGGTGGCGCCGGCCCTCTCGGCGGCGCGCATGATCTTCGCCCAGGGCAGCAGGGGTACGGCGCGCAGCCGGTTCATCGCGCCGATCCCGAGCTCGGCGAGCGCGATCGCCTCGGTGAGATAGCGCTGGGAGTCGGCGAAGGACGCCCACGGCGACTCGTCTGCCGGATCCACCACGACGTCGGCGCCCATCCGCTCGGCGAGCGCGCGGCGGCCGGCCGAGAAGTCGCTGGCGATCACGTGCCGCACGCCGGTCGCCTTGAGCATCGCGATGACGGCGAGCCCGATCGGGCCGCAGCCGATGACGACGGCCGTGTCCTTGGCGCCGACCTCGCCGCGGCGTACGGCGTGCAGGGCGACCGCCATCGGCTCGGTCAGCGCCGCCGCCTCGACGTCGACACCGTCCGGAACCCGCATGGTCATCGACGGGATCGCGAGCACCTGCTCGGCGTACCCGCCGGAGGCGAGCGGGCTCAACCCGGTCAGATGGGCGGAGCCACCGGCGCTCAGCACCGGGAGCGCGACCACCCGGGTGCCGACCGGGTACTGCTTGCGCGTGCGCGGGCCGTAGTCCGCGACGGTGCCGACGAACTCGTGGCCCATCACGACGCGGTCGGTGGAGCGCATGAAGTGGTCGTAGCCGAGCTCCGCGACGTCGGCCGCCGTCTCGTCGCAGTGCAGGCGCGCGTGGAGGTCGGAGCCGCAGATGCCGCATCGCTCCACGTCGATGAGGACTTGGCCCCGCTGCGGGCTCAGGTCCGGGAGGTCCTCGACACTGAGCTCGGCCCGATGGCAGACGACGGCACGCATGCGCACATCATGCCGGTGCGCAGAATGCGCGAACCCCCGGCTCCGTGGAGCCGGGGGTTCGCGAACGGACCTGTGCTGGGTCAGGCGTTGTCGAGGGCCTGGGCGACGCGGCGGTGCGCCTCCCAGATCGCCTCGGGCAGGCCCTCGAACTGGGCGAGGTGCTTCTCGCGGAAGCCCATCTCCTGCTGCCAGCGCGCGACGTCGATGGTGAGGAGCGTGTCGAGGTCGGCGAGCGCCTGCTCGTCGAGACCCTCGAGGTTGAGCTCCTCGCGCTTCGGCAGCACACCGACGGGGGTCTGGACGCCCTCGACCTGACCGTTGAGGAACTCCATCAGCCAGTTCAGCGGGCGGAGGTTCTCGCGGTAGCCGGGCCACAGGAAGCGGCCGTCCTCGCCGCGCTGGAACCAGTTGACGTGCGCGAAGATCGGCTTGGTCGTCGCCCGGCCGATCACCTCGAGCCAGTGCGCGGCGTAGTCGGCCTCGGAGTAGGACATGAACGGGCGCATCGACATCGGGTCGTAGCGGAGCACGCCCTCGAGGCCGTCGGCCGCGGCGGTCGCCTCGGCGCCCAGGGTGAGACCGTCGTAGACGCCCTCGGCGATGTCGGTGATCGCGCGGATCAGCGGCTCGCGGTCACGGGTGCGGCCACCGAAGATGATGCCGTGGATCTCGACGCCCTGGGGGTCCTCGAAGTCCTTGGCGACGTTCGGGACGTTGGCCAGGGTCGTGGTGAAGCGCGAGTTGGGGTGCGCCCACGGAGCGTCGGCGTCCTCGGGAGAGCGGTCGGCGATGATGTCGCCCTTCCAGTCCTCCCAGCCGTCGAGGTCGGTCGGCTTCTCGCCGCGCCCCTCCCACCAGACCTCCTGGGTCTTGGAGTTGTAGGCGACGTTGGTGAAGATCGCGCCGGTGCCGGGGACGATCGAGTCGATCGCGGTCGGGTTGGTCTTCTCGTTGGTGTCCTTGGCGACGCCGAAGACGCCGTTCTCCGGGTTCATCCCGTAGAGCTTGCCGTCCTCGCCGACCCAGATCCACGCGATGTCGTCGCCGTAGAACTCGACGTAGTAGCGGTCGCCCAGGGCGTCGGGGGCCAGCGTCATGGCGAGGTTCGTCTTGCCGGAGGCCGAGGGGAAGCCGCCGCAGATGTTGTACTTCCTGCCGGTCTCCTTGTCGGTGATGCCCAGCAGCATGAACTGCTCGACCAGGAAGCCGTTCTTCCAGCCGTCGTAGGAGCCCTGGCGCAGGCCGTGGGCGATCTTGCCGAGCAGCGCGTTGCCGCCGTACGACGATCCGAAGTGCAGGATCGTGCGCTCGTCGGCCACGGTCACGAAGTAGCGCTTGTCGTCGGGGGTGCCCTGGCCGAGGTTCTCCAGGTCGCCGGTGACGTGCACGGCCTTGACGAAGGAGTCGCCGAGGTCGTTGATGAACTCCACGCCGACCCGCGCCATGCGGATCATCTGCAGCACGACGTTGCGGTTGTCGGTCAGCTCGACGCCCGCGGCGAAGTTCTGCAGGGGGGAGCCCTTCGGCGCCATCAGGTAGGGGATGACGTACATCGTCTTGCCCGCGGAGGCGCCGGTCATCAGCTCGATGAGCTTGGGCTTCATCTCCGCGGCGGGCTTCCAGTTGTTGTAGACGCCCTTGTCGTTCTCGTCGCTGGTGGCGACGATGGTGCGCTCCTCGGCGCGCGCGGTGTCCTTGTAGTAGGAGCGCGAGTAGTAGCGACCCTCGCCGGCCGGCAGGAGCTCACCCGCGTCCAGTGCCTCCTGGATCAGGCGGGCATCGTCGGCCGCGGACACGACCTCGACGCGCTCTGCTCCCGTGATCTTGGCCCAGTGTGCGACGTACTCCCGAACGTGCGAGTTGGTGAGACCCGCCTCGTCGAGCGCCCGCTCCACATCAACCATTGCTTTCGCCAGCCTTTCGGTCCTTGACAAGGTGTGGGCACGCTACCCCACAGCCCACCCGGTTTCTGCCGGGGTTCGAATCGTGTGATCCGTGGACACCGTCGTCCGCGTGCAGTCACCATGACAGCCGTTTTGCGATGACGCACATCGGCGAAGATTGGATCGTTCGAATGGATCGGCGAGGGCCCGCGGCGCCGTCCCACCCATCGACATCACCGCCCCGACCGGCGCACGCGCCTGATCTGCTCGCGCCATGACGACGCCCGCCGACTGGACACCCGGGCCGGGGATCGCGGCTCTGCGGACCCACGCGCCCGAGGTCGCCGCCGCCCTGGACCTCCTCCCGATCCGGCCCGTCACCGGCGGGACGACCGCTGGGACGACCGCTGGGACGGCCGACGTGCTCACCGCCTTCGCCGAGCAGTTCGAGGTCGACGTCTCGATGATCACGCCCGAGCAGCGGGCCGCGCTGATCGAGGTCCTCGGCCCGCACACGCGCCCGTTCCTCGGCCGCCTGTACGTCGCCGATTGGGTCCCGCGCGCACGCCGGGCGCTCGATCAGCTCTTCGGCGCTCCCTCGGCCTGGCCGGCCGGTGACGGGTCCGACGAGGCGGCGGGGCCGGGCGGGGCCGACCCCTGGCCGGCCCTCGACGACCTGTGGCGGGCCATCGCCCGTCTGCGCGTGCTCGACCCGGTGACCACCGAGGTGCTCCGGCTCCGTCAGGCCCGCCAGCACCGCTGCCGGATCTGCCAGTCGCTGCGCAGCCGCTCGGCCCTGGCGGCCGGCGTCGACGAGGAGACGCTCGACGAGATCGACCACTACCCGGACAGCGCGCTCTCCGAGCGGCACAAGACCGGCCTGGCCGTCGTCGACGCCCTGGTCTGGGAGCCGACCGGGCTCGGACCCGACCTCGTCGCGGCCGTACGACGGCACTACACCCCGACCGAGGCCGTCGAACTGGTCCTCGATCTGCTCCGCAACGCGGCCAACAAGGTCGCCGTCGCCCTCGGCACCGACGAGGCACACGTCAGCGAGGGCACGGAGGTCTACGACGTGCTCCCCGACGGGAGCGTCGCCTTCGGGCTCAGCGCTCCCTGAGCCTGCCGGCACCTGCCGGGGGCGCGCCGGTTGAGGCGCCACGACGCCGGGTAGGACACCTCCCATGAGCTTCCCGCCCCCGCCGCCGCAGGGACCGCCGCAGGGACCGCCGCAGGGACCGCCACCGGAATGGGGGCCGCCACCCCCGCCGTACCAGCCGCAACCACCACTGCCGCCGTACGGGCAACCGCCCCGGTCCCGGAGCGGCGCCCTCGTCGCGCTCGTGATCGGCGGCGTCCTGCTGACGATCGTGCTGCTCGGCACGGTCGCCGCCGGCGCCTTCCTCCTCGCCGGCGGGGGCGACGACGAGCGTGCGGACGGCGACCGGACGCCGGACCGCACCACGGAGCAGACGACGGAGCCCACGGTGGAGAGCTCGGAGGCGACGCCGTCGCAGGACACGGACACGTCGACTCCGGACGCCCCCTACACACCGAGCGACGACACCGACGACGACATCCACAACGACGTCAAGGTGGCCGACTTCCCGGGCGACTGGGACTTCAAGCTCGGCGACGTCGAGCAGCACGCCACCCTGGTCAGCTCGGTCGACCATCCGAGCTGCGCTCCGGTCGAGGAGGGCTCGGTGCTCACCCGCCAGCGGTGCACGTACGCCGCCCAGTGGGTCTTCAACGCCCTCGGCGGGAAGGTCCGCCTGACCCACCTCTTCCTCGTCTTCGACACCGAGCGGCACGCCAAGGCCGCGCAGGGCGCGATGAAGGACAAGGACCTGGACCTTCCGGACGGGAGCCTGTACCCCTCGTTCGTCCAGGGTCAGTGGTCCTCGAGCGTCTACGGCAACATCGTCGCCGTCACCATCGGCACCTCGAAGGTGAAGGTCTCCGAGAAGCGGCTGACCTCGCTGGTGAACTACATGAACGCCGACTACAAGTCGGCCCTGCTCTTCAAGTTCTGAGCGCCACGCACCAACCGACCGGCTCGGCCCAAGACCCAAGACCCCTACGTATCGTCCTGCCGCCAGGCGGAGGCGGTCCCTCCCGGACTCGACCGCGCGGCCGGCAGCGTGTCGCCCCGGCGGCGAAGCCGCGTCGGGCGGCAGCGTGTCGCCCCAGCGGCGAAGCCGCGTCGGGCGGGGGCGGCGGCCCGAGCGCAGCGAGGGCTGGCGACCTCGCTCGATCGGGCGACCCGCTCGGCCCCAAAAACTTGGAAGCCGCCGCAGGCGTCTCGGGTCACCTGCGGCGGCACCAAGAAGCATGCCAGAGCGTTCCCGCCGTTGTCATCAAGTTGAAGGAAAAACTTTCCCCCTTGTTCGATGAGCGGTCCGGTACGCCGGCGCGCGGCGGCTCGGGACGGGCTCGGCGCTGGCCAGCAGCGGGAGCACCCGCGGCGCGACGAGCACCGAGAGCACCATGACGCTGGTGGAGCGGACGACCGCCGAGGCCTGGTCGATCCGCACGAGCGTGGCCTGGAGCTCGGGGTGGGAGCGGGTCGCGACCCGGCACAGGACGTCGAAGGAGCCGGTGGTCACGTAGGCCTCGAGGACCTGCGGGATCGCCTCGAGGTCGCGGGCGACCTCGTCCAGGGCGCCCTGGGCGATCTCGAGGGTGACATAGGCCTGCACCTCGAAGCCGGCGGCGGCGACGTCGATGGTCGGGTCCCAGTCGGCGATGACGCCGGCCTCGGTGAGCCGGCGCAGCCGGCTCTGCACCGTGGCGCGAGCGACCTTGGTCTGGCGGGACAGCTCGAGGTCGCCGGCGCGGGGGTGCTCGGTGAGGGCGGTGAGCAGCGCGAGGTCGATCTGGTCGAGGGTCAGCACCGATCTAATCTAGTCATTCTGGCCAGTTGTCCGGGAGTCGTCGGAGCAGAAATGCGCACGATGGCCATCTCGCGGTGGTCAGGTTGCAGGTTCGGGGACGGGTCTGATCTGCTCGGCCCATGAAGGCCACCCACATCTGGGGCGACGAGCGTCGCGTCACCGAAGCAGCCGTCAAGATCGCCTCCGCCCGGATCTCGAGCCCGTCGGACCCGAAGGCCACGGCGCGCCCGATCTCGGCCCTCCGCGCCGACGCGGGGACGACGATCACGCCTGCGGGGATCGGCGTCGACCAGGCCTTCTCCGTCTTCCAGGACGTCATCGCCCCCGCCACCCGCGCCCAGGACGACCCGCTCAACCTGGCCTACATCCCGGCGGCCCCGACCCGCGCGGCCCTGGCGTTCGACGCGGTGGTGTCGAGCTTCAACATCTTCGGCGGCACGTGGGAGGCCGGGGCGGGTGCGATCTTCGCGGAGAACGAGGCGCTGGCCTGGCTGGTGTCCCTGCTCGGCTGGCCGGAGGAGGCGGGTGGGTGCTTCGTCTCCGGCGGCACCTCCGGCAACCTCTCGGCGCTGGTCACGGCCCGGCACACCGCGCTCGCCCGCCGCGGCGGCCGGCCCGAGGGCGGCTGGAAGATCGCCTGCACGTCCGGTGCGCACTCCTCGATCCTCGCCGACGCCCGGGTGATGGACGTCGGCGTCGTCGAGGTCCCCGAGGGCGAGCGCGGCCAGCTCACCGGCGCCGCCCTGCGCGCGGCGACCGCCGACGAGCCCGGCGTCTTCGCGGTCGTCGCGTCGGCGGGCACGACGAACGCCGGCATCATCGACGATCTCGCCGAGATCGCGGACGTCTGCGAGGAGCACGGCCTGTGGCTCCACGTCGACGGCGCGTACGGCGGCGCGGGGCTCGCCGCCCCCTCCGCCCGGGCGCGGTTCGACGGCATCGAGCGGGCGGACAGCTTCATCGTCGATCCGCACAAGTGGCTGTTCGCGCCGTACGACTGTTGCGCCCTGCTCTACCGCGACCCCGATCTGGCCCGCGCGGCGCACAGCCAGCACGCGTCGTACCTCGACCGGATCGACCGCGAGGCCTGGAACCCGACCGACCTCGCCGTGCACCTGTCGCGGCGGGTGCGGGGGCTGCCGTTCTGGTTCAGCCTGGCCGTGCACGGCACCGACCGGTACGTCGCGGCCGGGGAGCAGACGCTGACCACGACGCGGGCCGTGGCGGACGCGATCAAGGAGAGCGCGAACCTGCGGCTGCTGCTGGAGCCGGACCTCTCGGTGCTGTTGTTCGACCGCCCCGGCTGGACGCGCGACGACTACTACGCGTGGTCGGACGAGCTGTCCCGCGCCGGGCGGATCCTCTGCGTGCCGACGTCGTGGCGGGGCGAGACGGTGCTGCGGCTGGCGTTCGTGAACCCGGCGACCGACCCGGCGGCGGTCATCGACATCCTCACGACGACGACGGCCTGAGCCTGTCAGGCGAAGAGGGCGCGCGCGCCGTCGATCGCCGTGCCGCGCTCGGTGTCGACCCGGAACGCGCCGTCCGCCCAGACCGGCACGGTCAGCCGTTCGCCCGGGAGGACGGTGCCACTGAACCGGCCCTCGAGCAGCCGCAGATCGGCCGGCGACGCGCCGTGCACCTCGGCGGCGGCGAGGGCGGCGGTCGAGAGGGTCGCCAGGCCGTGCAGGATCGGCCGGGGCTGACCGATCCGCGCGGCCGCAGCCGGGTCGATGTGGATGTGATGGCGATCGCCGGTGAGCCGGTAGAGCGCCGCGGCGTTGGCCGCGACGTCGACGACGGGGGTCGCGATGGGCTCGCCCTCGGGGTCCGCCGCACGGCCGGGCCCCCGCTCGCCCCCGAATCCGCCCCTGCCGGGGGCGAAGATCGACCACATCGCGCGGACGTACTCGCACTCCACGACGACCTCGAACACCGCGGCCGCGCCCTTGTCCCACACGTCGCCGACGCGGGCCCGCATCAGCGTCGACCCGCTGGCCGGCATGGGCGCGAGCACCTCGAGCCGCTGGGAGCCGTGCAGCGCCGTACCGACGTCGAAGGCGCCGGCAGAACCGAGCACGTCGGGTGCCCACTGCGCCAGGGTCAGCGCGAAGGTCGGCAGCACCCTCAGGTCACGCTCGAAGACGAGGTCGAGCTGTTCGGCGCGGGCGCCCACGGCGAGGGCGAAGAGGATCGCGTCGCTCGTCTCCCAGCCGACCTCGCGCTCGCCGAGGGGCCGGCCCGCCCAGTCGGCGGTGTCGGTCACATCAAGATCGGGTCCAGTCGTCACGCTGGTAGACTACCAAGCAAACGCTAGGTTTGTACGAGACGGGGAGCCCCATGGCCGACGACACCGCACCCACCGAGCCGGTGGTGACCTACGACGTCCGCGACGGCGTCGCCTACGTGACCCTCAACCGGCCGGAGTTCGCCAACGCACAGAACTCGAAGGTCACCTACGCGCTCGACCGGGCATTCACCGACGCCGTCGACGACGACGCGGTGAAGGTGATCGTGCTGGGCGGCAACGGCAGGCACTTCTGCGGGGGCCACGACATCGGCACTCCCGGCCGCGACATCGACGAGTCGTTCGAGCGCAGGGCCGTCATCTGGTGGGACCACGTGGGCGCGCAAGGCGTCGACGCGCGCTTCGCCCGCGAGTCCGAGGTCTACCTCGGCATGTGCCGCCGTTGGCGCGAGATCCCGAAGCCGGTGATCGCGAAGGTGCAGGGCGCCTGCATCGCAGGCGGCCTGATGCTGGCCTGGATCTGCGACTTCATCATCGCCTCCGACGACGCCTACTTCTCCGACCCCGTCGTCAAGATGGGCATCCCCGGTGTCGAGTACTTCGCGCACCCGTGGGTGATGAACCCCCGCGCAGCGAAGGAGTTCCTCTACACCGGCGGCCGCTTCGACGCCCATCGCGCCCACCGGCTCGGCATGGTCAACCACGTCGTCCCCCGTGCCGAGCTCGACGCCGCCGTGGACGAGATGGCGCACCGGATCGCCGTGATGCCGCGCCTCGGCCTCGCGCTCACCAAGAAGGCGATCAACCAGGCCGAGGACCTGATGGGCCAGCGCGCGGGCATGGACTCCGTCTTCGGCCTCCACCACGCCGCGCACGCCCACAACGCCGAGGTCGGCGGCGACTCGCTCGCCGGGCTCGACGCCGCCGCGATGGCGGCCTCGAACAAGCGGGACGCCGGCGAGCCCGGATAGCGATCCTCGCTCGGCTCAGGCCTTCATGCCGCCGTCGACGACGAAGTCCTGCCCGGTGCAGTAGCTCGCCGCGTCGCTGAGCAGGAACGCGACCA
>NZ_VDMP01000021.1:143533-157073 GCF_006335005.1 Nocardioides albidus
AGCATGGCGGTGTCGGCCGCTCCCGGAAGCACGCAGTTGACCCGGATCCCGCGGTCGCCACCGAGATCGATGGCGGCTGCGCGACTCACGCCGCGCAGAGCGAACTTCGAGGTGCCGTAGGCGCTGGAGCCCGGCCAGGCGCCCAGACCCGCGACCGAGGCGATGTTCACGATGGAACCGCCGGGCGGCATGTGCGGTGCGAGCGCCTGCATGCCGTGGATCGCACCCATCACGTTGACCTGGAAGTGCCCCTCGAACATGGCCGGCGACGTCTCGAGGAAGTGCGCGTACTCGCACCGGCCGGCGTTGTTGACCAGTCCGTCGACCCGTCCGTACCGCTCGACCACGAGGCGGGCGAGCCGCGCCCACCCCTCGGGCGCGGTCACGTCGAGCGCCGCTGACCCGTGCTGCGGACCGAGCTCGGCGGCCACCTCGGCGACACCGTCGGCGGCGAGGTCGGTCACCACGACCGTGGCGCCCGCCCGGGCGAGCGTGCGGGCGTGGGCCGCACCGAGGCCGCGGCCGGCACCGGTGATCACGACGACCTTGTCGGTCAGGTCGACCAGAGGGCGGGGGGCGGTCTGGGTCATCGGGGTCTCCTCAGGTCGGGGCTGGCGGACATCGGCTTCTCGACGGACAGGCCCAGGCGGGCCTTCTCCTCCGGGGTGAGGACGAGGGTCGCGGCCGCCACGGAGTCGAGCACGGACTCGGCGCGGCTGGCGCCGGGGATGGGTACGACGCACGGCGACCGCGCGAGCTGCCAGGCGAGGGCCACCCGGTGCGGGCTCACGCCGCGCTCGGCCGCCACCTCGGCGAACGGCGCCAGCGACTGGACGAGCGACTGGGCGAGCGACTTGGCTTGGCGCAGGCCGCCGAACGGCCCCCACGACAGGAAGGCGAGGCCCAGCTCGGAGCACAGATCGATGACCGGGTCGCTGCCACGAGCGAGTGGCGAATACTCGTTCTGCACCGACACCAGCGCGTCGCCCACGATCGCCGCGGCGAGGCGGACCTGGCCGGCGCTCACGTTGGAGATGCCGATCCGCGCGACGATCCCGTCGTCGACGAGAGCCCGCAGCGCCTCCATGGACTCACGGTAGGGGCACCGGGGGTCGGGCCGATGGTGCTGGTAGAGCGGGATCACGTCGAGCCCGAGGCGCTCGCGGGAGGCGAGTGCCGCCGTCCGCAGGTGCTCACGGCTGCCGTCGATCCACCAGGTGAGGCCCTCGCGCGTGTGACCGCCCTTCGTCGCGACGACCACGTCGTCCAGCGGGCCGTCCCAGGAGCGCAGCGCGGCCATCAGGACGCGCTCGTTGGCGCCGTACCCGCCCGGCACGTCCCCACCGGTCGGGCCGTAGACATCCGCGGTGTCGAAGAGGGTGACACCCGCGTCGAGCGCCGCGTGGACCGCTCGGGTCCCGCGCTCGACGTCGCTGTCCGGGGTCTGGGTGAGCGTCATGGCGCCGAAGCCGACAGCCGAGACCTCGAGGTCGCCGAGGCGGCGCGTCGGGAGCGTGCCGGTCACGGGTCGCCCACCTCCTCCGGGTCGGGTAGAGTCGCACAATACCAATCAAGCGCTAGGTTGCGAAGGAGGAGCGGTGGCGGACAAGACCATGCAGCTGTCCGACGTGGCGAGCCACGTGCGGTCGGGCATGACTGTCGGGATCGGCGGCTGGGGCTCGCGGCGCAAGCCGATGGCGCTGGTCCGCGAGCTGCTGCGCAGCGATGCGACGGACCTGACGGTGGTCGTCTTCGGCGGCCCGGACGTCGGCCTGCTCTGCGCGGCCGGCAAGGTCAAGCGCCTGGTCTACGGGTTCGTCTCGCTCGACTCCATCCCGCTCGACCCGCATTTCCGCGCCGCTCGCGAGTCCGGGACGATCGCCACGACCGAGTACGACGAGGGCATGTTCGTCACGGCCCTGCGCGCTGGCGCCGCTCGGATGAGCTTCCTGCCCAGCCGGGCCGGACTGGGCTCCGACGTGCTCGCCATGAACCCGGAGCTGCGCACCGTCGCGTCGCCGTACGACGACGACGTGTACGTCGCCGTCCCCGGGATCCGGATGGATCTCGCTCTGATCCACCTCAACCGCGCGGACGCCGCCGGCAACGGCCAGTACCTCGGGCCCGATCCCTACTTCGACGACCTGTATGCCATGGCCGCCGACCGCTGCATCATGAGCGTCGAGCGGATCGTGCCGACCGAGGAGCTCACGGCCGACGCGGCACCCCAGACGCTCCTGGTCGGCCGGATGTTCGTCTCCGGCGTCGTCGA
This sequence comes from Nocardioides albidus, assembly GCF_006335005.1. Taxonomy (GTDB): domain Bacteria; phylum Actinomycetota; class Actinomycetes; order Propionibacteriales; family Nocardioidaceae; genus Nocardioides; species Nocardioides albidus. The sequence goes on from NZ_VDMP01000021.1 coordinate 145,806, forward strand.
GGCGCCAGGCGGAGCGCACTTCACCAGCTGCGATCCCGACTACGGCCGCGACGAGGCCGTCCAGCGGGAGTACGCCGAAGCCGCGCGCGACCCCGGAACGTGGGCGGCGTTCGAACAGCGCTTCCTCGCGGAGGGCACCCGATGAGCGCCACCGACGCCACCCGGGCCGAGGTCTGCGTCGTCGCGTGCGCCGACGCCTGGCGCGGCTCCGGCGAGATCCTGGCCCACGCGGTCGGGATCGTGCCGACCATCGGCGCGCGGCTCGCGAAGCTGACCTTCGAGCCCGATCTGGTGCTCACCGACGGCGACTGCTTCCTCATGAGCGAGCCGCCGCCGCTGGGTCGCAATGCCTCCGCCGGCGGCACGATCGAGTCGTGGGCGCCGTTCCGGCGGGTCTTCGAGATACTCGCCACCGGGCGTCGGCACAGCATGATGGGCGCGAGCCAGATCGACCGCTTCGGCAACCAGAACATCTCCTCCATCGGCGACTGGCGACGTCCCACCCGCCAACTGATCGGCGTCCGCGGCGCCCCGGGCAACACCGCCAACCACCGCGTCGACTACTGGGTGGGCGGACACAGCACCCGGGTGTTCGTCGAGGCCGTCGACGTCGTCTCCGGCGTCGGCAACGACCGGGCCCGAGCGCAGCCCGGCGGTGCCCTGCGCTTCCACGATCTCGGGGTCGTGGTCACCGACCTCGCCGTGCTCGACTACGACGCCGAGGGCCGCCTCAAGGTGCGCTCGCTGCACCCGGGCGTGACGGCCGCCGAGGTCGCCGAGAGCACCGGGTTCGCGATCGACACCGGGAGCGCCGGTACGACGCGCCTGCCGACGCCCGAGGAGCTCGAGCTGATCCGCACGGTCCTCGACCCCCAGGGCCTGCGCGACAAGGAGGTCCGGAGCTGAGCGCGTCGTACCGCCGAGGCGCGGGCTCAGGCGAGCAGGCCGCCGTGCAGCATCTCGAGATACTGGTCGGCCACGGTGCGGTGCTGCAGCCGGCCGCGGGGGTTGTACCAGCGCACCGTCGACCAGATCGCGTCGCGGATGAAGCGGTAGGTGAGTCCCGGGTCCAGATCGGCGCGGAAGTCACCGGCTCCGGCGCCCGCCTTGAGCACGCCCAGCCAGACCTTCTCCACGTCGAGGCTCGCCTTGGTGACGAAGGCGAACTCCGGCGTGGAGGTCAGCAGCGCCGACTCGTTCTGATAGAGCGCAACGGCGAACGGCACGCGGTGGATGGTCTCGAACGAGTTGTAGATCAGCCCGTCCAACGCGGCGCGCGGGCTCTCCTCCGCCTTGGCGATCTCGCGGATCTCGCCCAGCAGGTTGCCCATGAAGTCCCGCAGGATCTCCGTGAGCATGGCCTCCTTGGAGTCGAAGTGGTGATAGAGGCTGCCGGAGAGGATCCCGGCCTCGTCGGCGATGTCCCGCACGGTCGTCTGCGTGTAGCCGCGCGTCGCGAACATCTCCGCAGCGATCGCCAGGAGCTGAGCGCGGCGGGCCGAGCCGCCTCCGCCCGCCCCCGCGCCTCCGGCGGCATCCGTCCGTCGCCGACTCCCGCGGGCCGTAGCCTCGTTCTTGCTCGCCATGACCTGATCCTCTCCGACGCGCGGCGCCCGGCCGCAGGTCCCCGGCCGACGCACGCTCCGCCGGGGACGGACGGGACTACAGTACCTAACAAGCACTTGCTCATGAGGAGTCTCGTCTGATGGCAGCACGGACCATTCCCGCCCTCCTGGCCGAAGCGGCCGCGGCCCACGGCAGCCACCCGGCGGTCGTCGACGGCGCCACGACCGTGACCTACGAGGGTCTGCGTGACCTCGCCGTCGCGGCAGCCCGCTCCTACCGGGCGCTCGGCGTCGAGCCCGGCGACCGGGTGGCGATCTGGGCGCCGAACCGGCACGAGTTCGTCGTGGCCCTTCTGGGCGCGCAGTACGTCGGCGCGTCCGTCGTCCCGCTCAACACCCGCTACCGCGGGCACGAGGCACGGGTCGTGCTCGATCGCTCCCGCGCGGTCGTCCTGGTGCTGTGCGACGGCTTCCTGACGACCGACTACTCCACGATGCTGCGGGAGACCGACACCGCGGGCACCGGGGACACCGGGGACACCGGCCAGGTCGTCCCCGGGCTCCCGCACCTGCGCACCCTCGTCGACGTGAACTCCGCCGGCCGGCCGGGCACCGTGGCGTGGGCCGACTTCCTCGCGCTCGGCGAGCGGACGCCCGTCGAGGAGGTCGAGCGGCTCGCGGCCGAGGTCGTCCCGGAGACGGTGTGCGACATCCTCTTCACGTCCGGCACCACCGGCGTCCCGAAGGGCGTGATGAGCACCCACGCCCAGACCATCGGCGTGGCCGACGTGTGGGCCGACGGAGCGTCGCTCTCGCCGGCGGACCGCTACGCGATCGTCAACCCGTTCTTCCACGGCTTCGGCTACAAGGCCGGCGTCATCGCGTCACTGACCGCGGGTACGACGATCTACCCGGTGCTCACGTTCGACCCGGTCGCCCTCATGCAGCTCGTGCAGGACGCCCGGATCACCGTGCTCCCCGGCGCGCCGACCATCTTCATCACGCTCATCAACCACCCGCGCCGCACGGACTTCGACCTCTCCTCCCTGCGGTTCTCCATCGCCGGGGCGGCGTCGGTGCCGGAGACGCTGTTCGAGCAGATGCGCGACGTCCTCGGCTTCGACACCGTCTACCAGGCCTACGGCCTGACCGAGTGCGTCGTGGCCACGACGTCCCGGCACGGGGAGGATCCGCGCCACATCGCGGAGACGACCGGGCCCCCGGTGCCCGGCATCGAGGCCCGGATCGTCGCGGGCGACGGGAGCGACGTACCCGTCGGCAGCGACGGCGAGATCTGGCTCCGTGGCGCCAACGTCATGCTCGGCTACTTCGAGGATCCCGAGGCGACCGCGGCCGCCATCGACGCCGACGGGTGGTTCCACACCGGCGACGTCGGCCGTCTCGACGAGCACGGCTGCGTGAAGATCACCGACCGGATCAAGGACATGTTCATCGTCGGGGGCTTCAACGTCTATCCGGCCGAGGTCGAGAACGTCCTCGCGGCCCATCCCGCCGTGGTGGAGAGCGCGGTGGTCGGCGTCCCCGACGAGCGCCTGGGCTCGGTCGGCGCCGCGCACGTTGTGCTGCGGCCGGGCTCCTCCGCCACGCCCGAGGAGCTCGTCGCCTGGGTGCGGGAGCGCCTCGCGAACTTCAAGGTGCCGCGCGACGTGGTCATCGAGGAGGCCCTGCCGCGCAACGCCAGCGGGAAGGTGCTGAAGACGGATCTGCGCGATGGCTGAGGAGCGGGTCGTCGACGGCGGTCGCGGGCCGGCGCTGCACTCCACCACGGTCCGGCTCGGCTACGCCGACACGGACCCGGCCGGGATCCTCTACTACGCCGCCTGGTTCCCCTGGATGGAGCGCACGCAGAGCGAGTGGTTCTGGCTCAACGGCCTGCGCCAGGACGAGCTGAAGGAACGTCACGGGTTCTGGACCGTCACCGCCCACACCGCGTGCGACTACGTGGAGGCGGTCGGCCTGTTCGACGAGATCCGGGTCGAGCTGCGGCTCGGGACCGTGGGCCGGCGCTCGTTCGAGATGCTGCACCGGATGGTGCGCACCGCGGACGACGTCGTGGTGGCCCGCGCCCGGATCCGGATCGTCACCGTCTCCCCCGACCTCGGTGCGGTCGACATCCCGCCCCTCCTGCGCCGCCACCTGGACACCTGGGCACACGGCACGCGCCTCGCGCCCGCCGAGGTGTCGTCGTGACCGGCTACGGCACGACCCTCGTCACCGGCGCGACCGGTGGCCTCGGTGCCGCGATCTGTCGCCGGCTGGCGGACGACGGCGCGCAACTGCTCCTGCTGCACCGCCGTACGCCGCCCGATGCGTTGGTCGCCGAGCTCGGTGCCCGCGTGGTCGGCGTCCGGCGGTGCGAGCTCGGCGACGCGTCCGCGGTCTCGGCCGCGGTCGCCGAGCTGGAGGCCGAGCACGGGCCGGTCCGCACGGTCGTCCACGCGGCCGGACCGCACGTGCCGATGGTGCACCTGTCGCGGGTCACGCCCGCGCAGTTCGCCGCCCAGGTCGACCAGGACGTCGTCGCGTTCTTCAACCTCGCCCACGCCGTGCTGCCGTCGCTGCGCGCGACCCGAGGGTCGCTGACCGCGGTCACGACCGCGGCCACCACCCGCTATCCCGTGCGCGACGGCCTCTCGTCGGCGCCCAAGGCGGCCGTCGAGGCGCTCGCGCGCGGGCTCGCCGCCGAGGAGGGCCGCTTCGGCGTGCGGGTCAACTGCGTCGGCCCGGGCATGCTCACCGACGGGATGGCCGAGCGGCTCATCGCCGACGGCGACCTCGACGAGCGCGCGCTCGAGGTGGCCCGCGCCAACATCCCCCTGCGTCGCTTCGGCACGGCGCTCGACATCGCCGAAGCCGTCGCATACCTCGCCGGCGACAGGGCCGGGTTCGTCACCGGCCAGAAGCTCGACGTCGACGGCGGCTACGGCGTCTGACGAGGGACGGGAGCGCTCGAGTTTCGGGCCGGGACACCGGGGGCATGGATCCAGCCGGATCAGCAGACACCACCGAGGAGGCTGTGCTCCCGATGCCCCACCCACGCCGTGCCGTCCGGCGGACAGCAGTTGCCGCGGTGGTCGCGGCCACCTCCGTGGCTCTGTCGTCCGCAGCCGTGCCCGCGCGAGCCGACGAAGGCGTGCGGGCCGAAGAGTGGTGGTTGGTGACGCTGGCCGCGGAGGAGATCTGGAAGGAGCACACTCGCGGAGAGGGCGTCGTGGTCGCCGTCATCGACTCCGGCGTGATCCCGACCGGCGATCTCGAAGGGGCAGTGCTCCCTGGCTTCAGCTATGACGGGTCGGGCCGAGGCGACACGACGACCGACCCCGACTTCCACGGCACCTCGATGGCCACCTTGATCGCCGGCCGCGGCACGGGTGACGGCGTCCTCGGAATCGCGCCGGAGGCGACGATCCTTCCCGTGCGACTGCCCCGCGGCCCCAACGACGACGACACCACCCAGGCCCTGCGGACCCTCGCGGCCATGGACGACCCGCCCGAGGTGGTCAACATGTCGATCGACAGCGGCGGCGGGGAATGCTCCTCCGACATGCAGGAAGCGGTTCGCGCCGCCGTCGACAAGGGCATGATCCTGGTCGCGTCGATGGGCAACGACCACTCATCCATCGACTACCCGCAGTCGCCTGCGTCGTGCCCGGGAGTGCTGGGAGTGGGCGCATTCGGCTGGAACAACTTCGGCTTCCGGCCCGACGACGCCCCCGATCTGCGGATCTGGTCGAAGAGCGAGCACCAGCCCTATGCCGCGTTCGCCGCGCCCGGGGTCCACGTGATCACCTTTCTCCCCGGCCGGGACGAGCCGTTCTACGTCGACGGCACGAGTGATTCCGCCGCGATCGCCTCGGGCTCGATCGCGCTCGTGCGGGCGGCGTACCCCGACATGCCCTCGCGCGAGCTGGTGGCGCGGCTCATCGCCTCCGCCAAGCACCTCGACCTGCCGGCCGGCACCCGGGACCCCGCGTGGGGCTTCGGCGTCCTGCGACCCCGCAGCGCCATCGAGGACACCATCCCCACGGACGCACCGAACCCGATCTACGACGAGCTCGACGAGGTCGCGCCGCCGTCGGCGACACCCGGCGCTCCTGCCGGCAACGGCCTCGACGATCCGGGCGCTGTCTCGGGGTCCGCGGGAGCGGTCGACCGAGAGGCACTCGTCCTGGCGGGGTTCGCGGGAGGACTCGTGCTCCTCGGCCTGGTCGCCGCGGGTGTCGTGCTGCTGGTCCGGCGCCGGGGCTGAGGCTCAGGGACCGGCGAGGATCCCCGCGGCGATCTCGCCGCCGACGCGGACCGCGCCGTCGACGTGCTGGAAGCCGTGGCCGGCGACGTCGCTGCTGCCGAACTCGATCGGTCCGACCGGCTCGCGCAGCAGGTGACCCCAACGCGTGAGGCCGCCGAGGTCGAAGCTCGTGCCGTAGGCGCCGCCGGTGAGCTCCTGGTGCTGCCAGTCGCTCTCGACGTAGGCGAGGGGATGGCGGGCCTGCTCGCCGTAGTAGGACGCGAACGAGTCGAGGACGCGTGCGCGACGCTCCTCGGCACTCAACCGGCCCACCTCGTCGGCGTTGACGTCGGAGACGAAGCCGACCAGCACGCCCCGCGACTCGCCCTCGGGGGTGTTGTCGTAGGCCTCGTGCACGAGCTCGTAGGGCCCGAACGCGGTGCCGTCGAGGCCGTCCTCGCGCCAGAACGGCGTCTCGTACATCGCCTGCACCTTGATCACCAGGCCGAAGGACTGGTGCTCGCGGGCGATCCGGTGCTCGGCGGGCAGCTCGGGCGTGAAGCGGACCCGGCGCACGACGGTCGGGGGTACGGCGAGCACCACCCGGCGTGCGGCGTACGCCACCTCGCCGACGTGGACGACGGCTTCCTCGTCGGTCCATTCGACGCGGGTCACGTCCTGGTCGAGGAGGACCCGGTCGCCGAGCAGGCGCGCGAGCTCGAGCGGGACGGACTGCAGGCCGCCGACGACGCGGCGGTCGAGGATGATGTCGGCGTCGAGCAGGTTGCTGAACGAGCCCGCGCTGGCGGCCATCTGGACCGCCTGCAGCGCGGAGAACGCGTGGGCGGGCTTGGTCAGCATCGCCGGGCCGAGGTAGAGCGCGATGTTGTCGCGGGCCTCGGCGTCGTCGCACTCCTGCTCGAGCCACGTGCGCAGCGAGACGGAGTCGAGCTTCCGGGCGTCCTCCAGCTCCCACGGCCGGGCCGGGTCCATCGCCGCGGCGAGCTCGTCCAGCTTCCTGGTGAGCTCGACGATCGCGGCGGCGGTGGAGGCCGACACCGGAAGGTCCTCGGCGAAGCGCCGCGCCACGCCGTCGTGGCCGACGTACACCGAGTCGCCGTCGCGGTGCCGCGCGAAGGTCGCGAGCCCGAGCTCGTCGACCAGGGCGATGAGCGCATCCTGGTCGGGCGAGACCCACTGGCCGCCGATCTCGAAGGAGCCCGAGGGCTCCCCCTCGACGGTCTCGACCTCGTCGGTGCGCAGCCGGCCGCCGACGCGGTCCCGCGCCTCGAGCACGAGGACGTCCTGGCCGGCCTGGGCCAGCCTCCAGGCCGCGGTCAGTCCGGTGACCCCGGCTCCGATGACGATCACGTCGTGGGTCATGTCAGCTCTCCTGCAGGATGGGGTCGTCGGTGGGGTCGACCACGACGAACCGCTCGTCGGGGCGCCGGGCGAGGTAGGTGACGTAGTAGACGAGCGCCAGCGCGAGGATGCCGCCGGTGATGATCAGGTCGGTGGGCGCGGCGCCGATCAGGGCGTAGCCGACGGCGAGGATCACCAGGACGGGCGGCAGCGGCCACAGTGGCATCCGCCAGCCGGGAGCCGTGCTCATCCGGCGCACCTTGAGCGCCGCGATCGCGAGCACGATGTACATCGCGGAGATGATCACCGAGGTGATGCCGAGCAGTGCCTCGATGTCGACGGCCCAGGCGAGGATCGCCCCCGGGATGCCGATGACGAGGGTGGCGACCCACGGGGCGCCGTACCGTGGGCCGAGGAGGCTCAGCGCGCGGTTGACGGCGGGCGGCCAGGCGCGGTCACGGCCGGAGGCGTAGACGACGCGGCTGTTCTGCAGCACCATCACGATCGCGGCGTTGAGGATCGCGATGGCGATGCCGAGGTTGACCGCGACGGCGGTGGCGTCGCCGCCCCAGGCGCGGACGAACTGGGAGAAGTCGCCGGTCGCGAGCGCGCCGAGGTCGTCGACGGCGAGCACCGTGGTGACGGTCGGGACGAGGATCACCAGGCCGCCGAGACCCAGCGACCAGAAGACGACGCGAGAGACGTTGCGGCGCGGCTCGACGATCTCCTCCGCGAGGTAGGCCGCCGTACCGAAGCCGCTGACGACGAACACGCCGACGGTGAGACCGGAGACCAGGAGCGCGGCGGTGAACGGCTCGATCCCGCTGTCGCCGAGCACGTGGGCGTCGACCAGCTCGCCGGGGCCGCGCTGGATGTGGGCGGCGCCGAGGATCGCGACGACCGCGGCCGCGACGATCTCGAGGAGGAGGAAGATGCCGGTCACCAGCGCGTTGGCGCGGATGTCGAGCAGCGCGACGCCGGTCGCGACCAGCATGACGACCGCGCCGGTGATCGCCCGGTCGAGGCTGACGAGGTCGGCCAGGTAGTCGGCGGTGCCGAGCGCGATCACCGGCGGGATGACCCAGAGCAGGACACCGGACAGCGCGAAGGTCAGCCAGCCGGCGCAGCGGCCGAGCGTGTGGCTGACCATGGCGTACTCGCCGCCGGCGCTGGCCATCCGGGTGCCGAGCTCGGCATAGCAGGCGCCGACGGCGACCGAGATCAAGATGCCGGCCGCGATGGTGAGCACGACGCCGCTGCCCTGGCTGGCCATCATCTCGGGGACGATGATGAACAGGCTCGACGCCGGCGTGATGCAGGACAGCACCAGCAGGACCGCGCCCGCCGGGCCCAGGACCCGCGCCAGGCCGGCCGCCTTCTCGTGGTCCGCCCCCTGCTCGGAGGAGGACGGCGCTCCTCGCTCCGGCGCTGCGGCCGGCTCCGGCCGTGCGGTGGTGGTGTCGGTCATCGGCGCTCCTCGGCTGTGCCGTACGGCGCACTTTGAACGCCGTACAAATCTTTGAACGACATTCAAAGTGACGTACGACACGGTCCCGCGTCAAGGGGCGGCCGAGGAAATTCTTTTCGTCGCGACGATTCGCCGGCCCGTCCGCCGCACGGAGAGCAGGGCGGGCGCCCCCCACACGTGCGCCTCGCCCTGCTCGATCCAGACAGGACGCTAGGAGCCCGGGCTTCACACGGGACCGGCGTGACTGTGAAGGGGACCGCAGGACGAGGACCGGTGCGCCGTCTCACCGTTCGGCGAGGGCGAGCGCGCCATCTCCTAAGGTGCGGGCATGGCAAGAGGAGCCTTCGGGACGGCCTTCGACGAGGCGCTCACCGCCCGGTCGATGAGCCTCGGCGCGCTCCACCGCGCCCTGCAGGCGCGGGGCGCGGCAGTGAGCCTGGCGACGCTGAGCTACTGGCGCTCGGGCCAGCGCCAGCCCGAGCGCGAGGGTTCGTTCCGGGCGCTCGCCGAGATCGAGCGGGTCCTCCTCCTGGCCCCCGGCGCGCTGGAGGACCACCTCGAGCCACGCCGGCGGCAGGTCGCGCCGGAGCTCCTCGCGGATCTGAGCGACGACCATGAGCGCATCCGGGCCCTGCTCGCGCGCCTCGACTTCCACTCGCCGTCCGACCGGCTGATCGACCGGGAAGTGACCCTCAAGTACGAGGTCGGCCCGGACCGAGCGCCGGTCAAGATGGGCTACATCGTGGTGGTCGAGTCGATCCACGCCCAGGCCGATCGGCGCGCCATGATCCTGCGGGTGCGTCCCGGCTCGCGGACCCCGGGGATCACCCCGCGCGGCGGGTTCGCCCTGGGCGAGGTCATCCACGACCGCGAGCACGGGATCGTGGTCGGCGAGATGCTCCTCGACCGGGCCCTGGCGCCGGGCGAGACCGCGCTTCTCGAGCAGGAGGTCGTCTACCGGACGCCCGACCCCGACGACAACTCGTACTTCTACTGGGCGGTTCGCAAGATGACGTCCGTCAGCCTCTGGATCCGCTTCGACCCCGACTGGATGCCCGCTCGGTGCGAGTACTACACGATCATCGACGGCCAGGAGGAGGTCACCGAGCTCGAGACGTTCGGGACCAGCGTCAGCCGCACGGTCACCTCCTTCGGCCCGGGAACCCTCGGCATCCGCTGGCACTGGACCTGAGCTCGGCGAGCCCGTCTACGCTGACGCGCGTGGCACGCACCCGATCGAACCGGCGCTTGGACCGGCCCCGTGAGCAGGTGCTCGCCGCGACCCTGGAGATGATCGCGGAGCAGGGCCTCGGCAAGGTCACGATGGCCTCGCTGGCCGCCCGCCTCGAGACGAGCGGTGGTCACCTCCTCTACTACTTCGGCACCCGCAACGGGCTGCTCCTGGAGACGCTGCGCTGGAGCGAGAGCCAGTACGCCGAGCAGCGGGCGCCCCTGGTCGTCAGGGCCACCGAGGGCGCGGCCGATCCCGCGTCGGTGCTGGAGTTCGCCGGGGTCTTCCTGCCGGTCGACGAGCGCGACCCGCGCTGGCTGCTGTGGCTCGAGCTGTGGGCGCGGGCGCCGTACGACGCCGAGCTGGCCGCCGCCCAGCGCGAGCTCGACGACCAATGGCACGACGATCTGGTCGTCGTGCTCCGCGCCGGCCTCCCCGGCGTCACGGATCCCGAGGGGCTCTCCCAACGGCTGCGCGCCATGTGGGACGGGTTCGCGATCGCCATCGTCAACGGCGGCGGCATCGCCCAGCGCGAGGCGGCGATCGGGCACACCCGCGCCGCCCTGGACCCCGTCACCTGACGCCGATCCCGCCCAGCGGGACCCGCGCCGACGGGCCGGACCGCCCTCCCCACAGTGAGGTCATGACCACCGCGCACGACGTCTTCTCCGGCCGCACCGCCGTCATCACCGGCGCCGGGAGCGGCATCGGCAAGGGGCTGGCCCAGCACGCAGCCTCCCTCGGCATGCGCCTGGTCCTCGCCGACATCGACCAGGCCCGGCTCGACGCCCTCGCCGCGGAGCTGCCGGGCGAGGTGCTCACCGTCGCCACGGACGTCGCCGACCCGGAGGCCGTCGACCGTCTCGCCGCAGCGGCCTTCGAGCGCTTCGGCAGCGTCGAGCTGCTCGTCAACAACGCCGGCATCATGCGAATCGGCTACTCCTGGGAGCTCTCCGCCGAGGACTGGAGCACCGCGATCGACGTCAACCTGCGCGGCGTCGTCAACGGCGTCCGCAGCTTCGTCCCGCGACTGCTCGCGCAGGGCACCGCGGCCCACGTGGTCAACGTGTCGTCGGTCGGCGGCTTCCTGCCGAGTCCGATGATGGCGCCCTACACGGCCACGAAGTTCGCCGTCCTCGGGCTCACCGAGTCGCTCGCCCTCGAGCTCCAGATGCTGCAGTCGCCGGTCCGGGTCTCCGTGGTCACCCCCGGCCCGGTGCGCAGCGCGATCTTCGCGAAGGCCCCCGAGACGGACGACCCGGCCCTCCTGGGTTTCCACGAGTACCTCGCGCGGCAGAACGTCGAGGAGGGCATCCCCGGCGAGGAGTACGCGCGCACCGTGCTCGACGCCGTCGCCGCCGGCGAGTACTGGGTGATCACGCACCCCGAGTTC
>NZ_VDMP01000021.1:157098-202516 GCF_006335005.1 Nocardioides albidus
GGACCACCCTCAGCCTCAGCCGAACCGCGTCCACTGCTCCAGGACGACCAGTGTCTTCGTGCTGGCGACCGCCCCGCCCGAGCGCAGCGAGCTGACCACGCGGCGCAGGTCCTCGACGCCGTCGACGCGGATGCGCACGAGGGCGTCGGGATCGCCGGCCAGGGTGAGCACCTCCTCGACCTCGGGGATCTGGGCGACGAACTCCATGATCTGCGCCAGGTCGAGGTCGTCGGCGAAGTGCAGCTCGGTCATCGCCTCGATGCCGGTGGCGATCCGGCCGTGGTTGATCTTGACGGTGTAGCGCTCGATCACGCCCAGCCGCTCCATGCGCACGATCCGGCGCTGCACCGGCGCGACGGTCAGGCCCACGGCGGTCGCGATCTCGCGCAGGGGGCGGCGCGCGTTCTCCCGCAGCAGGTCGAGGATCGCGCGGTCGGTGGGGTCGAGGATCGCCGCATCGGGCACGCAACGGACTCTACCCCTGACAGGTGGTCTGTTGCACAGAAGAGCCGGCCATCGGCGTACGGGTTGCGGATGGACGCCACACCCGGCGACGGATGTTGTGACCCGGCCCACGATGCCTCAGGCTGCTTCCATGACCGAGCTGCTGTCCCGACCCGCCAGCGAGCCCGCCGCGCCGTACGACCTCGACGACCGCTACCGCGTGGACGCTCCGGCGACCCTGCTGACCGGCGTCCAGGCGATCGCGCGACTCCTGGTCGAGCACCGTGCTCTCGACCGCCGCCGCGGCCTGCGCACCGCGACCTTCGTCTCCGGCTACCAGGGCAGCCCGCTGGGCGGCCTCGACAAGATGCTGGCCGACCTGTCGGACGTGCTGGACGAGAACGACATCCGCTTCGTTCCCGGCCTCAACGAGGAGCTCGCCGCCACGGCCGTGTGGGGCAGCCAGGTCGACCTCCCGCTCGGCACCAGCGCCTTCGACGGCGTGACCGGCTTCTGGTACGGCAAGGGCCCCGGCGTGGACCGCGCCACCGACGCCCTGCGCCACGCCAACATGTACGGCGTCAACCGGCGCGGCGGCGCCGTGCTCCTCGTCGGCGACGACCCCGCCTCGAAGTCGTCGACCGTGCCCGCGGTGAGCGAGCGCTCCCTGGCCGCCCTCGGCATCCCCGTGCTCTTCCCGCGCAACGCGACCGAGATCGTCACCCTCGGCCTGCACGCGATCGAGATGTCGCGCAACACCGGCTGCGTCGTGGCGCTCAAGATCGTCGCGGACGTCGCCGACGGCGCCTGGGTCGTCGACGGCGCCGACATCGACGTCGACCCGGTGATGCCGGCGATCGACTGGAACGGCCACCCCTACGCCTACACGCAGTCCCCGATCGTGCTGCGCCCGGCGATGATCGTCGGCGCCGAGGCCGAGCTGGTCGGTCCGCGCACCGCGCTGGTCCACGACTACTCCGCCCGCAACGGCCTCAACGTGGTCGAGGTCGACGCCCCCGGCGCCCGCCTCGGGCTGGTGGCGTCCGGCAGCTGCTTCGACTCGCTGCGCCAGGCGCTGACCGACCTCGGCGTCACCGACGAGGCGCTCGCCGCCGCCGGCGTCCGGCTGATGCGGATGGGGATGATGAGCCCGGTCGAGCCCGCGGCGGTCCGCCGCTTCGCCGAGGGGCTCGAGGAGATCCTCGTCGTGGAGGACAAGACGTCCTTCATGGAGATGCAGGTCCGCGACATCCTCTACGGCACGGACCGTGCGCCCCGGATCCTCGGCAAGGCGGACGCGACGGGCCAGCGGCTCATCCCCGCCGACGGCGAGCTCACCGCGGGCCGCCTGCTGGCGCCCCTGCGGCACGCGCTCGAGGGCTGGCTCGAGGTGACTCCGCCGCAGCGCGAGCGGATCTCCCTGCCGCTCCTCCCGGTCAACCGGTCGGCGTACTTCTGCTCCGGCTGCCCGCACAACCGCTCGACGGTCCTGCCGGAGGGCTCCATGGGCGGAGGCGGCATCGGCTGCCACGCCATGGTGACCATCTCCGAGCGTCCGGAGAGCGCCGTGACCGGCGTGACCCAGATGGGCGGCGAGGGCGCCCAGTGGATCGGCCAGGCCTGGTTCACCGACGCCGGCCACATCTTCCAGAACGTCGGCGACGGCACCTTCTTCCACTCCGCGCAGCTCGCCGTCCAGGCCTGCATCGCCGCCGGGGTCAACATCACCTACAAGGTGCTCTACAACGACGTGGTCGCGATGACCGGCGCCCAGGACGCCGAGGGCGCGCTGAGCGTCCCCCAGCTCACCCACAAGCTCCACACCGAGGGTGTGAAGAAGATCGTCGTGTGCGCCGACGAGCCGAAGCGCCACCGCCGCCGCGACCTCGCCCCCGGCACCCTGCTGTGGGACCGCGACCGGCTCGACGAGGCGCAGCGGATGCTGCGCGAGGTCCCCGGCGTGACCGTGCTGATCTACGACCAGCACTGCGCCGCCGACGCCCGCCGTCAGCGCAAGCGCGGCACGCTGCCCGCGCGCACCCAGCGCGTCGTCATCAACGAGGCGGTGTGCGAGGGCTGCGGCGACTGCGGCGCGAAGAGCAACTGCCTGTCGGTGCAGCCGGTCGAGACCGAGTACGGCCGCAAGACCCGCATCGAGCAGACCTCCTGCAACACCGACTACAGCTGCCTCGACGGCGACTGCCCGTCGTTCGTCACCGTCGAGACGGCGCCCCGCACGCGTCGTACGGCGCGGCGGGCCGAGCGAGCCGAGCGGTCCGCGGCGAAGAGCGCCCGCAAGGGCTACCCCACGCCCCCCGACGTGGCCCCGAGCGCCGCCGAGGAGCCGGTCGCCGCGACCCAGAACGTCTTCATGGCCGGCATCGGCGGCACCGGCATCGTGACCGTCAACCAGGTGCTGGCGACCGCCGCCCTGCGCGCCGGCTACGCCGTCGAGTCCCTCGACCAGACCGGTCTCAGCCAGAAGGCCGGGCCGGTCACCGGCCACCTGCGCTTCGCCGCCGGCGACCTGGAGCCCGCCAACCGGCTCACCCCCGGCTCGGCCGACTGCTTCCTCGGCTTCGACCTGCTCACCCTCGCCGAGGACCGCAACCTGTCGTACGGCGACCCGGCCGCGACCCGCGCGGTCGTCTCGACCAGCCGCACGGCCACCGGCTCGATGGTCCACGACCCGTCGGTCCAGCACCCGGACGAGTCCGGTCTGCTGGAGCGGGTCCGCACCGCCACCGCCGAGACGTTCGACTTCGACGGGCTCGAGGCGGCCGACCGGATCTTCGGCAACACGGTCGCGGCCAACTTCCTGCTCGTCGGCGCGGCGTACCAGACCGGTGCGCTGCGGCTGCCCGCCGCGGCGATCGAGGAGGCCATCGAGATCAACGGCACCGCCGTGGCCGCCAACATCGCCGCCTTCCGGTGGGGCCGCGCCGCGGTCGCCGACCCCGCCGCCTTCCGCGCGGCCGGACGCGCGCGGGCGAACCGCCCGGTCCGAGAGCGCTCCGTGCCCGCCTCGGTCGCGGCGTCGGGCCTGCAGGGCGAGATCCTGCGGCTGGTCGAGCGGCGCGCCGCCGACCTGGTCGCCTACCAGGACGAGGCGCTGGCCGACTCCTACGTCGACCTCGTGGCGCAGATCGCGGCCGCCGAGCGCGCCGTCACCGGCGAGACCCGGTTCGGGGAGGCGGTCGCCCGCAACCTGTTCAAGCTCACCGCCTACAAGGACGAGTACGAGGTCGCCCGGCTCCTCACCGACCCGGACTTCCTCGCCTCCACCGGCGAGGAGTTCCCCGGCGGCACGATCGCGTTCAAGCTGCACCCGCCCGTGCTGCGGGCGATGGGACGGGACAAGAAGATCTCGTTCGGGCCCCGGTCGCACGGCTCACTGCGCGCACTGGCCCGGATGAAGTCGCTGCGCGGCACCCGTGCCGACATCTTCGGCTACGCCCACCTGCGCAAGGTCGAGCGCGAGCTGCGCGACCACTACCGCGCGATGGTCGCCGACCTGGCCGCCGGACTCGAGCTCGCGTCGTACGACCGGGCGGTCGAGCTCGCCGAGCTCCCCGACCTGGTGCGCGGCTACGAGACGGTCAAGCTGCGCAACGTGGAGCGGTACGTCGAGGAGCTGGCCCGGCTGGGCGTGGAGCCGCCGGCCGTGTGATCCCGTCGGGAGGCGGTGAATCAACGGCGGAGCGTCGGGTAACGCGAGGGCGGAGGGAGTTCTCGGTCCGAGTCACGCAGTCGGTGACTCGATCCGGGCGCTCCCTCTGCTGGTCTCGGGGCCAGCCCACCACCGTTGTCGGCGCGGCTCCCCGCGTCGTGTCCCTGGGGGTCCTCATGTCCCGTGCATCCCGCCTCGGCGCCCGCATCCGCTCCCGCCGGAGCCTCGCTCTCCTTCTTCCTGCCGCGGTGCTGGCGGTCACCTGTCCCACCGGGCTCGCCGGTCCCGCCCACGCCGACTCCGGAGGCGTCCCCAACGGCGCCGCCGCGGACGCCGGATCGCCGCCCGCCGACCCCGGCCCACCGGCGGACAAGCGCCCGCCGCTGCCCGACCAGGCCAAGGTCCCCGATTCCGCTCCTGGCCGCGGTCTCCCCGACGACGACGGCACCCGGCCCACGCCCGGGCCCGGGCTCAAGGGTCCGCGTCCGCCGGCGGCCGCGGGCGCGGGCGCGGGCGCGAGCGCCCCGTCGGCCGACGACCGCGGCCCGGGCCACGCGTCCCCCGCACAGGGCGCCACGACCGGTCCCGACAAGCAGCACCGGGTCGTCGTGTGCAAGTACGTCCGCAAGCCGGGCGTGGCCGAGGTCTACTCCCACCCGATCATCGTGGACTTCCACGCGCTGCTCGGGCAGGGCTTCGCCGGCAGCTTCCCCTTCGCCTTCTCCGACGGACAGCTCACGTCGGTCGCGATCCGCTGGGCGGAGAAGGGCGAGCGGGCGAGCGACGTCGCCGACAGCGAGTGCCCGACGACCGGTGCGCCGCCCGAGCCGCCCCCCGGCGGCCAGGTGACCCCACCGGCCCCGCAGGGCCAGGTGGGCGGCATCGTCGAGGAGGCCAAGACGCCGACCGTGCGGGACGGCGAGAAGGCCGCGGCCGTCACGCGTGGGTCCGGACTGCCCCAGACCGGCGCGCCGGCGTACCTGATGGCGCTGCTGGCAGCGGGTGCCGCCAGTCTGGCCGGAGGCATCGCGATGGTGCGGGCGGGGAGGCGGCGGGTCGTCGGCTGACCGTCAGCCGGCGAAGGCCGCGCGACCCTGCGTGGCCGAGGTGCCGAGATCGCTCGTGGGCAGCGGCGCCCCGGCCTCGACCGCCTGCGCCCACGCCTCGGTGGTCGCGACCGCGGCGAAGTTGGAGTGCAGGAGCACGAGCAAGGTCCGGTGCAGCTCGTCGGCGGAGACCTTGCCGGCCTCGTTGGCCAGGTGGATGGCGCCGCTCGCGTCGGAGAGGATCTCGGCGGCGAGACCGAGGTCCTCAGCGCCCACCGCGGTGGCGAGGTCGCAGTTGTTGGTCATGAAGCCGACGAGGGTGACGGTGTCGACCCCCTGCTCGGCCAGCCACGCGGCGACGTCGGTGCCCGCGAAGACGCTGCTCCTGTCCTTGGTCACGCGCTTCCAGGACGGCTGGAGGCGACGCTCGACCTCGGGGTGCAGCGACCAACTGTCGCTCCCGATCGCGAAGACCGGGGCACCCTCGGGCAGCTCGTGCTGGACGATCACCACGGGGAGGTCCTGGCGCACGGCGACGTCGAGCGCGGCGACGACGTTGGCGAGCGACTGCTCGCGGGAGGGGGACTGGATCTGCAGGATCCCGTCGAAGTACTCCTGCTGGACGTCGACGACGATGAGGGCGCGGCGGGGCGTGGTCACGGAGGGTCTCCTCTGCTCGGTGGGCTCTGTGCTCCTCTCCACTCTGAGCGCCGCCAGGCGCTACCGCGAGTGGCACGAAAGACGACTTCCGATGAGATCGGGCGAGGATGCGCATCGCTCATCGCCGACGCGTGCGGGTTCAGCAGCGTCGTGACCTTCCGGCAGAACTTCGCCACGGCGTTCCCGACGACACCGACCTCCTACCGCGGGAGGGTCGCCGGCTCACCCGGGGCGGCCGAGGGGACGGAGCGAGGGGCCCCCGGTGAGCTGCCGGGCGGTTCGTCACGCGAGAGCGCGAACGAGGTCAGCTGCCTCCACTCCGCACGGCTGCCGTCGAGCCGCGCGACGTACGCGACGGCCGCCGTGGCGTGCCCCGCAGCGATCACCCCCTGACCCTGGACCAACAGGTAGTCGAACCCGACGCTGACGCCTGTCTGGAGACGCGGAGTCCTCAGCCGGCGCTTCACGACCACCTGATGCGCCTCGGACCTCGCCCCACCGACGACCAGGACGCGCCGCTCACCACTCGCGAGATGTTCGACGGCGACAGCCTGGGCGAGCAGGCTCGCCCCTCCGCTCGACGGTGTCGCCGAGACGCGTACGGCGAACGCCCGGGCCTTCGCGAGCACGGCGGCGAGGTCGGTGCGCGCCGACTGCAGCCGACTGCGGTGCTGCAGGTCCGTCGCGTCGGCGAGGCTCTCGACGGCCGCGTCGAGCCTCGCGTCGACGACGGTCGCGTCGATGTCCTCGGCCGTCAGGTCACCGACGATCCGCAAGAGCTCCGAGGCGTCTGCGTCGATGAGACGCGCCCACTGGTGCTGGATCCCGAGCTCCGGTCGCACCTCGAGCAGCCGGCCCATGACAGCTGCCTGCACCGTGGTCGCAGGAATGTCGACGGTGCTCGTGGCCACCTCGACGTCGAGCTCGAAAAGGGAGGCGACCTGGGTGGCGGCCCTGCCGACGACCGCCGCCGCAGCGATGCCCGCCTCGACGGCGAGCCTCGGAGCACCGTCCGCACTCGTCGGCGCTTCGAGGGCCTCCTCGGCGGCCTCCTTCGCCGTACGGAGCCGGTCGCGCAGGATCGCCGCCTCGGCCCTGATCTGGTGGTAGGCGACGAGGGACGCCACCACGTTCGGGTCGGAGGTCACGAAGACGTCGCAGGGCTCCCCCTCGCTCCGCGTGGCGAGCAGACGCGCGGCGACCTCCCCGGCGACCTGCTGCGCGGCGCTCGCGAGTGCGACCGCCGTCGCCTCGCCCTGCCTCAGCGTCGCGCCCTCCCGGAAGGAGACCGTGCTCTTCGCGACGGACGCCAGATCGGGAACAGCCTTGGACAGCTGCTCGATGAGCTTGTCGGTGCGCGCAGCCGTGGCCTGGTCACGGGCGAGGCGGTTCGCGATCCGCTTGCTCTCGAGCTCCGCGAGGTCACCTGCGTTCAGTTCGGGAGTCTCCGTCATTCGATCTCCTCGGGCCAGCGCTCACGGCCGGGACGAGCCGGAGCCTCCTGTCCCGATGGTGGCGCAGGATCCTCCCCGGCGACATCGAAACCAGAACAGAAGGAGGACTCGTGGGGGTTTCCGTCCTGAGGCGCACAAGGGCCGGGCCGGCACGGCACGAGCGAGCTATGTCTGTGCGCGAACCCGGGACGGAGTCCGTCCGAACCAGCGGTGACAGGCCCGGGTCAGTGCGCTCTGCTCGCTGAGCCCGAGGACGCCGGCCAGCTGACCGAGCGGCATCTCGGACTCGCACAGGTAGCGCTCGGCCTCCTCGCGGCGGACCTCGTCCACGAGCGCAGCGAACGACGTGCCCCTCTTCGCCAAGTCGCGCTGCAGAGTCCGCGGATGCACCGCCAGCTGGCCACACACCAGCTCCAGCGTCAGGCCACCGGTGGGCAGCATCGTGCGGACCAGCCGTCGCACGTTCTCGACGGTGCTCATCGAGTGCGGGACGGCAACGGTGTCGAGGTACTCCTCGACGACGGCGTGCACCGCGCTGTCCGCATCGAGCGGCAGGGCGAGGACCGAGACCGGGAACGAGAAGCCGTAGGAGCCGGTCGCGAACTCCACCGGACACCCGAAATGGTCCTGGTAGGCCTCGACCGCCGTCAGTGGCTGATGACGAATCCGCACCACGCAGGGCGTGAACGACGGGCCGGCGAGAAGGCGGAACACCTGGCACGACACCCCCAGCGCGAGCTCGGCCGCCTGGCGGTGAGCGGGCGGCCGGGCGGCGACGACGCGCCACTCGAACCTCGCGAGCTCCTCCCCCGGCGCCCAGGTCACGGTGATCGCGATCGCCGGACTGTAGACGGCCATGTACTTCTCGATCGACGCCATCGCAGCACCCACCGTGGGTGCCGTGCGGGCCGCCACCCCGAGCGGGCCGAGGATCTCGAGACCCTGACGGTCCCCCAGCCGGCGACCGAAGTCGCCGGCTCCCGTGACGCGCGCGGCCGACTCCAGAGCGCCGATGACCCCTCGGTAATCGAGGTAGCTGTCGTGATTGCCGACGCCATCCGGGTCGAGGTGCGCGAGCCGCAGCAGCTCCTCCGGATCAGCGCCGAGCTCCCGGACGAGGTCACCGAAGCCTTGGAGCGCGGTTCCCCGGATGAGCGACATGTCGTCCAGGGTCAAGAAGTCGTCGTCCCGAGTCAAGACCTGGGAGTGACTCGAGAGAGACGCTGAATGCCCCGACGACACCTCACCCAAGGAGAACCCGATGGGCCGCTTCGACATCACCCGGACGAACCTCGCCGTCGAGCGCCTGCTCGAGACCACCACGAACCCGCGCCACCACTGGCTCCTGCAGGCCTACAACCGCCACCGCTACCTGGAGATGGCCGGACGGTGGAAGGAGATCTTCGCGCCGGAGATGACCGTCGAACACCCCGTCTACCACTTCAACGTCTTCGGCATCAGCACCGTCCTCGACGGCGCCGAGGCCGTCCAGGCGGTCTACGAGGAGTGGTCCCGCACGGCCCAGTGCATCTTCTACACCACCGACGAGACGCTCGCCGTCGGCGACAACATGATCGTCTCCACCGCGACCATCTACCAGCAGACCCCCGGTCAGCTCCTCGTCGAGGCCGGCGCCCCCGTCGACCCCGCCGCCCACTACCTGGTCGCGAACGTCGAGCACATGATCTGGCCCTACGACGACGAGGGACGTCTGATCGGCGAGGACGTCTGGGAGATCGACGAGTCGAAGCGCCAGATCATCCCCCTCGACCCGGCCGAGGTGCTCACCGTCGAGGCGTCCTCGCGGCTCCTCGAACCACTCATCAAGCCGCTCCCGGCCCGCACCTTCTGATCACCCTGGCCGGCGCCGCGCGCAGCAGGCCGGGTGAGCCGCAAATGGTCGAAGCCACAGGTCAGCGGGCTGACCTGTGGCTTCGACGTCCTGCGCGCCTGTAGGGATTCGAACCCCAAACCTTCTGATCCGTAGTCAGATGCTCTATCCGTTGAGCTACAGGCGCTCGTCGCTGGGCGACCGCACGAGAATAGCGGAGGCGATGCGCAGATGCCGAATCACCGCCTCCACCGGGTGCCGCGAGCGTGTGGAACCATGACGCCATGACCTCGTACGAGCCCGAGGACCGGGCCCTCTTCGAGGAGGAGGCGACCGGTCTCTACGAGCAGGTGCTGGCCGAGGGCGGGCTCTCCGCCGACGACCCGCGGCTCGTCGAGGGATCGTCGGTACGACGGGCGTTCGACCTGCTGGTGGAGCTCGGTCTACTCCAACTGGACGCCACCCGGAAGACCTGGCGGCCGCTCGAACCGAGCAACGCGCAATCGAGGGTGGTCACGCCGCTCGGCAACGAGGGGGCGCGCCTGCTCGAGGAGTCGGCGCGATGGGCGTCCGCGTTCGCCCACCTCGCGCAGAGCTGGCGGCGCTCACCGGCGGCGAGCGAGTCGGGCCCGTTCCTCTACCTGCACGGCGAGGCGATCAACCCCTACCTCACGACGCTGGTGAGCGAAGCCCAGGAGGAGCTGCTCACGGCCCAGCCGCAGGCGACGCGCAGCGCCAAGACGGTGACGGAGGCGGCGGTCCGCGACGTCGCGGCGCTCAAGCGCGGGCTGGCGATGCGCACGCTCTACCAGCACAGCGCCCGGCGTCACCCGGCCACGCACAAGTACGTCGCGACCGTGACCGAGCACGGCGCCGAGGTCCGCACGCTCGACGAGTTCTTCAACCGGATGATCGTGGTCGACCGCCGGGTGGCGCTGATCCCTGCGGCCGACAGCCTGGCCACCGCGGTCGTCGTACGGGAGCCGGCGATCGTGGCCTACCTGGTCGACGTCTTCGAGCGGGCGTTCGCGCGTGGGCGGCCCTTCGCCAGCGCCGGTCAGAGCGTGACGAAGGAGATCGCCTCCGAGCAGCGCTCGATGACGATCCGGATGCTGATCGAGGGTCATGCCGACGCCGTCAGCGCCAAGAGACTCGGCGTCAGCCCGCGCACGTACGCCGGCTATGTCGCCGAGCTCAAGGAGGAGTACGACGCCGAGACCCGCTTCCAGCTCGGCTACACCATGGGCAAGCTCGGCATCGCCGGTCAGGACGACGACGAGCCGTCCTGACCGAGGACGTCAGCGGGCGCAGGTGGTGCAGACGCGCCAGCCCCAGCCGGTGTCGGCCTCCGCGGCGGTCGGGAGCGAGACGATCCCGGCTGCGGTGATCAGGGCGGCCAACCCGAAGGCGGTGGTGCGAGCGAGCTTCTTCATGAGCTTTCCCCTCACTGGTGGGTGCCCGGGACCGTCCCTCCGGGTACCCGAGCCGTCGGCGCCTACCCCCACGCGGGCTCCAGGAAACATCTTCGCGCACGGCCGCCCAATAAGCGAGACCCCCGGCAGTGGCTGCCGGGGGTCTCAGGTCGGCGGAGGCGGAGGGATTTGAACCCTCGATGGGCGATAAACCCAAACCGCATTAGCAGTGCGGCGCCATAGACCGGACTAGGCGACGCCTCCTCCACTGCTCCGATCATGGACCGGACAGCGCGCCAAGGCTACTAGGAGCGTGCGCGTGGTCCCAATCCGGCCCCGCCGGACAGGTCGGGTCCGGGCTCAGCGGGCCGCGCGCTGCAGGTGGGCACGTACGTCGCGCGCGAAGTCGTCCTTGTCGCCGGCCACCAGCTGCACGGGGATGGTCGTGCTGCGTCCGTCGCGCAGCCGCAGCACGAGGCACTCGATCCCCGACGGGGCGGCCGCGACGGCGTCCTCCACCTCGCTCCAGCGGGCCTCGGTCGCGCCGGCGGCACGGATCATCCGGACCTGGTAGCCGGCCTCGGTGAGCCGGACGACGACCAGACGCGAGCGCAGCCACCAGGCGAGCGCGATCAGGCCCAGGATCCCCAGCCCCAGCACCAACACCAACAGGTCGGCGGGGAGGTCGGCCAAGGCGACGAGGGCGGTGACCGCGAGGAGCAGGAGGGCGAGCAGCACGAGATAGGCGCCGACGAAGCGCGCCATCACCGGTGGGGCGAGGCGGTAGTCGGTGACCGAGGTCGGCTGCGCACTGCTCATGGCCGGCATTGTCCTGTGCCGGCCGAGGACGGGCCAAAGCGGCGGCGTACCCGACTGTCTAGACTCGTCGCGGTGTCCGGCCGGCGTACGCGCCGCGGCGGACCCGAGGAGGGATGCCGGAGTGGCCGATCGGAACCGCCTTGAAAGCGGTCGTAGGGAGACCTACCGCGGGTTCGAATCCCGCTCCCTCTGCTCTGATGGCGCGAGCGTGTCGCCTATCGGCGACCTCGGACGGTCCTCGCTGCGCTCGGACCGCCCTCCGCCGCCGATGCGGCTTCGCCGCCGGGGCGCCACGCTGCCGCGCGGTCGCCACGTCAGAGCAGGGGCGCGAAGCGCCGCGGCTCGGGTCGTACGGCGGCCGCCTGCTCGGCGACCCGGCTGCGGCGGCCCCGGTTGCCGGTCAGCGCCAGGTCGAGCCGGATGAGCAGCCAGCCGAGGATCAGGCCGACCACCAGGCCGTAGACCACCGACAGGCCGGCCTCGGTGACCGAGACGGCCGGGTTGGCGAGGGCGGTCGCGGTGGGCGAGGTGGCCGCGACGCCGAACGCGCACACCCACCAGCCCTGACGCCGCCGGGCGCGCATGTGGCAGCCGTAGGCGAGGGCGGGCACGCCCAGGACCGTGGCGATCGGTCGGGGGAACGCGCCGAGGTGCTCCCGGCTCCACGCCACCCACGAGAGCAGCTCGTCGACGAGCCCGGTCGAGCCGTAGCGGCGCAGCAGCTCGGCGTACAGCAGGGTCGCGGCGAGCACGACCACGCCGATCGCGACGATGATCAGACCACGGCGGCCGAGGCCGTGGAAGCCGGCGCCGAGGCGGTGGACGAGGACGATGGCGCCGAGGAAGGCGAGCCCGAGGCCGACGTACTCGAAGCGCTCCTTCTGGATGGCCGGCTCGAAGCCGATCGCGGCCATCGCGCCGATGCCGGCGACGCACAGCCCCACGACGCATTCGCGGGCCGCGGTGGCGATGCCGGCCGCGGGCACGGTGATCATCACGCCGAGGACGGCGGCGACGGCCGAGGTGCCGACCGCGGCACCGGTCAGCAGTAGGTCCTGGTCACTCCCGACAGCAGCCAGGCCACAGGCCAGGGCGAGCAGCGCGAACACCAGCGGCCGGCCGCCGGTGCGGGCGGCGAGGCCCCAGCTGAAGGCGGTCGCGACCGTGACCGAGCCCGCCGGACCGAGCCAGGCGGGTCCGACGGGCACCATCGCGCAGACGAGGGCGGCGGTGCCGAGCACGACCAGGACGAACCCGATGACCAGCGGCGCCCGCGACGCCCCGAACTCGCCGACGCGCTGCTCGAGCGGGACACGGGAGGGGGCACGGGACACGGAGGAGCAGCCTATCTCCTGCCCGGCAGCGCGGCGGGAGGCGACCTCCGGGAACTTGCTTCGCTTTCGCGTCGCCGGAGACGCGCTCGGGCAGATTCAGCGAAGCCGCCGGTTCGTGAGGGACGGGTTGACGCGGCGGGCCTCCTCGAGCACCGAGCGGTCGACGACGGCGCGGACCACGTCCGGCACGCCGGCGTCGCCCGGACCCGCCTCGGCCACGACCTCGCCGAACGGGTCGACGACCATCGAGTGGCCGCAGTAGCGCTCGGCGGGCTGACCGACGGCGGCGACGTACGCGGTGTTCTCGATGGCGCGCGCGGTCACCAGGGTCCGCCAGTGGTGGACCTTCCGCGGACCGGCGACCCAGGCGGCCGGGATGACGATCAGCTCGGCGCCGCGGTCGACGAGGGCGCGGGCAAGCTCGGGGAAGCGGAGGTCGTAGCAGGTCATCAGCCCGACCCTCCAGCCGTGCAGGTCGACGACCACCGGCTCGAGCGGTCCGGCGGTGAGGCGGTCGGACTCGCGGTTGCCGAAGGAGTCGTAGAGATGGATCTTGCGGTACGACGCCGACACCGCGCCGCGCACGAGCAGGGTGTTGTAGGGCCGCTCCGGATCCGAGCTCGCCTCGAACATGCCGGCGACGATCGTGGTGCCGGCCGCGGCCGCCGCGTCGGCCACCGCCGTGCCGAAGGGGCCGTCCACCGGCTCGGCGTACCCGCTGACGTCGGATCCGGCTTCGCCGAAGTCGCGGGCGTACGCCTCGGGGAGCACCACGAGGTCGGCGGGGGTGTCCGGGCCGGCGTGCTCGGCGGTCAGCCGGGCCAGCGCGTCGCGGTTGGCGGCGGGCTCGAGCGCGGACGCGGCCTGGACCAGCGCGAGTCGCAGTGTGGGGCGCGGCGTGGGGGTCGTCACGGTACCAGCGTAGGAGCCCTTTGGGAGACTCGGGGGGTGGTGATCGAGCTCGGACTGTCCGCCTTCGCAGCCGTCGTCCTCGCCGGCGGGCAGGGATCGCGCCTGGGCGGGGTCGACAAGGCGTCGATCGAGGTGGACGGGCGCACTCTGCTCGAGCACGCCCTCGACGCCGTGATCGACGCGAGCGAGGTCGTCGTCGTGGGCCACCAGGTGCCCACCGACCGGCCGGTGACGTTCGTGCGCGAGGAGCCGCGCTTCGGCGGACCGGCCGCCGGGCTGCTGACCGGACGCGACATGCTGCTGCGCCGGTTCCCGACGATCGCGGTGCTCGCCGTCGACATGCCGCGCCTCGCGCCGGGCACCTTCCGGCGCCTCCACGAGGCCGCCGTCGGCCACGAGGGGGCGGTCCTCGCGGACACCGCGGGCCGCCGACAGTTGGCCCTCGTCGTGGAGACGGCGCGCCTGGACGCCGTCCGCCCCGACCACGAGGGCCAGCACGGCATGTCGGTGCGGGCGCTGCTCGAGCCGCTCGACCTGGTCGAGGGCGCGCCCCTCGGCGACGAGGCACGCGACATCGACACCTGGAGCGACCTGCGGGACCTGGCCGGCCAGGACGAGCCGCGGCCCGAGGGCCGCTCTTTGGACTGATCCCGGACTGGGCCGAAACCCTTGCACCGGCCGGGCCGGCGTATCACTCTGGTCGGGTGAACCTCCACGACTGGATCGACGAGTTGTGCGACGCCCTCGACATCGAGGCCGAGGCCGACGAGGGCCTGCTGGGCGACCTCGCCACGATCACGGTCGAGAACGTCCATCCCGCTGCTGGGCTGGTGACCTCGTTCCTGCTCGGGTTCGCCGCCGGCGAGCAGGGCGCCGATCCCGACGCGGTGGAGCGGCTCGCGGCCAAGGCCCAGGCGCTGGCCGAGGCGTGGGACCGCCCCGCGGGTGCGGCCGCCGACGAGGACGACGTGGACTTCGAAGAACTGGCGGACGCCGACTACGCCGACGAGGACTCGTTGGTCTGACCTTCCGCCGTCCTGCCAGACTGCGGACATGCGCGCCGTCACCCAGACCGCACCCGGCGGACCCGAGACCCTCGCCGTCACCGAGCTGCCGGATCCGGTGCCGGGTCCCGGCGAGGTGCTGCTCGACGTGGCCGCGACGGCGGTCAACCGCGCCGACCTCCTCCAGCGCCAGGGCTTCTACCCGCCCCCGCCCGGAGCCTCCGACGTGATCGGACTCGAGTGCAGCGGCACCGTCGCCGCACTCGGCGAGGGAGTCACCGACCTGGCCGTGGGCGACGAGGTGTGCGCACTGCTGGCCGGCGGCGGCTACGCCAGCCGGGTCGCCGTACCCGCCGGGCAGGTCATGGCCCTCCCCGCGGGCGTCGACCTCGTCACCGCCGCGGCGCTGCCCGAGGTGGCCTGCACGGTGTGGTCCAACGTGTTCATGGTCGCGGGCCTGCGTCCCGGCGACGTCTTCCTCGTGCACGGCGGGGGCGGCGGCATCGGCACCTTCGCGATCCAGCTGGCCGCGGCCTCCGGCGCCCGGGTGTTCACCACCGCGGGCAGCGAGGACAAGCTCGCCCGCTGCCGCGAGCTCGGCGCGGAGGTGGCGATCAACTACCGCGAGGACGACTTCGTCGACGTCGTACGCCGCGCGACCGACGGCCGTGGCGCGGACGTGGTGCTCGACAACATGGGCGCGAAATACCTCTCCCGCAACGTCGACGTGCTGGCCGACGAGGGCCGGCTGGTCGTCATCGGCATGCAGGGCGGCACCAAGGCCGAGCTCGACATCGCGCGCCTGCTCGCCAAGCGCGGGGCCGTCATCGCGACGGCCCTCCGGTCGCGCCCGCTCGACGGGAAGGCGCGGATCTGCGCCTCCGTCGTCGAGCACGTGTGGCCGCTCGTCGCCGACGGGACGATCCGGCCGGTGGTCTCGGCCGTGCTGCCCTTGGAGGAGGTCGGCGAGGCCCACCGGATGATCGAGTCGGGCGAGGCGGTCGGCAAGGTGCTGCTCACCCCCTGACCGACCGCCCGATCAACCGGTCCGGCTGTCGTCGAGGCACAGGATGTTGTCTTCGCTGTCCTTGAACCAGGCGGCGTGACCCAGGCCGGCCAACCCGGCGACGTCGCCCTCCCAGGTGACGCCCGGCATGTCGTAGTGCTCGAACGTGAGGCCGCGCGTGCGCAGCTCGTCGACCACCGGACGCACGTCGTCGACGTGGAGCTGGGCGATGGTGTGCCGGGACTTGCCCGCCTCCTGGGTCTCGTAGAGGAAGAAGTCCGTCCCACCGGTCCGGTACATCAGCCCGCCCGGGTTCTCGCCTACCGGCTCGAGGCCGAGCGTGTCGGCGTAGAAGCGGCGGGCTCGGGTCAGGTCCGCGGCCGGGATGTTCGCGGTGACCCGGCAGTCCTCCAACATGGCGGCCGCTCAGGCGCTCTGGAAGTGCGGGTGGCGGAGGTCGTGGAAGGTCGCGCCCTGCAGCGCGTACTCCAGCTCACGGCGTACGTCGGCCGGTGGCTCGACCTGCTCGCCCTGCCGTGCCGCCTCCTCGGAGGTGAACGCGACCGTCTCGATGAAGGTGCCGTCGGGCTCCACAGCCAGCGTCCCGCCGAGGATGTCCGGTCGCATCTCGTGCAGCGTCGTCGTGTCGGCGAGCATCGCCTTCAGCCGGCTGGGGTCGTCGACCCGGCCGCGGATGATCTGCACGAAGCCGGCGTCGTCGGACCCGCCGTCCAGGAAGAGGGTGACGTCGTCGCAGTCGTGGAACTCGAGCGGTCCGTCCATGAGGGCGGTGAACCGCTCCGCCCAGGCGC
This sequence comes from Nocardioides albidus, assembly GCF_006335005.1. Classification (GTDB taxonomy): domain Bacteria; phylum Actinomycetota; class Actinomycetes; order Propionibacteriales; family Nocardioidaceae; genus Nocardioides; species Nocardioides albidus. The sequence continues at coordinate 173,503 of NZ_VDMP01000021.1, forward strand.
TCTGCTCGGCACGATCGGAGTTGGCCATCGCGGCGTCGCGCGACGCGAAGCGGACCACGGCCATCAGCTGGTCGTCGTCGGTGAACCCGTAGGTCCCGCCCAGCCAGCCGGTGGCACCGGGAGCCAGGTCGCGGCGCCACTCGTCGAGCATCGCGTCGACCTCGTCCTGCCGGGTGCAGGGGCCTTGCATCATCTGGATGAACATCTTGTCGTCTCCTCGTTCCGGTGGGTGTCCGCAGCACCGGTCGAGGCGGTTCGTCGGGCCCCGGCCGGGCCCATTCGCAACCTACGCCGACCGGGCACTCGCTGCCATCACCCGAAAGAGGCATCACCGGGTCCCAGTGCCGGGATCCGCCGGGCGCGCGGGGCGTCCGGCACCCCGGTAGGTTGGGGCCTATGAGCGAGAACGCCTCCGGGAGCGAAGAGCAGATCGTCGTCGGGCCCGACGGCCAGCCCCTCGGCACCGTGCCCGCGTCGGTCGTCCAGCAGGCCGCCGGCAGCCACGGCGAGGGCGACGACGAGGACGAGGGCGAGCGCGGCCTCACCGACCTCGTCGAGCAGCCCGCGAAGGTGATGCGGATCGGCAGCATGATCCGCCAGCTCCTCGAGGAGGTGAAGGCCGCTCCGCTCGACGAGGCGAGCCGCAGCCGCCTGGCCGCCATCCACCGCTCCTCCATCGCCGAGCTCGAGCAGGGCCTGGCCCCCGAGCTCGTCGAGGAGCTGGAGCGGCTCTCGCTGCCGTTCTCGGAGGACGCCACCCCGTCGGAGGCCGAGCTGCGCATCGCCCAGGCGCAGCTGGTCGGCTGGCTCGAGGGCCTCTTCCACGGCATCCAGACCGCGATCTACGCCCAGCAGATGGCGGCTCGGGCCCAGTTCGAGCAGATCCGGCGTGCGCTGCCCCCGGGCATGAGCCTGGGCGGGCCCGGCGGTGCGGCCGCCCACCCGCCCGAGCAGGCCGGGCAGGCTGGGCCGGGTCAGGGCACCGGCGATCAGTCGTCGGGGATGTACCTCTAGCCAGGTCTGGTCGGCGTCAGGAGCGGCGTCAGGAGCGGCGGCCGAGCCGCGAGACGAGCAGGAGGCCGAGCAGGCCGATCAGGCTGATCGCGGCGCCCGAGGCCACGACCCGGCCGATCTGCGGCGGATCGCCCAGCGGGTCCTCAGGCTGCCGGAAGCTCACCGGCTCGGGCGTCGGCCCGGGCGCCGGCGGGGGCTCGACGGAGGCGAGGAACTTCTTGAGCGTCCCCGCGAGCTTCGGGGTCAGGCCCTTCGGGAGCAGCACGGCACCCCCGCAGGCATCGGCGATGATCCCGTCGGGGCTGTCCTTGGTGAAGAAGAGGTACGACGCGCCCTGGGCCACGCCCTGCTGCGCGCCGACCGGCCAGTCGATGGTCACCGCGGCCTGCTGGCCCTTCGCGACGTCGCCCAGCCAGGCCCGCTCGACGGTGACGGAGTAGCCGACCAGGCCGGCGGCGGTCATCGGGCCCGCGGCGTCGACACGGGCGACGAACACGTCGTCGGCGGCGGCTGCCCGCTGGTCGACCGCCGCCTCGTTGGCGAGGTCGACGGGCGCACAGTCGGCGGGCAGCGCGCTCGCGGCCGAGCCCGGCAGCACGACGAGCGCCACGGGCACCGCCAGCAGGGCAGCGCGAAGCAGACGGGGGGCCTTCACGCCTCCATCCCACCAGATCCGGCGACGGGGAACCAACGGCCGATCTCCACGGCGGCCCCGTCGTCCTCGACGGAGTCGGTGACGGCGTCGGCGATCGCCTTGACCTCGTCGACCGCCTGGCCCATGGCCACGCCCCGGCCCGCCCACTGCAGCATCTCGATGTCGTTGCGGCCGTCACCGATGGCCAGCACGTCGGCGCGGTCGACGCCGAGCTGCTGGGCGACGTACTCCAGGCCGGAGGCCTTGGAGACGCCGACCGGCGCCAGGTCGAGCCACGCGGTCCAGCCGACGACGTAGTCGGTGCCCTGCAGCCCGAGGTTGGCCGCGAGCGTCACGAAGTCCTCGGCGGTGGCGTTCGGGTCGCGGATGATCACGCGGCTCACCGGCTCGGCGACCATGTCCTCGACGTCGGCGACGATCGTCGTACCCCCCAGCTCGCCGTCGGGGAACGGGCCCGAGACGCGGTAGCCGATGCCTCGCTCCTCGACCGCGACCAGTGCCTCGGGGTGCTGCTCGAGGACCGCGGCGACCGCCGGGCGGGCGTCGAAGGTGACCTCGTGGACGACCTCGGCGGGCGGGTAGCGCAGGACGACGGCGCCGTTGGCGGCGACGATCCACAGCCGCTCGCCGTGGCCGTGCAGGTCGAGCATGTCCGCGACCATGGTCATGTTGTGGGGCGCGCGGCCTGAGGAGAGGACGACGTGCGCTCCGGAGTCGAGGACCCGCTGGACCGCGTCGTGGACCGCCGGGGTGACCTCCTCGTGGCTCATCCCGAGCCCGGCGACCCAGCGGAGCAGGGTGCCGTCGATGTCGAGCGCGACGAGGCGGGGGTGCCAGTCGGGGCCGGGATCGGTCATGGGTGGAGGGGCTCCAGGACCTCGAGGCCGCCCATGAACGGCTGGAGCGCCTTCGGGACCCGGACCGAGCCGTCGGCCTGCTGGTGGGTCTCGAGGACGGCGACGATCGCGCGGGTGATCGCGGTGAGCGTGCCGTTGAGCGTCGCGATCGGCCCGGTCCGCTCGCCGAACCGGCCGCGGGTGTCGAGGCGGCGGGTCTGGAAGTCGGTGCAGTTGGAGGTCGAGGTGAGCTCGCGGTACTTGCCCTGGGTGGGGATCCACGCCTCGCAGTCGAACTTGCGGATCGCGCTGCCGCCGAGATCGCCGGCCGCGATGTCGACGACCTGGTAGGCGAGCTCGAGCTTGTCGAGGAACTCCTTCTCCCAGGCGAGCAGCCGCTGGTGCTCGGCCTCGGCGTCCTCGAGCGTGGTGTAGACGAACATCTCGACCTTGTCGAACCAGTGGACCCGGATGATCCCCTTGGTGTCCTTGCCGTGCGAGCCGGCCTCCTTGCGGAAGCAGGGGCTGAAGCTCGCATAGCGACGGGGCAGGCTGTCGGCGTCCAGGATCTCCTTGGAGTGGTACGCCGCCATCGGCACCTCCGAGGTGCCGACCAGGTAGAGGTCCTCGCCCTCGATCCGGTAGATGTCCTCGCCGCCGCCCTGGTCGAGGTAGCCGGTGCCCTCCATCGCCTCGGTGCGCACCAGCGACGGCGCGATCACCTGCGTGAAGCCTGCGTTGCGGGCCTGCTCCATCGCGAGGTTGACCAGCGCGAGCTCGAGCTGCGCGCCGACCCCGGTGAGGAAGTAGAAGCGGCTGCCGCTGACCTTGGCGCCGCGCTCGAGGTCGATGGCGCCGAGCATCCGGCCGAGCTCGATGTGGTCGCGCGGCTCGAAGCCCTCCGCGGCGAAGTCGCGCGGGGTGCCGACCGTCTCGAGGACGACGAAGTCGTCCTCACCCCCGGTGGGGGTCTCGTCGGCGACCACGTTGGGGATGGCCTTGAGGGCGGTGGTCCAGGCGTCGTCGGCGTCGGCCTGCGCGGTCTCGAGCCGCTTGACCTCCGCCGCGAGCTCCTTGACCTGGGCGAGCAGGGCCTGCTTCTCCTCGCCCTTGGCCTGCGCGACCTGCTTGCCGAAGGTCTTCTGCGCGGCCCGCTTCTCCTCGAAGGCGGCGATCGCCGTACGACGCGCGGCGTCGGCCTCGAGCGCCGCGTCGACCACGGCGGGGGACGCCCCGCGCTTGGTCTGCGAGGCACGGACGCGGTCGGGCTCGTCGCGGAGGAGGCGCGGGTCGATCATGGCGCTCAGGCTATCGGTCCGCCGCGGTGGGCGCGGTGCGAGGCTGGCCGCATGTAACTCGGTGTTACGGCATCCACCACGGCGTAACGGCAACTACCACGGTGTCCTGACCGGTCAGGACACCGTGGTAGTGCACCGAACACCGAGTTACATGCGTGCTCAGTACGGCGAGATGGGCTCCGGCGCGGGGAAGAGCAGGTCCAGCTCGGCGAGGTCGTCGGGGGTGGGGACCCACTGGTCGGCGGCGGCGTTGGCGGCGACCTGCTCGGGGGAGGTGGCGCCGGCGATCACGGACGCGACGGGGGACTGGGCGAGCAGCCAGCCGATGGCGACGGTCACCTCGGAGACGCCGCGGGCGCGGGCGAACTCGGAGTAGGCCCGCAGGGTGGGGGACACGGCGTCCTCGAGGAGGTGCTGGCGGGTGTGCGCGAGGCGCGACCCGGCGGGCGCGGCGCCGGAGGCGTACTTGCCGGTCAGCAGGCCGTTGGCGAGCGGGAAGTACGGCAGCACGCCGAGGTCGAACGCCCGGGCGGCGGGCAGCACCTCGAGCTCGGCGAGCCGGTCGGTGAGGTTGTAGTGGTTCTGCGCGGACACGAACCGCTCGACGCCCAGCTCGCGCGCGACGTACTCGGCCTGCGCGATCTGCCAGCCGGCCCGGTTGGAGTGGCCGAGATAGCGCACCTTGCCTTCGCGGATCAGGTCGTCGAGGGCCGACATCGTCTCCTCGATCGGGGTGCGCGGGTCGGGGGTGTGGAACTGGTAGAGGTCGATCCAGTCGGTGCCGAGGCGGCGCAGCGACTGCTCGACGGCGGTGCGGACATAGCGGCGCGAGCCGCGGGCGTCGAAGTCGGGGCCGTTGTAGCCGCGCATGTCCATGCCGAACTTGGTGGCCACGACGACCTCGGAGCGGCGGGCGCCGAGCGCCTTGCCGAGTCGCTCCTCGGCCAGGCCGGGCGTGGCGCCGTACGTGTCCGCGACGTCGAGGAAGGTGATCCCCGCCTCGAGGGCGGCGCCGACGACGCGGTCGGCGCCCTCCTGGGACTCCGTGGCGGTGCCCGGGCGACCGAGGTTGTTGCAGCCCAGGCCGACCCGGGAGACGACGAGGCCCGAGCGGCCGAGTGTGACGGACGACGGTGACACCGATGGTGTCACGGAAGCGGGGGACGTCATGGCTCGACGCTATCGTCTGGGGGTGCTCGACCGACCCCGCCGGACCCCGCTGCTGGCCTCGTTGATCCTGCTCGCCCTGTTCGCGGCCGTGGCCAGCGCCGTCGCCGCCGACTGGGCATGGGTGATGGAACTCGACGGCAACGGCGGGTCCGCCCGCGCCTGGGCCGGCGACCAGGCCTGGCTGGGCGACCCCCTGCGCGGGATCGAGATCGCCTTCGGGACCGCCTGGATGACCGCGATCACGGCGGTGCTGTCCGTGGCGCTGTTCGCGAAGGGTCACCGGCGGGCCGCGATCCTGACGGCCGCCGTGATGGGCGTGACCGCGCTCGCGACGTACGGCACCAAGGTGCTCGTCGGCCGCGGCCGGCCGGTGTGGCAGGACCCGGAGTACTTCCTGCACTCCAACGCCTTCCCCTCCGGGCACACCTCGTCCGTCGCGGCGCTCGCCGGGCTGGTGATCCTGCTGGCGGTGATGCTGGTACGACGCTCCGGGATCCGCCGCGCGATCTCCTCCCTCGCGGTGCTGATGTGGCTGGTCGTGGCCGCGGACCGGGTGCTGCTGGGACGCCACTACCCCAGCGACGTCGTCGGTGGCACCCTCCTCGGCGCCGGCCTGCTGCTCCTCGGCGTGGCCCTCTACAACCCGCTCCCCCGCAGCCATGCGCTCAAGGCCGAGCCGCTGCCCGAGGCGTACCCGTCCGCGCGCCGACTGGCCGTCGTCCTGAACCCGATCAAGGTCGAGTCGGTCGAGCAGTTCCAGGCGATGGTGACCCAGATGGCGCTGGACTCGGGCTGGAACGCGCCCCGCTGGCATCTCACCACCGTCGAGGACTCCGGCACCGGCCAGGCCGAGCAGGCCGCCGTCGACGGCGCCGACCTGGTCATCGTGTGTGGCGGCGACGGCACCGTGCGCGAGGTGTGCGCCGAGCTCGCCGGCACCGGCATCCCGGTCGGCGTCGTACCGGCCGGCACCGGCAACCTCCTCGCCCGCAACCTGGAGATCCCGCTCTTCATCCGCGCCGCCATCGACATCGCCCTCACCGGGCAGGACCGGGCCATCGACATGGTCGAGGTCGACGGCGACGGCCTGGAGCCCACCCATTTCATGGTGATGGCCGGCATGGGCTTCGACGCCGCGATCATGGAGGGCGTCAACGAGGACCTGAAGAAGAAGGTCGGCTGGCTCGCCTACGTCCTCTCCGGGCTCAAGGGCCTGATGTTCCCGGCGATGAAGCTGGAGATATCGGTCGACGACCTGCCGTTCACCAAGCACCGGGCGCGGACCTGCGTGATCGGCAACGTCGGCAGCCTGCAGGGCGGCATGAACCTGCTCCCCGACGCGGCCATCGACGACGGCCAGCTCGACGTGGTGCTCCTCTACCCGCGGCGCTTCCTCAGCTGGATCCCGCTCGTGCTGCGCGTGGTGACCCGGCGCGAGCGCAACGCCGGCGAGTCGGTCGCGCGGATGACCGGCCGCAAGGTCGTCGTACGCGCGTCCGGCGAGGTGCCGCGCCAGCTCGACGGCGACACCATCGGGCTCGGCTCGGAGCTGCGGATGGAGTGCATCCACGGGCGGGTGCTGGTGCGGGTGCCGCGCAACTAGGCCCCTGCCGGTCGGCCCGGGACGTCATGCGGACGGTGGCCTCCAACCCACGGTTCGTATGACGCAAACCGCGGAGCGGGGGTGCGGACCAGGTCGAAGGTCAGCTGCGGGCGAGGCGGGCGTGGGCTACGGCCTCCGCCTCCTCGGGCGACAGCTCCTGCTCGCCGCTCCACCCGGCGACCGACTTGGCGTAGGTACGGGCCTCGTTGCGGCCGCGGATCGAGGTGAGGACGACCCCGTCGCCGGCGTCGTCGAGCAGGGCGAGGGACCAGGACAGCCGGCCCCCCATCTCGTCGAAGGCGTCGTACCGGACCACCGCCAGGTGACGGAGCGCGCCGACGACCTCGGCGCGCAGCGCGGCCACCTCGCGGCGGAGTCCGGCGGCGTCCGCCGGCAGGTCCTCGGAGCCGGCGCCCGACGCCGCCCGGGCGTTGCGGATCCCGACCACGAGGGAGGCGACGGCGACGGCCAGGGCGAGGAGGGCGAGTACGACGGCCATGGGGGCGAACGTAGTCAACGAGACGGCCGCCGGTGCGCCCACGCGCCGCCACTACCCTGAGCGACATGGCCCGCATCGCGTACCAGGGGGAACCCGGCGCCAACTCGCACATCGTGTGCAAGCAGCACTATCCCGACGCCGAGGCGGTCGCCTGCGCCTCCTTCGAGGACGTCTTCGCGGCCGTCGCCAGCGGCGACTGCGATCTCGCGCTGATCCCGATCGACAACTCGATCGCCGGCCGGGTGGCCGACATCCACCACTTCCTGCCCGAGTCGGGCCTGCACATCGTCGCCGAGCACTTCCTGCGCATCCAGTTCCACCTGATGGTGATCCCGGGCGCGGACGTCGACACGATCCGCACGGTGCACAGCCACGTGCACGCGCTGGGCCAGTGCCGCAAGGTCATCCGCGAGCTCGGGCTGACGCCGATCATCTCCGGCGACACCGCCGGCGCCGCCCGCGAGATCGCCGAGGCCGGCGATCCCACCCAGGCCGCGATCGCGCCGCCCCTGGCGGCGGAGATCTACGGCCTGGAGATCCTCCGGGAGGACGTCGAGGACGAGGACCACAACACGACCCGCTTCGTCGTCCTCTCCCCCGACCTCGTGGAGGCGGCCCAGGGCAACGGGCCGGTCGTGACCAGCTTCGTGTTCAACGTGCGCAACCTCCCGGCCGCGCTCTACAAGGCGCTCGGCGGCTTCGCCACGAACGGCATCAACATGACCAAGCTGGAGAGCTACATGGTCGGCGGCGAGTTCACCGCCACCCAGTTCCTCGCCGAGGTCGACGGCCACCCCGACGACCCCGGCCTCAAGCGGGCGCTGGAGGAGCTCACCTTCTTCACCACCGACATCAAGGTGCTCGGGGTCTATCCCGCGGACCCGTTCCGCGGCTGAGCTCGCCCTGCCCCAGCCGGGGCCAGGCCGATCCGGGCCGGGGGCTGATCCGGGCCGGGCTGATCCGGCGCCCGGCGCGCCCGCCAGCATCGACCCGCGCCACAGCGACCGGGATAACCGATGTGTCCGGAACACGTTGTGACAGGTGTCCCCCACACCGGCACGGGTGCCACTAGGGTCGGCGGTGTCGGGGCGGGGAGGGACAAGGCGAGCCGGGCGGCCTGCGCCGGGCACAGCGAAAGGGTCAGCATGGCAACGTTCTTCGAGCACTTCTCGCCTCAGGAGATCGCGCGGATCAGCGCGACCGGCCGGCGGGTGAAGCTCCCCGAGGGCTGGTCGCCGATCTGGGCGGACACCCCGGCCGACAAGGCGTACATCATCCTCTCCGGCACCGCGTCCGTACGACGCGACGGCGCCGAGATCGCCCAGCTCGGCCCGGGCGACATCGTCGGCGAGGCCGCGATCGTCGGGCAGAAGCTGCGCAACGCCACGATCGTCGCGCTCACGCCCCTCGACACGATCCACCTCACCGACGAGACGCTCCGCGAGCTCGACGCCGAGTGGCCCGCGTTCCACGACGCGCTCGTCGAGGTCGCCCAGGCGCGCCTCCGCGACGCCTGACCGGGACGGGACCCCGTGAGCGCGACCGACCCCGCCGGTGACGGCGGGGTCGTCGGCGCGCTCGAGGAGCACCTCCTCGGCGAGGCGCCCTGGCTCACCCAGCAGCAGGTGGCCGAGCGGGCGGGGGTCTCCCTGGAGACCGCCAACGAGCTGTGGCACCTGCTCGGCTTCGCCCACGTCGCCGACGACGAGGCGGCGTTCACCAGCGCGGACGTCCGCGCCCTCGAGCTCACCGACGACCTGATCCGGCTGGGGATCCTCAGCCACGAGCGGCAGGACGGGCTCGTCCGCACCTGGGGTCGCAGCTTCGCCCGCCTCGCCGACTGGCAGGTCGCCCTGCTCGCCTCGGTCGCGGCCGAGATCGGCGCCGACCCGGGCGAGGGCATGCTCGCGATCTCCGACGAGGCCCTGCCGCGGGTCGAGGAGCTGCAGACCTACGTGTGGCGCCGCCACCTGCTCAGCGCGGGCTCGCGCCTGCTGGCCGAGCAGGCGACCGGCCCGTCGTCGATGCTGGCGGTCTGCTTCGTCGACATCGTCGGCTACACCTCCCGCTCACGCACGCTCACCGATCGCGAGCTGGTCTCCTGGCTGGAGTCGTTCGAGACCACGGTCCTTGGCCTGACCGTGGACCGCGGCGGACGGATCATCAAGAACATCGGCGACGAGCTCCTCATCGTCGCCGACACCCCCGAGGCGATGGCCGACATCGCCCTCGAGCTGACCCGCCGCGGCGCCGACCCGGACGACCCGTTCCCGGCGGTGCGCGCGGGCATCGCGTACGGCGAGGTGGTGACCCGGCTCGGCGACGTCTTCGGCCCCGTCGTCAACATCGCCGCGCGGCTCACCTCGGTGGCCCGGCCCAACGCCGTGCTGGTCGATCTCGGCGCCTACGAGGCGCTGACCGGGCGCGACCACCAGGACGACGACACCGACGAGGACGCCCCCGACCAGACCGGCGGCTACCGACTGCGTCGGCTGCGCCGGATCTCGGTGAAGGGCTATTCGCGGCTCAAGGTCTGGTCGCTGCAGCCCGCCTGACCCTCGAGGTCAGCGGATGGTGACCTGCCGGTTGGCCAGTCCGTTGCGCGCCGAGCGCTGCTCGGTGGTCAGGTCGCTGGTGTCGGCGAGCGCCGCGTCGAGCGTGGTCTTGAACGCCGCGGCGGCGTCCTCGAGCGGCTCGGGGCCGGTGCCGACCGGCAGGTCCCACACGGGGGTGAGCAGGCCGTGGGCGCGGAACATGCCGACGAACCGGGCGTCCGGGACGATCACGTCGTCGCCCGACACGTGCAGGCGCGCGAGCGCGGCGAGGAGGGCGTCCTCGGGCTCGGGCATCACCCAGCGCAGGTGCTCCTTGGCGCCCATCCGGGTCCAGTACGCCGCGTCGACGCCGGCGAGCCGAGCGGTCGGCGCCGCCGCGCCCTCGGCCTGCTCCAGCGCCTGGGCGAGCTCGGAGTCGGCGTCCATGTCGGCCACCCAGTAGTCGAAGCCCTCGTGCACCTCGACCGCGAGCTCGCCGTCGGCGACGAGGTCCTGCAGGCGCGGCCCGGGCCCGGGAGGAGCGGTCAGGCCGACCATGCCGGCACCGGCCTCCGCCGCGAGCGCCTCGAGCAGCACGGCACCGAGGTCGCGGGCGGGGTCGCCGAAGTTGTGCTGCACCTGCAGCCCGAGCCAGATCTCACCGCTGTCGCGCACGAGGGCGGGCGCGGCCATCGGCAGCAGCGTGCAGAGCTTGACCACGCGGTCGGCGTACTCGCCCCGCAGCGGCAGCGGCGCCGTGGCGGCCGGGACCAGCTCGCGCAGGGCCACGACGTCGCACTCGGAGGGCAGTCCCTCGAAGGGCCGCTTGACGAAGACCTGGCCGCCGCCGGGCGCGCCGTGGCAGGCCTTGTAGCGCTTGCCGGAGCCGCAGGGGCAGGGCTGCCGGGGGCCGACCTCGCCGGGCTGGTTCTCCCGGTCGGCAGCGTTGGCCGAGGTCTTGGTGCGGTTCTTCTTCGCCATGCGCGGAAACCTACTGGGCGGGACCGAGCCGCTGCTCCAGCAGGTCGAGCATCAGCCGCGGACGGTCGCTGATCACCGCCGCGACGCCGAGGTCGAGGCAGCGGTCGAGGTCCTTCTCCTTGTTGACCGTCCACACGTGCACGTCACGCCCGGAGCGGGCGATGGACTCGGCGACCCGCGGGTGCTCGCGCAGCATCTTGATGCCGGGGCCGACGATCCACTCGCGCCCGATCACCCGCTTCAGCATCGGCCACGCGGGCGGCTTGTCGAGGAGCTGGACCAGACGTACCTCGGGGGCGAGTCGCTCGACACGCTGCAACGCGGTGAAGGAGAAGCTCATCACCCGGACCGGCGCGCCGGCCTGGTCCCAGCCGAAGTCGCGGAGCATGTCGACGAGCCGCTTCTCCACGAGGCCGCCGTACCGGGTGGGGTGCTTGGTCTCGATGGCGACCTCGACCCGGCGGTCGTAGTCGGCGACCGTCTCGAGGAGCTTGCGCAGGGTCAGTACGCCGCGCAGGTTCTCGTCCTCGTCGGGCGCCTCGTCGTCGAGGTCGGCCCACGGGTTCTTCCACGCGGCGAAGTCGAGCTCGGAGAGATCGGCGAGCTCCATGGTCGACACGATGCCCCTGGTCGCGGCGGTACGCCGCAGGTCGCGGTCGTGCACGCAGACCAGGTGACCGTCGGCGGTGAGCCGGACGTCGCACTCCAGTCCCCCGGCGCCGGTGTCGAGCGCCTCGAGGTAGGCGCCCAGGGTGTGCTCGGCGAGCTCGTGACTGGCGCCCCGATGGGCGACCACCTGGGGTCGTACGGTGGGCACGACCTGATTGTCGCAGGTCCGACGCGCTCGACCCCGCATGTCGACCCTCAGGGTCGTCTCCGGGTGCGACCGGGGTCGTTCCCCGATGTGCGGGACGCGTCGAGCGGGCACGGTTGAGCCATGACCAACTACGACAGCTACCCCGGTCCCCACCAGCCCGCCGCGCCCCGCCGCCTGACCCGCCGCGAGGACGACAAGGTGATCGCCGGCGTGTGCTCCGGCATCGCCGCGCACGTCGGCATGGACGCCACCGTCGTGCGCCTCCTGATGGTCGCGGCGATCGTCTTCACCGGCGGCGCCGCCCTCCTGCTCTACCTCGCCGGCTGGTGGCTCATGCCGCGCGGCTGACACCCTGGGCCGGTGCCCGCGCCCGATCTCGTCGCCCGGCTCCGTGCCGCCGGCTGCGTGTTCGCCGAGGAGGAGGCCGAGGTGCTGCGGTCCGCGGCCGCCTCGGCCGAGGAGCTCGAGGAGATGACGTTGCGCCGGATCGCCGGCGAGCCCCTCGAGTACGTCGTCGGCCGGGTCGAGTTCGACGGCGGCCCGGTCGCCCTGGAGCCGGGCGTCTTCGTCCCGCGCCAGCGCACGGCGTACCTCGTCGAGCTGGCCGCGCCACGGCTGGCGGCCGGCGACCTCGTCCTCGACCTGTGCTGCGGCAGTGGCGCTCTCGGGCTCGCCCTGGCCCGCCGGGTCCCCGGCCTCGTCGTGCACGCCAGCGACGTGGACCCGGTGGCGGTCGTCTGCGCGGCGCGCAACCTGGCCGCGGTCGGCGGATCCGCGGCCGTCGGCGACCTGGACTCCGCCGTACCGGGGACCCTGCGCGGCACCGTCGCCGTGATCGTCGCCAACGTCCCCTACGTCCCGACCGCCGCGGTGGCGCTGATGCCGCCCGAGTCCCGCGACCACGAGCCGCGCGGCACGGTCGACGGCGGCCCGGACGGGCTCGACCTGCTCCGTCGGGTGGCCGCGCTCGCCCCGGCCTGGCTGCGTCCCGGCGGGGCGCTGCTCTCCGAGATCTCCCTCGACCAGGCTCCGCTCGCGACCAGGGCCTTCGAGGCGGCCGGGCTGATGGCCGAGGTGCACCACGACGACGAGCGGGAGGCGACGGTGATCAGCGGCGTCGTGGGCTGAGTCGACATGATCGGGGACGATCACGACCAGCCGGTGACAGCGATCACCCCCGATCAGCACAGGCGGGGCACATCCTCGGCGTACCGCGCCAGCCTCGCCGCTGGAGCAGGAGACCGAGCTTGGCCGCGGTCGAGCATGGCCGTCCGACAACCTGGCCGTAGCCGAGGCGGACGGTGTCGGCGAGCCCGACGGCGGCGTCCAGGTCACGCTCGAGATCGCGGTCCCGAGCCCCCGCCGACTCGTGGAACAGGTGCCCGTCGAGCTCAACGTGCTGAACCCAGGGCGGGCGATGCCCGCGGTAGACGACGTCACGGTAGATCCGCCGACCGTCGGCGCCGCGATCGGGCGATTGACGATCGCCCCGAGGCAGGCCATGGGGCCGTTCGACCTTTGTCAGGTAGGCGTGCTCGAGGACCGAGCAGGTGCCCTCGGCCACGTCCGCGAGAACGCCGGACAGCCAGGTCCTGCGCCGGAGTCGCGGAGTCTCGGCCAGCCGAGCCTGCAGCCGGGTCGCCGTCGTCCGACGGCTTCCGCACGCGTCGGCGAGGATGGCGACCGCCTGGAGCTCGTCGCCGGTCCGGTCGGCCAGCGCGATGATCGCGTCGTCGTACCGCAGGCGAGGCGGAGTGAGTCCCGTGTGCGCGATCTCGGCGAACCGACGCGATCGCCGGACCGTCACGCCGTCGACCCTGACCGGTGTGCTGGCGTGCGGCACCACCACCTCGATCGGCCCACGTCCGTCGAACCCATGCCGTCCCGGCCCCTCGTGTGCACGGATCGCCGACCAGCCGTCGAGCGCGGCCGGCTGGTGGAACAGCACTGCCGCCCAGGCGCGCTGCCGCCACGTCAGGGGACCGGTGTGGACGACGTAGACACCCGGGTGCACAGCCACCCACTCCCGTCGTCGCAGTCGACGGCGGATCGCTGCCTCCGCCAAGCCCGCCGCCAACAGTTGGCGGCGGGAGATCACCCCGTCCTGGAGTACGAGAAGAGCATCGACCTCGTCCATGCGTGACCCCGTCCCCGACCAGGCACTGGCCCACACCCTGGGTCCGCGGGCCTGTGGACGGGAGCGTGGAGGTGGCGTACGCCGGGCGACAGGGGACGATCACGACCAGCCGGCGGCAGCGATCGCCCCCGATCACCCGAGCCGGAGCTCGGTCCCCTCCCAGCGCCGCCGCAGCCACCGGTCGTGCGAGGCCACGACGACGGTGCCGGGGCTGGCGCCGATGGCCTCCTCCAGCTCGGTGACGAGCGCGAGGGAGAGGTGGTTGGTGGGCTCGTCGAGGAGCAGCAGGTCGGGCTCGGTCGCCACGGCGATCGCCAGGGCGAGCCGTCGCCGCTGGCCGACGGACAGCAGGACGACGGGCTTGGCGTGCTCGCGCGGGTGGAGCAGGCCGAGGCTGCGCAGTGGGCGGCGTACGGCGAGATCGGGGCCGACCGCCGCCTCGTAGGTCGCCTGCGCGGTGGCGGTGAGGTCGGGCAGGAGCGGGTCCTGGGTCAGCTCGGCGACCCGCTGCGCCCCGACCTGGACGAGTCCGCTGGTCGGGCCGATCCGGCCGGAGAGGACGCCGAGCAGGGTCGACTTGCCGGTGCCGTTCGCGCCGGCCACCAGCAGGTGCTCGCCGCTGTCGACGTCGAGGACCGGCAGCCGCAGTCGTCCCTCGACGTCGAGGTCGCGCACGGTCACCAGCAGGCCGCTGCTCGGGGCGCCTGTCGTCAGGCCGGTGGAGAGACGCAGCGGAGCAGGCGGCTTGCGGACCTGGCTGCGCTCGGCCTCCTCGAGCCGGCGCTCGGCGTCGCGCTTGCGACGGGCGAGCGCGCGGTCGACGTTCTGGCCCTTGAAGGCGTGGATGAACTTGTCGTTGTCGCGAGGTCCCCGGCCGGGCGCGACGGCGCTCCTGTCGATCCGGGCGGCGTCGCGCAGCCGCTCCAGCTCCTCCTGCTGGGCGGCGAAGGTCTCCTCCCAGCGGCGTCGCGCGGCGGCCCGCGCCTCGGCGTACGCCGTCCACCCGCCGCCGTACCTGCGCCCGCCGCGCCCGTCGGTGCCCATCCCGACCGGGTCGAGGTCGACCAGGTCGGTGCAGACCTCGTCGAGGAGCACCCGGTCGTGGCTGGTGAGGACGACGACGCCCGGCAGGTCCCGCAGGAAGGCGACGAGGAGCGCGACCGCCTCGTCGTCGAGGTGGTTGGTCGGCTCGTCGAGCAGCAGGCACTGCGGGCGGCGGGTCATCAGGGTGGCCAGCGCCAGCCGGGTGCGCTGGCCGCCGGACAGGCTGCCCACGCGCCGGTCCGGCGCGAGATGGTCGAGTCCGAGCTGCTCGGCGGCGAGCAGGGCGCGGCGGTCGGCGTCCCAGGCGTCGTGCGCGAGAGCGAGGTCGAGCGCGGCGGCGTACTCCTCGGCGACCGCGGGATCGTCGAGACCGTCGGCCAGCGTCTCCACCTTCGCCACCGCCTCGCGCAGCGGGCGCAGCGCGGTGGCGAGCACGTCGGCGATCGTGTCGCCGTCGGCGAACGGCGGCTCCTGGGTGAGGAACGCCAGGTCGGCGGGCCGCTCGATCGTGCCGGAGACCTGGGCGATGTCGGGCAGGTCGCCGGCGACCGCGCGCAGCAGGGTCGACTTGCCCGCGCCGTTCTCGCCGATCAGGCCGATCCGGCGCCCGGGCTGGGCGAGCAGGTCGATCCCGTCGAGGACGGTACGACGACCGAACACGACGGTGAGGTCGCGGACCGTCAGGGGACGGAGCGGGGCGAGCGAGTGGGTGGAGGGCGCTGACATGGCTGATCCGATCGGTGACGGGTTCGGACTCGCCGGGCACAGGTCGGTGACGGCCGCGGGCACGAGTCGGGTCAGGCGTGAATCAGCATGATGGGACCAGCCTACGAGCCGGCCGGTCGTGGGCGCGAACGATTTTGCGGGCGGCTCAGATCCCGTCGAGGATCCGGGCCCGCGCCTCGTCGTACTCCTCCCGGCTGACGAGGTCCTGCCTGAGCAGGTCGTCGAGCTCGGCGAGGCGCTCGGCCGGGGACCGGGTCTCGGCCGGGGCCGACGTGGCGGCGAGGTGCCGGGCGGGGCGGGCGGACTCCCAGTCGATCTCCCACTCGCGGGTCTCGGGATCGACGAGCACCGGGAGCTCGCCTCCGTAGAGGAGCGGCATCCGGACGTCCGGGACCACGGTGCGGCTCTCGACCTCGAACGGAGCGAGGTCGTCGCCGTGGATGCGCAGGCGCAGCTTGAGCAGCGGCTGGTCGTTGACCCGCACGTTGGTCTGGTCGAAGGAGAGCACCTCGCCCCGCGCGGGACGGCCGTCGGCGCGCAGTCGGTGGAGCTTGTGCTGCGCGCGATAGCGGCCGAGGCCGATCAGGACGCCGATCACCAGGTCGAGCAGGGTGATGCCGATGCCGGTCGGCAGCAGCCAGCCGGTCTCCGGTCCGCTGGCGACCAGGCCCATGACGAGGAAGATCGGGCCGACGACACCCGCGACGAGCAGGAACAGGACCGGTGGCAGCAGGCAGCGCGCCAGGGACGGCGGTCGGGGCTGGCTCATCGAGGTCCGCTACGCGGGGCCCTCGCCGGCGTCGACGTGCTGGGCGAGGTACTGCTGGGCGCCGATCCGGCTGATCGCGTCGAGCTGGCTCTCGAACCAGTCGGCGTGCTTCTCCTCGTCGCGCACCATCTCCTCGAAGACGGCGGCGGTGCCGTGGTCACCGAGGTCGTGGCACTCCTGGGCCGCGGCGTTGAACTGGGCGACGGCGGTCCGCTCGCTGGCCAGCGCCAGGTCGAGCATCTCCTCGGCGCTCTCGCCGACCTGGATGGCGCCGAGGCGCTGGACGTTGGGGTGACCGTCGAACATCAGGATCCGGTTGATGAGGTCGTCGGCGTCCCGCATCTCGTCGATGGAGAGGTCGTAGAACACCTTCCCGAGCTTCGGCAGCCCCCAGTTGTCGAGCATCCGGGCGTGCAGGAAGTAGGTGTTGGTGACGGTGAGCTCGAACGTGAGGGCCTCGTTGAGGAGCTCGACGACACGGGGATCGATGGGCTGCACGGCGTACCTCCGGGATTGGGGACCTGTCGCCGATGCTGGCACAGGCCGGTCCGGGTGTGTCCAGACTCAACTCCGGATCGGCTCCCGATCAACCGGCGATCAGCTGGCGATCAGCTGGCGGCACCGTCGGCCCGCAGGTGCGCGCACTCGCGCTCGTGGTGCTGCTGGACCAGGGCCTTGACGGAGAAGATGCAGGTCCCGCACTCCTGGGCGGCGCCCGTCGAGCGACACACGGCTCCGACCGTGCGCGCGCCGTCGGCCAGGGCGGCATCGACCTGACGGTCGGTGACGACGCGGCACTGGCAGACGATCATGAGCCAAGGTTAGCCGAACCTAACCCTGCGCGCGAAGGTAGCGCCCGAAATGCGGGACGGTGAACGCGATCCGCCCCCGCTCGCCGGAGTAGATCAGGCCCTTCTTGAGCAGGGAGTCCCGGGCCGGCGAGAGCGACTGCGGCCGCTTGCCGAGGACGGCGGCGACATCGGCCGTCGCCACCGAGCCGACCGGGTCCTCCCCGCCCTCGTCGGCGGACGCCGCATCGGCCATCGCGCGCAGGTAGTCGCGCTCGGCGGGCGTGGCGCGCTCGTAGCGCGAGCCGAAGAAGCCGACCGCCAGCTCGACCTCCGCCTCCGGGCCGGCGACGGCCACGTCGTCGGCGGTGATCGGCGTACGGGGGGCCAGGTCCCAGACCGAGCGGCCGTAGGCCTGGATGAAGTACGGGTAGCCGCGGGTGGCGTCGTACATCGCGGCGAGGGCGTCGGGCGTGAACTGCGCGTCCTCCTCGGCCGCCGGCGCGACGAGCGCGCGGTCGGCGGCGTCACGCGAGAGCCGGTCGATGCGCTGGTAGGAGAAGAGCCGCTCGGAGTAGGACTTGCTCGCCGAGAGGACGGCCGGCAGGTGGGGCAGTCCGGCGCCGACGACGATCACCGGGAGGCCGTTCTGGCTCAGCTCGTGGCAGGCCGCGCACAGGGCGGAGATGTCGTCGGGGCCGAGGTCCTGCATCTCGTCGATGAACACCCCGACACCGCGGCCGACGTCGGCGGCGAGCCCTCCCACGTCGGTGAGCAGCTCGACGAGGTCGATCTCGACGTCGCCGGAGTCGGCGCGCCCGCGGACGACGGGAGCGTCGATGCCCGGCGACCACTTGTCGCGGAGCTTGGCGTCGGTGCCGGCCTCGCGCTGCGCGAAGGACCGGATCACGCCGAGCACGTGCGCGGTCTCCGCAGGCTCGGGATGGCCCAGCTCGCGCACCGCCTGGTGGAGCGCGGAGGACAGCGGCCGGCGCAGCGACTGGTCGGGGCGCGCCTCGAGCTTGCCGGTCCCCCAGCCCTTGCGGACCGCCGCCGAGCGCAGCGCGTTGAGCAGGACCGTCTTGCCGACCCCGCGCAGCCCCGTGAGCACCAAGGAGCGCTCCGGGCGGCCGCGCGCCACCCGCTCGAGCACGATGTCGAAGGCCGCCAGCTGCTCGTCGCGGCCGGCCAGCTCCGGCGGTCGCTGCCCGGCGCCCGGGGCGTACGGGTTGCGGATCGGGTCCATGATCCGACGCTATCGAGGTGTCTAGCGAGATCCCTAGATTCAGCTAGCGTGTCGGATCGAGTGCTCAGGCTCCCGTCGCCGGCAGGGCACCGGAGGCAGGGGTGGCGGTGGCGGGGGTGGCGGTGGCCGGGGCGACCTGGCCGTCCGGTACGACGACCGCGTCGATCACCGGCTGAACCTCGCCCACCCCCAGCACGGCGGGGACGAACGGCACCGGGGCCGGCGACCCGGGCGGGGGTACGACGGTCGGCGGGTCCACGCCCTCGTCGATCGGCAGCACGCAGGCCGGCGTGGCCGGGCGGCCCGGGACCACGATGTAGTCCTCCACCCAGGCGGGCGTCTCGACGACCTCGTGGGCGACCTCGACGAGCACCTCGACCGACGACCCCGGGACCTGCGTCCAGCCGTCGCCGGCGGGAGGGAGCGACGAGGTGGCGCCGGACGTCTCCAGGCCCGGGGATCCGGCACGGGTGCGGCCGGTGGCCACGAAGCCGGCGCCGGGCGTCGTCCCGTCGGCCAGCCAGGCCAGCTCGTACTCCGCGGCGGAGATCTCGGAGGTGGCGCTCTCGACCCAGCCGCTGCCGGCGGGCGACTCGCCGGCCGGCAGGTCCTGCTCCTCCGTGGCGGACGAGGCCACGCGGGTGCGGCCGGTCGGCGCCGAGCCGGCCGGGGGCGTCGTACCGTCGACGACCCAGGCGGTCTCGACGTGCGACTGCTCGGGCTGGGCGGGGACGGCGGCGCGGTCGACGACCCACACCTCCTCGGTCTCGGCGGGGGTCACCTCGCTGACGCGGGTGCGCCCGGTGGCGGTCCACCCGTTGCCGTTGTCGGCGCCGTTCCAGCCCGCGCGCTCCCAGCGGGTGTTGCCGTTGTGCTGTTGGGCGTACTCCACCTCGACGACCGTGACGGCCGGCGTGACGACCCGGGTCTCGGTGTGGCCCTCCTCGGGGGAGGCGGGCCGGGCCGGGGTGTCGACGACGGTGCGGGCGTACTCCCGCTCCGTGACCTCGACGGTGCGCGACCAATGGACGAGGACGACGGCCGCCACGCTCTCGCGGGCGTACTCCCGCTCGAGGGTCGCGGTCGCGCGCTGCCAGAGCCACTCGGTGCGAGTGGTCGCCTCGACCGTTCGGGTCACGGCGGGGTGCACGATGGTGCCCCACTGAGCCGGGACCTCGGGCTGTCCGCACCCGTTGGCGCCGCCGGCGCCGCCGGCGCCGCCGGCGTCGAGGGGTGTGCCGGGGGTGGCGGCCGCGGGCGGGAGGAGTCCCGATCCGGCGCCGAGAACCGCCACGAGGGCGAGCGAACCCAAGGTGAGATGCCTGTCGAGCATGAGGGAGATCCCTTCGGAGGGGTGGTGGAGGGCTCCCGAGCGGCGCCGATGACCCGACCAACGCGAGTCCCGGAGCCGGGTGATGGACCGGCGGCGGAATCAGGACGAAGTCCCGGTTCGCCCGGTTGCGTCGGCGTGAGGTCCTAGGAGGTTCCGCCGATAGGCTGAGTGCGTGCCCGAGCTGCCCGAGGTGGAAGCCCTGGCCCTCGACCTCCGGGGCCGGCTGGAGGGTCGCGCCGTCACCCGCGTCCACATCGCGGCGTTCAGCGCCCTCAAGACCTACGATCCGCCGCTGTCGGCGGTCGAGGGGACCCTGGTGGACGACGTACGACGCCACGGGAAGTTCCTCGACATCGAGGCCAGCGGTCTCCACCTGGTCCTCCACCTGGCCCGGGCGGGCTGGGTGCGCTGGAAGGACGAGGTCCCCGCGCTGCCGCCCCGGCCGAGCACGAAGTCGACCCTGGCGGTCCGGGTGGTGCTCGACGAGCGCGACGGCCTGACCCCGGGACTCGACATCACCGAGGCCGGCACCAAGAAGTCGCTCGCCCTCTACCTGGTGCGCGACCCGCTCGACGTCCCGGGCATCGCCAGCCTCGGCCCCGATCCCCTGACCGACGACTTCACGGCCGAGCGGCTCGCGACGATCCTCACCGACGCCGGGCGCAAGCAGCTCAAGGGCGTGCTGCGCCACCAGGGCACCATCGCCGGGATCGGCAACGCCTACTCCGACGAGATCCTGCATGCCGCGCGGATGTCGCCGTTCAAGCCCGCCGACAGCCTCACCGACGAGGACCTGGCCACGCTGTACGCCGCCATCCGCGACACCCTCGGCGACGCGGTCGAGCGCTCACGCGGGCTCGCGGCGAGCGAGCTCAAGGCCGAGAAGAAGTCGCACCTCGCGGTGCACGGCCAGACGGGCAAGCCGTGCCCCGTGTGCGGCGACGTCGTGCGCGAGGTGTCCTTCGCGGACTCCAGCCTGCAGTACTGCCCGACCTGTCAGACCGGCGGCAAGCCCCTCGCCGACCGCCGGTTGAGCAAGCTGCTGAAGTAGTCCCCAGCAGCTCGCCCTGGAGGGGCGGTGGCTCAGCCGATCCGCACGTTGATCTGCTTGGTCTGGGTGAATCCGGCGAGCATGCCCTCGAGCGAGACCTCGCGGCCGATGCCGCTCTGCTTGTAGCCGCCGTACGCCTGGCCGACGACCTGGCCGCCGCCCTGGTTGACCTGCACCCAGCCGGCCTCGAGCCGGTGGGCGGTGTCGATGGCCTGGTTGAGGTCCTGGCTCCACACGTAGGCGGCGAGGCCGTACGCCGAGTCGTTGGCCATCCGGACGACCTCGTCGGTGTCGGTGAACGGGATCGCCATCACGACCGGGCCGAAGATCTCCTCGCGGGAGAGCCGGAAGGTGTTGTCGGCGCCGGAGAAGATGGTCGGCAGGTGGTAGAAGCCGTCGGCGAGCGGGCCGCTCTCGGGCGGGAGGCCGCCGAGCTCGACCTTGAGCGCGGGGTTGGCGAGGCCGTCCTCGAGGAAGCCCTTCACCGAGCGGAACTGCGTCTCGTTGATGACCGCGCCGATGTCGGAGGTCTCGTCCAGCGGGTCGCCGACGACCAGCTGGCCCATCCGGGCCACCAGCCGCTCGAGGACCTCGTCGTGGACGTCGCGGTGCAGGAAGAGCCGCGAGCCGGCGGTGCAGCTCTGGCCCTGGCGGTGGACGCGCGAGGAGAGGAGCAGGCCCTCGATGAGCTCGTCGGTGACGGCGCCGGGGAACACGATGGAGGGGTTCTTGCCGCCCAGCTCGAGGGAGACGTGGGCGAGCCGCTCGCCGGCCTCGCGGGCGATGTGGCGCCCGACCTCGGTGGAGCCGGTGAAGGACACCTTGTCGACGCCCGGGTGCTCGACCAGGGCAGCGCCGGCGCTCTCGCCGTCGCCGGTGACCACGTTGAGCACGCCGGCGGGCAGGAACTCCTGGCAGATCTCGGCGAACAGCAGGATCGCCAGCGGCGCGTCCTCGGCCGCCTTGAGGACCACGGTGTTGCCGGCCGCCAGCGCGGCGGGGACCTTGAAGCCCGCGATCATCAGCGGCGAGTTCCACGGCAGGATGCCGGCGACCACGCCGAGCGGCTCGAGGCGGGTGTACTGCAGCTGGGCGGACCCGGCGGGCAGCGTGGTGCCCTTGACCTCGCCGGCGACGCCGCCGAAGTAGCGGAACAGGTCGGCGAGCACGCCGGCCTCCGGGCGGGCCTGGGTGCGCAGCGCGTTGCCGGTGTCGGCGGCAGTGACGGCGGCCAGCTCCTCGGCCCGCTCGGCGATCGCGTCTGCGATCTTGAGCAGGGCCTTCTGCCGGCCGGTGAAGTGCTGGTCGCGCCACCCCGGGAAGGCGGCGCGCGCGGCGCTGACCGCCCGGTCGACGTCCTCCTTGCCACCCTCGGGCACCTGCGCCAGGACGTGGCCGTGACGGGCCGGGCTGAGCACGTCGCGCCAGGCGCCCGACACGCTCTCGACCCACTCCCCGCCGATCAGCATGGGGCGCTTCGCGGGCGCCCCGCCGTCGACGGCCTGGTCGGGGTTCAGCACGTTCTGGGTCATCGTTGTTCCTCGGGTTCGCTGGAGGGTTCGCGGGAGCGGTTCAGGCGGATTCTGGCCGGTTCAGGCCGGGCCGTGCGCCTCGGCCAGGGCCTCGTCGAGGATCGCCAGACCCTCCTTGGCCTCTTCGGCGGTGATGGTCAGCGGCGGTACGACGTGGATGCGGTTGAAGTTCGCGAACGGGATCAGTCCGCGGCGCATGCACCCGGACACGATCGCGGCCATCTCGGGGCTCGAGCCGCCGTACGGCGCCAGCGGCTCGCGGCTCTCGCGGTCGCGGACCAGCTCGAGCGCCCAGAAGGCGCCGGTCCCGCGGACCTCGCCGATCCAGGGGTGACGGGACGCCAGGGCGCGCAGCTCGGGCTCGATGACCTCACGGCCCAGCGCGTCGACGCGCTCGACGATGCCCTCGTCCTCCATCGTCTCGATGGTGGCGACCGCCGCGGCGCAGGCGAGCGGGTGGCCGGAGTAGGTGAGCCCGCCGGGGTAGGCACGCTGGGCGAAGGTGCGGTAGACCTTCTCCGAGATCGCGACGCCGCCGAGCGGGACGTAGCCGGAGTTGACGCCCTTGGCGAAGGTCAGCAGGTCGGGGACGACGCCGCCGTGCTCGACGGCGAACCAGCGTCCGGCGCGGCCGAATCCCGCCATCACCTCGTCGGCGATGAGGAGGATGCCGTTGCGGTCGCACAGCTCGCGCACGCCCTGCAGGTAGCCCGGCGGGGGCATCATGATGCCGGCGGTGCCGGGGATGGACTCGAGGATGATGGCGGCGATGGTGGAGGCGCCCTCGAGGGCGACGACCTGCTCGAGGTGGGCGAGGGCCCGCTGGCACTCCTCCTCCTCGGTGGTCGCCGCGAACGGGGAGCGGTAGAGGAACGGGCCGAAGAAGTGGACCGTGCCGGTCGAGCCGTTGTCGCTGGGCCAGCGGCGCGGGTCGCCGGTCACGTTGATCGCGAGCTGGGTGCCACCGTGGTAGGAGCGGTAGGTCGAGAGGACCTTGTGCTTGCCGGTGTGCAGGCGCGCCATCCGGATGGCGTGCTCGTTGGCGTCGGCCCCGCCGTTGGTGAAGAAGACCCGGTCGAGGTCGCCGGGCGTGTGCGACGCGATCAGGCGGGCGGCCTCGGAGCGGGTGCCGTTGGCGTAGCTCGGGGCGATGGTGCACAGGCTGGCGGCCTGCTCCTGGATCGCGGCGACGATCCGCGGGTGCTGGTGGCCGAGGTTGGTGTAGACCAGCTGGGAGGAGAAGTCGAGGAGCCGGTTGCCCTGGCCGTCCCACAGGTAGGAGCCCTCGGCCCGGGTGACCACCATCGGGTCCAGCGTCTCCTGGGCCGACCACGAGTGGAACACGTGCTGACGGTCCAGGTCGTAGGCGCGCTCCGCGTCGGCGGTGAGCGCGGCCGGTCCGGTGAGCCGGGTCGGGGAGGTGCTGGTCATCGGGCTTGTCCTTCCACGGGGAGATCGCCCCCCATCCTGAGGCTGGCGGCCCGCGTCCGGGCCCGGCAGAATGTTGGAGTTATCCGCTGCGGCCGACATTCCGTCGGGCGTGCCGCCGACGTCCGAGGAGCCCCCATTGGCCCAGCTCACCGTCGCCGAGGTGCTGCGCATGCCCGCGGTGCGCCAGGCCGGTCCCGAGGTCGTCGCCGGCGCCGCCGGACTGGACCGCCCGGTGCAGTGGGTCCACTCCGGGGAGCCCGCCGACATCGCCTCGGTGCTGCGCGGTGGCGACCTGCTGCTCACCACCGGCATCGCGCTGCCGGACTCCGACGACGAGCTGCGCGCGTTCGCGACCAGCCTCAGCGACGGCGAGGTCGCGGGCCTGGTCATCGAGCTCGGCCGCCGGTGGCGCGACGTGCCTCCGACGCTCGTGGCCGCCTGCGACGAGCTCGGGCTGCCCCTGATCGCCCTGGCCCGCGAGGCGCGCTTCGCGGCCCTCGCCCAGGCCGTCGGCGAGCGGATCGTGGACGAGCAGCTCGACGAGCTGCGCGACGCCCAGCGGGTGCACGACACGTTCACCGAGCTGACCATCACCGAGGCCGGTCCGCGCGAGATCCTCGACGCCGCCCAGCGTCTGGCCGGGGTCGCGGTCGTCCTCGAGGGCGAGGACCACCGGGTCAGCGACTACCGGTCCGGACCCGACGACATCGGCTCCTTCCTGGCGGACTGGACCGAGCGCTCGAGCCGGGTCCGCCTCGAGGGCCGCACGACCTGGGACCGGACCCAGGGCTGGCTGGTCACCCGCCTGGGACGCCGCGAGCGGCGCTGGGGGCGGCTCGTCATCGAGTCGCCCACCGAGCCGCCGCAGCGGCTGATCGCGGTCGCGGAGCGGGCCGCCGCCGCCCTCGCCCTGCACCGGCTGCACGAGCGTGACCGCGACAGCCAGGTACGGCGTACCCACCACGAGCTGTTGCACGGGCTGCTCAACGAGCCCGGCAACGAGGAGATCCAGCTGCGCTGCGAGCTGGCGGGCCTGGTGACCAAGCAGCGCCACCTCGTCGGGCTCACCCTGCGCCCGGTCCTCGACGCCCACGACGCGAGCCGCCCGGCCACGCCCGCCCTGGACGAGCTGATCGCCGCGACGGTGCACGCCGCCCACGAGCTCAAGGTGCCGGTCCTGGCCTCCCAGAGCGACGGCGACGTACGCGCCCTCCTCTCCGTGGCCGCGAGCGCCGACCCGTCCGGCGAGGTGGACGCCCTCGTCGCCCGGGTCAGGCGGCGGCACCCGGCGATCGCCGGCGCGGGGCGGCCGGTCGGGCGGCTCTCCGAGGCCGACCAGACCCTCAAGGAGAGTGCTCACGTCGTCTCGTCGGTGCGCACCCCCGACCCGGCGCGCCTGGTCCACCGCCTCGAGGACGTGCACCTGCGCGGCCTGCTCACCCTCCTCGGCGACGACGACCGCGTCCGCCTGTTCTGCGAGCGCGAGCTGCGCCAGCTGCGCGAGCACGACGCCCAGTGGGGCTCGGGTCTCGTCGAGGCCCTGCGCGCCCTCGTCGAGCATCCCGCGAGCAAGTCGCTCGCCGCCGCCAGCCTCCACGTCTCGCGAGGGGCGTTCTACGACCGCCTCGCCAAGATCGAGCGGGTGCTCGGCGCCAGCCTCAACGACCCGGACATCCGCGTCTCCCTGCACGTCGCCCTGATCGCCGAGGACCTCGAGATCCACTAAGAGGTTCCGCGACGCAGACCCGACCCCGATCGGCGCCCGGCAGATCGTCGGCGAATCGCGCGGCTTCCGGCATTCTGTTCTTGGTCGGTGTGACCGCCGTCTCCTAGCCTCCTCGAACCACCACCGAAGGAGGCACGCATGGGCGCTGGTCCAGAGCTGAAGGCAGGGCTGTCCCAACGACAGCTCAACATGATCGCCATCGGGGGCGTGATCGGAGCCGGCCTGTTCATGGGCTCCGGCGCCGTCATCGAGGCCACCGGACCGGCATCGTTCCTGACATATGCGCTCGCCGGCGTGCTCGTCATCCTGATCATGCGGATGCTCGGCGAGATGGCCACCGCGAATCCGTCGACAGGCTCGTTCTCCGACTACGCCCGCCAGGCCATGGGCGGCTGGGCGGGATTCTCGGCGGGCTGGCTCTACTGGTACTTCTGGGTGGTCGTGGTCGGCTTCGAGGCCGTCGCCGGCGCCGAGATCATCCGGTACTGGGTGCCCGGCGCTCCCCTGTGGCTGGTCTCCCTGGTGCTGATGATCGCGATGACCACGACCAACCTGTTCTCGGTGGCCTCCTTCGGCGAGTTCGAGTTCTGGTTCGCCGGCATCAAGGTCGCGACCATCGTCGGCTTCCTGGTGATCGGCACGCTGTTCGTCTTCGGCCTGCTGCCCGGCTCCGACCTGAGCTTCAACAACCTGACCGACCACGGCGGCTTCTTCGCCCAGGGCCCGAGCGCGGTCACCGCAGGCGTGGTCATCGTGATCTTCTCGATGGTCGGCGCCGAGATCGCCACCATCGCCGCGGCCGAGACGCCCGACCCGGCCAAGTCGGTCGCGAAGGCGACCAACTCGGTCATCATGCGGATCGCCGTGTTCTTCATCGGCTCGATCTTCCTGCTGACCTGCATCCTGCCGTGGGACAAGTACGAGGCGGGCACCTCGCCGTACGTCCAGGCGCTCAGCGAGATCGGGATCCCCGGCGCCGCCGACCTGATGAACGCCGTCGCGCTCACCGCCGTGCTCTCCTGCCTCAACTCCGGCCTCTACACCGCCTCCCGGATGGTCTTCGTGCTCGCCGCCCGCCGGGAGGCGCCTGGCGCCCTGATGGTGGTCAGCAGGTCCGGCGTTCCGCGCAACGCGATCCTGGCCTCGTCCTTCATCGGCTTCCTGTGCGTCATCGCGGCAGCGATCTCCCCGGAGACCGTCTTCCTGTTCCTGCTCAACTCCTCGGGCGCCATCATCCTGTTCGTCTACGGCCTCATCGCCGTCTCGCAGTTCGTGCTGCGCCCGAAGACCGACCCGAGCAAGCTGATCGTCAAGATGTGGGGCTACCCGGTCCTGTCGATCGTCGCGATCGTCGGCATCGTCGCGGTCCTGCTGCAGATGGCTCTCAACGACAAGGTCCGGCCCCAACTGCTGCTCAGCCTGCTGGCCTGGGGCGTGATCCTGGCGGCGTACTTCATCGTCAAGGCGATGGGCGGGAGCGTCGCTCCCGGCCCGGAGGACGTGCCGACCGGACGGGCCCACCGGGTGCTCGTGCTCGCCAACGAGACGCTCTCCCGCGACGAGCTCCGCACCGCGCTGCGCCGGGTCGACCGGGACGGGTCCGCCGAGTACTTCGTGTGCGTGCCGGCCAACCCGATCGACACCGGGCAGGCGCTGACCAAGGGCGCCGTCTACGTCTGGGATGCGACCACCGAGGCCGCGCAGCAGCGCCTGGACCAGTTGCTCGAGTCGTTGCGGGCCGACGGCCACGTGGCCGAGGGCGCGCTGGGCGACTACCGCCCGCTGCGCGCCCTGGAAGACGCCGTGGCGACCTTCGGTCCCGACCAGATCGTGATCTCGACCCTCCCGCTGGCCCAGTCGAACTGGCTGCGCTACGACGTCGTCGACCGCGCTCGCGAGAAGTACGCCATCCCGGTCGAGCACGTCGAGTCGGACTCGGCCCTGGCGGGCAGCTGATGAGCATCCTCGTAGGTCTCCTGCCGGACGAGCGGTTCCACGCCCCGCTGCGGCTGGGCATCTCCATGGCCCTCGCCGGCAACCTCCCCCTGCGCCTGTGCACCATCGTCAGTGGCTCCGCCCACGGCCTCAACGCGGTGGACAGCGCCTATCTCGAGGCCCTGGAGGCGTCGGCGACGGCCGGCCTCGCCGAGATGGCCGCCCTGGTGACCAAGGAGGTGAAGGTGAGCACCGAGGTCCGGCGCGCCCGGTCGGTCCCGGCCGGGCTGCTGGAGGCCGCGGGCGACGCCCGCTACCTGGTGGTGGGCTCCTCCCCCAGCGGTGTCCTGGGACGGGTCGCCCTCGGCGGGATCGGCGACCGGCTCCTGCACACCTCCACCATCCCCGTCGGGCTCGCGCCGCGCGACTACGACGTCGACTCGCGGACCCGGATCAACCGGCTGACCGTCGCCTTCGGCGGCACCGCCTCGGCACAGCTGATCGCCGCCAGCGCGGCCCAGGCGGCCGAGCTCGGCGCCGAGCTGCGGATCGCGAGCTTCAACGTCCACCCCGTCGCGATGTTCGGCTCGATGATCGAGAGCGGGCCGCAGGCGCTGATCGCGGAGAAGTGGGCCGAGGCCAAGCGGGCCGAGATCGACGCGACCCTGCTCACGGCGCGCTCCATCGCCGCCGTCGACGCCGATGTCGTGGTCGGGCACGGCACCAGCTGGGCCGAGGCCCTCGCGGACGTGCCGTGGCGCGCCGGCGACGTCCTCGTGGTCGGCTCCGGTGCGGGCGGCCTCGCCGGGCGGGTGTTCGTGGGATCCCAGGCATCGCGGATCATCAGGCACGCTCCCGTGCCGGTGGTGTGCGTGCCCCGACACGCGGTGACCGCCGCGGCCGTCTGAGCCCGGGCCGGGCCGAGGGTGCGCGCGGGTTCCTAGGATGGACGGCATGATCCCCAGCATCGAGATCGACGCCGTCCCCGACCCGCTGCCCGAGGACCTGGTGGTGCTCGACGTACGCGAGGACGACGAGTGGGCCGCCGGCCACATCGACGGGGCGGTCCACATCCCGCTCATGGACCTGCCCGCGCGGCTGGGCGAGTTCGTCGAGCTCGAGGCACCCCAGACCCTCGTCGTCTGCAAGGGCGGCGGGCGCTCCGCGCGGGCCGTCGCCTATCTCGCCCAGCAGGGGTACGACGTGGTCAACCTCGTCGACGGCATGCTCGGCTGGGAGCGCGCCGGGCGGGCGATGGTGGCCGACGGCGACCAGCCGCCGACCGTGGTCTGACGGGCTGGTCGCGCCGGGCCTGCGTCAGCCGCCGAGCTGGTCGGCGCAGGTCTCGGTGAGGTAGTCGAAGAACTTGTCGGCGTCCTTCTCGTCGTCCTTGGACACGCCGGGGATGTTGTCCTCGCCGTCCTTGTCGCCGAAGGACTTCTTGGCCTCGTCGTAGTCGAGGTCGGTGATCGCGTCGACGATGACCTCGAAGCCGTTGCGCTCGGTGTCGCTGATGCCCTTCGGCGTACCGATGTCACCGAGGTCGCCGTAGGCCTCCTGGAGCTTCTTCCACTCCGCCTCGGTCGGCTCGTCGCCCTCGACGGAGTTCGTCGTGGTGATGACGTCCTCGACGCCGCCGCAGAACTCCTTCTTGGAGGCGTCGGTCGGGTGGCCGCCGCCACCGCAGGCGCTCAGGGTGAGGCCCAGCAGCACGGCGGCGCCGGCGGCAGCCAGGGGGCGCTTGAAGGGGGTCATGTCGTTTCCTTTCCTAGGGGCCGGGGCTCGTCGCCGCTCCCGTTCCGGGGGCGCGGCGGAGCGGGCGACCACGCGCCCACCCTGTCCCCACCGGTCTCACACTATTCACAGGCCCGGCGAACAGCAGATTGCCG
>NZ_VDMP01000021.1:202551-218637 GCF_006335005.1 Nocardioides albidus
GGGATCTCCCGCACGCCCAGGCCGGTCAGGTGGCGGGTGGCCCACTGGACGTCGATCAGGCGGTTGCCCGCGGCGCCGTCCGCGTCGCGGCGCAGTCCCTCGACCAGCCCGAGGAGGGCGACCTTCGAGGCGTCGGTGACGTGGTGGAACATCGACTCCCCGGCGAAGAGTCCGCCGATCGCGACGCCGTACAACCCCCCGACGAGGCGCCCGTCCTGCCAGGTCTCGACCGAGTGCGCCCAGCCGAGACGGTGCAGGTCGCCGTACGCCCGAGCGATCCGGCCGTCGATCCAGCCGTGCGGCCGCCGCGGGTCGGCGCACGCCGCGACGACCTCGTCGAAGGCGGTGTCCACGCGCACCTCGAAGTCGCGCGCCGAGCGGCGCAGGGAGCGCGAGACGCGGAGCTCGTCGAGGAACAGCACGCCGCGATGGGCCGGGCACCACCAGCCGATCGAGCGTCCCTCGGGCATCGGGAACAGCCCGCCGCGGTACGCCGCCAGCAGCGTGCCCGGCGCGAGATCGGCCCCCACCGCGACCAGGTCGCTCCCGTCGTGCGTGCCGTCCCCCGGATCGTCGGGCTCGTCGGGATCGTCGGGATCGTCGAGGACCGGCAGCGCCGCCAGCTCCGCCCGGCTGGGGAACACCCACGGGCTGGGCTCAGGCTCGACCGGCACTCCCCGATCCTAGGAGGGACGAGGTGCCATGTTCGTACCTGGGCTTGCCCAGGGCCAGACCTGGCACCTCGCGGGTACCGGAGTGGCACCTCGCGGGTACCGGAGTGGCACCTCGTCCCGGCTCGGGCCTGGCGGACCGACCTACGATCGGGGCATGGCTTCCCTGAGGAAGGGCATCGCGATGCGGACCGCCCAGCAGCTCGCCCCGAAGGTCACCCAGCTGGCACCGGGGCTGACCCAGTCGTTCGTGCGGGAGGCGCTGCACCGGGCGATCGTGGGGGCCGGGCCGCTGCCGCCGGCGGCGGAGGCGGCGCGGGCCCAGCTCGAGGAGCAGCACGGCGACGTCGACAAGGCGGTGCGGGAGCTGATCCAGAACCATGTCGCGTACGCCGGCGTGGAGGGCCTGGCGACCAACCTGGGCGGCCTGATCACGGCGACGATCGTGGCGCCGGCGAGCATCACCGGGCTGGCGATCATCCAGTGCCGGATGGTGGCGGGCATCGCGCACCTGCGCGGCTACGACCTCGACGACCCACGGGTGCGCAACGCGATCCTGGTCTGCATCCTCGGCGAGGAGACCGTGCGGACGATGGTCAAGCGCAAGCAACTCCCGGCGCCGCCGATGGCGATCGCGACCGCACCGGAGCACGACCCGACCCTGGACCGGGCCGTGTCGACCGTGCTGGCCGGCGAGCTGGTCGGCCGGGTGATCGGCAAGCGGATCGCCACCACCGTCGGCAAGCGGATCCCGCTGGTCGGCGGCGGGGTCGGCGCGGTGACCGACGGCTGGAGCACCTACCGGGTCGGACGCTACGCGGGTCGGGAGTTCCGCCTGCGGGCCTTGCGGTAGACCTCGAGGGCCTGACGGCCCTTGCCGCTGCCCTCGAGCCGCTGCACGGTCCACTCCATCGACCTCATCAGCCGCGGTGTCCGGGCCCGCACCAGGTCGCGGCGCGCGGCCTCGAGCTTGCGGCGCAGCCGCTCGTTCTCGGCGTGCGCCTCGGCGTTGTCCAGCAGGAGTGCCTTGATCGCGTCGACCGCGGCCGAGGCCACCTGCCGCTCGGGCGGGTGGTCGGGATCGACCCACTTGCCGGTCGGCGCCGGCGCGCCGCGCAGGTCCTCGAGGTCGCCCACGACGTCGTACCCCCGTCGCGCCAGCTCGGCGATCCAGCTCTCGGTCAGCTGGTGGACCCACGGGTACTGGTCCGGCGGCAGCCCGAGGCGGGCCGACTTGGTGCGCTTGGACAGGGTGCGGTGCGCGAGCAGCTCGCGGACCAGCGGGCGGTAGTGCTGGGGCGGCAGGTCGCGGGCCGCGGTGCGGTTGATCCGGCGGATCAACGCGGACTCGGGCACGCCGAGGCTCGGGTTCGCGCGCCGGGTGGTGAGCTTGAGGTCCAGCCCCTCGAGGCCGAACGCGCTGCTGAACCGCTCCCACAGCAGGTCGGGCGGACCGCCGGACGGCGGGACGGTGACGAGGTGGATCCGCTCCGGGGGGATGTCCGCGCCCCAGCGGTCGAGGATGTCGGGGATCTCCTGGACGCCCCAGAACCACGCACCGACGCGGTGCGCGCGCTCCGGGTCCTGGATCAGCTCGAGGAAGCGTCCGTAGCCGAACCGGGCGCGGTGCTTGACGTTCTCCTGCCACTCGGCGGGGATCTGCCGGACCAGGTCGCGCACCGAGAGGATCAGGTGGATCTCGGTGCCGCCGTCGGAGGTGTCGCCGCCGGGGCGGTGGCCGAGCGAGGTCAGCGCCCGGGCCACCTGGCTCCGGGAGGCCGAGGCGAGGATCTCGTGGCTGATGATCGAGGTGCCGTCGTGCTCGCGGACCTGTGCGGACAGCCTGTCCCAGGCGCCGACCGCCTCGGCCTCCAGCCCGCCCCAGCGCAGGCGCATCAGGTCGAGACCGGCGAGGAAGTGGTCGTCGAAGCGGTCGGCCGGATAGCTCACGCCCTGCTTGAGCAGGCGGGCGCGGTTCTTGTAGAGCACGTCCTGGAGGTACGACGTCCCGGTCTTGGGTGTGCCGACATGCAGCAGGACTCGCCGACTCACGTCTCCTCCTGGGTGCGGGCGGGCACGGTCACGGGGTCGAGGAGCAGGCCCAGCGCGAGCGACAGCACCTCGGCGTCGACCGGGAGCACCGGCGCCCGTCGGTCGGTGCCGACGGGCCGCGGCAGCAACCGGTCGAGGTCGCCGAGCACAGGGTAGCGAGCGGCGGCGAGCTCGTGGCGGGTGCGCTCGGCCTGTGTGCTGAGCCAGCCGTCCCACCGCGGCGGGAGCGTCGGCGGCGGACCGCCGAGGCCGTCGAGAACCTGGCCGAGGCTGTCGCGGAGCAGCCGCGGACGCTCGGCGGAGGCGACCAGCAGGCCCAGCGGCTCCCCCACCCTGCGGACCAGGTCGACGGCGTGCGCGCCGAGCCGGGGCGGCCCACCGAGCCGGGACACGCCGAGCTCGGCGGCCAGCAGCCGGTCGTCGAGCACGATGCGGACCCGGTCGGCGC
The DNA here is from genome assembly GCF_006335005.1 of Nocardioides albidus. Taxonomy (GTDB): domain Bacteria; phylum Actinomycetota; class Actinomycetes; order Propionibacteriales; family Nocardioidaceae; genus Nocardioides; species Nocardioides albidus. The sequence goes on from NZ_VDMP01000021.1 coordinate 205,723, forward strand.
CGTACTTGTAGGCGGCGGAGCGCGCCATCCGGGCGAGGTCGGCGCGGGGCGGGAGGTGCCCGGCGCCGGCATTGGCGCGGACGAAGCCTCGCCACGACGCGCCGCCCTGGTCGAAGCTGCGGGCGGTCCAGGCCTGGACGAGGACGGTCTCGAGGTCGTCGGCGAGGAGGTACGCCGTCGGGCGGCGCCCGCCCGGACGGTGCCCCTGCGCGGCGAGCTCGGTCCGGACGGCGTCGGCGCGCCAGGGCATGCCGACGACCACGAACGAGCGCACCCACGGGCGACGCACGGCCCGCACCCGGTCGACGAGCGACGGCTCGGGTGCCGGGACCGCTGCGGTGGCGGCGACGTCGTCGGCGATGAGCGCGCAGGCGACCCGCAGCAGCTCGTCGTCGCCGAGCGCGTCGGGATCGACCGGCGGGGGCCCGAACCGGCCGGCCCCGCCGGGGTCAGCACCGACGAGCGCGAGCTCGCTCCGCCCGCGCCCGGAGACGCCGGCGGCGAGGATCCGCTCGGCGGTCGCCGCGGGCACGGTCCGCCCGGCCGCGGCGGCGTACACGTTGAGGCGGCGCAGCAGGGCGAGCTGTTGGGCTCCGGGCAGCTCCGCGGCCAGCGGCTCGCCGTCGCCCGTGCCGTCGTCGGGCCAGTCGAGCCACGGCGTGGTCGCCCCGGCCCGCAACGCGGCGACCCAGCCCCACGCGCGTCGTCGACCGTCCATGGGCCAACGTTAGAGGGGGATCAGCCGGCGGTGTCGGCCAGGGCCCGGACGACGGCGGAGGGACTGGGCCGGCCGAGCTGTCCGGCCATCCACGCGCTGGCCGCGACCACGGCCTCGAGGTCGACGCCGTGCTCGATCCCGAGCCCGGTGAGGAACCAGACCAGGTCCTCGGTGGCGAGGTTGCCGGTGGCGCTCTTCGCGTAGGGGCAGCCGCCGAGCCCGCCGGCGGAGGCGTCGTACGTCGTCACGCCGGCCTGCAGACCCGCGTGGACGTTGGTGAGCGCCTGGCCGTAGGTGTCGTGGAAGTGCAGCGCGAGCCGCTCGCAGCCGACGCCCGCGTCGGCGAAGGCGGCGACGAGTGCCTTCACGTGGCCGGCGGTGGCGACGCCGATGGTGTCGCCGAGGCTGAGCTGACCGACGCCGAGATCGAGAAGCCGCTTGCCGACGGCGACGACCTGCTCGACCGGGACGGCGCCCTCCCACGGGTCGCCGAAGCACATGGAGACGTAGCCGCGCACGTCCATGCCGGCGTCGAGCGCCTGGCGGATCGTGGGCTCGAACATCTCGAACTGGGACGCGAGCGTGCGGTTGAGGTTCTTGCTCGCGAAGGTCTCGGTCGCCGATGCGAACACCGCGACGTGACGCAGGCCGAGCTCGACCGCGCGGTCGAGTCCCCGCTGGTTGGGGACGAGCACCGGCAGCTGGCGGGCCGCGTCGCCGAGGTCGGCGGTGAGGCCGCGCATGAGGTCGGCGGCGTCGGCGAGCTGCGGGACCCAGTCCGGGTGGACGAAGCTGGTGGCCTCGACGATCGGAAGCCCTGCGTCGACCAGCCTCGTGATGAAGGCGGCCTTGACCTCGGTCGGGACGACGGACTTCTCGTTCTGCAGCCCGTCGCGGGGGCCGACCTCGTAGATCGTGACCTTCGCGGGCAGCCCGGCCTCGGGCACCACCATGGGCAGGGCGGTCACGACGCGCTCCCCTCCACCACGAACAGCTCCGCCCCCAGGGCGACCTGCTGGCCGGTTGTCGCGCCGACGGCGGTGACCGTGCCGGCGTACGGCGCCTTGAGCGCGAGCTCCATCTTCATCGCCTCCACCACGCCGAGGACGTCGCCCTCGGCGACCGTGTCGCCGACGGCGACCGACACGTCGAGGACCGTTCCCGGCATCGGCGCGACGACGGTGCCGTCACCGGCGGCCGCGCCGTGGTCGGCGGCGGCGTCGGGGCGGTGGAAGACGTAGCGCTGGCCCTGGTGGGCGAGCTCGACGTGGTGGGGGGTGACCCGGGCGGCCGCGGGAGTCACCCGGGAGGCCGCGAGGGTGACCTCGCCGTCGGTGAACTCCACGAGGACGGGCGCAGCCGGGCCGCCCATCCGGAAGCCGTCGGCGGCGAAGGGACCGCTCGCCGCGGCGGTGGCGTCGAGCCAGAGCCGGGCGGCGATCTCCCGGGCGGGCGTCGGGTCGGGGGCGGGGACCTCGTGGCGGTCCAGCCAGGCGGTGTCGATCCCGCCGGGGACGGCGAACTCCTCGCCGGCCGCCAGCACCCGCAGGAAGCCGGTGTTGGTGGTCAGCCCGAGGATCGCGGTGTCGTCGAGCGCCGCGACCAGCGCACGGCGGGCGGCCTCGCGGGTCGGCCCGCTGACGATGACCTTGCCGAGCATCGGGTCGTACGACGTGCTCACGACCTGACCGCTCTCGAGCGCGTGGTCGACCCGGGCCGCGGCGGGCCACGACACCTCGGTCGCCGTACCCGCCTGGGGGAGGAAGCCGCCGAACGCGTCCTCGGCGTAGATCCGCGCCTCGATCGCGTGATCGCCGAAGCGGACGTCCGACTGCTCGAAGGGCAGCGGATCCCCGGCGGCGACGGCGAGCTGGAGCGCGACCAGATCGGTCCCGCTGTGGATCTCCGTGACCGGGTGCTCCACCTGGAGGCGGGTGTTCATCTCCAGGAAGTAGAAGTCGCCCGTGCTCGCGTCGAGGAGGTACTCGATCGTGCCGGCGTTCTCGTAGCCCACCGACGCCGACAGCGCCACGGCCGAGCCGTGGATGCGCTCGCGCAGCGCGTCGTCGAGCGCGGGCGCGGGCGCCTCCTCGAGGACCTTCTGGTGGCGGCGCTGCACGGAGCACTCGCGCGTGCCGAGGTGGACGACGTTGCCGTGGCTGTCGCCGAGCACCTGGACCTCGATGTGACGGCCCCGCTCGACGTACTTCTCGACGAGCATCGTGTCGTCGCCGAACGCGCCGGCGGCCTCGCGCCTGGCCGCCGCGACGGCGGCGTCGAAGTCGGCCGCGGACCGTACGACGCGCATCCCCTTGCCGCCACCGCCGGCAGCGGCCTTGACCAGCACCGGGTAGGCGAACGTGGCCGGGTCCTCCTCGACGCCGTACGACGGCACCACCGGCACCCCCGCCGCCACGGCGAGGTCGCGGGCCGCGTCCTTGCGTCCCATCTGCTCGATGACCTTCGGGCTCGGCCCGACCCAGGCGATGCCGGCGTCGGTCACGGCCGCGGCGAAGGCTGCGTTCTCGGAGAGGAAGCCGTAGCCGGGGTGGATCGCACCCCCGTCGGCCAGGCCGGCCTCCTTCGCGGCGGCGAGGACGGCGTCGGCGTCGAGGTAGCTCGGGACGCGCAGCGCGACGTCGGCGTCGCGCACGTGCAGCGCGTCGGCGTCGAGGTCGGTGTGGACGGCGACCGTGCGGATGCCGAGGTCGCGGCAGGTGCGGAACACCCGGCGGGCGATCTCACCGCGATTGGCCACCAGTACGGAGCGGATCTCGGTCATCGCTCGATCACATCCTGAAGATTCCGTAGTGGGGTGCGGGCGTCGGCACCGCGGTGACCACGTCGAGCGCCATGCCGAGCACCCGGCGGGTGTCCGCGGGGTCGATCACACCGTCGTCCCACAGCCGCGCGGACGCGTAGTACGGCGAGCCCTGGGTCTCGTACTGGTCCTTGATCGGCTGCTTGAACTCGTCGACATCGGGGTCGTCCTCGCGCCCGGCGACCGTGGCGAGCACGTTGGCCGCCTGGTCGCCGCCCATCACCGAGATCCGGGAGTTGGGCCACATCCACAAGAAGCGCGGGTCGTACGCGCGCCCGCACATGCCGTAGTTGCCGGCGCCGAACGAGCCGCCGATGACGACGGTGAGCTTCGGGACGACGGAGCAGGCGACCGCGGTGACGAGCTTGGCGCCGTCGCGGGCGATGCCGCGGTTCTCGTACTCGCGGCCAACCATGAAGCCGGAGATGTTCTGCAGGAACAGCAGCGGGATGCCGCGCTGGTTGCACAGCTCGACGAAGTGGGCGCCCTTGAGCGCGGACTCGCTGAACAGGATGCCGTTGTTGGCGACGATGCCGACCTGGTGGCCGTGGATGCGGGCGAAGCCGCAGACCAGGGTCTCGCCGTACAGCTGCTTGAACTCCTGCAGCCGGCTGCCGTCGACCAGGCGGCGGATGACCTCGCGGACGTCGTACGGCGTCCGGGTGCTCGCCGGCACGACGTCGTAGATGCTCTCCGGGGGCTCGTGCGGGTCCTCGGAATCGATGCGGTTGGGGACCGAACCGCGCGAATCCGGGTCGGGATCATGCGGTCTCTGCCCATTCGGCAGGGTGTCGACGATGCCCCGCAGGATCCGCAGCGCGTGCGCGTCGTCGTCGGCGAGGTGGTCGACGACGCCACTCCTTCGGGCGTGCACGTCGCCGCCGCCGAGGTCCTCGGCGCTGACGACCTCGCCGGTGGCGGCCTTCACCAGGGGCGGGCCGCCGAGGAAGATCGTGCCCTGGTTCTTGACGATCACGGTCTCGTCGGACATCGCCGGCACGTACGCGCCGCCCGCGGTGCACGAGCCCATGACCGCGGCCAGCTGCGGGATCCCGCGAGCCGACATGTTCGCCTGGTTGAAGAAGATCCGGCCGAAGTGCTCCTTGTCGGGGAACACCTCGTCCTGCATGGGCAGGAAGGCGCCGCCGGAGTCGACGAGGTAGACGCAGGGCAGCTCGTTCTCGGCCGCGACCGTCTGCGCACGCAGGTGCTTCTTGACGGTCATCGGGTAGTAGGTGCCGCCCTTCACGGTCGCGTCGTTGGCGACGACCATGACGTTGCGGCCCTCGACCCGGCCGATGCCGGCGACGACGCCGGCCGCGGGGACGGCGTAGTCGTCGGCGCTGCCCGGCTTGCCGTACATCCCGTACGCCGCCAGCGGGGCGAGCTCCAGGAAGGGGCTGCCGGGGTCGAGGAGCCGGTCGACCCGGTCGCGGGCGAGCAGCTTGCCGCGGTCGGTGTGCTTGGTGCGGGCCGCTTCGCTGCCGCCCTGGCGCACACGGTCGAGGCGCTTGCGCAGGTCGGCGGAGAGCTCGCGCAGGGTGGGCTCGGGAGTCTCGGACACGACATCAGGTTAACGATCATTAACCTGATGCGCAACGGATCCCGGCGCCGACATGCCATAGCCTGCCCCGGTGACCGAGCCGAGCCGCCGCGAGCAGATCCTGGCCACCGCTGCCGACCTGTTCGCCGCCCGCGGCTTCCACGGCGTCTCCGTCGCCGACCTCGGCGCCGCGTGCGGCATCTCCGGGCCGGCGCTCTACAAGCACTTCGCGTCCAAGCAGGCGGTGCTCGCCGAGATGCTCACCTCGATCAGCGAGCGGCTGCTCGAGGTCGGCCGGGAGCGGGTCGCCCGCGCCGACGGCGATCCGGCGGCGGCCCTGCGCGGCCTGGTCGACTGGCACGTGGAGTTCGCCCTCGGCCACCGCCCGCTCATCATCGTCCAGGACCGCGACTGGGAGTCCCTGCCGGAGGACGCGCGGGAGCAGGTCCGCCGCCTCCAGCGGGCGTACGTCGGCCTGTGGGCCGATCAGCTGCGCGCGCTGAGCCCGGGGCTCGACCGGCCCAGCGCCCGCGCGGCGGCGCAGGCCGCCTTCGGCCTGCTCAACTCCACACCGCGCGCCGGCCACGCCATCCCGGACTCCGCGCTGCGCGAGCTGCTCTCGGCGATGGCGCTCGGGGCGCTGGGGGTCGCCCCGGCCGAGCTTCAACGCTGACGACCGGACGGCGGAGCGCTGAGGAGGGTCAGAATCCCGGCTCGGTGCGCTCCAGGATCGGCCCGAGGTCGAGACCCGCGGGCAGGGTGCCGAAGGCGCTGCCCCAGTCGCGGGCCAGTCGGCTGGCGCAGAACGCGTCCGCCACGGCCTGCGGCGCGTGGCGGATCAGGAGACCGGCCTGGAAGACGACGGCGATCTGCTCGACGAGGCGGCGCGCGCGCAACTCGATGTCGTCGAAGTCCGTGAGCTCCTTCGTGAGCGAGGTGAGGGCGTCGTCGTACCTCTGGTCGGAGCCGACGGCGAGCTCGGCCTCGGCGAGGAAGGCGTCGAGCGACTCCGGCTCGCGGCCGATGGCGCGCAGGGCGTCGAGGGCGGCGACGTTGCCGGAGCCCTCCCAGATCGAGAGGAGCGGGAGCTCGCGGTAGATGCGGGCCAGGTCGAAGTCCTCGATGTAGCCGTTGCCGCCGAGGCACTCGAGCGCCTCGTTGGCCAGGACCGGTCCGCGCTTGCAGACGTAGTACTTGGTCGCGGCGAGCGCCAGACGGCGCAGCGCGGCCTCGCCCGCGTCACCCCGGATCGCTCGGTCGTTGGCGCCGGCCAGGCGCATCATCGCGGTGGTGGCAGCCTCGGACTCGACGGCGAGGTCGGCGAGCACGTTGCGCATCAGGGGCTGGTCGACGAGCAGCTTGCCGAAGGCGGCGCGGTGGCGGGTGTGGTGGGCCGCCTGGACCAGCGCGCTCCGCATCCCGGACGCGGAGCCGATCACGCAGTCGAGGCGGGTCATGTTGACCATCTCGACGATGGTCTTGACCCCGCGGCCCTCCTCGCCGACGAGCCAGCCGGTCGCGCCGTCGTACTCGATCTCGGACGACGCGTTGGACCTGTTGCCGAGCTTGTCCTTGAGCCGCAGGAAGCGGATCGGGTTGGGGTCGCCCCCCGGGAGCACCCGCGGCAGCAGGAAGCAGGACAGACCGCCGGGCGCCTGGGCGAGGGTCAGGAACAGGTCCGACATCGGCGCCGAGGTGAACCACTTGTGGCCGACGATGCGGTAGGTGCCGGGCTCGCCGGCGACCGGGGTGGCCGTCGTCGTGTTGGCACGCACGTCGGAGCCGCCCTGCTTCTCCGTCATCGACATGCCGGCGATCAGGCCGCGCTTGGTCGCGGGATCGCGCAGGCCGAAGTCGTACGCGCGGTTGGTCAGGAGCGGCTCGAAGCGCGCGGCCAGCTCCGGGTGGGCGCGCAGGGCCGGGATCACGGCGTAGGTCATCGAGATCGGGCAGCCGTGGCCCGCGTCGACGTTCCAGGCGTAGAACTTCGCGGCCCGCGCGACGTGGGCACCCGGCCGGTCGTCGGCCCACGGGGCGGCGTGGATGCCGTGGGTGACGGCGGTGGTCATCAGCTGGTGGTACGCCGGGACGTACTCCACCTCGTCGATCCGGTGGCCGTAGCGGTCGTGGGTGTGCAGCCGGGGCGGGACGCGCTCGGCGAGCCGGCCGAGCTCGATCGCCTCCGGGGTGCCCGCCAGGCGGCCCACCTCGCGGATCTCCTCCAGCGCCCAGCCGGCGCCCTCGCGCTCGATCCCCTCGAGCAGCGCCGGGTCGGCCGACGTGTCGTGGCCGACGAGCGGCGGGACCTGGTTGAGGACCTCGTGCGGGTCGTGGGGGGCCATGGCTCGACGTTACAGTTCGCGCGACAACCGTGTCGAGATGTGTAGCATCGGTGGACGTGGACGACCTGGCACCCCTCTCGGCGCGGTCGGTGATGCTCAGCCTCCTCCTGGGCTCCCACCCGGACCGGATGTCGGCCGCCGAGCTGGTCCGGGCGGGCGAGCACTTCGGCATCCCGCCGGCCACCGCCCGCGTCGCCCTGACCCGAGCCGTCGCGGCCGGGGACCTGGAGCGCGCGCAGGGCGACCCCCGCCAGTACGTCCTCGGCGACCGGCTCACCGCACGCCAGCGCCGCCAGGACGAGGCCGTGCTCGACGCGGAGACCCGCTGGGACGGGACCTGGGAGATGGCGGTCGTCGTGGTCGCCGGGCGCACCGGGGCCGAGCGGGCGACGCTGCGCGATCGGCTGTCGTCGTACCGACTCGCGGAGCTGCGCGAGGGCGTCTGGACCCGCCCGGCCAACCTCCGGCGACCGCGGGGATACGCCGCCGAGGCGGTCCTGGCGACGTTCACGACCACGCCCGACGACGACCCCGCGGACCTCGCCTCCCGCCTGTGGGACCTCGCCGGCTGGGCCGACCGGGGCCGGCTCCTGCTGGACGGTCTCGAACGGACCACCGCCCCGGCGCCCCGGCTCGCCGTCGCCGCGCAGCTGGTCCGCCACCTGGCCACCGATCCCCTGCTCCCGGCGGCGCTGCTGCCCGCCGACTGGCCCGCGGCCGCGATGCGGACGGCATACGCCGGCTATCAGGACGAGCTGCGCGAGCTGGCCTTCGGCTCGCCTGCCCGAACGTCCTAGGACCTAGACCAGCCCGTCGGGCAGCTCCGCGCCCGCCTCGAACAGCGCGACCAGGCGCTGAGCGCGGACCGCGGCGTCCACGACGAGCTCGACGTCGTCGGCCAGGTCGGCCGTGCGGACCGGCGGGGCGCCGGGGCCGGTCGCGGCGCGGGCGTGCAGGTCGGCGAGGAGGACGTCGCGGTCGACCCCGCGCAGGGCGAAGAGCACCAGCGGATCGGTGTCGACCAGCCACCCCGTCTGGACCAGGACCGCGATGGCGTGGGGGCAGGGATCGAGGTAGTGCGGGCAGGTGCAGGTCGCGACCAGCTCGCCGCCGTACGGCAGCAGCTCGACGCCCACCTCCTCGGCATGCTCGACCAGGTCGTGAGCCAGGTTGCCGGCGAGCAGGTCGGCGATCCGGCCCGCCTCGGCCGCGACCACCTCGACCAGCGCGCGCCGGGCCGGCTCCTCGAGCACGGGCAGGGAGACCTGGACCGTCCACGCGTCGTCGCCGTCGCGGCACGCCGCCAGCAGACCTCCGGACTCGACGCTGATCGCGCCGACGTCGCCGCGGCGGGCGTGGGTCCGGCCAGGACGCAGCTCCGCGTCGGAGTACGCCGCCTCCTCGACGGCACGCTGCCAGGCCTTGCCCCACCACGAGCGCACGCCGCGGGAGGGCTGGGTCTGCCGGGTGAAGGTCGTGCGCATCAGACCGCCCGACGGCGTGTGCCGCGATCGGCACCGGCTGAGTTAGGTTGACCGGTGTGCGGGACGACTCGGTGACGACCACGAAGCAGGCCACCAAGCAGGCCAAGGGCAGCGAGGAGCATCGCCGCCAGATGGCGAAGCGCCGCGCGCGGTTCCTCGAGCTCTACGACTTCACCTCCGGGCACGGCCTGGAGATCGGTCCGCTCGACTCGGCGATCTCCGACAAGTCCGTCGACGACGTCAGCTATGTCGACATCTTCGACAACGCCGGACTGCGTGCCCACTACGGCGACGATCCCAACGTCCTGGTCGACCTGATCCCCGAGGTCGACTTCCCCCACTACGTCGACGGCACCTTCCGCGACCTCGCGACCGCCGCCGCCCCGGGTGCGCCGTACGACTGGGTGATCGCCTCCCACGTGATCGAGCACGTGCCCGACTTCGTCGGCTGGCTGGACCAGATCGCCCGGCTGACGGTCGACGGCGGCGCGCTCCTGCTCGCGGTGCCGGACCGGCGCCGCACCTTCGACCGGCACCGGCCCCCGACGACGGTCGGCCAGGCGCTGGAGGCCCACGAGCTCGGCCAGACCCGCCCGGGCACCCGCGCGCTGCACGACTTCTCGGCCAGCGTGATCCGCCTCGACCCGAAGGACCTCGTCCGCGGACAACCCATCCCCGGCCGCGACCGCCGCGTCCACCCGACCCTCGACGAGGCGAGGCGCCAGGTCGAGCGCGGACGGGCCGGCGAGTACGTCGACTGCCACGTCTGGCTGTGGACCCCGACCGACTTCCTCCACCAGATCCAGGAGCTGCGCGCTCTCGGCGCCGCCGACTGGTACGTCGAGACGATCGCCCCGCAGCGGCGCAAGGCCGGGGAGTTCCTGGTCGTGCTGCGCAGGTCCGTCGACGGGCAGGCTCCCGAGGGTCTCGTCGAGCCGGCCCCGGACACCGACCTGCCGGGGTGGCTCTACGACGACCTGGCCCCGGCCCACGAGCGGATCGAGGAGCTCGAGAAGCGGGTCCGCCGTCTCAAGGAGCGCTCCGACCGGCTGCAGGCCGAGGTCGATCGGCTGCGGGCCCGGCACCCCCGCGCGCTGCTGAGCCGGCTCAAGGCACGGCTCAGTCGTCACGGCTGAGCCTCCTCGGCGGCGTACGGCGCGCTCTGCTCGCGCGCCTCGCGCCGCAGGGTCACCAGGTCGCGCAGCTCCTCGTTGCTCAGCTCGGTGAGGGCGGCGTCGCCGCGGGCGAGCACGGCGTCGGCCAGCCGGCGCTTGCGATCGAGGAGCTGAGCCACCCGCTCCTCGATGGTGCCGCGGGTGACCATCCGGTGCACCTGCACCGGCCGCGTCTGGCCGATCCGGTAGGCACGGTCGGTCGCCTGCTCCTCCACGGCCGGGTTCCACCACCGGTCGAAGTGGACCACGTGGTCGGCGCGGGTGAGGTTGAGACCGGTGCCGCCGGCCTTGAGCGACAGCAGGAAGACGGGCACCTCCCCGTCCTGGAACCGGCGCACCATCGCCTCGCGCTGCGCGACCGGGGTGCCGCCGTGCAGGAACTGGTGGGGGACGCCGAGCGACGTCAGCTGCTGCTCGACGAGGCGGGCCAGGGCGACGTACTGGGTGAACACGAGGATCGCGCCGTCCTCCGCGAGCACGGTGGCGACGAGCTCCTCGAGGAGCTCGAGCTTCTCCGAGCGGCCGGTGAGCCGGATCGCGCCGGACTGCTTGAGGAACTGCGCCGGGTGGTTGCAGATCTGCTTGAGACCGGTCAGCAGCGCGAGCACCAGGCCGCGCCGGGTCTCCTCGTCGGCGCGCTCGATCCGCTCCATCGTGTCCTTGACGAACGCCTCGTAGAGCACGGCCTGCTCCCGGGTCAGGCCGAGCAGGTGGTCGGTCTCCGTCTTCGGTGGCAGCTCCGGCGCGATGCCCGGATCGGACTTGCGGCGGCGCAGCAGGAACGGGCCGATCAGGTCGGCGAACTGGCGGGCCTTGGTCGGCTCGGCCCCCGACTCGATCGGCGCGCCCCACACCCGGCGGAACGCCTGGCGGCTGCCGAGGAGACCGGGGACGCACCAGTCGAGGATCGACCACAGCTCGGTCAGGTCGTTCTCGACCGGGGTGCCGGTCAGGGCCACCCGCGCGCGGCTCGGGACCCGGCGCAGGGCCCGGGCGGTCGACGTACGGGAGTTCTTCACGTGCTGCGCCTCGTCGGCGACCACGAGATCCCATCCGACGCCGGCCAGGATGTCGGCGTCGCGGCGCAGGGTGCCGTACGTCGTCAGCACGAACCCGCCTTCCCGCTGGTCGAGCCGGTCGAGTCCCTCCAGCGAGCGGGCACCGCCGTGGAAGCGGCGCACGGGTACGCCGGGGGCGAACCGCTCGACCTCGGCCTCCCAGTTGCCGAGCAGGCTGGCCGGACACACCACGAGCGTCGGGCCGCCCTGGGAGAGACCCTGCTCGAGACGGTGCAGGTGGAGGGCGATGAGCGTGATCGTCTTGCCGAGGCCCATGTCGTCGGCCAGGCACGCGCCGAGTCCGAGGGCGGTCAGGTCGGCGAGCCAGGTGAGCCCGTGGCGCTGGTAGTCGCGCAGCCGAGCGGCGAGTCCGGCCGGCTCGGCGAGCGGGGTCCGGGTGGCGGCGCCGAGCACCTGCTCGCGGACCCGCAGCAGGCTGGCGCCGACGACGACCTCGGTGGTGGCGGGCCGGTCGTCGCCGGTGGCGGGGAGCTCGGTGACGCCGGTCAGCGCCGCGGCCAGCGCCTGGGCTCCGGTCGCGCGACGGATCAGCCGCTTGCGCGCCCGCTCGGCCGTGGTCGGGTCGACGACCGCCCACGAGCCGCGCAGCTTGACGATCGGGCTCGCGGCGCGGGCGAGCTCGGCCATCTCGTCGCTGCTGAGCGCCTCGCCGTGCAACGAGACCTGCCACGAGAACGAGAAGAGTCCCTCGGTCGAGAAGGGGCTGTCCTGCAGCGGCAGCTCCTCGCCCCGCGACGGCCCGGGGCCGTCGCGCCGCCGGTCGAGGACGGCCCGGGTGGTCAGCTCCGGGCCGAGCGAGCGTGGCCAGTGCACGTCGACGCGCGCGTCGCGCAGGGCGCCGACGTGGTCGAGCAGGCTGCCGATCTCGGCGCCGTCGAGCGTGAGCTGGTCGGGGACGGCGAGGGCCAGCAGCCGGTCGAGCACCGGCCACGCGTCGGCTGCGGCCCGCAGCGCGATGCTCGCGTGCACCCGCGCGCGGCTGCCGAAGCCGTGGTCCGCGGGTCCGGCGGTCCACAGCAGCGCCGCGTCGCAGACGTGCAGCGGGTCGCGCTCGTCGTGCACCTGGAGCACGACGCGCACCGTGCCTGCGACCAGCTCCTCCTCGTCGGCCTCGACGCGAAGCGATACCCGCACGAGCTCCGGCAGAGCCGACGACCGCCCCGGTGACACGGAGTCGGGCTGCGCCTGGCGACGTTCGGCGAGCCGTCGGCGGACCCGGTCGGCGAACTGCTCCGGCGTGCTCGTCCGGGCCGTCTCGGGCGGGGTGGACCGCCGGCCGGCCGGCGCCGCGCGCGGCAGGGTGTCGGCGACCGCGTCGAGCATGGCGCGCACGACCGACGGGGCATCGGGGGCGTCGGAGGAGCCGGCGAGACGCTCGACGGCGTCCTGGTCGCGCGCGTCGAGCCGGTCGACGCGCCAGGACCGGCCGTCGTCGTCGGGCGCCACCTTGCCGGCCGCGACCAGGCGCAGACCGAGCAGGGCCGCGCCGCTGAGCAGGCGCACACTCGGGTGCGTGTCGTCGCTGGACCGGGAACGACTCAGGACCGGCAGCGCCGCCCGGACCGGCAGGGCGACGCGGCGTCCGCCTCCGGCGTCGGTGAACTCGATCGTCGCGGGGTCCCCGGTCCGGAAGGTCGCGGGTCCGGAGACGGGAACGAAGCTCACATAGGGACGCTAACGGGTGGGCCCGACAGGACGTTCCCGGCCGAGGACGTCGTACGCGATGTCGTGGCGTGCGGGGTAGATCTCCCCG
>NZ_VDMP01000017.1:0-8541 GCF_006335005.1 Nocardioides albidus
GCGGCGGCGGTCAGAGTCCCGGCAGCCGGTCGGGGCGGCCGCCGAAGTCCAGGACGCGGAGGGCGGCGTCGAGGAGCGCGTCGATGGCCCACGAGCGGGTGTCGTCGGTGGAGCTGGCGATGAGGTAGGCGTAGGTCGCCGCGGCCGCCTCCTCGATCTCCCGGGCTCGCGCGGACACGGCGGCCGGCGTGCCGAGGTCGGCGGGGAGGCCGTAGCCGGGCTCGGCCGCGACCGGCTGCGCGCCGGCGGCGTGCAGCCGTGCCATCAGCTCGTCGCGCCGGCTGCGGTGGACGGTGTACGCGTCGGTCACGGCGGCATAGAGCGCAGGGGAGCCGGATTGCGAGGTCTGCCCGCCGAGGACGCCGTACACGAAGACGGCGGCATGCTCGGCGGCCAGCGTCGTCTGCACAGCGGTCACCGCGGGGTCCTCGCCGGAGTCGGTGCCGGACGCCGAGGGGCTCGGCGTGGGGGTGGGTGAGGGGCTCGGTGAGGGGGTCGTGGTCATCCGAGGACCGCCTGCTGCTGGGCCAGAGCCGCCGCCATCGAGGCGAGGACCTGCGCCAGGGCGCCGCTGTGGGCCCGGCGCGCCGCCCCGACCAGGGTGTCCTGCAGATCGCTCTCCGCCGCGAGCAGGGCCGCACGGGCGGCGGCGCGGTCGGGCGCCACGGTCGGAGCCTCCGCGTCGACCGTGCCGCCGAGCTCGCTCGCGTGGGCGCCGTGGATGCGGGCCAGCCGCGAGCCCAGCCTCGCCAGGCCCGGCACCGCCGCGGCCGTGGCCGTGGCCAGCGCGCCGGTGCTCGAGATCGCCGCCAGCACGTCCTCGACGAGGGTGCTGTCGGCGTCGGCCGGGGGAGCGGTCGGCGTCAGGGCCCCCGACACGCCCGGGTCGGAGTCACCGCCGAGGACGTCGTCGATCGCGTCGCACGCGGTCAGCGCCAGCGCGGCACCGCCGATCCCGCCGGTGAGGACGAGCCGTCGCGAGACGGGGGTGGGTCGTGCGGGCACCCGGCGACCCTATCCGGCCGGGAGGTCCGGGTATCGTGTGCCTCGCACAGCCACAACAGGACACGGGGAGACTCACCATGGGTACTCATTCCGCTCAGGGAGCGACAGCAGAGCGGATCGAGCATGTCCTCGTCGCTCCGCTCGCCGCCCTGGGCCTCGACGTCGAGGCCGTGGAGCTCACCCCGGCCGGGAAGCGCCGCGTGCTGCGCATCGCCGTCGACACCGACGGCGGACTCACGCTCGACGACGTCGCGGCCGCCACCAAGGTGATCGACCGGGTCCTCGAGGACGACGGCCCCGACGGCGGCGCGAAGGCCCTGGGCGAGCTGCCCTACACGCTGGAGGTCACCTCCCGCGGCGTCGACCGGCCGCTCACCCTGCCGCGCCACTGGCGCCGCAACGAGGGACGACTGGTGAAGGTGTCGCTCGCCGACGACGTGACCCTGACCGGCCGGATCGGCGCCAACGACGACGAGGGCGTCGCCCTCGACGTCGACGGCTCGGTGCGCCGGATCGGGTACGCCGACGTGCGCAGGGCCCTCGTGCAGATCGAGTTCAACCGCAGGACCCCCACGGCCGACACGACCGACGACACGACCGACGACACGATGGACAAGGACGCCGACTGATGGACATCGACCTCAGCATCCTGCGGACGCTGGAGCGCGAGAAGGAGATCAAGTTCGACGTCCTCGTCGAGGCGATCGAGCAGGCGCTGCTCACGGCGTACCACAAGACCGAGGGCTCGGTCGCACAGGCGCGCGTCGAGCTCAACCGCAAGACCGGCCACGTGACGGTGCTCGCCGCCGAGCTCGACGCCGAGGGCAACAAGGTCGGCGAGTACGACGACACGCCGGACGGCTTCGGCCGGATCGCGGCCACGACGGCCAAGCAGATCATGTTGCAGCGCCTGCGCGACGCCGAGGACGAGATCCGGTTCGGCGAGTTCTCCGGCAAGGAGGGCGACATCATCTCCGGCGTCATCCAGCAGGGCCGCAACCCCGACGACGTCCTCGTCGACCTCGGCCGGATCGAGGCGCACCTGCCCGCGAGCGAGCGCGTGCCCGGCGAGGACTACCGGCACGGCACCCGGATCAAGTGCCTGGTCGTCTCGGTCCGCAAGGGCATGCGCGGCCCGCAGGTCACCCTGTCGCGCTCGCACCCCGGCCTGGTCAAGAAGCTGTTCGCGCTCGAGGTGCCCGAGATCGCCGACGGCACGGTCGAGATCGCCGCGCTCGCTCGCGAGGCCGGCCACCGCACGAAGATCGCGGTCAAGTCCACCGTGTCCGGCGTCAACGCGAAGGGTGCGTGCATCGGGCCGATGGGCCAGCGCGTGCGCAACGTGATGGCCGAGCTCGGCGGCGAGAAGATCGACATCGTCGACTGGTCCGACGACCCGGCGCGGCTCGTGGCCAACGCCCTGTCTCCTGCCCAGGTCCAGTCGGTCACGGTCGTCGACGAGGCCGCCCGCTCCGCCCGGGTCGTGGTCCCCGACTTCCAGCTCTCCCTGGCCATCGGCAAGGAGGGCCAGAACGCCCGTCTCGCCGCCCGCCTCACCGGATGGCGCATCGACATCCACTCCGACGAGGAGGCCTGAGCCTCCGCAGCGCCCCTCAGCGGTGCCGGTTCGTGAACTCGACCACCGAAGCGGTAGAGTCGACCCTCGGTGGCACACCGACCGGAATCCCCTGTACGACCGGATGACGTCCCCTCACCGGGACCCGTCCGGACCTGCATCGGATGCCGGGCGCGGGTCACCAAGAGCGAGTTGTTGCGGGTGACCGCCGGC
Source organism: Nocardioides albidus (assembly GCF_006335005.1). GTDB lineage: Bacteria > Actinomycetota > Actinomycetes > Propionibacteriales > Nocardioidaceae > Nocardioides > Nocardioides albidus. The sequence continues at coordinate 2,795 of NZ_VDMP01000017.1, forward strand.
TCGGGACCCGACGGCCGGCCGGCCGTCGTACCCGATCCTGACGGCACCGCGCCGGGACGTGGAGCGCACCTGCACCCCACGACCGGTTGCTACGACCTCGCCGTGCGGCGGAAGGCCTTCTCCCGCGCACTCCGGATCAGTCCGGGTGCGGGTGGGGTCTCCAGCGCTCCGGTGGGGGAGTACGTCGCCTCCCGGGCGGCCGCAGCCCCGCATGAACCATCCGATCCGACCGACCCTCTCAACAGAGACTGGAGCAACAGCTCATGAGCACTCGATGAGTACCTCGCGATGAGCCAGTTCGTTCTGCACCACCCACCAACGGTCTGAAGATCCACACCCGGGTCTTGGGCCAGAAGGAGAACCGTGGCCAAGACCCGAGTTTCCGAACTCGCGAAGCAATACGGCATCAAGAGCGCCGATGCGCTCAAGATGCTCAGTGACATCGGAGAGTTCGCCAAGACGGCGTCCTCGAGCATCGAGCTCCCCGCCGTGAAGAAGTTCGAGGCGACCTACGGAGCCGAGCTCCTCGCCAAGATGAAGCCGGCCGCCGAGCCCGCGGGCGAGGCTGCGAAGCCGGCCCCCAAGGCCCCGGCGAAGAAGGCTGCCGCCGCGCCGGAGGCACCCGCCGCCGCGCCGGCGCCTGCTGCCGAGGCCCCTGCTGCCGAGGCCCCTGCTGCCGAGGCCCCCGCCGCCGAGGCGCCGGCTGCTGCCGCGCCCAAGCCCGGCGGTCCCCGCCCGGGTCCGCGACCGGGTCCCAAGGCCCCCGCTGCCCCCGAGGCGCCGGCGGTCGAGGAGGAGCCCGCCGCTGCCGCGGCTCCGGCTGCCCCCGAGGCGCCCGAGGCCCCGGCGGCTCCCGCCGCCCCGGCTGCCAAGCCCGGTGCGCCGAAGCCCCCGACCCCGAAGGCTCCGGCTCCGGCTCCGCGCCCGGTCGGCAAGCCCGGAGGCACCCCGCGTCCCGGCAACAACCCCTTCGCGCCCAGCCAGGGCATGGGCCGTCGTCCCGCCCCGCCGCCGCGCGAGGGCGAGGCCGGTCCGGCCGGGCCGCGTCCGCCGGCGTCCGCCGGCGGCGGTGGCCGCCCGGGCATGCCGCGTCCCAACCCGGCGATGATGCCGAAGTCCGCCGGCTCGTTCGGTCAGGGTGGCCCCGGTGGCCGCGGTCCGGGTGGTCCGGGTCGTCCCGGGCCCGGCGGTCGTGGTCCCGGTGGCCCCGGTCGCGGCGGCGCGGGTGCGCCCGGTCGCCCCGGCGCCGGTGCGGGTGCCGGTGCTCCCGGCGGTCGTGGCCCCGGTGGCTTCGGTCCCGGTGGCGGCGGTCGTCCCGGTGGCGGCGGTCGTCCCGGCCAGCGTGGCCAGACCCAGGGTGCCTTCGGTCGCCCGGGCGGTCCCGCGCGTCGTGGCCGCAAGTCCAAGCGGGCGCGTCGCCAGGAGTTCGAGGCCATGGAGGCCCCGACGATCGGCGGCATGCGGGTCCGCAAGGGCAACGGCGAGACGATCCGTCTGGCCCGTGGTTCCTCGCTGACCGACTTCGCCGACAAGATCGGCGTCGACGCGGCCTCGCTGGTGCAGATGCTCTTCCACCTCGGCGAGATGGTCACGGCCACCCAGTCGGTGGGCGACGAGACGCTGGAGCTGCTCGGTGACGAGCTCAACTACGTCGTCGAGGTCGTCTCCCCGGAGGACGAGGACCGCGAGCTGCTCGAGTCGTTCGACATCGAGTTCGGCGCCGACGAGGGCGGCGAGGAGGACCTCGTCATCCGCCCGCCCGTCGTCACCGTCATGGGTCACGTCGACCACGGAAAGACCAAGCTGCTCGACGCGCTGCGCGACGCCAACGTCGTGGCGGGCGAGGCCGGTGGCATCACCCAGCACATCGGTGCCTACCAGGTGCACACCGACGTCGACGGCGAGGACCGCCGGATCACCTTCATCGACACCCCGGGTCACGAGGCGTTCACCTCGATGCGTGCCCGTGGTGCGCAGGCGACCGACATCGCGGTGCTCGTGGTCGCGGCCGACGACGGCGTGATGCCGCAGACGGTCGAGGCGCTCAACCACGCTCGGGCGGCCAACGTGCCGATCGTGGTCGCGGTCAACAAGATCGACAAGGAGTCCGCCGACCCGACGAAGGTCCGCGGCCAGCTCTCCGAGTACGGCCTGGTGCCCGAGGAGTACGGCGGCGACGCGATGTTCGTCGACGTCTCGGCCAAGGCCGGGATCAACCTCGACAAGCTGCTCGAGGCCATCGTGCTGACCGCCGACGCGTCGCTCGACCTGCGCGCCAACCCGGTGCAGGACGCCCAGGGTCTGGTCATCGAGGCGCACCTCGACCGCGGTCGCGGTCCGGTCGCCACGATCCTGGTCCAGCGCGGCACGCTGCGGGTGGGCGACTCGATCGTCGCCGGTCCGGCCCACGGCCGGGTCCGGGCGATGCTCGACGAGCACGGCAACGAGCTGACCGAGGCCGACCCGGCGCGTCCGGCGATGGTCCTGGGCCTCTCGTCCGTCCCGGGCGCGGGCCAGAACTTCATCGTCGTCGACGACGACCGGATGGCCCGCCAGATCGCCGAGAAGCGCGAGGCGCGCGAGCGCGCGGCCATGCAGGCCAAGCGGCGCGTGCGTCGTACCCTCGAGGACTTCATGGCCTCCATGGAGAAGGGCGAGAGCCAGGAGCTCAACCTCATCCTCAAGGGCGACGTGTCCGGCTCCGTCGAGGCGCTCGAGGACGCACTCGCCCAGATCGACGTGGGCGAGGAGGTCAGCCTGCGGGTCATCGACCGCGGTGTCGGTGCGATCACCGAGACCAACGTCGACCTCGCCGCGGCCTCCGACGCGATCATCATCGGCTTCAACGTCCGCCCGCAGGGCAAGGCGGGGCAGATGGCCGACAAGGAGGGCGTCGAGATCCGCTACTACTCGGTCATCTACCAGGCGATCGAGGAGATCGAGGCGGCGCTCAAGGGCATGCTCAAGCCCGAGTTCGAGGAGAACACGCTCGGCCAGGCCGAGATCCGTGCGATCTTCCGCTCGTCCAAGATCGGCAACATCGCCGGCTGCATGGTCACCGGCGGTGTCATCCGACGCAACGCCAAGGTCCGCGTGCTCCGCGACGGGGCCGTCATCGCCGACAACCTCGACCTCGCCTCGCTCAAGCGGGAGAAGGACGACGCGTCGGAGGTCCGGGAGGGCTTCGAGTGCGGTCTCGTGCTCCGCAACTTCCAGGACATCAAGGAGGGCGACATCGTCGAGGCCTTCGAGATGCGCGAGATCCCGCGGGGCTGATCTGCCCCATCGCACCATCCGAGCTGTGCCGCCCGTCCCGGTCCCGGGGCGGGCGGCGCGGCCGTTCTACTGATAGGAACTGATCATGGCCAGCCCGCGGGTACGCAAGATCGCCGACCGGATCCAGGTGATCGTCGCCGAGATGCTCGAGCGTCGGATCAAGGACCCCCGACTCGGGTTCGTGACCATCACCGAGGTCCGCCTCACCGGCGACGCGCAGAACGCCACGGTCTACTACACCGTGCTCGGTGAGGACGCCGACCAGCAGGCGACGGCCACGGCGTTGGAGTCGGCCAAGGGCGTGCTGCGCTCGGAGGTCGGCAAGCAGCTCGGCATGCGTCACGTGCCGTCGCTGGCCTTCGAGTTCGACGGCGTTCCCGAGACCGCCCGACACCTCGACGAGGTGCTGGCCAGGGCCCGCGAGGCCGACGCGGCCGTCGCCGCGGCCCGGGCCGGTGCCCAGCCGGCCGGCGAGGCCGACCCGTACAGGAAGCCGCGCGAGCCGGCGGTCGAGGAGACCGACGAAGAGGCCGAGGACACCGATTGACCTCCGAGGTCACGGCCGCCGTGCCGGCGGGCCTCGTCGTGGTCGACAAGCCTGCCGGACTCACGTCGCACGCCGTCGTGTCGCGGGTACGACGAGCGCTCGGCACCCGCAAGGTCGGGCACGCCGGCACCCTCGACCCGATGGCCACCGGCGTCCTCGTGCTCGGGGTCGAGCGGGCCACCCGCCTGCTCGGCCACCTCATGCTCACCGAGAAGGCGTACGACGCAACGGTGCGCCTGGGCAGGTCGACCACGACGGACGACGCCGAGGGCGAGGTCGTCGCCGAGACGCCGGCGGGCCACCTGACGCCCGACGCGGTGCGCGCCGAGCTCGCCACGCAGGTCGGCGAGATCCTCCAGGTCCCGACCGCCGTCAGCGCCATCAAGGTCGACGGCAAGCGCTCCTACCAGCGCGTGCGCGACGGCGAGGAGGTCGAGCTGCGGGCCCGTCCGGTCACCGTCCACGAGCTCACCGTCCACGACCAGCGGGTCGTCGGGGAGTTCCTCGACGTCGACATCACCGTCCGCTGCTCGAGCGGCACCTACATCCGCGCGATCGCCCGTGACGTCGGCGCCGCACTCGGTGTCGGCGGTCACCTCACCGCGCTGCGACGCACCGCCGTCGGGCCGTTCACCCTCGACGGCGCGGTGAGCGACCTGGACCAGGTGAGTGTGACCCCGCTGGCGGACGCCGCCCGGGCCGCCTTCCCCGCGATCGACCTCGACGCCGAGCAGGCCCAGGCGGTGCGCTACGGGCGACCGCTGCCCCTGGCCATCGAGACGCTGACCGGCGTCTTCGCGCCCGACGGCGAGTTCCTCGCCCTCTACCGGCCCGAGGGCGGCACCGCGAGACCGGCGGCCGTCTTCGTGGGGTAGCCCCCGATGTGGGAGAGTTGCGGCCGTGCGAGTCTGGCGTGACTTCTCCGACGTGCCCCGCGACCTCGGTCGCACGGTGGCCACGATCGGGAACTTCGACGGCATGCACCTCGGCCACCAGCACGTCGTGCGCCGGGCGCGGGAGGTGGCGGCCGAGATCGGAGCCCGGACCGCCATCGACGGCGTGGTCGCGGTGACCTTCGACCCCCACCCCATCGCGGTGCTGCGCCCCGAGCACGCGCCGCCGACGCTCACCACGATCGACCAGCGGCTGCGGCTGCTGGGGGAGGCCGGCGTGGACGAGGTCCTCGTCGTCCCGTTCTCCCGGGAGATCGCGGCCTGGTCGCCGGACGAGTTCATCGACCGGATCCTGCTCGACGCCCTGCACGTGAAGGCGGTGGTGGTCGGCGCCAACTTCCGCTTCGGCAACCGTGCCGCCGGTGACTGCAACCTGCTGCGCGCGGCAGGGCAGGAGCACGACTTCATCCTCGAGGAGGTCAGCCTCGACGGCGGGCCGCAGGTGTGGTCCTCGACGTACGTCCGGACCTGCCTGGCCGCCGGCGACGTGGCCGGCGCGGCCGAGGCGCTGGGCCGCAGCTTCGGCGTGCGGGGTGTGGTGGTCCGCGGCGACCAGCGCGGGCGCGAGCTGGGCTTCCCGACCGCCAATGTGCCCGTCCGGCCGGGCGCTGCCGCACCGGCGGACGGCGTGTACGCCGGCCGGCTCACGGTCCTCGACGGACCGGACGCCGGCTCGACGTACCCGGCAGCGATCAGCGTCGGCACCAACCCGACCTTCGCCGGCGAGCGGGATCGACGCGTCGAGTCCTATGTGCTCGACCGCACCGATCTCGAGCTGTACGGACGCGAGGTCGAGGTGACCTTCGTGGATCGCCTGCGCGGGATGGTCCGCTTCGACTCCATCGACGACCTTCTCGCCGCGATGGCCGACGACGTCGACCGGGCCCGGACGATGCTCGCGGACTGATCAACGATGGCCGATGGACCCGAGGCACCCGGGGCACCCGAGGCACCCGGGGCACCCGGGGCAC
>NZ_VDMP01000017.1:8553-10709 GCF_006335005.1 Nocardioides albidus
GGGCGGCGCGGGCCGATCTCGCCGCCGCGGAGCGGTGGTTCGTCGAGCACGGACTGCCGTACTTCGTCGACGACTACCGCGCGGCGGTCGCCCGGGGGCTGCGCCGCGCGCGACTGCTGCCGGTGATCGCCGTCGCCTCGGTGCTCGCCATCGTGGCGGGCGTGGCCACCGGGCCCTGGCTCGGGGTCGCCTCCGCTCTCGGCGCCGCGCTGACCGTGCTCGGTGTCGTCCTCGCGGTGTACGCCGTCGCGGTGCTGCGCGCGTGGCTCATCGTCGGCTGGGCGGTGCGCCGCACCTTCCGTTCGCTCGGGCTGATGATCCCGCTGGTGACGCGTGCCCTGCCGCTGCTCCTGCTCTTCATCACCTTCCTGTTCATCAACGCCGAGGTGTGGCAGGTCGCGGCCAGCCTCGACGGCGGGGTGCTCTGGATCACGGTGCTGCTGTTCGCCGCCATCGCCGTGGGCTTCCTGCTGACCCGGCTGCCCGAGGAGCTCGACAGCGTCGACGACGAGGTCGAGGCCCAGCAGCTGATCGACGCCTGCGCCGGGACGCCGCTGGAGCCCGCCGCCCGGCGGATCGCCGCCCGGGTCGACCGGGTCGGCGCGGTCGACGCCGAGGTCGGCGGCCTGCAGAAGGCCAACCTGCTCCTCGTCCTGCTCGTGGCGCAGGCCCTCCAGGTGCTGCTGCTCGCGCTCGCGGTGTTCGCCTTCTTCATCGTCTTCGGCGTCGTCGCCATGGCGCCCGAGGTCGTCGGCACCTGGACCGGCGGCGCCCTGCACCCGATCGAGGGCCCGCTGGGAGGGATCCTCGACACCCGGCTCAGCCTGGAGCTGATCCGGGTCTCGACCTTCCTCGCCGCCTTCAGCGGCCTCTACTTCACCGTGTACGCCGTCACCGACGAGCTCTACCGGCGTCAGTTCTTCTCCGTGGTGATCCGCGAGCTCGAGCGCGCGGTCAGCGCCCGGGTCGCCTACCGCTCCCTGCGTGACGACGAGCCGGCATGAGTCCAGCGAGCCGCGTCCCGGTCGTCGTGGACTGCGACGCCGAGACCGACGACGCCGTCGCGCTCCTGCTCGCCGCCCTGCACCCGGACCTCGACCTGGCCGGGGTCTGCGCCGCGACCGAGGACGACGCGGCGTCGGTGCGCGCGATGGTCGCTCGCGGCGGCGTCGACATCCCCGTGCACGCCGGCACCGCGTGGCTCCTGGCGACGCTGGACAGCGCGTCCGCGCCGGTCGCCCTGGTGACGACCGGGCCGCTGACCAACCTGGCCGCCGCGCTCGCGGCCGACCCCTCGATCACCCGCCGGGTCGCACGGCTCGTGGTGCTCGGGGGCACGCACCGCGAGCCCGGAGTCACGCCGTACGCCGAGCGCAACATCTGGTCCGACCCGGAGGCCGCGGACCGGGTCCTCCAGGCCCCGTTCCGCGACCGGCTGCTGGTGACCGCCGACGCCACCGCCTCGGTCGCGCTGACCGACGCGGACCTCGACCGGTGGCGCGCCCTGCGGACGCCCGCGGCGCTGGCCGCGGCCGAGCTGGCGGCATCGCGACTCGACCGTGGTGCGCGGGTGCACGACCCGCTCGCGGTCGCCGCGCTGATCGACCCCACGCTGCTCAACACGCTGCGAGCAGGGGTGCGGGTGGAGTGCGCCGACCCGACGGCGTACGGCGCCACCCGGTTCGCCGCCGAGGTCGACGAGTCGCGGGGCCGGATCTCGGTCGCCGTCCGCGCGGACCGCGCCAGGTACGTCGACCTCCTGACCACGACGCTCGGGCGCCAGGACCCCCGGCCCCGCTAGTCCTCGACCCGTCCGCGCAGTTGCTTGGTGCGTCCTCGCTGACGCTTGGCGTCGAGCCGGCGCTCCTTCGACCCGCGGGTCGGCCTGGTCGGGCGCCGCGTCGGCGGGGGAGGGGCGAGGAGCTCGCGGACGCGGGCCGCGAGGCGCTCGCGGGCGGCCACGCGGTTGCGGTGCTGCGAGCGGTGCTCGTGGGCGACGACGCTGATCGGTCCCGCGGCGCGAGCAAGGAGCCGGGCGCGCTGGGCGTCGGTCAGGACGGCCGAGGTCGCCGGATCCCAGACCAGCTCGACCCGGCTGTCGGTGGTGTTGACGGACTGGCCGCCGGGACCGGGCGACCGGGAGAACCGCTCGACCA
>NZ_VDMP01000017.1:10744-13601 GCF_006335005.1 Nocardioides albidus
GTCCGCTGTTAGCCTTGTGCGGTTGCCGTCAGAACGGCCGCGGACGAAGAGAGCTCCAGGATTCCAGGCTGGGGCGCCGCGCAACGAGTGAATCAAGGAGTCCCCATGGCAGTCGGTACCGACGCTGAGACCAAGAAGAAGATCATCGCCGAGTACGCCACGACCGAGGGTGACACCGGTTCGCCCGAGGTGCAGATCGCGCTGCTCAGCCACCGCATCAGCCACCTGACCGAGCACCTCAAGCAGCACAAGCACGACCACCACAGCCGTCGTGGCCTGCTCCTGCTCGTCGGCCAGCGCCGTCGTCTTCTCAACTACCTGAAGAAGACCGAGATCGAGCGCTACCGCTCCATTGTCGAGCGTTTGGGCCTTCGCCGCTGATCCGCGGCGTTCCCGGCACTTCTGCGGAGCGTCCGCGGCGTTGGCGGCCCTCGACGGCCCGCTTCGCTTGACGGCCGCCTTCGGGCCGCCGCCTTGCGGCCGCACGCGCAGAAGCACCGCGAACGCCACGGATGCGTGATGTCGAACGGGCGACCCCTCCGGGGGCGCCCGTTCTGCTTTTGCGCCGGCCGCTCGCTAAGGTGGCAGACGTCATCAAGTCCATTCAGCGGGGCAGCGCGTCCCGCACCGTACGAATAAGAGAAAAACGTTGACTGAACCCGTCATCTCCGAGGTCGAGACCGTTCTCGACAACGGGAAGTTCGGAACCCGCACCGTCAAGTTCGAGACGGGCGTCCTCGCCCGCCAGGCCGCCGGATCGGTGAGCGCCTACCTCGACGGCGACACCATGCTGCTCTCGGCCACCACCGCCGGCAAGCACCCGAAGGACCACTTCGACTTCTTCCCCCTGACCATCGACGTCGAGGAGCGGATGTACGCCGCGGGCCGGATCCCCGGCTCGTTCTTCCGCTCCGAGGGCCGCCCGGGCGAGGACGCGATCCTCGCCTGCCGCCTCATCGACCGCCCGCTGCGCCCGACCTTCAAGAAGGGCCTGCGCAACGAGGTCCAGGTCGTCATCACCGTGATGGCGCTCAACCCCGACACGCCGTACGACGTGCTCGCGATCAACGCCGCGTCGCTGTCGACCCAGCTCTCCGGCCTGCCCTTCAGCGGTCCCGTCGGCGCCACCCGCGTCGCGCTCATCGAGGGCCAGTGGGTCGCGTTCCCGACCCACAGCCAGCTGGAGAAGGCCGTCTTCGACATGGTCGTCGCCGGCCGCGTCACCGAGACCGGCGACGTCGCGATCATGATGGTCGAGGCGGAGGCCACCGAGGACGTCATCGAGCTGGTCCGCGGCGGCGCGCAGGCGCCGACCGAGGAGGTCGTGGCCGGTGGCCTCGACGCCGCCAAGCCGTTCATCAAGCAGCTGGTCGAGGCCCAGGTCGAGCTCGCCAACGTGGCCGCCAAGCCGGTCCAGGAGTTCCCCGTCTTCCTCGACTACGAGGACGACGTCTTCGCCGCCGTCGAGGCCGCGGTCAAGTCCGACCTCGCCGCCGCGATGAAGATCGCGGACAAGACCGAGCGCAACGACCGCACCGACGAGCTCAAGGACCAGGTCCTCGAGCAGCTCGCCGGCCAGTTCGAGGGTCGCGAGAAGGAGATCGGCGCCGCGTTCCGCTCGGTCAACAAGCAGGTCGTGCGCGAGTCGATCCTGCGCGACAAGATCCGCATCGACGGTCGCGGTCTGGCCGACATCCGGCCGCTGCACGCCGAGGTCGACGTGATCCCGCGGGTGCACGGCTCGGCGCTGTTCGAGCGCGGCGAGACCCAGATCCTGGGCGTCACCACCCTCGACATGCTCAAGATGGAGCAGCAGATCGACACGCTGTCGCCGGAGAACCACCGGCGCTACATGCACAAGTACATCTTCCCGCCGTTCTCCACCGGTGAGACCGGTCGCGTCGGCTCGCCGAAGCGTCGCGAGGTCGGCCACGGTGCGCTGGCCCGCCGCGCGCTGCTGCCGGTGCTGCCGAACCGCGAGGAGTTCCCCTACGCCATCCGCCAGCTCTCCGAGGCGCTGAGCTCCAACGGCTCCACCTCGATGGGCTCGGTCTGCGCCTCGACCCTGTCGCTGCTGCAGGCCGGTGTGCCGCTCAAGGCCTCCGTCGCGGGCATCGCGATGGGCCTGGTCTCGGGCGAGATCGACGGCAAGACGGAGTACGTCGCGCTGACCGACATCCTCGGTGCCGAGGACGCCTTCGGCGACATGGACTTCAAGGTCGCCGGCACCAAGGAGTTCGTCACCGCGCTCCAGCTCGACACCAAGCTCGACGGCATCCCGGCCGAGGTCCTCGCAAAGGCCCTCAACCAGGCCAAGGACGCCCGCCTGACGATCCTCGAGGTGATGGCCGAGGCCATCGACGCCCCCGAGGAGATGTCGATCCACGCGCCGCGCATCATCACGGTCAAGGTGCCCGTCGACAAGATCGGCGAGGTCATCGGGCCCAAGGGCAAGGTCATCAACCAGCTGCAGGACGACACCGGCGCCTCGATCTCCATCGAGGACGACGGCACGGTCTACATCGGCGCGACCAACGGCGAGGCCGCCGAGGCAGCGCGGGCCGCGATCAACGCGATCGCGAACCCGACCATGCCCGAGGTCGGCGAGCGCTACCTCGGCACGGTCGTCAAGACGACCAACTTCGGTGCGTTCATCGCGCTGATGCCGGGCAAGGACGGCCTGCTGCACATCAGCAAGCTGCGCGCGATCGCCGGCGGCAAGCGCGTCGAGAACGTCGAGGACGTCGTCTCGGTGGGCCAGAAGCTCCAGGTCGAGATCGCCGAGATCGACGACCGCGGCAAGCTGTCCCTCATCCCCGTGGTCGAGGAGGCCGACTCGGCCGAGGCGACCGAGGCG
>NZ_VDMP01000017.1:13694-63995 GCF_006335005.1 Nocardioides albidus
CCCGACTGCCCTCCGGGCTGCGCATCGTCACCGAGCAGATGGCCGGGGCCCGCTCGGCGTCCGTCGGCGTGTGGGTGGGCGTCGGCTCGCGTGACGAGACCGTGCGCACCCACGGCGCCTCCCACTTCCTCGAGCACCTGCTCTTCAAGGGCACCGCGGAGCGCTCCGCGCTCGACATCTCGATCGAGCTCGACGCGGTGGGCGGTGAGTTCAACGCGTTCACCGCGAAGGAGTACACCTGCTTCCACGCGCGGGTGCTCTCCGACGACCTCCCGCTCGCGGTCGACGTGCTCGGCGACATGATCACGGGCTCGGTCATCGCGAGCCACGACGTCGACGCCGAGCGCGACGTGATCCTCGACGAGATCGCCATGCACGACGACGACCCCGACGACGTCGTGCAGAACCTGCTCGCCGAGCTCGCCTGGGGCGCCGGCTCGTCGCTCGGCCGCCCGATCGCAGGGACGACCGACTCGATCGAGGCGATGACCCCGGCGCAGATCAAGCGCTTCTACCGCCGCCACTACGTGCCTGCCAACACCGTGGTCTCGGTCGCGGGCGCGCTCGACCACGCGGCCGTCGTACGCGCGGTGAAGAAGGCGTTCGGCCGCCACGATTGGCTCGACGCCCAGGCCTCGCCGGTGCCGCCGAGGTCGACCACCGCGAGGCGGCGCCCCCAGGTCGGCGCCGGGGACGCGCGGGTGGACAAGCCGTTCGAGCAGGTCAACCTGGTCGTCGGCCGCGAGGGGCTCACGCGTGACGACGAGCGGCGCTACGCCCTCGGCGTGCTCAACACCGCCCTGGGCGGAGGCACGTCGAGCCGGCTGTTCCAGGAGGTCCGCGAGCTGCGCGGACTGGCCTACTCGGTGTACTCGTTCGCCAGCCACTACGCCGACTCCGGCCTGGTCGGCGTCGCCGTCGGCTGTCTGCCCGACCGGACCGACGAGGTGCTGGCGGTGGTCCGCGAGCAGCTCGACCTGATCGCCGCGGAGGGGATCACCGAGGACGAGCTCGCCCGCGGCAAGGGCCAGCTCGTCGGCGGGATGATCCTGGGCCTGGAGGACTCCGGCTCGCGGATGATGAGGCTCGGCAAGAACGAGCTCGTCAACGGCGAGGTCCTGGGACTCGACGAGGTGATCGCCCGGATCGAGTCGGTCACCCTCGATCAGGTCCGCGAGATCGCCGCCGAGGTGTTCGGCCGGCCCGAGCTGCTGGCGCTGGTCGGGCCGAGCCGCTAGGCACGCCCAGGCCCTCCGGCGGACGTCATGCGCTCCGTGGGCTCCCGCCCACGGAGCGCATGACGTCAGCGCGCCGTCGCGGTCACTGGTCGGTCCGGTCCGTCCCGTTCTCCGGGGTGACGGGCTCGATCGAGAGTGCGAAGTCGTCACCGTGCTCGGTGACACCGGTGATGACGGCCTGCTCGACCGCCTCCTCGCCGTACCTGCGACGCACCACCATCGGGTCGGTGCGGAGCTCACGCACGAGCGCTGCCGCGAGCCCGATCATGATCACCACGAACGGCAGCGCCGCCACGATCGTGATCGTCTGCAGCCCGGTGAGGGCGTCCTCGCCGCCGGCGAGCAGCATCACCGCGGCCACCGCGCCGGTGGCCACACCCCAGAAGATCACCACGGTGCGCCGGGGCTCCGTCGTCCCTCGCTCCGAGAGGCTGCCCATGACGATGGAGGCGGCGTCGGCGCCGGAGACGAAGAAGATCGCGACCAGGACCATCACCAGCACGCTTGCGACGATCGCCAGGGGGAGGGCGTCGAGGGTCCCGAACAGCTGGGCCTCCAGGCCCCCGGCGTCGGCGATGTCGGTGCCGTCGCGCTGCAGGTCGATGGCGGTGCCGCCCAGGATGCAGAACCAGATCACGCTCACCACGCTCGGGACCAGCAGCACGCCTGTGACGAACTGGCGGATCGTGCGACCGCGCGAGATGCGCGCGATGAACATGCCGACGAACGGCGTCCAGGACAGCCACCAGGCCCAGTAGAAGACGGTCCAAATGCTCAGCCAGGCCTCCGTGTCGGGCCCCTCGGCGCCGGTGCGGGCGGCCATCATCGCCAGGTCCTGCACGTAGCTGCCGAGCGAGGTCGGCACCAGGTTGAGGATGAAGACGGTCGGGCCGACCACGAACAGGAACAGCGCCAGGACGACGGCCAGCACCATGTTGATGTTGGACAGCCACTGGATGCCCTTGGCGACGCCCGAGATCGCCGACAGGACGAAGGCGATCGTGAGCACGGTGATGATCAGCACCAGCGTTCCGTTGCCCAGCGGACCGATGTCTCCCACGATCTCCAGGCCGCTGCTGATCTGCAGCGCGCCCAGGCCGAGCGAGGTGGCCGAGCCGAACAGCGTCGCGAAGATCGCGAACATGTCGATGACCTTGCCCGCGCCGCCGGAGGCACGGTCGCCGAGCAGGGGAGCGAACGCCGCGGAGATCAACTGCACGCGGCCCTTGCGGTAGACGCCGTACGCGATCGCGAGCCCGACGACGGCGTAGATGGCCCAGGGATGCAGCGTCCAGTGGAACATCGTGGTCGCCATCGCGGTCTGCGCCGCCTCGTCACGGCCGCCGGCGCCCGGGGGCGGGCTGACATAGTGCGAGAGCGGCTCGCTCACGCCGTAGAACATCAGACCGATGCCCATCCCGGCGCTGAACATCATCGCGACCCACGACGTGGTCCGGAACTCAGGCTCCTCGTCGTCGCGGCCCAGCGGGATGGTGCCGTACCTGCTCATGGCCAGCCAGATGACGAACACCACGAACCCGCTCGAGGTGAGCACGAAGAGCCACCCCGTGTTGGTCATCACCCACTCCAACGCCTTGCCGGACGCCGTACCGAGGGAGTCGGTGCTCACCAGGCCCCACACGACGAAGGCGATGCTCACCGCCGCGGCGACCCCGAACACGGCCGGGTCCAGGCCCCGCCGGCCGGTCTCGTCCACCTCGACCGCCTGGTCGAGGGCCGGGTGGGGTACGACGTCCGCGGCCGGCGTGCTCAGCGCGTCAGCCAGCTCGGCGGCTCGCGGATGGTGCGCTGGCCTGTTCGTCGTGTCGGTCACATGTGCTCCAGGGTCTCGCAGGGTCAGGACGCATGTCCGTTCCCGGCGGGTTCCCCGAAGGGTGACGGGCCCGGCGTGGTGGCGCGTGGGGCAACCACGCAACCACGGCGGGTTCGCATTTCTCCGAGAAGGCCTGCCCGGAACCGGGCATGCTGCCCCGGCAGGCTAACAGGGGGCGGGTCCAGCCCGGATCCACCGGGGCCCGGGCTCAGCGCCGTCCGATGATCCCGATGACGGGCGGCATCTTGGAGTCCACGATGTAGACGCGGAAGCCCCCGTCGCGCAACTGCTCGGACGCCTTGGCGAGGATGTCCGGGACCTGCTCGGGACGTGAGGTGTCGAAGAACAGGTTGACCGACCCGCCGGGCATCAGCCGCTCGTGGAGCAGCGCGATCTCCTCCTGCGCGTCGCGCACCCAGAACAGGTTGACGTCGAACGCGAACACCTTGGTCAGGCGCTTGACCGGCACCCGCAGGGTGGCCAGGTCGATCTGACGCACGGTGAGCTTTCCGGCGGCGATGTGGTCGGCACAGCGGGCCTTCGTGCGGTCGACACCGGCCTCCGAGCGGTCGATGGCGAACATCTTGCCCTTGCCCTCGAGACGCCGGCAGATGAGCTCGGCGGCCGCGCCGTTGCCACAGCCGATCTCCAGCACGTGGTCGTTGGGCTGGACGTCCATGAAGTCCACCGCCCACCGGATCCGGGCCGGGATCTTGTTCACCATGGGGGTCAGCCTGCCAGAACGCGAGCCCGCGTGACGCACTACCTTGGTGCCGTGAGTTCACGTGTCGCGCGACAGGCCGCAGGAGAGCGGCTCCAGGTGGGTGTCCTCGGAGCCCGGGGCAAGGTGGGCGCCGAGGTCGTCAAGGCCGTCGAGGACGCCGAGGACATGGATCTCACCGTCGGCGTCGACCAGGGTGACCCGGTCTCCTCGCTCGTCGAGAGCGGCACCCGCGTGGTCGTCGACTTCACCCATCCCGACGTCGTCATGGACAACCTGCGCTTCTGCATCGAGAACGGCATCCACGCGGTGGTGGGGACGACGGGATTCGATGACGGGCGCCTCGACACCCTGCGCGGCTGGCTGGCCGACAGTCCCGGCACCGGCGTCCTGATCGCGCCGAACTTCTCCATCGGCGCCATCTTGATGATGCGCTTCTCCGCCATCGCGGCGCCCTTCTTCGAGTCGGTCGAGGTCGTCGAGCTCCACCACCCCACCAAGGCCGACGCCCCGAGCGGTACGGCGCGTCGTACCGCCGAGCTGATCGCCGCGGCCCGCCGCGACGCCGGCAGCCCGCCGATCCCCGACGCCACGAGCACGAGCCTCGACGGGGCGCGGGGCGCCGACGTCGACGGCGTGCGCGTCCACGGCCTGCGGATCCGGGGACTGGTCGCGCACCAGGAGGTCATCCTCGGCGGACTCGGCGAGACGCTCACCATCCGTCACGACTCCCTCGACCGGGTCTCCTTCACCCCCGGTGTGTTGACCGGCGTCCGCAGGATCGGCGACTTCCCCGGGCTCACCGTCGGCCTCGAGCACTTCCTCGACCTCCCCTGACCGCCGAGGTGCCAGGTTGGTACCGCCGAGGTGCCACCTTGGTACCGCCGAAGTGCCAGGTTGGTACCGCCCAGGTGCCAGACCTGGTCCACTGTGCGGGCGTTCTCTGGCACCTCGGAGGTCCGCGACCGGCACCTCGTCGGTCAGGCCGGGCGCACGAGATGGGGATCAGGCCAGGAGAGAGGTGTGCAGCCGGACCTGCTTGAGGGTGGCACCGGACTCGTCGGCCAGCTCGCGGCTCGCGCCGTCGGGCTCCCACCCCGCGCTCGACAGGAACGCGCGGAGCGTGTCGTCCGCGGCGTCGACCCAGCACACCGCCCGGTTGAAGCCGTCGGCCTGGAGAGTGTCGGCGCAGGCCTGCAGGAGCCGCGAGCCGTGGCCGGCGCGGGTGTCTCCCGGACCGACGGTGAACTCGGCCATCTCGCCGTCGACGACGGGGTCGGCGTCGGGATCGTCGTTGGGCCCGGTCAGCGCGAAGCCGACCACGCGGTCGGCGGCCAGCGCGACGAGTGCACGGCGGCGCGCCTCGGGAGGCCGGGAGAGGGACCGGCGCCAGGCCTCGGCAAGGGCGGCAGCGTCCGGGGCCGCGTCGGCGTCGTACCGCTGCTGCCAGGCTCCGAGCTGGACGGTCGCGATCCCGGCGGCGTCCGCCGGCCAGGCGACCCGTACGGAGACGTCAGCGGAGACCATGCCGGTCATCCTGTCAGGGCCCGGAGGTGGCACCGGCCACTAGGGTCGGGGGCATGGAGATTCGCAACCTCGGCGCGAGTGGGCTCCGCATCTCGGCCATCGCCTACGGCAACTGGATCACGCACGGCTCGCAGGTGGAGGAGGACGGCGCGCTGGCCTGCGTGCGTCGGGCCCTCGACGAGGGGATCACGACCTTCGACACCGCGGACGTCTACGCCAACACCGCCGCCGAGACGGTGCTCGGGAGGGCTCTCGCCGGGGAGCGGCGTGAGGGTCTGGAGATCTTCACGAAGGTCTTCTGGCCGACCGGTCCGGGCAAGCACAACGACCACGGGCTGTCGCGCAAGCACATCATGGAGTCGATCGACGGATCCCTGCGGCGACTGGGCACCGAGTACGTCGACCTCTACCAGGCGCACCGCTACGACCACGAGACGCCCCTGGAGGAGACCATGGTCGCCTTCGCCGACGTGGTCCGCTCGGGCAAGGCTCTCTACATCGGCGTCTCGGAGTGGCGCGCGGAGGAGATCCGTGCGGCCGCGGAGCTCGCCCGCGAGCTGCGGGTGCCGCTCGTGTCCAACCAGCCGCAGTACTCCATGCTCTGGCGCGTCATCGAGGCGGAGGTCGTCCCGACCTCGAAGGAGCTCGGCATCGGGCAGATCGTGTGGTCGCCCATCGCCCAGGGCGTGCTGACGGGCAAGTACCGGCCGGGCCAGCCGCCGCCGGCCGGCTCCCGCGCCACCGACGAGAAGGGTGGCGCCAACGACATCAGCCGGTGGCTGCGTGACGACGTTCTCGAGCGGGTCCAGCTGCTGCAGCCGATCGCGGACGAGGTCGGGCTCTCCCTCGCGCAGCTCGCCGTCGCCTGGGTGCTGCAGAACGACAACGTGTCGGCCGCGATCATCGGCGCCAGCCGACCCGAGCAGGTCACCGAGAACGTGAGGGCCGCCGGCATCACGCTGGACGCCGACACGCTCGCCGCGATCGACCGGGCGCTCGACGGCGTCGTCACCACCGACCCCGCCCTCACCCGCTCGCCCCGTCGCTCCGAGGTCCTCGGCTGAGAATGGGCGCCGGGGCGGTCGGCTACCGGTCGTAGTCCTCGGGCAGCGGCTGGCCGATCTTGACCCGGGCCTTGGGCAGGCGCATGAACTTCATCTGCATCGATCGGGTGAGGGCGTAGTAGGTCGTCCCCTTGAGCGACTCGTCGGGGAAGCGCGCCTTCAGCTCCCGGCGCAGGCGGAAGCGGAGCAGCAGCATGTCGGTGACCACGAACAGCACCGTGGCGAGCAGGACCATGCTGCTGGCCTGCACGAGCGCGGAGTTGCCGGTGTAGCCGAGCAGCAGGCCCACGATCATCAGCGGGATGACCATCTCGACGATGGAGAAGCGGCGGTCGACGTAGTCGCGGATGAAGCGACGGACCCGTCCCCTGTCGCGCGGGAGGAAGTAGCGCTCGTCGCCGCTCTTCATGCCCTGGCGGATCTTACGGCTCTCCTCGGCGCGGTACTCACGCTGGCGGCGCGCGGACTCCCTGCGATCGGTGGGCGCCTTCGCACGGGCCTTCGCGGCCGCCTCCGCCTCCTTGCGGGTGGGGGTCGGACGACCCTTGCCGCCGGGCTTCGGCTCGGCAGCGGCCTGCTCGTCGGCAGCGGGGGACTTGGTGCGCTTGAACACGCTCAGGCCTTCCTGACCAGAGGGGAATCGATCGGCTCGGTGCCGTCAGTCACGGTGGGTCTTTCCGGGGAGGTCCAGCATGCGCTGCAGGGCGACGAGCGCCTCGGCCTCGGTCTGCGGGTCGACCTCGATCTGGTTGACGACCACGCCCTCGGCGAGGCTCTCCAGGGCCCACACGAGGTGGGGCAGGTCGATCCGGTTCATCGTGGCGCAGTAGCAGACGTTGCGGTCCAAGAACATGATGTTCTTGTCCGGATGCGTCCTGGCGAGGCGCTGCACGAGGTTGAGCTCGGTGCCGATCGCCCAGCTCGACCCGGCGGGAGCGGACTCGATCGTCTTGATGATGAACTCGGTCGAGCCGACGAGGTCGGCATTGAGGACGACCTCGTGCTGGCACTCCGGATGGACCACGACGTTGAGGTCCGGCACCTTGGCGCGCAGCTCGTCGATGACGTCGGCGGAGAACCTGCCGTGGACCGAGCAGTGGCCCTTCCACAGGATCACCCGAGCGCCGGCGAGCTCCTCGGCGCTCAGGCCGCCGTTGGGCTTGAAGGGGTTCCACACGACGCACTCGTCGAGGGAGTAGCCCAGCTGGAGGACCGCGGTGTTGCGGCCGAGGTGCTGGTCGGGCAGGAACAGGACCTTGGTGTCCCTGTTGTCGGCGCCCTTCTGCTGGAAGGCCCACTCGAGGGCGACCTCGGCGTTGGACGAGGTGCACACCACGCCGCCGTTGCGCCCGCAGAACGCCTTGATCGCGGCGCTGGAGTTCATGTAGGTCACCGGGACGACGGAGTCCTGGATCCCGGCCTCGGCCAGGGCCTCCCAGGCCTGCTCGACCTGGGCGATGCGCGCCATGTCGGCCATCGAGCATCCGGCAGCCAGGTCGGGCAGGATGACCTTCTGCTCCGGCGCGGTGAGGATGTCGGCGGACTCGGCCATGAAGTGGACGCCGCAGAAGACGATGAACTCCGCGTCCGGGCGCGCCGCGGCGTCGCGGGCCAGCTTGAAGGAGTCGCCGGTGACGTCGGCGAACTGGATGACCTCGTCGCGCTGGTAGTGGTGGCCCAGCACGAACAGCCGCTCGCCGAGCTTCTCCTTGGCCGCACGGGCCCGCGCCACGAGATCCGGGTCGCTGGGTGCCGGAAGGTCGCCCGGGCAGTCGACGCCGCGCTCGGAGAGCGCGTCCGTGCCACGGCCCAGCGGCAGCAGCGGGAGGTCCACGGTGGTCATGGGCCCATCCTAGTTTGGGGTGCGCGGACCCTCCCGACCGGCCGAACCGTGGATCCGGCCTTGCCGCACGGCTGCGGCCGCCGTCCACCATGATGAGCGCATGCGCATCCTGGTGGCCCCCGACAAGTTCGCGGGCACGCTCACCGCGGTCGAGGCCGCCAAGGCGATCGCGGCCGGCTGGCGCCGGTACGCCCCGGACGACGAGGTGGTGCTGGCCCCGATGTCGGACGGCGGTCCGGGCTTCGTGGACGTCCTCCACGCCACCCTCGGCGGCGAGCTGCTCGCCGTCGTCGCCGAGGCTCCGCAGGGCCACGAGGTGCCCGCGACCATCCTCCGGGTCGGCGACACCGTCTACGTCGAGAGTGCCCAGGTCTGCGGGGTGCACCTGACCGGGGGCAGGCTCGGCGAGTTCGGTACGACGGTCGGGGTCGGCCGCCTCCTCCTCGAGGCGGTCGACGCGGGGGCCAGCCGGGTGGTGGTCGGGCTCGGGGGCTCGGGCACCAACGACGGCGGAGCCGGTCTGCTGGCGGCGCTGGGAGCCGATGCGGACGTGGCGCTCGACGTGGGCGGGATCTTCCTCGACGGGGTCACCCGGGTCGACCTCAGCATCGCCCGCGGACTGGTGGACGGCGTCGAGATCATCGCCGCGACCGACGTCGACAGTCCGCTCACCGGCCTGTTCGGCGCGAGCAAGACCTTCGGCGCCCAGAAGGGCCTCGACGAGGAGGCCCAGGTCCTGCTCGACGGCTTCCTGGAGAGCTTCGCGGCGGCCACCGACCGGAGGGTGGCGCTCCAGCCGGGGGCGGGCGCGGCGGGCGGCCTGGGGTTCGCCCTCATGCTGCTCGGAGGGGTCCGCGTCTCGGGGATCGAGCTGGTCGCCGAGGCGGTGGGGCTGGCCCGTCAGGCGCGTCACGCCGACCTCGTGATCACCGGGGAGGGTGCCTTCGACTTCAGCAGCCGGGCCGGCAAGGTCCCGGCCGGGGTGGCGGCCGTCGCGGCGGAGGCGCTGCGCCCCTGCGTCGCGCTCGCCGGTCAGGTGCTCGTCGGCTCCCGGGAGATGCGGGCGCTGGGCATGGACGCGGCCTACTCCCTGGTCGATGCGGTGGGGGAGGAGCGCGCGTTCGCCGACCCGGCGGGCGCGCTGGCCGATCTCGCGGCGCGCGTCGCCCGCACCTGGTCGGAGTGAACCGCTCGCGTCGTGGTGGAACGTGTTCTAGATTGCGGTCATGAAGACGACCGCGTATCTCGTCGAGGAGCCGGGCGGCGAGTTCGTCGTCGCCGACGTCGAGCTCGAGGAGCCGCGTGACGACGAGGTGCTGGTCCGCATCGTCGCCACCGGCCTGTGCCACACGGACCTGACCGTCCCGACGATGCTCCCGCAGGAGATGCTGCCGACCGTCGTCGGCCACGAGGGCACCGGCGTGGTGGAGAGGGTCGGCGCCGCAGTCTCCGGCATCGAGGTCGGCGACCACGTCGTGCTCAGCTTCCGCTCCTGCCGCCGGTGCGGGCCCTGCCGGGCCGGCGACGTCGGCTACTGCGAGGAGTCGCTGCTGCTCAACTACATGGGCATGCGCGCCGACGGCTCGACCACCCTGAGCCGCACCCGTGCCGACGGCACCGAGCAGACCGTCTTCGGCAACTTCTTCGGACAGTCCAGCCTCGCCCGCCACGCCCTGGCGTACGCCGACAACTGCGTCGTCGTCGACAAGGCGCTCGACCTCGCGCGGCTGGCCCCCTTCGCCTGCGGCTTCCAGACCGGGGCCGGCACGGTGCTCAACGTCCTCGACCCCGCGCCCGGCGAGAGCATCGTCGTGTACGGCGCGGGCGCGGTGGGACTCGCGGCGATCGCCGTCGCGCGCGGAGCCGGCGTGGAGACCGTGATCGCCGTCGACCCCGTCGCGACCCGCCGCGAGATCGCCGAGGGCTACGGCGCGATCGCTCTCGACCCCGGCGAGGAGGGCGCCGCGCCCGTCGAGGACCGGGTCCGCGAGCTGACCGGCGGCGGTGCGGCGTACGCCATCGACACCACGGCGATCCCGGCGGTGGTGCTGCAGGCCCAGCGCTCCCTGCGCTCGCGCGGCCTTCTGGTCGCGCTCGGCCTGGGGGCGCCGGAGTACACCATCGACGCGATCGACCTGCTCCAGTCCGGGAAGGTCGTGCGCTCCTCGGTCGAGGGGGAGGCCGACCCGCTGGTCACCATCCCCGAGCTGATCGCGCTGCGCGGGGCCGGCAGGTTCGACGTGGACCACCTGGTCACGACGTACCCGTTCGAGAAGATCGCCGACGCCGTGGCCGACGCGAAGGCGGGCACGGTCGTGAAGCCGGTTCTCGTCTGGGGGGAATAACCATCACTGTGCGACCATTGGGCTAGTCGAACACCCTTCGGCTACACAGACTGAGACACCCTGGAGTGAGCATGAGCGACAGCTGCTGCGGAGGCGGCCACAGCCACGAGGCCCCTGGCGCGACCACGACGACCGTCGCGGCCCCGGTGGACTTCGAGCGCCGTGAGGACCAGATCAACCTGAGCCCGGTGGCGGCCACCAAGGTCAAGAGCCTGCTCGAGCAGGAGGGGCGCGACGACCTCTCCCTGCGCATCTCGGTCCAGCCCGGAGGCTGCTCGGGACTGCGCTACCAGCTCTTCTTCGACGAGCGCACCCTCGACGGTGACGTCGTCACCGACTTCGACGGCGTCGCCGTCGTCGTCGACCGGATGAGCGTCCCCTACCTCAACGGCGCGGTCATCGACTTCGTCGACACCATCGAGAAGCAGGGCTTCACGATCGACAACCCCAACGCCACGGGCTCCTGCGCCTGCGGAGACTCCTTCAACTGATGGGTTGAGTTGCCACTTTCTCACCCTTGAATTGCCAGAACCGCACGGGCGACCCGTGCGGTTCTGGCAATTCAAGGGTGAGAAAGTGGCAACTCGACATTCAGTCCAGGTGGAGGTGCAGCGCGTTGGCCAGGCGCTGGGCGGCCTCGGAGATCTCGATCCCGCGCTTGGGGACCTCGCGCCGGCGCTCGTCGAAGTGGATGCTCGGGGCGGGCCGGGTCGCGCGCACCGCGGCCTCCTGGAGGCGGTGGCTGACTGCCTGGCAGTCGGCGTGCAGGTCGGCGGGGCTGGCGATCTCTTCGTACGACGACATGTTCTCGACGCTAGGCGTTACTTCCGGGTAGACCCAGGCGAGAACGTCGACACGCGGTCCCCTCGGTTAGCCTTCGGTCTCGTGACTGCACCCACGGGCTCCCTCCTGATCGCCGGCTCGATCGCCACCGACCACCTGATGACCTTCGGCGGCAGGTTCGCCGACTCGCTGGTCGTCGATCAGCTCGACAAGCTGTCGGTCTCCTTCCTGGTCAACGACCTCGAGATCCGCCGTGGCGGCGTCGCCCCCAACATGTGCTTCGGCCTGGCCCGGCTCGGCCTGCGCCCGGTGCTCGTCGGCGCGGCCGGCGAGGACTTCGCCGACTACCGCTCCTGGCTCGAGCGCAACGGCGTCGACTGCGACTCCGTCCACATCTCCGAGTCCAAGCACACCGCACGCTTCGTGTGCACCACCGACAGCACGATGGCCCAGTTCGCCTCCTTCTATCCCGGCGCGATGAGCGAGGCGAGCCAGATCGAGCTCCTCCCGATCGTCGAGCGGGTCGGCGCGCCGACGTACGTCCTGATCGGCGCCGACGACCCCGACGCCATGAAGCGCCACACCGAGGAGTGCCGTCAGCGCGGCTACGCCTTCATCGCCGACTGCTCCCAGCAGCTCGCGTTCGCCGAGGGCGACCTCATCCGCGACCTGATCGACGGCGCCGCCATCTTGTTCTCCAACGAGTACGAGTCGCACGTCATCGAGAAGAAGACCGGCTGGTCGGCCGAGGAGGTCCTGTCCAAGGTGGGCCTCCAGGTCACCACCCTCGGCAAGGACGGCGTGCGCGTCACCTCCGCCGACGGCACCTCGTTCGAGGTGCCGGCCGCCAAGGACGTCGCGGCCGTCGAGCCGACCGGCGTCGGCGACGCCTTCCGCGGCGGCTTCCTGGCCGCCCTGTCGTGGGGTACGTCGCTCGAGCGGGCCGCCCAGGTCGGCTGCGTCCTCGCCGCCTACGTCGTCGAGACGGTCGGCACCCAGGAGTACGACTTCACCCACGAGCAGTTCGTCGCCCGGGTCCGCGACTCCTACGGCGACGAGGCGGCCGACGAGGTCGGCAAGCACCTCAGCTGACGCGACGCACCACGTAGCGGGGAGCGCCGTCCTCGGCGGCCTCCTCGCCGACGTACTCCTGACCCCGCATCCGGCACCACGCCGGCACGTCGTGACGCGCGGCCGGGTCCCGGGCGACCACGGCGAGCAGGTCGCCCACCTCGACCGACGGCAGTGCCCTCGCCAGCTCGATGATCGGGCGGGGGCAGGGCAGGTCGCGGCAGTCGATCTCGACGGCGGGAGCGGTCACAGGCCGGCCTCCGCCCGGATGCGGCCCACCTCGTCGGCCAGGGCCGCGCAGAACCCCGCCACCTGCTCGGCGGTCGTGTCGCGGCCGAGCGAGACCCGCACGTTGCCGTGGGTCAACGCCCCCATCGCGGCGAGCACATGGCTCGGCTCGAGCGTCGAGGCGGTGCACGCCGAGCCGCTCGCGACGGCGTACCCGCGCCGGGCGAGGGCGGAGACGATCTCGTCGCCACCGACGTAGAGGCACGAGAAGGTCACCAGGTGGGGGAGGCGCGCGACCGGGTCGCCGACCACCTCGGTGTCGGGCAGGGCCGCGGCCGTCGCGCGGATCCGGTCGACCAGCGCGTGCTGGCGCGCGGCGACCTCCTCGCGCTCGCCGAGCACGGCCTGGAGGGCGGCCGCAGCCGCGAGCGCGGCCGGGACGTCGGGGAACCCGCCGGCCTGGTCGAGGCCGTCGTCGCCGGGGAAGGGGTTGGTCCAGCGCGTGCCGCGACGCACGACGAGCACGCCGACCCCGGCCGGACCGCCCCACTTGTGGGCCGACGCGGTCAGCGCGTCCCAGCGCCGGGGGAGGTGCACGTGCCCGACCGCGGCCGCCGCGTCCACCAGCAGGGGTACGCCGGCCGGCAGGTCGAGCTCGTCGACGGGCTGCAGCGTCCCGACCTCCTGGTTGGCCGCCTGTAGTGCGACCGCGCCGACCCCTGACCGGGCCGCCGCCGCGGCCATCGCCCGCGGGTCGACCCGGCCGGTCGCGTCGACCGGGACCCGGGCGTGAGCGGGAGAGGGGCGCCAGTCGACGGCGTGCAGGACCGCGGAGTGCTCGACCGCGCCGTGCACGATGCCGTCACGACCCGTGGCCGCCGTGAGGCCGAGGAGGCCCCGGTGCACCGCGTCCGTGCCGGACGCCGTGAAGGCCACCTCGTCGGGCCGCGCGCCGAAGCATTCGGCGACCACCGCCCGAGCGTTGTCGAGGAGCAGCCGGGCGTCGCGCCCGGCGCCGTGGAGGCGCCGCGGGTCGCCGTACCCGCGCTCGAGGGCGGCCAGCAAGGTGTCTCGCGCCGCCGGGTGGAGCGGCGTCGAGGAGGCCGAGTCCAGGTAGACCTCGGAGGTGCGGCTCACGACCCGACCCTAGACGAGGTCCAGAACACCGCCACGGAAGGACCCCTTGCCCCAGGCAGGGCCGCTCTCCGCTAATGTTCGTGGTGGTTCTGACCCTCGAGAGGAAGGCTCGTTCGTGGGCTGGTGGCACCCCGAGCGCACGCGTGGCGCGCAGCGACTTCGTCGCGCGACCCCGCTCGCCGGATTCGTCGTACTCGCGCTCGCGCTGTCCGGCTGCTCGACCGATACCCAGTGGGAACGGTTCGGCATGCCGGAGATCACGACCAAGCAGGGTGAGCACATCCTCCACCTGTGGCAGGGCTCCTGGATCGCCGCGCTGGTCGTGGGCGTCATCACCTGGGCGCTGATCATCGGCGTTCCGCTGTGGTTCCGTCGTCGCAGCGACGACGAGGTCCCGGTGCAGACCCGCTACAACCTGCCGATCGAGATCTTCTACACGATCTTCCCGGTCATCATGGTCATCGCCTTCTTCGCACAGACCGTGCGCGTGCAGAACATCGCGCTCGAGCACGACCCCGAGCCGGACGTGGTCGTCACCGTCGTGGGCCAGAAGTGGCAGTGGACGTTCAACCAGCCCTACGAGGGCGAGAACGTCTTCGTGTCGGGCACCGGTGAGGACATTCCGGACCTCGTGATCCCGGTCGACAAGACCATCGAGTTCCAGCTCCGCAGCCCCGACGTCATCCACAACTTCGGCATCCCGGCCTTCGCGATGCGCATGGACGTGGTCCCGGGCAACAAGAACTCCTACCAGGTGACGCCGACCGAGGTCGGCGACTACGCCGGCAAGTGCTACGAGCTGTGCGGTGCCTACCACTCGCGGATGCTCTTCAACGTGAAGGTCGTCTCCGAGGCGGACTACCAGGCCTACCTCGCCGACCTTGCCGAGGACCCCGGCCACGTGTCGGACGAGCCGGTCGTGGGCGGCAAGTACGCCGACGAGCCCATCAACGACGACGAGGGAGAGCACGAGTGACCACTCTCGCGCGTTCCGCGGACCTCAGCCAGCGCAAGCCGCTCGGCCAGCAGCTCGTCCGCGTCCTGACCACGACCGACCACAAGCTGATCGGCAACCTGTACTTCGGTACGGCGCTCGCCTGGTTCATCGCCGGCGGCCTGATGGCGCTGATCATGCGCTCCGAGCTCGCCTACCCCGGCAGCCAGGTCGTCAACGAGGAGCTCTTCAACCAGCTCTTCACCATGCACGGCACGATCATGCTGCTGCTCTTCGCGACGCCGCTGTTCTTCGGCTTCGGCAACGCGATCATGCCGCTGCAGATCGGCGCTCCCGACGTCGCGTTCCCGCGCCTCAACATGTTCAGCTACTGGCTGTACCTGTTCGGCGGCCTCATCGCCGGTGCCGGCTTCCTCACCCCGCAGGGCGCCGCCTCGTTCGGCTGGTTCGCCTACACCCCGCTGTCCGACTCGGTGAACAGCCCCGGCGTCGGTGGTGACCTGTGGATCATGGGTCTGTGGATGGGTGGTCTCGGCACCATCCTCGGCGCGGTCAACTTCATCACCACGATCATCTGCATGCGTGCCCCCGGCATGACCATGTTCCGGATGCCGATCTTCGTGTGGACCGTGCTGATCACCGCGATCCTCGTGCTGGTCGCCTTCCCGATCCTCGCCGGCGCGCTGCTCTCCCTCGAGGCCGACCGCCAGCTCGGGGCCCACGTCTTCGACGCCTCCCACGGAGGCGCGATCCTGTGGCAGCACCTGTTCTGGTTCTTCGGCCACCCCGAGGTCTACATCATCGCCCTGCCGTTCTTCGGCATCATCTCCGAGATCCTCCCGGTCTTCAGCCGCAAGCCGATCTTCGGCTACGTCGGCCTGGTCGGCGCGACCCTCGGCATCGCGATCCTCTCGGTCGCCGTGTGGGCGCACCACATGTTCGTCACCGGTGCGGTCAACCTGCCGTTCTTCTCCGGCATGACGTTCCTCATCGCGGTCCCCACGGGCGTGAAGTTCTTCAACTGGATCGGCACGATGTGGGGCGGGTCCGTGCGCATGGACACCCCCATGCTCTGGTCGATCGGCTTCCTCACGACCTTCCTGTTCGGTGGCCTGACCGGCATCATCCTGGCCAGCCCCCCGCTCGACTTCCACGTCTCGGACTCCTACTTCGTGGTGGCGCACTTCCACTACACGGTGTTCGGCACCGTCGTGTTCGCCATGTTCGCCGGGTTCTACTTCTGGTGGCCCAAGCTCACCGGCCGGATGCTCGACGAGCGCCTCGGGAAGATCCACTTCTGGCTGCTGTTCATCGGCTTCCACACGACCTTCCTCGTCCAGCACTGGCTGGGTATCGAGGGCATGGCCCGCCGCTACGCCGACTACCTGCCCTCCGACGGCTTCACGGCGCTCAACCAGGTCTCCACCATCGGCGCGTTCATCCTCGCCTCCTCGATGCTGCCGTTCTTCTACAACGTCTACGTCGCCCGCAAGGGTCCGCTCGTCAACACCGACGACCCGTGGGGCTGGGGACGGTCGCTGGAGTGGGCCACGAGCTGCCCGCCGCCGCGCCACAACTTCCACTCCATCCCGCGGATCCGCTCGGAGTCGCCGGCGTTCGACCTCCACCACCCGGAGATCGCCGCCATCGAGATGTACGACGAGCCGGTCGCCGCGGGCGCCGGTGCCAAGGAGGTCGACGCCTGATGAAGGTCGAAGCATGGATCTTCGGCGTGACCACGGTCTTCCTGGTCCTGGTCAGCCCTGCCTACTGGTTCATCACCGACGGCAGTGACCACGGCGCCGACTGGACCGGAACCTCCGCCCTGGTCATGACCACCCTGCTGTGCGCGATGGTCACCCTCTACCTCGGCTTCCACGCCAACCGGATGGACGCGCGCCCCGAGGACCTCAAGGACGGCGAGATCGCCGACGGCGCCGGCGAGCTCGGCTTCTTCCCGCCCTACTCCTGGTGGCCGCTGTGGTGCGCCGCCACGCTGGGCGTGATGGTCTTCGCCGTCGCCGTCCTCGCCTGGTGGCTGTTCATCATCGGCACCGTGCTCGGCGCCGTCGCTCTCAGCGGCTGGATCTTCGAGTATTACCGCGGGGTCTACGCGCACTGAGTGGGATGGCGCGAGCGCGTCGCTCGTTCCTCGCGCCGCGCTGCCGCGCGCGCGGTCCAGTCCGGTAGATGGTCGGGTCCGCCTGGCGGCCACAGCGTCGGCTCGCGGAAAGGCTCGGTCTCCTCCGCTCCGTTCGCTCCTTCGTCGCTCCCTGCGCTGCGTCGCCCTCGCTTCCCGCGATGACCGACACGTCGGCTTCGGTGGCGCGAGCGCGTCGCTCGTTCCTCGCGCCGCGCTGCCGCGCGCGCGGTTGGCTTCCGTAGGGCTTGCGTCGGTCTGGCGGCAAGCCTTCGGCGCGGCGGAAAGCGTCGCTCTCGTCGGCTCCGGTCGCTCGTGCCTCGCTCTCTTCGCCTCCTCGTGCGCCGTTTCCGCCGTAGCCTCCGCGAGGGTGCATGGCGCGAGCGCGGTTGGCTTCCGTAGGGCTTGCGTCGGTCTGGCGGCGAGCCTGTCGGCTCGCGGAAAGGCTGGTCTCCTCCGCTCGGGTCGCTCCTTCGTCGCTCCCTGCGCTGCGTCGCCCTCGCTTCCCGCGATGACCGACGCGTGGGGTTGGAATGGCGCGAACGTGCCCTGCAAGCCCCCATCGTCTTGCCGCCAGGCGGACGGTGGCCCTACGCGACTCGACCGCGCGCGCGGCAGCGTGTCGCCCCGCGGCGAAGCCGCGTCGAGCGAAGCCCGCGGTCCGAAGCGAGGACCGTGCGGCGAGCTCGACTGGCGACACGCTCGCGCCCAACAGCGCTGTGACGTCGCCGACGCGGTGAGAAGGCCGGAATCGTCGGCGTTGCCAGGTACCCTCGTGCTGTGCCTTCCCCGCTGACACGCTCTCGTTCGCGCGCCCTGCGCGTCGCCTCCGCACTGGCTGCGGTGGCGCTCGTCGCCGCAGGCTGCGACGGCTCGGGGTTCGTCCCGGGCACGGACGGCGGCGCCGGTGACGACGAGACCGCCGCCGCGGCGGCGCCCGACGCGGTCGTGACCGCCAATGTCAAGGACGAGGCTGCCGACGTATCTGTCGACAAGGTCGTGCGGGTCAGGGCCGAGAAGGGCACGCTGACCTCGGTGGTGCTCAGGTCGAAGGCGGGGCGGGTCGAGGGCGAGATCCGCGGTGACGGTGCGCGCTGGGTGTCCTCGGCGGGCCTCGAGCCGGGCACGCGCTACCGCGTCCGCGCCGTCGCGCGCAACGCCGAGGGCAAGGAGGTGCAGCGCGTCTCCACCTTCACCACCCAGGCGTTGAGCCTGGAGCAGCAGACGTACGCCTCGATCGCGCCGCTGCAGGGCGAGACGGTCGGCGTCGGCATGCCGGTGGTCGTCAACTTCGACCTGCCGGTCACCGACCAGGCGAGCTTCGAGAAGCACATGACAGTCACCAGCACCCCCGCCCAGGCGGGCTCGTGGTTCTGGGTCAGCAGCAGGGAGGCGCACTGGCGCCCCCAGAGCTACTGGCAGGCCGGCACGAAGGTCAGCGTCGACGTGGCCGTCAACGGTGTCAGCGCCGGCGCCGGCATCTACGGCCAGGAGGACCGCAAGGTCGACTTCGAGATCGGCGCCGCCCACGTCTACAAGGTCAACGCGCGCACCCACCAGATGAAGGTGTTCGAGAACGGCAGGCTCCTGCGCACGCTTCCGATCACCACCGGCAAGGAGGGCTTCACCACCCGCTCCGGCGTGAAGGTCATCATGGAGAAGTACGCCCAGAAGCGGATGAACTCCGAGACCGTCGGCATCGCCCGCGGCTCAGCCGAGGCCTATGACATCGACGACGTGAAGTGGGCCATGCGGATCACCAGCTCCGGCGAGTTCATCCACGCCGCGCCGTGGTCGGTCGGCTCCCAGGGCCGCGCCAACGTCTCCCACGGCTGCACCGGCATGAGCATCGACAACGCCGCCTGGCTCTACTCCATGACCCGTCGCGGCGACGTCGTCGAGTACGTCGGCACCGACCGTGCGATGGAGCCCGGCAACGGCTGGGGCGACTGGAACGTCTCCTGGCCGGATTACGTCGCCGGCTCTGCATTGGCCTGACAGACTCTGGCTCCATGAGCCCGGAGCAGCCCGCCTCCGCCGTCGCCGTGGAGAGGGGGATCGTGCGGCTCGCCCCGCTGGTCTTCGGCGTGCTCCTGGCTGCGCTGGCCGGCCTGCAGGCTCCCCGCGCAGAGGACCGCCTCCTGCTCCTGCAGTTCGCCCTTGTGATCGGGGTCGTCGGCCTGACTGCATTGCTGTTGCTGCGTGTCTCCAGGCGCCCGATCCGCTTGCCGGGACGTCTCTGGTCGTGGTTGGTCCTGATCCTCGCCTCGGGCTCCGTGTCGATGGCGATGTCGCCGTCACCTGTCGACGCGCTGCCACGGGCGGCGCTCTACGCCGCGTTGGTGCTCCTCGCGGTGGCTGTCTACGGGATAGCGAAGGCGCCGACTTGGTCGTTGGCGCCCTGGCTGTGCGCGATCGTGGCGTCCAGCGGTGCCTTCGTCCTGGTGGCGCTCGTCGACATGGCTCCACATCTTCCTCCGTTCCAGGGCCAGCACGTCGGCACCTTCGTGAACGTCCGCCGGATGGCCGCCGTGGCGTTCCTCGTCGCTGCGGCCGCGGGTGGGCTCGGGCTGTTGAACCAGCGACTGAGGGTCGCGGCTGTCGCTGGCACTGCGTTGATGCTCGTCGTGATCATGGCCAGTGGCTCCCGCGGTCCGCTCCTCGCGTGGCTGCTGTTCGCGGGGATCGTTATCTTGCTGAGCCGGCGTGGCAGGCGTCGGACATTTCTCGTGGACGCGCTGGTGGCCTTCCTGCTGGCCGCGGCGGCGGTGTCGACGCTCCACGTCTCCGGTGCATGGCAAACGCCGAACGTGTTCGTCCGCGTCGCCACGACTGCCGCAGCGGACGGCGAGGGGTTCAGCTCGGGCCGCGTGGAGCTGTGGCACACCGCTGTTGACGATGTGTGGCGAGCCCCCTGGTTCGGCCGCGGACCGGACGCCTTCGCACTGGTCGAGCCCATGGCGCTGGTGCTCCACCCGCACAACGTCGTGCTGCAGCTGCTGATGGAGTTCGGCGTCGTCGGGGTCCTCCTGCTCCTGGGACTGGCGGCTCGGTCGTTGCTCCGCGCAGGGGCGAGGCGTGTGTGGCAGGGGTGTCGGCGCACTCGATCCGGACAGCTCCTGAGCGCCATTCTCGTCGCACAGGCCGCGCTCGCGATGATCGACGGCCCGCTGTACTGGTTGCCGGCCCTCGCGCAGTTCGCTGTCTGCGCGGGCTTGTGGTGTGCAGTGGTGACCGACCACCAGGACTGACAGACGGAGAAGGGCGCCGCTCCCGGTGGGGGAGCGGCGCCCTTCGCGTCGTTCAGCTGATCAGGAGATCAGTGCTCGGCCGGACCGTGCCGGTTGGGGCCCGCGGCGATCTGCGACTCGAGCTCGTGGAGCTCGTGCTCCGCGTGGTGCTGAGACTCGTGAAGCTCCTCGGTCGTGGGCTTCTGGACGTTGTCCGCGAAGAACACGGTGGCCAGCTTGGCCCGCAGCTTGCGCAGGCGCGCGGTGCGGCCGGTGGCACCCGAGGCGTCGATCTCCTCGACCGTCTCCGGCGTCGGGTCGTCGTCGCGGGCCGTGAGCGTGTACGCCTTGCCCTCGGGGAGGGGAAGGTGCTTCTCGGCGTACCCGCCCGCGGGGGAGCGGACCAGGACACCGGTCTCGTAGCCGTGGAGCAGCTTGCCCTCGTCGTGACGCTGGAGCGAGATGCACCAACGGCGCGTGATGATGAAGGCGATCACGGGACCGATGAACACCGCGCCACGCATGAAGTACGTGATCTGGTTGATGCTCAGGTGCATCTTGATCGCGATGATGTCGTTGCCGCCCGCGGCCCAGGAGAGGCCGTAGAAGGTCATCAGCGCGACCATGATCGCGGTCCGGGTCGGAGCGTTGCGCGGACGCTGGAGCAGGTGGTGCTCCCGCTTGTCGCCGGTGATCCAGGCCTCGAGGAACGGCAGCGCCATCAGGATCATCAGCATCAGCGGCGGCATCACGAGGATCGGGAGCATCACGTTCCAGGACAGGGTGATGCCCCAGATGTGGGTCTCCCAGGCCGGGATGATGCGCAGCAGGCCGTCGGGCCAGCCCATGTACCAGTCGGGCTGCGAGCCCGCGGTCACCTTGGACGGGTCGTAGGGCCCGAACTTCCACACCGGGTTGAGGGAGAACAGCCCGCCGAGCAGCGTGATCACACCGAAGACGATGAAGAAGAAGCCGCCGGCCTTGGCCGCGTAGACGGGGAGCATCGGGTAGCCGACGACGTTCCCCTCGGTCCGGCCGGGACCGGGCCACTGCGTGTGCTTGTGGTAGACGAGCAGCAGCATGTGCGCGGCGACCAGGGCGAGCAGGATGCCCGGGATGAGCAGGATGTGCATCGCGTAGAAGCGCGGGATGATCGCGTCGCCGGGGAACTCGCCGCCGAAGAGGAAGAACGACATGTAGGTGCCGATCACCGGCGAGGCCTTCATGAAGCCGTCCGCGGCCCGGACGCCGGTGCCCGAGAGCAGGTCGTCGGGGAGGGAGTAGCCGGTGAAGCCCTCGATCGTTCCCAGCAGCAGGAGCAGGCAGCCGATCACCCAGTTGAGCTCACGCGGCTTGCGGAACGCGCCGGTCAGGTAGACGCGGAGCATGTGGATCATCATCGAGGCGATGAAGATCATCGCGGCCCAGTGGTGCATCTGCCGCATGAGCAGGCCACCGCGGACGTCGAAGGAGATGTCCAGCGTCGAGGCCATCGCCGAGGACATGTGGACGCCGCGCAGCGGGTCGTAGGCGCCGTCGTACTGGACCTCGGTCATGCTCGGGTCGAACCACAGCGTGAGGAACACGCCGGTCAGCAGCAGGACGACGAAGCTCCACAGAGCGATCTCGCCCAGCATGAAGGACCAGTGGTCCGGAAAGACCTTGCGGATGTTCTTCTTCATCGCGCCGCCGAGGCCCAGGCGGTCGTCGGCCCACGTCGCGATGGCGCCGGCCGCCTTGCCGCCCTTGGTGGTGGCGGGCGTCGTGCCGTTGGTCGAGGCGACCTTGCTGAGGTCGGGGTTCAGATCAACGCTCATAGTAGTCACGCTCCCAGAAGCTCGGGCCGACCGGCTCGTCGAAGTCGCTCTGCGCGACCAGGTAGCCCTCGTCGTCCACGGTGATCGGCAGCTGCGGCAGCGGGCGGCCGGCCGGGCCGAACACCACGTTGCCGGAGTCGGCGAGGTCGAACGTGGACTGGTGGCAGGGGCAGAGCAGGTGGTGGGTCGTGCGCTCGTTCAGCGAGATCGGGCAGCCGACGTGGGTGCAGATCTTGGAGTAGGCGACGATGCCGTTCACGGTCCAGTTGGCCCGGCTCTTGCCCTGGGCGTCCTTGCCGGGCTTGATGTCGCCCGGGGGCATCCGCAGCAGGATCAGGGACGCCTTGGACTTGTGGATCTGGAGGTTCACGCCCTCGACCTCGGTCGGGTCGATGTCGTAGCGCTCCGGGTTGTGCAGGGCGTCGGGCTGGCAGTTGACCAGGTCGCCGACCTCGAGGTCCGAGGCGAGGATCGGGGTCCAGATGCCGTCGCGCACGATGCGCATCGGCTTGTCCTTGGTGCCCTTGCCCCAGATCGTGTGGTTCAGCTTGTCGCCCGGCAGCGGGCCGAGGTCGCGCAGCAGCACCACGGCCGGCAGGCCGAGGAGGCCGACGGCGCCGAGGAGCGAGTTGCGGATCAGCGGCCGGCGGCCGATGCCCGACTCGGCGAGACCGTCGTTGAGCGCCTGGACGGCGACCTCGCGGTCCTCGTCCGAGGATCGTGCCGGGTGGCGCAGCTCGACCATCTCGTGGTCGGCCATGAGCTTGCGGGCCCAGTGGATGATGCCGACCCCGATGAGCAGCAGCGCGAGCCCGAGGAAGAAGCCCAGCGCCATCGTGGAGGCGCCGAAGCCGCCGATCACGTGCCAGTCGTCGCCGATGTCGAGGGTGAAGTACGAGACCAGGAAGGCGATCGTCGCGACCGCGGAGAGGCCGAACAGCGCGGCCACCTGGCGCTCGGCGCGCTTCTCCATGGCGGGGTCGACGTCGGTCGGCCGCCACTGGTGCTCGGGCAGGCCCGGATCGGGGATCGGCCCGACGAGCTCGCCCCCGCTCGACTCGGAGTGGTTGTCGTGTGCGTCGGTCACGCTGCCGCCTCGTCCTTCTTCTTGCTCGAGCGGGTGGTGTGCGCCGCGATCCAGACGGCGAAGCCGACCAGGACGCCGATGCCACCGACCCAGGCGATGATGCCCTCACTGACCGGACCGAGGCCGCCCAGCGTGAAACCGCTGTAGCTCGGGGCCTCGTCCAGCTCGTTGAGGTAGGCGATGACCGCCTTCTTGTCCTCCGGCGGGATGTTGCCGTCGGAGAAGGTGTCCATCGACTGGGGTCCGGTGAGCATCGCCTCGTAGATGTGCTTGGAGTCGACGCCGCGGATCTTGGGCGCATAGCCGCCGCGCGGCATGGCGCCGCCGGAGCCCTCGAAATTGTGGCAGGCCGTGCAGTTGGCGAGGAAGATCTGGCCACCGCGGACGACGAGCTCCTCGAGCTCCTTGTCGCTCATCCCCTCGGTGGAGTAGAGCTCCTTGTCGGGGATGGCCGGGCCGGTGCCGAGCGAGGCGACGTACGCCGCGAGGGCCTCGGTCTCCTCGTCGTCGTAGACGCGCTCCTTGCGAGGCGCCTGGGCTCCGGGCTGGGCCATCGGCATGCGCCCCGTGGCGACCTGGAAGTCGACGGCGGCGGCGCCCACGTCGGTCAGGGGCGGGCCGTACTGCGAGCCGCCCTGGGTCAGGACGCCCTCGCCGTTCTGGCCGTGGCAGAAGGCGCAGCCCACGAGGAAGAGCTCGCGGCCCTCCTTGATCAGTGCCGCCTCGTCCTGACTGGTGTCGGCCTGGGCCGGCGCCAGCGCTGCATAGAGGCCGCCCGTCAGCAGCAGGCCGCAGACGAGCACCAGGAGTCCGGCGATCGGCCCGCGGCGATGCCGCGAGAGTCGACCCGCGGAACGGTTCAGAAGGCGCACATTCAGTCCTTGTCAGTCCGGAGGATCCAACAGATCTTCGTCATCGGTGTCCGCCGTGTCACTTGATCAGGTAGATCGTCGCGAACAGGCCGATCCACACGACGTCGACGAAGTGCCAGTAGTAGGAGACGACGATCGCGCTGACCGCCTGCTCGTGCGTGAAGCGCCGGGCGACGTACGTGCGGCCGAGGACGAAGAGGAAGGCGATCAGACCACCGGTGACGTGGATGCCGTGGAATCCGGTGGTGAGGTAGAACATCGTGCCGTACGCGTCGTGGGGGATCGTGACGCCCTCGTGGATCAGCTCGGCGTACTCCAGCGCCTGGCCGCCGACGAAGACGGCGCCCATGACGTAGGTCAGGATGAACCACTCGCGCAGGCCCCACTTGCCGACCTGCAGCAGCGAGCCCGCCCGCGAGACCTGGCCGCGCTCGGCGGCGAACACGCCCAGCTGGCAGGTGAAGGACGACAGCACCAGGATCGTGGTGTTGATCGACGCGAACGGCACGTTCAGCAGCGCGGTGTTCTCCGCCCACATCTCCGGCGAGACCGACCGGATCGTGAAGTACGACGCGAAGAGGGCCGCGAAGAACATGAGCTCGCTGGACAGCCAGATGATCGTGCCGACCGCGACCATGCTGGGTCGGTCGTGCTGGCCGTGCAGGCGCGAGGCCGGAAGAGATGCCGAAGCTGAGATCGCCACGGGCGCCATTATGGCGTCTAACCCCGACGGACGGCATCCCGACCCCCCGTTCGGGACGCTCTCGGTTCACGACCTACGCTCGAACAGCGTTCCGGACCGGTCGAGGAGGTGACACGTGGGGATGGTGGTCGCGTCCGTCGCCGCGGAGGTCGAGGGCCTGCCCCCGTTCGACGCCGGTGCGCTGCTCTCCCAGTGGGGGATCGCGCCCCTGCCGCTCATCGTGACGGTGTGGGCCACGGGTCTCTACGTCGTCGGCGTGCTGCTCCTGCGTCGTCGCGGGGACGTCTGGCCCGTCGGCCGGTCGATCGCCTGGGGCGTCGGGATGCTCGCGTTCTACCTGGCGACGTCGTCGGGGCTGGCGGCGTACGACACCGTCCTGCTCAGCGCGCACATGGTCCAGCACATGGTGCTGTCGATGGTGGTCCCGCTGTCCTTGGCGCTGGGCGCGCCGGTCACCCTCGCCCTGCGCACGCTGCCTCGTCGTCCGCGCGGCTGGCTGCTGGCCGTGCTGCACTCACGGCTGGCGAAGGTGCTGGGCTTCCCGCCGCTGGCCTTCGGGCTCTACGTCCTCTCCCCGTGGGCGCTCTACTTCACCGGCTGGTACGACGCCTCGCTGCGCTCGACCTACGTCCACGAGATGATGCACGTCCACCTGGTGGCGGTCGGCGCGCTGTTCTTCTGGCCGATCGTCGGCGTCGACCCGCTGCCCGGTCGGGTCGCGCACCCGTTCCGGGTGCTGCTGACGGTGATGACGCTGCCGTTCCACGCCTTCCTCGGCGTCACCATCATGGGCCAGAAGACGCTGCTCGGCGGCGACTGGTACCCCTCGCTGCACGACGGCCCCCTCGGCGCCTGGCTCCCCGACCCCCTCGAGGACCAGAGGCTGGCCGGCGGCATCCTGTGGGGCGCCGGCGACCTGGTCGGCCTGGTGTTCTTCGTCGTGCTCTTCGTGCAGTGGGTGCGCTCCTCGATGAAGGAGGCCGAGCGCGAGGACCGCCGCCTGGACCGTCTCGAACGCCAGGACCAGCGGGCGGCCCCGGCCGCCCAGCGGCCCGCGCCGACGGAGTCCGCCCGCTCCGAGTAGCATCGCGCGGGTGCGAACCCCCGCGACTCTGAAGGTCCTCGTCTACAGCGACGACGTGCACACCCGCGAGCAGGTCATCCTGGCCCTGGGCCGCCGACCCCACCCGGACCTGCCGGAGCTGGAGTACGTCGAGATCGCCACCGAGCCCGTGGTCATCCAGAACATGGACGCCGGCGGCATCGCCCTGGCCATCCTCGACGGCGAGGCCGTCCCCGCCGGCGGCATGGGCATCGCCAAGCAGCTCAAGGACGAGATCCGCGACTGTCCGCCGCTCGTCGTCCTCACCGGCCGTCCCCAGGACGCCTGGCTCGCGACCTGGTCGCGTGCGGACGCCGCCGTACCCCATCCTCTGGACCCCATCCAGCTCGCGGAGGCCGTCGTCGGCCTGCTCCGCACGCGTGTACCCGCCTGACGTGGCGACCTGGCCCGACGTCCTCGGCGCCCTCGTGGCGGGGGAGGACCTGACCCCTGCCCAGTCCGCGTGGGCGATGGGCGAGATCCTCGCGGGCGAGGCGACCCCGGCGCAGATCGCGGGCTTCGTGGTCGCGCTGCGCGCGAAGGGGGAGTCCATCGACGAGCTCACCGGGCTGGTCGAGGCGATGTACGCCGTGATGACGCCGATCTCGGTCCCCGGCCGGCTTCTCGACGTGGTCGGCACCGGCGGGGACCGCTCGTTCTCGGTCAACATCTCGACCATGTCGGCGATCGTCGCGGCCGGCGCCGGCGCCCGCGTGGTCAAGCACGGCAACCGCTCCGCGTCCTCCCAGGCCGGCACCGCCGACGTCCTCGAGGCCCTCGGCGTCCGGCTCGACCTGCCCGTCGCACGGGTGGCCGAGATCGTCGACGAGGCGGGCATCACCTTCTGCTTCGCGGCCGCGTTCCACCCGGCGATGAGACATGCCGCGATCCCGCGCAAGGAGCTCGGCATCGGGACGGCGTTCAACGCTCTCGGGCCCCTCGCCAACCCCACCCGTCCGGCCGCCCAGGCGATCGGGTGCGCGGACGTCCGGCTCGCGCCCGTGATGGCCGGCGTGTTCGCCCGCCGCGGGGTCGACGCCTGGGTCTTCCGCGGCGACGACGGACTCGACGAGCTCACCACGACCACCACCTCGCACCTGTGGACCGTCCATGACGGGGAGGTCAGGGAGCTCACCGTCGACCCGGCGGCCTTCGGGATCCCGCGTGCCACGGCCGACGACCTGCGCGGCGGCGACGCCGAGCACAATGCCGGCGTCGTCCGGGACCTGCTCGGCGGCCGGACCGGGCCCGTGCGCGACGCCGTCGTCCTCAACGCCGGCGCGGCACTCGCGGTGTACGACGCCCCCGGGGAGGCGTACGACGAGGCCCTGGCGGCGGGGATCGCCCGCGCCGGCGAGGCCATCGACTCCGGCGCCGCCCAGGCGACGCTCGACCGCTGGGTCGCGGCCGCCGGCGTCAGCTGACGGGCGGAGCGAGCAGCACCAGGTCCCGGCTGCGCTGCTCGACCGTCCACCCGTCGCGCTCGAGCGCGTAGGTCAGCCTGTCGTCGGACGCCATGAGCGCCGCATCAGGGTCCAGCCGGGCCAAGGTGGTGTCCCAGCCGGGCCGCAGCGCGGCCAGGTCGGCGTAGTCCTCGAGCTCGGCGTCGGTGTAGACGTCGCCGTAGCCGTGCAGCGGGACGTCGAGCTCCGGATGGGTCCAGAGCAGGACGCCTCCGGTGCGCCAGTCGGTGACCACCAGGCTCGAGTCGGGCAGCGCGTCCAGCGCCCCGCGGAACGGCCGGACCTCGTCGGCGGGGTCCTGGACGACCGTCTGGAACGGGGCGAGGGCGAGGACGACCACACCGAGCGCCAGGACCGCCGCGAGCTCCGGGCGCCGCAGCGGTGCCGGCGCTCGCCGGTGTCCGCGGTAGGTGGCCACGACCAGCGCCAGGGCGATCGCCGCGAGCGGCACCGTGCGCCCCGAGTAGACGGCGAACACCCCGCCCAGGGCCAGCAGGCCGGCGTCGTACGGCGCCGCGGCCGCTGCGCGCACCATCACGAGGACCGCGAGGGCCAGCAGCAGCGCGACCGGCGCCGAGCCGACGGTGAGCAGCTCGGGAACGCCCCACTCCGCGAAGTACTCGGCACGGGAGTTGACCAGCACGACGGCGGAGAACAGCCGCGGCCCCACGGGCGTGACCAGGGTCGCCGCCAGCATCCCGACGGGGACCGTCAGCAGCAGGGCGGCGCGTCGTCGCTCCGGACGGCGCTCGACGATCACGAGGACGGCCAGGAGAGCGCTCGTGCCGACGCCGAGGATCCACATCCCGTGGCAGGTGGCCCACAGCCAGGCGAGGGGCACGAGCAGCCACGGCGCCGAGCCGGTCCGCCGCGCGCGGTCCCAGGCGGCGAGGACGGCGACGAAGAGGAGGTAGCTGAGGACCTGCGGGCGCAGGGAGAGGCTCGGCAGGAGGCCGACCAGCACCACGGCGGTGAGCAACACCGCGGTCCCCGGGCCGGCGCGGCGGCGCAGGAGCAGGTAGAGAGCGGCAGCGAGGGCCGTGACGAGAGCCGCGAACACGAGGACCAGACCGGTCCGCCCGGCCACGTCGAAGGTCCAGGACAGGAGGACCTGGGCGAGCCACTGGGTCGGCACCCAGTCGTGGGACGACCCCGTGCTCGGCTGCCCGGGGTGGCCGATGGACCAGTCGTGGCGGAAGTGTTCGCCGAAGCGCAGGTGGAAGTAGGTGTCGAACGCACGGAAGGGACGGCGCTCCCAGGCGACGAGGAGAGCGGCGAGGAGCACGCCGGTCGCGACGGGCCAGGCGCGCGCCAGCAGGGGGAAGCGGGCCGCGGGCGGAGATGCCTCGGGCGGCTCGGTCGCGGCCACCGGGACGACTGCTAGTCCAGCCCGAGGGAGAAGGCCGCTTCGAGGTCGTGACGGGAGTAGGCGCGATAGGCGATGTGGGTCTCGGTGTCCACGACGCCCTCGACCTTGTTGAGCCGGTCGGCCACCACGGCGGCGATGTCGTCGTGGGAGCTGACCCGGACCAGCGCGATGAGATCGATCTGGCCGGTGACGGAGTAGACCTCGCTCACGCCCTCGAGCGCCGCGATCGCCTCGGCGACCTCCGGGATCCGCGCGGTCTCGGCCTGGACGAAGACGATGGCGGTGATCATGGGCCCAGGGTAGAGGCTGGGGCGGTCGGGACGTACGCCGTGGCGTGGCGGCCGGCACCGCGCACCGGGCACGCCCACTCGCCGACCACCTCGACCAGGCGGACGCCCGGGGACTCGAGCCAGCGCAGGATCCGCTCGGACTCCTCGGCGCTGGCCGCCGGCGTCGGCCCGATCGCCGGCAGCACGGTCTCGGCCGAGGCACGCAGGCCGTCGACGTAGGCGACCGCGTCGGTCCCCGCGGGGATGACTCCGGCGGCCGCGAGGCGGCCGTGGCGCACGACGTGGACGGCCCACCGGCCGTCCTCCTCGCGACGCGCGGCGACCACCTCGGGACACCCGGTGAGTGCCGTCAGCCGTTGGTTGCGGGCCGCCGCGCGCACGAAGTCGGCGAGTCGGTCGCGGTGGTGGGCGGCCTCCTCGAACCGCTCCTCGGCGGCCAGCGCCGACATCCGGGCGTGGACGAGGTCGACCACGTCGTCGGGGCGGGTGAGCAGGGTGTCGCGCAGCTGGCGGACGACGGCGGCGTAGGTCTGCGGGTCGACGCTGCCGTCGCACGGGGCGAGGCAGCGGTCCATCTCCGCCAGGACGCAGGCGCTGCGCCGCGGCTGCCGGCCGAAGCGGTCGTTGCACTGCCGGATCGGGAACACCTCGTGCAGCGCGGCGAGCGAGCTCTCCGCGGCCGCTCGCGAGGAGAACGGGCCGAGGTAGTCGGCGTCGTCGTCGAGCACGC
Source organism: Nocardioides albidus (assembly GCF_006335005.1). Lineage (GTDB taxonomy): Bacteria > Actinomycetota > Actinomycetes > Propionibacteriales > Nocardioidaceae > Nocardioides > Nocardioides albidus. Next base: position 43,244 of record NZ_VDMP01000017.1, read on the forward strand.
GCTTGACCAGGGAGAGCCGTGGCCACGGCTCCCGGGTCAGCTTGAGCCAGGTGACCTTCTCGGGATGGCGGGAGCGCCGGTTGTAGGGAGGCTTGTGCTCGGCGATCAGGCGCAGCTCGCGCACGGACGCCTCGAGCGGGGTCGCGCACTCGACGGCGCTCACCGACGAGGCGATCTGGACCATCTCGCCGATCCGGGTGCGCCGCTCCGAGGCGGTGAAGTAGCTGCGGACCCTGCGGCGCAGGTCGCGGGAGGTGCCGACGTAGAGGACGCGGGAGCTGTCGTCGCGGAAGAGGTAGACGCCGGGGGCATGGGGGAGGTGCTCGGCGAGGTGGCGCTTGCGCCGGGCGGCGCCGGCGACCTTGCTGGAGTAGCCCTGGAGCTCCTCGAGCGTGTGGACGCCCAGCCCGCCCAGGCGCTCCATCAGGCCGTGCAGCACGTCGACGGTCGCCCGCGCGTCGGCGAGCGCGCGGTGGTTGGGCGTCGTGCCGGCGCGGAACACCCGCGCGAGCGAGGAGAGCTTGTGGTTGGGGGCCTCGTCGCGGGTCACGACGTGGCGCGCGAGCTTGACGGTGTCGAGCACCTCGAAGTCGGGCCAGACGATGTCCTGCTCGCGCGCGAAGTGGCGCAGGAAGCCCACGTCGAAGCGCGCGTTGTGGGCCACCAGGACCGACCCGGCGGCGAACTCCAGGAACGCCGGCAGGGCCGCGCCGATCGGGGGAGCGTCGGCGACCATCCCGTTGGTGATCCCGGTGAGCACCGCGATGAACGCGGGGATCGAGGTGTGGGGGTTGACCAGGGTCTGGAACTCGCCCAGGACCTCGCCGCCCCGCACCTTCACCGCGCCGATCTCGGTGATCATGTCGCCGTCGGCGACCGAGCCGCCCGTGGTCTCCAGGTCCACGACGCAGAAGGTGACGTCGTGCAGCGGGCGGCCGAGCTCGTCGAACCCGCGCTGCGCGTCCCACCGGGGTGTGACGGGTGCTGCGGTCATGGGAGCGACGGTAGGCGCCACCTCCGACGCTTCCCGGGACGTCGGGCCGATGTGTCGCCGGCGGGGTTGTGTCGGAGCCCCCTGTCAGCCTCGCGGACATGACGAGGATCGACTGCGACACCTGTGTGGTGCGAGGGCTGGCCTGCCACGACTGCGTGGTGACCGTGCTGCTCGGACCCCCGCCCGAGCTGGTGATCGGCGACGACGAGATGGCGGCCCTCGAGGTGCTGGCCGACGGGGGGCTGGTCCCGCCCCTGCGCCTGGTCCAGCCGGTCGACGGTCCACGGGTCGAGTCGGCGTGAGTCCCCGGTGGGGATGGGGCCGCCGTGACCGGCGGGAGCGATGTGACGAAGGCCACGCCGGCGTCGGGCGGCTCGTCCCCACACGCCCCGGGGCGGTTTTGGTCCGGGCCGCCGGCCGCGACTAGTCTGCTCCCTCAGGTGTCCGAGGAAGTGGGTCGACCGACCCGCGCGGGCGCCGCGCTGAGTTCGGACCGCTCGGGGTCCGGAGCCGGGGAACCAACCACTCTGGGGTGAGTCCCGCACGAGGCGCGAAGGGCGGGGTCCGACCGGACCGCGCCGGTCGCGAGGAGTGCGGGTAGGGCGAGTCGTGCCCGAACCCGTCAGCTCACCCGGTAGGCGTACGACACACCAGAGGGGACCGCCAGCTCGTGCTGAACGGCCGGACACGAACCACCGCCGCGCTCGCGGCGCTCGCCGTCACCGGAGCGATCACGCTGTCGATCAGCGGCACGCCCACGCCCGCGCAGGCGGAGCCCGACCTCGAGACCGTGAAGGCGCGTGTCGACCGGCTCTTCCACGAGTCCGAGCAGGCCGCGGAGCGCTACAACGACGCCGAGCTCGAGCTCGCCGAGCTCGACGACGACCTCACCTCCCTCGAGGCCGACCAGTCCCGTCAGGGCGACGCCCTCGCCGGTGTCCGCTCCGACGTGCGTGACTCGCTCATCCAGCAGTACCAGTCCGGCAGCCTCGGTCCCACCGGCGAGCTGCTGTCCTCCGACTCCCAGGGCTTCCTCGACGAGCTCGCCACGATGTCCACCGTGGCGGGTCTCCAGGACTCCCTCCTCGCCGAGTACGGCGACGAGGTCGAGGCCTACGACATCCGCAAGGACCAGACCGAGGAGCGCCGCGCCGACATCGAGGAGCTCCAGGCGAAGCTCGCCGAGGAGAAGAAGACGGCCGACGCCAAGCTCGCCGAGGCCAAGGAGCTCCTCTCGCAGCTCGAGGCCGAGCAGCGCGCCGCCCTCCTCTCGCGCGACGCGGGCCGTCCGATCGACGCCAGCGCCATCCCGGCCTCGGGTCGGGCGGCGGAGGCCATCAAGTACGCCCTCGCCCAGGTCGGCGACGCCTACGTCTGGGGCGCCATGGGGCCCAACGCGTTCGACTGCTCCGGCCTGACGATGATGGCCTACGCGCAGGCCGGCGTGAGCCTGCCGCACTCCTCGCGCGCCCAGTACGGCAGCGGCGCGCACGTCGCCAAGAGCGACCTGCAGCCCGGCGACCTCGTCTTCTACTACAGCCCCATCAGCCACGTCGGCATCTACCTCGGCAACGGCCTGATCGTGCACGCGGCCAACCCGGGCGCCGGCGTCAAGGTCTCCGACCTCGACGAGATGCCCTACGCCGGAGCGGTCCGGCCTGGGTGACGTCCAGGGCAGGGCGTCGGGCCCTTCCTGCGGTCCTGGTGGCCCTCGCCCTCGTGGCGGGCGGCTGCTCCCAGGACGAGTACGTCGCGCCGCCTCCGGGGACGACCAGCGATGTCGCCGACCCGGCTGCGGCCGCCGACACCCTGCGTGACCTCCAGGCCGCGATCCGCGCCGGCGACGGAGCGGCGGCCGCCGCTCTCGGCGCCGACCCGCGCGCCCACGACCTGCTGAGCGCGGTCGCCGTCAATGCGGCGGCGCTCGAACTCTCCGACGTCACGCTGCGCTACGTCACCGAGACCGGGCGCACCAGCGGCGGGGACGCCTGGGACGGGCAGGTGGCGATCACCTGGCGCATCCCGGGGCTCGACCGCGCCTCGGCGCGCGCCGAGCTCCCCGTCTCCTTCGCCGACCACGGCACGTCGATCTCCGCGATCGGCGGCACCGGGGCACGGTTGCCGCTGTGGCTCTCCGCTCCGCTCACCGTCGAGCGCCAGGGCCAGGTGGTCGTCGCGGTCGCCGGCCACGGCGCCGCGGCCCGGGGCTACCTCGCCGCCGCGCTTCGCGCCGTCGCGGAGGTCCGGGCCGTCGTACCCGGTCCTGGCGGGCTGGTCGTCGAGGTCCCTGCCGACGCCGAGGGCCTGCAGCGCGCGCTCGACACCGAGCCCGGACAGTACTCCGCGATCGCGGCGATCACGGCCCCGGTCGACGGCTCGCAGGCGCCCGGCAGCCCCGTGCACGTCTTCCTCAACCGCACCGTGTACGACGACCTCGACCCGGTCGCCGCCCAGGTCGTGATGACCCACGAGGCGGTGCACGCCCTCACCGAGGCCGTCGGGGCCCGGCAGGCACCCCTGTGGCTCGTCGAGGGCTTCGCCGACTACGTCGCGCTGCGCGACGTCGGCCTGCCCCTGACCCGGACGGCAGGGCAGATCGCCGCGCAGGTGCGCCAGCAGGGGGTCCCCGAGCGGCTCCCGGGCGACGGCGAGTTCGACCCGACCGCCAGCCACCTCGGCGCGGTCTACGAGGCGGCCTGGCTGGTCTGTGTCACCCTCGCCGAGCACGCGGGAGAGGGGGCGCTCGTCGACGTCTACGAGCAGGTGCGGGACGGCGGGGATCTCGCCGGAGCGCTGCGGCAGCACGCCGGGTGGAGCGAGCAGGACCTCACCGCGGCGTGGCAGGACCGCCTCGCCGGGTTGCCCGCCGTGGCAGGCTGACCCGCGTGGCGGACGACCGATCGGCGGTGCGCAGGGTCGCGCTAGGCACTGTCCTCGTGGGGGCGGCCGCGTTCGTGCTTGTCGCGGCGGCCCGGGTGCCGTGGCATCCCGTCCCCGGCGGCCTTCCCGACCCGGTCACGGCGTCCGCGGTCTTCACCCGCGCCCAGATCGAGACCGGCGAGCACTACGCCCTGTGGGGCCGGATCTGGAGCTGGTCGCGACTCGCGGTCTCGCTGGGGGTCGCCGCCTGGCTGGGCTTCGGAGCCCGGGGACGCAGGCTCTCCGCCCGGCTACGCGGTTGGTGGTGGATCCGGGTCGTGCTGGTCGTGCTGGCCCTGACCCTCGTCGGCGAGCTGGTCACCCTGCCCTTCGGCATCGCCCTGCGCCAGCTGGGCCTCGAGGAGGGGCTGGTCGCCGGCACCTGGTCCGACTGGGCCCTCGACCAGGTCAAGGGCTGCCTGGTCACCGTGATCGGCACGTCCATCGCGATGTGCGCGCTCGTGGGCTGCATGCGTCGTCTGCCGCGGCTCTGGCCGGCCGTCGGGGGGCTCGCGGCCGCCGGGCTCGTCGTCCTCGGCTCGTTCGCCTACCCGGTGGTGGTCGAGCCGGTCTTCAACAGGTTCGAGTCCCTGCCCGACGGCGCGCTGCGCGCGGAGGTGCTGGCCCTCGCGGACGCCGAGGGCGTGCCCGTGGACGACGTGCTTATCGCCGACGCCTCGCGGCGCACGACGACGCTCAACGCGTACGTGTCGGGCTTCGGCAACAGCCGCCGGGTCGTCCTCTACGACAACCTCGTCGACGACTCGCCGCGCAACGAGACGCTCGCGGTCGTCGCTCACGAGCTGGCGCACGCGAAGTACGACGACGTGCTGACCGGGACGCTGCTCGGCGCGGCCGGGGCGGTTCTCGGCGTGGGGCTGCTCGGCTTCCTGCTGCCCGGCTCCCGACGTACCCGGGAGGACGAGGTGACGGCGGTGCCTCGGGTCCTGGCCCTGGTCGCGATCGCGACCTTCCTGTCGGCGCCGGCCCAGAACGCCATCAGCCGGGCCATCGAGACCCGGGCGGACCAGACGGCGCTGGAGGCGACCAACGCCCCCCAGGCGTTCGTGGACCTCCAGCGCCGTCTGGCCCTGCGCTCCCATGCCGACCCCACACCTCCGGCGTGGTCGCAGTGGTGGTTCGGCTCGCATCCGACGGTGTTGCAGCGGATCGGGCTCGCGAACCGGTTCGAGTCGCGTCCTACGGGGTGATCGCGGAGTTGACGCTGGCGTTCGTGTTATCGAACAGGCCGCCGACCCGACCTCCGAGGAGGAGCACGGCGGAGACGATGACCGCCGCGATCAAGGCGGTCAGGAGCGCATACTCCACCGCGGATGCGCCTCTGTGACGATGCAGCGGCGATGCGGACATGAGCGTCTCCCACGGATGAGTTGGCCGAAAAAGCGTAGCGGTCGCGCCACAGATGATGACGCGACCGCCCGTACGACTCTCGATCGAGATCAGCTCCCGAGGCTGGTGTTGACCTTGTCGAAGGCGCCGTCGAGCTTGGTGCCGAGCAGGACCACCGCGGAGATGATAACGGCGGCGATGAGGGCGACGAGCAGCCCGTACTCGACGGCGGTGGCGCCGCGCTCGTCCATCTTGGCGAGGCGGGCGTTGAGCAGGATGCTGAGGTACTGGATCATGGGGTGCTCCCTGTGCACTGGTTCTTCGTGTCCCCGGGGAGTGCGTTCCCCGATAGCCAGAACTCTGCCGGAAGCGCTCCGGAGAAGGATCGGGAGTTCGTGCGCTCGCTGCTAGTCACTTCGGACTACCGGCGGCGGACGGCCTGCGGCCGCTCAGCGCGCCGCGGGCTGGACGGTGGAGAGCAGGCCGATCCGCATCGCCGTGACCAGCGCCTGGGCGCGGTTGGCGGCCCCGAGCTTCTGGTAGATCCGGGCGATGTGCGACTTGGTCGTGGACTCCGAGAGATAGAGCTTCGCCCCGATCGCGGCGGCGTTGAGGCCCTCGGCGAGGAGCAGCAGGACGTCGTGCTCCCGCTCGGTCAGGGCGGTCGACTCGGCCGACTGGCGGCGCATCATCGCGCCCACCAGGCCGGCGCAGACGAACGCCTTGGGGGAGACCGCCGCGTGTCGGGCCGCCTTGATCACCTCCGTCGACGGAGCGTCCTTGCCCACGAAGCCGGAGGCGCCGGCCTGCATCGCGGCGAAGATCTGCTCGTCGCCCGAGTGCATGGTCAGCACGATCAGGCCGACCTGGTCGCTCTCCTTGCGCAGGGTGCGGACGACGTCGAGTCCGGTCCCGTCCTGCATCTGCAGGTCGGTGATCACCACGTCCGGGCGCACCTCGCGGAAGCGCTGGATGCCCTCGCTCACCGAGCCCGCCGTCGCGACCAGGCGCAGGTCGGGCTCGAGGTCGATGACCGCTCCGAGCCCCTCGCGGATGAGCTCGTGGTCGTCGATCAGCAGCACCGTGGTCGAATCGCTCTTCGGGGGGTGGGTCATCGCTGCTCCGTGAGGTTCGAGGAGCCGTCGGCGACGATCGGGCTCCGGGGGGTCTTCAGGGCCACCGAAACGGTGAGGCCGCGACTGGCGTTGTCGCGGACCACGAGCTCCGCGCCGATCAGTCTGGCACGTTCGCGCATGATCTTCAGGCCGTGCGAGTCGGAGCGTGCCGACTGCAGGCCGACACCGTCGTCGGTGACGGTGATGATCGCCTCCGGCGCGTAGACCTGGCACCGGACGTCGATCGACCTCGCACGAGCATGCTTGACCGCGTTGTTCATCGCCTCCTGCGCGATCCGGAACAGCTCGGCCTCGACCTCGGGGCGCAGCCGGGTCGGCTGCTCGTCGAGCCGCACCCGGATCGGGATGCCCGAGGACTCGGAGAGGTGGCGCGCGACGTTGCTGATCGCGGCGCCGAGGCTCTCGTTCTCGCCGATGCTGGTGCGGAGGTTCATCACCGACTGCCGTACCTCCGCGACCACCTTCGATACCCGCTCGCGCAGCATCGCCAGCGCCCTGGCCTGCTGCTCGTCCGCCGGGCGGGCAGCGAGGGCGTCGATGATGTAGCCGAGCGAGGCGATGTCCTGGGCGACCCCGTCGTGCATCTCGCGGGCCAGCCGGTTGCGCTCGTCGGCCGTGGCGGCGTCGCGGAACTGCGCGAAGAGCAGTGCCGCGTCGAGCTTGACCGCGGTGTCGGCGAGGTCGCGCGCCATGGCGGCCAGGGGGAGCGGCCGGCCGGTGTCGGAGCCGGCCGGCCGCAGGCCGGCGACGATGGCCTGGTCGCTGACCCGGAAGGCGAATCCCTCCCCGATCTCGACCGGGTGGCCCTGCCCGGGCTCCTGGAGGCGCACGTCGCCGGCCAGGGTCTCGGTCGCCACCGCCTCGGCGGCGTCGAGCTCCACCGTCGAGGCCACGGGGGCGAGCGCGTCCCCGCGAGGGACGTAGAGCACGAGGGCCCGGTTGGGGATGCCGTCGCTGACCTGGCTGAGCATCTCACCGCCGAGCGCCCCGACGTCCAGGCCCGAGCTGAGGCTGCCGGCGAGCTCGATCAGCTGCTTGAGGTGCTCCTGGGCGTCGCGGTACGGCGCGAGCGGGTCGGGGGCCCGGTCCGAGGAGAAGGTGACGGCGGCGATCAGGCTCAGGCCGAGACCCGCCATCGCCCAGGTGAAGATGGCGATCGCTTGCTCGGTCTCGATCGTCTCCCACCACATCAGCGCGAGCGCGACCACGGCGATGGTCTCGACCATGACGGTGCGCACCATGGTCCGGACGCCGGCGACCGCCGTGGCGTACAGCGGAGGCACGACGAGCGCCGCCAGGATCACCGGCGCCTTGGTCATCGACAGGGCGCAGATCACTCCGATCGCCGCGGCCTCGGTCAACGGGCTCAGCGACAGCTCCAGCTCACGCCGGGTCGCGGTCACGGCCTGGTAGACCCACACCGCGCAGACGGCGGCCAGGGCGAGCAGGCCCTCCTCCTGGTGGAGCCACGCGATCGGCCCGCCGATGGCGAGCAGCGCGAACAGGCGCGCCGCGCCGACCACCGCATAGGTCTGGCTGCTCGGCATGGATTCCACACTAGTGCCGAGTCTGCCGGCTCACTGGCCGTTGAAGGCGTCGAGAGCGCTGAGAACGGCCGGTCCCATCACGACGATGAAGAGACAGGGCAGGATGAAAAGGATCAGCGGGATCATGATCTTGACCGGCACCTGCTGCGCCTTCTCCTCGGCGTACTGGCGGCGCTTGACCCGGATCTCGCTCGACTGGACGCGCAGGACCTGGCCGATCGGGATGCCGAAGGCGTCCGCCTGCACCATCGAGCCGACGAAGGTGTTGAGGTCCTCGACGTTGCTGCGCCCACCCATCGCCTTGAGCGCCTCGGCGCGGCTCATGCCGAGCTGCATCTCCCGCAGCACGCGGGAGAACTCCTCGGCGATCGGGCCGCTGGTGTTGCGGGCGACCTGCTGGAGGGCGGCGTCGAAGCCGAGGCCGGCCTCCACGCTGATGGTGAGGAGGTCGACGGCGTCCGCGAGCCCGCGCTTGATCTGGTCGGCCCGGTGGGACGCCTTGTTGTGGAGGTAGAGGTCCGGGGCGACGAAGCCCAGCGCGGCGGCGGCGAGGGCGATGACGAGCAGCACCGTGACGGAGCCGCCGAGGATGGCGCCGTACGCGACGACGAGCACGGGCAGAGCGACCGCACTGATCACCTTCATCGACAGGACCCGGTCGACGGTCCAGCCGCGCGGGTTGCCGGCGAAGTCCAGCCGGCGCCGGATCCGATCGGCCTTGTCGGCCCCGGTCAACCGTCGGCCCAGGCCGAGGGCGCGGGCCTGGAGGGGCGCCAGCACCCGCTCGGTGAACGGCCGGTCGACCTCCTCCGCGAGGGCACGCCCTTGGGCTCCCGAGCGCTCGAGAGCCTCGAGGGCGCGGGCCAGGCCCTGCGGCTGCTCCTTGGCGAGAGCGACGCCGACCGCCGCGATGGCAGCCAGGATGAGCGTGAAGGCGACGAGCAGCAGCATCAGGCATCCACCTTCACCATGCGGGACATCCAGAACGAACCGATGACCATCCAGAGGATGCCGAAGCCGGACATGATCCACCCCCGCGGGTCGTGAAGGAGGGGATCCAGGAAGGTGCGGTTGGTGAGGAACAGGAACAACAGGAACACCACCGGCAGGCCGCACAGGATGACGGCCGAGAGCCGGCCCTCGGCGGACAGGGCACGGACGTGGCGACGCAGGAACTGACGCTCGCGCATCGTGGCCGCGACCGTGGTGAGGAGCTCGGCCAGGTTGCCACCGACCTGACGCTGGATCCGGATGGCCATCACCGCCCACCCGAAGTCCCTGCTCTCGAAGCGGTGCGCGACCCCTTCGAAGGCGTCCTCGATCGACACGCCGATCCGGGCCTCGACGAGCACGCGCTTGAACTCCGAGGCGATCGGCTCGGGTCCCTCACGCACCACCGTGTCGACCGCCTGCGCCAGCGAGAGGCCGGCGCTGAGCGCGCCCGAGAGCAGCTGCAGCACCTCGGGCAGGGCCGTGTCGAAGGCGCGCCGACGGCGTCCAGCCATGAAGCGCAGGTAGGTCGGCGGGGCGAGGAAGCCGATGACCATGAACAGCAGGCCCAGCAGGATGCTGCCCTGGCCGAGGAGCAGCCCGATCACGCCGCCGGCCAGCACCGCGCCGATGTGGAGGAGCAGCCACTCCGAGGGCTTGAACTCGCTGCCGGCCGCCGCGAGCCGACGGGTCATCCGGTCGTTGAGGGCGCTGTTGCGCTCGAGGAGCTCGGCGGCCGCGGCACGGGCCTGGTCCAGGACGGGCTCGGACGGTGGCTTCGCGGAGTGGGACCTCCTGGCCAGCTCCTCGACGCCGCTGACGCGGGTGCTGTACGCCGTCACGCGGTCCGCGATGCTCATCGGCGCGGGCTTGGCGGGGACCAGGAGCACGGCCACGCCGAGCAGGCCGACGGCGAACACCGCAACGCCCGCCCACAGCATCCAGCCGGGTGCGGTGAAGCCGCCGCCCTCGTCGGCGATGGTCGGCAGCGCGACGGCCGCCCCGGGCGTGCTCGCGGCCTCGACCTTGGCCAGCGAACGGGCGACGACGGGGGCGCCGGCCCCCGTCGGCAGCGTGACCTGGACGGTCGCGACGTCGGCGGAGAAGCCGGAGGGCAGGGGAGCGGTGACGAGGACCTGGTCGGCGAGTGCCTCGGCCTGCTCGGCGAAGGCGGCGGCCAGCGCGGCGCCGCTGGAGGTGATGACGTCGCCCTCGCCGGCTCCGGCGATCGTGCGCAGCTGAGCGAGCTGGTCCTCGCCGAGGTCGAGGCCGACGATGTGGACCCGGGTGCCGGTGTCCTTGATCGCGGCCGTGGCGTCCTCGAGGGACGCGGTGCTCCCGGCGTCGGCGCCGTCGGAGAGCAGCAGCAGCGACCGTTGGCCGCTGTCGCCGGCGACATCGGTCGCGGCGATGAGACCGTCGTACAGCAGCGTGTTGCGCTGGAGCGACAGGTCGCCGATCACGGCTCGGGCCGCGGCCCGGTCGGTCGTGGGCTCGAGGGCCACGTCGACCGCGCTGTCGAAGGTCACGACGCCGACCTCGACGTCGTCGGGGACGGTGTCGAGATAGGTCGTCGCGGCCTGCTGCGCGGCCTCGAAGCGGCCCTGCTTGCGCATCGACCTGCTCGTGTCGATTACCAGCACGGTGGTGCGCTTGACGGCCGATCCCGAGCTCGTCGGGGTGGCCGTCGCGTCGAGGTCGTCGCCGTCGAGGGTCGCGCTCACCCCGGACAGGTCGACGCGCGCTCCCGACGGGACGTCCACGAGGATCCGGATGCCGTCACCGGTCGACTCGACGTGCGCGATGGCGCCGTCCTCGGCGTACGCCGGCGTCGAGACCAGCAGGGCGAGGACGGCGGCCACCAGGGTCGCCGCCGCTCGCCCGATCACCCTGCGCGCGCCCATCAGAGGCGTTCCGTCCGGAAGATCGTGGGGTCGACCGCGACGTTGGCGTAGGCCAGCTTCTCGATGAACTTGGGCCGCAGGCCCGTGGAGCGCAGCCGTCCGAGGATCCGGCCGTTCTCGTCGAACCCGGCGGAGTTGTCGAAGACGAAGATGTCCTGGAGGGTGATGACGTCGCCCTCCATCCGCTCGACCTCGGTGATGTGCGTGATCCGGCGCGAGCCGTCCTTGAACCGGGTCTGGTGGACGATCAGGTCCACGGCGGAGGCCACCTGCTCGCGGATCGCGCGGATGGGCAGGTCCATCCCGGCCATCAGCACCATCGTCTCCATGCGGGCGAGGGTGTCGCGCGGGCCGTTCGAGTGCAGGGTGCAGATCGAGCCGTCGTGGCCGGTGTTCATGGCCTGGAGCATGTCGAGCGCCGAGGCGTCGCGGACCTCGCCGACGACGATCCGGTCCGGCCGCATGCGCAGGCTGTTGCGGACGAGGTCGCGGATCGTCACCGCGCCCTTGCCCTCGATGTTGGCCGGGCGCGACTCGAGCCGGACGACGTGGTCCTGCTTGAGCTGGAGCTCGGCGGCGTCCTCGATGGTGACGATCCGCTCGTCGGTCGGGATGAACGAGGACAGCACGTTGAGCGTGGTCGTCTTCCCGGCGCCGGTGCCGCCCGACACGATGACGTTGAGGCGCCCGCGCACGCACGAGTCCAGGAAGTCGGCCGTCTGCGGGGTGAGCGACCCGAAGTTGATCAGGTCCTGGACCGTCAGCGGGTCGGTCGAGAACTTCCGGATCGTCAGCGCCGACCCGTCGATCGCCAGCGGCGGGACGATGGCGTTGACGCGGCTGCCGTCGGGCAGGCGCGCGTCGACCATGGGGGAGGACTCGTCGACGCGGCGGCCGATCCGCGACACGATCTTGTCGATGGTCCGGCGCAGGTGGGGCTCGTCGGCGAAGTGCGCCTCGGCCTTGACCAGCCGGCCGTCCTTCTCCAGCCAGACGTCGTCGTGGCCGTTGACCATGACCTCGGAGACCTCGGGATCGCGAAGGTAGGGGTCGATCGGGCCGTAGCCGAGGATGTCGTCGGTGATCTCCTGGGTCACCCGGACACGGTCGGCGGCGCTGAGCGGGCGGTCCTGGGCGCCGAGGACGTCGGACAGGACCGACCGGACGGTCTGGTCGAGGTGGTCCTGGTCCATCTCGGCGTCGTACAGGTGCGGTCCGAGCTGCTTGATCAGCTCGGAGTGCACGCTCGCCTTGAGGTCCTCGAGACGGTCGGACTCCGCCATCCGCCGTCCTGGCTTGCCCTCGGTCGCGGCAGCGACGGCGGCACGGGACGCGAGCGGCCCGGGCGTCTTCGAGTCGCCCGGTGCGCTGTCGGAGTCGAGGCGACCCGGTGCCGGCGTCCTGCTCGCGTCGGCGACCGGCTCGCCCGTGACGGCGCCGGCGGGGCCGGCGGCGTGGCGACCCTGGGCCGCGGTGTCGAGGCGCGCCGCGGCCAGGCGCTCGGAGAGGCTGGACACGGGCGGTCAGCTCCGGCTGCGGCGGAACAGGCCGCGCGAGCGTGGCGGCTCGGACTCGTGCGTCGCGGATGACGGCACCCCCACGGGCTGGCCCGTGACCGACGCCGCCAGGTGTGTGAAGGCGAGACTCGCGGGGTGGCCCGGCTTGTGCACCACGATCGGCGTGCCCGCGTTGGTGGCCGCGGCGATGTCGACCGCGGTCGCGACCTGTGCGCTGACCGGCATCCCGAGGATGCTCTCGACCTTCTCCACGCTGATGCCGACCTGCTCGTCCGCGCGGTTGAGCAGCAGGTGCCGGTGACCGCGGGCGATGGACAGCATGTCCATGGTCTCCAGGGCGACCTTGACGTTCTTCAGCGTGGGGACGTCGAGGGTCGCGACGATCACGCACTCGTCCGTCTCGTCCAGCGCGGTCAGGGTGGCGTCGTCGAACGACGGCGAGGTGTCGACGACGACGTAGTCGAACCCGTCGCGCAGAGCGCGCAGGATCCGGGAGATCAGCAGCGGCGTCACCCGCTCGCGTACGTCGGGGTGGGCCGGCGCCGCGAGGATCGTCAGCGAGTCCTCGTGCCGGGTCAGCAGGCCCTCGAGCATCGCGAGGTCGACGGAGTCCTCGGATCCAACGGCCTGCTCGATCGAGTGGGTCGGGAAAAGCTGCATCGTGATGGCCACGTCGCCGAAGGCCAGGTCGAGGTCGACCAGGCACACCTTGCGGGCGCCGCGGTCGGTCAGGGCGAGCGCGAGGTTGACCGAGGACGTCGTCTTGCCGACGCCGCCCTTGGGGGAGAACACGGTCACCACCCGGCCGAGCTGGCGGGCGCCGCCAGGGCCCCGGAGGGCCTGGTAGAGCTGGTGTGCACGCTCGACGGCGTGGGTGAGCGACTTCTCGTCGCTGCCGGCGACGACCACGTCGCGGATGCCGGCGTGCATCGCCTTGGTCAGGACGTCGGTGTCGAAGTCCTCCCGAACGAGGATGACGCTGACGGTGGGGCGCTTGATGCGCAGCTCCTCGGCCGTGGCGAGCGCCGAGCCGAGGTCGACCGACGGGCCGAGGGCCACGACGTACTCGTCGGGGTGCTGGTCGAGCCAGGCCAGGGCACGCTCGGTGGCGGACACCGCGTGGGAGCCGATGGGCATGGCGCGCACGAGGCTGTCGACGAGCGAGGGATCCTGCTCCACGAGAACGGGCATGGCGTCACTCGCCGCCGCGGATCGAGGCGCATGGACCGCTCTTGTCCAGCTCGACCTGGCTCTCGCCGTTGAGCAGGGCCACGGAGAGCTCGCCGCGCTCCCGGCCGTCCTGGAGCCACTGGAACTGCTCCTGGGACACGGCGAGGTGCAGCGCCGGCGCCTCGGCGACGGCCTCGCCGGCGTCGCCGCCCTCTTCGGTGACGGTGGCGGTCTGGGCGCCCTTCGAGATCACGGTGACCCGGTCGATGAGCAGGCAGGTCGGGGTGGTGGGGTTGACCGTCAGGAACACGGCCAGCTGCGAGCCCGGCTCGATGAACGAGCCGACCGGCAGGTCGAACGACTCCGGCTTGGCGATCATGCCCTTGGGCAGGGGCAGCGACGCGACGTCCACGGGGTCGCCGACGCCACCGAACTTCGTGGAGAGCAGCTGCTCCCCGGCGTACAGGGTGGTCAGCGCGACCTTGCCGTCGAGGTCGCCGAGGTCGTCCTGGCGCAGGGCGTTCTCGAGGATCTGGCCCTTCGGGACGGCGGTCTGCGCGAGCTTGCCGGTGTCGAGCGCGGACTTGATGCTCTCGCCCGGCAGCACGGTCTTGCCCGCGGCGACGGTGACGACGTTCGTCGTCTCGTACTTCTCCGCGGCGCGCGACTCGGCGCCTTGGGCGAAGACGAACACGAGCCCGACGCCGAGTGCGGCGATCACCGCGGCGACGACGAGCAACAACCTGCGACGGTCCACTTCAGAGCCCTCCCGCTCCCACCTGCATGTCCGCTGCCTCCCGGGTTGCAGCGCATTGCGAGGCTAGCGTCGGGCGCGGTGATGACGTGAGCGAAAGAGCGACAACGCGGCGAATCCTGGCCGATCGCAACCTGCCGCATGGCCCGTCGGGACTATGGGCCCGAACGGGACGATGGTCCCTCGTAGGGCTCTGGGGAGTCAGGAGTAGAGCGCGGCGATGTCGTCGCGGCACTCGCGCAGCACGACATTGCGCTTCAGCTTGAGGCTCGGGGTCACCTGGCCGGCCTCCTCGGTCCAGTCCGTCGGCAGGATGGCGAACTTCCTGATCGACTCGGCCTTCGACACCGCCTTGTTGGCCTCGTCGACCGCGGCCTGGATCTCGGCGCGCAGGTCCTCGTCGTCGACCAGGTCGGCGACCTTGCCCTGCTTGACGTGCTGCTCCGCCCAGGCGGGGAAGGCCTCCTCGTCGATGGTGACGAGCGCGCCGATGAACGGCTGGCCGTCGCCGACGACGAGGCACTGGCTGACCAGCGCCGACGCGCGGACCCGGTCCTCGAGGACCGCGGGGGCGACGTTCTTGCCGCCGGCCGTGACCAGGATCTCCTTCTTGCGGCCGGTGATCCGGACGAAGCCCTCGTCGTCGACCTCGCCGACGTCGCCGGTGTGGAACCAGCCGTCCGCGTCGAGCGCCTCCGCCGTGGCCTCGGGGTTGTTCCAGTAGCCGGTGAAGACCTGGCCGCCGCGGAAGAGCAGCTCGCCGTCGTCGGCGATGCGTACGGCGGTGCCGGGGATCGGCCGCCCGACGGTGCCGACCTTCTGGGCGTCGGGCAGGTTCACGGTCAGCGCCGCCGTGGTCTCGGTCAGGCCGTAGCCCTCGAGCACGGTCACGCCGATCCCGCGGTAGAAGTGGCCCAGCCGGTCGCCCAACGGGGCGCCGCCGGACACCGCGAACTCGCAGCTCCCGCCGAGCGCCGCGCGGAGCCTGCCGTAGACGAGTCGCGAGAACAGCGCGTGCTGGGCGCGGATCCGCACCGGCACCCGGCCGCCGCCCTCGAGCGCGCGGGAGTAGGCGATCGCCGTCTCGGCCGCCCGGTCGAAGATCCGGCCCTTGCCGTCGGCGGTCGCCGTCTGCGAGGCGGTGTTGAAGACCTTCTCGAACACGCGAGGCACCGCGAGGATGAAGGTGGGCCGGAAGGTGGCCAGCTGGGGGAGCAGGTTCTTGATGTCGGCGCTGTGGCCCAAGCGGGTCCGGGACTTCACGCAGCCGACCTGGATGATCCGGGCGAAGACGTGCGCGAGCGGCAGGAACAGCAGGGTCGAGGCGCCCTCGGCGTCGAAGAGCCGCTCCAGCTCGGACACGGCCACGCCGAGCTCGGTCTGGAAGTTGTCGTGGGTGAGCATGCAGCCCTTGGGCCGGCCCGTGGTGCCGGAGGTGTAGATCAACGTGGCGAGGTCGGCCGGCCCGACGGACGTACGACGGGTCTCCAGGTCGGCGTCGGAGACGGCGCCGCCGAGCTCGCTCAGGGTCGCGATCGCGCCGTCCTCGAGGGTCCACACGTGCTGGAGCTCCGGCAGGGCGTCACGGCCCGCCTCTACCCGCTCGCGGTGTCCGGCGTCCTCACAGACCACGGCGCGGGCGCCGGAGTCGGACAGGATCCAGCCGATCTGCTCCTGCGAGGACGACTCGTAGATCGGCACCGTGGCGGCGCCGGCGAACCAGATCGCGTAGTCGAGCAGGGTCCACTCGTAGCGCGTGCGCGAGATGACCGCGACCCGGTCGCCGGCCTCGACGCCCGCAGCGATCAGGCCCTTGGCGACGGCGGAGACCTCGGCCAGGAAGGCTGCACAGGACACGTCCTCCCATCCGCCTCCGGACGTGGCCCGGCTGAACTGGACGGCGTCCGGCGCCTCGTCCGCGTTGCGGACCACGTCGTCGGTGAGGTTGCCCGTCGTGGGGATCTCGACGGTCTGCGGGGTGGAGTACTCGCGCACGGGGTGAGGTTACCGCCGAGTCGGTCCGGTAGCCTTCCGGCCATGGCCGAACAGACGTCCTCGTCGATCGTCGTCGATGCTCCTGCCGCCGATGTGATGGCCGTCATCGCGGACTTCGCGGCCTACCCGCAGTGGGCCAAGGGCGTCACCGTGGCCGAGGTGCGCTCGACGTACGACGCCGGTGACCCGGCTCAGGCCGCCCAGGCCGGCCGGGCCCGTGAGGTCTTCTTCGCGCTCGACGTCTCGCCGATCAAGGACGAGTACACCCTCGCCTACGTCTGGGACGACGACCGGCAGGTCACCTGGACCCTGGTCGAGGGCAAGATGCTGAAGTCCCTCGAGGGCGCCTACATCCTGCGCGAGACCGGCGGGGCGACCGAGGTCACCTACCGCCTCGCCCTCGACGTCTCCATCCCGCTGATCGGCATGCTCAAGCGCAAGGGCGAGAAGATCCTCATCGACACCGCGCTCAAGGGCCTGAAGAGGCGCGTCGAGTCCGGCGCCTGAGGGCGGCGCCGTGCGGATCGTTCTCTTCACCGGCAAGGGCGGTGTCGGCAAGTCCACCGTGGCCGCGGGCACCGCGGCGCTCGCCGCCGCACAGGGGCTGCGCACCCTGGTGATCTCGACCGACGCCGCGCACTCCCTGGCCGACGCGTACGGCGCGGCCCACGCGGGCGCCGAGCCCACCGAGGTGGCGCCGGGCCTCTACCTGCAGCAGGTCGACGCCCAGCTTCGCTTCGAGCAGTCGTGGGCCGACATCCAGCGCTATCTCCTGTCGGTGCTCGACGCGGTCGGCATGGACCCGGTCGCGGCCGAGGAGATGACCGTGATCCCCGGCGCGGAGGAGGTGCTGGCGCTGCTCGAGCTGCGCCAGCACGCCCACTCGGGCCAGTGGGACGTCATCGTCGTCGACTGCGCTCCGACCGCCGAGACGCTCCGTCTGCTCGCCCTTCCGGAGGCGCTGGGCTGGTATCTCGAACGACTGCTGCCCATCCAGCGGCGTCTGGTCAAGGCGCTGCGCCCGGTGCTCAACCGCGCTGCGGGCGTGCCGATGCCCGGTGACGCGGTCTTCGACGCGATCACGCGTCTGCACGGCGAGCTCGACGACGTGCACGCCCTGCTGTCCGGACCGGGATCGACGGTGCGCCTGGTCCTCACCCCGGAGCAGGTCGTGCTCGCCGAGGCCCGCCGTGCCTACACCAGCCTGTGCCTGTTCGGCTACCGCGTCGACGGCGTCGTGGCGAACCGGGTCTTCCCCGACGGCGGGGACGATCCGTGGCGGGCCGGCTGGGTCGCCGCTCAGGCCGGCGTGCTGCGCGAGGTCGCCCAGTCCTTCGCCGGGCTGCCGATGTGGACCTCGCAGTACCAGTCGGCCGAGCCGGTCGGCGTCGACACGCTCGCTGCCCTCGCGGCCGCGTTGTACGACGGGAGCGACCCCCTCGCCGTACCCGCCGGCGAGGGGCCGTTCCGGGTCACCCGCCGCGACGACGGGACGGCGATCGCCCATCTCGCGCTGCCCCACGTCTCCCGCTCCGAGGTCGACCTCGCCCGCAACGGCAACGAGCTCGTGATGACCGTCGGCTCCTACCGCCGTCTGTTGACGCTGCCGCCCGGGCTCGCGCGGCTGCGGGTCGCGGGCGCCAGCGTGGTCGACGGCGAGCTGCGGGTCCGCTTCGTCGAGCCGGCGACGGTGCCGGCGGCGACGATGGCGCCGGCGGCGGCGACGTCCACCGCAGGCAGGGAGGCGTGATGGACGAGCAGACGCCCGGTGGCGAGGGCGACATCGGCAGTGTCGGCGAGGAGGCGCTGAAGCTCTTCGGCGCCCTCGCCGATCTCGCCCGCCAGCACGGAGGGGATGCCGCCGGCGGGATCGGCGACCTCGCCGGCCAGGCGGCCGCGGCGGCCCGCGAGATCGACGAGCACATCGCGACGGACAGTGCGGAGTGCCGCTACTGTCCTGTGTGCCGTGTGGTCCACGCCGTGCGGCAGACCTCGCCCGAGGTCCGCACCCACCTGATGGTCGCCGCGTCCTCGCTGCTGCAGGCCGCGGCCGGGCTGCTGGAGACCCCGCCCCAGGGCGGCTCGCCCCGAGGCCCCGGGGTGGAGCGGATCGACCTCGACGCCGACCCTGATGACGCCCCCGACCTCGGAGACACACCGTGACCAGTGCACTGACCTGCGGCATCGACATCGGCGGCACGAAGATCGCCGGGGCGGTCGTGGCGCCCGACGGGACCGTCGTCGCCGAGGCGCGCGTCGAGTCCCCGGCGACCGATCCGACGGCGATGGAGGAGGCGGCGGCCGCACTGGTCGCCGGGTTCGCCGCCGAGCACGACGTCACCGCCGTCGGGGTCGGCGCCGCGGGCAATGTCGCCTCCGACCGGTCGACGGTCCTGTTCGCCCCCAACATCGCGTGGCGCAACGAGCCGCTCGGCGTCGACCTGGCCCGGTTGACCGGTCTGCCCGTGGTCGTCGAGAACGACGCCAACGCCGCGGCCTGGGGCGAGTTCCGCTACGGCGCCGGGCGCGATGTCGACGACCAGCTGATGGTGACCGTCGGCACCGGCGTGGGTGGCGGCGTGGTCATCGACGGCAAGCTGCTGCGCGGCGCGTACGGCGTCGCCGCCGAGATCGGCCATCTCAACGTCGTCCGCGACGGCCGGCTGTGCGGGTGCGGCAACCGCGGCTGCCTGGAGCAGTACGGCAGCGGAACGGCCCTGGTGCGCGCGGCCCGTGAGGCCGTGGCCGGCAACTCGCTCCTCGCCCAGGACCTGGTCGACCGCGCCGGCGGCGATCCCGCGGCGATCACCGGCCCGATGATCACCACCGCGGCGCAGGAGGGCGACCGGTTCGCGATCGAGCAGTTCGAGCACCTCGGCTCCTGGCTGGGGCACGGCATCGCCTCGCTCGTCGCGGTGCTCGACCCCGCCGTGATCGTCATCGGCGGCGGCGTCAGCGATGCGGGCGACCTGCTGGTCGCGCCGCTGCGCTCGGCGTTCGAGCACGGGCTCGCCGGTCGCGGCTACCGGCCCACGGCCGAGATCCGGCTGGCCGAGCTCGGCAACCGCGCCGGCGTGATCGGCGCCGCCGACCTCGCCCGCACCTGACCGCCGCGGATCACCCGCAGACAGTCGTCGGACGATGAGCGAGCACTGGGTCGGCGTCGACGTCGGCGGCACGAAGGTGCTCGCCGTCCGCATCGACGAGGCCGGCGACGTCGAGGCCACCGCGACGCGTCCCATGCCCGGCCGGGCCGCCGGAGCCGAGGCAGTCGAGGAGGCGGTCGCCCTCGCCGCCCGTGACGTGTACGGCGCGCGCCCGCCGCGCGCCCTCGGCGTCTCGGCCGCCGGACTGGTCGACGCCGACGGGGAGCGCTTCCTGTTCGGCGCCCATCTGCCGTGGCGGGACACGCCCCTGCGTCGGCGGTTGGCCGAGCGCACCGGGCGACCGGTCGTCGTGGACAACGACGCCAACTGCGCCGCCCACGCCGAGCTCCTGGCCGGCGCCGCGCGGGGGGTGCGCTCCGCGCTGCTCATCACCATCGGCACCGGGATCGGCGGCGCCGTCGTCCTCGACGGCCGGGTGGTGCGCGGGGCGCACGGACTCGCGGGCGAGTTCGGGCACGTGCAGGTGGTGCCGGACGGCCTGGCCTGCGAGTGCGGGCTGCGTGGCTGCTGGGAGCAGTACTGCAGCGGGCGCGCCCTCGAGCGGGTGACCCGGGTCGCGCTCGGCCGGCACCTCGACGGCCCGGAGGTGACGGCGCTGGCGCTCGCCGGCGACGAGGTCGCCCTGCAGTCCTTCGCCTCGATCGGGACCTGGCTCGGTGTCGGGGCGGCCGGTCTCGTGTCCGCGTTCGATCCCGAGCTGGTCGTCGTCGGCGGCGGAGTGTCCGCGGTCGGGGACCTGCTCCTCGGGCCCGCCCGGACGGCCATGCGGGGCTCCCTCCAGGGCACGGCCTACCGCCCGGTCCCCGAGCTGGTGCCCGCCCGTCTGGGCCCCGAGGCGGGCGCGATCGGAGCAGCGCTGCTCGCCCGGGACGGCCGGTCGTGATCACGCCCGACCGCACCGCGGTCTGGGCGCTGTGGCTGCTGTCCCGACTGACGCTGGTCGTGCTCCTGACATCGGGGGAGTCGGTCTCGATCTCCGACCTCAACTACTACGAGATGAGCCTCGACGAACTCGGCCGCGACGGAGCCGGCGGCACCCTCGCCGAGTATCCGGTGCCGGCCTTCCTGGTCCTCGCGGCGCCGTACGGCCTGCTGTCCCTGGCCGGCCTCACCTCGACCTACCCGGTGGTCGTGCTGGCGCTCCTCCTCGCCGTCGACGCGGGCTTCCTCGCCCAGGTCCGTCGCGCCGGCCGGGCGGCGCCGGTCTGGGCCTGGCTCGCGGCGACGCCGGCGCTCGGCGCGATCAGCTACGCCCGCTTCGACCTGCTGCCCGGGGTCCTGGTCGCCCTCGCCCTGCTCCACCTCGTGG
>NZ_VDMP01000017.1:64044-64551 GCF_006335005.1 Nocardioides albidus
GGGCCGTCACCGGCGGGGTGCTCGTCGCGACCAGCCTGGCCGTGGGCGGCTGGGACCGGATCGTCTCGCCGCTGACCTACCAGGGCGAGCGCGGCCTGCAGGTGGAGTCGGTCGCGGCCACGCCCGCCATGGTGCGCTGGGCCCTCGCACCCGGCGACCACCGGATCCACTTCGCCCGCTCGCTCGCCTGGGAGGTCGACGGGCCCTGGACCACCGCTCTGCTGGCGGCGTCCGGGGTGCTGACGGCGCTGCTCCTAGCGGCGCTCCTCGTGCTGTGGGTCCGGGCCTGGCGGCGCCTGGGCGAGCCGCGCTCGGCACTGCCCGCCGTCCTGTGGCTGACCCTCGGCTCGCTGAGCGCGTTCGTCGTGGGCAGCAAGGTCCTCAGCCCGCAGTACCTGCTCTGGCTGCTCCCGGCAGCCTGCGCCGGGCTCGCGCTGCTGGAGGGCGAGGACCGGCGCCGGCTCGGACGGTGGACGACGGCGCTCCTGGCGACGGCGTGCCTCACCC
>NZ_VDMP01000017.1:64582-66084 GCF_006335005.1 Nocardioides albidus
TGCTCGTCGTCCTGTGCGCGTCGGCCCTGGCCTCGGCCTGGGGCGCGATCAGACGCGCGCCCCGTCGTCCCACGGGTCCCGCGGCGAGCCCGGGGTCGTGATCACGAGATAGCAGAAGCCGCCCACGAAGCCGCCGACGAGCAGCCAGCCCAGCCAGGTGGGCAGGCCGATGCCGAGCACCAGGCAGACCAGCAGCACGGTGGGTGAGCCGAAGACGCCCAGCCAGGCGAGCAGTCGGTCCGCCGGCGGCACCGGGACCGGGGGCGCCGGCTCGGGGACGAAGCGGTCCTCCTCGACCGGCTCGCCGTCGTACCGCTCCTCGTAGCGCTCGTCGGCCCCGTCATAGGCCCCGTCATGGGCCCTGTCATAGGCCTCGTCCTCGGCGTCGCGCACGCTCGGCGCGTCCGGCGGCTCGTCGGCCTGCTCCAGCTCGACGCGCTCGCCGTAGTTGTCGACGATCGCGCGCCAGGCGGCGTCGTCGTAGTCCGGGTCGTCCCGCTGCACCTTCTCAGGCTACGCCCGTGACCCGCGCGACGAAGGCCGAGGACTGTTCGAAGATCAGCGGCGCATCGTGGTCGAGCGTGGCGACGTGGAAGCTCTCCGGCAGGGCGACCCGGGTGACATCGGTCGAGGAGACCCCGTCGAGGACCAGCGGCTCCGAGGAGTCGTCGACCACGTGGTCCTCGGCCGAGCGGAAGTAGATGAGCGGGGCGGTGATCCGCGCCAGGTCGGACCGCAGCGAGGGCCACGCCTGCAGCAGGGAGTGGATGGCCTTGAGCGGCGTCCGGTCGTAGCCGCGCTCGTCCACCCCCGGCTTCTTGATGTCGTTGGCGATGGCCGGGAACGACGCAACCACGTGCTTGAGCACCGGCAGCAGCCGTACGTCGAGACGCCGGGTCGCGATGGCGGGGTTGACCAGCATCACGCCGGCCACCTCGTCCGGCCGGTCGGCGGCGAGGCGCAGCACGAGCGCCCCGCCCATCGAGAGTCCGCCGACGACGACCGCGTCGTGCTCGGCCCGCAGCGCCTCGAACGCCCGGGTCAGCGCGGCGTACCAGTCGCTCCAGCGCCGGGTGTTGAGCTCGCGCCACGTGGTGCCGTGCCCGGGCAGCAGGGGCACGGCGACGCCGTACCCGAGGGCGCCGAGGTGCTCGCCCCACGGCCGCATCGACGCGGGGGAGCCGGTGAAGCCGTGGCTGAGCAGCACGCCGATCCGGCGCCCGCCGGTCAACTCGGGACGGGCGGGGATGGTCAGGGGCGCGGTGACGTCGGTCCCGGGGTCGGGGATGCTCGGTGCCATGGGCGGGATTGTGCCGCACCCGTGAGCCACTAGGCTGCGACCAGGGGTGTCCGTCCCGACGGGCACCGGCCGCGCGGCGGCGCCGGATCACGGGGCTGAAGAGGGAAGGTCGATCGGTTGTTCTACTGGTTCTTGAAGTTCGTCGCTCTCGGGCCGCTGCTGAAGGTCGTCTTCCGCCCCCGGGCCGAGGGCGTCGAGAACG
>NZ_VDMP01000017.1:66159-84809 GCF_006335005.1 Nocardioides albidus
AGGGCTGGCTGCAGAAGAACTTCTTCAGCGGCACGGGCAACATCCCGATCGACCGCACCAGCGGTGACGCGGCGTCCGGCGCGCTGGTCTCCGCCAAGCGGGTGCTCGCCGAGGGCGAGCTGTTCGGCATCTACCCCGAGGGCACCCGCTCCCACGACGGCCGCCTCTACCGGGGCAAGACCGGCATCGCGCGGCTGACCCTCGAGACCGGTGTCCCGGTGATCCCGGTCGCCGTCGTCGGCACCGACGTGGTGGCCCCTCCGGGCAAGAAGTTCGGCCGGATCACCCGCCCGACCGTGCGCTTCGGCAAGCCGCTCGACTTCTCCCGCTACGCCGGCATGGAGAACGACCGCTTCATCCTGCGCTCGATCACCGACGAGATCATGTACGAGATCATGCGGCTCTCGCAGCAGGAGTACGTCGACATGTACGCCACCCGCGCCAAGGCCGAGTCGAAGAGCGAGTCCAAGACCGAGTCCAAGAAGCTCGCGTCCTGACGTCGCTGTCAGGTCCGCAGCCATGGCCGACGGGGGCGTGACCACACGGGCCTCGCTGGCCGTCGAGGACCGGATGTTCCGGGCCCTGGCGGTGCTGCGCGTCGTCGTCCTCGCCCACGCGGTGGCGCTCAACGCCTATCGCAACAACTTCGACCATCCGGCCCTCGGCTGGTCGTGCGTCGCGGTCATGGTCGTCGCGACGGCGGTGGCGAGCGTCGTCTACGCCGCTCCCGAACGACGGGTGCCCGGCGTGCTGGTGGCCGACCTCGCCCTGGCGGTGGCCCTGCTGCTGGCCACGCCGATCGTCAAGGGCCCCTGGTTCAACGCGACCATCCCGGGCTACTGGATCATCGGCGCCCTGCTGGCCTGGGCGGTCCGGTACGGCTGGCGTGGCGGCACGGCCGCGGCCGTCCTGCTCGGCGCGGTCGACCTGCTGACCCGCTCCGACGTCGCGCAGAAGGACTGGGGCAACGTCTTCCTCATCCTCCTCGGCGGCTCCATGGTGGGCTTCGTGTGCGAGTCGCTCAAGGCCATGGCCGCCGAGCGCGACCTGGCACAGCGCGAGGCGGCCGCCGCCGCCGAGCGCGCCCGGCTCGCCCGGGCCGTCCACGACGGGGTGCTCCAGGTCCTCGCCCTGGTCCAGCGGCAGGGCGGCGAGCTCGGCCGCGCCGCCGGCGCCCAGGAGCAGGCGCTGCGGACGCTGATCCGCTCCCAGGACGCGCTCACCACCAGCGCCGAGGCCGCCGCCGGACGCGCCGACCTCGCGGCCGCGCTGGGCGCCCTCGGAGCCCGCGCCGGCACCGAGATCGGGCTGCCGGCGGGTGCCGTCGAGCTGCCTGCCCACGTCGTCACCGAGCTCGCCGCCGTTGTCCGCGCCTGCCTCGACAACGTGGAGCGGCACGTCGCCCCCGATGCCCGGGCGTGGGTGCTCGTCGAGGATCTCGGCGACCGGGTCGAGGTGAGTGTGCGCGACGAGGGCCCCGGCATCGCCGAGGGCCGGCTGGAGGCGGCCGAGCAGGAGGGCCGGCTCGGCGTCGCCGAGTCGATCCGCGGCCGGATCCGCGACCTCGGCGGGACCGCCGCGCTCGACAGCGGGTCCTACGGGACCGAGTGGACCTTCGTCGTACCGCGTGAGGAGAGGCCGTGACGATCCACAGCACGCACCCGTTCGCCGACGCCGACCCGGATCCCGCCCGGCGGCTGCGCGGCCGGCTCGGGGGAGCGGTGACGCTGTGGACCGCGGGGGACGAGCGGGAGCGGGCCGGACTCACCGTCGCCTCGCTCATGGTCGCCCTCGGGCCCGAGCCGGCGGTCCTCGCCCTGCTCGACCCCGACTCCGACCTCCTGACGGTGCTGCGCGAGACGGGCCGCGGCGTCGTCCAGCTGCTCTCCTGGACCGACCGCCAGCTGGCCGAGGCCTTCGCCGGGACGGCGCCCGCGCCCGGAGGTCCCTTCCGGCAGGCTCCCTTCGTCGCCGACGCCCACGGGCCGCGCCTGGCCACCGCCACCACCTGGGCCGGCGTACGCCTCACCGCCGAGCGCGAGGTCGGCTGGTCGGTCGAGGTGACCGCGGCCCTCGAGCGCATCGAGATCGGCGACGACGCGGACGACCCGCTGCTGCACCGGCGGGGCCGCTTCCTCCGGCTGCCGTAGGGTTCCGCCCATGACCGACGCGATCCGGGTGATGATCGTCGACGACCATCCGATGTGGCGTGACGCCGTCGAGCGCGACCTGCAGGCGGCCGGCTTCGACGTCGTCGCGGTGGCGGCGACGGGCGCCGAGGCGATCACGCGCTTCAACGCGACCCGGCCGCAGGTCGTGGTGCTCGACCTGCAGATCCCCGCCCCGAGCGGGGTGGAGGTCACCGCGCAGGTCCTGGCCAGCGAGCCGTCGTCGCGGGTCCTCATCCTGTCGGCGTCGGGGGAGCAGGACGACGTGCTGGCGGCCGTCAAGGCCGGCGCGACCGGCTATCTGCTCAAGTCCGCGTCGAGCGACGAGCTGCTGAGCGCCGTACGCCGGGTCGCGGCGGGCGACACCGTGTTCACCCCGGGCCTCGCGGCGCTCGTGCTCGGCGAGTTCCGCCGGATGAACGAGCCCGCGACACCGGCGGGCGAGCAGCTCACCGACCGCGAGACCGAGATCCTCAAGATGGTCGCCAAGGGCATGTCCTACAAGCAGATCGCCGAGCGGCTCGTGCTCTCGCACCGCACGGTGCAGAACCACGTGCAGAACACCCTGCGCAAGCTGCAGATGCACAACCGGGTCGAGCTCACCCGCTATGTCATCGAGCAGGGCCTCGACGACGAGGACTGAGCGACGATGCCTGACCTGCTGGAGATCGCCGACGAGCTCTACGCCCTGCCGCTGCCGGAGTTCACCCCGGCGCGAGACGCCCGGGCCAAGGAGCTGAAGGGCACGCCCCTCGCCGCTCAGGTCAAGGCGCTGCGCAAGCCCAGCACCGCCGCCTGGGTCGTCGACCTGCTCGTGCGCCGCGAGGCCGGCCAGGTCGACCAGGTGCTCAGTGTCGGCGCCGCGCTGCGCGAGGCCCAGCAGGCGATGTCGGCCGGCGAGCTGCGCGCGCTGACCAAGCAGCGCCGCCAGGTGACCGCCGCGGTCACCACGCAGGCCCGCCGGATCGCGGCCGAGGAGGGCGTGCGCGTCACCGAGGCGGTCGCCGAGCAGGTCGAGGCGACGCTGACCGCCGCCATGGTCGACGCCGAGTGCGGACGCGCGGTGCGCAGCGGACTGCTGGTGAGCGCCCTGCACACCACCGGCCTCGACCCGATGGACGGCGACGACCTCGCGAGCGCCGTCGCGGTCCCCGAGGCGCTCGGCTTCAGCGCGACCCCGCGCGAGGCGCCGCGCCCCGGCCCGCCCGACCTGCACGTCGTCCCCGACCCGGACAGGGCGGCGAAGGCCGTGGCGGCCGCCGAGGAGCGGCTGGCCCAGGCGACGGAGGAGTACGACGCAGCCCGGGCCGCGCACGACGAGGCGGGCGCCGAGGTCGAGCGGCTCACGGCCCGCGCCCTGCAGGTGCAGGCCGAGATCGACGAGCTGCGCCGCCGGCTGGCCGATCTCGAGGAGCAGTCCGACGAGCTCGACGAGGAGGTCGCCGAGGCCGAGGAGGTCCGGGACGGCACCGGTGCCGACCTGCGCACGGCCACGGCGGAGCGGGACGCGGCGCAGGCGGCGCTGGACCGCCTCGGCAGGCGCTGAGGCTTAGAGGTTCCTCTTAGCCTTCCCCGCGCACGATCGCCAGGATCCGGCCGTCGATCCAGGCCAGGTCCGGCGCGACGCGCATCTCGTAGTTCTCGGTGCCGACCCAGGTGTGGAAGTCACGGTGCCCGCGGGCGGCCGCGAAGGTCTCCAGCTCGGCTCGGAGCGCCTCGTCGACCGTCACCCTCTCCTCGTCGGTCGAGGCGGTCAGGTAGAGGTCGTGCAGGTCGAGGAGACGGGTGAGCTCGTCGACCGGTGCCTCGTGGTCGTCGACGCGCAGGTCGACGGCGACGTCGTCGAGGCCGCCGTATCCCGCGCCGTCGCGCACCACGAGCATGGCGGCGGACTGGCGACCACGCCGGTCGCCGCCGGACTCGTCACCGGCCGCGAGAGCGACCAGCAGGCGGTCCTGCAGGGGTGCGTCGGGGTCGCTGCCGAGCCAGGCCGCCTCCATCGCCTCGACGACCTCGGGGCCGGCGAGGCAGTTGCCCTGGATCGCATAGCCGTCGCCGACCAGGCCACCGGCCCAGGGGATGCACTCGGCGCCCGTGTGGGAGGCGGCGGTGCCGTCGAGGTCGACGATGCCGACCTGCCGCCGCGCGCGGCCCTCGTCCTCCTCGAGCAGCCGCTGCAGCGCGACGGGGGCGGTGGCGCCCTCGTCGAGGTGGGAGAGCGCGAGGCCCTTGTAGGCGACATTGGCGTCGGCCTGGGTCGCCAGCGCCCCGACCCCGGCGACGGCGGCCGGCACGGCGGAGCCCACGGCGAGGAACTTGGAGGCCACGGCGACGCCCCACGACTCGCCGTCTGCGGACCGGGCCACGATCGAGAACGTCATGCCACGGAACAGTAGGCGACGCGTGCCTCCCCGGTCCGATCCGCCTGGAGGCGTACCTTGGGCCCCATGCGCGTCGGAGTCTTGACCGGAGGCGGTGACTGCCCCGGCCTGAATGCGGTGATCCGGGCCGTGGTGCGCAAGGGGGTGAACGGTCACGGGTTCGGGTTCGTCGGCTTCCGCGACGGCTGGCGCGGCCCGATGGAGGGCGTGACGATCCCGCTGGGCATCGAGCAGTGCCGCGGCATCCTGCCCCGCGGCGGCACCATCCTCGGCTCGTCGCGCACCAACCCCTTCGCCGTCGAGGGCGGGGTCGAGCGGATCAAGGACAACCTCGCCGCCGCCGGCGTCGACGCCCTGGTCGCGATCGGGGGCGAGGACACGCTCGGTGTCGCCACCAGGCTCGCCGAGCTCGGCGTGCGGGTCGTCGGCGTACCGAAGACGATCGACAACGACCTGTCCGGGACCGACTTCACCTTCGGCTTCGACACCGCGGTCAACATCGCGACCGAGGCGATCGACCGGCTGCACACCACGGCGGAGTCGCACCACCGGGTCCTCGTCGTCGAGGTGATGGGCCGGCACGCCGGCTGGATCGCGCTGCACGCCGGCATCGCCGGGGGAGCGAGTGCCGTGCTGATCCCCGAGGTTCCCTTCGACATCGAGGCGGTGTGCGCCCACGTCGAGACGCGCTTCCGCAGCGAGTACGCCCCGATCATCGTGGTGTCCGAGGGAGCCGTCCCCCGCGACGGCTCCGGCATGACCCTGGCCAGCGGCGAGAAGGACGCGTTCGGCCACGTCCGCCTCGGCGGCATCGGCGACCGGCTGGCCCAGGAGATCGAGCAGCGCACCGGCAAGGAGGCCCGCGCCGTCGTCCTCGGCCACATCCAGCGCGGCGGCACGCCCTCGGCGTTCGACCGCTGGCTGGCCACCCGGTTCGGCCTGCAGGCCATCGACGCCGTCGCCGACGGCGAGTACGGCGTCATGGTCGCGCTGCGCGGGACCTCGATCATCCGCGTGCCGCTGGTCGAGGGCACCGGCGAGCTCAAGCTCGTCACGCCGCAGGAGTACGCCGAGGCCCAGGTCTTCTTCGGCTGACGACCCTCTGGTCATTTCGTGCCATGACAGCGGACCGCCTCCGCCGCACACTCGGAGGATGCGGGCCTGGCGTGCTCCCCGAGCCTTCGACGGAACGCGCTTCCTGGAGCGCGGTGCGACGGTGCTCGTCGAGGGGGACCGGATCGTCGGCGTCGAGCCGGCCGACTTCGCGCCTCCCCACGATTGCCCGGTGACGTCGTACGACGGGACCCTCCTGCCGGGTCTCGTCGACGCACACGTCCACCTGGTCTCCGACGCCGGCGTGGGATCGCTGGAGCGGGTCGGCGAGCTTGATGACGACGCTGTCGACGCCGAGATCGCGCGCTCCCTGGCCGCTCAGGCCGCGGCGGGTGTCACCACGGTGCGCGACCTGGGCGATCGCGGCTACCGCACCCTCGCCTTCCGCGACACGCCCGCGCCGGGTGCGCCCCGCATCGTCGCCGCAGGACCGCCGTTGACGACGCCCGACGGCCACTGTCACTACCTCGGCGGCCAGGTCGCGTCGCGCGACGGGATCCGCGCTGCGGTCGCCGAGCACGCCGAGCGGGGCGTCGACGTGATCAAGGTGATGGCCGGCGGCGGCTTCCTCACGCCGGGCACCGACATGATCGGCGCACAGTTCACCGTCGGGGAGCTGCGGCTGGTCGTCGACGCCGCGCACGAGACCGGACGGCCGGTCCTGGCGCACGCCCACTCCGTCGCGGCGATCGAGGTGGCCCTCGCGGCCGGGGTCGACGGGATCGAGCACTACACAGGCGTCACGACCGAGGGCGCGGTCCTCAGCGACGACCTGCTCGAGCGGACCGCCGCCGCGGGGGTCGTGGTCGACCCGACCATGGGCAACGACCCCGCAGTGCTGGCGCTCATGCCCGCTCCGCCTCCGGCGATCATCGAGATCATGGCGCGCATCGGCCTCGACATCGAGGGCTTCTTCGCCCAGCGGTACGCCGACGTGGGCCGGATGCGCGCCCACGGGGTGCGGGTGGTCCCGGGCGTGGACGCCGGGGCCGGCCCGATGAAGGCCCACGGCAACGCGTGGCGCGCGATGCTCGACCTGGTCACCGCCGGCTGGTCGCTCGCCGAGGCGCTGGCCGCCGGGACCTCGGGAGCGGCGGACGCCTGCGGACAGGGCGCCGAGACCGGCGCCCTGCGGCCCGGCCTGGCGGCCGACCTGCTCGTCGTCGACGGCGACCTGGCGGCCGAGCCCGCCGCACTGGCGCGGCCGGTGGCGGTGATGGTGCGCGGCGTACCTCTCGGCTCCGGCCTCAGCGACTGATCGGCTCGAGGTCCACCACCAGGGCCTGGTGGTCGGAGAGCGCCATCTGCCGCGCACACGACCGGGCCCGTCCGTCGTCGGCCAGCGCAGGATCGGCCAGGATGTGGTCGAGCTGCTCGCGGGGGTGGTCCGCGGGGAACGTCGGGTGCGCGGCCAGGGGCGTGAGCCCGCTCGTGCGCGCCGCCCGGTCCAGGCCCATGTTGAGGTCGCCGGTCAGCAGCAGCGGCCGCGGCGCTCCGCACAGCGAGCGCACCAGCCGGCGCAGCTGGTGTCCGTTCCACCACGGAACGAAGGACAGGTGGGTGGTCGCGACCGTCAGGTGACCGCCCGGCGCGGTCACCGTCGCGGTCACCGCGACCCGTGGCTCGTCGCGGACCCACGTCGGCAGCACCTCTCCCGAGAAGCGCATCGGCACCCGCGTCGTCAGAGCCGGCAGCCGCACCACCTGCCACCCCGTCACCGGGAGCCGGCTGAGCAGCGCGATGCCGTACGCCGCGTCGCCCGGCTGCTCCTCACCGGTCGCCGCCGTCCAGGTCGCGCCCGGGCTCCCGGCGAGCGCCGCGACGAAGCGGTGGTCGGTGGCGCCCATCGCCTCCGCCGCGAGACTGGTGAGGTCGGCGTTCCCCGAGCGGTGCAGCAGGTGGTCGACCTCCTGCAGCGCCAGCACGTCGGGATCGAGGTCGCGGATCGCGTCCTGCAGCACGGACACGTCGACCTCGTCGTCGTGCAGGGTCCGGCCTCCGAGGATGTTGAACGTCACGATGCGCATCGCGCGTGCGGTACCCGACCGGATGCCGCTCACCCCGCCGGGTATTGGACCGGTCGAGGTGATGACCGTGGTCGAGGCAGGGGAGGGCGCGAGGGGCTCGGGCCACCTCCGCGAGGCGCTGAAGCTGGTGGCCGTGCTGCTCAAGGAGACGGGCGTCCCCTTCGCCCTGGCGGGCAGCTACGGGCTGTGGGCCCGCGGGGGTCCCGAGCCCGACCACGACGTGGACTTCATGATCGCCGAGGAGGACGCCGCACGCGTCAAGGACGTGATCGCCGACAGCGGACTCGACGTCGTCCAGCCGCCGGAGGACTGGCTGTTCAAGGTCTTCGTCGACGAGGCGATGGTCGACGTGATCTTCCGGGTCCGCAACGAGTCGATCCCGCGCTCCCGCTTCGCCGACGCCGACGAGATCGAGGTGGAGTCGGTGCGGATGCCCGTGCTGTCGGCCACCGTGCTGATGACCGACAAGCTCGGCTCGCTCGAGGAGCACGCCTGCGACTTCGCGGCCGTGCTGCCCGTGGCGCGGGCCGTGCGCGAGCAGGTCGACTGGAGCGAGGTGGCCGCCGGAACGACCGAGAACCCCTTCGCCCGGGCCTTCCTCGGCCTCCTCGACGCGCTCGGCATCGCCCCCGCGACCTCCACCGAGACGGCCGCACCCTGTGCGAGGGTGAGCACAGCTGCTTCCGGATCGGGGAGGAACGACACCACATGACCACGGAGACCACGGGCGCCGCGACCGCGGACCAACACGGCCAACCGCAGTTGAGACGGGTCCTGGGCCCGGGCCTCCTGCTCCTCTTCATCGTCGGCGACATCCTCGGCGCCGGCGTGTACGCCGTCACCGGCCGCCTCGCCGGCCAGGTCGGCGGCA
The DNA here is from genome assembly GCF_006335005.1 of Nocardioides albidus. Taxonomy (GTDB): domain Bacteria; phylum Actinomycetota; class Actinomycetes; order Propionibacteriales; family Nocardioidaceae; genus Nocardioides; species Nocardioides albidus. Next base: position 74,720 of record NZ_VDMP01000017.1, read on the forward strand.
TCGCGTGGCTACCCTTCCTCGTCGCCTTCGCGATCGCCACGCTCACCGCCTTCTCCTACCTCGAGCTGGTGACGAAGTATCCCCAAGCCGCGGGTGCCGCGCTCTACGCCCACAAGGCCTTCGGCGTGCACTTCGTGACCTTCCTGGTCGCCTTCACGGTGGTGTGCTCGGGCATCACGAGCGCCTCGACGTCCTCGGGCCTGCTCGCCTCCAACCTGCTCATCGGGTTGGGCAACGACGCCCCGAGCACCGGGCTCGTGCTCGCCGTCGCCCTGGGATTCATGCTCGTGCTGGCGCTGATCAACCTGCGCGGGGTCGGCGAGAGCGTGAAGTTCAACGTCGTGCTCACCGTGGTCGAGATGGCCGCGCTCGCCATCGTGATCGGCATCGGGATCTGGGTAATCGGCAAGGGCGACGGCAACCTGGACCGGATCACCGTCTTCGAAAGCCCCGACGACAAGGGCCTGTTCATGGCGGTCACGGTCGCGACCGCGATCGCGTTCTTCTCGATGGTCGGCTTCGAGGACTCGGTCAACATGGTCGAGGAGACCAAGGAGCCCGAGCGGATCTTCCCGCGGATGATGCTCACCGGCCTCGGCATCGCGGTGATCATCTACATGCTCGTCGCGATCTCCGTCGTCGCCGTGATCCCCACCGACCGGATCGGCGCGCCGACCAACGCCGAGGCCGGCATCCTCATCGACGTCGTCAAGCTCGGAGCCCCCGACCTGCCGATCGACGACGTCTTCCCGTTCATGACCGTCTTCGCGGTCGCCAACACCGCGCTCATCAACATGCTGATGGCCAGCCGCCTGATCTACGGCATGGCCCAGCAGCGCGTGCTTCCGCCCGTGCTCGGCAAGGTGCTGCCCGGCCGGCGCTCGCCGTACGTCGCCATCGGCTTCACCACGCTGCTCGCGCTCGGCCTGATCACCTACGTCCGCCTCGGCTCGGAGAGCACCATCGTCGGATCGCTGTCCGGCACGACGGCCCTGCTCCTCCTGGCGGTCTTCACCATCGTCAACGTCTCCTGCCTGGTGCTGCGCCGCGACCCCGCCCGCGGCTTCCGCGCCCCGACGGTCGTGCCCGTGCTCGGGGCGCTGCTGTGCGCCTACCTCCCCGGCCCGTGGGCACGGCTCGAGGCCGACCTGATCCAGTACAAGATCGCCGCGGGCCTGCTCGGCATCGGCGTCCTGCTCTGGCTGGCGACCCGGCTGTTCTACAAGCCGGCGGGCGGACACTTCGAGGACATCGAGCACATGGACATCGACCCCACGGACGACCCGGTCTGATCCGCCCGTCCCACGGGGGGCCGCCGACTCGGCGCCGGTCCGCGGTGCGCCGTACCCTTGAGGGGTGAGCAGCCTTCCGTCCCTCGAGCAGTTGCACGCCATCGGAGCGAAGCAGCAGCCGTCGTACGACGACCCCGCGGCCCTGGCCGCTGCCGTCGAGCGACTGCGCACGCTGCCCCCGCTGGTCTTCGCCGGGGAGTGCGACGAGCTGAAGGCGAAGATCGCCGCGGCCAGCCGCGGTGAGGCGTTCCTGCTCCAGGGCGGCGACTGCGCCGAGACGTTCGTGGGCGCGACCGCCGACAACACCCGCAACAAGCTGCGCGTGCTGCTGCAGATGGCGGTCGTGCTGACCTACGCGGCGTCCGTTCCGGTGGTCAAGGTCGGCCGGCTCGCCGGCCAGTACGCCAAGCCCCGCTCCTCCGACACCGAGACCCGCGAGACGCCCGAGGGGCCGGTCACCCTGCCGGCCTACCGTGGCGACGCGGTCAACGGCTTCGAGTTCACGCCCGAGTCGCGACGGCCCGACCCGCAGCGCCTGCTCGACGTCTACCACTCGTCGGCCTCCACGCTGAACCTCGTGCGCGCCTTCACCACGGGCGGCTACGCCGACCTGCGCCAGGTCCACACCTGGAACTCGGAGTTCGTCCGCAACAGCCCCGTCGGCCAGCACTACGAGGCGATGGCCGCCGAGATCGACCGCGCGCTGACCTTCATGCAGGCCATCGGCGCCGACCCCGACGAGTTCCACCGCGTCGACTTCTACTCCTCCCACGAGGCGCTGCTCCTGGAGTACGAGCACGCCATGACGCGCATCGATTCGCGCACCGAGCAGCCCTACAACGTCTCGGGCCACATGGTCTGGATCGGCGAGCGGACCCGCCAGCTCGACGGCGCGCACGTGGAGTACTTCAGCCACATCAGCAACCCCATCGGCTGCAAGCTCGGCCCCTCCGCGACCGCCGACGACGCCCTCGCCCTCGCCGCGCGGCTCAACCCGACCAACGAGCCGGGCCGGCTGACCTTCATCACCCGCTTCGGCGCCGGGAAGATCCGCGACGGCCTGCCGGCGCTGGTCGAGAAGGTCACCGCCGAGGGCGTCGACGTCGCCTGGGTGTGCGACGCCATGCACGGCAACACCTTCGAGGCCTCCAACGGCTACAAGACCCGCCGCTTCGAGGACGTCCTCGACGAGGTGCAGGGCTTCTTCGACGTGCACCGCGCGCTCGGCACCGTCCCCGCGGGCATCCTCGTCGAGAACACCGGCGACGACGTCACGGAGATCATCGGTGGCGGCGAGGAGCTCGACGAGCAGGGCCTGGCCCACCGCTACGAGTCCGTCGTCGACCCGCGCCTCAACCGCGTGCAGTCGCTGGAGCTGGCCTTTCAAGTCGCCGGCATGCTGCAGAAGCGCTGAGCGACGCGCGGCGCTCAGCCGCGCGGCGGCACTCAGGCAGGGGCGCCGCGCAGGCGGAGGTCGCTGATCGCGGTGAAGTCGCGTCCTGCCGGGCCCTTGCCGGGAGCCGACACCTCGACGAGGTGGAGCACGACCCGGGTCGTGGCGATCGGGCCGACCGGCAGGAGCTGGACGGTACGACGATCGCCGAGCTCCTGCGTGATCCGGGTGCCGTCGTCGAACTCCCACTGGACCACGCGGATGCGCCGGTTGCCGTGGTACCAGTCGGCGCCGTCGGTCTTCGCGTACCCGTTGACCAGGCCGACCTCGGTCAGCACGACCTCCTCGCCCAGGTCGAGGACGATGCTCGTGCCCGTCCCGTCGCCGGGCATCCGCCAGGCCGTCCGGGGCCGGCCGTCGAGCATGTTGGCCGCGACGTAGGTGACCGGGCGGTTCTTCCGGTCCCGGGACTCCGGCGCGGTGGCCGGCACCTGGGTGCCGGCCGTCGAGGTGAGGTCGCGGACGTCGCCGGGCGCGGGTGCCTCGACCGGGCGCCCGGTCCCGGAGCTGTCGGGGCGCGGCCGCGTGGACGGGTCGGGTGTGGCCGGCCCGGCGCCTGCCGTGGGCTGCGCGCCCTGGGCGGCCGCGCGCTCGTCGTCGGGGCCGGAGCTGACCAGGAGGAACGCGCCGATGCCGGCGACCAGCGCGAGCACGGCGATGCCGAGGACCCAGGGCAGCCACGGTGTCCCGCGGCGATCACGGGGCGGCGCGGACCCCGGCACCGGTGATCCGGGTGCGGGCACGGGAGCCGGCCGGGTGACCGGAGCCGGCGGGTGGAGAGTCGGCGGGTGGGGAGCCGGGGCGGCCGGGACAGCAGGCCCGGCCGGCCCGGTCGGCTCGTCGGCGTACAGCGGATAGCGGGCGGCGGGCGGCAGCTGACCGGTGGGCGGGGGCATCACGGGCGCGCTCGCGGCAGGCGCGGCCTCGGGGTGCCGGCCGGACACGGGCAGTCCGCAGTTGGTGCAGAACCGGCCGACCCCGAGCTCGTGCCCGCAGCCGGAGCAGTGCGTCGGGGTGGTCATCGCGGGGCTCACCGTACCCTGACGGCGGCGCCGGCACGCGCATCAGACGACGTAGAGGATGACCGTGCTGCCCTTGGCGAGCTTGGCGCCCGCCCCCGGTTCGGTGTCCCAGGCCACCGAGCCGGTCAGGTAGATGGAGGCCCGCTCCTTCTTCACGACGAACCCGAGGTCCTCGAGCTTCGCGACCGCGGCATCGGTCGAGGAGTAGCGCACCGCCGGCACGGCGATCAGCTCGGGGCCCTTGGAGACGACGAGCTGGACCGTGTCGCCCTTGAACAGGGTGCCGGTCTCGGGGGTCTGGCTGATGACGTCGCCCTTGTCGACGTCGTCGCTGTACTTCTCCTCGACGTCGGCCTCGAGGCCCTTGCGCTCGAACACCCGCAGGGCCCGGTCGGCGTCCTTGCCCACGAAGCTGCGGACCTTGATCGGCTTGCGGCCCTTGGACACCACGAGGGTGACCGAGGTGCCGACCGGCAGCGCCAGCGCCTGGGGGGTGCCGAACGCGGGGTCGGTCCGGATCACCCGCCCGGCCTCGACGGTCTCCGACCACTCCTCGACGGGCTGTGCGGGCACGAACTTCACCTCGCCCAGCGCTGACTCCGCCTCGTCGACGGTCTTGTTGGTGAGGTCCGGCAGGTCGTAGCGCTCCTTGCCGAGCGAGATCGTCAGGCTCACCTCGCCGTCGGGCAGGATCCGCTCGCCGGGACGCGGGTCGGTGGTGATCACCACGCCCTTGGCGACGGTCTCGGAGTAGACCTCCTTGCCGACCTCGACGCCCAGCCCGGCCCGGTCGAGCTTGGCCGTCGCGGCGGCCTGCTCGAGGCCGACGACGCCGGGGGTGGTGGTGTAGCGGCCCCAGCCGACCCACCAGGCGGTGCCGCCGAGGGCCGCGGCGAGCACGACCAGGACCAGCGCCAGGGCGATGCCCTTGGCCCGGCCCCGCCGTCGCGGCCGCTGCTCCGGCCGTCGCGGCTGCTCGGGGATGACCGAGGTCCGCTCCTCGGGCGGTGCCGGAGGACGTACGGCGGACCGGACCGCGGTGCGCTGGGCCGGCGGCTCGCCGGCGACGAGGTCGGGCAGGCCGTCCCACAGCGAGCTCATCGGCTCCGGCGTCGTGCCCGTGCCGATCTGGGAGTCGATGTCGGTGTCGGGCTCGGCGGCGCGGGCCGACGGCAGCAGATCGGCGACCAGCTCGGGGTCGGTGCGCACCCCGTCGCGCAGCGCCTGCGCCACCCGGCGCACGTGGTGCAGCAGCACGGTGGCGTCGGCCGGACGCAGGCTGGCGTCGCGCGTCGTCGCGCGCACGACGAGGGCGTCGACGTAGTCCGGGATGCCGGGCACGACGCTCGAGGGGACGGGCACGTCCTCGTGGACGTGGCGGTAGGCGACCGCGATCGGCGTCTCGCCGGTGTGGGGCTTGGTGCCGGTCAGCAGCTCGAAGAGGATGACGCCGGCGGCGTACACGTCGGCGCGGGCGTCGGCCCGCTGCTCGACGACGAGCTCCGGCGCGAGATAGGACACCGTGCCGATGAGGACGCCGTTGGTGGCGGTGTGCTGGGTGTCGGCGCTCACCGCCTTGGCCAGCCCGAAGTCGGCGACCTTGATCCGGCTCGTCCCCGAGTGGGGATCGGTGGCGATGAGGACGTTCTCGGGCTTCACGTCGCGGTGGATCAGGCCGGCGCGGTGCGCGGCGCCGAGCGCGGACAGGATCGGGTCGAGGAGCGACAGTGCCCGCTGCGGAGGCATCGGGGCCTCTTTGAGGATCGTGTCGCGCAGGGTGTGGCCGGGGACGTACTCCATGACGAGGTAGACCGTGCCGTCGCTCTCGTCGCGGCCCTGGTCGAAGACCGCCACGACGTGCGGGTGCGACAGCCGCGCCGCGGCCTTGGCCTCGCTGACGAACCGACGCGCGAACGAGTCGTCGTCGTGCGTGGTCGCGTCGCCGAGCCCGGGGTGCATGATCTTGACCGCCACCGTGCGGTCGAGCCGGGAGTCCACGGCCTCGTAGACGCTGGCCATGCCGCCGCGCGCGATCCGGATGCCGATCCGGTAGCGCCCGTCGAGCAGGCGACCGAACTGGTGGTCCTCCACGCGCTTCGAGGAGCCGGCCGAGCCCGCCGCGGGGTCGCCGGGACCCGCGGCGGTGCCGCCGCGGGCGCGCTGGTCGTCGTGCACAGCGACCCTCCTGTGCATGTTCTCCTCGTCCGGCCGGGGAAGTGACCGGAGGGACCATCGTACGGGGAGGCGGCACACGGACCCGCAGCCACGCCGACGGGCCGGATCGGCCTCCGGTGGGGAAGAATGGCGCCATGAGCGAACAGCGACTGGCCGACCACGACCTCGCCGCCCTCGTCGAGGACTGGCTGGACTGGGACCAGGCCGCCGCCCTGATCGGCGTCACCCCGGCCAAGGTGCGCACCATGGTCCGCGAGCACCGACTGGCTGCCGCGGTGCCCGGCGACGGGCGCAAGCAGGGAATCCCGGCCCTGTTCATCGTCGACGGCGAGCCGGTCAAGGGCCTGCCGGGTCTGCTCACCGTGCTCCACGACAACGGCTTCGACGACCGCGAGTGCATCGCCTGGATCTTCCTCGACGCCGACCTGCCCGGCCGCCCGATCGACGCGCTGCGCGAGAACCGCGGCGCGGAGGTCAAGCGCCGCGCCCAGGCGCTGGCGCTCTGAGCCGTTCGGTGGTCGGGTCGAGCCGTCGTACGACGCAGGTCGTCACGACGATCGTCACCGTCGCCCTCCTGGTGGCGGTGTGGTGGCTCCAGTCCGGGCGGTCCGACGACTCGCCGCCGGCCCGGGCCACCGACGGCGCGAGCGCGTCAGCGGCCTCACCGTCCGCGTCGGACGCGTCGGGGCCGGACGAGGACGAGCACGGCATCGCCTACGTCGACCTCGCCGACCTGCCCCGCGAGGCGGCCGAGACGGTGCGGCTCATCGACGCGGGCGGGCCGTTCCCCTACCCGGGCAAGGACGGCTCGACGTTCGGCAACTTCGAGGGCGTCCTGCCGGAGCAGCCGCGCGGCTACTACGCGGAGTACACCGTCGAGACGCCCGGCCTCGACCATCGCGGCGCGCGGCGGATCATCGCCGGCGACGGCGGCGAGCTGTACTGGACCGAGGACCACTACGAGTCCTTCGAACGCATCCGGAGGTGAGAGGGTGAGCGGTCTCGCAGCCGTCCTGGCCGGACGGCACGCGCCCGGCGTGCACCGGTGGGAGTCGGCGCTCGACGTCGCCGCGGTGCGGCGTGCGGTCGAGCACGCCGGCTGGAGGTTCGGGTATGTCGACGGCGCGGGTCTCGAGACGCGGGCCGAGGCGCTGCGCGCGATCGGGCGCGCCCTGGACTTCCCCGAGCACTACGGCGCCAACCTCGACGCCCTCAACGACTGCCTGCGCGACCTGCCCGGTCGCACCGTCCTGCTCTGGGACGCCTGGTCCGGCCTGGCCCGGGCCGAGCCGCGGTGGTTCGGGGTCGTGACCGGAGTGCTCGGCGAGCGCGGCGACGCCGAGCCCGCGGTCGAGGTGCTGCTGCGCGGAGTCGGACCGGCGGACCGCGTGCCGCTGCTCGCCTGATCGTCTAACGCGTCCTGCGGGTCGCCGCGGCCGCCAGTTGCTCGAGCACGCGGCACGCCTCGGCGTCCCAGCCGGCCTCGGCCTGGCCGCGGTGAAGGGCGTCGACGGACTGGTGGGCGAGCTCGTCGATCATCGACTCGACCTCGGCGCGCGCGCCGCAGCCGTCGATGATCGTGCGCAGCTCGGCGACGTCGGCATCGGTCAGGGAGGTGCCGAGCGCCGCGTCGAGACGCTGGGCGGCTGTGGGCTCGGCGTGGTCGAGCGCCAGCGCGACCAGCACGGTGCGCTTGCCCTCCACCAGGTCGTCGCCCGCCGGCTTGCCGGTGGTTGCCGGGTCGCCGAACACGCCGAGCAGGTCGTCGCGCAGCTGGAAGGCCTCGCCCAGCGGGAGGCCGAACCGGCTGAGCAGATCGAGGGTGGCGCCGTCGGCGCCGGCGAGGGCGGCGCCGACATGCAGCGGCCGCTCGATGGAGTACTTCGCCGACTTGTAGCGCAGCACCGTCATCGCCTGGGCCACGTCGGCGCGACCGCGGGCCTGGACGGACACGTCGAGGAACTGGCCGGCGATGACCTCCGAGCGGCACAGGTCGAACACGTCGAGGGCCGCGCCGACCCGGTCCCAGCCCAGGCCGCAGCGCCGCAGCAGCTCGTCGGACCAGGACAGCAGGAGGTCGCCGAGGAGGATCGCCGCCGCGGCGCCGTACTGCTCCGGATCGCCGCGCCAGTCGTCGGCGCGGTGCGCGCGCTCGAACGTGCGGTGGGTCGCCGACCGTCCGCGCCGCGTGTCGGAGGCGTCCATCAGGTCGTCGTGGACCAGGGCGCTGGCATGGAGCAGCTCGAGCGCGGCCGCCGCGCGTCGTACCGCCTCGGCATCGCTCCCGGACGGTGCTCCCGCGAGGGTGGCATAGCCCCAGTGGCAGAAGGCCGCCCGGAACCGCTTGCCGCCCGAGACGGTCACCCGGGCCTCGGACATCAGGCGCGCGGCGTCACCGCCCAGCGGCGCCAGGCGGGCCGCCTGATCGGCCAGGAACGCGTCGAGAGTGGCCTGGACCTCGGTCCGGAAAGCGGTCGGGTCCCACGCCTGGCTGGTCACCCCTGTGAGCCTAGTGACACCTGAGAACGACGAGACCCCCGGCCCCGCACGGCGCCCCCGACCTAGACTGCGGCCCATGACCACCGGTGCCGGACGCTCCCTCGGCGAGATCATCCGCGAGGGCGGACGCTCGTTCTCCTTCGAGTTCTTCCCTCCCAAGGACGAGGCGGGGGAGGCGCAGCTGTGGGACGCGATCCGCGCGCTCGAGCCCTACGCGCCGACGTTCGTGTCGGTGACCTACGGCGCGGGCGGCAGCACCCGCGACAAGACCGTCGCCATCACCGGACGGATCGCGCGCGAGACCTCCCTGACCCCGATGGCCCACCTCACCTGCGTCGGCCACACCCGCGACGAGCTCGAGAGCATCCTCGACGCGTACGTCGCCGAGGGCGTCACCCATGTGATGGCGCTGCGCGGCGACCCGCAGGAGGGCCCGCGCGCCGACTGGACGCCCACCGACGGCGGCCTCAACTACGCGGTCGACCTCGTCGACCTCGCCCGATCGCGCGGCGGGTTCCGGATCGGCGTCGCAGCCTTCCCCGAGGGACACCCCTCCGCGGAATCCCTCGACGCCGACGCCGACGTGCTCGTCGCCAAGGCCCGGGCCGGCGCCGAGTTCGCCGTCACCCAGATGTTCTTCCGCGCCTCCGACTACTTCGCGCTGGTCGAGCGGGTCCGGGAGCGGGGCGTCGACATCCCGATCCTGCCGGGCATCATGCCGATCCTGAACCTGGCCGCCATCCGCCGTCAGGGCGAGCTCATCGGCACCAGCGTCCCCGACGACATCGTCGAGCGGATCAGCGCGTACGACGGCGACCCGGCCGCCGTGCGCGCCGAAGGCATCCGGCTCGCGGCCGAGCTGTGCGACGAACTGCTCGCCGGCGGCGCCCCCGGGCTGCACTTCTACACGCTGAACCGGTCCAAGGCCACGCTCGAGATCTTCGAGGCCCTCCAGATCCGTGTCTGATGGTGCGAGCGCTGTTTTGATGGCGCGAGCGCGTCGCTCGTTCCTCGCGCCGCGCTGCCGCGCACGCAGTCGAGCTTCGTAGGTGGTTGGGTTGGTCTGGCGGCCACACGGTCGGCTCGCGGAAAGGCCCGGCTCCTCCGCTCCGGTCGCGCGTTCCTCGCTCCCTACGCTCCGTCCCCTTCGCTTCCCGCGATGGCCGCCGCGTGTGGGATGGCGCGAGCGCGCCTCGTTTGATGGCGCGAGCGCGTCGCTCGTTCCTCGCTCCCTACGCTCCGTCACCTTCGCTTCCCGCGATGACCGACGCGTGTGGGATGGCGCGAGCGCGTCTCGTTTGATGGCGCGAGCGACGTCGCTCCTTCGTCGCGCCGCGCTGCCGCGCACGCAGTCGAGTCCGGAAGACGGTTACGTCCGCCTGGCGGCCTGCCTCCGGCACGGCGGAAAGCGCCACCCTCGTCGGCTCCGGTCGCTCGTGCCTCGCTCCCTACGCCTCCGCGTGCGCCGTTCCCGCCGTAGCCTTCGATTGGGTTGGCTGGCGCGAGCGCGTCTCGTTTGATGGCGCGAGCGACGTCGCTCCTTCGTCGCGCCGCGCTGCCGCGCACGCAGTCGAGTCCGGTAGACGGTTGCGTCCGCCTGGCGGGCCTGCCTCCGGCACGGCGGAAAGCGTCACCCTCGTCGGCTCCGG
>NZ_VDMP01000017.1:84912-131169 GCF_006335005.1 Nocardioides albidus
GGCGCGAGCCGCGCAAGGGGTCAGGCGGGGCCGATGAGCTGGGCCACGAGCGCGGCCGACTGGGTCACGAACGGCACGCCCGCGCCGGGAGCGGCGTGCGCGCCGGCGGCGTACACGCCGGGAATCGGGGTCGACGGGCCGAGCCGGTGTCGCACGGTGCCGCGGCCCTGCCACAGCACGCCCATGGGTGAGCCGCGCCACTGCTCGACCTGGACGCGGGGCGAGAGGTCGACCCTCGTCACGACGTTGTCCCGGATGTCGAGCCGATGCCGGGCCAGGGCGTCGAGCAGGTCCTCGGCGATCTTGCCGCGGCCGTGGATGGTCCACGCCGCCCCGCCGTCGGGGGCGATGCCGCCGGGGCGGACGGTGAGCAGCGGCTCCTCGTGGATGACCAGCTCGTGGCGAAGGTCCGGGACGTCGCCGGCCAGGCCCACGTGGGTGACGACGGGCGGGATGGCCGGCATGGTCCGCTCGACGTGCGGCGCCAGCACGGGCAGCCGGCGGGGATCGATCGCCACGACGACGGCGTCGGCGTCCGCCTCGCCCTCGGAGGTGCGCACGGCGGCGAGGCGGCCCTCGCGCACCACGAGGTCCGCCACCTCGACCCCGGTGCGGACCTCGACGCCCCGCGTCGCGAGACGGGCGGTGAGCAGCTCGGCGATGCGGCCCATGCCGCCGGGGACCCGCCACCCGCCGAAGCACTGCTCGAGATAGGCGGTGACCCCCACCCACGACGGCACGTTGCGCAGGTCGTGGCCCTCGGCGACGGCCGGGAAGCCCGCGACCAGGGCGAGCCGCTCGTCGCGGAAGACGTGGCGCAGCCGCTTGTGCAGGGTCTCGCGGATGTCGAACATCGCATCGAGCTCCTTCGGGACCGCACCCTTGGTGCGCGGGTCCCACGGAACCTCCACGTAGTGGCGACGGAGCACGTCCCAGACCGGTCCGTACACGTCGACATGGCTCGTCCACTTCTCGCCCAGTCCGGGGCCGAGCTCGTCGAACGCCGCCCTCTGGTCGGCTCGCGAGCCTCCCGTCAGCCGCACCGAGGTGCGGTCGGCGAACCGATGCTCGCGCAGGACCGGCAGCGGCTCCAGGTCGCCGCCGAGCTCCTTCTCCAGGGGGCGTCCCGACTTGCGGAACAGGTCGCGCAGGGCGGCCGGCAGCAGCGTGCTCCCCGGCCCGGCGTCCCACCGGTAGCCGTCCTGCTCGACCGGCGCGATCGCCCCGCCCAGCCGGCCCGACGCCTCCAGCAGCGCGACCTCGTGACCGAGCTTGGCCAGGCGGGCGGCCGCGGCCATGCCGCCCAGGCCGCCGCCGACGACGATGATGCGTGCCATCGCGCCTCAGTCCTTCGCGACGTCGAGGGGAGTGCCGCCGGTGAGGTCGAGCAGCTCGTCGTACGTCGTGGAGAAGACCGCAGCCGGATGGCCGGCGGCCGCCCACACGGTGTCGTGGCGCTGCAGCCAGGGATCCAGGTAGGTGGGGATCGGCGCCGGATGCCCGATGGGGGAGACCCCGCCGATGACCTGACCGGCGTGCTCGCGCACGAACTCCGGCTTCGCTCGACGCAGCCGCCGGCCTCCGAGGCTCGCGCCGACCAGCTCGGTGTCGACCCGGTGCGCACCCGAGGTGAGGATGAGCACCGGGGATCCGTCGGCGTCGAAGAGCAGACTGTTGGCGATCGCCCCCACCTCGCAGCCGAGTGCCTCGGCAGCCAGTGCGGCGGTGTGGACCGAGTCGGGCAGAATGACGATCTCGCCGGTTCCGCCGCGGCGCTCGTGCTCGTCGCGGAACCGGGAGATCGAGGGATGCTCGGTCGACATGGGGCGACCCTACCGAGCACGACCCCCACCACGGACTGGAGGAAGCATGCCCGAGACCGAGGCCGCCCCGTCGGCGAGCCAGGCCCCGACCTCGCAGGCCCGACCGCCCGCCGTGATGATCGCGTGCTGGCTGCTGTGGTTCCAGATCGCGGCCGGTCTCCTGGTGTGCACCCTGGTGGTCACCCAGCGCGACGACCTCGGCAGCGTCTGGTCGCCCATGCAGGTCGGCGACAGCACGGTGCAGCCGGTGGAGTTCGTCCCCGTGATCCTCGTCCTGTACGGCGTCACGGCCGTGTTGTCCGCCACGCTGATCGCGCTCTTCATGGCTGCGCACAACTGGGCCCGCCATTCGCTGGCATCGATCGTGGCCGGCGTGATCGTGGTCGCCGTCGCGACCGTGCGCACCGACCCGCCCATCATGGTCGACGGGATCGCCATCGCCGCCGCGGTCATCAGCGCGGTGACCCTGGTCTTCCTCTGGCACCCCCAGAGCCGGCAGTTCGTCCGCGACGCCGACCGGGAGTCCGCCGCCGACTCCTGAGGGAGACTCCGGCCCCCGCGCCTCTTGAGTCGTGTCGGAGGAGGGGTGTACCTTCGGATTATTCGAACAGTTGTTCGAACATCATCGGAGGAGAAGACGCCGTGGCCCAGCAGTTCGCCCCCTTCACGGTCAGCCCGCACGCCCTGCCGGCGACCACCCACAACTACCTCACCCGCTCGGCGGAGTCGCTGAGCGAGGCGGTCGCCGCCCGGGACGTCGCCACGCGCTACGCCTGCGCCCACGTCGCCGCGCTCCGCGCGGCCGCCGCACTCCTCGCCGCACGGGCCCGGCCCGAGTCCGGGCGCCGGCGGGCCCAGCGCAACGCCTGGGTGCTGCTGAGCGAGGTGGCGCCCGAGCTCGCCGAGTGGGCGGCCTTCTTCGCCGCCGGTGCGGCCAAGCGCGCGGCCGCCGAGGCAGGTTCCGCGCGGGCCGCGACCGAGCGGGAGGCCGACGACCTGGTCCGTGACGCCGACCGCTTCCTCGCCCTCGTCGAGCAGGCCCTCGGCCTGACGCCGCACGTGCCGCTCGGCGAGCAGCTCGCCGGCCTGGCCGTCGGCTGACGGAGCGCCTACCTGCCGCCCCGGTGGAGATCAGTAGTGTTCGGCGCATGGCCTCTCGCGAGCAGCGTGGATCGGTCCGCACCGCGGTCGTGTGGGACGCCCTCGAGTCCGCGCTCGCGGGTGGACCCCGCGACGTGGTCGACCTCGGCGGCGGCACCGGCGGCTTCGCCGTCCGCCTGGCGGAGTCCGGCCACCGGGTCCGCGTGGTCGACCCCAGCCCGGACGCCCTGGCGGCGCTGGCCCGCCGGGCCCGGGAGGTCGAGCTCGAGGTGTCCGGGCTGCAGGGCGACGTCGCCGACCTCGTCGACGTCGTCGGGGCCGACAGCGCCGACGTGGTGCTGTGCCACGGTGTCCTCGAGGTCGTCGACCCGGCGCTGGCGCTCGAGCGGATCGGCGAGGTGCTGCGTCCGGGCGGCCTGCTCAGCCTCGTCGTGGGCCAGCGCCACGCCGCCGTCATCACCCGCGCCATGGCCGGTCACTTCCACCAGGCACGCGCCCTGCTCGACGACACGGCGCCGGTCGACCCGCACACCGGCCGGCGGTTCACCGTCGAGGAGATCCGCGACCTCCTCGACACGCACGGCTTCGGCGCGGTCTCCGTCCACGCCGTGCGGGTGTTCGCCGACCTGGTGCCCGCGGCCCTCGTCGACCAGGAGCCCGGCGCAGCCTCCGCCCTCGTCGATCTCGAGCGTGCGGTCGCCCGGCGGCCCGAATACCTCCCGCTGGCCACCCAGCTGCACGTCCTGGCCCACGCCGCGTCCTGACCCGGGCTCCCCTCGGTCCGGAGACGGGCCGTGAGCGTCGCGTGCCACCTGCTGCACGTCGACATGGACGCCTTCTACGCGTCCGTGATGATCCGCGACCGGCCCGAGCTCCACGACGTGCCCGTCGTGGTCGGTGGCGGCCATCGCGGCGTCGTCCTGTCCGCCAACTACCCGGCCCGCCGCCACGGCATCCGCTCCGGGATGCCCGGTGCGGAGGCGGCCCGCCTGTGCCCGGACGCCGTCACCATGGCGCCCGACTTCGGCCTCCTGACGCCGGTGTCGCGGGCGATCATGGAGACCTTCCGCACCGTCACGCCGCTCGTCGAGGTCACCTCCCTCGACGAGGCCTTCCTCGACGTGCGCGGAGCACTGCGCCTCTTCGGCTCACCCGAGGCGATCGCCGAGCGCCTCCGCTCCCGCATCCGCGCCGAGCACGGCATCACCTGCTCGGTCGGCATCGCCGCGACGATCTCGGTCGCCAAGCTCGCCAGCCGCCAGGCCAAGCCCGACGGCGTCCGGGTGATCGCGCCCGATCGCTTCGTCGAGGAGGTCCACCCGCTCGATGTCGGCGTGCTCTACGGCGTCGGCGAGGCCACCCGCCAGCGCCTGCACCGGCTCGGCCTCGTCAGTGTCGGCGACGTCGCCGCGATCCCGCCCGACCTGCTGCGCCGCATGCTCGGCCGCCACCTCGGCACGCACCTCCACGCCCTGGTGTGGGGCGCCGACCGCTCCGAGCTCGTGCCGGGCGGCGCCGGCGTCTTCGGCTTCGGGGAGGGCGAGCCCGAGGGCAGTATGGGCGCGCAGCACACCCTCGCGGTCGACGTACGCGACCGGGACGCGCTGCGCCGCGAGCTGCTCCGACTGACCGCCCGCGTCGCCGCCCGGGTCCGTGCCGCGGGGCGCACCGGGCGCACCGTGACCGTCACCGTCCGCTACTCCGACTTCACCACCGTCCAGCGCTCCCGCACCCTGCCCGAGCCCACCGACGTGACGCAGGACGTGTACGCCGCCGCGCTCACCCTCCTCGACGGACTCCTCGACGCGCGCGGACCCCGCCCCCTCGCGGTCCGCCTCGTCGGCGTGCGGGTCGAGGGCCTGCGCCGGCTCCGCCCCGGTGACGGCCGCCAGCTGGTGCTCGGTGAGCGCGACCCCGGCTGGCCCGACGCCGACCGTGCCGTCGACCGTGCCGTCGACCGGTTCGGGCAGGCCGCCGTGCGCCGCGCCAGCCTCCTGTGACCACCCGTCCGGACCCTCCCGCCCGCCGAGCGGACAATTTCGGGGGACGACCTACCACCGCTGGAGATGCCTGCCTACACTTGAAGCAAGTCATCGGCGGAGACCCGCCTCACACGTCGTCGGAGGATTCGGTGCCACTCTCGGAAGAGGAGCTGCGACTGCTGGAGCAGATGGAGCGCGCCCTCAGCGAGGAGGACCCGAAGTTCGCGTCCACCCTGCGGGGCACGACCCTCCGCCAGGCAGCTCGCCGCCGCGCTATCCTCGCCGGCGTCGTCTTCGCCTGCGGTGTCGCGGTGATGATGGGCGGTGCCGTCAGCAGCTACTGGCCCGTCGGGGTCGTCGGCTTCGTCATCATGCTCGTCTCCGCGACCGTCCTGCTCGGTTCCGTCCGCGGCCAGCGCGGCGGTGCGGCCCCCACCGTCAGCTCCCACCCCTCCGGGTTCGGTGTCATCGACGGCGGCCGTCGCGGCGGCCACGGCCACAACCGATCGTCGAGCTTCATGGACACCCTCCAGGCCCGCTGGCGCCGCCGCCGCCGCTGAGTTGCATGGCGCGAGCGCGTCGCTCGTTCCTCGCGCCGCGCTGCCGCCGCTGAGTTGGATGGCGCGAGCGCGTCGCTCGTTCCTCGCGCCGCGCGGCCGCGCACGCGGTTGGCTTCCGTAGGCCCCACCTCCGCTCGGCGGCCACCCTGTCGGCTCGCGGAAAGACTCGGCTCCTCCACTCCGGTCGCTCGTCCCTCGCTCCCTACGCTCCGTCACCGTCGCCTCCCGCGAAGACCGACGGGGTGGGATAGCGCCGCTCCGCGACAACGTCATACGAACTGTGGGCTCTAGGCCTCAGGGCGTATGACGTCCCCGCCCCGCCGCGGATCTTGATCGACAACGTCATGCGAACTGTGGGTTCTAGGCCTCAGGGCGTATGACGTCCCCGCCTCGCCGTCGAGCCCGACCGACAGCGTCATGCGAACTGTGGGTTCTGGGCCTCAGGGCGTATGACGTCTCGGTCCGCCCCGGATCTTGATCGACAACGTCATGCGAACCGTGGGTTCTAGGCCTCAGAACGTATGACGTCCCGCCCGGCAGCCCGCCCGGCCCCAGCCCGCCCCGCCGGCGGCCCAGCCGCTCGCCGGATCAGCGGCGCCAGACGGACCGGGGGATCCAGCGCGCTCGGCGCCGGGCGCGGGGGCTCACGCCGGCCTCGAGGGCGGCGATGACCAGCGCTCCGTCCTCGGCAACCGAGGTGCGCTCGAGGGTGGCGACCGCGCCGGGGCGCGCATAGCGGGCGCGCTCGACGGCGAGGACCAGACGCTCGAGCGCCGCGGCGGCCTCGGGGGCCGCGTCGGGGCCGGTGCGGGGGCGCTCGGCGGGATCGCCCGGGGCGGCGAGGTGACCGAGGACGAAGGCTCCGGCCTCGCGCGGTGAGCGCCCGGCGGGCCAGGGCAGGCCGAGGTCGACGGCGGTCGCCCGGATCTCCCGCCACACCGCGTCGGGCGGGCCTGCGAGGCCGGAGTGTCGGGCGCGCACGCGCGACGTCCGTGGTCCGGCCAGGGCCGCGCCGGCGGCGAGGAGCAGGACGAGGAGGACCGAGCCGCCGACGAGCACCGGCAGGGGGAGCCCGCCGTCGTCCCCGGCGTCGATCGTGCCGCCGTCGCGCTCGATCTCGGGACGCCGGTTCGCTCCTCCGCTGGGTGCGGCGGACGCCGTGGACCCGGGCGCGGCGGACGACGCGCCCGTCGGTCCGCCGCGGGGGTCGCCGCTGCCGCCGTCGACGGGGAGCCGGGTGTAGGCGGGCACATCCTCGACCCGTCCGGAGGGGGTGGGCTCGAAGCGCACCCAGCCGGAGCCCGCGAAGTAGAGCTCGGGCCAGGCGTGGAGATCGTGGCTGCTGTACTCCCACCGTCCGTCGCCGAGCGGGTCCGCCTCGAGGAAGCCGACCGCCACCCGGGAGGGGATGCCGAGAACACGGGCCATCACCGCCATGGCCGAGGCGAACTGCTCGCAGTAGCCCACCCGTCCGTTGCGCGCGAGGAAGCCCTCCAAGGTCTGGTTGCCGGTGCCCTTCGGCGCCCTGCGGAGGTCGTAGGTGAAGCCACCGTCCTCGCGGAACCAGCGCTGCAGCAGCAACGCCCGCTCGTAGTCGGAGGTCGCGCCGGAGGTGACATCGCGCGCCAGGCTGCGCACGAGGGGCGGAACGCTGCCGGGCAGGTGGAGGACCTCCTCGGACACGTCGGAGACCCGCGAGTTGCGGAAGAAGGCGCGGTTCGTCCCGAAGTCGAGGTCGACGGCCCGCATCGCATAGCGGATGCCGCGCGTGTCGAGGTCGTCGTCGGCCGCCAGGAAGTCCATGGTCGACGGATCGAAGCGCCAGTCGCCGGGCGCCTGCACCTGCGAGACCGGATACTGCGTGGGAAGCCAGGTCGACTCGAGCTCGTCGGTGACCGACACGTCGTACGCATAGGTCGTGCGCGGCACGTCCGGGGAGATCCCGCCGGGCAGGGGCACGGGCCCGTCGGCGCGGTCGTCGCGGGCGACGTCGCGGTCGCCGCTGCTCCACTCGTCGCCGGTGTAGCGGTTGAGCACCGAGATCCGCAGGTACGACGGGCGCGGGTCGTCGGTGCGGACCTCGACGAGCGGCACGTCCCGGCCGCGCTCGAGGTCGCGGCGCATGTCGGCGACGGGCTTGCGGATCCGGATGTCCCCGTCGCCCCTCCCGGTGCCGAGGTCGAACAGCGTGACGCCGGCGGTGGGCACGAAGGCGGGGACGACGAGGGCGAGGGCGGTGGCCGCGACGCCGATCCGTCCGGCGCCGGCGCGCATCGCCTCGCGCAGCGGGTTGCTGCGCCAGAGCGTGTCCTGGTCGGGGCCGATCGTGCGACCCCAGCGCAGGAGGTGGTCGCGGGACTCGAGGTGGAGCAGGACCAGGAAGCCCGCCGCGGCGGCGAGGAAGCTGGTCGCGTCGGGGCCGTCGGCGAGCACGCCACTGGGCAGGGCGTAGACCGCCAGCAGCCCGAGCCCGGCCGCCGGGACCCGGCGCAGCGTGCACGCGAGCGTGTCGACGAGCACGAGGATGCCCGCGCCGGCGACCACCAGGAGCGGCCAGACCGGAGCCACCTGGTCGCCGATGGGCGCGGCGTACTGGCGAGACGTCCGCACGGACGTCTCCAGTGCCTGCCAGATCTCGGCGGCGTTCCCGCCGAGGGGGAGCAGGGAGCCGGAGAGCTCGCGGGAGACGAAGGCGGTGCTCACGACGATCTGGAGCAGTGTGGTCAGCCATCGGGGGCTTCCGGCCCAGCGCAGCGCCGAGCCGGTGAGGGCGAGCAGCCCGGCCAGCGTGGCGAGAGGGCGCAGGTAGGTGCCGGGATCCTCGACGAACCCGCGCCACGCGGTGAGCGCGGCCCAGGTGGTGAGCACGGCGACCACTCCGAGGAGGAGGACGGGGCCGAAGGATCCGCGGCGGTCGGTGACGGTCGCCTGGCTCATGAGCGGGCCCCTCCCCGGACGGGGGCCCGGCCGAGCTCGCGCCAGGCTCGGTCGAGGTGGTCGCGCGGGCCCAGCCCGGTGGCTCGCCAGGCGAGGGCGGTCACCGGCGCCGCGGCGTTCCCGCCGAGTCCCTCCCGGCTCGGCGACCACTGGTCCACGTCGAGGACGAGCGCGAGGGCGGTCCCGGCGTCGTGCCGGATCCGCCGCAGCGCGGAGTTGTCGTCGGCGAGAAAGCCGCCGAGTACGGCGACCACGACGCCGCCGCGGGCCTGCTCGCCCGACCAGGTGACGTCGAGGGTGCTGCGGTGCGACATGTCGAGGACGGCGAGGCACTCGAGGGCGCGTTCGGAGCCGAGGGCGCCCCGGCCGATCCCGTCGACCCCGGCGATCCCGTCTGCGGTGCACAGCTGCACGGCGTAGCCGTGCTGCTCGAGGTGGATGGTGACGGAGGCGGCGGCGACGACGGCGGCCTCCAGGCTCGAGGCGGGGCCGTGTCCTCGGTGGGCGAGGCGTCGGTTGTCGAGCAGGACGGTCGCGTGCGCCTCCCACGGCTGCTCCTCGCGGCGCACCATCAGCTCGCCGACCCGCGCGGAGCTGCGCCAGTGCACCCGGCGCAGGTCGTCGCCGCGGCGGTACTCCCGCACGCTGACGTCCTCGGCGGATCCGGACGCGAACGCCTGAGGGCGGTGCTCGCCGGCCCCCTGCCAGCCACCGGCCAGCGGGATCGAGGGGAGGGGGACCACCCGCGGTGTCACCGTGAGCTGGGCGGTCCCGCCGATGGAGCGACGGCGCTCGACCAGCCCGAACGGGTCGGCGAGGCGTGCGACGACCGGCCCGACGACGTACCGGCCGCGGATGTCGGAGCGGACGGGATAGGAGACCGTCCGCTCCCAGGCCCCGCCCAGGCCCTGGAGCACGAACCGGGCTCGGCCGCCCAGTGCGTAGGGGAGGGTGTCCTCCACCAGCAACGCGCCGTCGGAGCGCTTGCGGTCGCTGGCGATGGTCAGGTCGATCCGCGCCGTCTCGCCCGCGCGCAGCAGGCGCGGCCACACCGTGCGGCTGACCGTCGGGTCGTGCTTGCGCCGGCTCACGACGAGCGACGCCAGCAGCGGCAGGGCCAGCACCAGCACCCCCACCCGGATCAGTGCCGGCTGGCCGAAGCCCAGGGCGCACACGACCGCGGTCAGGCCCGCCGCGAGGAACGCGCGTCCGCGCAGGGTCAGGGAGGACAGGAGCCGGCGCATGTGCTGACCGCGCTCAGGACGACGAGTCGGGCACCGGGACCTGCGCCGCGATGCCCTCCAGGATGGTCGCGAGACTCCGGCCACCGATCGCCGCCTCGGCGCTGGGCAGCAGGCGGTGGGCCAGCACGGGCTGGACGAGGGCGCGCAGGTCGTCGGGCAGGACGTAGTCGCGGCGGTGCAAGGCGGCGCGGGCCTTGGCCGCGCGCACCAGGTGGAGGGTCGCGCGCGGCGACGCGCCGAGGACGAGCTCGGGGCTGTGCCGGGTGGCGGCGGTGAGCGCCACGGCGTAGCGCTGCACGGCCTCCGAGACGTGCACCTGGCTGACGATGGCGCACATCTTGCGGATCTCGGCGCTGTCGGTGACCGGCTCGAGGTCGTCGAGCGGGTTGACCGCGCCGTGGCTGGCGAGCATGGCGATCTCCGCGGCCGGGACCGGGTAGCCGATGGAGACGCGGGCGAGGAAGCGGTCGCGCTGCGCCTCGGGGAGGGGATAGGTGCCCTCCATCTCGACCGGGTTCTGGGTCGCGATCACCATGAACGGCGAATCGAGGTGGTAGGTGACGTTGTCGACGGTCACCTGGCGCTCGGCCATGCACTCCAACAGAGCGGACTGGGTCTTGGGGGAGGCCCGGTTGATCTCGTCGCCGATGACCACGTTGGCGAAGACGCCGCCCGGGCGGAACTCGAACTCGCGCGTGGACTGGTTGTAGACCGACACGCCCGTGATGTCGGACGGCAGCAGGTCCGGCGTGAACTGGATCCGGCGGACCGTCGAGTCGATGCTGCGCGCGAGGGCCTTGCTCAGCATGGTCTTGCCGACCCCGGGGACGTCCTCGAGCAGCAGGTGGCCCTCGGCGAGCAGCACGACGATGGAGGCGGCGACGACCTCGCCCTTGCCCTCGATCACCTTCTCCACGTTGGCCTGGATCCGGCCGGCGACGCGCGCCACGGTGTCGACATCGGCATCGACCTGGGTGCTCGGCGACTCCACGGGCTCTTCTCCCTCTCTTCAGCAGCCACCTCGCTGCGGTGGAGCAACCCTACGGCGCGCCGCGAAGACGCGGGGTCACTCCACTTCACTCCACCCGCGCTTCCCGCGCCCTGACCTGCGGCTTCGGCGTCGGCCGTGGCGCGCACGGGGGCCGGAAGTGGGGGGAATGTGGTTGACGGTGGGGGAAAGTGGAGTAGTGTGGGGGAAAGTGGAGGAACGGCGGAGTCCGGTGGGACGGCTGGGGGTGGCCCGATGCTCTTCATGGGCACCTACACCCCGAAGCTCGACGACAAGGGCCGTCTCTTCCTCCCGGCGAAGTTCAGGGATCGGCTGGCGGAGGGCCTCGTGGTCACACAGGGACAGGACAAGTGCCTGGTCGTCTGGCCGACCGATGTCTTCGCCGAGGAGGCCGAGCGGGCAGCCGCCCGGCCGATGACCAACCGCGCCGCCCGGCGCTACGCCCGGGTGCTCTTCGCCGGCGGCGACGAGAGCACCCCCGACAAGCAGGGCCGGATCGGCATCCCGGCCCACCTGCGCGAGTACGCCGGACTCGAGCGCGACGTCGTCGTGATCGGAGTCCGGGACCGCCTGGAGATCTGGAACCCCGCCGCCTGGCGCGAGTTCCAGCTCGAGGCCCTGGAGGAGTTCGCCGACCTCGACGAGGACGACGACTAGCGCTCGTCCTCCCGCAGCAGCACCGACAACACAACAGCGGATCCGCAGGACGAGGTCTCAGCCCGTTCCCGCTCCCCGAGTCCTGTCTCCTGTAGCACCTTCCCCGGCCACAGGCGACAGGCGAACACCGCCTTCTGGGGCACCTTCCCCGGCACCAGACGGCACCCCGAACACCGGGTCGGGAGCGGGCCGGGACCTGGCTCTGCGGATCCGCCTTCCACCGCATTTCCGAGTTCCCAGGGTCGAGGGGTCGAGAGCATGAGCGTCGTTCGCACGCAGCCACCGGAGGTCTCCGGTGAGCACGTGCCTGCTCGTGTCCGCGAGCAGGCGGCCGAGGCCCTCAAGGTGATGGCCTTCTCGGTGACGCTCTCCTTGAGCTGCGTCTTCCTCCTCGTGATGGCCCACCTGGCCGACGTCGCGGGGCGCTGAGGAGATGAGCCGCGCCCACCACGTCCCCGTCCTGCTGGACCGGGTCGTCTCCCTCCTCGCGCCCGCGCTCGACCACGACGGCGCCGTGCTCGTCGACTGCACCCTCGGCCTCGGCGGTCACAGTGAGGCGGTCCTCGAGCGCTGCTCACAGGCGCGCGTGATCGGCATCGACCGCGACCCGCAGGCTCTCGCGCGCAGCCGGGAGCGGCTGGCGCCGTACGGCGACCGGTTCGTCGGCGTCCAGGCCGTCTACGACGAGATCGCGGACGTGGTGGCCGACCAGGGCCTGCCGCGCGTGGCCGGCGTGGCCGGCGTGCTGTTCGACCTCGGCGTCTCCTCGATGCAGCTCGACCTGCCCGAGCGCGGCTTCGCCTACGCCGTCGACGCGCCGCTCGACATGCGCATGGGCGACGCCGGGCCGACGGCCGCCGACGTCCTCAACACCTACAGCGCGGCCGAGCTGGCCCGCGTCCTCAAGGAGTACGGCGAGGAGCGGATGGCCCGCCGGATCGCCGACGCCGTGGTCCGCGAGCGCGAGCGGGAGCCGTTCACCAGCTCGGCACGTCTCGTCGAGCTGCTCTACGACGTCATCCCGGCGCCGGCGCGGCGCACCGGAGGTCACCCGGCCAAGCGGACCTTCCAGGCACTGCGCATGGAGGTCAACGACGAGCTGCGGGTGCTGCAGCGCGCGATCCCGGCCGCGATCGACGCGATCGAGGTCGGCGGTCGCGTGGTCGTCGAGTCCTACCACTCCCTGGAGGACCGCCTGGTCAAGCGGGCCTTCGCCGCCGCCACCCGGCTCGACGTCCCCGACGACCTTCCGTTCGTGCCCGAGGGCGCCGAGCCGTCGTACCGGCTCGTCACCCGCGGCGCCGAGCAGGCGACCCCGGAGGAGATCGAGGAGAACCCTCGCGCCGCCTCCGTGAGACTCCGCGCCCTCGAGCGCACCAGCCACCGTCCCAGCACATCCACTGGCAAGGGAGCCGTCTGATGTCCTCCACCTCACCTCTCCGCAACCGGCTCCCGTACGTCGCCCCGCGCATCGCCCAGGCGGCCCTGCAGCGGGCCCGGCTGACGGTCGTCCCGCGGCGGCGCACCCGCGCACCGCGGGTCCCGTTCGTGACCTTCGTCAGCGTGATCCTGCTCGGGGGAGTGGTCGGCCTGCTGATGTTCAACACCTCCATGCAGCAGGCGTCGTTCCGCGAGACCGCGCTGCAGAAGCAGGCCACCGACCTCGGCGCACAGCAGGAGGCACTGGAGATGGACCTGCAGGCCCTCAACGACCCCGCGCACGTGGCGGCGGCGGCCGAGCGGCTCGGCATGGTGATGCCGACCACGGGCGCCGGCGTCCTGCACCTCGGCTCGGGGGAGATCAGCGGCGACCCGCAGCCGGCGTCCGGCGAGGACCGGCTGCCGATCGAGCAGCCGGGCCCGCGCAAGCCCGCCGAGCTCGACCCGGCGCCGATCAAGGTGAAGGTGGACCCGTTGGTCGGTGCCGACGGCGTGCCCGCCAGGGTTCAGTGACCGTTCCGTCGTAGTTTGGTGCGCGTGAGCCGATCCGTCCCCCGTCCGCGGCGCCGTCCCGGCGAGGTCCGGCGGGGCTCACCCCACCGTCGCATGCAGGTCGGGTTCGTCTTCATCGCCATGGTGCTGTCGGTGTTCGCCGCGCGTCTGGTGCAGCTGCAGGGGGTCGACCCGCGCTCCTACGCCAAGATGGCGGCTGCCGAGGGACAGCGCGTGGTCGCGCTGCCCGCGACCCGTGGCGAGATCCTCGACCGCAACGGCGAGCCGATGGCCGAGACGGTCGACGGCCGGATGGTCGTGGCCGACCCGAAGGTGACGGCGCCGGTCGCCCCGCAGCTCGCCACGATCCTCTCCGCGCGGCTCGGCGTCGACTACTTCGAGACCCTGCGCCGGCTGCGCGTCGAGGGCAGCCGGTTCCAGTACATCGCCCGCCAGGTCCCCGCGAGCAAGGCGGAGAAGGTCGTCGCCGAGATCCAGGAGCAGTTCGAGGACGACAAGGGACGTCCGTTCGCCGGGCTGATGACCGAGCGCGACCCGCTGCGGATCTACCCCAACCACACCGTGGCGGCCAATCTCGTCGGCTTCCTCGCCGAGAACGGCAAGAAGGGCGAGGACGCGGCGATCATCGGCCTCGCCGGGCTCGAGGACTCCTTCGACACCTACCTCTCCGGCAAGGACGGCGAGGCCCGCTACGAGGTCGGCGCCGGCAACCAGATCCCGCTCGGCGACAACACCGTCACCCCGGCCGTCGACGGCAAGAACGTCACCCTGACCATCGACCGCGACCTGCAGTACTACGCGCAGCGGGTCCTGCAGCAGACGGTGCAGAAGTCCGGCGGCAAGTCCGGCATGGCGCTGATCATGGACAGCCGGGCCGGGGATCTCCTGGCCCTGGCCGACTATCCGACGTACGACGCCGCCGACCCGAGCAGCTACCCGAAGGAGCTCTACAAGTCCTCGGCCCTCACCGACGTCTACGAGCCGGGCTCGGTCGAGAAGGTCCTGACGATCAGCTCGCTGGTCGACGCCGGGCTGGCCTACAAGGAGCAGCACTTCAAGGTGCCCGGGCAGTTGCACCGCCAGGACCGCCCGATCGGCGACTACTGGGACCACGGCACCCTCAAGCTCACCCTCGCAGGCATCCTCGCCAAGTCGTCCAACGTCGGCACCGTGCTCGCCGCCGACCAGTTCCGGCCCGGCCAGCTGCGCAACTACCTGACCCGGTTCGGCCTGGGCGCCCGCACCGGCGTCGGCCTCGGCGGCGAGACCCGCGGCATCCTTCCCCAGGGCGCCGCCTGGACCTCGCAGGTCGGCGACCGCATCGCCTTCGGCCAGTCCCTCTCGGTCAACGCCGTCCAGATGATCGCCGCCGTCAACACCATCGCCAACGGCGGCGTGCGAGTCGACCCGAGTCTCGTCAAGGGGCGCGCCCGCGCCGATGACGGCACGGAGGTCGGCACCGATGTCGCGACCAGCCGCCGGGTGATCAGCAAGGACGCCGCCCACGAGACGATGCTGATGATGGAGCGGGTGGTCGACCCGGAGGCGGGCGTGGCCCCGCGGGCCGCGGTCCCCGGCTACCGCGTCGCCGGCAAGACCGGCACCGCCCAGCGGGTCGGCGAGAACGGCGGCTACGACGGCAGCCTCACCGTGTCCTTCGCCGGCTTCGCCCCCGCTGACGAGCCGCGGTTCACCATCTACGTCGTCGTGCACAGCCCGCGGGAGGGCAGCGGCGGTGGCAGCGTCGCGGGTCCGGCGTTCGCCAAGCTGATGAGCCACACCCTGCGCCGCTACGGCGTCGCGCCCACCGGCGCACAGCCCAACCAGACGCCGGTCGAGTGGTGAGCGGCCCCGCCACCCGACCCGCCCACCCGCCCCTGACGCCTCTCGACGACGTCGCCCGGGCGCTGGGTCTGGGCGACGTCGACCCGGAGGTCCGTCTGCGCGGTGTCACGCTCGACTCGCGGCGCGTGCAGTCCGGAGACCTGTACGCCGCCCTGCCGGGCTCCCGCGCGCACGGCTCCGCGTTCACCGAGCAGGCAGCCGCGGCCGGTGCGGCAGCCGTCCTCACCGACCCGGCCGGTGCCGCCGAGGCCTCCCGATCGGGCCTGCCGGTGCTCGTGGTGGACGACCCGCGCCAGGTCCTCGGTGCCGTCGCCGCCCTCGTCTACGGCCATCCGGCCGCCGCCCTGCGCACCGTCGGCGTGACCGGGACCCAGGGCAAGACCACCGTGACCCGCCTGCTCGACAGTGGCCTGCTGGCGGCGGGCGTGCGCAGCGCCGTCGTCGGCACCGTCGGCACCCGGATCGCCGGTGAGGAGGTCAGGACGGCGCTGACGACGCCGGAGGCGCCCGACCTGCACGGCCTCTTCGCGCGGATGCGCGAGCTCGACGTCACCGCCTGCGCGATGGAGGTCTCCAGCCACGCCCTGGTGATGGGCCGCGTCGACGGCGTGGTCTTCGACGTCGCCGTCTTCACCAACCTCGGCCGCGACCATCTCGACTTCCACGCCGACGTCGAGGACTACTTCGCGGCCAAGGCGACGCTGTTCACCCCCGAGCACGCGAGGCTCGGACTCGTCTGCGTCGACGACGAGCACGGTCGCCGCCTCGTGGACCTGGCGCCGATCCCGGTGCGCACCTACGCGGTGGGGCTCGACGCCGACTGGACCGTGTCCTCGGTCGACCAGCGCCCCGACGGCTCGCGCTTCACCGTCCACGGCCCCGGGGGCCTGACGGTGAGCGCCGCCGTCCCGCTCGCGGGCGGGTTCAACGTCGCCAACGCGTTGGCCGCCGTCGCCGCGGCCGCCGAGGCCGGCTTCGACCCGCAGCAGGTGGCCGACGGGATCGCCCGCTCGGGCGGCGTACCGGGCCGACTCGAGCGGATCGAGACCGACCGCGACCTGACCGTCGTGGTCGACTACGCCCACAAGCCCGACGCGGTCGACGCCGTGCTGCGAACCCTGCGCCCGGTCACCCGTGGCAGGCTGATCGTCGTGATCGGCGCTGGGGGTGACCGCGATCGTGGCAAGCGACCCGTGATGGGCGCGATCGCCGCCGAGCTGGCCGATCTGGTCGTCGTCACCGACGACAACCCGCGCTCCGAGGACCCGGCCGCCATCCGCGCCGCCGTGCTGGAGGGCGCGCGCACCGCCGGAGCCGGCGCCGAGGTCGTCGAGATCGGCGATCGCCGGGAGGCGATCGCCGCCGCCCTGCGCTCGGCCGGCCCCGGCGACGTCGTCCTCGTCGCCGGGAAGGGCCACGAGTCCGGCCAGGAGATCGCCGGCGTGGTGCACCCGTTCGACGACCGCGAGGTCGTCCGCGAACTGCTCGCCGCGGCGCCGGACGGCGAGCGGTGATCCCGCTCCAGCTCTCGGCCATCGCCGAGATCGTCGGCGGCGCCCTCCACGGCGAGGACGTCACCGTCTCGGCCCCCGCGTACGTCGACAGCCGGACCCCGCTCGCCGACGGGCTCTTCGTCGCGGTCGTGGGGGAGCGGGTCGACGGACACGACTACGCCGACGGCGCCCACGCCGTGCTCGGCAGCCGCCCGACGACCGCCCCGACGGTCGTGGTCGCCGACCCGGTCGCCGCGCTGGGCCGACTGGCCCGCCACGTGCTCGACCGGCTCGACACGACCGTGCTGGCGGTCACCGGCTCGCAGGGCAAGACCGGCACCAAGGACTACCTCGCCGCCGTCCTGCGCACCCTCGCCGGCGAGTCCGCGGTCGTGGCGACCGCCGCCAACAACAACAACGAGCTCGGCGTGCCGCTCACGGTGCTGAGGGCCGACACCGGCACCCGCTTCCTGGTGGTCGAGATGGGCGCCCGGGGGATCGGGCACATCTCCTACCTGTGCGAGATCGCGCCGCCGTCGATCGCGGCGGTCCTCAACGTCGGCACCGCGCACGTCGGCGAGTTCGGCGGTCGCGAGCAGATCGCGCTGGCCAAGGGAGAGCTCGTCGAGGCGCTGCCCACCGACGGGACCGCGGTCCTCAACGCCGACGACCCGCTCGTGGCCGCCATGGCCCCGCGCACCCGCGCCCGGGTGGTGACCTTCGGCGAGTCCGGCACTCTCTCGTGGCGGGACGTGCGGCTCGACCCGCTCGGCCGGCCGCAGTTCGTCCTCGAGCAGGACGGCGACGCGCACGACGTCCGGCTGCTCCAGACCGGCCTCCACCAGGTCGCCAACGCCGCTGCCGCGGCGGCCATGGCGATCGCCGCCGGCTTCCGGCTCGCCGACGTGTCGCGCGCCCTGGGGGAGGCGGCCGCCGCGTCCCGGTGGCGGATGGAGGTCACCGAGCGCGCGGACGGACTGGTCGTCGTCAACGACGCCTACAACGCCAACCCCGACTCGGTGCGGGCGGCGCTCGAGGCGCTGGTCGCGATCGGGCGCGGCGACGGCACCCGCCGCCGCCGTACCGTCGCGGTCCTGGGGGAGATGAAGGAGCTCGGCGACGAGCACGACGCGGGCCACCGCGCGGTCGGCGTCGACGCGGCGCGGCTCGGCGTCGACGTGGTCGTCGTGGTCGGTCGGGCCGCCGCCGCCATCGCCGAGGGCGCTCGCGCCGGCGCCGGTGAGGTGATCGTCACGGCGGGGCGGGACGAAGCGACGGCCTGGGTGCGGCAGAATGCCGGGGGGGAGGACGTCGTCCTCGTCAAGGCGTCGCGCGGCGCCGCCTTGGAAGTGGTGGCAGAGGCGATCTTGATGGACAGCTCCGAGGAGACGACGGCGTGAGAGCGATCCTGCTCGGGGGTGGCATCGCCCTCCTCATCTCGCTGCTCGGCACCCGGGTGGTCATCAACCTGTTCACCCAGTGGGGCTACGGCCAGGAGATCCGCGACGACGGGCCGACCAGCCACCACACCAAGCGCGGCACGCCCACCATGGGCGGGGTCGTGATCATCCTGGCCGCTGTCATCGGCTACTTCGCGGCGAAGCTGATCACCCTGACCACGCCGAGCGCCTCGGCGCTCCTGCTGCTCTTCCTGTTCGTCGGCATGGGCCTGGTCGGCTTCCTCGACGACTTCATCAAGATCTCCAAGCAGCGCAGCCTCGGCCTGCGCAGCAAGGCCAAGATGGCCGGCCAGACCGTGATCGCGCTCGTCTTCGGGTGGCTCGCCCTGTCGTCGTGGCTCGAGGACGAGCACGGCCGCACGCCGGCCAGCGAGAAGGTCTCCTTCCTGCGCGAGCTCGACTGGTTCGTGCTGCCGACGATCCTGGCGATCCTGCTGATCTGGCTCTTCGTGGCCGGCTTCAGCAACGCCGTCAACCTCACCGACGGGCTCGACGGCCTCGCGGCCGGCGCCTCGGTGATGGTCTTCGGCGCCTACACCCTGGTCAACATCTGGCAGAACAACCAGTTCTGCCAGGAGGACCCCAGCGCCACCTGCTACAACGTGCGCGACCCGCTGGACCTGGCGATCATCGGCGCGGCCATCACCGGTGCCTGCTTCGGCTTCCTGTGGTGGAACGCCTCGCCGGCCAAGATCTTCATGGGCGACACCGGCTCGCTCGCGCTCGGCAGCGCCCTGGCCGGCTTCGCGATCCTCACCCGCACCGAGCTGCTGCTCGTCGTCCTGGGCGGTCTCTTCGTCCTCGAGACCGTCTCGGTGATGATGCAGGTCGGCTTCTTCAAGCTCACCAAGGGCCGCCGGATCTTCCGGATGGCTCCGATCCACCACCACTTCGAGATGCTCGGCTGGGAGCAGGTGACGGTCGTGATCCGGTTCTGGATCATCACCGGCCTCTTCGTCGCGACCGGTCTCGGCATCTTCTACGCCGAATGGGTCTCCCGCCTGTGACGACCGATGTCGACCAGTTGGGCCGCGCCGACTCCTGGGAGGGCGTGCGCGCCGTCGTCGCCGGGTTCGGCACCAGCGGCGCCGCGGCCGTCGACAACCTGCTCCACCTCGGCGCGTCCGTGCACGCGGTCGCCGAGTCGGTGAGCCCCCGGATCCTCGAGCGGGCCGAGCTGCTCGAGGTGCTCGGCGCCCGGATCGAGGTCCACGAGGGTGCGACCGCGACCCTGCCCGAGGAGGCCGACCTCCTCGTCGTGTCGCCCGGCTTCCGCCCCGACGCCCCGATCATCGCGGCCGCGCGCGAGCGCGGGATCCCCGTCTGGGGCGAGGTCGAGCTCGCCTGGCGGCTGCGCGACCCGCAGAGCCCGGCCCCCTGGCTGTGCGTCACCGGCACCAACGGCAAGACGACGACCGTGCAGATGCTCGACAGCATCCTGCGCGCCGCCGGCCTGCGCAGCGTCGCGGCCGGCAACGTCGGCCTGCCGCTGACCGAGGCCGTCATGGACCCCGAGCCGTACGACGTCATCGCCGTCGAGCTCTCCAGCTTCCAGCTCCGCTACACCGACACGATGGCCGCGGAGAGCGCCGCCGTGCTCAACGTCGCCGAGGACCACCTCGACTGGTACGACGGGCCCTCGGGCATGGACGACTACGCCCGTGACAAGGGCCGGATCTACCAGGGCGTCCAGCGGGCCTGCGTCTACAACGTCGCCGACCCGCGCACCGAGGAACTGGTCCGCGAGGCCGAGGTCGTCGAGGGCGCCCGTGCGATCGGCTTCACCCTCGGCACCCCCGCTGTGGGCATGCTCGGCGTGGTCGAGGACATCCTCCTCGACCGGGCCTTCATCGAGGAGCGCTCCACCAGCGCCGCCGAGCTGTGCACCCTCGACGACCTCGCCTCGAGGGCGCCGCACTTCGTGGCCAACGCGCTCGCGGCCGCGGCGCTCGCGCGGGCGCACGGCATCAGCCAGGCCGCCGTCCGCGACGGGCTGCGGGCCTTCCGCCCCGACGGTCACCGGATCGCCGTCGTCGCCGAGCACGACGAGATCACCTGGGTCGACGACTCCAAGGCCACCAACCCGCACGCCGCCGCCTCCTCGCTGGCCGCCTTCGAGCCGGTCGTGTGGGTCGCCGGCGGACTCGCGAAGGGCGCCGCCTTCGACGACCTGGTGCGCTCCGTCGGGACCCGCCTGCGCGCCGCCGTCCTCATCGGACGCGACCGCGGCGTCATCGCTGACGCGCTTTCGCGACACGCACCCGATGTGCCGGTGATCGAGGTGGAGACCACCGAGACTGGTGCAATCGGAGAGCTCGACCTGATGAGGCGCGTCGTCGCCGCAGCAGCCGAGGCCGCCCAGCCGGGCGACACCGTGCTGCTGGCGCCGGGATGTGCCTCGATGGACCAGTTCACCGACTACGCCGCGCGAGGCGACGCCTTCGCCGCGGCCGTCCAGGAACACGTCACGGGCTGAGCAGGAGCGAGGGGGGCCGACATCACCACCGCCAACCCCGAGAGGACCAGGCCCGAGTCGGTCGGCTCCATGCGACTGCGTCTCGGCGTCCTCCGCGCCCGGACCCGCCGCCCCGGCTGGCTCAGCGCCCTCAAGGAGGCCCTCGAGCGGCCCCTGACGACGTACTACCTGCTCCTCGGCGCGACGGCGCTGCTGCTGGTGATCGGCCTGATCATGGTGCTGAGCGCGTCCAGCGTGCGCGCCTACCGCGAGACCGGCGACTCCTACACGATCGTGCGCCGGCAGATGATGTGGGTGCTCATCGGCGTTCCCTGCGCGTTCATCGCCTCCCGCGTGTCGGTGCGGTGGGTGCGCGGGCTCGCCTACCCGGCGTTCTCGGTCTCCCTCGTCCTGCTCGTGGTGACCGCGTTCGCCGGCCGCGAGGTCAACGGCAACACCAACTGGCTGGTGCTCGGGCCGATCCAGATCCAGCCCTCCGAGATCGCGAAGCTGTCGCTGATCATCTGGGCCAGCCACATCTACGCCAACAAGGAGCGCCGCCTCGGCAACCTGCACCAGATGTTGGTGCCGGTGGTGCCGGGGATGGTGCTGGCGACCGGTCTCGTCGTGGTCGGGAGGGACCTCGGCACCGCCCTCGTCTTCTTCGCGCTGCTCGTCGCCATGCTGTGGGTCGTCGGCGCCCCGGGCCGGCTGTTCGGCATGGTCTTCGCCGTGGTGAGCGTCGCGGCGCTCGGCCTGGCCGCGACGTCGCCGACCCGCCTGGCGCGCATCGCGACCTTCGCCGATCCGTTCAAGGACTACCACGGCACCGGCTGGCAGCCGGCGCACGGTCTCTACGCCATGGCCAGCGGCGGCGTCCTCGGCGAGGGCATCGGCGCCAGCCAGCAGAAGTGGGGACAGCTGCCCGAGGCGCACACCGACTTCATCTTCGCCGTCCTCGGCGAGGAGCTCGGGCTCGTCGGGACGCTGCTGGTGATCGGGCTCTTCCTCGTCCTGGCCTACGCCGCCGTGCGCGTCGCCCGCGAGACCAAGCAGCCGTTCGTGCGCTACTGCACCTTCGGCATCGTCGTGTGGCTGCTGGGCCAGATGATCATCAACGTCGGCATGGTGCTCGCCCTGCTCCCGGTCATCGGCATCCCGCTGCCCCTCGTGTCCTACGGCGGCTCGAGCCTGCTGCCGACGCTGAGCGCGCTCGGGCTGGTCATCGGCTTCGCCCGTCGCGAGCCCGCGGCCGCCCGCGCGCTCGCCCAGCGCCGTCGGGCCCGTTCGGCCGGTCTCAGCGCCCGCGGGTAGGTTCTGCCGGGTGAGGATTCTTCTGGCCGGCGGGGGCACGGCGGGACACACCTCGCCCCTGCTCGCGACCGCGGACGCGCTGCGCCGTCTCGACCCGGACGCCGAGATCACCTGCCTCGGCACGCCCCGTGGCCTGGAGAGCAAGGTCGTCCCCGCCGCCGGCTACCCGCTGCGGCTGATCCCGCCCGTGCCGCTGCCGCGCAGGCCCGGCAAGGACCTGGCGCTGGTGCCCGTGCGGCTGCGCCGTGCGGTGCGGGCCGCGCTCGAGGTCGTCGACGAGGTCCGCCCCGACGTGATCGTCGGCTACGGCGGCTACGTCTCGATGCCGGCGTACGTCGCCGCCCGCCGCCGCCGGATCCCGCTCGTGGTGCACGAGCAGAACGCGCTGCCCGGCATCGCCAACAAGGTGGGCGCCCGGATCGCCGGGCGGGTCGCGGTCAGCTTCCCCGACACCCCGCTGCGCAGGGCGGAGTACGTCGGTCTCCCGATCCGTCGGATGATCTCGACCCTGGACCGCCCCGCCCTGCGCGCCGAGGCCCGGGCCTTCTTCGGGCTGGACCCCGACCTCCCGACCGTCGTCGTGACCGGCGGCTCCCAGGGTGCGCGGCGGCTCAACCAGGCCGTCAGCGGCGCCGCGCCGACCCTTGCCTCGGCAGGCGTGCAGGTGCTCCACGTCGTCGGGCCCAACGGCGCGAGCGACCCGAGCTGGACCGCCCCGGCGTCCGCGGGAGTCCCCTACGTCGTGCTGCCGTTCGTCGAGCGGATGGACCTGGCGCTGGCCGCGGCCGACCTGATGGTGTGCCGCTCCGGCGCGTCCAGCGTCGTCGAGGCCGCGGCCACCGGGCTGCCCGCGATCTTCGTGCCGCTGCCGATCGGCAACGGCGAGCAGGCGCTCAACGCGCGCCCCGTGGTCGAGGCCGGGGGAGCGCTCCTGGTGGAGGACGCCTCCTTCACCGCCGACTACGTCGCCGACACGGTGCCCGCGCTGCTCGCCGACGCCGACCGCCTGGCGCGGATGGGCGCCGCGGCGGCGGGTCTCGTGCCGCGCGACGCCGACGACCGGCTGGCGCGGATCATCCAGGACTCGGCCGGAGCGGCCCGGTGAAGATCCCCGTCCCTGATGAGATCCTGCCCGCCGACCGACTCGGTCGCGTGCATCTCGTCGGCATCGGCGGAGCCGGCCTGTCCGGCATCGCCCGGCTGATGCACCAGGCCGGCGTGGTCGTCAGCGGCAGCGACGCCCACGGGTCCGCCGTCGTCGACGCGCTCCGCTCGGAGGGCATCACCGTCCACGTCGGGCACGACGCGCGCCACGTGGACGGCGTCGACACGGTCATCGCCACGACGGCCGCTCGCGAGGACAACCCCGAGATCGTCGCCGCGCTCGAGAGGGGCCTGCGGGTGTGGCCACGCTCGGCCGGGCTCCAGTCGGTGCTGCTCGACAAGGACGTCGTGGCCGTCGCCGGGACCCACGGCAAGACCACCACCACGGCGATGACCGTGATGGCGCTGCGGGAGGCCGGGGTGGACCTGACCTTCGCGATCGGCGCGGAGGTCGCCGCCCTCGGCACCAACGCACACCTGGGGACCTCGCGGATCGCCGTCGTCGAGGCCGACGAGTCCGACGGCGCCTTCCTCGTCTACACCCCGACGATCGGCGTGATCACCAACATCGACGCCGACCATCTCGACCACTGGGGGACCGAGGAGGCCTACGAGGCGGCCTTCGCGCAGTTCGCCCGCCGCGCGTCGGTCGTCCTCACCGACCGCGACGACCTCGCCACGCGCACCGTCGGCTTCACCGACGACGCCCGCCTGCGCGGCCACGACCTGGTCATCGAGGGTGGCGGCACCCGGTTCCGGGTCTCGAGCGACGGCGCCGACCTCGGCACGGTCGAGCTCGCCGTCCCCGGTCGCCACTACGCCCAGGACGCCCTCCTCGGCCTCGGCGTCGGCATCGAGCTGGGCCTCGACCCCGACGCGATCATCCGCGGGCTCGCCCGGCACCAGGGCGCCAAGCGCCGCATGGAGCTGGTCGGGTCGGTCGGCGAGGCCGAGCGTGCCATCCGCGTCTACGACTCCTACGCCCACCACCCCAGCGAGATCCGCGGCGACCTCGAGGCCGCCCGCTCGCTGGTCGGCGTCGACCAGCGCCTCCTCGTCTGCTTCCAGCCGCACCTGGTCTCGCGCACGCGCCTGTTCGGCGAGCAGATGGGCCGTGAGCTCGGAGCCGCCGACGAGGTCGTCGTCATGGACGTCTACGTCGCGCGCGAGGATCCCGACCCCGCGGTGACCGGCGCCCTCGTCGCGGGCTCCGTGCCGCTGGCCCCCGAGCGGGTCCGGTTCGTGCCGGACCGCGCGGACGTCGTACCCGTGCTGGCGGGGCTGGCTCGCCCCGGTGACCTGGTCCTCACGCTGGGCGCGGGCGACGTCACCGCGCTCGCGCTTCCGCTGCTCGCCGCACTCGCGGAGCGAGGCGATGGCGAGGGGTAGGGGCCGGGGCACGGGCGGGCTCCGACGTCCGCAGGACCGGATGCAGCGGGCCTTCGCCCGCCGACAGCGCGCCCGCCGGTGGCTGACCTGGCGCTACGTCCTGGCCGTCGTGCTGCTGGTCGCCGCCGTCGGGTTCGGCGTCTACGCGATCTACTTCTCGGCGTGGCTGCGCGCCGACGGCGTCCAGGTGGTCGGCAACGCCCAGCTCTCCGAGCGGCAGGTCCTCGCGACCGCCGAGGTGCCGCTCGGCGGTCCCCTCGCGACCGTCGATCTGCACCGGATCGAGGTGCGCCTGAAGTCGCTGGCGACGGTGAAGTCCGTCGACGTCTCGCGGACCTGGCCCCACGACATCCGGATCGAGATCGTCGAGCGCACGCCCGTCGCCGTCCTCGACCGCGGTGACCGGCTGACCAACCTCGACGCCTCCGGTGTCGCCTTCGGGCGGCTGGCCAAGGCCCCGGCCGGCCTGCCGCGGGTCAAGGTCGGCCCCGGCGCCGACGAGGACGCCCTCGCCGAGGGGGCCGCGGTGGTGGTGGCCCTCGACGCCGCGGTCGCCGAGCTGGTCGACTTCGTCGAGGTCCGCACCGTCGACGAGATCGACCTCCACCTGCGTGACGGGCGCCTCGTCCGCTGGGGGAGTGCGGAGCAGGCCGACGACAAGGCCGCGGTCCTGCTCGAGCTGCTCAACGTCAAGGCCGAGGTGTACGACGTCTCCGTGCCGGGCGCCCCGACGACCCGCTGAGCACGAGACCGTCCGGAATCGGTGGAACTCGCCGCGGCTCGCGGCGTGTCTGCGCGATCGCGCGCCGCGGCGTACCTACTGTCATGACCACGACGAGGTTGACATAACTATAACCCTCAGGCTGAGGGTAAGGGTTGTGACGACACGCCGGTCGGCCCCGGGGAAGCGGTCCGGCCGCCGACGTCGGTGAACGGACACATTCAATGCATCGCAACACCGGAGAGGTGGAGCCGCCGTGGCAGCAGCACAGAACTACCTGGCCATCATCAAGGTCGTCGGCATCGGTGGCGGCGGGGTCAACGCCGTCAACCGGATGATCGAGGTCGGCCTCAAGGGCGTCGAGTTCATCGCCATCAACACCGACGCCCAGGCGCTGCTGATGAGCGACGCCGACGTGAAGCTCGACATCGGTCGCGAGCTGACCCGCGGGCTCGGCGCGGGCGCGAACCCCGACGTGGGCGGCAAGGCCGCCGAGGACCACGCCGAGGAGATCGAGGAGGTGCTCAAGGGTGCCGACATGGTCTTCGTGACCGCGGGCGAGGGCGGCGGCACCGGCACCGGCGGCGCGCCCGTCGTGGCCCGGATCGCCCGCTCGCTCGGCGCGCTGACCATCGGTGTGGTGACCCGTCCGTTCACCTTCGAGGGCGCCCGCCGCAAGAAGTCCGCCGACGAGGGCATCGAGCGGCTCCGCGAGGAGGTCGACACCCTCATCGTGATCCCCAACGACCGCCTGCTGCAGATCTCCGACCGCAACGTGTCGATGCTCGACGCGTTCAAGCAGGCCGACCAGGTGCTGCTCCAGGGCGTGTCCGGCATCACCGACCTGATCACCACCCCGGGCCTGATCAACGTCGACTTCGCCGACGTCAAGGCGGTCATGAGCAACGCCGGCTCCGCGCTGATGGGCATCGGCTCGGCCCGCGGCGAGGACCGCGCGCTCGCCGCCGCCGAGATGGCGATCAGCAGCCCGCTGCTCGAGGCGTCCATCGACGGCGCCCACGGCGTCCTGCTTTCGATCGCGGGCGGCTCCGACCTCGGCATCTTCGAGATCAACGAGGCGGCCGCGATGGTGGCCGACGCGGTGCACGCCGAGGCCAACATCATCTTCGGCACGATCATCGACGACGCTCTCGGCGACGAGGTCCGGGTGACCGTCATCGCCGCCGGCTTCGACGGCGGTCTGCCCAAGCGCCGTGACGAGAGCGCCGTCCGGCGCCCGCAGCAGCAGGCCCCGGCGACCCGGGCCCCCGCCCGGTCGAGCAGCACCCCGAGTGCCGCGGCGTCGGCCCCGCAGGCTCCTGCCCGCGAGGCCGCCCCCCAGCAGCAGCCCGCGTCCCCCGCCGAGCCGCAGCCGGTCGGTGCCCGCACCACCCCGGCGCCGATGCAGTTCGACGACGGCGACGACCTGGACGTGCCCGACTTCTTGAAGTGACGGCCTGACCGACTGTGTTCGCCTTCCGTGAGACGACCCTCGACCCGGACCGCGCCAGCGGGTGCCGGGTCGAGGTCGCGTTCACGGACGCCTCGGTCGACCTCGCCGACGGCGCCGGGTTCGCCCCGGCCCTCGCCGGGATCGCCGAGACCCTCGGCGTCTCCGTCGCCTGGGCGCGCCAGGTGCACGGCGCCGAGGTCGCGACGGTCGGTCGCGCCGACGATCCCGCGCCCCGGGCCGACGGCCTGGTCACCGCCGAGCGCGGGGTCGCGCTGATGGTCCGGGTCGCCGACTGTGTCCCCGTGGTGATCGCCGACCCCGCGGCCGGAGTCGTCGGCGTCGCCCACGCCGGCCGCCGCGGCGTCGAGCTCGGCATCGTCCCCCGCACGGTCGACCGCATGCGCGATCTCGGTGCCACCCGCCTGGAGGCCTGGGTCGGGCCGCACATCTGCGGCCGGTGCTACGAGGTCCCCGCCGCCCTGCGCGAGGAGGTCGCCGCGCGCGTGCCGGCGACGTACGCCGAGACCAGCTGGGGCACCCCGGCCCTCGACCTCGGGGCCGGTGTCGGCGCCCAGCTCGCCGCTGCCGGCGTGACCGTCACGACGATGCCCGGCTGCACCCTGGAGGACCGGACCTACCACTCCTACCGCCGCGACGGCGCCGCCGCCGGCCGGTTCGCCGGGCTGGTGTGGCTGCCATGACCCCGCCGAGCCCCGAGCGCGTCGAGGAGCTGCGCGCCAACCTGGCCGCCGTCCACGAGCGCATCGCGCGCGCCGCGGCCGACACCCGGCGAGCCGCCGACGAGATCGCACTCGTCGTGGTCACCAAGTTCTTCCCCGCCTCCGACGTCCGCCTGCTCGCCGGGCTCGGCATCACCGACGTCGGCGAGAACCGCCACCAGGAGGCCGAGGCCAAGGCGGCCGAGTGCGCCGACCTCGGCCTGCGCTGGCACTTCATCGGCGGCCTGCAGTCCAACAAGGCCGCAGCCGTGGCCCGCTACGCCGACGTCGTCGAGTCCGTCGACCGGCCCGCCCTCGTGCCCCGCCTGGCCCGCGGCGCCGCCGACGCCGGACGCGTCGTCGACGTCCTGCTCCAGGTCAGCCTCGACCCGCCCGGGCGCAACCATCGTGCCGGCGCCGATCCCGCCACCCTGCCCGCCCTCGCCGACGAGGTGGCCCGCACCCCCGAGCTGCGGCTGCGCGGACTGATGGCGGTCGCCCCGCTCGACGACGACCCCGCGCTGGCCTTCGCCCGGCTCGCCGGGATCCGCGCCGACTTCCTCGCCCGCCACCCCGAGGCCACCCTCCTGTCCGCCGGCATGAGCGGGGACCTCGAGGCCGCGATCACCGTCGGCGCGACACACGTACGCATCGGCTCCGCGGTCCTCGGATCGAGGCCTGGAGTCCAGTAATGTCCACAACACCACCAGTCGTGCCCGCACCCCGGGGACGCGGATCACGGAGGCAACAGTCATGAGCGGTGCGATGCGCAGGATCGGTGAGTACCTCGGCCTGCTGGAGGACACCGGCTATGACGAGGCCGGCTACGACGAGTACGCCGACGAGGTGAGCGAGTCCCGCACCCGCGAGACCCGCCAGCCCCGGACCGAGCGCCCCGTCCGAGCCGTCCCGTCCGGCGGTGTCGGAGGCAGCGCCTCCGGCAAGGTCGCCGACCTCGAGGAGCGTCGCCGCCCCGTCGCCGTCGCCCCCCAGCCGGTCGTCGCGGAGCTCTCCCGGATCACCACCCTGCACCCCACGACCTACAACGAGGCGCGCTCCATCGGCGAGGAGTACCGCGAGGGCATCCCGGTCATCATGAACCTCACCGAGATGGACGACGCCGACGCCAAGCGTCTCGTCGACTTCGCCGCCGGCCTGATCTTCGCCACGCGCGGCAGCATCGAGCGGGTCACCAACAAGGTGTTCCTGCTCTCGCCGCCCAACGTGACCGTGGCCGCCGAGGACAAGCAGGCGATCGCGGCGGACGGTTTCTTCAACCAGAGCTGAGTTGGTTGGGCCGAGCGTGTCGCCAGTCGAAGGCTGCGCGCAGGCGCTCGCTGCGCTCGGCCCGCGCTTGCCTTCGACGCGGCTTCGCCGCGGCGCGACACGCTGCCGGCCGCGCGGTCGAGTCCGGTCGGTGGTTGCGTTCGCGTGGCGGCAAGACTGACGTTGGGGCTGCGGGCCGCGCGGTCGTCTTGCGTAGGTCCAGCCTTCGCCTGGCGGCACGCGTTTGGATGGGGTGGGTCGTCTGCGTAGGTCCGGGCTCCGCCTGGCGGCACGCGTTCGCGATGGGGGACGCCGCAGAGGGGCGGCTCGAGTCTCCCGATAGGTTGGAGGGGTGGAGATCGTCGGCTGGATCATCGAGGGCGTGCTCTTCGCCTTCATCGGCTTCCTGTGGGTGCGCTTCATCACCGACTGGGTCCAGGTCTTCGCGCGCGCCTGGGAGCCCCGGGGTCCGGTGCTCGTGTTCCTCGAGCTCGCCTACACCGTCACGGACCCGCCCATCAACGGGCTGCGCAAGCTGATCAAGCCCATCCGGATCGGCAACTTCGCCCTGGACGTCAGCTTCATCCTGGTCATGATCCTGGCCTACGTCCTGCTCGAGGTGAACCGCCGTAACCTCCTCCTGTGATACTCCTGTGACGCCAGTGGTCACCACCACGCTGGCGCAGACCCCAGGTCACCCACGGACCGCGGATGCCGCCTTCACCCGGGCAAGCGCTATGGTTCGTGAAGACATACCGTCGAGATTCTTCTGGAAAAGATTGGTGAGGTCATGCCCCTGACGCCTGAGGACGTGAGCAACAAGCGCTTTACGCCGGTTCGCCTGCGTGAGGGCTACGACATGGGCGAGGTCGACCAGTTCCTGGACGAGGTCGAGGCCGAGCTCGCTCGACTCACCCAGGAGAACGACGACCTCCGCGCCAAGCTCGCCGCCGCCCAGTCCGGCCAGGGCGGCTCGTCGCCGAGCTTCGACGCCCCGACCCAGCTGGCGCCGGTCCCCGAGGTCCTGCCCGAGCCTCCCGCTCCCGCTCCGGTCGTGGCGCCCGCTCCCGTCGAGCCCGTGGCCGCCGCGCCCGTCGCCGCGCCCGCCGAGACCGGCGGCGTGCAGACGATCCGGGTCGAGACCGTCCCCGAGGCGTCCAACGCCGCGGCTCGCCTCCTCGAGATCGCCACGCGCAACGCCGACGAGCTCGTCGAGGACGCCAAGAACGAGGCCGACAAGATCGTCGGCGAGGCTCGGACCAAGTCCGAGCGACTCGCCTCCGAGGCCAAGATCAAGGCCGACCGGCTCGAGTCCGACGCCCGCACCCGCGCCGAGATGCTCGACGCCGAGACCGCCGAGCGCCGTACCCAGCTCTTCGGCGACCTCGAGAAGGAGCGCGACAAGCTCTCCGCCGAGGTCGAGACGCTGCGCTCCTTCGAGCGCGAGTACCGCTCCCGCCTCAAGAGCTACTTCACCCAGCAGCTCGAGGCCCTGCAGACGCCGGGGGACACCCTGGCGCCGGTCGAGGAGGCGCCCGCACCCAAGCGGCTGCGCTCCATCCTCGGCGAGGAAGAGGGCTGAGCCTCCCGGCTCCACCTCCCTCCAAGCTCGACCGAACCGGTCGGCCCGCACCGCGGGCCGGCCGGTTCGTCGTCGCAGGGGCTGAGCGGTCTCGCTCCTCGCGCGCCTCCTTGGACCGCTCCCGTGTTCCCGCTACCCTCCGCAGCACGCCCACCGCTCGTTGGTGCGTGGGTCGCCGCCTCTGAGGAGTCCTTCCATGGCCCGCAGCACCAAGAAGTCGTTGGCCGGTCAGGCCGCTTCCGCCGCCCGGAAGATCATTCGTCCGCGCAAGGCCGCCGCTGCCGCCGAGAAGGCGGCTCCCGCGAAGAAGGCGGCCCCGGCGAAGAAGGCGGCCCCGGCGAAGAAGGCCGCACCGGCGAAGAAGGCCGCACCGGCGAAGAAGGCGGCACCGGCCAAGAAGGCCGCCCCCGCGAAGAAGACGGCAACAGCGAAGAAGGGGGCTCCCGCGAAGAAGGCCGCACCGGCCAAGAAGGCCGCTCCCGCGAAGAAGGCGGCACCGGCGAAGAAGGCCGCCCCCGCGAAGAAGGCCGCACCGGCGAAGAAGGCGGCACCGGCCAAGAAGGCCGCTCCCGCGAAGAAGACGACAACAGCGAAGAAGGGGGCTCCCGTGAAGAAGGCTGCACCGGCCAAGAAGGCCGCACCGGCGAAGAAGGCGGCACCCGGCTCCCTCGTCGTCCTCGAGCACGAGGAGGCGTGGTCCGCCGACGAGCTGTCCGAGGTGCTGGCCGAGCTGCACGAGCAGCGCGAGGCGAGCGCCCGGATCCTCGAGGAGCAGGAGGCCGACCTGAGCGGGCTGCTGCGCGACTCCGGTGACGGCGCCGGCCAGGACCAGGCGGACCTCGGGGCCACCAGCTTCGAGCGCGACCACGAGCTGACCGTCCTCAACCACGAGCGGGAGAAGGTGGCCCAGATCGACCGGGCCCTGGCCCGCATCGACGACGGCACCTACGGCGTCTGCGAGTCCTGCGGCAACCCCATCGGCAAGATGCGGCTCATGGCGTTTCCGCGTGCCACACTGTGCATGACATGCAAGCAGCGCGAGGAACGCCGGTAGACCACCGCGACGACGGACCCGGCCGGACCGGAGAGCGCATCCTCGCCCACCCGGGCAGCTGGCTGATCTTCGCCTCGGTCACCGTGCTCATGGTCGCCGTGGACCAGGTCGCCAAGGTCCTCGCCGTGCGCCACCTGACCGGCGAGCCCGACCGTGAGGTCGTCGGCGAGCTGCTCCAGCTGCACCTGACCTACAACCCCGGCGCCGCGTTCAGCCTCGGCACCCGGTTCACCGTCGCCATCACCTGCCTCGCCTGGGTCGCGACTCTCGTGGTGCTGTGGGCCAGCCGCCGGGTGGCCAGCAAGGTCTGGGCCGTCGGGCTCGGACTCCTCCTGGCCGGCATCGACGGCAACCTGGTCGACCGCATGACCCGCGAGCCCGGAGTGTTCCGCGGCCACGTCGTGGACTTCCTCATGCTGCCGAACTGGCCGGTCTTCAACGTGGCCGACGTCTGCATCAACGTCGGCGTCGGCCTGATCCTGCTGCAGGTGCTGCGTGGCGTGGGCCTCGACGGGCGCCGCGTCGCGCCCGAGGAGGAGTCATGACGACGGGTGACCACCGCAGCCTGTCGGTGCCCGACAGCCTCGACGGCGAGCGCGTCGACGTGGCCATGGCCCAGCTCTTCGGCCTCTCGCGCACCCGCGCGGCCGAGCTCATCGCCCAGGACCGGGTCGTCGTCGACGGTGCGCCGGTGGGCGGCAAGAGCGAGCGGGTCCTCGGCGGCTCCCTCCTCGACGTCTCGATCCCGGCCGAGGTCGACCATCTCGAGGTGGTCCCCGAGATCGTCGAGGGCATCAAGATCATCCACGACGACGACGCGATCGTCGTGATCGACAAGCCGGTCGGCGTCGCCGTCCACCCCTCGCCGGGCTGGCGCGGTCCGACGGTCGTCGGCCACCTCGCCGGAGCGGGATTCCGGATCTCCACGTCGGGCGCCAAGGAGCGCGAGGGCATCGTCCAGCGCCTCGACGTCGGCACCTCGGGCGTGATGGTGATCGCCAAGTCCGAGCACGCCTACTCGGTGCTGAAGAACGCCTTCCGCCGCCGTACCGTCGACAAGACCTACCACGCGCTGGTCCAGGGCCACCCCGACCCGCTCGAGGGCACGGTCGACGCCCCGATCGGGCGCCACCCCCGCTTCGACTACAAGTTCGCGGTCATGGAGGACGGGCGCCACAGCGTCACCCATTACGAGACCCTCGAGGCGCACCGCTTCGCGAGCCTGCTCGAGATCCACCTCGAGACCGGCCGCACCCACCAGATCCGGGTCCACATGAGCGCGCTCAAGCATCCCTGCGTCGGCGACATCACCTACGGCGCCGACCCGGTGCTCGCTCGTCGCGTCGGGCTCGAGCGGCAGTGGCTGCACGCCGTCAAGCTGGGCTTCGTGCACCCCGAGACCGACGAGTACGTCGAGTACGAGTCGACCTACCCCGCCGACCTCGCGCACGCGCTCGACGTCGTCCGTGACGCTCACTGAGCTGATCCTGCGCCCGGCGACGCCGGTCGACGTACCGCAGATCGCCGCCGTCCAGGTCGCCGCCCGCGGCGCCGCCCCGATGCCGCTCGCGGTCCACGGACCGGACGAGGTCCGGGCGTACCTCTCCGCGCGGCTCGGAGACTCGGAGTGCTGGGTGGCCGAGGACGGCGGCCGGGTGGTCGGCTACGCGCGCTTCACCCGCACCTGGCTCGACGACCTCTACGTCGACCCGGACAGCCAGGGAAGCGGCGTCGGCAGCGCCCTGCTGGAGGTCGTCAAGGCCCGTCACCCCGCCGGGTTCAGTCTGTGGGTCTTCGAGCAGAACGCGCCGGCCCGC
Source organism: Nocardioides albidus (assembly GCF_006335005.1). Lineage (GTDB taxonomy): Bacteria > Actinomycetota > Actinomycetes > Propionibacteriales > Nocardioidaceae > Nocardioides > Nocardioides albidus. Next base: position 117,851 of record NZ_VDMP01000017.1, read on the forward strand.
GCCTTCTACGCCGCCCACGGGCTGGTCGAGCGCGAGCACACCGACGGCGCGGAGAACGAGGAGCGGGCTCCCGACCTGCGGATGGAGTGGTCGCCGGGATCTGTCGGAGGGTCGGCCTAGGGTCGGGTCGTCCGTCACGTAGGCTGGTCCTCTTCCCCGAGCGACCACCCCTTGATCATCTGAGGAGCGCCGAACCGCCGATGGCTGCTGACGCCGGGGACTTCGTCCACCTGCACGTCCACACCGAGTACTCCATGCTCGACGGTGCGTCGCTGCTCGACGGGTTGTTCACCCGCGTCAACGACCTCGGCATGAGGTCGATCGCGATGACCGACCACGGCAACCTGCACGGCGCCTACGACTTCTACTCCAAGGCGAAGAAGTACGGCGTCCAGCCGATCATCGGCATCGAGGCCTACATCACCCCCGGCACGCCCCGCGGCGAGCGGCGGCGGGTGCGGTGGGGCCAGAGCAACAACTCCGCGGAGGCCGCCGAGGAGGGCGGCAACGACGTCGCCGGCGGTGGCGCCTACACCCACATGACCATGTGGGCCGAGTCCACCGAGGGCATGCACAACCTGTTCCGGCTCTCGTCGCGCTCCAGCCTGGAGGGTTACTTCTACAAGCCCCGGATGGACAAGGAGATCCTGGCCGAGCACAGCAAGGGCGTCCTGGTCTCCACCGGCTGCCCCAGCGGGGCCATCCAGACCCGGCTGCGGCTGGGCCAGTGGGACGAGGCGGTCCGCGAAGCCGCCGAGCTGCAGGAGATCTACGGCAGGGACAGCGTCTTCCTGGAGCTGATGGACCACGGGATCTCCATCGAGAAGCGGGTCCGCGACGACCTGCTGCGGCTGGGCAAGGAGCTCGGCATCCCGCCGATCGCCACCAACGACTCCCACTACAACAATCCCGAGGACGCCGACGCCCACGACGCCCTCATCTGCGTCGCCTCGGGCAAGCGGCTCTCCGACACCAACCGGCTGAAGTTCGACGGCGGCGGCTACTACATCAAGTCCGCGGCCGAGATGCGCGAGCTGTGGGCCGACCGGTTCGGCATGCCCGAGGCCTGCGACAACACGGTCGCGATCGCCGAGCGCTGCTCGGTCGAGTTCACCGAGTCGACCGGCGGCTACATGGCGCGCGCCGACGTCCCGGCGGGGGAGACCGAGGACTCCTGGTTCCGCAAGGAGGTCTGGCGCGGCATCGAGGCGCGCTACCCCGGCGACAAGCTGACCCAGGAGGTCCGGGACCGCGTCGAGATGGAGCTCGCGATCATCTCGCAGAAGGGCTACTGCGGCTACTACCTCGTGGTCGCCGACTTCATCAACTGGTCCAAGGACAACGGCATCCGCGTCGGACCGGGCCGCGGCTCGGGTGCGGGCTCGATCGCGGCGTACGCCCTGCGGATCACCGACCTGTGCCCCCTCGAGCACGGCCTGTTCTTCGAGCGCTTCCTCAACCCCGAGCGTCCCTCGATGCCCGACTTCGACATCGACTTCGACGACGCCCGCCGGGGCGAGGTCATCGACTACGTCAGCAAGAAGTACGGCGCCGAACGGGTCGCCCAGATCGCGACCTTCGGCCGGCTCAAGTCCAAGGCCGCGATCAAGGACGCCGCGCGCGTGCTCGACCACGGCTTCGCGATCGGCGACAAGATCACCAAGGCGATGCCGCCCGACGTCATGGGCAAGGGCGTCCCGCTGAAGGAGATCTTCAACCCCGAGCACAAGCGCTACAACGACGGCGGCGAGTTCCGCGCCCTCTACGAGCAGGACCCCGACGTCCGCACGATCTACCAGACCGCGCTCGGCCTCGAGGGCCAGATCCGCAACTGGGGCGTGCACGCCGCGGGCGTGATCATGTCCAGCGAGCCACTGATCGACATCGTGCCGATCATGGCGCGCCCGCAGGACGGCGCGGTGATCACCCAGTTCGACTACCCGATGTGCGAGTCGCTGGGCCTGGTCAAGATGGACTTCCTGGGCCTGTCCAACCTGCGCATCCTCGAGGACGCGCTGGTCAACATCAAGGCCAACCGCGACGCGGACGTCGTCCTCGAGGAGCTCCCGTTCGACGACCGGGCCACCTACGAGCTGATGGGCCGCGGTGACACCCTCGGCGTCTTCCAGCTCGATGGTGGCGGCATGCGCGCGCTGCTGCGCTCGATGCAGCCCGACAAGTTCGCCGACATCACCGCCGTCAGCGCGCTCTACCGGCCCGGCCCGATGGGCGCCGACTCGCACAACAAGTACGCCCGCCGCAAGAACGGCCGCGAGCCGATCGAGCCGATCCACCCGGCGCTCGAGGAGCCGCTCGAGCAGGTCCTGGGAGAGACCTACGGCCTGATCGTCTACCAGGAGCAGGTGATGGCGATCGCCCAGGTCCTGGCCGGCTTCACCCTGGGCGCCGCCGACAACCTGCGGCGCGCGATGGGCAAGAAGAAGAAGGAGGAGCTGGACAAGCAGTACGCCGGCTTCCAGGCCGGCATGCTCGAGCGGGGCTATCCGCAGGACGCGATCGACACGCTGTGGGCGATCCTGCTGCCGTTCTCCGACTACGCCTTCAACAAGTCGCACTCCGCGGCGTACGGCGTCATCACCTATTGGACCGCCTACCTCAAGGCCAACTACCCGACCGAGTACATGGCCGCGCTCCTGACGTCCGTCAAGGACGACAAGGACAAGATGGCGATCTACCTCAACGAGTGCCGCCGGATGAAGATCCAGGTGCTGCCGCCCGACGTCAACGAGTCGGCCCACGACTTCACCGCGGTCGGCCGCGACATCCGGTTCGGCCTGACCGCGATCCGCAATGTCGGGTCCAACGTCGTCGACGGCATCGTCGAGGCACGCACCGAGAAGGGCCGGTTCGCCGACTTCAACGACTTCCTGTCGAAGGTGCCGGTGACCGTCTGCAACAAGCGGGTCATCGACTCGCTGATCAAGGCCGGCGCGTTCGACGACATGAAGCACCTGCGCCGGGCCCTCGTGGCGATCCACGAGACCGCGGTCGACCAGTACGTCGACATCAAGCGCAACGAGGCGATCGGCCAGGACTCCCTTTTCGCCGGGCTGGGCGACGACGACGGCGGGGACGGCGGGTTCGGGGTGAGCGTGACCGTCCCCGACATCGACGAGTGGGACAAGATGACGCTGCTCGGTCACGAGCGCGAGATGCTCGGCCTCTACGTCTCCGACCACCCGCTGCTCGGTCTCGAGCACGTCCTCTCCAACGGCACTGACTGCACCATCGGCCAGCTGGTCACCGACGAGAGCCGAGCGCACAACTCGACGGTCACCGTCGCGGGCCTGGTCACGGCGATCCAACGCAAGATCACCAAGAACGGCGACCCGTGGGCGACGGTGACCCTGGAGGACCTCGAGGGCGCGATCGACGTGCTGCTGTTCCCCAGCAGCTATCGCCTCGCGGCGCCCTATCTCACCGAGGACGCCATCATCCGGGTCCGCGGCCAGCTCGACACCGAGCGCGACGCCGCGCAGCTGCGCGGCCAGGAGGTCACGGTCCCCGACCTGGAGAGGGGCAGCGACGGGCCGGTCGTGATCAGCCTGCCGTCGACGCGCTGCACGGGCCCGGTGGTGGCGCAGCTGCGCGAGGTGCTCACCACCCACGCCGGTCTGACCGAGGTGCGCCTGCAGCTGCTCAGCCGCGACTCCACCAAGGTCATGCGCCTGGGGGACAATCTGCGGGTGACTCCGTCCTCGGCGCTGTTCGCCGACCTCAAGCAGCTCCTCGGACCGGGATGCCTGGCCGGATGAGGCGCGACCTGGTCGTGCCCCTCGCCGTCCCCGTCGTGCTCGGCCCTCTGCTGGGCGCACTCGGCGGGTGGCTCTGGTGGACCTGGTGGGGGCCGGCGCCGATGGGCCGGATCTACGACACGGAGGCCGGCAAGGCCTGGTATCCCGACCCCTTCGACCCCGGCATCACCCGCGACTTCAGCGCGACGGCGACCTACGTCGTCGTCGGCTTCGGGCTCGCCGTGCTCCTCGGCCTGGTCTGCGGTTGGCTGGCGCGCGAGCGGGCCGTACCCGGACTGCTCGCCGTGCTCGTGGGCGCCGGGCTGGGCCTGGCGGTCATGGCCGTGCTGGGGGAGTTCCTCGGGCCGACGGATCCCGCATCCCTGCTGGCCGCCCACGAGGTCGGCGACAGGCTGCCCGGGCACCTCGACGTGACCGGCTGGACCCCCTACCTCGCGTGGCCGGTGGGCGCCCTGCTCGCCTATCTCGTCCTGATGCTGTCGTTCAGCCCCACTCCGGCTACCGACCGGGCCGAGCGATCGGAGCAGACCGAGCAGCCGTCAGCCGCACCAGCTCCGCAGGGCTGAGCTCGACCTCCAGCCCGCGCCGTCCGGCCGACACGAAGACGGTGTCGTGGCTCAGCGCGGAGTCGTCGACCACGGTCGGGTGGGCCTTGCGCTGTCCGAGCGGCGAGATCCCGCCGACGACGTACCCGGTCGCCCGCTCGGCGGCCCGCGGGTCGGCCATCACGGCCTTGCGACCGTCGACGGCCCGGGCCAGGGCCTTGAGGTCGAGCTGTCCGGAGACGGGCACGACGCCCACGACCAGGGCGCCGTCGACCTCGGCGAACAGGGTCTTGAACACCCGGTCCGCAGCGACGCCCATCGCCTCGGCTGCCTCCTCGCCGTACGACGCCGCGCGGGCGTCGTGGTCGTACTCGTGGACCGTGAACGCCACGCCGGCGGCGGCCAGCGCGGTCGTGGCCGGCGTACCCCCGGCGGGCTTCCTCTTCATCAGTTCGGCGACCACCGGGTGCGGGCGACCTCGGTCGCCGGGAGGGACGTGATCACGTTGATGGCCCGCAGCTCCGCGCGGAGCAGGTCGGTGACCAGCACCAGGCGCTCGGCGGCGTCCGCGGCCTCGAGCAGCTGCTGGCGCTCGCCCATCGGCAGCGGCGTGCACGCGGCGAGCGTCCAGGACAGGTAGGTCGGGTCGGTGGGGAGCTCGCCCTGCAGCGGGTCGCCGGCGATCGAGCGGAGCACGTGGCGGTAGGCGGTGAACGTCGCCTTCGCCTGCTCGACGAGCTCCGCCGGCACGTCGACCTCCGGGTTCGAGAGCAGGGTGACCTCCCCGACGGGATAGTCGCCCGTGGTGAGCAGGCGGTCGAGCTGGAGCCGGTCCCGGCCCACGGCGACGACGTCGAAGGTGCCGTCGGGGCGCGCCTCGGCGTCGGTGAGCTGGAGCCGCACCCCGACGCGGTAGAGCGACTGGTTGCCGTGGTCGCCGACCTCGTAGCCCTCGCGGATCGCGACCGTCCCGAACAGCCGCTCCGCGGGGTCCTCGATGCGCAGCAGATGGTGCACCAGCGCGCGGTAGCGGTCCTCGAAGACGTGCAGCGGCACGCTGACCCCCGGGTAGAGCACCGCGTTGAGCGGGAACATCGGGAGCTGGTCGGTCACATGTCCAACGTAGCGGGGACGAGCGGACCGACACGCGTGCCGACCGTAGAATCGAGCCATGTCCATGATCCGCCGCATCGACCTGCGTGATGCCGACCCTTCGGTCGACTACCGCGCGGCAGTGCCCCGTGCCGACTTCGACATCGAGGCGGCGGTCCCGGCGGTGCATGCGATCTGCGAGGACGTCCGCACCCGCGGGCTGGACGCCATCGTCGAGTTCGGAGAGCGGTTCGACGGCGTCCGGGTCGACGACATCAGGGTGTCGCCGGCGGCGATGCGCGACGCGCTCGACCGGCTCGACCCCGACATCCGAGCTGGCCTGGAGGAGTCCATCCGCCGGCTGCGGGCGACCTGCGCCAACGAGCTCGAGCAGGACGCGGTCACCGACCTGGGCCCCGGCGCGCGCGTCACCCACCGCAAGGTCCCGGTCGGGCGGGTCGGGCTCTACGTGCCAGGGGGCCTCGCGCCCCTCGTGTCGTCCGTGCTGATGAACGTCGTGCCCGCCCAGACCGCGGGCGTCGAGTCGATCGCGCTGGCCAGCCCGCCGCAGAAGGAGTTCGGCGGCTCGGTCCACCCGACGATCCTGGCCGCGTGCGCGCTCCTCGGCGTCGAGGAGGTGTACGCCGTCGGCGGTGCCCAGGCGATCGCCATGTTCGCCTACGGCGTGGGTCCTTGTCGCCGCGTCGATCTGGTCACGGGGCCCGGCAACATCTGGGTCGTCACCGCCAAGCGGATCCTCAAGGGCCAGGTCGGCATCGACTCCGAGGCCGGCCCCACCGAGATCGCGATCCTCGCCGACGACACCGGCAACGCGGCGTACGTCGCGGCCGACCTGATCAGCCAGGCCGAGCACGACCCGCTGGCCGCGTCGGTCCTCGTGACCACCTCCGAGCGGCTCGCCGCCGAGGTGGAGGCCGAGCTCGACCAGCAGGTCGCCGCCACCAAGCACACCGAGCGCATCACCACCTCCCTCGGCGGCAAGCAGTCCGGCATCGTGCTGGTCGACGACCTCGAGCAGGGGCTCGAGGTCGTCAACGCCTATGCCGCCGAGCACCTCGAGATCCACACCGAGGACGCCGCCGCCTGGGCCGCTCGGGTGCGCAACGCCGGCGCGATCTTCGTCGGGCCGCACGCCCCCGTGAGCCTGGGCGACTACTGCGCGGGCTCCAACCACGTGCTGCCCACGGCCGGGTGTGCCTGCCACTCCTCGGGCCTCTCGGTGCGGGCGTTCACCAAGTCGGTGCACGTCGTCGACTACTCCGCCGAGGCGCTCGCGGACGTCGCCGGACACGTCGTGACCCTCGCCGAGGCCGAGGACCTGCCCGGCCACGGCGCCGCCATCACCGTCCGGTCGACCCGATGACCGCCTCGGCCGGCGGCGGCTGGCCGCCGCTGCGCGAGGAGCTGCGCGGGATCGAGCCGTACGGCGCCCCGCAGCTGGACGTGCCGGTCCAGCTCAACGTCAACGAGAACCCCTACGGTCCGTCCGAGGCGTGCGTCGCCGACATCGCGGCGGCCGCCGCGGCCGCGGCGGCGACCCTCAACCGCTATCCCGACCGCGAGTTCGTCGCTCTGCGCCAGTCGCTGGCGTGGTACCTGTCCAAGGACACGCCCGCGGGCGTCCTGCCGGAGCAGGTCTGGGCGGCCAACGGCTCCAACGAGATCATGCTGCAGATCCTCCAGGCGTTCGGCGGGCCCGGCCGCACGGCGGTGAGCTTCGCGCCGACGTACTCGATGTATCCGGAGTACGCCCGCGACACCAACACCAGGTGGGTCGCCGGCCGGCGTGCCGAGGACTTCGCGCTCGACCTCGACGCCGCGCGCGACCTGGTCAAGACCGAGCAGCCCAGCGTGATCCTGCTGCCCAGCCCCAACAACCCGACGGGCACCGCGCTCCCGCCGGAGGCGGTCTCGGTGCTGTGCGAGGCGGCCGGGGACGATGGCATCGTCGTGGTCGACGAGGCCTACGGGGAGTTCCGCCGCAGCGGAGTGCCGAGCGCGCTCGAGCTGCTGCCGACGTACCGCAACCTCGTCGTCACCCGGACGATGAGCAAGGCCTTCGCGGGCGCCGGCCTGCGCCTGGGCTACCTCGCCGCGGCCACCGAGATCTGCGACGCGATCCGGGTGGTCCGCCTGCCCTACCACCTCTCCGCGGTCACCCAGGCCGTCGCGCTGGCCGCGCTGGAGCACGCACCGGAGCTGCTCGGCCGGGTCGACGACCTGCGCCGCGAGCGCGACGCGCTCGTCGAGTGGCTGCGCGCCGAGCGGTACGACGTCGCCGAGTCCGACGCCAATTTCGTGCTGTTCGGACGATTCGCCGACCGCCACGCCGTCTGGCAGGGTCTCCTCGACCGGGGAGTCCTGATCCGGGAGACCGGGCCGGACGGCTGGCTGCGGGTCTCGGTCGGCACCCCCGACGAGATGGCGGCCTTCCGGGCCGCACTGACCGATGTGAACGGAGAACGCGCATGACTGCCAGGACCGCGAGGACCGCACGGATCGAGCGGCAGACCAGCGAGTCGAAGGTGATCGTCGAGGTCGACCTCGACGGCACCGGCAAGCACGACATCTCCACGGGCGTCGGCTTCTACGACCACATGCTCACCGCCTTCGCGCGCCACGCGCTGGTGGACCTGACGGTGCAGAGCGAGGGCGACGTGCACATCGACGCCCACCACACCACCGAGGACACCGCGATCGCGCTCGGCCAGGCGCTGCGCCAGGCGCTGGGCGACAAGGTCGGCATCCGCCGCTTCGGCGACGCGACCGTGCCCCTCGACGAGGCGCTCGTGCACGCCGTCGTGGACGTCTCGGGCCGGCCCTACTGCGTGCACACCGGCGAGCCCGAGGGCCAGCAGTACGTCCAGCTCGGCGGCTCCGGGGTCTCCTACCTCGGCTCGCTGACCCAGCACGTCTTCGAGTCGATCGCCTTCCACGGCCACTTCGCGCTGCACGTGCGCGTCCTCGCGGGCCGCGAGCCGCACCACATCGTCGAGACGCAGTTCAAGGCGTTCGCCCGCGCGTTCCGCGACGCGGTCGCGATCGACCCGCGCGAGACCGGCATCCCCTCGACCAAGGGCGCTCTGTGACAGCTCCGTCCGTCGTCGTCCTCGACTACGGCTCGGGCAACCTGCGCTCCGCGGTCCGCGCCGTCGAGCGCGCCGGCGCGGCGGTCACCCTCACCAGCGATCTCGACACCGCGATGGAGGCCGACGGTCTGCTCGTGCCGGGCGTCGGGGCGTACGAGGCGTGCATGCGCGGTCTGCGGGCGATCCGTGGCGAGCGGATCATCGCGCGCCGGCTCTCGGGCGGGCGGCCCGTGCTCGGCATCTGCGTGGGCATGCAGATCCTCTTCGAGCGCGGCATCGAGCACGGCGTCGAGACCGAGGGCTGCGGCGAGTGGCCCGGAGTCGTCGAGCGGCTGCAGGCGCCGATCGTGCCGCACATGGGCTGGAACACGGTGTCCGTGCCGTCCGGGACCCGTCTGTTCGCGGGGATCGAGGACGAGCGCTTCTACTTCGTGCACTCCTACGGGGTCCGCGACTGGACGCTGGTCACCAACGACCGCACACCCCAGAGCCACCAGCCGCTGGTGACCTGGGCCGAGCACGGGCCCACTGGCTCCGCCGACCGATTCGTCGCGGCCGTCGAGAACGGACCGCTCTGCGCCACGCAGTTCCATCCCGAGAAGTCGGGGGATGCGGGCGCGCAACTGCTGAGGAACTGGGTGAAGAATCTTGTCTGAGTATCTGGAGCTGCTGCCCGCCGTCGACATCAAGGGCGGGCAGGCCGTCCAGCTGGTGCAGGGCGTGGACGGCTCGGAGAAGCGCTTCGGCGACCCGATCGAGGCCGCTCTGCGCTGGCAGGAGGCGGGCGCCGAGTGGATCCACCTCGTCGACCTCGACGCCGCGTTCGGTCACGGCAACAACCGCGAGCTGCAGGCCGAGATCGTCGGCCGCCTCGACATCCAGGTCGAGATGAGCGGCGGCATCCGCGACGACGAGTCGCTCGAGGCCGCCATGGCGACCGGCTGCCGCCGGGTCAACATCGGCACCGCTGCGCTCGAGCAGCCGGAGTGGTGCGCCAAGGCGATCGCGACGTACGGCGACCGGGTGGCCGTCGGCCTCGACGTCCGCGGCCGCACCTTGGCCGCGCGTGGCTGGACCAAGGAGGGCGGCGACCTCTACGAGACCCTCGCGCGCCTCGACTCCGAGGGCTGTGCCCGCTACGTCGTCACCGACGTCAACAAGGACGGGATGCTGCAGGGCCCCAACCTCCAGCTGCTGGAGGACGTCTGCGCCGCGACCTCGCGGCCCGTCGTCGCCTCCGGCGGCGTCACGACCCTCGACGACATCCGGGCGCTGATGGGCCTGGTGTCGATCGGCGTCGAGGGCGCGATCGCCGGAACCGCCCTCTACACCGGGCAGTTCACCCTCGAGGACGCGCTCGTGCTGACCCGCGGCGGCTTGGTATGACCCTCGCGGTGCGGGTCATCCCGTGCCTGGACGTCGACGCCGGCCGGGTGGTCAAGGGCGTCAACTTCCAGGACCTGCGGGACGCCGGCGACCCGGTCGAGCTGGCCAAGCTGTACGACGCGGAGGGCGCCGACGAGCTGACCTTCCTCGACATCTCCGCCTCCCACGAAGGCCGGGCGACGACGATGGAGATCGTCTCGGCGACCGCCGAGCAGGTGTTCATCCCGCTGACGGTGGGCGGCGGGGTCTCCTCGGTCGAGGACGTGGACCGGTTGCTCCGCGCGGGCGCCGACAAGGTGGCGGTCAACACCGCCGCGATCAAGCGGCCTGAGCTGATCGCCGAGATCGCCCACCGCTTCGGCAACCAGGTGCTGGTGCTGTCCGTCGACGCGCGCCGCGTGCCGCCGGGCACCGCGAACGCCACCGACTCCGGCTTCGAGGTGACCACCCACGGTGGCCGCCAGTCCGCCGGCATCGACGCGATCGCGTGGGCGGTGCGCGCCGCTGAGCTCGGTGCGGGGGAGATCCTGCTGAACGCCATGGACGCCGACGGCACCACCGACGGCTTCGACCTCGAGCTGATCCGCGCCGTCCGTGCCGAGGTCTCGATCCCGGTGATCGCCTCCGGCGGCGCGGGAGCCACCGAGCACTTCCCGCCCGCGGTCGAGGCCGGCGCGGACGCCGTACTGGCGGCGACGGTCTTCCACTTCGGCACGCTGCGCATCGCGGACGTGAAGTCCGCGCTCGCTGCGGCAGGTGTGCCGGTCCGCTGAGCGGGGAGGGTCCGGCCATGACCTACGACGTGTACGAGCCGGGCACCGACGGTCCCGGCAGCGGCGGACCCTGGCGGGTGGCCCTCGAGTACTCCAACCAGGGTGAGCGGAAGCCGCCGACGCTCGTGCAGATCGGCCGGACCGAGCACGCCGACCGCGCGACCGCCCTGGAGGCGGCCATCGCGGCCGCCCGTGAGTTCAGCCCGCCGGACCCGTGGTCCGAGCAGAGCCGCGCGATCTACCGGGACGGTCCCGACGGCTTCCTCGTGATCCTCGAAGGCGCGACCTCGACCTTCCACATGAGTGTGCGGATCATCGCTGCCGTCCCGCGCGAGGCTCAGTAGCCGACGAGCTTCGGCTGCGCCTCGATCACACGCAACTGCTGCGGCGTGCCCTCGACCGTCACCGTCTCGGCGATGCTCTGCCAGCCGCCGTCGCCGACCCGGTAGCGACCGGTGTAGGTGGTGGCGAGGCTGACGGCGTACGTCCCGATGCGCAGGTAGTCGTGGGTGTTCGTGAGCTTGGGGTATGGCGCCCCCGGCTTGGTCGTCGTGAGCGTCTCGCCGTCGCCGAACGTCCAGTGGTACTGGCTGGGCGTGGCCTCGATCGTGACCTGCTGCTTCACGAGCGTCACCGTCTGGGTGATGGGGGAGGTGCTGGTCGTGTAGAAGTTCGTGTCGAAGTTGACCAGCGTCAGGCCGTCGGGTGGCTGGATGACGAGGGTGGATGCGGGCCAGGTGAGGTCCTTGAACGCCCTGGTCACGGCATCGAGCGTCACGACCCCCGTCTCTGTCGCGTCCGATGGGGTGATGCAGTGGCGGCCCTGGTTCACGCCGTCGACCTTGACGTCGTAATAGTGGCCCGCGGTTCCCTCGCCGTCCGTGCAATCGAGGACCTTGCCACAGTGCCTGCGCAACTTGGACCCACAGACCGGGATCACTGCGTAGGTCTGGCCAGGACCGGCGACCGGGAGTTTTGTAGTTCCGTGGCCGGACGATCCGCACGTCTCTGAGGCGGAGAGAAGGTTCGCGTTCGCGTTGCAGTTCTCGGCGGCGGCCCGTTCCTGCGTGCTCCCGAGGACTGTCGCCGCGATCGCGAAGCAGAGGAGCAGACGACCGAGAATCCTCATAGGGGAACACCTTCGGTGGCCCCAACGATCCAGCGGCCGTCGATATGTGCGAGGTAGACGCGGGATCGGTGTGTTCCACCGTCGAAGGACTTGACCTCCCCACCCGGTGTCTCGGCGTACTCGGTCGGCTTGGCGACCAAGGTCACAACCCACTGGGTGTCCGACTCCGCCTGCATCGCGATGATCTGATCAGTGCCACCGCGGATGTAGCCACCGTTGCGGTAGATGCGCTCGACCTTCTTGGCGAACTTGTGGCACGAAGTGCAATCGGGACCGGCAGTGGCGAGGAAGCCTGCTGTCTCGCCGGTCGCCTGCATCTGATTGCCCAATGCCACCCACCTGCGGATGAACTGCCGTGCCGTCTCGTCCGCCGGCGCCTCTGTCAGCGGGTCTGCCGTGGGGCTGGTCGGCGCCTCCATCGTCCCGGTGGGTGTCCAGGTCGAGGTCGGGTCGCCGGGCTCGGTGTCGTCGTCGCCGCACCCGCCGAGGGCGAGGGTGGCGACGATCGCGGTGAGCGCGAGGGCTGTGCGCATGGGTCCTCCCGAGATGCCACATCGCCCGGACCGGGGCGATGAGGCGAACGTAGCCGAGTCGGTCATGGTGTGGCGAGACCGTCTGCTCCCTCGTCGGCTCCGTCTCCCACCTGGCCCGCGGGGACGTCACGGGCCGGGGGAGTACGGAGCTCGGACTCGTCCGCCTCGGCGCCGGCACAGCCGGAGACGAGGACGGCGATGGCGAGGCAGAGCAGGCCCTGGCGGATACCGAGAATGTCCATGCCCAGCAGCATGATCCGATTCCGCCGGGCATGCGTGGCGTTGTCCACAGGCTCGTGACGCGCCAAGTCGATGGCCCGGGTTTGTGTCGGGGGGTCCTGATGTGATGTCGGCATGGTCAGTGATCGGGCGGCTGGGGCTCTGGAGGGTCTGCCGGCGGGAGAGGTTCTCGACTTCGTCGAGGCCGCTCACGCCGCACGCTCGGCTGCCGACCGTGACATCCTGCGTGCCGCCTATCAGTGGGCGGTGCTGCACCACCCCGACGCCCTCCCGCCCCAGGATCGACGCGGCCGGGCCCGTGCGAAGCGGTCCGGTGGGGTGGGGACGCCGTTGATCACCGAGCACGCCGCGGCCGCCTTCGGGGCCCGGATCCAGACCAGCCCCTACGGCGCCCGCCGGTTGATCGCCGACGCCGTCGACCTCGTGCTCCGCCTCCCCCGACTGTGGGCCGGCGTCCAGGCCGGCACCGTGCGGGTCCCGCACGCGCGTCATGTCGCCGACGCCACCCGCGACCTCACCCAGCACGAGGCCGCCTGGGTCGACGCCGAAGTCCACGAGGCCGCCGACGGGCGGCTGGCCTGGACCCGCTTCGAGACCCTGGTCGAGGGCAAGGTCGCCGCCGCGGCCCCCGAGCTGACCCGCGCCCGCGAGGAGGCCGCCGCCAAGGAACGGTGTGCCCGGGTCTCCCGGGCACACCGACACGGCATGGCCACCTTGCTGATCAAGGCCGACGCC
>NZ_VDMP01000017.1:131280-131477 GCF_006335005.1 Nocardioides albidus
GCCTCCCTGACCGCGGTCGCCGAACAGCTCGAGGCGACGATGCCCGAGGCGGTCCTCAACGACCGCCGGGTCGCGGCCGCCGCGCTCCTGCTCAACCCCACCACCCAGCCCGACCTCACGGTGGGCCCGGTCAAGCCCCGGGTCAAGGTCTACCTGCACCTGTACGCCGACTCACCCATCGCCCGCCTCGAGGGCCA
>NZ_VDMP01000017.1:131620-141206 GCF_006335005.1 Nocardioides albidus
TCCCCCACGCCGAGGGCGGTCCCACCGCCGTCGGGAACCTCGCACCGTTGACCCGGACCCATCACCGGATCAAGACCCACACCGGCTGGGAGGTGCGACATCCGTTCCCCGGGATCGTGATCTGGCGCGATCCCCACGGGGCCCACTACCTCATCGACCCGACCGGCACGAGACGCATCACCCCCACCCCGGCGGGTGACACCCCGACCCGCATGGAGACCTACGCGACCACCCTCGCCCTCAACTACCTCGCCGCCTGAGGAGGTCCGCGAGGTTCTCCAGGACGTACACGGCGGGACCGCTGTCGCTGGTCAGCGCCACCACGAGCCGGTCGCCCCAGACGGTCAGGATGCCCGTGGAGAAGGACCTATCGACCGGGACAGGAACGGCACGCCATGCCTTGCCGTCGGTCGACATCCACACGACGGGTCGTCGCCTGCTCCCGCTGTACTGCATGCCCGCGGCGACGAAGCCGTGCGGGACGGCGACGATCTCCCCGACGTAGTCGCCGTCCTCGCCGATCTCAAGTGGCGTGAAGGCCGACGAGCGTCATCGGCAGAGCGTCGGTGGCGCCGATGCCCGCGCTCACGGTCAGGGTCGGCGCCTCTGGGAGAGCCGAGTCGCCGACGGTGATCGGCGTCCATCGTGCGTCGACGGTGGCGGGATGGTCGGGGGGCGCGCCGGCCCCGGACCCGGTGCAGGCGCTCGTGGCGAGCGCGACGATGACGGCGAGGGTCCCGAGACGGACTCCGAGGGGTGTCCATGGCGCCCGATCATGACCGAGTCCCGCCGCTCGACGTCGCGCGTTGTCCACAGGCACTCGTTGTCCACAGGCTCGAAGATCGCCCTTGCCGCGCGGCGTACGACGGACGTTGGCTTGCGCCATGTCTCGGAAACAGCCGGGCGGGTTCCGCCGCCTCCCACGCGTCGCTGACCAGATGAACCACGAGCTGCTGGAGTACGTCCGCAGATCCCAAGCCGCCGAGCGCTCGGGCGATCCTCATGCCGCACTCGAGTGGCATCGCAGCGTGCCGATGTTCCGACGCAACCGGCACGTGTGGCTGCTGGAACAGCTGTCGCTCGTCGGCGAGGACTCGATGCCCGAGTGGGCCTGGGCCCGCTGGATCACCTATCAGGCGATTCGCTGCGAGTCGGGCGACGCGGGCGCCATCGGCAGGACGTTGCTCGAGCTCCTGGTCGAGTCGGTCCACCAGGATCTCCTCCAGGAGTGCTTCGATCGCCAGGGCGACCCGATCAAGGTCGTCGCCGCCGTGGCGGGGGAGTCCTGGGTCTACCACCAGACGGCGGCCCACGCCTCGGACATGGTGGAAGCCTTCCTCCACGAGTTTGCCGACGGGACGCTGGCCGAGCACGCCGACCTCGCCCGCCGCTGGGTCGGTGCCACGATGAGCGGCTACCAGCTGCTGGAGAGCCGTCCCGGCGCCCGCCTCGTCGTGCGTGAGGCGGGAACGGAAGCGACCGTCGAGCTCCTCGATCTCGGGGCCCGCTCGGTCGCACCGGACGGCTGGGTCATCGGCAGGCTCGTCCCCAGCGGCATCGGCGATCTGTCCATGTTCGACATGACGCCCTTCGCGGTCGATGAACCGGTCGCCCGTGAAGTTGCGGCCACCGGCAACTGGTTGCACCCGCTCACGAAGCCGCACCGCGCCGGAGAGGTCCCGTCGAGCGCGTTGCTGCGCGAGGACTACGAGCTGGTCACCGACGTCGCCGCGCTCGACCTGGTCCGCTTCGGGACGAAGCCGGCCGACCTCGAGCGCACCATGGACAGCCTGCGCGGCGGTCGCGACGAGGTGACCCGCGCGTCGTACCGGATCCTCTCCGCCGCCGTCGCCGGAGACCTGCCGCCCGAGGACCAGGCGTACGTCGCCGCCGCGGCGCTCGGGCCGCGCGTGCACGACGACGTACGACGCAAGCTGGTCCGGTCAGGTCACCCCGAGCCGTGGGTCACCTGGGCCGGCCGGACGCCGAACCCCGCGCGTGCGCGGCTGCTCGAGCTGGCCGAGTCCGCGCGGGCCTCCGCGTGAGGTGGAGGGTGCGGCTTTCCAGGATCCCGGGGCTCCTGCTCAGCCCTCCCAGCCCGCCGGCCGCCGCGACTTCGGCAGCTTCGACACGACGGCTCGATAGGACCCGTCGACCGCCTCGAGGATCTCCTCGTCCGGGATCGCGCCGGCGAGGGTGAGGTTGTTCCAGCCCGAGCGGCCGATGTAGGGCATCACCGTGGCGTCGTCGGGGTAGCGGTGCAGCCATTCGTCGGCGACCTCACGGGTGGCGCCGGCCTTGACGCCGACGTGGTCGCGCGCGAGGAAGGCGAAGATCTTGCTGTGCTCGCCCTCGCCGACCTTGATCACCGGATACTCGTGGTCCCACGGGTTGTCCGGCCACGCGCCGGGCTTGGCGAGGCAGTGTGCGAGCAGGGTGTCGACGTCCACGTCCCGACGATATCCACAGGTCTCGCGACGGCCCGCGGTGGCTGAGCTGGCAAGAATGCCGGTCGATCGGCGCCCGAGCACGGGAAGCACCTGCTCCGAAGGAATACCGGGGTACGTGGGACGGTTGCGCCTCTTCGGGGCAAGCGCGAGCGAGGAGTCAGGTGGCCACGACAGGCAGGACGGGTACGACGACCGCCGGGTTCGGCGTGCTCTGGGTGGCGATCAAGCGCGAGCCCTGGATCTTCGCCCTCTCCACGATCGGCAGCCTGCTCTTCGGTGCCCTGACCGTCGCGGACGCCTGGGTTCTCGGCTGGTCGACCGACCACGTCGTGCTGCCGGCCTTCAAGGACGGCGAGATCGGGAGCGGACTGCTCTGGGCGGTCCTCGGCCTGTTCGTGGGAGTGGCGATCCTGCGCGCGGTCGGCATCGTCGCGCGCCGGCTGGGAGCCGGCGTCATGCAGTACCGCATGCAGGCGCACAGCCGCCGCGCCGTCACCCGGCAGTACCTCCGTCTCCCGATGGCCTGGCACCAGCGCCATCCCACGGGCGAGCTCCTGTCCAACGCGAACTCCGACGTCGAGGCCGCGTGGGGCCCGATCGCGCCGCTGCCCATGGCTGTCGGAACGGTGGCGATGATGGTCATCGCCGTCGTGCAGATGCTGCTGACGGACCTGGTCCTCGCGGCGGTCGGCCTGCTCGTCTTCCCACTCGTCATCGGCGTCAACGTCGTCTACCAGCGCCTCGCCCAGGGCTGGGCGACCCGCGCCCAGGAGCTGCGCGCGGAGCTCTCCGAGATCGCGCACGAGTCCTTCGACGGCGCCCTCGTCGTCAAGACCCTCGGCCGTGAGCCGGAGGAGACGCAGCGCTTCCGCGCCAAGGCCGAGGAGCTGCGCGAGGCCAACATCCGGGTCGGCCGGATCCGCGCCGCCTTCGACCCCACCCTCGCCGCCCTGCCCAGCCTGGCGGTCCTGGTCGTCCTGGTCATCGGCGTGCACCGCGTCGTCTCCGGCGCCACCGTCGCCGGCGACGTCGTCACCGTGTCCTACCTCCTGACCGTCGTCGCCTTCCCGATCCGCTCGATCGGCTGGCTGCTCGGCGACTTCCCCCGCAGTGTCGTCGGCTACCGCCGGGTCGCGGCCGTGCTCGCCGCCACCGGAGCGATGGAGTACGGCGACCGGCCGGCTCCGCAGCACGACGGCGGCGCCCGCCTCGAGGTCGAGCGCGCCGCCTTCGCCTTCACTCCGGGCCGGCCGCTGCTGCGCGACGTGACCTTCGAGGTCGAGCCGGGACGCACCGTGGCGCTCGTCGGCGCGACCGCATCGGGCAAGAGCACCCTCACGGCGCTCCTCGCCCGGCTGGTCGACGTGGACGCCGGATCGATCCGGGTCGACCGCGCCGACCTGCGCGAGCTGCGGCGAGGCGAGCTCGCCGAGGTGCTGGCCGTCGTGCCGCAGAGTGCGTTCCTGTTCGACGACACCGTGCGCGACAACGTCACGTTGGGTGCGGCCGTGGCCGACGACGAGGTCTGGGCGGCGCTGCGCACCGCGCAGGCGGACGGCTTCGTCGCCGCTCTGCCGCAGGGCCTCGACACGCGACTCGGCGAGCGCGGCACGTCGCTGTCGGGCGGGCAGCGGCAACGACTCGCGCTGGCCCGGGCGCTGGTCCGGCGTCCGCGGCTCCTCGTCCTCGACGACGCCACGTCGGCCGTCGACCCCGAGGTCGAGGCCCGGATCCTGGCGGGCCTCGGCGCCGAGGAGACCACCCTCGTCGTGGTCGCCTACCGCAAGGCCACGATCGGCTTGGCCGACGAGGTCCTCTACCTCGTCGACGGCCGGATCGCCGACCGCGGACCGCACGACGAGCTCGTGGCTCGCAATCCCGACTACGCCCGCCTCGTCAACGCCTACGAGACCGAGCACGAGGAGGCGACAGCATGAGCACCACCCTCCGTGCCCCGGAGCACACCCGCCTCGCGACCGGCGACGACATCGGCGCGTGGGAGACCATCCGCCGCGGCATCCGCCACTCGCCCGAGCTGGTCGAGGGCATCGGCTGGACCCTGGTCCTCGCCGTGCTCGCCTCGGTCGGCCAGGTCATCGTCCCCATCGCGGTCCAGCAGACGATCGATAAGGGCCTGCGCGGCCCGGACGGCCCCGACCCGACCTTCACGACCTGGCTCGCGCTCGCGGCGGCCGGCGCCATCGTGGTGACGAGCTGGGCGTCGTACGCCATGACGGCGCGGCTGTTCTCCTCGGCCGAGCGCGGCCTGGCGACGCTGCGGGTCAAGGCCTTCCGCCACGTCCACGACCTCCCGCTGCTCACGCAGAACACCGAGCGTCGCGGCGCGCTGGTCTCCCGGGTCACCAGCGATGTCGACCAGGTCAGCCAGTTCCTCGTCTTCGGCGGACTGATCTTCGTCGTCAGCATCGGGCAGATGCTGATCGCGACGGTGGTGATGGTGGTCTACAGCTGGCAGCTCGCCCTCGTCGTGTGGCTCTGCTTCGCGCCGCTCTTCTTGAGCCTGCGCTTCTTCCAGCGCAAGCTCGCCGCCGCCTATGGCACCGTACGACGGCAGGTCGGCGTCCTGCTGTCGGCGGTCTCCGAGCCCGTCGTCGGCGCGGCCGTCGTGAAGTCGTACGCGATCGAGGCGCGCACCCAGGAGCGCATCGACACCGCCATCGAGGCCCACAAGGCGGCGAGCACCCGGGCGCAGGGGTTCACTGCTTTCTCGTTCAGCCTGGGCGGCATCTCCGCCGGGGTGGCGAACGCCGGCGTGCTCATCGTCGGCATCTGGCTCGGCCAGGGCTTCGCGTGGGGTGCGGGCATCACCGCCGGCGAGGTGCTCGCCTTCGCCTTCCTGGTGACGCTCTTCGTCGGACCGGTGCAGATGGGCACCCAGATCCTCACTGACGCCCAGAACGCCATCGCCGGCTGGCGCCGCGTCATCGGCATCCTCGACACCCCGGCCGACCTGGTCGATCCGGGACCGGACGGTCGAAGCCTCCCGAAGGGTGCGATCGACGTCCGCTTCGAAGGCGTCTCGTTCGCCTATCCCGGCGGCACGGAGGTGCTGAGCGACATCGAGCTCGTCGTCCCCTCGGGCCAGCGGGTGGCCATCGTGGGGGAGACCGGGTCCGGGAAGTCGACCATCGCCAAGCTGCTCACCCGACTGATGGACCCCAGCCGGGGCCGGGTGCTGCTCGACGGCATCGACCTGCGCGAGATCGACGAGGACGCCCTGCGCCGCAGCGTGGTGCTCGTGCCGCAGGAGGGATTCCTGTTCGACGACACCCTCGCTGCCAATGTCCGCTACGGCCGTCTCGGCGCGACCGAGGAGGAGATCCGCGAGGCGGCCGAGGTCATCGGGCTCGGGGACTGGCTCGCCGGACTGCCCGACGGGATCGGGACCCGCGTGGGCCAGCGCGGCGAATCGCTGTCCGCGGGGGAGCGCCAGCTCGTCGCCCTGCTGCGCGCCCAGCTCGCCGATCCCGACCTGCTGGTGCTCGACGAGGCCACCAGTGCCGTCGACCCCGAGCTGGAGACGCGGATCGGACGCGCGCTCGAGCGGCTGATGAGCGGGCGCACGTCGGTGACGATCGCCCATCGCCTCTCCACTGCCGAAGCCGCCGACGTCGTCGTGGTGGTCGACCGCGGTCGGATCGTGCAGCACGGGCCGCACGTCGAGCTGGTGTCGCAGGAGGACACCCCCTACGCGAGGCTGCACGCCTCGTGGGTGGCGCAGCACGGATAATGGAGCCCGTGACCGCCCTCCCGACCGAGATCGCCGACCGCCTCAAGCGCACCCCCGACGGGCTGGTGCCTGCGGTGGTCCAGCAGCACGACACCGGCGAGGTGCTCATGCTCGCGTGGATGGACGACGAGGCGCTGCACCGCACGCTCACGACCGGACGCGCGACGTACTGGAGCCGGTCGCGCCACGAGTACTGGGTCAAGGGCGAGACCTCCGGCAATCCCCAGCAGGTCAAGGAGGTCCGCCTCGACTGCGACGGCGACACCCTCCTCGTCAAGGTCGACCAGGTCGGCGTCGCCTGCCACACCGGCGCCCGCACCTGCTTCGACCAAGGTCTGCTCGAAGGGGGAGGGCCGCTCGGTGGCTGAGGCCGACGGCCCGGCCCGACGCGCCTTCGGGCCCGTCGTCCTGCTCGGCCTCGTCGGCAGCGGCTTCGCCGCGGTCGCCGGGCACAAGGCGATGCTCGCGATCCCCGAGTCCACCCTGACGGCGGCGGGCGGACTGGCCCCCGGCGTCGAGGAGCGCTCCGTGGAGTTCCCGCTCGCCGGCGCCCTGGCCCTGGTCGCCCTCGCCGCCTGGGGGGTCCTGCTGGTCACCCGCGGCATCGTCCGGCGCGGCGCGGCGCTCCTCGCGCTCATCGCGGCGGCCGGGATCCTCGTCGTCGTGGTCATCGGCGGGTTCGTCCAGCACGACGACGCCGCAGCCGACCTGGCCGCCCGGCTGGGGCTCAACGCCGCCGCGATCGACGTCGAGCGCACGGGGTGGCTATGGGTGGCGCTCGGCTGCGCTCTGATGGCGCTCGTCGCCGCCGGCGCGGCCGTGCGCCTGGTGCCGGCGTGGCCCGAGATGGGCACCCGGTACGACGCCCCGACCGGCGCCTCGACCGGCGCCCCGGCCGCCGCCGCGTCCGCCCCGGGGCAGGAGCCCTCCGAGCAGTCCAACCTCGACCTGTGGAAGTCCCTCGACGAGGGCCGCGACCCGACCGACGGCCCGACCGATCGCCCCGGCCCACCGACCCCCTAGACTCTGGTGGTCGAGGTGCGGGGCCGCCCGCGGCCGAGCCTCGAAACCCCACCTAGCGCGAGGAGTTCCCACCCATGGCCGAGAACCACGGCAACACCCCCGCGGCCTGGACCGCCGTCCTGGTCTCGCTCGTCGGCTTCGTCGTGGGCGCCATCGGCATGTCACTCCACCCGCTCAACTGGCCCCTGTTCTGGATCGGCACGGTCGTCGTGCTCGCCGGTGGCGTCGTCTTCCTGGTGATGGCCAAGATGGGCCTCCACGAGGCCGGTCACTGAGCCGAGTGATCGTGGACCGGGCCGGCGCGAGGACGCGCTGGCGCCGGATGGTGCCGCCGGCGGCGGTCATCGGCGGCCTCGGCGCGGCGACGATCGCCCTCCACCTGCGCGACCCCCACGACCAGGGCAGCTGGGGCCTGTGCCCCTCGGCCGCCATCGGGATCTACTGCCCGGGCTGCGGGGGCCTGCGTGCCGTCAACGACCTCACCGACCTGCAGCTCGGAGCGGCCGCCTCCAGCAATCTGCTGTTCGTCCTCACGCTGCCGTTCGTGATCTACGCCCTGGCGCGGTGGACCTACGGTCGCTGGACGGGCGAGGCCTGGGTGGTCTCCGAGCGTCGCGCGGTCCTGCTGACCGCCGTGCTGTTGGCCTCGATGCTGCTGTTCGCCGTCGCGCGCAACACCGCCGCGGGGTCCTGGCTCGCGCCCTGACCCCCGCGGTGGGTGAATCAGGCTCCGGTCACTGGTAGGAGTAGTCGAACGCCCCGACGACGAACACCAGCACGACGCTGGCGATGCCGAGGACGATACCGAGACCCCCGGTGACGATCCCGGCCACGGCCAGCCCGTCGCCGGTCTTGGCGCCGTTCGACTGCTGGATCTCCTTCTTGGCCAGCACGCCGCAGATGACGGCGACGATGCCGACCACACCGAGGGCGCCGCAGCAGCAGACACCGACGAGGCTGACGATGCCGGTCACCAGCGAGGCGATCGCCAGTCCGGACTGCTGGGGCGCCGGCTGGTAGCCGTAGCCGCCGGGGCCGCCCCCGTAGCCCCCGTAGCCCCCGTAGCCCCCGTAGCCGCCGGGGCCGCTCGGTCCGCCGTACGGGATGTAGCCGCCGGACGGGGGTGGCGGCGGGGTTCCGTACGGCGGCGGGGGCTCGTTGTTGCTCACGTCGTCTCCTGAGGGCTGGGGCTGGGTCCGGGGGAGATGCGAGCGCCCCCCGGCGCAGGGCCGGGGGGCGCTCGATCGGCTCAGATGGGGCTCAGTTGGAGCCGAGCGCGGCGAGGAAGATGATCGCGTAGATCACGATCACGATCACGGACCACGCGGTGCCGATGATGCCGCAGATCCAGCCGGCCTTGATCAGGCCCGCGTTGTTGTAGTTGGCGGTCTTGCTCTCTTCGAGGGCCTTCTTGCCCATGATGATCGCGGGGATGCCGGTGAAGATTCCGCAGCACACGATGCTCAGGATGCCCAGGACGAGGATGAGCGTGCCCTGCGGGTGGTCCCCGCCACCGACGTTGCCGCCGTATCCGTAGCCGCCGGCGGGCGGCGGGGGCGGGGTGCCGTAGTTCGGCGGCTCGTTGTAGCTCACGATGAGTCCCTTCTCAGGTCTGCGGTTGGTTCTGGTGTGGCCCGACCGAGTCGCGGGCGGTGTGTGGAACCCTAACGGCCCCGTGCCACACTCGACACCGTCGGTCTTCGGTGTCGTCGACCCTGCCCCGCCCGGGGCCTTTTCAACCAGGCAGTCTCAAACCAGCCAAATCCAGTCAGTCTCGAAACGTCACGGAGGCGTCAGATGTCGGCCCCCCAGGCCTCCCAGCCCACGGTGCTCGACGGGATCGTCGCCGGAGTCCTCGAGGACCTGGCCCTCCGTCAGGAGACCACGTCGGAGGCGGACCTGCGCGCGGCGCTCGCCGACGTCGACCCGCCGCGCGACCCGATGCCCCACTTCCGCGCGCCGGGCTCGAGCGTCATCGCCGAGGTCAAGCGCCGCAGCCCCAGCAAGGGCGAGCTCGCCGACATCCCCGACCCGGCCGCGCTGGCGCAGGAGTACGCCGCGGGCGGGGCCGGCGCGATCAGTGTGCTGACCGAGCAGCGCCGCTTCGGCGGCAGCCTCGCCGACCTGCGTGCCGTGCGCGCCGTGGTCGACGTGCCGGTGCTCCGCAAGGACTTCATCGTCACCGAGTACCAGCTCCTCGAGGCTCGCGCGGCCGGCGCCGACCTGGCGCTGCTCATGGCGGTCTCGCTGCCCGGCGAGCGGCTCCGCCGGCTGCACGACTTCGCCCGCGAGCTCGGGCTCACGGTCCTCCTCGAGGTGCACGACGAGGAGGAGACCGCCCGCGCGGTCGAGGTCGGCGCCG
>NZ_VDMP01000017.1:141236-157476 GCF_006335005.1 Nocardioides albidus
ATCGCGTCAAGGTCGCCGAGTCCGGCATCTTCGGGCCCGAGGACGTCGCGCGGTTCGTCGGCGAGGGCGCCCAGGTGGTGCTCGTCGGGGAGGCGCTCGTGCGCGAATCAGGAATGGGCGGCGCCCGGAGGGCCGTCGCCGCGATGACAGGGATTGGTCGATGAGCAGCACCGGAACGACAGGCAACTACGACGCCGACGCGCTCGGCTGGTTCGGTGGCCCCGGCGCCTTCGGCGGCCGCTTCATGCCCGAGGCACTGATCGCCGCGCTCGACGAGCTCGACGTGGCGTGGCAGCAGGCGATGGCCGATCCCGCGTTCACCGGTGAGTTCGAGCGCCTGCTCCACGAGTACGCCGGCGTCCCCAGCATGGTCTACGACGCCACCCGGCTCTCCGAGCACGCCGGCGCGCGGATCCTGCTCAAGCGCGAGGACCTCAACCACACCGGCGCCCACAAGATCCGCAACGTGCTCGGCCAGGCCCTGCTGACCAAGCGGATGGGCAAGAAGCGGGTCATCGCGGAGACCGGAGCGGGCCAGCACGGCGTCGCCTCGGCCACCGCCGCCGCCTACCTCGGTCTCGACTGCACGGTCTACATGGGCGAGGTCGACACGGAGCGGCAGGCGCTCAACGTGGCGCGGATGCAGCTCCTCGGCGCCGAGGTGATCCCCGTGAAGAGCGGTTCGCGCACGCTCAAGGACGCCATCAACGAGGCGCTGCGCGACTGGGTCGCCAGCGTCGACGAGACCGCCTATCTGTTCGGCACCGCGGCCGGGCCCCACCCGTTCCCGAGCCTGGTGCTCAGCTTCGTGCGGGGGATCGGCGACGAGGCGCGCCAGCAGTGCCTCGACCAGTACGGCGCCCTCCCGGACGCGGTCGCCGCGTGCGTGGGCGGAGGGTCCAACGCGATCGGCCTGTTCGCGGGCTTCGTCGACGACCCCGACGTCGCCATCTACGGCTTCGAGGCCGGGGGTGACGGCGTCGAGACCGGCCGTCACGCCGCGACCATCTTCGCCGGCTCGATCGGCGTGCTCCACGGCGCGCGGACCTTCGTGCTGCAGGACGAGGACGGCCAGACCGTCGAGTCCCACTCGATCTCAGCCGGCCTCGACTACCCGGGCGTCGGGCCGCAGCACTCCGCCCTGTCGGCGGCCGGTCGGGCGACGTACCTGCCCGTGACCGACACCGAGGCGATGGACGCGATGGCCCTCCTGGCGCGCACCGAGGGGATCATCCCCGCGATCGAGTCGGCGCACGCCGTCGCCGGCGCGCTGCGGGTCGCGAAGGAGCGCCCGGGCCAGACGATCCTGGTCAACCTCTCGGGGCGCGGCGACAAGGACATGGGCACCGCCATGGAGTGGTTCCACCTCGGCGAGGCGGGGGAGCAGCAGTGAGCGCCACCAGCAACACCGGCATCGCGTTCGAGAAGGCGCGGGCCGAGGGCCGGGCGACGCTGGTCGGCTACCTGCCGGCGGGCTTCCCCGACGTGGAGGGCAGCATCGCCGCTCTCAAGGTCATGGTCGAGTCGGGCTGCGACGTCATCGAGATCGGCCTGCCCTACAGCGATCCGGTCATGGACGGGCCGTCCATCCAGGCAGCGGCCCAGCAGGCCCTCGACGCTGGTGTGCGGACGACCGACGTGCTGCGCGTCGTCGAGGCGGTCGCCGCCACCGGCACGCCCACGCTGGTGATGACCTATTGGAACCCCGTGGAGAAGTACGGCGTCGAGCGGTTCGCCCAGGATCTGGCCAACGCCGGGGGAGCGGGCCTGATCACCCCCGACCTCACGCCGGACTTCGCCCCGGAGTGGATCGCGGCCGCCGACGCGCGCGATCTCGACAAGGTCTTCCTCGTCGCCCCGTCGTCGACCGACGAGCGGATCGCGATGACGACGGCCGCCTGCCGTGGCTTCGTCTACGCGACCGGGATCATGGGCGTGACGGGCACCAAGCAGACGACGGCCGAGGGCGTGGCCCCGCTGATCGCCCGGACGAGGGCGATGAGCCCGACCGGGGGAACCGCCCTCCCGGTCGGCGTCGGGGTCGGCGTCAGCACCGGTGTGCAGGCGGCCGACCTCGCGGCGTACGCCGACGGCGTCATCGTGGGCACCGCGTTCGTCCGCACCCTGCTCGACCATCCGGGGGACCGTTCCGCCGGCCTCGCCGCGCTCGCGGCCCTCACCGAGGAGCTCGCCGGAGGCGTGCGTGCCTGAGTCCAGGCCGAGGGGCCGACGACTGGCGCTGCTCGTGATGCTGGTCGGCTTGGTGCTCACGGCCTGCCGCAGCGAGCCGGAGACCTTCACGGGGAGCCGGCTGACCAAGCCCTACGACGCCGCGGACATCGCACTGACCGACACGAGCGGCACCCCGTACTCGCTCGGCGCCGACACCACCAAGCCGCTCACCCTGGTCTTCTTCGGCTACTCCAGCTGCCCGGACTACTGCCCGATGGTGATGAACAACCTCGCCGCCGCGATGAACCGGCTCGACGCCGCGGACCGCAAGCGGGTGGACGTCGTCTTCGTGACCACCGACCCCGCGCGCGACGACCAGCAGACCCTGCGCACCTACCTCGACGGCTACGACAAGGGCTTCATCGGGCTCACCGGCGACCTCGAGTCGATCATCGACGTCGGCGACTCCCTGCATGTCTACGTCAACGACGGGGTCAAGCTGCCCACGGGGGGCTACGACCTCGGCGGCCACTCGACCATCACGCTCGCCCTCGACAGTCGCCATCAGGCGGTCGCACTGTGGAACCAGGAGACCTCCAGTACGGAGTTCGCCTCCGACATCCACACGCTGCTGACCGAGAAGTAGGAGTCGCCGTGCTTCCCGAGCTCATCGCCGCCACCATCCCGAGCCCCTCGCAGGGCGTGTGGCACCTCGGGCCGTTCCCGCTGCGTGGCTACGCGTTGTGCATCATCCTCGGCATCGTCGTGGCGATCTGGATCGGCGAGCGGCGCTGGCAGGCGCGCGGCGGCACGCTCGGCGAGATCCAGGACGTCGCCATCTGGGCGGTCCCGTTCGGCCTGGTCGGTGCCCGGCTCTACCACGTGGCGACGGACTGGGAGAAGTACTTCGGCGACGGTGGCAAGCCCGTCGAGGCCCTCTACGTGTGGCACGGCGGACTCGGCATCTGGGGTGGCGTGGGGCTCGGCGCGGTCGGTGCCCTGATCGGCGCCCGTCGCCGCGGCATCCGGGTGCTGCCCCTCCTCGACACGCTCGCCCCCGGGGTGCTGGTCGCCCAGGCCATCGGGCGCTGGGGCAACTGGTTCAACCAGGAGCTCTACGGCCGGCCCACCGACCTGCCCTGGGGTCTGGAGATCGATCGCGCCCACTTCAGCGGCGCGTACCTGGCCCAGAACCCCGATGTGCCGTCGGTCGACCAGTGCGCCTCCACGCCCGACCTCGCCGGCTGTGTCGCGACCTTCCACCCGACGTATCTCTACGAGTGCCTGTGGAACCTCGCCGCGTTCGCGCTCATCATCTGGCTCGAGCGGCGCTTCCGGCTCGGCCACGGCCGGGTGCTGGCGGTCTACGTCATGGCCTACACGCTGGGCCGCGGCTGGATCGAGGACCTGCGCATCGACGACGTGCAGCTCGACGACGTCCTCGGGCTGCGCTTCAACGTGTGGACCTCGATCGTGCTCTTCGTCCTCGCGGCCGCCTACTTCGTGTGGGCGAGCCGGAACCGGCCGGGTCGCGAGGAGAGCGTGTACGTCGACGGGCGGGTGCCGGACAGCCCGGACAGCCCGGACGATGTGACGGTCGACGCATCCACGGACGAAAACGGTTGAACACACCGTGTTGACATGCTGCTAACCTGAGGCCTCCGCCGCGTGGGCCAATGCTGTCCCCTGCGCCCCACCTTCTGTGGTCCGTCCTCTCGAGGCCCGGACACAGACGTAGTCGACGGGAGAACCCAGGTGCCCTACACGCACGCGTTCCCGCCGCCCGAGGGTCTCTACGACCCGCGTCACGAGCACGACGCCTGCGGCGTCGCCTTCGTCGCGACGCTGACCGGTGTGGCCAGCCACGACATCGTGGCCAAGGCCCTGACGGCCCTGCGCAACCTCGATCACCGCGGAGCCGCGGGGGCCGAGCCCAACTCCGGCGACGGCGCCGGCATCCTCATGCAGGTCCCCGACGCGTTCCTGCGCGCTGTCGCGGCCGAGGCCGGGTTCACCCTGCCGGCCGCGGGAGGCTACGCCGTCGGCACCGCCTTCGTGCCCGGCGACGAGGGTGAGGTCGCCAAGACGCGCGGCCGGATCGAGGAGATCGCCGCCGAGGAGGGCCTCACGGTCCTGGGCTGGCGCGAGGTCCCGGTCAACCCGTCGATCCTCGGCACCATGGCCCTCAGCGTGATGCCGACGTTCGCGCAGGTGTTCGTCCAGGCTGCCGGCGGTCCGCTCAACGGCATGGACCTCGAACGGCTCGCCTTCTGCCTGCGCAAGCGCGCGGAGCGGGAGACCGACGTCTACTTCCCGTCGCTGTCGTCGCGGACGCTGGCCTACAAGGGCATGCTCACCACCGACCAGCTCGACAGCTTCTTCCCCGACCTGGTCGATGAGCGGATGGCCTCGGCGCTCGCCGTCGTCCACTCGCGGTTCTCGACCAACACCTTCCCGAGCTGGCCGCTGTCGCACCCGTTCCGGTTCATCGCGCACAACGGCGAGATCAACACGGTGATGGGCAACCGCAACTGGATGCGGGCCCGCGAGGCGCTGCTGGCCTCCGACGCCATCCCCGGCGACTTCGAGCGGCTCTTCCCGATCTGCACCCCCGGTGCGTCGGACTCCGCGTCCTTCGACGAGGTCCTCGAGCTCCTCCACATGGGCGGTCGCAGCCTGCCGCACGCGGTGCTGATGATGATCCCGGAGGCCTGGGAGAACCACACCGAGATGGAGCAGAAGCGGCGCGACTTCTACCGCTTCCACTCCGCCACCATGGAGCCGTGGGACGGCCCGGCCTGCGTCGTGTTCACCGACGGCACCCAGATCGGCGCGGTCCTCGACCGCAACGGCCTGCGCCCCTCCCGCTTCTGGGTCACCGACGACGGGTTGGTCGTGCTCGCCTCCGAGGTCGGCGTGCTCGACCTCGACCCGGCCACCGTGGTCCGCAAGGGCCGTCTCCAGCCGGGCCGGATGTTCCTCGTCGACACCGAGGAGCACCGGATCATCGAGGACGAGGAGATCAAGGACCAGCTCGCCTCGGAGCACCCGTACGGCGAGTGGCTGCACGGCGGCATCATCCACCTCGACGACATCCCCGAGCGCGAGCACATCGTGCACACCCACGCCTCGGTCACCCGTCGCCAGCAGATCTTCGGCTACACCGAGGAGGAGCTGCGCGTCATCCTCACGCCGATGGCCAACACCGGCGGCGAGGCGCTCGGGTCGATGGGCACCGACACGCCCATCGCCGCGCTCAGCGACAAGCCGCGGCTGCTGTTCGACTACTTCAGCCAGCTCTTCGCGCAGGTCACGAACCCGCCGCTGGACGCGATCCGCGAGGAGCTCGTCACCTCGCTCAACGGCACGATCGGACCCGAGGCCAACCTCCTCGAGCCGGGCCCGGCGTCCTGTCGCCAGATCGTGGTCCCGTTCCCGGTCATCTCCAACGACGACCTGGTCAAGATCCGCCACATCAACCGCGACGGCGACCACCCGGGCTTCCAGACCCACGTGGCCCGTGGCCTGTACGACGTCGATGGGGGCGGCGCCGCGATGGCGGCCCGGCTCGACGAGATCTGCCAGGAGGTCTCGGCCGCGATCGAGACCGGCGCGCGGATCATCGTGCTCTCCGACCGGCACGCGACGGCGGACCTGGCGCCGATCCCGTCGCTGCTGCTCACCGGCGCGGTCCACCACCACCTGGTCCGGGAGAAGACCCGCACCCAGGTCGGCCTCCTCGTCGAGGCCGGCGACGTGCGCGAGGTGCACCACGTGGCGCTCCTCGTCGGCTACGGCGCGGCGGCGGTCAACCCGTACCTCGCCATGGAGAGCGTCGAGGACCTCGCCCGCGAGCGCTACTACGTCAAGACCGAGCCCGAGCAGGCCGTCAACAACCTGATCAAGGCGCTCGGCAAGGGCGTCGTGAAGGTCATGTCGAAGATCGGCGTGAGCACCGTGGCGTCGTACACCGGAGCGCAGATCTTCGAGTGCGTCGGTCTCTCCCAGTCGGTCGTCGACAAGTACTTCACCGGCACCACCTCCAAGCTCGGCGGCGTCGAGCTCGACGTGGTCGCCCAGGAGGTCGCCGCCCGGCACGCCAAGGCCTACCCGCCGGCCGGCATCGCACCCGCGCACCGCGAGCTCGAGATCGGCGGCGAGTACCAGTGGCGCCGCGAGGGCGAGCCCCACCTGTTCAACCCGGAGACGGTGTTCCGCCTGCAGCACTCGACCCGGACCGGTCGCTACGACATCTTCAAGCAGTACACGAAGGCCGTCGACGACCAGTCCGAGAAGCTGATGACGCTGCGCGGGCTGTTCAAGTTCAAGGACGCCGGCGCCGTCGGCCGCACCCCGATCCCGATCGACGAGGTCGAGCCGGTCTCGGAGATCGTCAAGCGGTTCTCGACCGGCGCCATGTCCTACGGATCGATCTCGCGCGAGGCGCACGAGACCCTCGCGATCGCGATGAACCGGCTGGGCGCCAAGTCCAACACCGGTGAGGGCGGCGAGGACGCCGATCGGCTCTACGACCCCGAGCGGCGCAGCTCGATCAAGCAGGTCGCCTCCGGCCGCTTCGGCGTGACCTCGGAGTACCTCACCAACGCCGACGACATCCAGATCAAGATGGCGCAGGGCGCGAAGCCCGGCGAGGGTGGCCAGCTGCCCGGCAACAAGGTCTACCCGTGGGTGGCCAAGACCCGGCACTCGACGCCGGGCGTCGGCCTGATCAGCCCGCCGCCGCACCACGACATCTACTCGATCGAGGACCTGGCGCAGCTGATCCACGACCTCAAGAACGCCAACCCGTCGGCCCGCGTGCACGTCAAGCTGGTCTCCGAGGTCGGTGTCGGCACGGTCGCCGCGGGTGTGTCGAAGGCCCACGCGGACGTCGTCCTGGTCTCGGGACACGACGGAGGGACGGGCGCCTCGCCCCTGACCTCGCTCAAGCACGCCGGTGGACCCTGGGAGCTCGGTCTCGCCGAGACCCAGCAGACGCTGCTGCTCAACGGTCTGCGCGACCGGATCGTCGTCCAGACCGACGGCCAGCTCAAGACCGGTCGCGACGTCGTCATCGCCGCACTGCTCGGCGCCGAGGAGTTCGGCTTCGCGACCGCCCCGCTGGTGGTCTCCGGCTGCATCCTGATGCGGGTCTGCCACCTCGACACCTGTCCGGTCGGGGTCGCGACCCAGAACCCCACCCTGCGCTCGCGGTTCAGCGGCAAGGCGGAGTACGTCGTCAACTTCTTCGAGTTCATCGCCGAGGAGGTCCGCGAGCTGCTGGCGCAGCTGGGCTTCCGGTCGATCGAGGAGGCCATCGGCCAGGTCGACGTCCTCGACACCGTCGACGCCGAGCGGCACTGGAAGGCCAAGGGCCTCGACCTCGCGCCGATCCTGCACAAGGTCGAGATCGCCGACACCCACTTCCCGGACCAGGACCTGCGCAACACCGGCGGCCAGGACCACGGTCTCGAGCGTTCGCTCGACATGACCGAGATCCTCCCGCTCGCGGCGCCGGCCCTCGAGTCGGGCGAGCCGGTGCGGGCGCAGCTGTCGATCCGCAACGTCAACCGCACCGTGGGCACGATCCTCGGCCACGAGGTCACCAAGCGGTACGGCGGCGAGGGTCTGCCCGACGGGACGATCGACCTGACGTTCGTCGGCTCGGCCGGCCAGTCCTTCGGCGCGTTCGTGCCGCGCGGCATCACGCTGCGCCTCGAGGGCGACGCCAACGACTACGTCGGCAAGGGTCTCTCGGGCGGCCGGATCGCGATCCGGCCCGACCGGAGCGCCACGTTCCGTGCCGAGGAGCACGTCATCGCCGGCAACACCATCGCCTACGGCGCGACCTCGGGGCAGATCCTCATCCGCGGCAGCGTCGGCGAGCGGTGCTGCGTGCGCAACTCGGGTGCCACGATCGTCACCGAGGGCGTCGGCGACCACGGCTGCGAGTACATGACCGGCGGCCGCGTGGTCGTCCTCGGCAAGACCGGCCGCAACTTCGCGGCCGGCATGTCGGGCGGCATCGCCTGGGTCCTCGATCTCGCGGAGTCCCGGGTCAACGGCGAGCTGGTCGACCTGCGTCCGGTCTCCGAGGCGTACGCCTCGGAGCTGCAGCAGATCGTGCGGGCGCACGCCGAGGAGACCGGCTCCGAGGTCGCCGAGGCGCTGCTGGCCGACTGGGAGGCCGCACTGCCGCGGTTCACCGAGGTCATGCCGCGCGACTATGCGAAGGTCCTGGCGGTGCAGGCCGAGGCGGAGGCCGCGGGCCTCGACGCCGACGCTTCGGCCGCACGAGTGATGGAGGTCCTCCATGGCTGACCCGAAGGGTTTCTTGAAGCACGACCGCGAGGTCGCCACCCGGCGCCCCGTCGAGGAGCGGGTCGACGACTGGAACGAGGTCTACCCGGGCGGGATCGGTCGTGCGCTGCTGCCGATCATCAACGTCCAGGCCAGTCGCTGCATGGACTGCGGCATCCCGTTCTGTCACTCCGGTTGCCCGCTGGGCAACATCATCCCGGAGTGGAACGACCTGGTCTGGCGCGACGACTGGGACGGTGCCATCGAGCGCCTGCACGCGACCAACAACTTCCCGGAGTTCACCGGTCGCCTCTGCCCGGCCCCGTGCGAGACGGCGTGCGTGCTCGGCATCAACCAGCCGGCGGTCACGATCAAGAACATCGAGGTCGCGATCATCGACCGGGCCTACGAGTCCGGCTACGTGCGGCCGCAGCCGCCGGAGTGGCTCACCGGCAAGACGGTGGCCGTGATCGGCTCCGGTCCCGCGGGTCTGGCCGCTGCCCAGCAGCTGACCCGGGCCGGCCACACCGTGGCCGTCTACGAGCGGGCCGACCAGCCGGGCGGTCTGCTGCGCTACGGCATCCCCGAGTTCAAGATGGAGAAGAAGCACCTCGAGCGCCGGCTCGACCAGATGCGGCGCGAGGGCACGGTCTTCCGCTCCGGCGTCGAGGTCGGCACCGGCAAGCTCACCGGCGACGCGCTGAAGAACCGCTTCGACGCCGTCGTGCTGGCCATCGGCTCCACCGTTCCGCGTGACCTGCCGGTCCCGGGCCGGGAGCTCAAGGGCATCCACCAGGCCATGGAGTTCCTGCCCCAGGCCAACCGGGTCGCGCTCGGGGAGGCCCCGACAGTGGACGGCTCGGACCAGATCCGCGCGGACGGCAAGCACGTCGTGATCATCGGCGGCGGCGACACCGGCGCCGACTGCCTCGGCACCTCGACCCGTCAGGGCGCCGCGTCGATCACGCAGCTGGAGATCATGCCGCGCCCGACGGAGGACCGTCCCGACGGACAGCCGTGGCCGACGTACCCGATGACCTATCGGGTCTCCTCCGCGCACGAGGAGGGCGGCGAGCGGGTGTACGCCGTCTCCACCCAGGAGTTCCTCGGTGACGAGGACGGCAACGTCCGGGCACTGCGCCTGGTCGAGGTCTCCTTCGAGAACGGCAGGCTGGTCGAGCACGAGGGCACCGAGCGCGAGATCCCGGCCGACCTGGTCCTCCTCGCGATGGGCTTCGTCGGCCCCGAGCAGGGCGGGCTGGTCGAGCAGCTGGGCCTCGAGCTCGACGAGCGCGGCAACGTCAAGCGCGACGACGCCTATGCGACGAATGTCGAGGGTGTGTTCGTGGCCGGTGACGCCGGTCGCGGCCAGTCGCTCATCGTGTGGGCGATCGCGGAGGGCCGTGCGGCCGCCGCCGGGGTGGACACCTTCCTCTCCGGGAGCACCCAGCTGCCCGCGCCGATCCCGCCGACAGCGCGCCCGCTGGTGGTCTGACCCGCCGGCTCGATCGATCACCCCGACCCACTCCGTCCAGAACGGGGTGGGTCGGGTGTTTAACGATCCAAAAAGGCCGCTAGGCTGAGGCCGTGCGGAGAGCGAAGATCGTGTGCACCCTGGGTCCGGCCACGAGTTCCGAACGGAGGATCCGCGAGCTCGTGTACGCCGGGATGGATGTCGCCCGGCTCAACATGAGCCACGGCAGCCACGAGCAGCATGCCGAGGCCTACCGCCTGGTCCGGGCGGCGTCGGACGCCTCGGGCCACGGGGTCGGCATCCTCGCCGACCTGCAGGGGCCCAAGATCCGCCTCGAGCGGTTCAGCGACGGCCCGGTCCTCCTTCAGCGCGGTCAGCGCTGGACGATCACGACGCGCGACGTCGACGGCGACGCCGAGATCTGCGGGACGACGTACAAGGGCCTGCCGGGCGACGTGTCGCCCGGCGACCCGCTGCTCATCGACGACGGCAAGGTGCGCCTGCGCGTCGTCGAGGTCGTCGACGGCACCGACGTCGTCACCGAGGTCCTGGTCGCCGGCAAGGTGAGCAACAACAAGGGCATCAACCTGCCCGGCGTCGCGGTCTCGGTCCCGGCCCTGTCCGAGAAGGACACCGAGGACCTGCGCTTCGCGCTGCGCCTCGGCGTCGACTTCATCGCCCTCAGCTTCGTGCGCAACGCCGCCGACGCCGAGGACGTGCGCAAGATCATGCGCGAGGAGGGGGTGATGATCCCCGTCATCGCGAAGATCGAGAAGCCCCAGGCCATCGACAACCTCGACGAGGTCATCGACGCCTTCGACGCCTTCATGGTCGCCCGCGGCGACCTCGGCGTGGAGTGTCCCCTCGAGGAGGTGCCCTTCCTGCAGAAGCGGATCATCGTCGCCGCACGCCGCAACGCGAAGCCGGTCATCGTCGCGACCCAGATGCTCGAGTCGATGATCGCCAGCCCGTCCCCGACCCGCGCCGAGGCGAGCGACGTCGCCAACGCCGTCCTCGACGGTGCCGACGCGGTCATGCTCTCCGGCGAGACCAGCGTGGGGGAGCACCCCGTGCACACGGTCGAGACGATGGCGCGGATCATCTCCGCCACCGAGGAGCACGCCCTGGTCGACCAGACCTTCAGCCGCTTCGGCCGCATCGAGTGGGACCCGCACACCACCTCCGGCGTCATCACCAAGGCCGCCGAGGAGGTCGCCCTGCGTGTCGGTGCGAAGTACGTCGTCGCCTTCACCCAGTCCGGTGACTCGGCGCGGCGCCTGGCCCGCCTGCGCAGCCCGATCCCCGTCCTCGCCTTCACCCCCGAGGCGCGGGCCCGCTCGCAGCTCGCGGTGAGCTGGGGTGTCGAGGCCTTCCAGACCTCCACGGTCGAGCACACCGACGAGATGGTCCGCCAGGTCGACGAGGAGCTGCTCAAGATCGGCCGGGTCAAGGAGGGCGACCGGGTCGTCATCGTCGCCGGCAGCCCTCCCGGCATCCCCGGCTCCACCAACGCGCTGCGCGTGCACCGGATGGGCGACGCGATCAACGAGGTCGCCCCGGCGTACCGGCGCGGCTGAGCCTCACGACTTCAGTCCGATCAGCGCGTCCAGTCGAGCCACCGCTTCGCGGCGGGACACGCTGATCACCCGGGTGTTGGATGGGCGCCACGGGATCGCGACCAGGTCGAGCGCCCAGCAGCAGAGTTCGCGGATGTCCGCCGAGGCGTTGCAGAACTGCCAGCGGGGATAGCGGTAGACCTTGGGCTCCCCGGCGACCGGACGGCGTGCCCAGTTGTTGACCCGTGCACCGTCAGAATGGAACAGACCCCGCAGGAACGGCCCGGGGTGGCACTCGACGATCGAGCGCTGCCAGTCCTCGAGGACGATGGGACGCTCGTGCTTGCGTCCGGGGCCGTGCTGGGGGAACAGACAGAGCCAGTGCTGCCAGGACGCCGTGGTGATGATGCAGCCGGGCGCCCTCCGCGTGTGCGGACGGCCGCCGGGCTTGACCCGCGCCATCAGATCGAGCAGGTGGGCGTTGTCATCGACGTACTTCTCGTCGTTGAAGACATGCAGGTTCCACACGGTCCCGCGCCCGCGGGAGATGTGGCCGTCGCCGAGATATCACCCGAGGAGCTCCGCGTACGCCTTGTGATCGAGGTCGGCGCCCGCACACCGCGGGCAAGGCACCGATGTGTGTGTCTGGCCGCGGGGTAAGCCGCGACGTTGGTATTGGCGTCGCCACCGACGGATCGTCTTGACCGCCACGCCGTGCTTGGCCGCGTTGTCGGCGTCGGGCATGCCGGCATCGGAGTCACGCAGCGCGCTCTCGACGACTTGGGTGGGCCGGACGTGGACCATGGCACAGGGTGCCTCGAAAGTCCGGCACAACCCGCCGAAGGAGTGCCGGGTGTGGGATTCGAACCCACATGCCCTTTCGGACAACGCTTTTTGAGAGCGCCGCGTATGCCGTTCCGCCAACCCGGCCGGGTGACGAGCAAACCGTAGCCGAGACACTCCTCCGCCTCCGCACCGCCCGGCCGATAGCCTGATCCCGTGACCGAGACCGCCCCGACCGAGCACGCAGAGCCTGCTGAGCCCCGCACCGTGGTCATCGCCGAGGACGAGACGCTGATCCGGATGGACCTCGCCGAGATGCTGGCCGAGGAGGGCTACGACGTCGTCGGGCAGGCCGGCGACGGGCAGAAGGCGATCGAGCTCGCCGAGGAGCTGCGGCCCGACCTGGTCATCCTCGACGTGAAGATGCCGGTGCTCGACGGGATCGCGGCGGCGGAGGCGATCGCCGGGCAGCGGATCGCGCCGGTCGTCATGCTGACGGCGTTCTCGCAGCGCGACCTCGTCGAGCGGGCGCGCGAGGCCGGCGCCATGTCCTATCTCGTCAAGCCGTTCTCGCAGTCGGACCTGGTGCCGGCGATCGAGATGGCGGTGAGCCGGTTCGCCGAGATCCGCCAGCTCGAGAGCGAGGTCAGCGACCTCACCGAGCGCCTCGAGACGCGCAAGGCCGTGGACCGCGCCAAGGGCATCCTCCAGCAGCAGCTCTCGCTCTCCGAGGCCGAGGCCTTCCGGTGGATCCAGAAGACCGCGATGGACCTGCGCATGTCGATGCGGGAGGTCGCCGACGGCATCGTCAGCCACGGCGTCCCGGGGACCTCCGCGCCCTGACAGTGATCGGCTCGACCGGAAATCGTCCGACGTCCGGGTCGTCCAGGTAACAGATTCGTCATGATTTGTGACCTTGCCCACCGAGTTGCTTCCGCCGGCCCCCGCGCCGGTGTAGGTTCCGGCCGCAGGACAACCAACGGTGGGGCGGCAGACCGCTGCCAGCCGGAACGACAGAGGAAGCGGGAATTGTCTTGAGGCGTAACAAGGTATTCGCCACCGGCGTCGCAGCGCTGGCTCTCGGTCTGAGCCTGACCGCGTGCGGCACCACGGAGGACGGCGGGAACGGTGGGAGCGACGCCGACTGCGACGTGAAGCTGGCCTTCTTCGGTCCCGAGACCGGCGACGCCGCCGGCCTCGGAAAGCCGATCATCCAGGGCACCCAGCTGGCGATCGACCAGTACAACGAGGACGCCGACTGCAAGGTCGAGTTCGTCAAGTACGACTCGCAGGGCAGCCCGGACGAGGCGCCCGCGCTGGCGACCGAGGCCGCCGGTGACGAGAGCCTGATCGGCGTGGTCGGTCCGGCGTTCTCCGGCGAGTCCGCTGCCGCCGGTGACACGTTCGCCGAGGCGGGCCTGCCGACGATCACCCCGTCGGCGACCAACCCGACCCTGGCCGACAACGGGTGGGACACCTTCCACCGCGCGCTCGGCAACGACGCGACCCAGGGTCCGGCCGCCGCGAAGTACATCAAGGACACCGTCAAGGCCGGGAAGGTGTTCGTCATCGACGACGCCTCGGAGTACGGCGCGGGCCTGGCCGGCATCGTCGAGAAGGACCTCGCCGACGCCGTGGTGGGCACCGACACCATCCAGCAGAAGCAGACCGACTTCTCCGCGACCGTCACCAAGGTGACCGACGCCAAGCCGGACGCGGTGTTCTTCGGCGGCTACTACGCCGAGGCGACCATCCTGGTCGGCCAGCTCCGTGACGGAGGCTTCGACGGCACGTTCGTCGTGGCCGACGGTGTGAAGGACCCGGCGTTCCTCGACGCGAAGGACGCCGCCGAGGGCACCATCATCACCTGCCCCTGCATCCCCGACACCGAGCCGGCCGTGGCCGAGTTCGCCGCGGACTACGAGGCGGAGTTCGGCGAGGCTCCCGGCACGTACGCCGCCGAGGCCTACGACGCCGCGACGATCTTCCTCGACGGCATCGACGAGGGCGTCGACAACCGCGCCGACATGCTCGAGTTCGTCAACAACTACGACGACGAGGGCATCACCAAGCAGCTGAAGTTCGACGAGAAGGGCGAGCCGGCTGACGTCCACGTGTACGCCTACACGGTGAAGGGCGGGGCGATCGTCCCCGAGGGCGAGATCAAGTGATCGATCGCTGATCGTTCCAACATGACAGGAGGCGCGGCCGGGGACGAAGTCCCCGGCCGTGTCCCTGTCCAGAACTGGGGGCTGACGCCTTGAATTTCGAATTCCTCTTCAACA
The DNA here is from genome assembly GCF_006335005.1 of Nocardioides albidus. Taxonomy (GTDB): domain Bacteria; phylum Actinomycetota; class Actinomycetes; order Propionibacteriales; family Nocardioidaceae; genus Nocardioides; species Nocardioides albidus. The sequence continues at coordinate 155,807 of NZ_VDMP01000017.1, forward strand.
ACCTTCCCGAGCTCACCATCACTGGGCTCGCGTTCGGTGCGATCTATGCACTCGTCGCGCTCGGCTACACCATGGTCTACGGCGTGCTGCAGCTCATCAACTTCGCCCACTCCGAGGTGTTCATGTACGGCACCTTCGCGATGCTGTGGACGGTCATGGCGCTCAACGGCGCCGAGGCCGACGGAGTGAAGCTGATCGCCATCCTCATCGCCGCGCTGTTCCTGGCGATGCTGATGTCCGCCGCGATCGCGCTGATCCTGGAGCGGGTGGCCTACCGGCCGCTGATCAAGAGGGACGCGCCTCGATTGATCGCTCTCATCTCGGCCATCGGCGCCTCCTTCGTCCTGGCGGAGCTGATGGGTCTGCGCGACAAGGTCGCCGAGTGGCTCGGTCTCGACGACAACCTCGACGACTACGTGTCCGGTGCCCGCATCAACAACAGCATGGCCGGCGTCCTCGAGAAGCCCCGCTTCGACGTCGCGGGCGTGTCCGTCTCGAGCATCGACCTCATCGTCATCGTCGCTGCCGTGGGGATGATGGTCCTGCTCGACCAGTTCGTCCGGCGCTCCCGCCTCGGCAAGGGCATCCGGGCCACGGCCCAGGACCCGGAGACGGCGTCGCTGATGGGCGTCAACCCGACGCGGACGATCCAGGTCACCTTCCTGATCGGCGGCATCATGGCCGGTATCGCGGCCTTCCTCTACATGCTCAAGATCGAGACGACCCGCTTCGACGTGGGCTTCCTGCTCGGCGTCAAGGCGTTCACGGCAGCCGTGCTCGGCGGCATCGGCAACCTGCGCGGTGCCCTTCTCGGCGGCCTGATCCTCGGCGTCGCCGAGAACTGGGGCTCGGCGCTGTTCGGCACCGAGTGGCGCGACGTCATCGCGTTCGTGCTGCTGGTCCTGATCCTCCTCGTCAGGCCCACCGGCCTTCTCGGCGAGTCGCTCGGAAAGGCACGCGCATGAAGAACAAGCTCACCGGCCTGCCGAAGCCGGTCAAGATCCTGCTCTGGGTGCTGCTCGCGCTCTTCGCCTACGCACTCCCGCTGCTCGAACCCCCGATCATCTCGACGCCCGGCGTCGACTTCGGTGGCGTGCTGTTCACCGTCAGCATCTACTGCCTGGTGGCGCTCGGCCTCAACATCGTCGTCGGGTACGCCGGACTGCTCGACCTCGGGTACGTCGGCTTCTACGCCATCGGCGCCTACACGGTCGCGATCCTCACCTCGTTCCACGCGAGCTGGCCGCTGCTGCTGGCCATCCCGGTCGGGGTCGTGGCGGCGATGGTCTCCGGTGTCCTGCTGGGCGCTCCCACCCTGCGCGTGCGCGGCGACTACCTCGCCATCGTGACGCTCGGCTTCGGTGAGATCATCCGGCTGGTCGCGGTCAACACCGAGTGGCTCGGCGACACCCGCGGCATCAAGAACATCGCGAAGCCGCCGGGCGTCGGTGGTGATGAGGGCTGGTTCCAGATCCCGCACCTGTTCTGGGGGGACGGCACGGTCCTGCTCGACACCGAGGACACCACGAAGTTCCTCTTCTTCGGCGTCCTCGACCAGATCCCGTACTACTGGATGGCCCTGACCGCGGTCATCATCGTGCTGATCGCGGACATCCTCATCAAGAACAGCCGGGTCGGCCGCGCCTGGGAGGCGACCCGCGAGGACGAGG
>NZ_VDMP01000023.1:0-37016 GCF_006335005.1 Nocardioides albidus
CAACGGAGACATCAGGTTCTACCGACGCACGTAGGCCGAGCCGACGCTCCGTACGCCCTCCGCGCCCTGCCGTGCCACGTATGAGCCCTCCCTCGGGGGTACTGCAGGAGAACGAGCAAAGTGGAGGAGCGGACGATGGATCTCAACGAATGGTTCGGTGCCTGGAACGACCCGGGCTGGATCGCGGTGTACGTGATCGTGGCCCTGCTGGTGATCGGCGCCATCGCGATGGCGGGTGCGCGCAAGAAGCGTGAGCACGACCAGCACAAGGCGGAGGAGATCCGCCACGACGCGCAGCGGCACGAGACCAGGCTGCGTCAGAAGGACGCCGAGGCACGGCAGATCGAGGCCGAGTCGGAGCAGGTGCGGGCGGAGGCCGACCGGCTCGAGGCGATCGCCCAGGACAAGCGCAACCGGTTCGAGCGCGAGCGCGCCGAGCAGGAGCGCCGGCTGGGTGAGGCGGAGAAGCTCGACCCGCGTTCGCCGGGACGCCACGAGACGCGTAGCTGAGTGGTCTGCCGATCCCGTTAGTCTCGGCCGGGTGAGCGACATCGACGTCCGGCCCTACCAGCCGGGCGACTGGCCCCAGGTCGCGGCGATCATCGACGAGGTGCTGAGCGCGGGGGAGACCTACGCGATGCCGGTGCTCGACGACGCCGGCGCCCGCGAGTTCTGGCTCGGGCAGACGGGCGCCGTGGCGGTCGCCGAGCGTGACGGGGTCGTGCTCGGCACCGCGAAGATGGGCCCGAACCGTCCCGCGCAGGGCAGCCACATCGGCACCGCGTCGTTCATGGTCGCCACCGCCGCCCGCGGTGCCGGTGTGGGCCGGACGCTCGGGGAGTACGTCGTCGACTGGCACCGCAGCGAGGGCTACGCCGGCATCCAGTTCAACGCCGTGGTCTCCACCAACACCTCCGCCGTCGCGTTGTGGCGCAGCCTCGGCTTCGAGGTGATCGGCACCGTCCCCGGCGCGTTCCGGCTGCCCGACGGTGCCCTGGCCGGGCTGCACGTCATGTTCCTCGACCTCGGCGGCGTGCGGGGCTGACGACGGACCCGGATATCCTCCTCCGGTGAGCGACATCGAGATCGGCCGCGCCAAGCGCGCCCGCTGCGCCTACTCCTTCGACGACATCGCGATCGTGCCGTCGCGGCGCACGCGTGATCCCGAGGAGGTCAGCGTCGACTGGCAGATCGACGCCTACCGCTTCTCGCTGCCGATCCTCGCCGCGCCGATGGACTCTGTGATGTCCCCGCGGACCGCGATCGACTTCGGCCGCTACGGCGGCCTGGGCGTGCTCAACCTCGAGGGCCTCTGGACCCGGTACGACGACCCCGAGCCGCTGCTCGAGGAGGTCGCCGGGCTCCAGGGCGAGGAGGCCACCCGGCGGCTCCAGGAGATCTACACCGAGCCGATCAGGGCCGAGCTCATCACCGCCCGCCTGCGCGAGATGCGCGACGCGGGCGTGACGGTGGCGGGTTCGCTGTCGCCCCAGCGGACCAAGGAGTTCGCCAAGACGGTCACCGACGCGGGGGTCGACCTGTTCGTCATCCGCGGCACCACCGTCTCCGCCGAGCACGTGTCGAGCCAGGCCGAGCCGCTGAACCTCAAGGAGTTCATCTACGAGCTCGACGTGCCCGTCATCGTCGGCGGCTGCGCGACCCACCAGGCGGCGCTGCACCTCATGCGCACCGGCGCCGCCGGCGTACTCGTCGGCTTCGGCGGCGGCGCGGCCCACACGACCCGGACCGTCCTGGGCATCTCGGTGCCGGTGGCGAGCGCCGTGGCCGACGTCGCGGCCGCGCGCCGCGACTACCTCGACGAGTCGGGTGGCCGCTACGTCCACGTCATCGCCGACGGCTCGATCGGCACGTCGGGCGACCTCGCGAAGGCGATCGCGTGCGGTGCCGACGCCGTCATGGTCGGCTCGCCGTTCGCCCGCGCCACCGACGCGCCCGGCCGGGGCTTCCACTGGGGCGCGGAGGCGCACCACGCCGACCTCCCGCGCGGTCAGCGGGTGCAGTTCGACCAGGTCGGCTCGATCGAGGAGATCCTCTTCGGGCCCTCCCGCGTCGCCGACGGCACCATGAACCTGGTCGGCGCCCTCAAGCGCTCGATGGCCACCACCGGCTACACCGAGCTCAAGGAGTTCCAGCGCGTCGAGGTCGTCGCCCACTGACGCACGACGGTCGACGCACGACGTCGAGGCACGTCGGTCAGGGGCGCACGCTGCGCGCCAGGGTGGCGGTGAGCCGGTCGACCCAGGCGTCGTCGAGCTGGCCGGGCGTGAGCATCACCCCGGACAGCACTGCGCCGATGACCAGCCGGAGCAGGTCGTCGGCGCGGGTGTCGGGGTGGGCCTCGCCGGCCTCGACAGCGGTCCGGAGCCGGTCGTCGAGGGCGCGGAACACGCCGGCGAAGCGCTGCATCATCGCCGCGTGCAGGTCCGGCCAGGTGGCGATCTCGGCCAGCAGGGCGGGCAGTGCGGCCGCGGCGACCGGGCTGCAGAGCGCGTCGCGCGTGCCGCGGACGACGCCGCCGAGGTCGGTCGCGAGATCCGCGCCGAGACGCAGGTCGAGCGCCAGCTCGCCGGGGAACGCGGCCTCGTGCACGAGGTGGGGGAGCGCCGGCCAGCGCCGGTAGAGCGCCGCCTTGGTCGTGCCCGCGCGCTCGGCGACGGCGGCGACCGTCACGGCGGCGTACCCGCCGGCGGCCAGCAGGTCGCGCACCGCCGCGAGCGCCGCCTGCTCGATCCGCGGGTCCCGCGGCCGGCCGGTCGCCCGGACGGCGCCGGATTCGGTCCCCATGTCCTCTTCCCCTCTTTCGATACCGACGGTACCGTAACGCTCGTCGTGACATAGAACACGTTCTAGGAGCGTGGAGCCAGGAGGGCCCGTGACCGAGTCGCTGCCGACGGAGCTGACCGAGATGACCCTGCAGCGGTCGAGTCGTGACCAGGGCGCGGTCCACGACCGGCTCGAGGAGTGGCTCCGCACCGTGCTCCCGGGCGGCGCGGACCCCGTCGTCACGCTGCATGCGGGCGTCGACAGCAACGGCATGTCCAGCGAGACCGTCGTCCTCGACGTCACGCACACCGTCGATGGGCAGCGGATCACCGCCGAGCTCGTCGCCCGCGTCGCGCCGGCGCCCGAGGACCTCCCGGTCTTCCAGGAGTACCGCCTGCCCGACCAGTACGGCGCCATGCGCCTGGCCGCCGAGCTCACCGACGTGCCGGTCCCGGCCGTGCGCTGGATGGAGCCGACCGGCGCGGTGCTGGGCACGCCGTTCTTCCTCATGGACCGGGTCACGGGCGTCGTGCCTCCTGACGTGCTGCCCTACACGTTCGGTGACAACTGGCTCTTCGACGCCACGCCCGAGGAGCAGGCGCGCCTGCAGCGCGGCAGCATCGAGGTGCTCGCCCGGCTGCACGCCATCCCCGACGCCGCCACGACCTTCGCGTTCCTCGACCCGGCGGCAGCCGGGTACGCCGGCCCGACGCCGCTGGCGCGCAATGTCGCCCGGACCCGCGCCTGGTACGACTACGCCTGCACGGCAGCGACCGGCAGCAGTCCCCGCTCTCCGCTGATCGAGCGGGGACTCGCCTGGCTCGAGGCCAACCTGCCCGCCGAGGACGACGCGCCGGTGCTGGTCTGGGGCGACGCCCGCATCGGCAACGTGATGTACGACGACTTCCGCCCCGTCGCCGTGCTCGACTGGGAGATGGCCACCCTCGGCACCCGTGAGATGGACCTGGCCTGGATGGTGTTCGCCCACCGGGTCTTCCAGGAGATCGCGACCATGCTCGGGCTGCCCGGCCTGCCGGACCTCCTCACCGAGGACGCCGCGCGCGCGACGTACGCGGAGCTCAGCGGGGTCGAGGTCGGCGACCTCACCTGGCACCAGCTCCACGCCGCCGTGCTGTGGGGATGTGTCTTCCTGCGCACCAGCGCCCGGCAGATCCACTTCGGCGAGATCGAGCGACCCGACGACCCCGAGTCGGTCTTCCATCACCGTCCGCTCCTCGAGCGGCTCCTCGAGGAGGTCGGCGCATGAACCACCCCACGACGGACCACGCCCTCCACGGCGAGTACCACGGCCTCGGCCCCCTCGACGAGTTCCCCATCCACCAGCTCCCGCGCCCGGTGGCCTGGGCGGGCAGCAGCGACCGCAACTTCTACGACCGCTGCTATCTCAACGCCCACGACCGCACCGGCGACCTGTTCCTCATCACCGGCCTCGGCTTCTACCCCAACCTCGGCACCAAGGACGCCTACGTCCTCCTGCGCCGGGGCGACGAGCAGACCGCGGTCCACCTCAGCGACGCCGCGGACCCGCGGGGGGCCGACCGGATGGCCCAGCAGGTCGGCGGCTACCGGGTCGAGGTGATCGAGCCGCTGCACAAGGTGCGCCTCGTCCTCGAGGAGACCGAGGGCATCGCGATGGACCTGACCTGGGAGGGCTCGTTCCCCGTCGTCCAGGAGCTGCCCCACGTCATGCGCCAGGGCAGCGGTACGACGCTCGACGCGCAGCGGTTCGCGCAGCTCGGGACCTGGGAGGGCGTGCTCAGCGTCGACGGCACCGACATCGCGGTCACGCCGGACCGCTGGGTCGGCTCGCGGGACCGCTCGTGGGGGATCCGCCCGGTGGGCGAGGCAGCGCCGGCGGGCAAGCCCGCGGACCCGGCGTTCGAGGGCATGTGGTGGCTCTACGTCCCGCTCCGCTTCGACGACTTCTGCGTCGTGATCATCGTCCAGGAGACGCCCGACGGCTTCCGGACGCTCAACGACTGCACGCGGGTCTGGCGCGACGGCCGCGTCGAGCAGCTCGGCTGGCCGCGCGTGGAGATGCGCTACGCCCCCGGCACCCGGGTGCCCACCGGCTCGACGATCGTGTGCACCACACCCGAGGGCAAGGAGCTCGTGCTCGAGGTCGAGTCGCTGCTGCCGGTCCCGCTCCACGTCGGCGGCGGCTACGGCGGCGACCCGGACTGGACGCACGGGCAGTGGAAGGGCGCCGGCTTCACCGAGCGCCTCACCTACGACATCAACGCCCCCGACGTGGCCGGGCGGGTGATGTTCGGCGTGATCGACCATGTCGGCCGCGCCACCGTCCACGGCCCGGGGGCCGGCGTCGCCGACGGGGCGGAGGGGTGGGGCCTGTTCGAGCACGGCTCGCTCGGCCGGCACGACCCCTCGGGATTCAAGGACTGGTTCGACCTCGCCAAGGAGACCCCATGACGCTCGACCGCGACACCCTGTTCATCGGCGGTGCCTGGGCCCGGCCCGCCACCGACGCCGTGCTGGAGGTGATCTCCCCGCACTCCGAGGAGGTCGTGGCTCGGGTGCCCGAGGGATCGGCCGCCGACATCGACGCCGCCGTGGCCGCGGCGCGGCGGGCCTTCGACGAGGGGCCGTGGCCGCGGATGAGCCCCGCCGAGCGGATCGACATCGTGCAGACGCTCTCCGGCCTCTACGCCGCGCGCCTGGACGACATGGCGACCCTCATCTCCACCGAGATGGGCTCGCCGATCTCGTTCAGCTCGCTGGCCCAGGCGCCGGCGCCGTGGATGCAGATCGAGGCGTTCTTGTCCATCGCCCGGGAGTTCCCGTGGGAGTCGAGCCGGCCCGGCGCGCTCGGCGCCGACGTCGTCGTACGCCATGAGCCGGTGGGTGTCGTCGCGGCCATCCCGCCGTGGAACGTCCCGCAGTTCACGATCCTCTCGAAGCTGGTGCCGGCGCTGCTGGCCGGGTGCACCGTCGTCGTCAAGCCGGCGCCCGAGACCCCGCTCGACGGCTACCTCCTGGCCGAGCTGCTCGTCGAGGCCGGCGTACCGGAGGGCGTGGTGTCGATCGTCGCCGGGGGCCGCGAGGTCGGGGAGCACCTCGTGCGCCACCCCGGCGTCGACAAGGTCGCGTTCACCGGCTCGACCGCCGCCGGCCGGCGGATCGGCGCGATCTGCGGCGAGCAGCTCAAGCGGGTCTCGCTCGAGCTCGGCGGCAAGTCGGCCGCCATCGTGCTCGACGACGCCGACGAGGCCGCCGCGATCGAGGGCCTGAAGTTCCTCGGCGTGATGAACTCCGGCCAGGCCTGCGTCGCCCAGACCCGGGTGCTCGTGAGCCGCAAGCGCCACGACGCCTTCGCCGCCGCCCTCGCCGTCGCGATCGGGAGCATGGTGGTGGGCGACCCGCTCGACCCCGCCACCGAGATCGGCCCGATGGTCGCCCGGCGCCAGCAGGAGCGGGTCGAGAAGTACATCGCCCTCGGACAGGAGGAGGGCGCCCGGCTGCTGACCGGCGGGAACGGGCGGCCCGACGGCCTCGACACCGGCTGGTACGTCCGCCCGACCGTCTTCGCCGGCGTCGACAACCGGATGCGGATCGCCCAGGAGGAGATCTTCGGACCGGTCCTCTCCGTCATCGCCTACGACGACGTCGCCGACGCGATCCGGATCGCCAACGACTCGGAGTACGGCCTGGCCGGCACGGTGTGGACCGCCGACCAGGAGGCCGGGCTCGAGGTCGCCCGCGGGGTGCGGACGGGGACCTACGGCGTCAACACCTACACGATGGACTTCGCGGCCCCCTTCGGCGGGTTCAAGGCCTCGGGTGTGGGGCGGGAGTTCGGTCCCGAGGGGCTCGCGCAGTACACGGAGGTCAAGTCGGTGTACCTGTCGGCGCCGATCTAGCCAGCACTGCAGGCGGGCTGCAAGGCTGGGCGAGCAGGCTCGGGACTGATCGCAGGTCCCGAGCCGAGGAGGCAACCGATGCCCGATGCCCGACCGGTGGTCGACTCCGTCGCCGCCCTGCTCGCCGGCGCGACCGACCGCGCGGCGCTCGACGCGCCGGGCAAGTCGGGGGCCGTGCTCGAGCGGGTGCGGATCGACGGGCGGCCGTACGTCGTCAAGTATCTCGACCACGACGCCGACTGGTCGCTGCGGGCGGCCGGGGTGCCGGGCAGCCCGACCGTGGAGCTGTGGCGTCGGGGGATCCTCGACGCCCTGCCGCACGAGATCGCCCAGCCGATCGTCGCCGTCGCCCACGACCGGGACCGGCCGACGCTCTCGGCCGTGCTGATGCACGACGTCGGGCCGTGGCTGGTGCCGGCCGTCGACGACCCGATCACGGTCGGGCAGAACAGCCGGTTCCTCGACCACCTGGCCGCGCTGCACGCCGCCTTCTGGGAGACCGACCGCGACGTCGACGTGGTCGCCCCGCGCGACCGCTACCTCGAGCTGTCGCCGCGGATGGCCGCGGCGGAGGCCACCCTCGGCTCGAGCCACCTGGTGCCGATCCTGGTCGCGGAGGGTTGGCCACGGCTGGCGTCCGTGGCGCCGCGGGCCGCGGCGGTCGTCGTACCGCTGGTCCACGAGCCGGCGCCGTTGCTGGCGGCACTGGCCACCACGCCGCAGACCTTCGTGCACGGCAACTGGAAGCTCGACAACCTCGGCACCGACGACACGGGCCGGACCGTGCTGCTCGACTGGGAGACCCCGGGACGGGGTGCCGGGACGGCCGACCTGGCGTGGTACCTCGCCATCAACTGCCGCCGCCTGCCGGTCAGCAAGGAGCAGGCGATCGACGACTACCGGGCGGCGCTCGAGCGCCGGGGCATCGTCACCGAGCCGTGGTGGGACCGGCAGATCGCGCTCGCGCTGCTCGGCGCGCTCGTGCAGTTCGGCTGGGAGAAGGCCCTCGGCGGGTACGACGACGAGCTGGCGTGGTGGGAGGAGCGAGCCGTGGCCGCCGCGCCTCTGCTCGGGTGACCACGCCGGTCGGGGCCGCCTACGACGCCGCTGCGTCCGCGTGGCGCGACGGTCCGGCCCGGCTCTACGCCGGGCTGGCCGAGGTGCTGGTCGACGGCCTCGACCTCGACGGCGCCGCGGTGCTGGACGCGGGCGCCGGGTCCGGCGTCGCCGGCGACGCGGCCCGCCGTGCAGGCGCGGCACGGGTGGTGGCGATCGACCTCGCCCCGGCGATCCTGCCGCGACCGCCGGCCCTCGCGGTCGCCGCCGACCTGGCCCGGCTGCCCTTCGCCCACCGGGCCTTCGACATCGCGCTGGCGGCCTTCAGCCTCGGCCACCTGACCGACCCGGAGCCGGTGCTGGCCGGACTGCGCCGGGTCGCGCCGATGCTCGCCGCCTCGGCCTTCGCGCAGGGCTGGACGCACCCGGCGAAGGATGTCGTCGAGCAGGTCCTCGCCGAGCACGGCTACCGTCCGCCGGGCTGGTACCTCGCCTTCAAGAGCGGCCCCGAGCGCCGGATCGGCGACCCGGACCGGTTCGCGGCGCTGGTGGCCGGGGCCGGTCACCGCGAGGTCCGGGTGCGCCGGGTCGAGGTCGCCACCGGCCTCGTCGAGCCGGAGGACCTGGCGGCATGGCGGCTGGGGATGGCGCACGTCGCGCCGTTCGTCGACCGGCTCCCGCAGTCCGCGCGGAGGGCCGTGCGGGAGGAGGCCGCCCGACGGCTGGCCGGTGCGCCCGAGGTGGTCGTCCCGGTGCTGGTGCTCACCGCGACCTGACGGCCGCCGTCAGCTGCTCGGCCCGGGTCAGCCACCGTTCCTCCCCGAGCGCGGCCCCCGTGCTGGCGGCCCACCACCATGCCTCGATCCCGACCGCACGCTCGACCCGGCCCAGGTCGTGCCAGGCCGCAGCCGGGTCGACGGGCTCGCCGAGGGCGTGCGCGGCCCGGTGGACCAGAAGGCGCGCGCACGCGTCGTACCGGGGGACACCGACGCTCCCGGCGTCGTCGGCGAGGGCGCGGGCGATCGTCAGCGCCTGCTCCGGCTCCTCGCGCAGCAGGTGGACCTGCGCCTGCAGCAGCCGCAGCTTCATCGCCAGCCGCCATCCGAACACGAGGTCCCCGACCAGGGCCGCGCGGGCCCGGTCGAGCAGGGCGGCGGCCGCGTCGGCGTCGCCTGCGCGCAGCCGCTCCTCGGCGAGGTCCTCCAGCGCAGCCACCCGTACCTCCGGGATCACCACCCCGTCGACGGCCTCCTCGGCCGCCCGCTGGTGGGCGTCGACGCCGGCCGCGACCGCGCCGAGGTTGCGCAGCACCCAACCGGAGAAGTTCACCCCGCGTCCGGCGAAGCGCGGCACGTCGCGCCGCTCGACCTCGGCCGTGTAGCTGTCGAAGCAGGCCAGTGCCTCCTGTGCCCGACCGGCGACCGCGAGGGTGTGCCCGGTGAACAGCAGCGCGTGCAGCGACGCCGCGGTGTGGGCCACGCCGACGCCCGGCCGGGTGGCCGGTCGGAGGAAGGCGAGCGCCTCGCCGACCTCGCTGCGATGGGCGTGCAGCACCCCGAGCCACGCCGCCGCCTCGAGCCGGTCCTCGCCGGTCGCGTCCAGCATCGCGGCGTCGAGGCGCTCACGGGCGAGGTCGAGCTGGCCCCGGGCGTGCAGGATCCGGCCCGACGCCACCAGGCAGCGGGTGCGCGACGGGGCATCGTCGGCGGCGAGGATCCCGTCGTCGGCGTAGGACGCGGCGTCGTCGAAGCGTCGGTCGAAGTACGCCGCCCAGGCGGCCGTCTCCCAGCGCATCGGCCCGGAGCGGGTGGCTGCGAGGGCATCCGCCTCGGCGTCGCGGTAGCGCCGGCGGCGGGTCCGCACCCGGGCCCGGGCGAGCAGCGTGCCGTCGTCGGACGCGAGCGCGAGGGACTGGTCGAGCAGGTTCTCGGCCGTCGCGTGGTCGAAGCGCTCCTCGGCCCGTCCGGCAGCGGTGCGCAGGGCGCGGGCGGCGAGCTCGGGATCGCCGCCCAGCCGGGCGTGCTCGGCCACCGCCGCCGGGTCGGCGTCGGCGCGCCGGTCCAGTGCGCGGCCCGCCTCCCGGTGCAGCAGGGTGGCCCGGCCGGTCGTCGTACCGCTGACCAGGGCGGTGCGGACCAGGTCGTGCCGGAAGCGCAGCCGACCGGCGACCTCGACCAGCAGCCCGCTGCGGACGGCGCGCTCGGCGTCGGTGAGCACGTCGAGGGTGCCGCGCCCGAGAACGCCGGCGAGCAGGTCGATGTCGAGGTCGCCGCCGAGCACGGCGGCGGTGCGGACCAGCTCGCCGGCTGAGCCGAGGTCGTCGCAGCGGGCGGTCACGGCGGCGACCAACGACACCGGAAGTGCACCCGCCGGGACGGTCGCGAGCTCGGCCAGGAAGAGCGGGTGCCCGCCCGACCGGGCGTGCAGGTCGTCGGCCCGTCGCTCGCCGACGAGCGCCGCGACATGGGACCGGTCGAGCGGACCGAGCCCGACGTGGTCGGTCGCGGGGAGGTCGGGGCCCTCGGCCGGGCGCGCGCCGAGCACGACGACGAGGGGGAGCGGGCGGCGGCGGAGGTAGGCGAGCCAGTCCGCCAGCGTGGGTCCGGCCAGATGGGCGTCGTCGACGACCAGGACGAGCGGCCGGTCCGCGGCGATCCGAGCGAGCGCGCGGGTGAGGGCCGCGTAGAGCACCGTGGGCCCGAGGGCGGGGTCGACGGAGCGGCCGGAGCCCGTGGACCCGAGCAGGGCGTCGAGGTCCCCGTCCTCGCCGTGGTCGGCCAGGGCGGAGAGGACGACGTCGAGCGGCGCGGCCCGGTCGAGCGGCCCGCAGGTGCCGAGCAGCACCCGGTCGCCCGCGGCGCGGCGGGACGCCGCCCAGCTGGTGAGCAGCGTGGTCTTCCCGATCCCCGCCTCGCCGGACACCAGCGCGACCCGCGGCACCCGCTCGGCCCTGGCCCGGCCGACGAGCGAGTCCAGGTGCGCGACCTGGCTGTCCCGTCCGACCAGCGCCGGCACGTGCGGCGAGGAGCGCACGAGGGGCAGGTCGCCGCGCAGGATGGCGGTGTGCAGCGCGGCGGTCTCCTCGTCGGGGTCCGCGCCGAGCTGGTCGGCGAGGGTCTCGCGCAGCACGGCGTGGACGGCGAGGGCCTGCGCCGGGCGCCCGGCCGCCGCATGGGCCCGCATCGCGGTCCGGGCCGCCTGCTCGTCGAGCGGGTCGGTCACCAGGTCGCCCGCCGCCAGCTCCAGCGCGTCGCGCCACTCGCCGGCCGCCAGCAGGCTGCTCGCCGCGACCCGGCGCGCCCGCTGCACCAGACGCACCACCGCGGCCTGCTCGGCCACGGCCCACGCCGCCTCGGGGTGCACCTCGGGCACCGGGCCGCGGAGCAGGGCGAGCGCAGCCCGCGCCGCCGCGGCCGCGGCCCCGGTCTCGCCCGCCGCGTGACGGCGCTCGGCCTCCCGGGTCACCGCCTCGAGCTCGACCAGGTCACACCAGTCGGCGTGCAGGCGGTAGCCCCGGTCGGTCCGCTGCACGGACTCGCGGCCCAGCAGCCGTCGTACCCGGCTCGCGAGGACCGCGACCTGGTCTCCCGGCCTGCGCGGCGGGGCGTCGCCCCACAACGCCTCCACGGCGGCGTCGACGGGCACAGCGCCGCCGCGGGCGAGGGCCAGCAGCTGGAGCAGCCCGCGGGCCTTCCTGTCCAGCTGCGCGACGTCGAAGCCGTCGACCGTGAGTTCCCCGAGCACACGCACGGCAAGTGCGCTCACGCGCGCCATCCTAGTGTCCTGACGAGACCCTGGGCCGGGACGGCCGGCACGGGCCCGGAGGTCAGGGCTTCGCGTAGTTCGAGGCGCCCCACCAGTCGACGACCACGACGGGTTCGTCGCCGATCACCCAGGCGTCGTGGCCCTCCGGCAGCGAGGTGACGTCGCCGGGGCGGGCGACCAGCTCGGTGCCGTCGGCCATCAGGATCCCGAGCTCGCCGCTCACGTGGTACTGGAAGTGCGGGGCCTCGCACAGGTCGGTGCCGGCGATCGGCTTCACGTGCTCGGACCACCGCCAGCCCGGCTGGAGGACCAGCCGGCCGATCGGGGTGCCGCCGACGGTGAGGATCTCGGCGACGCCGCGCTCGAAGGAGCGGGTCTCGTCCGGGCTGTCGAAGCTCTTCTGCTCGGTCTTCTGCTCGGTGGCCGGGTGCTGGTGGTCGATGCTCATCGGGGTCTCCTCGTGCTCGCTGGCGACGCCTCTCGTCGCTTCGAGGACGAGCCTGCGCCGCCCGGCTTGCAGCCGGTTTGCAGCGCGCACACGTCTTGACATCAAGACGGCATGTGTAAAGCAGCACATCTGCTACCGATCGGTAGCCGCAGGTGACTCCGCTCACCTACTCTCGTCGCATGAGCGAAGCGATCTCCGGTGCCTCCGGTGGACCCGTCGACCCCACGGTCGGCGGCCCGCACGATCCCGAGCACGACCCGCGGGCGTCGTACGCCCTGGAGCCGGAGTACGTCGCCCGGTTGACCGAGCGCGTCGTGGCCACGACGGGGCGCACGACCCAGGTCCACTCGCCGATCAACGGCGCCCCGGTCGCCAACATCCCCCAGTCGAGCACCGACGACGTGGCCGAGGCCTTCCGACGCGCGCGGGTGGCCCAGGCGGCGTGGGCGCGGGTCTCCGTCGACGAGCGGGCCCGGATCCTGCACCGGCTGCACGACATCGTGCTCGACCGGCAGGCCGAGATCATGGACCTCATCCAGCTGGAGTCGGGCAAGGCGCGCAAGCACGCCTTCGACGAGCCGCTGCACATCGCGCTGACCGCGCGCTACTACGCCCGCACGGCCCACCGTCACCTCGACAGCGAGCGCCGCCCGGGCGTCGTTCCCGCGCTGACGAAGGTCGAGGTCAACCGGGTCCCGAAGGGCGTCGTCGGGATCATCTCGCCGTGGAACTACCCGTTCACCATGGCGCTGTGCGACGGCCTCCCGGCCCTGCTCGCCGGCAACGCGGTGGTGACCAAGCCCGACGCGCAGACGATGCTCTCCGCTCTGCTCGGCGCCCGACTGCTCGAGGACGCCGGGTTCCCGCGCGACCTGTGGCAGGTCGTGGCCGGCCCGGGGCGCGAGCTCGGCCCCCCGATCATCGAGCGCTCCGACTACATCTGCTTCACCGGCTCGACCGCGACCGGCAAGGTCATCGCCAAGCAGGCCGCCGAGCGGCTGATCGGCTGCTCGCTCGAGCTCGGCGGCAAGAACCCGATCCTCGTGCTCCGCGACGCGGACATCGAGCGGGCCGCGGAGGGCGCCGTCCGCGCCTGCTTCTCCAACGCCGGCCAGCTGTGCGTCTCGACCGAGCGGATGTTCGTCGCCGACGCCGTCTACGACCGGTTCGTGGAGCGCTTCGTGGCGCGCACCAAGGCGATGAGCCTGGGTGCGACCATGGACTGGGACGCCGACATGGGCACGCTCATCTCCGCCGACCAGCTCGAGACCGTCACCGCGCACGTGGACGACGCCGCCGCCAAGGGCGCCCGGGTGCTCGCCGGCGGCCGGGCGCGGCCCGACCTGGCGCCGTACTACTACGAGCCGACCATCCTCGAGGGCGTCACCCCCGAGATGACCTGCTTCGGCAACGAGACCTTCGGCCCGGTCGTCTCGATCTACCGCTTCCACGACGAGGCCGACGCCATCGCCCGGGCCAACGACGGGGAGTACGGCCTCAACGGCTCGGTCTACACCCGCGACACCGCGCGGGGACGCGCCGTCGCCCGGCAGATCAAGTGCGGCACGGTCAACGTCAACGAGGCCTTCGGCGCGACCTTCGCCAGCATCGACGCCCCCATGGGCGGGATGCGCGAGTCCGGCATGGGGAGGCGGCAGGGGAGCGAGGGCATCCACCGCTACACCGAGACCCAGTCGGTCGGCACCCAACGGCTGATCCGGTTCGGTCCGATGCTCGGCATGTCCGACGAGGGCTACGCGAAGTTCATGACCGCCTCGCTGCGTCTGATGGACAAGCTGGGCCGCGCATGAACCACTTCGACTACGACGTCCTCGTCATCGGGTCCGGCTTCGGCGGCTCGGTCACCGCGCTGCGGCTGACCGAGAAGGGCTACAAGGTCGGCGTCCTCGAAGCCGGCGCCCGGTTCACCGACGCCGACTTCGCCGACAACTCCTGGGACCTGAAGAAGTACCTCTACGCCCCGGCCGCGGGCTGCTACGGCATCCAGCGCATCGACATGGTCAAGGACTGCATGATCCTCGCCGGCGCAGGTGTGGGCGGCGGGTCGCTGGTCTACGCCAACACGCTCTACGAGGCGCTCGACCCGTTCTACACCGACCCGGCCTGGGCGCACATCACGGACTGGAAGGCCGAACTGGCGCCCTACTACGACCAGGCCAAGCGGATGCTGGGCGTGGTCACCTATCCCCGCATGACGCCGTCCGACGAGGTGATGAAGAAGGTCGCCGACGAGATGGGCGCCGGCGACACCTTCCACGCGACCCCCGTCGGCGTCTTCTTCGGCGGCCCCGGCCAGGCGCCGGGCGCGGAGGTCGACGACCCCTACTTCGGTGGCGTCGGCCCGGCCCGCAACGCCTGCCGCGACTGCGGCGAGTGCATGACCGGGTGCCGGCACAACGCCAAGAACACCCTGGTCAAGAACTACCTCTACCTCGCCGAGCAGAACGGCGCCGTGGTCCACCCGCTCACCACCGTCACCCGCGTCCGCCCCCTGGCCGGCGGCGGCTACCAGGTCGACACCCGGTGGACGAAGGCGAAGTTGAGCCGGCGTACCGCCACCAAGACGTTCACCGCCGAGCAGGTCGTCTTCTCCGCGGCCGCGCTCGGCACCCAGAAGCTGCTGCACCGGCTCAAGGCGACCGGCGACCTGCCGAACGTCTCCGACCGCCTCGGCCACCTGACCCGCACCAACTCCGAGTCGATCCTCGGCGCGATCGCGCCGGAGGGCGCCGACGTCGACTACACCGAGGGCGTCGCGATCACCTCGTCGTGGCACCCCGACGACCACACCCACATCGAGCCGGTGCGCTACGGCCGGGGCAGCAACGCCATGTCGCTGATGCAGACCGTGCTCACCGACGGCGACGGCCCCGAGCCGCGTTGGAAGGTGTGGCTCAAGGAGCTGTGGCGCGAGCGCGCCCGCGTCCGCGACCTCTACGACGTCAAGCACTGGTCCGAGCGGGTGGTGATCGCCCTGGTCATGCAGTCGGTCGACAACTCGATCACCACCTTCCCCAAGCGGGTCGCCGGCAAGTGGATCCTCTCCTCCAAGCAGGGCCACGGGGAGCCCAACCCGACCTGGATCCCGGCCGCCAACGAGGCCGTACGCCGGATGGCCGCCGTCATGGGTGGGGGCACCGCCGGCGGCACCATCGGTGAGCCGTTCAACCGACCGCTGACCGCCCACTTCATCGGGGGCTGCACCATCGGGGACAGCCCGGAGACCGGTGTGGTCGACGGCTACCAGCGGGTCTTCGGCCACCCGGGCCTGCACATCGTCGACGGCTCGACCATCTCGGCGAACCTCGGCGTCAACCCGTCGCTGACCATCACCGCCCAGGCGGAGCGAGCCATGGCGTACTGGCCCAACAAGGGCGAGCGCGACGCGCGCCCGGCGCTGGGCGAGGCCTACCGGCAGATCGAGCCGGTCACCCCCAAGGCGCCCGCGGTCCCCGCGACTGCGCCCGCCGCGCTGCGCCTGCCGATCGTCGGGGTCAGCTGAGCAAGATTCCCCGCAACTTGGTCGAACCCGGCGTAACCCACCCTCCGAGGGGTCGTTGAACGACCGAGCCCGGGATTTTCACGCTCCCTCCCGAAGCCCGGGCTCATGTCCAGGCGCTGTCCATCAGCTGCGTGGACAATCAGGGCCCGGCCACCCTCCCTCCCCGGCCGGGCCCTGGTGCGTGAAAGGGGCTTGTTCGCCGATACGATTCGGCCATGACGGCGCCTGGGGAGACCACGCACGAGTCCGAGCACGACCTGGTCCTGGTGGTGGACTTCGGTGCGCAGTACGCCCAGCTGATCGCCCGGCGCGTGCGCGAGGCGCGGGTCTACTCCGAGATCGTCCCGCACACCATGCCGGTGGCCGAGATGGTCGCGCGCAACCCGAAGGCGATCATCCTTTCCGGTGGCCCGTCCTCGGTCTACGAGCAGGGCGCGCCGGCGGTCGACCCGGCCATCTTCACCGCGGGCCCCTCGGTCTTCGGGATGTGCTACGGCTTCCAGTTGATGGCCGCGCACCTCGGCGGCACCGTCTCCGCGACCGGCGCCCGCGAGTACGGCCGGACGCGAGTCAGCGTGAGCCACCCGGGCACCCTGCTCGGCGGCATCCCCCTCGAGCACAACGTGTGGATGTCGCACGGCGACTCGGTGAGCGCCGCGCCCGAGGGCTTCACGGTCCTGGCCTCGACCGACGTCACCCCGGTCGCGGCGTTCGAGGACGTCGCCCGCGGCCTGGCCGGCGTGCAGTGGCACCCGGAGGTGCTCCACTCCGAGCACGGCCAGCGGGTGCTCGAGCACTTCCTGTGGGACATCGCGGGCTGCCGCCAGACGTGGACGATCGGCAACATCGCCGAGGACCAGATCGAGCGGATCCGCGAGCAGATCGGCCCCGACGGCCGCGCCATCTGCGGGCTGTCGGGCGGCGTCGACTCGGCCGTCGCGGCCGCGATCGTGCAGAAGGCGATCGGTGACCGCCTCACCTGCGTCTACGTCGACCACGGCCTCATGCGCAAGGGCGAGACCGAGCAGATCGAACGCGACTTCGTGGCCTCGACCGGCGCGAAGCTGGTCGTCGTCGACGCCGAGAAGCAGTTCCTCGACGCGCTCGCCGGCGTCAGCGACCCGGAGACCAAGCGCAAGATCATCGGTCGCGAGTTCATCCGCACCTTCGAGGCCGCCGAGCTCGACATCGTCAAGGACGCCCCGGAGGGCACCAAGGTCGGCTTCCTCGTCCAGGGCACCCTCTACCCCGACGTGGTCGAGTCCGGCGGGGGAGCGGGCACCTCCAACATCAAGTCCCACCACAACGTGGGCGGCCTGCCCGAGGATCTCGAGTTCGAGCTCGTCGAGCCGCTGCGCACCCTCTTCAAGGACGAGGTCCGCCTGGTCGGCGAGCAGCTCGGCCTGCCGCCCGAGATCGTCTGGCGCCACCCGTTCCCGGGTCCGGGCCTCGGCATCCGGATCATCGGCGAGGTCAACCGCGAGCGTCTCGACATCCTCCGCGAGGCCGACGCCATCGCGCGCGCCGAGCTCACCGCGTCCGGCCTCGACCGTGACATCTGGCAGTTCCCGGTCGTCCTCCTCGCCGACGTCCGCTCGGTCGGCGTCCAGGGCGACGGTCGCACCTACGGTCACCCGATCGTGCTGCGCCCGGTCACCTCCGAGGACGCCATGACCGCCGACTGGGCACGCCTGCCGTACGACGTCCTGGAGCGGATCTCGACCCGGATCACCAACGAGGTGGCCGAGGTCAACCGGGTCACCGTCGACATCACCTCGAAGCCCCCCGGCACCATCGAGTGGGAGGGAGCACCCGACCCGATCCCTCGGATCCCGCTCGGCGCGGCCGATAGGACCTACCGAGGGTCGGGGAGACCGTCGGCTCGGCGCCGGCCGGGCCGGCCGATCCCGGGAGCGAGGTCGGCATGGGAACCGCTGCGCAGACGCTGACTGCGGAGCGGATCGAGCGTGCCCTGTCCCAGGGGGACGTGGTCGTCCACTACCAGCCCTGCTACGACCTGCGCACCGGCGACATGGTGGCCGTCGAGGCGCTCGCCCGGCTGCTGGACCCGGACACGGGCGAGCTGATCGAGCCGGCGGGCTTCCTCGAGGCCCTGGAGGAGTCCGGACTGGTCGTCCGCCTCGACGAGATGGTGCTCGCGGCAGCCGCTGCCCAGGTGGCGCGCTGGCGGGAGCTGCCGGCCGGCAGCCGGCTGTGCCTGGCGGTCAACCTGTCGCCCGCCGACCTCGACGACCCGATGCTGCCGCAACGCTTCCGCGAGACGACCGAGGCCGCGGGACTGCCGCTCGAGGCGGTGGTCGTCGAGCTCACCGAGACCCTGCTGTCGCGCACCGGCCAGGGCCACGAGCAGGTGCTCGCCGAGCTCGCGGCGCTCGGCTGCAACATCACCCTCGACGACTTCGGCACGGGCAACGCGAGCTTCGACTACCTGCGCCGCTTCCGGGTGGACGGGATCAAGATCGACCGGTCCTTCGTGCAGTTCCTCGGCTCCGGCGGCCAGCACGAGCGGATGGCGGAGTCGCTCGTCCGGTTCTGCCTGTCCCTGGGCGTGCACGTCGTGGCGGAGGGGATCGAGCGGCCCCAGCACGTCACGGCGCTGCGTCGTCTCGGCTGTCCGTTCGGCCAGGGCTTCCTGATGAGCCGGCCGCTGCCCGCGGCGGACCTCGGCGAGCTGTTGCGCACCGACGCCGTCCCGCCGTCGCTGGCCCGGCCCACGGATCAGGACGTCCTGCCGACGATCTCCCCCGACCCGATCGACCCGACGCCGGCGCTGCGGGAGAGGCTCGTGCCGAGGGTGCTGGGCGGCCTGGTCGCCCTCGTGCTCGTGGCGGTCGCGGTGCTGGCCGGCCGGGCGCACGCCGACACCCACGCCTCGCTCACGGCCGCCGCCCAGGACCGGCTGGAGGCGATCGACTCGCTCGCGGCCCACAACGTCGACATGCGCTTGGGCGGCCTGCGCGACATCGTCACCGCCTTCAGCCGCAACGACGGCGTGCGTGAGGCGCTGGACTCGCGCGATCCGGCGCAGATGGACCTGGTCCTCGCGGCGCTCGGCTCGTCCACGACCGCCACCTTCAACACCTCGCTGTACGACGCCGACGGCACCATGCTCGACCTGGTTCCCGCCCAGCGCGAGCCCGACGTGGTCGGCAGGAACTTCGCGCACCGCGAGTGGTACCTGCCGGCGACGTCCTCGGACACCGCCTACGTCTCCCAGGCCTACCAGCTGATGACGTCCGAGCAGACGTGGGCGGTCGCGGTCGCGGCCGCCGTCCGCGACCCGGACGGCACGATCCGCGGGTACGTCGTGGCGACGCTCGCGCTCTCCGGCCTCCAGGCCGAGATCCTCGCGGTCTTCCGGCAGCACGGCGCCAGCGTGAGTGTGGTCGACCGGCACGGTACGACGCTCGCCGCCTCCAGCGGGCGGGTCGGGGTCCGCAGCCGGGACCCCCGGCTGTCCGGAGGCGGCCCGCCTCCGGACCCCTCCGACGACGGGCCGCTGTGGGCGGTCGCCGAGGTGCCGGCGATCGGCGGGTGGATGCTGGTCGAGCAGGACCGCGACGCGGCGATCGGGGAGCTGGACGGCTACGACCCCCTGCTGATCGGGCTGGCTGTCGGCACCGGGTTCGTCCTCATCCTTCTGTGGCTGGTCAGCGACGCCCGGCGGCGGCGCCTCAAGGCGAGCCTGCGGCGGTCGAACGCGTGGCTGAGCTCCCTCCTCGGCGCGACTCCGACACCGGTGCTCGTGAGCGACGCCGAGGAGCGGATCCAGCAGGCCAACGCCGAGGCCGCCGCCCTGCTCGGGGTGCCCGCCGACTCGCTGCGCGGCCGGACCGTGCGCAGCTGGCTGACCACGCGCGACCAGCCCGCGGCCGACGGCGGCGCCTTCTCCGCCACCGTCGTCACCCGCGACGGCGACGTCCGTCTCGTCGAGGTCCAGGTCCGCGATCTCACCGGGCCGAGCGGCGAGCCGATGCGGCTGCACGCGATGATCGACGTCACCCCTCACCGCGAGGAGCAGGACCGGCTGCGGGCCCAGGGCCGGATCGACCCGCTCACCGGCGTCAGCAACCGGATCGCCCTGCAGGAGGCTCTGGCCGCGGCGTCCGCCCCCGGCCGCTCGCCGCACGCGCTGGTCATGCTCGACCTCGACGGCTTCAAGGCCGTCAACGACGATCTCGGGCATGCCGCGGGCGACAGCGTCCTGTGCGCGGTCGCCGACGTGCTGAGCGACGTCGTCCAGCCCGACGACACGGTCGCCCGGGTCGGTGGCGACGAGTTCGTCCTGGTCGTGCGCCTCGAGTCCGGCACCGCCCACGCGGTCCTCGCCGAGCGGGTGCGTGCCCGCGTGCAGGAGACCCTCGACGCACACCCGTTCGCCCTGCACGTGCCGGTGGGCGTCAGCGTCGGGTCGGCCGCTGTCGGGCCGGAGGGACGCGATCCCGACGAGCTGCTCCGGCTCGCGGACCTGCGCATGTACGACGCCAAGCGCCGCGGTGCGCGCCACCGCCACTGAAGGCTCGTCCACCGACCGGAGCAGGTCCGCCGGTTCGCCCGCCGGGCGCCGTCCGTCGGACACGGCGCCCAGCGGGCGTCGGTCAGGTGAACAGGCTCACGCCTCCGGGGCCGACCAACAGGCCGATGACGATCAGAACGATCCCCCAGAGCAGCTCACCCCTGAACAGGCTGAAGATGCCGGAGACCACGAGGATCACCGCCAGGATCCACAAGATGAGTGCCACAATTCCCTCCTTCGTCGGGGGCCTTCCGGCCCGGACCTGAAGTACCCAGCCGTCGTGGGGCCAGACTCCGCTCGCTCGGCAGGACCGTCCTCAGCCATGCTGCTCGTCGTCGGGGATGACGTGGACGGCGGCCTCCTCGGCGCTCGCCCCCGCTCCGTCGATCCCGACGTCCTCGGCGACGAGGTCCTGCTCGACATCGTCGCCGCGCCCCTCGTCGGGGTCGACGAGACGACCCGCGCGATCGTCCCCGACCTCCTCGCCGGGCTCGTCGGCCTCGTGGGCGATCCCGTCGTCCTCGGGGCCGTCCCCGCGCAGCTCGCGATCGGCGTCACCGATCGGGTCGGGCTCGGGCACCTCCTCGGCGAGCCTGTCGTCGAGGGGCTGGTCGTGGGCCTGCTCCCACGGGGTGTTCCCGTAGCGCTGTCCCGCCGAGTACTTCTCGGGAGGGGAGTAGCCGCGGTCCAGCTCGTCCGCCACGTCGTCGTCGGCCAGGGTGTCCTCCGGCTGCAGCTGGTTCTCGTCGTCGACGCTGTAGCCCTCGTACTGCTCCGGATCGTTGGTGGTCATGCGCCTGCGGTACCCGGTCGTCCGCGGGTCCTACGCTGACGGGATGGAATCACTCGCCCTGGCCTTCTCCTCCGGCTGGGCCAGCGGGATCAACAGCTACCTGGTCGTGCTGGTCCTCGGCGGGGCCGACCGCCTGGGCTCGTTCGCCGAGATCCCCGACGTGCTGGCCCGCTGGGACGTGCTCGTCGTGGCCGCGCTGATGTACGCCTTCGAGTTCGTCGCCGACAAGATCCCGTACGTCGACTCCGCCTGGGACATCGTGTCGACGGCGATCCGGCCGCTCGTCGGCGGTGCGGTCGGGGTCCTCATCGCGGGCGACTCGGCCTCGACCAGCGAGCTGCTCGGAGGCCTGGTCGGCGGCGGCAGCGCGCTCGCCGCGCACTCGGTCAAGACCGGCACCCGGATGGCGGTCAACACCGTGCCCGAGCCGTTCAGCAACATCGGCATCAGCGTGGGGGAGGACGTCGCCGTCCTCGCGGTGATGGCGTTCGCGATCGAGCACCCGTACGCCGCCGCGTCGGTGGCCGCGCTGCTGCTGCTCGCCGGCGTCGTGCTGCTCTGGCTGGCCTGGCGTGCGGTACGCCGCGGCTGGGCCCGGTTCCGGGCGTGGCGCGAGGGCCGACGCGCTCAGGAGCGGTCGGGGCTCCCGTAGAGCGTGGTGCGCTCGCGCACCGGCCGGCCGATGCCGGCGCCGATGTCGGTGAGCTCCTGCACGGTCTTGGCGGAGCCGTGCTCGGAGCCGGCCATGCGGGAGATGGTCTCCTCCATGAGGGTGCCGCCGAGGTCGTTGGCGCCGGCGTCGAGCATGGCGCGGGTGCCGTCGACGCCGAGCTTGACCCAGCTGGTCTGGATGTTGTCGATGCGTCCGTGGAGGAGGATGCGGGCCATGGCGTGGACGGCGAGGTTGTCGCGCAGGGGGGGTCCGGGGCGGGCGACGCCGGCGAGGTAGATGGGGGAGCTGGTGTGGACGAAGGGCAGGGGGACGAACTCGGTGAACCCGGTGCTGCCGTTCTCGCGGGCGGTGTCCTGGACCTGCTTGAGGACGCCCAGGTGGCCGACCCAGTGGCGGGGGTTGTCGACGTGGCCGTACATCATCGTGCTCGTCGTGGGCAGCCCGATCCGGTGGGCGGTGGACACGATCTCGACCCAGGTGCGGGCGGGCAGCTTGCCCTTGGTGAGGACCCAACGGACCTCGTCGTCGAGGATCTCGGCGGCGGTGCCGGGGAGGGAGCCGAGGCCGGCCTCCCGGGCCTTGATGAGGAAGTCCTCGATCGAGAGGCCGGTGCGGGCGGTGCCGTTGACGACCTCCATCGGGCTGAAGGCGTGGACGTGCATGTCGGGGACCCGTTGCTTGACCGCGGCGGCGATGTCGAAGTAGGCGGTCGCGGGGAGCTCGGGATCGATGCCGCCCTGCATGCAGACCTCGGTGGCGCCGAGGTCCCAGGCCTCCTGGGCGCGGTCGGCGACCTCGGCGTAGGACAGGGAGTAGGCGTCGGCGTCGGTCCTGCGCTGGGCGAAGGCGCAGAACCGGCAGCCGACGTAGCAGACGTTGGTGAAGTTGATGTTGCGGTTGACGACGTAGGTGACGTCGTCGCCGACGGTCTCGCGGCGCAGGTCGTCGGCCAGTCGCACGACCTGGCGGAGCAGGTCGCCCTCGGCGGTCATCAGGGTGAGGGCGTGCTCGTCGGACAGGTTGCCGGGGTCGGCTTCCGCTGCGGCCAGGGCCGACAGTCCCGGAGCGGAAGCACCGATATTCGGTAGGTCACGGTGCTCGTGAGCAGGGACCGGCCCGGCGGCCGAGGTCTGGGCGGCGGCCTCGCGGACAGCGGCCCAGTCGCCGTAGACCGACCCGAAGTCGGAGCGGCGGTCGTCGGTGCGGCCCTCGGTGTCCACGGCCGCGTGCAGGTCCACGCGGCCCGCTGATGCGAAGCCGCCGTCGGGCTCCTGCCAGGGCAGGCCGGTGGGGCGGACATCGGGGATCGCGAGCCCGGCCATCGGGCCGTCCGGCACGGCCAGCGCGGCGATGTGGGCGTGCAGGCGGGGGTCGATCCACGCCTGCCCGTCCCGGAGCGAGCCGACGACGTACTCCGGGTGCACCGTCAGGCGTGCGCGCAGGTCGAAGCCGCAGGTGGCGGTGATCGAGCGGAGCCGGTCGAGCGAGGGCCAGGGCCGCTCGGGGTTCACGTGGTCGGGGGTCAGCGGCGAGACGCCTCCCCAGTCGTCCACGCCGGCGTCGAGCAGGGCCCTGCACTCGCTGAGGTCGACCAGGTTGGGCGGCGCCTGGATCCGCGCCTTGGGGCCGAGGACGAGTCGGGTGACGGCGATCGCGGCGCGGTACTCGGCGAGGTCGAGGTCGTCGACGTGGCGCATCGCGGTGTCGGGCTTGGCCCGGAAGTTCTGGACGATGACCTCCTGCACGGCGCCGTAGGCACGGGCCGTGGCACGCAGCGCGAAGATCGTCTCGGCCCGCTCGGTCAGGGTCTCGCCGATCCCGACCAGCAGGCCGGTGGTGAACGGGATGCCGTGCCGGCCGGCGTCCTCCAGCACCCGCAGCCGGACCGCGGGGTCCTTGTCGGGGGAGCCGAAGTGGGCCAGGCCCTTGGTCTCGTACAGGCGCCGCGACGTGGTCTCCAGCATCATCCCCATCGACGGGGAGACCGGCTTGAGCCGGTTGAGCTCCTCCCACGACATGACGCCGGGATTGAGGTGGGGCAGCAGCCCGGTCTCCTCGAGCACCCGGATCGCCATCGCCCGGATGTAGGCCAGCGTGGAGTCGTAGCCCTGCTCGTCGAGCCAGGCCTGCGCCTCGGGCCAGCGGTCCTCGGGCCGGTCGCCCAGGGTGAACAGTGCCTCCAGACAGCCCAGCTCCGCGCCCCGGCGGGCGATGTCGAGGATCTCGTCCGGCGACAGGTACGGCGCCCGGCCGTCCCGCGCCGCTCGGGCCGGGGTCTCCACGAAGGTGCAGTAGTGACAGCGGTCGCGACACAGCCGGGTGATCGGGATGAACACCTTGGGGGAGTACGTCACGATCCCCCGGCCCTCGACCACCCGTCCGGCGGCGACCAGGCCCGCGTCACGGACCTTCGCGGCCGCCCCGCACAGTCGGTCCAGCTCGGCACCGGTCGCGGCGAGCAGGGCGGTCGTCTCCGCGAGGTCGAGCGCGGCCCCGCGCTCGGCACGGGCCAACGCCCGGCGGATCTGCTGGGGGGTGGGGACCTCGGACATCAGCACGAGCCTAACGGGTGGACGTCCGCGGTAGAACAAGTTCTACCCGGTGGTCGGACGTCCACCCGTCAGGATCCGAACGATCAGTCGAGGGCCGGCACCCGCTGCTCCTCGGCCGCGGGCGGTCCCTCCACCGTGGAGTCGCCCCGGTCGAGCTTGCTCGGCCACCAGATCTTCCCGCCCAGGTCGAGGTTCAGGGCGGTCACCAGGACCGACCGGACGATCATCGTGTCGAGCAGGACGCCGAGGGCCACCGTCGTACCGAGCTGGAGGGTGAAGGTCATCGGCATCGTGCCCAGCATCGCGAACGTCGCCGCGAGGACCAGGCCCGCCGAGGTGATCACGCCACCGGTGGAGGACAGAGCGATCAGCGAGCCGATCCGGGTCCCGTGCGCCGCTGCCTCCTCGCGCACCCGGGTCATCAGGAAGATGTTGTAGTCGATGCCGAGGGCGACGAGGAAGACGAACGCGAACAGGGGGAAGCCGGGATCGGTGTGCTCGCGGCCGTAGACCAGGTCGAACACCAGGCCGGAGAGACCGAGCGCCGCGCCGAACGACAAGATGACGGTTCCGATCAGCAGGACCGGCGCCAGGATCGACCTCAGCAGTCCGGCCAGGATCAGCAGGACCGCCGCCAGGACGATCGGGATGATCACCTTGTTGTCCCGTGCCGAGGCATCCATGATGTCGATCGACACCGCGGTCATGCCCGTGGTGAGCGCGTCCGCCCCGGGCACGTCGTGGACCGCCGCGCGGACGTCCTCGACGGCCGCCGCCGCGGCGTCGGAGTAGGGGTCGCTCGTGAGGTCGGCGACGATCAGGGCCGTGCCGTCCTTGCTCGCGACCTCCATCGGCGCGGCGATCCCGTCGACACCGGACATCGCCGCGATCACGTCGTCGGCGTGGTCGGCGCTGGCCACCACCTGGATCGGGGTGCTGGCGTCGACGAGGCCGTGCTCGACCAGGATCGTCTGGCCGATCACCGAGTCCTGGTCGGTGGTGTACTGCTCGTCGCTCGGGATGCCGCCCGTGTCGAGCCGCAGGAAGCCCAGGCAGAGGAGAGCCAGCGCGGCCGCCGTACCGATCCACACCACGCGCGGACGAGGGGCGATGCTGCGGCCGACCTTCGCCCACAGTCCGGAGGCCGTCGGCTCGGCGCTGCCGAAGTGAGGCACGAAGGGCCAGAACACCCAGCGGCCGCAGATCACCAGCAGGGCGGGCAGCAGGGTGACCATCACGACGAAGGTGACCGCGACGCCGACGGCGTTGGCCGGGCCCATGCCGGCGGTGGAGTTGAGGTCGGCGAACATCAGGCAGAGCAGGCCGACCACGACGGTCGCCGAGCTGGCCAGGATGGCGGGGGCGGCGCGGTGCAGGGCGAAGGCCATCGCCTCGTGCCGGTCCTCGTGGCGCCGCAGCTCCTCGCGATAGCGGGCGACGAGGAGGAGGGCGTAGTCGGTGCCGGCGCCGATGACGAGCACGGTGAGGATGAACTGCGTCTGGCCGTTGACGGTGAGGCTGGTGTTCTTGGCGAGCAGGTAGAGCACGCCCATCGCGGCTCCGAGACCCACGACGGCCGTGAGGATCGGCAGCAGCCACAGGATCGGGCTGCGGTAGGTGACGAGCAGGATGAGGACGACGACGCCGAGCGTGATCAGCAGCAGGTTGCTGTCGCCCGAGGAGAAGATCGTCGCCGCATCGGCGCTCTGACCACCCGCGCCGGCGAGGTAGGAATCCACGCCGTCGATCGCGATGATCTTGTCGATCTTCGGCTTCAGGTCGGGCAGCACCTCCCACAGCTTGTCGCCGTAGTTGACGGTGAACTCGAGCTTGGCGACCTGGCCGTCCTCGGACACGAACGGCGTGGGGACGCCCGCGGCCTGCGCGCCCTGCGGGCTGAGGACGTTGCTGACGCCGTCGAGCTTGCCGATCTCGCCGGCCTGCGTCTCGATGTCCGCGAGGTCGGCGTCGGTGAGACCCGACGCGCGGTGGTAGACGACGGTCGTGCCGACGTCGTAGGGGTCCTGGAAGGCCTCGAGCTTCTCGAAGGCCTTCGTCGACTCGGCGCTGTCGGGCAGCCAGGACTCGGTCTCGTTGTTCTGGACGTCGATGAGCTTGCCCGCGAGGGACGCGAGTCCGCCGGCGATCACGATGACCGCGATGAGGACGATCCACTTGGTGACGGGGCCGGTCAGCTTGCCGGCGATCTGACGGTGCATGGCGCTCACACTTCCACTGGGCGGGGACATCGGCATCGGGATTCCTCCGGGTCCGACCCTGAGACCGCCCCTGATTCATCGCCGGACGGGAACTCTTTGCCAAGTGGCCGCACGCCCGTCCCCCACCAGACACCCGACGGCCCCGGGATGTGACATCCCGGGGCCGTCGTCGAGGCGGTTGCGCAGCCGTCAGGCGACCCACTCCTTGAGCTGCGCGATGGTCCCGGCCGGGTCGGCGCTGGCCGGGGAGACCGAGAGGGAGGTGACGCCGGACTCCTTGAAGGCCGCGATCCGCTCCTTGACGTACGACGCCGGGCCGACCAGGTTGCCTGCCTCGAGCCACTCCAGCGGCACCGCCGCCTCGGCCTCCTTCTTCTTGCCCGACAGGTAGAGGTCCTGGATCTCCTTGGCCTCCTTCTCGAAGCCGTACTCGCAGGCCAGCTGGTTGTAGAAGTTCTTGTCCCGTGCTCCCATGCCGCCGACGTACAGGGCGTACGTCGGGCGCATGAGGTCGAGCAGCGCCTTCGTCTCCGGGCCCTCGCCGATCGCGACCATGCCGCCGGCGCTGATCTCGAGCGGCTCGAGGTCGGGCGAGCGCTTGGCGGCGCCGGCCGCGAGCGATGCGCCCCAGACCTGCTGGGCCCTCTCGGGGTAGTAGAGGAAGGGCAGCCAGCCGTCGGCGACCTCGGCGGTCATCGCGACGTTCTTGTCGCCGAGCGCGGCGACCCAGATGGGCAGGTCCGCCCGCTCGGGCCGGTTGAGCAGCTTGAGCGGCTTGCCGAGCCCGAGTCCCTGGCCCTCGGGCAGGGGGACCTGGACCGTCTTGCCCTGGAAGTCGAGGCGCTCGCCGCGCAGTCCGGCTCGCACCACCTCGATCACCTCGCGGGTGCGGGTCAGCGGGCGATCGTAGGGCATGCCGTGGAAGCCCTCGATGACCTGCGGACCGGACGCGCCGAGGCCCAGGATGCCGCGGCCGCCCGAGACGTTGTCGAGTCCGGCCGCGGTCTGCAGGAGCGTGCCGGGGGTGCGCGAGTAGACGTTGAGGATGCCGGCGCCGATCTCCACGGTCTCGGTCTTCGCGGCGAGATAGCCCATCAGTGTGGGCGCATCGAAGCCGTAGGGCTCGGCCACCCAGATGGTGTCCAGGCCGGCCTTCTCGAGCGCGGCGACCTGGTCGGCCGACTCGCGCGGGTTGCCTGCGTAGACGAGGGGCATCGACAGCTTCATGGCGGTCCCTTCCGGCCTTCCGGCCACATGGGCGGCGCCGGCGGAGGTCGCCGACGGCACAACGGTGACGGGAATGCTGTCACAGTCCCTCCGATCCTCCGCCCGTGTCCGCGGTGAGACCCGGCGCGGGCCGTGGACCGGTCGTGATAGGAGGGAGCGTGACTTCTGAGACCACTCCCGCCACGCCCGCCCGCTACACCGTCGCCGTCATCGGCGGCACCGGACCGCAGGGCAAGGGCCTGGGCTACCGGTTCGCGCGCCACGGCCACGACATCGTCCTCGGCTCCCGCGCGGCCGAGAAGGCGGAGGCCGTCGCGGCCGAGGTCTCCGAGCGCCTCGGCTCGGTCGACGGCGCCGGCTCGGCCCGCGGCGCCACGAACGCCGACGCGATCGCCGCCGCTGACGTCGTCCTCCTCGCCGTGCCGTACGACGGCCACGACGAGCTCGTCGCCTCCCTGGCCGCCGACGGGGCGCTGGACGGCAAGACGGTCATCTCCTGCGTGAACCCGCTCGCCTTCGACAAGCGCGGCGCCCACGGTCGCGTCATCAACGGCGGCGAGGGATCGGCCGCGGAGTCGGCCGCCGAGCTCGTGCCCGGCGCGACGGTGGTCGGCGCCTTCCACAACGTCGCCGCGCCCTCGCTGTGGGGCGACGACGAGTTCCTCGACGAGGACGTGATCGTGGTCGGCGACTCGGTCGAGGGCAAGCAGGTCGCGATCGACCTGGCCGCCTCGGTGACCGGCCGGCCCGGTGTCGACGGCGGGAAGCTCCGCCTCGCGCGGGTGCTCGAGCCGTTCACCGCGGTGCTGATCTCGATCAACCGGAAGTACAAGACCCACTCGGGCCTGCGGATCACCGGGCTCGATCACTGAGTCCGGCGCCGGGGCGGCCCGTCAGCGGGCCTCCCCGACCAGGCGGTCGATGATCGCGGCGGCCTCCGGCCCGGGGGACCAGACGGAGTGGTCGTCCGGATCGGTGGCGAACCGGCCGTTGCCGCACCCCGCGCGGATGTCGATCCGGTCGCCCCAGGAAGTGAAGCCGACGATGCGGGGCAGCCTGCCCGGGTCGCAGTCGACGTAGGCGGCGTTCCTCTCGGTGTTCGCCGCCATGTCGGTGAGCAGGGTGGCGAGGTCGGCGGAGGAGATGTCGGCGCGGAGCCAGACGCCGCTGTTGAGGGTGTCCTCGACACAGATCGCCGCCACGGCGAGCTCCTGCGGCCGACCGAGCGTCGGCACCCGGCCGGCCTGATCGCAGTCGATCGCCGTGTGGTCCAGGGTCGCCGGGGGAGTGGCACCGCTGCGCTGTGCTCGCAACAGGTCGATGAACCGCTTCCACGGTGCGTCGGCACCGAGCCGCTCGGTGCCGTTGACCACCACCGGGCGGCAGCCGTAGAGCTCGCCGGCAGCGACCTGTGTGGTGCCGTCCGCGTAGGCGAAGACCAGTTGGTAGCCCGGTCCGAGCTCACCGGTGCACAACACGTTCGGCCCGGGCGCGGCGAGTCCGTTGATCGCTGCCGCGATCTCGTCCACCCCGCTGACCAGCGCGTCGTCGGGCACCTCGATCGCACCCCCGAAACCCCTGCACAGGCGGACGGAGATCGCCCCGTCGGGGATGTGGTCGGGGCCGGCCTGGGTCCGGGTGTCGACGGGCTCGGCCGGGCAGCCGGTGACACCCGGTGCCGTAGGACCGCGATCCGTGGCGCCGTCCGGCGTGGCTCGACTGCCGCCCAGCAGCGCCATGCCGCCCGCCACCAGCACCACCGAGGCGGCAGTGCATCCGGCCGCCAGAATCGTCGTACGGCGGGCGCGGCGCGCCTTCACGCGTGCCCCGGCGGCGCGGTCGGGTGCCGCCGGGGGCGCCGGCACGGCCTCGGACAGGCCCTCGCGCAGCCACTGCTCGTCACTCATCGGCGGTCTCCTCTCGTCGCAGGCGGGGAGAGGAGCGCAGGGATCGGAGGGCTCGGGAGCACTGGCTCTTCACCGTGCCGACGCCGATTCCGAGGACGGCTGCGGTCTGCTGCTCGGTGAGGTCCTCGAAGTAGCGCAGCACGACCACCGCGCGCTGACCGCGGGGCAGCCCGTCGAGCGCCGCGACCAGGTCGTTGCGGGCGTCGCCGTCCTCCGCCCGGGAGGGCCGCTCCGGCAGGTTCTCGGTCGGACGCTCGGCCCGCCACCTGCGCCGCCACCAGGAGACGTAGGTGGTGTACATGACCCGGCGCACGTAGGCCTCGAAGCCGTCGGCGCCGACCCGGTCCCGCGCCCGCCACGACTTGGCCAGCGCCGTCTGCACCAGGTCCTCCGCGAGCTGGTGGTCGGTCGTCAACAGCCAAGCCGAGCGCCACAGCGCGTCGCCGCGGGCAGCCACGAACCCATCGAACCCATCGGGCTCCTCGGGCTCCTCGCCGGGCGCGGCACCGAGCGCCATCGCGTCCCACCACCGTCCGCTTCATCGGCACCTCTCACCGGTAGAAGCGGTCGAGGACGCCGAAAGGTTGTCAGCCCGCCAGTCCCTCCACGACCTCGGCTCCGGGGGCCTGTCCGAACAGGTCCCCGGGCACGAGGAGCTTGGAGCGGCGCAGCCCGGACCCGATGATCGCCAGGTCCATCTCCGGGACCCGGGCGTCGACGAGCAGGCGCCACCCCGCCGGCAGGCCGACCGGCGTGATGCCGCCGTACTCCATCCCGGACTCGGCCACCGCCCGCTCCAGCGGCAGGAACGACGGCTTGCGGACGTCGAGCAGCCGCTTCACGGTGTGGTTGACGTCGGCGCGGGTGTCGGCGCGGACCAGGCACGCGGCGACCCGCTCCTCGCCCTCCCGCTTGCCGGCGACCAGCACGCAGTTGGCGCCGGCCGTCATCGGCAGGTCGTACGCCGCGCTCATGGCGGCGGTGTCGGCATGCTCGGGGTCGATCTCCACGACCGCGATCCGCTCGGCGCCGGGCCATCGGGACAGGGCTGCCGCGACGGGCGGGGCGACCAGCTCGGGGTGGTCGAGGGCGACGAGCGAGGCCAGCCCGGTCAGCTGGGGGAGGGTCACTGCCAGCCCCGCATCCGGTGCTCGTCCCAGCTGTTGTGGTCCCAACCCTGGTCGTGGTGCCGGCCGCGCAGCACCGAGGCGATCAGCCCCGCCGCGCCGGCCGCCAGCCACGGCAGGCCCATGATCCAGCCGTTCCTCTCGATCTGCACGGTGTCGCTCGTGGACAGCGCCCACACGATGAGCAGGCCGGTGAACGCGATGCCCATGACCAGGTGGCCGGTGTTGACCGGGTGCCAGCCGGTACGGCGGTCCGCGGTGGGCCGCTCCTCGCGGGGGATCTCGGTGGTGTGCTCGTCGTAGCTCATGCTGCGCTCCGGAACTCGATCTGGCCGAGGTCGAGGTCGGCGTCGATGGTCAGGGTCGGGGCCTCGGCGACGGTGCCGTTGTCGCCGCTGGCGTCGTCGCTGGTCGTCTTGCCGAACATGGCGACCTCGCCAGCGTCGAGGGTGCCCCTGGCCTCCACGTTGAGGCCCTCCTTCGGCACGATCACCAGGATGCGACCGACGCCGAGTTCGAGGTCGAGCGTCCTGCCGTCGAGCGCGTCAAGGTCG
The DNA here is from genome assembly GCF_006335005.1 of Nocardioides albidus. Lineage (GTDB taxonomy): Bacteria > Actinomycetota > Actinomycetes > Propionibacteriales > Nocardioidaceae > Nocardioides > Nocardioides albidus. The sequence continues at coordinate 31,065 of NZ_VDMP01000023.1, forward strand.
CGGACGTCGGTCAGGTCGATCCGGATCTCGCCGACGCCCAGGTCGTAGGAGCTCTTCAGGTCCGACGCCTGCTGCAGCACCGGCCGCTGCTCCCCGACCTCGAGGCTGTCGGCGACCGAGGTGACGGCGGTGACGCCGGCGGCGAGAAGGCCGACCAGGATAAGCCCGCCGGCCCGGCCGTAGAAGGCGCCGACCAGGAGCATCAGCCCGATGACGCCCAACACCGTCGCGGGATACGCCGACGGGACGACGTCGACGCCCGCCAGGTCCAACGTGGCCAGGGCGCCGAGGCCGAGCGCGGCCAGGCCGAGGGTGAAGGGGAACAGCAGCGGTCCGCGCTTGCGCGGGTCGACCGGGCGGCGGTACGCCGGAGCCGGGGCCCGGTAGGCCGAGTAGGTCGCGCCGGGGGCGCCGGGGGCGCCGGGCTCCGGGGCCGGGGGCGGGGGAGGCGGGACGGGGGTGCCACCCATCCACGGGTGCGGCGGGCCGCCCGGCTTGACGGCGTTCTTGCCGGCGAGCACCACGATGAGGATCAGCCCGAGCGCGAGCGCCGGCCAGGGGAAGCCGGGTCCGCCGACGGTGTCGCCGATGACCGAGGCGATCGCGACCACGCCGCCGACGATCAGCACCGCGGTGCGGATGCCCTCGTCGACCCGGATCACCGTGTCCTCGGTGCCCTCCTCCGGAACGAACAGCCAGCACACGGCGTACAGGATCAGGCCACCGCCGCCGAAGAAGGTGAGGACGACGAACGCGATCCGCACCAGCAGCGGGTCGATGTCGAGGTGCCGTGCGACCCCCGCGGCGACACCGGCGACCTTGCGGTCGTCGCGGCTGCGGCGGAGTCGGGCGAGGTCGCGGACCTCGTCGCGGGTGACCCGGGGGCCCTCGCGGCGAGGCTCGTTCTCGGTGTCGGTCGGTGCGTTCATGTCCTCCAGCCTGCTGTCTCCCCGGCCTGCGGACCATCGGGGACAGCCCTGATCCTGCCGCATCGCCCCGGGCACGGGATCAGGGTCGGGTCAGGGTCCTTCCCCCTGCTGGCGCGTCCCGCGCTGTGTGACGATGGAACAACCATGAGCACCACTGCGCCCCTGCCCGCTCCGCCGGCCCCGCCCCGCGACGTACGCCGCGCCTGGCGCGACCTGCGCGAGCCGATGATCGGCGGCGTCGCCGCCGGCCTGGCGGTCCACCTCGGCGTGTCCGTGCTCCTGGTGCGCGCTGCCTTCGTGGTCGCGACGGTGGTCGGCGGCTCCGGTGTCATGGCGTACGCCGCGCTGTGGATCCTGCTGCCCGCCGGCCCACCGGCGAACCACCTCGCCCCCGGCCTCGCCACCGCTACCCGCGACGGTCGCCGGCCCGGCCGCCGCGGACGCCGGCTCTCCGACGTCGGGCCGGTGATCACCCTGGCCGTGCTCGGCATCGGCGCGGTCCTGACGATCGAGGCACTGCTCGGCACCGGCTGGTGGATCTGGCCGCTCGGCATCGCCGTCGTCGGCGTCGCCCTGCTGTGGCGCCAGGCCGACGAGGCGCAGCGCGAGCGCTGGATCGACGCCACCGGAAAGGTCGACCCGGTCCGGCTGGTGCTGGGCGGGGGCGGCTGGGCGGCGTGGGCGCGGATCGGCGCCGGAGTGGTCCTCGTCGTCGTCGCGCTGGTGCTGTTCACCCTGCGCGACGGCTCGTTGTCGGTCGCCCGCGACGCCACGCTCGCCATCCTGCTCGCCTTCTTCGGCGTCGCCATCGTGCTCGGGCCGTTCGTCTACCGGCTGATGTCCGACCTCACCGACGAGCGCGCCGAGCGGGTGCGCACCCAGGAGCGCGCCGACGTGGCCGCCCACCTGCACGACTCGGTCCTGCAGACCCTCGCCCTCATCCAGAAGAACCCCGCCGACGCCGCCCGGCTGGCCCGCGCCCAGGAGCGCGACCTCCGCGCCTGGCTGTACGCCGGGGAGTCCCTCGACGAGGCCACGGTCGCCAGCGCCCTGCGCGCCGCCGCGGCCGAGATCGAGGACGCCTACGCCGTCACCGTCGACGTGGTCGCCGTCGGTGACTGCGACTACACCGAGGCGGCCCGCCCGATCGTGCAGGCCGCCCGGGAGGCGACGACCAACGCCGCGAAGCACGCGGGCGTCCCGCGGGTCGACGTGTACGCCGAGATCACCGACGCCGGGATCGACGTGTTCGTGCGCGACCGCGGAGTCGGCTTCGACCCGGAGGCGACCCCGGAGGACCGGCTCGGCGTACGACGCAGCATCATCGACCGCATGGAGCGCCACGGCGGCCGGGCCGAGATCCGGTCCGCGCCCGGTGAGGGCACCGAGGTTCGCCTGCACCTCGACCACAGCCCGGAGCCGTCGAAGCAGAAGGAGAGCCATGAGTGAGCCGGTGCGCGTGGTCGTCGTCGACGACCACGCCATGTTCCGCCGCGGCGTCAGCGCCGAGCTCGGCGCCACCGGCGCCGGGCGGGTCGAGGTCGTGGCCGAGGCCGCCGACGTCGACGAGGCCGTCGCCGCCGTGCAGCAGCACCGGCCCGACGTCGTACTGCTCGACGTGCATCTGCCCGGCGGCGGTGGCGTCGAGGTGATCCGGCGGGTCAAGGACAGCGAGGTGCGCTTCCTCGCCCTGTCGGTCTCCGATGCGGCCGAGGACGTCATCGGCACCGTGCGCGGCGGCGCGCGGGGCTATGTCACCAAGACCATCACCGGCCCGGAGCTCGTCGACGCCATCAGCCGGGTCGCCGACGGGGACGCCGTGTTCTCCCCGCGCCTGGCCGGGTTCGTGCTCGACGCCTTCGCCGGGGCCGGACTGTCGGCAGACCTGGCGAACGTCGACGAGGACCTCGACCGGCTCACCGAGCGCGAGCGCGAGGTGATGCGGCTGATCGCGCGCGGCTACTCCTACAAGGAGGTCGCCAAGGAGCTGTTCATCTCGATCAAGACCGTCGAGACCCACATGTCGTCGGTGCTGCGCAAGCTCCAGCTGTCCTCGCGCCACGAGCTGACCCGCTGGGCCTCGGACCGGCGGCTGCTCTGATCCGGTGACGAGGATCGCGGCGCTGGTCCTCGCCGCCGTGCTGCTCGCGGGGTGCTCCGGCGGTACGCCGCCCGCGCCGCCCACGTCCGACCCGGAGACCGCTCCGGTGTCCGTCCCGCCGCCCGAGGGACCCGCCGCCACCGACGCGCCGAGCCCCGCTCCGGCGTACTCCACCTGGCAGCTGGGCGTCCACGTCCTGCCCCGCACCGCCGACGGGTTCGGCGAGATCCGGCCGACGCCGAAGGCGCTGCGGGTCCGGCGCTACCCGACGACCGACCTGCTCCCGCCGCCCGCCGACGGACGGTTCCACGCGAGCGTCGGACCGGTCACCGACGCCATCCGCGAGCGGATGGGGGAGACCTGGTCGCCGGCCTGCCCGGTCGCCCTCGCCGACCTGGCCTACGTCACCGTGTCCTTCCGCGGCTTCGACGGCCTGGCCCACACCGGCGAGCTGGTGCTCGCCGCCTCGGTCGCCGACGACGTCGTGTCGGTGTTCCGGGCACTGTTCGCCGCCGGCTATCCGATCGAGGAGATGCGGCTGCCGACGACCGCCGACCTCGAGGCGCCGCCCACCGGGGACGGCAACGACACCGCGGCGCTCGTGTGCCGTGCGGCCCGCGGCCGGACGACATGGTCGGCGCACGCCTACGGTCTCGCGATCGACGTCAACCCGTTCCTCAACCCCTACCGCAAGGGCGGCGTCGTGCTGCCCGAGCGCGCGTCGGCGTACCTCGACCGCAGCCGCACCCAGCCGGGCATCATCCACGCCGGTGACGTCGTCGTGCGGGAGTTCGCGCGGATCGGCTGGACCTGGGGCGGCTCGTGGAGCTCGCTCAAGGACTACCAGCACTTCTCGGCGACCGGTCGCTGATCCGGCGTCCGTCGCTGGATAGGGTGCGGCCATGGAGACCCTGCGCCTGATCCTGCTCATCCTCCACATCCTGGGCTTCTCGGCCCTGATCGGCGGGCTGCTGGCGCAGGCCGGGCCGGGCGACAAGAGGGTCACCGGCGTCATGCGCGACGGCGTCGGCACCGCCTTCCTCGCCGGCCTTCTCCTCGTCGGCGTCCTCGAGGGCGGCGACGACCCGGTCAACCACGCCAAGGTCGGCGTCAAGCTCGCCATCGGCCTGGTGCTCCTGGTGCTCGTGATGGCCAACCTGCGCAAGGCCAAGATTCCCAACGGCCTGTGGGCCGGCCTCCTCGTGCTCGCCGTCGCCGAGGTCTGTGTCGCCGTCCTCTGGTCGCCCGTGCACAGCTGACGTCGGTCGCGGGGTCGGTCGCGGGCTCGGTCGTGGGCTCGGTCGCGGGCAGGTGAGGCGCGCTGTAACACGTTGTTCGCCGACCTAGCAGCCGCGTGTCTGCTGTTCCAGCCGCACACAGGGCCGGTTCAGCGAAGTCCTGCGGCTGATAGGTCGGCGAACAACGTGTTACATGCCGCGGACCTGGCGCGCCGGCACCGCGCCGATGGCGTGTCGGTGCGCGCCGGTGCGCGCCGATGTCGCGCGGGCAGCCGACGTCAGGCCGCCCAGCGGTCCCAGCCCATGAGCCGGATGGTGGGCCGCTGGAGACGCGGGCGCGGACGGGGCCCACGCGGCCGGTACGGCGCGAGGTCGGCGACGTCGGTCCCGAAGCGCTCGCAGGTCGCGAGGTACTCCCGCAGCATCCGCGCCCGCCCCTGCTCGAGACCGGGGCCCCAGACGTCGGCCCAGGTCACCCGGCATACCGCGAGCTTGAATCCGGTGATGAAGTCCTGGCGGCCCTTCTCGGCCCACAGCACCTCGGTCGGCGGGCGGTCGGCGTACCCGCCCTCGACGGGCGTGAGGATCTTGACCAAGCCGTCGAACTCGAAGATCTGGCGGCCGAGGCGCACGTCGCACCACACCGTGCGCCCGTCGGCGGTCAGTCCGAACTGCACCTCGGGAACCCCGAAGCCGAGACTCGTGACGACGTGTCGCAGCAGCGTCTCCCCGATGGAGTCGATGTCGCCCGACGCCGACTCGATGACGTCCCTGAGGATCGTGGACTGCGGCCAGCAGTACATCCGAGCCGCCACCGCGAGCAGCTCGGACCGGGTGACGCCCATCCGCATCGCGGAGTCCACCGCCACCAGGCCTGCGAGGAAGCCGTGCTCGCGGGCGATGTCGAGAGCGGTGCGCGCCGGGCCGAGGACGGGGACGCCTGCGACGTGACACAACTGCTCCGGAGGGTACGGCGCGAGGTGCTGTGCGATCCCGTCGCGCCGGTGGGTCCCGACCAGACCCGCGCGGGTGAGGTGGGATGTCGGCTCCGGTTCGCGCAGCACGGGCAGCTCGAGCGGGTAGGCCGCGGAGTGGTGGCTCAACGCATGCGCCTTCTTGACCCGCAGGCTCGCCGCGCGGTCGGCCAGCATCCGCTGCTCGGCGTGGCTGGTGAGGCTCGCGACGTACCGCGCCTCGGCGTACACCCCGCGCCGCACGGCCGTCCAGCGACCGGAGTTGACGAGGCGGTCGATCTGCGCGGGCGACATGCCGGCATCGATGGCCTGGGGGCGCGTGATGAGGCCCCATTGCGTGCTCATGACGGCGATGACTCGACTGTTCATGCGGGACACCATCCGGCCGGGGGCCGACGCGGAGACGGCAACGAGCTCCGGCCTGTGCACAACTCCCTCGGCCGCGGTCCCTGTGCACTCTCGATGGCGCTCGGTGGGTCTCGTGGGGCGGATGGGAGGGCGGCTCGGGGCGGCCCGGCGGGGCATGTAACACGTCGTCCGCCGACCTGGCAGCCCGCTGCCTGCTGTACCAGCCGCACCCAGAGCCCTTTTCGCGAAGTCAGGCGGCTGGTAGGTGAGCGAACAACGTGTGACAGCGGAGACCGGGCGCCCAGGTCGGCGAACAACGTGTTACATGCCCGCCGCCCACGCCGCCGCCCACGCCGCCGCCC
>NZ_VDMP01000023.1:37037-40687 GCF_006335005.1 Nocardioides albidus
CCCCACCGGCGGTCACCGAGGTCGGTACGGCGCCGTAGGCTGGTCCGAGCATGATCGACACCACCGGCGCGCCGCCCGCCCTCACCGCAGAAGCCCTCCTCGAGGGGCTCAACGACCCCCAACGCGAGGCCGTGAGGCACGAGGGCTCACCCCTGCTCGTGGTCGCGGGCGCGGGCTCGGGGAAGACGCGGGTGCTGACCCGCCGGATCGCCTGGACGATCGCCGTGCGCAAGGCGCACCCGGGCTCGATCCTGGCGATCACGTTCACCAACAAGGCGGCGGCCGAGATGAAGGAGCGGGTGGCCGACCTGGTCGGCAACCGCGCGCGGATCATGTGGGTGAGCACCTTCCACTCCGCATGCGTGCGGATCCTGCGCAAGGAGGTCGAGCACCTCGGCTACGAGCGGCTCAAGTCGAACTTCTCCATCTACGACACCCAGGACCAGAAGCGGCTGATCCAGCTGGTCTGCGGCGATCTCGAGCTCGACCCGCGCAAGTTCCAGCCGGGCCCGGTGCTGCACTGGATCAGCAGCCAGAAGAACGAGCTGCGTGAGCCCGACGAGGTCGCGGCCGAGGCCAAGAACTCCATCGACGAGGCGTACGCGTCGGCGTACACCGCCTATCAGCGGCGTCTGCGCGAGGCCAACGCGATGGACTTCGACGACCTGATCATGGAGACGGTGCGGCTCTTCCAGCTCAAGCCGGAGGTTCGCGAGACCTACCGCCGCCGGTTCCGGCACATCCTGGTCGACGAGTACCAGGACACCAACCATGCGCAGTACGCCTTCATCCAGCAGCTCTGCGGGCGCTCGCTCGAGGAGCGCGACGAGACCACGCTCGACGGGCTCCCGGCCGACCGGGTGCCGCCGGCCGAGCTGATGGTCGTCGGCGACGCCGACCAGTCGATCTACGCGTTCCGGGGCGCCGACATCCGCAACATCATGGACTTCGAGCAGGACTTCCCGGACGCCCGCACCGTCCTGCTGGAGCAGAACTACCGCTCCACCCAGACCATCCTGAGCGCGGCCAACGCGGTGATCGAGCGCAACGAGGGCCGCAAGCCCAAGCGGCTCTGGTCCGACGCGGGCGACGGCGAGAAGATCGTCGGGTACGTCGCCGACGACGAGCACGACGAGGCGCGGTTCGTCTCCGGGGAGATCGACAAGCTCACCGACGCGGGGATGCGCCCGTCGGACGTCGCGGTGTTCTACCGCACGAACGCGCAGTCCCGCGTGTTCGAGGAGATCTTCGTCCGCACCGGACAGCCCTACAAGGTGGTCGGCGGGACCCGGTTCTACGACCGCAAGGAGATCCGCGACGCGCTCGCCTACCTGCGGGTGCTGGTCAACCCCGACGACCAGGTGTCCCTGCGCCGGATCGTCAACACCCCGCGCCGTGGCATCGGTCAGCGCGCGGAGGCCGCGATCGCGGCCTTCGCCGAGCGGGAGCGGATCACCTACTGGGAGGCCCTGCAGCGCGCCGCCGAGGCGCCGGGCCTCGCCACCCGCAGCCAGACCAGCATCGAGTCGTTCGTGGCGATCGTCCAGGAGCTCCAGCAGATGGTCGAGGCGCGCGAGCGTCCCGACGTGATCCTCGAGACCGTGCTCGACCGGTCCGGCTACCTCGTCAGCCTCGAGAACTCCGACGACATGCAGGACGAGACCCGTCTCGAGTACCTCGCCGAGCTCGTCGCCGTCGCCCGCGAGTTCGCCGAGGACCCCGTCGCCGGCCCGTCCGCCGACCCGGCCGACGTCGACGCGGGCGTCCTGGAGCCCGGCCTCGGCGACTTCCTGGAGCGGGTCGCGCTCGTCGCCGACGCCGACCAGATCCCGGACGCCCCCGCCGACGACCCCGATGCGCCGGAGGACCAGGGCGTCGTCACCCTGATGACCCTGCACACCGCCAAGGGGCTGGAGTTCCCCGTCGTCTTCCTCACCGGCCTCGAGGACGGCGTCTTCCCGCACTCGCGCGCCCTCGGTGACCGCCCCGAGCTCGAGGAGGAGCGCCGCCTGGCCTACGTCGGCATCACCCGCGCCCGGCAGCGGCTCTACGTCTCCCGCGCCGTGGTCCGCTCCGCGTGGGGCGCCCCCGCCCACAACCCGGGCTCCCGGTTCCTCGGCGAGCTGCCCATCGACCTCGTCGACTGGCGCCGCACCGAGGCCGACCAGACCCGGTGGTCACGTCCGTCGTACGACTCCGGACGCTCGGGCGGCTCCGGTGACTACGCCGGCAACCGGTTCGGTACGCCGACCGCCGCGGGCCGCCGCAACTTCAGCTCCGCCGCCGCCCGGGCCGACGCCGCCGCCAAGTCCAAGCCGGCCCGCCCCATCCCGGTGCTCGCGCCGGGCGACAAGGTCACCCACGACTCCTTCGGCCTCGGCACCGTGGTCTCGGTGGAGGGACAGGCCGAGAAGTCGGTCGCCTCCATCGACTTCGGCTCCGACGGCGTCAAGCGGCTCCTGCTCCGCTACGCCCCGGTCGAGAAGCTGTAGCCACGCCACGGAGCCGTGGGGAGCGACCGGAGCGGAGGAGACCGAGTCTTTCCGCGAGCCGGCGGTCTTGTCGCCAGGCGGGCTGTGTTCCTCCGCGACTCGACTGCGTGCGCGGCAGCGTGTCAAGCGAAGCGCCGACGCGCTCGCGCCAGAGCTACAGCGTGACGCCGTTCTGGCGCAGCGCGGCGTCCGGGTCGACCGGGTCGCCGCCGCCGGGACGGACCTCGAGGTGGAGGTGCGGACCGGTGACGTGACCGGTGCTGCCGACGTAGCCGATGACCTGACCGGCGCGGACGGTGTCACCGGAGGAGACCTCGAAGGAGGTCTGGTGGCAGAACCAGATCTCGGTGCCGTCCTCGAGGGTGATGACGGTCTTGTTGCCGTAGGCGCCGTCATAGCTCGCGGAGGTCACCGTGCCGTTGGCGACGGCGCGGATCGGGGTGCCCGGAGGGGCCGCGAAGTCGAGCCCGGTGTGGTAGCTCGACCAGAGGCCGTACTCGCCGAAGCGGGCGGTGAGGCGGTAGCTGTCGAGCGGCGACACCCACTTGTTGAGCGCGATCTCGGCGGACATCTTGTCGGCCTTGCGGGCCAGGTCGCTGAGCGCGCTGGTGCGCTTCTCGGCGGAGCGCTCGGCCTCGGCGACGAGGTCCCCGCCGGCGGCGTTGGCGAGGGTGTCGCGCTCGGAGTCGCGGCTCACCGTCTGCCCGCGGGTGCCGACCGTGGCGGTGCCGAAGGAGCCGGTCAGTGCGTTGGGGGAGGTGAGGCGGTCCCCGGCGGAGGTCAGCTGCGGGTCGGCCGAGGCGACGACGCCGCCGACCGCGACGGCGATCGTGGCGACGCCCACGGCGACGGGCAGGGTCGGCAGGCCGCGGAACAGCGGGCCGCGCGAGCCGGCGTGCTTGACGGCGCGGCGCTTGCCGGCCGGCTGGACCGCGCGGAGCGTGGTCGAGGAGTCCGACAGGGAGTCGGGGAGCGGGATGTCGCGCAGCGCGGGCAGCTCGACGGTCGGCATCCGGTCGAGGGTGCGCGCCGGGGTCACGGCCTCGGCGGCCAGGGTCGGGACGCTGACGGCGACGGCCGGCTCGATCACGGGCTCGACGGCGGGGAAGGCGGGCTCGACGGGCCGGGCGACCCGCTTGCCGACGTACGTCGACGGGG
>NZ_VDMP01000023.1:40756-68071 GCF_006335005.1 Nocardioides albidus
GGGGGGACGATCGTGCAGGCGCGTTTCGCCCCTGGTGCCCAGCTCCTGGCGGCCCCGAGTGACGGCCCCAGCCGAGGTGGCCGTCCGGTGACAGCCGGGTGAAACGTGCGTGCCGACCTTAACCGATGCCGGCACGGCCCCGAAAATCGTAGGCCCCCTCCTGGGGACGGTCAGGCGAACGCCGAAACCCATCGGCCGCGTGACGTGGCTCACGTCCGTCCAGCCAGCGGTGCCCGGGCTCGTCCTACTGGTGGGTCAGGACTATCGTGCCCGGGGGGTGTGCCACTGTGCGCACCGAACCTCTGACCAAGACGTGAGGACGTATCAGTGGACCTGATGGAGTACCAAGCGAAGGAGCTCTTCGCGAAGCACGGTGTGGCCACCACCCTCGGAACGGTCGTGGAGACCGCCGAGGACGCGCGGGCCGCGGCGGAGCAGATCGGTGGCGTGACCGTCATCAAGGCGCAGGTCAAGGCCGGTGGCCGTGGCAAGGCTGGTGGCGTCAAGCTCGCGAAGACGCCGGACGAGGCCTTCCAGTACGCGACCGACATCCTGAACCTGACGATCAAGGACCTGCCGGTCAACCGCGTCCTGGTCACGCCCGCGACCCCGCCGGAGGAGGAGTACTACTTCTCGTTCCTGCTGGACCGCTCCAACCGCCAGTACCTCTGCATCGCGTCGGTCGAGGGTGGTGTCGAGATCGAGGAGGTCGCGAAGACCAACCCCGACGCGGTCAAGAAGATCGCGATCGCCCCCGGCAAGGGTGTCGACGCGGCGAAGGCGCGCGAGATCGCGACCGAGGCCGGCTTCCCCGAGCCCGTCTTCGAGCAGGCGGTCACCATGATCGAGGACCTCTACAAGGTCTTCGTCGAGGAGGACGCCACGCTCGTCGAGGTCAACCCGCTGGCCCGGCTCGCCGGTGACAAGCTCGAGGCCCTCGACGGCAAGGTGTCGCTGGACGACAACGCCTCCGAGGTGCGTCACCCCGACCACGAGCAGTTCGAGATCCGCGAGGAGGCCGACGCCCTGGAGTCGAAGGCCAAGGACCTCGGTCTCAACTACGTCAAGCTCGACGGCCAGGTCGGCATCATCGGCAACGGCGCGGGTCTGGTCATGAGCACCCTCGACGTCGTCGCGTACGCCGGCGAGAAGCACGGCGGCGTCAAGCCGGCCAACTTCCTCGACATCGGCGGCGGCGCCAACGCGCAGGTGATGGCCAACGGCCTCGACGTCATCCTCAACGACGAGCAGGTCAAGTCGGTGTTCGTCAACGTCTTCGGCGGCATCACCGCGTGCGACGAGGTCGCCAACGGCATCAAGGGCGCTCTCGAGCTCCTCGGCGACAAGGCCACCAAGCCGCTGGTCGTCCGCCTCGACGGCAACAACGTCGACCAGGGCCGCGCGATCCTCGACGAGCTGAACCACCCGCTCGTGACGCAGGTCGACACCATGGACGGCGCGGCCGACAAGGCCGCCGAGCTGGCGAACGTCTGAGAGGGACGGGACAGATGAGCATCTACCTCAACAAGGACAGCAAGATCATCGTCCAGGGCATCACGGGCGGCATGGGTGCCAAGCACACCGCCCTCATGCTCGACTCGGGCGCGACGATCGTCGGTGGTGTCAACGCCCGCAAGGCCGGCACGACCGTCTCGCACAAGGACCACGACGGCAACGACGTCGAGCTCCCCGTCTTCGGCACGGTCGCCGAGGCCATGAAGGAGACCGGCGCCAACGTGTCGGTCCTCTTCGTCCCGCCGGCCTTCACGAAGGACGCCTGCATCGAGGCCATCGACGCCGAGATCCCGCTGATCGTCGTGATCACCGAGGGCGTGCCGGTCCAGGACACCGCCGAGGTGTGGTCCTACCTGCAGGGCAAGTCGACCCGGATGATCGGCCCCAACTGCCCCGGCATCATCACGCCGGGCGAGTCGCTGGCCGGCATCACCCCGCACACCATCGCGGGCAAGGGCCCGGTCGGCCTGGTGTCGAAGTCGGGCACGTTGACCTACCAGATGATGTTCGAGCTGCGTGACTTCGGCTTCTCGACCGCCATCGGCATCGGCGGCGACCCGATCGTCGGCACCACCCACATCGACGCCCTCCAGGCCTTCGAGGAGGACCCGGAGACCCAGGTGATCGTGATGATCGGCGAGATCGGCGGCGACGCCGAGGAGCGGGCCGCGGACTACATCAAGGCCAACATCACCAAGCCCGTCGTCGGGTACGTCGCGGGCTTCACCGCCCCCGAGGGCAAGACCATGGGCCACGCCGGCGCCATCGTGTCCGGCTCCGCGGGCACCGCCCAGGCGAAGAAGGACGCGCTCGAGGCCGTCGGCGTCAAGGTCGGCAAGACGCCGTCCGAGACTGCCGCGCTGGCTCGGGAGATCCTGCAGTCGCTCTGACCTGAGCACCGCGAAGGCCCGCCGCCCCCGCAGGGGAGTGGCGGGCCTTCGTCGTCCGGAGTCCTCAGCAGCCGGCGGCGGTGAAGGCGCACATCGCGTCGACCACCGGGGCGGCATCGGCGGAGATCGCATCGACGACCTCCTGCTCGCGTCCCTGCGGATTGCCCGCGTGGCCGCCGCGGGTCTCGACGAGGACGGCCCGGCCGACCCGGACGACGAGCGTCGTGTCGCCGAACGGGGTGGTCCCGCCGCTCTCGGCCGCCTGCTGCCAGCCGAGGACGGCGAACGCCTCGTCGCCGGCGTCGATGTCGCGGACCTCCCAGCGTGGGACGCCGTCGTGGTCGGCCGGTCCCTCGGGACAGGCCTCGTAGACGGCGGCGATGGCAGCGGCAACCTCGGCGGCGGCGTTCTCGCTGGGGTGGGTGGTGACCTGCCGGAAGCGGACGTCCTCGACGTCGACCCACTCGGCGGAGAGCCGGTCGGAGCGGCGCGGCTCGGTCGGCGAGGTGCCGCACGCGATCAGGGCGATCGGGTCCAGTCCGCGCATCGGGCCCGTCAGCGGCTGGTCGGTCTCGTTGCCGGTCGCCGGCCACCCGGCGGTCAGGGGGAAGCCGTCGGGGATCCGGGTGCCGGGCGCGGCCGTCGGGTCGGTCGGCTCGTTCGCACCCGGCCGGAGCCGGTCGGCGGCCACCGGGATCATCCGCTCGACGGGGGTGCCGTCGACGAAGTTGTAGTCCTGGCCGATGATGCTCGAGCCGAGCACCGCGATCCGGTCGCCGACCCGGACCAGGCCGGTCTCGGCGATGTAGGCGGCGTCGCCGCTGGGATCGATGTCCTGCGGCACCGGTCCGTAGTGAGCGTCGATGATCTGCGCCTGGCTGTCGTCGACCTCGGCGTCCACCTGGCGCGGCTCGACCACCGAGTAGTCCGGAGTGCCGCTGCCGGCGGCCCGCTCCGAGCAGTCCTGGACCCATTGCGAGATCGTCGTGTACGCCGCGGACGCCGTCGCGGCGTCGGGGAACTGCGCGATGGCCTCGGCGAACCGGTCGCCGGAGACCGGCACCTCCGGATCCCGCGTGTTGCGCAGCTCGAACTCCCGCTGGAGCACGGCGGTCGCGCCGAGGCCGGAAAGGCTCTCGCGAGCGCACAGGTGGAAGGCCGCCTGGCCGTCCCCCTCGAAGGTCTGGGTGGCGAACCAGTCCGCCCCGTCGCTGTAGAGCGTGTCGTCGTCGGTCAGCAGGTCGGCCCGGCCGAGGCCCGCCGGGTCCTTGGTCACCAGGTCGCGATCGGGGCCCGTGGGTCCGGAGACCAGCAGGACGGGCACGGTGACGGCGGCGACGGCGACGGCCGCGCCACCGGCCACGAGCGCCGTACGACGACGGCGGATCCGGTCGCCCCGGCGGCGTACCTCGGCGGCAGAGAGCGGCATGTCTCCTCCTGCGAGCCCGGCGCCGAAGCGGGTCAGCTCGTCGATGGGGTCGTGCCCGTTGGAATCAGCCGTGTGGTCAGGCATGGGTCGCTCCTCCTTCCGCCCGGCCGGGCTCGTCGGCCAGCAGGGCGGCCAGGGCCGCCCGGCCCCGGCTGAGCCGGGCCTTGATGGTTCCCTCGGGGACGCCGACCTCGGCCGCCACCTGGTGGACGGGGAGGTCGGCGATGTGATGGAGGACGAGCGCCTGGCGCTGGGCCTCGGGGATCCGGCTCAGCGCGGCGACGAGAGCGACGTGCGACTCGTCGACGGCCCTGGCGACCCCGGTGGCCTGCAGGGCCCGGTCGGGGGAGCGCTCGCCGCGCTTGCGGCGGCGCCAGCGGCTCACCGCGAGCCGGTGGGCCGTGGTGCGCACCCACGCCTCGGGGTGCTCGGCGCGATCCAGCCTGCGCCGGTGCGCCCAGGCCCGGGCGAACGCCTCCTGGGTGCATTCGGTGGCCTCGTCGAGGTCGCCGATCATGGCGTAGACCTGTCCGCTCACCCGGCGGAACGAGGCCGTGTAGAACTCGTCGAACTCGGCAGCGTCCACGTCGACCTCCTCTCGTGCTCCGCGGATGCGGACTCTCGAGGTGGATACGCCGCAAGGCGCCCGCCGGTTGCAAGGTTCGTCGAGAAAGTTCCGATCAGCCCAGGATCAGCCCAGATCAGCTCGGATCGTAGGGAGCCGTGCGGCCCAACCGCTCGAGGGCACGCTGGGCGAGCGCCACGAAGTCGTCGTTCGCCATCGGCGCCTTGGGCGCGGCCACGTAGACGAGCACCGAGACGGCCGTGCCCTGGCGCAGCACGGCCACGTCGTACTCGACGGTGCGATCGCCGGGCAGTGCCGTGCTCAGGTGCCAGGCCGAGAGCGCCTGCGGGCCCTTGCCGGTGCTGAGCAGCTCGACGACCTCGGTGCCGGTGGTGGCGTCGAGGTCGGGGCAGGCGGTCATCTGCTCGCGGAAGCGGGCGACGAAGCCGCCGGCGGCGCCGGCCGGCAGGGCGCCGACGGTCTGGGTGAGTCCGACCTGCGGCGGCAGGTCGGCGCCGCTGAACACGAAGGTCCGGAACTCGTTGCCCTGGATCGCCTTGTTGCGGAAGGTGCCGGAGAGGTGGACGGTGTCGCAGCCGATGGCGCCGGCGTCGATCCGGTCCTCGGTCAGCTTGGCCGCCGGCGTGCCGACCCACGGGCCCGGGTCCGGCGTGATCGGGGGCAGGTCGATCTCCGAGAGCATCCCGGGCACCTCGCCCGCGGGGAGCGGCGTGCGAGGCACCGGGACCGGGTTCGGGTCCGCGCAGCCGCCGGCGTCGGGCAGGGCGCAGATGCGGGTCACCGCGGTCGCGAGCAGCCGGGCGACCCCGGCGCGGTTGGCCCGGGCGGCGGGCATGCTCGTGGCGAGCGAGGTGACGGTGGTGAACAGGCCGCTGCGGGCCACGCCCACGACGTACGTCGTCGCCTCGGGCCGCGAGCGGAGCACGAACAGCGTCGACTGGTCCCCGACGCCGGGCAGGTCGGAGGTGCTGACGAGCTGCACGCGCGGGACCTGGGTGGCGTCCTCGTCGGGCGAGGGGCAGGTCGCGAACCAGCGGCGGGCGTGGCGGTAGGTGCGCAGGGCGCGCTGCTCGTTGGAGGAGGCCTCGGCGACCTGGACCACGTCGCGCGGGGCCTTGGGCTGCGCGCCGTCGCGGAAGGTGCGGACCCATGCGGCGGTGCCCTGCGGATCGGCGTACCGCGCCGGCTGGCACGGCAGGACCAGGCCGTTGCCGGTGGAGTTGTCGGTGGTCGTGCCCAGCTGCCAGCCGCGCCCGCGGACCGCCTGGCGGAGCGCGTCGACCGGCACCAGCGCCGTGTCCGGCAGGGTCGTGATCGCGGGCCCGGCCGGCGGCGGCCCGCCCGCGGCGGGGACGTCCTCGCGGTCCAGGGTGGGACGGACGCCGGTGCTGTCGGTGGCCACGGCTCCGCCGGCGACGAGCGCGACCACGGCCGCGGCGGCGCCGATGACGGTGTGGGTACGGCGCCGCGCGGCGCCGGCGCGGCGGATGATCGTCACCCGCGGCCAGGTCACCGAGCGCGTGGCGTCGGCGAGCGCGTTGAGCGCCAGCGGGATGGCGGAGGTCGGGATCTCCAGGGCGGTCGCGAAGTGGGCGGCGCCGTGCTGCAGCTCGCGCTCGGCGGCCTCGGTCGGCAGCCCGATCTCGTGGGCCATCTCGTCCATGGTGACCGCGGCGAGCTGGGTGAGCAGCAGTGCCTTGCGCTGCACCACCGGCAGGGCGCCGAGGGCGTCCAGGGTCCGCCGGGTCTCCTCGTCGAGGTCCTTCTTGCGGTGCCAGGGCCGGGTGCTCGCCCGCCGCAGCGCCTTGCGCCAGGCGTCGGGGCGGACGGCGGACTCCGGCTCCGGGAGCCGCTCGACCTTGCGCCAGTGGTGCCAGGCCACGACGAACGCCTCGCGGACGGCGCTGCGAGCCACGGCGAGGTCGCCGGTGAGGGCGAAGGTCTGCAGGAGCAGCCGCTCGCGGGCGTCCTTGTAGAAGGCGTCGAAGCTGCTGGTGAGGTCCGCGCTGCTCACGTAGGCGGGCCGGGGGTGCTCGGCGCTCGGGTTCGCCTGGTCGTCCACGGTCATGGCCGCACCAACCTACGCCGAAGCCGGCCGCGGACCCCAACCGCCCTCGGGGTGTCGATCGTCTCCCTGCCGGCCCCGGCGTTCCTCGCCTTTCCGGCGTGGCGGGCCGGGACCGGCCGGGTCCGCGCGTGAAGATGGACGGACCATGACGTCCCTCCAGTCGCCGACGGCGCGCCGCAGCGGACCCGGACGATCCGGGCCAGCCTCCGACGCCGATCTCAGGCGCCAGCTGGCCACGACCCGCCCGCTGGTGCCGACCGCCAGCATCGGGGGAGTGATCGCGGCCGGCGCGCCGCTCCTGGTGTGCATGGCCGTCGCCGTCGTGGGCTGGTTCCTGACCGACGCCGGAGGACAGGGCGCGCCCAGCGGGGCGCTGCGCGTGGGCGCCCACGGCTGGCTGATGGCCCATGGCTCGACCGTCGTGGTCGAGGGCACCCGGCTGACCGCGATGCCGCTCGGGCTGACCGTGCTCTGCGCGTGGGTGGTCTGGCGGGTCGGTCACCGGGTCGGCGAGTCGGTCTCCGGACACGGCCCCGACGCCGACCGGATCGCCGACGGCGCACGCGACCTCACCGTCCCCTACGCAGCCGGGCTGTTCACCGTCGCCTATGCCGTCGTCGGCGTCCTCACCGCCTCGCTCGCCGCGACCGCGTCCTCCTCACCGATCCCGACCCGGGTGGTGCTGTGGAGCGTCCTGCTCGGCATCGGGGTCGGCGGACCGGCCATCGCGTTCGGCTCCGGTCGAGCGGCGATCTGGCTGCCCGTCGTCCCTCCCACGGTGCGCGACGTGGTCCTCGTGGCCCGTCGGATCCTGACCCGCTGGGCGCTGGTGTGCCTGGTCGCGCTGATCGCGGCCTTCGTGCTCGACTTCTCCACGGCGGCCAACGTCGTCTCCCAGCTGCATGCCGACGCCGGCGCCGTGCTGCTGATGACGGTGCTCACGCTGCTCCTGCTGCCCAACGCCCTGCTGTTCTCCAGCGCCTACCTGCTCGGTCCCGGGTTCACCGTCGGGACCGGCACCACCGTCTCGACCACGGTGGTCGTGCTCGGACCCCTGCCGATGTTCCCGCTGCTCGCCGCCCTTCCGCACCAGGGCACCCAGCCGGGTTGGACCGACTGGCTGATGCTGACCCCGGTCCTGCTCGCGGCGCTCGTCGCCGGCGGGATCCAGCGTGACCGGCCGGTGCTCGCCTGGGACCGCGCCGCGATCCGTGGCTGCGCGGGCGGCATCACGGCGGGCGTCGTGCTGGCCCTGGTCTCCGCCTTCGCCGGCGGGGCCGTGGGCCCGGGCCGGATGCAGGACGTCGGGCCCTACACCTTCGACGTCCTCCTCCACGCGATCACCTCGTTCGGCGTCGGCGGCGTGACCGGGGCGCTCCTCGTGTGCTGGTGGCAGCGCGACGCCGACGGCCGGGTCCGCACCGTCCTGCGCGCCGTCCGCGCCCGGCTGCCGCGTCGCTCCTGACCCCCGGGCCCGACTAGGATCCGGGCCGTGTCCGCGCCCGCCCGCCTCGTCGTCCTCGTGTCCGGATCGGGCACCAACCTGCAGGCCCTCCTCGACGCGTGCGCCGACCCGGCGTACGGCGCCCGGGTGGTCGCCGTCGGCGCGGACCGCGACGACATCGAGGGGCTGGCCCGCGCCGAGCGCGCCGGCGTGCCCACCTTCGTGGCGAAGGTGGGCGACCACAGCAGCCGCGGCTACTGGGACCGCGCGCTGGCCGACAAGGTCGCCGCCTTCGAGCCGGATCTCGTGGTGCTCGCCGGCTTCATGAAGCTGGTGGGGGAGCGGTTCCTCGAGCGCTTCGGCGGGATGACCGTCAACACCCACCCGGCCCTGTCACCGTCGTTCCCGGGCATGCACGGGCCCGCGGACGCGCTGGAGTACGGCGTCAAGGTCACCGGCGCCACCCTGTTCGTCGTCGACGCCGGTGTCGACACCGGCGCGATCGTGGCCCAGACCGTCGTCCCGGTCGAGGACGACGACACGCCTGAGACCCTGCACGAGCGGATCAAGACCGCCGAGCGCGCCATGCTCGTCGAGTCCGTCGGCCGGATGGCCCGCGAGGGCTTCAGCGTCGAGGGTCGACGGGTTCGCCTCGGCGGCTGACCCGCCGTAGGATCGCCGTCACACGACTGGCGCGGGTGGGCCACCACCAGGGAGTGACGAGCCGGCATCGACCGCCTGGGTGCCCTCATCGAGATCGACCGACCGATCCCATGAGGAGTGAGGAACCATGACCGACCACATCGCGATCAAGCGCGCGCTGGTCTCCGTGTTCGACAAGACCGGCCTCGACGACCTGGTCCGCGGCCTGCACGAGGCCGGCGTCGAGCTGGTCTCGACCGGCGGATCGGCCGCCCTGATCGAGTCCCTCGGCCTCCCGGTGACCAAGGTCGAGGACCTCACCGGGTTCCCCGAGTGCCTCGACGGCCGCGTCAAGACGCTGCACCCGCGCGTGCACGCCGGCATCCTCGCCGACCGCCGCCTGCCCGACCACGTCCGCCAGCTCGACGAGCTCGAGGTCGCTCCCTTCGACCTGGTCGTGGTCAACCTCTACCCGTTCGCGGCGACGGTCGCGTCCGGCGCCGGCGTCGACGACTGCATCGAGAAGATCGACATCGGCGGCCCCTCGATGGTCCGCGCCGCCGCCAAGAACCACCCCTCGGTCGCGATCGTGACCGACGGCGCCGACTACGCCCGCGCCCTCGAGGCCGCCCGGGGCGAGGGCTTCAGCTACGACGAGCGCAAGGCGCTGGCCGCCAAGGCGTTCGTCCACACCGCGACGTACGACGTCCAGGTCGCCTCCTGGATGGGCTCGGTGCTCACCGACTCCTCGGTCGAGGGCGGGGAGAGCACCGGCTTCCCGGCCTGGATCGGAGGCACCTGGGACAAGCAGGCCGTGCTCCGCTACGGCGAGAACCCGCACCAGCCCGCCGCGCTCTACCGCTCCGGCTTCGGCCCCGGCGGCCTGGCCGCCGCCGAGCAGCTGCACGGCAAGGAGATGTCCTACAACAACTACGTCGACACCGACGCGGCCCGCCGCGCGGCGTACGACCACGGCGAGGCGCCCACGGTCGCGATCATCAAGCACGCCAACCCGTGCGGCATCGCGGTCGGCGCCGACGTCGCCGAGGCCCACCGCCGCGCCCACGAGTGCGACCCGGTCTCCGCGTTCGGCGGGGTCATCGCGACCAACGTCCCGGTCTCCGTCGAGATGGCCCGGCAGGTCGCCGAGATCTTCACCGAGGTCATCGTCGCGCCCGGGTACGACGAGGGCGCGGTGGAGGTGCTCCAGGCGAAGAAGAACCTCCGGATCCTCGTCGCCGAGCCGCTCGCGGCCGGTGGCGTGGAGACCCGCCCGATCAGCGGCGGACTGCTCATGCAGCACGCCGACCGGTTCCAGGCCGAGGGCGACGACCCGGCCAACTGGACGCTGGCGTGCGGCGAGGCCGCCGACGAGACCACCCTCGCCGACCTCGCCTTCGCCTGGCGGGCGGTCCGCGCCGCCAAGTCCAACGCGATCCTGCTCGCCAAGGACGGCGGAGCGGTCGGCATCGGCATGGGCCAGGTCAACCGGGTCGACTCGTGCAAGCTCGCCGTCGAGCGGGCGAACACCCTGGTCGAGGGCGCTGCCGGATCCATCGAGCGGGCCCGCGGCTCCGTCGCCGCCTCGGACGCCTTCTTCCCGTTCGCCGACGGTCCCCAGATCCTGCTCGACGCCGGCGTCAAGGCGATCGTGCAGCCCGGCGGCTCGGTGCGCGACGACGAGACCGTCGAGCTCTGCAAGAAGCACGGCGTGACGATGTACTTCACCGGCACCCGCCACTTCTTCCATTAGATTGCGCGAGCGCGTCGCCGGTCGGCGCGGGCCGCACGGGCGCTCGCTGCGCTCGGCCCGCGGGCCCACGCCGACGCGGCTTCGCCGCGGGGCGCCGCGCTGCCGCGCCGCGTTGTCCTCCGTAGCTCCCGCCCGGGCCTTGCGGCAAGCCGACACTGACGCCCGACACGCCCCATACATCCATCTGGGAGGATCACCCCCGTGACCGCACAGACGCTCGACGGCAGCGCGACCGCCGCCGCCATCAAGGACGAACTCCGCACCCGCATCGACCGGCTGCGCGAGCAGGGGATCACGCCCGGCCTGGGCACGGTGCTCGTGGGCGACGATCCGGGCTCGCGCTGGTACGTCAAGGGCAAGCACAAGGACTGCGCCGAGGTCGGCATCGCCTCGATCCGCGTCGACCTGCCCGAGGTCGCCACCCAGGAGGAGATCGAGGACGCGGTCGCCGGCCTCAACGCCGACCCCGCGTGCACCGGCTACATCGTCCAGCTCCCGCTCCCGCGCGGGCGTGACGAGAACCGTGTGCTCGGCCTGATCGACCCGGCCAAGGACGCCGACGGACTCCACCCGACCAACCTGGGCTGGCTGGTGCTGGGCAACGAGGCGCCGCTGCCGTGCACGCCGTACGGCATCGTCGAGCTGCTGCGGCGTCACGGCGTCGCCATCGCCGGCGCCGAGGTCGTGGTGGTCGGCCGCGGCATCACCGTCGGCCGTCCGCTCGGGCTGCTCCTGACCCGGCGCTCCGAGAACGCCACGGTCACGCTGTGCCACACCGGCACCGTCGACCTCGCCGCCCACGTGCGCAAGGCCGACATCGTCGTGGCGGCCGCCGGCGTGCCCGACATCGTCACGGGCGACATGGTCAAGCCCGGAGCGGCCGTCCTCGACGTCGGCGTCAGCCGGGTCGACGGCAAGATCGCCGGCGACGTCGCGGCCGACGTGTGGGACGTCGCGGGCTGGGTCTCCCCGAACCCCGGCGGAGTCGGCCCGATGACGCGCGCCATGCTGCTGGCCAACGTGGTGTCCATGGCGGAGAAGGCGGCGCTCACCGGGAAGGCAGCGCGCTGAACGACGAGAGCACCGACCCTCCCGAGGCCGAGCCGGTCGACGAGCCGGTCGACGAGCCGGTCGACGAGCCGCGTCGCTACCCCTCGACGATCGGCGGCGCCGGCTACATCGCCGTGCTGGTCGTCGTGGGCATCGGTCTCGTCGTCGCGTCGGCCTCGGACTGGCGGGTCGGCCTGCGGATCATGTCCGGCGGTCTGGTCGGCGCGGCCGGGCTGCGTCTGCTGCTGCCCGAGAAGGACGCCGGCATGCTCGCCGTCCGCCACCGGTTCCTCGACATCGCGATCCTGGTCTCCGTGGCGGTCGGTCTCGTCCTGCTCGCCGCGAGCATCCCCGAGCAGAGCTGACCTCCAGCGGGTACGACGAAGGGCCGGTGCCGCGCGGCACCGGCCCTTCGTCGTACGGCAGTGATCAGCCGGGGATCAGATCAGGCCCAGCTCGGTGACGGCGGCCTTCTCGTCGGCGAGCTCGGCGACGGAGGCGTCGATCTTGCCGCGGGAGAAGTCGTCGATCTCGAGTCCCTGGACGATCTCCCACTCGCCGTCCTTGGTGGTGACGGGGAAGGACGACACCAGGCCCTCGGGCACGCCGTAGGAGCCGTCGGAGACGACCGCCATCGAGACCCAGTCGTCGGCCGGCGTGCCGTTCAGCCAGTCGCGGGCGGCGTCGCAGGTCGCCGACGCGGCCGACGCGGCCGAGGAGGCGCCGCGGGCGTCGATGATCGCGGCGCCGCGCTTGGCGACGGTCGGGATGAAGGTGTCGGCGATCCAGGCCTGGTCGTCGACCACCTCGGCGGCGTTCTTGCCGGCGATCTCGGCGTGGAAGATGTCGGGGTACTGGGTGGCCGAGTGGTTGCCCCAGATCGTGATCTTCTTGATGTCGGTCACCGCGGAGCCGGTCTTGGCGGCCAGCTGCGAGATCGCGCGGTTGTGGTCGAGGCGGGTCAGCGCCGAGAACCGCTCCTTGGGGATGTCGGGGGCGTTGCTCGCGGCGATCAGGGCGTTGGTGTTGGCCGGGTTGCCGGTGACGCCGATGCGCACGTCGTCGGCGGCGACGGCGTTGAGCGCCTTGCCCTGGGCGGTGAAGATCGCGCCGTTGGCGGAGAGCAGGTCGCCGCGCTCCATGCCCGGGCCGCGCGGACGTGCGCCGACCAGGAGGGCGAGGTTGACGCCGTCGAAGATCTTCTCCGGGTCCGCGCCGATCTCGACGCCGGCGAGGTTCGGGAACGCGCAGTCGTCGAGCTCCATGACGACGCCCTCGAGGGCCTTGAGGGCCGGCTCGATCTCGAGCAGGCGCAGCTCGACGGGACGGTCACCGGCGATGGCGCCGCTGGCGATGCGGAAGAGCAGGCTGTAGCCGATCTGACCGGCTGCGCCGGTGACGGCGACCTTGAGCGGGGTGGTGCTCACTGGAGACTCCTCAGGGGGTTGCGGTGGGACTGCCCGCGACGCTAGCAGCGCCCGGCCCGCCTCGGGGAGGCGGGCGGACCTGCGAGACGATGTCCGCATGCGGACACCCGTCGCCGCCGCGATCGCGGTCCTCGCCCTCGGTGTCGGCGCCGCGGGCTGCGGCTCGGCCTCGGCCCCGAGCCCGCCGTCCGGTGTCGACGGGCTGGTCGTGCCGACCCCGGATCCCGACCCTGCCGACTTCGTGGCCGTCGTCGACAATCCCTGGTTCCCGCTCACGGTCGGCTCGCGCTGGGAGTACGCCGA
Source organism: Nocardioides albidus (assembly GCF_006335005.1). Classification (GTDB taxonomy): domain Bacteria; phylum Actinomycetota; class Actinomycetes; order Propionibacteriales; family Nocardioidaceae; genus Nocardioides; species Nocardioides albidus. The sequence continues at coordinate 53,864 of NZ_VDMP01000023.1, forward strand.
CCGGGCGGGCGGGCAGGTCGCCCTCACCCGGTCCGTGGAGGCGGGGCCGGAGATCGACGGCGTGGCGACCACGACCCTGGTCCGCGCGTGGGCCGATGGCACCGTCGTCCGCGATCTCTACGCCCAGGACCGCGCCGGCAACGTGTGGTGGTTCGGCCGCGAGGGGCAGTGGCTGGCGGGGGAGGCCGGCGCCGAGGCCGGGCTCATGATGCCGGCGCGGCCGCGCTTCGGCGACGGCTTCCGCACCGCCGCGGCGCCCGGGCTCTCCGAGGTCGCCACCGTGGAGGCCGTGGGCGAGGAGGTCGCCGTCCCCCTGGCGACGTACGAGCGCACCGTCGACCTCGAGATCGTCGACGCGACCGGCACCCGCACCGAGGTCTACGCGCGGGGCGTGGGCCTGGTCCGGACGGACGAAGCGGGCCTCGTCGCGTACGACGAGGCCCGCTCCTAGGTTCGAGCTGGCGCATCCGATTCCGGATGCCGCGGGGACTACTGCGGCGGTCGGACCTGGGTCTGGTCGTTGGCCGGGGGCGCCCAGCCGCCCTGCGGGTCGCTCGCGCCGGTCGAGCCGGGGGCCCCAGGGGATCCGGGTGCGGCGGGCTGCTGCTGGGCCGGGATCCACTGCTGCGCGGCGGGGTCCCACTGCCAGCCGTCCTGGATGATCGGCTGAGCCTGCTGCTGCCCCGTCTGCTGAGCCTGGGCCTGCTGCCCGGGCTGGGCCTGGTGCTGACCGAACGGCTGCTGGCCGTAGGCCTGCTGGTTCCACTGCTGGGTGAAGCCCGGGTCGGAGGAGCCCCCCGAGCCGAAGTTGAGGCCGGAGCCGGGCACCGGGTCGGCGCCGCGGCCGAAGATCGCCGGGTAGAGCACGCCCGCGATGGCACCGCCGAGGAGCGGAGCGACGATGAACAGCCACAGCTGGACGATGGCGTCGCTGCCGGAGAAGAAGGCCACGCCGATCGACCGGGCCGGGTTGACCGACGTACTGGTGGCGGGGATGGCCACGAAGTGGATGGCCGCGAGCGTCAGGCCGATGGTCAGCGGGGCCATGGCGGCCACCGCCCGGTTGCGCTCGTCGGTCGTGCCGAGGATGACCGTCACGAAGATGAACGTGAGGATGAACTCGATGAGCAGCGCGCCGAGCAGCTCGACGCCGCCGTGGTCGCCGAAGCCGTTGGCGCCGAGGGGCTCGCCGAACTCCCAGCCGAAGTCGCTGGACAGGGCGGTGAGGGCGAGCAGGAGGCCGCCGACGAGGCCGCCGACGATCTGCGCGGCGCTGTAGAGGCCGGCGTCCTTCCACGAGATGCGCCCGCCGAGCGCGGCGCCCAGGGAGACGGCGGGGTTGAAGTGTCCGCCGGAGACGCGGCCGAAGGTGTAGGCCATCGCGACGATCGCGATGCCGAAGGTGAGGCCGATGGACGTGATCGCGAACAGGCCGGCGCCCAGGTCGTCGACCACGTTGCCGAAGAACACGGCCGAGCCGCAGCCGAGGTAGACGAGGACGGCGGTGCCGAGCGCCTCGGCGGCGATCTTCTGGAACAGGGTGGGTGGTGCGGATGTCTCCACTGCTTCGTCAGTCATGACCTTGACCTTCTCCTCGGTAGGGCTCCCGAAAACCGCCGGGTTATCACGGGTCACCCTAATCACTACTGTGGCCACCGAAGGGCACCCGATGCCCGCATCAGGTATCTTGACGTCAAGAATCCCATCCCCGGCCCCAGGAGTGACGCGCGGACATGTCGAGCATCATCTACACCCACACCGACGAGGCGCCGCTGCTCGCGACGTACTCCTTCCTGCCGATCGTCGAGGCCTTCGCCGCCAAGGCGGGCGTCGCGTTCGAGACGCGCGACATCTCCGTCGCGGCGCGCATCCTCGCGCAGTTCGGCCTCGCCGACGACGCGCTGACGGAGCTCGGTGAGCTCGCCAAGACGCCCGAGGCCAACATCATCAAGCTCCCCAACATCTCCGCCTCCATCCCGCAGCTCAAGGCCGCGATCAAGGAGCTGCAGGAGCAGGGCTTCGCCGTCCCGGACTACCCCGAGGCGCCGGCGAGCGAGGAGGAGAAGGAGATCCGGGCCAAGTACGACAAGGTCAAGGGCTCCGCGGTCAACCCGGTGCTGCGCGAGGGCAACTCCGACCGCCGCGCCCCCGCGTCGGTCAAGAACTACGCCAAGTCGCACCCGCACACCAACAAGCCCTTCGCCGAGGGCTCGAAGACCACCGTCGCCACGATGGGCGCCCACGACTTCGCCAGCAACGAGAAGTCCGTGACGATCGCCCAGGACGACGTCCTCTCGATCGTCCTCGAGACCGCGGCCGGTGAGACCGTCGTGCTCAAGGAGGGTCTCAAGGTCCTCGCCGGCGAGATCGTCGACGGCACCAAGATGGAGGCCGCCCACCTGCAGGCCTTCCTCAAGAACGCGCTGAGCGAGGCCCGCAGCCTCGACGTGCTGTTCTCGGTCCACCTCAAGGCCACGATGATGAAGGTCTCCGACCCGATCATCTTCGGCCACGTCGTGAAGGCCTACTTCGCCGACGTCTTCGCGCAGTACGGCGACCAGCTCGCCGCCGCCGGACTCTCGGCCAACGACGGCCTCGGCGCCATCCTGTCCGGCCTCGACGCCCTGGAGAACGGCGCGGAGATCAAGGCGGCCTTCGAGGCCGCGCTGGCCAGCGGCCCGCGCCTGTCCTACACCAACTCCGACAAGGGCATCACCAACCTGCACGTCCCCTCCGACGTCATCGTCGACGCCTCGATGCCCGCCCTGGTCCGCAACGGCGGCCGCCTCTGGGGGGCCGACGGCGGCGAGGACGACACCCTCGCGGTGATCCCCGACTCGTCCTACGCCGGGGTCTACCAGGCGGTCCTCGACGACGTGAAGCAGAACGGCCCGCTCGACCCGGCCACCATCGGCAGCGTGTCGAACGTCGGGCTGATGGCCCAGGCGGCCGAGGAGTACGGCTCGCACGACAAGACCTTCGAGATCGCCGAGGCCGGCACGGTCCGCGTCCTGGCCTCCAACGGCGACGTGCTCATCGAGCACGACGTCGAGGCCGGTGACATCTGGCGTGCCTGCCAGACCAAGGACATCCCCGTCCAGGACTGGGTCAAGCTCGCCGTCACCCGCGCCCGCGCCTCGCAGACCCCGGCGATCTTCTGGCTCAACGAGTCGCGCGCCCACGACGCCGAGATCATCAAGAAGGTCCGCGCCTACCTGCCCGACCACGACACCGAGGGCCTCGAGATCCAGATCCTCTCCCCGGAGCTCGCCTGCCGCTACTCGCTGGAGCGGATGCGCAAGGGCGAGGACACCATCTCGGTGACCGGCAACGTGCTGCGCGACTACAACACCGACCTGTTCCCGATCCTCGAGCTCGGCACGTCGGCCAAGATGCTCTCGGTCGTCCCGCTGATCGCGGGCGGCGGTCTGTTCGAGACCGGTGCCGGCGGCTCCGCGCCGAAGCACGTGCAGCAGCTGGTCGAGGAGAACTACCTGCGCTGGGACAGCCTGGGCGAGTTCTTCGCGCTCGTCCCCTCGCTGGAGAAGTACGCCGAGCAGGCCGGCGCCCCCGCCGCGACGGTGCTCGCCGACGCGCTGGACCGCGCCACCGGCACCTTCCTCAACGAGGACCGCTCGCCCGGACGCAAGCTCGGCACCACCGATAACCGGGGCTCGCACTTCTACCTCGCGCTCTACTGGGCCGAGGAGCTGGCGGGGCAGAGCGACGACGCCGACCTCGCGGCCGCCTTCAAGCCGCTGGCCGAGACGCTGCGCGCCAACGAGGAGAAGATCGCCGGCGAGCTGATCGCCGTCCAGGGCCAGCCCGCCGACATCGGCGGCTACTACCACCCGGACGCGGAGAAGACCTCCGCGGTGATGCGCCCGAGCGCCACCCTGAACGAGGTGCTCGCCGGCTTCTGAGCGAGCCGCGAGTCGACGGCGCCCGGGATGGAGAACATCCCGGGCGTCGTCGTCTTCGCAGGAGGAAAATCGGAGGCGGCCTGTCGGTGCCGCAACCTACCCTGGACCCGATGACCGAGACGCTGACCCGCCCTGTTGCCCGCGAGTCGGCCACCGTCACCGCCGATCCCTCCCGTCGCGTCGACTGGCGCCGCCTGCGCGGGCGCTCGGCCGGGTTCGCGGTGGCCGCCGTCGCGGTGGCGGCGCTCGGCCAGGCCCTCGGCACCGTCGTGGCCGGCCGGATCGCGGCGCACCCCACGGGCACCCTCGTCGTCTGGCTGGCCGCGTTCGTCGTCGGGGCCGCCGTCATCGACACCGCCGGCCGGGTGGTGTGGGCCGGTGTCGTCGACCGCGCCGAGGGCCGGCTGCGGGGCGACCTGCTCAGCGCGGCGCTCCAGCAGCCCCTGGCCCACCTGACCGAGCAGGCCGTCGGCGAGGTCCTCGACCGGGTCGACGACGACACCCACGAGGTCGGCACGCTGCTGCGCCAACAGATCTGGATGGCGATGCGCACCGGCTTCGCCTCGGTCCCGATGTGGCTGGTCGCCGGCTTCACCTGGTGGCCGGCCTTCCTGCTGTTCCCGCTCGTCGGCGCCGTGACGGTGTGGGTCATGCGTCCCGCGCTGATCGAGATCGCCCGACGCAAGGTGATCGAGGAGGCCGCGTGGACCGACCACGCCGCTGCCCTCGAGGAGGGCGTCGCGGGGCGCGACGACCTGCGCACCAGCCTGGGCCAGGCCTTCGCCGTCCGCCGCCTCGCACGGCTGTCGGCCGACGTCCACGAGAAGTTCCGTCGTGTGCTCATGATCGAGGCGCAGCTGGCGATCAAGGTCGGCCTGCTGCTCCACGGACTGCTCGCCGCGATCGCGATCTCCGGCGTCGCCCTGGTCAGCGGCGACCATCTCGGCGTCGCCCGCCTGGTGACGCTGTTCCTGGTCACCATGATCTTCGTCGGGCAGATCAACAACCTCGCCCATCAGCTCCCCGACATCCAGGCCGGCCTGGGCGCCGTGCTCCGCCTCCGGCAGCTGCTCGCCGTCGAGGCCGAGCCCGAGGGCGGCGCGTCCCTGCCCTCGGGCGCGCTCGACCTGCGGATCCGTCACCTCGACTTCGCCTACGTCGACGGTGCCTTCGCGCTCCAGGACGTCAGCCTGTACGTCGAGCAGGGCCACACGCTGGCGCTCGTCGGCCGCACCGGCTCCGGGAAGTCGACCCTCGCCTCGCTGCTCTCCCGGGCCGTCGACCCGCCGCCCGGAACGATCTTCCTCGGCGGAGCCGACATCACCACCCTCGACCTCCACGAGCTGCGCCGCCGGGTCGGCGTCGTCACCCAACGCACCGAGATCCTCGCCGGGACGCTCGCCGACAACATCACGCTCTTCGCCACGGTGCCCCGCGAGGAGATCGAGGCGGCCGTCGACGAGCTCGGTCTGACCGACTGGGTGGCCGGGCTGCCCGACGGGCTCGACACGCTGCTCGGGCCCGGCGGCACCACCCTGTCCGCCGGCGAGGAGCAGCTCGTCGCGTTCGCGCGCCTGCTGGTGCGCCATGTGCAGGTCGTCGTCCTCGACGAGGCCACCGCCCGGATGGACCCGGTCACCGAGGCCCGCGTCGTCGCCGCGGCCGACCGGCTGATCCGCGGGCGCACCGGCATCCTCGTCGCCCACCGCCTCAGCACCATCGAACGGGCCGAGGCGGTCGCGGTGCTCGACCACGGCCGGGTCATCCAGCACGGTCCGCGCGACGAGCTCGCGCTCGTCGACGGCCCGTTCCGCCGGCTGCTCGCAGCGAGCGACACCGAGGGCCCCGACGACTCCGACGACCCCGAGGAGACCGACGGTCCCGGGCCCGCCGACGCGGGGACGGGCGTCGGTGGGCGCCGTCGTACCGGACCGCCGCCGCAGCGCCCCGAGGTCGCCGCCGGCTCGTCGCTGGCCCGTGGCACCTGGAACGCCTTCTGGGTGCGCCCCTGGTGGGGCGCGTGGTCGGTGCTGCTGTTCCTCGGCGGCACCATCTTCGCCCCGCTCGGCGCGGTCACCGGGTTCGTGTGGGGCCGGATCGTCGAGCGGCTCGAGGCGGGCGAGTCGGCGGTGACCCTCGTCGCGATCCTCGTGGCCAGCCTCCTGGTCGCGCCGATCCTGCTCGCCGACGCGTTCCGTCGCTACCCCCGCTGGTGGATCGAGGTCATGCTGCGGGTGCGGATGACGGTCCTGCTCGGACAGGTCCGGGGTCACCGGCTGGACCGCACGCCGCCGGGCGAGGTCGTGGCGCGCTCGATGGACGCCGACCGCTACGCCCGGTACGCCGACCGCTGGGTCGACTTCGCCAACGGGCTCCTCATCGCCGGCATCACCATGATCGCGGGCGGCACCTGGTTGGCCGGCGGCGTGCTGCTGGTGGTCATGACGACCAGCGCCCTGGCCTCCTCCATCGGCCGGCCGATCGCCGGCCGCTCGGCGGCGCGCTCCTCCGCGGCGCGGGCCCGCTTCGGCCGCGCGGTCGTCTCGGCCGTCGAGTCCGCCCGGACCGTCAAGCTCGCCGGCCGCACCCCGCAGGTGCACGCCCACCTGCGCCGCGTCGACGACGGCCGGGTCGAGGCCGCCGTCTTCGAGCACCGCGTGCAGGCCTTCCTCGACGGCGTGCCCATCGTCATGGTCCAGGTCGGCGTCGTCACCGCGTGGGCGTGCTATCTCTGGGACGTTTGGGGCCTGGCCACGGCCCTGCTCGTCGCCACGGCCGTCAACGGCTTCGACTGGTTCGGCCGGGTGGCCGGCGCCGTCGTGACCGAGGCGCCGGGGGTGCGTGCCTGGCAGCAGGTCACCGCGCGGTTCGCAGGCGGCACCGACCTGATGGCCCTCCCCGAGGGCATCGACCTGGTGACCGGCGCGGCCCCGGACCCGGCCGTCCCGACCCGGGTCCCGCTCGAGCGTCTGGAGCTGGCCGGCTACAGCGCGGTGCACGACGACGGAACGATCGGCGCGAACGGCGTCGACCTGGCGGTCGAGCGCGGGGAGCTGGTGCTGCTCGTCGGGCAGGTCGGCTCCGGCAAGTCCAGCCTGCTGTCCTCGCTGGCCGGCCTGATCGACCACCGCGGCTCGCTGCGCTGGAACGGCGAGCAGGTCACCGACCCCGAGACCTTCCTGCGCCCCGGCCAGGTCGCCCACGTGGCGCAGGTGCCGCGGGTGCTCTCCGGGACCTTCGCCGACAACATCCTGCTCGGACACGAGCGGGAGATCGCCCGGCCGGTCGAGACCGCCCGGATGGCCGACGACGTCGCGGACGCCGGCGGTCCCGACGCCGTCATCGGCCACCGCGGCGTGCGCCTCTCCGGCGGCCAGGTCCAGCGGCTCGCGCTGGCTCGGGCGCTGGCCACCGACGCCGAGCTGCTGCTCGCCGACGACGTCTCGAGCGCGCTCGACGCCGCCACCGAGATCGAGCTGTGGGCCGCCCTCCGGGAGCGGCACACGACCGTGATCGGCGCGACCTCCAAGCGGGCCGCGCTCGCCCAGGCCGACCGGGTCGTCGTCCTCGTCGACGGCGAGATCGCCGCGGTCGGGCCCTGGGCGTCCCTGGCGGGGGACTGGGGTCACCTCGCGGGCTGACGCGGTGCGGAGCTGCGCCACGACCTGACGGCCTACGACGCTGCCTACGTCGCGCTGGCCGTGGAACTCGACGTCACGCTCGTCACAGGAGGCGCGCGGCCGCCGCGGCGCCCGGCATCCGGTGCTCGGTCGAAGTGCTGCGCTGAGGAATATCCGACAGCCCGGCCCGGGTTGCAGCCTCACGTGACCTCCTCGCCGACGACCACCTCGACCGAGGGGCGCCCGGCGGTGTCCCACCACCGACCCGCGCTGGCGATCCTGGCGCTCGCGGTCGGCGGGTTCACCATCGGCACCACCGAGTTCATGACGATGGGCGTGCTGCCCGAGATCGCCGACGGCGTCGACGTGTCGGTGCCGGCGGCCGGCCACGTGATCTCGGCCTACGCGCTCGGCGTGGTGGTCGGCGTGCCCATCCTGGCGTTCTTCGGCGCCGCCCTGCCGCGCCGCGCGATGCTCGTCGGGCTGATGGGCGCGTACGCCGCGTTCAACCTGCTCAGCGCGGTGGCGCCGGACTACCACGTCCTGACCGCGGCCCGCTTCCTCGACGGCCTGCCGCACGGCGCCTACTTCGGCGTCGCGAGCCTGGTCGCGGCCAGTCTCGTCACGCCGCAACGGCGCGGCCGCGCCGTCGCCAGCGTCATGCTCGGCCTCTCCGTCGCCAATGTCGTCGGCGTCCCGCTGGCCACCTTCCTCGGCCAGCAGGTCGGCTGGCGCTCGACGTACCTCCTCGGCGGCCTGCTCGCCCTGGTCACGGTGGCGCTCGTGCTCGCCGCGGTCCCGTCGATCCCGGGTGACACCGACGCGAGCGGCCGCAAGGAGGCCGGCCGGTTCTTCGGCAGCCTGCAGGTCTGGCTGACCATGGCGGTCGGCGCCGTCGGCTTCGGCGGCATGTTCGCCGTCTACTCCTACATCGCCAAGACCGTGACCGTCGTGGGCGGCCTCGAGCGCGGCACCGTCCCGTTCTTCGTCCTTGCCCTCGGCCTCGGCATGGTCGCCGGCACCTGGCTGGCCGGCGAGCTCGCCGCCTGGTCGGTCTTCCGCAGTCTGTTGCTGTCCGGAGTCGCGGGCATCGCCCTGATGCTCGTCTACTACGCCGCCGCCCCGCACGGCTGGCTGCTGCTGCCCGTCGCCTTCCTCGTCACCGCCACCGGCTCCGTGCTCGTCGTCAACCTCCAACTGCGGCTGATGGACGTCGCCGGCGACGCGGTCACCCTCGGCGCCGCGATGAACCACGCCGCCCTCAACATCGCCAACGCGCTCGGCGCCTGGGCCGGCGGCCTGGTCATCGCCGCCGGGCACGGCTACCGCGCGCCCGCGCTGGTCGGAGCGGTCCTGGCCGCCGTGGGTACGGCGGTCCTGGTGGTCTCGGCGATCACCCACCGCCGTACGGCGGCAGGGGCGTAGCCGGCCTTCCCCGACCTGCGTCCGCCGCGGGAGGGGCTTTACGCACGACTCCGGGTGCCTGAGAGAATCGCTCCCATGTCCGCCACCACCCAGCACCCGCCCGTGCCGGAGACGGCCCGGCCGGCCGTGCCCGAGGGAGCCGCGCGCCCGCGCGTGCTGTCCGGGATCCAGCCGACCGCCGACTCCTTCCACCTCGGCAACTACATGGGCGCGCTGCGGCAGTGGGTGGACCTGCAGCGCGACCACCAGCCGTTCTTCTTCATCGCCGACCAGCACGCCATCACCACGGACTGGGACCCGAAGCTGCTGCGCGAGCGCACCCTGCGCGGCGCCGCCCAGCTCCTGGCCGCCGGGATCGACCCGGCGCGGTCGGCGATCTTCGTGCAGAGCCACGTCCCGGCCCACGCCCAGCTCGCGTGGGTTCTCAACGGCCTCGCCGGCTTCGGCGAGGCCCGGCGGATGACCCAGTTCAAGGACAAGTCGGCCAAGGGCGGCGAGGGTGCGGCGAGCGTGGGCCTGTTCGCCTATCCCGTGCTGATGGCCGCCGACATCCTCCTCTACCGGCCCCACTACGTCCCGGTCGGCGAGGACCAGCGCCAGCACCTCGAGCTGACCCGCGACCTCGCCCAGCGGTTCAACAGCCGGTTCAAGAAGACCTTCCGGCTGCCCGAGCCCTACATCCTCAAGGCGACCGCGAAGATCTACGACCTGCAGGAGCCGACCAAGAAGATGTCGAAGTCGGGCTCGACCCCGAACGGCATCATCGAGATGCTCGAGGACCCGGCCCGCTCGGCGAAGAAGATCCGCTCGGCCGTCACCGACTCCGGCACCGAGATCCGCTTCGACCTCGAGGAGAAGCCGGGGGTCAGCAACCTGCTGACCATCTACTCGGCCCTCACCGGGGAGAGCGTCGCCAGCCTCGAGGAGCAGTACGCCGGCCGGATGTACGGCGACCTCAAGAAGGACCTCGCCGAGGTGGTGGTCGGCTTCGTGACCCCGTTCCGCGACCGCACCCTCGAGCTCCTCGACAACCAGGACCACCTGATGCAGGTCCTCGCACAGGGCGCCGAGACGGCCGGTGCCGTCGCGGAGAGCACGCTGCGCGACGTGTACCAGCAGGTCGGCTTCGTGGCGCCGGCCGGGCGTCGTACGGGTCGTTCGGAGGCCCGCTGATGCCGGTGATCGGCGTCGCCGTCGCCATCCCGGAGCCGTGGGCCACCGAGCTGGTCGACTACCGGCAGCGGATCGGCGACCCGACCGCGGAGGGCGTGCCGAGCCACATCACGCTCGTCCCGCCCACCGAGTTCGCCGGGGATCTCGCCGACCTGGAGGCCCATCTCGCCTCCGCCGCGGGCGTCGTCGGGCCGTTCCGGGTGCACCTGAGGGGAACGGGTACCTTCCGGCCCGTGTCGCCCGTCGTGTTCGTCAGCCTCGCCGAGGGGATCTCGCAGTGCGAGCAGCTCGCCGACGCCGTACGACGGGGGCCGCTCGCCGTCGAGCTGGAATACCCCTACCACCCGCACGTCACCGTCGCCCACCATCTCGACGACCCGACCCTCGACCGCGCCTTCGACGATCTGGCCGGCTTCGACTGCGCCTTCGACGTCACCGACTTCCACCTCTACGTCCACCACGAGCAGGAGGGCTGGCGGTCCACCCGCACCTTCCCGCTGGGCTGACCGGCTGACCCGGAACGGATCCTGAGATGTCGCTGGTCGATCGGGCGAAGCAGCGGCTCGCCGCGGCGAGGGAGCGTTGGCCGCTGCTCGACCACGCCCTGCGCACCCAGGAGCACTACAGCGCGACCCAGGGAAGCCAGCAGGCCGGCGGGGTGACCTACTTCGGCTTCCTGTCGATCTTCCCCATCCTGGCCCTGGCCTTCTTCGTGGTCGGGTGGGTGGCGAAGCTCTACCCCGACGCGCAGGACACGCTGGTCGACGCGATCCGCCAGTTCCTGCCCGGCCTGGTGGGGGACGGCGAGGCCCAGGTCGACCTCGCCGACGTGCAGAACGCGGCCGGCACCGCCGGGATCATCGGCCTGGCCGGTGTGCTGTACGCCGGCCTGGGCTGGCTCTCCTCGCTCCAGTCGGCGCTGACGGTGATCTTCGACCTGCCGCAGCGGCTGCGCCCGAACTTCCTCGTCGCCAAGGCCCGCGACGTGGTCACCCTGGCCGTCCTCGGCCTGGTGCTGTTCTCGAGCGTCCTCGCCTCGGCTGTCCTCACGCGCACCTCGCGCGCGGTGCTCGACCTGTTCGGCGTCGAGTCGTCGCTGGGCTGGCTGGTCACCGCCGGCGGGGTCGCGCTGGGGCTGCTGGCCTCGGCCCTGCTCTTCTTCCTGATGTTCCGCCTGCTCGTGGCGCCCGCCCTCCCGGCGCGCGCGCTGTGGTCCGGTGCCGTGCTGGGCGCGGTCGGCTTCGAGGTGCTCAAGCAGCTCTCGGGGATGCTGCTCGCCGGCACCCGGGGGCAGCCCGCCTTCCAGGCGTTCGGCATCGCGCTGATCCTGGTGGTCTGGATCAACTACTTCTCCCGGGTGATCCTCTACGCCGCCGCCTGGGCCAAGACCAGCCCGCTGGCGGACGGCCCGCCGGTGCCGGTCCCGGCCGCCCAGGCGATCGCGGCCGCCGCATCCCCGCGGCCGGCGGGCGAGTCGGGCGAGTCGGACTTGTCGGACGAGGACGCCCCGGTCCCGCGCGCGCCGAGCCTGCTCGCCTTCGCCGCGGGTGGCGTCGCCGGCGCCCTGGTCGCCCGGGTCGGTCGTCGTACCCCGCGGTCTGGGAGACTGGGCCGGTGAAGTTCGAGCGAAAGCACGCGATCCTGCTCCTGGCCGTGGCGGCCTGGAACGTCTTCTCCTTCGGCAACTTCGCCAAGAACCTCTACAGCGCGTACGACGCGGGCGAGGACCGCGCGACCGGCTACTGGGTCGCCCACACGGTCCTGATCGTCGTCAACTTCGTGATCGCCGGTCTGCTCGGCTCGTTGGGCTGGAAGGCGCTGCGGGCGTCGAAGGACGGCTGACGCCTACGCCGGCGCCCCGAGCAGGAAGTACGTCGTCATCGGGCCCTTGCCCTTGACGTCGATCAGTTGCGGGTCGCTGAACATGTAGCGGCCCTCGAGCAGGGCGTGGGTCGTCTCGGAGACCTGGATCCGGTGCGGGCGGCCGTGCGACTCCATCCGGCTCGCGGTGTTCACCGTGTCGCCCCACAGGTCGTAGGTGAACTTGCGGCGCCCGATCACGCCGGCGACGACCGGGCCGGAGGCGATCCCGATCCGCATCGCGATCGGGCTGGGCCAGGCGGGGGAGAGGCGGGCCAGCGTGCGCTGCATGTCGAGGGCGAGCTCGGCCAGTGAGGCGGCGTGGTCGGCGTCGGGCATGGGCAGGCCCGCCACCGCCATGTAGGCGTCGCCGAGCGTCTTGATCTTCTCGACACCGCGCGCGTCGCACAGGGCGTCGAACTCGCGGAACATGGTGTCGAGCAGGCCGACCAGCTCCTCGGCGGGCAACGCCTCCGAGACCGGTGTGAAGCCCACGATGTCGGAGAACAGCACGCTCACGTCGGGCGCCGCGTCGGCGATCGCGCCGGGCTCGCTGCGCAGCCGCTCGGCGATGGGCGCGGGCAGGACGTTGAAGAGGAGCTCCTCGGAGCGTGCCCGCTCCAGCTCCACCTCGCGCTGGGCGACGAAGTCGGTACGACGCAGCCGCTCCAGCGCGTAGGCGATGACCAGGGCGATCCCGGCGAGCCCGAAGGTCGGCGCGACGTGGCGGGCGAGCACGTCGACCTGGGCGTCGAGCCCGGGAAGGGTCAGGCAGACCGCGACGTAGAGCGCCGCGGTGAGGGTGGCGGCGTGCATGCGCAGGCGCAGCAGACCGATGCCGCCGAGCAGGGTCACCGTGCACGAGGCGCGGATGTATTCCGTCGGGAAGGGCGCGACCCGCGCCTGGACGGTGCCGAGGTCGAGCAGGATCGCCGCGAGGAGCAGCACGCTGGTCGCCTGCAGGAACTCGGCTGCCCGGGACCACCGGGTCAGGACGACCGCTGACAGCCCGAACACCGGCAGCAGGAGGGCGAACCGCAGCACGGCGGCCGCGAGCGAGGGCTCGTCGAGCACGAGCAGGTCGACGATCCCGTACACGACGGTGAAGGCGGCGCCGATGACGAGTGCGAAGCGGGCGCCGCGCACGCCGGCGGCGTCGTCGTACCGGACGAAGGCGCGCTCTGCCTCGGTCTCGTCGAACTCCAGCATCCAGCGCCCCATGTGCAACTGCGCCTGCCGCTCCTGCAGCCATCCGCTGAGCACCTTGACCCCCACAGCCGCATCGTGGCAGCCTCCGCGACCCGGCGCATCCTGACCTCGGAAATTCGTCGACCCGGCCCGTCCTTACCCCGAGAGAGGTGAGGACGGGCCGGGTCGACGAGATTGCCGGGTCAGGACGGGCCGGGTCAGTGGCCGTTCTTCAGCGCGGTGCGCAGGTCCTTGTTGAGCTGGGAGATCACGTCGAGCGGGATCTCCTTGGGGCAGGCCGCGGCGCACTCGCCGATGTTGGTGCAGCCGCCGAAGCCCTCGTGGTCGTGCTGGCCGACCATGTCGACCACGCGCGACCAGCGCTCGGGCTGGCCCTGGGGGAGCTCGCCGAGGTGGGTGATCTTGGCGCCGACGAACAGCGAGGCCGAGCCGTTGGGGCAGGCGGCGACGCAGGCGCCGCAGCCGATGCAGGTCGCGACGTTGAACGCGCGCATCGCCTTGTCGCGCGGCGCCGGCACCGAGTTGGCCTCGGGGGCCGAGCCGGTGTTGGCCGAGATGTAGCCGCCGGCCTGGATGATCCGGTCGAACGCCGAGCGGTCGACGACGAGGTCCTTGAGCACCGGGAAGGGCTCGGCGCGCCACGGCTCGATGGTGATCGTGTCGCCGTCGTTGAACGAGCGCATGTGCAACTGGCAGGTCGTGGTGACCTCCGGGCCGTGGGCCTCGCCGTTGATCATCAGCGAGCACATGCCGCAGATGCCCTCGCGACAGTCGGAGTCGAACGCGACGGGCTCCTCGCCCTTCTCGTTCAGCTGCTCGTTGAGGACGTCGAGCATCTCGAGGAAGCTCATGTCCTGCGAGATCCCCGACACCTGGTAGGTCTGGATGCCGCCCTGGTCGTTCGGCCCCGCCTGGCGCCAGATCTTCAGGGTGAGGTTCATGTCGCCCGCGCTCACTTGTAGGACCTCTGCTTCATCTCGATGGCGGTGTAGATCAGG
>NZ_VDMP01000023.1:68135-82527 GCF_006335005.1 Nocardioides albidus
GGGCGTCGATGCACATCAGCTCGCCGAGCTCGATGAAGTCGGCGACCCGGCCGGCCTTCTCGAGGCTCTGGTTGAGGGTGTCGGCGGAGCCGAGGACCTTCAGGTTGCTCCAGAAGTCGGCCTTCAGCTCGCGGATGAGGTCGATCGCCTTGCGCAGGCCGTCCTCGGTCCGCTCCATGCCGCAGTACTCCCACATGATGTTGCCGAGCTCCTTGTGGTAGCTGTCGGCGCTGCGGGTGCCGTTGATCGAGAGGAACTTGGAGATCCGCTCCTGGACGTTCTGCTGGGCCTCGACGACGGCCGGGTGCGACTCGTCGACCTTCTCGAAGGGACCGTCGGCGAGGTACTCGCGGATGGTGTTCGGGAGGACGAAGTAGCCGTCGGCCAGGCCCTGCATCAGGGCCGAGGCGCCGAGCCGGTTGGCGCCGTGGTCGGAGAAGTTGGCCTCACCGGAGACGAACAGGCCCTGGATGTTGGACTGCAGGTGGTAGTCGACCCAGAGCCCGCCCATGACGTAGTGCACGGCCGGGTAGATCCGCATCGGGACCTCGTAGGGGTTCTCGCCCGTGATCCGCTCGTACATGTCGAAGAGGTTGTCGTACTTCTCGCGGACGCCGTCCTCGCCGAGCCGCTTGATGGCGTCGGTGAAGTCGAGGTAGACGCCGCGGCGGAAGTCGCCGACCATCGGGCCGACGCCGCGGCCCTCGTCGCACATGTTCTTGGCCTGGCGCGAGGCGATGTCACGGGGGACCAGGTTGCCGAAGGACGGGTAGATCCGCTCCAGGTAGTAGTCGCGGTCCTCCTCGGGGATGTCCCGCGGGTCCTTCGTGCAGTCCTCCTTCTTCTTCGGCACCCAGATCCGGCCGTCGTTGCGCAGCGACTCCGACATCAAGGTCAGCTTCGACTGGTGCTCGCCGGAGACCGGGATGCAGGTCGGGTGGATCTGCGTGTAGCAGGGGTTGGCCATGTAGGCGCCCTTGCGGTGCGCGCGCCACGCGGCGGTGACGTTGGAGCCCATCGCGTTGGTGGAGAGGAAGAAGACGTTGCCGTAGCCGCCGGTCGCGAGGACGACGACGTCGGCGAGGTGGGTCTCGATCTCACCGGTGACCATGTCGCGGGCGATGATGCCGCGGGCCTTCCCGTCGACGACGACGAGCTCGAGCATCTCGTGGCGGGTGAACTGCTCGACCGTGCCGGCGGCGACCTGGCGCTCCATGGCCTGGTAGGCGCCGATCAGCAGCTGCTGGCCCGTCTGGCCGCGGGCGTAGAAGGTGCGGGAGACCTGGACGCCACCGAACGAGCGGTTGTCGAGGAGGCCGCCGTACTCGCGGGCGAAGGGCACGCCCTGTGCGACGCACTGGTCGATGATGTTGGCCGAGACCTCGGCGAGGCGGTAGACGTTCGACTCGCGCGAGCGGTAGTCGCCGCCCTTGACGGTGTCGTAGAAGAGACGGAACGTCGAGTCGCCGTCCTCCTTGTAGTTCTTCGCCGCGTTGATGCCGCCCTGGGCGGCGATCGAGTGCGCCCGGCGGGGGGAGTCCTGGTAGCAGAACGACTTGACGTTGTAGCCGGCCTCGCCGAGGGTGGCGGCCGCGGCGCCGCCGGCCAGACCGGTGCCGACGATGATGACGTCGAGCTTGCGGCGGTTGGCCGGGTTGACCAGGCGGTTCTCGAACTTGCGGGTCGTCCAGCGCTCGGCGATCGGTCCGGTCGGGGCGACCGGGTCGACGATCTTCTCGCCGAGCGTGTAGTAGCCGTGCGCGTCGTCGGACTTCTGGACGGAGGCCTCGTTCAGCGGGGTGAGGCCGTCGTGGAGGGTGCTGCCAGCCATGTGGGGAGCTCCTTACTTCTCGATGATGCCGACGAGGACGGACAGCGGGACCAGCGAGAAGCCGCCGGCGACCACGATCGCCACGACCCAGCCGGCGGCCCGGGCGCGAGCCCGCGAGGTCGCGGAGTTCGTGAAGCCGAGCGTCTGCAGCGAGCTGAAGGTGCCGTGGTGCAGGTGGAGACCGAGGGCCACCATCGCCAGCAGGTAGATGAGCGTCATCCACCACAGGTCGAAGGTGTCGACGACCAGCGCGAACGGGTTGCTGCCGCCGGTGTCGCCGTTGCTCGGGTTGACCTTGACGATCGTGAAGTTGAGCAGGTGCCACACGATGAAGACCAGGATCGCGACCCCGCCCCAGCGCATGGTGCGCGAGGAGATCGACGAGCCGGTGTTCTTCTTGGCGACGTACTTCACCGGGCGGGCCTTGGCGGCGCGGCCGGCGAGGATCGCCGCGCACGCGATGTGGACGATGACGGCCACGATGAGGCCGAGGCGCATGATCCAGAGGAAGCCCTCGTGCGGGAGCATCGGCTCGCCGATCTCGCGCAGGTGGTGGGCGTAGTCGTTGAACGCCTCTTCTCCTGCGAAGGCCTTGAGGTTGCCGTACATGTGTCCCAGCACGAAGCCGATGAACAGCAGGCCGCTCACGGCCATGAGCAATTTCAGGGCGATGGTCGTGCGCGCTGCACGGCTGCCCTTGACCAGTTGAGGACGCGTCGTCGTTGCCACGGGGGGTCACGCTACTCCCGCTACCAGGCAGTAAGTGACGGGGACCATGTGACATTTGCACGTAAGGCGACCCTTAGTCGCCTGATGCGGACCCTCCCCGCGCCTCGTCGAGGGCCTCGGAGAGCGCGCCGAGGATCAGCCTGACCGCTGCGGGCCGGGCGTTGGGGCCCATCAGGCCGATCCGCCACACCGAGGAGGCGAACTCCCCGACGCCCGCGCCGATCTCGATGTCGTAGCGCTCCAGCAGGGTACGGCGGACCGCGGCCGAGTCGACGCCGTCGGGGACCCGCACCGTCGTCAGATCGGGGAGCCGGGACCCCTTCTCCGCGAACAGTTCGAGCCCCATCGCCTCGAGGCCGTCCTGCAGGGCGGCGCCGGCCGCGGCATGGCGGGCCCAGACGTTCTCCAGCCCCTCGTCGAGCACCCGCCCGAGGCCGGCGTGCAGGGAGCTGACCATCGCGACGGGCGCCGTGTGGTGGTAGGTGCGGCCGCCGGACCCGCCGGCCTTGGCGCCCGCCTCGCCGACGTACCCGCCGAGCAGGCCGAGGTCGAGATACCACGACTGCGGGCGCTCGACCCGGCGCGCGAAGGCGCGCTCGCCGATCGTGAACGGAGCGAGACCGGGCGCCACGCCGAGGCACTTCTGGGTGCCGGCGTAGCCGACGTCGATGCCCCACTCGTCGGCGCGCAGCTCGAGGCCGCCGATCGAGGTCACGGCGTCGACCACCAGCAGTGCGTCGGTGGCGGAGCGCACCGCCTCGCCCAGCGCGGCGATGTCGGAGCGCACGCCGGTCGAGGTCTCCGCGTGCACGGCGGCGACGATCGCCGGGGAGGGGTGGGCCGCGAGCACCCGCTCGGGGTCGACCGGGCTGCCCCACGGGTGCTCGACGGCGACCACCTCGGCGCCGCAGCGGGCGGCGACGTCGCACATGCGCTGCCCGAACAGCCCGTTGACCGCGACGACCACCACGTCGCCCGGGTGCACGGTGTTGACGAAGGCCGCCTCCATGCCCGCCGACCCGGTCGCGGAGAGCGGCAGGGTCCGCGCGTTGCTGGTGCCCCACGCCTGCCGGAGCCGGTCGCAGGTCTCGTCCATGATCTCGATGAACGCCGGGTCGAGGTGGCCGAGGAGGGGACGGGCCAGCCCCTCGGTCGCCTCGGGGTACGGGTTGGTGGGGCCGGGGCCGAACAGGTGACGGGTGACGATGCTCAACGGATCCTCCTGGGACGTACGGCGCCGCGGGGCTGAGGGACGATCACAGCACGGCGCCGGGGTTCAGGATGCCCGCCGGGTCGAGGGCGTCCTTGATACGTCGGTTCAGCGCCATCACGTCGGCGCCGAGCTGGTCGGGCAGGGCGGCCTTCTTGGCGCGTCCCACGCCGTGCTCGCCGGTGATGGTGCCGCCGAGCGCGATCGCCAGCTGCATCACGTCGTCGAAGGCGCGCCGCGCGCCCTCGACGGCGGCCGGGTCGGCGGCGTCGTACACGACGATCGGGTGGGTGTTGCCGTCCCCGGCGTGCGCGACCAGGGCGATCTCGACGCCGCACCGGCCGGCGATCCCGGCGATGCCGTCGACCAGGTCGGGCAGCAGCGGGACCGGCACGCCGACGTCCTCGAACAGGACGCTGCCGCGCTCCTCCAGGGCGAGGAAGGCGTTGCGTCGGGCGGAGACGAACAGATCCGCCTCCTCGGCGTCGGTCGTCGTGAAGACGTCGGCGGCGCCCTCGGCCGCGCAGCACGCCCGGACCAGCTCGATCTCGGCCCCGCACGACGCGCCGGTGGCGTCGGACTGGGCGATGAGCAGGGCGCCGCTCGAGCGATCCAGCCCGTGCGAGCGCCAGTCCTCGACCGCGTTGATGGTCGTGTTGTCCATGAGCTCCAGCATCGAGGGCCGCACACGGGTGCGGATCGCGACGACCGCGCGCGAGGCCGCGGTCATCGTCGGGAAGGAGGCGACCAGGGTCGCCCCGGCACGCTGCGCCGGGATCAGCCGCAGGATCGCCCGGGTGATGATCCCGAGCGTGCCCTCGCTGCCCACGAAGAGCTTGAGGAGCGAGAGCCCGGCGACGTCCTTGATCTGCTTGCCGCCGAGGCGGACCAGGGTGCCGTCGGCGAGCACGACGTCCATGCCGAGGACGTAGTCGGTGGTGACGCCGTACTTCACGCAGCACAGGCCGCCGGCGTTGGTGGCGAGGTTGCCGCCGATCGAGCAGATCTCGTACGACGACGGGTCGGGTGGGTACCACAGGCCGTGCTCCGCGGCGGCCCGCTTGACGTCCGCGTTGAGAGCCCCGGGCTCGACGACCGCGACCTGGCAGGCGGGGTCGATCTCGATCGACCGCATGCGGTCCAGCGAGATCGTGATCCCGCCGTCGACGGCCGACGAGCCGCCGGACAGCCCGGTGCCGGCGCCCCGCGGGACGACGGGCACGCCGTGGGCCGCCGCCCAGCGCACGGCCTCCTGCACCTGGCCGGCGTCCTCGGCGCGGACCACCGCGACCGGCATCCCGGCCGATCCGTCGCGGGCGAAGTCCTCGCGGTACTTCTCGATCTCGGCGGCTCCGGTCACCACGACGCCCTCGGGGAGCGTGTCGACGAGCTTGCGCACCAGGGCGGTGTCGGCCTCCATGGCCGCAGTCTGCCAGGGCGCCCCGCGTGGTGAGCATCCGTTGTCCAGGCGCCACCGGTCCTGCTCGACGGCCCTGGCCGATCGGTCTTTGACTTGGCTCGGGGCGCGGGCCACGCTGGGCGGAGACAGCCCGGCAGCGAGGAGTGGCGCAGATGCGTTCGAACGAGGACCCGCAGGACGACCTGAAGGTCACGGCGCCCAAGACCTACGCCGCGGGGGTCCCGGCCGTCGCCCACGCCATCGAGTACTCCCTCGCGCAGGCCGGCCCGCGTCGTACCGCCCTCACCCTGCTCAGCCTCAACCAGACGAAGGGCATCGACTGCCCCGGGTGCGCGTGGCCCGACCCGAAGCACCGGCACAAGAACGAGTACTGCGAGAACGGCGCCAAGCACATCGCGGACGAGGCGACCACCAGCCGGGTCACCCTTGAGTTCTTCGCCCAGCACTCCGTCGACGAGCTCGACCAGATGTCCGACATGTGGCTCAACCACCAGGGCCGGCTCACGGAGCCGATGGTGAAGCGGCCGGGCGCGACCCACTACGAGCCGATCGGCTGGGACGAGGCGTTCGGCCTGATCGCCGGCGAGCTCAACGCTCTCGACTCGCCCGACGAGGCGATGTTCTACACCTCGGGCCGCCTCAACAACGAGGCGGCGTTCCTGCTGCAGCTGTTCTCGCGCTCCTTCGGCACCAACAACCTCCCCGACTGCTCGAACATGTGCCACGAGTCGAGCGGCTCGGGGCTCGGCGAGACCCTCGGCATCGGCAAGGGCAGCGTCTCGCTCGACGACATCCACGAGTCCGACCTGGTGTTCGTCGTCGGGCAGAACCCCGGCACCAACCACCCCCGGATGCTCTCGGCGCTCGAGGAGACCAAGCGCAACGGCGGCAAGGTCGTGGCGATCAACCCGTTGCCCGAGGCCGGCCTGCTCCGGTTCAAGAACCCGCAGTCGCCGCGCGGCGTCATCGGCAAGGGCACCGCGATCGCCGACCAGTTCCTCAAGATCCGCCCCGGCGGCGACCTGGCCCTGTTCCAGATGCTCAACAGGCTCCTGCTGGAGGCCGAGGACGCCGCGCCCGGAACGGTGCTCGACCACGACTTCATCGCGGCCGCCTGCACCGGGTACGACGAGTTCGCGGCCCACGTCCGCCAGGTCACCTGGGAGCACGTGCTCGAGGCCACCGGACTGACGCGTGCGGAGATCGAGGAGCTGCGCGACCGCGTGCTCGCGGCGAGGAGCGTCATCGTCTGCTGGGCGATGGGGCTCACCCAGCATCGCCACGGCGTGCCGACGATCCGCGAGATCGTGAACTTCCTGCTCCTGCGCGGCAACCTCGGCCGGCCCGGCGCAGGTGTCTGCCCGGTCCGCGGCCACAGCAACGTCCAGGGCGACCGGACGATGGGCATCTGGGAGCGCGTTCCCGACGCCTTCCTCGACCGGCTGGCGGACGAGTTCGGCTTCGACCCGCCGCGCCGCCACGGCTACGACTCCGTCGCCGGCGTTCGCGCGATGCGCGACCGGAAGGCGTCGGTGTTCATCGCGGCGGCGGGCAACTTCGTGCGCGCGATGTCCGACAGCGACGTCACCGAGCAGGCGCTGCGCAGCTGCCGGCTCACCGTGCAGATCTCGACCAAGCTCAACCGCTCGCACACCGTGTGCGGCGACACCGCGCTCATCCTGCCGACGCTGGGACGCAGCGACCGCGACGTCCAGGCGACGGGGGAGCAGTTCGTGACGGTCGAGGACTCGATGAGCGAGGTCCACCAGTCCCGCGGTCGCCTCGCCCCCGCCTCGCCGCACCTGCTCAGCGAGGTCGCGATCATCGGCCGGATGGCGCGTGCGACGCTCGGCGCCGACAACCCGATCCCGTGGGAGGACTTCGAGGCGGACTACGCGCTGATCCGCGACCGGATCGCCCGCGTCATCCCCGGCTTCGAGGACTTCAACGAGCGGGTCGCGCGGCCGGGCGGCTTCCGGCTGCCCAACCCGGTCAACTCCGGCGTCTACCCGACGCCGAGCGGCAAGGCGGTCTTCACCGCCAACGCGTTCGCCCGGATCGACGTGCCGCCGGGCCACCTGGTGCTGCAGAGCCTGCGCTCGCACGACCAGTGGAACACCATCCCCTACGCCATGAACGACCGCTACCGGGGCATCCACGACGCCCGCCGGATCGTCATGGTCAACCCCGACGATCTCGCCGAGCTGGGCATCGCCGACCGGGCCGAGGTCGACCTGGTCAGCGTCTGGGACGACGGCATCGAGCGGCGGGCGAAGGGCTTCACCGCGGTCGCCTACCCGGCGGCCCGGGGCTCGGCGGCGTCGTACTACCCGGAGACCAACGTGCTGGTGCCGCTGGACAGTGTGGCCGAGATCAGCAACACCCCCACCTCGAAGGGCGTCGTCGTGCGGCTGGAGCCCGTCGCCGCTCCGTGATCGGCCGGTGAGGTGCTGCCCGCGATGGTCAGACCATCGCCGTCGCCGGGACGTGCTGGCTGACCAGCTCGTCGACCGCGTCGGCCCAGGTGCGGCGCAGTGCCCGCTCCCGGCCGGCCGCGCCGAGCAACTGTCGGCGCGGGTCGGCGGCCACCGCGGTGACGGCGCGGACGAGGTCGCGGGGGTCGGCGGCGTCGTAGAGCACGCCGGTCTCGAGGTGGTCGACCACGCCCGGCGCACCGCCCGCGCGCGGGGCGACGACCGGCACCCCGGACGCGCCCGCCTCGCGCAGCGTGTGGCAGTCGGTCTCGTGCTCACCGGGGTGGACGAGGAGGTCGAGGGTCGGTAGCGCGACCGTCAGGTCGCCGACCGCGAGCGGGCCGGTGAACCGGGCGCCGGGGAGCCTGCGGGCCAGCCAGTCGCGGTCGGGGCCGCCGCCGATGACGACGAGCCGGATGCCGGGGACGTCGGCCAGCGCCGCGAGGCGTCGTACGCCGGCCGCCTTGTGGAGCCCTCCGACGTACCCCACCACCACCTGGTCGGCGCCGGAGCGTGTGCGCGACCACGAGCGGTGCAGCCACGGATCGCGCAGCGTGGGCGTGAACGCGAGCGGATCGACGCCGGGCTCCCACAAGGTGGCCTCGACGCCGAGCTCCGCGGCCCGGCCGACCATCCACGACGACGTGACCAGGACCCGGTCGGCGCGCTCGGCGACCTTGGCCCGCCAGTAGTCGGCGGCGAGGTCGAGGACCGGGGACTGCTCGACCGCCAGGGTCGGCACGCCGGACCGCGCGGCGTGCTTGAGCGCCTTGCGGCCCACGGCCCGCGGGGAGTGGGCCTGGACCAGGTCCGGTGCGAACCGCTCGATCGCGTCGCGCACCTGCGCGCCGGTCGGCTCGAGCGGCCGCACCCGGGCGACGTCACAGCCGCGGTAGCTCGCCAGGCCGGGGCCGGGCGCGATGATCCGCACGGCGTGGCCGCGGTCGATCAACCGGTCGGCCGTGGCCTTCAGGGTCGTGGTGGTGCCGTCGAGTGCCGGGTAGAACGCCTCGGTGGTCAGGACGATCCTCATGCCTCCACGGTGCGCGCCTCGCGTGGCTGGACGTCCATCCCCGGGTGGACACCCGGTGAACGCTTCGGTCAGACGACGTCCTTCTCGGCCTGCCGCACGACGTCCTCGGCTGCCCGGTCCAGCTCGTTGTCGATCCGCTTCATGTCGCTCTTGCTCGCTGCGTCCGTGGTGATGAAGTCGTGGAGGACGAGCAGACACTTCTCGCCGACGCTGTGCATCTCGTCGGCGTTGCCCCTGAGCAGTTCGGCGAGACCTTCGACCAGGCCCTCGAAGGAGGGGAAGTGCCCGTGCGTCAGGCCGCTTCCACCGACGAAGTCCCTCGACCACTGGCCCTTGTCGGGTGCAGCGAGGAGCTTGTTCGATACGGCCCGGCAGTGGTCGCCGAGCGCCTCGTACCGGCCGGCGATGCGGCGCAGGGCGCCGTCGATCACGATCTCGTCGCCCTTGGCGCCGTTCTCGTCGTAGTAGATGCCGTGCTCGCCGGAGTTGAGGAACTCAGAGGGGTTCTTCAGGTCGAAGGAGGTCCTGACGACGCCGTTCGGCGTGGTGGCCTCCTGCACGGCCTTGACGGCGCAGTCGTTGAACGTCAGCTCGGTGTTCTCGACATCGGTGGCCAGGTCGACCACGGCGGTCCAGAACGAGGAGCTGAGTGCGTCGTACGACGAGCCGTCGAGTGTGTAGTCGTGGGGCTCGGGGGGCGGCGGGAGCCACCCCTCGATGATGCCGCCGATCGTGGTGGCCTTGCCGATCGCGCTGGCCACCTTGGTCGGCAACGACAGCAGCCCGCTCGCGTCGGCGACGGACATCACGATGTCGAAGACCTCGCCAGCACTCACGCCGTCGCCCTTGGAGAAGGCGTGGAAGTCGGACGCTGCTCCGTCGATCAGCTTGTGGAAGTCCCGGTGGAAGCGGGCCCAGGTCTGCTTCTCGCCGGCGACGAGCACGCCGGCGACGACGGAGAGGGCGTTGAGCCCGGTCATCACGTCCTCGATCCGGTCGGCGCCGTAGACCTCCCGGAGCCGGATCATCGCGACCCCGTTGAGGTCGGAGAGCTCGTTGCGGATCTCCGAGACGTAGAGCGGGACCAGTTGGTTCCCGACCTCGACGGTCGTGGCTGAGCCGGTCCCCTTCGTGCGGACCTCGCCGGAGATGGACAGTTCCTGGATGACGCTCTGGATGGCGGCGATCTGGCTGTCGAAGTCGTCGGGGCGGGGCGCGTTCATCATCGGCGTCAGGGCCTGGTCGACCGCGCTGCGGATCGGCTCGTAGACCTGCGACTTCGCATCGAACGGCGTCGCATCGGCCGCTTCGTCGTCGTCGTGCCAGTAGCCGCCGTCCTTGGTCCAGTTGCCGTCGGGATAGCTGACGTAGTACCGGGCGACGGGCCCGCCGGCGTAGTAGGGCCCGTCGCTGTAGTGGAACCGGCCCTCGTCGCAGGAGCCCTCGTAGATGGGGCCGACCTCGCGCAGCATGTAGGCGTCGATCATCGCCTCGACGAGCTTCGTCTTGAGCCCTTCGTCGACGTACTCGACGTCGGACTCGAAGTTGGAGTAGTCAGTGTCTTCCTCGGCCATGGTCTCGCCTCGTCGGTGGTGGTGATTGGACAGTGCTGGTGCTTGCTACTGCTTGAGCTCGAAGGTCTGGTCGACGCCCAGGTCGACGGACGCGGGCCCGTCCGCGGTCGTGGAGGGTCGCACGGCTCTCATGGGCGCGGAGAGGTGGAGGGTGGACACGGCAGGGTCGATCGGGGAGTCGAAGATCCAGGTCCCCTTCCGGGTCTCCCGGTCGTCGTTCGACCGGGGTCCACGGACCGGCTCGCTGCCCGCGAGCGAGACGGTGACGGGGTCGCGCTCGACGCGGTAGCGGGCCCCGGTCGGGAGCCACGTGACCTTGCGCGGGGCGGTGACGGTCACCTCGACGACGTGCCACACGTGTCCGTCGCTCGCCCAGCCCAGGTCAGGGAGGTACGGCGTGCGCATGATCGGGTCGACCCGGCAGTACAGGGCGCCGGCATCGGGACTGACGTACCGGATCTCGTCAGGGCTGGTGGCGGCGCTGCGCGCGTCACAGTCCCCGTCGGTCCCGTAGGTCTGCGGCCCGTCGGGGTACAGCGCCGCGGCGCGGCCGGCCTCGACCTTCCCGGTCGCCATGGCGACGCTCTGCGCCTCGCCCTCGTAGGTCACCTCGAACCCGAGGTCGTCACCGTCTCCCGCCACGACGGCGATCAGCGAGGCCTCGGGGAACAGACCGGAGTCCGTGGCCTCGTGCAGGTCGACGTCCGGCTCGCCGAGGTCGGTGCGCTCGCCGCCGGCTGTCACGGCGAGGGAGAAGGTCGTGGGATACCCGAGGACATCGTTGTAGGACAGTGTGGGGCGGAAACTCCACGCGACCGGGACGATGGTCGCGCCGCCGGCCGCGCGCACGGTCCCGTCGCCGTGCCTGCCGACTCGCCGGTCCGCGATCTCCTCGAGTGGTTCACCCGAGGCGAGGCGCACCGTGCCGATGGGCAGTTGGACCTCGACCTCGTGGGTCATCGTCTTGCCGGAGGTCCCCTCGGCGACGAAGCCGGCCTCGAGCTCGCCACCGTCTCGGAGCGCGACGAGGGCGACGCCGGCCGCGACGAACACCAGCGCGGCGACGACGGCCGTCCAGGCGATCGTCCTGCTCCCGAGCATCTCGACCTCACGTCTCCAGCCCCCCAGCGGGACTGTCTCGTTTGTTGCCTGCCGGCAGGTCGGTCAAACCTGTTGCCGAGGAACGGTCAGTCCTCGACCGTCCGCGGCGGCGGCTGGCCCTCGTGGATGGCGCGGGCGACGGCGCGGATCTGCTCGCCGCTCTCGCGCCAGCCGCCCGAGGGCGCGTCCCACCAGATGGTGAAGCCGCGCCGGGCCTCGATCGTCCAGTGCGCGCCGAACGCGACCCGAGCCAGCGCCGCGAACGGGATCAGCAGCAGGAGCAGGAGGAGCTCGAGCGCCACGAACAGCGCCAGGATGACGAGCGGCAGGGCGAGGACCAGCAGGACGATCGCGATGATCGCGCTGACCGGGTCGTCGCCCAGGCCGTTGAGCCCGTCGAGCGGACCGGCGTCGGGCAGCTCGCGCAGCCGCCGTCGCCAGGGCACCCAGCGTCGGGTCACTCGCCAGGTCCGGCCGTCGGGGTCGCGCACCTTCACGCGCTGGATCGTAGGGCTTCCCGGTCGACGCAATTGATGTTAGCGTCATTGACATGAAATCCGACGAGGTGCGCCGCTACGACATGACGTCGCGCGCCGCGGCCGCCGCTGCGACCGGTGAGCGGATCCTCGACGCCGCCATCGACCTGTTCTGGGAGCGTCCGACGGACCAGATCGTCCTGGCGGACGTGGCCGAGCGAGCCGGAGTCACGGTGCAGACCGTGCTGCGCCGCTTCGGCAACAAGGACCAGCTGCTCGCGGCGGCGGGCGAGCGCCAGTTCGCCCGCACGGCGAGCGAGCGCGAGGTGCCGGCCGACGACCCCGAGCGCGCGGTCGACGTCCTCCTCGAGCACTACGAGACACACGGAGCGGGTGTGCTCCGGCTGCTGGCGGCGGAGTCCTCGGCGCCCCTCCTGTCCGAGCTCGCCGACCGCGGGCGCGCACTCCACCGCCAGTGGTGCGTCGCCGCCTTCCCCGCCGCGCTGCGCGGGCTGCGTGGCGCCGCCCGCTCCCGTCGTACCGCTCAGCTCGTGGCGGTCTGCGACATCCACACCTGGAAGCTGCTCCGCCTCGACTCCGGACTGAGCCGCGTCCAGACCCGCCTCGCCCTCCTCGAGCTGCTCGGGCCGCTCCTCCACCCGATCGGAGAACCCGCATGAGCACGGTCCTCGCCTACACCTCGCCCGCCCTCGGGCACCTCTTCCCGATGACCCCGCTGCTCGTCGAGCTGGCCGCGCGCGGCCACGACGTGCACGTCCGCACCCTCGAGAGCCAGGTCGAGCGGTTGCGCGCGCTCGGGCTCCACGCGGACGCGGTCGACCCGGCCGTCGCCGCCGTCGTCCACGACGACTGGGAGGTCGTCAGCCCGAAGGACGCGCTGGTCCACGCCGTCGGCGTCTTCACCGAGCGTGCGCGGATCGACGGCCCCGACTTCGCGGCGGCGCTCGCCCAAGTCGGTCCCGAGCTGGTGATCACCGACATCAACAGCTGGGGCGCGCTGACCGTCGCGGAGGCGTCGGGCCTGCCCTGGGTCACCTTCAGCCCCTACACGCCGCCGCTGCGCGCGCAGGGGGTGCCGCCCTTCGGGCCGGGCCTGCTGCCGGCGAAGGGGCCGCTCGGCAGGGCGCGGGACGCGATCGTGCGCCCGCTCGTCCTCGGTGTCGCCGAGAGGGCGATGCGCCCCGGAATCAACGCCCTGCGGGCGGAGCACGGACTCGGCGAGGTGCGAGACGCCGACGACTTCTTCCGTCGCTGCGACCTGATGCTCGTCACGACCGCCGAGCCGTTCGAGTATCCCCACCCCGACTGGCGCGACGACGTGCTCATGGTCGGGGCCTGCGCGTGGGAGCCGCCGGCGGCGACTCCGGCATGGCTCGAGGAGATCGACCGGCCGATCGTGCTCGTGACCACGTCGTCGGAGTTCCAGGACGACGCCGTCCTCGTCCGGACCGCCTTCGAGGCGCTCGCCGGTGAGGACGTGGTGGTCGTGGCGACCATGCCGGCCGGCGTCGCGGCCGACATCGAGGTGCCGGCCAACGGCCGCCTCGAGGAGTTCGTCCCCCACGGGTCCGTGCTCGACCGGGCCTCGCTCGCCATCACCCACGGCGGCATGGGGGCGACCCAGAAGGCCCTCTCGCGTGGCGTGCCCGTCGTCGTGGTGCCGTTCGGCCGCGACCAGCTGGAGGTCGCGGCCCGGGTCGCGACCTGTGGTGCCGGCGTCCGCCTGCCGGCGAAGCGGCTGACGCCCGAGCGGCTGCGTGACGCCGCCCGCGACGCGATGGCGCGGACCGCACAGGCGCGGGAGGTGGCGCGGGGGTACGACGCGGCGGGCGGCCCGTCCGCAGCGGCCGACGCCGTCGAGGCGCGCCTGGTCGCCGCCGAGCGTTGAATGTCGGTGCTCGGGCCTAGATTCGGTGTCATGGACATGAGACTCGAGCTGGTGACAGTGCCCGTGACCGACATCGACCGCGCCAAGGAGTTCTACGTCCGCGCCGGCTTCAACGCCGACCACGACCAGACGGTCAGCGACGACCTGCGGTTCGTCCAGCTGACCCCGCCGGGATCGGGCTGCTCGATCGCGATCGGGAAGGGCCTGACCGGCATGGAGCCGGGCTCGCTCGACAACCTGCAGATGGTCGTACGGGACGCGGACGAGATCCACGCCGACCTCACCGGCCGAGGCATCGAGGTCTCGCCGGTCGAGGACCTCCCCTGGGGCCGGTTCGTGCGCTTCGCCGACCCCGATGGCAACCGCTGGGCCCTCCAGCAGCTGCCCGCCTGGGCGGAGCACGCCGCCGACCACTGATCCGACCACTGACCGGACAGCCGGCCGGACCGGTCGACGGCCTCGGGATACCGCCCGGTAGCCGGACATATCTCACACCCCGGTGACACCGGCGCCGTCGCGGATAGTCTTGCCGCTTGTGACTGACTCGCCTCTGACGCTGGCGCAGCCCGAGGACGCGCACACGCGCGCCGAGTGGGAGGCCGCCACCGCCGCCGTGCTCCGCAAGACACGCAGGC
>NZ_VDMP01000023.1:82576-155503 GCF_006335005.1 Nocardioides albidus
CCGCCGTCCGTCCGACGCGAGGGGGCGCGTGGGACATCCGCAGCCTGGTCGCCGACCCGGACGCGAAGCGGGCCAACGAGGCGGCGCTCGTCGACCTCGACGGCGGGGTCACCAGCCTGTGGCTGGCCGCGGACGCCGACACCGACGTCGCGGCGACCCTGGCCGGCGTGCTGCTGGACCTCGCACCGGTCGTCCTGGACGCGCCGTCGGCGACCACCGCCGTCGCCGAGGCGTTCCTCGCCCTGCCCGGCGCCAAGCACCCCGACAGCAACCTCGGCATCGACCCGCTCGGCGTCATGCTCCGCGAGATCCCGCTCGCGGTCGACGAGGCGGTCGCCGAGCTGCGGACGTTGGCCCGCAAGGCCGACCAGAACGACGTCCGCGCCATCGTCGTCGACGCGACCGCGGCCCACGACCTCGGCGCCAGCGACGCGCAGGAGCTCGGCTGGTCCATCGCCGTCGGCGTCGCGTACCTCCGCTGGCTCACCGACCACGGCCTGTCCGTGACCGACGCGGCCAACCAGGTCGAGTTCCGCTACGCCGCCACCGACGAGCAGTTCCCGACCATCGCCAAGCTGCGCGCCGCCCGTGTCCTGTGGGCCCGGGTGCTCGAGCTCAGCGGGGTCTCGACAGGCTCGACCACCGCAGGCATCGCCCAGCGCCAGCACGCCGTGACGAGCCGGCCGATGCTGAGCAAGTACGACCCCTACGTCAACATGCTGCGCGGCACCGTCGCGGCCTTCGCCGCCGGCGTCGGTGGCGCCGACGCGGTCACCGTGCTCCCGTTCGACAGCGCCAACGGCCGCCCCGACGCCTTCGGTCGCCGGATCGCCCGCAACGTCAACCACCTGCTCATCGACGAGTCCCACGTCGCAGCGGTCGCCGATCCCGCCGGTGGCGCGTACGCCGTCGAGCAGCTCACCGCCGACCTCGCCGCCGCCGGCTGGGCGGAGTTCCAGCAGCTCGAGAGCGAGTGGGAGGGCGGACACGACTTCGACCCGTTCCGGGCCCGGATCGCCGCCGTGGTCGAGAAGCGCGAGGCCGACATCGCCCGCCGCAAGCGCCCGCTGACCGGCGTCAGCGAGTTCCCCAACCTCGGCGAGACCCTGCCCGAGCGCGATGCGGACCCGCTCAACGACCGCGTCCGCCGCTACGGCGCGTCCTTCGAGGCGCTGCGCGACGAGCCGGCCGCCCAGCCGGTCTTCCTCGCCACGCTCGGCACCATCGCCCAGCACACCGCCCGCGCCACGTTCGTGAGCAACCTGCTCGCTGCCGGTGGCATCGCGGTCGAGGTCGCCGGAGCCACCGCGGGCGTCGAGGACCTGGTGGCGGCGTACCGCTCGTCGGGTGGGCGACCGGTGGTCTGCCTCGCCGGCACCGACGCCGCCTACGGCGAGTGGGGTGCCGCCGCGATCGCCGCCCTCCGCGAGGCGGGCGCCCAGCACGTGATCATCGCCGGCAAGCCGGACGCCGTGGACGCGGAGGTCGACGACGCCGCTGCCCTGGGCGTCGACGCACTGGCGTTCCTGACCGCCACGAGGGAGAAGCTGGCATGAGCAGCATTCCGAAGAGCTTCGCCGGCCTCTCGCTGGCGCCCGACGCCGCCGCCGGCTCCGCGCCCGCCCGGCCGACCGGCGAGGGCTGGAGGAGCCCCGAGGGGATCGAGATCGCGCCGTCGTACGGCCCGGAGGACCTCGCCGGCCTCGACGCGCTCGACACCTACCCCGGCCTGAGCCCCTTCCTGCGCGGGCCCTACCCGACGATGTACACCACCCAGCCGTGGACGATCCGGCAGTACGCCGGCTTCTCCACCGCCGAGGAGTCCAACGCGTTCTACCGCCGCAACCTCGCGGCCGGCCAGAAGGGCCTCTCGGTCGCCTTCGACCTCGCCACCCACCGCGGCTACGACTCCGACCACCCGCGCGTGCGCGGCGACGTCGGCATGGCCGGCGTGGCGATCGACTCGATCTACGACACCCGCACCCTGTTCGACGGCATCCCGCTCGACCAGATGTCGGTGTCGATGACGATGAACGGCGCCGTGCTCCCGGTGCTCGCGCTCTACATCGCGGCGGCGGAGGAGCAGGGGGTGAAGCCGGAGCAGCTCTCGGGGACCATCCAGAACGACATCCTCAAGGAGTTCATGGTCCGCAACACCTACATCTACCCGCCGACGCCGTCGATGCGGATCATCTCCGACATCTTCGCCTTCACCAGCCAGCGGATGCCGCGGTTCAACTCGATCTCGATCTCCGGCTACCACATGCAGGAGGCGGGCGCGACCGCCGACCTCGAGCTCGCCTACACGCTGGCCGACGGCGTCGAGTACATCCGCGCCGGGCTCGAGTCGGGCCTGACCATCGACCAGTTCGCGCCGCGCCTGTCGTTCTTCTGGGCGATCGGCATGAACTTCTACATGGAGGTCGCCAAGATGCGCGCGGCCCGGGCGCTGTGGAGCCGGCTGGTGCGCCAGTTCGACCCGCAGAACCCGAAGTCGCTGTCGTTGCGCACCCATTCGCAGACCTCGGGCTGGTCGCTGACCGCGCAGGACGTGTTCAACAACGTCGGGCGCACCTGCATCGAGGCGATGGCCGCGACCCAGGGTCACACCCAGTCGCTGCACACCAACGCGCTGGACGAGGCGATCGCGCTGCCGACCGACTTCTCCGCCCGCATCGCCCGCAACACCCAGCTGCTGCTGCAGCAGGAGAGCGGGACGACGTACTCCATCGACCCGTGGGCCGGCTCCTACTACGTCGAGAGGCTCACCCACGACCTGGCCGAGCGCGCGTGGGCGCACATCCAGGAGGCCGAGGCCGCCGGCGGCATGGCCGCCGCCATCGAGCAGGGCATCCCGAAGATGCGCATCGAGGAGGCCGCCGCCCGCACCCAGGCCCGGATCGACTCCGGCTCCCAGAAGGTCATCGGGGTCAACACCTTCCGGCTGCCCGCCGAGGACCCGCTCGACGTGCTCAAGGTCGACAACGACGACGTCTACCGCCAGCAGGTCGCCAAGCTGGAGCGCCTGCGCGCCGAGCGCGACCAGGCCGACGTCGACGCCGCCCTGGAGGCGCTCACCCGCAGCGCGGACACCGGGGAGGGCAACCTGCTCGACCTGGCCGTGGGCGCCGCCCGCGCCAAGGCCACCGTCGGCGAGATCTCCGACGCCCTGGAGAAGGTCTACGGCCGCCACCAGGCCGTGATCCGTACGATCAGCGGCGTGTACCGCGACGAGGCCGACCTGGCCAACGACGGCGAGGGCGACACCCTCGTCGCTCAGGCCCGCGCCACCACCGACGAGTTCGCCGAGGCCGAGGGCCGCCGCCCCCGGATCCTGGTGGCCAAGATGGGCCAGGACGGTCACGACCGCGGCCAGAAGGTCGTCGTGTCGGCCTTCGCCGACCTCGGCTTCGACGTCGACGTGGGGCCGCTGTTCTCCACGCCCGAGGAGGTCGCCCAGCAGGCGATCGACGCCGACGTGCACATCGTCGGTGTCTCGTCGCTCGCCGCCGGCCACCTCACCCTGCTCCCCGCCCTGAAGAGGGCGCTGGCCGAGCAGGGCCGTGACGACATCATGGTCGTCATCGGAGGCGTGATCCCGCCCGACGACGTCCCGACCCTCAAGGAGATGGGCGCCGCGGCGGTGTTCCTCCCCGGCACGGTGATCGCGGAGTCCGCGCTCGACCTGCTGGCGAGGCTGCGCGAGTCCCTCGGTCACTGATGGCGGGCCGCTGATGCAGGTCGACGACCTCGTCGCCGGACTGCGTGCCGGTCACCGCGCCACCATGGCGCGGGCCATCACGCTGGTGGAGTCGACGGCGCCCCGCCACCGCGAGACCGCCCGAGAGCTGCTCACCCGGCTGGCGGCGGACACCGCGTCGCCCGACGCGCCCGCGCCGGCCGTGCGGGTCGGCATCTCCGGCGTCCCCGGCGTGGGCAAGTCGACCTTCATCGAGGCGCTCGGCGGTCAGCTGACCGCCGCCGGCCACAAGGTCGGGGTGCTCGCCGTGGACCCGTCGTCGGTGCGCACCGGCGGCTCCGTGCTCGGCGACAAGACTCGGATGTCGACGCTGTCCGCCGACCCGAACGCGTTCATCCGCCCCTCGCCCTCGGCCGGCACCCTCGGGGGCGTCGCGCGCGCGACCACCCAGGCGATGGCGGTCCTCGAGGCCGGCGGGTACGACGTCGTCCTGGTCGAGACGGTCGGCGTCGGACAGTCCGAGGTGACGGTCGCCGGCATGGTCGACACCTTCCTGTTCCTCACCCTGGCCCGCACCGGCGACCAGCTGCAGGGCATCAAGAAGGGCATCCTCGAGATCGCGGACGTCATCGCGGTCAACAAGGCCGATCCCGACGATCCGAGCCGTGAGCAGGAGGCCCGGGTCGCGGCCCGCGAGCTCGCCGGCGCGCTGCGCCTGGTGCGCGGTCACGGCGAGTGGGCGCCGCCCGTCGTCACCTGCTCCGGGCTGACCGGAGCCCGCGTCGACGAGGTGTGGGCCCAGGTCCTCCAGCACCGCGACCACCTCGGCGTCGACGGCCTGGCCCGCAAGCGCGCCGAGCAGCAGCTCGACTTCACCTGGGCGCTCGTCCGTGACGAGCTCGACCAGCGTCTGCGGCACAGCCCGGGCGTGAAGGCGGTCCAGGCCGACGTGCGCGCCGCCCTGCTCGCCGGCGAGCTCACCGCGCCGCTCGCGGCCGACCGGCTGCTGGCGGCGTACGACGGCGACCACTGAAGTGGTGAGGTTTCGCTCATACCTTCTGAGGGCATCGATCCCGGGTCCAGGAACACGAAGGGACTGAGGAGCGATGGTTCAAGACGACGGTGGCGGGGGCGGAGGCGGCTCGGTCGGGGCGTACAGCAGCCTGATCGCGGCAGCGGCGGCGAAGAACGAGCTGCTGCACAAGGGCTGGGACTCCACGGGCGACTATTCGGCCAAGCGCGAGGTCGAGACCCACGGCGACGGGCTGGACCCGATCAACTACCACGTGCGCATCGAGGTCGACACCTACTCCGGGGAGTACACCACGCTCGCGGTGGGTCCCAGCGCGGAGATCGCCCGCGACAACTGGATCGAGGAGGCGACCGCCGCCGTCGACAAGTGGGGCCCCAAGATCGACGGCCTGTTCACGAAGTGGAAGGACCTTCCGAGCCGCTACAGCACGTCGGAGGCACTCCTCGACTGGGCGGTCCGCGAGCTCAACATCGACCCCGACAACCTGACGGGCACCAGCGACTCCGCCGGCGGCGTCAACACCCGGCTGGCCGGGGATCTCGATCGCCTCCAGACGCGCACGGCCCAGCTCAAGGGGGAGTACGCGACGACGTTCGCCGACTACTACGTCAACCAACTGCCGACGACCTTCCAGGCCCAGTGCCTGCTCGTCTCGGCCCTCTCCGTGGCCTGCCGAGCCCAGGGTGAGATGTGGGGCCGGACCGCCGACGACCTAGCTACGTTCGAGTACGACGCCCTGCAGGCGATGAAGGACTGCGGGCCAGAGGGCGGTCCCAACACATCCTTGGTGCTGACCCTGACCGTCGTCGGTGCCCTGGCGGCTGCGCTCGCCGCGGTGCCGTCCCTCGGTGGCTCGGCGGTGCTCTTCGAGGCGATCGCACTCGGCGGCGCGATCGGGGCCGGGGTCGAGTCCGCCAAGACCGCGGACAAATCCTTCGAGGACCTGCCGCTCGGCGCGGGCCATCCCGATCAGGTCTTCACCAACATGGAAGACGCGCTCACGGCGTTGGACAGCGAGATCAGGAAGCAGGAGACCGGGATCCAGGACTTCCTCGTCGCCGCGAAGTCCTTCGCCGACAGCGGTGACTGCGAGCTGACCCGGCCCAGCCTGAACTCGGCACCGACCGGTGAGGTCTTCAGCGAGGTCAGCGTCGACAAGGACACCATCGGCAAGATCACCGAGTTGTGGCTGCCCTCCATCGCCGCGGACCTGCGCGAGGCGGACAGCAGGCTCACGGTGACCTCGAGCGACGGCTTCCACCGGCCGACCGATGTGGGCCTGGAGCCCAACGGCGCCTGGACCGAGTTCTCCGCCCTCCAGAACCGCACGTCGACGTTGCTCACTCGTCTGTCGACCGACATCGAGGACGCCGGCACGAAGCTCGAGGAGGCTGCGAAGCTGATCGGCATGGCGGACGAGCAGACCAACCAGCACTACCGGGACGTCGAGCGGCAGGTCGAGAACCAGAATCTCAACGACCCCGACGACGTCCTGCCGCTGCTGTGAGTCGTCCCTGGGCGGTGCTCGGGGCCGTGACGCTGGCCGCGATGCTCGTCGCTGGATGCTCGGACGACGAGCCCCGTGGCGTCGTACCGGATGCGCGCCCCGCGCAGGTCAGCGGAACCGAGCTCTGGGCGCAGCTGCCCACCGGCCGGGTCACGCTCACCGTCGGCGCCCCGGTCCGCACGATCCCCGGCGACGAGGTCGTCGGCGGCGCCGCGATCGATGCCGACGACGACGCGGAGTTCCTGCCGGTCGCGGTCGACTACGGCCGGCTCGAGGGCGTGCCGTGGAGCGCGCCGCTCGGATCGACCGATCCCGAGGAGCTCACGAAGCTGGCCGTCGAGGTGGGCGGGCGGTCCTACCCGGTCCCGTTCGACGACGTCGGTGGGAGGTCGTACGTCGAGGTGCCGGCCGGCGCCGACGACGATCTCGCCCTCGAAGTGACCTTCGACGGGGTCACCCAGCGCATCGACGCCGCCGGGAAGCGGGAGCTGGGGAAGGCGGCCGGCCTCTACGACGCGACGGAGCGCACGGGCGTGGTCTCCTGCGGGGAGTGGGACGTCGACCGACCCGGCGGTGCTCCCCGCGCGACGGCCCGCCGGTGCGGCTACGACCTGTGGGAGTACCCGTGGGTCGCGGGCCGGGGCTGGGCCGCGGAGCGCGAGGCCGGGGCGACCTGGGTGGTCGCCACGGCGGACATGTGGCTGCGCGCCGACGAGATCCGCTCGGGCTCGACGGCCTGCGAGTCCGACGACCTGGACGGGCGGCTGCTGCTGCGCGTCGACGGCCGGGACCGGACCGACGACGTCCGGGCGGAGACGGGCCATCCGCCGGGCGCGGGGCGCCTGGTCGCCCAGGAGGTGTTCCTGCTCCCGCCCGCTCCGCAGCACGACCTGGAGATCACCAGCACCTGGACCTGCCGGATCGGCGACCACGACGTGGAGCGCGAGTTCGTGGACCGGGTGAACGCGCCCTCCTGACGGGCATAGGCTGGACACCGTGGTGGACGCTGCGCTTGCTCTGGTCGACTCCGTCGTCGCGAAGTACGACGACGAGCTGGTCGAGCTGCGCCGCGACCTCCATCGGCACCCGGAGGTCTCCTGGCAGGAGCAGCGCACCTCCGAGCGCGTCGTCGAGCATCTGCAGCGCCACGGCTGGCGGATCAGCCGCATGCCGCGCAGCGGTGTCGTCGCCGACATCGGCGAGAGCGGGCCGACCGTCGCCCTGCGCGCCGACCTCGACGCGCTGCCGGTCGTCGACCTCACCACCGACCCGTGGGCGAGCAGCGTCCCGGGCGTCGCCCATGCCTGCGGACACGACGTCCACACCAGCGCGCTCGTCGGCGCCTCGCACGCGCTCGCCGAGCTGCACGCCCAGGGGCTCCTGCGGGGCCGGGTGCGGCTGCTGTTCCAGCCGGCCGAGGAGGTCATGCCCGGCGGTGCCCGGCACCTGATCAACCACGGCGCGATCGAGGGGGTCGACCGGATCTTCGCGCTCCACTGCGACCCGTCGGTCGACGTCGGCGCCGTCGGCCTGCGCTCCGGTCCGATCACCAGCGCGGCCGACCGTATCGACGTACGCCTCGAGGGAAGTGGCGGGCACACCTCCCGCCCCCACCTCACCGGCGATCTCACCTTCGCGCTCGCGAAGATCACCAGCGAGCTGCCGGCCGTGCTCAGCCGGCGGATGGACCCCCGCGCCGGGGTCAGCGTGGTCTGGGGCATGCTGCGCGCCGGCTCGGCGGCCAACGTGATCCCCGACCACGGCATCGCGAGCGGCACGGTCCGGATCCTCGACGCCGAGGCGTGGGCCTCGTGCGAGGTGGTGGTGCGCGAGGCCGTCCTCGACATCGTGCGTCCCTACGGCGTCACCGCCCACGTCGACTATCTCCAGGGCGTCCCGCCGGTGGTCAACGAGCCCACCAGCATCGCCATGGTCGCCGCCGTGGCCGACGAGCTGCTCGGCCTGCACCACCGCACGGAGGTCGAGCAGAGCCTCGGGGGAGAGGACTTCGGGTGGTTCCTGGAGCAGGTCCCCGGCGCGATGTTCCGGCTCGGCACCCGCCGGCCGGGTGGTCCGACCCTCGACCTGCACCAGGGTGACTTCGAGGTCGACGAGGCGGCCATCGGGTACGGCGCCCGGATGCTGGCCGGCGTCGCCGTGAAGGCACTCGCCCGAGGCTAGTTTCCGTCGCGGGGTTTGACCGGGCGGGTGCGAGGCAACGGTGGTCCCATGTCTCGGAACACGCGTGCCCTGCGCACCCCTGCTGCCCTCCTCGCCGCCACCGTCGCGACCGCGACCCTCGCGACGGGTGCCCTCCTCCCGGCGCCCGCCCACGCGGCCATCACCCTCGACTGCACCGGCGGACCGGTCACCATCGACGGGAGCACCGAGGACTACGTCCTCACCGGCGCCTGCACGACCGTGATCCTCAACGGCAGCAACCTCAACGTGTCCCTGCCGAGTGCCACGTCCCTCATGATCACCGGTGCGAACGTCCGGGTGGCGGCGGCGGGTGCCGTCGGGTCCGTGGACGTGATGGGCTCGAACAGCTCGGTCGCCGCCACCGCGGCGACGAGCGCGCGCGTCGACGCCAGCAACGTCGTGCTGCGGATCCCCGCCCTGGACCGCGCCGTCGTCGTCGGCTCCACCAACCGGGTGGTCGCCGACCAGGGCGCGCGGGTCAAGGTCCGCGGATCGAACAACGTGGTGAAGTACCGCGCCCTGCGCAAGGTGGTCGTGCGAGGCTCCAACAACAAGGTCCGGGTGCGGACCGGCACGACCAAGGTCCGGGTCACCGGCGCCAACAACGTCGTGCGGGTGCACCGCAGGGGCTGAACCTCACCCCTTGCGGTACGGCACCCCGTCGGCGGCGGGGGCCCGCGAGTGCCCGACCAGGCCGGCGACGGCGATGATCGTGACGACGTACGGCAGCATCAGCATGAACTGGCTGGGCACGGGGGAGCCGATCACCGACAGCACGCCGGAGAGGTTCGTCGCGAACCCGAACAGCAGCGCCGCCAGGGTCGCGCGGACCGGGTCCCACCTGCCGAAGATGACGGCGGCCAGGGCGATGTAGCCCGCGCCGTCGGTCATCTCCTCGCCGAACTGCGGCACCGAGACGAGCGTGTACGTCGCGCCGCCGGCGCCGGCGATGAGGCCGGCGATGAGCAGGGTCGTGTAGCGGGTCCGGTTGACCTTGATGCCGACGGTGTCGGCGGCCTTGGGGTGCTCGCCGACCGCGCGCACCCGCAGACCCCAGCGGGTGCGGTACAGGGCCCAGGCGACGACCGCGACCGCGGCGTACATCAGGTAGACGAGGATCGTCTGGCGGAACAGCACCGGCCCCACCACGGGGATCTGGCCGAGCACCGGGATCGCGATCCGCTCGAAGTGGTCGGGGGCGTTCAGCTCCTGGGGGTGCTCGGCGAGCACCTGGCCGAACAGGAAGCTGGTCAGGCCGATCACCAGGACGTTGAGGACGACACCGACGATCACCTGGTCGACGAAGTAGGTGATCGCGAAGAAGCCGAGCACCAGCGCGACCAGGGCGCCGGCGAGCATCGCGGCGGCCAGGCCGCCCCAGGGCGAGCCGGCGATGGTGCCGAACATCGCGGCGGCGAAGGCGCCGAACAGCAGCTGGCCGTCGATCGCGATGTTGACGACCCCGGCCCGCTCGCCGAGGACGCCGCCGAGGGCCCCGAAGACGAGGGGGACGGCGAGCGCGATCGAGCCGGCCAGCAGGCCGATGACCGGCACCGTCTTGCCGGCCGCCGCCCAGGCGAGGAACCCGGTCATCGCGACGACGGCGAAGACCGCGACCAACCACAACGGGGTGCGCCGGCCGCGGCTGACGACGAACGCCGACGCGGCCGTGATGGCGGCGAGCAGCACGACGACCGTCGCGACCGTGGCGGTCGAGGGCACGGTGATCTCGGGCAGGTCGAAGAAGTCGGAGTCGGTCCCGAGCCGGAAGGTGGTCTTGCCCGGGCGCGCCTTGAACCCGACGAGGAGGGCCACCAGCATCGTGACGATGCCGAGCATGATCGGCGCCTTGAGCGCGGCCCGCAGCGGGACGACGGCCGGCTCGGCCGACTCGTCGACCGGGACGGTGATCTTGGTGTCGGTCATGCCGTCGCCTCCTTCGGCAGCCGGAAGATAGCGCGCACCAACGGGGGAGCGGCGATGAACAGCACGATGAGGGACTGGATGACGAGCACGATCTCGACGGGGATGCCCTCGGCGGCGGCCATCGAGAAGCTGCCGGCCTTGAGCGCGCCGAAGAGCAGCCCGGCGGCCAGGATCCCGAGCGGCCGCGACCGGCCGAGGAGGGCGACCGTGATCGCGTCGAAGCCGATGCCGGCGTCCAGGTCGACGGTGACGCCGCTGGTGGCGGTGCCGAGGATCTGGTTGACCCCCGCGAGCCCGACCAGACCGCCGGCGATGAGCATGACCGTGATGTAGGTCCGCCCGACGTCGATGCCGGACGCGCGGGCGGCGTCCGGGTTCTCGCCGACCGCCCGGAACCGGAAGCCCATCGCGGACTTGTTGAGCAGCCACCACACGACGCCCACCGCCGCCAGCGCGAGCAGGAAGCCGGCGTGCAGGTTGAACCGGTCGCCCAGCAGCTTGGGCAGGATCACCGACTCGGGCATCGGCTGGGACTTCGGGTTCAGCGAGCCGGGGGCCTGGAGCAGGCCCTGCTTGGAGAGGGCGTAGAAGACCAGGTAGTAGCCCACGTAGTTGAGCATGATCGTGACGATCACCTCGTGGGCGCCGGCCTGCGCCTTGAGGAAGCCGGCGAGGCCCGCCCAGAGAGCACCGGCGAGGGCGCCGGCGAGGACGGCGAGGGGGAGGTGCAGCGCCAGGGGCAGGTCCATGCCGACGCCGACCCAGCCGGCCGCCGCTCCGGCCAGCAGCATCTGGCCGCGACCACCGATGTTGAACAGTCCGGCCCGGAAGGCCAGGCCGACGCCGAGACCGGCCAGGATCAGCGGGCCGGCGTACTTGAGGGTCTCGGTCAGCGGCCGGATCCGGGTCTCGAAGCCGTCGACGTTGGTGTTGTAGATCGCACCGTTGAACAACGCCGTGTAGGCGTCGGAGATCGCGGTCCACATGGCGTTGAGGAAGTCGCTCGGGCGGGCGCCGATGTAGCCGGCGGTCTCCCGCACGGTCTCGTCGGTGAGCAGGATCATCAGCGACCCGACGACCACGGCCAGGACCACCGACAGCACCGCGACCAGCGTGTTGCCCATGACGATCTCGCGCAGGACGCCGTCGAAGCGGCCCTGTGTCCGGCCCGGCTCGGGTGCGGGCTCGGTCTTCAGGTCGGTGCTCACGCGGCACTCCCTTCCGGGCGCTCGCCGGCCATCATCAGGCCGAGGGTCTCGCGGGGCGTGTCGGCCGGGACGATGCCGACCACCTGGCCGCGGTAGAGGACCATGATCCGGTCCGACAGCGCGACGATCTCGTCCAGCTCGGTGGACACCAGGAGGACGGGTACGCCGGAGTCGCGGGTCGCGACGATCTGCTTGTGGATGAACTCGATGGACCCGACGTCGACGCCGCGGGTCGGCTGCGCGGCGACGAGCAGGCTGAGGTCGCGCGAGAGCTCGCGGGCCACGACGACCTTCTGCTGGTTGCCGCCCGAGAGCTGGCTGGCCCGGGCCTGGATGCCGGACGCGCGGACGTCGTACTCGTCGAGCTTGCGCTGGGCGAAGTCCTCGAGGAAGCCGCGCCGCACCGTGCCGGCGGAGACGAACGGCTTGCCGTGACTCCGGTTGAGCATGAGGTTCTCGGCGATGGTGAACTCGCCGACCAGGCCGTCGACCTGCCGGTCCTCCGGGATGAAGCCGACACCCGCGTCGAGGACCTTGCGGACCGTCCGCCCGGCGAGCTCGTGATCGCCCAGCCGGATCGACCCGCGCACGTGGCGCTGGAGGCCCATGATCGCCTCGGTCAGCTCGGTCTGACCGTTGCCCTGCACGCCCGCGACGCCGAGGACCTCGCCACGGGCGATGGAGAAGCCGATGCCGTCGAGGTGGACGTGGCCGGTGTCGTCGAGGACCCGCAGGTCCTCGACGACGAAGGCGTCGGGCCCGGGCTGGGCGGGCTCCTTGTGCACGGTCAGCTCGACCGGCCGGCCGACCATGAGGGCGGCGAGCTCGGCGTTGGTCGCGGTCGGGCTGGCCTCGCCGACCACGGCGCCGCGGCGGATGACGGTGATCCGGTCGGCGATGGCGCGGACCTCGCGCAGCTTGTGGCTGATGAACACGATCGCGGCGCCGGACTCGCGGAGCTGGCGCATGATCTCCATCAGCTCGTCGGTCTCCTGGGGCGTGAGCACCGCGGTCGGCTCGTCGAAGACGAGGACCCGGGCGTCGCGGGAGAGCGCCTTGATGATCTCGACCCGCTGCTGGACGCCGACGGGAAGGGTCTCGACCAACGCGTCGGGGTCGACGTCGAAGCCGAACCGCTGGGAGATCTCGCGCACCCGCTGGCGCGCGGCATCGAGGTCCAGGGTGCCGGCGAAGCCGGTGGACTCGTTGCCGAGCATGACGTTCTCGGCGACGGTGAAGACAGGGACCAGCATGAAGTGCTGGTGGACCATGCCGATGCCGGCGGCCATCGCGTCGCCCGGCCCGGCCATCTTCAGCGGCTCCCCGTCGAGCAGGATCTCGCCCTCGTCGGCCTGGTAGAGGCCGTAGAGGACGTTCATCAGCGTCGACTTGCCGGCGCCGTTCTCGCCCAGCAGGGCGAGGATCTCGCCCTCGTTGACGGTGAGGGAGATCCGGTCGTTGGCGACCAAGGGGCCGAAGCGCTTGGTGATGCCCCGGAGTTCGAGCGTCATAGGGGGAATCCTCTCGGAGCGGACGGACAGAAGCCAGCACCCGGGCCACCGCGAGCACGACGGAAGGGGCGGTCCCGGCCGGGGAGAGAAAGCGTCCGGGGGAGGTCGTGACCGACCTCCCCCGGACCCTGCGTCACCGCAGGTCGGCTCTCGTCACTGGTTGAGGTAGGACTCCACCGGGATGGAGCCGTCGACGATGCCCTTCTTGACCTCGTCGAGCTCCGCCTGGAGCGTGTCGGAGACCTTGGACTCGAAGTTGTGGAACGGCGCGAGGCCGACTCCGTCGTTCTCGAGCGTGCCGACGTACGGCGAGAAGTCGAGGTCGCCCTCGCCCGCCTGGACCACGGCCTCGGTGGTCGAGATCTTCATGTTCTTCAGGATCGAGGTGAGCACGAGGTCCTGGGTGGTCGGGTCGGTCTCGAAGAAGTCGGCGTCGACACCCACGAGGGCGACGTCCTTGCCCGAGTCCTTGATCGCGGTGATCGCGCCCTGGTAGATCGGGCCACCGACCGGCAGGATCACGTCGGCGTTCTGGTCGAGGATCTGCTTCGCGGCGTTGGTCGCCTTCTCGTTGGCGTCGAAGCCACCGGTGAAGACTCCCTTGTCGTTGCCCTCCCAGCCGATGAGCTTGACGTCCTTGCCCTTCGTCTTGGCGTAGTGCTCGACGCCCTGCTTGAAGCCGTCCATGAAGATCGTGACGGTCGGGAACGGCTGGCCGCCGTAGGTGCCGACGACACCGGTCTTCGTGTAGTCCGCCGCGGCGTAGCCGGCGAGGAAGGCCGCCTGCGCGGTGTCGTAGAGGATCGGCTTGATGTTGGGCTGGTCGGGCTTGCCGTCGAAGGTCTTGCCGTCCTCGCCGCCGTCGGCGGCGTCGTCGATGAGGATGTACTCGATGTCGGGGTTGGCGGCCGCCGACTCCTTGGTCGCCGTGGCGAGGGCGAAGCCCACCGTGACGATGGCGTCGCAGCCCTGGGCGACGAACTGCTCCAGCGCGCCGGCGTAGTCGTTCTCGTTCTTGGACTCGAACTCCTTGTACTCGCTGCCGAGCTCCTCGGCCGCGTCCTGCACTCCCTCGTAGCTGAGCTGGTTGAACGACTTGTCGTCGAAGCCGCCGGCGTCGGAGAGGATGCAGGGAAGGAAGTCGTTCTTCTCCGACGCCTTGCCCTCCTCGTCGGGGGCGTCGCCACAAGCGGCCAGGGCCGCGCTCGCCATGAGCGCCACGGCCGCGGCGGCCGTCGTCCTCTTCCAGGTCTTCACAGATCTCCTCCAGATCGACGCCCGGCTCCGAACGCAGGGCAGAGATGTTGGTTCTGGTTGTTCCGGTGCATCCTCACCCACGGACCGCGGCGCGGGAAGCGCATTGGCGGAAACGGTTACCAACTTGGGACATTTCTCGTCGGGGGGCGTCTGCGCGGAAGATCCTCACGTCGAGCGCGCATGGCCTAACGTGACAGCGTGGTCGACTGGGACGCTCTCACGCAGGCGGCGAACGACATCGCCGCACGGGCCTATGCGCCGTACTCCGGCTTCCGGGTGGGCGCCGCGGCGCTCGTCGACGACGGTCGGCAGGTGGTGGGCTGCAACGTCGAGAACGCGGCGTACGGCGTCACGCTGTGCGCCGAGTGCGGGCTCGTCTCCCAGCTGCACGCCACCGGTGGCGGCCGGCTGACGCACTTCGTGTGCGTGAACGGCGCCGGCGACGTGATCATGCCGTGCGGCCGCTGCCGCCAGCTGCTGTGGGAGTTCGGCGGCGCGACGCTCGAGGTGCTGACCCCGCGGGGAGTGCTGACGATGGACGCCGTGCTTCCGCAGGCGTTCGGGCCGGCTGACCTCGATCGTGGGGCGACTACTGGTACAAACGCACGGTGAGCAGCCAGAGCGCCCCGTCGGGCCCCCAGCACGATGCCGTCGAGGTCATCCTCGCCAAGCGCGACAAGGGCACCCTGACCACCAGCCAGATCGACTGGATGGTCGATGCCTACACGCGCGGGGCCGTCGCCGACGAGCAGATGTCGTCACTGCTGATGGCGATCCTCCTCAACGGCATGGACCGGCGCGAGATCGCCGACTGGACGGGCGCGATGATCGCCTCCGGCGAGCGGATGGACTTCTCCTCGCTGTCCCGGCCGACCGCCGACAAGCACTCCACCGGCGGCGTCGGCGACAAGATCACCCTGCCGCTGGCTCCGCTCGTGGCGGCGTGCGGGGTCGCCGTCCCCCAGCTCTCGGGGCGCGGGCTCGGCCACACCGGAGGCACGCTCGACAAGCTCGAGTCCATCCCCGGCTGGCGCGCCGCGCTGTCCAACGAGGAGATGCTGGCCCAGCTCGAGTCGGTCGGCGCGGTGATCTGCGCGGCCGGCGACGGCCTGGCGCCGGCCGACAAGAAGCTCTACGCGCTGCGCGACGTGACCGGCACCGTCGAGGCGATCCCGCTCATCGCGTCGTCGATCATGAGCAAGAAGATCGCCGAGGGCACCGGCGCTCTGGTGCTCGACGTCAAGGTCGGCTCCGGCGCG
Source organism: Nocardioides albidus (assembly GCF_006335005.1). Lineage (GTDB taxonomy): Bacteria > Actinomycetota > Actinomycetes > Propionibacteriales > Nocardioidaceae > Nocardioides > Nocardioides albidus. Next base: position 98,180 of record NZ_VDMP01000023.1, read on the forward strand.
TTCATGAAGGACGTCGACCGGGCGCGCGAGCTCGCCGAGGTGATGGTCGCGCTCGGCACCGACGCGGGCGTGCGGACCGTCGCGCTGCTGACCGACATGTCCGTGCCCCTCGGCCTCACCGCCGGCAACGCCATCGAGGTCGCCGAGTCGGTCGAGGTGCTCGCCGGCGGCGGCCCCGCCGACGTCGTCGAGTTGACCCTCGCCCTGGCCCGCGAGATGCTCGCCGGCGCGGGGCGCGACGACGTCGACCCGGCCGACCGGCTCGCCGACGGCTCCGCCATGGACGCGTGGCGCCGGATGATCTCGGCCCAGGGCGGCGACCCCGACGCGCCGCTGCCGGTCGCGCGCGAGCAGCACGTCGTCAACGCGCCCGCCGACGGGGTGCTCGCCCGCCTCGACGCGCTGTCCGTCGGCCTCGCCGCCTGGCGCCTCGGCGCCGGCCGCGAGCGCAAGGAGGACCCCGTGCAGGCCGGGGCCGGCGTCGTGTGGCACGCCCGTCCCGGTGACGAGGTTCGCGCCGGCGAGCCGCTCTTCACGCTGCACACCGACACCCCCGAGCGGTTCGAGCGGGCGCTCGCCGCGCTCGAGGGCGGTTACGAGGTCGCGGGTGCCGGGTCGGCGTACACCCCCGGGCAGTTGATCATCGACCGCGTCGGCTGATCACGCCCGGTCGCGGGTACGCCGGGCCAGCTCGGCGAGGGCGGCGGGGAAGATCGAGGCGGGCGGCGTGACCAGGCCGGCGCCGACCTGGCCGACGCCGGCGACCTTGCCGGCCATGCCGGTGTTGATCTGCGGCAGGATGCCCGTCCGGCACACCGAGCTCACGTCGATGCCGGTGGCGGCGCCGGCGAAGTCGAGCACGGGGATCGGCCAGCGGTCGTTCTCGCCGATGGTGATCTCCCGCATCCGGCGGCTGGTGGCCAGCGCGTCGGGGACGGTGCCGCCGACGAAGCGCACGATGGCGGGGGCGGCGGCCATCGCGAAGCCGCCGATGCCGGCGGTCTCGGTGATGGCCGAGTCGCCGATGTCGGGGTTGGCGTCCTCGGGGCCGTAGTCGCCGAGGAACAGGCCGTCGGCGAGCTGGGCCGGACCGGTGAACCACTGGTCGCCGGTGCCGGAGACCTGGATGCCGAAGTCGGTGCCGTTGCGGGCCATCGCGACGACCATCGTCGAGCCCGGGATGTCGCGGGCCGCATCGAGGGCCAGCTTGCACGCGGGCATCGCGACGTTGAGGAAGAAGTGGTCGTTGCCCCCGACGAACGCGAAGGCCTCGGCGATCTCGTCGGCGGACCGCGACGAGCGGACCAGGGAAGGCGCGAGATCGCGCATCAGCATCAGCGTCCCGGCGCGGTTGCGGTTGTGCGCCTCGTCGCCCATCTGCAGCATCTGGCCGAGGATCGCGGTCGCGTCGACCGGCCCGGCCGCCGCGACCGCCTCGCCGAGCAGCGGCCCGAGGACGTCGCGCATCCAGTGCAGCCGCGCGAGCACCTCGGGGCCGTAGGCGCCATAGCGCAGCACCTTGCCGAGACCCTCGTTGAGCGAGCAATAGGTACGACGACCGGTGGCGGGATCCTCCAGCACGAACATCCACATGGAGGGCGACACGACCCCGGCCATCGGACCGACCGCGCTGCGGTGGTGGCAGGGCTCCAGCGACACCTCGGTGCCCGACTCGAAGAGGGCGGCGGCGTCCTCGGGGTCCTCGACCAGTCCCTCGAACGCGGCGGCGCCCAGGAGCGCCCCGCGCAGCGGGCCGGAGGTGCGCGCCCACTCGATCGGCGGTCCGGCGTGCAGGAACTGGCCCCTCTCGAGCCCGAGCAGCTCGGAGGCGGGAGCGACGCCGACGAGCATCGCCTGCACGTCGAGCATCCGGGACACGGCGAGCGCGTTGGCGTCGCGGCGCAGCGGGTCGGCGGCGACGGTCGCGAGGTCGTCCGCGGTGCCGTCCATCGGTGGTGTCCACTCGACCCGCTCGACGGGGACCGCCTGGTCGGCGACGGCGGTGGCGAACATGTCCGCGCCGACGGCGGCGACGGCGGCGGGAGCGGTGCTGGGCAGCAGTGCATGGGTCATCGGGCGCCTCCGGCGGTGACATGGGTGAGAGCGATCGCGCGGCGGGTGGCCGCGGCGTTGGACAGGTGGACCTCGGCGCCGGCGGCGGCCAGCGCCTCGGCCTGACGGGACAGCCCCTGCGGGTCGCTCGAGGTGCCGACGCAGGCGACGACGACCGGCAGGTCGCGGGCGGCCCGCGCCGCGGCGATGGCCGGCGCGAGCTCGGCGGCCGGGTCGTCCTGGGCGCCGTGGCCGAGGACGACGTCCATCAGGATCACCGCCGTCTCGGGGTCGGCGGCGACCTTGGCGAGGTGCTCGAGGCGCAGGGTCGGGTCGATCATGGGGTGCGCCCGGCCGCGGGTCAGGCCGTCGTCGCCGAAGTCGATCATCACGTGGCCGTCGGCGACGAGACTCGCGTCGAGCGCGAGCTCCGGGGACAGCGGGATGTTGCTGCGGATCGGGCCGAGGCTCTCCGCCGCGAGCAGCATCGCCTCGTCGCACAGCGTGCCTCCGACGAACAGCCCGCGCAGGGCGCTGCCGCCCGCCGGGGCGGCGGGGGAGCCCCACACCGGCCACGCCGGTACGGCGACGCCGAGGTCGCCGAGCAGCGCCTCGGTCTGCGTGGTGAGGTCGGGCTGACCGGCGCCGAGCAGCGCGAAGCGCACCGGCGTGCCGAGGTCGGCGGCGTACTTCTCGACGGCGGCGGCCACCTCGGCCGCCGGGGGCTTGGACACGACGACGACGTGCTCGACCGACGGGTCGGCGTCGAGACGGTCCAGCGCCGTGCGGGTGGAGATGCCGCCGATCGCTGCGGACAGGTCGCGCCCACCCACGCCGAGGGCAGCGGCGACGCCGACTCCGGCGGCGTCGAGGAGGGCCAGGACCTGCTGGCAGCCGGTGCCGGAGGCGGCGACGATGCCGACCCGCCCCGGGGTGACGGTGTTGGCGAAGCCGAGGCCCACGCCGCCGACGACGGCGGTCCCGCAGTCGGGCCCCATCACGAGCAGGCCGCGGTCGCGGGCGATCCGCTTCATCGCGAGCTCCTGCTCGACCGGGACGTTGTCGCTGAAGATCATCACGTCGACGCCGGCGTCCAGGGCGTCCATCGCCTCGACCAGCGCGGAGGCGCCGGGCACGGACACCAGCGCGAGATCCGCGCCGGCGCGGCGCAGGGCCGAGGCCGTCGTCCGCGGCGGCGCGGCGACCTCGCCGCCCGAGGAGCCCTTGCGGGCCGCGGCCAGCGCGGCGTCCACCGCGGCGAGGGCCGCCGGCAGCGCCGACTCGTCCTCGAGCCGCAGCGCCACCACCATGTCGTTGGCGCCGGCCGGGGGCAGCGTGAAGCCCATGCCCTGCAGCACCTCCACGTTGAGCTCGGTGGCCATCGCCACCTGTGCGGCGGCGACGCCGGGGGTGGCGGCGACGTCGCGGCTGACCTGCAGCAGCGCCACGCTGTCGGCGTACGCGCCGGGTCGGATCTCGACGTGCTGGTGCGTCATCGAGGGCTCCCTTCAAGGGCTTGATGGCTGGTGGAGTGGGTGGAGGCGGTCGAGGAGGTGGGTGCGAGGCGGGCGCCGAGGAGCATCCCGGCGCCCGAGGTGTGGCCCACGGCCAGCAGGGCGGCGACCGCGTCGGCGTCGCCCGTCGCGAGGGCTGCGCGGAAGGGCGCGATCGCCTCGCCGGCGACGGCATGGCGCAGCAGGGCCGCGGAGAGGCTGGTGGTGCGGGGGAGGCGGGCCTCGACCGCGGCGGCGACGGCGCTCGGGTCGCCGCCGTGTGCGCGGGTCGCGACCAGCCAGCCGGCGAGCACGTCGTCGCCGACCGGGGTGAGCCCGTCGCCGCGTCCGACCAGGATCGGTACGGCGCCCGGGTCGCCCGCGGCGAGCAGGTCGAGGGCGTCGGCGGGCAGCTGGTCGCGGGCGGGGGAGAGGTCGGCGAGGAGCAACTCGTCCAGAGCGGGTGCGGACGCGAGCCGCGGGACCGCGAAGGAGACCAGCCGGGTCACCGCGACGCGCAACGGTCCGATGCGCAGCAGGCCGTCGCCCACGACGGCCGGGTCGCCGACCGCCACCTCGGGGAGGTCCGGCAGCGTCGTCGCGATCGCGCACGGCACGTGCACGGCGCCCCGGGCGAGGACGCCGACGACCCCGGTCGGGAGCTCGGCGTACACGGCCCGACGTCCCGCGTGCACGACGCCGCCGGGGACGGCCGGGCCGTGCAGCAGGGCGCGCAGCGCGGACGATCCGGCTCCCGCCACCTGCATCTCGGCCCTCTGCACCTCTGGGACGCTAACGGCTGGGTATCGTGCATCGAATGGTGAGCATTGCCAACGTGCAGGCAGAAGTCGGGCAAGAGTTGATAGGCACCGCAGGGGGCGGCATCGCGGACGATGGCGTCATGGACACCGACGAGCTCGCCGAGGCGCTCGCGCAGCTCGTGCTGGCCGGCGCCGACCTCGCCGACCTGGTCGCCGCGATCGGCGACGCCCTCGACGTGCACGTCGCCGTCACGACCACCGACGGCCGCGAGCGTGCCGCGCGGATCGACGAGGCGATGCGGGAGCGGATCACCGCCGCCGGCCTGACCGACGAGACCGGGCGTCTGCGCGTCGAGTGGCTCGGCGACCGCGGCGGTCACGAGGGCCAGCCGGTGCCGGGCGCCCACGTCCACCGCGAGCCGCTCGCGGCGCCCAACCAGGCGCTCGGGCACCTCGTCGCGATCGCCGAGGGCGACATGGTCCCCCAGCAGGTCGTCGCGCTGCAGCGGGCGGCCACGGCCGTGTCGCTCTCGATCACCCGCGAGCAGGCCGTCTCGGCGGTGGAGAACAAGTACCGCGGCGACTTCCTGCGCGACGTCTTCCTCGGCCGCGCGGGCAGTGACGAGTTCGTCCGCGAGCACGTGGTCGGCTTCGGCTGGGACCTGAGCGGCCCGACCGTCGTGCTCGTCGCGCAGATCGACCCGCAGCCGTCGTACCAGCCGCCGGCCTCGGTGGAGGACCGTCGCCACTGGCAGGAGCGGTTCGCGAACGCCTGGCGCCAGGTGGCGGCGGCGGTCGACCGGGCGATCCCGATCGCCGACTTCGGGTCCGAGGTGGTGGCGGTGCTGCCGGCCGAGGACCTCGAGGCCACCGCCGCGCTCGTACGACGCCTGGTGGTCGCCGTCGCGGGCGACAAGGGCGGCGGGCGTCGTCCCTTCACCGCGGGCGTCGGACGGGCGGCCTCGAGCCCGTCCGGGCTGCCCGACAGCTACACCCAGGCGCGGCGCGCGCTCGAGGTGGGACGCCGGTTCCGCGGGTCGAGCACGACGACCTGGTTCGACGACCTCGGACTGCACCGCCTGATCGCGATGGTGCCCGACACCGAGGAGCTGCGGGCGTTCGCGCACGACGTGCTCGGCGAGCTGGCCGGCTCCACCGACGAGGCGATCACCCTGCGCGAGACCCTGCAGGTGCTGCTCAACACCAACTTCAACGTGGCCGAGGCCGCGCGGACGCAGTTCTTCCACTACAACACGATGCGCTACCGGGTCGGGAAGCTCGAACGGATGCTGGGCCCGGTCGCGTCCGACCAGAACCTGCGCCTCGACGTCGCGGTCGCGCTCAAGGTCCTCGAGGTCGTCAGCCGATGAGCTGAGGCAACTTCCGCCAGCAGTTCCCCCGGATCCTTTGGCGAATGTGGCCAGTGAGGTGTGATCTGGCCCTCAATAGGTTGGTTGGTCTCGGAGCCCTGCAGTGCACCCCCCAATCCAGGAGGATCCAGCATGTCGATGTTCAAGTGGGAGGTCGTGGACCCGGCGCCCGGCGAACCCGTCGCGCCGCACCAGCGGCTCCCGTGGGGTCGGACCGTCGGCCTGGGAGCCCAGCACGTCGTCGCGATGTTCGGTGCGACCTTCGTGTTCCCGATCGTCATGGGCCTCGACCCCAACCTCGCGATCATGTTCTCGGGCCTGTGCACGATCGGCTTCCTGCTGATCTGCAGCAACAAGGTGCCCAGCTACCTCGGCACCAGCGCGTCCTTCGTCGCGGGCGTCGCCGCCATCCGTGCCCAGGGCGGTGACTCCGCGGACGTCACCGGCGCGATCCTCATCGCAGGCGTGGTCCTCGCCGCGGTCGGCGTCGCCGTCCACTTCGCCGGCTCCGGGCTGATCCACAAGATCCTCCCGCCCGCCGTCACCGGCGCCGTCGTGATGCTGATCGGCTTCAACCTCGCCCCGGTCGTCGCGGGGATCTACTGGCCCCAGGACCAGTGGATCGCCCTGGCGACCGCGGCGTTCATGGTCTGCGCGGCCGTCCTGCTGCCGGGCTTCTGGTCGCGCATCGCCGTCTTCCTCGCGCTGATCTTCGGCTACGTGCTGTCGTTCGTCGCCGACAAGACGTTCGGTGCGATCACGTCGGTCACGCCCGTCTCCGGCGGCGAGGCCGTCGAGCACGACCGCGTCTCCTGGGCCGGCGTGAAGGCGGCCGACTGGATCGGCTTCCCGAGCGGCGACCTCGCCGACGGCGTCTCCGTCGTGCACGGCCCGAGCTTCTCGATGACCTTCATCCTGCTCGTCCTGCCCGGCGTCATCGCGCTGATCGCCGAGAACACCGGCCACGTCAAGGCGGTCGCAGAGATGACCGGCGAGAACCTCGACCCCTACATGGGCCGGGCGATCGCCGCGGACGGCGGAGCGACCGCGCTGGCCAGCCTCTTCGGCGGCTCGCCGACCACCACGTACGCCGAGAACATCGGCGTCATGGGGGCGACCAAGGTCTACTCGACCGCCGCCTACTACGTCGCGGGTCTCGTCGCGATCCTCCTCGGTCTGTGCCCGAAGTTCGGCGCGATCGTCAACGCCACCCCGGGCGGCGTCCTCGGCGGCATCACCGTCGTCCTCTACGGCATGATCGGCCTCGTCGGCGCCAAGATCTGGGTCGAGAACCGGGTCGACTTCGGCAACCCGATCAACATGGTCGGCCTCGCCGGCGGCCTGATCGCCGGCATCGGCGGCGTGACGCTCAAGGTCACCGACGACTTCGAGCTCGGCGGCATCGCCCTCGGCACGATCATGGTCATCGTCTTCTTCCACCTCGTGAAGGGACGCAGCGTCGACGCCACGTCGGGAGAGGTGACCAAGCTGTTGTGAAGCCCGCACCGTTCGACTACGTCCGGCCGGGGAGCCTGGAGGAGGCCCTCCAGGCCCTGGCCGGGCACCCGGAGGCCAAGGTCCTGGCAGGGGGCCAGAGCCTGGTCCCGCTCCTCTCGATGCGGCTCGCCGCGCCGGCGCTCCTGGTCGACATCAACGACCTGCCGGGCCTCGACCACGTCCGGGCGGACGCCGACGGCGTCCGGATCGGCGCCCTCGCCCGGCACGCGGCGGTCCTCGCCGACCCCGACGTCGCCCGGGTGCAGCCCCTGGTGCCGCTGGCGCTGGCCGACGTCGCGCACGCGACGATCCGCAACCGCGGCACCACCGTCGGCTCGCTGGTGCACGCCGACGCGGCCGCGGAGATGCCGATGGTGCTGCGCCTGCTCGAGGGATCGATCGACGTCGCCGGACCCGGCGGTCGTCGTACGATCCCGGCCGCGGAGCTGTACGTCGGCCCGCTCGAGTCGAGCCTGCATCACGACGAGATCGCGGTGGAGGCGTTCTTCCCGGCCCTGCCGGCCGGCAGCGGCGTGGCGTTCGAGGAGATCGCGCGGCGGCACGGCGACTACGCCATGTGCGGTGTCGCCGCGGTCGTCGCGGTCGAGGGCGACCGGGTGGTGTCGGCGAGGGCGGGCTACCTCTCCGTCTCCGACATCCCGGTCGTGGTCGACCTGACCGAGGCCCTCGACGGATCCGTCCAGCCGGCCGCACTGGCGGCGGCCGCGGACGCCGCGCTCGCACAGCTCGACCCGGAGACCGACATCCACGCCACGGCCGACTACCGCGCGCACCTCGCCCGGGTGCTGACCGCGCGGGTCGTCACGGCGGCCCACGACCACGCACGCGAGGAGCAGCGGTGAGCGAGACCACCCACGACATCCGGCTCAAGGTCAACGGCACCGACCACGACGTCGCCGTACCTGCGCGCCGGCTGCTCTCCGACGCGCTGCGCCACGACCTCGGCCTGACCGGCACCCACGTCGGCTGCGAGCACGGCGTCTGCGGCGCGTGCACCGTCCTGGTCGACGGGCAGCCCATGCGCAGCTGCCTGATGTTCGCCGTCTCGGCCGCGGGTCACGACATCACCACCGTCGAGGGCCTGGCCCGACCTGACGGCGAGCTGGGCCCGGTGCAGCAGGCGTTCCGCGAGTGCCACGGCCTGCAGTGCGGGTTCTGCACGCCCGGCTTCCTCACCACGATCACCGCCGGCATCGCCGAGAACCCCGACCCCACCGAGGACGAGGCGCGCGACATGATCGCCGGCAACCTGTGCCGCTGCACGGGCTACCAGAACATCGTCAAGGCCGTGTGCCGCGCCGCCGAGCTGGCCCGCCCCGCCCAGGACAGCCGGAGCGAGGTCGTGCAGTGACGACGAAGCTGATGGGCCAGAAGGTCCAGCGGGTCGAGGACGACCGGCTGGTGCGCGGCGCGGGACGCTACGTCGACGACGTGGCCCCCGACGCCCTGCACGCCGCGGTGCTGCGCAGCCCGCACGCCCACGCCCGGATCATCTCGATCGACGTCGACGCGGTCCTCGACGTCGAGGGCGTGCACGCGGTGTGGACCTACGAGGACCTCGAGGGCGCGATGGCCGAGCCGCTGCCGCTGCTCATCCCGCACCCCACCCTGACCCACGGCCGCACGCAGTACGCCCTGGCCAAGGACGAGGTCAACCACGTCGGCGAGGCGATCGCGTTCGTCGTCGCCGACGACAGGTACGTCGCCGAGGACGCCCTCGCGCGGATCGTGGTCGACTACGAGCCGCTGCCGGCAGTGGTCGGCATCGAGTCCGCGCGCTCCGGCGACCGGCTCGTGCACGACGACGTGCCCGGCAACGTGGCCGCCAGCATGGAGCAGTCCAACGGCGACGCGCCGGCCGCGATCGCCGGCGCACCGCACCGGCTCTCCCTCGACCTGCACATCGAGCGCAGCGCCTGCATGCCGATGGAGGGCCGCGGCGTCGTCGCGCGCTGGGACCCCGACCAGGGCCGGCTGCAGGTGTGGTCCTCCACCCAGACCTCCACCGGCGTGCGCGCCGCCGTCGCGGCCAAGCTCGGCCTCGACCTCGGGCAGGTCGACGTCATCACGCCCGACGTGGGCGGCGGCTTCGGCGTCAAGATCGTGCACCCCTGGCCCGAGGAGCTCCTCGTCCCGCTCGCCGCACAGCGGCTCGGCCGCCCGGTGAAGTTCACCGAGGACCGCCGCGAGCACTTCATCTCCGCGGCCCACGAGCGCTCCCAGGTGCACCACGTCGAGGTCGGCTTCGACGACGACGGCAGGGTGCTCGGCCTGGACGTGCGGTTCTGGCACGACCACGGCGCCTACACGCCGTACGGACTCATCGTCCCGATCATCACCTCCACCCAGCTCCTGGGGCCCTACAAGCCGGGCGCCTACCGGGTGCGCTTCGACTCGCTCTACACGAACACCGTCATCGTCACGCCCTACCGCGGCGCCGGCCGGCCGCAGGGCTGCTTCGTGATGGAGCGGACCATGGACGCGATCGCCGCCGAGCTGGGCAAGGACCGCGCCGACGTCCGGGCCGCGAACTTCATCCAGCCCGACGAGTTCCCCTACGAGCACGGCCTGATCTTCCAGGACGGTCGCGACCTGACCTACGACTCCGGCGACTACCCGGCGATGCTGGACAAGATCAAGGAGCTCGTCGACTGGGACGGCTTCGAGTCGTTCCGGGCGGCGAAGGCCGCCGAGGGGAAGCGGGTCGGCCTGGGCCTGGCCTGCTACGTCGAGGGCACCGGCGTCGGCCCCTACGAGGGCGCGCACATCAACATCGAGACCTCCGGCAAGGTCAAGGTCGCCACCGGCCTGACCTCGCAGGGCCAGGGCCACCAGACCGCCTTCGCGCAGATCGTGGCCGACGAGCTCGGCGTACGGTTCGAGAACGTCGAGATCACCACCGGCGACACCCGCCGGATGCCGTACGCCGTGGGCACCTTCGCCTCCCGCGCCGCGGTGATGAGCGGCTCGGCGATCCACCTCGCGGCCAAGCGGACCAAGGAGAAGGCGCTGCGGATCGCGGCCGAGGCGCTCGAGGCCGACATCGACGACCTCGAGATCGTCGACGGCGTCGTGAGCGTCAAGGGCACCGACACCTCGATCCCGCTCGGCACCGTCGCGGTCCTGTCCAACCCGCTGCGCTACGCCTTCGACGAGGCGTCGAAGGCCGCGACCCAGTTCAGCGTCGGGGACCCCGGCAAGCCGCCCGTCGCCGAGGACGACGAGCCCGGTCTGGAGGGCAAGGACTTCTACTCCCCGCCGCGCTCCACCTTCGCCTCCGGCATGCACGCCGTGATCGTGGAGACCGACGCGGAGACCGCGGAGATCCGAATCCTCAAGTACGCCGTGGTCCACGACTGCGGGCACCTGATCAACCCGATGATCGTCGAGGGCCAGATCCACGGCGGCGTCGCGCAGGGCGTCGGCGGGGCGCTCTACGAGCGGATGGCGTACGACGAGTCCGGCCAGCTGCTCAACGCGTCCTTCATGGACTTCCTCATGCCGTACGTCACCGAGGTCCCGACCAGCATCGAGATCGACCACCTGGAGACGCCGTCCCCGCTCAACCCGCTCGGCATCAAGGGCGCCGGTGAGGCCGGTGTGATCCCCGGGTCCGCCGCCATCGCCGCCGCCATCGAGGACGCCGAGCGGGCCGTCCTGCCCGGGTTCGGCATCACCGCCATGCCCATCTCGCCCTCGGAGCTGTTCGCGCTCCGCGCGGCGCACACCCCCCGAGACGCTCAGGAGTCGAAGTGAAGATCAGCGGCCAGAACACCATCGGCGCCCCCGTCGACAAGGTCTGGGAGGCGATCCTCGACCCGCGCGTGCTCGTCGCGACGATCCCGGGCTGCGAGCGGCTAGAGGCGACCGGCGACAACGCCTACGCGATGACCGTCAGCGCCGGCGTCGCGGCGATCAAGGGGACCTACTCGGGCTCGTGCGTGCTGTCGGACCTGCGTCCCGGCGAGGGCCTGACGATGAGCCTCAAGGGAGCCGGCGCGCCCGGAACCATCGACGCCACGGTGCTGGTGACCTTCGCGGCCTCCGGCGAGGAGACCGTCCTGTCGTACGACGCCGACGCGGTCGTCGGCGGCATGATCGGCGGCGTCGGCCAGCGGATGCTCACCAGTGTCTCGCGGCGGATGGCGGCGGAGTTCTTCGGCAACGTCGAGAAGGTGATCGCGAACGGGCTGCCGGTCGCGGCCGCTGCCGAGCCCACCGTGTCGGCCGACGGCGCGCCGGTCTTCGCGGCTCCGGCCAAGGGGTCGTCGGTCCCGTCGGCGCTGTCGGGGGGCGGCGAGTCGTTCCTGATGGGCGTCGCCGTCGGTGGCGCGCTCGTGCTCGCCGGTGTGATCGTCGGCGGGCTGCTGGGCCGCCGCCGATGACCCACCCGGTCTCGGTCGACTCGACCGCGCGGGACCAGGCGGCCGCCGTACGTCGTCGCGAGATCTCGGCCCGCGAGCTGCTCGACCTGCACCTGGACCGGATCGCGGAGCGGAACCCGGAGCTCAACGCGATCGTCTCCCTCGACGAGTCGCGTGCCCGGGCGGGCGCGCTCGCGGCCGATGAGGCGCTGGCCTCGGGCGCGGAGGTGGGGCCGCTGCACGGCCTGCCGTTCGCGTTCAAGGACACCCACGCGGTGGGCGGTTGGCGCACGACCTACGGCTCCACGGTGATGGCCGACAACGTGCCGGAGCGCGACGAGCTCATCGTGGAGCGGGTGCGCGGGGCGGGTGCGGTCACGATCGGCAAGACCAATGTGCCGGAGTTCGCGGCCGGGTCGCACACGTTCAACAAGGTCTTCGGCACGACGCTGAACCCGGTCGATCCCACGCGCTCCGCGGGCGGGTCGAGCGGGGGAGCGGCCTGCGCGCTCGCCGCGGGCATGGTCCCGCTGGCCGACGGCTCCGACATGGGCGGCTCGCTGCGCAACCCGGCGTCGTTCTGCGGCGTCGTCGGGATGCGGCCCAGCCTCGGCCGCGTGCCGGAGTGGCCGCTCTACAACCAGTGGGAGACCACCTCGGTCGGCGGCCCGATGGCCCGCAACGTCGGGGATCTCGCCCTGTTGCTGTCGGTGATGGCCGGTCCGGATCCTCGGGCGCCGCAGGCGCTGGGTGATCCGGGCTCGACGTTCGCGTCGCCTGCCGCGGCCTCGTCGGCGGGGCTGCGGGTCGCGCTGAGCGTCGACCTCGGCGGAGCGCTCGAGGTCGACCACGAGGTCGCAGCGGTGGTCGAGGCCGCTGGCCGTGCACTGGCCGGTGCCGGGGCCGCGGTCGGCTCGGCGTACCCCGACCTGTCGCTCGCCGAGGACACCTTCCGCACCCTGCGCGCCTGGCACTTCCAGGCCAAGCTGGGCCGCTTGTTGGCCGAGCATCCCGACGCGTTCAAGCCGTCGCTCGCCGACAACATCCGGGCGGGGGAGTCCCTCACCGGCGCCGATGTCGCCCGGGCCTACGCCCAGCGCACCGCGCTCTCGGAGACGATGCGGCTGTTCTTCGCGTCGTACGACGTCCTCGTGCTGCCGGTCTCCCAGGTCCCGCCGTTCCCGGCCGACCAGGAGTTCCCCACCGAGATCAACTCACAACCGATGGCGTCCTACCTCGACTGGATGCGGTCGGCGTACTTCATCACCGTCACCGGCTGTCCCGCCATCTCGGTGCCCTTCGGGACCACCGCTGACGGCCTGCCGGTCGGTGTGCAGCTGGTCGCCCGGCACGGCGCGGACCGTCGGCTGCTCGAGGTGGCGCTGGCGGTCGAGGAGCTGGCGGGCCGCTGACCCGGCAACATCTGCCCACGACCCGGCGATCCATCGGCAGATGATGCCGTCGTGCACCGCGCCCCGGCTCACTTGAATGAGTGCCATGACAGCGAGGCGGATCAGGATCGGCATCGACACGGGCGGGACGTTCACCGACGTCGTGGCGTTCGACGAGGACAGCGGTGAGGTCGTCACCACCAAGACCCCGAGCACGCCGGGCAACCCGGCCGACGGGTTCCTGGCGGGCATCGACAAGGTGCTCGACATCGCCGGGGCGGAGTTCGCCGACGTCGTCGCCGTCAGTCACGGCACCACGGTCGCGACCAACCAGCTCCTCGAGGGCAAGGTGGACGCGCTCGGGTTCATCACCACGGCGGGCTACGAGGCGATGCTCGAGATCGCCCGGCAGTCGGTCCCGGACGGCTACGGCAACTCGTACTTCTGGGTGAAGCCGGACCGGATCGTGCCGCGCGACCTGGTCAAGGGCGTCGGCGGCCGCCTCGACTTCACCGGTGCGGAGCTCCGCCCGTTCGACGAGGCCGAGGCCCGGGAGACGGCCCGCTGGTTCAAGGCCAAGGGCATCGACACCCTGGGTGTCTGCTTCCTGCACGCCTACGCCAACCCCGCCCACGAGGAGCGGATGCGCGAGATCATCGCCGAGGAGCACCCGGGCGCCGTGGTCTCCATCTCCAGCGAGGTGCTGCGCGAGTACCGCGAGTACGAGCGCTCGATGACCACCCTGGTCGACGCCGCGGTCAAGCCCAAGCTGAGCCGCTACGTCACCAACATCAAGGAGCGGCTGGCCACCCAGAGCGGCCGCACCATCCCGTTCTACGTCATGAAGTCCAACGGCGGCGTGCTCTCGGCCGACGAGGTCGTTCACCAGCCGATCACCACCGTGCTCTCCGGCCCGGCCGCCGGCGCCCTCGGTGCCGCGCTGATCGCCAAGGTCGCCGGCTTCGACAAGGTGCTCACCTCCGACGGCGGCGGTACGTCGACCGACGTCTCGGTCGTCATCGACGGCGAGCCGACGTTGACCACCGAGGGCAGCGTGGGCGTCTACCCGTCCAAGATCCCGATGATCGACGTCGTCACCGTCGGCGCGGGCGGAGGCTCGATCGCGTGGCTCTCGCCCGAGGGCACGCTCAAGGTCGGACCCCACTCGGCCGGCGCCGACCCGGGCCCGATCTGCTACCGCAAGGGCGGCAGCGAGGTCACCATCACCGACGCCCACGTCTTCCTCGGCCGGATCCCTCCCCACCTGCTCGGTGGCGAGATCCCGCTCGACGTCGACGCGGCGAGCGCGGCGATCCAGCAGTTGGCCGGCAAGCTCGGCATCACCGCCGAGGCCTGCGCGACCGGCATCCTGGAGATCTCCGCGTGGAACCAGGCCAACGCGCTGCGTCAGGTCACGGTCAAGCGCGGCCTCGACGTCCGCGACTTCACCCTCACCACGTTCGGCGGCTCGGGCTCACTGCTGCTGTGCCGGCTGATGGACATCCTCAACGTGCCGACCGTGCTGGTGCCGCCCAACCCGGGCAACGTCTCGGCGTTCGGCCTACTGACCGTCGACGTCAAGAACGACTACGTGCAGACCCACGTCGCGCTCCAGGAGAACCTCGACCCGGCGGACCTCCAGCAGGAGTACGACGTCCTCACGGCCCGCGCCGCCGAGGCGCTGAGCAAGGAGGGCTTCGCTCAGGACCAGCACGCCTTCGTGCGGACCGCCGACGTGCGCTACTTCGGCCAGGCCTTCGAGGTGCGCGTCGGCGTACCGGACGGCCCGGTCACCACGGAGACCCTGGCCACCGTCGCGGACCGCTTCCACGTGGAGCACCGGGTGCTCTACGGCTACGACTTCTCCGGCGACCCCACCCAGCAGGTCGAGTTCGTCAACCTGCGCGTCTCCGGCGTCGGCCCGATCAAGCGCCCCGAGATCCTGAAGGCCGGCGCGGCCGGCGCGGTGCCGCAGCCGACCGGCTCGCGCTCGGTCTGCTTCGACGCCGAGGCGGGGTACGTCGAGACGCCGGTCTTCTGGCGCACCGACCTGCCCGCCGGCCAGGTGCTCGCGGGCCCGGTGATCATCGAGGAGTTCGGCTCCACCGTGCCCATCCACCCCGGCTTCACGGCCCGGGTCGACGACTACGCCAACATCATCGTGACGCGCACCGCGCAGTCGGAGGAGAGCTGACATGTGCCTGAGCTGCCAGACCATCCACAACGGCCCCAGCAGCACAGCGGCCGTCGGGCACGCCGGTGATGCGGGGACCGGCGCGAAGACCGGCTCGCGTCGGGCGCCCACGCAGTTCCCGTTCGGCACCCTGACCGCCGACGCCGGCCGCAGCGCCGACCCCGTCCTGGTCGAGATCGTCCAGGGCTCGCTGGCCGCCGTCGAGCACGAGGTCGAGACCGCCATCGCGCGCACCAGCCGCAGCCCGATGATCCGCGACGCCCACGACTTCCGGGCCGGGATCCACGACCGGCTGCTGCGCAAGCTGACCGGCCGCTCGTACTCCGCGCTCGTGCACCCCGTCGCCCGGGACTTCCCGATCGAGGAGATGGCTGAGGGCGACGTCTTCTTCCACAACGACGTCTACCTCTCCGAGGGCGGCATCGGCCACCTGCCCGACCTGTGCGTCACCGTCCCCGTCTTCGCCGGCCCGACGGGGGAGCGCCGCGTCGTCGCCTTCATCCAGGCGTTCGGCCACCACGACGACATCGGCGGCGCGGTGCCGGGCTCGATGCCCTCACACGCCACCAGCGTGTTCGAGGAGGGCCTCGCCGTCCCGCCCATCAAGCTGTGGGACGCCGGCGTGCCCAACAAGGCGGCGCTGCGGATCATGACGCGCAACTCGCGGATGCCCGAGTCGCTGGCCGCCGACCTGGACGCCGAGTGCTCCGCCTGCCTGATGGGGGCGCGTCGCCTCGGCGAGCTCTTCGACCGGTACGGCGTCGACACGGTCGAGGCCTGCTTCGACGCGATCATCGACCGCTCCACCGAGACCTACCGCCGCGAGATCCTCTCCAAGATCCCGGTCGGCACCTGGACCTGGGAGGACTATGCCGAGCACGACGGCGTCGACGAGCCGCAGCTGCACACGCAGCGGATCACCCTGACCCGCACCGCGGCCGACGACCCGGAGGGCGAGCGGATCATCCTCGACTTCGACGGCACCGGCCCGCAGGCCAAGGGCCCGATCAACCACTGCGGCGACTACTCCGACGGCGTCTTCCTCAAGAAGTGGCTGGCGCCCATCCTGCGCAACCTGGCCGACACCCCGGAGCGGATGGCCGAGCTCGACGTCAACGAGGGCGTCGTGCCGCTGATCGAGATGCGGTTCCCGCCGCCGGGCACGCTGCTGACGCCGGTCTTCCCGGCGCCGACGAACGCCCGCACCTTCGTCATCCTGCGCCTGCTCGGCGTGCTGGCCGGCGTGATCGCCAAGGCGGTCGACGGCAAGATGCCCGCCGACCAGGAGACGATCCGCTACACCGGTGTGTACGGCGAGGACCTCGAGGGCCGCTCGTACCTCATGCGCGAGGTGCTCGGCGGCGGCTCCGGCGGCCGCTACTACGCCGACGGCGAGGACACCATCCACGTCGTCCCGGACTCGCGGAACCTCCCCACGGAGTTCACCGAGTCGCGCTTCCCGTTCGTGGTCGAGTCGCTCGGCCTCGCCATGGACTCCGGCGGCGCCGGCCGGTTCCGCGGCGGTCTGGGCTACGAGAAGCACATCCGGATGCTGAAGGACGCCCACTTCATGTCCATCGCGGACCGCTCGATCCTCGCCTGCTGGGGCGTGAAGGGCGGCAAGGCCGGCAGGCCGTTCGAGGTCACCGTCGACCCCGGCGGCCCGACCGAGCGCGAGGTCGACGCCCTCGCCGACTCCGAGCCCGTCCTCGCCGGCGAGACGATCCGGATCCGCACCACCGGCGGCGGCGGCTGGGGGAGTCCGCTCGAGCGCGACCCGGCGCTCGTCGTGCGCGACGTCGTGTGGCGCAAGGTCTCCCCGGAGGCGGCGCTCGCCGACTACGGCGTCGTCCTCACCGGATCGCTCGACGACGACACCCTCGGGTACGACGCCGACGCGACCGCCGCGGAGCGCGCCGGCCGTCCGGTGCCCGCCGAGGACGACGCCTTCTTCGACCGCGGCCCGGGCTACGGGGTGCTCGCCGGGGGCGCGCCGTTCGCCACGGTGGACGTCCTCTGAGGGATCGGGACTCCGCGGTGAAGATCGCGATCCTCGGGGGATCCGGCAAGACCGGCCGCGCCGTCGGCGCAGCCCTGGCCCGAGCGGGCGTGGCGACACGCCCCCTGGGCCGGGCGGCGTTCGACGACCTGCCGGCCGCCCTGGCCGGCGCCGACGCCGTCCAGGTCATCGCGCCGAACCTGCACCCCGACGAGCCGTCGTACGTCGCCGCGGTCCTCGCGGCCGCGGCCGAGGTCGGCGTCGGGCGGGTGAGCTACCACTCGGTGGCCTCGCCCTACGTCCCGGCGATGCCGCACCACCTCGGCAAGGCGGAGTCGGAGGACCTGGTCCGCCGCTCCGGCCTCGACTGGACGATCCTGCAGCCCTGCGCCTACGCGCAGAACCTGCTGCCGGCCGTCCGCTCCGGCGAGCTCGCGGTGCCCTACTCCGTCGACGCGCCCTTCGGCCTGGTCGACCTCCGCGACGTCGCCGAGGCGACGGCCGTGGTGCTGACCGGGGACGGTCACGTAGGCGCGACGTACGAGCTCGGCGGCCCGGCCCTGGTCTCGGTCGCCGACGTGGCCGCCGCCGCGGGCATCCCCGCTCGGCGGGTCCTCGCGCCGGACGACGCGCACCCCTGGCTGCGCGCCATGTTCGACTACTACGACGCCCACGGCCTGCCCACCGGCGGCGTCCCGCTGCGCGCGCTGCTCGGCCGCCCGCCGACCGCGGTCGCAGCGGTGCTCACCCGCGATCTCGGGGCGTGAGCACCGCTGGCAGGTGTTGCCAGCCTTCTCCGCCCGCGTTGGCTGTTCCTCACGATGAACCGTGGTGATCCGGCTCACTAGGTTCGCTGCATGAGGATCCTGCTGGCGCTCGGCGGCAACGCCATGACGTCCCCGGACGGCAAGGCCCGTCCCGAGGACCAGATCGCTGCCGCGACCGAGGCGATGGAGGCCGTGGCGGACCTCGTCGCGGCCGGTGTCGACGTCGTCATCACCCACGGCAACGGCCCGCAGGTCGGCAACCTGCTCGTCAAGAACGAGCTGGCCGCGAGCGTCGTACCGCCCGTGCCGCTGGACTGGTGCGGAGCCCAGACCCAGGGCACCCTCGGCGACATCCTGATGAACGCGCTCGACGGGGCGCTGGCGGCGCGCGGCCTGACCCGGCCCACCGCGGCTCTCGTCACCCGGACCCTCGTCGACGCCGACGACCCGGCGTTCGCGAAGCCGAGCAAGCCCGTGGGCCGCTACCTGTCGGCCGACGAGGCGCGCACGATGATCGAGCACGGCGAGACCTGGGAGGACCGCGGCGAGCGGGGATGGCGGCGGATGGTCGCCTCGCCCGAGCCGCTGGAGGTCCTCGACGCCCCCGCCGCGATCGCCCTCGTGGACGCCGGCTTCGTCGTGATCGCCAACGGCGGCGGAGGAATCCCGACCGTGCGGCACGCCGACGGGCGGCTGTCCGGCGTCGAGGCGGTCATCGACAAGGACCTCGGCGCGGCCCTGCTGGCCCACGCGATCGAGGTCGACCTGCTCGTCATCGCCACCGACGTCGCGCACGCCGTTCTCGGCTTCGGTACGCCGGAGGCCCGCGACATCGGCGAGGTGACGCTCGACGAGATGCGCGCCTACGCCGCCGAGGGCCACTTCGCCGGCGGCTCGATGGGCCCCAAGGTCGACGCGGTCTGCCGCTTCGTCGCCGACTCCGGCCGCCGCGGCGTCATCACCGATCTCGGCAGCATCCTCGCGGCCGCCGACGGTCGCGCCGGAACGATCGTCACCCCCCACTGAAGAACCAGCCCGACCCAACTGAAAGGTAGGCCGCAGATGCCTTCTGCCATCGAGGTCCGCAAGGTCCCGATCCACTCCGTCGCCGACGCCTCCGAGCTGGCCAAGCTCATCGACGACGGTGTCTTCAAGGCCGACCGCGTCATCGCGATCATCGGCAAGACCGAGGGCAACGGCGGGGTGAACGACTACACGCGGATCATCGCCGACCGCGCCTTCCGGGAGGTGCTGGTCGACAAGGGCACCCCGGCCGACCAGGTCAAGCAGGTCCCGATCGTGTGGTCGGGCGGCACCGACGGCGTGATCAGCCCCCACGCCACCATCTTCGCCACCACCGACGTCGCCGAGGACGACCCGAGCCGCGAGGAGCAGCGCCTCACCGTCGGCTTCGCGATGAGCGAGCCGATCCTGCCGGAGGAGATCGGCTACGTCGCGATGATCGAGAAGGTCGCCGCCGGCGTGAAGGTCGCGATGGAGCGCGCCGGCATCACCGACCCCGCCGACGTGCACTACGTGCAGACCAAGACCCCGCTGCTCACCATCCACACCATCCGCGACGCCCACAGCCGCGGCAAGCAGGTGTGGACCGAGCACACCCACGAGTCGATGGACCTCTCCAACGGCGTCACGGGCCTCGGCATCGCCGTCGCCCTCGGCGAGATCGAGATGCCCACCGACGAGGACGTCATGAAGAACCGCGAGCTCTACTCGTCGGTGGCCTCCTGCTCGTCGGGTGTCGAGCTCGACCAGGCGCAGATCGTCGTCGTGGGCAACGCCAAGGGTGTCGGCGGCCGCTACCGGATCGGCCACTCGGTCATGAAGGACGCCCTCGACCAGGACGGCATCTGGGCCGCCATCAAGGACGCCGGCCTCGACCTCCCCGAGCGTCCGCACCACACCGACCTCGACGGCCGCCTGGTCAACGTCTTCCTCAAGTGCGAGGCCTCCCAGAACGGCGAGGTCCGCGGCCGCCGCAACGCCATGCTCGACGACTCCGACGTGCACTGGCACCGCCAGATCAAGTCGTGCGTCGGTGGCGTCACCGCCGCCGTGACCGGCGACCCGGCCGTCTTCGTCTCGGTCTCCGCCGCCCACCAGGGCCCGGAGGGCGGCGGCCCCGTCGCCGCGATCGTCGACCTCGGCTGACCGCGACCCGGCGCATCCTGACCCCGGATTCTCGTCGACCCGGCTCATCCTGACCCCGGATTCTCGTCGACCCGGCTCATCCTTACCTCGCGCAAGGTAAGGATCAGCCGGGTCGGCGTCGTTCGGAGGTGAGGACGGGCCGGGTCGGCGTCGTTCGGAGGTGAGGATGCGCCGGGTCGGCGCCAACCCCCGGCCAACCAACCCTCCCTAGCGTGAGCTGGGTCACAGGTCCCTCTGAGCTCAAGGGAGAGTCATGACCCGGATCAACCTCACCGTCGACGGCCAGTCGGTCGCTGACGACGTCGAACCGCGGATGCTGCTCGTGCAGTACCTCCGCGAGAAGCTCGGCAAGACCGGCACCGTCATCGGTTGCGACACCAGCAACTGCGGTGCGTGCACGGTTCATCTCAACGGCAGGAGCGTGAAGTCCTGCAACGTGCTGGCGGTTCAGGCCGACGGCGGTGAGGTCACCACCATCGAGGGGCTGGCCGGGGAGGACGGCGCCCTGCACCCGGTGCAGGAGGCCTTCCGTGAGTGCCACGGCCTGCAGTGCGGGTTCTGCACGCCCGGGATGATCATGCAGACCGTCGACCTGCTGGCCGAGAACCCCAGCCCGTCGGAGGAGGCGATCCGCCTCGGCCTCGAGGGCAACCTGTGCCGGTGCACCGGCTACCACAACATCGTCCGCGCGGTGCAGCACGCCGCTGGTACGACGGAGGGGGCGTCGGCATGACCGCCACCCAGGAGCCCACCCAGGGCGAGATCGGCCGCGACCGCCGCCGCAAGGAGGACCAGCGGCTGATCACCGGCCGCACCCGCTGGACCGACAACATCACGCTGCCGGGCATGCTGCACCTGGCGATGGTGCGCAGCCCCTTCCCGCACGCGCGGATCACCGGCATCGACACCAGCGCGGCCAAGGCCGGCACCAATGTCGTCGCCGTCTACACCGGTGCCGACCTCGGCGAGTCCCAGGGCGCGTGCATCAACGCCTGGCCCGTCGTGCCCGACCAGGTCACGCCGGCGCACCTGCCGATGCCCTCGGACCGGGTCGCCTTCGCCGGCGAGACCGTCGCCGTGGTGGTCGCCCGCAGCGCCGCCGAGGCCCGCGACGCCGCGGAGCTGGTCGAGGTCGACTACGAGGAGCTGCCCGCGGCCCTCGACCTCAAGGAGTCGGCGGAGGCGCACACCAACGGCGGGGCGCTCGCGCACCCCGACCTCGGCACCAACGTCAGCGCGGTGTGGAGGTTCGACTCGGCCGAGGCCGGCACGGGCGGCGACGTCGAGCAGGCGATCGCCGAGGCCCGCCAGGACGGCATCGTCATCGAGCGGGAGTACCGCCAGCAGCGGCTGATCCCCGCGTTCATGGAGCCGCGCAGCGTCGTGGTCGACCCGACCGGCGAGCAGATCACGATGTGGTCGGCGACCCAGGTGCCCCACATCCTGCGCTTCGCGCTCGCCGCGACGACCGGCGTACCCGAGTCCAAGATCCGGGTCATCGCGCCCGACGTGGGCGGCGGCTTCGGCGGCAAGCTGCAGCAGACGCCCGAGGAGATGATCGCGTTCGCGGTCGCCCGCAAGCTCGGCAAGCCGGTGAAGTTCACCGAGACCCGCAGCGAGTCGCTGCTCACCGCCCACCACGGCCGTGACCAGTGGCAGCGGCTCACCCTCGCCGCCACGAAGGACGGGCACGTCACCGGGCTGAAGGTCGACCTGCTCGCCGACCTCGGCGCCTACGTCGCGATCGTCGGCGGCGGCGTCCCGGTGCTCGGCGCGTTCATGTTCAACGCGATCTACAAGTTCCCGGCCTACCAGTTCCAGACCACCAACGTCCTCACCAACAAGACCTGGACCGACGCCTACCGCGGCGCCGGGCGGCCCGAGGCGACCTTCGCCATCGAGCGGCTCATGGACGAGCTCGCCAACGAGCTCGGCAAGGACCCGCTCGAGGTCCGGGAGATGAACTGGATCAAGCACGAGGAGTTCCCGTTCACCACCGTGGCCGGCCTCGAGTACGACTCCGGCAACTACGAGGCCGCCACCGCGCGGGCCAAGGAGATGTTCGGGTACGACGCGCTGCGCGCCGAGCAGGCCGAGCGACGCTCGCGCGGCGACAAGGTCCAGCTGGGCATCGGCGTCTCGACCTTCACCGAGATGTGCGGCCTGGCGCCGTCCCGCGTCCTGGGGAGCCTCAACTACGGCGCCGGCGGCTGGGAGCATGCCGAGGTCCGGATGCTGCCGACCGGCAAGGTCGAGGTCGTCACCGGGGCGTCCGCCCACGGGCAGGGTCACGAGACGGCGTTCAGCCAGATCGTGGCCGACCGCCTCGGCGTACCGTTCGAGGACGTCGAGGTCCTGCACGGCGACACCCAGATCTCCCACAAGGGCCTGGACACCTACGGCTCGCGCAGCCTGGTCGTCGGCGGCGAGGCCCTGGTGCGGGCGGTCGACAAGGTGATCGAGAAGGCGAAGCCGGTCGCGGCCCACCTGCTCGAGGCCTCCGCCGACGACCTCGAGTTCAGCGGTGGCCGGTTCTCCGTGCGGGGCACCGATCAGGGGATGGCGATCACGGAGATCGCGACCGCCGTCTTCGCCGCCCACAACCTCCCCGACGGTGTCGAGGCGTCGATCGACTCCGAGGCGACCTACGACCCGGTGAACTTCAACTACCCGCACGGCACCCACCTGTGCGCCGTGGAGGTCGACACCGAGACCGGTCAGGTCAGGATGCGCAAGTACGCCTGCTGCGACGACATCGGCAACGTCATCAACCCGCTGATCGTGTCCGGACAGGTGCACGGCGGCCTGGTCCAGGGCATCGCCCAGGCGCTGTGGGAGGAGGCGGTCTACGACGAGAACGGCACCCTCGTGACCGGGTCGTTCGTCGACTACCTGCTGCCGACGGCCGCCGACACGATCAGCTTCGACCTCGACCACACCACGTCGCCGGCGACGACCAACTCGCTCGGCACCAAGGGCGTCGGCGAGGCCGGCACGATCGCCTCGACCCCGGCGGTGGTCAACGCGGTGGTCGACGCGCTGCGTCCGTACGGCGTCCACGACGTCGCGATGCCCTGCACCCCGGAACGGGTCTGGCGTGCGATCAACACCGGCGGCTCCGGGGGAGAGACGACCGAAGCCGCCGCACCCCACTTCGACGAGTCGGAAGGAGCAGCCCAGTGATCCCCGCAGCCTTCGAGTACGTCGCCCCGACCTCGGTCGAGGAGGCGCTGGCGGCCCTCGCCGAGCACGGTGACGACGCCAAGGTGATCGCCGGCGGCCAGAGCCTCCTTCCGGTCCTCCGGATGCGGCTCAACGCCCCCGAGTGGGTCATCGACCTCGGCCGGATCGACAGCCTGCGCGGGGTACGCGACGGCGGCGACCACCTCGCCATCGGCGCGATGACGACCCATCACGACGTCGGCGAGGACCCGCTGATCCACGAGCACGCCCTGCTGATCAGCAAGGCGATCACGCATCTGGCCGACGCGCAGGTGCGCCACCGCGGCACCTTCGGCGGCGCCCTCGCCCACGCGGACCCCGCCGGCGACCTGGGCGCGCCGGCGCTCGCGCTCGGCTCCACGTTCGTGGTCCAGGGCCCCGGCGGCACCCGGGAGATCCCGGCCGACGACTTCTTCGTCGACCTCTTCGAGACCTCCATCTCCGAGGACGAGATCCTCACCGAGGTGCGCGTCCCGAAGCACGGCGGCTGGGGCGCGGCGTACGAGAAGTTCGTCCGGATCGCCCACCAGTGGCCGATCGTCGCCGTCGCGGCGGCGGTGCGGATGGAGGGCGACACCATCGCCGAGGCGCGGATCGGGCTCACCAACATGGGTTCCACGCCCCTGCGTGCTCGGGCGGCGGAGCAGGCCCTGGCGGGCCAGCCCGCCACCGAGGAGGGGGTCGCGGCCGGCGCGGCGGCAGCGGCCGAGGGCACCAACCCGCCCAGCGACCTCAACGGCGACGCCGACTACCGGCGTCACCTGGCCACGGTGCTCACCCGGCGAGCGGTCCTCGCCGCAGCGGGAAGGGGCTGACGAGCGGCGATGGATCTCAGCCACTCCTTCACGGTCCCGACGTCGCTCGACGCGACCTGGGCGCACTTCCAGGACATCGGCGGCCTCGCCGAGTGCTTCCCCGGCGCCCAGGTCACCTCGGTCGGCGAGGACGAGG
Organism: Nocardioides albidus; assembly: GCF_006335005.1. Lineage (GTDB taxonomy): Bacteria > Actinomycetota > Actinomycetes > Propionibacteriales > Nocardioidaceae > Nocardioides > Nocardioides albidus. The sequence goes on from NZ_VDMP01000023.1 coordinate 122,431, forward strand.
ACGGCGCCCCGACCTTCGAGGGCACCTGCAAGGTCAAGCTCGGCCCGATCGCGCTCGTCTACACCGGCTCCGGCAAGTTCGTCGAGCGCGACGAGGCCGGCAGGCGGTTCGTCGTCGACGCGAAGGGCCGCGACAAGCGCGGCAACGGCACGGCGGGCGCGAAGGTGACCGTCACGATGAGCGACGCGGGCGGCGACCGGACCCAGGTCGACGTCGTCACCGACCTCGCGATCACCGGCAAGCCGGCCCAGTTCGGGCGCGGCGTGATGCAGGACGTCTCCGACAAGCTGCTCGGGCAGTTCGTGTCCTGCCTCGAGCAGCGGCTCGCCGGAGACGGTTCGGATGGCGCTTCCGACCAGCCGGCCGACCAGTCGGCCGACCAGTCGGCCGACCAGCCGGCCGACCCGCCCTCCGGACCCAGCCCGCAGCCCACCTCGCAGCCCACCCCGATCCGACCGGCCGCCGACGACGACGCGCTGGACCTCGGCTCCGCCGTGCTGCCGGTGCTGCTCAAGAGCTACGGCAAGCAGGTCGGCGCCGTGCTGGCGTTGGTGGTCGCGCTGGCCTTCCTCCGGCGGCGGAAGGGGAGCCGGAAGGGCCGCTGACCAAGCGGTGCCGGACACGCTGGAGATCTGGTCAGACAGCGGCGCGGACCGGCTCGGCGGCCCTACAGTGGCGACCGTCGGGCCGGCGGCGCGTCCAGACTGGTCCGCCGCGTACCACCGGGAGGAACCATGACCGAGATCCAGGCCATTCCGCAGCCGCCGCCCCATCCCGAGCACGGGCACGCCGGCCTGATCGACGGCAACACCCCCGTGCAGAGCCTGATGCGGCTGGCCCGGATGCACGGCCCGATCTATCAGCTGAACGTTCCGTCGCCGCTGATCGTGGTCAGCTCCCAGGAGCTGGTCGACGAGGTCTGCGACACCTCCCGCTTCGACAAGAGTGTCGCGGGCGCGCTGCGCAACGTCCGCGACTTCACCGGCGACGGGCTGTTCACCGCCCACACGACCGAGCAGAACTGGGCGGTGGCCCACCGTCTCCTCATGCCGGCCTTCGGGCCGCTCGGGATCCGCGGCATGTTCGACAAGATGCTCGACATCGCCGACCAGATGCTGCTGCGGTGGGAGCGGTTCGGCCCCAGCAACGTCATCGACGTCGCCGACGACATGACCCGGATGACGCTCGACACGATCGGGCTGTGTGCCTTCGACTTCCGGTTCAACAGCTTCTACCAGCGGGAGTTGCACCCGTTCATCGGCGCGATGGTCGACGCCCTCGCCGAGGCCGGCGCGCGCACCCGCCGTACGCCGGAGGCCAACCAGCTGTTGTTGAGCAGCCGGCGCAAGTACGAGCACGACCTCGAGCTGATGAAGCGGGTCGCCGACGAGGTGATCGCCGAGCGCAAGCGGGACCCGCGCGCCGCGGAGAAGGACGACCTCCTGGCCACCCTGCTCAACGGGCGGGACCCGATCACGGGGGAGGGGCTCTCGGACGAGAACATCCGCTACCAGCTGGTCACCTTCCTGATCGCGGGTCACGAGACGACCAGCGGACTGCTGACCTTCACCACCTACTTCCTGCTCAGGAACCCCGAGGTGTTGGCGAAGGCGCGCGCCGAGGTCGACGCCGTCCTGGGGGACGACCCGCCGACCGTCGACGACATCGGGCGGCTCAAGTACGTCGAGCAGACACTGCTCGAGGCCCTGCGGATCTGGCCGACCGCCGCCGCGTTCACCCTGCGCGCGCTCGACGACACCGTGATCGGCGGTCGCTACCCGATCAGCAGACGCGACACGATCATGGTGATCAGCCCCCAGCTGCACCGGGACACCACCGTGTGGGGGGACGACGTCGAGTCCTTCCGGCCCGAGCGGTTCGCGCCCGAGCTCATGGCGGAGCTCCCGCCGAACGCCTGGAAGCCCTTCGGCAACGGCCAGCGCGCCTGCATCGGCCGGCCGTTCGCCATGCAGGAGGCGGTGCTGCTGGTGGCGATGATGCTGCAGCGCTTCGACCTGATCGAGGACGACCCGTCCTATCAGCTGCGGGTGGAGGAGACGCTGACCCTCAAGCCGAAGGGATTCCGGATCCGGGCCAAGAGCCGCGGCCGCACCTCCTTCGCCCCCCGCAGCGTCCTCGCCCCGCGCCAGGCCTCGACGGAGCGGACCACGCCGGTCGTCCAGCCGCCCGCCGACGCGACGCCCCTCTACGTCCTGTTCGGGTCCAACACCGGCTCGGCCGAGAACTTCGCCCAACGGGTCGGCAGCGATGCGGCCGCCCAGGGCTACGCCGCCGAGGTCGCGCCGCTCGACGACTACGCCGGGCACCTGCCGACCGACGGACCGGTCATCATCCTCGCCGCGTCCTACGAGGGACAGCCCACCGACAACGCGCGACAGTTCGTCTCCTGGGCCGATGGGCTCGCGTCGGGCGCGCTCACGGGCGTGCGGTACGCCGTCTTCGGATGCGGCAACCGGCAGTGGGCGCGCACCTACCAGGCCGTCCCGTCGCGCCTCGACGAAGCCCTCGCGCGGGCCGGCGCGACCCGGCTGCGCGGGCGCGGCGAGACCGACGCCGGCGGCGACTTCTTCGGTGGCTTCGACGACTGGTACGCCGACCTGTGGGCCGACCTGGGTGCCGCACTCGGCAAGGACGTGGCGGCCGCGCCGGCCGGCCACCAGTTCGAGGTGGAGGTCGTCGAGGAGGGCCGCGCGTCGATCCTGCGCCTCGGCGACCTGGAGTACGGCGAGGTCGTCGTCAATCGCGAGCTGGTCGACATGTCCTCGCCGCTGGGCCGGTCGAAGCGACACATCGAGATCGCCCTCCCGGAGGGGATGACCTACCGCGCGGGCGACTACCTCGCGGTGCTGCCGCACAACCCGGTCGGCCTGGTGATGCGGGCGCTGAAGCGCTTCGACCTCGCCTCCGACAGCCGGGTCGTGATCCGAGCCGCGAGCGGCAGCCGGACCTCCCTGCCGGTCGGTCATCCGATCGCGGCCAGCGAGCTCCTCTTCCACTACGTCGAGCTGGGGCAGCCGGCGACCCGCAGTCAGGTGGCCGCGCTCGCGGCGCTCGCCGGGGGCGCGCAGCGGACCGAGCTCGCCGCTCTCGCCGAGGAGGACGCCTACCAGCTCGACGTGCTCGGCAAGCGGGTCAGCCTGCTGGACCTGCTCGAGCGCCATCCGGGCTGCCCGCTCAGCTTCGCCGGGTTCTTGGAGATGCTGCCCCCGGCCCGGGCCCGTCAGTACTCCATCTCGTCCTCGCCGCTGTGGAACGACGAGCGGTGCTCGATCACCGTGGCCGTCGTGGACGCGCCGGCGATGTCGGGCAACGGGCGGTTCCAGGGCATGGCGTCGAGCTACCTGGCCAACTGCCCGCCGGGCACCCGGGTGACCGTCGCGGTGCGCACCTCCCACGACCTGTTCCATCCGCCGGCGGCGCTCGACGTCCCGATGGTGATGGTGTGCGCGGGCACCGGCCTCGCGCCCTTCCGGGGATTCCTCCAGGAGCGTGCCGTGCAGGCGCGCAACGGCCGCACCGTGGCGACCTCGCTGCTCTTCTTCGGCTGCGACCACCCCGACGTCGACCTCCTCTATCGCGACGAGCTCGCCGAGTGGGAGGCGGCCGGCATCGTCAGCGTTCGCCCGGCGTACTTCAAGGCGCCGGAGGGCGACGTCACCTTCGTCCAGCACCGTCTGTGGCAGGACCGCGCCGACGTCGCCGACGCCTTCAACCGCGGCGCGAACGTCTATGTCTGCGGCGACGGCCGGCACATGGCGCCCGCGGTCCGGGAGACGATCGTGCGGATCTACCAGGAGGCGACCTCGGCGAGCGACGACGACGCGCAGGCCTGGGCCGACCGCATCGAGCAGGAGGCCGGCCGGTACGTCTCGGACGTCTTCGCCTGACCGCCCACCGGGCCGGTCACCAGGTGTCGGGCCGGGTGTAGTCCTCGTCCTCGTAGAGGCCCTGGTCGTCGTGGCGCTGGTCGGCGCCACGGTCGTTCTGCTCCTGGAGCCGGTCGCGGCGGGGGTCGGACTCGCCCGGCTCCTGGGGCGGGGACTCCTGCTCGGGCGGCGGCTCCTCGCCGGGGTCCGGCGGCGGCTCCTGGTTCTGCTCCAGCTTCTCGCTGAGCCTCCTCTCGACGGCGGCGGCGTCCTCGGTCTGCTCCTTGCCGCGCCCGGCGTCCTCCGGGCAGTCGCCGCCGGCGAGGGCGTCCAGGCCGGCCTTGAACGAGGCGAGCGCGTCCTCCAGCGCTCCCGAGGCGAGGGCGGCGTCGCCGACGGCCTCGTGGGCGAGCGCCAGGTTGATCCGGACGGTGCACTCGTCGCGCTGGGGGACGTCCTCGAGAGCGGCCTCGTACGAGGCGATCGCGTCGTCGTACTCGCCCTGGGCGTGGTCGGCCGCACCCTCGTCGAAGGCCGCGACCCACGGTTCGAGCCAGTTCAGCCTGCGGGTGTCGGCGAACTCCGCAGCCGCCCCGTCGAGGTCGCCACGGTCGAACGCGTCGCGGCCCGAGGCGTTGGCGTTCAGCATCAGCGTCACCTTGAGGACGTACGCCGCCAGCAGCAGGGTCGGCAGCAGGCCGGCCAGGAGCAGGATCCGCCGCAGGCGGCCGCGCGGGTTCGTCATCGGACCGTTCCCTTCCGGGGCGCCAGGACGTGCCGCGACGCCCACACCGCGCGCCAGCCGGCGTGCAGCTCGAACAGCAGCAGGGTGAGCAGCAGCACGCCCGCCAGCCAGGTCAGATCGTGCTTCGCCGGGCGCGCGCCGGCCCCGGTCCCGTCGGCGTACGACGACTCGAAGGACGCCGCCACGCCGTCGAGCCCGCCGGGCCGGGTGCGATGCTCGAAGGGCACTCCGAGCTCGTCGGCGATCTGCCGGAGGTTGTCGAGGTCGGCGTGCGACTGCGCGGTGTCGCCGGTCTCCGGGTCCTGGACGAAGCCGAGCGACTCGTCGAGGTCGTCGTCCTGGGGCATGGGCGCGCCCTCGGTCCCGCCGTACCCGAGCACGACGCCGCCGGCGATGAGCTCGTCGACGTCGGCGTAGGTCTGGTCGTCGCCCTCGTCGGTCGTGTCCTCGCCGTCGCCGACGTAGACGACGATGCGGCGGCGCTGGGGCGCCTTCTCCGCCGCGCGCTCGAGCAGGTCGGTGAGCTCCGGCACCGGACGGTCGGACCGGGAGCCGATGCCGTCCTTGGGGCGCTCGAGGTAGAGCGTCTCGACGGCCGCGCCGAAGGCCGCGCTGTCGGAGGTGAGCGGGAGCACCACCCGGGCGTCGGTGCCGAAGGCGAGCATCCCGAAGCGCGCTCCGGGCAGGGTCTCGGCGAGCGCGACGAGGTCGGCCTTCGCGCCGGTGATCCGGGGCTGCTTCCCGTCGTGGTCGAGCGCCGCCATGGACCGGGTGCGGTCGATGACGATCACCACGTCGATGTCGGACAGCTGCGCGGGCACCTCGGCCCGGCCGAACCCGGGGCGCAGCAGGATCACGACGAAGAGCAGCACGATCCCGATCCGGCGGGCGAGGACGAGGGCGGTGGACAGGGTCGGGCTCATCGGCGGACCTTCCCGCGGTCCCGCAGCACGAGGACGCCCTGGCCGACCCACAGCAGGGCCAGCCCGACGAGGCCGATCCCGGCGACGACGGTGCCGACCTGGGGTCGGTCGAGCACCTGCACGAGCGGTGGTCGCTCGATCGGCTTGGCGTCCAGGTCGGCGATGGCGTCGATCACCGCCTTGCTGCTGCCGTCGGCGCCGAGCAGCGAGAACGTGCCGCCGGTGCTCGTCACCGCCGTCTGGAACTGCTGGACGGCGTCGGGCCGCTCCGCGGTCTTGGGCGCGGCGATCCCGTGCACGATGACCTTCTTCTCGCGGGCGAAGTCGGCCGCCTCGGGCACGCTGAAGATGCCCTTGCCGACGGGCTCGTTGTCGGAGGCGAGCACGATGGCGCGGCTGCGGTCCTCGTCGCCGCGGTCGAAGCGCTGGACGCACGACGCCAGCCCGTCGCCCATCTGCGACTGGACGTCCCAGTCCAGCACGGTGCCGGCGGTGTAGATGGCGTACTCGTCGCTGTAGACGTCGCCGGACGCGAACGCCTGCTCCGCCTCGCTGAGCTGCTCGACGACGTACTCGTAGTCGTCGGTCAGGGGGAAGACGGTGATCGCGGCGCCGCTCCAGATCGTCAGCCCCACCCGCTCACCGCGCAGCCCCGCGATGATCGTGCGGAACTGGCGCAGCACCTCGGCGTCCACCTCGGCCATCGAGCCGGACGCGTCGAGGCACAGCACGATGTCGCGGGTGCGGTCCTCCTGGGTCATGGTCTGGCGCTGCTGCAGCCGTCCGGCGAGGACGACCGCGCCCGAGCAGGCCACCAGCGACGTGAGGGTCAGGCAGGAGCCGAGGACGACCTGGCGTCGCACCAGCGTGCGATAGCGGGGGAGGGACCGCAGCCGGGCCGCATGGGCGACGTACGCCGCGCCGGCCGTCGAGGGCCGTCGCCACGGCCGCAGCCACACGACGAGGAGGAGCAGCACGAGGGCGCCGAGCGCCAGGGCCAGCCACGGCCACCGGAACGCCGTGCTCTCGTCGTCCCACATCAGGCCGCGCTCCCGACCGGGCTCCACGTGCTCACGAGTCCGCGAGCCTGCGCGACCGCGGTCTCGAACAGGTCGCGCGCCACGGCGTCCTCCGGCGCGAACTCCGGCGGATAGACGAGCTCGAGGACCTCGACCAGCGCGACCGGCGCGTGGTCGCGGAAGTCGGCCAGCGCCATCGTGCGCGCGGGCAGCGTGGTCACCGCCGCGACGTAGTCGCGCACGATCTCGCTGAGCTGCTGGTGCCCCTCGCGCGGCTCCATCCGGCCGGACCGCACGAGCGAGTCGATCTCCTCTATCCGGGCCAGGTGCCGCTGGCGTACGTCGGGCAGCGGGACGCCCGGCCTGGCGAGCTCACGGGGCCGCGGCGCGCGCGTGAGCCACCAGGCGAGCAGGTAGTAGAGGACGAGCGCGAGCGCGAGCCCGACGCCGATCCACACCCACCGGTCGGCGTACCCGACGGGACCGGTGAACTCCTCGGGGAGCTCGATCGCCAGGACTTCAGCGGCGGCGGGCATGGCGGTGCCTCTCGAGCATGCGGTAGATCGTGGTCACGGCGCCGTCGAGATCCCGCACCTGCTCCTCGACGATGCCGAGCTGCTCGAGGCGACGGCGCATCTCCAGGGCCTGGTCGGCGACCAGGCTGCCGAGCTGGCGGTGGAGCTCGGCGTCGCGGCGCAGCCAGGCCGGCACCTCGGCGCCGGCGTCGACGTCGAGCAGGCGGCGGCCGGCCAGGGCGGGGGTGGTCGGGTCGAGGTCGCCGATGGAGAGCAGGAGCACCTCGTGCTGGGCGGTCAGCCGTCGCAGCAGCATCGCCTGCTCCTCGGTGACGGCGGGCTCGTCGGTGATCACGACCAGGATGGTGCGCCGCCGGATCGTGCGGACGACGTGGCGCAGCAGGGCGGTCAGGTCGCCCGGCGGGCCGTCGGGCCGGATCGCGTCGTGCACGGTGGCGAGCAGGCGCTCCAGGTGCAGCTCGCCGCTGCCGGGGCGGGCGACGTGCTGACGCTCGGCGTTCCCGTGGACCAGGCCGACCACGTCGCCGTGCTGGACGGCCAGGAAGCCGGTCACCCCGGCGACGAAGACGGCGAGCTCGCGCTTCGAGACCGGTGTCCGCGCCGCGCCGCCCTCGGGGAGCGCGGCGAGGGCGGCCATGCTGCGGCCGGTGGAGACGCACAGCTGCACGGTGTGCTTGCGCTCGGCGACGTACCTCTTCACCAGCAGCTGCCGGCTGCGGGCCGACGCCTTCCAGTCGATGTCCTTGACGTCGTCGCCGCGGACGTACTCGCGCAGGTCGTTGAAGTCGATGCCCCGGCCGGCATGGATCGCGGCGTACTCGCCCTCCAGCATCCCGCGCACCTTGCGGTGGGCGTGGATGGAGAGGCGGGACTTGATCCGCGTCAGGTGGGCGGTCATGGCTCGCGCGACGTCACGGCGTGGGGACCGCGCGGAAGACCGCGTCGATCACCGTCTCGGGGCGGACGCGGTCGGCGAGCGCCTCGAAGCTGAGGTGGAGGCGGTGCCGCAGGACGCTGTGCCGCAGCTCGCGGACGTCCTCGGGGATGACGTAGTGGCGACCCTGGACGACGGCCATCGCGCGGGCGGCCTGGAAGAACGCGATCGAGCCGCGGGGGCTGGCGCCGATCTCGACGTAGTTGCCCAGCTCGGGTCCCAGCAGGGTGGGGACGTCGCGGGTCGCCCGGACCAGGGCCGTGATGTAGCGGCGGATCGCGGGGTCGACGTAGACGCGCCGGACCATCTCCTGCAGGTCGGCGACCTCCTGCGTCGAGATCACCGCGGTCACGTCGGCCATGTGCTGGCCCAGGGTGCCGTCGTCGATGCGCTCGAGGACCATCAGCTCGTCGTCCTCGGTGGGGTAGTCGACGATCTCCTTGAGCAGGAACCGGTCCATCTGCGCGTGCGGGAGGACGTAGGTGCCCTCCTCCTCGATGGGGTTCTGGGTGGCGAGCACCATGAACGGGTCGGGCAGCGGGTGGATGGTGCCGGCGATCGAGGTCTGGCGCTCCTGCATCGCCTCCAGCAGCGCCGACTGGGTCTTGGCGCTGGCCCGGTTGATCTCGTCGAGGAGCACGAAGTTGGCGTGCACCGGGCCGAGCTGGGTCTCGAACTCGTGGCGGCGCGGGTCGTAGACCTGGGTGCCGATGATGTCGCTGGGCAGGAGGTCGGGCGTGCACTGGATGCGGGCGAAGCGTGCGCTCACCGCCTGGGACAGGGTCGAGGCGGCGAGGGTCTTCGCCAGGCCGGGTACGCTCTCGAGCAGCACGTGTCCCTCGGAGAGCAGGGTGACCAGGAGCGCCGTACGGATGCGGTGCTGACCCACGACCCGGCTCGAGAAGGCGTCGGAGACCTTGCCGATCGCCTCTGTCGCCCGCGCCAGCTCGTCGATCGTCAGCGGCGCGGTGGGCCCGGCGGGGGTGCGCCGGGTGCTGGGGACGGTCGGCGACTCGTTGACCTGCGTCATGCGGCCCAACCTACCCAGCGACCGGGTGGCTCACCCCTGGTGTCGTGACTCCTCGGCCAGGAGCCGGCTGCGGAGCTGGTCGTCGCGCCGCAGCCGGGCGAGGTCGCGCTCGCGGCGCTCGGCCACGACGGCCATCAGGACCAGCTCGGGCGGCGCTCCCCGCGGCGGGGCGGGGGCGACGTGCGGGAGGACGTCGGCGAGCAGGGCGCGCCCGACCCGGTCGCGGGAGACGGGGTCCAGGGTGGGCAGTCGGCCGAGGAACTGGCGTACGGCGAGCGCGGTGCCGGTGGGCAGGGTGCCGAGATCGGTACGCCGCGCCCAGGACGCGAGCTCACGCGGCATGGGCGGCGGAGCGGGCAGGCGCAGCGGCACCCGCTCCCGCACGACGTAGGTGCCGGCGGCGTAGTCGCCGAGCCGCTTGCCGCGGGTGCTGAGCATGATCGAGAAGAACGCCGGAGCCCCGGAGAACGCGTAGATCTCCACGAACCCGATGAGGGCGCGGACCAGCGCGTGCTGGAAGCTGATCGGCCCTCCGTCGTCGCGCACCGTGCGCAGGCCGAGCGCGAGCTTGCCGAGGGACCGGCCGCGGGTCAGCGTCTCCAGCGCCGTCGGCAGGACCAGGAAGGTCAGCACCGAGGTGAGCACGACGCCGGCCCCGATGAGCGCCTCGTCGTGGGCGACCGACGCCGCCACGATGAGCAGGATGGACAGCAGGACCATCGTCAGCAGGGTCGCGGCGACGTCGATCAGGCCGCTGGCCATCCGCACGCCGAGCGAGGCAGCCGGCAGGTCGAGTGCGACGCCCTCGCCGGTGACGAGGTCGTCGGAGGTGACGGTGGCGAAGTCGGAGGTGGCCATCGCGGTCCAGCCTAGGAGATAGCCTCCTAGCGTGCCGCGCATCGACCTCGACGCCTATGTCGCCGCCCACGGAGGATCGTGGGCGCGCCTCGACCAGCTGGTGCGCCAGCGGCGGCGTACCGGCGCCGAAGCCGACGAGCTCGTCGACCGCTACCAGCAGGTCGCGACGCACCTGTCCGTCGTGCGCACCTCGGCGCCGGACGGGGAGCTGGTGGCCCACCTCTCCTCGCTGCTGGGCCGAGCCCGGATCGCGATGCTGGCCTCGCGCGTGCCGAGCTGGCGGGGGCTGAGCGGGTTCTTCACCGAGCGCTTCCCGGCCGCCCTCTACCAGCTGCGCTGGTGGTGGCTGGGCTGCCTGGCCGGCAACGTGGTGGTCACCGCGGTGATGATGATCTGGCTGGGCCAGCATCCCCAGGTCGAGCAGAGCCTGCTCTCGCCGCAGGAGGTCGACCAGCTGGTCAACAGCGACTTCGAGAGCTACTACAGCGAGAACGCCGCGGGCGCCTTCGCGGCCCACGTGTGGGTCAACAACGCCTGGGTGAGCGCGCTGTGCATCGCGCTCGGGATCCTCGGCGTTCCCGTCATCTACCTGTTGTTCCAGAACATCGCGAACCTCGCGATCGTCGGCTCGATCATGATCCGCCACGACCGGGGCGAGCTGTTCTGGGGCCTGATCATCCCGCACGGCCTGCTCGAGCTCACCTGCGTCTTCGTCGCCGGCGGGGTCGGCCTGCGGCTGTTCTGGTCGTGGGTCGAGCCTGGTCAGCTCTCCCGCGCCGGCTCTCTCGCCCGGGCGGGACGGACGTCGGTCACCATCGCTCTCGGCCTCGCCGTCTGCCTGTTCGTGAGCGGCATCATCGAGGGCTTCGTCACGCCCTCCCCGCTCCCGACCTGGGCCCGGATCGCCATCGGCGTGCTGGCCGAGGCGGCGTTCCTCGCCTACGTGTTCGTCGTCGGCCGCGCCGCCGCCTCCCGGGGCGTCACCGGGGACATCTCGGCCTCCCTGCTCGAGGACCGGGTCGCCACCCAGGCCTGAGACACTGCTCCCATGAGCCGGGCGGTCGTCGTGGGAGCGGGGATCGCGGGACTGACCGCCGCCCGTGCGCTGGCCGAGGCGGGGCTCGACGTCCTGGTCCTGGAGGCGACCGGACGCCCGGGTGGCAAGCTGCGGGCCGGCACCGTCGCCGGCGTGACGGTCGACGTCGGCGCGGAGGCGATGATCCACCGGCGTCCCGAGGGGACCGCGCTCGCCACGCAGCTCGGCCTGCCGATCACGCACCCGACCGCGGCCGGCTCGCGGGTCTGGACCCGCGACGCGCTGCGCCGGCTGCCCCGCACCGTGATGGGGGCGCCGGTCGACCTCGACGACCTCGCGGAGACGGGCATCCTGTCGCCCGAGGGCCTGGAGCGGGCCCGGCACCAGGTCGTCGTACGTCCCGACGGGGACGTCTCCGTCGGCGAGCTGGTCGCCGCGCGGTACGGCGAGGAGGTGGTCGACCGGCTCGTCGAGCCCCTGCTCGGCGGCGTCTACGCCGGCCAGGCCCGCCGCATCTCGGCAGGCTCCGCGGCCCCCCAGCTCCTCGACCTGCTGTCCCGCCCCGAGGTGGTCCTCCCGCCCCCGGCGGCCGGCGCCCCGCCGGTCTTCGCCGGCATCGACGGCGGGATGTGGCGCCTGCCCGCGGCGCTCGACGCCGACGTGCGGGAGCGACCCTCCGCCGCGATCCGGTACGACGCCCCGGTCACCGCCGCCCGGCGTACTGCCCAGGGCTTCGCCGTCACCACCCCCACCGGCGACGAGGCGGCCGAGCTCCTCGTCCTGGCGACGCCGGCCGCACCCACCGCCCGCCTCCTCGACGAGCTCGTCCCGGCTGCGGCTGCCGATCTCGCCGGGATCGCCTACGCCTCCGTCGCCCTGGTGACCCTCGCCTTCCGCTGCGACGACCCCGGCGTCGCCGAGACCCTCGACACGGGCGCCTCCGGCTTCCTCGTCCCGCCGGTGGACGGCCGCCGGGTCAAGGCGTCGACCTTCTCCTTCGCCAAGTGGGACTGGGTCCGCCGGGCGGGGGAGGGGCTCCTGGTCCTGCGCACTTCCCTGGGCCGCCTCGGCGAGGAGACGACCCTCCAGGTGCCCGACGACACCCTGGTCCGGGCCTCGCTGGCCGATCTCGCCGAGGCGACCGGGCTCACCGCCGCCCCGGTCGACACCGTCGTGCAGCGGTGGGGCGGAGGACTGCCGCAGTACTGGGTCGGTCACGCCGACCGGATCGCCCGCGTCCGCGGCGCCGTCGCGCAGGTGCCAGGACTCGCGCTCTGCGGCGCGGCGTACGACGGCGTCGGCATCCCCGCGACCATCGGCTCCGCCCAGCGGGCCGTCGCGGACCTGCTCGCCGCCCCCTGACCCCCGCCGAGGTGCCACGAAAGTACCGCCGAAGTGCCACGAAAGTACCCTCCAGGTGCCAGGAACGGCCGAGGCGGCGGACCAGACATGGCACCTCGACGGGACTGACCTGGCACCTCGGCGGGGCTGGGGTGGCACCTCGTCCCCGCGAGCTTTGCCCCGGTGTCCCTGTTCCGCGGGACACCCGGCCCGGGATGGTCCTGCCATGACAGCACAGACCCACCTCCCCGCCACTGCCCTCGACCACAGCGCACCGCGCGACGAGCCGGTCGTCCACCCCCCGACACGCTGGGCCCTCGCCGGCCTCGGCGCCGGCCTCGCCGGTGTCGGCGTCATGGTCTCGTCCTCCATGGTCGACGCCGTCTACGACCCGAAGCTCCAGGGCGACGCTGACGCGATCTCCGAAGCGCTCGGCGACCTCGTGCCGCAGATGCTCGCCTTCCACCTCAGCGCGATGACCGGCGCCGTCCTCATGATCGTCTTCGCCGCCGGCCTGTTCCGGCGTCTGAAGGCGACCACCCCGGCCGACAGCGTCCTGCCGCTGGTCGCCTTCTCCGGCGTGCTGATCACCGCGATCATGCTGATCGTCGGGGCGGGGCTCGACACCGAGTTCATCTTCGCCGCCAGCGACCCCGACATGGTCGTCCCCGAGGACGCCGCGATGTTCAACCACTGGATCGGGACCATCCCGTGGTGCTGGGGCCTGCTCGGCCTCTCCGGCATCGCGCTGTTCGGCGCGGCCCGCCACGGCGGGCTCCCGAAGTGGCTCGGTCTGGTCGGTCTCGTCGGCGGCGGGCTGACCCTCCTGCTCGGCATCTCGCCCCTGCAGTACATGGCCGGCATGACCGGCCCGATCGGCCTGATCGTGATCGCGCTCGGCTTCCTCGCCGGGGACAAGGCGTTCCGCGGTCGCTCGTGAACCGACCCGCTGTGAGGCCATCCGGCCCCAATTCAGCCGGTCCGCACCGTGGGGGTGCGGACCGGCTGCACAATGTGCCGGTGACCGAGCCGGTGCCGCAGCACACCGACACCCGCCCGCGCGGCCCGATGGTCGTCGCGGCCCTCGCCGTGCCCGCACTCTGCATCGCTCTCGTGCCCGCCGCCCTCTGGCTCGACATGGGCGCGCCGACCTCCGGCCCGGGGTACGACGTATCGCTCGGCCCGGGCTGGCCGTGGACGTTGATCGGTGCGCTGCTGGGCGTGCTCGCCGGAGTCATCCTGGTGAAGGAGCCGCGCCAGCGGGTCGGCTGGGTGCTGGCCGGCTCCGGCCTCTTCTGGGCGCTCGACGGCTTCTCGCAGAGCTACATCCTGTCCGGCCTGCGGGAGGCCGACTCGTGGCCGGGGATGACCTTCGCGCTGTGGTTCCTCAATCGCTTCGGGTCCTACCTGACGTCGGTGACCGCGGTGCTGGTGATGATCTTCCCGACCGGCCGCTTCCTGTCCGGTCGCTGGGGCACGGCGTCCTGGGTCGCCACGGTCGCGATGGTGATCAGCGGCCTGTGCTTCCTCGTCATCCCGGCCGAGGGTGATCGGTCGATCCCCGATCTGCCGGCCGGCGTCGACGAGGACCCGACCTCGATCAGCGCCCTCTCCGGGCACGCCGACCAGGTCGCGACACTCGGGCTCGCGCTCGGCATCGGCGGCTTCTTCTTCGCACTGCTCTCCGTCGTCGTGCGCTACCGCCGCTCCGAGGGCCTCGACCGCGACCGGATGCGCTGGCTGCTGTGGAGCGTCATCGTCGTCGTCGCGGTGAGCATCGGGACGCTGGCCTTCTCGGTGCCCGACGGCGACTTCATCGGCGCCCTCGTGGCGTCGGTCGTGCCGCCGATGGCGATGACGATCGCGATCGTCCGCCCGACGCTCGTGTCGATCCAGGACCTGCTGGCCCGCACGGCCGTGCTGGCGGCCGTCTTCGCCGTACTCGTCGCCGCCGACGCCCTGGTGCTGTGGCTGTTCACCCTGATCCTCGACGACGAGCTCACCCAGGCCCAGGTCGTCGGGGTGGTGCTCATCGTCTCCGTGGTGCTCTACGGCCCGGTGCGGCAACGACTCTCCGCCGCCGTGCGCCGGGTGATGCTCGGCGAGCGCGGCAACCGGTACGACGCCGTGGCCGGTCTGGCCTCCACGCTGGAGAACACCGACGACACCACCGAGCAGCTCGCCGCGGTCGCCCGGGCCGTGGCCTCCGCGTTCGCCGTCCCGTTCGTCAGCGTCGAGGTCGACCGCGGCCACGGCGAGCGCCTCGTGACCACCGTCGGCGAGCGCCCGGCGGACGTGCGCACCCTCCCGATCACCTACCGCGACGCCACCATCGGCCGCCTGGTGCTCCCCGCCCGCGGCCTGCGCAGCCGGCTCACCGTGCGCGACGAGGAGCTGCTCGGCGACCTCGTCCGCCAGGCCGCCACCGCCGCGCGGACCGGCCAGCTCGCCGAGGAGGTCCAGCGCAGCCGCGAGACCCTCGTGACCGCCCGCGAGGAGGAGCGGCGCCGGATCCGGCGGGACCTGCACGACGGGTTCGGGCCGGCGCTGAGCGGGATCGTCTTCCAGCTCGAGGCCGCGCGGATGACCGTCGAGCGCGACCCGGCCCGGGCGCGGTCCCAGCTGGAGACGGTCAGTGCCCAGGTGCAGGAGGTCGTCGCCGACGTACGGCGGCTGGTGCACGAGCTGCGCCCGCCGGCGCTCGACGACCGCGGCCTGGTCGGCGCGCTGCGCCAGCAGGCCGAGCACCTCGCCGTACCCCTCGACGTCACCGCGCCCGAGGACCTGCGCCTGCCTGCGGCGGTCGAGGTGGCGGCCTACCGGATCGCGGGGGAGGCGCTCACCAACGTGGCGCGCCACGCCGAGGCGACCCGGGCGAGCCTGCTGGTCGAGGCCGCCGACGACGCGCTGGTGCTCGAGGTCATCGACGACGGGTGCGGGATCCCCGTCGACCGGGCCGCCGGCGTCGGCCTGTCCAGCCTGCGGGAGCGCGCCGCCGAGCTCGGCGGCACCACCACCATCACCAGCCCTCCCGGAGGCGGCACCGTCGTCCGGGCCCGACTGCCCCTGAGGGATCCAGCATGAACCAGGCCATCCGCGTCGTCGTCGTCGACGACCACCAGATCGTCCGCGACGGGCTCATCTCGCTGCTCGGGGCGCTCGACGGGATCGAGGTCGTCGGCTTCGCCTCCGACGGACGTGAGGCGCTGCACGTGGTCGAGAGCACCGCCCCCGATCTGGTGGTCATGGACATCCAGATGCCGCACCTCGACGGCATCGAGGCCACCCGCTTCCTCACCGGCCGCGACCCGGGCCTGCGGGTGGTCATGCTGACGATGAACGAGGACGACGACATGGTGTTGAGCGCGATCCGCGCGGGCGCCTGCGGCTACCTGCTCAAGGGGGCCGGCGCGGACGAGGTGCAGCACGCCATCCGCTCCGCGGCGGCCGGCGGGATGGTGTTCGGCGCCAGCCTCGCCGCCAAGGTCGCCGGGTTCTTCACCGGCGCCGTCCCTGCCGCCCGGGCCGACGACGAGCCCTTCCCCGAGCTGACCGACCGGGAGCGCGACGTCCTCCAGCGCATCGCCGCCGGCCGCACCAACGACGAGATCGCCGCCGCGCTCTACGTGTCCAACAAGACCGTGCGCAACACGGTCTCGGCGATCTACGCCAAGCTGCACGCGACCGGTCGGGCCGACGCCATCGTCAAGGCGCGGGAGGCGGGCTACGGCCGCTGACCGGCGGTCGGCACAATGGACGTCATGTCGGACCAGGACCCCCAGGCGCACATCAAGTCCAACGCGGCGAAGATCAACGAGCTCAACGACACGATCCGCTTCACCATGTGGTCGGTCTTCCGCCTCGAGCAGCCGCTCGGCGCCGACGACGTCGTCCGCAAGAGCGAGGCTGCCGAGCTCGACGCCCTGCTGGCCGAGCTGGCCGCCGAGGACGTCGTCGTCCGCGGGCTGTACGACGTCGCGGGGCTGCGCGCCGACGCGGACCTGATGGTCTGGTGGCACGCCGCGACCAGCGACCAGCTCCAGGCCGCCTACCACCGGCTGCGCCGTACCTCCTTCGGCGCCCGCCTGGCCGCCGTGTGGTCGCAGATGGCGCTGCACCGCCCTGCCGAGTTCAACCGCAGCCACCTGCCGGCCTTCCTGGCCGACGAGCGGGCGCACGACTACGTCGCGGTCTACCCCTTCGTCCGCTCCTACGAGTGGTACCTCCTCGAGGACTCCGAGCGTCGCCGTCTGCTCGCCGAGCACGGCCAGATGGCTCGCGACTACCCGGACGTGCGCGCCAACACCGTCCCGAGCTTCGCGCTGGGCGACTACGAGTGGATCCTCGCCTTCGAGGCCGACGACCTGACCCGGATCGTCGATCTGATGCGCCATCTGCGCGGCTCGGAGACCCGCCGCCACGTCCGCGAGGAGGTCCCCTTCTACACCGGCCGCCGGGTCACCGTCGGCGACCTGGTCGACCGCCTGCCCTGATCGGGCGTTCTCGCCCGCACGGCAGTCGGCCGGACTACTGTCGCGCCATGATCCGCCGTGTCGTCCTGGTCCTGCTGGCTGCCCTCGTCGGGCTCGGCCTCGTCGCGTGCAGCGACGAGAAGGAGAGCGCGAAGGAGAGCGGTGAGAAGCAGTCGGGCGCGGGGTCGTCGTCCTACGAGCCCTACGACCGCGAGTCGCTCATCGCCGCCATGGGCAAGGCGATCGAGGCGAACCCGACCGTGCGCTTCCGGGTCGACGCGGGCAACGAGCAGATGGACTTCCGGGTGCGCTTCGGCAAGGGCGACGAGGTCGCCATGGCCGGCACGATCGAGGGCGACGAGCCGTTCGAGATGGTCGCCGTCGACGGGCACTACTACGGCCGCGAGCCCGGGGACGCGAAGTACGTCGAGCTGCCCCAGGAGCTCCTCGGGCCGCTCCTGGAGGAGATCGGCGACATGTCGCCGCGCGCCATGGTCGAGGACATGCGTCGCGACACGAAGTCCGTCGAGTACGCCGGGTCGGAGACCGTCGACGGCGAGGTGCTCCATCGCTATGACGTCGAGGTGAGCCCGGCCGCGGTCCAGGAGGAGCTCGGTGCGGACGCCAAGGGGCTCCGGGTGCGCTACCGGATGTGGCTGGCGGAGGACGACCTCATGCGCAAGGTGGTGGTGAAGGCGATGGGCGCCGAGGTCGTCGCGCACATGAGCGACTGGGGCGCCGACCTGGACATCCAGGCGCCCGACCCCGCCGACGTCGAACAGCCCTAGGCGCCACGCCGTCCGCCGTTTCGTTTGCAAAGTCTATTGACTTAATCCACTATGGAGGCATGACCAGCCTCCTCCCAGTCCTGCACGGCATCCGCCGGGCGTCCGGGCTGTGTTGTCGCTGCTGTTGATCCGCGCCACCCGATCCAGCACCGACCACTCCCGGAGGAATCCCGTGACCCAGCTCGCCGTCCTGCCCCTGCTCGAGGTCGTGCGCGACCATGCGACCGATCCCGACCTGCTCCACCTCCTCGACCACGACCCGCACGAGCGCTCCTGGATCCGCCTGCTCGCCACCGACGACTACGAGCTCTGGCTGATCTCGTGGCCGCCCGGCGCCGCCACCGACTGGCACGACCACGGCTCGTCGTCCGGCGCCTTCACCGTCCTCGAGGGCCGGCTCACCGAGCACACCTTCGACGGCGGGCTCCAACTGATCGACGTCGGCCCCGGCGACGGCAAGGCCTTCGGCGCCGGCTACGCCCACGACGTACGCAACGCCACCGACCGCCCGGCCCTCTCGCTGCATGCCTACTCCCCGCGCCTGCACACCATGACCCGGTTCCGGTTCCGCGGCGACCGGCTGGAGATGCTCGGCGTCGAGCGCGCGGGGGAGGAGTGGTGAGCGTCGTCGCACCCGCCCCGGGACCGGCGCTCCCACCGGTCAGGTACGACGGCGTCGACGCCCTGCTCGAGGCCGCTCGCTCCCGACTCGACCGGATCAGCGCCCGGGCCGCCTTCCAGGAGCTGGTCGGCGCCGGCGCCCTGCTCGTCGACATCCGGCCCGCCGCGCAGCGCGCCCGCGAGGGCGAGGTCGCCCGCTGGCTGCCCGCCCTCGTGGTCGAGCGCAACGTGCTCGAGTGGCGCTTCGACCCGCGCAGCGACGCGCGCCTGCCCGAGGCGTCGTACGACCGCCGGGTGATCGTGCTGTGCCAGGAGGGCTACACCTCCTCCCTCGCCGCGGACGCCCTGCGCAGCATCGGCGTGGAGCGGGCGACCGACGTCGTCGGCGGCTTCGCGGCCTGGCGCGCGGCCGGCATGCCGGTCTCCGGCGTGGCCGCGTGATCCCGCCCGCGAGGGTCGCCTGAGTAGGCTCGGAGCCATGGCATACGAGGTCGAGAAGACGGACGAGGAGTGGCGCGCCGAGCTGACTCCCGAGGAGTACCAGGTCCTCCGCAAGGCCGGCACCGAGCGGGCCTTCACCGGCGAGTACACCGACACCGAGACCACGGGCGTCTACCGCTGCAAGGCCTGCCAGGCCAAGCTGTTCGAGTCCGACACGAAGTTCCACTCCGGCTGCGGCTGGCCGAGCTTCTACCAGCCGCTCGACAACGACGCCATCGAGTACATCGAGGACAACTCGCACGGCATGAAGCGGGTCGAGGTGCGCTGCGCCAACTGCGGGTCCCACCTCGGCCACGTCTTCCCCGACGGGTACGGCACCCCGACCGGTGATCGCTACTGCATCAACTCGATCAGCCTCACCCTGGAGCCGACCGAGTCCGCATAGGCTCGCGCCATGGCGAAGACCGCGGCCGCGATGGTCCAGGCAGGTGACCGCGAGGTGCGGGTGTCCAGCCCGGACCGGGTGATCTACGAGGCGACCGAGCGCACCGCCGAGGTGACCAAGCTGATGGTCGCCGAGTTCTTCGTTTCTGTCGGCGACGGGCTGATGCGGGCGCTCGGCGAGCGTCCCACCGCCCTCGAACGGTGGCCCTCCGGCGTCCGCGAGGGCTTCCGCCTGGCGACCGGGCCGCGCGACAACGACGCCGAGGCGTTCTACCAGAAGCGCGTGCCCAAGGGCGCTCCCGACTACCTCGAGTCCGTCGAGATCACCTTCCCCTCCGGCCGGACGGCCGAGGAGATCTGCCCGACCGAGATCGCCGTGCCGGTCTGGTGCGCGCAGATGGGCACGCTCACCTTCCACCCGTGGCCGGTACGCCGAGACGATGTCGACCACCCCGACGAGCTGCGCATCGACCTCGACCCCCAGCCCGGGACGACGTTCGGGGACGCCGTCCGCGTCGCCGGTGTCGCCCGCGAGCTGCTCGAGGAGCTCGGCCTGGTCGGCTACCCGAAGACCTCAGGCAACCGCGGCGTCCACGTCTACGTGCGGATCGAGCCGCGGTGGGAGTTCACCGACGTGCGCCACGCCGCCATCGCCTTCGGGCGCGAGCTGGCCCGCCGCGACGACCAGGTCACCACCGCCTGGTGGAAGGAGGAGCGCGGGATGAGGATCTTCATCGACTACAACCAGAACAACCGCGACCGCACCATCGCCTCCGCCTACTCCCTGCGCCCCCTCCCCGGTGCGCCCGTCTCGACGCCGATGACCTGGGACGAGCTCGCCGACGTGACCGACCCCCGCGAGTTCAACCTGTTCACCGTCCCCGACCGGATGGCCGACGGCGATCCGTGGGCGGGGATCGACGACACGTCGTACTCCCTCCAGCCGCTGCTGGACCTCTGGGAGCGCCAGATCGCCGACGGCGAGGGCGAGCTCAACTTCCCGCCGGACTATCCGAAGATGCCGGGCGAGCCGCCGCGGGTGCAGCCGAGCAAGAAGGTCGCCGAGCACTGGGACGCCCAGGGCAACCGGGTCGACGGGACCTGAGCTTGGATTCACCGATTTCCCGCTGCTGCGCGCCACCAGATGGAGCGTTGGCGGCGCCGCCGACGCTCAACAGACGCCCAGTCTGCCCTCGCGCCGGCGGCTTGCCACCGCACCCATCTGGTGACGCTCGCGACGCGGCAAATCGGTGAATCCAAGCTGAGCGCCGACCTCAGAGACCGCGGACGACCGCGACCTCGCACAGCCGTGCGATGTCACCCCGGACCTGCGCGTCGAGTGCCGGCACGGTCTCGCCGACGAGCAGGTGCACCGCTGTGCGCGTCGTACGCCCGGGATGGGGGAGTCCGGACCCGGGGACCATGTCGACGACGAAGTCGCACAGGTCGATGACCCGGTCCCGCTCGGTGGCGGACAGGCCGGCGCCCGCGAGCGCCTCGTAGAGACGGACGTCGAGGGTGTGCAGGGCCGACATGACTGATCAACGACCTCCCTCGGCCCGGCGTTACGACTGCTCGTGCTCGAGCAGGTGGAGAACGGGGACGCCCAGCTTGCGGCGGGCCCGCGAGGTCCAGTCGACGTGGAAGAACTCCGCGACGAGGTGGGGCCGGGTGAGGATGATCGACTCCCGGCCGTCGACCTCCTTGACCTTGCTGATCAGCGCGTCCACCGGCGGCTCGGTGACGACGGTGAGCGATCCGATGATCGCTCCCGCCGCGACCAGAGCCTCACGGGTCGAGGCGAGCTCGCGCTCGGCCTGGTCGCGGTACTCGCCGCGCAGCCGCTCGATCTCGTCCGGCGACGGCGTGATCGGCGGGGCGATCAGGTCGGCGCCGCCGATGACGCCGAGGGAGGCCTCGACCGCCGCGGCGGCGTCCGCCATGGGCAGGAGCACGTGGTACTGAACCTCGATCGTCGGGTCGTCGTCGAGCTCCTGGTGCAGTCCGCGGACCTGGGCTGCGTCGGCGGCGGACAGTGCCTGCTCGACGAGCAGGACGACTGCATACGGTTCCTCGCGGGGAGCGGTGCTCATGAGTCCATCCTGCCGCTCCGGTGGGCGCGCGTCAGCCCCTCGGCCCGGTCTCAGCCCCCGAGCACGTCGGCGAGGTCGTAGCGCACCGGCTGATCGAGCTGCTCGTAGCCGCACGACTCGGGGTCGCGGTCGTCCCGCCACCTCTTGAAGTGGGCGGTGTGCCGGAAGCGCCGGCCCTCCATGGCGTCGTACTTCACCTCGATCACGCGCTCGGGACGCAGCGGCGTGAACGAGAGGTCCTTGCCCTGGCTCCACCGGCTCTGCGTGCCGGGCTGCCGCCCGGGGTTGGCGACGAGGAACTCCTGCCACCTGCCCCACGGGTGCTCCTCGATCGGTACGACGAGCGGCTGGAGCTCGTGCCAGAGCTCGGCGCGGCGCTTCGCGGTGAAGCTCGCGCTGACCCCGATGTGCTGGAGCTCACCGCCGTCGTAGAGGCCCAGCAGGAGGCTGCCGATCAGCGGGTTCTCCGGCGTGCTGGTCTTGTGCTCCCGATAGCCCGCGAGGACGACGTCGGCGGTCCGCTCGTGCTTGATCTTCAGCATGGTGCGGGCGTTGGGGGAGTACGGCGCGCTCAGCGGCTTGGCGACGACGCCGTCGAGCCCGGCGCCCTCGAAGATGTGGAACCACTCCTCGGCGACGGCGGGGTCGGTGCTGGTCCGGGTCAGGTGACAGCGGCCCGGGCTCTCGAGGGGGTCGGCCGACAGGTGGCCGAGCGCCTCCTCGAGCGCCGCCCGCCGCTGCGCGAACGGCCGGTCGAGGTAGGACTCGTCGCCCAGGGCGAGCAGGTCGAAGGCGACGAAGTCGGCCGGCGTCTGCTCGGAGAGCAGCGTGATCCGCGACGCGGCGGGGTGGATCCGCTCCTGCAGGACCTCGAACTGCAGCCGTCCCCTGCCGTCCTCGCCCTCGAGCGCCACGAAGATCTCGCCGTCGAGCACGCACCGCTCCGGCAGCTCGGCCAGCATCGCCTCGACCAGCTCGGGGAAGTAGCGCGTCAGCGGCTTGGTGTTGCGGCTCGCCAGCTCGATCTCGTCGCCGTCGCGGAACACGATGCACCGGAACCCGTCCCACTTCGGCTCGAAGCTCAGCCCCTGCTCGTCGTACTTCGCCGGATCGGGCACCCCCGACACGGCCTTGGCGAGCATCGGCAGGACGGGCGGCATCACGGGGAGGTCCACGGTGGTGAGACTAGTCAGGACGCCGACACTCATCGCTCGGCATCAGTACGACTGGCCGTTGGCGTACCGCTCTCGCCGGAAGTGCCGGCCCTTGCCCCGGTTGCGGCTCTTGAACGTCGGGAGCTGGGAGTCGCAGTTGGGACAGACCATGCGCAGGTTGTCGCGGTGGTTGTTGGCTGCATCGCCGTCGATGTGGTCGAGCACGAAGACCAAGGGCTGGTCGTTCCACTCCTCGACGATGCCACAGATCTCGCAGCAGCCGTCCTGGGCGTCGAGGAGGTAGCGACGGATGTAGTGGTCGCGGCGACTGGCGGCGACGGCGTTTCCCGACCGCAGCCACTCGGCAGTGAGGACCACGCGCCGGTGCGACTGCCCGCAGTCCATGCTGCAATAGACCTTCTGGCTCCGCTTGGTCAGTTGCTTTCCGCAGCCGAGACAGCTCCTCATGAGGCGACGCTATGCACGGGGGCCGACAGAATCTGCCGGCCCGGTCGAGCCGCCTGGGGGACTCGAACCCCCAGCCTTCACATTACAAGGGTGCTGCGCTACCAATTGCGCCAAGGCGGCGTGCGCACGCGAAGCGAGCGACACGCCCATCCTAGTCAGCCCGCGCTCACCGCAGGCGCTCGACCTCGAACCGCTCGTCCGGTACGGCGATCGCGTCCTGAGCCGCGATCAGCCGCAGCTCCCGCTCGCCGGACTCCAGGGTCGCCTCGAGCACGTCGTAGACCGACGCGACGGTCCGCCCGAGGGCCACGGCGGGGGAGCCGGTGGTGTGCAGGTGGGCGGTGAAGAGGGCGGCGGTGATGTCGCCGGAGCCGTTGGCCTTCATCGGCAGCCGCGGGGTCTGCACGATCCAGGCGCCGTCGCCGGTGACGGCGACCATCTCGATCACGTCGGCGGGTGCGCCGGCGCGCTCCACCGAGGTGACCAGCACGGTCGACGGGCCCATCTCGCGCACGGCGTCGGCCGCGGAGAGGACGTCCTCGATCGGCGAGGGACCGCTCAGCGAGTCGCGGCCGGTGATGAACCCGAGCTCGAACTGGTTGGGTGTGAGGATGTCCGCCACGGGGACGACCTCCGAGCGGATGATCGGGGGGATCTCCGGATTCACGAAGCACCCGGACTTCGCGTTGCCCATCACCGGGTCGCAGGTGTAGGTCGCGGCCGGGTTGGCTGCCTTCACCCGCTTGACCGCGTCGACGATCACCGCCGCGACGGCGGGCGAGCCCTGGTAGCCGGACAGCACGGCGTCGCACGTCGCGAGCACGCCACGCTCCTCGATCCCGGTGATCACCTCGGCGACGTCGGCCGGGTCGAGCAGCGGGCCGCGCCAGGCGCCGTACCCGGTGTGGTTGGAGAAGTGGACCGTGAACACCGGCCACACCTCGTGGCCGAGCCGCTGCAGCGGGAAGACCGCCGCGGAGTTGCCGACGTGGCCGTAGGCGACCGAGGACTGGATGGAGAGGATCCGCACGCGGCCATCCTCCCGCGCTCGCCTGCGATCGAGAAAGTGAAACCCTTTCGCAACGAAACTAGAACACGTTACAGTGCGGACGTGGTCAACAACGAAGCCGACTATGTCGTGGTGGGTTCCGGCAGCTCCGGGGCGGTGGTCGCGGGCCGCCTGGCCCAGTCCGGGGCCTCGGTGATCCTGCTCGAGGCGGGCAAGTCCGACGCCAAGGGCCTGCACGGCTACTTCACGCGCAAGCCCGGGATGATCGGGCCGATGCACTCCGAGCCCAAGCTGGAGCGGCTCTTCGACTGGGGCTACCGCTCGGTGCCGCAGCCCGGCCTCGACGGACGCCGGATGCCGGCCCCGCGCGGCAAGGTCGGCGGCGGCTCCTCCTCGGTCAACGGCATGGTCTACGTCCGCGGCAACCGCGCCAACTACGACTCCTGGGCCGCCGAGGGCAACGCGGGGTGGAGTGCCGACGAGGTCAACGCCGCCTTCAAGCGCTTCGAGGACTTCGAGGACGGCGAGAACGCCTACCGCGGCTCCGGCGGGCCGATCCGGATCACCCGCAAGAAGGATCCGCAGGAGGCCACCCTCCAGTTCATCCAGGCCACCGCCGACACCCTCGGCGTCAAGGTGCTCGACGACTACAACGCGGCCGAGCAGGAGGGCATCGCGCGGATGCAGCAGAACGCCGCCGACGGCCTGCGCTACTCCTCGACCCGCGGCTACGTCCACCATCTCGCGCCGCGCACCCTCGAGTTCCAGACCGAGGTCCACGTCACCCGGGTGGTGGTGAAGGACGGCCGCGCCACCGGGGTCGAGGTGATCGACCAGGGCCGGCGAGGCGGGACCCGCCGGTTCATCCGAGCCGGCAAGGAGGTCATCGTCTCGGCCGGCTTCGCCAACAGCCCGCAGCTGCTCATGCTCTCGGGCATCGGCCACCCCGACCACCTGGCGAGCGTCGGCATCGACTGCATCGCCGACCTCCCGGTCGGCGACAACCTGCACGACCACCTCTTCCACCCGCTCTCGTTCCACATCCCGAGCGTCATGTACCGCGGCAATCCGTGGACCTTCTTCAAGGGGATGGCCCGCGACCTCACCGTCGGCGGGTCCTTCCTCGACCACTCCGTGTTCGAGTCCGTGGGCTTCGTGCGTACGTCGATGGCCACCGACGTCCCGGACCTGCAGCTGCACGCGCTGCCCTGGACCTATCCCAGCCCCAACCAGGACGAGCCGATCCGGCACATGCCCGATCCGCGACCCGGCCTGACGGTGTTCTCGACGCTGATCTACCCCCGGAGCCGCGGCACGCTGCGGCTCGCGTCGGCCGACCCGACGGCGGCGCCGCTGATCGACTACGGCTTCTTCACCGACCCGGCGGACGTCGAGGTTCTCGCCGAGGGCACCGAGATGATCCGCGAGATCATGGCCTCCGCCGCGTTCGGGGGAGCGGTCAAGGCGGAGATCCATCCCGGGCCGGACATCCCCAACGGCAAGGCCCTGCGCCACGCCCTGCGCGAGCGGTCGACGTCGGTCTACCACGGCGTCGGGACCTGCCGGATGGGTCCCGATTCCGACAGTCGAGCGGTGGTGACCCCGGAGCTCAAGGTGCGTGGCATCGACGGCCTCCGGGTCGCGGACGCCTCGATCATGCCGAGCATCACCGGCGGCAACACCAACGCTCCGTGCTACATGATCGGCGAGAAGGCCGCCGAGCTCATCCTGGGCGGAGCGAGCCGATGAGCGCCGGTACGCCGACCCGGCCGGCGTCGGTCACCGACGAGCTCCTCGAGCGGCTGGTCGCCCGGGTCCCCGGCCGCACCGGCGCGACCTGGAAGCTGACCGAGGTCTACACCGGCGAGGTCCTCGTCGAGCTCCCGCAGTCGACCCCCGAGGACATCGAGGCCGCGTTCGCCGAGGCCCGCGAGGCGCAGGCGCTGTGGGCGCAGTGGCCCATCGAGCGGCGACTGGAGATCTTCGACCGCGCCCACTCCCTGCTCGTCGACAACGCCCACACCGCCGCCGACCTGATCCAGGTCGAGAGCGGCAAGAACCGGCGGATGGCGATCGAGGAGACCTGCGACCCGCCGATGGTGATGTCCTACTACCTCAAGCGCGCCAAGCGGCTGCTCGCGCCCAAGAGGCACTCCGGGCCGGTGCCGATCGTGTCCGGCTCGACCGAGGTCCGCGTCCCCAAGGGGGTCGTCGGCATCATCGCGCCGTGGAACTTCCCGTTCGCGACCGGGCTGTCCGACGCCATCCCCGCGCTCATCGCGGGCAACGCGGTCGTGGTCAAGCCGGACAACAAGACCGCCCTCTCGCCGCTCTACGGCATCTCGCTGCTCGAGGAGGCGGGCCTGCCGAAGGGACTGTTCCAGGTCGTCTGCGGTGAGGGCCCCGACATCGGACCCACGCTCATCGACAACGCGAACTACGTCATGTTCACCGGCTCCACCGCCACCGGCCGGGTGATCGGCGAGCGCGCCGGACGCAACCTGATCGGCTGCTGCCTCGAGCTCGGCGGCAAGAACCCGATGATCGTGCTCGACGACGTCGATGTGGAGGAGTGGGTCGAGAGCACGGTGTTCGGCGCCTTCGGCAACACCGGCCAGATCTGCATGCACATCGAGCGGATCTACCTGCCCGAGAGCCGGTACGACGAGCTGAGGTCCGCGTTCGTGGAGCGCGCCGCGAACCTGACGATCGGGGCGGCGTACGACTTCGGGCCCGAGGTCGGCTCCCTGGTCAGCCCCGAGCACCGCGACCGTGTCGCCTCGCACGTCGAGGACGCCGTGGCCAAGGGCGCGACCGTCCTGACCGGCGGCCGCGCGCGGCCCGACATCGGCCCCGCGTTCTTCGAGCCAACCGTGCTCGAGGGGGTCACCGGGAACATGCTGGCCGGACACACGGAGACCTTCGGTCCGGTGGTGTCGCTGTATCCGTACCGGACGGTCGACGAGGCGATCCGTCTCGCCAACGACACCGACTACGGCCTCAACGCCTCGGTGTGGAGCGGCGACCTGGCCCGCGCCGAGGCGGTGGCCGCCCGGATCGAGTCGGGCAACGTCAACATCAACGACGCGCTCGCGACGGCGTACGCCTCGAAGGGCTCACCCTCGGGAGGCGTGAAGAAGTCGGGCGTCGGCGCCCGGCACGGCGACCAGGGCCTGTTGAAGTACACCGACGCCAAGAACGTGGCGGTGCTCAAGAAGCAGGTGATGGGTCCGCGGCCGGGCCAGGCCTACGACGCCTACGTCAAGCAGATGTTGAGCTCGCTCAAGCTGATGCGGAGGCTCCGCGTCCGCTGAGCGTGTCGGCGGACGCGGAGCCCTGTGGGGGTCAGGCCTCGATGGCCTCGTGGTCGGACTTCGCAGTGGCGCCCGCGATCTCGACCTTGCGCGGCTTGGCCTTCTCGGCGACGGGGATGGCCAGGCGCAGCACGCCGTTCTCGTAGGCCGCCTCGATCCGGTCGAGGTCGAGGTTGTCGCCGAGGACCAGCTGGCGCGAGAACTGTCCGTGCGTCCGCTCCGAGGCCAGCCGCTGCCAGTCGCCGTTGCCGGCGACCCGCTCGGCCTTGATCGTCAGCACGTTGCGCTCGACGTCGATGTCGATGCTCTCCTTGCTCACGCCCGGCAGGTCGAACTCGAGGACGAACTGCTCGCCCTGGCGCCAGGCGTCCATCGGCATGACGGCGGGTCGGTTCGTCGTCCCCAGTCCGGCGCCGAGGAGCTGCCCGGCGAGCCGGTCGAAGTCGCGGAACGGGTCGGTGGTACGCAGCAACATCACGTGTCCTCCTTCGGGATGCGCCGGCACCGGTCGTGCCGGACGGTTCGTTGATCTGCAACGTCCGTTATAGATAATCTGTTCCCATGAATCAAGGCCACGAAGGGGATCGCCGCGAGCGAACGCGCGGAGTCTTCGCGATCTCCGTCGCGGCGGAGATGACCTCGCTGCAGATCCAGAACCTGCGCGTCTACGAGCGCCGCGGGCTCCTGGAGCCCGCGCGCAGCGAGGGCGGCACCCGGCTCTACAGCCGTGCCGACATCGAGACCCTGCACCGCATCCGGGACCTGCTCGCGGAGGGCCTCAACCTCGCCGGCATCGCCCGCGTGCTCGAGCTGGAGGCCGAGGTGGCCCGTCTGCGACGTCGCCTGGCTCAGGCAACCTGAAGCGAGCGCTTCGACAGCCCCATCCAGAACCCGTCGATGACCTGCTCGCCCGGCTCGGTCGGGTCGCTCGCGGCGCCGAGGGTCACGAACAGCGGCGTGTAGTGCTCGACCGTGGGATGCGCGAAGGGCATGCCCGGCGCCTTGGAGCGGTACGACGCCAGCTCGTCCACGTCGCCGCGGGCCATCGCCTCGCCGGCCCAGGCGTCGAAGTCCGCCGACCAGCCGGGGGCCTCGGCGTCGAGCTTCCAGGACGTCAGGAAGGGCAGGCCGTGGGTCAGGAAGCCCGAGCCGATGATCAGCACGCCCTCGTCGCGAAGGGGCCGGAGCCGGCGGCCGATCTCCATGAGCCGACCCGGGTCGTGCGTGGGCAGCGACATCTGCAGCACCGGGATGTCGGCCTCGGGGTACATGATCTTCAGCGGCACCCACGCGCCGTGGTCGAGGCCGCGCGAGGTGTGCTGGTGGATCGGCTCGGTGCGGGGCATCATCGCGGCGACCCGAGCGGCCAGCGCCGTCGCGTCCGGGGTCTCGTAGGTCATCTGGTAGTACCGCGGCGCGAATCCGCCGAAGTCGTAGACGAGCGGAGCGCCGCTCGCGGAGAGCGAGAGCGGCGCCGACTCCCAGTGCGCGCTGACGATGAGGATCGCCTTGGGGCGCGGCAGGTCGCCGGCCCAGGTGGCCAGCTGGCTCGACCAGAGCAGGTCGTCGAGGAGCGGGGGAGCGCCGTGCCCGATGTAGAGGGCCGGCATGCGCGCGCTGGTGTCCGTGGTGCTCATATCTCCCTCAATGGTTGAGGGTTCAACTATATTCCATCGTCACGTCGGGAGCGACCAGTCGACGGCGGAGCCGCCCCGCTCGACGAGCAGCTGGTTGACCCGGCTGAACGGACGCGACCCGAAGAAGCCGCGCGACGCCGAGAGCGGCGACGGATGGGGCGACTCGACCGACGGGATCGGGCCGAGGTGCGCCTTGAGCGTCTGGGCGTCACGCCCCCAGAGGATGGCGGCGATCGGCGCCCCGGCCTCGGCCCGGCGTACGACGGCCTGGATCGCGCAGGCCGTCACGTGCTCCCAGCCCTGGCCGCGGTGCGAGCCGGGCTCGCCGGGCCGCACGGTCAGCACCCGGTTCAGCAGCATGACGCCCTGGTCGGCCCACGCGGTGAGATCGCCGTGGCCGGGGGAGACGAAGCCGACGTCGTTGGCCAGCTCCTGGTAGATGTTCGCGAGACTGCGCGGGATCGGCCGCACGCCGCGGTCGACGGCGAAGCTCAGGCCGATCGGGTGGCCGGGGGTGGGGTAGGGGTCCTGGCCCACGACCAGCACCCGCACCTCGGCGAGCGGGCGGCGGAAGGCGCGGAAGATGTGATCGCCCGCCGGCAGGTACGCGCGGCCCGCGGCGATCTCGGCGCGGAGGAACTGCCCGAGCGCGGCGACGCGGTCCTCGACCGGCGTCAGCGCCTCGGCCCAGTCGGCGGCCATCAGGCCCTGGTCGACGAGTCGCGAGAGAGCACCCACGGCCGAACCCTAGGACACGGCCGCCCTGTCGGCGGGGCGCCCCTCTCCCTCCCAGGGGCGCCCCGCCGACATGCGGCGTGGCTCCGACGCGGATCCCGAGCCCTGCTGGTCCTCCGGGGGGCACCGGCAAATGGGGTGCCGGACCCGGTGGGGCTCCCTCCAGCGAGCCTGGGGTCCGCGTCGGTAGGGACGAATCTACGCAGCGTTCAGGGGCGGCGGATCGGGAACGCGGCCGGGACCCGTTAGTCCTTTGGGACTATGTCCTGGGAGCGAACGACGGGTTCACTTCCCGAGTGCGCGCGACGCCGCCGAGGAGTGCCGCCGCCTGCGGTTGGTGCCGATAGCCGCGGCCGGCTCGGTGTCCGCCGGCGCCGGCTCGGTGTCCGTCGACCACTGGGTGATCCACTCGTCCATCGCCAGCCAGGTCGTGGTCCGCGCGGCCCGGCCGGTCAGCATCCCGAGGTGGCCGCCGGGCACGACCTCGAAGCGGACCTCGGGCGACTTGCGCAGCATGGGTACGACGGCACGGACCGCCGGGACCGGCGCGATGCCGTCCGTGGCGCCGCCGAAGACCAGGACCGGGACGGTGATCTCGCCGAGGTCGATGGTGCGGTCGTCGAGCTCGAAGGTCCCGCCGGCGAGCTGGTTGCCCTTCGCGAAGCGGTGGTAGAGCTGCCCGAACGTGCGACCCGGGTAGGCGATCATGTTCGCGGTGAAGGCGTCGACGGCCTCCACCTGCGCGAGGAACTCCCGGTCGTCGACATGGGTCGCCAGGGCGATCGGCTTCGTCACCAGCTTCTGGAACGCGCTGAGCTGGAAGGCCCACTTCACCAGGGGCTTCGGCGCACCCCCGAGCATCTGGTAGCCCCGCGTGATCGGGCCGTTGCCGTTGAAGTTGAACAGGTTGAGCAGCGGTCGGAAGGGCGCCAGGAGCGGGACCAGGGAGATGTCGATCGGCGAGCCGACCACGGTCAGCGACGCGACGGGCAGCTCGCCCGAGCGCTCGTCGGCGAGGGAGAGCAGCGAGAAGATTCCGCCCAGGGACCACCCGATGACGTGGACCGGGCGGCCTCCGGCGTGCTCCGACACCTCGCGGATCGCGGTCGGCACGACCTCGTCGACCCAGTGCTCCATCCCGAGGTTGCGGTCGCGGAACGAGACCTCGCCGTACTCCACGAGATAGGTCGGTCGGCCCTCGGTGACGAAGTGCTCCACCAGCGAGCACCCGCGGCGCAGGTCGTAGCAGCTCGAGGGCGCGGCGATCGGGGTCACCAGCAGGACCGGGTCGCCGTGCTCCTGGACGTGGCCCGAGGGGCGGTAGTGGTAGACCTCGCGCAGCGTGCCGTCGTCGATCAGCGTGCGCGGCATCGGGCGCAGGTCGGCCACGCCGCCGTACAGCAGCTTGTGGGCGACATTGCTCGCAGCAGCCACGACCTGGTCCGGGGCGGGGAGCAGACCGGCTCCGGGCAGGGAGCGCAGGGGCACCAGATCCATGTGCGAAAACTACCGCGCGGAGGCGGCCGGCGAGCTCTCCGTCCGGAGGCGGCCGGAACCGCCTACTTCCAGGTGACCGACGCGAGCACCGCGTCGAACCAGTCCTGGGTTCGCGGGTCGGCCTTGGGGCCGGAGAGCTCGAAGAAGACGTAGTGGCCCTCGACGAGGGCGCCCCACAGCAGCACCGACGCGTTGAGCTCGGGAGTGCCCGCGACGACCCGCGTGGTGCTCGCGGTGAACCCCTCGACGCCGTCGACCGTCCGGTTCTCGCCCCGTTCGAACGGCGGGTCCATCACGCTCGGGTCGCCGACGCCGGACACCCGGGCGGCGGTGTCGAGCGACTTGCCCTCGACGGTGGTGAGCTCCTGCTCCGTCTCTCTGAGCAGCCAGATCTGAGGTGTCTCGATGTAGCGCGCACGGTCCCCGCTCGCGCTCGTCGCGGTCCAGGAGGCCGCCGGCAGCCGGTAGGACAGCAGTGCGGTGTCGACGCCGGGACCGGTCGCCGGAACGGTCGACGGATCCGCCTGCGTCGGTGCGCTGGACGACGCCGTCGTGGGCGTTGCAGACGCCGAGGCCCCCGTCCTCTCCGGCTGCTCCGGCGTGGCCGGGTCGCTCTGACAGCCGGCCAGAGGGGGTACGACGACCAGCGCCGCCAGGAGCGCCATGCGGCCAGCGCGATCGGCCATGGTCAGGTCCCTTCCGAGCGAGATGCGGGGCGAGCATACGGCAGCGGAAAATCTGCTCCGGTCAGGTGTAATGGCTCCTGACGCCGGGGATGACGCCTCCAGAGGCCGGTCCTGGCCGGCGTTCGTCGGATCGCAGCGAAGGAGATGGAGATCAGCGATGCTGCTGCCGGAGATGTACGACGGCTTCACCGCCGCCGTGGCGAGAGCCACGCCCACCGGGCTGGGTCTGGTGCAGGAGGCGATCGACGCCGCCATCGCCAAGATCGACATGATGGAGCAGGACAAGCGGCTCGACCCCGCCGAGTTCAGCGCCGCGACCTTCATCCCGAAGTCCGCCTTCGGCGCGGCGGACCGCTCGCCGGAGATCGCGCTCCACCACACCCGCGCGCACGCGGTGATGACGGACACGCTCAAGGGCGTGCGCGCCGACCTCGTGAACTTCCGAGCGGCGTGCGTCGCCGCCCGTGACGACATCGTGGGCGTCGATGACGACGCCGCGGCCGCGTTCATCGCCAGCCGCAACGCCGTCACCGCGGTCGGCCGCGCCGACACCGACAACGCCCAGTCCGCCTACCAGCAGGCCGTCAACGACAACGCGGGGGTGGTGCCGACCGAGCACAACCCCGACTCCCAGGAGGGTCAGGAGGGTGGGGACGATGGCCGGTGAGTTCATCCGTCGCGCCGAGGCCGTAGCGGCCACGTCGAACTCAGCCGAGATCGCCGTGCGCGCCTCCGAGTGGCTCGCGTACGACGGCGACCTGCGCGACCTGGCGAAGGTCCTGTCAGACACGGCCGACGACGTCCAGAAGGGGTTCAGCGACGGTCTCGACGGGGACCCCGAGGGGACCGCGGCCACCGGCAGCGCGGCGTTCCGGGCCATGAGCACCGATGTCCTCGGGCGCGCCGGCCAGATGTTCCTCGCCGGGACCGTCCTCCAGGACGCGAGCACGAAGCTCTCCGACGTCGAGGCCGTCAGGGACAAGCGCCTCGCGTCGCCCAAGCCAGAGCCGACGGAGCCGAACCCGGTCGGGATGACCGAGGAGGAGTACGAGCGCGAGCAGAAGAAATACACCCGGCTCAAGTCGGCCCACGACCGGGACGTCGCCGCCTACGCCGACGAGGACGAGAAGGCGCGCAAGGCTCTCGTGGCCCTGGACCAGTCCTACGCGAGGGCCTCGACGGAGCTGGCCAAGATCCACGGCGAGCCGGTCTATCCCGAGGACCTTCCGCCCGCGGGCGGCAACGTGCCTCCCGGAGGGCCGGGAGGTCCTCCGGTCACCCCGCCGGGCATTCCGCCGGGCACCCCGCCGGGCACCCCGCCCGGGATCCCGCCGGGCACGCCGCCGGGCACGCCGCCCGGGACTCCGCCGGGGACTCCGCCCGGCTTCCCGCCGGGGACTCCGCC
>NZ_VDMP01000023.1:155512-159130 GCF_006335005.1 Nocardioides albidus
CGGCGGACCGGGGGACGGGCTGCCGCCGGGAGGCGTGCCGGGCACTCCGCCGGCCACCGGCGGTCCCGGTGGTGGCGTCAACCCCTTCGCGGCCGGGATCGCGGGCGCCGGCGTGGTCGGTGCCCCCGGTCTCGCGAACGCGGTGCGGGGGCTGCTGGGTCGCGGCGTCCTCGGCCAGAGCGTGGGCAGCATCGGTGCGAGCTCGCGGGCCGGAGGGCCGGGCGCGCTCGGCCGCTCGGGCGCGATGGCGCCGGGTGGCCAGACAGGTCGCGGGACGGGTGGCCGTGGTGCCGGCGGTCGCGGTGGCGGCGCGGGTGGCCGTGGTGCGGCCGGCGGGCGCGGCTCGGGCGCGGCTGCCGCGGGCGGTCGCGGTCGGCGCAAGGGCGACCAGGACGAGGCGGGCGAGCGCGAGCTCTTCGACGACGGCAGCGACTGGATCGACGACGAGGGGGCCGGCCCGGGCGTCCTCGCCTGAGCCGGCTCAGGACCGGCTCAGGACCGGGTCGCGGGCCGCACCGACTTGGTGTGGCTGTGGCTCTCGTCCTCGAGCTCGGTCATGAAGCTGTCGGCCCATGCCTTGACGTCGTGCTGTGCGATCTGGCGCCGCATGGCCTTCATCCGCCGGGTGAGCTCCTTCGGGTCGGCCTGGTAGGCCTCGAGGAGCGCGGCCTTCATGCCGTTCATGTCGTACGGGTTGACCAGCCATGCCTGGCGCAGCTCGTCGGCGGCGCCGGCGAACTCCGAGAGCACGAGGGCGCCGTCGTCCTCGACCCGGCAGGCGACGTACTCCTTGGCGACCAGGTTCATGCCGTCGCGGTAGGGCGTGACGACCATGATGTCGGCGGCGCGGTAGAGCGCGGCCATCTCCTCGCGCGGGTAGGACGTGTGCAGGTAGCTCACGGCGGGGCGCCCGATCCGGCCGAGGTCGCCGTTGATCCGGCCGACGAGGAGCTCGATGTCGTCGCGCAGGTTGCGGTAGTGCTCCACCCGCTCGCGCGAGGGGACGGCGACCTGGACGAAGACCGCGTCGTCGACGGTGAAGGCGCCGTCGCTGATCAGCTCGCCGAACGCGCGCAGCCGGGCGTGGATGCCCTTGGTGTAGTCGAGCCGGTCGATGCCGAGGAAGATCCGGCGCGGGTTGCCCAGCGCCTCGCGGATAGCCTCCGCGCGCTCGGCGACCGGCTCCGACCGGGCCAGCTCCTCGAACCCGGCCGCGTCGATCGAGATCGGGAACGCGTGCGCGCGCACGGTGCGCCCGTCGGGGAGGTAGACGAGGTCGCGGTGGGTCTTGTGGCCGACCCGCTGACGCACGAGGCGGATGAAGTTCTGCGCGGCGCCCGGCAGCTGGAAGCCGACCAGGTCGGCGCCGAGCAGGCCCTCGAGGATCTGGCGGCGCCAGGGGAGCTGCTGGAACAGCTCGGCCGGCGGGAACGGGATGTGCAGGTAGAACCCGATGCGCAGGTCCGGTCGCAGCTCCCGCAGCATCTGGGGCACGAGCTGCAGCTGGTAGTCGTGGACCCACACCGTGGCGCCGTCGTTGGCGAGCTCCGCGGCGCGCTCGGCGAAGCGCCGGTTGACCTTGACGTAGGTGTCCCACCACTCGCGGTGGAACTCGGGCTTCGCGACGACGTCGTGGTAGAGCGGCCACAGGGTGCCGTTGGAGAAGCCCTCGTAGTGCTCCTCGATCTCCTCCGCCGACATCGCCAGCGGCACCAGGTCGAGACCCTCCACCTGGAACGGCTTGAACTTCTGGGTGCCTCCCGGCCAGCCGATCCAGACCCCGTCGTGGGCACGCATCACCGGCTCGATGGCCGAGACGAGCCCGCCGGGCGAGCGGCGCCACCGGGCTCTGCCGTTGGGGTCGGCGACCCGGTCGACGGGAAGGCGGTTGGCAACGATCACGAGGTCATGGCCCACGTTCGACACCCTAGTAGGACGGGGGGTGAAGCTCGGGCCGGCCCGACGGTCGGGTCAGGCGGGGTCGTCGGGGTAGCGGATGCCGAGGTCCGCGCGCAGGCCGTCCATCTGGCGCAGGACGGTCAGGGTCTGCTCGTGCGGCACCAGCGGGCTCTCCCGCAGCCCCTCGCCCAGGCAGCGGTCGACCTCGGCGATCTCGTTGCCGTAGCCGCGTCCGATCACGGGCTCGTCCCCGGTCAGCGTGATCTGCTGGTCGGGTCGGCCGATCGGTGTGAACACCGCGGCCGTCGGGTGGTGGAAGTCGCCGTCCAGGGTGATCCGGCCGAGGTCGGTCGCGATCGACGCGGCACGACTCGACCACGACGTCATCGACGCGTGCAGGGTCGCGACCGCGCCGCCCGGGTAACGCCCGGCGATCGCGATGTCGAGGTCGACCCCGCTGGGGGCGACGGTGGCGACACCGCGCAGGTCCTCGGCCTCGCCGAGCAGCAGGTGGGCGAAGGTCAGCGGGTAGATCCCCATGTCGAGGAGGGCGCCGCCGCCGAGCTCGGGCGCGAGCATCCGGTCGGTCGGGTCGGCGTCGACCCGGAAGCCGAGCTCGGCCGCGACATGGCGGGGCGTGCCGAAGCGGCCGCTGGCCAGCTCGCGGCGCAGCTCCCGGATCACCGGGTGGCAGGCGGTCCACATCGCCTCCATGAGGAAGCGGTCGTGCTCGCCCGCCAGGCGCACCATCTCCTCGGCGTCCGCCGCGCGCAGGGTCACCGGCTTCTCGCAGAGCACGTGCTTGCCCGCCTCGAACGCCGCCCGGGCGCCGGCGAGGTGCAGCGCGTGCGGCGTCGCGATGTAGACCACGTCGACCCCGGCGTCGGCCACGAGCGCCTCGTAGCTGCCGTGCGCGCGGGTCCGCCCGTCGCCGTACCGCTCGGCGAACGCCCGGGCGGACCCCTCGCTCCGGGAGCCGACGGCGGCCAGGTGGGCGCCGGGGACGAGGGCGAGGTCGGCGGCGAACGAGCGGGCGATCTTGCCGGTCGCGACGATGCCCCATCCGATCGAGTCCGACGCGTTGCTCATGGGGCGACCGTAGCGTGGTGATCGGCGGCCCGCGGCGCGGCCGAATGACATGGTTGTGATTCGCCGGTTAGAGTACGAGCCAGAACACCTGTCGACCTTCCCCACCTGATGTGTCGAGGAGACCCCATGAACGCCGAGCGCAGCACCCAGGAGAACGCCGCCGCGGCGGCCACTCCCGGCAGCCTCAGCGACCGCGATCGCGCGATCCTCGAGTTCGAGCGCCAATGGTGGAAGTACGCCGGCGCCAAGGAGAGCGCGGTGC
Source organism: Nocardioides albidus (assembly GCF_006335005.1). Taxonomy (GTDB): domain Bacteria; phylum Actinomycetota; class Actinomycetes; order Propionibacteriales; family Nocardioidaceae; genus Nocardioides; species Nocardioides albidus. The sequence continues at coordinate 158,763 of NZ_VDMP01000023.1, forward strand.
GCGAGCAGTTCGACATGAGCGCCACCCGCTACTACCAGGTCCTCAACGCGCTGATCGACCGCCCCGAGGCGCTCGAGGCCGACCCCCTGCTCGTGCGTCGGCTGCGCCGGCTGCGCTCGCAGCGCCAGCGCCAGCGCTCCGCGCGCCGCCTGGGCTTCGAGGTCTGACCCATGGCCGTCCACCCTCGCACCGGAGACGAGCGCGGCGCGGTCCTTCCCTCGCCGGTGGTACTGCTCAGCATCGTCGCGGTGGCCCTCGCCGCCATCGCCTTCGTCGCCACCCGCGGCGACCAGCCCGTCGAGCGTGACATCTCCGCGACCAAGGCCGCCGCCACCCGGACGACGGGCGCGGAGGCCGAGCCCACCCCG
>NZ_VDMP01000023.1:159182-196669 GCF_006335005.1 Nocardioides albidus
GAGGCGGCCGGCTGGAAGGTCGCCGCCGCCGACAACTGGTACGGCACCGTCCCGGCCACCACGGTCTACTACCCGAAGGGCAAGAAGGCCGCCGGCGAGCAGCTCGCCCTCGACCTCGGTGTCGCCCGCGTCCAGCCCGCCGACACCGACAGCGACATGAGCGACACCAACCTCACCGTCATCCTCACCGGCGAGCTGGATTGAGCCACGCGGCGCGAGCGCGTCGCTCGTGCCGCGCGACCCGGCGGTCGCCCTCAGGGGCGGCGTGATGGGATGGGTGGGTGAGGTTCTCGTCCGTCGAGGGTGAACAGCGCTACCAGGCGCTGGTCCGCGTCGCGTCGCGCTCCGTCGTCGGCCTCGACTTCGACGGCACTCTCTCGCCGATCGTGGACGACCCGACCCGGGCCCACATCCACCCGGACGCACCCGAGGTCCTGGTCGACCTGGCCCAGGAGGTCGCGGCGATCGCGGTCATCACCGGGCGCCCGGCCCGGCAGGCCCTCGACCTCGGCGGGCTCGAAGAGGTCGGCGACGCGCTCGACGCGGCCGGCAAGGAGCTCTACGTGTTCGGCCAGTACGGCAACGAGCGCTGGAGCTCGCGGCACCGGCGCATCGTCGGGGCGCGGCCGCCGCGTGGGTTGGCGACCTTCGAGCGCGATCTGCCGCGGGCCCTGCGCACGGCCGGGGCGAGCGAGGCGTACGTCGAGGACAAGGGACTGGCCGTCGCCGTCCACACCCGCCGGCTCCCCGATCCCGAGGGCGCCTTCGACCGCCTCCTGCCGTCGCTACGGGCGCTCGCGGATCGTCACGGCCTGGTCCTCGAGCCCGGCCGCTCGGTGATCGAGGTGCGCTCGGCGGGCTCCCACAAGGGGATGGTCGTGGAGCGTCTCGCCGCCGATCTCGGGGCCGAGGGGTTCCTGTTCGCGGGCGACGACCTCGGCGACGTCGAGGCGTTCGAGGCGCTCGAGGCGCTCGGCGATGGCGGGCTCGCCACCCTGCGCGTGTGCTCGGCCTCCGACGAGCAGAGCGCTCTCATCGCGCTCTCCGACGTGGTGGTGCACGGCCCTGCCGGCGTACTCGAGCTGCTCGGCGGGTTCGCGGCCGACGCCCGCGCCGTACGCCGCTGATCCCATATCTTGGACACCTGTCTCGTCATCCGGGATGCCGATTGGGAGGCGGAGGCCTCCGCCCCCTAGGCTGAGCCTGCTCATCCAGAGGGACTGAGGGAACGGCCCTGAGAAGTCCCGGCAACCGCCGCGAACTCCCGTCGCACACCTGCTCGCAGGGGTCGGCGTCGCGGAAACGGTGCCAAATCCGACCCGCGCGAGAGTCGCCGGGACAGATGAGAAGGAGGAATCCATGAGCGCCGTTGTGACTGACGAGGTCCAGACGACCACCCCGGCCCGGACCGGACTGCGCGAGGGCGCGTTCGGCAACGCCACCGCCCTCTCCTGTCGTGAGTGCGGCCACCGGGTCGACCTCGGCCCGTTCTACGCGTGCCCGGAGTGCTTCGGGCCGCTGGAGATCACCTACGACTTCCCGGTCGTGACCCGCGAGGAGATCGAGGCCGGCCCGGCCAACATCTGGCGCTACAAGGCGCTCCTCCCGGTCCCGAGCGACATCGAGACCAGCCCCAACACCGAGCCCGGGTTCACCCGGCTGCTCAAGGCCGACAACCTCGGCCGCGAGCTCGGCATCGCCAACCTGTGGGTGAAGGACGACACGACCAACCCCACCAACTCGTTCAAGGACCGCGTGGTCGCCTGCGCGCTGAGCGCCGCCCGCGAGCTGGGCGCCAAGGTCTTCGCGTGTCCCTCGACGGGCAACCTCGCCAACGCCGTCGCTGCCGCCGGCGCCCGCGCCGGGATCAAGACCGTGGTCTTCATCCCGAGCAACCTCGAGCACGCCAAGCAGGTCAACTCCGCCATCTTCACCGACGGCCTCGTCGCCGTCGACGGCAACTACGACGACGTCAACAAGCTCGCCTCCGAGATCGCCGGCGAGGAGGAGGGCTGGGCGTTCGTCAACGTCAACGTGCGGCCCTACTACGCCGAGGGATCCAAGACGATCGGCTACGAGATCGCCGAGCAGCTCGGCTGGCGGCTGCCGGACCAGGTCGTCCTCCCGGTCGCCTCGGGCTCCCAGCTGACCAAGGTCGACAAGGCCTTCCAGGAGCTGATCAAGCTCGGTCTCGTCGAGGACAAGCCCTACCGCATCTTCGGCGCCCAGGCCGCCGGCTGTGGCCCGGTCGCGACGGCGTACAAGGCCGGCACGGACGCGATCCGCCCGGTCAAGCCCGACACCATCGCCAAGAGCCTGGCGATCGGCAACCCGGCCGACGGCATCTACGTCCTCGACATCGCCCGCCGCACGGGCGGTGCCGTCGAGGAGGTCACCGACGACGAGATCCGCGCCGGCATCGTGCTCCTCGCGCGCACCGAGGGGATCTTCGCCGAGACCGCCGGGGGTACGACGACCGCGGTCACCAAGAAGCTCGTCGAGACCGGCCAGCTCGACCCCGAGCTCGAGACGGTCGTCGTCAACACCGGCCACGGCCTCAAGACCCTCGACGCGATCGCCGACCAGGTCGGCGCCGCGGCGACGATCGCGCCCACCTACAGCGCCTTCAAGGCCACGGGCATCTGAGCGTCGATCCCACCACCCCGCACCGAGCAGAAGAGAGCACCATGGCAGTCAGCGTCCGGATCCCGACCATCCTGCGCACCTACACCGGCGGCGAGTCCGAGGTCAGCGCCACGGGTGCCACGCTCGCGGAGATCCTCGACGACCTCGACGCCAACTACGCGGGCATCAAGGGACGCATCCTCGACGAGGACGGCAAGCTGCGCCGGTTCGTCAACGTCTACGTCAACAACGACGACGTGCGCTTCGAGCAGGACCTGCAGACCCCGACGCCCGACGGCGCCGAGGTCTCGGTGATCCCCGCCGTCGCCGGCGGCTGCTGAGCCCGCAGGTCTTCAGGCCTCGAGCCTCGGGCTCGGCTCAGGCCAGCAGCCGGGCGGCGAGGTCGGCGCTGGCGCGGTAGTCGACCTTGCTGACCGGGGTGCGCGGCACCTCGTCGACGAACAGCACGGTCTTGGGCACCTTGTAGTTGGCGATCAGGGCGCGGCAGTGGTCGCGGACGTCGTCCTCCGACAGCCTTGCGTCGGCGCGCCGCTGGACGAGCGCGGTGACCTGCTGGCCCCACCGCTCGTGCGGGGTGCCGACCACGACGGCGTCGAAGACGTCCTCGTGGCGCAGCAGCACCGCCTCGACCTCCTCGGGGTGCACCTTCTCGCCGCCGGTGTTGATGCAGACCGAGCCGCGGCCCAGGACGGTGACCGAGCCGTCCTCCTCCCGCCGGGCGAAGTCGCCCGGGATCGCCCAGCGCACGCCGTCGATCTCCTTGAAGGTGGCGGCGGTCTTGACCGGGTCCTTGTAGTAGCCGAGCGGCACCGGTCCGCAGCGGCCGAGCATCCCGTCGACCCCGACCGGGCACGGCTTGAAGTCCGGGTCGAACACCTCGACCTGCTCGGTCACGGTGAACCGCGGCGCGCTCTGGCCGCCGTCGGTGCCGTCGTCCATCCGGGAGCCCGCGGCGCCGGACTCCGAGGAGCCGTAGGAGTCGAGGATGAACCGGCCGGGCAGGGCGCGGCGGATCTCCTCGCGTACGCCGTCCGACAGGGGAGCGGCGCCGTTCGAGACCGCCGCCAGGCTGGACAGGTCCCACCGGTCGGGCTCGGCGAGGATCGCCTCCGCGACCGGGCGTCCCATCGCGTCGCCCAGGAAGGTCAGGGAGACGACGCGCGCCTTCTCGACGAGGTCGAGGATCCTCACCGCGTCGAAGTGCGGCTCGGTGTAGAGCGCGACGGTCTGGCCGGCGACGTGGGCGTTGCCGAGGATCCACTGGCTGCCGCCGTGCATCATCGGCCCGCACGCCAGCAGGACCATCGGGCTCTCGACCGCGACCGCCTCCTCGACGAGCTGCTCGACCGAGTCCAGCGGGGCGCCGTACCGCGCGGCGTTGAGCGCGGCACGGATCAGGTCCTCGTTGCGCCACACGACGCCCTTCGGGGAGCCGGTGGTGCCTCCCGTGTAGAGCACGTAGTGGTCGTCGGCGCTGCGGCCGGTGATCCTCCGCTCGGGGGAGGCGGCGGCCAGCGCGGCGTCGTACTCCTCGCCGAGGACGAGGGTGTGGCGCAGGGTCGCGATGTCGAGCTCGGCGAGCGCGCCGGCGTACTCCGGCGCGACGATCGCGGCGACGCAGTCGGCGTTGTCGTAGAGATAGGCCAGCTCGTCGCGCAGGTACTTGTAGTTGATGTTGATCGGGACGGCGCGCGCCTTGAGGCAGCCGTAGAGCGCGTCGACCCACTCGATCCGGTTCGCCGAGTGCACGGCGACGTGCTCGCCCGGCCGGATCCCCAGCTCGACGAGGTGGTTGGCCAGGCGTGTCGAGCGCTCGTCGATCTCCGCGAAGGTCCAGACCCGGTCGCCGGTGTGGATCGCGGTGCGCCCGGGCAGGGCGTCGGCCATCGCCTCCAGGATGTCGGCGAGGTTGATCGGCCGGGCGATCGGCTGGGCGGTCGGCTGGGCGGTCGATCGGGAGGGCGGAGAGCTCGGGGTGGTGGGGGTCACAGGAGAAGAGTGCCAAAATAGAACACGTTCTCGCTACACAATGGTCCGGTGACCGACCATCGCTATGCGCTCGAGCTGGAATGGCAGGGCAACCGAGGGACGGGGACCTCCGGCTACCGCGACTACGACCGCGCGGTCCTGCTGCGGGCCGAAGGCAAGCCGGACCTGCTCGGATCGGCGGACCCGACCTTCCGCGGGGACGCCTCCCGGTGGAATCCCGAGGAGCTGCTCCTCGCCGCGCTCAGCCAGTGCCACCTGCTGTCCTATCTGCACTCGGCGGTCAACCACGGGATCGTGGTCGTCGCCTACGCGGACTCACCGGTGGGCGTCATGGAGCAGGTCGGTCAGGGTGGCCGGTTCACCTCGGTCACGCTGCGTCCGCGGGTCACCGTCGCGGACGCCTCGATGGTCGAGGTCGCGCGGGAGATCCACGGCGAGGCCGGCCGCAACTGCTTCATCGCGGCGTCGGTGAGCTTCCCCGTCGGTCACGAGCCCGAGGTCGTGCCCGCGTAGCCGGACGTGCGGCTCCGCGTGACGAAGGCGATCACCGCGAACGCGACGAGGAGGGGGAGGTGGCGCACGGACTAGGGTCGCGTCCCATGACGTCGCTCCTCCTCGCCACCTTCGACCTGATGCCCGACGGCGAGTCGGGCGGCTCCGGGCTGGTCGCGGCGCTCGCCGCGCGGGGCGTCCCCGCCCGCTGGGCGAGTTGGAGCGACCCGGCCGTCGACTGGGCGGCCGCGGACCTGGTGGCCGTCCGCTCCACCTGGGACTACCACCGCCGGCTCCCGGACTTCCTGGCGTGGGCCCGGGAGGTCGAGGGCGCCACGTCGCTGCTCAACGGGGCCGAGGTGTTCGCGTGGAACGCGGACAAGGCCTACCTCGTCGAGCTCGCGGACGCCGTACCCACGGTCCCGACGGCGCTGCTCGACGACGCCGACCTCGCCGGCGGTCTCGCCAAGGCGCTCGACCGTTGGGGGAGCGTGGTCGTCAAGCCGCGCACCGGCGCCGGCGGCGTGGGCGTCGTGGTCGCCGAGCGCATGTCCGACCCGCGTCTCGAGGGACTGGTGGCCGGACCCTGGATCGTGCAGCCGGTCGTGGAGTCCGTGCGCACGTCCGGGGAGTCGTCGGTCTACGTGTTCGACGGCGTCGCGGTCGCCCAGGTCGACAAGCGCGCCGCTGCCGGGGAGGTGCGGGTGCACGAGCTGTACGGCGGGCGCAGTGATGTCGTGCCGCTCGATCCCGAGCGCGCCGACGTCGCGGTCGCCGCCGTCCGCTCGGCGGCCGCGGGCCGGGGTGCCGACCTCGCCTACGCCCGGGTCGACCTCATGGCCTGGGACGGCGCGTGGGTCGTCAGCGAGCTGGAGCTGATCGAGCCGGGCCTCTATCTCGACGTCGCGCCGGGCGTGGCGGAGCCGTTCGCGGACCTCGTCGCGGGCCGGCTGGGCGTCTCCTGAAAGGCCCCTTCTCCTTGCACTCGCCATGGTCGAGTGCTAAACATGACGTTGGCACTCTCGCCTTGAGAGTGACAACGGACATCGCGAAGGAATCGCAGGAGTTATGTCGAAGCTGATTGCTTTCAACGAGGAGGCCCGCCGCGGTCTCGAGCGTGGCATGAACACGCTCGCGGACGCCGTCAAGGTCACCCTGGGCCCCAAGGGCCGCAACGTCGTTCTGGAGAAGAAGTGGGGCGCCCCCACGATCACCAATGACGGTGTCTCCATCGCCAAGGAGATCGAGCTCGAGGACCCCTACGAGAAGATCGGCGCCGAGCTGGTCAAGGAGGTCGCGAAGAAGACGGACGACGTCGCCGGTGACGGCACGACGACCGCGACCGTCCTCGCCCAGGCGCTCGTCAAGGAGGGTCTGCGCAACGTCGCGGCCGGCGCCAACCCGATGGGTCTCAAGCGCGGCATCGAGGCCGCCGTCTCCGCCGTCTCCGAGCAGCTGCTCGGCATGGCCAAGGACGTCGAGACGCGCGAGCAGATCGCCGCCACCGCCACCATCTCCGCCGGTGGCGACGCCACCGTCGGTGACGCCATCGCCGAGGCGATGGACAAGGTCGGCAAGGAGGGCGTGATCACGGTCGAGGAGTCGAACACCTTCGGCATCGACCTCGAGCTCACCGAGGGCATGCGGTTCGACAAGGGCTACATCTCGGCCTACTTCGTCACCGACCCCGAGCGCATGGAGACCGTCCTCGAGGACGCCTACGTGCTGCTGGCCAACAGCAAGATCAGCAACGTCAAGGACCTGCTGCCGCTGCTGGAGAAGGTCATGCAGTCGGGCAAGCCGCTCGTCATCATCGCCGAGGACGTCGACGGCGAGGCGCTGTCGACCCTGGTGGTCAACAAGATCCGCGGCACGTTCAAGTCGGTCGCCGTCAAGGCCCCCGGCTTCGGCGACCGCCGCAAGGCCATGCTGCAGGACATCGCGATCCTCACCGGCGGCCAGGTCATCTCCGAGGAGGTCGGCCTCAAGCTGGAGACCGCCGGTCTCGAGCTGCTCGGCCAGGCCCGCAAGGTCGTCATCACCAAGGACGAGACCACCATCGTCGAGGGTGCCGGCGACGCTGCCCAGATCGAGGGCCGGGTCAACCAGATCCGCGCCGAGATCGAGAAGTCGGACTCCGACTACGACCGCGAGAAGCTGCAGGAGCGCCTCGCCAAGCTGGCCGGCGGCGTTGCTGTCATCAAGGTCGGCGCGGCCACCGAGGTCGAGCTCAAGGAGCGCAAGCACCGCATCGAGGACGCCGTCCGCAACGCGAAGGCGGCCGTCGAGGAGGGCATCCTCCCCGGTGGTGGCGTCGCGCTGGTCCAGGCCGGCTCGACCGCGTTCGACAAGCTCGACCTCGAGGGTGACGAGGCCACCGGCGCCAACATCGTCAAGGTCGCGCTGTCGGCTCCGCTCAAGCAGATCGCCATCAACGCCGGCCTCGAGGGCGGCGTCGTCGCGGAGAAGGTCGCCAACCTCCCCGCCGGCCAGGGCCTCAACGCGGCCACCGGCGACTACGTCGACCTGCTCGCCGAGGGCATCATCGACCCGGCCAAGGTGACCCGCTCGGCGCTGCAGAACGCCGCGTCGATCGCCGCGCTGTTCCTCACCACCGAGGCCGTCGTGGCCGACAAGCCGGAGAAGGCCGCCCCCGGTGGCGACCCGACCGGTGGCATGGGCGGCATGGACTTCTGAGTCCCGCCTGCTTCACCTGCTTCATCCCACAGGGCCCCCGCTTCGGCGGGGGCCCTGTGGCATTTCGCTGCCGGTCGCAGCCCGTATGTCGCAGCCGGCGTACGGAGGCTCAGGCGGTGATCAAGGTGGCGCCCATGGCGGCGATGTGCGTCGGCGTCGAGCCGCAGCAGCCTCCGACCAGGTCGATCCCGAGCTCGGCCAGCCGGGTGGCGTGCGTGGCCATCTCTTCCGCCGTGGCGTCGTACTCGAAGTGGTCGCCCACGACCTGCGGAAGGCCGGCGTTGGACTGGGCGACCAGAAGGAGGTCGTCGGTGCGGGCCTGCGTCATCTCCGCGGCGATGATCTCCATCTCCGCGGGCCCGCGACCGCAGTTGGCCCCCGCGGCGTCGGCACCTGCCGCGGCGAGGTGTGCCACGGCGTCACCCGGGCGGACGCCCATCATGGTGCGCAGATTGGTGTCGAAGCTCATCGTCACGACGACCGGAAGGTCGGGCGCGACCTCCCGCGCCGCGGCGAGGGCCGCGTCAGCCTCGCCGAGATCGCTCAGCGTCTCGACCAGCACCAGGTCGATCCCGCCCTCGACCAGCGCGGTGAGCTGTTCGGCGAACAGGGCCTGGGCCTGCTCGCCGGTCAGGGCTCCGAGCGGGGCCAGCAGCTCGCCCGTCGGGCCGAGGTCGCCGGCGACCAGCAGCCCGTGCTCGTCCGCCACCGATCGTGCGATCTGCGCCGCCGCCCGGTTCACCTCGCCGACGCGGTCGCCGAGCCCGTGCAGGTCCAGGCGCGGCCGAGTGCCGCCGAAGCTGTTGGTCGTCAGCAGCCGCGCCCCGGCCGCGGCGTAGGCCGCGTGCGCCGCGCGCACCGCGTCGGGATTCTCGAGGTTCCAGAGCTCTCCGGGTACGCCGTCCTCGAGGCCGCTGTCTTGGAGCAGCGTGCCCATGCCGCCGTCGAACAGCACCGGACGGTCCGTGCGCAGCAGCGCCCTGAGCCGGTTCACTTGCCGAGCTCGTCGAGGTAGCCGGCGATCCTGTCGGCCGGCCACTCCGCGTCGAGCTCGGCGGCGACGCGGTCGAGCACCTCGCTCGGCGTACCGTCGGCCTCGGTCCAAGGAGACCGTTCCCAGCCCGCCAGATAGTCGTCGGCCCCGGTGTCACCGAGCCGCATCGCAGCCTCGTCGATCGCCTCTTGGAACCGCGGTGCGAGCTGCACCTTCACCGTCTCCTCGTCCGTCCGAGCCGCAACCATCGAGGGAAGGTCGCGCCACCGGGTCACCTGGTACTCCGCCATGTGGCGCAGCCTAGGTCCGGCGGCGCGTCTCGACGGAATCATCCGGAGAGTGAGCGGCACCGGGCATGGTCATCGGCAGGCTGGGTGTGGCCGAAAGGCGGCGAAAAGGACGCGCGTCAGCGGAACCCGTTGTGCTCGACGACGAGCGGAGACTTCAGCGAGTCTCGGGCCCGCTCGACCCGAGGAGAAGCAACCACAGCGTTCCTCAGCGCCGCTTTCGCGGCTTTGATGGCCGCTCCAGTGGCGAGCCATATCCGACGACGTGCCACCACCCGCAGTAGGGGCAATGGACGGCGTCCGCGCCCTTCGCTACGCGCACCGCGATGCTCGCAGCCTCTATTTCAGTCTCGATCGGCGCACGCTTGGTCGAGCAACGGACTCCTCTCATGATGCGGACGGTACCTCGCTTCAACGGCGCTCGGGGGCGACTGCGCCGGTTGCTGTTCAGCCGCGCCCGGCACCGCGCCGGCCGCCGGCGAGGCATCCGTGCATCCCTGGGGTCCGCATATCTGCTGTTTATCCCGGCAAGGCGGCATGACGCTGGATTGACCAGAAGTGTCGGAGGGTGCTGCTTCGATCGTCGTCCGTCCTTATCTGCGGATGAACCGTCGCGATCGAAAGGCCAGCAGTGACTACCTACATCACCCACGTTCGCTTGAGCCCTCCGAGCTCGAACGACCACCAGCACATCACGGATGTGCGCTGGTCGCAGCCCGGACAGACCGGAAACTGCAGTAGAGCCGCCATGGTCGAGTTCATCGACAAGGGAAACACAGTCTTCGTCGGCGGGAACCCCGACGCCCAGGTGGGCGTAGTGAAGGGCACGCCGCCCTATCTGCGCACATACGCAGACGGGAACTGGACCAACAACTTGCTGAGCCTCCCTCGCTTCTGAGCAGGGCGGACCGACGCCAGCGGTGAACGCGGTGGCTGACCGCGCGGTCCACGGCGGTGTGTCGCATCGACCGGGGAATAGCGGAGGCGTGCCGGCGAGCTGCCTCATGTTTTGCCTCACGCCGCGGCCACCTGGGCCCTACGCTGCGGAAGAGACGAGAGGGGACGTCGGAAAATGACCTCCAAGAAGGCCACGCCGGCCAAGAAGGCCACGCCCGCCAAGAAGGCCACGCCGGCCAAGAAGGCCACGCCGGCGAAGAAGGCCACGCCGGCCAAGAAGGCCACGCCCGCCAAGAAGGCCACGCCGGCCAAGAAGGCCACGCCGACCAAGAAGGCCACGCCGGCCAAGAAGGCCACGCCGGGGTCTGCTGCGAGCTCAAGGTTCTTCGCTGCGGCCCGAAAGCGGGCAGAGAGGTTGACCAAGGATCCCGAGAAGCTACAGAAGATCGCTGAGGAGTCCTACAAGAGCGGCGCGGCACGGAGTGGGCCGTTTGCCGCCGTGATGGACGACTTTCGTGTGCTGATCCGTTTAGTTGTCGCCTACGCGCGTGGGCACTACCGCCAGATCCCCCCGGACGCGCTCGTTGTCATCGTCGCGGGCTTGGTGTATGTCGTATCTCCGGTGGATCTGATCCCGGACTTCCTGCCTGGCGGGTTTGCCGACGATGCCGCTGTCATCATCTGGGTCGTGAAGACAGTAAGGAGCGAGCTGGATGCCTTCCGGGCATGGGAGCTCGGCGGTGGCGCCGTAAGCATGTAGTCGCTGTCGCGTTGGTCGGGGATGCGTCCGGGTCGCGCCGGATAGACGGCACTACGAGGACGGGGCTGCCAACACCGCACGCATGAGGGACGACGCCCGTTCCGGAGCTCCCCGCTGCCGCCTGGCGGTCGTTCATGCTGCGTAGTACGGGGCGACAATGGCGAACTGACCAAAAGAGTCGACGACTGGTGGTAGCCATTGGAGGGTGTCGGACGAGATACCTACGGTGGGGCTGGATGGCCGAGTTGAGCAGCGGTTCCGCGACTTCGCGATCACAGTGCGCCTACTTGACGCTGCTGACGCCGAGATCGATCTCACCGATCACACGGGCGTGTTGGGCAGTTGGCGGGAAGGGATCAAGTTCCTCCGCGCGTCGGGCCTGACGTCCGTTGACGGTCTCCGCCGCGCACAGCTCGGTGCTATCCACGCTGTCCTCGCGCACTGGTCAACGGGAACGATGGACCCGGCCACGGTGGTCCTGCCGACCGGCACTGGCAAGACCGAGACGATGCTGGCGCTGCTTGTCGCTGCGCCGATTGAACGCCTGCTTGTGGTGGTGCCGACCGATGCCCTGCGGAGTCAGTTGGCAGCGAAGTTTGAGGTGCTGGGCCTCCTTGGTGAGCTCGGTGTGCTGCCAGATGGCGCGATGAAGCCTTCGGTCGGTCGGGTGCTCGGCGGATGTAGCGAGGTCCACGACATGAGGGCGTGCGTCGACAGCGCCCAAGTCATCGTGACGACACCGAACTCGATCAATGCGTGCAGCGCTGAAGCGCGAAAGGTGCTATTCGATGCATGCACGGCCCTCTTCTTCGACGAGGCACATCACGTCCGGGCCCAGACTTGGTCTCGAATCCGCGATGCATTCAGAGGACGGCCCGTTGTCCAGTTCACCGCGACGCCATTTCGGGAGGACGGGAAACACCTCCAAGGCAAGTTCGTCTACGTGTTCCCGCTCCGCGAGGCTCAACAAGACGGCGTCTTCAGCGAGATCCGGTATGAGTCCGTGTTTGACCTCATCAACCCGGACGAGGCCATCGCCGAAGCAGCCCTGAAGATCCTGCGCGACGACCTCGACGCAGGGCTCGACCACATCTTGATGGCCCGTTGTGACACCCAGAAGCGCGCCGACGACGTCCATCGCATCTATCGCCAAAAGGCCCCCGAGTTCGCGCCCGTCGTCATCCACTCGGGCATGACGACTCGCCAACGAGCGGGAGCCATGGACGAAGTCACCTCTCGTCGTTCCCGCGCTGTTGTGTGCGTCGACATGCTGGGTGAAGGATTCGACTTGCCTCAGCTCAAGATTGCAGCCATTCACGACCCACGAAAGACACTCGGCCCCACGCTCCAGTTCGTTGGCCGATTCGCGCGCGTCGCAGCCGGCACGGGCACGGCAGCGATGGTGGCGGCTCGCTCCGAGAAGTCCCAAGACAACCGGTTGTCGCGCCTCTACACCGAAGACGCGGACTGGAACCGCTTGGTGTCTGAACTGTCGTATGGCGCAATCCTCGAGCAGCAAGCCGTGACTGAGTTCGAAGAGGGCTTCGGCGACCCGGAGTCCAGGACCGCCACCCGAACAATCGCGCCCAAGATGAGCGCGGTCGTGTTCGAGACGAGCTGCGAAGAATGGGACCCGGCAGCCATCGCCGATGTGATTCCTGCGTCGGACATCCTTACGACGCCGCTTCCCGTCAATCACGCTGCAAACGTCGCATGGTTCGTCCGGCGCAGCCGCCAAGACGTGCCATGGGTCGACGGCCCTGGCGTTGAGGACGTTGTCCACGACCTATTCGTCCTGCACTGGGACCGGGAGACTCAACTCCTCTACATCAACCATTCGGCCAACGATGGCGTCAATGCCGATCTCGCGGCGGCGGTGACAGGCGGCACCTCGTCCTTGATCGACGGCGAACGGGTCTACCGCGCGATGGGGGAGATGCAACGGGCGGTCCCAACCAACGTCGGCGTGCTCGACATCTACAGTCGATCGCGCCGGTTCGCAATGTACGCGGGTGCCAATGTCCACGACGGACTGGAGCCGACCGAGGAAGCGACCAAGGTGCAGACCAACGTGTTCGTCTCCGGCTTCAGGGACGGTGACCGAGCCACCGTGGGCGTCAGCCTCAAAGGCAGGATCTGGAGCTACCTGGCAGCCAGGAACCTCCTCCATTGGATCGAGTGGTGCAAGGACACCGGCCGCCGCTTGCAAGACGACGCCATCGATGTCGCCGAGATCAAACGGAACTTCATCAAGCCCGTAGTGCTGACCGCTTGGCCGGAGGGCAGCACGGCCTTAGCCGCCGATTGGGCGACGGACACCCTGCTCAATCCGGCCCAATCGCTAGTGGTCCGATTCGGTGAACGCGATGTACCGATTCACGACGTAAGCCTCGAGATCCGGCGCGACCTAACGACAACAGGCAACGTGGTCGTCGCTGTCGTATCCGATGAGGATGAGGCGCGCTACGAACTGCGTCTGGGTGAAAACGGTATGAGCGCACATGCGCTGGACACAGAGATCGAGTTCTCGACCACTCAGAGAACCCTCCCGGGATCCCGTTACTTAGTTGACCCCGGCATCCTCATCCACTTCGGAGGAGATGCGGTCGTCTCCTCAAATGGGGTGCTCTTCCAACCGAACCGCGAGATCGAACCCATCCGGCGAGAGTCCCTCGTAACCATCGACTGGCGCGAGGTCGACATACGCCGCGAGTCAATGACAACGCCGGAGGACTGGGCCGCTGTGCAGGGACTCGCTCTTGGGCTACTCCTCCTTGAAGATTGGGACCTGATCGTCGACGACGACGGGCCCGGCGAGGTCGCAGACCTCGTGGCGATCAAGCGAACTGACGACGACCGCCTGCTCATCAAGCTCGTGCACTGCAAGTACTCCCATGGTGACGCCGCAGGTGCACGCGTCGCAGACCTCTATGAACTGTGCGGTCAGGCGCAGAAGAGTACGGTGTGGCGCCGGAACCCCGTCGAGATGCTCCAACGTCTCGTGAAACGAGAACGGGGCCGACTCCTGAGAACCAAGCCAAGCGGCATGCGACGAGGCACGAGTTCCGACCTTCTCCGGCTCACTGGCGAGGCCCGAGGAATCCGCGCTGAGCTTGAGGTAGTTCTCGTCCAACCTGGATTGAGTCGCAGCGGTGCTTCGCAGGCGCAGCTGGACGTGATCGGCGCAACCCGAATGTATGTCCGGGACACCGCGAACGGAACGACAACGGTTCTATGTGCGGAGTAGGTGCCGAACCCGACTCGCTCTCTGCAGACGTTCATTGGGCGCAGCCCTTTCTGGGCGGCTTGACGCGTCCACAACTTGGGAGTTCCGTGAGACCGGCTGGTCGACCTCACCAGCCCGCAGGTACCGAACGCGGGGCCGCGACTCAGTGCAACTCGGCCAGATCCCCGTCGACCAACACGACGGGCGGGTCGGGGTAGCACTCGCCGAGGACGGTGCCGTCGCTGGTGCGGAGCAACTCGACTCGGGTGGTGCCGTGTGGGGTGACGACCCGGGCCAGGCCGTGCGGGGTGATCCAGCGGTAGGCGGTCAGGCCGAGCTGGCGCACGTGGTAGCCGCCGCCTCCGTCGGGGAGGTGGCCGTGGGTCTTGATGCGGTGATGTCTTCGGGTCAGGGGAGCGGCGTTGTGGTCGCCGGTCTGGCCGGGTGGGCCGCCGCGGGCGGTCGGGACGTAGGGGGTCGGATGGTCCAGGTCGAGCCGGCCGCCGACGCCGGGGGCGCTGGTGGAGTGGGGGAAGACGTCGCCGCACGTGCGCTGGAGGGCTCGTTGTCGGACGACGGTGGGGTGCTCGTAGGAGTTCACGCTGGTGAGGCCGGCGAGGTCCAGCACGGGCTGGAGGGTGATGTCGTCGCGGCCGAGGAGCTCGGCGAGCTGCTCGAGCAGGAACGGGCCGAGCCCCTCGACCCGGGCCACGCCGGGGAGCAGGCCGGCCAGCGCGAGGGCGGACAGGTGCACGTGGACGATGGCCTTGCGCCGGCGGGTGGGCTTCGCCGGCGGCTCAGACGCCGGGGTGTCGTCGGTCGGAGCCGGCGCCGGCGCGGGGGAGGGTTCGTGGAGGCCGTCCAAGAATCGTGCCGCGGCGTGCGGGTCGGCCAGCAGGGCCAGCGCCTCGGCCCGGAGCTGGGCCCGGGTCGCGGGCTCCTCGTCCTCGGACCGGTCCTGGTGCGCCGCGAGGGCGTCGGCGAGGTCGTCGATGACGGCATCCAGCTCGGTCGCGGCTCCAGCGGGCAGCTTTGCGGCGAACCGGCGGGTGGCGGCCTCGCCGCCGGCGACGGGGTCGATGATCTCGCCGGGACGCGGCTTGGAGAGCCAGCAGCCGGTCTTCCTCGCGTCCTCGGCGACCCGGGCCCGGTGGGCCGCGAGGTCCGCCTCGATCACCTTGGCCTCGGCGATCCGCAGGATCCGGCCGGGGGACTCGTTCACCGCCGCGGCGACGGCGACGTCGACCAGCACCACCGCATCGCGGTCCAACTCCCGGGACATCACGGCGACCTTGCGCGCCAGCCACACCGGCATCCTCAGCTCGAGCACCAGGCTCCACAGCGACGGCAGGCGGTGGCGCAGGTCCAGCGCCGCCGCGGCGAGGTGGTGCGTGCTGATGTCACCGGCCTGGAAGGCGACGGCGAGCTCGGCGATGGACAGCTCGGCGACCTCGGGCGTGCCGTCGCCGCCGAGGCGGACCAGGCGATCCCCACCCCGCGCCACCGGTACGGCGCCCGGCCCGGACCGCGGGTCGTCGCCGTTGCGGTCACACCACGCCAGCGTCAGCAGCAGCTGGTCGACCTCCGCCTGACGCCGCTCGGACACGTTGGCCTCGGCGCGCGCCAGCAGCTGCGCCGCCGACAGCTCCGCGAGGTCCAGGTCCATGACCCCATCCGATCACCCACCCCCGACACAAACCCCGGGCCGCGAACCCCGGGCCGCGAACCCCGGCTGTGAACCCGGCCGCGAACCCCGGGCCACGAGCAGCCGACGCGACCGGCAATGGCATCAGCGGGCTATTCCCTTTCGCCGACCACGGTGCGAGTCTGAGCGATGGTGCCGGGTCCGTTCCGCCCGCGCTGCATCCCTCAGGGTTGTCACTGGAGGCGTCTCATGCCCACATCCAGCCGTCGTTCCGTCGCGAGCATCGTCGCGACGATCATCGTGGCCGCGCTCCTGCTCCCGCCGCCCGCGACAGCCGCGCCACAGCCTCGGCACGGCGACGACCGCGGTCTGGGCAAGCACGACCGTGAGCTGATCGCCGAGGCGCGGGCCAGCGGGAAGAGCACGGTGCAGCTGATCGTCGCGGCCGTGCCCGGATCCAGCAGTGACGTGGACGCGTCGGTGCGCAGGCTCGGCGGCAAGGTGCTCTACCGGGAGGACGACATCAGCTATCTGCGGGTGTCGATCGGGCTGGACCGCGCCGAGAGGGTGGCGGCGCTCTCCGGCGTCCGGGCCGTCGACGTCGACGAGGTCATCGCGCTCGACGACCCGAGGCCGCAGGGGCAGACCGCGCCCGATCCGCAGACACCGCCGGACGCCTCCACCCCGTCGGTCAATCCCTATCTGCCGACCGGGGACATCGGCTCGGCCCAGTTCGTGCAGGCCCACCCGACCTGGGACGGGCGCGGCGTCACGGTGGGCATCCTCGACACCGGGGTCGACCTCGCTCACCCGGCCCTCGCGACCACCACGACCGGCGAGCGCAAGATCGTCGACTGGGTGACGCAGACGGCGCCGACGGGCGACGAGGACCCGACCTGGCTCGACATGAAGACCGCCGTCACCGGCCCGACCTTCACCCAGGGCGGTTCGACGTACACGGCCCCCGGGGCGTCGGCGTACCGCTTCGCGACCTTCGACGAGCGGGACTCGCGCCTCGGCGGCGAGGTGGGCTCCGACGTCGACCGGGACGGCAACCCCGCGGGCAGCAGCGGGCTGTTCGGTGTCCTCTGGGACGTGGCGACCGACCAGGTGTGGGTCGACAGTGACCAGGACCTGTCGTTCGCCGACGAGACCGCGATGAGGAATTACAAGGTCGCCTACGACGTCGGCTACTTCGGCACTGACAACCCGGCGACGCCGGTCGCGGAGCGGATGCCCTTCGTGGTGCAGACCGACCCGAAGGCGAAGTTCGTCAACATCGGCATCGTGTCCGGCGCCCACGGCACCCACGTCGCCGGCATCACCGCCGGCAACAGCCTGCTCGGCGGGGCCATGAGCGGGGGCGCGCCCGGCGCCAAGATCGTCGCCGTCCGGGTCTGCCTGTTCATCTCCGGCTGCACGTCGCACGCGCTGATCGAGGGCATGGTCTATGCGGCCAAGACCGGCGCCGTCGACGTGATCAACATGTCCATCGGCGGCCTGCCCGCCCTCAACGACGCGAACAACGCGCGGGCCGTCCTCTACGACTCGCTGATCCAGAAGTACAACGTCCAGATGTTCATCTCCGCCGGCAACAGCGGCCCCGGCGAGAACACCATCGGCGACCCGGCCGTCGCGACCAAGGTGGTCAGCGTCGGATCCTTCATCGCCGACGCGACGTGGGAGGCCAACTACGGCTCGACCGCGCCCGCCGACGGCACCGACAACCTGCACCCGTTCTCGTCCCGCGGTCCTCGAGAGGACGGCGGCTTCGATCCCGACATCGTGGCTCCCGGCTCGGCGATCTCCACGACGCCGACGTGGCAGCCGGGTGGACCGGTGGCGGGGACCTACGACCTCCCGCCGGGCTACTCCATGTTCAACGGCACCTCGATGGCGTCCCCGCAGGCGGCCGGCGCCGGGGCGCTCCTGGTGAGTGCGGCGAAGGCGACCGGCGCCTCGCACAAGCCGGAGCAGCTGCGTCAGGCGATCCTCTCCTCGGCGCGCCACCTCAGCGAGTACGGCGCCTACGAGCAGGGGAACGGACTGGTCCGGGTGGCGGACGCCTGGTCCGTCCTGCAAGCCAACCCGCAGCCCGTCGCCATCAGCTCGTCGGTCCCGGTCGACACCGCGCTCGACCAGTTCCTCGCGACCCCTGGCGTCGGCCGCGGCATCCACGACCGCGAGGGCGTGACCCTGGGGACGCCGTACACGAGGACCTACACGTTCGTGCGGACCAGCGGCCCGAAGAGCGCCATCACCTACCAGCTGAGCTGGGTCGGGAACGACGGCACCTTCTCGAGCGCGTCGTCGATCTCCCTCCCGAAGGGCAGCCCCCGGACCCTGACGGTCTCGATCGACCCGTCGGAGTACGGCGCCCACTCGGCGGTCCTCAACCTCGACGATCCCGCCACCCCGGGCACCGACCACCAGACGATGAACGTGGTCGTGGTTCCCTACGACCTCGACGCGGCCGGCGGGTTCACGCAGACGTTCACCGACCAGGTGGCGCGCAACCAGGCCCGCAGCTACTTCGTCCGGGTGCCGGCGGGGGTCCCCGCGCTCAAGGTCGACTTCTCGGGACCGGACGGCACCCCGGGCACCGGTCAGGCCAGGTTCCTGCGGTTCCACCCGTACGGCGTCGGGATCGACAGCAACACGAGCACGGTCTGCTACTCGCCGGCAGTGCCGGGTGGCTCCTGCCCCGGTGGCGGCCCGAACTCGCGCACGACGTCGAACCCGACCGCCGGCGTCTGGGAGATCACCGTGGAGGCGCGCCGGACCTCCGACGCCCAGTTCACGCCGTACACCCTGACGGCCAGCATCCTCGGCGCCTCGGTGTCCCCGAACCCCGACGTGATCGCCTCCGCGAGCGTCGGCGTCCCTGTCGCCCGGTCCTACACCCTGACGAACCTGTTCGGTGCGTTCACCGGACGCGCCGTGGGCACGACCCTCGGCAGCGCGTTCCGCGGCCGGTTGACGATCGCCGACCTGCAGCAGGTGCAGCGGCAGGTCCAGGTGACCCCGGGGACGACCAGTCTGCGCGCGACGATCGGCAACCCGAGCGATCCCGCGGCCGACCTCGACCTGTTCGTCTTCAACTGCACGTCGGGCACCTGCGTGCTGACCGGCCAGTCCGCGGACGGCGACTCCGAGGAGTCCGTGACCGTCGCCAACCCGGCGGCCGGGACGTGGGTCGTCCTCGTCGACGGCTTCGCGGTCCCGGCAGGATCGACCGACTACGACTACGTCGACGTCTTCAGCAACCCGGCCTTCGGCTCGGTCGACATCACCGACGCCAACGCGCTGCGACCGGCCGGGGCGTCGTGGACCGTGCCGGGCACGGTGACGGCCGGCAGCGTGCCCGCAGCCGGACGCGTGCTGCTCGGCGCCGTCCAGGTGCGCACCGACACGAACACGCTGGTGGGGCAGGGAGACGTGGTGGTCGAGTCGGTCGTGCCCTGAGCGCCGGACGGCATGACCACTAGTCTCGGGACGTGGTCGACGGACTCCTCCTCGCCGCCGGCGCCGGTCGCCGGATGGGCATGCCCAAGGCGCTGGTCCGCGACGACGACGGCACACCCTGGCTGACCCGCTCGGTGCAGGTGCTCCGCGACGGCGGCTGCGCCCGGGTCCTGGTGGTGCTCGGCGCCGCAGCCGACGAGGCGATGCCGCTGCTCGACGGCCTGTCCGGCGTGACCACCGTCCGCTCCGAGGACTGGTCCTCGGGGATGGGGGCGTCCCTCGCGACCGGGCTGGCGGCGCTCGCCGCCGAGGACGCCGACGCCGCGCTCGTGCACCTCGTCGATCTCCCCGACGTCACGGCCGCTGTCGTCGGGCGGGTGCTCGACCAGGGCGGCGCCGCGCGGTCCGCACTGGCGCGGGCGTCGTACGACGGCGTGCCGGGCCACCCCGTGCTGCTGGGCCGCGACCACTGGGCCGGTGTCGTCGACAGCGCGTCGGGGGACCGGGGCGCCCGCGCCTACCTCGCCGACCACGACGTCCGGCTCGTCGAGTGCGGCGATCTGGCCACCGGGGCCGACGTGGACAGCCGGTGAGTTCGGCAGGTCTTGCCAACCTCACGCCAACGACGGCCGCCTAGCCTGGGTGACATGGACCCCCGTGTCGCCGATCTCGCCCGCCGCCTGGAGGAGACGGGATATCTCTGCGACGACGAGCTCGCGACGGTGCTCTTCCTGTCGCTGGAGATGTCGCGGCCGCTGCTGCTGGAGGGCGAGCCGGGGACGGGCAAGACGGCACTGGCCGAGGCGATCGCGCAGTCGCTGGACCGGCCGCTCATCCGGCTGCAGTGCTACGAGGGGATCGACGCCACCCAGGCGCTCTACGACTGGGACTTCCCGCGCCAGATCCTGCACCTGCGGGCGCTGGAGGCGATCTCCGGCGCCAACCGCGGGGACGTCGCCGAGGCCGAGAAGAGCCTGTACGACGAGCGCTTCCTGCTCGCGCGCCCGGTGCTGGCCGCGCTCCAGCAGAGCCCCGCGGTCCTGCTGATCGACGAGGTCGACCGGGCCGACGACGAGTTCGAGGCGTTCCTGCTCGAGGTGCTCTCGACCTTCCAGGTGACCATCCCCGAGCTCGGCACCGTCCAGGCCGCCACCCCTCCCACCGTCGTCCTCACCTCGAACCGCACCCGCGAGCTGCACGACGCGCTCAAGCGCCGCTGTCTCTACCACTGGATCGACCACCCGGGCCTGGAGCGGGAGGTCGCGATCGTGCGGTCCCGGGCGCCCGAGGTCGGCGCCGTGCTGGCGCGCCAGGTGGTCGAGGTCGTCCAGCAACTGCGCGCCGGCACCGACCTGCTCAAGCCGCCGGGTGTCGCCGAGACCCTCGACTGGGCCCGCGCCCTGCAGCACCTCGGCACCGCGGACCTCGACGTCGAGACCGCCGCGCGGACCCTCGGCGCGCTGGTGAAGTACCGCGACGACGCCGAGCGGGTTCGCGCCGCGCTCGACCGGATGCTGGCGAGATGACGACCACGCCCCTGGCCCACGAGCCCGACGAGATCCTGCTCGGCTTCACCACCGCCCTGCGCGCGGCCGGGGTGCCGGTGACCCAGGACCGCACCCGCGCCTACCTCGACGCCGTGGCGCTCGTCGGCCTCGGCGACCGGGCGGCGACCCGGTCGGCCGGGCGCGCCACGCTGTGCGCGACACCGGAGGACCTCGAGCGCCACGACCGCGTCTTCGACGAGTGGTTCCACCGCGACAACACCACGCCGACGCTGCGTCCCCGCACCGCCCAGCAGCACGCCTCGGCCGCCCTGCTGCCCGACGAGGACGGCGGTGCCGCCGGTCCGGACGACGACGAAGACCCGGTCCGCGCTGCCGCGACCGCCGCAGAGGTGCTCCGGCACCGCGACGTCGCCACCCTCGATCCGGTCGAGCGCGCCCGGCTGGCGGCGATGTTCTCCACCCTCCAGGTCACCCTCCCCACCCGGCCGACCGCCCGTCGTACCCCGCACCGGCGAGGCGACGTCGACGCCTCCCGCACCCTGCGCGCCAGCCTGCGCCGGATGGGGGAGCCCGCCGAGGTCCACCGGCGCCGACCGGCCACCCGGCCACGCCGTGTCGTCCTCCTCGTCGACGTGTCCGGGTCGATGAGCGGGTACGCCGACGCGTTGCTCCGACTCGCGCACCGGGTCGTGACCGCGGGCCCGAACGTCGAGGTCTTCAGCCTCGGCACCCGGCTGACCCGCCTGACCGCCGCCCTGCGGCGACGCGACCCGGACCGCGCCATCGCCGCCGCCGGCGACGCCGTCCCCGACTGGTCGGGCGGCACCCGGCTCGGCGAGACCCTCCAGGCCTTCCTCGACCGGCACGGCCGGCGGGGCATGGCCCGCGGCGCGGTCGTCGTCGTGTTCAGCGACGGCTGGGAGCGCGGCGACACCACGCTCCTCGCCGCGCAGGTCGACCGCCTGCACCGGCTCGCGCACGAGGTCATCTGGGTCAACCCGCATCGCGGCAAGGACGGCTACGCCCCCGTGCAGCAGGGCATCGTGGCCGTGCTGCCGCACGTCGACTCGTTCCTGGCCGGCCACTCGCTGGCGACGTTCGCAGAGCTGCTCGAGGAGGTCCGTCGTGCGTGAGGTGCTGCCCCAGCTGCTGGCCTGGTGGGAGGCCGGGGAGACCGTCGGCATGGGCACGGTCGTCGCCACCTTCCGCTCCGCGCCGCGTCCGCCGGGCGCCTCCATGCTGGTCGGCCCGGACGCCTCGGCGGTCGGGTCGGTCTCCGGTGGATGCGTGGAGGGTGCGGTCTACGACCTCGCCCAGCAGGTCACCGCCTCCGGGACGCCGACCCTCCAGCGCTACGGCGTCTCCGACGACGACGCCTTCGCCGTCGGCCTGACCTGCGGCGGGATCCTCGACGTCTACGTCGAGAAGGTGAACCGGCAGACCTTCCCCGAGCTCGCCGAGATCGCCGCGGACGTCGAGGCGGGTCGCCCGGTCGCGGTCGCCACCGTCGTCGACCACCCCGACCCGTCGTACGTCGGGCGCCGGGTGGTCATCCGCCCCGACGTGCCGCCGTCGGGGAGTCTGGGCAGTGCCCGGATCGACGACGCCGTGCGCGACGACGCGCTCGGCCTGCTGGCCGCCGGCCACAACGGCACCCTGACCTACGGCCCCGACGGCGAGCGGCGGGGCGAGGGCATGCGGGTCTTCGTGTGGGCCTTCGCGCCCGCGCCGCGGATGCTGGTGTTCGGCGCCATCGACTTCGCGGCCGCGGTCGCCCGGGTCGGGGGGTTCCTGGGCTATCGGGTGACGGTGTGCGACGCGCGGCCGGTGTTCGCCACGACCAGCCGGTTCCCCGGTGCCGACGAGGTGGTCGTCGAGTGGCCGCACCGCTATCTCGCCGCCGAGCAGGACGCCGGCCGGGTCGACGCCCGCACCGTGATCACCGTGCTCACCCACGACCCGAAATTCGACGTGCCGCTGTTGGAGGTGGCGCTGCGGCTGCCCGAGGTCGGGTACGTCGGCGCGATGGGCTCGCGGCGCACCCACGACGACCGCATGGAGCGTCTGCGCGAGGCCGGGCTGGGCGAGAAGGAGCTCGCCCGCCTGCACAGTCCCATCGGCCTCGACCTGGGCGCCCGCACCCCCGAGGAGACCGCCATCAGCATCGCCGCCGAGATCGTGGCCGGCCGGTGGGGCGGATCGGGTGAGCCGCTCGCCGTCCGGTCAGGGCGCATCCACACCTGAGCCTCGAGGCCGAGGGGGCATGTCACATTCCCGGAGCCCGTCTCGTCCACAGGTCAGGACCGGTCATCCGGCCGTCCGTCGAGAGCCCCAGGAAGGGACCCCATGCTTCCGCACGTCAACCTCACCAAGCTCGTGCCCGGCCTCTACGAGGCGCAGCTCGCCGCCGACAAGGCCGCTGACGAGGCGGCCACCGCCGCCGGTCTCGACCCGCTGCTCGTCGAGCTGGTCAAGATGCGCGCCTCACAGCTCAACGGCTGCGCGTTCTGCCTGCGCATGCACGCCCGGGACGCCATCGAGAAGGGCGAGAGCGCCGACCGCCTGGCCGTGGTCGCCGCCTGGTGGGAGACGCAGTACTTCACGCCCCAGGAGCAGGCGGCGCTGACCCTCGCCGAGCAGGTCACCCGGATCGGCGAGCTGCACACGACCCCCGCGCCCGGCGTCGACATCGACGCCGTCCTGGACGAGAAGCAGGTCGCGGCGGTCGTCGCTGTCGTGATCGCCATCAACACCTGGAACCGGATCGCGATCGCCAGCCACTACCCGGTCGCCCCCTGACGAAGGGAGTGATCCGCGTCACCCACCGGAGTAGGGTGCCGGCATGGACGAGCTCGACCAGCTGCGGCGTCGTGCGCTCGCCGCATGGACCACCTGGGTCGAGGAGGGCGGCGGCGCGGCCACGACCGTGCGGCCCGAGATCCTCGACAGCTGGGCCCGCTCCGGTGCCAGCGTCGCGCGCGACGTCGTCCAGGCTCCGCTCGCCGACGAGTCGGAGACGAGCTCGTTCTGGAAGGGCTCGCCGCTGCAGATCGCGGTCGAGCGGGTCGAGGACGAGCTGCGCCGCACCGCCGAGGACGGCGACCTCGTGCTCGCCGTCACCGACCCCGACACCCGGGTGCTGTGGACCTACGGCGGGCGGGTGATGCGCCGCAAGGCCGAGAGCGTCAACTTCGTGCCCGGTGGTCGCTGGGACGACCGCTCGGTCGGCACCAACGCGCTCGACCTCGCGAACCGGCTGGACCGGCCCTCGATGGTGTTCAGTGCCGAGCACTACGCGCCGATCGTGCACAACTGGGTCTGCTGGGCCGCGCCCCTGCACGACCCGGTCAGCGGCGCCAAGCTGGGGGTCCTCGACATCTCCACCACCTGGGACCGCACCCACCCGATCGGCCTGGCGACCGCGCGGGTGCTGGCCCGGCTCGTCGAGCAGGCGCTCCCGCGCACCCATCACTACGCCGCGTCGCCGGTCGAGGACGAGATCGCCGAGCCCGGCCTGGTGCTGAGCATCCTCGGCACCGCCGAGGCCCGCGTCGACGGTCAGCGGCTGCTGCTCAACCGCCGCCAGACCGAGATCCTCTCCCTGCTCGCGCTGCACCCCGACGGGCTCTCGCTCGACCAGCTCCACGCCATGCTCTACGGCGACCACGCGGTCACCTTCTCCACGCTCAAGGCCGAGGTGTCCCACCTGCGGTCCGCCCTGGCCGGCCAGCTCGCCTCGCGGCCCTACCGGCTGCTCATGCCGATCGCCACCGACGTCGACCACGTGCTCGCCCTGCTGCGTCGCGGAGAGGTGGCCGCCGCCGTGGAGGCCTACGGCGGCGACCTGCTGCCGGGCACGGAGAGCCCGGCGCTCGTCGAGATGGGGGAGTACGTCGCCGTCGCGGTCCGGGAGGCGCTGCTCGCCGACCCGCAGCCCGACGCGGTGCTGCACTACAGCGAGCTGGCGCCGTACGACACCGCGGTGCTCGAGGCATGCCTGGCCGAGCTCGGCCGCGAGGGCCGGATGCGCCACCCCGCCATCCCGCTCCTCAAGGCGCGGCTGGCCGTCGCCGACGCCTGATCAGCTCTCGATCCAGGCGCGGATCTCGTCGTTGTGCTGCCCGAGGGTGGGCGGCGCGATGTGCTGCTCGCGGCCGCCGGCGTAGGCGTTGTCGTCGAAGCGCAGGGTCGGCCCGGGGAGCTGGATGGAGCCCAGGGTGGGGTGATCGACGTCGATCAGCAGGCCCTGGGACAGGGTCTGGTCCCAGGCGTAGACGTCGTCGAGGGTGCGGACCTTCCCGGCGGGGACGCCGGCCTTGTCGAGCCGCTCGAGGACGTCCTCGGCGGAGACCGTGGACAGCAGGCCCTCGATCAGCTCGATGACGGCGTCGCGGTTGCGGACGCGCTCGGGATTGGTCGCCATGCCCTCGCGGCCCGGGTCGATGCCGAGCTCGGCGCACAGCGCCTGCCACCGCTTCTCCGAGCCGCACGCGATCTGCACGGGCGCGGTCGCGGTGGCGAACATGCCGTAGGGCGAGATCGACGGGTGGTGGCCGCCGGCGAGCCCGGGGACCTCCTTGGCGACGGTCCACTTGGTGCCCTGGAAGGCGTGCACGCCGATCATCCCGGCCAGCAGCGAGGTGTGCACGACCCGACCCCGGCCGGTGCGCTCGCGCTCGTAGAGGGCCGAGACGACGCCGTACGCGCCGTTCATCCCGGCCAGCAGGTCGGCGATCGGCACGCCGACCTTGGTCGGCTCGCTCAGCCCGGTCAGCGACATCAGGCCGCCCTCGCCCTGGGCGATCTGGTCGAAGCCGGAGCGCGTCGCCTCGGGCCCGTCGTGCCCGAAGCCGGTGATCTGCAGGACGATCAGACGCGGGTTGATCTCGTGCAGGCGCGAGACGGGGAACCCGAGCCGGTCGAGCACGCCGACCCGGAAGTTCTCCATCAGCACGTCCGCCCGCTCGACGAGCTTGGCCAGGACGTCCTGGTCGGCCGGGTCCTTGAGGTCGAGGGTGATCGACTCCTTGTTGCGGTTGGCCGAGAGGAAGTACGTCGACTCCCGCTCACCCTCCGCGGGGTCGATGAACGGCGGGCCCCACGTCCGGGTGTCGTCGCCGCCGGGACTCTCGACCTTGATCACCCGGGCGCCGAGGTCGCCGAGCATCATCGCCGCATGGGGGCCGGCGAGAGCGCGGGTGAGATCAAGGACCAGGACATCATCGAGAGGCGCAGACATGGCGCCACGCTATCGACATCGATCCGACTCGGACATAGCAGCACCTGCCAACCGGCACCGCCTGCGCCTGGACCACCGGGTTGGCACAATGCGTCCATGGAACCCACCCCCGCACTTTCCGAGGATCTGCTGCGTGCCGCCCCCAAGGTGCTGCTCCACGATCACCTCGACGGCGGACTGCGCCCGGCCACGATCATCGAGCTCGCGGCAGGTGTGGGACACGCTCTCCCCGAGACCAGCGCCGAGGCGCTCGCCCGGTGGTTCGCCGAGGCGGCCGACTCCGGCTCGCTCGAGCGCTACCTGGAGACGTTCGCCCACACCGTCGGGGTCATGCAGACGAGCGAGGCGCTGACCCGCGTCGCCCGCGAGTGCGTCGAGGACCTCGCCGCCGACGGGGTCGTCTACGCCGAGATCCGCTACGCCCCCGAGCTCCACGTCGAGGCCGGTCTCGACCTCGAGGACGTCGTCGCCGCCGTCCAGCAGGGCTTCGAGGAGGGCATGGCCGCGGTCTCGGCGTCGGGGGGACGGATCATCGTCCGGCACCTGCTCACCGCGATGCGCCAGGCCGCCCGCGCCATGGAGATCGCCGAGCTCGCGATCACCTGGCGCGACCGTGGCGTCGTGGGCTTCGACATCGCCGGGCCGGAGGCCGGCTACCCGCCCACCCGCTTCATCGACGCGTTCGAGTACCTCCAGCGGGAGAACTCCCACTTCACCATCCACGCCGGCGAGGGCTTCGGCCTCCCGTCGATCTGGGAGGCGGTGCAGTGGTGCGGCGCGGACCGGCTCGGCCACGGCGTGCGGATCGTCGACGACATCAAGGTGAGCGAGGACGGCGTCGCCGAGCTGGGTCGCCTGGCGTCGTACGTCCGCGACAAGCGGATCCCGCTCGAGATGTGCCCGTCGTCCAACGTGCAGACCGGTGCGGCGCCGTCGCTCGCCGAGCACCCGATCCGGCTGCTGGCCTCGTTGCGCTTCCGGGTCACGGTCAACACCGACAACCGGCTGATGAGCCGCACCACCCTGAGCCGGGAGTTCGGCCTGCTCGCCGAGACGTTCGGCTACGGCTGGTCGGAGATGGAGTGGCTGACCGTCAACGCGATGAAGTCCGCCTTCATCCCCTACGACGAGCGCTACCGGCTGATCACCGAGACCATCAAGCCGTGGTACGCCGAGCGCCGGGACTGACGCTCAGGACGGCCAGCCGGCCGGGTTGTTGATGTCGTCGCTGCTGCCCTCGCTGATCTTGGGCCAGTGGTTGTTCGGCAGGCCGTCGAACCCGGCGGTGAGGATCTCCCAGCTCTCCGAGGCCTGGGTCACCTGGTTCTTCCAGAAGGTCAGCAGCAGGACGGCGACGTCGCCGATCTTCTGGATGATCAGCGCGAACGCGTCGGCGATCGCGGGGATCCACGCGCCGAGCGCCTTGCCGACGTCGGCGAAGCTGCCGACCAGGGAGATCGCCGAGGTCGCGTAGTCGATGTAGTTGGTGATCAGGTCCAGCCACAGCTGGAGGATCCGGTCCGCGCCGTCACGGGTGAGGTCACCGCCGAGCTGGAGGTTGTTCGACAGCGCCAGCAGCGCGTCGCTCTGCTCGGTCGCGACGGTGGAGTAGGCGTTATAGGCCGGGCCCTCCCACGTGTTGCCGAGGCTGACGATGTCCTGGTTGAGCGTGGTCGACTGGTAGAGCGTGGCCTTCGCGGCGATGTACGCCTTGGAGTAGTCGATCAGCGAGAGTGGGTCACCGGCGAGCTCGCCGACGGCTCGGGCCACCTTGCCCCGCAGCTCGTTGATCCCCTTCTGGATCTCCGGCTGGATCTCGTCGTTCCACTTGTCGATCGCCTTCTCGGCCTCGCTCTCGCCCGGGATCAGCCTGCCGAGCTTGGCGAGCACGCTGTTCGCGGCGTCCTCGAGCTTGCCCGCGGCCCAGTTGGCCTTGTCGACGAGGTCGTCGATCATCTGCTCGGTCTTCTCTTCGACCTTGTCGACGAGCTCGTCGAAGGTCTGCGGTCCGTCAGTCATGGTGGTACCCCGACTCCTCGATCATCTTGTCCAGCTTCTGCGCGCTCGTCGCCGCCGTGGCGTCGGAGTCGTCGTACTCGTTGGCGCAGGAGACCAGCGCCGCGTCGAGGTAGGCGAAGCTGTAGCCCGCGTCGGTCAAGCAGTTCGCCATGTCGCTGGTCCACTCGTCGTACATCTCGCGGACGCCGGCGCTGCCGGCCATGAAGCCGAACTTCCAGCCCTGG
Organism: Nocardioides albidus; assembly: GCF_006335005.1. Lineage (GTDB taxonomy): Bacteria > Actinomycetota > Actinomycetes > Propionibacteriales > Nocardioidaceae > Nocardioides > Nocardioides albidus. The sequence continues at coordinate 187,271 of NZ_VDMP01000023.1, forward strand.
CCGAAGCCGGGGCTGATGGCGGCGCGCACGGTGGCGACGTCGTCCTTCCGGTCGCTCCACACGGCGGCCTGGCGACGGAGGTTCTGCGACTGGACTGCGAAACTCATCGGTGGTCTCTCCTCTGGTAGGCGGCCGCGAAGGCCTGCTGGATCGCGGCGGCGACGTTGCTCGCCGACGCCTGGCGCAACCAGCCGGCGTCGGCGTCGAGCCGGCCACCGGCGCCCGACGCGTCGAGGACGACGCTCAGGCACTGGTTGTCGGACTCGCCCTGCTCGCCCCCGATCGGCACGACCCGGTGATCGTCGCGGGGCGGGGCACCGTGCTCCTCGAGGTCGCGCAACGCCTCGGCGACCAGCTCGCGCATCGGGCGGCGGGGCGGTGCGGTGACCCGGGCTGCGTGGGCCCGGCCGTCCGGGCCGATGCTCCGGGAGGCCGTCGGTCGGCCTTCGGCCACGGCGGCGAGGTAGGCCCGCTGCAGCTCGGCGTCCAGGGCGGTCGGCTCGCGGAGCTCGTCGGGCAGGTGGGCGAAGCTCGCGCTGACCACGCGGAGGTCGGCGTCGAGGTCGACCTGCAGCGGCGGCGCCGTGTTGACAGGAAGCGGAGGGTCGAGACTCATGTGCTCACTCTCGAGGGTGGCGGTCGGTGTCGGAGTCCTCGATTCCCCGGTTGCGCGGCGGTCAATCCTCGGTCGCCGGATTCGGTCACCCCGGTTTCGGCTTGCCGGGGCCGGACAGGATGGGGTTATGCGACCACTCGTTGCTCTCGGGCCGCTCGTCCTCGTGGGAGTCCTGTCGGCGTGCTCCGACCCGGCCGCGACGGTGGACGACGGGCCCGACGACGCCAGCTCCACCGGGGCGATGACCCGGGAGACCTGCGCGGCACTGGTGCCCGACGCGGTCTTCGCCGACCTCGGATGGGTGCCGACCGGCAGCGCGACGCCCGACGAGCTGACCTGCACCCGCGAGGCCACCGAGGGACAGGTGAGCGTCCAGCGACGGGCCCTGGCCTACACGGGTCCCGACGACCGTGCCGCCGCAGCCCGGACCGCCTGGGAGCAGCGCTGCGACGAGGTCGGCGCGATGGTCGACCGGGCCGCCGGGATCGCCCCGGAGGCCGCCGCGTCCTGTGCGCTGGTGGCCGATCGAGGTCCCGACAGCGTCCTGGTGCTCCGGACCGGTGACGACGACGTCCTCGAGATCCGGGTCGCGCCGCGGGCGGACACCCCGGTCGAGCGGATCGAGGCCGGGCTCAGGGCGCTCGCGACGGCCGCCACCGCGTCCTGATCCGAGCGCCGGCCGCCCTCAGACCACGAACCAGAAGTGGGACCAGCCGGCGATCCCGACGCGGTGCCCGGTCCACTGCTGCTCGCGCACGACCACCAGGCGCCCCGTCGCGGGATCGAAGACCTCGACCCCGCCCTCGACCGCTCCGACGGCGAGGGCGACGTGGCGGGGCAGCCACCGGTTGCCGACGTAGACGCCGACGGGCCGGCCGCGCACCTGCTCGCGCAGGACGTCGTACCCGATCGCCGGGCGGGGCCGGACGAGCACCGTCGCGATGTGCTCGCCCGTGAGCGAGCGCAACGCGTTGGCGACCGCCCACGGAGGCGTGCCCAGCGCGCGCGGCCACGGCATCTGGAGGCGGTCGCGCGGGCTGCGCGATGAGGTGAGGAGCCGGTGCTCGTCGGTGATGTCGCGCTCCGGGTCCTCCGGCCGCCACTCGGTCAGCAGGGCCCGCGCGCCGAGAACGCTGGCGGCTCCGCAGCTGCGGGCGTCGGGTTGACGCAGGCGGCTCGGTGGGAGGTCAGCGGGCCACCGCATGGTCGTCCTCCTGCTGGCCGGCGAGCTCGGCGAACGCCCGGTCGCCCGTGGCGACCCGACAGCCCACCTCGCTCGCCCGGCGCACGATCTGGCGCTGGGCGTGGGCAAGCGCCAGTCCGCGTCGCAGGAGGACGAGCGGCGGCTTGCGGTGCTCGCGCAGGTCGCGGGTCAGCCGGCGCCAGAAGGTGACGGCGGGGTGCTGGGTGACGCAGTACGCCTCCGCCAGGATCCCGGCCCGGCGGCACTCCTCGACGATCTCCGTCGCGAAGATCCCCTCCGCGCAGAACCGGGGCGCGCCGTGCAGGTCGAGCCGCTGACCGCCGGTCCGCCGGCTCTGCGAGATCGAGTAGACCGGCACCTCGGTCGCGCCGTTCGCGCACAGCTCGCTCAACGCGGCGAACGCGTCCTCGTGGTTCCAGGTGCCCGGGTGGTCCCAGTCGACGAGCCCCGCGTTGGCGCCGTCGGTGATGAGCGGCAGCCCCGGCTCGTCGCCGTCGCGGTAGAAGTCGTCGAGCCGCAGGGTCGGCCAGCCGCACGCCTTCGCGAGCCGCTCCGCGAGCCGGGACTTGCCGGACCCGGACGGGCCGGCGAGCACGATCACACGGGCACGAGTGGTCATGGGGGTCGAGTCTGCCGTACCGCCCCCGGGCGGGCGAGTCCACGGCTCGGCTCGGAACCGGCCGTGGCAGGCTGGACCGCGTGGAGCAGAGCGCGCGGGTGGCGTCGGTCGCACGCGAGGAGATGCATGCCTTCAGCAAGACCGTGCGGGACGAGCTCCTCCTCATCGAGGGCATGGGTGTGGCCGGCGACGCCCACGCGGGCACCCTCGTCCAGCACCGCTCCCGCAAGCGGCGCAACCCCAACGTGGTCAACCTGCGGCAGGTCCACCTCCTCCACGCCGAACTGCTCGAGGAGGCGCGCGCGGCCGGACACGACGTCGGTCCCGGATCGCTGGGGGAGAACATCCTCACCGCCGGCCTGGACGTCCTCGGCCTCCCCGTCGACACCCTCCTGCACATCGGCGACACGCGCCTGCGGGTCACCGGGCTGCGCAACCCGTGCCGTCAGATCGACGAGCTCTCCGCGGGCCTGCTCAAGGTCGTCGTCGCCCGCGCCGACGGCGTCGCCTCCGCCTCCGACGTCACGCTGGGACCCACGGGCGGCGCCGACAACGTCGACGGTCGGGCGATCGTCCGCAGGGCGGGCATCATGGCCGTCGTCGAGCGAGGCGGCGTCGTCCGACCCGGGATGCCGATCGGAGTCGAGCTGCCGCCCTCCGGCCAGCGCCGCCCGCTCGCTCCCGTCTGAGTGGTCGAGAGCAGACGTCGCGACGTCTCGCCCGCCTGTCCGCGGGTCAGATGCCGATCGGGTGCCAGACCGTCTTCTGCTCGACGAACGCGGTCATCGGCGCCAGGCCCGGCTCGGCCGACCAGTCCGGCTCGGCGTCCGGCGCGCGGCGTACCCGCGTGAGGTTGTCGGCCGCGGCCACCTCGAGCGAGGTCGCCAGGTCGGGTGAGCCCGCGACGCCGCACAGGTCGATCGCGTTGACGTCCATGTGCGAGGCGAGCCACGGACCCAGCACCGCTGCGTCGCCGGTGAGGATGTTGACCACGCCGCCGGGGACGTCGGAGGTGGCGAGCACCTCGGCGAAGGTCACGGCGGGCAGCGGGCGGGCGTACGACGACACGACCACCGCGACGTTGCCGGTCACGATCACCGGCGCGACGACGGAAACCAGGCCGAGCAGCGACGAGGACTGCGGCGCGAGGACGCCGACGACGCCGGTGGGCTCGGGAGCGGTGTGGTTGAAGAACGGGCCGGCCACCGGGTTGGCGTTGCCGATGACCTGGGCGAGCTTGTCGGCCCAGCCGGCGTACCAGACGAGGCGGTCGACGGCGGCGTCCACCTGGGCGCGCGCGGCCGCGGCGGAGGCGCCCTCGGACTGGCGCACGGCCTCCTCGAACTGGGGGCGGCGGTCCTCCATGACCTCGGCGATCCGATAGAGGATCTGGCCGCGGTTGTAGGCCGTGCGTGCGGACCAGGGCCCGAAGGCCTTGCGTGCGGCGACGACCGCGTCGCGCACGTCCTTGCGCGACGCGAGAGCGGCGTTGGCCACGAACCTCCCCTTGCTGTCGGTCACCTCGTAGGAGTGACCGGACTCCGAGCGCGGGAACGCGCCGCCGATGTAGAGCTTGTAGGTCTTGCGGACGTCGATCCGTGACGCAGCCATCAGAGGTCGCCTCCCTGGAGGTATGCGGCGAGGCCCTGGCGTCCGCCCTCGCGGCCGTAGCCGGACTCCTTGAACCCGCCGAACGGGCTGGCCGGGTCGAACTTGTTGAACGTGTTGGCCCACACCACCCCGGCGCGCAGCTGCGAGGCCATGTGCAGGATCCGGGAGCCCTTCTCGGTCCACACGCCGGCGGAGAGGCCGTACGGCGTGTTGTTGGCCTTCTCCACGGCCTCGGCCGGGGTGCGGAAGGTCAGCACGGACAGGACCGGTCCGAAGACCTCCTCGCGCGCGATCCGGTGGGCCTGGGTGACGCCGGTGAAGACCGTCGGCGGGAACCAGAACCCGGACGACGGCAGGTCGCACGCAGGCGCCCAGCGCTCGGCGCCCTCGGCCTCGCCGACGTCGGAGAGCTCGCGGATCCGGGCCAGCTGCTCCGACGAGTTGATCGCGCCGATGTCGGTGTTCTTGTCGAGCGGGTCGCCCACGCGCAGGGTGCCCATCCGCCGCTTCAGCCGGGCGAGCACCTCGTCGGCCACGGACTCCTGCACCAGCAGGCGCGAGCCGGCGCAGCACACGTGCCCCTGGTTGAAGAAGATGCCGCTGACGATGCCCTCGACCGCCTGGTCGATGGGGGCGTCGTCGAAGACGATGTTGGCGGCCTTGCCGCCGAGCTCGAGGGTGACCCTCTTGTCGGAGCCGGCGACCGTGCGGGCGATCGCCTTGCCGACCTCGGTCGAGCCGGTGAAGGCGACCTTGTCGACATCGGGGTGCGCCACGATCGCCTGACCGGTCGCGCCCGCACCGGTGACGATGTTGACGACGCCCGGCGGGAGGTCGGCCTGCTGGCAGATCTCCGCGAACAGCAGTGCCGTCAGAGGCGTGGTCTCGGCCGGCTTGAGGACGACGGTGTTGCCGCACGCCAGGGCCGGGGCGACCTTCCACGCCAGCATCAGCAGGGGGAAGTTCCACGGGATGACCTGGCCGGCGACGCCCAACGGCCGGGGGTTCGCGCCGAGGCCGGCGTACTCGAGCTTGTCGGCCCAGCCGGCGTAGTAGAAGAAGTGGGCGGCGACGATCGGCACGTCGACGTCGCGGCTCTCCTTGATCGGCTTGCCGTTGTCGATCGACTCCAGCACGGCGAGCTCGCGTCCGCGCTCCTGGATGATCCGGGCGATGCGGAAGAGGTACTTCGCGCGCTCCCGGCCCGACATCCGCGACCAGCCCCGGAACGCACGGCGGGCCGCGCGGACCGCGAGGTCGACGTCCGCCTCGGACGCCTCGGCGACCTCGGCGAGGGTCTCCTCGGTGGCGGGGTTGATCGTCTTGAACGAGGAGCCCTGCCCGTCGACGAAGTCGCCGTCGACGAACAGGCCGTACGACGGCTTGATGTCGACGATGCTCCGGGACTCGGGGGCGGGTGCGTACTCGAAGCCGCCGGTGGTTGAGCTTGTCGAAGCCATGTCTCAGTCCAGGGTGAAGTAGTCGGGACCGCTGTAGCGGCCGGTGGTCATCTTCGTGCGCTGCATGAGCAGGTCGTTGAGCAGCGTCGAGGCGCCGAAGCGGAACCAGTCCGGGTCCAGCCAGTCGTCTCCGGCGACCTCGTTGACCATCACGAGGTACTTGATGGCGTCCTTGGCGGTGCGGATGCCGCCCGCCGGCTTCACGCCGATCTGCACGCCGGTGGCCTCGCGGAAGTCGCGGACGGCCTCGAGCATGACCAGGGTGACCGGCAGCGTCGCCGCCGGCTGGACCTTGCCGGTGGAGGTCTTGATGAAGTCGGCCCCGGCGAGCATCGCCAGCCACGACGCGCGGCGGACGTTGTCGTAGGTCTGCAGCTCGCCGGTCTCGAAGATCACCTTCAGGTGGGCGTGCGAGCCGTCGGGCCGCACGCACGCCTCGCGGGTCGCCACGATCTCCTCGAAGACCTGCAGGTAGTGGCCGGCCAGGAAGGCGCCCCGGTCGATCACCATGTCGATCTCGTCGGCCCCGTTGGCGACCGCGTCACGCGTGTCGGCCAGCTTGACCGGCATCGACGCGCGCCCGCTGGGGAACGCCGTCGCGACGGCGGCGACGTTGACCTCGGAGCCGACGATCGCCTTCACCTCGCCGACCAGGTCGCCGTAGACGCACACGGCGGCGACCGACGGGCAGCTCGGGTCCGCCGGGTCGGGGCGCAGCGCCTTGCTCGCCAACGCCCGCACCTTGCCCGGAGTGTCCTGGCCCTCCAGCGTGGTCAGGTCGACCATCCGGATCGCCAGGTCCAGGGCCCACGCCTTGGCGGTCGTCTTGATCGAGCGGGTGCCGAGACCGGCAGCACGGGCCTCGGCGCCGACCTGGTCCACGCCCGGCAGACCGTGCAGGAAACGGCGCAGCGACGCCTCGCTCGCCGTCACTTCGGAGTACGCCGCGAGGGCGGTGGTCGGCATTGCCTCAGCATAGAGTCGGGGACCGTGCAGAACGAAGGTGTCGGCAAGGTCGAGCGCTACAGCTCCGGTGGGCTCGTGATGGGGATCGTCGGACTGGTGCTCCTGGCCGCCGTGATGATCTACGGCATCGCCGACCCCGAGGCCGGGTTCGCCCCGTGGGCCTACCCGTTCTGCCTCCTGCTCGGCGTGCTGACCTGGATGGTGATGATCCGGCCGGCGGTGCGCCTGCACGGCGACGAGATCGAGCTGCGCAACCCGCTGCACACCCGCTGGGTGCCGTTCGCCGTGATCACCTCGGTCGAGATCGCCCAGGTGACGATCCTGAGGTCGGGCGAGGAGAGGTACGTCGGCAGCGGGTTCGGGCGCACCAGGCGCACCATCCGCAGCGACAGCCGGGCGGCCCACGACACGCCGCTGGAGAAGCGGTCCACCGCCTGGCTGATCGAGGACAAGATCGAGCGCCGGATCGCGGCCGCCCGCGAGCGTCGTACGACGGGAGATGCGGTCCCCGGGGTGCGGCACGCCTGGGCGTGGCCGGAGATCGCCCTGCTCGGCGTCCTCGCCGCGGCGACGGTGGTCACGGCCCTCGTCGGCTGACCGTTGCGCCCCGTTCGTAGGCTGCACCCCATGCAGACCCGTGTCCGGCTCGCCGCCGCCGCCCTCCTGTCGCTGTCCGTCCTCGCCACCAGTGCGTGCGGTGACGACGACGAGAAGGCCGCCGACGGAGCGTCCGCCAGCCCGTCGGCCAGTTCGTCGGCCGATTCGTCGGCCAGCCCCTCCGCGGAGGCCGCTCCCGCGGGCGACGAGTGCACCGCCGAGGACATCGCGGTCGAGGGCGACTTCGGCGCCACGCCGACCATCACGATCCCCGAGGACTGCGCCGCGCCGACCACCCTGCTCACCAAGGACCTCGTGACGGGCTCCGGGCCGGCGGCCGAGAACGGCGACACGGTCGAGACGAACTACCACCTCGTGACCTGGTCGGACAAGCAGGTGCTCGACAGCTCCTTCGAGCGCGGCGAGACGTTCCCGCTCGAGGACCTGGGCAACGCACCGGTCATCGACGGCTGGAACCAGGGCCTGATCGGCGTCCAGAAGGGCACCCGCCGCCTGCTCGTCGTCCCGCCGGAGCTCGGCTACGGCCAGGGCGGCAACGGCGTCGCGCCGAACGAGACGCTGGTCTTCGTCGTCGACGCGGTCTCCGTCAGCTGACGATCGCCGACGACCGGGGTCAGATCCGCGCGGCGAGGGCGATGTCGGCGCGCAGCGCGGTCAGCCGCGTCGCGGCCTCGGCGCGGGCGAGGGGGACGTCGGCGTCGAGGACGGGAACGACCACCTCGAGATAGCACTTGAGCTTGGGCTCGGTGCCGCTCGGGCGCACGACGACCCGGCTGCCGTCCTCCGTGCGGTAGCGCAGCCCGTCGGTCGGCGGCAGCCCGCCCGCGCCCGTGGCGAGGTCGTCGGCGGTCGTGACGGGCGAGCCGCCGAGCGAGGTCGGCGGCTCGGCGCGCAGCCGCTCCATCGCCGCCGCGATCTCGCCGAGGTCGGTGACCCGCACCGACAGCTGGTCGGTGGCGTGCAGGCCGTGGGCGACGGCGAGGTCGTCGAGCAGGTCGAGGAGGGTGCGCCCGGCTGCCTTTGCCTCGGCGGCGATCTCGCACAGCAGCAGGGCGGCGGACACGCCGTCCTTGTCGGAGACGTGGTCCGGGTCGACGCAGTAGCCGAGCGCCTCCTCGTAACCGAACACCAGCCCCGGGACCCGGGAGATCCACTTGAAGCCGGTCAGCGTCTCGGCGTACCTCTGGCCGGCGGCTTCGGCCATCCGGCCCAGCAGGGAGGACGACACGATCGAGGCGGCGTAGACGCCCTCGCGGCCGTTGCGGAGCAGGTGATCGGCCAGCAGGGCGCCGACCTCGTCGCCGCGCAGCATCCGCCAGGTGCCGTCCGGCCCGGCGACGGCGGCCGCGCACCGGTCGGCGTCGGGGTCGTTGGCGATGACGATGTCGGCACGGGTCCGCTCGGCCAGCGCCACCGCGCGGTCGATCGCGCCGGGCTCCTCCGGATTGGGGAAGGCGACCGTCGGGAAGTCCGGGTCCGGCGCCTCCTGCTCGGCCACGATCTGCGGCGCCTCGAATCCCGCGGTCTCCAGCACCGCGGGGAGGGCTCCGCCCCCCACACCGTGCAGCGGGGTGTAGACGATCGTGAGGTCCCGAGGGCCGTCCCCGGCGAGCGCGGCGACGGTGTCGAGGTAGGCGTCGACGATCCCGTCGTCGAGGACCCGGCCGCCCGTCGTCCCCAGCGGCACCCGGCGCACCGACTCCAGGTTGCCGACGGTCGCGATCCGCGCGGCGATCTCGCCGTCGGCCGGCGGCACGATCTGGCTGCCGTCGCCCAGGTAGACCTTGTAGCCGTTGTCCTCCGGCGGGTTGTGGCTCGCCGTCACCATCACGCCGGCCGCGCACCCCAGCTCGCGGATCGCGAACGCCAGCAGCGGAGTCGGCAGCGGACGGGGGAGCAGGAGCGGCTTGAGCCCGGCGCCGGCCATCACCTCGGCCGTGTCGCGGGCGAAGACATCGGAGTTGTGCCGGGCGTCGTACCCGATGACGACGGCGCTGCCGGACGTCGTCCCCGTGTCGCGGAGGTACGCCGCCAGGCCGGCCGCGGCCCGGATCACCACGATCCGGTTCATCCGGTTGGGCCCGGCCCCGAGAGCGCCGCGCAGCCCCGCCGTGCCGAACTCCAGCGTGCCGCGGAAGCGGTCGGCGAGGTCGGCGCGGGCACCGCCGTCGCCGGCCTCGACCGCGGCCATCACCCGCACGAGCTCGTCGCGGGTGTGGACGTCGGGATCCTCGGCGAGCCACGACTGGGCCCGGGCGAGCAGGACGTCGGTGTCAGGCGTGGTCACCGGGCCACCGTAGCCGGG
>NZ_VDMP01000023.1:196724-241041 GCF_006335005.1 Nocardioides albidus
GGTGGCCGCAGGTGCGCGCCGTCGCCAAGCTCGGCCCCGACACCGCGTGGGTCCGGTGCCGCTCGACGCTGCCCTACACCCTCGACCTGGTCCTCGACGCCGTCTCCCGCACACCGCCGGTGATCGAGGTCGCGATCGGCGGCGACCTCGAGGGCTACGCCCGGTTCACGCTGACGACCGAGGGCGTCGGCACCCGGCTGGACTTCGCTCAGGTGGTCGGCGTGCGCGGGCTGCTCGCCCTCGCGTCGTACGGCGGGCGGTGGCTGCTCGAGTGGAACCACCGGCGGATGATGGCGGGCTGCCGGGACGGGCTGGCGGCGCTCGTCGCCGAGAAGGGCTGATCGACAGGGGTCCGATCAACCTGCTTGATCGGACCGATGTCGATCACCGGTCGCGCAGGCCGGGCAGACCGTCACCTCTCCGGTCCAGCCCTGCCGCTGGAGGATGCGGCCGATCTTGGCGGCGGTCGAGCACGGTCGGCCGAGCACCTGCCCGTACCCGAGGCGCACGGTCCCGGCGCCCGGGGTGCACGGCCACCCAGTCGCGGCGCCGCAGCCGGCGCGCGACGAAGGTCGGCGAGAGACCGCACGCAAGGACCTGGCGGCGGGCGATCACGCCGTCCTGGCGGTCGAGGAGATCGGCGAGGGCGTCCATGCCGGGGTCGCCTCTCCTCGCGGCGTGGCCGCCACACCTGGGACCTTCGGGCCTGTGGACAGGAGCCTCAGGAGGACCGGCGGAGGCTCGCCTTCCGGTGACGATGGCGCCACGGTCGCAGGACGACCACCAGCACGATGCCGAGCATCGCGCCGAACACGGCGCCGGTGGCGTTGTCGATGACGTCGGTGACGTCGCACGCGCGGTCGATCCGGGCGAGCTCGAGCTGCGTCTTCTCGATGAGCGCGGAGTAGGCGGCGAGGCCGACCAGGCCTGCGGGGGCGAGGATCCAGCCGGCACGCCATCGCGCGACCGCCAGCACCAGGAGCAGGCCGGACGGCACGAACAGCGCGGTGTTGAGGGTGCGCTGACCGGACTCGAAGATCCAGAACCCGTCCGGGGCGGGGCCACCGATGTCCCAGGAGCACGTGGTCATCCGGGTCTCGGCGGGGACGAACCCGGTGCCGGGAGACGCCGGGACCAGGGTGACGAGCGCGATCACCGCGAGCGACCAGGCGAAGCCGGCGATCGCGACCGCGGAGACCCAGCCGAGGGGGCGGAGGAGGCCGAGGGCGAGCGCGAGGCAGACGACGCCCGCGACCGCGACCCCGAGCAGCATGACCCCGGTCCCCCCGAACGTGACCATGGCTCAAGAGGGTAGTCGCCGGGGCGTCGGGCACTCATCCGGCCCGGACGGGGCCGGACCTCAGATGCGCGGGACGATGTCGCCCAGGAGCGCGCCCATCCGGGTGGCGGCCTGGCGACCGGCCTCGAGCACCTCGGCATGGTTGAGCGGCTCGCCGCTCAGACCGGCGGCCAGGTTGGTGACCAGGCTGATGCCGAGGATCTCCATGCCCGCCTCGCGTGCGGCGATCGCCTCGAGCGTCGTGCTCATGCCCACCAGGTGACCGCCGAGGATCCCGGCCATCCGCACCTCGGCCGGCGTCTCGTAGTGGGGTCCGGTGAACTGGACGTAGACGCCCTCGTCGAGGCTCGGCTCCACCTCACGGCACAGCTCTCGCAGGCGCGCGGAGTAGAGGTCGGTGAGGTCGACGAAGTTGGCCCCGACGATGGGGGACTGGCCGGTGAGGTTGATGTGGTCGCTGATCAGCACGGGAGTGCCGGGCGTCCAGGTCTCCTTGAGCCCGCCGCAGCCGTTGGTCAGCACGATCGCGCGACAACCCGCCGCGGCCGCCGTACGCACGCCGTGGACGACCGCCGCCACTCCGCGACCCTCGTAGTAGTGGGTGCGGCTGAGGAACACCAGCAGATGGCGGTCCGGGGCGCCGTCGGTGCCGGGGATCCGGATCGAGCGGATCTTGCCGGAGTGCCCTTGGACGGCCGAGGCGGCGAAGCCCGGCAGCGAGGTCACGTCGATCTCGGTCGTGTTCGCGCCGCCGGCGCCGTCGAGCGCGTCGGCGGCCGGCAGCCAGCCGGAGCCGAGCACGAGCGCGACGTCGTGGCGTGCGACTCCGGTGAGCTCGGCGAGGCGGGCGGCGGCCTCTTCGGCCAGGGAGTACGGCGTGGGGGACTCGGTCACGGGACGTGAGCCTAGGACATCGACGCCAGCCGACGGGCGGCCTCCACGTTGCAGGGGGAGGGGGACGTCATGTCGTCCAGCGGCCTGCCAAGCTCCAGGAAGACGACGTTCTCCGTCGTCGGGCTGGAGGACGCGGCGGGCACGTCGTGCAGGACCGTGAGTGAATAGACCGCGCCCGCAGGCTCGTCGGCGAAGCCGGCGAGCTGGGTCTCGAGGAGTGGCCCGAACAGCCCGCCGCAGACGCGGCGAAGCGCGGCGGAGTCGTGAGCGCCCGGGATGCGCACGACCGTGTCGCGCTCGAGGTCGCCGTACACAGTCGGGTCGTCGATGCCGACGCTGAGCCGCAGCTCGGTGACGGAGGCCGGCGGCGGAACGAGCGTTGCGGTCGCGGCGAACTCCGTCCACTCCCGGACATGCTCGGGCCGGAGCGGGCCGCCGACGTGCAGAGCGCGCTCGGTCCCGTCGCCATGGGCCGTGAGCCAGAACGCGGTGACCCGGGCCATCCACGCTCGCGTGAGGGCCGCCTGCGCGGTGGGAGTCAGCGTCTCGCCATCGACGTCCGCGAGCATCACCATCCGATCGTCCAGGGACACCCGCGCCGCGGGAAGGGCGTCGATCGCCTCGAGCCAGGTCGACGCGCGCTCACCGGCGCTCGCCCGGGGAGGTCCTGGCTCGTTGGTGAGGCGGTCGTACTTGACGGTGTCCGTGCCCTCCACGATCCGTCCGGCATCCCGGAACACGGTGTACCTGGCCGGGGCGAGCTCATCGAGCTCCGCGACGAGCGTGGTCAGCTCCTCCACGGTGATGTCGGGCTCGGTGTCGACGGTCGCCACGGTGACCGGCGGGCGCTCGTCCACGATCGACTCCTCGACGACCTGCGCCGCACGGACTCCCGACAGGGCCGCGATCCGCTCCTCCTCGCCACCCCCGCGGCCGGGGTCGGTGCGATCCGGGCTGCAAGCGCCGAGCACGACCAGGGTCGCCAGCAGGGCGACCGGGCGCAGGGTCACAAGCCGGTCGAACGACAGGCCCGGGCCCGCAGCCCCGTGACGTAGTCGGCCGGCGCGTCCGCCGCCTCGGCAGCGTCGGCCAGCACGCCGAGGTAGGACGCGGAGGGCAGCCCGCCCTCGTACGCGTCGAGCACATAGGTCCACGCGACGACCTCGCCGGCCATGGTGGCGATCCGGACCTTGGTGCGGCGGTAGAGACCGGAGTCGGCCGACTCCCACTGGTCGAGGTTCGGCTCGTCGAGCGGGCTGACGTCGTAGACGGCGACGAAGACCTGCTCGAGCGGGTCCTGGACGATCGTCGCGAGGGCGCCGTCCCAGCCGTGCTCCTCGCCGCCGAAGGTCAGCCGCCAACCGGTCAGCCAGCCGGTGGTCTGCAACGGCGAATGGGGGCACCGCTCGCCCATCCGCTGGGGGTCCAGGTTGGTGCCGTAGGCGGCGTACGACGTCACGGGCTCAGGCTAGACCGTCGTACGCCGCCCCCTCGTCAGGCGCCGGTGTACAGCAGGTGGTTGTTCGGCGTGGCAGGGGAGCAGACGATCAGCAGCACGCAGCTCCTCTCGGTGCCGGTGATCTTGTTCTTCGTGGTGGCGCCGAGGATCGCGGTGCCGACCTGGGCGGGGGTGGCGCTCGGGTGCGCGGACAGGTAGAGCGCGGCGGCGCCGGCCACGTGCGGGGCCGCCATCGACGTTCCGCTGATGGTGTTCGTGCCTCCGGCCAGCCAGTCCGAGGTGATGCCGACGCCGGGCGCGAAGAGGTCGACGCAGGTCCCCCGATTGGAGAAGCCGGCACGGGCGTCGTTGCGGTCGCTCGCCGCGACGGTCAGCGCCTCGGGGACCCGTGCGGGGGACTTCGTGCACGCGTCGGTGTTCTCGTTGCCCGCTGCGACGGCCATCGTGACGCCGTCGGCGATCACCCGCTTGACGGCGGCGTCGAGCGTGCTGGACGCGCCGCCGCCGAGACTCATGTTGGCGACGGCCGCTCGGCCGGTCTGGTGGTCGGAGATGACCCAGTCGAGGCCGGCGATGACGCCGGAGGTCGCACCCGAGCCGTTGCAGTCGAGAACGCGGACGGCGACCAGTCGAGTGGCCTTCGCCAGTCCCTTGGTGGTGCCGCCGATCGTGCCGGCGACGTGAGTGCCGTGGCCGTTGCAGTCCGTCGCGTCGGCGTCGCCGTCGACGGTGTCGGTGCCGGACACGGCGCGGCCGCCGAAGTCGCCGTGGTTGAGCTGGATGCCGGTGTCGACGACGTACGCGTCGACGCCGGAGCCGGTGCTCGTCCAGGAGTAGGCGTTGTCGAGCGGCAGGTTGCGCTGGTCGACGCGGTCCTGGCCCCAGCTGGGCGGCAAGGGCTGGGTGTCGCTGGCGTGGACCGGGGTGTCGAGCTCGACCGACCGGACCCGGCTGTTGCTGCGCAGCGCCTTGACCGCGGCGTCGGGGAGGCTGGCGGCGAAGCCGTTGAGCGCGTGCTCGTAGACGTGGGTGACCCGGCCCTGGCCGCCCGCGACCGAGCGGGCCGTCGCGGCCGCGTCGGCGCCCGGCGCGAGGGTGACGATGACGTCGACGAGGCCCGTGGGGGCGGCCTGTGCGTGGGGGAGCGGCACGGCCGCGAGTCCGGCGACCGCGAGCGTGCAGGACGCGATGAATCCGAGAATCCGAGACATGGAGGGAGCAGCTTCCTCTTCGCGGACGGCGACCCGATGCCGCCGTACTCATGAGTAGGTGAACTCTGCCCTGAGCGTGATGTCGGGCACAAGGAGCTGCCCCACTACGCTGGCTCCGTGACCCACTTCGATGTCCTCGTCCTCGGTGCCGGCCCCGGTGGGTACGTCGCCGCGATCCGCGCCGCCCAGCTCGGCAAGTCCGTTGCCGTGATCGAGAAGAAGTACTGGGGCGGTGTGTGCCTCAACGTCGGCTGCATCCCGTCCAAGGCACTGCTCAAGAACGCCGAGCTCGCGCACACGCTGACCCACGAGAAGGCCAAGTTCGGCATCGAGGGCGACGCCACGATGTCCTTCGGCCCGACGCACAAGCGCTCCCGCCAGGTGAGCGCGGGCATCGTCAAGGGCGTCCACTTCCTGATGAAGAAGAACAAGATCACCGAGATCGACGGCTGGGGCACCCTCACCGGCCCGAAGACGGTCTCGGTCGCGGCCGAGGACGGCGCCACCACGTCCTACACCTGCGACAACCTGATCATCGCCACCGGCGCGACCGTCCGCTCGGTCCCCGGCGTCGAGCCCAACGGCAAGAACATCGTCACCTACGAGGAGCAGATCCTCGACGAGAGCCTGCCGTCCTCGATGATCATCGGCGGCTCCGGCGCGATCGGCGTCGAGTTCGCCTATGTCATGAAGAACTTCGGCGTCGACGTCACCATCGTGGAGTTCCTCGACCGGATGGTGCCCACCGAGGACGCCGACGTGTCCAAGGAGCTCGCCAAGCACTACAAGAAGCTCGGCGTGAAGGTGATGACCTCCACCGCCGTCAAGGGCGTGGAGGACCTTGCTGATTCGGGCGGCTCCGGCGTCAAGGTCCGGGTCGCTCCGGCCGCCGGCGGCGAGGAGGAGGTGCTCGAGGCCGACAAGTTCCTCGCGGCCTTCGGCTTCGCCCCGCGCGTGGAGGGCTACGGCCTCGACGCCGCCGGCGTCGCCCTCACCGACCGCGGCGCGATCCAGATCGACGAGTACTGCCGCACCAACGTCGACGGCGTCTACGCCATCGGCGACGTCACCGGCAAGATGATGCTCGCCCACGTCGCCGAGGCGATGGGCATCGTCGCCGCCGAGCACATGTCCGGCGCCGAGACCATGCCGGTCGAGTACGACTTCATCCCGCGCGCGACCTACTGCCAGCCGCAGATCGGCTCCTTCGGCTACAGCGAGCAGCAGGCCAAGGAGAAGGGGTACGACGTCAAGACGGCCTCGTTCCCGTTCTCGGCCAACGGCAAGGCGCAGGGCCTCGGCGAGGCCGTCGGCTTCGTCAAGATCGTGGCCGACGCGGAGTTCAACGAGATCCTCGGCGCCCACATGATCGGCCCCGACGTCACCGAGCTCCTCCCGGCGCTGACCCTCGCCCAGAAGTGGGACCTCACCGCCGACGAGGTCGGCCGCAACGTGTTCGCCCACCCGACGCTGTCCGAGGCCGTCAAGGAGGCGATCCACGGGATCGCCGGCCACATGATCAACCTCTAGCAAGCGCACGAACGATCCACCGTTCGCCCGGAAAGGGCCCCCTTCGGGGCCTCACGGCGCGAACGGTGGATCGTTCGTATCACTCGGCGGTCAGTCCGGCAGCACCCGCCGCAGGAACGCCCGGGTCCGCTCCTGCTCCGGGGCGCCGAGCACCTGCGCGGGTGGACCCTCCTCGACGATCCGGCCGCCGTCGAGGAAGCACACGTGCGTGGCGACCTCGCGGGCGAAGCTCATCTCGTGGGTGGCCAGCACCATCGTCGTACCGGCCGCGGCGAGATCGCGCACGATGTCGAGGACCTCGCCCACGAGCTCGGGGTCGAGCGCGGCGGTGATCTCGTCCAGCAGCAGCAGCGCGGGGTCGGTGCACAGGGCGCGGACCAGCGCGACCCGCTGCTGCTGCCCACCGGAGAGACGGTCGGGATGCTTGTGCACGTGCTCGGCGAGCCCGAAGCGTCCGAGCAGCTCGTGTGCCCTGTCCCGGGCCGCGGCGGGGCTCAGGCCGTGGACCTTGCGCGGCGCGAGAGTGCAGTTGTCGAGGACGCTCAGGTGCGGGAACAGGTTGTAGGCCTGGAAGACCATCCCGATGTCGCGGCGCACGACGCGCGGATCGACCAGCGGGTCGGAGATCTCGCGTCCCTGGAACTCGATCACGCCGTCGTCGATCGGCTCGAGCAGGTCCAGACAGCGCAGCAGCGTCGACTTCCCGGAGCCGGAGGAGCCGATCAGGCAGACCACGTCGCCGGGGGAGACGGTGAGGGAGACGTCGTCGAGGACCACCCGCCGGCCCGGCTCGTCATGGCGCGGATAGGTCTTGCGGACGTTGCGGACCTCCAGCAGCGGGGTCAGCAGCGGGGTCAGCGGTGAGGTCATCAGAGTGCTCCTGCCCGCTCGCGCCGGGCCAGCCGTCGCGCGAGCACGTCGCACAGCCGCGCCAGGGGCACGGTCATCGCGATGAAGAACAGCGCCGCGACGACGTACGGCGTGAAGTTGAAGTTGAAGTTGCCGTAGTCCGCGGCCGCGAACAGCGCGTCGAACAGGCCGACCGAGGCGACCAGGGCGGTGTCCTTCTGCAGCGAGACGAAGTCGTTGAGCAGAGGAGGTACGACGCGCCGCACCGCCTGGGGGACCACGACGTGCCGCATGGTCTGGCCCCGCGACAGCGCCAGGGCCTCGGCGCTGGCGAGCTGCGAGGGGTGCACCGACTCGATGCCTGAGCGGAACACCTCAGCGACATAGGCCGAGTAGGACACGACGAGCGCGACGGTCGCCCAGAAGAAGATGCTCGAGGGGATCCCCTGCAGGCCCAGCGCCGGCATCCCGAAGACGAACAGGAACACCAGCAGCAGGGTCGGGATCCCGCGCACCACGTCGGTGTAGAGCACCGCGAGCCCGCGCAGCGGCGCCAGCCACGCGGACCGCGCCTGCCGGGTCAGCGCCAGCGCCAGCCCGGCGATCAGGATGAGCGGCTCGGCGATGAGGAACATCCGCACGTTGAGCCAGAAGCCGTCCAGGATGGTGGGCAGCGACTCCTTCGCGTGGTGCAGGTCCAGGAAGGTCGCGCGCACCCGGGGCCAGCCGGGCGACAGGACGAGCGCCGCGCCGAGCACGCCGAGCACGACCACGGTCGCGACGGTGGCCACCACCACGCGGTGCCGGTGCTGACGGGAGCGGGTCCGGCGCCGGGCGAGCTCGCGCTCGCTGGGCTGCCAGTCCGTGGCCGACCCCGTCACTTCAGCTCGGGCACGCTGACGACGTCAGAGAGCCACTTCTGCTCGAGCTCGGCCAGCGTGCCGTCCTCCTTCAGCGACGCGATCGCGCCGTTGACGCACGGGAGCAGCTCGTTGCCCTGCTCGAAGAGGAGCCCGAACTCCTCGGGCTCGCCGCCGTCGTACTGGAACTGGCCCAGCAGGACGCTGTTGTCGATCTCCGCGGCGCTGATGTAGAACGCGGTCGGCAGGTCCGCGACGATCGCGTCGACCTGGCCGTTGAGCATGGCCTGCTTGGCGTTGTTGGTGTTCTGGAAGACCAGTGGCTCCTGCTCGGGCTTGATCACCTCGCGCACGGCGGTCAGCGAGGTGGTGCCGGTCTGGGCGCCGACCTTGAACTTCGCGAGGTCGGCCAGCGAGGTCACCTTGGCGGCGGGGCGGTCCTTGAGCACGATCACGGCCTGCGCGGCGGAGTAGTAGCCGTCGGAGAAGTCGACGGCCTTCTCGCGCTCGGGGTTGACCGAGATCTGGTTGATGTCGAAGTCGAAGTCCTTCGGGCCCGGCTTGTAGGAGTTGTTGAAGGGCACGGTCACCCAGGTGACGTCGTCCTTCGCGAAGCCGAGCTCCTCGGCGACCGCGTAGGCGACCGCGGACTCGAAGCCCTCGCCGTTGGCCGGCTCGTCGTCGACGAACCAGGGCTCGTACGCCGGCGAGTCGGTGCCGATGGTCAGCTTGCCGGCCGTCTGCAGCGGGAGGTCGGCGATCGCGCACTCGTCGGCGGTGGCGCTCTTGCCACTCTGCTCCTCGGGCTCGTCCTCCGCGGGGGCGCACGCGGCGACCGCCGTGGCGAGGAGGACGGCGACGAGGGGAGTGGCGACTCGGGACGGACGCAGGGCTGGACGCATGCGGGAATCGTAGGGCCGGGCCCGCGCTGCAAGAATGGCGGCCATGACGCGCGTGGTGATCGTCGGCGGCGGACCCGGTGGCTACGAGTCGGCCCTGGTGGCCGCCCAGCTCGGGGCGGAGGTCGTGGTCGTCGACTCCGACGGCCTGGGCGGCTCGGCGGTGCTGACCGACTGCGTGCCGAGCAAGACGCTCATCGCCACCGCCGAGGTCATGACCGACTTCGGCGAGGCGGGCGAGCTCGGCATCGACGTCGCGGCGCCGCGGGTCGACCTCGCGCGGGTCAACGCGCGGGTCAAGGCGCTCGCCCTCGCGCAGTCCGCCGACATCGAGAGCCGCTTGGCCCGCGAGGGTGTGACCGTCGTCCATGGCCGCGGACGCCTCGACGGCCCGTCGCGCGTGGTCGCGACGGCGACCGACGGCACGGAGACGACGTACGACGCCGACGCGGTGCTCCTCGCGACCGGCGCCGCGCCGCGGGTGCTCGACACGGCCCAGCCGGACGGCGAGCGGATCCTCACCTGGGAGCAGGTCTACGACCTCGGGGAGATGCCGGAGCACGTGATCGTCGTCGGCTCCGGCGTCACCGGCGCGGAGTTCGCCAGCGCCTACCAGTCGCTCGGCATCCCGGTGACGCTGGTCTCCTCGCGCGACCGGGTGCTGCCCGGCGAGGACCAGGACGCGGCGCAGGTCCTCGAGGACGTGCTCACCCGGCGCGGCATGACCGTGCTCTCCCGCTCGCGGATGCAGTCGGTCTCCCGCGACGGCGAGGTCGTCACGGTGACCCTCGCCGACGGCCGCGAGGTCACCGGATCACACTGCATCCTCGCGCTCGGCTCGGTCCCCAACACGGCGGGGATCGGCCTGGAGTCCGCCGGGGTCACCCTCGACGACGGCGGCTTCGTCAAGGTCGACCGGGTCTCGCGGACGTCGGCTCCCGGCGTGTACGCCGCCGGCGACTGCACCGGCGTGTTCATGCTCGCCTCCGTCGCCGCCATGCAGGGCCGGATCGCCATGGCCCACGTGCTCGGCGACGCCGTCCAGCCGCTCGACCTGGGCGTCGTGGCCTCCAACGTCTTCACCTCCCCGGAGATCGCGACCGTCGGCGTCACCCAGCAGCAGGTCGACTCCGGCGAGGTGCTCGCCGAGGTCGTGATGCAGCCGCTCGCCACCAACGCCCGCGCCAAGATGCAGGGCATCGTCGACGGCTTCGTGAAGCTGTTCGTCGCCCCCGGCTCCCGCAGCCTGCTCGGCGGCGTGGTCGTCGGGCCGCGGGCCTCGGAGCTGATCCACCCCGTGGCGCTCGCCGTGACCGAGCGGATCACCGCCGATCAGCTCGCGCAGACCTTCACGGTCTACCCCTCTATCAGCGGCTCGATCGCGGAGGCGGCCCGTCGCCTGCATCGTGCGTGACGCCTGAGAGAATGCGGCCATGCGCGTTCACCTCGGCTGCGACCATGCAGGCCTCGAGCTCAAGTCCCACCTCATCGGCTGGCTCACCGAGCACGGCTACGAGCCGGTCGACCACGGCCCGTTCGTCTACGACGCGCTCGACGACTACCCGGTCTTCTGCCTGCGCGCCGCCGAGGGCGTCGTCGCCGACCGCGAGCAGGGCCTCGACAGCCTCGGCGTGGTGATCGGCGGATCCGGCAACGGCGAGCAGATCGCCGCCAACAAGGTCAAGGGCGTCCGCGCGGCGCTCGCGTGGTCGGAGGAGACCGCCACGCTCGCTCGCGAGCACAACGACGCCTGGGTGGTCGCCGTGGGCGGCCGGATGCACACCCTCGACGAGATGACCCGTCTCGTGGAGGTCTTCCTGGCCACGCCGTTCCCCGGCGACGAGCGCCACGTGCGCCGCATCGGCCAGATGGCGTCGTACGAGTCGACGGGGGAGCTGCCGTCCCTGCCGGCCTCCGCTGTCGATCGCGGGCAGCTCGGCCACGAGGCCTGATGCCCGAGGGGCACACCCTCCACCGCCTCGCCGGTGAGCTCACCGCCGTCTTCGGGGGCGACCGCGTGCGCGTCGGCAGCCCCCAGGGCCGATTCGAGGAGTCCGCGGCACGGCTCGACGGGTCCCGGCTCGTCGATGCCGACGCCTGGGGCAAGCAGCTCTTCGTCCGGTTCGAGAGTGACCGCTTCGTGCACGTCCACCTCGGCCTCTACGGCACCTTCGTCGTCCACGACGACCTCTCCGGTCTCCCCGACGGGGAGGTGCCGGAGCCGGTGGGGCAGGGGCGGCTGCGCCTGGTCCGCCCCGCCACACCGAGCCGAGCCCCGGCGTACGCCGACCTGCGGGGCGCCACCCGCTGCGCGCTGGTCACCGCTGCCGAGCGCGACGCGGTGCTGGCGCGGATCGGACCCGACCCGCTGCGCGACGATGCCGACCCGGAGCGGGCCTGGGCGCGGATCAGCCGCAGCAGCGCCCCGATCGGCACCCTGCTGATGGACCAGTCGGTGCTCGCCGGCGTCGGCAACGTCTATCGCGCCGAAGTCCTGTTCCGCCACCGCATCCACCCGCTGCGACCCGGTCGCGCGCTTCGCCGCACGCAATGGCGCGCGATCTGGGACGATCTGGTCGTGCTGATGCGGGAGGGCGTACGGACCGGGCGGATCGACACCGTCCGGACCGAGCACACCCCGGAGGCCATGGGCCGGCCGCCGCGCGTCGACGACCACGGCGGCGAGGTCTACGTCTACCGCCGGACCGGCCAGGCCTGTCATGTCTGCGGCGCCAAGGTCCGCACGCAGGTCCTGGGCGGTCGCAACCTGTTCTGGTGCGCGCGCTGCCAGCCCACCCCTCGTACGACGGCCAGCCGGTCCCGGGCGGGCCGGTGATCGCCGCGGGACGCCGGTGGGCGCTGACCGACACCGGGATCGCGGTCGCGTTGGGCGTCTTCGCGGCCGCGGTGCTCGTCGGCATCTGGTTCCAGCCCGCGGACGTGCCGATCAACCTCATCTTCCTCCCGCTGGTGCTCGGGATCCTGTTCCTCAGCAGTCGCGTGCTGCCGGTCTTCGCCGGCTACATCCTGCTGACACTCACCATCGCCGGCATGCTGCAGGAGGAGTACACGCCGCGCGTCGCCACAGCCCTCGGCGTGATGGCGACGGTCTCGGTCCTCGTGATCGTGCTGTCACTGCGTCGCGGCCAGCTCGGCGTGGGCGCGATGCGCGGACAGTCCATGCTCGTCGACCTGCGCGACCGCATCCTCGCCCAGGGCGAGATCCCGCCGCTGCCGAAGGGCTGGCTCGTGGAGTCGGCGCTGTCGTCGGCCGGCGGCTCGCCGTTCGCCGGCGACTTCATCGTCGTCACCGCGCGCGAGTGGGGCCGGCGGGTCGAGCTGGTCGTCGTCGACGTCTCGGGCAAGGGAGAGGCGGCCGGCACCCGGGCCCTCCAGCTCTCCGGCGCGATGGGCGGGCTGGTCGCGGCCCTGCCTCCGCAGCAGTTCTTCCCCGCGGCCAACGACTACCTCCTGCAGCGGGCCTGGGAGGAGGGCTTCGCGACAGCGGTCCACGTCTCGGTCGACCTCGACACCGGCGAGTTCGAGCTCCGCTCGGCGGGGCACCCGCCGGCCGTGCAGCGCGAGGCGGGCTCGGGACGGTGGCGTCCGCTGCGCCCCGACGGCCCGGTCCTGGGCATCGTCGAGGACGCGGAGTTCACCTGCCACCGGGGGCGCCTCGCGCCCGGTGACAGCCTGCTGCTCTACACCGACGGCATGGTCGAGGAGCCGCGCCGCGACATCGACATCGGCATCGACCACATGATGGGTCAGGCCGAGTCGCTGCTGCGCGGCTCGTGGGACGGCCTGGCCCGGCGTCTGGTCGCCGCGGTGGGCTCGCCGGACGACGACCGTGCGCTGCTGGTGGTCCACCGGCGGCCCTGAGTTGGGGTCGGCGCCCGGGGGTGTGGCACGATTGCGCGTGCTCGTGGGCGAAGCCCGGGGGGCCTTCCGGGGGTCCACGGGGGCGGAGCCTCCGTGTGTGGGGATGTAGCTCAATGGTAGAGCCTCAGTCTTCCAAACTGATTACGCGGGTTCGATTCCCGTCATCCCCTCGAAGTGCGGCTCGACAGCCGGATCGTCGGCCCGCGCCGCGGGGCGTAGCGTAGTGGCTAGCGCGCCTGCTTTGGGAGCAGGAGACCGCAGGTTCGAGTCCTGTCGCCCCGACAGATCGCCCCGATCGGCGGGCCGCTGCGGCCCGTGCACCATCCCCTGACCAGTAGGAGAACACCTGTGAAGAGCGCCGTCGAGACCTTGAGCCCGACCCGGGCCAAGCTGACCGTCGAGGTGCCCTTCGAGGAGCTCAAGCCGAGCCTCGACGCGGCGTACCAGAAGATCGCCAAGCAGATCAACGTCCCCGGCTTCCGCCGCGGCAAGGTCCCGCCCCAGGTCATCGACCGCCAGGTCGGCCGCGGCGTGGTCCTCGACGAGGCCGTCAACGACGTCCTGCCGAAGGCCTACATCGAGGCGCTCCAGGAGAACAACCTCACCCCGCTCGCCCAGCCCGAGATCGAGGTGACGAAGTTCGAGGACAACGACGGCCTCGAGTTCACCGCCGAGGTCGACGTCAAGCCCGAGTTCGAGGTTCCCGCCTACGACGGCATCGAGGCCAGCGTCGAGGACCTCGAGGTCTCCGACGAGGACGTCGCCGAGCAGGTCGACGCGCTGCGTGAGCGCTTCGGCACCCTCATCGACGTCGAGCGCGCCGCCCAGGACGGCGACTTCGTCGTGATCGACCTCGTGGCCACCAAGGACGGCGAGGTCGTCGACGGCGCCGAGATCTCCGGCTTCTCCTACAAGGTCGGCAACGGCGGCATGATCGAGGGGCTCGACGAGGCCCTGGTCGGCACGTCCGTCGGCGAGGAGAAGACCTTCACCACCCAGCTCGTCAGCGGCGACCTCGTCGGCCAGGACGTCGACGTCCGGGTGAGCATCCTGCAGGTCCAGGAGCAGGAGCTCCCCGAGCTCGACGACGAGTTCGCCCAGGACGCCTCCGAGTTCGACACCCTCGACGAGCTGCGCGCGGACGTGCGCGAGCGCCTCACCCGAGGCAAGCGCCTCGAGCAGGCCGCCTCCGCCCGCGACGCCGTCCTCGAGGCGCTGCTGGAGAAGGTCGAGATCCCGCTCCCCGAGACGATGGTCACCGAGGAGCTCAACGCTCGCCGGGCCAACCTCGAGCAGCAGCTCCAGTACGCCGGCATGACCCTCGAGAAGTACCTCGAGGACGAGAAGCAGACCCAGGACGAGTTCGAGGCCGACCTCGAGCGCCGGGTCCGTGACGCCGTCGCCGCGCAGTTCCTCCTCGACGAGATCGCCGAGAAGGAGGAGATGGGCGTCGACCAGGCCGAGATGACCCAGCACATGATCCGCCGCGCCCAGCAGTCCGGCCAGGACCCGCAGGAGTTCGTGAACCACATGTTCGAGCACAACCACGTGCCCGAGCTGATCCAGGAGATCCGTCGCGGCAAGGCGCTCCAGCTCCTCGTCGAGGGTGCGACCGTCAAGGACGCCTCCGGCAACGTCGTCGAGCTGAAGAACCTGCAGGCCGACGGCACCATCGGCGAGCCCGCCGAGGAGCCCGAGGAGGCTGCCGAGGAGACCGAGGCCCCGGCCGAGGCCTGACCTCATCGCTGCACCACGGCGGCCCCTCGACTCACGGAGTCGGGGGGCCGCCGTCGTCTGCGCCCTGCGCGCCCACCGATGTCACGGGGACCCGTGACATCACCGTGACCGTGGCGGGGCGAGGTCTCCCCACACTCATGGAGTCTCCCCGTTGCTCCCCATCCGAAGGGACTCTCATGAAGCTGAAGACCTGTGCCGCCGGTGCGGCGGCCCTCGCCCTCGTCGCGCTCGCCGGCCCGGCCAGCGCCGCCACCGACCACCTGCCGGCCGGGGCGGGCGACTTCTCCACGGCGCCTCTGCCGCCGGACGGAAGTCCCCAGATCCTGCACACCGGTGACACCGGCCTCGCGCCCTGGTCGGTCACCGGATCCGTGGACTACGCGACGTCGGCCACCTACCCGCTGCCGAGCGGCGACACGACCGGCTACGCCGTCGACCTCAACGGCGACGCCCCGGGCCAGCTCTCGATCGCCCTCCAGTCGACGACCGCCGGCAGCTGGTACCAGGTGTCGTTCGACTACGAGGAGAACTCCTGCGAGACCGACCCCGGCCCGAACACCATGGAGGTCCTGGCCGGCCCGCTCGGCAACGAGCAGAACCTGGGATCCCTGTCGTACGGCGGCGGCCTGACCTGGCAGCACACCGCGGACAACCAGTTCCGGTTCCAGGCCCAGGGCAACGCCGAGACGATCGCGCTGAGGTCCACGACTCCGGGCCCCTGCGGCATCGTCGTCACCAACGTGGCGGTCACCGACACCACCGCGCCCGAGGTCCCGGTTCCCGCGATGGACACCGCCGTGGCCGCGACCGGTGCCGTCGTCGCGACCGCTCTCGGCCTCGGCGCCTGGCTGCTGCGCCGACGCCGTTCGGCGACCGCCTGAGTCGGCAGCTCCCGGTCCGGAGGCCCGTGATGCTGGGGCGGATCGCAGTGGTGGTCGGGACGCGTCCCGAGATCATCAAGCTGGCACCGGTCGTCCACGAGCTCGGCGCCCAGGCGCTGCTGGTCCACTCCGGCCAGCACTGGGACCGTGAGCTGAGCGGCGCCTTCTTCGACGAGGCCGGCATCGGTGCCCCGGAGGTCACCCTCCGGGGCATCGGCGGCCAGGACCGGGCCCGCCAGATCGGCGGCATGGTCACCGCCCTCGCGGAGGCGCTCGAGGCGGCGCGACCCGACGCGGTCGTCGTCCAGGGCGACACCAACACGACCTCCGCCGCGGCGCAGTGCGCCAGCTACCTCGGGCTGCCGCTCGTGCACGTCGAGGCCGGTCTGCGCTCCTTCGACCGCGCGATGCCGGAGGAGCTGAACCGGCTCGTGGTGGGCGCGCTCGCCGACCTGCACTGTGCGGCGACCCCGACGAACGTGGACAACCTGGTTCGCGAGG
This sequence comes from Nocardioides albidus, assembly GCF_006335005.1. Lineage (GTDB taxonomy): Bacteria > Actinomycetota > Actinomycetes > Propionibacteriales > Nocardioidaceae > Nocardioides > Nocardioides albidus. The sequence goes on from NZ_VDMP01000023.1 coordinate 212,728, forward strand.
GGGTGCCGGCATCGCGGATCCGGCTCACGGGCAACACCATCGTCGAGGCGACCGAGCGGTCCCTGCGTGCGGTGACGGGCCGGGTGGGGCTGCCCCGTCACCGCACGTTCGTCCTCGCGACGATCCATCGCCCCGAGAACACCGACGATCCCGTCCGGCTCGCCGCGATCCTCGACGAGCTCGGACGCCTCCCGGCCCCGGTCGTGATGCCGCTGCATCCCCGGACCCGTGCGTGCGTGGAGCGCTTCGGGATGGGCCACCTCCTCGACCCGCTGGAGGTCGTCGCCCCCATCGGCCACGAGGAGTTCCTCGGCCTCGCGAGCCACGCGGCCCTGCTGGTCTCCGACTCCGGCGGGGTCCAGGAGGAGTGCACGGTGCTGAAGAAGCCGCTGATCGTGGTCCGCAACTCGACGGAGCGACCCGAGTCGGTCGAGGCCGGGTTCGCGCACCTGGTCCGGCCCGGGCCCGCCATCGGCGCGCTGGGACGCCGGCTGCTCGCCGACCGCGACCTGCCGCACCGGCTGCGCGGCGTCCCGTCCCCGTACGGCGACGGCTCGGCCGCCCGGGCGATCGTCGCCGCGACCCGGGAGCTCGTCGGCTCCCTGCGCCGGCAACCCGCCTGACCACGTGCGCCCGGGTCGGCCGCGTGACCGCGGCGTGACGCCGGTGTGATCGCCGGAGCCGGCCCGGGATGGATCGTCGAGACCATGTCCAGCAGGAAGTCCCAGGCGCAGCGGGCCCAGCGCGCGACCCGCGCCGCCCAGTACCGGGCCGCCGCCCAGCGCGCCGCGCAGGAGGCGGCCGTCGTGCTGGCACGGGAGGCCGTCGGTGCCCCGGCGGGGCCGGCGGGCGGCGGATCCCCGGCGCCGGGTCCTCGACGGCGTCCGAGCGCCGCCGGAGCCGCCGGAGCCGCCGCCGGGCGGGTCCTCCCCACGCCGGCGGTCGTCGTCCTCGTCCTCCTGGTGGTGAAGCTCGAGGTGTTCCGCCTGGTCGTGTGGGGCGCTCCGCAACCCGCGATGCTGGTCGCGGACGTGGCCGCCGCCGCGGTGCTCGTGGGGCTCGTCGGACTCGTCGCGCCCTCCCGGTGGGCGGGGGTCGCGGCGTTCTGGGCGGTCAACCTCGCCGTGACGGCGCTCATCGTGTGCTCGCTCGTGTACGCCGGCTGGTTCCGGACCCTTCCGACCTGGTCCGCGCTGGGGGCGGCGGACCAGGCCGGCGAGGTGGCGGGCAGCATCACCGAGATCTTCCAGCCGTGGTATCTCGCGCTGGTGGCCGACTTCCTGCTCGCCCCCGTGGTCCGGATGGTGCTCCGGCGTCGCGGCTTCGCGCGGCGCCCGGCGGATCGGTGGCGGGACCGCTCGCGGCGCTTCGGGGCGGTCCTCGCCGTCGGCGTGGTCGTGTCGGCGGTGCTCGTGCACGGTCAGGCCGGGGTCCGCAACCAGGACTACGTGGCCGAGTCGCTCGGGCTGCTGTCCTACGAGGCGTGGGCCCTGACGCGCGGCGTCACGGCGACGTCCCGCCACGTCGACCTCGACACCGTCTACGGCCGGGTCACGGCGTTGAAGGAGCGGCACAACGGCCCGATCCCGGCGCCCGACGCCGCGGCGCACTTCGGCGAGGCGAGGGACATGAACCTCGTCGTCGTCCAGCTCGAGGCCCTGCAGAACGTGGTCGTCGGCCTGTCGGTCGACGGCCAGCAGGTCACCCCGAACCTCGACCGACTGATCGAGGAGAGCTACTACTTCAGCCGCCACTTCCAGCAGATCGGCAAGGGCAACACCGCCGACGCGGAGTTCATGAGCAACACGTCGCTCTACCCCGTCGGCGACGTCGCGACCTCCGAGGCGTACGGCGACCGCGCCCTGCCGAGCCTCCCGAAGCTGCTGAAGGCCCGCGGCTACGCGGCCGAGACGTTCCACGTCAACACCGCGTCGTTCTGGGACCGCGACCAGCTCTACCCCGCCCTCGGCTTCGACCGGTGGCACCAGCGCGAGGAGTTCGTGAACGACCACTTCAACCAGTGGGGCGGATCCGACGAGTCGCTCTACGCCACGGGACTCGACCGGCTGACCGAGCTCGCCGCGGCCGGGCGGCCGTTCTACGCCCAGTTCGTCACGGCCTCGGGGCACCACCCGTTCGTCGTACCGGAGGACGAGGTGGGACTCGTGCTGCCCGCCGCCCTCGAGGGGTCCCCGACGGGCAGGTACCTCCAGGCGCAGAACTACGCCGACCGGGCTCTCGGAACCTTCATCGACGGCCTCGAGGAGCGTGGCCTCCGGGACGACACGATGCTCGTGGCCTATGGCGACCACTTCGGTCTCTCCGCCCCCGGGACGGTCGAGGCGATGACCGCCCTCGGCGCCGACTACACCTGGAACGACCGGTTCAACGTGCCCCTGGTGGTGCACGTGCCGGGGCAGACGCCCGCGGAGATCGACCGCGTCGGCGGGCAGGTCGACATCATGCCGACGATCGCCAACCTGATGGGCATCGGCCTCGACGACGAGCGGTTCGTCTACTTCGGCAGCGACCTGCTCAACACCGATGCGCACACCTTCGGCGAGCGGGGCTACCAGCCGGAGGGGACCTTCCTCAACGACGACGTCTGGTTCGTCCCCGGGCGTGGCTTCGAGGACGGCGCGGCCGTGGACCTCGACGACATGAGCCCGGTCGACGCCGGGCCCTACCGCGCCGACTACGACTACGTCATCGACCTGATGGACCTCTCCGACGCCTATCTGGCGTCGCTCCCGGAGCGGTGAGCCGTGATGTCACGGCGGGGGCACCGCTCACGTGACCGCGCCGTGACGGCCCGCCGGCGCGTGCTCAGCACCATGGAGCAACCGGCGGGCGACGGCTCCCAGCCCCCGGCGATCGACTCCGCTCCCGGGCGCCACCACGCGAGGAGGCGACATGGCTGAGGTGGCTCCGGCCGCTCCCCGGGGCACGGGTGTCGGTCAGCTGGCGGCCCGCGGCGCCGCCGCGGTCCCGTTCGCCGCGGTGGCCGCCTCGGCGACCGTCGGGACGACTGCCTACCGGGTCCGGGAGGCGCAGGCCTCCCACTGGCTTCTCGCGCGGCTCACCGACGACGCGCTGCCGTTCTTCGCGAACGCGCCGACGCTCTACGTCCGGCTGCCCGACGACGGTCCGCTCGGCCTGGTGATCACCGCGGCCTGCACGTCGTCGTACGTCACGGCCGGTGCCGCGGCCGTCACGGCCCTGCTCCTGCTGTTCAGCCGGCTGTCCGTCGGTCGTCTCCTCGCGGCGGGGACCGTCGTGATCGTGGGATTCGCCCTGATCAACGTGCTGCGCGTCGTCGGCATCGCGCTCGCGACGATCAGGTGGGACGTCGACCCCGGCTACGACGCGGCCCACGAGTGGGGCGGCACGTACGTCACGATGATCGCCGCCAGCGTGGCGGCCGTCGCCTATCTACGGATCGCCGGGTTCCGCCGGGAGCGCGGATGAACAGCTACGGCGTCAGCACCGTCGGGGGACTGACCGCGCTGCCGGCGACCGGGTTCAGCCACGCCGGCTGGATCATCTTCGCGGCATGCTGCCTCCTCACCGGCATCCTGCTGCTGCGGTACGCGATGGTGGAACGGGAACCCGACGCCTGATGGGTGGTCTCGTCAACGCCCTGGCCCTGCTCATCATCTCGGCGGGCGTCGCCTACTTCCTCCTGACCGTCGGGCAGGGGATCAAGCAGCTGAAGCGGGACGGGGCGTCGCTGACCTTCATGACCGAGGTCGGCTTCGGGCGTCCGTTCGAGCCGCTCGACCCGACCCGTGCCGTGCGGCCGGGGAGCTGGCACCTCTACTTCCTCGTCCCCTGCCTGAACGAGGAGAAGGTGATCGGGCAGACGGTCGCGGCGCTGCGCGCCCCGGCCGGCTGGAGCAGCACGGTCGTCGTCGTCGACGACGCCTCGGACGACCGCACCGCCGACGTCGCGGTGCTCGCCGGGCATCGTCAGGTCCACGTCCTGCGACGCACCCTGCCCGACGCGCGCTCGGGCAAGGGCGCCGCCCTCAACGCGGGCTACGCCCACGTCGACGCCGACGTACGGCGGCGCGGCCTGGATCCCGAGCGGGTGCTGGTCGTGGTCATGGACGCCGACGGTCGGCTCTCCGACGGGGCCCTGCACGAGGTGCTCCCGCTCTTCGACGACCCGACGGTCGGCGGTGTCCAGCTGGGCGTGCGGATCCGCAACCGGGACAGCAACCTGCTCGCGCGCTTCCAGGACCACCAGTTCTGGGCGCTGGCGGCGCTCGCGCAGTACGGGCGGGTGGCGACGGGCACGGTCAGTCTCGGCGGGAACGGCCAGTTCTCGCGGCTCACGGCCCTGCGCGAGCTGGGGGAGGAGCCGTGGAAGCCGGCCGCCCTGACCGAGGACCTGGACCTCGCGATCAGCCTCGCCGTCCGAGGGTGGCGGCTGACGACCGCCACCACGGCCGCCGTCGACCAGCAGGGCCTCGAGGAGGTGCGACCGCTGCTCAAGCAGCGCACCCGCTGGTTCCAGGGCCAGATGATGGCCGGTCGCCGCATCCCCGAGGTGCTGCGGTCCAACCGGCTCAGTCACGCGGGGGCGATCGAGATGACGATCTACCTGCTGCTGCCGTGGGTCTTCGACCTGCCCTGGTCGATCCTCTACCACCTGGTCGTCTTCGACCTGGTCTTCAACTGGGACCACCGGTCCGTCCTCACCGGCGACGGCTGGCTGCTCGTCGGGCAGGCGGCCCTCTTCTACGTGCTGGGCTACTGGCCGGCCCTCGTGGCCGCCTGGCTGTCCCACCGGCGCAACCCGGGCTACGGCCGCCGGTTGAACCTGGTGCTCGGCCACTCGTTCGTCGTCACCAACTACCTGTCCTTCGTCGGGACGTGGCGGGCGCTGTACCGCATGGTGCGCGGCCAGGGCGGATGGGTGAAGACGGCGCGAGCGACGGAGGTCTCGCCCGCTGGTGCTCCGACGACGGTCGTGGCCGGCAGCATCGCCCATCTGGCGCCGCGACGCCGGGCGGTCCCCGCCGTGGTCGGCTACGTCGGGCTGCTCAAGCTCGCCGGCAGCGGTCCGCACGACGGCACCCTGCCGGCGCCCTTCTGGCCGGCCCGCGCGCTCGCCACCACCCACGTCCAGCTCCGACGTCGGGACACGTGCCTGCCCGGCCTGGCGGGTGCTCGCGCACCCCCGCCGCGAAGAGGACGTCGTGACGGGGCGCGTCCGACGACGCCGGTGTGACCTTGCGCGCCCCATCAACTCCTTCCTGGCCGTACGCCTGCGCCCGGTGCCTCTCGGGGCACCGGCGCGGGCGCGGGCCGTCCTCGGCCCCCCGAGCCGATGTCACAGCAGCGGTGAGCGCGACGTGACCGCGACCCCGCGACCCGGCCTAGGCTCGCTGGCGTGCTGTTCGACGTCCTGGGCCCGCTGCAGGTGACCGCCCCGGCGGGGCCCGTGCACCTGCCGGCGGGGAAGGCACCTGCCGTCCTCGCCTGGCTGGCCGCCAACGTGGGGGAGCCGGTCAGTCTCGCGAGTGTGGCCGACGCCGTGTGGGGCGACGGCGACGACCTGCCGAAGGCGGCCGGAGCGGTCCGACAGCTGCAACGGCTCCTCGGCGACGTCCTGGAGGTCCACGAGCGGGTCCGCCTGGCCGTCGACAGCGAGGCGGTCGACCTCCACCGCTTCGAACGCCTGGTCGCCGAGGGACGCCACCTGCTCGACCACGACCTCGGCCGGGCCGAGCACTGTCTGGCCGCCGCCCTGCAGCTGTGGCGTGGCGCCCCGTTCCCCGAGCTGGACCGCGCGGTCCCGGTCATCGGCCTGGTCGATCGCCTGCACGAGCTGCACCTGGTGGCGGTGGAGGAGCTCACCGGCATCGCGTTGCGCGGCACGGTCGGCTACCCGCTCGTGGCGCAGCTGCGGGCCGAGGTCATCCTCAACCCGGACCGTCCCCGCCTGCGGCGCCAGCTGAGCATCGCCCTGTACCGCACCGGCCGCCAGGTCGAGGCGCTGCAGACGCTGGAAGAGGCGCGCCAGGAGCTGCCGGACCCGTCGTACGGCGTCCTCCAGGCGGCCCTGCTGCAGCACGCCGCGGAGCTCGACGACGGCGAGTACGGCGAGTGCTGAGCCCCTCCGCACCGACTCGACGCCGCGCGCGTCAGATGCCGGCGTAGGCGTGCGGCGGCGGCCACGACCGGCCGGCCACCGCGACCATCCCGAGCGTCGTGGCGAGCGCCGTGCACTGCGCGTGCGTCTGCTCCGCCTCGGCACGCTTGCCCCGGTGCCACAGCACGGAGGCGAGGGCTCGCAGGGAGTGCACGACGTAGACCGGCGCGCCGACCTCGTGGTGCTCCTCGAGCGCGCCGCGGAGCTGCTCCTCGGCGTCGTCGAGATCCTCGAAGAACGCCGACACCTTGCCGATCTGGTGGCGGACAGAGCCCCAGTACTGGGCGAGGGAGAGGACGACGTGCTCGCCGACGTGGGGTCGGAAGAGCTCCCGCGCGAGCTCGAGTCCGGCCTCGTGCTCGATGGTCGAGCAGGCCTGGAGATATCCCGCGACGGTCGCGTGGAGCTCCTGGCCCGGCACCACGCCCGCCCGGAACTCGTCGTAGAGCCGATCGCACCTCGCCCAGGCGCCGTCGCGGTCACCCGACATGGCCAGCTGCAGCGCGGCGTTGAACCGGATCGTGGGCCGCATCGAGGCCATCGAGGGACGCAGCTCCGCGGCGAGCCGCACCAGCCGTTCGAAGTCGCCGCGCTGGACCGCGACGAACTGACGCTGGCCCATCAGCTGGCCGGCCCGCGTCGTGTGGTCGAGCGGGCTGGCGGCGAGGCTGACGTCCGCCTCGGTGGCGGCGATGAGGCGATCGGCGCGGTCGAACTCACCGCGTGCCATCACCGCCATCGTGCGCCACAGTCGAGACTCCCAGTGCGCCTGGTCCGATCCGCGGAGCGTCCAGGTGTCCCGGGCGTCGTGGAGCGAGCGGCGTCCGGCTGCCACCTCGCTCGCCCACGCGCGCAGGGCGGTCCCGAGCGGGTCGGCGTCGGGGAGGGCGGCCAGCTCGGCGGTGAGGGCGACGGCCTCGGCGACCGGCTCGTAGATCCAGGTGCGCTCGAGGACGCGGGCGTGGACGGCCGGGAACCGGGCCGCGAACCGCTCCCGCAGGCTGTGGGCGCGTGCCGGCTGGTAGAGGTGGAGCAGGGCGAGCGCGTCGATCCCCAGGTCGTGCATGGTGTCCGGCGGGTCCTCGAGGGACAGGGCCAAGGCGATGTCGTCGGCGACCGCCTCGAGCGCCGTCGCGCTGACCCGCTCGTCGAAGTAGGTCTGCAGGATGCCCGTGGAGCCCTCGAGGGCGGTGACCGGGTCGCCGGCCGCCCGGCCGTGCTGGCGCAGGGCGTCGTAGAGCGCGCGTCCCCGGTCCAGGTCCCCGGCGGTCACCGCCGCCCGGCCCGCCGACATGAGCAGCGGGCGGGTCTCGTCGGAGGCGTCGAAGTCCGGGTCCATCGCGATCAGGTCGAGTGCCTGGTCGTAGTAGTTGAGCGCCTCCGTGAACCCCAGTTGCCGGTACGCCGCGTCCCCGGCCCCGCGCAGCGCCGAGACCGCGTCGGCCGTGCCGCAGATCGGCCACCCCCGTCGGCTGTGGTGGGCGAGGAGGTCCGTCTCGACGGCGTCGGGCCTGCGGCGGAGGGCCTGGGCGACCAGCGCGTGCGCGACCGTGCGGCGGCGACTCGGCGTGCGTGCGTAGAGCCGGTCCCGGGCCAGGGCATGGCTGAACGAGGCCCGATGGGAGTCGGCGCGCGGGTCCGTCGGGGCGAGGAGCCCGATCGCGGTCGCCGTCGCCACCGCCTCGGCGACCGCCATGGCGTCCAGCCCCAGGGGCCGATGGGCGAGGGCGCTCGTCAGCACCCGGAGGTCGAAGTCCTTCCCGATCGTCGCGGCGACCTCCATCGCCTCGAGCGCCTCGACCGGGAGGGCGTCGATGTGCTCGTCGAGGGCGTCGTCCAGCGTCCGGCTGGGGGCGACCGTGCCGTCCGGGAGCACGCTCAGGTGGCGCAGGTAGAGCGGGTTGCCGCCGGTCAGCTCGCGCAGCTCGCGGGCCTGGTCGGCGCCGACCCCGAGCAGCTCGGCCACCTCGTGGTCGTCGAGTCCGTCGAGGTGGTGGGTGACCTGGGCGCGTCGGGTCAGCTCCGCGACCGCCCGGGCGACGTCGTCGCTCACCGAGGCCGGCTCGCGCAGGGTCAGCAGGACGGCCAGCGGGGCGAGGGCCCGGCGCACGACGAGCACCCGCAACATCTCCAGCAGCTCGAGGGTGGCCCAGTGGGCGTCCTCGACGACGAGCAGGAGGCCGCCCGCCTCGACGGCCGCCGTCTCGAGCAGCCCGGCGACCGCCGCGGTCAGCGCCGCCTCGTCCCCGCTGTCGCGCGCGGCCAGCACGGCTGCCGGCGACGCGCCGGCGGACTCGCCGAAGCGGGTGAGCAGATGCTCGACGACGGCGTACGGGCGGGTGAGGCGCCGGTCGCACGCGACGCTGACGACCTGGACCGCGTCGTCGCCGGTGCCGAGTCCCTCGGCGAGCCGGTCCACGACCGCGGACTTGCCGATGCCGGCCTCTCCGCTGATCACCGCCAGGGTGGTCTGCGGACCTCGCAGCGCGGCGGTCACCGCCGATGACAGGACGGTCAGGACCTCGGCGCGACCGAGGAGGTCCGCGACGGCAGGTGCCGGGCGTCGTACGACGGTGCTGCTGGCGATGAGGTCGCGCACGGCGCTGAGCTCGGCGCCGGGGTCGACGCCGTGCTCGGCCAGGACGCGTCGGGCGGTGTCGAAGGCGGCGCTGGCCCGGCGGCGATCGCCGACGGCCAGCAGGCACTCGGCCAGCAGCGCCCACGCGTGCTCACGTTGCGGCTCGGCCTCCACGACCGACTCCAGCAGGCGGATCGCGTCGTCGTTGCGGCCGAGCCCGGCCAGCGCCTCGGCCTTGTCCTCGACGCAGCCCAGGCGCAGCTCGCCGAGGCTGGCGAGGACGGCGCGGGCCTGTTGTCCGTCGGTCCAGTCCGCCAGCGGGTCGCCGTGCCACAGCTCGAGGGCGGCGTCGTACCGATCCACGGCCTCGCCGAAGGCGCCGGTCCGCAGGGCCTCGCGACCGGCCGCGATCGCCGTCCGGAACTCCACGAGGTCGACCCTGACGGCGCTCGGATCGAGGCGGTGGCCCTCGGCCGAGGTGACGACCGCGTCCGCGCCGAGCAGTTGACGGCAGCGCCACAGCTCCGTGGAGAGGGCGCGGCGGGTGTTGCCCATGTCGTCGTCGCCGTACAGGGCGTCGAGGAGCTCGTCGGTCCCGAGGGCCCGGTTGCTGAACGCGCCGACGGCGAGGATCGTCAGGAGGCGACGCTGACGCGCCGACCCCGGTGTCGTGCGACCGTCGGGGCCGTCGACTTCGAGCGGACCCAGCGCGGCGATCCTCCGCGCCGCCACCCCGATCTTGACGGCGGTCATCGAGCCTGAGGGTAGTGGGCGGGTGCCCGGCGGTGGGTGGAATCGCCCGACTTCGCACCGTCCGGGTCCGCCATTGAGTGCACGACCGTGCACTCAATCCGCTAGGATCGGCCCATGACCACTGCTCCGACCGTCGTCGACGCCCTGGCCCTGGCCACCGCGGTCGCCGACGACCTGGTCGTGGCGACGGCCCGCGACACCCACCACGCGATCGCCCGGCGCGCGCACGGCCTCGTCCGGCGTGGCGCCGGCCCGGCCGCGGTTCCCGCCGAGGCGCTGCACCGCGGCATCGCCGCGACGGTGTACGGCGCCGTCGGCCTGACCTTCCGCGGAGCCAGCCTCGCGCTCGCGCGCCTCGCGGACGCCGGCGTCGGCCCGGCGCTGGAGGACGGTCCGCGCGGCCGGTTCGTCAACGCCGCGGTCAACGGGCTGATCGGCGACGAGATCCGCCGCGAGCGCCCACGCCTGGCGATCGAGATGGCCGTGCGCCGCGACGGCCGCGACGTGCCGCTCACACCGGCCGGCGTGAACCGGGCCTTCCCGCAGGCCACCGACCGGATCGTGGTGTTCCTGCACGGGTTGTGCGAGAACGAGGACTACTGGCGGCGGCACCGGGACCGGCTCGGCTCGACGTACGGCGAGACGCTGGCCGCCCGCGGCTGGACGCCGGTCCACCTGCGGGCCAACACCGGTCTGCCGCTGCGGGAGAACGGCGTCGTGCTGGCCTCGCTGATGCAGCGCCTGGTCGACGCCTGGCCCACGGAGGTCGCGCGGATCGCCCTGGTCGGGCACTCGCTCGGCGGCCTGATCATGCGCGCCTCGTCGGCGGTCGTCGCCGACGGCGACGCCCCGGCCCCGTGGAGTCGCCTGGTCTCCGACGTGGTCACGCTCGGGACGCCGCACCTCGGCTCGTGGTTCGCCGTCGGCGCGGACCACGCCAGCCGCACCCTCGCCCGTGCCCCCGAGGTCGCCGCGTTCGGCCGGATCATCGACCGCCAGGCACCCGGCATCCACGACCTGATCGAGGGCCTCGCCCACGACGTGCCGCCCCTGCCGCACGCGCGCTACCGCCTGGTGTCGGCCACGCTGACCCGCTCCCCGCGTCATCCCGTGGCGCAGACGATCGGCGACCTGCTCGTCACTCCGCGCTCCGCCGTCGGCCGCGACCGGCGCGGCACCGACCTGTTCCCCGGCGCCGAGGTCCTCCACCTCGGCCGCACCGACCACTTCGGGCTGCTCAACCACCCCGACGTGCACACCGCGCTGGCCCGCTGGCTCGCCTGAGGTCGTCCTCCCGTGGGAGGTGGTGCCGGCGCGCCCGGCGGCTCCATGATGGCCGTCATGACGACCAACGCCGCGCGCGAGCTGCGCGCCGAGGCTGTGATCGAGGCACCCGCGGCGCACGTGTGGGCGCTGCTGACCGACTTCGGCCAGCTGGCCCAGTGGAGCCCGGAGACCGTGCGGATGGTGCCGCTCAAGCCGGGCGGGCTCCGCGTCGGCCAGTGGTATCTCGGCGTCAACCGGCGCAGGGCCGTCGTGTGGCCCACGCGCTCGGTCGTGGCCGAGGTGGTGCCCGGCCGCCGGCTGGTCTGGGACACGCCGTCGAGCGGTGCGCGGTGGATCTGGGAGCTCGAGACCGAACCGGACGGCCCCGGCGGCCCCGGCGGCCCCGCCAGTGCTGCCCGCACCCGCGTCGTGCACCGCCGTCCCGTCCCGCGCGCGCTGAGCCTCGGCAGCCGGATCGTGGCCCCGCTGCTCCTGGGCGGCAACGATGCGCACGCCGACGAGCTCGAGGCCGGCATGGCGACCACGCTCGCCGGGCTCAAGGCCGCCGCCGAGAGGTAGCCCGTCGCCTCGCCTCGTCGGCCCAGCCGCGCACCAGCCAGGCGTAGCCGACGGTGACCGCGAGGGTGCAGGCGAGACCGGCGAGGGTGCCCTCGGTGGCGTCCAGGTCGACCAGCCCGAAGGCGCCGAAGGCGACGATCGCCGCGTTGTTGGCGACGTGGAGGCCGATCGCGGCCTCCAGGCCACCGGTGCGCCAGGTCAGCCAGCCGGCCACGAGGGCGAACGACGTGACGTCGACGAGTCCGAGGCCGTCGTACTCGTGGCCCAGGGTGAACAGCGGCACCGGGAGCACGATCGCGAACGCCGGGTGTCGGAGCCACGCGCCGACGGTCTGCATCAGCAGGCCGCGGAAGACGTACTCCTCCGCGGCAGCCTGCACGGGTACGACGAGCACGGCGACCGCCAGGAGCGGGAGCGTGCGGGCGGTCAGTGTCGCGTCGGGCCAGGTCCCGTCCACGGTGACGAACGCGAGCATCGCCAGGATCACCAGGAGCAGGGCGAGTCCGAGGCAGCGGCCCAGGAGTGCCACGCGCAGCCGGCCCGCCACCGACGACAGGGTGCCCATCGGCCGGGCGCCCGCGAGCCGGACCGCGAGGAGCGCCGCCGGCAGCATCACGGCGATGGCGAGCAGCATGAAGGTGGCGGCCATCGGGTCCGACATCTCCGACGACGCGAGGGCGCGGTCGATGACGTCCTCCTGCCCCGGCGCCGCGAGGCCGATGACGACGAGCGGCACGACCGAGAGCAGCGTGCCGAGGACGAAGAGCGCGGCCGCCACCGTCAGGACGAGGACCGGCCGCCACCAGCGGTGGCGGCCCGAGGACCGGGCCAGCCGGTGGAAGTCCCGGTCGTCGGCGCAGACGGCTCGAGGGCGAGGTCGGGCAGGGGGAGCGATGATGGTCATGGCTCCACGCTCCCGGCGCGGACCCCACGGCCGCATCGGGCACAGGGCCGGACCCGTGCGCCGAAGGGTCGGGTGCGCTCATCCCTTCGGTTGATCCGCGTGTCGGGCCGCCCCTCTAGGCTCACCGCATGATCGGGCAGGCTCGGGGCGGGTACGACGCACCCTTCGTCGCGAGACGGCGCTCCCGCGTGCTGCTGGTCGCGGCCTGTTCCGTGCTGGGCCTGCTCGGGGCCGCGATCACCATCGGCGGCGTCCTCGAGCGGCCGGACCCGCCGTCGGACGACCTGGTCGCGCTGTGGCTGCTGGCCGAGCTCGCGGCCGGGTTCGCCGCGACGTGCCTGCTGGCGGGCTTCCTCGCCGACCGCTCGCTCGCGAAGGGCACGGTGCTCGCCCTGCTGGCCCCCCTCAGCGCCGCGATGCCCGCCGCGTTCGTCGCAGTGGTGCTCCTCGTGTCCCTCCGCTCGTGGCGCGTCGGGGCGGCGGCGGTCACCGCCTTCGTCGTCCCCAGCGCGGCGGCGATCGTCGTCCTCAGCCGGGACCGGGCCGAGATGCTCGGCGTCCTTGCCGGCGCGGTGGTGGTGATGATCCTCGTCGGCCTGGTCGTCGGGGCGCGGCGCACGCTCGCCGAGCAGGCCCACCGCGAGCGGGAGCTCGTCGTCGAGCAGGTCCGCAGCCAGGAGCGCGCCCGGATCGCCGGCGAGATGCACGACACGCTCAGCCACCACCTCAGCCTGATCGCCCTGCACGCGGGCGCCCTCGGGCGCCGCGACGACCTCCCGGCGGACACCGTGCGCTCCAGCAGCCGCCTGGTCGCGGACCTCTCCCGCACCGCGCACGCCGAGCTGCGCGAGGTGCTCGGCGTGCTGCACCGCGACGGACCGCCCTCCGCCGTGCCGCCTGCCGGCGCCGCGCTCCTGCCGCAGCTCGTCGAGCAGCACCTGGCGGCCGGGGCGCAGGTCCGGGCCGAGCTCGACCCGGCCGTGGTCGCCGACCCCGGGGGACGCCTCTCGGAGGCGACGTCCCGACTGGTCCACCGGGTGGTGCGCGAGCTGCTCGCCAATGCGGCACGGCACGCGCCCGGCATGCCCGTCGACCTCACCGTGGCGGGCGGCGAGCGTGTCGCGATCCGCTGCCGCAACCGGGTGGCGGCGCGCGCCGAGCGCACGGTCGCCGGGCCGGGGGCTGCCGGGCTGGGGCTGGAGGGCATCGCCGAGCGGGTCCGCCTGGCCGGTGGTCAGCAGCGCGCGGGCGTCGTCGACGGCGAGTTCGTGGTGGAGGTGTCCGTGCCGTGGTGAGGGTGCTCATCGTCGACGACGAGCCCCTGGTGCGCGCCGGCCTGCGCCTGGTGCTCGACCCCGGGCGTGGGATCGAGATCGTCGGCGAGGCCGGCGACGGGGTGGCCGGACTGAGGGCCGCCCGGGAGCTCGACCCCGACGTGGTCCTCATGGACGTGCGGATGCCGGGTGGCGACGGGATCGAGGCGGTGTCCCGGATCCGCGCCGCCGGACTGCGCTGCCGGATCCTCATGCTGACCGCGTTCGACACCGACGAGTTCGTCCTCGGCGCGCTGCGCGCCGGCGCCGACGGCTTCCTGCTCAAGGCCGAGGACCCCGAGCTCATCGAGCAGGCCGTGCTCGGCGCGGACGACGGGGCCGCGATGATGTCGGCGCCCGTGCTGCGCCGCCTCGTCGCGCTCGCGGCCGAGCCCGTGACCCCGGCCGGCGTGCCGGCCGGCGTCAGCGAGCGGGAGTGGGAGGTGGCGCGGCTGGTCGCTCAGGGCCGCTCGAACGCCGAGATCTCCGCCGCGCTGCACCTGAGCCTGGCCACGGTCAAGACCCACCTCGGCAGCCTCTTCGCCAAGCTCGGCCTCGAGAACCGCGTCCAGCTGGCGATCCTCGTGCTCGAGCGGGAGCCGTCCGGGGTCAGCCGGGGAAGCCCGTGAACCCGGCGAGCGTGCCTGCCCCCACCACCCACACGGCCTCGTCGGACACGTAGGGGCCGCCGGGCGAGATGCCGTCGTCGTAGCCCTCCTTGCCGAGGGCGCTGACGTCGTGGGACCACGCGACCTCGCCGGAGGTCCGGTCGAGCGCCTGCACGACCCACGACTTCGCGTAGTCGGTCGCGACCTGGAGGAACGCGTCGGGCGTCTCGCTCGGCGCGATCTCGGTCCCCGGGCCCGACCAGAGGGTCTTGCCGGTCTCGGCGTCGAGGTAGGTCGTCACCATCGTCCCCTTCTTCGCGTCGAAGCCGGTCACCGCGACCTGGGTGCGGTCGCTCGTCCAGCGCCACCCGGACAGCTCGTCGCCGAGGTCCGGGCGCTCCCAGACGGCCTTGCCGGTCGTGACGTCGTACAGCGTCGAGCCGACGCCGAGGCGGCCCTCGGTGGTGGTGAGGCGGCTGTCCTGGGTGTCCCAGGCCTGGCCGGAGAGCTTCAGCAGGACCTCGTCGCCGAGGAGCACCTCGAGCTTGTCGTCGCCGAATCCGCGGTGCACCGTCCAGGGCCGCTCGAAGAAGCTGCTCTTGCCGAGGTGGGCGCTGCCGAGGACCTTGCCGCTCGCCCGGTCGAGCTCGAACTGGGTGGCGTCGGCCTGGCCGGACGGGGTGTCCTTCCAGGCGGCGACCGACACGTCGTCGCCGCTGAGGTCGAGGGCGGGGGAGCCGGCGCCGTACCCGCGCAGCTCGGCGAGCCCGCCGGGCCCGGTCCACACGTCCTTCAGGCTCGTCGCGTCGAGCGCGGCGACGGCGAACGGCGGGGGATAGGCGGACTCGTCGGTGCCCTCCGGCGTCACGACGAGGTAGAGGACGCCGTCGTCGAGGATCGGCGTGCTGCCCGGGGCCACGCGCACGTCGGCGCCGGCGCCCGAGCCGCCCGTGGCCGCGTCGACCCGGACCAGCGCGTCGCCGCGGGTGCAGTAGAGGGCGGCGTGGTCGGGCGTCCAGCAGCCGCCGTAGCCCTCCTGCTTCCAGAGCACCTTCCCCTCCGCGGAGACGCCGACCAGCAGCGGCGTCACGGGGCGGGCGCCGGGGTCGGCGTCGTCCTGGGCCTGGTCGGTGATCGCGGCGACGAGCACCTCGCCGACCACCACGCCGCCGGGCTGGGGCACCTCGTCGTCGCCGGCAGGAGCCAGGGGGACGAACTTGCCGCCGGGCACCACCGTGTCGGCCCGCAGCTCCCAGGTCGACGCAGGCTCGTGGAGCACCGCCGCGGCGGACCCCGACCCGCCGGTGGAGGGGTCCGACCCCCCGGGTCGGTCCGGGTCGGGCCGGCCGCCGTCGCAGGCGACGAGGCCGAGCCCGGCCACGAGCAGGGCAGCGGCGAGCCGGCCGGTCGGCGAGGCGGGGGACATGGAACCTCCTGGAGGGACTGCTGGAAGACCGGGCCGGTCGTGCTCGGCAGGGTACCGGTGCGGGTACGACGAATCTGCTGTCGGCGAACAGCGGTGTCGAACGCGTGGTTCTGCCTTCCGGTCCGGCTAGTGTCGCTCGCGTGACTCAGAATCTTCCCGGTGGCGCTCACCACTCCGTGCGTGGTCATGAGATGAACCCGCAGATGAATGGGGGAGCGGGGATCAACTTCCTCGACGACAACATCTACAGCCGGCTGCTGCGTGAGCGGATCGTGTTCCTCGGCTCGGAGGTCCGCGACCAGAACGCCAACGCGATCTGCGCCCAGCTCCTCCTGCTCTCGGCCGAGGATCCCGAGGCGGACATCTTCTTGCACATCAACAGCCCGGGCGGCTCGGTCGACGCCGGCATGGCGATCTACGACACCATGAACTACATCCCGAACGACGTCGCGACGGTCGGCATGGGCCTGGCCGCCTCGATGGGGCAGTTCCTGCTGTGCGCAGGCGCCAAGGGCAAGCGCTACGCCCTGCCGCACGCGCGGATCATGATGCACCAGCCGTCCTCGGGCATGGGTGGCTCCGCCTCCGACATCAAGATCCAGGCGCAGCAGTCGCTGCACATCAAGAAGGTGCTCCTCGAGCTCATCTCCGAGCACACCGGCCAGAGCGTCGAGCAGGTCACCGAGGACGCCGACCGCGACCGCTGGTTCACCGCTCAGGAGGCGCTCGAATACGGCCTGGTCGACAAGGTCGTCAAGAGCGCCAAGGAAGCCGTCGACGAGGGTCGCCCGGCCCACAAGAAGGACTGAGGTTCGCAGGCATGAACTACTACATCCCGCAGTGGGAAGAGCGGACCTCCTACGGTTTCCGCCGGATCGATCCCTACGCCAAGCTGTTCGAGGACCGCATCGTCTACCTCGGCACGCCGATCTCCGACGACGTCGCCAACGCGGTGATCGCCCAGCTGCTGTGCCTGCAGTCGATGAACCCCGACCAGGACATCAGCATCTACATCAACAGCCCCGGTGGCTCCTTCACCGCGCTGACCGCGATCTACGACACCATCCAGTTCATCAAGCCGGACGTGCAGACGGTGTGCATCGGCCAGGCCGCCTCGGCCGCCGCGATCCTGCTCGCGGCCGGCGCCAAGGGCAAGCGGCTCGCGCTGCCCAACAGCCGGATCCTGATCCACCAGCCCTACACCGAGGGCACCTTCGGCCAGACCTCGGACATCGAGATCCAGGCCAACGAGATCCTGCGGATGCGCGAGCTGCTCGAGAAGATGATCAGCGACCACTCCGGCAAGTCGGTCGAGGAGGTCAGCCGCGACATCGAGCGCGACAAGATCCTCACCGCCCAGGGCGCCATCGAGTACGGCCTGATCGATTCCGTGCTCGAGTCCCTCAAGACCCCCGCCCTCGTCTGAGCCCGCCGGACTCAGACCAGAGCGAAGAAGACCGATGAGCATCCCGACGTACCCCTCGTGTCACGCTCCCGCCGGAGCGTGGCAGGGGGTACCGTCGGGTAGTTCGACTGTGAGGAGGACCCGTGGCACGCATCGGTGACGGTGGCGACCTGTTGAAGTGCTCGTTCTGCGGAAAGAGCCAGAAGCAGGTCAAGAAGCTCATCGCTGGTCCGGGTGTCTACATCTGCGACGAGTGCATCGACCTGTGCAACGAGATCATCGAGGAGGAGCTCGCCGAGGGCTCCGAGGTCGAGCTCGCTGACCTGCCGAAGCCCAAGGAGATCTTCGAGTTCCTCAACTCCTACGTCATCGGGCAGGAGCAGGCGAAGAAGTCCCTCGCGGTCGCGGTCTACAACCACTACAAGCGGGTCCAGGCCGGCGTGCAGGCCATCGGCGGCGCGTCGGGCAAGCACAGCAAGGACGAGGTCGTCGAGGTGGCGAAGTCCAACATCCTCGTCATCGGCCCGACCGGCTGCGGCAAGACCTATCTCGCGCAGACGCTCGCGCGCATGCTCAACGTCCCGTTCGCGATCGCGGACGCCACGGCGCTGACCGAGGCCGGTTACGTCGGCGAGGACGTCGAGAACATCCTGCTCAAGCTGATCCAGGCCGCCGACTACGACGTCAAGAAGGCCGAGACCGGCATCATCTACATCGACGAGATCGACAAGGTGGCCCGCAAGGCCGAGAACCCGTCGATCACGCGCGACGTCTCCGGCGAGGGCGTGCAGCAGGCCCTGCTGAAGATCATCGAGGGGACCACCGCCTCGGTGCCGCCCCAGGGCGGGCGCAAGCACCCGCACCAGGAGTTCATCCAGATCGACACCACCAACATCCTGTTCGTGGTGGGCGGCGCGTTCGCCGGCCTGGAGCACATCATCGAGCAGCGGGTCGGCAAGAAGTCCCTCGGCTTCACCGCCGAGCCGCGCGGCGAGGCCGAGCGGGCCGCCGAGGACCTGCTGGCCCTGGTCCGCCCCGAGGACCTCACCAAGTTCGGCCTGATCCCCGAGTTCATCGGCCGCCTCCCGTTGATCGCGAGCGTCACCCCGCTCGACCAGGACGCCCTCGTCCAGATCCTCACCGAGCCGCGCAACGCCCTGGTCAAGCAGTACAAGAAGCTCTTCGAGCTCGACGGCGTGGAGCTGGAGTTCACCGACGAGGCCATCGCCGCGATCGCCGACAAGGCCCTCGAGCGCGGCACCGGCGCCCGCGGACTGCGCGCGATCATCGAGGAGGTCCTCCTCCACGTGATGTACGACGTCCCCAGCCGCGGCGACGTCGAGAAGGTCGTCGTCACCCGCGAGACCGTCGACGAGGACGCCGCCCCGACCCTGGTCCTGCGCGAGACCAAGAAGAAGAAGTCCGCCTGACCTCGCAGCGGGCTTGCTCGCGCGCGTGGGGAGATCTGGGCTGGGCGGCTGCGCGATGGGTCGGCTGGGCGACGGTTCACCACGGGATGTAGGCGAACCGTCACTGCTGTAGTGGAACTCCGCTACAGAAGCGCGGGTTGGCCTACATCCCGTGGTGAAACCGCCCCCGGGTACGTCGACTCTCCACAGGCCGTCCGAACGACCAGCCTGTCCACAGGCTGCGCCGTCGTCGACGCGGCGAGGCGGACGTTCCGGAGAAGATCCGCGCATGGATCCTCTCCGCATCCTCACCGCCGAGTGCGGGTTCTTCACGACCGCCGAGGCACGCAGTGCCGGCTACGCCGACAAGGACCTCACCCGGATGGTGCGCGCCGGGCAATGGATCCGGTTCCGACGAGGGTTCTACGCCTTCGCCGACGAGTGGGCGAGCTGGGACGACCTCGCGCGCCATCTCGTCCGCTGTCGTGCGGTCCTCCGTTCGCTGGGCGACACGGTGGCGCTGAGCCATGGGTCGGGGGTGATTGCCCACGGCATCGACAGCTGGGGCCTGGACCTGCGCCGAGTGCACGTCACCAGGCTCGACGGTGCGCAGGGACGGATCGAGGGCGATGTCGTCCACCACGAGGGGCTCGCCGTCGAGGACGACGTGATGGCAACCGAGTTCGGCCAGGTGATGCGGCCTGAGCGATGTGTCCTCGAGGCCGCGTCACGTCTCCCGAACGAGCCTGCGCTTTGTGTGCTGGACGCCGGCCTGCGGTCGAAGCTGTTCGACGAACAGACCCTGCGCGCCCGCCACACGCAGATGCAGAGCTGGCCCTACATGCAGCATCTGCAGATCGTCGTGCGGATGGCCGACGGTCGGTCCGGCTCGGTCGGGGAGAGCCGCGGTCGGTGGTGGTTCCGGGTGCTCGGCTTCCCGGCGCCCGAGCTGCAGTGGGAGGTCAAGGACGCCGACGGTCGCCTCCTGGGGATCTGCGACTGGGCATGGCCGGAGTTCAAGACCTTCGGCGAGTTCGACGGCGCCTTCAAGTTCGGCCGCCTGCTCAAGCCGGGCCAGCAGCCGGGCGACGTGGTCTTCGAGGAGAAGAAGCGCGAGGACGCGATCAGGGAGGCGACGCAGTTCGTCGTCGTCCGCTTCATCTGGGTGGACTACGACCGCCCGCGTCTGATGGCGCGACGGCTCGAGCGCTGGGTGCCGCGGTTCCGCCACTCGGCCTCGTGAGGCCCGTTCGCCTCGCGCGTTCGCCTCGCGCGTTCGGGTTGCGGGGCGGGTGCGGGGCGCTGGGCGGTTTCACCACGGGATGTAGGCGAACCGTCGCATCCCGTGCGGAACTCCGCTACAGATGTGCGGGTTCACCTACATCCCGTGGTGAAACCGCCCCCGAGCGCCCCGGAAAGGCCCACCCGAGACACCCACCCGAGACCTCTCAGCCCTCCGCCGACTCCTCGGCGATCTCCGCGGTGACGCTCAGCTCGGTGGTGTCCTCGTCGACGGTGAAGACCAGGTCGCCGACCACGTTGCCACTGCGGCGCAGGTCGTCGGCGGCCTTCTCGGCGGCCTCGACCAGGCGGGCGGGGCCGGTGACCTCGACCCGCGCGAGCGGGGCACGCATCTTGACCTTGGCGGCCGACTTGGCCCCGCGGATGCCGGACAGGGCGGCGGCGACGGCGTCGATCAGGGAGCCGTCGGAGGCGGCGGGAGAGCCGAGCTCGGTGACGCTCGGCCAGGAGGCGCGGTGCACCGAGCCCTCCTGCCACCACGACCAGACCTCCTCGGTGACATAGGGGAGGAAGGGCGCGAGCAGCCGGAGCTGGACCTGCAGGGCGAGGGCGAGCGTGGCCCGGGCCGAGGACGAGGCGTCGCCGTCGCCGGCGTACGCGCGCTCCTTGACCAGCTCGAGGTAGTCGTCGCAGAACTCCCAGAAGAACTTCTCGCTGACCTCGAGGGCGGTGGTGTAGTCGTAGGCCTCGAACGCCTCGGTGGCGCGGCGTACGACGCCCGCGAGCCGGCCGAGCAGGGCCGTGTCGACCGGCTGGCTCACGGCGGCCGCGCTGAACGTGGTGGCGCCGACGCTGCCGAGCACGAACTTGGAGGCGTTGAGGACCTTCATCGCCAGCCGGCGGCCGACCTTCATCTGGGTCTCGTCGAAGGGCGAGTCCAGGCCGGGGCGGGCGATGGCGGCACGCCAGCGGACCGCGTCGGCGCCGTACTTGTCGAGGATCTCGTTGGGCACGACGACGTTGCCCTTGGACTTCGACATCTTCTTGCGGTCCGGGTCGACGATGAAGCCGGAGATCATCGCGTGCGACCACGGCGCGACGCCGTTCTCGAAGTGGGCCCGCACGACCCGCGAGAACAGCCAGGTCCGGATGATGTCGTGGGCCTGGGTGGCCAGGTCCATGGGGAACACCCGCGACCACAGGTCGGGGTCGGACTCCCAGCCGCCCGCGATGTGCGGGGTCAGCGAGGAGGTGGCCCAGGTGTCCATCACGTCCGGGTCGCCGATGAAGCCGCCGGGCTTGCCGCGCTGCTCCTCGGCGTAGCCGGTGGGCGCCTGGGTCGACGGGTCGATGGGCAGCTCGGCCTCGGTGGGCAGCAGCAGCCGGGTGTAGTCGGGCTCGCCCTCCGCGTCGAGCGGGTACCAGACCGGGAAGGGGATGCCGAAGAAGCGCTGCCGCGAGACCAGCCAGTCGCCGTTGAGGCCGCCCACCCAGTTGTCGAAGCGGTGCTTCATGTGCGGCGGCAGCCACTCGATCTGCGAGCCGCGCTCGAGCATCTGCTTGCGGATCGCGGCATCGCGCCCGCCGTTGCGGACGTACCACTGGCGGGTGGACACGATCTCGAGCGGCTTGTCGCCCTTCTCGTAGAAGTTCGCCATCCGCTGGGTCGGCGTCGGGTCGCCGTCGAGGTCGCCGGACTCCCGCAGCTTGGCGACCATGGCCTCGCGCGCGGAGTGGACGGTCTTGCCCTGGAGGTCGTCGTACGCCGCGGAGGCGGTCTCGCTGGAGAGCCACTCCGGGGTCTCGCGCAGGAAGCGGCCGTCGCGACCGATCACGGTGCGGACGGGGAGCTGGAGCTCGCGCCACCACTGCACGTCGGTGAGGTCGCCGAAGGTGCAGCACATGGCGATGCCGGCGCCCTTGTCCATCTCGGCCGCCGGGTGCGCCAGCACGGGGATCTCGACGCCGAAGACCGGCGAGGTGACCGTGGTGCCGAAGAGGTCGGCGTACCGCTCGTCGTCGGGGTGCGCGATGAGCGCGACGGCGCTGGCGATCAGCTCGGGGCGCGTGGTCTCGACGTGGACCGGCGAGCCGTCGGGCTTGTGGTAGGCCACCCGGTGGTAGGCGCCGGCGTAGTCGCGCGCCTCGAGCTCGGCCTGGGCGACCGCGGTCTGGAAGGTGACGTCCCACAGCGTGGGCGCCTCCTGGAGGTAGGCCTCGCCGCGGGCCAGGTTGCGCAGGAACGCACGCTGGCTGACGGTCTGCGCCTTCGCGCCGATGGTCGTGTAGGTGGTGTTCCAGTCGACGCTGAGGCCGAGCGTGCGCCACAGGTCCTCGAAGACCTTCTCGTCCTGCTCGACCAGCTGCTCGCACAGGGCGATGAAGTTGGGCCGGCTGATCGGGATCTGCCGCTTCGGGTCGGGCTTCTCGGGCGGCGTGAAGTCGGGGTCGTACGGCAGCGACGGGTCGCAGCGCACGCCGTAGAAGTTCTGCACGCGGCGCTCGGTCGGCA
Source organism: Nocardioides albidus (assembly GCF_006335005.1). GTDB lineage: Bacteria > Actinomycetota > Actinomycetes > Propionibacteriales > Nocardioidaceae > Nocardioides > Nocardioides albidus. The sequence goes on from NZ_VDMP01000023.1 coordinate 234,883, forward strand.
GGCCGTTGTCGTCCCAGCCCATCGGGTAGAAGACGGACTTGCCCTGCATCCGCTGGAAGCGGGCGATCAGGTCGGTGTGGGTGTAGGAGAAGACGTGCCCGACGTGCAGGCTGCCGCTGACGGTCGGCGGCGGGGTGTCGATGGCGTAGACGTTCTCGCGGGGCTGGGTGCGGTCGAAGCCGTAGGTGTCGGCGTCCTTCCAGCGCTGCGCCCACTTCTCCTCGAGGCCCTCCAGCGCCGGCTTGTCCGGTACGACGACCGCGGCGGGGCCCGCGTCGGGGGCCGGGGCGGTCGGTGCCGGGGTCTGCGTGCTGTCGAGCTCGGTCATGTCCAAAGCCTATTGCGACCCGGCAGCGGGCTTTCAACCGGCAGTTACTCTCGGACGATGCGCCTGTTCCCGGGAACCATCACCACTCTCGCCGCCGGTCTCGCCCTCGGCCTCGCCGGTCCCGGCTCCCTGCCCTCCGCCTCCGCCACCCCTGACGCCGCCCCGGACGCGGCCGCTGCCGCGGGGCCGGAGACGGTGACGCTGACCGGGAGCGGCTGGGGCCACGGCAAGGGCCTGTCCCAGTACGGCGCCAAGGGAGCCGCCCAGCAGGGCCTGAGCTCCGCGCAGATCCTCGACTTCTACTACCCGGGCACGGCACCCGGCCTCGGGAGCGGCTCGGTGAAGGTCCTCATCACCGCCGACACGACCAGCAACGTCGTGGTGCAGCACCGCTCGAAGCTGAAGGTCCGCAGCCTCGCGACGGGACGGACCTGGAAGCTCGGCAAGCGCGGCGCGAAGCGCTGGAAGCTGACCGCGCACGGGGGCGACACGAAGCTCTCGGTCAAGACCGGGCGGTGGCACAAGGTGCGGATCATCCCGGGCCAGGCCGAGTTCCGGGGCAAGGGCGGCACGCTGCGGCTCCACGTCCCCGGCGGCGCCGTCGACTACCGCGGCCGGATCCGCTCGGTCGTCCCCGCGAGCGGCCAGGGCCGCGACACGGTCAACGTGCTGAGCGTCGAGAAGTACCTGCGCGGCGTCGTCCCCTCCGAGATGCCTGCCACCTGGCACCCGCAGGCCGTCCAGGCCCAGGCGGTCGCCGCCCGCACCTACGCCGTCTTCGAGCGCGACAACAACGACCGCGGCGTCTTCGACGTCTGGGACACCACTCAGTCGCAGGTCTACCGCGGAGTCGCCGTCGAGAAGGCGGAGTCCGACGCGGCGATCCGGGCGACGGCACGCCAGATCCGGACGTACGGCGGCGCGCCGGCGTTCACACAGTTCTCCTCGAGCAACGGCGGGGCGAAGGCCGCCGGCGGCGCGAGCCAGCCGTACCTTGCCGCCGGTCCTGATCCATACGACCCGAAGACCGGTTGGCAGCAGATCGTTCCCGCTACCGCGATTGAGCAGGCGTACCCGGGGATCGGGGACTTCACGGGCTTGAAGGTGACGACCCGCGACGGCAGCGGTGACTGGGGTGGTCGCGTCGTGAAGATCGAGGTGGCAGGCACCAGCGGCACTGTCACCGACGAGGGCGACGACTTCCGGTCACTGCTGGGCCTCAAGTCCACTTTGTTCACGGTCGGGTAACGCGGGGTCTCGCCCTGCTCGCAGGAACCACCGCAGCAGCAGGCCGGCGACCAGCGCCCAGAACGCGGCACCGATCCCGAGCACGCTGATGCCGGACGCCGCGACGACCAGCGTCGCGGCGGCGGGCTCGCGCTCGGTCGGGTCGGAGAGGGCGTCGCCGAGCGCGGCGCCCAGGGTGCCCAGGAGGGCCAGGCCGGCGGCGGCCTGCATCACCCCGTCGGCCGCCGCGGCGACCAGTGCGGCCAGTGCGGTGCTGCCGACCGCGAGCACGAGGTAGGCGACCGACGCGCTGACCGCGGCGATCCACCGGCGGCGGGGGTCCGGTCCGGCGGCCGGTCCCGCGGACAGCGCGGCGCTGATCGCCGCGAGGTTGATGGCGTGCCCGCCCGTCGGTGCGCCGACCACGGTGCCGATCCCGGTGACCGCGAGCGACTCGCGCCACGGGACGCGGTAGCCGAACCCGCTCATCACCGCCGCGCCGGGGACGTTCTGCGAGGCCATCGTGACGACGTACAGCGGCACGGCGATGCCGACGAGGGCCGACAGGGACCAGGTGGGGGTCGTCCAGGCGAGGTGCGGCGCGAGCTCGGCCGCGTCGATGCGCGCGGTCGCGACGACGGTTCCGAGCGCGACGACCAGCGCGCCGGGCACCGCCCACCGCGGCGCCAGGCGCAGCAGGAGCAGCCACGCGACGACGAGCGGAGCGACGGCGGCGGGGGAGTCGACCAGTGCGGTCACCGGCGCCAGGCACAGCGGCAGCAGCACGCCGGCGAGCATCGCGCGGGCCAGGCTCACGGGGATGGCCGCGACGAGATCGCCGACACGCGGGACGAGGGCTGTCAGCACGATGAGCACGCCGGTGGCGACGAAGGCCCCGACCGCGGCCGGCCAGCCACCGGTGACGCCTGCCGAGGTCGCCAACAGCGCGGCGCCGGGCGTCGACCAGGCGAGGGTGACCGGGATCCGGTGCCGCAGCGAGAGCCAGAGCATGCCGAGCGACTGGGTCACGAGGAGGGTCGCGAGGCCGGAGGCGGCCTGGTCGGCGGTGGCGCCGACGGCCGTCAGCCCCGCGAGCACGACGACGAAGGAGCTGCTGAACCCGACCAGCGCCGTGACGATCCCGGCCAGCACCGGGCCGTGGGTACCCTCCTCGGACACGCCGCCTCCTCGCGCACGGGGAACGCCGGCGGCGTTCCGTATACAGAACACTCTAGGTGGAGAGGGCCCGATGGCGCGAGCGACGGAGCCGACCGGGGCGGGGGCCGGCGTCGGCGCCCGGATCCGGGCGCTGCGCGAGGCCCGCGGCCTCTCCCTCTCGACGCTCGCCGCCGAGGCCGGCATCGGGAAGGGCTCCCTGTCCGAGCTCGAGACCGGGCGGCGCAATCCGACGCTGGAGACGCTGTACGCCGTCGCGACGCCGCTCGGCGTGCCCCTGGCCGCGCTCCTCGACGACCACGACGGCGCTGTGGTCGGCGACGAGGGCGTCGTCGCGACCCGGGTGCGCGTCGTTCGCGAGCCGGATCGCACGACGGAGGTCTACCTGCTCCGGCTCGCGCCGGGCGCGGAGCGCGTCTCGCCGGCCCACCCGGTGGGCGTCGAGGAGCAGTTGGTCGTATTGGTCGGGTCGGGCTTCGTCGAGCACGGCGACGGCCCGGTCCCGCTCGCGCCCGGCGATCACGTCCGCTTCGCCGCCGACCGGCCGCACGCCTACCGCGCCGGCCCCGACGCCCTCGAGGCGGTCAACGTGATCGTCACTCCCGTCACATCCGTTTGAGCCTGGACGAAGAAGCTCCCGCCCGCCTCAGAACGGCGGCCGCCCCGTCCCGCTGACCCGGAACCGGCCCCACGGGTCGATGTCGGCCACGGTGCCGTCGGCCTCGCCGTGGGCGGTGCGCAGGACCACGGCGGAGCCGCTGCGGACCGACCCGAGCCCGGGGGAGACCGCGATCCGGCCGTACCAGTGGAAGTGGCCGTCGAGGGGCTGGAACGCGCCGCGCAGGGTCACGGACACAGGGTGGTCGGTGCCGTCGACGACGAGGACCGCCGGACCGTCGTACGCCTCCTGCGGCTCCTGCGGCTCGGGGCCGCGGGTCGCGCTCATCGATGCTTCTCCGAGCGGATCGGGGTCACGTCGCCGTCGCCCGCGTCGAGTCCGGAGAGGTCGACGCCGCTCTCGGCCGCCGCGCCGGAGAGCGCGTGCCAGATGAAGTCGCTGAGATAGCGCGCGGCCGCGGCGCGCGAGACCGTGTGCCGCTCGAGCCACCACTGGCCCACGGAGGTGCCGAGGCCGACGACGGCGTGGGCCCACGGCTCGGCGGCGCCGGCGTCGCCGCCGAGGTGGCGCAGTGCGTCGCCGAGGAGACGGGTCAGCTTCGCGGCGATCTGGTCCTTGCCGGGGCCGAGCGGGTCCTGGCCCGACGTCGGGCGGCTGAGCAGGAGGAAGGCCTGGGGATGCTCGGCGAGGGTGTCGAGGTACGCCGCGACGCCCGCCGTGACCCGGTCGCGGGCGGTCGCGGGCGCGAGGACGGCGGAGAGGACGCGGGCGAGGACCAGGTCGGCGGCCCAGGCGCCGACCGCCGCGTGGAGCTCGCCCTTGTCGGCGAAGTAGCGGTAGAGGACCGGCTTGCTGACGCCCGCCTCCGCGGCGATGTCGGCCACCGACGCGTCGGGCCCGAGGGTGTCGATCGTGCGGACCGCCGCGAGGACGAACTCCTCGCGCCGCTCGGCGCGGTGCCGGTCCCACCGGGTGGTGCGTCCGTCGCTCTTGACGTTGGGGGCCATGGGCGCGAGTGTACTCTTAATGTTACCAGCGGTAATAGTTAGATCCCTCCCAGGAGGCACCCCGTGACCCTCGTCGGTGACGCCCCCGGTGGCAGTGCCCCGGACGCGCTCGCACAGCGGCTGCTGCGCTCGACCGCCCGCCAGTCCTACGACCCCGAGGTCGACCTCGACTGGAGCGCTCCGCCCGTCCCCGGACTGTGGTGGATGCAGCCGGAGCGGATGTCCCTCTACGGCACGCCGCTGTGGCGCGGACTCAGCGAGGAGCAGCGGATCCTCCTGTCGATGCACGAGGTCGCCAGCATCGCCAGCGTCGGGATCTGGTTCGAGATCGTCCTGATGCAGATCCTGCTCCGCGACGCCTACCGCCAGGACCCCACCTCGGCCCGCACCCAGTTCGCGCTCACCGAGGTGGGCGACGAGACCCGGCACACGGTGATGTTCGGCCGTGCGATCGGGTCGATGGGCGTGCCGGCGTACGGCCCCCGCCCGACGCCCCACCGTCTGGCGCGCCTGGGACCGCTCGCACTGCGCGGAGCGAGCGCGTACGCCGGCATCCTCATCGGCGAGGAGCCCGTCGACCGCTGGCAGCGGGAGATGATGCGCGACGAGCGGATCCAGCCGCTCACCCGCATGGTCGCCCGGATCCACGTGACCGAGGAGGCCCGCCACGTCACGTTCGCGCGCGAGGAGCTGGCCAAGGCGGTGCGCGGGCTGGGCCGCACGAAGCTGCGCTGGCACCAGGCGCTGACCGCGCAGGTCGCCTTCGTGACGATGCGTTCCCTGGTCCACCCCGACGTCTACGCCGTCGTCGGGCTCGACCCCCGCGAGGCGCGCCGCCAGGCGCTCGGCAACGAGAGCTATCGGGAGACCATCGCCTGGATGGGGGAGAAGGTGATGCCGGTGCTGCAGGAGAGCGGCATGGTGGCCGAGCGCGATCGCAAGGTGTGGCGAGCGTCCTTCCTCATGCGCTGAAGCGCCGCCGGGCGGCGACGACCTCGGCGTAGCGGTCGGGCGCCAGGACGGCGCCGATCCGGCGTACGTCGGCGGCGTCGAGGACGAGCAGCCGGTTGAGGCGGACCTCGCTGGGCCTGCCGCGCGGATCCCACGCGCCGGCGCCGATGTCGATCCAGTAGCGGCCCGCCGCGGCCTCCTGGGCCTCGTCGCGGTCGTGGTCCTTGCTCGTCATCGTCAACGCGTGCAGGAGCGTCCGGCCGTCGCCGTCTGCGGCGGTGCCGATCACCAGGACCGGCCGGTCCTTGCCCCGGGTCGGGTCCTCCTCGTAGGGGACCCACGCCCAGACGACCTCTCCCGGATCGGGCCGGTCGTCCGCGACCGGCGCGTAGGTGCCGTCCGGCTGTTCGCTGACGGGAGGGTTCACCGAGCCTCCAGGAACTGTCCGACGAGGCCGGGGGTGGCGGCCTCGGCCAGGGCGATCGCCGCCTCGGTGGGTACGTCGAGGACGCCGACGGCGCCCTTGCCGCCGGCCGTGGTCGCGGCCAGCGTCACCAGGCCCGCCCGCCGCTGGAACCAGGTCGCGCGCTGGTTCCAGCCGATGACGTGACCGGACGCGACGGCGTCGCGGGTGCGCAGGATCGAGCCCGAGCGCATCACGACGTGGCCCTCGAGGAAGCCGTGACCGAGAGCGCGGGACCGGTCGGTCGCGAGGGCGAGCGCCACGAGCGCGGGGAGGACGGCCCCGGTGAGCAGCCAGGGCGGGGCGCCGGCGACGACCGGGATCGCGGACGCCGCCACGAAGGGCACGGCGCCCAGCAGGGCCCGGGTGTAGCGCCGGGTGGTCGCGG
>NZ_VDMP01000023.1:241091-247411 GCF_006335005.1 Nocardioides albidus
GCGGACCCCGACTGGTCCCCGCTCAGCCCGGTGACGATCGCAGCGACCCGCCGTCCCCGCGCGAGCCGCAGCGGGGCCGGCTCGCCCAGGCTGATGCCGGCGAGGCGCGCGACGTCGATGCTGGTCTCGCGACGGGTGAGCAGGCCGCGCCGCACGTGCCAGGCGGCGCCGTACCGGCTGAGCGCGAAGCCGCCGTTGGTGACGAGATATCCGCCGACGGCCAGGAGGACGACCAGGACCAGCGCGCCGAGCGCGACGCCGACCACCAGGGTCAGGTCGATCGCGGCGAGGTCCTCCTCGCTGAGCCGGATCTGGACCGAGTCGTTGACCTGGGCGGCCGTGGCGAGGACCGCGCCGAGCCCGACGAGGGTGGTGCCGCTGAAGGGGGCGTACCAGAGCCAGCGCGGTGAGAACCGCGCGATCACCCGCTCCGCGTCGACGTGCTCGGCCGGCGCGCCGTCGGTGCTCGCGCCGCGGGTCGCGCCAGGGAGCAGCTCCGCGCGCAGTCGGGAGGCGGCCTCCTTCGGCAGCGCGTCGAGCACCAGTCGCTCGTCGCTGTCGCTGGCGACGCTGCCGGTCCCGATGACGACGGTCGCCAGGCCCAGCACGCGGTGGACGGGTGAGGCGGTCAGGTCGACGGTGCGCACCCGGTCGGCGGGGGTGGCGAGGGTGTGCCGCCGGAGCAGGCCGCGCCGGAGCTCGATCCGCCCGTCGGCGGTGCGGTAGGTCGTGGTCAGGTAGCGCACGACGCCGAGCCCGACGGGCACTCCGACGCCGAGCAGCGCCCACGGCCCGGTGCCCGACGCGCCGCCGGCGACGAGCAGACCGATGAGGACCGGCAGGAACCGCCCGACCTCCTTGATCGGGTGCACCAGCAGCATCCGTGGGTCGAGTCGCTGCCAGGCCTCGGGCGGTGGGGACGTCACGTCGCGTCGCCCTCGACGAGGTCCGCCTTGCGGGTCAGCTCGTCGGCCAGGGCGAGCGCCACCGGCCGGTCGAGTCCCTCGATCCGCAGCGGACCCGCGGCGGACGCGGTCGTCACGGTGACGGTGGTGAGCCCGAAGAGCCGGGCGAGGGGGCCTTGGGCCAGGTCGACGGTCTGGACGCGCGACATCGGGGCGATCCGCCGCTCCTGCGCCCACCAGCCGCGCTGGGTGTAGACGGCGTCCGCCGACACCTCCCACCGGTGCACCCGATAGCGCCAGCGGGGTACGACGACCGCGACCGTCGTACACACGACGACCGCGAGCGCGACGAGCCACCACCGCAGCCCGTCCGGCCCCAGCAGGACGGCCGCGACGCCGAGGCCGACGGCGACGACGAGTGCGGCGACGCCGGTCTCGACGTGCCACATCAGGCGGGCCCGGGGGCTGACCCGGTGGGCGGGGTCGCGCAGCTGGCTCACGACCGCGAGCCTACGTCGGGGTGGGACCCGGGGCGCGCGCGGCAGGACCTTCGTCCCGGCGACGCCGCTGCGGCATCCTCCGGAATGACCAGGGCCCTGCAGCCTTCGGTCGGAATGGCGCCGGACCGGCCCGCGCCCGCGCGCCGGCGCCTAGCGTGACGGCCATGGACACGATGACCTTGCGCGTCGCCTTCGGGCTCGTCGCGGTCTGCGTGCTCGCCCTGTTCTACGGCGTCACCTACCGCTCCACGCGTTCGGCCTACAGCGCCTGGTGGTGCCTGTCCCTGGCGAACTTCGTGCTGAGCGCATCGCTCTTCCTCCTCAACGGGACCCCGGCGCAGGTCGTGGGCAACCCGCTGGGGAACGCCGTCGCCACCCTCGGCGCGGGCTGCGTGTGGGCCGGAGCCCGGTCCCTGCGCGAGCGCCCCGTCGCACGATGGGAGCTCGTCGTGGTGCCGGTCGTGGTGCTCGCGGCCTCCCTGTTGGACGACCCGCGCACCGACGTCTGGTCCGGCGGAGCGGTCTTCCTGATCGCCATGAGCGTCCAGATCGGCCGTTCGGCGCGGGAGCTGGTGCTCCTCCTGCGCGAGGCCGCCGAGCGGGACCGGCGCGCGCAGTTCCGCTTCGCCGTCCGGGCGATGGGCGTGGCCTCGACGGTGATCGCCGTCTTCTACCTCGCCCGTGCCCTCGCCTTCCTCGCGGTCGGGCCGACCCACCCGCTCTTCGAGGTCGCCCTCGGCGGACAGGCCACCACGCTGCTGACGATGATGCTGCTGGTCGTGGTCACCTTCAGCATGTCCGCCCTCAGCCACGAGCAGCAGACCACCGAGCTGCGCCGCCAGGCCACCCGCGACGGCCTGACCGGTCTGCTCAACCGCGTCGAGTTCCTCCGCGCCGCCCAGCGGGCGATCGACGACGGCCCGGCCCGGCCGGAGACCGCCGTCCTGGTCGCCGACCTCGACGGCTTCAAGGGGATCAACGACGGCTTCGGGCATGCCGCGGGCGACCGCGCGCTCACGGCGTTCGCCGACGCCTGCCAGGCGGTGGTCGGCCTGCGCGGCATCGTGGCGCGCCTCGGCGGCGACGAGTTCGTCCTGCTCACCAGCGGCACGCCGGCCGAGGAGGTCGCGGCAGCGATCGCTCGCTGGTACCGCGGCGAGGACGACGGGCCCATGCCCACCGTCAGCTTCGGCATCGCCGCGGTCCTTCCCGGCGACGAGATCGGCCCGGCCCTCGCCCGCGCGGACCAGGCCCTCTACCGGGCGAAGGCCGCCGGCCGAGCCCGTGCGGTGCGCTACACCGACCGGCCGCCGTTCCTCGTGGAGGGCCGCCGCTCGGCCTGAGAGGTTAACAAACGTTAACCTCTTGGCCTACGATGGGGCCATGACCCCATTCGAGCTGTCGCGCGAGCACGAGGAGTTCCGGCGTACGGTCCGGGACTTCGCCGATTCCGTCATCCGCCCCCACGTCGCGGAGTGGGACCGGGCGCACCACTTCCCGACGGACGTCGTCCAGAAGATGGGGGAGCTGGGCCTGTTCGGGCTCACCGCCCCCGAGGAGTACGGCGGCGCCGGGCTCGACGCCTCCGACGGCCCCTTCACCTCGCTGTGCCTGGCGATCGAGGAGCTCGGGCGGGTCGACCAGTCCATCGGCATCACGCTCGAGGCCGGTGTGGGCCTGGGCATCAACCCGATCCTCACCTACGGCACGGACGAGCAGAAGAAGACCTGGCTGCCCGACCTGGTCGCCGGCCGGCGACTCGCCGGCTTCGGGCTCACCGAGCCGGGCGCCGGCTCCGACGCGGGCGCCACCAAGACCCGCGCCGACCTCGACAACGGCGAATGGGTCATCAACGGCGGCAAGCAGTTCATCACCAACTCCGGCTCCGACATCACCAGCCTGGTGACCGTCACCGCCCGCACCGGCGTCTCCGACTCCGGCAGGCCGGAGATCTCGGCGATCATCGTGCCGTCCGGCACGCCCGGGTTCGTGGCCGAGCCGGCGTACGACAAGCTCGGCTGGCACATCTCCGACACCCACCCGCTGTCGTTCACCGACTGCCGGGTGCCGGAGTCGAACCTCGTCGGCGAGCGCGGCCGCGGCTACGCGCAGTTCCTCGCCATCCTCGACGACGGTCGGGTCGCCATCGCCGCCCTCGCGGTCGGCCTGATCCAGGCCTGCGTCGATCTGTGCGTCGAGTACTCCCTCGACCGACAGACCATGGGCGGCCCGATCGGACGCAAGCAGGGCGTGGCCTTCCAGATCGCCGACCTCGAGGTCATGCTGCATGCCTCGCGGATGCTGACCTACCGCGCCGCCGCGATGAGGGACGCGATGGAGGGCGGGCACGGGCCGTCGGTGAAGGAGTTCAAGCAGGCCGCATCGATCGCCAAGCTCTACGCGAGTGAGTCCGCCGTGACCGCGACCCGGATCGCGACCCAGGTCTTCGGTGGCTACGGATTCATGGAGGAGTACCCGGTCGCGCGGTTCTACCGCGACGCCAAGATCCTCGAGATCGGCGAGGGCACCTCCGAGGTGCAGCGGATGCTCATCGCCCGCGGACTCGGGCTCCCCGTCGAGTAGTACGTCTCCCGCGGTGGCGTCGTACGCCGATCGCCACCGCGACGAGCAGCACCAGCGCGCCGGCACCGAGCCAGACCGGTGCCGGCGCGCCGTCGTCAGCGGGCGCCGGGGCCGGTCGGCCGGTGGTGGGCTCCTCGGCGCCGGCCGGGACGATGTAGTCGGGGACGCCGCCGGCCGGCTCGCCGTCCACCGCGAGGGTCAGGGTGACGGTCGCCGGCGGGGTGCCGGGCGGCAGACCGACGAGCACGTAGCGGACGCCTTCGAGCGACGCGCCGGCTCGGGTCGGGTCGAACGAGTTGCGGTGCAGGTACGACGTGACGTGGCTCTGCGCCCAGCCGGGGCCACTCGACGCCACGTCGTCGCCGAGCACGGGGCCGAGGATGGTCACGGTGGCCTCGGCGCTGCCGTCCACCTGTGCGCGCAGGGACTGGTCCCAGTCGACCGATACGGCAAGCAGCGCCTGCCGGCCCGGCCGCAGCCGGCTCTCGTGGCTGCCCGGGCCGACGACGGGGGCATCGGCGGGAGTCGCCCCGGCATCGGTCGCCTCCGGTGACGGCTCCGGAGCCAGCGGCTGCCAGGCCTGCTCCGGCGGCTCCGACAACAGGTCCGTCGCGTACGCCGACAGCGGCGGCTCCTCCTGCACGACGATGGTCGCGCGGCGCCCCGCGTCGACCGGGTCGCTCGGCACGCCGACGGTCACGAACAGCTCCGCGGCCGTGCCGCACGCATGCTCCGGCTCGTCGGTCCACGTCGAGACGGTGGTGGTGAGCAGCGGAGCAGGCTCGCCCCGGGTCGGCCGGAACACCGCCCCTCCGCCGCAGCCGGCGTCGGCGGGCGTCGTACCGACGGTCAGGCGGACCCCCTCGCCGACCGAGTCCCCGGCGCCGACGTACCACAGGCCGACGTGGAAGGTGCTGCCCGTCGCGGTGCGGTGCAGCCGGAAGGTCGTCGGGGCGTCGACGGGCAGCGTGATCGCGTGGCTGCCCGGGGCGAGGCTGGTCTCGTCGGCTCCCGCCGGAGCCGCCACCAGGACCGGCAGCAGGACCGGCAGGGCGAGCAGGACGCCCAGCAGGCTCAGCGCGCCCAGAGGTCGGTCCACGAGTGCCCGAGGTCGCGGACCATCCCCCGCAGCAGCGGCAGGCTGACGCCGACGACGTTGTGGTGGTCGCCCTGGATGCTGGTCACGAACGCGCCACCGAGGCCGTCGACGGTGAACGCGCCCGCCACGTGCAGCGGCTCGCCCGTGGCGACGTACGCCGCGATCTCGTCGTCGCCCACGTCGGCGAAGTGGACGGTCGTGGACGCGGTCGCCGCCACCTGGTGGCCGGTCGCCCGGTCGTGCAGGCAGTGGCCCGAGTGCAGGACTCCCGAGCGGCCCCGCATGGCCTGCCAGCGTCGCGTGGCGTCGTCCGCGTCGTCCGGCTTGCCGAGCGCGGCCCCGTCCAGCTCGAGCACCGAGTCGCAGCCGAGGACCAGGGCGTCGGCGGGTACGTCGTCGCGAGCCGCCACCGCGCCGCACTTGAGCTCCGCGAGCCGCAGCGCGAGCTCGGCGGGCGGCACCCCGGTGACCTGGGACTCGTCGACCCCGGACACGATGACCTGCGGCTCCAGCCCGGCGCTGCGCAGGGTCGCCAGCCGTGCGGGGGAGGCGGAGGCGAGCACGAAGGTCGGCACCCGGTCACCCTAGATCAGTCGTGGGACGCGGGGTGTGCCCGCCTTCCGCGCGGGCAAGGTGCCTGCGTGACGAAGACGAAGGTGGCCGTGCTGTCCTCCGTCGCGACAGCGCTCGCCGTGCTGCTGGCCTTCGTGGTGGCCTGGGCCGTCCTCAAGCAGCTCGACGGCCTCGGGCGCGAGGAGCTGTGGAAGGACTGCTCCACGGATCCCACGCTCTCGGGTCTGCAGGGTTACTGCGTGGTGGTCGTCCGCTACCCGGCCACCCCCGTCCACTCGCAGCGGACCCACCTCGAGATCGCCGCCGTCCACGACGGCGCGGAGAACGACCACCGCTTCGTCGCCGGCTATCCCTTCGTCGATTCCGGCGCCGGTACAGCCCTCGAGGTCGACTGGTCGGCGGTCGACGACAGGATCGTCGTCACCGTCCCGGACAGCGGCAGCACCATCACCTACACCGCCGAGCAGTACGCCGGCGGTCGCTGACCCCACCCCGACCTACCAGCCGCCTTGGTTCGGACGTGCCGATGTCCCCGCGAGCCGGGCTGGCGGGGTGTGGGGCGGGGTGGCTACTCGTCGGGCGGGTCGGTGTCGCTGCCGGGTCGAGCGGTGTCGTGGATGGGGTGGGTGCCGCGGTGGTCGACCCGGAACCGGTATCCGG
>NZ_VDMP01000015.1:0-13291 GCF_006335005.1 Nocardioides albidus
ATACGTTCCGTGGGCTGGAGACCTCGCGGCGTATGACGTCCGCCGCGGAGCGGGGAAAAACGACCAGCGGCTCGCGACCTCCGACATCCGGGGAACTCCCGAGACGTCCCCCGAAGCCGGGGTCGCGAACCGCTGGTGACCGGGGACAACGGTCACTGGCGAGTGGGAGAGGTGGGGCTCACCGATCGCCGTGCACAATCATGCAACAGAACGGGTCCAGGGACCCGTCATGGCGATCCTCATAAATGTGCACTGCACAAACCTGCAGATCGAGAGGCAATGACCTGAGGTTCCTCCCGGCGCCCGGGGCGGGCGCCCGGGGCGGGTGCCCGGGGCGGGTGCCCGGGGCGGGTGCGGTCCGGGACTCAGAGCCAGGGCGCGAGCAGGTCCGGGATGTCCGCCAGCCGGCCGGCGACCGCGTCCGGCACGCCCTCGGTATGGCCGACCTGGTCCGCCGGGATGGCGCTGTGCGGGATGTGGATCGCCCGCAGACCGGCGTGCTGGGCGCCCCAGACGTCGTCGAAGAGGCGGTCGCCGACGTAGACGCACGACGCCGGGTCCGCGGCGCCGACCGCGTCCATCGCCGCGCGGAAGGCCCTCGGGGACGGCTTCGTCCACGGCACTTCGCTGGTGTAGACGTCACCGTCGATCAGGTCGAGGACGCCGTCACGCTCGAAGAACCCGCGATGCCAGGCACGCGGCCAGATCGTGTTGGAGAGCACGCCGACCTTGATGCCCTCGGCCCGCAGCCACCGGAACAGCGGCGCGACGTCGGGGTCGGTGAGCGTGTGCGGCTCCCAGAAGGCGTAGTAGGCGTCGAGCAGGTCCGGGTCGTGGTCGAGCCCCGCCTCGTCGAAGAGGTCGGCGATCGTCGAGCTCTGCTGGTGGTCGCGGCTGCGGCCCCAGATCACGCTGCCCGCCTCGTGCAGGCGCGTCGCATGGGCGTGGTGGTCGTCACCGGTGTCCGGGGTCGTCCGCACGGCCTGCGCGAGCGCGAGCGACTCGGCGTGGAAGTCGATGTCGTGCCACGCCGTCAGCGTGCCGCCCCAGTCGAAGATGACCGCCTCGACCGCCATGTCGTGACTCCGGTGCTCAGCCGCGGACGATCGCGGCGAGTGCGTCGACGGCCTCGGCGAGGGCGACCTCCTGGCGCTCACCGGTACGACGGTCCTTCACCTCGATCACCCGGTTGTCGGGGTCGGACACCCCGCGCCCGACGGTGACGATGGTCGGGACGCCGATCAGCTCGGCGTCCTTGAACTTCACGCCGGGGCTGATCTTGCCCGCGCGGTCGTCGTAGATGACCTCCAGCCCGGCGGCGGTCAGCCCGGCGACGAGCTCCTCGGCCGCCGCGAACACGGCCTCCTCCTTGCCGGCGGCGACGACGTGCACGTCGGCCGGCGCCACGTCACGGGGCCAGCACAGGCCGATGTCGTCGAGGGTGTCCTCGGCGATCGCGGCGACGGCACGGGTGACACCGATGCCGTAGGAGCCCATGGTGACCGTGACCAGCTTGCCGTTCTCGTCGAGCACCTTGAGGTCGAGGGCGTCGGCGTACTTGCGGCCGAGCTGGAAGACGTGGCCCATCTCGATGCCGCGGGCCGACTCGAGGATGCCTCCGTCGCAGTGGGGGCACGGGTCACCGTCGCGGACCTCGGCCGCCTCGATGGTGCCGTCGGGAGTGAAGTCGCGCCCGGCGACGACGTCGATGGCGTGCGAGCCGGCGATGTCGGCGCCCGTCACCCAGCGCGTGCCCTCCGCGATGCGGGGGTCGACGAGGAAGCGGATGCCGGACTTGTTCTCCTCGCCCAGTACGCCGGGGCCGATGTAGCCCTTGACCAGCGCCGGGTGCTTGGCGAACTCGGCCTCGTCCATCGGCTCGATCTCGATCGGCTCCAGCTGGCCCTCGAGGCGCTTCTGGTCGACCTCGCGGTCGCCGGGCACGCCGATGGCGAGCGGCTCGCGCGTGCCGTCGGGATGCTTGAGCATGACGAGCACGTTCTTCAGCGTGTCTCCGGCCGTCCACGGGCGGTCCTCGCGCGGGAACGCGGCGTTGAGATGGTCGACCAGGGTGGCGATCGTCGGGGTGTCGGGCGTGGCCTCCGCGTGCGCGGCGGGCACGTCGTCGTACGGCACCGGAGCGGGCGGGCGGACCTGGACGGCCTCGACGTTGGCGGCGTAGTCGCAGCTCGTGCACCGCACGTAGGTGTCCTCGCCGACCTCGGCCTTGGCGAGGAACTCCTCCGACTTCGAGCCGCCCATGGCGCCGGCGGTGGCCTTGACGATCACATAGTCGAAGCCGAGACGGTCGAAGATCCGGACGTAGGCGTCGCGATGCCGCTGGTACGACGCCTCGAGTCCCTCGTCGCTCACGTCGAACGAGTAGGAGTCCTTCATCGTGAACTCGCGGCCGCGCAGCAGGCCGGCGCGGGGACGCGCCTCGTCGCGGTACTTGGTCTGGATCTGGTACAGGCTCAGCGGCAGGTCCTTGTAGGAGCCGTACATGTCCTTCACGAGGAGCGTGAACATCTCCTCGTGGGTCGGCCCGAGCAGGTAGTCGCCGTCCTTGCGGTCCTTGAGCCGGAAGATGCCGTCGCCGTACTCCGTCCAGCGGTTGGTCGCCTCGTAGGGCTCGCGCGGCAGCAGCGCGGGGAAGGACACCTCCTGCGCGCCGATGGCGTTCATCTCGTCGCGGATGATGGCCTCGATCTTGCGCAGCACCGCGAGGCCGAGCGGGAGCCAGGTGTAGATGCCGGGCGCGGCGCGGCGGATGTAGCCCGCACGCACGAGCAGCCGGTGGCTCGGGACCTCGGCGTCCGCGGGGTCCTCCCGCAGGGTCCGGACGAACAGGGTCGACATCCGCATCAGCACACGCGGAAGCCTACGGCGACGGGCCGACGGTCAGAACATCACGGTCGCGAAGCGGGCGGTCTCGGTGAACCCGACCCGTTCGTAGACGGCCCGGGCCGCGTGGTTCCAGTCGTTGACGTAGAGCGAGACGTTCGGCGCGATCCGGGCTCGGACCTGACGCACCACCGCAGCCATCCCGGTGGTGGCGAGCCCCTCCCCGCGTCGGTGCGGGGGCACCCAGACGCCCTGGATCTGGGCGGCGTCGGCGGTCGCGCACGCCACCTCGGCCTTGAAGACCAGCTCGTCGCCGTCGTACCGGACGAAGGACCAGGCGCGTCCGACCAGTTGCGCCACCCGGGCGCGGTAGAGGTCGGCTCCCCCGCCGAGCTCCGGCGAGACGCCGACCTCCTCGGTGTACATCGCCACGCAGGCGGGGTAGAGCGTGGCGATGTCCTCGGGTGTGCCGGCGCGCACCGCGTGGTCGGGGGTGACGAGCGGGTCGGTGTCGATCGCCAGGTGACGCTGGTCCCAGCGCACGTCGCGGGGCCGGCCCCACTCGGGGCCGACCTGGGCCCAGAACGCCCGGACCGCGTCCTGCGGGCCGACGATCGTCGATGCCGTACGCCGACGCGCCAGCGCCCGGCCGGCGAAGATCTCGGCGTCCTCCTCGGTGGCCTGCACCGGGACGAGGTTGGCCGCCACGTGGCACGCGGCGACCAGGTGACCTCCGTCGAACCGGCCCCACATCTCACCACCGAGCCAGCGCGGCTCCAGCTTCGTGGTGTGGGCACGATGGATCGCGAACACGTTGACGACCGGGTCGCGGCCCGCGAGGTCCACGAACGCGGGGAGATCGGCCTGGGCGAGGACGCGCACGCCGTGCCGGGTGGTCAACACGGGTTTCTCCTATGTCAAGCGACGGCCGCGAGTCCAGTCGCGGACGCTGCGTGATCGGTGGTCAGGTGGTTGAACACGATGCGGGCGAGGTGTCGTTCGAGGCAGCGCAGGGCTTCGGGGGTGGACATGCCTTCGACCGCGACGAACGTGTGCGTCCGCTTCTGCACATCGGCACCCACAACAACCACGAAGGCTGCCTCCTTCACCTTGATCAAGTGACGGGATGGTTCGGGCGGTCGGCGGACACATCTCAGTGGGGGCGGTGCCACGCTCCTAACAAGTCACAACACCGGGTGATCAGGATCCAACCAGCCGCGAGTAGCGGCGAGCCTCACCCTGACACTGAGGCGAGCCTAGTGCTGTGCCGTTCCCCGCGGCAGGGTGCACACTGGGCAGGACTCCCGGAGGTGCGCGATGGCGACACGACACGTGACGGACGGCGGTCTCGAGACCGACCTGATCTTCCTGCGCGGATTCGACCTCCCGGAGTTCGCGTCCTTCCCGCTCCTCGACGACGAGGACGGTCGGGCAGCCCTGCGCGACTACTACCTGGGGTACGCCGACATCGCGGTGCGCGCAGGGGCTCCCCTGCTCCTGGAGGCCCCGACGTGGCGAGCCAACCCGGACCACGCCGCCGTGCTGGGATACGACGCCGCGGCGCTCGACCGGATCAACCGTCGCTCTGTCGACCTCCTCACCGGCATCGCCGCCGAGCGTGCCGACGAGCTCGTCGGCTGGGAGGTCGGCGGCATGCTCGGCCCGCGCGGCGACGGCTACGCGAGCGAGGGCCTGGTGGACCCGGACGAGGCGGCGGACTACCACCGGCCGCAGCTGGCCTCCTTCGCCGCGGCGGGTGCGTCGCGTGCGACCGTGCTGACGCTCACCGAGGTGGGTGAGGCGATCGGGATCAGCCGGGCGTCAGCCGACGTCGGTCTGCCGATGGGCATCGGGTTCACCGTGGAGACCGACGGCCGGCTGCCCGGCGGCACCACGCTCGCCGAGGCGGTCGAGGCCGTGGACGCGGTGGCGCCGCCGGCGTACTTCCTGGTCAACTGCGCCCACCCGAGCCACGTGCTGCGCGGGCTTGAACCCGGCGTCTGGCGCGACCGGATCGGCGGCCTGCGGGTCAACGCCTCGACGATGAGCCATGCCGAGCTCGACGAGTCGGAGACGCTCGACGACGGTGACCCGGAGCAGCTGGCACTCGACCAGCAACCGCTGATCGAGGCCTTCCCCCGGCTTGAGGTGCTCGGCGGATGCTGCGGCACCGACGCGCGGCACGTGGCCGCGATGTGGGGTGTCAGCTGACGGAGACCGTGGGCTCCGCGCCGTCGACCGGCTCCATCGACTCGGCGATCTTCATCGCCTCCTCGATCAGGGTCTCGACGATCTCCGCCTCCGGGACGGTCTTGATGACCTCGCCCTTGACGAAGATCTGGCCCTTGCCGTTGCCGGACGCGACGCCGAGGTCGGCCTCGCGCGCCTCGCCCGGACCGTTGACGACACAGCCCATGACGGCGACCCGGAGCGGCACCTCGAGCCCGTCGAGACCGGCGGTGACCCGCTCGGCCAGCGTGTAGACGTCGACCTGCGCGCGGCCGCACGAGGGGCACGAGACGATCTCGAGCTTGCGCGGGCGCAGGTTGAGCGACTGCAGGATCTGGATGCCGACCTTGACCTCCTCGACCGGCGGGGCCGAGAGCGACACGCGGATGGTGTCGCCGATGCCGCGGGAGAGAAGGGCCCCGAACGCCGTCGCCGACTTGATGGTGCCCTGGAACGCCGGGCCGGCCTCGGTCACGCCGAGGTGCAGCGGCCAGTCGCCCTGCTCGGCGAGCAGCTCGTAGGCGCGGACCATGACGACCGGGTCGTTGTGCTTGACCGAGATCTTGAAGTCGCGGAAGCCGTGCTCCTCGAACAGGCTCGCCTCCCACACCGCGGACTCGACGAGCGCCTCGGGCGTGGCCTTGCCGTGCTTCTCGAGGAGCCGCTTGTCGAGCGAGCCGGCGTTGACGCCGATCCGGATCGACGTGCCGTGGTCCTGGGCCGCGCGGGCGATCTCCTTGACCTGGTCGTCGAACTTCTTGATGTTGCCGGGGTTCACCCGGACGGCCGCACAGCCCGCCTCGATCGCCGCGAAGACGTACTTCGGCTGGAAGTGGATGTCGGCGATGACCGGGATCTGGCTGTGCCGGGCGATCTCCGGCAGCGCGTCCGCGTCGTCCTGACTGGGACACGCGACGCGCACGATGTCACAGCCGGCCGCAGTGAGCTCGGCGATCTGCTGGAGCGTGGTGTTGACGTCGGAGGTCAGCGTCGTGGTCATCGACTGCACCGAGATGGGGTGGTCGCTGCCGACCCCGACCTTGCCGACCCGGATCTGGCGGGTCGTACGGCGGGGGGCGAGCACCGGCGCAGGTGCTGCCGGCATGCCCAAGTTGATGGCCGGGCTGGACGACGTCATGACGCCAAGGTTAGTCGCGGGAGGGCCGGGATCAGGATTCGAGGTGGACCGGCACGACGAGGTCGCCCACGATGAGCACGATGCCCATCACGAGGATCGCCAGGCCCACGACGTAGGCGACCGGCAGGAGCTTGGCCACGTCGACGTACCCGGGATCGGGGCGGCGGCGCAGGCGCGCCCAGCCGCGTCGAACGGCCTCCCAGAGGGCGCCGGCGATATGTCCGCCGTCGAGCGGCAGCAGCGGCACGAAGTTGAACATGCCGATGAAGAAGTTGAAGCCGGCCACGAGCATGAGCAGGGACACGATCTTGCCCTGCACCGGGATCTCGTCGTGCGCGGCGGTCTCGCCGGCCAGGCGGCCGCCGCCGACGATGCTGACCGGGCCCATCGGGTCCCGCTCCTCCACGCCGACGATCGCCTTCGCGACGCCCCAGACCTTCGCGGGCAGCGTCGCCAGCGACTTCACGACCTCGACGGTCATCTGCCCCATCTGGTCGACGGTGTAGAGGATGCCGCCCGTGGTCGGGTGGGAGCGCGGGATCACGCCGAGGAAGCCGACCTTCTCGTCGGCCTTCTGCCCCTTCCGGTCCGGAGGCCGCACGGCGGTCTCGGTGTCGAACGCGAGCCGCGCGCCGTCGCGCTCGACGACCACCTCGGCGCGGTCGGTGCCGTTCTCCTTGACCAGCCGCTGCACCTGGGCCCAGGAGACGATCTCGGTGCCGTTGAAGGAGACGATCCGGTCGCCGGCCTTCAGCCCGGCGGCGTACGCCGGGGTCGGCCGCTCGGCGACCTCCTCGTCGGTGCAGACCCGGCTGTCCTCGTAGCCGGGCAGCACACAGGCGCTGACCTCGTCGATCGTCGTCTCGGCCGTGCGGTCGCCGGGGTTGCCGTAGGTCGCGAAGACCGCGGAGAAGATGAGGAAGGCGATGACGAGGTTCACCGTCGGGCCGCCTCCCATGACGATGACCTTCTTCCACCACGGGAACGTGTAGAAGAGGCGGTCGGCGTCCTCGGGACGGATGGTCTCCCACTCCGCGGCGCGGGCGTCGGAGATGAGCTGGGTGAACATGCCGGTGTTGGACTTGCGGACCCGGACGACCTGGTTGCCGTCGGCGTCGACCTCGACCCGGTCGGCGAGCTCGACCGCGGCGGGCGGGAGCATCCCGACGATCTTGACGTAGCCGCCGAGCGGGATCGCCTTGACGCCGTACTCGGTCTCGCCGACCTGCTTGCTCCAGACCGTCGGTCCGAAGCCGATGAAGTACTGCGTGACCTTCCCGCCGAATTTCTTCGCGGGGATCATGTGGCCGAGCTCGTGGAGGCCGATCGACGCCAGGATCGCCACCGTGAAGACGACGACGCCGAGCAGGTAGAGCAGAGCGGTCATGGGCGGGGTGCGGTCCTGTCGATGAGCTGGGTGGCGGCCTCTCGGGCCCACGCGTCGGCGCCGAGCACGTCGTCGAGGGAGAGCTGGCCCTTCGAGGGTACGTCGTGGGCGGCTACGACGTCGGCGATCAGGTCGACGATGCCGGTGAACGCCAGGCGACCGCTTCGGAAGGCCTCCACGGCCACCTCGTTGGCCGCGTTGTAGACGGCCGGCGCGGTGCCGCCGCGCTCCCCCGCCTGCCGGGCCAGCGCGACCGCGGGGAAGGCCTCGTCGTCGAGGGGGACGAACTCCCACGTCTCCGGCCGGGTCCAGTCCACGGCCGGCGCCGCGTCCGGCACCCGGTCGGGCCAGGACAGGCCGAGCGCGATCGGGATCAGCATCGTCGGGGGGCTGGCCTGGACCAGCGTCGAGCCGTCGACGAACTCCACCATCGAGTGCACGACGCTCGTCGGGTGCACCACGACGTCGATCCGGTCGAAGGGGATGCCGAAGAGCAGGTGCGCCTCGATCACCTCGAGTCCCTTGTTGACCAGGGTCGCGGAGTTGATGGTGATCACCGGCCCCATGTCCCAGGTCGGGTGGTTGCCCGCCTGCTCGGGCGTGACGCCGGCGAGCTCGGCCCGGGTCCGGCCGCGGAAGGGCCCGCCGCTCGCGGTCAGCACCAGGCGTCGTACGTCGTGATATCCGGTGGTCGAGCCTGTGGAGACCCGCAGGCACTGCGCGAGCGCGCTGTGCTCGGAGTCCACGGGCACGATCTGGCCGGGCGAGGCCCTGTCGAGGACGAGGGGGCCGCCCATGACGAGCGACTCCTTGTTGGCGAGGGCGAGGGTGGCGCCGGCGTCGAGCGCCGCGAGGGTGGGCCGCAGTCCGACGGCGCCGGTGATGGCGTTGAGCACGACGTCGCAGGGCTCGGCGGCCGCCTCCACGCTCGCCTCCTCGCCGAGTCCGTGGAAGAGCGGGGCGAACTCCGCCACCTGCTGCTCGAACAGCTCCGGGTTGCTGCCGCCGGCGGTGAGGCCGACGACCCGGAAGCGGTCGGGATTGGCGCGGACCAGGTCGAGTGCCTGGGTCCCGACGGACCCGGTGGAGCCGAGGATGACGACGTCCTTCACCCGGCCATCCTCGCAGGAGCGACGGGGCGCGCCGGTCCCGCCTCCGGGGGACGGCGCGAGCGACCTTCCTCACGTGTCCGGAATCGCGCGAAATGCCGGACGGCAGCGTCGGCAGCCTCCATGCTGTGCGCGTGCCTCGCCCCGCCCGCGTTCTCCTCCGCCTGCTCGCGGTCGTCCTCGTCGCCCTGCTGGGCACCGCGAACGTGTCCCCCGCGCGGGCCTCGACGGACGTGGACGACGGGCGGCGCAGCGACGCCTGCCGGGGTCGGGTCGCGCTGACCTTCGACGACGGGCCGGTGCGCGAGAGCACGCGCCGCCTGCTGCGGGTCCTGCGGAGGAACGACGTCCCGGCGACCTTCTTCATGGTCGGTCAGCGGGTCGCGGCCGACCCGCGCACGGCGCGTGCGGTCGAGCGGGCCGGCCATCTGGTCGCCAACCACAGCTGGGCGCACCACGACATGAGCAGGCAGTCCTACCGCGACGTCCGCCGCTCGCTGCGGGCGACGAGGCGGGCGATGGAGCGGGCCGGGCTCCATCCGACCGACCTGATGCGTCCGCCGTACGGCGCCCTCGCCCGACCGGCGCGTCGGGCCATCCGCGACGCGGGCTATGTCCCGGTCCTGTGGACCGACGACTCCCTCGACTGGAAGTCGGGGAGCTCGCGCCGGGTCGCGCGACGGATCCTCGCGGGTCTGCACCCCGGCAGGAACATCGTGCTGCAGCACGACGGGGTCAACCGCTCCCCCCGCTCGGTCGGCGCGGTGGACCGCGTGGTCCGGGTCGCGAAGCGCCGGGGCTACTGCTTCACCGCCCTCGATGAGCGGGGCCGACCCGGCTTCCCCACGCCGACGCTGTCGACGATCGCCACCGACGGGATCGAGGGCGGCGAGGCGCTCGTGACCCTCACCTTGGCGGGCCCGGCTGGCCGCGCCACGGCACTGACCGTGGAGGCGGCGTCCGGTACGGCGGTCGTCGGCACGGACCTGCCCGCCTTCCGCACCCGCGTCGAGATCCCCGCCGGCACCCTGGAGGCGACGCTGCGGATCCCGCTCGGCACCGATGCCGTGCTCGAGTCGCCGGAGGCCTTCACCCTGCGCCTGCACGAGCCCCACGGCCTGGCGCTCGCCCAGCCGTCGGTCCAGGTGCGGCTCCTCGACGCCGCCACCGCGCCGCGAACCGTCCTGCCGGGACCGCCGTACCTCTCCCTGGGCCGCGGGCCGAAGTTCAGCTGACTCCGGAGAGCTCGGCGGCGGCGGTGTGCGGGTCGACCTCCCCCGCCACCACGGCGGCGGCGAGCTCGTCGAGCCGGTCGCCCGTGCCGACCCCGCCCCACCGGCGCCGGAGCGCGGTCAGGGCCAGGATCTCGATCTCGTCGCGTGCGCGACGCACCCGACGGGTGCGGAGCTCGCCGGTGTCGCGCAGCCACGAGGCGTGCTCCTCGATCGCGTCGACGACGTCGGTGACGCCGTCGCCGGTCGACGCGGTGGTCTTGAGCACCGGCGGGCGCCATGCACCCTCGCGCCGCTCGGCGAGGCCGAGCATCGAGCGCAGGTCGCGGCGCACCTTGTCGGCGCCGTCGCGGTCGGACTTGTTGACGACGTAGAGGTCCCCGATCTCGAGGATGCCCGCTTTCGCCGCCTGGATTCCGTCGCCCATGCCGGGCGCGAGGAGCACGATCGTGGTGTCGGCCTGGCCGGCGATCTCGACCTCGCTCTGGCCGACCCCGACGGTCTCGACGAGGACGACGTCGAAGCCGGCGGCGTCGAGCACCCGCAGCGCCTGCGGGGTGGTCCAGGCGAGCCCGCCCAGGTGGCCGCGCGCGGCCATCGAGCGGATGAAGACGCCCGGGTCGAGCACGTGGTCGCCCATCCGGATCCGGTCGCCGAGCAGCGCACCACCGGAGAAGGGCGACGACGGGTCGACCGCGAGCACGGCGACCCGGCGACCGCGCCGGCGCAGCTCGCCGATGAGGGCGTTGGTCGACGTCGACTTGCCGACCCCCGGGGATCCGGTGAGCCCGATGACGTGGGCGTGCCCGGCGTACGGCGCGAGCGCCCGCATCAGCTCGGGCAGCAGGGGCGACTCGTCCTCGACGAGGGACACGAGCCGACCGACGGAGCGGGGATCGCCCTCGCGCGCCTTCTCCACCAGACCCGGAACGGCCGCCGCGGTGATCCCGCGGCGGCCGCCCTGAGTGCTTGCTTCTGTCATGCCGACCGATCGACGATCAGGCAGACGGGACCCGGAGGACCAGCGCGTCGCCCTGGCCACCACCGCCGCACAGGGCAGCGGCACCCAGGCCGCCGCCGCGGCGCTTGAGCTCGAGCGCGAGGTGCAGGGTGATGCGGGCGCCGGAGGCGCCCAGCGGGTGACCGATGGCGATGGCGCCACCGTTGACGTTGACCTTGTCCTCGTCGATCCCGAGGGCGCGGGCCGACTCGATGCCGACGGCCGCGAACGCCTCGTTGAACTCGACCAGGTCGAGGTCGGCCGGGGTCAGGCCGGCCTTGTCCAGCGCCTTCTTGGTGGCGTTGGCGGGCTGCAGCTGCAGCGTCGAGTCGGGACCGGCGACCTGGCCGTGGCTGACGATCTCGGCGAGGATCGGGAGGCCGAGCTCCTCGGCCTTCCTCCTGCTGGTCACCACGACCGCGGCGGCGCCGTCGGAGATCTGCGAGGACGAGGCTGCGGTGATGGTGCCGTCCTTGGAGAACGCCGGACGCAGGCCGGCGAGCGACTCGGCGGTGGTGTCGCCGCGGACCCCCTCGTCCTTGTTGACGACGACGGGGTCGCCCTTGCGCTGCGGAATGGAGACCGGAACGATCTCGTCGTCGAACACGCCGTTCTTCTGCGCGGCGGCGGCGAGCTGGTGCGAGCGAGCCGCGACGGCGTCCTGCTCCTCACGGGTCAGCGGCGTCTCCCGGCAGGCGTTGGTCGACTCGGTCAGGTTGCCCATGCCCTGCTGGGTGGCCTGGTCGAAGAGCGCGTCGTAGGCCAGCGAGTCGACCAGCGCGGTGTCGCCGTACTTGAAGCCCTCGCGGGACTTCGGCAGCAGGTGGGGCGCCTGCGTCATCGACTCGGTGCCGCCGGCGACCACGATCTCGGCCTCGCCGGCGCGGATCATCTGGTCGGCCTGGGCGATGGCGTTGATGCCCGACAGGCACACCTTGTTGATGGTGATCGACGGCACGCTCGGCGGCAGGCCCGCGGCCAGCCCCGCGGTCCGCGCCGGGTTCTGACCGGCGCCGGCCTGGAGCACCTGGCCGATGATGAGGTAGTCGACCTGGTCGCCGGAGACGCCGGCCTTCTCCAGCGCGCCCTTGATGGCGACGCCCGCGAGGTCAGCGGCCGACAGGGTCTTGAGGGCGCCGAGGTGGCGACCGATCGGCGTACGCGCGCCGGCGACGATGACGCTGGGGTTGTCGGACATGTTTCCTCCGTGCAGACGTGGGTCGGAACTCTTTTCGACTCTACTCGCGGGTATCCGGGCCCGGCGAGGGGTCCATCGTGCGGTCCGTGAGGCACTCGTCACACCCTCCTCCGGGGTGGTCGGCGGCACAATGACGCGCATGAGCATCACTGAAGGCGTCCCCACGCACCTCTTCACGGCCATCGACCACGTCGGCATCGCGGTGCCCGACCTCGACGAGGCGATCGCGTTCTACCGCGACAACTTCGGCATGCACGTCACGCACGAGGAGACCAACGAGGAGCAGGGCGTCCGGGAGGCGATGGTGGCCGTCGGCGACACCGACTCCAAGATCCAGCTCCTGGCTCCGCTCAACGCGGAGTCGACGATCGCGAAGTTCCTCGACCGCAGCGGCCCCGGCCTCCAGCAGCTCGCCTACCGCGTCACCGATCTCGACCAGGTCTCCGCGATCCTGCGCGAGCGCGGCCTGCGCCTGCTCTACCCCGAGGCCCGGCGCGGTACGGCGGACAGCCGGATCAACTTCGTCCACCCCAAGGACGCCGGCGGTGTCCTCGTCGAGCTCGTCGAGCCCGCTCAGGGCGGCACCGCCCACTGACCGACGAGGTGCCAGGTTGGTACCGCCGAGGTGCCAAGTTCGTCCCCTCGAGGTGCCAGGTTGGTACCGCCGAGGTGCCAGGTTGCGATCACCCCGCCGGTCCACTCTTGGCACCTCGGCGGTACTTCGGTGGCACCTCGGCGGTACGTCGGTGGCACCTCGGCGGTACTTCGGTGGCACCTCGGCGGTACCTCGTCAGGGGACCCAGCGGAACCGAAGCTCCTCGCCGGGACGCAGCTGGGCCAGTCGGTCGGTGTCGGCGTCGATGACCACACCGACCACGGGGTAGCCGCCGGTGACGGGGTGGTCGGGGCCGAAGACCACGGGTGTTCCGCCGGGCGGGACCTGGATCGCGCCGCGCAGCGCCCCCTCGCTGGGCAGCTCGCCGCGTCCCGGCGCCGGGGTGAGGGGCTCGCCCTCGAGGCGGAGACCCACCCGGTCGCTCGCGGCGCCGACCCGCCAGACCCGGCCGATCAACCGGTCCGGGTCGAGGACCCAGTCGTCGCGCGGGCCCCGCACGACGCGCAGCACCGGGCGGTCGTCGTACGTCGCCGGGGGG
>NZ_VDMP01000015.1:13343-87823 GCF_006335005.1 Nocardioides albidus
GAGCCCAGCAGGGGCCGGCAGGCGAGCCCGCCCCGGACGGCGAGATAGCTGCGCACGCCCGTCGGCGGTGGGCCCAGGCGCAGCCGCCGGCCGGGCCGCAGTGCCAGCACGGCCCCGGTCGGCTCCTCACGTCCGTCGACCGAGAGAGGCACGGGCGCTCCGGTGACGCAGACCCAGGCCGTGGCGGTGGCCTCGACCTCGAGCCCGCCGAGGACCACCTCCAGCGCGGCCGCACCCTCGGCGTTGCCGACGAGCCGGTTCGCGAGCGCGTACGACGACCGGTCGGCCGCCCCGCTGGCCCCGATCCCGATCGCGGCGTGACCGGGCCGGCCGGCGTCCTGCACGAGGCAGGAGCCGCCGACCGCGTGCACGAGCAGCTCCGTCACGACACGGCCTCGAACCGCACGGCGGCACCCGCCGTCAGCAGCGCCGGCGGATCCCGGTCGAGGTCCCACACGCTCAGCTCGGTGCGCCCGATGATCTGCCATCCACCCGGCGACTCGCGGGGGTAGACGCCGCTGAACTCCCCCGCCAGCCCGACCGAGCCGGCGGGCACGCTGGTCCGCGGCTCCTCCCGCCGGGGCACCCGTAGGCGCGGATCGCCGCCGGCCAGGTAGGCGAAGCCCGGTGCGAAGCCGCCGAACGCCACCCGCCACGACGTGCCGGTGTGCGCCGCGACGACCTCGGCCTCGCTCAGCCCGGTCAGGTCGGCCACCGTGGCCAGGTCCGGGCCGTCGTACGCGACCGGGATGACGGTCTCCCCCTGCGATCGTCCCTGCTCGAAAGCACGGGGATTCGACAGGTCTCGGTGCTTTTCGGCAGGGACCATCGCACGGAGCTGGTCGACCGTGACCCCGGGAAGCGCCACGACCAGCACGGTGCGGGCGCCCGGGACGACGTCGCCCACCAGCTCGCCGGCCGCCGGATGTCCTCGGACCAGGTCGGCGACGGCCACCGCCGTGGCCGTGTCGTCGAGCTCGATGAGCAGGCCGCGGTCGCCGTACCGGCGGACGCGGGGGCCGCGGGGGCCGTCGGTCATGCGAAGGCGCCCACGGGGATCTCCGCCTCGGCCAGGGCGGCGCGCACGGCGGCGGCCAGTTGCGGCGCGCCGGGCGAGTCGCCGTGGACGCACAGCGAGCGCACCTCTCCCGACCGGGCCAGCTCGATCGCCTGTGCGGCGGCTGCCACCGGGTCCGTGAGCAGCGCGCCCGGGGCCGAGCGGGGCACGAGGCCGCCGTCCGGCAGGTAGGCCCGGTCGGCGAAGCCCTCGCCCACGGCCTCGAGACCGGCCGCGCGGACGACGTCCAGGAAGGACGACCCGGCGAGGCCGAGCACCGGCAGCCCGCCGAACGCCACGACCGCCTCGACGACCGCCTCCGCCTGCTCCTCCTGCCGGCTCACCGCGTGGTAGAGCGCGCCGTGCGGCTTGAGGTAGGCGACGCGGCCGCCCGCGGCCCGGGCCATCGCGTCGAGGGCGCCGAGCTGGTAGAGGACGTCGGCGGCCAGCTCGGCCGCCGGGACGTCGATGTATCGCCGTCCGAACCCGGCGAGATCGCGATAGCCCACCTGGGCGCCGATCGAGACCCCGAGCGACACCGCCCGCGCGCAGGTACGACGCAGCGTGAGCGGGTCGCCCGCGTGGAACCCGCACGCGACGTTGGCGCTGGTCAGGTGCGGCAGGAGGGCGTCGTCGTCGCCCAGGGTCCACCGCCCGAAGGACTCGCCCACGTCGGCGTTGAGGTCGACCGCCGACGGGCCTGCCGGGTCCGACGTGGACGCAGAACCCGGATGCAACGTCATGGCCCTATGGTGGCCCATCGAGGCGCCGCCGAGCCCAGGACGGTGCAGCAGCCGTGAGCGTGCCCCTCGGTGAGACGAGGGTCACGAACCCGCCATCCAGTCATTACCGGCGGGTATCTTCGCGGCGGCCGTATTGCCCAGCCATCCGGCACGCACCGATTCCCAGGGAGACGACGACCGTGCAGCACATCCTCGACGCCATCCAGAACGAAGCCTCGAGCGAGGACTTCGCCAACCTCGAGCTCCCCGAGTCCTACCGGGCCGTGACGGTCCACAAGGACGAGGTCGACATGTTCGAGGGCATCCCCTCCAAGGAGAAGGACCCCCGCAAGTCCCTGCATGTCGAGGACGTCGCCCTGCCGGAGCTCGGGCCGGGCGAGGCGTTCGTCGCCGTCATGGCCTCCGCGATCAACTACAACACGGTGTGGACCTCGATCTTCGAGCCCGTCTCCACCTTCGGCTTCCTCGAGCGCTACGGCCGCGAGTCCGACCTCGGCGCCCGGCACAACCTGCCCTACCACGTCGTCGGCTCCGACCTGTCCGGCGTCGTCCTCAAGGTCGGCGCGGGCGTGACCAAGTGGAAGCCCGGCGACCGCGTCGTCGCCCACTGCCTCTCGGTCGAGCTCGAGGCCCCCGACGGCCACAACGACACGATGATGGACCCCTCGCAGCGCATCTGGGGCTTCGAGACCAACTTCGGCGGCCTCGCCGACGTCGCGATGGTCAAGGCCAACCAGCTGATGCCGAAGCCCGAGCACCTCACCTGGGAGGAGGCCGCCTCCCCCGGCCTGGTCAACTGCACGGCGTACCGCCAGCTCGTCTCGGCCAACGGCGGCAACATGAAGCAGGGCGACAACGTGCTGATCTGGGGCGCGTCCGGCGGCCTCGGCGGGTTCGCGACGCAGTACGCCCTCAACGGTGGCGCGAACCCGGTCTGCGTGGTGTCCAACGAGGAGAAGGCCCAGATCGTGCGCAACATGGGCGCCGAGATGGTCATCAACCGCTCCGAGCTCGCCCCGAAGTTCTGGAACGAGGAGGGCACCCAGCAGAACCCGAAGGAGTGGCAGCGCTTCGGCAAGGCCATCCGCGAGCTGACCGGCGGCGAGGACATCGACATCGTCTTCGAGCACCCGGGGCGCGAGACCTTCGGCGCGAGCGTGTACGTCACCCGCAAGGGCGGCACCATCACCACCTGCGCCTCGACCTCGGGCTACATGCACGAGTACGACAACCGCTACCTGTGGATGAACCTCAAGAAGATCATCTCCAGCCACTTCGCCAACTACCGCGAGTCGTGGG
The DNA here is from genome assembly GCF_006335005.1 of Nocardioides albidus. Classification (GTDB taxonomy): domain Bacteria; phylum Actinomycetota; class Actinomycetes; order Propionibacteriales; family Nocardioidaceae; genus Nocardioides; species Nocardioides albidus. The sequence goes on from NZ_VDMP01000015.1 coordinate 16,443, forward strand.
AGGCCAACCGCCTCATCGCGCAGGGCAAGATCCACCCGACCCTGTCGCGCACCTACAAGCTCGAGGACACCGGCCAGGCCGCGCTCGACGTGCATCACAACAAGCACCAGGGCAAGGTCGGCGTGCTCTGCCTCTCGCCCGAGGAGGGCCTCGGCGTCAAGAACGACGAGCTGCGCGAGAAGCACCTCGACAAGATCAACCTGTTCCGCGGCATCTGAGCCGACACCGGATCCAGCGGTACGACGACCCGGGCGGGTCCGCGCGCGAGCGCGGGCCCGCCCGGCGTCGTCCGGGGTCGTCCGGGCCTCGAGGACTCCGGTCCGGCGAGGCGGGGTGGGAAACCCTGGTGCGATCAGGGATCATGGGGCGGGTTGCACGAGCACGTTCCCCCCATGACCGCAACAAGAGCCAGGGAGGCTCCCTTCCATGAGCGACGAGGGTCTGTCCATCTTCGACGACGAGCCCACCCCGACCGAGGAGTCCAAGACCGTGACCACCAAGGCCACCGACGACGAGCCCACCCAGGTCATGCCGGCGGTGAGGACGGCCGAGACGCCCGCCGCCGCGCAGCGGCCCGCGGCCGCGCCGCCGGCCTCCGCCCCGCGTCCCCCCGCGCCGCGTCCCCCCGCGCCGGGCCCCTCCGGCGCCCAGGCGCGCACGGTCGGCTTCACCACCCCCGGCACCCCCGGTGCGCTGCCGATCGTCCGCAAGGGCGGCTACGACCGTGAGGCGGTCGACGCGCAGATCCGCCAGCTCTCCAGTGAGAAGGCGACGCTCGGCGCCAGCCTGGCCGAGTCCGAGCAGCGGGTGATCGACCTCGAGCAGGAGGCGGCCCGGCTCCGCTCCGAGCTCGAGGAGTCCGACAACCCGTCGTACGCCGGACTCGGTGGCCGCGCCAGCGCGATGCTGCGCCTCGCCGAGGAGGAGGCCGCGGAGATCCGCTCCACCGCCGAGGCCGACGCCGCGGAGATCCTGGGCCAGGCGCAGCGCGACGCCAAGGCGATCCGCGCGGAGGCGGCCCGCGAGGCCGACGACATGCGCGCGGTGCAGCTGCGTGAGCTCGAGGAGAACCGCACCCGCCTGCTCACCGACGCCCAGCAGGAGCGGGAGCTGGCTCGCAGCGAGGCCGAGGACACCCTCGCCGCGGCCCGCCGTGAGGCCGACCAGCTCCGGCTGGCCGCCCAGCAGGAGGCGACCGAGCAGCGCAGCCAGGCCCAGCGTGAGGTCGAGCAGGCCCGCGCGGCCGTCGACCGCGAGGTGCAGGAGGCCCGGCGCGCCCTGGCGATGGAGAAGGAGCGCCTCGCGCGCGAGGCCACCGACCACCACAACTCGGCCGTCGCCGAGACCCGCCGGCTGGTCGAGGAGGCCGAGCAGCGTGCCAACGCCGCCGAGGCCCGTGCGGCCGAGGCGAGCAAGCAGTCCGCGGCCAACCGCGCCGCCGCCCAGACCGAGGCCGAGGCCATGCTCACCCGTGCTCGCCGCGAGGCCGAGCAGGTCATCGCGTCGGCGCGCGCCCAGGCCGAGGCGATCACCGCCAGCGGCGACGCGGAGCTCCAGCGCGAGATCGCGGCCAAGCGGGCCGAGCTGGACCGCCTGACCAAGCGTCGCGCCTCCATCACCGCCCAACTGTCCTCGCTGGCCGAGCTCGTCGCCGGCTTCGGCGAGGACGAGAGTTGAGCCGCGCCGCCGAGCAGGAGGGCGTCGAGGCGGGTCCCGACCCGCTCGCCGAGCACGGCGGGGTCGACCCCGCGGCGCCGGTCGAGAGCGAGGCCGACGCGGCGCCGTACGGCGAGCTCGGCCGGCCCTTCGACCGGCGCTCGCCGTTCTACTACGGCTTCATCGGGGCGCTCGGCGCGCTGACGGCGTTCTGGCTCTTCCAGGCGATCCTCGGCATCGGCTCCGTGCTGATGCTGGTGGTGGTCTCGTTCTTCCTCGCAGCTGGGCTCAACCCGGCGGTGACCTTCCTCGAGCGCCGGGGGCTGCGGCGCTCGCTCGCGGTCGCGTTCGTCATCGTCGCCGCGCTCGGCACGGTCGCGCTCTTCCTGGTGGCGATCGTGCCGGTGATCACCGACCAGGTCGCCGCGATCACCTCGAACGCGCCCGGCTGGCTCGACGAGCTGCAGAAGAACAAGCGGATCCAGGACCTCAACGACGAGTACGACGTCATCGACAAGCTGAAGGCCAAGGTCACCGACGAGAACTTCCTCTCGGCGCTCTTCGGCGGGGCGCTGGGGTTCGGTCTCAAGATCGTCTCGGCGCTGTTCAACCTGTTCGTGATCGTCGTGCTGACGCTCTATTTCCTGGCGTCGCTGAAGACCACGACCAGGGCCCTCTACAAGCTCGCCCCCGCCACGCGCCGCGACCGGGTCTCCCGCCTGGGCGACAAGGTGATCGCCAACATCGGCGGCTACGTCTCGGGCGCCTTCCTGGTGGCGCTGTGCGCGGGCCTGACGTCGCTGGTGTTCCTCTCGCTCACCGACATCAGGGAGTACGCCGTCGCCCTGGCCTTCGTGGTCGCGGTCCTCGACGTCATCCCGATGATCGGCGCGACACTGGGCGCCGTGCTGGTCTGTGCGATCGCGTTCGCGACCGACGTCAAGACCGGCATCGCCTGCGTGGTCTTCTACGTGCTCTACCAGCAGTTCGAGAACTACGTCGTCTACCCGCGGGTGATGAGCAAGTCGGTCGACCTGCCCGGGGCCGTCATCGTGATCGCCGCGCTCGTCGGCACTGCCCTGCTGGGCGTCGTCGGCGCGCTACTGGCGATCCCCGTCGCCGCGGCCATCCTGCTGATCGTCCGCGAGGTCGTGGTCAAGCAGCAGGACCTGCGGTAGCTGCCGGTCAGACCAGGACCGGCTCGTCCTGCTCCACGACGACGCCGCTCTCCCCGAGCTTGACCGCGACGACGCCGACGAGGATCAGTCCCCCGCCGAGGAGCTGGATCGCCGCGGGCAGCTGGTCGAGGAGCAGCCAGGCCCACACGACGGCCATCACGACCTCGCTGAGCGCGACGAACGAGGCCAGCCGCGAGCCCAGCCGCCGGCTCGCGGCGATGCCGCTCACGTAGGCCAGCGCGGCGGTGACCAGGCCGAGCACGATCAGCGCCAGCCAGGGCGGGGTCTCGACGCCGGCGTAGGCGACGTGCGCCGACGATCCGGCCATGGGCATGAGGCCGGCCAGGCCCAGGCCGCCCAGCAGCCCGCCGCCGACGACCAGGCCGCCGGCGGCCAGGGTGATCGGCGGGAGACCGCTGCGGTCGTCGGCGGAGATGACGAAGTACGCCGCCGCGCCGACCATCGCGCCCAGCGCCCAGGCCGCGCCCCGGAGGTCGACATCGGCACCGGCGAACAGGTCGAGCACCAGGACCAGGCCGAGCGCGGCCACGATCGCGCCGAGGACGGTGAGCCGGCCGGGGCGCTGGCCGTGGACCAGCCACATCCAGAGGACGACCGTCGCGGGCGCGGTGTACTCGATGAGGAGCGCCGGGCCGACCTCCATGGTGCGCACGGCCGAGAAGTAGCAGAACTGCGCCCCGGCCACCGCGAGAGCGCCGTACAGCACGACCGTCGGCGCGGCGCCGCGCAGCAGGCCCCACCGACCGCGCAGGGCGGCCAGCCCGAACGGGAGCACGACCAGCGCCCCGATCGCGATGCGCAGCAGGACGACGCTGCCCGCGGTCCAGCCGCTGTCGAGCAGGGGCCGGGCCAGGGCGCCCGAGAGGGCGAACGTGATCGCCGAGGTGAGCGCGAACCCGAGTCCGGCCCGGGTCGCGTCCCGCGGGGTGTCACGAGTCAAGGTCGTCATGACTGATGACACTAGGCCGCTCTGCGGTAACCTGTCAAAGTGGTTTTCGCCCATGACACCTCCCTGGCCCTCCAGGCCGCCGTGGCCCTGGTCAACGCCAGCCTCGATCCGGTGACGATCGGGACGCCCGACGAGCTCGACGCCTTCTTCACCGACTTCGGCTACACCGGTCGCCACGACGGCGACCAGGGCGAGGTGGAGGCGGTCCTGGCGATCGCGCCGCGACTGCGCGCCCTGCTCACGGCCGGCCGCGACGAGGCGGCCGGGATCGTCAACGCCATGCTGCGCGACTCCTCCGCCCTCCCCCAGCTGCGCCGCCACGACGGACACGACTGGCACCTGCACGCGGTCGGCAACGACGCGCCGCTGGCCGAGCGGATCGTCGTCGAGACGGCCATGGCGATGATCGACGTGATCCGTGCCGACGAGATGTCGCGCCTGTCCGTGTGCGCGGACGACGGCTGCGAGGGCATCGTGCTCGACCTCTCCCGCAACCGCTCGAAGCGGTTCTGCTCGCTCACCTGCGGGAACCGCAACGCGGTGGCGGCCTACCGGGCACGCCAGGCCGAGTCCTGACCACTCGGCCCGGCGTCAGTCGCCGAGGAAGCGCCGGAGGACCTCGAGGAACAGCTCGGGACGCTCGGAGTGCAGCCAGTGGCCGGTGTCCTTGAGGGTGACCTTGCGGTTGCGCGGGAACCAGCGGTCCATCGCCGGCTCGTAGTCCGGGCGGACGTAGGACGATCGCCCGCCCGCGAGCCACAGCACGGGCCCGTCGTACGGCGCAGCGTCGGCGAGCTCGGCCTCCGGCCAGTCGCTGATCACCGCGAGGTCGCGGGCGAGGACGTCGAGATTGACCTGCCAGCTCCAGCCGTCCGGGGCGGCCGGATCGCGGCGCAGGTTCTGCAGCAGGAAGGAGCGCACCGTCGGGTCCGGCACCGCCGCCTCGAGCAGCTGGTCGGCGTCCGATCGGCGCACGACCCGGCTCAGGTCCATCTCGCGCATCGCCGAGATGTAGCCGGGGAACTCGCGGCTCTCGGCGTAGGCGACCGGCGAGATGTCGGCCACGCAGAGGCGCCCGACGCGCTCGGGGTGGAGCAGGGCCAGCACCATCGCGACCTTGCCGCCGAGGGAGTGCCCGACCAGGGTGACCGGCTCCTCGGGCGGGAGGACCGCGAGCACGTCCTCGGCGGCTGCCACGAAGTCGAACCGCTCGGGCCAGGGCGAGCGACCGTGATGGGGCAGGTCGACGAGGAGCACCCGGTGCTCGGCGCTCAGCTGCTTGGCGATCCCGGTCCAGTTCTTCCCCTGGCCGAACAGGCCGTGGAGGAAGACCACACGGCTCCCGGTGGAACCGAGAGCCGTGTGGTGAAGCGTCACGCCGGCGACCCTATCGTGTCGGTCGTCGCGGGAAGCGCCGGCGACGGAGCGCAGAGAGCGACGAAGGAGCGACCGGAGCGCAGGAGCCGAGCTTTCCGCGAGCCGACGGTGTGGCCGCCAGGCGGACGCATCCACCTACCGGACTCGACAGCGCGCGCGGAGGCGCGGCGGAGCGAAGCGACGACGCGGTCGCACCATCAGGAGTAGTCGTGGAAGCCCTTGCCCGTCTTGCGGCCGAGCTCGCCTGCCTCGACCTTGGCGACCAGCGTGGCCGCGGGCTCGAAGCCGGGCTCGCCGAACTCGGCGTAGAGCTCCTTCTGGATGGCCAGCGACACGTCGTTGCCGACGACGTCGAGGAGCTCGAACGGACCCATCGGGAATCCGGCGGTCTCCTTGATCGCGGCATCGATGGTCGCGAGCTCCTCCCCGCCCTCGGCGAGCTTGATCGCGTCGTTGAGGTAGGGGAAGAGCAGCAGGTTGACGATGAAGCCCGCGCGGTCGCCCGCGGAGACGCCGACCTTGCCGACGTTGGCGGTCAGCGCTCGGACGGTCTCGTCGACGTCGGCCGAGGTGGCGGAGGTCGTGATGATCTCGACCAGCTTCATGACCGGCGCCGGATTGAAGAAGTGCATGCCGATGACGTCCTGCGGACGGCCGGTGGCCTCGCCCAGCTTGGTGATCGGGAGCGAGGAGGTGGTGGTCGCGAGGATCGCCCCCGGCTTGCAGATGCGGTCGAGGTCGCGGAACAGCTCGAGCTTGAGCTCGAGGTCCTCGGCGATGGCCTCCACGACGATGTCCACGCCGCCGAGCGCCTCGCGCTCGGTCGACCCGGTCAGCCGACCGAGCAGCGCGTCCTTGTCGCCCTCGGTGCCCTTGCCCTTGGCGATCGCGCGGTCGAGGTTCTTGGTGATGTAGCCGACGACGCCGTCGAGCTTGTCCTGGCCACGGCCGACGTAGACGACCTCGTAGCCGGCCTGGGCGAAGACCTGCACGATGCCCGAGGCCATGGTGCCGGTGCCGACGACGCCGACCTTGGCGATGTCGTGCTTGAGCTGCGGCGCGGCGCCCTCGCCCGCGGCGGCGGCCTCGTCGGCGAAGGTGCGGTTCTCGGCGACGAGCTTGTCGAGCAGGCCGGCCGGCTCGTGCAGGTGGTCGCCGGTCTCGGCGTACCGGGCGGCGAGCAGGTCACGGACCTGGGCGGCGCCGATCTCGTCGACGACGGTCAGCGGCCCCTTCGGGTAGCCGCAGCCGAAGCGCATGGCCGCGTCGATGTCGCTCACCGAGGCGTAGCCGGACTCGTAGGTGCGCACCGCATGGTTGAGGTACGGCAGCACCAGCGTGTTGAAGATCTGCTCGCTCGAAGTCATGGGCGGCAGTGTCGCACCCGGGAAGCGACGTGACTACCTATCGGTAACCATGTGGACAGGTCGAGACGGACATCACATCCGGCGCTGGAGAGTCTCCACCCGGACGACCTTCGAGCGGGAAGCCTGCCCGCGCACCAGGCTCACCGCGGACCTCGGCACACCGAGCTCCTTGGCGAGCCAGCGCACCAGCTCGTCGTTGGCCCGGCCATCCACCGGCGGCGACGCGAGCCGGACCTTGAGCTCGGCGCCGTCGACTCCCGCGGGCCCGACCGCGCCCGTGCGCGACGCACCGGGCTGCACGCGCACGGCGAGGAGCCAGGTCGTCGGGCTCTCCTCCCCCGCGCGCCGCTCGGCTCGCCACCAGGGCTGGGCTGGATCGATCTCCACGGATCAGACTGTAGATTCAGGGCCCGTGAGACTCGTCGTTGCGCGCTGCCAGGTGGACTACGCGGGGCGGCTGACCGCCCACCTCCCGATGGCGACCCGGGTGCTCATGATCAAGGCGGACGGCTCGGTCCTGGTGCACTCCGACGGAGGGTCCTACAAGCCGCTGAACTGGATGTCCCCGCCGTGCACCGTGCGCGAGGGCCAGTCCGACGACGGACGGGTGGAGTGGACGGTCACCGCGAAGGCGGCCAAGGGCCAGACCCCCGACACCCTGCGGATCCTGATCGACGAGATGTTCCACGACTCGTCCCACAACCTGGGTATCGACCCCGGCCTGCAGAAGGACGGCGTCGAGAAGCACCTCCAGGAGCTCCTCGCGGAGCATCCCGCCACCCTCGCCGCCGGCCTGACGCTGGTACGCCGCGAGTTCCCGACGGCCATCGGTCCCGTCGATCTCATGTGTCGTGACGGCGCGGGCCTCTCGGTCGCGGTGGAGATCAAGCGGCGCGGCGAGATCGACGGCGTCGAGCAGCTCACCCGCTATCTCGACCTCCTCAACCGCGATCCGCTGCTCACCGGCAAGGGCGCGGTGCGCGGCATCTTCGCCGCCCAGGAGATCAAGCCCCAGGCCCGCGTCCTGGCCGAGGACCGCGGGATCACCTGCGCCGTCGTCGACTACGACGCGCTGCGGGGACTCGACAACGTCGAGGACCGGCTCTTCTGAGCGCCGGCCCGAGCCCCCGATGACAGCGCCGACCCCGATCTTCCACCTGGCCCTGCTCCGCGACTGGGAGCAGGCGCAGCGCGCCGGCTCCTACACGGTGTCCACTCTCGGCCGCTCACTGGCGGAGGAGGGCTTCATCCACGCCAGCCGCGCGGATCAGTGGACCGGCGTGCGCGAGCGCTTCTACGCCGAGGTCACGGAGCCGATGGTGCTGCTCCAGATCGACCCGGCGCGCCTCGACGTACCCGTGGTCGACGAGCTTCCCGAGCCGGGCGCCACCGAGACGTACCCGCACATCTACGGACCGCTGCCCGTGGGCGCGGTCGTCAAGGCCATCCCGCTCGGGGCGCCGACGACGGCACACCAGGCGGGACCGGCGGCACCTGAGGACGAGGAGGCGCGGCCGTGGGGAGCTCAGGAGAGCTTCTCGCGCGCCTACTTCCGCGAGATGTTCGTCAACGTCGCGCTGCTGTGCGTCGTCGTGGCCGTCGGGCTGGTGGGCGCACTGGCCGGCCATGCCGTCGCGGACGACGGGGGCACGGGCATCGGCGGCCTCTCCGGCATCGTCATCGGCGTCGTGGTGGCCGCGCTGCTGTTCCGGCGACGTCACCGCGCCGCCGATCATCCAGGGTCCTAGGCTCCGGCGGCCGGGGGCGCGGTCGGGTCGGTGTCGCCGGCGCCCTGCTCCCGGGCGACCCAGTCCTCGATGGCGTTGACGTCGTCCTTGCTGCGGGTCACGACCGCGAGGAGGTCGTTCATCGTCGCGACCTCCTCGACCTGCTCCTTGATGAACCACTGCATGAACTGCTCCGAGGCGAAGTCGTTCTCCTCGCGGGCGATGCGCAGCAGGCCGTTGATCTGCTCGGTGACCCGCTTCTCCTGGTCCAGCGCCAGCGCCACCGGGGCGACGACGTCGTCGAAGGTCGAGACCGGTGCGTCCACGCCGGGGATGACCACCGGCGCATCCGTGTCGAGGAGGTACTGCACCATCATCATCGCGTGCAGCCGCTCCTCGAGGGCCTGGCCGTAGAAGAACGCCGCCAGCCGCGGCATCGTCAGGGCGTCGTAGTGCACGGCGCAGGCGAGGTACTGGTTGTGCGCGGCGAACTCGTTGCCGATCTGGACGTTGAGCTGGTCGGTGAAGCGCGGGGCGGCCATGGGGGTCAGCGTAGTGAATGCGCGCGCCCTCGACTCACGCGGCCTTCTGCAGGCCCTTCTTGGTGGCCTTCTTGCCGTCGGCGCGGACGAGCACGCGCTTCTTGACCGTGTAGCCCTCCGGCAGCGTGCCCTCCTTGAGCATCCGGATGGGGCAGCGGCCGCACCGCGACTTCGAGGCGCAGCACTTCGTCTTGGGGAGCTTGTGCACCCGCCCCTTCGACTTCTTCTTCGCCTTGCCCACGGACTCAGGGTACGCCAAGGAAGGTATACCTCACCAACGTGACCTGCGTCACAGATGGACGCCGGCGGTAGGGTCCGGGGCTGTGATCGAGATCTGGCTGAACCCCGCCTGCTCCAAGTGCCGCACCGCCGAGGGCGAGCTGAGGGCCGCCGGCGTCGACTACACGGTACGACGCTACCTCGACGAGCCGCCGACGGTCGCCGAGCTCGAGGACGTGCTGGCCCGCCTCGGCCTCGAGCCGTGGGACATCGCGCGCACGGCGGACGCGACCAAGCTGGGCGTGTCCCTGCCCGCCAAGGACTCCACCCACCGCCGGCAGTGGCTGGAGCTGCTGGTCGACCACCCTCGGCTCATCCAGCGCCCGATCCTCACGGCCTCCGACGGCACGACCGTCGTGGGCCGCGACCCCGCGTCGCTCGCCCGGGTGATCGCGGCCGACTGACGGCTGGCTACTCGTCGACCGAGAGACCGTTGGCCCTGCGGATCACCTGGACGATGCCGCCCATGATCTCGGTCAGGCCGAAGTCCTTCGGCGTGTAGACCGCGGCGACGCCGAGCTCGACGAGCGCCTTGCCGTCGGACTCGGGGATGATGCCACCGACGATCACGGGCACCTCGCCCATCCCGGCGGCCCTCAGCCCGTCGAGGACGGCAGGGACCAGCTCCATGTGGGAGCCGGACAGGATCGAGAGGCCGACGCAGTGCACGTCCTCGGCGACGGCCGCGGCGACGATCTGCTCCGGGGTGAGCCGGATCCCCTGGTAGATCACCTCGAAGCCCGCGTCGCGCGCCCGCACGGCGACCTGCTCAGCTCCGTTGGAGTGACCGTCGAGGCCGGGCTTGCCCACGAGCAGGCGCAGCCGACCGCCGAGCTCCTCTCCCGTCGTACGCACGGCCTCGCGGACCGCGGTCAGCTCGGCGCCGGCCTCGGCGACACCGACCGCGCCGGCGACGCCGGTCGGGGCGCGGAACTCGCCGAACACCTCGCGCAGCACCCCGGCCCACTCCCCGGTGGTCGCGCCCGCCCGCGCGGCGGCGAGGGTCGCCGCCATCAGGTTGGTGCCGGTCTTGGCGTCCTCGGCGAGGCGGGCCAGCGCCGCGTCGACCTCGGCCTGGTCGCGCTGGGCCTTCCACGCCTCGACGGAGGCGAGGGCCGCCTTCTCCGCCTCGGGGTCGGCCACCATGATCGCGGCGTCGAGGTCGGCGGTCAGCGGCGAGGGCTCGGTGGTGTCGAACTTGTTGACGCCGACGATGATCTCCTCGCCGGCCTCGATCGCGGCGCGCCGACGGGCATGGGAGGAGACGAGCTCCTGCTTCATGTAGCCGGAGTCGACGGCGGCGATCGCGCCGCCCATGGCCTGGACCCGGTCGATCTCGGCCTTCGCGCCCTCGACGAGCTCGCGCACCTTGGCCTCGATGACGGGCGAGCCGTCGAAGATGTCGTCGTACTCGAGGAGATCGGACTCGAAGGCGAGCACCTGCTGCAGGCGCAGGGACCACTGCTGGTCCCACGGACGCGGGAGGCCGAGGGCCTCGTTCCACGCCGGCAGCTGGACGGCGCGGGCGCGGGCCTTCTTCGACAGCGTCACGGCCAGCATCTCGAGGACGATGCGCTGGATGTTGTTCTCCGGCTGCGCCTCGGTCAGGCCCAGGCTGTTGACCTGCACGCCGTAGCGGAAGCGGCGCATCTTCGGGTCCTGGACGCCGTAGCGCTCACGGGTGATCTCGTCCCACAGCTCGACGAAGGCGCGCATCTTGCACATCTCCTCGACGAACCGCACACCGGCGTTGACGAAGAACGAGATCCGGCCGACGACCTTCTCGAAGTCCTCGTCGGACACCTGACCGGAGCCCTTGACCTGGTCGAGGACGGCGATCGCGGTGCACATCGCGTAGGCGATCTCCTGCACGGGCGTGGCGCCGGCCTCCTGCAGGTGGTAGCTGCAGACGTTGATCGGGTTCCAGTTGGGGATCTCGTGGACCGTGTAGGCGATCATGTCGCCGATCAGGCGCAGGGAGTGCTCCGGCGGGAACACGTAGGTCCCGCGGGAGAGGTACTCCTTGATGATGTCGTTCTGGGTCGTGCCCGCCAACTGGTGGGCGACCTCGGACGGCGAGAGGTCAGGGTTCTGCTCCTCGGCGACCACCTGGTACATCGCGAGGAGCCACATCGCCGTCGCGTTGATCGTCATCGAGGTGTTCATCTCGGTGAGGGGGATCTGGTCGAAGAGCTTGCGCATCTCCCCCAGGTGCGGCACAGGGACGCCGACCTTGCCCACCTCGCCGCGCGACAGCGGGCTGTCGGGGTCGTAGCCGGTCTGCGTCGGCAGGTCGAAGGCCACCGACAGTCCGGTCTGGCCCTTGGCCAGGTTGGTGCGGTAGAGCGCGTTGGACGCCTCCGCGGTCGAGTGGCCGGCGTAGGTCCGCATGACCCAGGGACGGTCCTTCGGGTGCCGTGTGCCTGCTGCGTCGGAGGAGCTCATACGTCGAAGAGTAGGCCGATCACTACCCCTTGGTAACCGCCGTTCCATGTGGGGTTGTCCACAGCGCCCGAGGTTGCGTCGGGCGGATCGGCGTCGGCTCAGGCGGGGATCGGCTCCCGCTCCAGCTCGATCAGCCGGATCAGGTGGGTGAGGTGGAGCATGCGGCGTACGGCGGGCTGGGCGCCGCGCAGGACGACGCGGACGCCGTACCGCTGGGCCTGGCGGCTCGCCGCGGCGAGCATCTTCAGGGCCGTGGCGTCGACCGAGCCGACATCGCTGATGTCGATGACGACCGGGCTGATCAGGTCGGTGCCGCACTCACGGATGTGATCGTGGACCGCGTCCCTGACCTGCGCCGTCGAGCGCACGTCCAGATCGCCGGCCAGGACGAGAACGGGCTCGCCGACGACATGCTCGACACGGATGGCGCTGGACTGCCGTGCTGCCATGTTCCCTCCCGAGACCGATCCGGACAGGCGTCCCACACGGCCTGTTACCCACCATGACGCCTCCGCAGTCCGATCGGTTGCATCTCGGGCCGAACTTTTTCCGTGGCGGCGCCGGACTACCCTCCGAGTCATGGTCAACCTCACCCGCATCTACACGCGCACCGGCGACGCCGGCGAGACCCGCCTGGGCGACATGAGCGTGACGACCAAGACCGACCTGCGCCTGCAGGCCTACGCCGACGTGGACGAGGCGAACGCCGTCCTCGGTGTCGCGCTGGCGACGGGCGGGCTCGAGGACGACGTGGCGCAGGTGCTGCTGCGGGTGCAGAACGACCTCTTCGACGTCGGCGCCGACCTGTGCACGCCCGTGGTGGCTGAGCCGGAGTTCCCCCCGCTGCGCATCGAGCAGGCCTACGTCGACCGCCTCGAGCGCTGGTGCGACCACTACAACGACCCGCTGCCCAAGCTGCGCTCCTTCATCCTCAACGGCGGTACGCCGGCCGCAGCCCACCTGCACGTGGCGCGCACGGTCGTCCGCCGTGCCGAGCGGGCCGCGTGGGCGGCGTACGAGGTGCACGGCGAGGTGATGAACCCGCTCGCGATCACCTACCTGAACCGTCTGTCCGACCTGGTGTTCATCCTGGCCCGCCACGCGAACCGCGAGCAGGGCGACGTGCTGTGGGTGCCGGGCGGTGAGCGCGGCGACGGGTGAGCCGCCCGGCGACACGTCCGCCCGGCCTGTGACCGGGCCTGTGACCCGGCCTGTGACCGGGCCTGTGACCGGCCCTGTGGATGGATGCCGGTCACGTCGGACCTGCGTGCCACGATGAGCGGACCGTGAACGTCCTCGCCCATCTCACCGACGACTTCCTGGCGCGCCACTTCGACGCCGGGACGCTCGGACGCGCGCAGGACGTCGTGGCGCTGGGCGGCGTGGGCCGCCCGGAGATCGGGAAGCTGGCCGCGGACTCCGTGTCCGCGAGCGCGGAGGTGATCGGCAGCCGCGAGCTGCCCTACCAGGTCCAGCTCCACGTCGAGGCTCCCAAGGACGCCTACGCCGGCTGGATCTTCACCGTGTGCACCTGTCCGGTGCGCTCGATGTGCAAGCACGGCGCCGCGCTCGCGCTGACCCTGCGCCGGACGTTCTCGCAGCCGGCCGGCGAGGCCGCCTGGCGCCGCTCGCTGGAGCGCCTCGTCGGCGAGCTCGAGCGGCAGCAGCCGCGGGTGCGCGAGGACGTCCCCCTGGCGCTCGAGGTGTCGCTCGGCGACGACGACGGCTACCTGTCGGCCGGCCCGACCCTGCGCATTCGTCCCCTGCGCCGCGGCAAGAGCAAGCCGTGGGTCAAGACGGGCGCCGACTGGCGTGACATCGCCAACGGCTCGACGCGCGGCTTCGTGCGCGGGCAGGCGGACGCGGTGGCGGCGCTGCAGGCCCAGTGGTCGGGCCACCGCGCCTACTACTACGCGGGGATGGCTCCCTCGCTCGACGAGTTCGGGGACCAGGTCGTGCGGGCGCTGCGCAACGCGCGCGAGGCGGGCGTCGTCCTGGTGGCGGCGCGTCCGCTGTCCTCGGTGGAGCTCGCCGACGAGCCGGCCCATGTCGTCACCGAGCTCGTCGACAGCGACGGCGGCACCGCCCTCCGGGCGGCCGTCACCCTCGGCGAGCGGACCTGGCGCGGCGACGCGGTGGTCCTGATGGGAGAGCCGGCGACCGTGGTCGGACTCCTCGACGACGCCGGACAGGTCGTCATCGCCACGACCACGGCCCCGGTCCCGGCGGCGCTGCGCCACCTCGTGGACGGGCCGCCGATCGTCGTACCGCCCGCGGACCTGGCCGACTTCCGGGCCACGCTGCCCGGCCTGATGCGCCTGGTGCCGGTGCGGGCCGAGGCGTCCACCGTCGACCTGCCGGAGCCGCTCACCCCCACCCTCGTGCTGACCGTCTCCTGGCACAGCGCCACCAAGGCCGGTCTCGGCTGGCACTGGCAGTACGGCGACGACCCCGAGCGCAGCTGCGCGCTGACGAGTGGCGACGGTCTCGGCGGGGTCCGTGACCACGAGGCCGAGCAGCGGCTGCTCGCGTCGGTCCCCCAGGCGCTGTTGCACGTCTCCACGCTCAGCGACGGAGACGCCCTCACGCTCGCCATCCACGACCTGCCCCACCTGCGCGAGACCGAGGGGGTCCGGGTCGTCGAGGAGGAGCGTCCGGACTTCCGCGAGGTCGACGTGGCTCCGGAGATCCGCTTCGACCTCGTCGAGCCCGAGCCCGGCGCGACGGACTGGCTCGACCTCGCGGTGAGCGTCACCGTCGCCGGCGAGCAGATCCCCCTGCCCGACGTGCTCGCCGCGCTCACCCTGGGCCTGGAGTTCCTCGTCCTCCCGAGCGGCCTCTACGTCACCACCGACCGGCCCGAGTTCGACCGTCTGCGCGAGGTCGTCACCGCGGCTGCGGAGCTGCGCGAGCGCGACGGAGACCGGATCGGCGTCGGCCACCACGACCTCGGCCTGTGGGCCCAGCTCGCCGAGACCGGGCTCGTCGACGCACAGGTCGCCGCGTGGGTCGAGCGGGCGCAGGCGCTGCGCGACCTCGTCGACATCCCGCGCCCCGAGCCCCGCGGCCTGATCACCGACCTGCGCAGCTACCAGCGTGAGGGCTTCTGGTGGCTCGCCTTCCTGTGGCAGCAGGGGTTGGGCGGGATCCTCGCCGACGACATGGGCCTCGGCAAGACCCTCCAGGTCCTCGCCCTCGTCGCCCACGCGCGCGCCGAGCGCCCCGACGACGCACCGTTCCTCGTCGTCGCGCCGACCAGCGTCGTCACCGCCTGGGCCACGGAGACCGCGCGGCACGCGCCCGGTCTGCGGGTGGCGGTCGCCTCGCGTCGTACCGACGACGTGGCGGCCCTGGCCCGCGACCACGACATCGTCGTCACGACCTACACCCTGCTGCGCCTGGCCCACGAGGAGTACGCCGCCCTCCCCTGGTCCGGCGTCGTGCTCGACGAGGCGCAACAGGCCAAGAACCACCAGAGCAAGACCTACCAGGCCGTGCGCACCATCGAGGCGCCCTTCAAGCTCGCCGTCACCGGCACTCCGTTCGAGAACCGGCTGATGGAGCTGTGGTCGCTGCTCTCGATCACCGTGCCCGGGCTGTACCCGTGGCCGCGCACCTTCCAGGACCTGGTGGTGCGCCCGGTGGAGCGCGACGGCGACCAGGTCGTCCTCGACCGGTTCCGGGCGCGGATCCGCCCGTTCCTGCTGCGGCGGACCAAGGAGCTGGTCGCCGACGACCTGCCGCCCAAGCAGGAGCAGGTGCTCCAGGTCGACCTCGGGCCCGCGCACCGCAAGATCTACGACACGCACCTGGCCAAGGAGCGCCAGCGGATCCTGGGCCTGGTCGAGGACTTCGACCGCAACCGGGTGGCGATCTTCAGTGCGCTGACCAAGCTGCGCCAGCTCGCCCTCGACCCCGCCCTGGTCGACGACGAGCACGAGGCGGTGGGCTCCGCCAAGCTCGACGTCCTGGTCGACCATCTCAACGAGATCACCGCCGAGGGGCACCGCGCGCTGGTGTTCAGCCAGTTCACGTCGTTCCTGACCCGGGTCCGCTCGCGCCTCGACGACGCCGGCATCGCGACGACCTATCTCGACGGCAGCACGCGCGACCGCTCCAGCGTGATCGAGCGGTTCCGCGCCGGCGACGCCCCCGTCTTCCTCATCTCACTCAAGGCCGGCGGCACCGGCCTGACCCTCACCGAGGCCGACTACGTCTTCGTCCTCGACCCGTGGTGGAACCCGGCCGCCGAGGCGCAGGCCGTCGACCGCGCCCACCGGATCGGCCAGAGCCGCCACGTGCACGTCTACCGCCTGGTCGCGACCGACACCATCGAGGAGAAGGTGATGGAGCTCAAGGCCCGCAAGGCCGAGCTGTTCGCCCAGGTCATCGACGGGGAGGGCGCGATGAGCACCTCCATCAGCGCCGAGGACATCCGCGGCCTGTTCGACTGAGCAGTCGCTCGGCGACGAAGGCGCCGACCGTCTCGGGGCAGCTGCCCCGGGCTCACCGCCGGTTCCAGTCCGTCCCGGGCGGCATCGCCTCGAGCCAGGCCTGGAAGCCGGTCAGCGAGGAGACGCTCATCGCGAGCTCGACCGGGCCGTCCGGCGCCTGACAGCGGATCACCAGGTGGTCGGGGTAGAGCGAGGCCTGCTCGGTGCCGGCGGGCTGGCGGCGTCCGTCGTACGAGAGCTCGTCACGCCGCCACGAACGCTTCGGGCGGCGCGACAGGGTGAAGACGCGGTACCACTCGAGGGTCTCGCCGGAGTAGCGACCGAGGCCGAGCATCCAACCGCGCCCCGGTGACGAGGTGCGGTAGCGGTGGCTGAGCTCGAAGGTTCCGCCGTGCCGGGAGAGCAGACGGCGCCGGACGATGAGTCCGGCGCCGTACAGCACACACACGAGCAGGAGGGCGCCACAGATGTCGAGCAGCCACCCCCACCATGCCATCTGCGTATCAGTGACCTTCTACGAGACCTTCTCGGCGGCGCGGATGCGGGCCTCGGCGTGGCGGACGCGCTGCTCGGCCTCGTTGCTCGAGTCGAGCAGCCGCTTGGCCTCCTCGAGGTCGATGCGCGCCTGGGACACCTCGATGTCCTCGGCGAGCTCGACCCGCTCGGCCAGGATCGACACGCGGTCGTTCGCCACCGACAGGAAGCCGCCGTCCACCGCGACGACCACCAGCTGGTTGGAGTTGGCCACCTGGATCTCGACCACCGACGCGGAGAGCAGCGACAGCGTGGGCGCGTGGCCGCGCAGCACGCCGATGTCTCCCTCGAGCGTGCGCGCGATGATCATCGCCGCCTCACCGGACCACACGGTCCGGTCGGCAGCGACGAGCTCGACGTGCAGGTGCTCGACCGTGCTCTCAGCCATGATCAGAGGCTCTTCTGGATCTCGGCCCAGTTGCGCTCGACGTCGTCGAGACCACCGCACATGAAGAAGGCCTGCTCGGCGACGTGGTCGTACTCACCGTCGGCGATCTTGTTGAACGCCTCGATGGTGTCGGCCACGGGAACCGTCGAGCCCTCGATGCCGGTGAACTGCTTGGCGACGTAGGTGTTCTGCGACAGGAACCGCTGGATGCGACGGGCGCGGGACACGATGATCTTGTCCTCTTCGGACAGCTCGTCGACACCGAGGATCGCGATGATGTCCTGGAGCTCCTTGTTGCGCTGCAGGATCTGCTTGACGCGGATCGCGCAGTCGTAGTGCTCCTGACCGATGTACTGCGGGTCGAGGATCCGGGAGGTCGAGGTCAGCGGGTCCACTGCCGGGTAGATGCCGAGGGAGGCGATCTCACGCGACAGCTCCGTCGTCGCGTCGAGGTGCGCGAAGGTGGTCGCCGGGGCGGGGTCGGTGTAGTCGTCCGCGGGGACGTAGATCGCCTGCATCGAGGTGATCGAGCGACCGCGGGTCGAGGTGATCCGCTCCTGCAGGGTGCCCATCTCGTCGGCGAGGTTGGGCTGGTAGCCCACCGCGGACGGCATCCGGCCGAGCAGCGTGGAGACCTCGGAGCCCGCCTGGGTGAACCGGAAGATGTTGTCGATGAAGAGCAGCACGTCCTGACCCTGGACGTCGCGGAAGTACTCCGCCATCGTCAGCGCGGACAGGGCCACGCGCAGACGCGTGCCCGGCGGCTCGTCCATCTGGCCGAACACGAGGGCGACCTTGTCGAAGACGCCCGCGTCCTTCATCTCCTCGATGAGGTCGTTGCCCTCACGGGTGCGCTCGCCGACACCGGCGAACACCGACACACCGCCGTGGTTCTTGGCGACACGCGCGATCATCTCCTGGATGAGCACGGTCTTGCCGACGCCGGCGCCGCCGAAGAGGCCGATCTTTCCACCGGTGACGTACGGCGTGAGCAGGTCGATGACCTTGATGCCGGTCTCGAACATCTGGGTCTTCGACTCGAGCTGGTCGAAGGCCGGCGCCTTGCGGTGGATGCCCCACCGCTCGGTCACGTCGACCGTCTCGCCCTGCTCGAGGTTGAGGAAGTCGCCGGTGGCGTTGAAGACCTTGCCGAGGGTGACGTCACCGACGGGGACGGTGATCGGGCCGCCGGTGTTGGTCACCGTCTGGCCGCGGACCAGGCCGTCGGTCGGCTTCAGGGAGATGGCACGGACCAGGCCGTCGCCGATGTGCTGGGCCACCTCGAGCGGGAGGGTCGTGGTCTCCCCGTCGAGGGTGATCTCGGCCTCGAGCTTGTTGTAGATCTCGGGCATGTCGTCGGTCGGGAACTCGATGTCCACGACCGGGCCGATGACCCGTGCGATCCGACCCACCGAGGCCGCACCGCTGGCGGTGGTCTCTTCAACCGTTGCAGTCATGTCTTACTCCGTCTGGTGTTTTCTCTGGTGGGTCAGTCGTTCGCAGCCTGGGCGTCGGCGAGCGCGTTGACGCCACCGACGATCTCGCTGATCTCCTGGGTGATGCCGGCCTGGCGCGCCTGGTTGGCGATCCGGGTGAGCTTCTTGATCAGCTCCTCGGCATTGTCCGTCGCGGCCTTCATCGCCTTCTGGCGGGCAGCGAGCTCGGAGGCCGCGGCCTGCAGGAGGGCGTAGAAGATCCGGCTCTGGACGTACTGCGGCAGCAGCCCGTCCAGCACCTGCGCGGCCGACGGCTCGAACTCGTAGAGCGGGAGCAGCTCGTCCGAGGACGGAGCCTCCTCGCCCTCGACGACCTCGAGCGGCAGCAGCCGGATCGCGGTCGGCTCCTGGGTGAGCATCGAGCGGAAGCGGGTGTAGACGACGTGGACCTCGTCCACGTCACCCTCTTCGCCCTGCTCCTTCAAGAACGCCGCGATCAGCGCAGCGCCGATCTCGGCCGCCTTGTCGTAGGTCGGCTGGTCCGAGAAGCCGGTCCAGGCCTGCACGAACGGGCGCCCGCGGAACTTGAAGTAGGCCTCCGCCTTGCGGCCGGCGAGGTAGAAGTCGAGCTCCTTGCCCTCGCCGCGCAGGCGCTCGGCGAGCCGCTCGACCTCCTTGAGGACGCTCGAGGAGTAGGCGCCGGCCAGACCGCGGTCGCTGGTGATGACCAGGACGGCGGCCCGCTTGGGGTTCTCCTCCTCGCGGGTCAGCGGGTGGTCGACGTTGGAGTACGTCGCCACGGCCGACACGGCACGCGTCAGCTCCCGGGCGTAGGGCGCTGCCGCCTGTGCCCGATGCTGCGCCTTGATGATCCGGGACGCAGCGATGAGCTCCATGGCGCGCGTGATCTTCTTCATCGACTCCGTCGACTTGATCCGCGCGCGGTACTCACGCAGCGAGACGGCCATGGTCAGCCCCGCTTCTGCTTGACGATCTGCTCCTGCTCGAGCTCGTCGTCGGACAGCGCCTCGGCCTCGGGCTCGTGCCCGACCTTGATGCTGCCTCCCTCGGAGGTCTCGAACTGGCTCAGGAAGGAGTCGTAGGCGGCGCTCAGGCCGTCCTCGTCCTCGAACTTCTGCGTCTCGCGGATCGCGGCGAGCAGGCCGTCGTGCGAGCGGCGCAGGTAGTCGAGGAACTCGTGCTCGAAGCGCAGCACGTCGCCGGTCGGGACGATGTCGAGCTTGCCGCTCGTGCCCAGCCACAGCGAGACCGTCATCTCCTCGAGCGGGTACGGCGAGTAGGCCGGCTGCTTGAGGAGCGCCATCAGCCGCTGGCCACGGGCCAGCTGCTGCTTGGAGGCGGCGTCGAGGTCGGAGGCGAACATCGCGAAGGCCTCCATCGCGCGGTACTGCGCGAGGTCGACCTTGAGCGAGCCGGTGACGGCCTTCATCGCCTTGGTCATCGCCGCGCCGCCGACGCGGGACACCGAGATGCCGACGTCGATGGCGGGGCGCTGGTTGGCCGCGAACAGGTCCGACTGCAAGAAGATCTGGCCGTCGGTGATCGAGATGACGTTGGTCGGGATGAACGCCGAGACGTCGTTGGCCTTGGTCTCGATGATCGGCAGGCCGGTCATCGAGCCGGCGCCGAGCTCGTCGGAGAGCTTCGCGCAGCGCTCGAGCAGACGCGAGTGCAGGTAGAAGACGTCACCCGGGTAGGCCTCGCGGCCCGGCGGGCGGCGCAGCAGCAGCGACACGGCACGGTAGGCCTCGGCCTGCTTGGTCAGGTCGTCGAACACGATGAGGACGTGCTTGCCGTCGTACATCCAGTGCTGGCCGATGGCCGATCCGGTGTAGGGCGCGAGGTACTTGAAGCCCGCGCTGTCGGACGCCGGAGCCGCCACGATCGTGGTGTACTCCAGCGCGCCGGCCTCCTCGAGGGCCCCGCGCACCGAGGCGATGGTCGAGCCCTTCTGGCCGATCGCGACGTAGATGCAGCGGACCTGCTTGGTCGGGTCGCCCGAGTCCCAGTTCTGCTTCTGGTTGATGATCGTGTCGATCGCGACCGTGGTCTTGCCGGTCGCGCGGTCGCCGATGATCAGCTGACGCTGGCCGCGACCGATGGGGGTCATCGAGTCGATGGCCTTGATGCCCGTGGCGAGCGGCTCGTGGACCGACTTGCGCGCCATCACGCCCGGCGCCTGGAGCTCGAGGGCGCGGCGGCCCTCGGTGGCGATGTCGCCGAGACCGTCGATCGGCTTGCCGAGCGGGTCGACGACGCGGCCGAGGTAGCCCTCGCCCACGGGGACGGAGAGGATCTCTCCGGTACGGCGGACCGTCTGGCCCTCCTCGATCTTGTCGAAGTCACCGAGGATGACGACACCGATCTCGCGCTCCTCGAGGTTCAGCGCGAGGCCGAGCGTGCCGTCCTCGAACTCGAGGAGCTCGTTGGCCATGGCCGACGGGAGGCCCGACACCCGGGCGATGCCGTCGCCGGCGGAGGCGACGGCGCCGACCTCCTC
The DNA here is from genome assembly GCF_006335005.1 of Nocardioides albidus. Lineage (GTDB taxonomy): Bacteria > Actinomycetota > Actinomycetes > Propionibacteriales > Nocardioidaceae > Nocardioides > Nocardioides albidus. Next base: position 37,317 of record NZ_VDMP01000015.1, read on the forward strand.
CTTGCTGGCGGCCGCGGGCTTGTAGTCCGCGACGTACTTGGCGAGGGCGTCGCGGATCTCGTCCGGACGGATGGAGAGTTCCGTCATCTCAGGTGCCTTCTCTCTTCTCTGCTGCTTCGAAGTCTGGTGGTTGCCGGTCAGCCGGCGATCTTGCGGCGGGCGTCGTCGAGGCGGTTCAGGACCGTGCCGTCGATGACGTCATCCCCGATCTCGACCTTCATGCCGCCGAGCACGCCCGGGTCGACGACCGTGTTGAGGTGCACCGGACGGCCGTACTGGCGCGTCAGTGCGGCCGCGAGGCGCCGCTGGTCGGCGTCGCTGAGCGGGCGGGCGACGTGGACGGTGGCCACGCCCTCGCCCTGCACCTTCGCCGCGGTGCGCTCGTAGTCCTCGAGCGCGGCGACCACGGTGCGGTACGACCCGGACAGCGCCTGCTTGACGAGCTGCGCGGTCGTCGGGAGGACCTTGCCGCCGAGCAGCGTGTCGATCAGCGCGCTCTTGTCGGCGTCCGGACGGGCCGGGTCGGAGAGCGCGTTGCGCAGGTCGCCGTTGCCGGTCACCAGCTGGCGCACGGCGAACAGCTCGTCGACCAGGGTGCCTGCCTGCAGGCCGACCGAGCGGACGGCCGCGACGACGCCGAGCTGCTCCAGGGCGTCGGCGAGATGGCGCGGACGGGTCCAGCGGCGGCCGACGGCATCGCGCAGCAGACCGAGCGTGGCTGCGTCGACCTTCCCCGCGAAGATGTCGCCGACCAGGCCCGCACGCGACTCGGCCGGAACCGACTGGTCGGTGAGGACCCGGCGCAGGGCGGCCTCGGTCCGGACGGTGCCGGCGACGGAGAACAGCTCGCCGGCGACCACCGATGCTGACGCCTCGGCCACCCCACCGACCTGGTCGGTGAGGGCGGCCATGGCGTCGGCGGAGGGGCCGCGGAAGGACACCATCAGGCGTCCTTGCCCGCGTCGGAGGCGTCAGCCGTCTCCAGCTCGGCGAGGAACCGCTCGACGACCCGCGACTGGCGGGCGTCGTCCTCGAGCGACTCACCGACGATGCGCCCGGCGAGACCGGTCGCGAGGGCGCCGACCTCGGCACGGAGCGAGGTGACCGCCTGCTGGCGCTCGGCCTCGATCTGCGCCTTGCCGTGCTCGACGATGCGGGTGGACTCGGCCTGGGCCTGCTCCCGCATCTCGGCCACGATCGCGGCTCCCTGCTCGCGCGCCTCCTCACGGATGCGTGCGGCCTCGTGACGAGCGTCGGCCAGCTGCTGCTCGAGCTCGGCCAACTTGGCGTCCGCCTCGGCCTGCTTGGTCGCAGCCGCGGCGATGCCGCCCTCGATCGCCTGCGTGCGCTCGGCGAACGTCTTCTCGAAGTTCGGAGCGACGAACTTCTTGATGGCGAAGAACAGGATCGCGAACACCACGAGGGCGAGCACGATCTCGATCCACTCGGGGATGAGGGGGTTGTGGCCCCCCTCGCCCTCCGAGGCGGCGACGATCAAGAGTGACTTCATGGACCTGACCTTGTCGATCTAGAGATGCGGACGGACTGGACCGGTGAGTTACTTGCCGGTGAGCACGAACGCGAGAGCGATGCCGATGATGGCGAGCGCCTCGGCGAGCGCGAAGCCGAGGATCGCGATCGACTGGAGACGGCTCTGCGCCTCGGGCTGACGGGCGACGCCGTTGATGTACGCGGCGAAGATCAGACCGATCGCGATGCCCGGGCCGATGGCGGCCAGGCCGTAGCCGATCATGTTGAGCGAGCCGCCCATGTCGCCGGTGATAGCCAGTGCGTTCACGGCCATTTTCCTTTCGGTTGTTTCCTGAGGTGGAAAACTGTGGTGGTTGAGGTGGAAGTCGGTGGATCCGGGTCGGATCAGTGCTCGTCGGCGAGCGCGCCCTGGATGTACATGGCGTTCAGCAGGGTGAAGACGTAGGCCTGCAGGAACTGGACCAGGATCTCCAGGAAGCTCACCAGGATCGCGAGCACCCAGGCCAGCGGCCCGGCGACGTACCCGATCCCTCCGACGTGCTCGATGAGGTAGAGACCGCCGGTCGAGAAGAGGACCAGGAGGATGTGGCCGGCGAACATGTTGCAGAACAGACGCAGGGCCAGCGTCACCGGGCGGACCAGGATGTTGGAGAAGAACTCCAGCGGGACCAGCAGCGGGTACATCGCGGGGCTGACGCCCGACGGCACGCACTGCAGCTTGAGGTAGCCCACCAGCCCGTGCTTGTGGATGCCGACGCCGTTGTAGATCAACCACGACATCCCGGCCAGCGCGTAGGCCATGCCGGCACGGCTGAACGTCGGGAACTGGATGAAGGGGACGGACGCGAAGAGGTTGTTGACCAGGATGAAGAAGAAGACCGTGACGAGGTAGGGCACGAACTTCGCGAAGTCGTGGCTGCCGATGATGTCGCGGCCCACGCTGTTGCGAACGAATCCGTAGGCGCCCTCGCCGGCGAACTGGAGCTTGCCGGGGACCAGGGCCCGCTTGCGGGAGGCGAGGTAGAAGAAGCCGAACACGAGGATCGCGGCCAGGACCAGCTGGAGCATCGGCTTGGTGACGCCCTCGGCGCCGTGCCACGGGAAGACCGCGGGCAGCTCGAAGGTGTGCGGGCCCGGTGCCGGGAAGCCGCCCTCGCTGCTGCTCTCGGCTGCGATGGTGGCGCTGGCTGCGATGATCACCAGGTCTCCTCTGCGTTCACTGCTCGTCCGGACTGTCTGACTTCGGGCTTGCGGGCCGATCTGGTGGAACCGCGCGGAACCGGGCGGCCGTCATGAAGATCCCCAGCGCGGCACCCAGGAGGATGCCGATCACCACCAGGAACGTCGTCCCGAGCCACCGGTCCGCGAGCCATCCGAGGAAGCCGTAGAACGCGACCCCGGCCACGATGTAGCCGAACGCGTGCCACGGGTCGCCCTGGGGCTTCTCCTCGGGCTGACTCATTGCGACCCGGACAATAGCAGCAGCGCCGGGTCATCGCGCACCGCCCTCGGCAGGGCTGGACGCGCGCGGTTCGAAGGCCGGGATCCGGGCCGTGGTGGCGAGCAGGATCTGCGCCGTCATCCACACGAACGCGCCGAGGATGATGGCCACGCCGACCCAGGTGCCGTCGAGCTCTTCGCCCAGCAGACCCGATCGGTTGAGCGCCACGAACACCAGCGCCATGAGCACGACCTGCAGGGTGTAGGTCAGCAGCGCGAAGAGGAGCGAGGCGGCCGGCATCAGCCGCGCGACCAGCTCGACGCTCAGCGAGCCGAACGCGAACACGCCCACGGCGACCACTCCCCCGACAGCGGCTCCCAGGGCGGCGGCGGAGCCGGCGACGAGAGCGGCGACCAGGACGAGGAGCACCGCGGCGACGGCGGCCACCAGGGCCGCACGCATCACCACGCGGTGTGTCCGGGTCTCGGTCGTCAGCATCGGCGGCCGTTCTGCTCGGGAGCGTCCTGGGCGGTCTGCGGAGACTGCTCTCCGAGACTTCGTGAAAGTTATCACAAAGTCGTCCGGGGCTCCGAATCGGGGGTCGGCTGCGGCTCCTTGAGCGCCTCGGCGGGGTCGTGCACATGCGGGAGGGCGAACGTCAGGGCGAGCGTGACGAGCAGGCTCAGGCCGAGGCCGGCCCACACGATCGGACCGGTGAACACGCTGGCCAGCACCACCCCGAAGGCGATCAGGCCGGCCCACAGCCACATGATGATCACCGCCCGCCGGTGCGAGTGCCCGATCTCCAGCAAGCGGTGGTGCAGATGCTGCTTGTCCGGGGCGAAGGGTGAGCGCCCGGCCCGCGTGCGTCGTACGACGGCCAGGACCAGGTCGGCCAGCGGCACGATCAGGATGAGGATCGGCAGGGCGAACGGCAGCAGGACGGGGAGCAGGCTCGCGCGCGCGCCGTCGGCGCCCTGGACCAGGTCGCCCGGCGGGAACTGGGTCGTGATCGTGATCGCGGTGGCGGAGAGGACCAGTCCGATCAGCATCGACCCGCTGTCGCCCATGAACAGCCGGGCCGGGTGGAAGTTGTGGACCAGGAAGCCGGCGCAGGCGCCGGTCAGCGCTGCGGCGAGGAGCGCTCCGGTGGTCGCCAGGGTGAGGTCGTTGAGATAGGCCAGTGCGTAGCAGAACAGGAAGAACGCGGCCGCGCTGATGCCGATCACGCCGGCCGCCAGCCCGTCGAGGCCGTCGATGAAGTTGACCGCGTTGACGGTCGCCAGGACCACGAAGGCGGTGAGCAGGGCTCCCTGGCCGGTGTCGAGCGAGAAGACCTCGCCGGTGGACTGGTAGAAGTACTTGAACTGGATGCCGGCGTAGACGAGCACGCCGACCGCGAGCACCTGGCCGCCGAACTTGGTGAGGGCGTCGAGGTCGAAGATGTCGTCCACCACGCCGACGGCGCACACCAGCGAGCCCGCCACGAGCACCGGCAGCGCGTCGCTCGAGAACGGGTTCCGCGTGCTCAGGAACGGCAGCTGCTGCGCGACCAGGTAGGCCGCCCACAGCCCGCCCAGCATCGCGAGTCCGCCGAGGTACGGGATGGGCTCGGCGTGGACGTCGCGATCGCGGACCTTCGCGACCGCGCCCGTGCGCAGCGCGATCTCCCGGGCGACGACCGTCAGCAGGTGGGTGACGACGGCTGCGACCAGGAAGACGACGAGGTACTCACGCATCGGCCGGATCGGCCTCCTGCGTGCTCCCGGGCTCGTCCGACTCGACCTGGACGCTCACACCGAGATCGGCGAGCACGGCGTCGAGGTCCGCGACCGGAATCGCGCCGAGACGCAGCAGCCGCGGCCGCTCGCCGGTGGCGTCGATGATCGTCGAGGCCACTCCCCCGGGCGACGCCCCGGCGTCGACCACGACGGCGACCGACTCGCCCAGCATCTCGAGCGCAGCGGCGGCGTCGAGGGCCGCCGGCCGGCCGGTCAGGTTGGCGGAGCTGACCGCGAGCGGGCCGGTGCGGTCGAGGAGCTCGCGGGCGACGGCGTGGTCGGGCATCCGGACCGCGACGGTGCCGCGAGTCTCCCCCAGGTCCCACTGCAACGAGGGCTGCTGGTGGCACACGATCGTCAGCGCACCGGGCCAGAACCGCTCGACCAGCGGGGCGACGTACGACGGCACCCGGGTCGCGAGCGCCTCGAGTGTGCCCTTCGTGCCGACCAGGACAGGCGGGGGCATCTCGCGACCGCGGCCCTTGGCCGCCAGCAGCCGGGCCACGGCCTCGGCGTCGAAGGCGTCGGCCCCGACTCCGTAGACGGTGTCGGTCGGCAGGACCACCAGGCGACCCAGGCGGACGGCGCGGCTCGCCGCGTCCAGGGCCGCCTCGCGCTCCTCGTCGCTCTCGGTCGGGAAACGCTCGGCACTCACGCGCTCCATCCTTCCACTGCGTCGTCACCGTGGCGTGGGCGGCGTGCCGTGGTGTAGCGAGGACGCCCGGCCAGGTCGAGGTGGTCGCGGACCTCCTCCCATCGGGCCTCGCGGCTGAACACCGCGGGCGCCGACTCGCCCTGCGCGTCGGCATGCTCGACGCCGACGACACCTCCCGGTCGGAGGAGGACCAGGCCGCGCTCGGCGATCACCCGGATCGCGTCGAGGCCGTCGTCCCCGGAGAACAGGGCGAGGTGGGGATCGTGGTCGCGGGCTTCAGCAGCCACCGACTCCCACGCCTCCAGCGGGACGTAGGGCGGGTTGCTGACGAGCACGTCGACGCGGCCGGCGAGGTCGTCGAACGCGGTGGCCAGGTCGCCGAGGCGCAGCTCGACGCCGGTTCCCGCCAGGTTGCGCTCGGCCCAGGCGTGGGCGGGCGGGTCGAGCTCGACGGCGAACACCCGCGCCGCGGGCACCTCGTGGGCGATGCTCTTGGCGATCACGCCCGAGCCGGTGCACAGGTCGACCACGACCGGGCTGGCGCCCGTGGCCGCGAGCGCCGCCGCGTGCTCGATCGCCCACCCGGCCAACAGCTCGGTCTCCGGGCGGGGGACGAACACCCCCGGACCGACGGCCACCTCGATGTGACGGAACCACGCGGTGCCGATCAGGTGCTGGAGCGGCTCGCGCGCCGCGCGGCGGGCCACCAGGTCGTCGTACCTCCGGAGCAGGGCGGGATCGACCTCGGTGACGAGGTGCAGGCCGCCCCGGGTCGTGCCGAGGACGTGGGCGAGCAGCTCGCCGGCGTCGTACTCGGGACTCGCGACGCCGGCCGCGCGCAGCCGGTCGGCGGCCTCGCGCAGCAACTGCCTGGGGTCGCCCACCCTCAGTCCTCGAGGGCCGCGAGGCGGGCGGCCATGTCGGCGTCGACGCAGGAGTCGAGGACCGGCTGGAGGTCGCCGTCGAGGACGTGGTCGAGGTTGTAGGCCTTGTAGCCGGTGCGGTGGTCGGAGATGCGGTTCTCGGGGAAGTTGTAGGTGCGGATCCGCTCGGACCGGTCGACGGTGCGGACCTGGCTGCGCCGGGCGTCGCTCGCCTCGGCGTCGGCGGCCTCCTGGGCGGCCTGCAGCAGGCGCGCCCGCAGGATGCGCATCGCCTGGTCCTTGTTCTGCAGCTGCGACTTCTCGTTCTGGCAGCTGACGACGATCCCGGTCGGCAGGTGGGTGATCCGCACGGCCGAGTCGGTGGTGTTGACGCTCTGCCCGCCCGGGCCCGAGGAGCGGAAGACGTCGATGCGCAGGTCGTTCTCGTTGATGTCGACGTCGACCTGCTCGGCCTCGGGCATCACGAGCACGCCGGCGGCGCTGGTGTGGATCCGGCCCTGCGACTCGGTCACGGGGACGCGCTGCACGCGGTGGACGCCGCCCTCGAACTTCAACAGCGCGTACGGCGTCTGGCCCGGCCCCGATGTCCCGGCGCTGCCGGTGCTCTTGACCGCGACCGTGACGGACTTGTAGCCGCCGAGATCGGACTCGGTGGCGTCGAGGATCTCGGTCTTCCATCCGCGCCGCTCGGCGTAGCGGGTGTACATGCGCAGCAGGTCGCCGGCGAACAGCGCACTCTCCTCGCCGCCCTCCCCCGACTTCACCTCGAGCAGGACGTCCTTGTCGTCGGCCGGGTCGCGGGGCACGAGCAGCCGGCGCAGCCGCTCCGCCGCGTCCTCGCGCTGGGCGAGCAGGGTGTCGACCTCGTCGGCGAAGCTCGGGTCGTCGTCGGCCAGCTCGCGAGCAACGTCGGCGTCCTCGCCGTACCGCTGCCACTCCCGCCAGGTCGCGATGACGGCGTTGAGCTCGGCATAGCGGCGGTTGAGGGTGCGCGCCAGCCGGGCGTCGGCGTGGGTCTCGGGAAGCGCCAGCCGGGACTCGAGCTCGGCATGCTCGGCGAGCATGCCCTCGACGGCTTCGAACACCTGGACTCCTTCGGCGACATGTTTCCCCGGACGTCCGGGGACCGGGCCGGGACAAATACGAAGCGCCGGCCGTCCGCGGGGCGGACGACCGGCGCTCGGAGACGGCTACTTCTTGCCGACGTTGGCGTAGCGGGCCTCGAAACGGGCCACGCGGCCGCCGGTGTCGAGGATCTTCTGCTTGCCGGTGTAGAACGGGTGGCACTGCGAGCACACGTCGGCGTGGATCGAGCCGGACGTCGCGGTGCTGCGGGTGGTGAACGACGCGCCACAGGTGCAGGTCACCTGGGTCACGACGTAGTCGGGGTGGATGTCCTTCTTCATGGTGTCCTCTCACGGGGGTCCGGGTCGCACCACGGGTTGTGGAGCGTGAACCGGAGCCAACAGACGATTCTACGGGCCGGTCCGCGCCCGCCCAAATGCCGGCGCGGGATCCCGGCGGGCCTCGGCCCCGGGGTCAGTCGCGCTGGACCTTCAGGAGGAACTCGTAGTTCGTCCGGGTGTTCCGCAGACGCTGCAGCAGCGCGGCGTGCGCCTCGGCGCGGTCGCCCTCCGCCAGCTCCTTGCGCAGCTTCCAGATGATCTCGAGCTCCTCCTTGCCGAGCAGCAGCTCCTCGCGGCGGGTCGCCGAGGCGACCACGTCGATGGCCGGGAACTGCCGCTTCTCCGCGAAGTCGCTGCGCAGCCGCAGCTCGAGGTTCTCGGTGCCCCGGAGCTCCTCGAAGAACACCTCGTCCACCCGCGAGCCCGAGTCGACGACCGCGGTCGCGAGGATCGTGAGCGAGCCGCCGTTCTCGATGTTGCGCGCCGCCCCGAAGAAGCGCTTCGGGGGGAACAGCGCCGACGAGTCGACACCGCCCGACAGGATCCGCCCGCTCGCGGGAGCGGCCAGGTTGTAGGCCCGGCCCAGGCGGGTCAACCCATCGAGGAGGATCACGACGTCGTGGCCGAGCTCGACGAGCCTCTTGGCCCGCTCGACCGCGAGCTCGGCGACCGTCGTGTGGTCGATCGCGGGACGGTCGAAGGTGCTCGCGATGACCTCGCCCTTGATCGAGCGCTCGAAGTCGGTGACCTCCTCGGGCCGCTCGTCGACGAGGACGACCATGAGATGGCACTCGGGGTTGTTGGCCGTGATCGCGTTGGCGATCGACTGGAGCAGCGTCGTCTTGCCCGCGCGGGCGGGCGAGACGATGAGACCGCGCTGGCCCTTGCCCACCGGGGCGGCCATGTCGATCAGCCGGCCCGTGAGGTCGTCCGGGCCGATCTCGAGGCGCAGCCGCTCGGTCGGCGACACCGGCGTCAGCTGGGTGAACTCGACCCGGTTCTTCGCCTGCTCGGGGTCAACGCCGTTGATCGCCTCGATGCGCACCATCGGGTTGAACTTCTCGCGCCGCTCCCCGTCGCGGGGCTGACGCACCTGGCCGCTGACGGCGTCGCCGCGGCGCAGGCCGTACTTGCGGACCATCGAGAGCGAGAGATAGACGTCGTCGACACCGGCGAGATAGCCGCCGGTCCGCACGAACGCGTAATTGTCGAGCACGTCGAGGATGCCGGCCGCGGGCACCAGGATGTCGTCCTCGCGCACCTCGGTGTCGGGCTCGCGGGTCGTCCGGTTCGGACGGTCGCGATCGCGCCCGCGGCGGCGACGGTTGCGCCGGCTGCCGCCCTCGCCGTCGTCGTCGAGGTCGTCGCTGTCGCCGGCGCCCCTGGCCTGGTCCGGCGCCTTGGCCTGGTCCTGGCGGTCGCTCTGCTGGTTCTGCCTGCCCTGGCCCGGCTGGTCCTGCCTCTGCTGGCCCTTGCCCTGAGCGTCCTGCCTGCCCTGGGTCTCGGACTTGGCCTGCTCCTGCTTGGGCTGCTCCTGCTTGGCCTGCTCCTGCTTGGGCTGGCCGTCCCGCTTCGCCTGGCCGTCCTGCTTGGGCTGGCTGTCCTGCTTGGGCTGGCCGTCCTGCTTGGGCTGGCCGTCCTGCTTGGGCTGGTCCTGCTTCGCCTGGCCGTCCTGCTTGGGCTGGCGCTGCGCACGCTGGCGCTGCTGCACCCGCGGCTGGTCGGACTTCGGGGGCGCCTCGGACTGCTCGGACTGCTCGGCCTTGGGCTGATCGGCCTTGGGCTGCTCGGCCTTGGGCTGCTCGCTCCGGGGCTGCTCCGGCCGCTCGGGCGGCGCGCTGCGCGTCGTGGCGGCTCCGGCCTGGGCGGCCTTGATCGCGTCGACGAGGGCGGCCTTCTTCATCGAGCCGGCACCGCGGATGCCCATGCCGCCTGCCATCGCCTTGAGGTCGGCGAGCAGCATGCCGTTCAATCCACCCGCGCGCTTCTTCGGGGCCGTCGAGCCGGCCGTGGAGGCGGCCGTGGAGGCGACCGTGGAGTCGGCCGCCGGGGCGGGCGCGGTGGATTCGGAGGTCTCGGTCACGTGAGTCCTTCCCACGTATCTCGTGGGTTCCACGATCGGATGCGGCGCGGAACACGCACTGGTCTGATTCTGCGAAGGCCCGCCCGACCGATGCCGAGGTGGACCTGGAAAGAAGGGGCGAGTCGAGCTCGCCGGGGCGCCGAGAACTGCGGCGCAGCGTCAATGTACCACCACGGTGGTGCGGATCAGGCTGCTCCGTCGTCCGGCGCGGCGCCCGTGCCGTCGACCGTCAGGGCGTGGACGCCCCAGCCCGCCGGGCACCGCGCGACCAGGTCCTCGGCGCCGGAGGAGCCGGGACCGTCGGTGAAGGCGAGCACGGTGGGACCGGCGCCGGAGATCACCGCGGGGACGCCGTCGCGGCGCAGCGCCTCGACGAGCGCGAGGCTCTCGGGCATGGCGGGCCGGCGGTACTCCTGGTGCAGCCGGTCCTCGGTGGCGCGCATCAGCTCCTCGGGATGGCCCGAGAGTGCCGCGACCAGCAGCGCAGCGCGTCCGGCGTTGGCCGCCGCGTCGCCATGGGGTACGGCGGCCGGGAGCAGCCCGCGCGCGGCCTTGGTCGCGACCGGCGTGGTGGGCACGAACACGACCGCACCGACGCGGGGGTCGACGCTGCCGCGGACCGCCCAGAAGGTGCCGTCGCCGTCCTGGCCGGAGATCACGAAGCCTCCGAGCAGGGCCGGCGCCACGTTGTCCGGATGGCCCTCGAGCTGCGCTGCCAGGTCGAGCAGCGCGGCGTCGTCGAGGAGGAGCCGTCCGCCGGCGACCAGCTCGCGCGCCAGCCACACGCCGGCGACGATCGCGGCCGACGAGGAGCCGAGCCCCCGGGCGTGCGGGATGACGTTGGTGCAGGAGAGCCGCAGCCCGGTCGGCTGCTTGCCGAGCCGGTCGAAGGTGGCGCGCATCGCCCGGACCACGAGGTGCCGCTCGTCGAGGGGCACCGCGCCCTCGCCGTACCCGCTCACCTCGACCCGCAGGCCCTCGGCGAGCACCTCGGCCTCGAGCCGGTCGTGCAGGTCGAGGGCGAGGCCGAGGGTGTCGAACCCGGGACCGAGGTTGGCCGAGGTCGCGGGCACGCGCACCCGGACCGGGCCGTCGACGAAGGTCACAGACCGGCTGCCTGGGCGGCGGCGTCGACCTCGGCGTCGACCACGACATCGGGCAGGGCCAGGCCGTCGAGCGCGGTGGCGATGTCCTTGAGCCCGTGACCGGTGACCGTGATCGCGACGGTGGCGCCCTGGTAGGACTCCCCCGCGTCGAGCTCGGCGAGCAGCCCGGCGATGCCGGCGGCGGACGCGGGCTCCACGAAGACGCCGTCGTTGGCGGCGAGGGCCTTCTGGGCGGCGAGGATCTGGCCGTCGGAGACCGCGGCGAAGCGACCGCCCGACTCGTCGCGGGCGGCCTCGGCCAGCTTCCACGACGCCGGGTTGCCGATCCGGATCGCCGTGGCCCGGGTCTCGGGATCGGGGAACGGCTCACCGGTCACCAGCGGGGCCGCGCCCTCGGCCTGGAAGCCGCGCATGACCGGCTTGCGCGAGGCACGGCCGAGGGCGGCGTACTGCGTGTAGCCGAGCCAGTAGGCCGAGATGTTGCCGGCGTTGCCGACCGGCAGGAGGTGGAAGTCGGGCGCGTCGCCGAGGAAGTCGACGACCTCGAACGCGGCGGTCTTCTGGCCCTCCAGCCGGTGCGGGTTGACCGAGTTGACCAGCGCGACGGGGTACTTCCACGCCATCTCCCGCGCCATCCGCAGACAGTCGTCGAAGTTGCCGCGCACCTGGATGACCTGGGAGCCGTGGAGCACCGCCTGCGCCATCTTGCCGGCGGCGATCTTGCCCTCGGGCACCAGCACGATCGGGGTGACGCCGGCCTTCGCGGCGTACGCCGCCATCGACGCGGACGTGTTGCCGGTCGAGGCGCACACCACGGCCTTGGCGCCCTCGTGGACGGCGACCGACAGCGCGGTGGTCATGCCACGGTCCTTGAACGACCCGGTGGGGTTGTTGCCCTCGACCTTGAGCCACACCTGGGCACCCGTCAGCCCCGAGAGCCACTCGGAGTGGACCAGCGGCGTGCCGCCCTCGCGCAGGGTCACGGCCGGGGTGTCCTGGGGGATGTCGAGGAGCTCGCGGTACTCCTCGATGACGCCGCGCCACTGGCCGTTGGCCTGGCCGTTGGGGGTGTTGCTCATGCTCACTCTTCGGTTCCCTCGACGCGCATCACCGAGGTGACCTCGCGCACGATGTCCATGCCACGCAGGTGGTCGACGGTCGCGGCGAGCGCCGCATCCGTCGCCTCGTGCGAGACCACGACGAGCTGGGCGTCGTCGCCCCGCCCCTCCTGACGAACGGTCTGGATCGAGACGCCGTGCTCGGCGAAGGCCAATGCCACCGCCGCGAGCACGCCCGCCTTGTCGTCGACGTCGATGGCGACGTGGTAGCGGGTGCGGGTCTCCCCCATCGGCAGCACGGCCCGGTCGGCGTACGCCGACTCACCGACGCCGCGCGTGCCCTGGCGGTGGTTGCGGGCGACCGTGACGAGGTCACCGAGGACGGCGCTCGCCGTCGGGGAGCCACCGGCGCCGGGGCCGTAGAACATCAGCTGGCCGGCGGCCTCGGACTCCACGAACACCGCGTTGTACGCCTCACGCACGCTGGCCAGCGGGTGCGACCTCGGGATCATCGCCGGGTGGACGCGGACGCTGACCGCCTCCTCACCCTGATCGTCGGTGCGCAGCTCGGCGATCGCGAGCAGCTTGACGACGCTGTCCATGTCGCGGGCCGAGCGGACGTCGCCGGCACTGACCTCGGTGATGCCCTCACGGTGCACGTCGTTGGCGGTCACCCGGGAGTGGAACGCCAGGCTCGCCAGGATCGCGGCCTTCGCCGCGGCGTCGAAGCCCTCGACGTCGGCGGTCGGGTCGGCCTCGGCGTACCCGAGCGCCTGGGCCTCCTCGAGCGCATCGCCGAAGCCGGCGCCCGAGGTGTCCATCTTGTCGAGGATGAAGTTGGTCGTGCCGTTGACGATGCCGAGCACCCGGGTCACCTTGTCACCGGCCAGCGACTCCCGCAGGGGGCGCAGGATCGGGATGGCGCCGGCGACGGCCGCCTCGTAGTAGAGGTCGCGACCGGCCTTCTCCGCGGCCTCGAACAGCGTCGCTCCGTCCTCGGCGAGCAGGGCCTTGTTGGCCGTGACGACCGAGGCGCCGTGCTCGAGCGCGGACAGGATGAGCGAGCGGGCCGGCTCGATGCCGCCGATGACCTCGATCACGACGTCGACGTCGTCGCGCGCGACGAGGGCCGCCGCATCCGTGGTGAGCAGCTCGGCCGGGACCTCCACCTCGCGAGCGCCGTCGAGGCGTCGTACGGCGACCCCGGCCAGCTCCACCGGGGCCCCGATCCGGGCGGCCAGGTCGTCGGCCTGCTCACGGAGGAGGCGCACGACCTGCGACCCCACCGACCCGCAGCCGAGCACGGCAACCTTGAGAGGACTGTTCACCCCCAGATCGTATCGGCGGCCGTGGACCCTCCCGTCAGCGACGGCAGAACGCGGACACCTTGCGGCCCGCGGCGGGCTCAGGGAACGGTGACGACCACCTTGCCCGTGACCCGGCCGGTCTCCAGCCGCTCCTGGGCGGCGACGAGGTCGGCGAGTCCGAAGACCGAGTCGATCACGACGGTGAGCCGGCCCGCGTCGGCGAGCGCCGCGGCCTCCTCCAGGGCCGCCCCGTCGGCGGCGACCATGATCCGCTCGAGACCGGTGGCACCGGCGGCCCGCAGCGCCTCGACCGCGCCGTCGGGGAAGCCGGTGATGGTGATGACGGCGGTCCCCTCCTTCACCGCGCCGCGCGGCGGGACGCCGTCGCCGATGGTCGAGAGCACCACGTCGACCGGCTCGATCGCGGCCAGCGCGGCCTGGTCGCGGTAGTCGACCGTCTCATCGGCACCGAGCTCGGCGAGGAGGGCGTGCTTGGCCGGGCTGGCCGTCGCGACGACGTGGGCGCCGCGCGCCTTGGCGACCTGGACGGCGAGGTGGCCGACTCCGCCGGCGCCGCCGAGCACGAGCACCCGCTCGCCGGCGGCGTCGCCGACGAGACCGGCCGCCTCGAAGGCATGCCAGGCGGTGAGCACGGCCAGCGGAGCGGCGCCCTGCTGCTCGACCTTCCACGAGGTCGGCGCCTTCGCCAGATCGGCCGCCGGTACGGCGACGAGCTCGGCCAGGGTGTGCGCCGCGCGCGGGAAGCGGGCCAGCCCGAACACCGCGTCACCGACCTCGAGCGACGTCACCGCCGCACCGGTCGCGACCACCTCGCCGGCCACGTCCCACCCCGGCAGGGGTGAGTACTCGATCGGGCCGACGTCGCTCCCGGCCGCCCGGATCTTCACGTCGATCGGGTTGAGGCCGACGGCGGCGACGCGCACGAGCACCTCGTCGTCCGCGGGGACGGGGTCGGCGATCTCGACCAGCTCGATGACCTCGGCCGCGGCGCCGGCCGCGCTGTAGCGCACTGCGCGCATGACTTCTCCTCCGTGTTCTCTGGCGTGTTCTCTGGCGTGTTCTCGCCGTGTTCTCTGGCTTGCGGAGCCTCAAGCCTCCCGGCAGAACGGATCGCTCACCAGTGGCCGGATGGTCGATATATGTCATGATCTGGCCATGCGTCCCGCCACCCCGCACCGCATTGGCGTCGTGGCCCTGCCGGGCGTCTACGCCTACGAGCTCGGCATCGCCTCGCGGTTCTTCGGCGCCGCCGCGGTCGACGGCCGGCCCGCCTACGAGGTGGTGACGTGCAGCCTGGACGGGCGGCCGGTCACGACCTCCGCCGACTTCTCGGTCACCGTGGCCGCGGACCGCTCGGTGCTCGACGAGGTCGACACGATCGTCGTACCTCCGTGGGACACGGCCCTCGACGGCGCGGACCCGATCGGGCTCGCGGGCCGTCCCCAGCGGGTGGTGTCGTACTGCACCGGCGCCTTCACCGTCGCCGCCTCCGGACGGCTGGACGGCCGGGCCGCCACGACCCACTGGCGCAAGGCGGAGCGGTTCCGGGCCGCGTTCCCGCAGGTCGACCTCCGGCCGGACGCCCTGTTCGTCGACGAGGGCGACGTCCTGACCGCGGCGGGCGCCTCGGCCGCGATCGACCTGACCCTGCACATCATCGCCAAGGACCTCGGCGCGGCGGTGGCCGGCGACGTGTCGCGGGCGACCCTCGCCCCGCCGCACCGCGGCGGCGGGCAGTCGCAGTTCGTCGCGCGTCCCGTCGTGGCCGAGGGCCCGGGGACCACCTCCGACGTCCGCGCCTGGCTCCTGGACCGCCTCGACCGGCCGGTCAGCCTGGACGAGGTCGCCTCCGCCTTCGGCCTGAGCGTGCGGACGATCACGAGGAGGTTCCGCGCGGAGACCGGTGTCACCCTCGGCGACTGGCTGGCCCAGGCCCGGGTCGAGCGGGCCAAGGAGCTGCTGGAGACCACCGACGCGGGCGTCGACCGGGTCGCCGACCTCGCCGGGTTCGGTACGGCGGCCGCGCTGCGCAAGCACTTCCGCGACCGCGTGGGGCTGTCCCCGCAGCAGTACCGCTCCCGCTTCTCGGTGCGGGCGCTCAACTAGCCCAGTCGAGCCGCCGGGACCAGGGCGAGCGCCGCCACGACGGCCGCGGCGAGGACGAGGCCGGTGGCCGCCGCGACCGGCGCCGTGACCGCGAACCCGGCGAAGACGACTCCGCCGAGGGCCAGGCCGGCGCTGTTGGCGAGGTAGTCGTTGAGCTGCAGGGCCGACGACGTGCGCCCCTCCTCTCCGGCCGGCGCGGTCGCGAGGGCGAGCACCGACAGCGTGGAGAAGGCCATGCCGATGCCGAGCCCGGCGACGGCCCACCCGAGGACGGGTACGACGAGCGGCATGCCCGGAGCGGCGACCAGGGCGAAGCCGCCGATGCCGCCGCCGAGAAGCACGGCACCGAGCCTGACCCTCCGCGGCTGGTCGGCCAGCAGGCGCCAGCGGGCGGCCAGGACGGCCCCGGTCGACCAGGTCACGGCGCCGACCGTCAGCACCCAACCGGCCTGGGCCAGGGAGAGGCCGCGCTGGAGGGTGAGCAGGAGCGGGATGTAGACCTCCGCTGCGGCGAAGGCGGTGCCGATCGCGGCTCTCGAGCCGAGGACGGCGGGGAGACCGCGGCCCATCCGCCGGGTGCCCGGCGGCAGGAGTCGGCGGGCGCCGGTGCCGATCGCGACCAGGCCCACGGCCACGAGCACCGGCCAGGCCGGCAGGGTGCGCTGGCCGGCCAGGCTGACCAGCAGCACGCCGCCGGCCGCGAGCAGTGCGAACCGCAGCCGGCCGGGCTCGGATCGGTCGAGGCCCGGACGGGACGGCGCGTCGGCGACGAGCAACCAGGCAGCCACCGCGACGAGGGGGACGCCGAGGAACACCCAGCGCCAGCCGACCGCGGCCGCCACCTGGGCCGCGAGCACCGGCCCGACGAGCGCGGGCAGCACCCAGGCGGTGGTCAGCACGGCGAAGACCCGCGGCCGCAGGTCCGCCGGATAGGCCTGGGCGATCACGACATAGAGCGCGACGCCGAGCACGCCTCCGCCGTACCCGTGGACGAGGCGGCCGAGCAGGAACACCGGCATCGACGGGGCGAGGCCGGCGATCACGACGCCGGCGCAGAAGATCAGCAGACCTCCGCGCAGGGCCGGCCCGGGGCCGCGGCGGTCGACCTCGGCGCCGGCGGCCGCGAGCGCGACGACCGACGCGGCGAGCGGTGCGGCGAAGGCGACGGCGTACCAGCTCAGTCCGTCGAGGTCGTCGGCCACGTCGGGCATCACCGTCGCGACGGCGAGCGCCTCGAAGGCGAAGAGGAAGGCCAAGGAGAAGACACCGACCGTGGTCCGGCCGTGGCGCCCCCGCCATGGCGAGCTCGCCGTGGGCTCGGCGAGCGCGGTCACCGCGCGGACCGCTCGACCAGGAGGACCACCTTGCCCATGGTCGCACCCGCCTCCAGGGCGCGGTGGGCCGCGGCCGCGTCGGCGAGGGGGAAGGCGTTGCCGACGTACGGGACCCGGGTGCCGTCGGCCGCGGCGTCGAGGGCGGCCCGCTCGAACTCGGCCAACCGGCTCATGATCGGCGGGCCGAGCACGTCGACGACGCGGCGCTGCGGGTCGTCGTACGCGTTCGGCGTGCCGGAGGCCCAGCCGTAGCGCACCAGGCGGCCGCCGGGGGCGAGCCGGTCGTAGAGCGCCTGGCCGACCTCTCCCCCGACGCCGTCGAGGACGAGGGTGAGCGGTCCGTGCGCGGCGACGTCGTCGATCCAGCCGGGAGTACGACGGTCCAGCGCCGGGTCGGCTCCGTACCTCGCCGCGAGGGCGACCTTGTCGGGTCCGCCGGCGATGCCGATCGCCGCCGCGCCGACGGCGCGCGCTCCTTGGAGCAGGAGGGTGCCGAGTCCGCCGGCGGCCGAGGTGACGGCGACGATGTCCTCCGGGGCGATCTCCGCGAACTCGAGGACGGCGGCGGCCGTCCGGCCGGTCCCGATGGCCGCGACCGCCGTGGGGGCGTCGAGGTGGTCCGGCAGCGGGTGGGCGCGGCTCGCGTCGACGACCGCCTGGTCGGCGTACCCGCCTCCGGCGAAGCCGAGATGCGCCACGACGCGCTGCCCGAGCCGGCTCCCGTCCACGCCGTCGCCGACCCGGTCGACGACGCCGGCGACCTCGCGACCGGGGACGACCGGAAGCTCCGGCGGGTCACCGGCGCCGAAGGACTCCCCTGCCCGGATCGAGGTGTCGAGCAGGTGGACGCCGGCGACCTCGACCGCGATCCGGAGCTGACCGGGGCCGGGCTCGAGGTCGGGCAGCTGCTCGAGGCGGAGGAGATCGGCGGGCCCGAAGGCATGGTGACGGATCGCATGCATGACGGCATTCGACAACCTGAACTAGGGTTGAGGTCAAATGGACCTCAACCGCACCCTCCGCAGCCACGACCTCACGCCGGGCGAGGTCGCCCACCGCTCGGGCGTCGCCGTGTCGGCACTGCACTACTACGAGCGCGAGGGGCTGATCACCAGCGTGCGCACCGCCGGCAACCAGCGGCGCTACCACCGCGACGTGCTGCGCCGGGTCGCGTTCATCCGCGTCTCCCAGGGCGTCGGCGTCTCGCTCGCGGAGATCCGTGACGCGCTCGCCACCCTCCCCGAGGGCCGCACCCCGACGAAGGCCGACTGGGCGCGGCTGTCGCGGACCTGGCGCAGCAGCCTCGACGACCGCATCGCCCGACTGGAGAGACTGCGCGACACCCTCGACGACTGCATCGGCTGCGGCTGCCTGTCACTGAAGTCGTGCACGCTGGCCAACCCCGGCGACGTCCTCGAGCAGTACGGCGACGGCCCGGTCCGGCTCGTCGGGCGCGGCTGACGCTCGGCCGGGCGCAGTCAGCCGATGTCGGTGGCGAGGAGGTCGTCGACCGTCTCGCGACGCACGACCACCCGGGCCGCGCCGTCCTTGACGGCGACCACCGGCGGCCGGAGGGCGTGGTTGTAGTTGGACGCCATCGACCGGCCGTAGGCGCCGGTTCCGGGGACGGCGACCAGGTCGCCGGGGGCGATGTCTCCGGGCAGGAACTCGTCCTTGACCACGATGTCGCCGGACTCGCAGTGCTTGCCGACCACGCGCGCCAGCACGGGCTCGGTCGAGGAGGCGCGCGAGGCGAGGGTGCAGGAGTAGTCGGCGTCGTACAGGGCGGGGCGGATGTTGTCGCTCATCCCCCCGTCGACCGACACGTAGGTGCGGGTGGCGCCGCCGTCGAGGGCGACCTGCTTGACGGTGCCGACCGTGTAGACCGTGCACATCGCGGGCCCGACGATGGCCCGGCCCGGCTCGATCGACAGGTGCGGCACGTCCAGGCCGAGCGCGGCGCACTCCCCCGTCACGATCTTGGTGATCTGCTCGGCGAGCAGCGCGGGGTCGGCCGGGTCGTCCTGCGTGGTGTAGGCGATGCCGAAGCCGCCGCCGAGGTCGAGCTCGGGGAGGACGGTGCCGAGCTCGGCGCCGATCCGCGCGTGCAGGGCGAGGACCCGGCGAGCGGCGACCTCCCAGCCCGAGGTGTCGAAGATCTGGGAGCCGATGTGGCTGTGCAGGCCGCGCAGCTCGAGGCTGTCGTGGGCGACGACGCGCGACGCCGCCTCGAAGGCGTCGCCGGAGGAGATCGAGAAGCCGAACTTCTGGTCCTCGTGGGCGGTGGCGATGAACTCGTGGGTGTGCGCCTCGACGCCGGCGGTCACCCGGACCATCACGCTCTGGCGTACGCCGAGCTGGCGGGCCACGTCGGCGACCCGCTCGATCTCGTGGAAGGAGTCGACGATGATCCGACCGACGCCCGCGTCGACCGCGCGACGCAGCTCCATCGCGGTCTTGTTGTTGCCGTGGTAGCCGATCCGCGCCGGGTCGGTGCCCGCGCGCAGGGCCACGGTCAGCTCGCCGTCGCTGCACACGTCGAGGCAGAGCCCCTCCTCCGCGACCCAGCGGGCGACGGCCGTGCACAGGAACGCCTTGCCAGCGTAGTAGACGTCGTACCCGGCGAAGCCGTCGCGGAAGGCCCGGGCGCGCGAGCGGAAGTCGTCCTCGTCGAGGACGTACGCCGGGGTGTTCACGTCGGCGACGAGGTCGGGAATCGCCAGCCCGCCGACGTGCAGCACGCCGTCGTCGTCCTTGCGGGCCGTCGACGACCACAGCACCGGGACCAGGGCATCGACGTCCACGGGCTCGCGCAGCCAGTGCGGCGAGGTGCCGGCGTAGTCGCCGGGCGGCACCCGGTGCATGCCGGCCGCCATCACATGCGCTCCGGCGCCGAGACGCCGAGCAGGCCCAGGCCGTTGGCGATCACCGTCTGCGTCGCCACGACCAGCACGAGGCGCGCCAGGTTGGCCGCCGACACCGGCTCGTCGCCCTGCGGCAGCATCCGGCACTCCTTGGTGTCGTACCACTTGTTGAACACCGACGCGGTGTCCTCCAGGTAGCGCGCCACCCGGTGCGGCTCGCGCAGCTCGGCGGCGCTGGCGACCACGCGCGGGTACTCGGCCAGGGCGCGCAGCAGCTCGCCGTCCCGCTCGTGGTCGAGCAGGCTCGGGTCGAAGCCGCCGTCCGACGCGGCGCCCTCGGGGAGCGCCATGCCGAGGTCGGTGGCGTTGGCGATCATCCGGCAGGTCCGCGCGTGGGCGTACTGCACGTAGTAGACCGGGTTGTCGTTGGACGCCTTGGTGATCTCGACGACGTCGAGGGTCAGCGGGGAGTCCGCCGGGTAGCGCGCCAGGGAGTAGCGCAGCGCGTCGACGCCGATCTCCTCCGCGAGGTCGTTGAGGGTCACGATCGTGCCCGCCCGCTTGGAGAGCTTCAGCTCCTCGCCGCCCTGCAGGATCTTGACGAGCTGCCCGATCATCACGTCGAGGGTCTGGTCCGGGTCGTCCCCGACGCAGGCCGCCATCGCACGCAGACGGTTGACGTAGCCGTGGTGGTCGGCACCGAGCAGGTAGATGCAGTGCTCGAAGCCGCGCGCCCGCTTGTTGAGGTAGTACGCCGTGTCGGAGGCGAAGTAGGTCAGCTCGCCGTCGGACTTGATGAGCACCCGATCCTTGTCGTCCCCGAAGTCGGTCGTGCGCATCCACAGCGCGCCGCCCTCCTCGTAGACGTGGCCGAGGTCCGTGAGCCGCTGCAGGGTCTCCGGCACCGATCCGGAGTCGTGGAGCGAGAGCTCGGAGAACCACACGTCGAAGTGGGTGTTGAACCGGTCGAGGGTCTCCTGCTGCTCCTTGAGCTGGATCTCGTAGCCCTTGGCCCGGACCGCGCTGCGCCGCTCCTCGCCCTCGAGCTGGAAGATGCCGGGGCTGGCCGCCTCGACGGCCTTGGCGAGGTCCTCGATGTACTCGCCGGCGTACCCGTTCTCGGGCTTGGGCCGGCCGAGCGCCGCGGCGATGATCGAGTCGGCGAAGTGGTTCATCTGCACGCCGCGGTCGTTGATGTAGAACTCGCGCGTCACGTCCGCGCCGGCCGCCGACAGCACCCGGCCGATGGCGTCGCCGAGCACCGCCCACCGGGTGTGGCCGAGGTGGAGCGGGCCGGTCGGGTTCGCCGAGATGAACTCGACGTTGATCCGCTGACCGCCCAGCGTCTCGGTGCGTCCGTACGACGCTCCGGCCGCGACGACCTCGGCCGCCACCTGGCCCTGCGCGCCGGCCTCGACGCTGATGTTGAGGAAGCCGGGGCCGGCCAGCTCGACGGCCGCGATGCCGTCGGCCTCCCTGAGCCGGGCGGCCAGCAGCTCGCCGAGCGCCCGGGGGTTGGTGCCGGCCCGCTTCGCCAGCTGCAGCGCGACGTTGGTGGCGTAGTCGCCGTGCCCCTTCTGCCGCGGTCGCTCCACCGTCACCTCGCTGGGGACGCCGTCGGGCAGGGCGAGATCGCCGTGCGCGACGAGCGCCGAGAGGGCGTCGACGATCGTGGCGGAGAGCTGAGCAGGAGTCACGCGGCAAGGGTATCGGCGGGCACCGGTTTCCTCCGCAGCGATATCGACCGGTAAGGTTCCTCACCGCGCCCCCGACCTGCACAGATCGGGGGCATTGCCTCCGTAGCTCAGGGGATAGAGCACTGGTTTCCGGTACCAGGTGTCGCAGGTTCGAATCCTGCCGGAGGCGCACGAGAAGGCCCCCGGCCTGCATCAGCAGGTCGAGGGCCTGCGTCGTACCCGACCACGTGTCCGGCCAGGATGGTTCGTTCGACCTCAGGCCGACCGTTGGTGCAGGAGGATCCCGGTGAGCATCGCCATCGCGAGCGACAGCAGGATGACCTGGACGCCGGACCGGGTGCCGCGCCTCGTCAGGATGATCCCGATGACGATGCCGACGAGCGGGAAGAGGATCGCCGTCACCCAGCCGGCCTTCTCCAGGCTGAGCTCAGACTTCCGGAACGTCCCGGACGCGGAGGTCCGGACCGATCGACCGGCGGGCGTTGGCGCGTCGTCCATGCAGCGAGGGTAGGGCGGAGGGTTGGAGGCGCCGGTTCTCGAGGGTCCATGGGCCGTACGCTCTGCCCCTGTGCCGACCGAATCGTCCTCCCGCGTCACCATCCACACCGACGGCGCCTGCCTGGGCAACCCGGGGCCGGGCGGCTGGGGCGCCCTGCTCAGGTACGGCCAGCACGAGAAGGAGCTGTACGGCGGCGAGCCGGCCACCACCAACAACCGGATGGAGCTGATGGCGGCCATCCAGGCACTGGAGTCGCTCAACCGGCGCTCGGCGGTCGACCTGCACACCGACAGCAGCTACGTCCGCAACGGGATCATGTCGTGGGTCGCGAAGTGGAAGGCCAACGGCTGGCGCACGACGGCCAAGGCCGCCGTGAAGAACGACGACCTGTGGCGCCGGCTCGACGCCGCCGCGACGGGTCACGACGTCACCTGGCACTGGGTCAAGGGCCATGCGGGCGACCCCGGCAACGAGCGGGCCGACGCGCTCGCCGGGCGCGGTGCCCGCGAGGCGCGCGACGGCGTCGTCGGTGCTCCCGAGCCCCGCCTCGGGGCGTGATCGGTGTCTGTTCGACAACACCTCGAAGACATTGGGTGACCACAGGTCGGTATTTGCCCTCTCGGGGGACTAGCCTTGGCGGTCGACAGCCACCCGCTATCGGCGGCGGGTGCGTCCCGCTCATCGGAAGAGGCGAAGCACGTCGTGACGCAGTCGTCAGACCAGTCCACCGGATCTCCCGTTCCTGCTGACTTCGGAGCCAACGAGTGGCTCGTGGAGGAGATGAAGGAGCGCTTCGAGGCCGATCCGAACAGCGTCGATCCCGCGTGGGCGACGTACTTCCGGAACGGCAGCGGCGGCAACGGTACGACGACCGCGGCGGCCGCTCCGGCAGCCACCGCCACGGCAGCCAGCGCCCCGGCGGCCGCGACTCCTCCGGCCGCCCCGCCGGCCGCGGCTCCCGCTCCCGCCGCCGCGGCGCCGGCGGCCCCGACCCCGAAGGCCACGCCGGCGCCCCAGGTGAGCCCCGCCTCCTCGAGGACGCCGACGCCGCCGAAGGCCGACGCCGAGCGGCCGACGCCGAAGGACGCCCCGCGTCCGGCCCCCGTGACCGCCAAGGACGAGCCGACCCTGACCGTGCTGCGCGGCATCCCGGCCGCGACGGCCAAGAACATGGACATCTCGCTGTCGGTCCCGACCGCGACGTCGGTGCGCAACATCCCGGTCAAGCTGCTGTGGGACAACCGCATCGTCATCAACAGCCACCTCAAGCGCGCCCGCGGCGGCAAGGTGTCGTTCACCCACATCATCGGCTACGCGATCATCAAGGCGATCAAGGCGCTGCCGGCCATGAACAACACCTACGCCGAGATCGACGGCAAGCCGACCATGGTGACGCCGGCCCACATCAACCTGGGCCTGGCGATCGACCAGCAGAAGAAGGACGGCACCCGCCAGCTCGTCGCGCCGAGCATCAAGGCGTGCGAGTCGATGGACTTCGCGCAGTTCTGGACGGCGTACGAGGACATCGTGCGCAAGGCCAAGGACAACAAGCTCACGATGGAGGACTACTCCGGCACGACCGTGAGCCTCACCAACGTGGGTGGCCTCGGCACCAACAACTCGGTGCCGCGGCTGATGCAGGGCCAGGCCGCGATCATCGGCGTCGGGTCGATGGACTACCCGCCGGAGTTCCAGGGCGCCTCCGAGGAGACCATCGCGCGCAACGCGATCTCCCGGATCATGACGATGACCTCGACCTACGACCACCGGGTCATCCAGGGCGCGCAGTCGGGTGAGTTCCTCGGCCTCGTGCACCGCTACCTGCTCGGCGAGGACGGCTTCTACGACGAGATCTTCCGCGCCCTGCGGATCCCCTACGAGCCGATCCGCTGGAACAGCGACATCGCGACCTCGCACGACGACGAGATCGACAAGCAGGCCCGGATCCTCGAGCTGATCCACGCCTACCGCGTGCGCGGTCACCTGATGGCCGACACCGACCCGCTGGAGTACAAGCAGCGCAGCCACCCCGACCTGCGCATCGAGTCGCACGGGCTGACCCTGTGGGACCTCGACCGCGAGTTCCCGACCGGCTCCTTCGGCGGGCGCGACCGGCGCTTCATGAAGCTGCGCCACATCCTCGGCATCCTGCGCGACTCCTACTGCCGCACCACCGGCATCGAGTACATGCACATCATGGACCCCGAGCAGCGCCAGTGGATCCAGGAGCGCGTCGAGCAGCCGCACAGCAAGCCGCCGCGCGAGGAGCAGCTGCGCATCCTGCTCAAGCTCAACCAGGCCGAGGCCTTCGAGACCTTCCTGCAGACCAAGTTCGTCGGCCAGAAGCGGTTCTCGCTCGAGGGCGGCGAGACGACCATCCCCGTCGTCGACGAGATCGCCGAGGCGGCCGCACAGGCCGGCCTGGTCGAGGTCGCGATCGGCATGGCCCACCGCGGCCGGCTCAACATGCTGGCCAACATCGTCGGCAAGTCCTACAACCAGATCTTCCGCGAGTTCGAGGGCAACATCGACCCGCGCACGGTCCAGGGCTCGGGCGACGTGAAGTACCACCTCGGCGCGGAGGGCACCTTCGTCGCCGACACCGGCGAGACCATCGCGGTCTCCGTGGCCGCGAACCCCTCCCACCTCGAGACCGTCGACCCCGTCCTCGAGGGCATCGCGCGCGCCAAGCAGGACGTGCTCGACCGTGGCGCCGAGTTCCCGGTCCTGCCGATGCTCATCCACGGCGACGCCGCCTTCGCCGGCCAGGGCGTCGTGGCCGAGACCCTCAACCTCTCGCAGCTGCGCGGCTACCGCACGGGCGGGACGATCCACGTCGTCATCAACAACCAGGTCGGGTTCACGACCTCCCCCGGCTCGTCGCGCTCCACGCTCTACTGCACCGACGTGGCCCGGATGGTCCAGGCGCCGATCTTCCACGTCAACGGCGACGACCCGGAGGCGTGCATCCGCGTCGCCCGGCTCGCCTTCGAGTACCGCCAGGCGTTCAACAGCGACGTCGTCATCGACCTCGTGTGCTACCGCCGCCGCGGTCACAACGAGGGCGACGACCCGTCGTACACCCAGCCGCTGATGTACGACCTCATCGAGCAGAAGCGCTCGGTGCGCAAGCTCTACACCGAGTCCCTCATCGGTCGTGGCGACATCACCATCGAGGAGGCCGAGCAGGTCCTGCGCGACTACCAGCAGCAGCTGGAGCGGGTCTCCACCGAGGTGCGCGAGGCGAGCGCCGCGCCGTCGGAGTGGACCACCGTCCCGGACTACCCGGACAAGCCCGTCGGGGAGACCCAGACGGCCGTGACCCCGGAGGTCCTCAAGCGGATCGCCGACGCCTACGTCACCCCGCCCGACGGCTTCACCGTCCACCCGAAGGTGATGCCCCAGCTCCAGCGCCGCGCCGCCGCGATCTCCGACGGCCCGATCGACTGGGGCACCGGCGAGATCCTCGCGTTCGGCTCGCTGCTCATGGAGGGCCGCCCGGTCCGCCTGGCCGGCCAGGACTCGCGGCGCGGCACCTTCGTGCAGCGGTTCGCCACGATCATCGACCGGATCAACGCCGACGAGTGGACGCCGCTGGCCAACCTCACCGAGGACCAGGCGAAGTTCTTCGTCTACGACAGCCTGCTCTCGGAGTACGCCGCGCTCGGCTTCGAGTACGGCTACTCGGTGGCCCGTCCCGAGGCCCTCGTGCTGTGGGAGGCCCAGTTCGGCGACTTCGTCAACGGCGCCCAGTCGGTCATCGACGAGTACATCTCCGCCGGCAAGACCAAGTGGGGCCAGGACTCCGGCGTCGTGCTGCTGCTGCCGCACGGCTACGAGGGCCAGGGCGCCGACCACTCCTCGGCGCGCATCGAGCGGTTCCTCGCGCTGTGCGCCGACGAGGCGATGGTCGTGGCCCAGCCGTCGACCCCGGCGTCGTACTTCCACCTGCTGCGCCGCCACTCGCTGGGTGGCGAGCACAAGCCGCTCATCGTCTTCACCCCGAAGTCGATGCTCAAGCGCAAGGAGGCGGCGTCGGTGCCGTCCGACTTCACCTCCGGCGAGTTCCGCCCGGTGATCGGCGACGCGACGGTCGACCCCGCGAACGTCAAGACGGTGCTGCTGGTCTCCGGCCGGCTCACCTGGGACCTCATGGTCGAGCGCACGAAGGCCGAGCGCGACGACGTGGCGATCCTGCGCGTCGAGCAGCTCTACCCCTGGCCGACCGCGCAGGTGAAGGCCGAGCTCGACAAGTACCCCAACGCCACCGTCAAGTGGGTCCAGGACGAGCCCTACAACCAGGGCCCGTGGCCGTCGTTCTACCTCAACGTGGTGCCGGAGCTGGGCCGGGCCATCCAGCCCGTCACCCGCGCGGCGTCCTCGACCACCGCGGTCGGCACGGCCAAGCGCCACCAGGAGGAGGCGAAGGTCCTCATCGGCGAGGCGTTCGGCGACTGATGTACTTCACCGACCGCGGCATCGAGGAGCTCGAGCAGCGCCGGGGCGACGAGGAGGTCACCTTGGCGTGGCTCGGCGAGCGGCTGCAGGAGTTCGTCGACACCCACCCGGAGTTCGAGGTCGCCGTCGAGCGGTTCGCCACCTGGCTGGCCCGCCTCGACGACCCCGAGGACTGAGGCCGCCGCGCGTACGTCGACCCGGCGCATCCTGACCCGGAATTCTCGTCGACCCGGCGCATCCTGACCCGGAAATCACGTCGACCCGGCGCATCTTTACCTCTCTGGGGTAAGGATGCGCCGGGTCGATGTCATTTGAGGGGAGGGACGGGCCGGGTCGACGGGATTCCGAGGTCAGGATGCGACGGGTCGCGGGGCCGGACGCGCCGCCTCGGAGAGGCCGAACCGGCGGTGCAGCGCGCGCAGCGGGCGCGGGGCCCACCACGACCGCTCCCCCAGCAGCCGGATGCTCGCGGGGAGCAGGACGCCCCGGATGAGGGTGGCGTCGATGAGGATGGCCAGCCCGGTGCCGAGCCCGAAGAACTGGATGAAGCTGACCGAGCTCACCAGGAAGGCGAAGAAGCTGATCGCGATCAGCGCCGCCGCCGTGCTGACGATCCGGCCGGTGTGGGCCAGACCGTGCACCAGCGCCTCCTCGTTGGCCATCCCGCGCTCGCGCATCTCCTTGATCCGGCTCATCACGAAGACCTCGTAGTCCATCGAGAGGCCGAAGGCGACGCAGAACAGCAGGACCATCATCGAGCTGTCCATCGGCTGGGGGGTGAAGCCGAGCACCCCGGCCAGATGGCCGTCCTGGAACACCCAGACCATGGCCCCCAGCGTGGCGCCGAGACCCACCGCGTTGAGCGCCAGCGCGCGCAGCGGCTGGACGACGCTGCCGGTGAACAGGAACAGGATCACCGCGGTGGTCAGCACCAGCCAGCCCGCGACCAGGGGCAGGCGAGCGCCGATGCCGGACATCTGGTCCAGCAGCTCCGCGCTCGCGCCGCCGACGAGCGCGTCGCCACCGGCGGGAGTGGGCACCGACCGGACGTCCTCGACCAGGCTGCGGGCCTCACCCGACATCGGGTCGAGATCGGTCACGACGGAGACCAGGTCGGCATCCCGTCCGGCTCGGGTGTCGACCCGGACGACGCCGGGCAGCTCGCCGAGCCTCGCGGCGTACGACGCGAGGTCGGCCTCGTCCACGGCGGAGGTGGTGACGACCTGGATCGGGTGGGTGCCGTCGCCGGCGAAGGCGGAGCGCAGCACGTCGCCGGCCTGCCGGCTGGAGGCACTCGTCGGGAGCACCCGGTCGTCGGGCGTGCCGAGCTCGATGCCGGCGAGCGGCACCGCCATCACCAGCAGCCCGGCGAGCACCGGGAGGGCGCTGAGCAGCGGGCGCCGGGCGACGAAGCGCGCGAGACGCGACCAGGCCGGGGCCTCCTCGCCCCGGATCCCGCGCACGCCCGGCACCCGCCAGGCGTCGACCCGGTCGCCCAGGAGGCTGAGCCCCGCCGGGAGGACGACGACCGCGGCGAAGGCGGTGATCAGCATGACGCCGATGCCGGCGTAGGCGAACGAGCGCAGGAAGTACATCGGGAACACCAGCAGCGCGGCGAGGGCCACGGCCACCGTGGTGGCGCTGAAGGCGATCGTGCGGCCGGCGGTCTCCACCGCGCGTCGTACGGCGTCGACGTGGGTGCGTCCCGAGGCGCGCTCCTCCCGCACCCGGGCGACCATCAGCAGGCCGTAGTCGACCGCGAGGCCGAGGCCGAGGCCGGTCGTCAGGTTGACCGAGTAGATCGAGACGTCGGTCGCCGAGCCGAGGACGGACAGCTCGGCGAAGGTGCCGAGGATGGCCGCGACCCCGACCCCCAGGGTGACCAGCGCGCCGACGACGTTGCCGAACGCGAGCACCAGCAGCACCAGGATGAGCGGGATCGCGATGCTCTCCGCCAGCCCGAGGTCCGTGCCGATCTGGGCTCCGATCTCCTCGCCGACGACCTCGCCGCCCGCGACGTCGACGCTGAGCGGGCCGTCGGCGCCGGCGTACTCGTCGAGGACCGCAGCGGGGTCGGCCTCCTCGCCGGGAGCGACCGACGCCGTGACCAGCGCGTACCGCCCGTCGGTCGAGCGCATCGGGGCCGGCCGGCCGTCGAAGTAGGAGACGACGTCGGACAGCGCCGGGTCCGAGCGCAGCCGCTCGGTCAGCGCCGCGCCGGCCTCGCTCGCCGCGGGGGCGTCCACGTCGCCCGCGGCGGCCTCGACGACGAGCACGTAGTCGGCTCCCCCGGCGAAGCGCTCCTCGAGCAGGGCGGCCGCGCGGCTGCTCTCCGAGTCCGGGTCGTCGAAGCCCTGCGTCTGCAGCTTCGAGAAGGCGCCGACACCGACGACCGCCGCGAGAGCCACCCCCAGCAGGCCGAGCGCGAGCACCGTGCGGGCCCGCCTCGTGACCAGTCCACCGATCCAGCCGAACATGACGACCTCCCATGTGTACGCCCGTAAACTTTGCTGCCGTTAACTTGGCATAAGATGTGTACGGGTGTCAACATGTGCCGGTGAGCACCCCGACGCCACGGCAGGCCAAGCGCGGCTACCACCACGGCGACCTGCGCAACGCGCTGGCCCGAGCGGCCGCGGAGCTGGCCGCGACCGGAGGGCCCGACGCGGTGACCATCCGCGGCGCGGCCCGTGAGGTCGGAGTGACACCGACGGCCGCCTACCGCCACTTCGAGAATCAGGCGGAGCTGCTCGAGGCGGCGCGCACGCTCGCGATGGACGGCATGGTCGCGGCCATGGCCGACTACCTCGCCCAGGTCCCGGCCGACAGCGATCCCGTGACTCGTGCCGTCGAGCGCCTGCGGTCGACGGGCCGCGGCTACATCAGGTTCGCGATCCAGGAGCCGGGCGTGTTCCGGACCTGCTTCACCGGCGGTCTCCGCATCCCGGACGACGGCGCCAACGGGGGGAGCGGCATGGGCGACCCGGCGCCGTACCTCCTCCTCGGCGAGATGCTCGACGAGCTCGTCGCGGTGGGCTATCTCGCCCCGGAGGACCGTCCCGACGGCGAGGCCGCCCCCTGGGCGGCGGTGCACGGGCTGGCGATGCTCCTCATCGACGGGCCGCTCTCCGAGCTCGGCGAGGCGGAGCGCGAGAGCGCCATCGCCCGCACGCTGGACCT
This sequence comes from Nocardioides albidus, assembly GCF_006335005.1. GTDB lineage: Bacteria > Actinomycetota > Actinomycetes > Propionibacteriales > Nocardioidaceae > Nocardioides > Nocardioides albidus. The sequence continues at coordinate 66,688 of NZ_VDMP01000015.1, forward strand.
GGTCATTCGCGGGCTGGCGACCGGCCCTCGGGCACCGCGCAAGCACTAGTGTCTCCCGCGTGAGCGAGGAGCTGATCGACTACGCGGCCTGGGGCGAGCGCTTCTTCGCGACAGCCGTCACCGCCGAGCGCGTGCTCGACGGCGTCAACGTGCTGGCCGGGCGCCCGATCGACGTCGGCCCCCTCGGCGTGGGACCGGGCCGGATCGCCAGGGTGACGGCGACCGGGACGATCGGCACCGCCACCGGACAGCGCGTCGGCGCCGACCCCGTCGCCTTCCACATCGACCTGCCGGTCACCCTGGCGTTCAGCATCGACCTCGGCATGGACAGGCAGCACTTCGACGCCGACATCACGGTGCCGCTGGTCATCACGGCGCGCGGTCGCGCCGACCTGGCGATCGTCCTCGAGGTGACGCCGCCGCGTCCCGCGCAGGTGGTCGTCCGCCTCAGGGCGCAGGGCCTGCGCGCCTCGTTCACCAGCAGGGCGGCCAACGTCGAGGGCGAGCTGCGCCGGTTCGTGGCGAAGTACGTCGCCAAGGAGCTCCAGCAGCCCTACGTCCGCCAGGCCACCGTCATCGACGTGGGCACAGCCGTCGAGAAGGCCGCGGCGGGGCTCGGACCTCGCGAGCAGAGCCCGATCGCCGCCGAGCTGACCGACGCCCTGCCGGCCGCGATGGAGGCCGAGCTCGAGCACACCGCCCAGCTCTTCTTGGAGGACGACCGGTGAACCCCTATCCCCCGGCACCCTGGCACATGCACGGATCGTTGTGGCTCTCGGTCTTCCGGCTGGGGCACGACGTCGACGAGCGCCACCCGCGGGGGACGTACGGCGCCGCACTGGTGTCCTACGAGGAGCCCAGCCCGCTGACCTACCACGAGCTGCTGCTGGCCCGGACCGTCCGCAACAGCGCCGGCAAGGGCGCGGTGACGATCACCGACATCTGGGTCGACTCCCCCGCCTCGCGGGCCGGCGGGCGCGCCCTGTGGGCGATCCCCAAGGACCTGTGCGACTTCGACCTGGAGAGCAGCTTCCGCGGACCGGTCACCTCCACCGACTGGACCGCCACCGTCGAGCGGCGACCGATCGTCGAGGCCCGCTTCACCGACGTCTCGCGCGCCGCGGTGCGAGCGCCGTTCACCGGCCTGGTCGAGCAGCCCGGCATCGCGGAGCATCCCGAGACCGCGGACGTCGTGATGAAGGGCACCGCCAAGGCACTGCCGTGCCGGGGCCGGTGGACGTTCGCGGCCGACGGGCCGCTCGGGTTCATGCGCGAGGCCCGCCAGCTGGGGTCGTTCCGGATGGCCGACTTCCGGCTCGCGTTCGACTGACCCGCCCCTCGGCCGGACCGACCGGCCGAGGGGGTCCGCACAGCGTCGGATCAGCGACTACTCGGCGTCGAGGTCCTGTTCGACCAGCGCGGCGATCTTGGCGACGTCGGCCTCGGACTCGCCGGAGACCTCGACCTGATCGCCGTTGCCGGCACCGAGGGTCATGATCAGCAGGGCCGAGCTGGCCTCGACGGCCTCGTCCCCGGGGACCCCGATGAGGACCTCGGAGTCCAGGTCGGCAGCGGCCTCGGCGATGAGCTGGGCGGGGCGGGCGTGCAGGCCGACGGCGGAGCCGACGGTGACGGTGACGGTGTGCATGGATTTCCTCTCGGGTGGTGGGTGATCGGCGTCAGGCGACGGCGGGCTCGGGTGCGGTGGTGTCGGGCCGGGTGTCGGGCTCCGTCGTGCGTCCGAGCGACTTGAGGACGACGACGGCCGCGGCCGCGACGACCACGCCGGCGACCAGGGCGATGAAGAAGCCGAGGACGCCGTCGACGGCGAAGAGCACGAAGATGCCGCCGTGGGGGGCGCGCAGGCTCACGTCCAGCGCCTCGGCGAGGCCGCCGGTCACCGCGCTGCCGAGGACGATCGACGGGATCACCCGCAGCGGGTCGGCCGCGGCGAACGGGATGGCGCCCTCGGAGATGAAGGACGCGCCCAGCAGCCAGGCCGCCTTGCCGTTCTCCCGCTCGGCCGGGCTGAACAGGGCGGGGCGTACAACGGTGGCGAGCGCCATCGCGAGCGGCGGCACCATGCCGGCGAGCATGACGGCGGCCATGATCTTCAGCTCGGGAGCGTCGCTCGCGAGGCTGGCACCACCGATGCCGACGACGGCGAAGCTGTAGGCCACCTTGTTGAGCGGACCGCCCATGTCGAAGGCCATCATCATGCCGAGCACCACGCCGAGGATGACCGCGTTGGAGCCGCTCATGCCGTTGAGCCCGTCGCTGAGACGGTCCATGAGCCAGGTGATCGGCCGGCCGAGCAGGAGCAGCATGACCAGGCCCGCGACGATGCTGGTGAGGAGCGGGATCACGAGCACCGGCATCAGACCGCGCGCCCACGCGGGGACCCGCCACCGGCTGATCGCCAGGGCGACCACGCCGGCCAGGACGCCACCGACGATCGCGCCGATGAATCCCGTCTGCGGGGCGGCGGCGCCGTCGCCGGCCGCGAAGCCCGCGAGGTTGGTCGCGAGCGCGCCCATGATGAAGCCGGGCGCGAGCCCGGGCCGGTCGGCGATGGCGTAGGCGATGTAGCCCGCCAGGGCCGGCACGAACAGCGCGAAGGCGGCCTTGCCGATGACGAACAGCAGCACTCCGAGGTAGAGCAGCACCCCGGACCCGAAGGCGACGTGGTCGAGTCCGTACGCCGAGGGCGAGGGCGGGTCGAACAGGCTGTGCTTGACGAGGATGTCGCCGGCGACGTTCGCGCTGTCGTAGCCGCCGAGGAGGAAGCCGAGCGCGATCAGCAGACCGCCCGCGGCCACGAACGGGATCATGTAGGACACCCCGGTCATCAGGACGCGGCGGGCGCGGCCGCCCCACGACTCCCCCGCTCCGCCGTGGCCGCCGGCGGCTGCCTCAGCAGAGCTGGCCGTGCCCTCCACCCGTGCCGCGGACGGGTCGTCCGCGGCGCGCAGTGCGTCGGCGATGACGGCGTCACCGTCGTCGATGGGGCGCTTGACGCCGGTCGCGACGACCGGCTTCCCGGCGAAGCGGTGCTTGTCGCGCACGCCCACGTCGGTCGCGAAGACGACCGCGTCCGCGGCGTCGATGGTGGCCTGCGGCAGCGGGGTGGAGCCGGCGGAGCCCTGCGTCTCCACGGCGATCTCGACGCCGGCGCGCGACGCGGCCGCCTCGAGCGCCTCGGCTGCCATGTAGGTGTGGGCGATGCCGGTCGGGCACGAGGTGACGGCCACGAGGCGTCGTACGGCGGCGGGCGCCGCGGGCGCCGCGGGCGCCGTGGGCGCGACGGTTGCCGCCGGCGCGGCGGGCGCGGCAGCCGCGGCGGGGGGCGCGACGACGGCCTGGACGATCCGCACCACCTCCTCGGGCGTGGTCGCGGCGCGCAGCGCGCCGGTGAACTCGGGCTTGACCAGCGACCGGGCCAGCTTGGCGAGGATCTGCAGGTGGGTGTTGCCGCCGCCCTCGGGAGCCGCGATCAGGAACACCAGGTCCGCCGGGCCGTCCTTGGCGCCGAAGTCCACGCCGGGCGCGAGCCGGGCGAACGCCAGCGTCGGCTCGGTGACCGCGGTCGAGCGGCAGTGCGGGATCGCGATGCCGTCCTTCATCCCGGTCGCCGACTTCGCCTCGCGGGCGTGCAGGTCGGCGCGCAGCTGGCCGACGTCGGTGGCCCGACCGGCCTCGGTCACGACCGCCGCGAGGGCGTCGATGACCGCGTCCTTGTCGGCACCGAGGTCGGCGTCCAGGCTGACCAGCGCGGGCGTCATCAGCTCTGCCATGAGGGTTCTCCTTCGTGGGCGGTGGCACTCGACGGCAGGTCGAGCGCGCGGACCCGGACCTCCTGGGTCCGGACGTCTGAGGGGGTGGGGACGGTCGTGCCGGGCAGGCCGGCGGCGGCGCTGCCCCAGGCCACGGCGGCGGCGAGCCGCTCGGGCGCCGAGGCGCCGGCGAGGGCGGCGGAGAGGTAGCCGAAGAGGCTGCTGTCGCCGGCGCCGACGGTGCTGACGACCCGGGTGGACGGGGGTACGGCGTGCCAGGCCCCGGTCGCGTCGACGAGCACGGCTCCGGCGCCACCCAGGGTGGCGAGGACGGTCTCGACGCCCCGCTCGACGAGGCGGCGGGCGGCGGCGGCCACGAGCACCGGATCGTCCTCGAGCGCGGCCACGTCGTCGCCGCCGACCGAGGCCAGCTCCTCGGCGTTCGGCTTGAGGAGGCTCGGCGCGGTGCCGGGGGCGAGCCGCGCCACCACGGCCTCCAGGGCGGCGTCGCTGGTGTCGACGGCGACGCGGCGGCCACCGGCGCGGAGGCGGCCGGCGAGGTCGGCGTACCACTCGTCCGGGGCACCGGGCGGGAGGGAGCCGGCGAGCACGACCCAGCCCTCCGCGGGCTGCTCGAGCACGGTCCGAGCGAGCAGGTCGAGGTCGGCGTCGCTCACCGTGGCGCCCGAGGCGTTGAGCTTCGTGGTGGTCCCGTCGGGCTCGGTGAGGGTGAGGTTGACGCGCACCGGGCCGGCGGGCGGGACGGGCGCGCAGGGCACGCCGAGCTGCTCCAGCTCCCGCACGAAGGGATCGTCGCCGGCCGCCGGGAAGACCGCACGGGTCGGTACGCCGGCCGCCACGCAGGCACGGGAGATGTTCACGCCCTTGCCGCCCGGCTGGTCGATCACCTCGGCCACGCGGTGGACGCCTCCGCGCACGAGCGCGTCGGGGAGCACGACGGTCCGGTCGATGCTGGGGTTGGGGGTGACGGTGACGATCATGCGGTCACCACCTCGACGCCGGCGGCGGTCAGGGACTTGCCGTCCGCGGTCCGCAGCCCGGTGTCCGTGACGAGGACGTCGATCTCGTCGAGCGTCGCGAAGCGCACGGCGCTCTCGACGCCGACCTTGGAGGAGTCGACGAGGCCCACGACCCGGTGCGCCGCGTGCACGAACGCGCGCTTGGTGGCGGCCTCCTCGCTGTCCGGCGTCGAGAGGCCGTGGCCCACGCTGACCCCGTTGGCGCCCAGGAACGCGACGTCGACCCGGAGCGCGTCGAGCGCGGCCACGGTCACGGCGCCGACGGCGGCGTGGGTGTGGGTGCGGACGCGTCCGGGCAGCAGGTGCAGCTCGACGCCGGGGTTGCCGGCGAGGCGGGCCGCGATCGAGACGCTGTGGGTGAAGACGACCAGGCGGTGGCTGGCCGGCAGCGCGTCGGCGAGGCGCGCGGTGGTGCTGCCCGCGTCGATCAGGATCGACGCGCCGGGCGGCGGCAGCTCGTCGAGCGCGGCGCGGGCGATCCGCGCCTTGGCCTCGATGTTGGCGGCGTCGCGCTCGACGATGCCCGGCTCCAGGGTCGAGAGGGCCGAGGCGGGCACGGCGCCGCCGTGGACGCGCCGTAGGACGCCGATGCCCTCCAGGGCGGTCAGGTCGCGGCGTACAGTCTCGGTGGTGACGTCGAACAGGTCGGCGATCTCCGCGACGGACATCCGGCCACGGTCGGCGACCTGCCGGGCGATGGCCTGCTGGCGCTCCTCGGCATACATGGTGTGACCTCCCTCACGGATCTGTGTTTATGTTGTTTTATGCCCGTTTCTGTTGCTTGTCAAGGGGTGGGCGGTCTAGCGTGTGACCATGGTCACCACGATCCACGGCACCCCGGTCGTCCCCGGCCTCGCCCACGGCCCCGCACAGATCACCGTCTCCGACGTCTCCCCCGACGCCCTCGCGCGGTACGGCGACGGCAGCCACCTCGACGAGGAGGCGGCCCTCGCGGCGTACGACGCGGCCGCCGAGGCCGTCGCGGAGGGCTTCCGCCGCAAGGCCGCTGCCGCCGACGGCGCCACCTCGGGCGTGCTCACCGCGAGCGCGGGCCTGGCCACCGACCGCGGCCTGCGCTCCGCGGTGCGCAAGAACCTGCGCGCCGGCGAGCCGCTGCTGAGCGCGGTCGACCGCGCTGTCGAGCAGTTCGTGACCGTCTTCACCGGCATGGGCGGACTGATGGCCGAGCGGGTCACCGACCTGCGCGACATCCGCACCCGCGTCGTGGCCCGACTGGTCGGCGAGCCCGAGCCGGGCGTCACCCTGCCGGAGGAGCCGGTGGTGCTGGTCGCCACCGATCTCGCCCCCGCCGACACCGCCGGCCTCGACCCGGCCCTGGTGCTCGCGCTGGTGACCGAGCGGGGCGGGCCGACGAGCCACACCGCGATCATCGCGCGCCAGCTCGGCATCCCCTGCGTGGTCGGCGCCGCCGGCGTGGTGGCGGCGGCCGCCGGCCACGCTCTCCTCGTCGACGGCGCCACCGGCAGCGTCGAGCTCGATCCGGACCCCGCGCTGGCCGCCGAGCGGGTCTCCGCTGACGCGCGCGAGCGGGAGGCGCTCGCGCACTGGGAGGGTCCGGGCCGCACCGCCGACGGTCACGCGGTCAAGCTGCTCGCCAACGTCGCCGACGCGGCCTCCGCCGAGACCGCCGCCCAGGGGCCGGTGAGCGGGGTCGGGCTGTTCCGGACCGAGCTCAGCTTCCTCGACCGCGAGACCGAGCCCACCGTCGAGGAGCAGACCGCCGTGTACGCCGGCGTGCTGGAGCCGTTCGCCGGCGGCGACCGGCACGTGGTGGTGCGCACCCTCGACGCCGGGTCCGACAAGCCGATCGCGTTCGCGACCCATCCCGACGAGGAGAACCCGGCGCTCGGCGTCCGGGGACTTCGGCTGTCGTTCACCGACCACGGCCTGCTGGACCGCCAGCTCGACGCGATCGCCGCGGCGGCTCACGCCAGCGGCACGCCCACCTGGGTGATGGCTCCGATGGTCGCCACGGTCGAGGAGGCGCGCGACTTCGCCGGCGCGGTCCGCGACCGGGGCCTCGTGCCCGGGGTGATGGTCGAGGTGCCCAGCGCGGCGCTGCTGGCCGACCGGATCCTCGCCGAGGTGGACTTCCTCTCGATCGGCACCAACGACCTGACGCAGTACACGATGGCCGCCGACCGGCTGTGCTCCGACCTCGCGCACCTCACCGACCCGTGGCAGCCGGCGGTGCTCCAGCTGATCGCCATGACCGCGGCCGCGGGCGAGCGGGCGGGCAAGCCCGTGGGCGTGTGCGGCGAGGCGGCTGCCGATCCACTGCTCGCGTGCGTGCTGGTCGGCCTCGGCATCACGTCGCTGTCGATGGCCTCCGCCGCGGTGCGGCCTGTCGGCGCGCGGCTCGCGACCGCCACCTCGGAGCAGTGCCGGGAGATGGCACGAGCGGCTCTCGAGGCGGCCAGTCCTGCTGCCGCCCGCGAGGCCGCTCGTTCCGTGTGATCGACCTGATCGACCCGTCAGTCCTGACGGAGCTCCGGTGCGTCGGCGTCGGCGTCGGCGTCGAGCACCGGAGCCTGGTCGCGCCCGTGATCGGCGAGCGCGCGCCGTGAGGAGTCGCGGATCGCGAAGATCTCCGTCGCCAGCCCACCCACCGCCGTCGCCACGTCACCGACCGCCCTGGTCAGGATGGTCGCGACCTCGCCCACCGTGTGGGCGGCGGCCTCGGCGCCGGCCTGCAGGGCGTCCTTGGTGATCTCGGCCCGGCTCAGCTCGTCGCGTCCCGTCATCTCGGGGTCCCCGCGACGTTGTTCGCCGGAGGAGCGAAGCGGGGGAAGCGGAGGACTTCGTGGGGTGAGGTCATGGTGTCCAGTCTCCCGCGAGGCGGCTCACGCTGCCAACGAGTCCTCGGTCACGGCCTGCGGGCCACGCACGGGCGCGGCCTTCGTCGTACCGCCCGGGAACGAGAGACGCACGATCTTGCGGAACACGCTGAACAGCTGCTTGTGCAGCGGGCCCTTGTTGTAGGGCAGCCCGTAGCGCTCGCAGATCTCCTGGACCTCGACGGCCATCTCCGGGTAGCGGCGGGCCGGGATGTCGGGGAACAGGTGGTGCTCGATCTGGTGCGACAGGTTGCCGCTCATCACGTGCATCAGCGTGCTGCCGGTGATGTTGGCCGAGCCGAGCATCTGGCGCAGGTACCACTGGCCGCGGGTCTCGTTCTCGGTCTCCTCGAGCGTGAAGGTCGCCACGCCGGCCGGGAAGTGGCCGCAGAAGATGATGTTGAAGGTCCAGATGTTGCGGACCAGGTTGGCCACCGCGTTGCCGGCCAGGGTGCTCAGGAAGAGCGGGCCGGTCAGCGCCGGGAAGAGCACGTAGTCCTTGAGGATCTGCTTGCCCATCTTCTTGCGGATCCGGCGCCAGACGGGAGCGTTCTCGCCGCCGAAGAGCGGGCGTCGTCCGGCGATGACCTCCTCGGCCTCGAGGTCGTGGACGGCCACGCCCCACTCGAAGAAGGTCATCAGCAGGAACGCCCACAGCGGGTTGCCGAGGTAGTAGGGGTTCCACTTCTGCTCGGGGTCCATCCGCAGGATGCCGTAGCCCACGTCGCGGTCCTTGCCCACCACGTTGGTGTACGTGTGGTGCATGTAGTTGTGGCCGTACTTCCAGTTCTCGGCCGGCGCCATCGTGTCCCAGTCGAACATCCGGGAGTTGAACGTCGGGTCGCCCATCCAGTCGTACTGGCCGTGCATCACGTTGTGGCCGATCTCCATGTTGTCGAGGATCTTCGACACGGAGAGGGCGGCGACGGCGGGCACCCAGCCGATCACGGGCAGGTAGAACAGCGCGCGGCCGGCGATCTCGAAGGAGCGCTGGGCCTTGACGACCTTGCGCAGGTACGCAGCGTCCGGCTCGCCGAGGTCGGCGATGATGCGCAGGCGGAGGGCGTCGAGCTCGGCGCCGAGCCGGTCGATCTCCTCGTGGGTCAGGCCGTGGTACTTCTCGTCCACGCCCGGGTCGGTGGTCGTCTCGTCGATCAGTGCAGTCATCACAGTCTCCTCAGAGGTCGATGTGGCAGTCGCCGGCGGCGGCGGTCACGCAGATGCGGACCTCCTCGTCCGGCAGTGCGGACTCCTCGCCGGTCAGGATGTTGCGGACGGTGCCCGCGGTCTTGGTGCGCGTGCAGGAGAAGCAGATGCCCATCCGGCAGCCGAACTCCGGCTTCAAGCCGAGCTCCTCGGCCTGCTCGAGCAGGCTGGCGCCGGACGCGGCGACGGTCCTTCCCGCACGGGTGAACGAGACGTCGCCCTCGATCTCCTCGCCGGGTCGGGCGGCACGGGCCACCGCCGGCTTGAAGAACTCCATCTGCAGGCGGGTCGAGCCGTCGTACGCCGCCTTGACCAGCTCCACGAGGCCCGGAGGCCCGCAGAGCCAGGTGTCGGTGTCCTGGTAGTCGGGCACGAGGCGGCGCAGCTCGAACTCGCTGAAGAGCTGGTCGCCGTAGCGCAGGTGCACGTCGATGCCGTTGTCGGCCTCGGCGATCGCGGCGAGCTCGTCGGCGAAGATCTGGTCCTCGGGGCTCCGCGCGAAGTGCAGGAAGGTGACCTTGCGTCCGGCGTGGGCGACCCCGTCGCGGTGATACCCGTCGCGCAGCAGGGTGCGCACCATCGACATGGCGGGGGTGATGCCCGAGCCGCCGGTGATGAAGACCAGCCTGCTGATGGTCGGCGTGGCGGGGCTCTCGATGAGCGTGAACTCGCCCTGCGCCTGGCTCAGGTGGACGATCTCGCCCGCCGCGGCGTGACGGACGAGGTACGACGACACCTGGCCCTCGTCGTGGGCGCGCACGGTGAGCGTGATCGGCTCGCCCGGGCCCGAGGCGGCCGAGGAGATCGAGAACGCGCGGGTGTGCCTCTTCGCCGAGCCCGGGAGTTCGACGCCGACCAGGACGTGCTGTCCGGCACGGTGGCCGCGCCAGGTGGCGGTGGGCTGCAGGGTGAGGGTGGCGACCGGTGCCTCGCCGTCGGTCTCGCGCCGGATCGAGACGATCCGGGCGCGCACGTCGTGGGCCGCCCACATCGGGTTGAACCGCTCGAGATAGCTGTCGACGCCGTGCGGGCTGGCCAGGGCGCCCACGAGCCGCGAGCGCAGCAGCATCCCGAGGGGAGCGGCGCCAGCGGTGCGCAGAGCGCGGCGGGGGCGGAGGGAAGGGGCCGCCGGGTCGGAGATGAGCGCGGTCATCGCGCCTCCTTCGGTGGAAGATTGGGTGTACGTCCGTACACCGAAACTCTGACGCGTGGTTGCGCGCGGGTCAACGCCTCCGGACCGTGACAGTGCACACATGTTCACTGACGGTAGGGTGGGTCCATGACGGTGAGCCGCGTGGCACAGAAGGAGCGCACCCGACGCGCCATCCTCGACGCCGCGCTGGACCTCTCGGCGAGCTCCACGCTGGTCGCCCTCTCCCTGCGCCAGGTGGCCAAGGAGGTGGGCATCGTGCCCACCGCGTTCTACCGGCACTTCCCCTCGATCGAGGACCTCGGGCTCGCGCTGGTGGAGGAGTCGCTCGACACCCTGCGCGCGCTGCTGCGCGAGCTGCGGCGTACCGCCGGCACCGACACCGGCGAGATCATCGACGGCTCCGTGGCGGTGCTCGTCGAGCAGGTGCGCCACGACCACGCCCACTACGCCTTCATCGCCCGCGAGCGGTTCGCGGGCCCGCCCACGGTGCGGGAGGCGATCGCGCGGGGCATCGAGCTCGCCGAGCGCGAGCTCGCCACGGACCTCGCCCACCTGCCCGGCACCGCGACATGGAGCGAGCAGGACCTGCAGGTGCTGTCCGAGCTCATCGTCGGCGCGATGGTCACGACCGCCGAGCGCCTGCTCGGCACGCCGACCGGCTCCCCCGCCGAGCAGCGCGTCGCCGACACCGCCCGGATCCAGCTGCGGATGATGCTGGTCGGCGCCAGCAACTGGCGCTCGCAGACCGGGTGAGGTGGGAGCTCGGTCCCGACCCGGCGGCCGTCACGCTCGTCACGTTCGGTGGACGACCGGTCCTCCCGGCCGCGAGCATGACGCGGTGCCGATCACCGCAGACCTCCTGAGCACCGCTGCCCGCAACGCCTGGGCGATCTCGCCCCTCGGCGAGGGCGTCGAGCAGTACGACGGACTGCCGGCCGCGGTGCTCTCCGACGCTCCGCACCGGCGGCTCGTCCGGTTCGACCGGTCGACGACCGCCCCGGCGCCGCGCCCGGTGCTGCTGGTGCCGCCGCTGGCGGTGTCGGCGCGCTGCTTCGACCTGCGGCCCGGCCAGAGCCTGGCCGCCCACCTGCTCGACGCCGGCCGGGCGGCGTACCTCGTCGACTACGGGCGGATCACCTTCGCCGACCGCGCCATGGGATTCGAGACGTGGGTGGACGACATCCTCCCGACCGCCATCCACGCCGTGCTCGCCGACCACGCCGCGGGCGGGGAGGAGGCGGACGGGGTCGACCTCGTCGGCTGGTCGCTCGGCGGCACCTTGGCCCTGCTGGCCGCCGCGGCCCACCCCACGCTGCCGATCGCGTCCCTGACCGCCTTCGGGACCCCGATCGACTACACGCGGATCCCGGCGGTGCAACCCCTCGTGGTCGCCGACCGCCTGCTCGGCACCCGCGCGGTGACCGCTCCGACCGCGGCCCTGGGCGGCGTCCCCCGGCACCTGGTCCGTGCCAGCTACCGCGCGATGGCGCCGAGGCGCGAGCTGACCAAGGCCGTCCACCTGGCCAAGAACATCCTCGACACCGAGGCCCTCGCCCGCACCGGCGCCGTGGACGACTTCATCGGCGAGATGCCGGGCTACCCGGGCCGCGCCTACCACCAGATCCACACCCGGCTGATGGTCCGCAACGAGCTGGCCTCCGGCGTCGTGCACCTGAGCCGCAAGCGTGCGGTCCGCCTCGCCGACGTGCGCACGTCCGTGCTGTTCGTCGGCAGCGACACCGACACCATCGCGAACGAGCCCGCCGTCCGGGCCGGCGTCGACGTCGTCCCCGGCGCTCGCTACGCCGCTGCCGACGGCCTGAGCCACCTCGGCCTGGTCGCCGGGCCGCGCGCCGCCGAAGTCAGCTGGCCCCTGCTGGACGCCTTCCTCGGCCAGGACCACGCCGCACTGGGCGACCGCTCCTGACACCTGTCGGGCGTCGCAACGCCCGACAGGTGCAGGAATCGCCGGTCGACCGGCGATTCCTGCACACCCGGATCAGTGCCCGCCGTGGGCACCCTCGGGCAGGTCCGCCTTGGCCGGCAGGAGCAGCGACATGGCGATCACCACGACGCCGATGACCGCGCCAGCGAAGAAAGCCCACTGCAGGCCGCCCATGAACGCGTCGATGGGGTGCTCGCCGGACGTGGCCAGGCTCTCGGTCCGGTTGGTCATGATGACGACCAGCAGTGCGGTTCCGATCGCCCCGGAGACCTGCTGGAGCGTGCCGAGCAGCGAGCTGCCGTGCGAGTAGAGCTGCGGCGGCAGGTCGCCCAGTCCGATGGTGAAGACCGGCGTGAAGATCATGGCCAGGCTGACCATGAGCGCGACGTGCAGCGCCAGGATGAGGGCGTACGGCGTCTCCACGCCGATCCGGCTCATGCCGAACAGCAGCGCGACCATCGCGACCGAGCCCGGGATGACGAGCGGGCGGGCGCCGATCCGGTCGAACACCTTCCCGACCTGCGGGCCGAGCAGGCCCATCGCCAGGCCGCCGGGCATCACGAGCAGGCCGGTCTGCAGCTCGGAGAGACCGCGCAGGTCCTGCAGGTAGAGCGGCAGCAGGATCATCGAGCCGAGGAAGGCCATGAACCCGGCGGCCATCAGCACCAGCGAGACCGTGTAGTTGCGGTGCAGCAGCGTGCGCAGGTCGAGCAGCGGGCGGTCCGAGCGCTGCAGGCGCAGCTGGAAGCCGGCGAACAGGGCGATGAGGACCACGCCGGAGCCGATCAGCAGCGCCGGCTCGGGCCACTCGGCGTTCCCGACCTTGCTCAGGCCGTAGACGAACAGGCTGAAGCCGCCCGCGGCGAGCAGCACGCTGACCCAGCTGATCGGGCTGCGGTTGGTCTCCCCCACGTTGGGCAGCTGCCGGAAGCCGAAGAAGCCGACGAGCAGCGCGATCGGCAGGACGGTGAAGAAGATCAGTCGCCAGGTACCGAGGTCGAGCAGGATGCCCGAGACGGCGGGCCCGAGCGCCGGCGCGCACGACATGGCGAGGGTGACCTGGCCCATCACGCGACCCCGGTCCGCCGGGGAGACGACCGTCATCAGGGTGGTCATGAGCAGCGGCATCATGACCGCCGTACCGCCGGCTTGGACGACGCGCCCGACCAGCAGGACCTCGAAGGTCGGCGCGACGGCGGCGATCAGGGTGCCGGCGCTGAAGGTCGCCATCGCGGTGGCGTACGCCGCGCGGGTGGTGACGCGCTGCAGGAACCAACCGGTGACCGGGATCACGGCCGCCATCGTCAGCATGAACACCGTCAGGGCCCACTGGGCGGTCGTCGAGGTGATCGCGAAGTCGGCCATCAGCCGCGGGATGGCGTTGACCATGATGGTCTCGTTGAGGATCACGACGAACGTCGCCGCGACCAGAAGCTTGATGACGAGCGGAGTCCGCCCCGGGGTCGCCGGGACACCCGTGAACTCCTGCTCGAGGTCGGCGATGTCGCCGGTCTCGGCGGATCCGGAGGGCGCGGTCATGGCAGGTCCTATCGGTTGGTTGGCAGGGTCTGGCGGTGGCCGACCCCGTCACGCCGGGCGGGTCGGGCTGGCCGTCGCTTCACCTGTACGACGAACCGGTCCTCGCCTTTTCGACACGGCGGACCGGCGAGATTCATCGGTCCCCGCGATCGGGCGCTGTCAGGAGTCAATCCTCCTGCACCGACACTCATTCCCGCCAATTGTTAAATGGGGTTCACCAAGTCCCACCCGTCACAGGAGACTCACCGGGACGAAGAAGCTCCCGCCGGGTCAGCGAGTGAAGACGACCTTGCCGAACACGTCGCCGGACGCCATGGCGGCGAACCCCTCGCGGGCCTCGGTCATGGGCAGGACGCGGTCGACGACCGGGCGCAGACCGGTGCTGTCGAGGAGGTTGACCAGCGCCGCCAGCTCGCCGCGCGTGCCCATGGTCGAGCCGATGACGCTGAGCTGGAGGAAGAAGATCCGGGTCAGCTCGGCGTCGTCCAGGTTCGGGCCGGAGGTGGTGCCGGAGATGACGATCCGGCCGCCGGGACGCAGCGCGCGGATCGAGTGCGACCAGGTCGCGCGGCCGACGGTCTCCATCACCGCGTCGACCTTGACCGGGAGTCGGGCGCCGGACTCGAACACCTCGTGGGCGCCGAGCTCGAGGGCCTTGGCCCGCTTGGCCTCGTCGCGGCTCGTCGCGAGCACCCGCAGGCCGCCCGCGCGGGCGAGCGCGATGAGGGCGGTGGCGACGCCGCCACCGGCGCCCTGGACCAGCACCGTGTCCCCGGCCTTCAACCCGCCCTGGGTGAACAGCATGCGGTACGCCGTCAGCCAGGCCGTCGGCAGGCAGGCGGCCTCCTCGAAGGACATCGAGGCCGGCTTGGGGACGATGTTGCGCCGCGGGACGACGACCTTGTCGGCGAAGGTTCCCTGGTGCCGCTCCGAGAGCAGCGAGCGACGCGGGTCGAGGGTCTCGTCGCCGGTCCAGTCCGGGTCGGAGACGACCGCGTGGACGACCACCTCGTTGCCGTCCTCGTCGTAGCCGGCGGCGTCGCAGCCCAGGATCATCGGCAGCGCCTCGGCCTTGAGGCCCACCCCGCGCAGCGACCAGAGGTCGTGGTGGTTGAGCGAGGCCGCCTTGACGCTCACCGTGGTCCACCCGTCGGGGGCGACCGGGTCGGGGCGCTCCCCGAGCACGAGGCCGGTCAGCGGATCGTCGGCGGAGCTGGCGAAGGAGTCGGCGTAGACGGCGAACATGCCCCGACGCTACCGAAGCCGGAGGTCGATCAGATCCGAGCGACGCCGTCTCGTCGTGCGGCGTCCGCCACAGCGGCCGCCACCGCGGGGCCGACCCGCGGGTCGAACGGCGACGGGATGACCAGGTCCTCGGCCAGGTCGTCGCCCACGAGCGCGGCGAGCGCGTCGGCGGCGGCGACCTTCATGCCCTCGGTGATCGCACTGGCGTGGACGTCGAACGCACCCCGGAAGATGCCCGGGAAGGCGAGCACGTTGTTGATCTGGTTGGGGAAGTCCGAGCGGCCGGTCGCGACGACGCGGGCATGCCGGTGCGCCACGTCGGGGTGCACCTCCGGGTTCGGGTTGGCCATCGCGAAGATGATCGCGTCGTCGGCCATGGTGGCCACGACCTCCTCGGGCACGGTGCCGCCCGAGACGCCGATGTAGACGTCGGCGCCCTCGAACGCCTCCGCGAGCGTGCCGCGGCGACCGCAGCGGTCCGCGGTGAGCTCGGCGAGCGCCTTCTTGGAGGAGGTCAGGTCGGTGCGGTCGGAGCTCACGACGCCCTTGCGGTCGGTGACCGCGATGTCCTTGACGCCGGCGGCGAGCAGGATCTTCGCGATCGCCACACCTGCCGCGCCGGCGCCGGAGATGACCACCCGCGTCGACTCGGCGGAGCGCCCGGTGAGCTTGAGCGCGTTGACCAGGGCGGCCAGGGTCACCACGGCCGTGCCGTGCTGGTCGTCGTGGAAGACGGGGATGTCGAGGGCCTCCTTGAGGCGGTCCTCGATCTCGAAGCAGCGCGGCGCGGAGATGTCCTCCAGGTTGATCCCGCCGAAGCTCGGCGCGAGCCGGACGACGGTCTCGATGATCTCCTCGACGTCCGTGGTCGCCAGGCAGATCGGGATGCCGTCGACGCCGCCGAACTGCTTGAACAGGACGGCCTTGCCCTCCATCACCGGCATGGCGGCGGCGGGGCCGATGTCGCCGAGCCCCAGCACCGCGGTGCCGTCGGTGACGATCGCGACGGTGTTCGGGACCCATGTGTAGTGCCGGGTCAGCGCGGGATCGGCGGCGATCGCCTCGCACACCTCCGCCACTCCGGGGGTGTAGGCCAGCGACAGCTGGTCGCGGGTGCTGACGTCGGCCGTGGGTACGGTCTCCATCTTCCCGCCGAGGTGCAGATCGAAGACCGGCTCACCCGCGCGCGGGTGGGAGGAGGGAACGACGTCAGCCACGATCGTCCATCCTTTCACACCGTCTCCCGGCCCCGACCGGGTGTCCGCCCACGGATCCGACTCGTCGGCCCCGAAGCGGCCGGAACGAGTCACAGGGGCCGCGGCCGCGGCCACACCCGGGCCCGTACGACGCCCGCGACCTCCGTGTCCGGCACAGGCCCCCGGTGCCGGGAGTCCACGCCCTCGTGCGGGTTGTCGCCGCGCAGCCACCATCCGCTCCCTCGCCGCTCGGCGACGCGCTTGACCACCAGGGTGCCGTCGGCGAAGCGCGCCACCACGATGCGACCGGGCCGCACGCGGGCGCCGTACACCACCAGGAGGCGGTCGCGCGGGCGCAGGGTGGGGCGCATCGAGTCGCCGCGGACCACCGCGATCCCGATCCGGGGAGTGCTCTTGCGGGGGGCCCGACCTCCCGTTGCCGCGCGGATCATGGCGAGTAGTGTCGCAGTCAGCACGTTCCCACCCACTGATCATCAGAGAGGACCCACATGTTCTCCCGTCTCACCGCGCGCCTCGGCACGGCGTTCGCCCCCACCGTCGAGGTCTCCGCCCACTGCGACCTGCCCTGCGGCGTCTACGACCCGGCCCAGGCCCGGATCGAGGCCGAGTCGATCAAGGCCGTCATCGCCAAGGCCCTCGACAGCGACGACCCGGACTTCCGGACCCGCGCCATCCTGATCAAGGAGCAGCGCTCGGAGCTCGTCAAGCACCACCTGTGGGTGCTGTGGACCGACTACTTCAAGCCCCCGCACTTCGAGGCCTACCCGCAGCTGCACACGCTGGTCAACGAGGCCACCAAGCTGGCCGGCGCCACCGGCACCAAGGGCACGCTCGACCCGGCGAAGGCCGACGAGCTGCTGGCGAAGATCGACGAGATCGCCGAGATCTTCTGGGCCACGAAGAAGGCATGATCCGAAAGAACTAGTCACTCCGGGCCGAAGTGCCCAGAGCCTCGGGCCGCACGTCCATTTCGGGCGTGCGGTCCGTGCTTTTCACCCCAGAAGTCTTCACCTTCACCTAGCGTGACGGCACGTCGGGCCGATCGTTTGTCCGACTGAAATCGCCTGCCGACCAGGGAGCATTTGGGTCGGGGGGAACCCACACCACCCGGAGGGAGAAGACGCGATGCATCGCGCCCTTTTCAAGATGTTCATCGGCCTTGCGGTTGCGCTCGGCCTGACCTTCACGACGGCATCCGTCGCGTCGGCCACGCCCGCCGCACCCGCGGCACCCGCGGCCACCACGTCCTGCTCGACGGCGCAGAGCGCTGCCGTGGCGGCGGTCAACGACTACAACGCGGCCAACGCCAACGCAGTCGCGGCCGACAAGAAGGTCAAGAAGCTCAAGAAGAAGCTCAAGAAGGCCAAGAAGAACCACGCGCCGGCCAAGAAGATCAAGAAGCTCAAGAAGAAGCTGAAGAAGGCGAAGAAGGCCCGCAAGGCCGCCAACGCCCGCCGCGACCAGGCGGCCGCCACCAGCGCCACGAAGATCACCATCTACCGCAACTGTGTGACGACCACCCTGCCGTCGAGCCCGGCGAGCCCGATCCAGGCGCTGTGCGACGCTGTCCCGCAGCTGCAGCCGGTCTGTGACGCGCTCGCTGGTCTGCCGGGCATGGACGGTGCCTCGTTCCAGATGCTCTGTGACGCCTTCCCTGAGGCGCAGCCGCTGTGCGACGCCCTCGCGGGCGGCCTGGACCCGGCTCAGCTTGCCGGTCTGGTCGACACCCTCCGCGGCGTCCTGACCGGCCTCGGCCTGGGCGACGTGGTCGTCGCCCTCGACCCGGTCCTCGACGGCGTGGACATGCTCCTCGACACGATCGCCGGCGGCGTCCCGTCGGGCGGCCTGCCGACCGTTCCCGGCGGCACCCCGCTCGACCCGATCCTCTGCGGCATCCTGGGTCTGTGCTGATCGCAACCAGCTGAACCACCTCTGAACAGGGCCCCGGGACCAACGTCCCGGGGCCCTGTTTCGCACCCCGACTCCGGAGAGTCCTCACCAAAGGACTTAGGGTGACCGGCGAACCGGGCATCCCAAGCGCCCGGTACCACCACCGGTCGTCGCGGAGGGGACACCTCGGCGCCCGGGACTAGCTCAAGGGAGACACCCGCATGCACCGAGCCCTGCTCAAGATGATCCTCGGCGTCGCCGTCGCACTCGGCCTGACGCTCGCCGCCGCCCCGGTGGCCTCGTCCGCACCCGCCGTGGCCGCTCAGGCCGCGCCCAGCTGCACGATCCAGCAGAACGCCGCCCAGGGCGCCCAGGCAGCGCACAAGGCCGCCGACGCCAAGGTCGCCAAGCTGAAGAAGAAGATCAAGAACCTCAAGAAGCGGATCAAGAAGGCCCAGCGCCTCCACCAGCGGGCCAAGGTCGTCAAGCTCAACAAGAAGCTGACCAACAAGCGCACCAAGATCCGCCAGGCCCGGCTCTTCCGGGCCAAGCTCGCCACCGTCGTCGCCGCGACCTCGGCGGCGTACCTGTCCTGCCAGCAGGGCCAGGTCTCCCCGATCCCGGCCCCCGGCGACAAGGACAACCTGCTCGACTACGCCGGCGACCTGCTCGACAGCATCGGTCTCGGCGACCTGGTGCGGACCCTCGGCCTCCAGGCCGTGCTCGACCTGCTCGACCAGGCCGGCCTGCTCGACCTGCTGGGTCTCGGCGACCTGCGCAACTGACCGCTCCCGGTGGCGGACGGTGCCCGTTCCCAACCCGTCCGCCACCGGTCCGGCCATCGCCCCGGCCCTCGGAGTAGGGTCGTGCCGACCCGGTTCCCACGCCTACCCCGGAGGATGCGGCATGTCCGAGACGAGCAGCCCTGCTGTCGGCGGTACGACGGCCGCCGGCCGGCCCGACGAGGTCGAGCTGCGGCTGCCGGCCGACGGCGCCTACGCCTCCGTCCTGCGCACGCTCACCGCCGGCCTCGCCGCGCGGCTCGACTTCACGATGGACGACATCGAGGACCTGCGCATCGCGGTCTCCGAGGCGGCCGCCATGGTGCTCGACGAGGCCGACCCGGACGCGGTCCTCGAGTGCCGCTTCGAGCTCGCAGGCAACGCGCTCGCCCTGACCATCACCGCCCGCGCGCAGGCGCCGAGCGCCCCCGACTACGAGAGCTTCGGCTGGCAGGTCCTCGCGACCCTCGCCGACGAGGCCGCGATCGACGCGGTCGCCGGGCGCTACGCGGTCCGCCTCCTCGTTCGGTCGTCCCTGGCGTCATGACCACCGACCTGTCTCGGGGCGGCGGTGCGAGCGGAGTGCCGAGGAACGTCGAGCTGACCCGCCGCCGCAGCGCCGAGCTCTTCGTCGTCCTCCGCGACGAGCACGCCTCCCAGGCCGAGCGCGACGTCGCCCGCGACTCCCTCGTGCACCTGCACCTTCCCCTCGTCGAGCACTGCGCCCGCCGCTTCCGCAACCGCGGCGAGCCCTACGAGGACCTCGTCCAGGTCGGCACCATCGGCCTCATCAAGTCCGTCGACCGCTTCGACACCGAGCGCGGGGTCGAGTTCTCGACGTACGCGACGCCGACGATCATCGGCGAGATCAAGCGCTACTTCCGCGACAAGGGCTGGGCGATCCGGGTGCCGCGACGGCTCCAGGAGCTGCGGATGCAGATCAGCGCCAGCACCGCGGAGCTCACCCAGTCGCTCGGCCGCTCCCCCACGGCGCGCGAGCTCGCCGAGGCGATCGGCTGCTCGGTGGAGGAGATCGTCGAGGGCCTCGAGTCCAGCAACGCCTACTCCACGCTCTCCCTCGACGCGAGTGACGACGACTCCGACGGCGGCACCGGCCAGAGCATGCTCGACGCGCTGGGCGTCGACGACGAGGCGCTCGAGCACGTCGAGATCCGCGAGTCCGTCAAGCCGCTGCTGGAGAACCTGCCGGCGCGGGAGAAGAAGATCCTGCTTCTGCGGTTCTTCAAGAACATGACCCAGTCGCAGATCGCCGAGGAGATCGGCGTCTCCCAGATGCACGTCTCGCGGCTGCTCACCCGGACCCTCGCCCAGCTCCGCGAGTCGCTGGAGGCCGAGAGCTGAGGCGGTCTCACTCGCTCTCGGGCCGGTCCTCCAGGGCTGCGAGGGTGTCGGGATGGACCATCGCGGCGACCACCATCACGGCCACCGCAGCCAGGCCGAGGGCGACGAGGACCTGCTCCCGCAGGTTCCAGGCGAGGCCGAGCACGATCAGCTGGGTGATCAGCACCGGCCCCCTCGCCCAGCCGTGCCGGCGCCCCAGCGCGAAGGCCGCACCGACCAGGACCACGCCGTACGCCGCGAAGAAGACCGCCGTCGACAGACCGAAGCCCAGCCGGTCCGAGGACACGCTGGCCACCTCGAGCACCGACAGCAGGATCAGCACCAGACCCTGGACGCCGGCCACCGAGGCCGCTACGGTCAGCGGCGGCGGGTTGCTCCCCCAGGAGCCGCTCGGCTGGTCGGACGGGTGCTCGGTCGGCCCTTCGGTCACCGCCGCAGCCTAGGCGGTCGGTGTCCAGCATCTGGTTGTGACCCAACGAACCACCCGAATTGCTTGATTCGCGAGGCAATCCTTGGAAACCTTGCCGAAGCGATCGTGAAGCCGTTCACTATTGCGGCTTCATGCGTGCCCGGACCCGGGCACCCCCAGTCGAAAGAAGAGGGCATCCCCACCCATGGATTGGCGACACCGTTCCGCATGCCTCGACGAGGATCCGGAGCTGTTCTTCCCGATCGGCAACACCGGACCTGCCATCCTCCAGATCGAGGAGGCCAAGGCCGTGTGCCGACGCTGCGACGTGCGCGAGCAGTGCCTCGCGTGGGCGCTCGAGGCGGGGCAGGACCATGGCGTCTGGGGAGGCCTGAGCGAGGACGAGCGTCGCGCGCTCAAGCGCCGCAACGCCCGGGCCCGCGTCCGCACGCCGGTTTGATGGCGCGAGCGACGTCGCTCGTTCCTCGCGCCGCGCTGCCGCGCACGCGGTTGGCTTTCGTAGGTCCCGCCTCCGCCTGGCGGCCACCCTGTCGGCTCGCGGAAAGACTCGGCTCCTCCGCTCCGGTCGCTCGTCCCTCGCTCCCTCCGCTGCGTCGCCCTCGCTTCCCACGATGACCGACCCGTGGGGTGGATTGGCGCGAGCGCGCGCGGCTGACCCGACCGACAACGTCATACGAACCGAGGGCTCCAACCCAC
>NZ_VDMP01000015.1:87981-88329 GCF_006335005.1 Nocardioides albidus
GCCCCGCGGCTGACGTCATACGAACCGAGGGCTCCAACCCACGCAACGTATGACGCCCCCGCCCCGCGGCAGCAACCCGCGGCAGCAACCCCGCCGCAGCGACCCTGCGCCCGCTACTCCACCGGGAGGCTGATGGCGGCGCGGGTGCCGCCGCCGGGGGCGTGGCCGAGCGCGAGGTGGCCGCCGAGCTCGGACTCGACGAGCGTGCGCACGATCGACAGGCCCAGGCTGGTCGCGGCGTCGAGGTCGAAGCCCTCGGGAAGGCCGCGGCCGTCGTCCTCGACACCGACCTCGAGGACCGCGCCGTGCCGGGCGGCGCGGATCACGACCTGACCGGTCGCGCCGGCG
>NZ_VDMP01000015.1:88360-89981 GCF_006335005.1 Nocardioides albidus
ACCTGGCCGGTGGTGGAGCCGACGTCGACCACCAGGCGCGCCAGCCGGTCGGCGATGTCGTCGAAGGCGACCGTCTCCTCGACCGCCTGGCTCAGCGTCTCGTGGACGATGGCGATGGAGCCGACCCGGCGCACCGCCTCCTCGAGGGCCGAGGCGGCCTCGGGCGAGCCGATCCGGCGCGCCTGGAGGCGCAGCAGCGCGGCGACGGTCTGCAGGTTGTTCTTCACCCGGTGATGGATCTCGCGGATGGTCGCGTCCTTGGTGACCAGCTCCCGGTCGCGCCGGCGGAGGTCGGTCACGTCGCGCAGCAGGATGATCGCGCCGATGTGCTCGCCCTTCGGGCGCAGCGGGATCGCGCGCACGATCAGGGCGGTGCCGTCCTGGGGCCCTCCGGACGTGCCGAGCTCGGTGTCGCGGTGGGCGCGGCCGCCGAGCACGGCGCTCAGCGTCTCCTCGTCGGGTCGCTTCTTGGGCGGCACCAGCTCCCGGGTCAGGTCGGGCAGCCGATGCCCGGTGAGGTCGCCGGTCAGGCCGAGCTTGCGGTACGTCGAGAGCGCGTTGGGGCTGGCGTAGATCACCCGGCCGTCGGCGTCGACCCGCAGGAAGCCGTCGCCGACCCGCGGCGAGTCGGCGTGGTCGCTGCGCTGGCCGGTCTCGGGGAAGAGCCCGGCGGCGATCATCTGCGACAGGTCGGTGGCGGCCTGCAGGTAGTTGATCTCCAGCAGGCTCGGGGTGCGCACGCCGAGGAGGTTGGTGTTGCGGCTGATCACCGCGATCACCTTGCCGTCGCGGCGCACGGGGATCGCCTCGACCCGCACGGGCACGTCGTCGCGCCACTCCGGATCCCCCTCGCGCGCGATCCGGCCCAGCTCGTACGCCGCGTCGACCAGCACCTTGCGGCCCGTGGCGCTGAAGGTGCCCACGACGTCGTCGACGTACGCCGTCGGACCGGTCGTCGGCCGCATCTGGTCGCCCGCCCAGAAGCCCGCTCCACCCCGGTCGGGAAGCCACATCACCAGGTCGGCGAAGGAGAGGTCGGCGATGACCTGCCAGTCGGCCTGGATCAGCTGCAGCCAGGCGATGTCGGCCTCGCCGAGGTCCGTGTGACGCCGGGCGATCGCGGACAGGGAGGGCACGGAGCAAACTTATCCGCCAGGAGTGCCTCCCGACTTAGGGTCCCTTCAGATCGTTTGGCAGAATAGGGGCTTGGGGGACGAAGGCTCGGCTGCTCCGGAGGGTGTGGGTTGATGGTGTTGGTGGACTGGGCGCGCCTCCAGCAGGCCCTCCGCGAGGGTGAGCGGCGCCCCCCTGCCGACCACTCGCTCGGCGACCTCACCGCCCAGCTCACCCAGATGCTCGGCGACCCCGACCCGCAGGTGCGCGACGGGATGGCCTACTCGTTCCTCGCCACCTGGATCGAGCACGGCGTGTACGACGACCTCCTGGCCGGTCTCGGCGACGGGATGTGCGCGGGCCTCAACCCCGGGCTGGGCGAGCGTGACACCGACACCGTGTTCCGGCGCAGCTTCTCGGTGCTGCTGCTGGCCGAGTGCATCCAGCGCGACTCCCGGGTCCGGCGCCTGCCCCCGAGCAAGGTGCTGCACTGGGGCGACCGGATCGC
>NZ_VDMP01000015.1:90016-138076 GCF_006335005.1 Nocardioides albidus
CTCGCGGCCTCCCGCCACTTCGGGATGACCGAGCTCACCGTCCTGCTCGACGTCATCGCCGACCGGGTGCTCAACCCCGACACTCCCCCGCTCGTCCACGGCGAGCCCGACCGCATCGCGCACGCCGTCATGGAGGTGCTGCGCCGCGACCGGGTGCCGCTGAGCGTCCTGGAGCCGTGGGTCGTCCGGCTCGAGCAGGGCGCCCGGGCCAAGGCCCGTGGCGGCCGCGACCCCTACCGCGCGACGGGCAACGCGCAGGCGGTGCTGCGGGCGCTCTACCTCCAGCTCACCATCTCGCCGCGCCACCCGGCCGTGCGCCCCGACCTGCTGCTGGCCCTGGTCGCCTCGCTGCGCCGGGTGCACCCGTACTTCCTCGACGACGTCGGCTGATCCGGGCCTGCGCAGTGGCTAGGGTGCCCGGGTGACCACCAGCCAGGACACCAGCCAGCTCACCGGCCACGCCGGCGAGATCGCCACCGCCGTCGCGCGCGCCCACGGCGTGGAGACGATGTTCACGCTGTCGGGTGCCCACGTGTTCCCGATGTACGACGGCGCCGTGCGCAGCCAGCAGGCGGCGGAGCAGGACGGCGGCAGGCCGGTCCGGCTGGTCGACGTCCGCCACGAGCAGACCGCCGCCTTCGCCGCCGAGGCGACCGGCAAGCTGACCCGGGTGCCCGGCCTCGCGGTGCTCACCGCCGGGCCCGGCGTGACCAACGGTGTCAGCGCCCTTGCCCAGGCCCGGTTCGCCGGGTCGCCGATGGTCGTCGTCGGCGGCCGCGCGCCCAACAACCGGTGGGGCACCGGCGCGCTCCAGGAGATCGACCACCTGCCGATCGTCGGCCCCGTCACCAAGCACGCCGCGACCCTGATGAGCGCCGACGACGTTGCGGCCGGGTTCGACCTGGCGTTCACGCAGGCGCGCTCGTCCCACCGCGGACCGACCTATGTCGACGTACCGATGGACGAGTTCTTCAACACCGGGTCGGGCCCGATGCCGGCGATCGGCGACTACCGGGGTGCCGAGCCCGACTCCGACGCGGTGGCGCGGATCGCGGGCCTGGTCGCCGCGGCCCAGCGGCCGGTGCTGATCCTCGGCACCGACGTGTGGGCCGACCGGGCGGAGGAGGCCGCGCTGCGGCTGGTCGAGGAGATGCGCCTGCCCGCGATCACCAACGGCATGGGCCGCGGCATCGTGCCCGGCGGTCACCCGCTGCTGGTGACCAAGGCGCGCGGCGCGGCGATCAACGGCGCCGACCTCGTGGTCGTGGTCGGCACGCCCCTGGACTTCCGGCTCGGCTACGGCGTCTTCGGGGGGACGGACGGCAGCGAGCCCGCGGCGGTGGTCCACATCGCCGACTCCCCCGGTCAGATCTCGGGGCACGCGAGCCTCGCCGGCTCGGTCGCCGGTGACCTGACCAGCGTCCTCGACGGCCTCCTGGAGGCCCTGGCGGGCGCGCGGCAGCCCGACCGGACGGCGTGGCTCACCCTCCTGCAGGACACCGTGGCCGCTGCGAGCGCGAAGGACGCCGAGCTGCTGGGTGCCGAGGCCGACCCGATCCACCCCGCGCGGATCTACGGCGAGCTGGTCCCCCGGCTCGCCGACGACGCCGTGGTCATCGGCGACGGCGGCGACTTCGTGTCCTTCGCCGGCAAGTTCGTGGAGCCCCGGCGCCCCGGCTGCTGGCTGGACCCCGGCCCGTACGGATGTCTCGGCGCCGGACTGGGCGCCGCGATCGCGGCGCGCATCGCCCGGCCGTCCGCGCAGGTCGCGCTGCTCCTCGGCGACGGAGCCGCCGGATTCTCCCTGATGGACGTCGACACCCTCGTGCGCCACGACCTGCCGGTCGTGATGGTGATGGGCAACAACTCCGCCTGGGGACTGGAGAAGGGGCCCATGCAGATGCTCTACGGGTACGACGTCGCCGCCGACCTGGCCCCCCGCACGGCGTACGACCAGGTGGTCGCCGCCCTCGGCGGTGCCGGCGAGACCGTCACCGACCCGCGCGAGATCGGTCCCGCGCTGGACCGCGCCTTCGCCGCGAACGCGCCGTACCTCGTCAACGTGATCACCGACGTCGACGCCGCCTACCCGCGCAGCACGTTCGGGATCTGACATGGACGAGGCGAGCCTGCGGTTCACCGTCACCGACGCCGACACGGCGCTGGCCGTCGGCTCCGGAAGCCTGCCGGTGCTCGGCACGCCGCGGCTGCTCGCGTGGTGCGAGGCCGCCACCTGCGCGGCCCTGGAGCCGTCGCTGCAGCCCGGCGAGACCAGCGTGGGCACCCGGGTCGACCTCGAGCACCTCGCGGCCTCCGCGGTCGGCGGGACCGTCGAGGTCACCGCACGCACGGTGTACGCCGACGGCCGCCTCCGCCGGTTCGCGGTCTCCGCCCGCGAGGTGGGCGCCGAGGATCGGCCGGGCCGTCTGGTGGGGTCCGGGGAGGTGACCCGGGTGGTGGTCGACGCGGAGCGGTTCCTGGGGCGATTACCGCGCTGACGGGTCGGGCTGAGAGGATGGACCGATCCACGACTTCAGGAGGAACCATGGGCAAGACCGGCCGCAAGCGCCGCGCGCGCCGCAAGAAGGGCGCGAACCACGGCAAGCGCCCCAACAGCTGAGCGCACGCACCGACGAACCCCCGAGCGCGAGCCGGGGGTTCGTGGTTTTTCCGAAGGCCGGTGCGGCCCTCGGCCTCGATCCAGCCCGGCTCAGTGCTCGGTGATCTGGACCTGGATCTGCTGGATCCGGATCCGCACCCGCTCGCGCAGGTCGGCCGGCGCGGTCTCGCCGCACGAGCGTGCGACGACGGCCTTGACCGTGCGCTGGAGGTCGTAGCGCTCCAGACAGGGGCTGCAGGAGTCGATGTGGGCCCGGACGACGGCGCAGTCGCCGGCCTCGAGCTCGTTGTCGATGAGCCGCACGATGCGCTCGAGGAAGTCGGCGCACTCGGCGTTGCTCGGATCGCCCGACACGTGCACGTGCTCGTGAGCGAGGCCCTCGGGGCCGTCGGAGCGCTCGGACATCACTTGCCTCCCTCGAGCGGTGCGTCGCCGCCGGTGCGGACGTAGTCGGAGAGCATGTCGCGCAGCTGACGCCGGCCGCGGTGCAGGCGGGACATGACGGTGCCGATGGGGGTGTCCATGATCTCGGCGATCTCCTTGTAGGCGAAGCCCTCGACGTCGGCGAGGTAGACCGCGAGCCGGAACTCCTCGGGGAGCCGCTGCAGCGCGTCCTTCACCTGGCTGTCGGGGAGATGCTCCAGCGCCTCCATCTCGGCCGACTTCAGGCCGCTCGACGTGTGCGACTCCGCACGCGCGAGCTGCCAGTCCTCGACGTCCCCCGTGTCGCCGGCGAGCGCCTGCTGCGGCTGGCGCTGCTTCTTGCGGTAGGAGTTGATGAAGGTGTTGGTCAGGATCCGGTAGAGCCAGGCCTTGAGGTTGGTGCCGGGCTTGAACTGGTGGAACGCGGAGTACGCCTTGGCGAAGGTCTCCTGGACCAGGTCCTCGGCGTCGGTGGGATTGCGGGTCATCCGCATCGCGGCGCCGTACAGCTGGTCCAGGAACGGCAGGGCGTCACGCTCGAAGCGCGCAGCCCGCTCTTCGGGGGTCTCCGTGGCGACGTCGACACTCTCCTCGGTGGAGGCGTCGGCGTCGAGGGACGGAAGATCGGAAGTCTCGGTCATCGCGTCCCAGCCTACGGTGCCCGACACCGTCGGGCGTTCCAGCGTCGCGATCATGGAGGCCGAACGCCTCAGGCGCCGGTGACATTCCCGATGACGTTCCCGGTGACCTCGCGCACGATCCACTCCAGCGTCGACTCCACGACGATGCCCATCGCCTCGTCCTCGCTGAGCGCTCCGCGCTTGGGCACGGCGAGGCCGTGGTCCGCGCCGGGCACGACGGCGAGATCCGTGCGACCGGGCAGCGGGTCGGGGAACTCCTCGGGCCGCCCGAACGGGTCCCGCTCCCCCTGGATCACCAGGGTCGGCACGCCGGCGCCGGCCAGCTCGTCGAGCCGGGAGCGCTCCGGCCGGCCCGGCGGGTGCAGCGGGAAGGACAGCGCCAGGCAGCCGGCCGCGCCCAGCTCCTGGGCGGTCCGGCAGGCCGAGCGGGCTCCGGCGGAGCGGCCGCCGACGACCAGCGGCGTGCGCACGCGCAGCGCCGCGGCGGCGGCACGCAGGGCGACGTCGAGAGTGGCCGGCGCGCCGGCGACCTTGCGTCCCGCCCGCCGCCACGGCTGCTCGAAGCGGGCGACGCTGATGCCCTGCCCCGGGAGCTGGGCGGCGAGCGCCACGAGGTCGCGGGCCTCGATCCCGCCGCCCGCGCCGTGGCTGACGAGCAGGGTCGCCAGCGGACGGCGCGCCCGGCGGATCACGAGCCGACCCTCGCCGTACTCCGTCGCGACGATGCGCTCGCTCGACGCGCTCACAGCAGCGTCCCCTGGCCGTCGTCCGGATCCGCGTCCGGGCCGTCGTCCTGGAGCGGGATCGGCTCCACCAGCTCGGGGCCGTTGTTGGCGACGTTGCCGACGGCGGTGGAGACGGGGTACGCCGTGAGGCCGGTCTGCTGCGCGGGCCGGAGGAGCTGGAGCAGACCGGGCAGGTGGTCGGCGGGCGTGCGCGGGTCGAGCCACTCGTGGCGCCGCTCCGGCTCGACGAGCAGCGGCATGCGGTCGTGGATGCGGCCGAGGTCGTCGGTGGCCTCGGTGGTGAGGACGGTGCAGGTCCAGCGGAACCGGTCCTCGGCGTCCTCCGGCCTCGAGGGGTCGCGCCAGATCTCGTAGAGGCCCGCCATCGCCAGGCTCGACCCGTCGCCGGAGGTGATGAAGAACGGCTGCTTGCGGGGCTTGCCCTTCGCGGTGCGCTGCTGGGTCTCGTACCACTCGAAGTAGCCGTCGGCCGGGACGATGCAGCGTCGCGCGGCGAACGCCTTGCGGAAGGCGGGCTTCTCGGCGACGGTCTCCATCCGCGCGTTGATCATCCGGCTGCCGATGCTCGCGTCCTTGGCCCACGACGGCACCAGGCCCCACCGCACCGAGCGCAGCTGGCGGACCGGATCGCCGCGGCGCTCGCCGTCGGCGTCCTTCGCGACCCGCTCCATGACGGCGTAGACCTCGTCGGTCGGCGCGACGTTCCACGACGGCGCGATCGCGCGCTCCAGGCGCGGGTCGAGCACCTCGAACTCCTCGGCCAGGTCCTCCGGGCTCCGGCTGGAGGCATAGCGCCCGCACATGCCGCCAATCTAGCGGCCGATCCAGACGAGCCGCCGTCGACGGTCTGGCCGAACCGGGTCCGGGTACCACTCGGCCATGGCACTGAGCAGACTGATCGCCCGACCGCTGCTGGCGTCGTACTTCCTCGCCAACGGCGCCCAGGACCTCAAGGACGCCCCCGCGCTCGCGAGCCAGGCATCGCCCGTGACCGAGGCCGTCGCCCCGATCCTCGACAACGCGACGCCGCCGAGCGTGTCCGTGCCGCGGGACCCGGTGCTGTGGGTGCGTGCCAGCGGCGCCGTGCAGGTCGCCGCCGGGCTGGCGCTGGCGACCGGCCACTTCCCTCGGCTCTCCTCGGCTCTCCTCGGCGCGACGCTCGTGCCGTCCACGGCGGCGCGGTACCGGTTCTGGGAGGCCACCGACAAGGAGCAGCGGCGCGAGCAGCTGACCCACTTCCTGAAGAACACCGCCCTGGCCGGCGGCCTGCTGATCGCCTCCCTCGACACCGCGGGGAAGCCGGGCCTGGCCTGGCGCACGAAGCACGCCACCCACGACGCGCGCCGCGAGGCGGCACTGATGGGCGCGAAGGTGAAGGCCGCGGTCGCTCACTAGACTCGGGCGGGAGATGACGACACCCGCCCCGCACGCCGACCCCTGGCCCGCGCCCACCACGACCGGACCCCTCGACGCGACCGTCACCCTTCCCGGCAGCAAGTCGCTCACCAACCGGGCACTCGTGCTCGCGGCCCTCGCCGACGGGCCCTCCGTCGTACGCCGGGCGCTGCGCTCGCGCGACACGCTGCTGATGGCGCGCGCCCTCGGCGCGCTGGGCGCGTCGGTCGACACGTCCGGCGACGACTGGCGGGTGGTGCCGCTCGACGGCGGCGTGCCGGGCGAGCGGGCGACGGTCGACTGCGGCCTGGCCGGCACGGTGATGCGGTTCGTCCCGCCGGCCGCGGGGTTGGTGCGGGGACGCGTCGACTTCGACGGCGACGAGCACATGCGCAAGCGGCCGGTCGGGGAGATCCTCGCGGCGCTGCGGGCCCTCGGCATGGCGGTCGACGACAGCGACGGCGCGTTGCCGTTCACCGTGCACGGGACCGGATCGGTGCCCGGCGGCACCGTCGTGATCGACGCGTCGGCGTCCTCGCAGTTCGTCTCCGCGCTCCTGCTCGCCGGCGCTCGCTTCGAGGCCGGCGTCGACGTGCGCCACGACGGGAAGCCGATCCCCTCGCTCCCCCACATCGAGATGACGATCGCGATGCTCCGCGACCGGGGCGTGGCGGTCGACGACTCCGACGCGAACCGCTGGGCCGTGACGCCGGGGCCGATCGCGGCGTACCACGAGGCGATCGAGCCCGATCTCTCCAACGCCGCGCCCTTCCTGGCGCTCGCCGCCGTCTCCGGCGGCACCGTCACGGTGCGCGACTGGCCGGCATCGACCACGCAGGCCGGCGACGCGCTGCGCGACCTGCTCGCCCGGATGGGATGCGTGGTCGCCCGGACGACCGAGGGGCTGCGGGTGACCGGGCCCTCGGGCGGCTGGCGCGGACTGCAGGGTCTCGACGCCGACCTGCACGACGTCGGCGAGCTGGCCCCCGCCGTCGCCGCGCTGTGCGCGCTCGCGCAGACCCCGTCGCACCTCACCGGCATCGCCCACATCCGCGGTCACGAGACCGACCGGCTCGCCGCCCTCGCCACCGAGCTCGGCGCGCTCGGCGCCGATGTCGACGAGCACCCCGACGGGCTCACCCTGCGCCCGGCCACGCTGACGGGCGGCGTGTTCCACACCTACGCCGACCACCGGATGGCGCACGCGGGCGTGATCGTCGGAGCCGCCGTGCCCGGCGTCCTCGTCGAGAACGTCGCGACCACCAGCAAGACCTTCCCCGACTTCGCCGGCTTCTGGTCCGGGCTGTTCTGAGGCCCTGATCCGATGCCCCGGTACGACGAGCACGACGTCGAGCACTACGACCGACCGCGCCGTCGCACCCGCCCCCGCACCAAGGAGCGCCCCGCCCACGAGGACGCCGTCGAGGGTCTCGTCGTCACCGTCGACCGCGGCCGGTTCACGCTGCTCGTCGAGGGCCGCACGGTGCTGGCCATGAAGGCCCGGCCGCTGGGTCGCAAGGGCGTCGTGGTGGGCGACCGCGTGCGGGTGGTCGGCGACGTGTCCGGCGCCAAGGGCTCGCTCGCCCGGATCGTGGAGGTCCTCGAGCGCACCAGCACGCTGCGGCGTACCGCCGACGACGACGACCCGGTCGAGCGGGTCATCGTCGCCAACGTGACCCAGCTCGTCGTCGTCACCGCCCTCGCCGACCCGGAGCCGCGGCCGCGGTGGATCGACCGGGCCCTGGTGGCGGCGTACGACGGCGGCATGGCCCCGCTGCTGTGCCTCACCAAGGCCGACCTCGAGGACCCCGAGACCCTGCTCTCGACCTACCGCTCGCTCGGCGTGCCGTGGGAGGTGACCCGCCGGGCGCCCGACCGCACCATCATCGGCCTGGACGCCCTCCACGACCGGCTCCGAGGGGAGGTCAGCGTGCTCATCGGGCACAGCGGCGTCGGCAAGTCGACGCTCGTGAACGCGCTGGTGCCCGACGCCCGCCGCGAGACCGGCCACGTCAACGCCGTGACCGGTCAGGGACGCCACACCTCCACGTCGGCGCTGATGCTGCCCCTGGCGGGCGGTGACGGCTGGATCATCGACACCCCGGGCATCCGGTCCTTCGGCCTGGCGCACGTGCAGCCCGAGCACCTGATCGAGGCCTTCCCCGACCTCGACGAGATGACCGAGGAGTGCCCGCGCGGCTGCACCCACGGGGTCGACGAGCCGGAGTGCGGGCTCGACGAGGCGGTCGCCTCCGGCCATGCCGACCCGGAGCGGGTGGCCTCCTTCCGGCGGCTGCTCGCCGCGCGCTCGGTGACCGACTACTGACGGTTGCGTTGCCGCCTTCTCCCGGTCGAGTTGCCGCTTTCTCCCGGTCGAGTTGCCGGGCAGTCGACGTACGTCGGCCGCGCGGCTCCGAGGGGGTCGACGCGACGATGAGCTTCCGGCAACTCAACGCTGGGTCTGCGGCAACTCGAGGGCGAGGAAGTGGCAACTCAACGGTGAGGTTCCGGCAAGTCAACGGTCAGCCGTCGATCCTCCAGGTGGCCTGGGCACCGGCGTCGCCGGTGAGGAAGACCAGGACGAGGGTGGCGAGGGCGGCCAGGACGGTGAGGGCGGTCAGCGCAGTGCGGACGGCGCCGGTGCGGGAGTGGAGCCAGGCGGCGGCGAAGGCGAGGACCGCGAAGGCCGTGACGCCGATGCGCAGCCGCTCGGCCCAGTCCGCGTGGGTCCGGAGCCGCTCGGCGAAGGGACCGGTGGCCGCGCCGAAGCGGTCGGCCATCAGGTCCTCGCCGGACAGGTAGGCCACCCAGACGCTGACGACCGACACCGCGGCGAGCACCACGAGCGGCCAGCGGAGGCGGTCGCGCCACGACGGCACGGCGTACCCGAGGGCGGCGAGCGCGGCGAGCGGCGTGAAGACCACCGCGGCGTGCACGACGAGGGGATGGAGGGGGACGCCGTTGAGCTCCATGGTTGAATCCTGCACCACGTCCGGTCGACCGGACCACACCCGCCCGGCGCGGCGCACTAGGGTGCCCCTGTGGCAGACCCCGACTACACCGACGACCTGCGCCTGGCGCACCTGCTCGCCGACGACGCGGACTCGCTCACCCAGGCCCGGTTCCGCGCGCTCGACCTGCACGTGATGAGCAAGCCGGACCTGACCCCGGTGACCGACGCCGACCAGGCCGTCGAGGAGTCGATCCGACGCACCCTGTCCCGCGCGCGCAGCCGCGACGCGGTCACCGGCGAGGAGCAGGGCACGTCCGGGCACTCCCAGCGCCGCTGGATCATCGACCCGATCGACGGCACCAAGAACTTCGTCCGCGGCGTGCCCGTGTGGGCGACCCTGATCTCGCTCGCCGTCGACGACGAGGTGGTCCTCGGCGTGGTGTCCGCGCCCGCCCTCCAGCGGCGCTGGTGGGCCTCGGCCGGCCAGGGCGCGTGGACCGGCCGGTCGCTGATGAAGGCGGCCGAGTGCCGGGTCTCCGACGTACGACGCCTGGAGGACGCGTCCTTCTCCTACTCCTCGATCAGCGGGTGGGAGGACCGCGGCCTGGGCGAGGACGTCCTCGCGCTGATGCGCCGGGTGTGGCGGACCCGGGCGTACGGCGACTTCTGGTCCTACATGCTCCTCGCCGAGGGGGCCGTCGACGTGGCGGCCGAGCCCGAGCTCGAGGTCTACGACATGGCGGCGCTCGACATCATCGTGCGCGAGGCGGGCGGACGGTTCACCTCCCTGGACGGCCGCGACGGCCCGTGGGGCGGCAACGCGCTGGCCAGCAACGGGCATCTGCACGAGGCCGCGCTGTCGTTCCTCGGCAGCGTCACCGGCACCGACGACGACCCGGACTGGCCCCGCACCGGGCCGGGCAGCGTGTCGGACCTGCGGTCCCACCGGCACCGCCTGTCGGACGAGGGCAGTGACGGCGGGGACCGCGACCAGTAACCTGCGTCACATGCGCATCGCTGACGTGCTCCGTTCGAAGTCGCTCCACGCCGTGGTCACCATCGCTCCCGAGGCCGGGGTCCGCGAGCTGCTCGCGGTGCTCTCCGAGCACAACATCGGGGCCGTGGTGGTGAGCACGGACGGCACCTCGCTCGACGGGATCGTCTCCGAGCGCGACGTCGTACGCCGCCTCCACAGCGACGGCACGGTCATCAACAACGTGGTCTCGGCGATCATGACCACCGACGTCAGCACCTGCTCCCCCGACGACGAGCTCGACGCGGTGCTCCAGCTGATGACCGAGCGCCGCTTCCGCCACATCCCCGCCGTCGAGGGCGAGCGCGTCGTCGGGATCGTCAGCATCGGCGACCTGGTCAAGCACAAGATCGACCAACTGCAGTTCGAGCGGGACCAGCTCGACTCGTACGTGCACCAGAGCTGACGCGGCCGGCTGGGTTCCGGCAGCGGCTCGCCGGGGTTTCGAGGCTCGGCCGCGGGCGGCCTCGCACCTCGACCAGCGGTTGTCAGCGGCGGAAGAGGCCGCCGATCCGGTCGCCCGCGCTGCGCACCGCCGAGCGCGCCCGCACCACCGGGCCGAGGCCGGCGAGCCACCGCCCGGCGCGCCGCACACGGCGTCCGGTGGCCGAGCGGACCCGCTCGACACCGGCCCGCCACGGGACAGAGGCGAGCGAGAACCGCGCCCGCAGCCGGCGCCACCACGGCGTGGACCGGCGGATGCGGCGCAGCGCGGTCTCCACGTCGGCCCAGTAGGCGCTGGCCTCGTCGATGCTCGGCTCCCCGTCGCCGTAGACGTGGCGGTCGGCGGTGTGGGCCAGCGCCACGACCGTGACGGCGGAGTCCTGGGGATACCTCTCCGCGACGGCGTAGGCGCTCTCCCTGCGGGTGGCGCCCGGCGCCGGTCGGACACCGAGGTCGCGCACCCGGTCGGCGAGCTCGTGCCAGGCCCCGGTCAGCCGCAGCGTCGCGTCGCTGACGCGGCGCCGACGCCGGCGGCGCAGGAACTTGAACAGCAGCACGCCCCAGAGCGGTGAGAGGAGCAGGGCGACCTTGGCGA
Source organism: Nocardioides albidus (assembly GCF_006335005.1). Taxonomy (GTDB): domain Bacteria; phylum Actinomycetota; class Actinomycetes; order Propionibacteriales; family Nocardioidaceae; genus Nocardioides; species Nocardioides albidus. Next base: position 100,867 of record NZ_VDMP01000015.1, read on the forward strand.
CGTCGAGCACGACGCCGAGGATGGTGCCGAGGACGGCCAGGACGTCGAGCTCCTTGCGCTTCCCGTCACCCTGCTGGAGGTTGTCGCTGGCCTCCTTGGGCTCTCCCGGCACGCGCGGGGGCTGCAGCACCTGCGGCTGCGGGTCCTCGTCCGGCGTGTCGTTGGGCTTGCGGAGCTTCTGGTCCTCCGGCGGCGTCGGGTCGAACGGCACCCAGCCGGCTCCGGCGAGCTTCACCTCGGTCCAGGCGGTGACGTTCTCGCCCCGGACGTCTCCCCCGCCCGGCGGGACCTTGAAGCCCATGACCACCCGGATGGGCAGGCCCATCCGCTGGCCGATCAGCGCCATCGCGGCGGCGTACTGCTCCGCGTTGCCGACCGGCGTCGGGGTCTTGGAGAGCTCGGCCAGGCGGCTGGCGCCGTGCCCGGCCGGGACGTCGTCGTCGATACCGTCGGTGTAGAAGCCGTGCTCGCGGAAGGCGTCGCGCAGGAACTGTGCCAGCAGCCCGCCCGAACCGCCGTTGAACCCGTCCTCGACCTGCCAGCGCTGCACGCGGTCGACCAGCTCCTCCGGCACGACCGCGGGCGCCGGCAGGGTGACGGAGGCGTCGCCCTGGAGGAGGGAGATCTCCTCCTCGACCAGGGGCACCGGGGTGACCGCCTCGACCTCGAAGGTGGTGCCCGGCTCGACACCGCCGATCTGCGCGATCGTCCCGGTCTCGCGGTTGATGACCAGCTCCCCGGCGGCCTCGCCGTCGGCGCGGCCGTCCTTGATCGGTGTCATCGCGAGGGTCTCTCCGACGCTGGGCACCCAGACCCCCGTGTAGCCGGTGACCGTGATCTCGCCCCGCACCGTCGCCTTCGCGTTGGCGTCGGGGTCGTTGCGCAGTCGGCGGAAGGTGCCCGAGTCGTGGACGGCGTCCGGGCCGCCGGAGACGTTCCACACGATCCCGTCGTAGGTGTCCATCACGGCCAGGCGCACCAGCGTGCCGCTCTCGATGCCGTCGACGGAGAACAGCGAGGTCTCCGTGCGCAGCGGCTCCTTCTTGTAGGCCCGGAACTTCGCCAGCGGGCTGGGATAGTCGTGGGGGTCGAACGGCGGGTCGACGTGGTCGCGCAGGACGACGCGGTTGGCGTTCGGGTCGGCCATCGCGCCGAGGCCGATGGCCGCACCGCCGGCCACGCCGACCACCACGAGGGTCGCGAGCACGCGGCGTCCCCACCGCGCGCGCACGTGCCGCAGCGAGCGCCAGCGCAGCCAGACGATCGCGACCAGCGTGACGACCAGGCCGCGGGTCAGCGCCGCCGGAGCGGACACGTCGCCGAAGGCCGCGGACAGGACGAGCACGAGCGCGAGCACCACCCCGGCGAGGCCGGGGTATCGCGAGCGCCACAGCAGGACAGCGGCGACCAGGCCGCCGACCAGCCCGGTGACGAAGGGCACGATCAGCACCACCCCGGTCTCCCCGAGCGGCACCGGCAGGGTCAGCGACTCCCGCCACGAGTGCACGAGGCCGATGACCAGGTCGCGCAGCGAGTCGGCCGTCGGCACCAGCCCGTTGCGGGCCCGGCCGGGCACCGCGACGGCGGAGCCGATGGCGAGATAGGCGACCACGACGCCGAGGGCGGTCAGCCAGGGACCCCACCGCCAGCGGGCGCCGATCCAGGCGACGGCGACGCCGAGCACCAGGCCGACCACGACGGCGAGCAGCCAGCGGCGGCCGGTGTAGACCTGGCCCAGCGGCCAGGAGCACAGCACGCCCAGACCCACGACCAGGACCGCGTCGAGCAGGACGAGCCACCACTGCGGCAGGACGCCGTGTCCGCGGCGCCGGGACGGGACGATCATCACCGGCCCGCTGCGGCTCGCGGCCCGCGAGGGCGGCGCGGCGGGCGGGCCCGTGGGCGGGAGCCGGGTGGGCTGCCCGGTGGGCGGTGACGTCATGCCGACACCCGTCGTACGGCGACGCCGAGCTCCTCGAGCCGGCCGACCGTGGCGACGCCGAGGTCGCCGAGCCAGCGCACCGACGGCTCCTGGCCGACCAGGCAGCGCACCGCGATCACCCGGGTGTCGACGGGGAGGTACTGGCGGGCGCGGCGCAGGTCGGTGATCGAGACGCCCGAGCCGATGCACAGGACCATGACGCTGGCGGCGAGCTCGTCGACGCTCAGGTGGCGCGCGACCTCGACCAGACGCCCGGCCTTCCAGTCGTAGGTCAGGCCGGAGAGGCCGTCGAGGAAGCGCTGCGCGCTCATGGCGGGCAGCGAGCCGTGCGAGGAGACCGCGCTCAGCTGCTGGCCGTCGGCGAGGGCCTGGGTGCCGAGGGAGCCGGCCACGGAGATGGCCAGCTCGAACTCGTCGTCGCTGGCGTAGTCCTCGAGGCGGGAGCTGACCATGGTGAGCAGGTGGGAGCGGCGGGTCTCCTCGAACTGGCGCACCATCAGCGTGCCGGTCTTGGCCGTCGACTTCCAGTGGATGTGGCGCCGGTCGTCGCCGGAGACGTAGGTGCGCAGGGCGTGGAAGGACACGTCGTTGTCGGAGACCTTCGGCACCGTGCGTCCCTCCAGGTCGCGCACCAATCCGGCGGCGGAGCCGTCGACGCGCAGGGTCTTGGGGTGGACGTAGAGCGTGTCCATCTCGCTGAGGTGGCGCTCGCGGCGCAGCAGGCCCAGCGGGTCCGAGCGGACCGCGGTGACGGGGCCGACGTCGAGCACCGCCCGGTGGGCGGTCGGCACGGCGAACAGCTCCTCGTGCTCGGCACCGGGCGCCAGGCCCGGGAGCTCGAAGGCGGCGCGGCCGGCTCCGACCGGGAACTCCACCACCAGCGAGCGCGACCGGCGCCCGCTCGGATTGGCGACGGTGAGGTAGCCGTTGGCCCGCTCGCCGACGATCACGCGGTCGCGGGCGAGGTCGAGGCGGGCCAGCAGCGGGAGCCGGCCGACCACGAAGAGCACCGCGAGGAGCAGCACCACGGCGAGGAAGGCGCCGCCCACGAACAGCTCGCGCCAGTGCAGCATCGGCCCGGCGACGAGGAGGGCGAGGGCCATCAGAGCGACGACCCAGCCGGCGGCCGTGACGGTCTGCGTGACCGGTCGGACCGCGTGGCGCACCCGCCGCGTGCGCTCGGCGACGCCGTCGCGCAGCCGACCGCCCAGCGCCTGACGGCGACGGGACAGGTCGGTGAGCGTGCGGCCGGCGCGGGCTGCCCAGGAGCGAGGACCCCTCATGCGCGGGCAGGCTCCAGGGGGACGGACACGCGCTCGAGCACCCGGCGTACGACGTCCTGGGTCGTCGTACCGCGGAAGTCCTCCTCGGGGTCGAGCACCATGCGGTGCGCCAGCACCGGCACGGCCAGGGACTTCACGTCGTCGGGGACGACATAGCTGCGACCGTAGGACAGTGCCTGGGCGCGGGCGGCCCGCACGAGCGCCAGGCCGGCGCGCACGCTGGTGCCGAGCACGACCTCGGGTGCCTCGCGGGTGCCCTCGGTGAGGCTGGAGACGTACTCGTAGACGGCCGACTCGACGTGGACCTGCTGGGCCAGCCGGATCAGGTGCAGCACGTTGTCGCCGCCGATGATCGGCCGGACCACGGCCGCCGCCTTGCCCTTCGGCGCGTTGGCGAGGATCTGGACGGTGTCCTCGTGGCTGGGGTAGCCGAGCGAGGTCTTGATGAGGAACCGGTCGAGCTGGGCCTCCGGCAGCCGGTAGGTGCCGGCCTGCTCGATCGGGTTCTGGGTCGCGATCACCATGAACGGCTGGCCGACCTTGTGGGTCACCCCGTCGACGGTGACCTGGTTCTCCTCCATGACCTCGAGCAGCGCCGACTGGGTCTTGGGCGAGGCCCGGTTGATCTCGTCGGCCAGGACCACGTTGGAGAAGATCGGCCCCTGGTGGAACTCGAACTGCTGGGAGCGCTGGTCGAAGATCGTCACGCCGGTCACGTCGCTGGGCAGCAGGTCGGGCGTGAACTGGATGCGGTGGTGATCACCCTGGATCGTCTGCGCGATGGCGCGCGCCAGGGAGGTCTTCCCCGTGCCGGGGAAGTCCTCGAGGAGCAGGTGCCCCTCGGCGAGCAGCGCGACGAACGCCAGCCGGACGACCTCGGTCTTGCCGACGATCGCCTGCTCGACGTTGGCGACGAGCTGGGCGAAGGTCTGCGAGAACCACTCGGTCTCTTCGGTGGTGAGCGACATGATGTCCTTCCGTGGAGTGCTTGGTCAGGGCGAGGCCGAGTTGGAGGTTCTGCTGCTGGTGGTCACCGTCATCGAGCCGGTGCCGGTGAACCGGCAGTTGGCACCGCCGACGTTGTAGCGGATGGTCCCGCTGACGGTGGCCGTCAGGCCCTCGCCGCAGGTGTCGGCGTTGACATAGCTCAGGCTGCCCGAGATGTTCGCCGTGGCCGTCCGGGGCTCGCGGATGAAGCCCTCTCCGCTCACCGAGGCGGCGCACCGGTCGCCGACGCACACGAAGGTGAGCTTGATCCAGCGGTCCTCCGAGGTGACCTCGAACGTCCGCGGCTCGCTGTAGCGGCGGGCCTCGTCGGGCGCGTCCGAGACGGTGCGGATCTGGAGGGGCACCGTGGTGCCGCCCTCGGTGACGGTGTCCTGGAAGGTCGAGCCGTCGTTCCAGTTCTTCCCGTCCAGGCTCCACTGGGTGCCCTCCACGGTGCGACCGTTCCCGGCCCCCGGGGAGATGGTCGCCCGGACGCCGTAGTAGCCGATGTTGACGGGCTTGCCGGAGGCGAAGGTCGGCTTGCCCCAGGTCTGGACCCCCGACAGGTGCTCGGGCACCCCGTCGACGGGGCTGCTGCCGTTGAAGGTCACCGCCCACACCCGCACCTCGTGGCTGCCGTTGCCGTCGAACTGGATCGCCCGGCCTCCGCCGCCGGGCGCGGCGTCGACGATCCTGCTCGTGCTCCCGGACTGCACGACGTAGTGGCGGATCGGGAGCCCGCCGTCGTCGGCCGGCGGGTCCCAGGCCAGGACGGCCGTCATGTCGGACGGCGACTGCCCGACCTCGGACAGGTTGCGCACCGGCCCGGCCTTGGTCCACGGGCGCCCGGAGACGCTCGGGCTGCGGTCGCTGGTCCCGGCGTCGTTGGTCGCCGCGACGGTGAACGTGAAGGTCTGTCCCTTCTGGATCCCGTCGCCGGGGTCGAAGGTCTTCGACGTCGTCGAGGGGTCGACGGTGTAGGTGGAGCGGTTGCAGCCGTTGCAGGTGATCTCGTACGACGACACGGGGTTGCCGTTGCTCTGCGACTCCGACCAGCGCGACCAGTCGATGCGCACCCAGGGCTGCGAGTTGACAGGGCTGTCCTCGCTGGCAGTGAGCTGCGGGGCCGCGCCGGACCTCATCGGGAGGCCGAACGGGGCCACGGCCTTCGACCCGGCCGAGAACTGCCGCCGCGGCTCCACGTCGTTGACGGCGCGGATCTCGAAGGCGTACGGCGTGCCGTTGGTCAGGCCGGAGATCACCTTCGACGTCTCGTTGCCCCCGGCCGTCCAGGTCCGGCTGCTCCCGGCCTCCTTGATCTCGTAGGAGGTGATCGGCGAGCCCTCGTTGGCCGGCGGCGACCAGCGCACGGTGAGCTGGCGATCCATCCGGGTCCCGGTCGGCTTGGGCTCGTTGACGATCGTGGGCGGCGACATGAGCTCGGGCGCCTTGTTGGGGATGATCTCCTCGGACGCGGGGCTCGGCTCGCTCCACCCCTCGCTGTTGCGGGCGCGCACCGTGAACGAGTAGGCCTCCCCCGGCGTGAGGTTGACCAGGCGGCAGGTGCTGCTCGTCCCGCAGCTCTGCTTGAAGTTGCGGGCGCTGACCTCGTAGTCCTCGATGGGGGCGCCGTTGGTCGCCGGCTCCTGCCACGAGAGGACGGCCGAGGACGCCTCGACCGACGAGAGGGTCGGACGCTCGGGCGCGTCCGGCACCGCCACGACCGTGACCGTGATCAGCGCGGTGGCGTCGCGGGTCTTGTCGCCCGAGGCGTCGGACACGTTGACGTTGATGATCGAGGTCCCGGTGTCGACGGGGGTGAAGGTGACCTCGGACCCCTCCGTGCGGAGCCCCTCCACGCGACCGCTGCCGCCCTGCACGCGGGCGCGGGTGGCCTCCAGCGGCTCGCCCGGATAGGGGTTGACCGCGTAGTCGGCGATGTCGACGGTCATCTTCTCGTCCTGGGTGCCCGTGACGCTGATCGCCGGGATCTGCAGGCGCGGACGGTCGCTGCCGACCACGTGGACCGTCACGACCGCGTCGTCGCGGCCGCCGTGTCCGTCGTCGGCCGCGACGTTGACGGCCAGGACGTCTCCGTCCTTCGCGCCGCCGGCCTTGACGCTCAGGACGCTGCCGTCGGCCGCCACCTTGGCGTCGAGGCCGCCTCCGGCGGACTCGACGGTCCAAGTCATCGACTCGAGGTCGTCCTTGTTGGCGTCCCGGGTCAGCCCGGCGAGATCCACCTCGCCGGCATCGCCCTCGACGGTGATGTCGAGGGTGGCGTCACGCATGACCGGCGCGACGTTGCCGGACGGCTCGACGTCGATGGGGATGGTCAGCAGCGAGGTGAGCGCCGCGTCCTCGGCCGAGGTCCTCCCGTCGGTCACCCGGACCGTGACGGAGGCGGGGCCGATGTGGTTGCGCGCGGGCATGAACCTGAGCGAGCCGGGCTTGCCCTCGACGTGGGTGACGACGCCGTTGACGGCCGTCGGCTCCTCGTCGGCGACGATCGCCGGCTGGCGCCCGGCGCGGGTGACCACGAGGTCCGCGACGTCGAAGGTCACCGGCTTCCCGGCGACCGCCCGGACCGGGACGTGGTCCTTGTCGGTCGTCAGCTGGGGCGGCACGTTGTCGGTGCCGGTGACGTAGATGACGCCGAAGGTCCCGGTCGACTCGTCGTCGGCGTCGTCGAGGCGGTAGAGCACCACCTGGTCCTTGGCGGCGAGCCGGACCCGGACGGTCCTCTTGTCCCCGCTGACCTGGCACTGCCCCTTGCTCCCGGCGTCGCAGGCGCTGACCCGCAGGTCCGACTTCGCGCCGTCGAAGTCGAGGTCGTTGTCGAGGACCGGGATCTCGACGGTCTCGCCGGGGTCGCGCCCGATGACGTCCCCGAGCTCGGCGACGTCGTCGCGCGCGATCGGCGCGTAGAACGGCGCGTCGCGGCTCGCCGTGACCTTGAGCACGGCGTCGTCCTTCGCGCCGGCGGCGTCCTCGATGCTGTAGCCGATGTTGGTGGCCGCGGTGCCGGTCTCGGGCGCGTCGCCGACCTCGAGCTCGACGAACCCGTCACTGTGCTCGGCCTCGTCGCTGGGGTTCAGCGAGGAGATGCGCAGCGGGTCGTCGTCGGGATCGACGTCGTTGGTCAGCACGTTGTAGGAGATCGTCCGGTTGGGCTGGACCAGGACGTTGTCGTCGAGCGCGACGGGAGACTGGTTCTCCGCCTCCTCGTCGACCACGCCGACCCGGACCTCGGCGACGCCCTCGTCGCCGTACTTGTCCTCGACCTCGATCTGGAAGAAGTCGGTGCCGGTCTTGCCCTCGAACGCCTCGTAGCGGATCCAGTCGACGCCGGTGTCGACGATGCGGCCGAGCGAGGGCGCGGTGAGGATGCTGCGGAAGGCCACGGAGTCGCCGTCGGGGTCCGCTCCGCCGAGGTCGACACCGATCACCTTCGGGCGTCCGGCGATCACCCGGTCGGTGATCGGCTGGGGCAGCGGTGGGTGGTTGTTCTTCGCGGAGTCGGGGATGACGTAGATCGCCGCCTCGGCCGTCGCCTTGAGCCCGTCGCCGTCGCGCACGCCGTAGATGACCGAGTAGTTGCCGGCCTTCTCGGGCGCGCGCAGCCGCAGGGTGTCGCCGGAGACCCAGACGTCGAGTCCCTGGTCGTTGACGAGATCGGACTGGAACAGCCGGGGCTTGGACCCGTCCGGATCGGAGTCGTTGGCGAGCACCGGGATCGTCGTCACCGCGCCCGCCCGGACCGTGACCTGGTCCTTGTTGGCGATCGGGTGACGGTTCTCCTGGGTGGCGCGCCGCTGGGCGATGACGAGCTGGCCGATGACGGTGCTGCGCCCGTCGGAGACCCAGTACTCGACGGTCGCCTGCTGGCCGAGGATGTCGGCCGAGGCGCTGACCACGGCGACCCGCTTGTCGACGACGGACACCTTGACGCCCGGGACCGACGGGCGCCCGATCCGCTTGACGACGAGGACGTCCCCGTCGGGGTCGAGGTCGTTGAGCAGGAGGTCGACCTGGGCCGTGCCGCCGGCGGCGATCGCCGCCTTGTCGCGTACGGCGATCGGCGGGCGGTTGTCCTTGGGCGGCGACTCGATGTCGAGCCGGATCACCGAGGACTTCGTGGCCGAGGAGTTGTAGGCGGTGTACTCGAGGTAGTAGCTGCGGGCCTTGTCCGAGGTGAAGGTGAAGGTGCCCGACTCGAGGTCCTTGGAGATCTCCGTGCCGGCGTCGCTGCCGAGGACCTTCACGCTCTTGAGGGTCAGCTCGCTGCCCTCGGGATTGCGGTCGTTGGTCAACGGCTGGACGACGACCGCCGTGTCGGCCACCCCCGAGGCGAGGTCGGGGACGAGCTCGGGAGGCGCGGCCTCGCCGAGGATGTCGACCTTCAGCTTGCCGTCGAGGACGGTGGTGCCGTCCTCGATCTTGTAGTCGATCTCGGAGACCTTCGCGCCGGTGCCGGTATCGGAGAAGGTGATCGTGCCGTCGGGCCGGTACTCGACCTCGCCGCCGCGGGCGGTCGCCTCGGTCAGCGTGAGGTCGTCCCCGTCCTTGTCGTAGAAGTCGGCCAGGAGGTAGTAGCTCGAGCTCTTGCCGGCCGCGACCGTGAGCACGGGCTCGCGCTTCGGCATCTTCTCCGGCTTGGCGTTGCGGTCCTTGGGCCGGATCTCCAGGGTGACGGTGGCGTACACCTGGTCGTTGACCCGGCCGTCGGTCACGTAGTAGCGGAAGGTCGCGGTCCCCCGAGCGTCCGCGGGGACGGCGACCTGGAGCTGGGTGCCGCCGCCGACGACCTTGACCTCGAGCTCGGGACCGCCGACGTACTGCGTCTTGGCGATGCTGATGATGTCGCCGTCGGGGTCGTGGTCGTTGAGGGCGACGACCGGCAGGACCGTCGAACGGCCCGGGCGGGCGCCGAGCGTGTCGTCCTCCGGCTCGGGCGGGCGGTTCTCCTGGTCGGGAACCTCCTCGGTGATCTCCTTGAGCTTCGACTTGTTCTCGTTCTGAGGGTCGACCGCCGGCCAGTTGTCGATCTTGGCCTTGCCGGGGTCCTGGACCAGCCAGGCGTCGCCGGTGACCGAGTCGTTGAGGACGACGACGTCGCGGTTGACCCGGAACTGCAGCAGGGCGCCGGGCTGCATGCCCGGGATCGGCGCCGTGTCGTCGTCGCTGTCGTCGGCGCAGTCGCGCAGGTAGTTGTGCACCGAGGACGGGTCGGACCAGGCGGCGTACACGCAGCCGGTGTCGGTCATCTGCACGGGCGCGGCGGGGCGCCCGGAGACGTTGCCGCGGCTGACCGTCTCGAGCTCGCCGCCGTCGACCGGCGTGACCTCGAGACCCTCCCGGGTGGCGAGGTAGACGACGTCGCTGTCTCCGGAGGGCTGCTGCAGCTCCACCTCGGACGGGTCCGGCGTCTCGACGACGACGGGCTCGGCGCCGGGGCGGGCGAGCTCGAGCGAGTTGCGGTCGAAGAGCACCGGGGTGTCGCCGACGACGCTCAGAGCGACCATGGCCGGGTCGTTGCCGAGGTCCTTGCCGAGCTCGAAGGAGTCGCCGGCGACCGGGGTGCCGGCGGCGTTCGGCCGGAACGGCGTGACCGCGCCGTCGCGGCCCAGCACCCATGCCGTGCCGTCGGTGCCGACGGCGGCGGTCAGGGCGCCCTTGAGATCGGGCGGAGTCCCCTTGGGGGTGAACCCGCTGAGGCGCTCGGCCGAGCGGACCCAGGCGTTGCCGGTCACCTTGTCGACGACGGCGAACGTGGATCCGCCGTTGGCGACGATCGCGCCGGTGGGCAGCGAGGTCGGGTCGAGGATGTCGGCACGGACCACGTCGATGGGCTTCACGGACCGCTCCGAGGTCACGTCGTCGACGTACACGCTCGAGGCACGCTGGAAGATGTCGAAGTCGGCGCTCGAGGCGTCGACGCCGAGATCGAGCTCCTTGATCTGCGGGTTGAGGCGGGCGACCAGCCCGAGCTCGCGGTTGGTGACCCACACGCCACCGTCGTTGAGGTCCACCTCGGTGAACGGCTTGCCGTCGTGCTGGAACGCGAGCACCACGAGGGTGCCGAGCACGAGGGCGAGCACGGTCGCGGACGCCGTACGGCGCCAGCGGCGGAGCCTGGTCGTCGTCTTGGTCACGTTCATGAGCCCACCACGCAGGTCTTCTCGGAGAGAGCGGAGGTGCCGCTGCCGTCGCGCGACAGGGCCACCTGGATGCACACGGTCGCACCGGGCGCCACCTTGACGGTCCGGGTCGTGGCCTCGGTGTACTGGGCCTCGGGGTTCGTGACGCCGTCGCCGGAGAGCAGGACCTTGAACTCGTCGCCCTGCTTCGGCTCCGCCTGGGTCCAGGTGAAGGTCCAGCGGGCGCCCTTGCCGGACTTCGTGACGACCGGGGTGGGCGCGCGCTCGAACGGCTCCACCGGGTCGGGCGGGTCCTCGCCCCGCAGCGTGCCCTTGCCGCGACTGTCGTCGCCGGGGCTGCCCGCGAGCAGGGCGTAGCCGACGGCGCCGACCAGCAGGGCCGCGACGACGCCGATCCCGAGCCGCGCCGCCAGCCCGAGCGGCCGCCCGCCGGAGCGCTGCGGCGGGGGACGCCTCGACGAGCTGGCGCCGGTGGCGACGTGCCCGGCGCGGTGCGGGCTGCGGGTGTCCTCCTCGGAGCTCGGCTGGAGCGGGGCCGGGCGGTCGTGGACGGCCGCCGGGATGATGACCGAGACCGGCCGGACCAGGGTCCGGGCATCGTTGGGCTGCTCCTCGCCGAGGGCCGACGGGGAGGCGTCCATCACCTCGAGCCGGGTCGGCGACTGACGCAGCTCGATCTGCACGTCCTGCAGCTGACGTCCGAGCACCATCGCGGACACCGGCCGGCGCTCGATCTCCACCGACATCGCCCGGCGCAGCACGTCGATCAGGGACGGCGGGGCGTCGGGGCGGCGCAGCGGCGTCAGCTGGCCCCGCTCGATCCGGGTCATCAGGCTCGCGTTGTCGTTGGGGGCGTCGCGCCGCTCGAACGGCGGGTGGCCGATGAGCAGCGAGTAGAGGGTCGCGGCCAGGGAGTACACGTCGCTGCGCACGTCGTGGCTGTCGGCGCTCAGCGACTCCGGGGGCGACCACGGGATCGACAGGCCCTGTGCCCCCGCGCCCGTCTCGCCGACGACCGAGGCGATGCCGAAGTCGGTGAGGAGCGGGACGCCGAAGGTGCTGGTGAGGATGTTGTGCGGCTTGATGTCGCGGTGCAGGATCCCGGCGCGGTGCGCCGTCTCGACCGCGCTGGCGATCTTCACGCCGATGTCGAGGACCTCGGCGACCGCGAGCGGCTGGGTGCGGTAGCGCTGCGCGACGTGCGGCGGCGGGCAGTACTCCATGACCAGGAACGCCCGGCCGTCGGAGCTGACGCCGGCCTGGTAGATCGGCACGATCGAGGGGTGGTTGGAGAGCTGGGCCATGACGTTGGCCTCGGCCCGGAACAGCTCGAGGGACGCCGCGTCGCTGCCGCTGCGCAGGACCTTGATCGCGACCTGCCGCGTCGGCAGCTCCTGCTGGTAGCGGAAGACGTCGGCGAAGCCGCCCTCGCCGACGAGGTCGACGAAGGTGAAGCCGGGGATCTGCGGTGGCTGCATGCTCAGACCTCGTCGGATGCGGGGACGAGGGTGGCGGTGAGGCCCTTGGAGAGGGTCAGGACGTCGCCCAGGGCGACATCGGTCGCCACCCCGCGGTCGAGCGGCACCGGGATCCGTCCCTGGCGGGCGAGGAGGGTGCCGTTGGTGGACATGTCGGTCACCGTCACCCGCCCGCCCTCCGCGGAAACCTCGAGGTGGGTGCTGGAGACGTAGGGATCGTCCACGGTGACCAGTGCGGGCAGGTTCTGGCTGCCGCCGACCTGCTGGATGCGCGGGCTGCGGCCGATGAGCACGCGGCGTCGCACGGCGACGACGCGGCCGGTCGAGAACGCCAGCGCGACGGTGGGACGCGCCGCCGGGGCCGGCGGTCGCGCGGTCGGGGCGGGCGCCGACGGCTGGGCGGACGCCGCACGCAGCGCCTGGAGCTGGGCGGGGGCGATCGTGCGCCCGTCGTGCTCCGGGGACGGGTCGACGCTCGGGAGGGGCTGCCATCCGGCGGGGGGTGCGGACGGCGCGGGCGGCAGGGACGGGGGCACGGACGGGGGCACGGACGGGGGTGGCGTCGTGGGCGCGTCGGGGCCGGCCGGCGGCGCGGCGGCGGGGGCCGCCGGCGCTGCGGGCCGGCTGCCGCGGACCACGGTGTACTCCGGGGCCGGGGGCTCCGGCGCGGCGGGCGCCGGGACGGGCTGGCTCGGGACGGGCTGGCTCGCGACGGGCTGGCTCGCGACGGGCTGGCTCGCGGCGGGCTGGCTCGCGGGCGCGGCCACCGGGATCCAGCGCACCCCGGCGCTGCGGACCACGCCGGTGGTGAGGGGCAGGGCGGGGCCGGCGGGCGGCGTACCGACGGGCGCGACCTCGACGACGGCGCCCGGCAGCACCTCGGCCGAGGCCTCGGTCCACATGGTGGCGTCGCGGCCGTCGACCGCGAACCCGTCGACCCGGACGACGAGCGCACCGCGCACGAGGATGCGTGCCTCGGCTCCGTCGAGGAGGACCGCCGCGAACTCGGGCAGCGCGCGCAGGTCGCCGCGGGACAGCACCTCGACGACCGTGGGCGCCTCGAGACGGCGGTCGAGCAGGGTGGCGACCTCGGCGAGCCGGTCGGGTGCGGAGACGACCAGGCCGGTCTCGGTGACGAGGGTGGCGAGGTCGCCCGGGACGTAGGTCGTCATCCGCGGTCCCGCGGCTCGGTGTCCTCGGCGGCCGGAGCCGCAGCCCCGAGCGCCTCGACGTCGACGACGACGACGGTGACGTTGTCGTGGCCGCCGGCGGCGACCGCGGCGTCGACAAGAGTGCTCACGGTGCGGTCGGGCGACATCTGGTCGGAGAGGATGTGGAGGATCGCCGTGTCGGACAGCTCCGAGGTGAGCCCGTCGGAGCACAGCAGCAGCCGGGACCCGGGCTCGGCCGGCACCAGCGCGAAGTCGGCCTCGGAGGTGGTCAGCGCGCCGATCGCGCGGGTCACGACGTGCCGCTCCGGGTGGCCGAGCGCCTCGTCGCGGGTGAGGTGGCCGGCGTCGATGAGCTCCTGCACCACGGAGTGGTCCTTGGAGATCTGCTCGAGCACGCCGCCGGCGTACGTGTAGGCGCGGGAGTCGCCGATGTTGGCCAGCAGCCAGTAGCCGCGGCCGTCCTCCAGGACGTAGGCGGCCGTGACGAGCGTGGAGCCGGGCGCGGAGCTGAACTCCGCGGCCAGCGACGCGACCCGCGTCTGGGCCGTCGCGATCGCGGCCTCCACGTCGGCCGGCTGCACCTCGTGGAGGGTCGCCAGGGACTCGAAGGACTCGACGACCAGCCGGCTCGCCACGTCGCCGCGGGAATAGCCGCCCATGCCGTCGGCGACCAGGAAGACCGGTGGAGCCACGAGGGAGGAGTCCTCGTTGACGGAGCGGACCCGACCCGGGTGGGTGCCGGCAGCGTGCAGGAGGCGTGTGTGATGTCCCGGCGACGGCCAGGACTCGGTACCCGTCGCATTGACCCGCACCGCTCGAACCCCCGAGGCCTCCCCATGCCCCATCCATCCGTCGGCTGGGACGCTGCGCGCAGCCTAACCCGCGCACGCGGGTGGTGAGGCATCGGCAGGACACCCCGTCACAGGCACATCGCCGACCGGCTCACGGCCACGGGTGCGGTCACGGGCCGGCGGCGCGCGCCCTTAGGCTGAGGGGATGAGCCAGAAGCCCGAGATCGACTTCGTCGACCCCACGCCGCCCACCGACCTCGTGATCACCGACCTCACCGTCGGCGACGGCGAGGAGGCCACGTCCGGCAGCACCGTGTCCGTGCACTACGTCGGCGTCGCGCTGTCCAGCGGCGAGGAGTTCGACGCGTCGTACAACCGCGGCACGCCGCTGCAGTTCCGCCTCGGCATCGGCCAGGTCATCCAGGGCTGGGACACCGGCGTGCAGGGCATGAAGGTCGGCGGCCGCCGCCAGCTCGTCATCCCGCCGCACCTCGGGTACGGCGACCGCGGCGCCGGCGGCGTCATCAAGCCGGGCGAGACCCTCGTCTTCGTGGTGGACCTGCTCGCCGTCAGCTGACGCGCGCGCGGCAGCGCGGCGCGACGAAGGAGCGACGCGCTCGCGCCGATCTACCAGGGCAGGTTGTCGGGGACGTCGTCGTCGGAGACCCGGGCGGCCTGGCCCTGGAGCTCGACCACGTCGCCGAGCACGAGCTGGCGTCCGCGCCGGGTCTCGACCTCGCCGTTGACCCGGACGAGCCCGTCGGCGATCACCGGCTTCGCCTCGGCCCCGGACTCCACCAGGTTGGCGAGCTTGAGGAACTGGCCGAGCCGGATCGACTGGTCACGGATCGGGACGTCCATCGGCTCGGGCACGCGCCCAGCCTAGTGGCCATAGCGGTTGACTCGTCGGGGGACATTCGTGCTGACAGTGCGTGCATCGCAGGCGGCGCGACGTCACCAGCTCGGGCCCGGTCCGGTCGACAAGCGCAGCGAGGAGCCTCGAACCCTCCGGGCCCCTCTGACGTGCCGATGTCCCCGCGAGCAGGTGGCTGGCGGGGTGTGGGGCGGGGTCCCTACTCGTCGGGCGGGGCGCTGGTGTCGTGCACGGGGTGGGTGCCGCGGTGGTCGACCCGGAACCGGAATCCGGTGGGGCTGGTCCAGACGTAGGTGCCGGGCATGAGGATCTCGTAGCGCCACCGGGAATGTGTCTTCGCGCGATGGTGCCGCCTGCACAGGGCGACTTCGTTGCAGGGGCAGGTCGGCCCGCCCTCCCCGTAGGAACGGTGGTGGTCGATGTCGCAGCGTTGGGCGGGGCGGGTGCAGTGCGGGAACCGGCAGGTCTGGTCCCGAAACGCGACACGGGTCTTGTGGCGGTCGGGGATCTCGTAGGAGCCGACCGGCACGTGGTCGGCCAGATCGATCACCGGCCGCACGACGATCGTGGTCTCGCGGGTGCGGAGCCATTCCCTGATCTGCGCTGAGCTGACCGGGCAGCGTCCTTCCTCCCACCTGCCGACCGGGTTCTGCCCGGTGAGGGTGGTGTCGGTGATGTGGACGTTCAACACCACCTTGCGACCCGGCAAGGTGGCGACGACCTCCCCGGTGTCGGGATCAGGAATCAACAGATCCAACGCGAGATCGGCGCGGGCGATCTCGGCAGCCGCCTTCGACCGCCGCACATCGAGCGACGAGTCGTCACCCAGCCGGCCGAGGACCTCGGCCCGCCGCGCGACGGCCTGGTCGAGGTCGTGCCCGTCCGCCGCATCCATAAGCGCGTCGACCTGGACGAGTCCGTGCTCGTCGACCTCCCCGATGTCGAAGCGACGTCGATCGGCTGCGGCCTTACGTTCGGCCTCGGCCTTCTCGGGGTCGAACCGCAACACAGCTTCGCCGACGCGGCGTTCGAGCTGCGCCCAGCCGACGCCGGTGGCGTCGAACAGCTGCCGGTCCACGAACGCCGCCGCCTCCGCGCTGAGCGGGCGAGTGAGGTCGGCGATCCGCTCGGCCCGCCACGGCGCCAACCCCCCGGCCATCACCGCGTCGTACACGTGGGGCAACCGCCAGGCGCACTCGATGACCCGCCCGACATACGCCTTCCCACCATCCGGGGTCCGGCCGAGGACCGCGACCAACTCCTCAACGCGAACTCCGACACCAACGGTGCGCCCGCGCCCACGATCGGGATGCCGGTGTCGAGGTAGCCCTCGGTGATCGTGGCAACGCCCGCCGGTCCGGTGACGACATGGTCGGAGGCCCAGGTCGTGATGTCCTCCCACTCCTCGATGATCAGGGTGTTGCGGGAGTGGATCCGGTCCCGCACGCGCGACAGCAGATCGGCTGTCGCGTCGGGTCGGGTTCCGAGATCCATGACTGCATCGTCCCAAGAGGATCCGTCACAAACCCGACGCCGGAACCCCGCCTGTGCACAGGGGAAACCCACCCGCGTTGATCACCGGTCTGCTGCGCGCGGCGCTCAGTGGACGGCCACGGACACCGTGTGGATGAGGAGGCCGACCAGGCCGCCGACGATGGTGCCGTTGATCCGGATGAACTGCAGGTCGCGGCCGACGTGCAGCTCGATGCGGCGGGCGGCCTCCTTGCCGTCCCACTGCTCGATGGTGTGGGTGATGACGGTGGTGAGCTCGGCGCCGTAGCGGTCGACGACGAAGACGGCGGCGTCGGCGGCGAGGCGGTCGAGGCGATCGCGCAGGGCCGCGTCGGCCCGCAGGCGGGAGGATGCGCCCTCGATCTCGACGAGCAGGCGGCGGCGTACGGCGCCCTGCGGGTCGCTCAGCGAGGCGAGCAGCGCCTTGCGCAGGGCCTGCCACAGCGAGACGGCGCTGGCGATGACGGCGGGGTGGTCGAGGACGCGGTCCTTGAGCCGCTCCGCCCGCTCCTGGGTCTCCGGCCTGGACAGCAGGTCGTCCGCGAGCTGGCCGAGCATCGAGTCGAGAGCGCGACGGGCACGGTGGCCGGGGTTGTCCCGGATGTCGGCGACCCAGCGGACCATCTCCAGGTGGAGCCGGTCGATGACCATCTCGTTGACCCGGCCGGGGACCCAGGACGGCGCCCGCTCCTCCAGCACCTCGTGCACCGTGTCGGGGTTGGCGAGGAGCCAGCCGTGCATCTCCTCGATCATGAGATCGACGAGCCCGTGGTGCAGGTCGTCGCGGATCGCCTCGGCGAGCAGCCCGCCGAGCAGGGGCGCGACGGGCTCCTCCCGGAACCGGGGCACGAGCGCCTCCGTGACGAGCGCCTCGATGTGGTCGTCACGGACCTTGCCGAGCACGAGCGCGGCGATCTCGGAGCCCTCGGTGACGACCCGCTCGGCGTTCGCGGGCACGGCCAGCCAGTCACCGACGCGCTGTGCGATCTGCACCCCGAGGACCCGCTCGCGGATGATCTCCTCCTGCAGGAAGTTCTCCCCCACGAACTGCTCGAGCCCCTTGCCGAGGTCGTCCTTGCGCTTGGGGATCAGCGCCGTGTGCGGGATCGGCAGCCCGAGCGGGTGCTTGAAGAGCGCCGTCACGGCGAACCAGTCCGCGATGGCGCCGACCATGGACGCCTCGGCGCCGGCGTTGACATAGCCCCAGGCGCCGTCCTCGCCCAGGGTGGCGGCATAGACCGCCGCGGCGAGCAGGAGCAGCGACACGGCGACCGTGCGCATCCGGCGCAGCGCGCGACGGCGGACGGCATCGGCCGAGGGGTCGGAGGGGATCAGCGGGCCGGACACGTGCCCATCCTTGCCTACCCCTCGCGAAGCCCTCACCACCCGTCGCGGCCCCGGGGCGAATGCCTCGGGGCCGCGTTGACGGTGCGGAACCCCCCAGCCACCGCAGCGCGTCGTCCACGATTCAACGACCGGCGGGAGGAGAGGTTCCGGATCTATCCGTGATCTGTTGTCACGTCTACCCGGAGGAGGTCGACGACGGCCAGCTTGGCCGGCGCCCGCAGGATGTCGACCCGCGTGGCGCGCTCCCCCTCGACGGTCAGCACGAGCAGGGAGGTCACCACCCCGTCCTCGCGCAGCGCGATCGCCGGGGCGCCGTTGGCGTCGACGATCTCGACGTCGACGCGATCGCCGTACTTCGCGACCAGGCCGAGCAGGAAGCGTCCCACCCGGTCGGCGCCCAGGACCGGCCGGCGCGCCGCGCTCACCACGCCGCCCCCGTCGGAGGTCAGGACCACATCGGGGTCCAGGGTCTCGAGCAGGGCGGCGAGATCGCCCCCGGCCGCCGCGGCGAGGAAGCGACCGAGCACCGCCTCGTGGGCCCGGCGGTCGACCTCGAACCGGGCCGGCTGCGCGGCGAGATGGGTCCGGGCCCGCGAGGCGAGCTGGCGGACGGCGGCCGGACTGCGGCCGACGACCGCCGCGACCTCGGCGAAGGCCATGCCGAACACGTCGTGCAGGACCCAGGCGGTCCGCTCCGCGGGGGACAGCGACTCGAGGACGACCACGAGGGCGTAGCTGACCGTCTCGTCCAGGGTGACCCGGTCGGCCGGGTCGGCGGCCGGATCGGCGCGGGCGGCGCGCTCCCCGACGAAAGGCTCCGGCAACCAGGGGCCGACGTACTCCTCGCGACGGACCCGCGCCGAGCGCAGCACGTCGGTGGCCGCGCGGGCGACGGCGACGGTCAGCCAGCCGGCCAGGTCGCGGATCGGCTCGCGGGCGTCGGCCTCCACCAGGCGGGTCCAGCAGTCGGCGACGACGTCCTCGGCCTCGGCGCGACTGCCGAGGATCGCGTAGGCGACGCGCACCATCCGGGGGCGGAGCGCGTCGTACTCCCCCGCCAGCGCCTGGACCCGCGCCACCGGGTCACACACGGGCGAGCCACTCGTCGAAGGTCTCCGTGCCGAGCCGCGCGCCGGCACCCGGCAGCAGGCCCCCCGCCTTCACCTGGCGCCCGGTCCGTCCCGCCATCGGCACGGGTACGACGAGCCGCCGGGGCCCGCGCGCCCGCACCACGTCGCGCACCATCCGGCCCATGTCCTCGGGTCGCGGGCCGCCGAGGTCCGGCAGCAGCCCGGCGGGCTCGCCGAGCGCCGCCGCGACGAGGGCGGCGGCGACCTCGCGGGCCGCGATCGGCTGGGTGCGCATC
This sequence comes from Nocardioides albidus, assembly GCF_006335005.1. Classification (GTDB taxonomy): domain Bacteria; phylum Actinomycetota; class Actinomycetes; order Propionibacteriales; family Nocardioidaceae; genus Nocardioides; species Nocardioides albidus. Next base: position 119,780 of record NZ_VDMP01000015.1, read on the forward strand.
CGCGGCGCCATGGCGAACGGGCGCGGGCTGCGCTGGGCGAGCTGCCCGGCGAACTCGTGGAACTGCGTGGCCCGCAGCACCGACCAGGGCACCGGGCCGGCGGCGACCAGCTCCTCCTGGCGGCGCTTGCCGAGGTAGTAGGGCAGGTCGACCCGGTCGCAGCCGACGATCGAGAGGGCGACGTGGTGGCGCACGCCGGCCGCGGCGCCCGCGGTGAGGAGGTGACCGGTGGCGGCCTCGAAGAACTCGACCGACCGCCTGCCGCTGAGGGTCTGGACGTTGCTGGCGTCGATGACCGCGTCGACGCCGTCGAGGGCCGCCGCGAGCCCGGCGCCGGTGGTCAGGTCGACCCCGCGGGAGCGGGCGATGACGACCGGCGTCGCGCCGACGCGGCGTACCTCCTCGACCGCCATCGCGCCGACCAGTCCCGTTCCGCCTGCAACGGCGATGATGTCCATGCCAGGAGGACGAGACGGGTCGGCGGAGTGTGACATGGCTACCGGTCGGCGTCCCCGCGGGCCTCGAGCGCGGCGGTCAGCAGGGCGACCAGGGCCTCGGTCTGCAGGTCGATCGCACCGCCCTCGACCTCCTCGCCGGCGCCGTCGAGCGCCCGGGCCGCGAGCCCGGCCTTCTTGTCGATGAGCTCGGCGATCCGGGTGTCGAGGGTCTGGGTCGCGATGACCCGCCACGCGGTGACCGGCTCGGCCTGGCCGATGCGGTGCACCCGGTCGATGGCCTGGGTCTGCTCGGCGTCGGTCCAGGAGAGCTCGGCGAGGACCAGGTTGGAGGCGACCTGCAGGTTGAGGCCGACACCGGCGGCGGTGAGCGAACAGACCGCGACCTGGACGTCCGGGTCGTTGACGAAGGCGTCGATCTCCTTCTGCCGGGTCGTCGAGCTCTGGTCGCCGCGCACCGAGCTGTACTTGATGCCGCGCTCGGCGAAGGTGCGCTCGGCGGTGTCCATCACGTCGATGTGCTTGGCGAAGAACACCACCTTGCCGACGTTGCGGGCCAGCTGGGAGGTGTAGTCGGCGGCGAGCCCGGCCTTGGCCTGGCCGATGCGGCGCATCATCGTGAAGACGTTCTCGCCGGTCTTGGTCGAGTTGTCCTCGCGCTCCCAGCCGGCGACCTGGCGGACCAGGCGGTGGTCGATGCCCTCGACCTCGGCGCCGCTGCGGCGGGTGGCGATCGCGGCGTCGTACCGCTCGACCATCCGGCGGGCCAGCTCCTGCTCGGCCTTGCGGATCGAGCGTCCGGCCTCGCCCTCGAGCTCGACGGGGATGTCGGCGATCCGGCGGGCGGGGATGTCGGAGGCGACGTCGATCTTGCGACGCCGCACGATGCCCTGCTCGACGACCGCGCGACGCGCGGCGGGATAGAAGCCCGGGTCGGCCGGGGTCAGCCCGGTCTCCTCCAGCGCCTCCATCAGGGTGCCCTGCGGGACGATCTCGTCGATCCAGCCGAGGAACTGCCAGATGGCGCGGAAGTCCTCGATGTCATTGATCAGCGGGGTGCCGGTCAGCGCCATCATCAGCGGGCGCGCGATCCGGGAGCGGATCCGGTTGGCGATCTCGAGGACGTTCTGCGAGCGCTGGGAGGTCTTGTTCTTGATGTAGTGCGCCTCGTCGACGATCATCCCGCGGAAGCCGTGGGTGCCGAGCCAGCCGACGTGGCGGTCGAGGATCTCGTAGTTGACGACGAACACGTCGGCGAAGCCGTCGGCGTCGTCGCCGTCGCCGTGCAGCACGGTCGCGCGGCGGTTGGGCGTCCAGAGCTGGACCTCGCGCGCCCAGTTGGTCTTGACGACGTTGGGCACCACGGCCAGCAGCGGGAAGGCGCCGGCGGCCTCGGCGGCCAGCAGCGCCTGCGCGGTCTTGCCGAGACCGGGCTCGTCGGCGAGCAGATAGGTGCGGTGCCCGGAGGCGGCGGACGCGATGAGCTGGGCCTGGTGGGCCATCAGCTCGCGACCGACCGGGGCGTGCCGGCCCGTGAGCGAGGTCAGCTGGTCGGCGTCGGGCAGGGGCATGCAGGCGGGCGCGTCCGGGGCGGCCCGCTCGAAGCTGCGGAACAGGGGCTCGAGCAGCTCCCAGCCGGCCAGCCGCCGGGGCGGCACCTTGACCCGCGCGTGGGTGAAGTCGGGTGCGAGGAAGGGGTGCGAGAGCTGGTAGGCCTGCACGGAGGGGGGTACGACGCGCCGCTCGGCGAGCGCCGCCAGCTCCGGGTCGACCGCGATCGGCTGCGGCTCGGGCTCCGGCTCGTCGACCCCGGCCTTGCGCAGCAGCTCGCGCCGCATCGCCTTGGCCGACTCCGACATCTCGGCGTTCTCGTCGAGCAGGGTGAACAGGGTGCTGTCACGGGCCGCCGTCTGCGCCAGGATCGTGGCGATCCCGTCGAGGCGCTTGAGCTCCTCGCCGCGGCGGCTGTCGGAGAGGTCGGGGTCGTTCTTGACCCGGGCGCGCTCCTCGCGCGCCAGCAGCGCGACGACCTGGAACTTCGCGCGCACCTCCGGCATCGCCGAGCGCCGCGCGACGGCGGCCTCGACCTCGCGCACCGCGCGAGCCAGCTGGGGGATGATGCCCTCTTCGTTGCGACGCGTGCGCGCCGACTGCGAGTTGCGGCGCTGCTGCGTCGCTCCCCGCTGGCCTCCTCGAGCCACAGGTGTCCTTCCAAGCGGCTGCCCCGAAGGCGTTCCGCAGGTTGCGCCGGCGGCTCGCGCTGCTGCGGGAGATCGCCGATCGGGCGTACGTCACCGGGTTCCCGTCGGGAGGACGGCGTCCGGTGGTGGGGGCCAGCGTACCCCACCCCCGGCCCGGCGCAGCCTCAGACGAGCGCGAGGGGCGTGCGCCCGCTGTACGCCGCGAGCCGGGTCAGCGCGTCGGCGTCGGCCGGGGCGGCGACCTCGTCGGCGAAGGCCCGCCCGCGGGCGCCGGGGACGACCCGGGCGGCCAGCCCGGCGACGTAGTCCACCAACTCGTCGCTGACGGTGATGACGGCGCCGGTGGCCTGGGCGTAGTCCCAGGCATGGAGGAGGAGCTCGACGGAGACGATGCCGGCGAGCACCGGCGCCGGGGCCTCGCCGAACGGGCTGCGGGCCATGCCGTCCAGGCCGCGGCGGCGCCACGCCTCGATCACGTCGGCGGCGAGGACGGCGACGGTGTCCTCGAGGTCGGGACCGGCGTGCCGGCTCGGCTCCGGCCCGGCCATGGAGCCGAGACCGACGAGCGAGCCGAGCAGGTGCTCGGTCAGCTCGTCGACGGTGAACTCGCTGCACGGGGTCGCCCGGGTGCCGTCGTCGGGCCCGACCTGGCGCAGCACGTGCTGGAGCACGGCGAGCGAGGCCTCGGCGGCGGAGAGCTCGTCGATCGGGTCGGGCGCGGCGGCCCAGTCGTCGGGCCCGGCGTCGCCCTCGGCGGCCGCGACCTCGAGACGGCCGAGGAAGTGGTCCCAGCCCTCCGCGTGGGCGGCCTCCTGCTCGACGCCCAGGCCCTCGTGGACGAGCGTGACGCTGGAGCCGTCGCCGGCGGGCTCGACGGTGACGGTCACGGTGCCGAGCGCGCCCTCGGCGCCGGCCATCAGGTCCCAGCCCCAGTCGAGGACGACGCGGCGGCCGGGCTCGATCTCGCGCACGGTGCCCGCGGCGACATTGCCCGGGGTCACGGTCCAGCGCCAGTCGCCGCCGGCCCGCAGGTCGACCCGGGCGGTGACCCCCATCCACCGCCGCAGGCGGTCGGGGCGGGTGACGAGGGCGAACGCCTCGTCGGGCGAGACGGGGAGGGTGACGGTCCTGCGGTAGGTCATGGCTGCTCCTGGGCGGCTTGCGGGGTGGCGTGATGCGTGGCGAGGTCGTGCGCGTCGGCGACGAGCTGGTCGAGCTCGGTGGTCCAGAACCGGTCGATCTCGGCCTGCAGGCGGCGCAGGCCGTCGGGGACCACGCGGTAGATCCGCCGGCGTCCCGACCTCTCCGCCTCGACCAGGCCCGCGTCGACCAGCACCAGGAGGTGCTGGCTGATCGCGGACCGGGTGACCGGGAAGCGCCCGGCCAGCTCGCTGACGCTCATCGGGCCGGCCGCGAGCAGCTGGAGCAGACGGCGCCGGGTGGGCTCCGCTGCAGCGCTGAACGGGTCGGTCACCCCGGACACGTTAGTTGCCACTAACGCGTTAGTCAAGGCTCACGCTTCACTCCGCGATGGGGACGGGCTCGCCGAGCGCGTCGGCGCCGAGGTGCACGAGCGTCTGCTCGGGCGTGAAGGGGTGGAACTTCGCGGCCCGGATGTCGCGGTAGGCCCGCTCGATCACGGAGCCCCGGAAGAACGCCGGTCCACCGGCGACCTCCATCGCGAGATCGCACACCTCGACGCCGGCCCGGGCGATCTCCGCCTTGGCGTTCATCACCGCCAGGACGGTCGCCCGGGACGGCGTCGGGTCGTCGCCGACCAGACCGAGAGCGCCGTCGAGCGCCCAGGCCGCGACCTGGAGCCTCGAGCGCATCACGCCGACCTGCCGCTGGACGGCCACGTCGTCGGCCCGGCGGGCGGCGGCGGCCACCGCGGCGTCGTACGCCGCCTCCGCGACGCCGAGGTAGGCGCCGCTGATGATCGGGAACGCGATGCTGGAGATGACCTGCAACGGCGGGTCGACCACGCCCCACGGGCGGTTGGCGAGAACCTTGTCGTCGGGGACGAAGACGTCGGCGAGGTCGATGTCGTCGCTGGCGGTGCCGCGCATGCCCATCGTGTTCCAGTTGTCGCCGACCGTGACGCCCTCGGCGGCGACCGGGACGGCGAGGTTGAGCACCCGCCGGCCCTGCTCGGGGTCGTCGAAGCAGGCCATCGTGGAGATGACGGTGCCGTGCCGGGACTGGCTGGCGAAGCGCTTGCGGCCGGTGACCCGGTAGCCGCCGTCGACCTTGACCGCCTCGCCCTGCGGCTGGATGTAGTCACCGCCGCCGGTCGAGACGAGCAGGATCTGCTCCTCCGCGACGCGGCGCAGCGTCGCCTCCGCGCCGGGCAGGCCGCGGCGGTGGCGCCAGGCGGTGAACGCCACGACGTGCTGGTGCATGGCGCTGGCGAGGGCGGTCGCGCCGCAGTGGTGCCCGAGCTCGCGCTGGAGCGCGGCGAGCTCGCGCACGGTGGCGCCGTCGCCGCCGAGCTCGACGGGGACGGCGGCGCGGAGCAGTCCCGCGGCGCGCAGCTCGTCGTACGCCTCGGACACGAAGCTGCCCTCGGCGTCGTGGCGGGCGGCATGGGCGGCGATGCGGGGGCCGATCTCGGCGGCCCGTTCGGCAGGGGTGAGGTGGTGGGTGGCGGACTCGGTGGTCGGCGGGAGTGTGCTGGTCATGGAACCAATGTCCGGCTGCCGCGGCGGCGCCTCCAGTCCACAAAGATGACCCCACTGGTCCAAGTTCAGTACTACCCCTCCCGGCCGCCCGGGAGGACCATGGACAGATGCCCGACTACGGCAACTACTGCCCCGTCTCGATGGCCGCCGAGGTGGTCGCGGACCGCTGGACGCCGCTCATCATCCGCGAGCTGGTGCTCGGCAACACCCGCTTCAACGACATCGCCCGGGCCCTGCCCGGCATCTCGCGCTCGCTGCTCGTGCAGCGCCTGCGCCACCTCGAGCGCCGCGGCGTGCTCGAGACCTGGCCGGCGCCGACGGGCCGTGGCAGCGAATACCACCTCACGCCGGCCGGACGCGACCTCGAGCGGGTGATCGACAGCCTCGGGCGCTGGGCGATCGAGTGGCTCTTCGAGGAGCTGCGCCCGCACGACGTCGCCCCGACCACGCTGATGTGGTGGATGCACCGCCGCGTGGACCTGGCGCGACTGCCACCGGGCCGCACGGTCGTGGAGTTCCGGCACACCGCGCCCGCCCCGGTGACCATCTGGCTGGTCATGGAGCCCACCGAGGTCTCGGTGTGCCTGCAGCACCCCGGCTTCGCGGTGGACGTCGAGGTCGCCGCGTCGACTCCCGCGCTGGCCGACGTCTTCCAGGGCTACTGCTCGTGGCATGAGGCGGTCGACGCCGGACGGATCGACGTCGTCGGGCTCCCCCGCCTCGTCGCGGGCCTGCCGCGGTGGTTCCTGTGGAGCCCGTGGGCCGAGGTGACCCGGGAGCGCGCGGATCGGGCGGCGCTGGCCAACTAGAACTTGTTCTAGAGTCGGCGCGTGGGCACCTACGCAGTCACCGGATCCGCCTCGGGCATGGGCGCAGCCGTCGTCGGTCGGCTCGTCGCCGACGGCCACACCGTCATCGGCGTCGACATCGAGGAGGCCGACGTCGTCGCGGACCTGTCCACCCCGGACGGCCGGCATACGGCGGCCGCCGCCGTCCTCGAGCGCGCCGGCGGCGTCCTCGACGGCGCGGTCCTGGCCGCGGGCCTGGGCCCGGCGCCCGGCCCGGACCGCGCCCGGCTGATCGCGGAGGTCAACCACCTCGGCATCGTCGAGCTGCTCGACGCGTGGCGCCCGGCCCTGGCCGCCGCGGAGCGCGCGAAGGTGGTCGTCTTCTCCAGCAACGCCACGACGACCATGCCGATGGTGCCGCGCCGTGCGGTCCGCGCCCTCCTGGAGCGCGACGTGCCGAAGGCGCTCGGCTCGCTGCGGCGGTTCGGGAGGATGGCGCCGACCTTCGCGTACGGCGCCAGCAAGATCGCGGTCACCGAGTGGGTGCGGCGCGCGGCGGTCACCCCCGAGTGGGCGGGCGCCGGCATCCGGCTCAACGCGATCGCGCCCGGCGCGATCCGCACGCCGCTGCTGGAGCAGCAGCTCGCGACACCGGCCGAGGCGAAGCGGATCCGCGCCTTCCCCGTCCCGATCGGCGGCTTCGGCGACCCCGACCAGCTGGCCGCGTGGGTGGTCCTCATGCTCTCCGACGCCGCGGACTTCCTGTGCGGCAGCGTCGTCTTCGTCGACGGCGGCTCGGACGCGTGGTTCCGCGCCGGCGACTGGCCGCGGGCGGTGCCCGCGCTCCGGCTGCGCGGCTACCTGCGGCGGATGAAGGAGTTCCGAGCGCAGCGCCGGGTCGGTGCCCGGGCGTGACCGGGGCCACATGAAACGAGTTGCGCAACTAGTTGCATAGCCCCGCGGAAGTCGGGCATCCTGCTGTCCATGGCCCTCGAGCACGCGATCTTGGTGTCGCTCTCCGAGCGCGCCGCGTCCGGCTCGGACCTGGTCCGCCGCTTCGACGCGTCGATCGGCTTCTTCTGGTCCGCGACCCACCAGCAGATCTACCGCGTCCTCGGCCGGATGGAGGGCGACGGCTGGATCCGCGCCGAGACCGTGCCCCAGGCCGACCGCCCCGCCAAGAAGGTCTACGCGGTCACCGACGCCGGCCGCGCCGAGCTGACCCGGTGGATCGGCGAGCCGACGACGCCGGACGCGATGCGCAGCAGCGTCGGCGTCAAGATGCGCGGGGCGTCGTACGGCGACCGGGCGGCCCTGCTCGACGACCTGCGCCGCCAGCTCGACGAGCACACCAAGCGACACTCGCTCTACGAGTTCCTCGCCGCCCGCGACTTCCCCGACCCGGACGCGCTGTCCGGTCCCGACCTCGACATCTACCTCGTGCTGCGCGGAGGCCTCCTCGTGGAGGAGTTCTGGATCCGCTGGCTGACCGAGTACCTCGACGCCCACACCCGCAAGGAGTCCCGATGACCCTGATGACGCCGTACCCCCTCCTCACCTCCCCCGCGACGATCGGCGGGCTGGAGCTCCAGTCGCGCGCCGTGATGGGCTCGATGCACACCGGGCTCGAGGACCGGCCCTGGCACGTCGACGAGCTGGCGGCCTACTTCGCCGAGCGCGCCCGCGGCGGGGTCGGCCTCATCGTCACCGGCGGCTACTCCCCCAACATCCGCGGCTGGCTGCTGCCCTTCGGCTCCCAGATGAGCACGCGCATGAACGCGCACCGCCACCAGCGCGTGACCGAGGCGGTGCACGAGAACGGCGGCCGGATCGCCCTGCAGCTGCTGCACGCGGGCCGCTACGGCTACACGCCCTTCAGCGTGTCGGCCAGCGCGACCCAGTCGCCGATCACCCCGTTCAAGGCCTCGGCGCTGTCCGGCCGCGCGGTCGAGCGGACGATCGACGACTTCGTCGCGTCCGCGAAGCTCGCGCGCAAGGCGGGCTACGACGGCGTCGAGATCATGGGATCCGAGGGCTACCTGATCAACCAGTTCCTCGCCGCGCGCACCAACCGCCGTACCGACAAGTGGGGCGGCAGCGCCGAGAACCGGATGCGCTTCCCGGTCGAGATCGTGCGGCGGATCCGCCAGGAGCTGCCCGACTTCTTCGTGATGTACCGGATGTCGCTGCTCGACCTCGTGCCCGACGGCCAGACCTGGGACGAGACCGTCGAGCTCGCGCACCGCATCGAGGAGGCCGGCGCCAGCGTCATCAACACCGGCATCGGCTGGCACGAGGCGCGGGTGCCCACGATCGTGACCAGCGTGCCGCGCGGCGCCTGGGCCGACAGCACGCTGCGGCTCAAGGGCGAGGTCGCCATCCCGGTCTGCGCGAGCAACCGGATCAACACCCCCGACGTGGCCGAGTCGATCCTCGAGCAGGGCATCGACCTGGTCTCGATGGCCCGCCCGTTCCTCGCCGACCCCGACCTCGTCGCGAAGGCCCGCGACGGCCGGGCCGACGAGATCAACACCTGCATCGGCTGCAACCAGGCCTGCCTCGACCACACCTTCCAGAACAAGCGCGCCTCCTGCCTGGTCAACCCGCGCGCCTGCCACGAGACCACGCTCGTGCTCGGGCCGACCCGGTCCGCGCGGCGGGTCGCGGTGGTCGGCGGCGGTCCGGCGGGCCTGGCGACCGCGGTCAGCGCTGCCGAGCGCGGCCACGACGTCACCCTCTTCGAGGCCTCCGACGAGCTCGGCGGCCAGTTCCGCCTCGCCATGCAGATCCCGGGCAAGGAGGAGTTCGCCGAGACCCTGCGCTACTTCCGCCGCCGGATGGAGGTGCTCGGCGTCAACGTGAAGCTCGCGACGCGGGCGACGCCCGATCTGCTCAGCGGGTACGACGAGGTCGTGGTCGCCACCGGCGTCGAGCCGCGGATGCCGGCGATCCCCGGCATCGAGCACCCGAAGGTGGTCTCCTATCCCGACGCGATCACCGGCCGCGTGGCCGTGGGTGCCCGCGTCGCGGTGATGGGTGCCGGCGGCATCGGCTTCGACGTCACCGAGCTGCTGGCGCACACACCCGAGACCGTCGAGGAGTGGAAGGCGCACTGGGGCGTGGCCGACCCGGCCGTCGTCCGCGGTGGGATCACCGACAAGGCGCCGCGCTCGCCCGCCCGCGAGGTGTGGCTGCTGCAGCGCAAGGAGTCGTCGCAGGGCAAGGACCTCGGCAAGACGTCCGGCTGGGTGCACCGCGCCGCCGTCAAGGACCTCGGCGTGCACCAGCTCAGCGGCGTCTCCTACGACCGCGTCGACGACGCCGGCCTGCACATCACCGTCGACGGCACCCCGCAGGTGCTCGACGTCGACCACGTGGTCGTGTGCGCCGGCCAGGAGTCCGTGCGCGGCCTGTACGACGACCTGCTCGCCTCGGGCTTCGCGGGCGGCGTCCACCTCATCGGCGGCGCGGACCTCGCCGCCGAGCTCGACGCCAAGCGCGCGATCAAGCAGGGCACCGAGCTGGCGGCGGCGCTGTGAGCGCGGCCGTGGGTGGGTCGGCGAAGGGGGCGGGGAGCGCGTTCCGCGCGGCCGTGGAGGCCGGCGACATCGCCGCGGCCCAGGCCTGCCTGGCCGACGACGTGGTCTTCCGCAGCCCGGTCGCACACAAGCCCTACGAGGGCAAGGCGATCACGGCCGCGATCCTGGCCAACGTCTTCGAGGTGTTCGAGGATCTGCGCTACGTGCGCGAACTGGAGGACGCCAACGGACATGCCCTGGTTTTCGAGGCGATCGTCGACGGCCTCCAGCTCACCGGCTGCGACTTCATCGTTCTCGACGACGCCGGTCAGATCGCCGAGTTCATGGTGATGGTGCGCCCGCTCAAGGCGGCGCACGCCCTGGCCGACCGGATGGCGAGCCGGTTCGACCGCATCGTCGAGCAGGCGAGCGGGTCCTGATCAGATCGTCGGGTTGTCCGCGTCCGTCGGCCTCACGTCACCCCGCCACGCGCCGGTCTCGTCGCCGCGGGTCTCGATGAACGTCTTGAACCGCTCGAGGTCGCCCTGGGTGCGGCGGTCGACGATGTTGAGGGCGTCGGCGGCCTTCTCGACGATCCCCTCGGGCTCGAACTCCATCCGCAGCGTGATCCGGGTCGACTGACCCTGCTCGGCGGGGGCGAAGGAGACGGTGCCGTCGTTCTTGGTGCCGTCGAGCGCACGCCATGTGATCCGCTCGTCGGGCGTCTGGTCGACGATCTCGGCGTCCCACTCACGGTGGACGCCCGCGATGTCGGCACGCCAGTGCAGGTGGGTGTCGTCGAGTTGGCGCACCTCCTCGACGCCCTCCATGAAGGACGGGAAGGTCTCGAACTGCGTCCACTGGTCGTAGGCCGTCCGCACCGGGACGTCGACGGTCACGGACTTCTCGGTGGTGCTCATGCGTTCGTGCTCCTCTCGTCGGTTGAACCCGCAGTACCCAGCCCCCATCACCGGAACCGGGGAGCGCGGCGTCGGCCCGCTCACGCGCGCAGGTCCACGCCGTTGTCCCTGTCGCCCCGTAGGGTTCCGTGCATGGGCATCGAGTTCCGGGACGTCGGGAAGACCTACCCGGACGGCACCGTGGCCGTGACGGGCTTCTCGTGCACCGTGCCCTCCCACCGCACGCTCGCCCTCGTTGGCACCTCCGGCTCCGGGAAGACCACGCTGATGCGGATGGTCAACCGGATGGTCGAGCCCACCACCGGCTCGGTCCTCATCGACGACCGCGACGTGCTGGGCCTCGACAAGGTCGAGCTGCGCCGCTCGATCGGCTACGTCCCGCAGGCCGGCGGCCTCCTGCCGCACCGTCGCGTGGTCGACAACGTCGCGACGGTCCCCGTCCTGACCGGTACGCCGAAGCGCGCCGCCCGTGAGGCGGCGCGCGGCCTGCTGGAGCTCGTCGGTCTCGACCCCGCGCTCGGCAGCCGCTATCCCGCCCAGCTCTCCGGAGGCCAGCAGCAGCGCGTCGCCGTGGCCCGGGCGCTGGCCGCCGACCCCAACGTCCTGCTCATGGACGAGCCGTTCGGCGCGGTCGACCCGATCGTGCGCCGCGGCCTGCAGGACCAGCTCCTCCAGCTGCAGGCCGAGCTCGGCAAGACGATCGTGCTGGTGACCCACGACATCGACGAGGCCTTCCGCCTCGGCGACGAGGTCGTCGTGCTCAAGACGGGCGGGATCGTCGCCCAGACCGGCACTCCGCAGCAGATCATGGCCGACCCCGCCGACGACTTCGTGCGCGACTTCATCGGCTCCGACCGTGCGGAGCGCTCGCTGCGGACCGTCGCCGTCGACGGCCGCAGCCTCGTCGTCGACGGCGACGGGCGCCCCGTCGGGGTCCTGGAGGGGTGAGCCGCCGATGACCTGGGTCCAGGCCAATCGCGACTACGTGCTCGACATGCTCCTGCAGCACGTCCGTCTCTCGGTGCCCGCCATCCTCATCAGCGTCCTCGTCGCCGTGCTGCTCGGGCGGATCGCCTGGCGCTGGCCGCGCGCCGGCACGGTCGTCCTCGGGACCGCGAGCCTGCTCTACTCGGTGCCCGCCCTGCCCCTGCTGATCGTGATCCCCGTCCTGCTGGGCATCCCGCTGCGCTCCGGGCTCACGCTCGTCGTCGCGCTGGCCGTCTACGGCACCGCCCTGCTCGCGGGTACGGCGGCCGACGCGTTCCGCTCCGTCGACGAGCGGGTGCGCGAGGCGGCCGAGGCGATGGGCTACTCGCGGGCCGGTCTCTTCTGGCGCGTGGACCTCCCCCTCGCCGTACCCGTGCTCCTCTCGGGGGTCCGGGTCATCACCGTCAGCACCGTCAGCCTGGTGACCATCGGCGCACTCGTCGGCATCCCGAGCCTGGGCAACCTCCTCACCGACGGCTTCCAGCGCGACATCCGCGCCGAGATCGTCACCGGGGTCGTGGCCACGATGCTGCTCGCCGTCGCCCTCGACGGCCTGCTGGTCGCCACCGGCCGGCTGGTGACGCCCTGGCGCGGCAACGTCGCCACCGGGGTGACGACGTGACCCTGTTCGGCGACGCCCTGGCCTGGATCACCGACGGCGCCCACTGGGGCGGCGCGGGCGGGATCGACCACCGGATCCTGCAGCACCTGCTCGTCACCTTCGCCGCCGTCGCCCTGGCGGCGCTCCTCGCCCTCCCCCTCGGCCTCCTCATCGGCCACACGGGCCGGGGCCGGCTGGTCGTCGTCGCGCTCGCCGGGGCGGTGCGTGCGGTCCCCACGCTCGGTCTCCTCACGCTGCTCGGCCTGGCCCTCGGCATCGGCATCGAGGCGCCGCTGCTCGCCCTCGTCGCGCTCGCCTTCCCCTCGCTCCTGGCCGGCGCCTACGCCGGCATCGAGGCCGCCGACCGCGGAGCCGTCGACGCGGCCCGGGCCCTCGGGATGAGCGAGTGGCAGCTCCTCACCCGCGTCGAGGTGCCGCTCGGCGCCGACGTGATCGTCGGCGGCATCCGCGCCGCGACCCTGCAGGTCGTCGCGACGGCCACCCTGGCGGCGTACATCTCCGACACCGGGCTGGGCCGCTACCTCTTCGCCGGGCTCAAGTCCCGCGACTACGTCCAGATGCTCGCCGGTGCGCTCCTCGTGGCCGCGCTGGCGCTCCTGCTCGACCTCACCATGGCGGCCCTCCAGCGGGCCAGCCGTCCCACCACCCGAAAGGTCCCCGCATGACTCGCATGACCCGCACCCCCCTCCGGTCGACGCAGCTCGGGCTCGCGCTGGTCGCCGTCGCGTCCCTCACCCTCACCGCGTGCGGCGGGGAGTCCGACCCGCTCAGCGCCGGCGGCGACGACAGCGGCGAGACGATCGTCATCGGCTCGCAGGACTACTACTCCAACGAGATCATCGCCGAGGCCTACGCCCAGGCCCTCGAGGCCGCCGACATCGAGGTGGAGCGCGACTTCAAGATCGGTCAGCGCGAGGCCTACCTCCCCGAGATCGAGAACGGCTCGATCGACCTGTTCCCGGAGTACACCGGCCCGCTGCTGCAGATCTGGAAGCCCGACACCCAGGCGCGTCTGGCCGACGACGTGTACGGCGAGCTCGTCGACGCCGCCGACGCCAAGGGACTCACCGTCCTCGACCAGTCCCCCGCCACCGACCAGGACTCCTACGTCGTGACGCGGGAGTTCGCCGAGAAGTACGGCCTGGAGACGATCGACGACCTCACGAAGGTCACCGAGAAGATGACCTTCGGTGCCAACTCCGAGGCGGAGAGCCGTCCCAACGGACCGAAGGGCCTCAAGGACACCTACGGCGTCGACGTCGCGTTCACCCCCATCGAGGACGGCGGCGGGCCCCTCACCGTCAAGGCGCTCAAGGACGGCGACATCCAGCTGGCGATCATCTACACCGGCGACCCGTCCATCAAGAAGAACGACCTCGTCACCCTCGAGGACACCAAGGGCCTCTTCCTGGCCTCGCACGTGGTGCCCGTGGCCAGCGACGACGTGAGCGACAAGGCCGCCGGCATCGTCAACAAGGTCAGCGCCGCCATGTCGCCCGAGGACCTCGTCGACCTCGACGCCCGCAGCGTCGACGAGCAGCTGCCGGCCGCGACCATCGCCAAGGACTGGCTCGAGAAGGAAGGGCTGCTGTGACGGATGCCGTGGCCTTCGCGGTCACCGGCGCGACAGGGGCCCTGGGCGGACGCGTCGCCCGCGCCCTCGCCGCGCGGGGCGTCGCCCAGCGCCTGCTGGTGCGCGACCCCTCCCGCGCCCCCGCCCTCCCGGGCGCCGAGGTCGCCACGGCGTCGTACGCCGATCGGGAGGCCGTCGCGTCCGCCCTGGCCGGCGTGCGCACCCTCCTCATGGTCTCGGCCGCCGAGTCGGCCGACCGGCTCGACCAGCACTGCGCGTTCGTCGACGCGGCGGCGGCCGCCGGTGTCGAGCACGTCGTCTACACCTCGTTCCTCGGCGCCGCGCCGGACGCCACCTTCACCCTGGCCCGCGACCACTGGGCGACCGAGGAGCACCTGCGCGCATCCGGGATGGCCTTCACCTTCCTGCGCGACAGCTTCTACCTCGACCTCATGCCCGCGCTCGTGGGCGAGGACGGCGTGATCCGCGGCCCCGCGGGCGAGGGCCGGGTGGCCGCCGTGAGCCGCGACGACGTCGCCGCCAGCGCGGTCGCCGTGCTCCTCGCACCCGAGCGGCACGCCGCCGCGACCTACGACCTCACCGGCCCCGAGGCGCTCACGTTCACCGAGATCGCCGCGATCCTCACCGAGCGCACCGGGCGCACGGTGAGGTTCCACGACGAGACCGTCGAGGAGGCCTACGCGTCGCGCCGGCGCTGGGAGGCGCCCGCGTGGCAGTACGACGCGTGGGTGTCGACCTACACGGCGATCGCCCGCGGCGAGCTGGCCGCCGTCACCGACCACGTCGAGCAGCTCACCGGTCGCGCCCCGACCGGCCTGGCGGCGTGCCTCGAGCGCGCGGGCGGATCCCCCACCTGACCGCTGCGGCGTCCTGACTCCCGCGGCCGCGGTGGCGCTCACGAGAGCGCGGCAGCCCGCTTCTTGACCTCGGCCCACGGGAAGCGCTGGCGCAGGGTCGCGCCGCTCGGCACGCCCTCCTGCTTCTTGGCCCAGGCGGTGTAGTCGGCGAACGAGCCGGTGCTGCCGGGCGACGCGAGATAGCGGGCCACGATGGCGACCACGTCCTCGTCGCTCCACCGCCGGCTCGTCGAGCGGGTCTTGTTGGTCGCCACGCCCGCGTGGGCGCAGGCGGCGTTCCACGACCCGAACCGGCGGATCAGCAGCGCCGGGGACGCCGCGTCGCGCTGACGCTGCCAGGCGTCGTACGCCGACGCCGTCAGCGGCTCGCCGAGCTCGGCGGCCGCGGCGGCGAGGTCGGCGGCGATCTGCTCGTCGGAGAACTCGGGGACCCGCATATGGCCACCGTAGCCACTCGGCGGGGAGGTCGTGGGGCTGTCTGCCAGCAAGGCGCGACGAGCGCAGCGAGGAGCCGGCCTCAGGTCAGACGGCGTCGCGGGCCCGCAGGTACGCCGCCAGGGGGCCGGGGAGCTGGGCGGGGCGGTCGCCCCAGTCGTAGACGACCGCGGTGCGCGCGATGAGGTCGTGCAGGGCGCGGTGGTCGCGGCGCTGCACGACCAGGAGCAGGCCGAGCCCGAGGAGCGACGTGCTCAGCGGGAACACCAGCACCCGCAGGACGGCGGCGGAGGGCCGCAGCGGCTGCCCGTCGCGGGAGACGACCTTGAGCCCGACGATCGCCTTGCCGACGGTCCGCCCGGCGACGGCGGTCGCGGCGGCGACGTACGACGCGCCCCAGCCGATCAGCACCACCGACGCGACCGTGCCCGTGCCCTCGGCGATCGAGACGTCGAAGAGCGCCTCCATGAGGAAGCCGGCCAGGCCGACCCCCAGGGAGTAGGTGGCCAGCACCACCGCGACGTCGATGGCGATCGCGGCGGCGCGGCTCACCGGCCCGGCGTACCTGCCGGTGACGCTGACCCGGCTCATCGCTCGCCCACCAGCAGGACCGGGCCGAGCGGTGCGGGACCGCGGCGGCGCAGGAGGCGGTCGACGAGGCCGGTGACGACGGCGTCGAGTCCGACGACCTGGCGCCGGGCGACGTCGAGAGTGCGTCCGAGCAGGTCGCCGGTGGTGCTGGCGACGACGTCGGGGATGCCTGCGCGCTGGACCAGGTCCTCGAGGTCGACGCCGGCGAGCAGCGCGTTGACGTCGGCGCGGGCGAGCAGCCGGTCGAGGTCGACCCGGTCGAGGAAGCGGTTGACGTCGATGCGGTCCAGCAGGTGGTTGACGTCCACCTGGTCGAGGACAGCGTCGAGGTCGACGTGCTCGAGGATCTCCTCGACGGGCACCGCGTCCACCACCTTGCCGGTGACGGCGCCGGCGACACGGCCGAGGATCCCGTGCTCTGGGGGCGTCATTGCGTCAGGATTCCACACGAGTCTCCGTAGGCTGCGGCCATGAGTTGGCTGGTTCCGTCGTCGACGCTCGGCTGGATCGTGTTCGGATTCGACATGCTGCTGCGGCTCGTCGCGCTCGGGATCATCCCCGGCAACCGCAAGCCGTCGACCGGGATGGCGTGGCTGCTGCTCATCCTGATCGAGCCGATCATCGGGTTCTCCGTGTTCCTCCTCCTGGGGCGCACGCGGCTCGGCAACCGCCGGATCACCCGCCAGCGCACGGCGATCGCGGCCATCCGCGAGCGCAGCGACGAGCTGCGCCTCTCCTTCGACAGCGGCCGCCTGCCGCGCTCCATGGCCGGCGTCGCGCGCCTCAACGAGCGCCTCGGCTCCCTGCCGCTCACCGGGGGCAACGAGGTCGAGCTGTGGTCCGACTACCGGGCCCTGATGACCGAGATGGCCCGCGAGATCGACCGGGCGCGCAGCCACGTGCACGTGCAGTTCTACATCACCGCCTGGGACGACGTGACCGACCCGGTGTTCCAGGCGCTCGTCCGCGCGACCGACCGCGGCGTCGACGTACGCCTCCTCTTCGACCACATCGGCTCGCGCCGGATCCCGGGCTACCGCCGCATGGTGAAGCGGCTGCGCGGCACGAAGATCGCCTGGCACCCGATGCTGCCGATCGACCCGCTGCGCGGCCGCTTCCGCCGCCCCGACCTGCGCAACCACCGCAAGATCCTGGTCGTCGACGGAAGCGTCGGCTTCACCGGCTCGCTCAACCTCACCGAGCCCGGCTACAACAAGCCCGCCAACCACAGGCTGGGCCGCGAATGGGTCGAGCTGATGGTTCGGCTCGAGGGCCCGGTCGTCGGCGCGCTCAACGCGGTGTTCGCGTCCGACTGGTACGTCGAGACCGGCGAGGTGGTCGACCTCGTCGCCGTCCACGGCGAGCCGGACCGCCGCCCCGACGAGATCTTCGACGTCCCGTGCCAGGTGGTCCCGAGCGGGCCCGGCATCGTGGCGGAGAACAACCTGCGCATGTTCACCACGCTGCTCTACGCCGCCACCGAGCGGATCTCGCTGACCTCGCCCTACTTCGTCCCCGACGAGTCGCTGCTCTACGCCGTGACGACGGCCGCTGAGCGCGGGATCGACGTCGAGCTGTTCGTCAGCGAGGTCTCCGACCAGTTCCTCGTCGGTCACGCGCAGGCGTCGTACTACAAGGCGCTGCTCGAGGCCGGCGTGCGGATCCACCTCTACCCGGCGCCGTACATCCTCCACTCGAAGCACTTCACGATCGACGATCAGGTCGCGGTCGTCGGGTCGAGCAACATGGACATGCGCTCGTTCGCCCTCAACTACGAGGTCTCGCTGATGATGCCGGATCCGGCGGTGGTGGCGCGGATGCGCCGGATCGAGGACACCTACCGCGCGCTGTCCAAGGAGCTCACGCTGACGGAGTGGCAGGAGCGCTCCCCCGGCGCGAAGTACGTCGACAACGTGGCCCGGCTGACCGCCGCGCTCCAGTGACGCGGGCGGGCGTTTTCCGACGCACCAGGGACCCTCGGTCCCGGTCCTGTAGTCCCATCGGACGGATTCGCCCGCCGACCGTCCTGACCTTGCCCGCAGCCATTGCCGCGCCGCTCTCCCACCCCTCATCCTCGAGGAACGCAGTCCTGATGCACACCGTCTCGGTCATGTCCTGGGAGGACCCATGAGCGCAGTCGCCGCCAACGTCGCCGAGCCGAGCACGCGTACGTCGGAGCCCGGTCCGCGCCTGTCACCGGAGCTCGAGGAGGCGATCGTCGAGATCGCCCGGTCCGAGCGGGCCCTCGACGACGTCCTGCACCGCGCGTCGCGCCTGCACGAGAGCAACATCCAGCACGACCCGCACAGCTGCCTGGTCTGCTTCACACAGCGCTGAGACCGGGGGCTCGGCGTATCAGAACGCCACTTCGGGGCACCGCAGGACCATGTACATCGGACTTGGCATCGTCCTGCTGGTTCTCGGTCTGATCCTGGCGCTGGACGTCATCACCGTGGACCTGCAGTTCATCAACGACAACGCACTGGGCACGATCCTGATCGCCGCCGGCGTCCTGGCGATCGTCCTGTCCCTGCTCCTCGCACCGCCGTGGCGGCGCGACCGCACGGTGCACCACACGTACGACGACCGCGTCTGACCCCGATCCCCGCTCGGCCTACGTGCGTCGGTAGAACCTGATGTCTCCGTTG
>NZ_VDMP01000012.1:0-953 GCF_006335005.1 Nocardioides albidus
GCCCCACGGGCAAGATGGAGACGCCGACCTCGGCTGCTCCAGATCCGGTGGAACCTGAGCTGCCGGCCGCCGCGAAGGAGGCGAGCGAGGCCGGGGCTCGGGCGTTCATCATGTACTACTGGGACCTGATCAACTACGCCCAGGTCACCGGCGACGTGAAGGCGCTCAAGGCGGTGTCGGGGCCGAACTGCGACCGGTGTGATGCGGGTATCTCAGCGGTCAGGAAGGTGTACCGGGGCGGGGGCCACATCACGGATGGCCGCTACACCCCGAGCCTCACTGCCGTGACCAAGTTGGAGGCCGAGAACCGGAGCCTCTACGCCTTCGAAGCGAAGGCTCAGATCACCAACGTCGCCCACACTGCCGTCGATGCCGACGGACAGATCCAGCAGTTCAAGGCATCGACCACCAACTACGTGGTCGATGTCCTGTGGGTCGACAACCACTGGCGGCTCGACGTGATGGAGGTCGTGTGAGATGCCCGGGCATCTCGCAGCAGCAGTCGCACTTGTCGCACTGACATCTACGACCCAGGATCCGCCACGGCCACCACCACCGCCGCCAACAGTGACAGCCGGTGCAGGCCAGGGCGGATTCTGGACCGTGGCTGGCGACAAGCGCCGCGATCAGACCGGCGGGAGCACCGACCACGGCTCCGCGTCGTCCACTCAGCCAGCCCTCGCCGTCGGCACCGCGTCATGCAGCGTGGTGGAAGCCGTCACTGGTTCCGAGATCGGCGCGACCGTCTGTGGAGAGGACACGCAACCGGTTGTCACAGCGGAGGACGCCCGGAGAGCGTTTGCGGAGCTTCCGCTCGACCCCAGCACCCTCGTGATCCAGCCACCCGACGGGCTGACCCTGGTCAACTTCAAGACCAACTTCTACACGACCAACACGACCCCGACCACGGTCACGATCACCCTCCTCGAGCAACCCGTCACCCTCGAAGCCAC
>NZ_VDMP01000012.1:1056-31864 GCF_006335005.1 Nocardioides albidus
GGCCATCGAGGCCCAACCCAAGCTCGTCGGCTACTGACGGCTCGACCGCCCACCCGGACCACCGGCCCGACGAAGTCGACGTTCCTGTTGCTCCCGGCCGTCGGGAACGACAGGAACGTCGACTTCGGCAGCGTCACCCCGCCTGCCAGCGCAGGAAACGCATGCGCTCGTACGCCGTCAGGGCTCGCCGACGATCGACGGTGTGGGTCTCGACCCAGCGCGGCGGCGGAGTCAGGGTCCAGCGGCGCTCGGCGTTCATCAACCGGGCGCGTTCGCGGGCGTCGAGGGTGCGGCGACGAAAGTCGGTGGGGTCGCGCAGGTCGGCGGTGACCATCTCGACGTACTCGAGTCCCGCCCGCCGGAACACAGCCTCGCGGTTGACGTCGACGCCCCGCCGCGCGGCGTCGAGGTGCAGCAGACTGTCGTACTCGAGCACCAGCCCGACGTCGACCGCCAACAGGTCGGGCGTGCCGAGGTGGCTCCCGGCGAGATCGAAGACCGGCCGGTTGCACACGAGCTCGCCGAGGGCGAGCCTCTGGCACACCAACCGCAAGGTCGTCTCCTTCGGCGACCAGCAGTTCTCCTCCGCCAGCCCGATCGCGGTCCGCAGCCGGCTCACCCAGCGCCCACCGCCCGACCGGTCCGCCCACTGCGTCATCTCGGCGAGCGACACGAGATCGGCGGCGCACGCGCGGTCGATCAGTGCCACTGCCTCGTCGAGGCTCAGCGCACACCGGACGGCGTACGCGACCGATCCGGCGTGGGGGCTCAACGTCAGCCCGTCGACCTCCACGACGCGGTCGAGCAGTGCGGCCTGGGTGGTGACGTCGATCCCGGCGCGAGCCCGGATCGGGGGACGCGGGACGGCGAGTGCCACCGGCAGCTCGACCCTCCCCCGCCAGCCGTCGAGGTGGCGGGCGCCGGCCCATCTCAGCGCCGCCCAGCCGGTCACCGCGCCGCCGGGCGGCAGGAGCGCCGCGCCGGTGACGATCCGCTGGTCGGTCGAGTTCGACGGGTCGAGACCGGCCGGCAGGTGGAGCCCCCGCGGCCCGGCCACCCATGCCGGCCCGCGCGCCTGCGCAGGGGTCGGGCCCGTGATGCCTGCCGGGTCGATCGCGACCGGCCACACCAGTCCTGGCCGACGCGGGTCCACCGAAGGGGGCGTCATGTGGCGGGTGCGCAGGACCATGCCGGTCAGCGTGCATCACCCTGTCGGCTCGTCGCCGACGTCATCCACAGGGCTACTTCATCAGTGTTCGCAGCGTCGCGAAGGTGACGGTCGACGTACCGGCGAACAGGTCGTGCAGGCCCCGACCGTCCGAGCGGAACACGAGGGGCGGGATCACGAGCGCCACGAGGACCTGCCGCCCGAACGCCTTGACGAAGCTGAGGCGGCGCAGGTGCCCGTCGGCGGGTACGACGCACAGGCCGGTCAGGAGCTTGCCCGCCGAGCCGCCGGCGAGCCAGGTGAGCAGGCCGGACTCGACGACGAACACGAGCAGCACGGCGCCGGAGGCGAAGGAGCCGGGTCGGGTGTACTCGTCGAGGCCGAAGATCGCGATCGTGACGAGGGTGCTGAGCAGCCAGTCCACGATCAGCGCGAGGATGCGGCGCCCCCAGGAAACGTTCTCGATCACGCCGCAACGCTAGCCGGACCTCCAGGACGACCTGTTACACGCCCGAAACATCGGGGCAACCCTGCGAAATCTGCGCGCCGTACCGTCGCCGGTGCGTCGCTGACGCGACGACATCTGCTGACATCACCAGGGAGTCCCCACATGACTGCGAACCCGACCCGTCTCGGCGCGATCCGCGAGATCGAGGCCAACGAGGCGCCGGCGACCTTCTTCGACGCCGACGAGAAGACGGGCGCCATCTACGGCGAGAACGTCTTCTCCCTGTCGGTGATGCAGAAGCGCCTGCCGAAGTCGGTGTTCAAGTCGGTCGCCGCCACCATCCAGAAGGGCGAGAAGCTCGACCCCGCCGTCGCGGACATCGTGGCCTCCGCGATGAAGGACTGGGCGATGGAGCGCGGCGTCACGCACTACGCGCACGTCTTCTACCCGCTGACCGGCCTGACCGCCGAGAAGCACGACTCGTTCATGGAGCCGGTCGGCGACGGTACGGCGGTCTGGGAGTTCTCCGGCAAGACGCTGGTCCAGGGCGAGCCCGACGCCAGCTCCTTCCCCAACGGCGGCATCCGGGCGACCTTCGAGGCGCGTGGGTACACCGGCTGGGACGTCCAGTCGCCGGCGTACATCCTCGAGAACCCCAACGGCAACACCCTGTGCATCCCGACGATCTTCGTCTCGATGACCGGTGAGGCGCTCGACCACAAGACGCCGCTGCTGCGCTCGCAGAACGCGATGTCGGAGCAGGCCAAGCGGATCCTCGCGCTGTTCGGCCACAAAGACATCGACAACGTGGTGTCCTACTGCGGCCCCGAGCAGGAGTACTTCCTCGTCGACTCCTCGTTCGTGAACTCCCGCCCCGACCTGCTCAACGCCGGGCGCACGCTCTTCGGCGCGAAGCCGCCGAAGGGCCAGGAGTTCGACGACCACTACTTCGGCGCCATCCCGGAGCGCGTCCTCGGCTTCATGCACGACACCGAGCGCGCTCTGTTCAAGCTCGGCGTCCCGGCGAAGACCCGCCACAACGAGGTCGCGCCCGGCCAGTTCGAGATCGCGCCGGTCTTCGAGCGCGCCAACCTCGCCTCCGACCACCAGCAGCTGATCATGTCGACGTTCAAGTCGATCGCGAAGACGCACGGGTTCGAGTGCCTCTTCCACGAGAAGCCGTTCGCCGGCGTCAACGGCTCCGGCAAGCACGTGAACTTCTCGTTCGGGAACGGCAACCAGGGCAACTTCCTCAACCCCGGCGACAACCCGCACGACAACGCGCAGTTCCTCGTCTTCTGTGCCGCCGTGATCCGCGCCGTGCACCTGTACGGCGGCCTGCTGCGCCTGTCGATCGCGTCGGCCGGCAACGACCACCGCCTCGGCGCCAACGAGGCTCCGCCCGCGATCATCTCGATCTTCCTCGGTGAGCAGCTCCAGGACGTCTTCGAGCAGATCGCCAAGGGCGGTGCGACCTCGTCGAAGCAGAAGGGCGTCCTGTCCGTGGGCGTCGACACCCTGCCGGACCTGGCCAAGGACGCCGGCGACCGCAACCGCACCTCGCCGATGGCCTTCACCGGCAACCGCTTCGAGTTCCGCGCGGCCGGCTCCAACCAGACCGTCGCGGCCCCGATGGTCGTCATCAACACGATCATGGCCGAGGCGCTCGACTACCTCGCCACCGAGCTCGAGACCGCCGTCGCCGGTGGCGCCGACTTCAACGACGCCGTCCAGTCGGTGCTGGCGAAGGTCGTCGAGCAGCACGGGGCGGTGGTCTTCAACGGCAACGGCTACTCCGAGGAGTGGCACGCCGAGGCCGAGCAGCGGGGCCTGAAGAACCTGCGTACGACGGTCGACGCGCTGCCGGAGTACCAGTCGCCCGAGGCCAAGAAGCTGTTCTCGACGTACGGCGTCTTCAGCGAGGCCGAGCTCGAGTCCCGCTTCGAGGTCGGTGTCGAGCAGTACGTCATGACGATCAACGTCGAGGCGAACCTGACCGAGGAGATCGCCCGGACGACGATCCTCCCGGCCGCGGTCCGCTACCAGACCGAGCTCGCCACCAACGTCGCCTCCCTCAAGGCGGCCGGCGTCGAGGCCGACACCACCGACCTGCTGGCCGTCACCGAGCTGGTGACCGCGCTGCGCAGCGGCCTCTCCGCGCTGGTCACCGCCCAGGCCGGCGCCGACGGGCACCACGGCCTCGAGGAGGCGGCGTACTACCGCGACGCCGTCCTCCCCGCGATGCTCGCCGTCCGCGAGGCTGCCGACGCCCTCGAGTCCGTCGTCGCCGACGACCTGTGGTCGCTGCCGACCTACCAGGAGATGCTCTTCATCCGCTGATCACGTCGCGACCGAGCCGCCCCGCCCCTTCGAGGGTCGGGGCCGCTCGGCGTGGACGTTGTTAACACGGACGAAACAATGCGGTACTGCGTCGGCAACAGGTCATTCGGTAGGTTGCCGGGGAGCGGGTGCCGGCCACATCGCCGTACCGGAGCCCCAGATCGCCACTGGCTGACCGATGGCTGGGCGCCGTGCCGCCGCAGCCGAGGAGGACCCGAATGTTCAACAACAGCGAAGAGCTGCTCAAGTACATCAAGGACGAGGGCGTCGAGATGGTCGACGTCCGCTTCTGCGACCTGCCGGGTGTGATGCAGCACTTCACGGTGCCGGTCTCGTCCTTCGACCAGTCGGTGTTCGACGACGGTCTGGGCTTCGACGGCTCCTCGATCCGCGGCTTCCAGGCGATCAACGAGTCGGACATGTCGCTCTTCCCCGACCCGACGACGGCGTACATCGACCCCTTCCGGAAGTCGAAGACCCTCAACGTCAACTTCTTCATCCACGACCCGATCACGGGCGAGGCGTACTCCCGCGACCCCCGCAACATCGCGAAGAAGGCGCTCGCCTACCTCTCCAGCACCGGCGTCGCCGACACCGCGTTCTTCGCGCCCGAGGCCGAGTTCTACATCTTCGACAACGTCCGCTACTCCACCGGCGTCAACGAGGGCTACTACCACATCGACTCCGTCGAGGGCTGGTGGAACTCCGGCAAGGAGGGCGAGGAGAACAAGGGCTACAAGACCCGCCTCAAGGGCGGCTACTTCCCCGTCGAGCCCTACGACCACTACAGCGACCTGCGCGCCGACATGGTCAAGAACCTCGAGGCGTGCGGCCTGCACGTCGAGCGTGCCCACCACGAGGTCGGCACCGCCGGCCAGGCGGAGATCAACTACCGCTTCGACACGCTGCTCAAGGCCGCGGACGACGTGATGAAGTTCAAGTACCTCATCAAGAACACCGCCTGGGAGCAGGGCAAGTCCGTCACCTTCATGCCGAAGCCGATCTTCGGCGACAACGGCTCGGGCATGCACGTCCACTCCTCGCTGTGGAAGGACGGCTCGCCGCTGTTCTACGACGAGACCGGGTACGGCGGCCTGTCGGACCTCGCGCGCTGGTACATCGGCGGCATCCTCGACCACGCCCCGGCGCTGCTCGCGTTCACCAACCCGACCGTGAACTCGTTCCACCGCCTGGTGCCCGGCTACGAGGCCCCGATCTCGCTGGTCTACTCCTCGCGCAACCGGTCCGCCTCGATCCGCATCCCGATCACGGGCAGCAACCCGAAGGCCAAGCGCGTCGAGGCCCGCTTCCCCGACCCGTCGGCGAACCCCTACCTCGCCTTCTCGGCCCTGATGCTCGCCGGCCTCGACGGCATCCAGAACAAGACCGAGCCGCCCGCCCCGGTCGACAAGGACATCTACGAGCTCCCGCCGGACGAGATGGCCGAGATCGCCCAGGTCCCGACCTCCCTCGGCGCCGTCCTCGACGCCCTCGAGGCCGACCACGACTTCCTCACCGTGGGCAACGTGTTCACGCCCGACCTCATCGAGACGTGGACGTCGTTCAAGCGCGAGAACGAGATCGCTCCCGTGCAGCTGCGCCCGCACCCGCACGAATTTGAGCTGTATTACGACATCTGATCCCGCGTGGGTGATGCCCACCGGCCAGGTGCCTGAAAACGGCCCCCTGACCTGCGAAGACACCGTCCAACGTCTTCCATCGTCGGGGGCCGTTTTTCGTTGTCGGGTGGCCCCACTGTGTCCCCGAAACCCACTCGGGCCGCTGTGCCCCAGATAGCTGTCAAGTCCGAACTCGACCAAGTTCCTCGCCCCCTACGACTCGGCAGGTCCGTGACGACAGAATCGTTGAGTCCCCGATGGTGGCGAAGCGGTCGCCGTTGACCCCGAACGGCCTCCACGACGCGACCTCGGTCGCCCGAGTCGTCCACGGATGGTGACAGCGCACGCCTGAGGCGAATATCGACCTCCCACCGTGATCGTCGCCATCCACCCGTCCCCGCCGCAGGACGCAGGTCTTACAACGGCGCGATCTCGTACTGGGCGCGCCGCCGACCGGCCCCCGCGATCAGGCGATCAGGCGATCAGGTCGTACCGTCTGCCGCCTCGGCCAGAATGGTGGGTCCGAGCCAGTGGCACGCGATCAGGGCCAGCTCGAGCTCGAATCGTCCGTCGTCGAGGGGACGACCCCGTAGCGCGATCGCCTTGGCCACCCGGTATTTGACGGTGTTCTTGTGCACATAGAGCCGCTCGGCGGTCGCGCCGTAGCTGCCGCCTTCCTCCAGCAGGATCCGGAGAGTCTCCCGCAACCGTTCCGCTGGTTCGTCGGAGGCAGCCAGATCGCCCAGCGAGGACGCCACCAGTCGCCGCGTTCCGGCGAGGTCGCCGGCCAGGAGCGCGGCTGTCCGCACGCCGGGCTCCGCATAGAAGGTGGCCTGACGGCGAGGCCCACCGCCGAAGGCGGCGACCTTCGCCGCCGCCAATGCTTCCTCGTGCGACCGACGGAGGCCGACCATCCCCACGGCGGGGACGCCCAAGCCCGCCAGCACTCGCGGACTGGCCGCGGCCAGCGCTCGTTCGGTCCGAGCCTGGCTCGCCGCTTCGAATCGGCGACCAAGCGGTAGCCACACCCAGAGGTAGTTCTGCCCCTTGGGCCAGATCAGCGGCGCGCCCGAAGCGCCGACTGCCTCGCCAAGTCGCGATGCGGCCGCCTCCAGTTCCACGAGCGTGGCTGTCGAATTCTCCTCGTCAGGAGTCCACAGCACGCAGCCCATGTGATGCTGGCGGAGACTGAGGCCAAGGGCATCCTCAGCCGTAGCCGAAGCGACTGGCTGGCCATGCAGGATCTGCTCGAGGATCTCGACCCGCAGTGTCCGACGATGACCGAGCCAGCGATCCCGCTCTGCCTGGAAGTCCTCGATCACCCGTTCTGACACTGCGTCGATGTAGTGGAAGTTCAAGCGCAGCAGGGTCCGCACTGCTTCGAGAGCACGTGCCGGATCAGGACGCGCCTCGACGATCTCGCCGACGGCCCAGGTCAGATGGAAGGACTGACCCAACCGGTACGCACGGACCAGCGCGGTGGCGGGGACTCCGCGCCTGGCGAGCCGTCGAGCATATTCGCTCGCATCCTCCGGAGCGGTGATCTCCTCGATGCCGATCTCGCCGCGATAGATCGCGGCCGCCAGGACCAGGTTGCCCTCCACGCTCCTGGCCAGCTGTCGCACCATGTCCGCGTC
The DNA here is from genome assembly GCF_006335005.1 of Nocardioides albidus. Classification (GTDB taxonomy): domain Bacteria; phylum Actinomycetota; class Actinomycetes; order Propionibacteriales; family Nocardioidaceae; genus Nocardioides; species Nocardioides albidus. Next base: position 8,269 of record NZ_VDMP01000012.1, read on the forward strand.
ACGCGGCAGTTCAGGGATCTCCTCCACGAGAAATTCCGCAAGCTGGGCGGCCAGCGCGCTGGCCTGGGACTCGAGCTCCGAGCTCAGAAAGGCGATCTCGGCGAGCGCGGAACCAGGCGGTGATGCCACGTCGCGCGCCCTGCCCTTCGTTGCGCCCATGCGGGCAATTGTGTCTCGCGCGGACAGCATGGCGCGCGCGACTCACCCGCCGCAAGCGGTCCTGAAGCCACGCGGGACGAAGTTTCGCGGATCGGGCTGTCTCCCGGAGACAGTGACGCCAGTCACGCTCACTCCTAATGTCTTCTCGCAGGTCAACCCGAAAGGACCGCGTATGACGAGCTTGGGATATCTGCCCTGGCACCGCCCGTCCGCGTACGACGCCCGCCCAGCCGTACGCGACGAGCAGAACGACCTGACGTACGCCGACTTCGCGGCGCGCGTCGATGCCGTGGCCGAGCAGTTCTCCGAGCACGGCGTCGGTCGAGGCTCCGTGGTCGCGATCATGCTGCCGAATCGCGTCGAGCTGCTCGTGGCGATGGTGGCGGCGTGGCGCCTCGGCGCGGCGGCCACGCCGATCAACCCGGCGTTCACGGCGAATGAGGCCGACTACCAGATCCAGGACGCCGATTCGGCGCTCGTGATCAACGCCGGCCCTGATGCGCCCGATGGCGGCCGCCCCAGCCTGTCCGTCGACGACCTCCGCCGCGAAAGCCACGGGACCCTCTCCCCGGCGGCCACCTCGCCCGACGAGCTCGCCCTCCTCGTCTACACCAGCGGCTCCACCGGTCGCCCCAAGGGCGTCATGCTCGACCACGCCAATCTCGAGGCGATGAGCTCGATGATGGTCGACGTCATGCGGTTGGACGCTGAGGACCGTTGTCTGCTCTTCCTCCCGCTGTTCCACGTCAACGCGATCTGCGTCAGCTTCCTCGCCCCGGCCCGGGTCGGCGCCCAGCTGAGCGTGATGTCCCGCTTCACCGTCGACGGGTTCCTGGACGAGGTCGAGCGGTTGCGGCCGACGTACTTCTCCGGCGTGCCGACGATCTACTCGATGTTGCTGGCCCAGCCCCGCGAGGTGGACTTCTCGTCGGTCCGCTTCGCCGCCTGCGGAGCCGCCCCGGCCTCGAAGGAGCTGCTGGACGCCACCGAGAAGCGCTTCGGCTTCGCGCTCGCCGAGGGCTATGGCCTCACCGAGTGCACCTGCGCGTCCAACTCGAACCGGTGGTGGGACGTGCGCAAGGTGGGCACCGTCGGACCGGCGTTCCCCGGCGTCCGGGTCGAGGTGATGGACCAGGACGGCACGATCCTGCCCGCCGGCGAACGCGGCGAGGTCGTGATCCAGGGACCCACCGTCATGCGTGGCTACCTGAACCGCCCCGAGGAGACGGCGGAGACCCTGCGCGACGGGTGGCTGCACACCGGCGACGTCGGCATCCTCGACGAGGACGGCTACCTGCGGATCGTCGACCGGATCAAGGACATGATCATCCGCGGCGGCGAGAACATCTACCCCAAGGAGATCGAGGCCGTCCTCCTCGCACATCCGGGGGTGATGGAGGCGGCCGTCATCGGGGCGCCCGACGAGAAGTTCGGTGAAGTGCCCTTCGCCTACGTCGCCTGCTTCCCCGACACGAAGGTAGCGGCAGACGCCCTCATGGACGACTGCCGGACCCAGCTGTCGCGCTACAAGGTGCCGGTCGGCATCACGATTCTCGGGGCCCTCCCCAAGAACCCGATCGGCAAGATCGACAAGCCGACGCTGCGCGCGCAGCACCCCGTCACCAGCATCGGAGCCTGAGCCATGCCCTTCAAGGACCCCGTCTTCCCACCGGTCGATCCCGCCACCTTCATGCAGCTGCCGCTGCCCGAGCGGACGCGGGTGCTCACGACCTTCTGGGCCGAGAACGGCTTCGGCAGCGCCTACAAGCTGCACCTGGTCTACATCATGAAGTTCGTCTTCATGTCGACGATCGGCGGCCTGCTGATCGTCACGCTCACCTCACCCGACATCGGCTCGATCCTCGACGTCTCGACCTGGTGGAACGAGCCGATCGTCTACCAGAAGCTGATCCTCTGGGTGGCCCTCCTCGAGGTGATCGGCGTCGGTGGCGCCTGGGGTCCGCTGACCGGCCACTTCAAGCCGTTCTACGGCGGCGCGCGCTACTTCATGCGTCCGGGGCTGCTGCGAATGGCGCCGTGGCCCGACAAGGTGCCGTTCACCGGCGGCGTCAACCGCACGCCGGCCGACGCTGCCCTCTATCTGGCCTACATCGTCAGCCTCGCCATCGCGCTCATCCTGCCGGGCGTCCAGTACGGCGCCGCCGACGGCCAGCCGATCCTCGACGCCGCGGGCGGTGTGGTCCGCCACGAGGCGCTGTTCGCGCCGATCGTGCTCTTCATCGTGCTCGGGCTGCGCGACAAGGTGGTCTTCCTGTGCGGTCGCGGTGAGCAGTACCTCCCCGCGATGCTCTTCTTCGCGTTCCTCGAGCCGCACGACATGCTGATCGCGGGCAAGCTGCTGATCGTCGTCGTGTGGTGCGGTGCGGCGTTCTCCAAGCTGGGCAAGCACTTCGAGAACGTCGTGCCCCCGATGGTCTCCAACACGCCGTGGACTTCCAAGAAGATGCGCCTGGCGCACTACCGCGACTTCCCCAACGACCTGCGACCGTCGAAGCCCGCCTGGTTCATGGCCCACGTGATGGGCACTCTCGCCGAGATGGGCGTCCCGCTCGTGCTGCTCTTCACGACCAACTGGACGATCACCCTGCTCGGCGTGGGCGCGATGGTGCTCTTCCACATCTTCATCACCTCCACGTTCCCGCTGGCGGTTCCGCTCGAGTGGAACATCCTGTTCGGCTACATCGCGATCGCTCTCTTCGCCGGCTTCCCGAACGGCGACGGCTACAGCCTGTTCGACTTCAGCGAGCCGTGGATGCTCCCGGTCATCGCGGCCGGTCTGCTCTTCTTCCCCGTGCTCGGCAACCTCCGACCCGACCTGGTCTCGTTCCTGCCCTCGATGCGCCAGTACGCCGGCAACTGGGCCTCCGCGGTCTGGACGCTGAAGCCGAGCGCCGAGGAGAAGCTGAAGAAGGCGGGCATGCCCGTCGGCACCCACGTCGAACAGCTGGAAGCGCTGGGGGTTCCCGTCCCGGCAGGCCGCATCGTGATGGAGCTCTTCGTGGCCTGGCGCTCGATGCACAGTCAGGGACGCGGACTCTTCTCCGTGCTGCGCAACTACCTCGGCGACGAGCTCGACCAGCGGATGGTCTGGGAGGGCGAGACGGGTGCCAACCTGCTGCTCGGCTGGAACTTCGGCGATGGCCACATCCACGGCATCCGCTTCCTCGAGGCGCTGCGCGAGCGTTGCGACTTCGAGCCCGGCGAGTTCGTGACGGCGTGGGTCGAGTCGCAGCCGGTGCACAAGGACTCCCAGGAGTGGTTCATCTTCGATGGTGCCCTCGGCGTCGTGCAGCGGGGCACGTGGAAGGTCGCGGACTGCGTCGTCGAGCAGCCGTGGCTGCCCAACGGTCCGATCCCGCTGAACGTGACCTGGGCCGTGGCGAAGTGACCACTGCAGTCGTGGTCGGCAGCGGGCCGAACGGGCTCGCTGCCGCCGCGACCCTGGCCCGCGCCGGAGTCTCGGTCACGGTCCTCGAGGCGAGCGATCAGATCGGTGGCGGCACCCGCTCGAGCGAGGGCATCCTTCCCGGGCTCCTGCACGACGAGTGCGCCGCCTCGCACCCGATGGCGGTGGGGTCGCCGCTGCTGAGCGATCTGGGGCTCGACGCCTACGGGCTGGAGTGGCGACTGCCCGACATCGACTGCGTGCACCCGCTCGACGACGGTCAGGCCGGCGTCCTGCACCGCTCGGTTGCCGAGACCGCCGCTGGTCTCGGGGTCGACGGTCGGCGCTGGTCACGGCTCTTCGACAAGCCAGCCGCGTCGTACGACGTCCTGCAGGAGGACATCCTCGGTCCCCTCCTCCGGTTTCCGTCGCATCCGATCAAGCTCGCCAGGTTCGGGCTGCCCACCACGCTGCCGGCTTCCGTCCTCGCGCGCTTCTTCCGCAGCGACCCGGCCAAGGCGCTCTTCGGCGGCGTCGCGGCGCACGCGTTCCAGCCGCTGACCCGCCCCCTCAGCTCGGCGATCGGGCTCGGCATCCTCACCGCTGGGCACCGCAACGGCTGGGCGGTGGCCGCGGGGGGCTCGCAAGCCATCACCACGGCGATGGCCGCGTGCCTCACCGACCACGGCGGCACGATCGAGACCGGCGTCCGGGTCAGCTCCCCCGCACAACTGCCGCCCGCCGATGTCACCATCTACGACCTCGCGCCGGCCGGCATCTCCGAGATCCTGGGAGATCAGCTCCCCCGGCGCACCGGCAAGGCCTACCAGCGGTTCCGCTACGGCCCCGGTGCGTTCAAGGTCGACTTCGCGGTCGAGGGCGGCGTGCCGTGGACGGCCCACGCAGCTCGGCAGGCGGGCACGGTCCACCTCGGTGGCTCGTTCGCAGAGATTGTGGCCACCGAGCGTCAGGTCAGCCTCGGCCAGATGCCCGAACGACCCTTCGTGCTCGTCGGGCAGCAGTACCTCGCCGACCCGGGGCGCTCCGTGGGCGACGTACATCCGCTCTACACCTACGCCCACGTGCCGAACGGCTACACCGGAGATGCGACGGAGGCGATCGTGGCGCAGATCGAGCGCTTCGCTCCGGGATTCCGTGACCGCATCGTCGGCCTGCAGACCCGGACGACCCCGGACTTCGCCGCCTACAACACCAACTACGTCGGCGGCGACATCCTCACCGGCGCCAAGACGATTCCACAGCTCGTCTTCGGGCCGCGGCGGACCCTGCATCCCTACGACGTCGGGCTCCCCGGCCAGTTCATCTGCTCCGCCGCAACACCACCCGGACCGGGGGCACACGGCATGTGTGGCGCTCACGCCGCCAAGCGGGCACTCGGCTATCTCGAACGACTCTGACCAGTGCCGCACCTGCACCGCGGGGCGCCGATGACCTTCGTGGTGCCCTGAGGTCGTTCTTCGTTCGCCCCCGCTGGGTGCAACATCTCGCGATCCATTGCATGAACGAGTCGTTTGGCAATAACGTCTCGCCCATGAGCGCCGAGATCGTCACCGAGCTGGCCGACGGCGTCCTGCGGCTCGCGATCAACCGTCCTGACAAGCGCAACGCCCTGACGGTCGACATGTACGCGCAGCTCGGCGACGGCCTCGAGCGCGCGGACACCGACCCTGCCGTCCGGGCGGTCCTGCTGCACGGCCACCAGCGCGTCTTCTGCGCCGGCAACGACCTGGCGGACTTCCGCAACCCTCCCCCGGTCACGCCCGGGGAGGAGCGGCCCGTCCACCGCTTCCTGCGGTTGATCAGCACCGTCCGCAAGCCCCTCGTGGCTGGGGTCACCGGGTCCGCGGTGGGCGTCGGCACGACGATGCTGCTGCACTGCGACCTCGTGTACGCCGGCCCCAGCGCGCGCCTGCAACTGCCGTTCGTGAACCTCGGCCTCGTGCCAGAGGCCGCATCGACCCTGCTGCTGCCGGCCGTGGTCGGGCACCAGAGAGCCGCGGAGCTGTTCCTGCTCGGGGAGCCGTTCGACGCCGACCGCGCCGTGGCGCTCGGGATCGTCAACGCCGTCGTACCCGACGAGCAGGTCGTCGAGACCGCCCTGGCCACCGCCCGCACGCTCGCGGCCAAGGCCCCGGCCGCCGTGCAGCTCACCAAGCGGCTGCTCAGGCAGGGCCGTGCCGAGGCGGTAGCCCGCCAGATGGCTGCGGAGAACGAGCACTTCTCCGCACAGCTCAGGTCCCCCGAGGCCGCGGAGGCCCTCGCCGCGTTCGCAGAGCGGCGTCCTCCCGACTTCTCCGCGTTCCACGAGTGACCTGCCAGAGTGACCTGCCAGAGTGACCAGCCAGCATGACCTGCCCGAGAGGACGGCGAGACGCCGATGAGGACCGAGATCACCGAGCTGTTCGGCATCGAGCACCCGATCGTTCAGGGCGGTATGCACTGGGTGGGCTTCGCCGAGATGGCCGCCGCCGTGTCGAATGCGGGCGGCCTGGGCATCATCACAGGCCTGACCCAACGCACCGCGGATGATCTGGCGCGCGAGATCGAGCGCTGCCGCAAGCTGACCGAGAAGCCGTTCGGCGTCAACCTGACGTTCCTGCCCTCGGTCAACCCGCCCGACTACCCGGGCTACGTGCAGGCGATCATCGACGGCGGCGTGAAGATCGTCGAGACCGCCGGCAACAACCCCAAGCAGTGGCTACCGGCGCTCAAGGACGCCGGCATCAAGGTCATCCACAAGTGCACCTCCGTCCGGCACGCCCTCAGCGCCGAGGCGATCGGGGTCGATGCGCTCAGCATCGACGGCTTCGAGTGCGCCGGTCACCCGGGCGAGGACGACATCCCGAACATGATCCTGCTGCCCTTGGCGGCCCGGAAGCTGGGGATCCCGTTCGTCGCCTCCGGCGGCTTCGGCACCGCCGACCAGCTCGTGGCGGCTCTCGCCCTCGGAGCCGAAGGCATCAACATGGGCACCCGCTTCATCGCGACCCAGGAGGCGCCGGTCCACGACAACGTCAAGCGCGCGATCCTCGAGGCCAGCGAGCTCGACACCCGCCTGGTCATGCGGCCGCTCCGCAACACCGAGCGGGTCCTGGCCAACGCCGGCGTCGAGCGGCTCCTGGCGAAGGAGAGCACCCTGGGCGACGCCATCACCTTCGAGGACATCGTCCCGGAGGTGGCTGGGGTCTACCCCCGCATCATGCGCGACGGAGAGATGGACGCCGGCGCCTGGTCGTGCGGTCTCGTCGCCGGCCTGATCGACGACATCCCGACCTGCCAGGAGCTCATCGACCGGATCATGGGCGAGGCCGACGAGATCATCCGCGGACGGCTGGCAGGACTGGTCGCGCCGTAGATCAGTGCTCGTGGCCCGCACCCTCGTCGTTGCTCGGTACCAGACATCGACGCGGTCTGGGAGACGGGGCCACTCGGGTGATCCCACCGATCGAGGGGCGTCCCCGACGACCGGGTCGTAAGCCGTCCTCGCGTTCGCGGACGTCCCTTGCTACTCGAGCGACCGACCCTCGACGGGATGGTCGCGGTTGAGGTGCCCGGGACGGACGAGCCCCGACTCGTAGGCGAGGACGACCGCCTCCACGCGGTCACGCACACCGAGCTTGTCGAAGATCCGCGACACGTGGGTGCGCACGGTCGCCTCGCTCAAGAAGAGCTCGGAGGCGATCACCGCGTTCGTCAGTCCCCGCGCCATCTGCTCGAACACCTCGCGTTCCCCGTGCCGTGAGTGCGTCGACCCCCGGGGTGGTTCCCGCCCCACCCCGAGGCTGCTGCAGCCAGTCGTCCACCAACCGGCGCAGGAGCGCCGGGGCCAGGGTCGCGTCACCGGTGGCAACCGCCCGGACGGACGCAAGGAGCTGGTGACGGGGCACGTCCTTGAGGAGGAACCCGCTGGCGCCCGCCCTCAGTGCCTCGTAGAGGTACTCGTCGAGGTCGAAGGTCGTCAACATCAGCACGCGGACCCCCACCGGTCCGTGCTCCAGCAGGGCGCGGATCGCAGCGATGCCGTCGGTTCCGGGCATCCGGATGTCCATGAGGACCACGTCCGGGGAGGTCGCTCGCGCCACCTGGAGCGCCTCACTGCCGTCAGCCACCTCCCCCACGACCTCGATGTCCGGCTCGAGGTTCAAGATCGCGGCGAACCCGGCGCGAACCAGGGCCTGGTCATCGACGATGAGCACGCGGATCGTCATGACAGCGGCAGCCTGGCCCGCACGGCGTACCCGCCCTCGTGCGTGCGCCCCGACTGCAGGGTCCCACCCAGCAGATGCGCTCGCTCGGTCATCCCCACCAGGCCGTGCCCGCCGCCGGGCGCGGTGGCGGACGCCGTGACGGACGCTGCCTCGCCGTCGTCCACGATCTCGAGCGTCAACGCCTCAGCCTCGTAGCGGACCAGCACCGCGGCGCGCTGTGCCCGACCATGCTTGACGGTGTTGGTGAGCGACTCCTGGAGGATGCGGTACGCCGAGAGATCCACTCCCGGCGGCAGCTCACGTGGGGTCCCGGCGATCTCCAGGCTCACGTGGAGGCCGGTGCGGCGCACGTCGGCCAGCAACGCGTCGAGGTGCGCCAGCGTCGGCTGTGGTCCTCCGTCGTCCTGGCCGCCGCCGCGCAGCAGCCCCAACAGCCGGCGCAACTCGACCATGGCCTGTCGGCCGGTGTCCTGTATCGCCGCGAACGACTCGGAGGCCCCGCTCCGGTCGGCCTCGATCAGCGCCTGGCCGGCCTCCGCCTGGACGACGATCGTCGACACGCAATGGGCCACCACGTCGTGGAGCTCGCGGGCGATGCGGGTGCGCTCGGCCCGGGCCGCGTTCTCCTCCCGCTCGGCCTGGAGCACTTCGAGCTCGGCGGCATAGGCAGCGGCCTGGTCCGCCATCTGCCAGTAGCGGCGGGCGACCATCCCGGCGACCCACATCGCTCCGAGGATCAGCGTGAGGAACGGCCAGTCCGACCCGTCCGCTCCGACGTCGAGGATGCTCGTGACCACGATCGCAACGCCGGTGGCCGCCAGGCTGCGCTGCCGCGGGAGGTACGCGCCGGCGGAGTAGACCGCGCACATCGGGATCGCAAGGCTGGATCCGGCATCCCAGATCTCGCCGAGCACCGCTCGCTGGACGGCCATCACCGCCAGCACCCCGACCAGTGCCAGCGCCGGTCGGTGTCGACGTACCAGGAGCGGCACGGCCAGAGCCACCGCACTCGGCACGACGAAGGCCAGCGGGTCATCGCTCGGCGTGGCGAGGAGTGCCTCGGTCACCGCGATCCCGGCAAAGCCGCAGGTCACCGCGACGTCGAGCCGATGGGGCGACGGGCCTCGCATGCGCTGGACGCTACTCCGCACCCCGGGGCGGCACATCGGTTTCGACGCTGATCCGCACTCGCAGATCTCAGCGCCGCGGAGGATGCGGAATGCATCGCGCGCCCGATCCGTCGACCGGCTCCGCTCTCCTAGCGTCGGCTTCGTCCGGTTCCCGATGCCTGGAGGTTCTGATGACCATGTCGACCGCCGTCGAGCCCAAGCCCGACCGCCGCGTGCTGGTCCGATCGCTGGCGCCGTTGGCCACCTCCTCGGCCCTGATGGCGGCCGGAATCCTCCTCTCGTTGACCGCCGCCGACCGGGTCGAGGCCGAGGACGTGGTGGACGGGGTCATGCTGCTGCTGTTCCCGGCGGTGGGCGCCCTGCTGCTGATGCGGCGCCGCGCTCCCCGGGTCGCGCTGCTGTTCCAGGGCGTCGGCCTTCTCGCCGCATCCGGCTTTCTCGCCGGTGGCGCCAGCGAGCACGAGTGGGCGGGACGCTCGGTCTCCGGGGTCGTCGCCAGCGTCGCTTTCACCGCCACCATCTCCCTGCTCCTGGCCGTGACGCCGTACTTCTTCCCGGACGGCCACCTCCCCAGCCGCCGCTGGCGTCCCGTGGTCGCGGTCTCGGTCCTCGCGGCGGCGCTCTCCTGCGTGACGATCCTGCTCACGCCGGGCGCGGTCGACGAGGACTCCGCAGAGCTGGGAGACAACCCACTCGGGATCGGAGGCCTGGCGTCCCTGCTCCACGCCCTCGAGCTCCTCTCGTTCGTCGCGTTCGCCGCCTGCGCGCTGCTCGGCGTGGCTTCGCTGCTGCGTCGGCTGCATGGTGCCGACCGGCGTACCCGTCGCCAGATCGCCACCTTGGGAGTCGGCGTCGCCGTCCTGGTCGGACTCTTCCTGCTGGACTCGACGCTCCAGTCGATCGGTGGACAGGCCTACGGTGTCGTGGCCGCCGTCATCGCCCTCGGTGCCGTCCCTCTCGCTGCCGGGCTCGCCCTCCTTCGCGACTGACCACTCCGGCACCGGCTCCAGCCGTGAACGACGCTCCCTCGGCGACATCACGTGGGCCCGGGCACGCGGGAGATGAGGTCGCGCCGTTCTTGCGAATTTCATCGACGTGCCCGGACGCACAGGACTAGCCTCGAAGTCCGTTGACTCCGATCCACCCCACCCTCTGGGAGCAGTCGTGATCCGAAGCCGTCGTCTTGCCGCCCTCGCGGGCTCCGTCGCGCTGCTGGGCGCGGTCCTCACCGGGGCAGGCGCGCCCGCGAGCGTGGGTGCGGCCGGTGCCGCCGCCCCCGCGCCCTGCTATGAGCCGGACGCCGCGCGGACCACCGCCGGCGCCGCGGCGCGCGGGCACGGGCACGGTCACGGGCATGGCCACGAGGCCAATGTCGACGCCGCCTACGAGCGCGAGGCGGCACTGCTGGCCAGGGGCGACGCGCAGGCGAAGGCGGCTGTCGGCAAGCCCCCGGGTGGCGGTGGCGGCACACCGGCGGTGACCGGCGGCACGATCGACGTGCACTGGCACGTGATCAACAAGGGCAGCTCGATCGCCGACGGCAACATCCCCGACAGCCAGATCAACGCCCAGATCAACGTGCTCAACAGCGCCTTCGCCGCGTGGGGCTGGTCCTTCCGGCTGGTGAGCACCGACCGCATCACCCACCCGGGCTGGTACGTCGCCGAGCCCGGGACGACCGCCGAGGCGAACATGAAGACGGCGCTGCGGGTCGGCGGCGCCGACGACCTGAACATCTACTCCAACTCCCCCGGGTCGGACCTCCTCGGCTGGGCGACCTTCCCGGCGTCGTACGCGTCGAGCCCGAAGAACGACGGCGTGGTGCTGCTCTTCTCGTCCCTGCCGGGCGGCTCGGCCGCGCCGTACAACCTGGGCGACACGGCGACCCACGAGGTCGGACACTGGATGGGGCTCTACCACACCTTCCAGGGCGGGTGCAGCAAGACCGGTGACTACGTCGCCGACACGGCGGCTGAGCGCTCGGCGGCCTACGGCTGCCCGGCGGGACGCGACACCTGCAAGGCCGGCGGGACCGACCCGATCAACAACTTCATGGACTACTCGGACGACGCGTGCATGTTCGAGTTCACGCCCGGACAGGACGCCCGGATGGACGCCCAGTTCAGCACATACCGGTACGGCAGGTAGGCCCTCGGCCGGTCGGGGCCCGGCGGGGAAGGAGTCAGCATGCGGTTCGAAGTGACCACCCTCGCCTCTCCTGAGCAGGTCCGGGAGGCCCTGACCGACTTCACCGATCGCCGCCTCCGGATCTGGAGCCGCACGCTCGATCCGCGCACCTACGAGGTGCGCGAGCTCGGGGACACCTGGGCGGTGGCGCGCGAGAGCACGGCCGGCTCGCCGTTCTGGGTGGTGTGCCGCTACGACTGGTCCGACCCGGACGTGGTCCGCTGGACGGTCGAGGAGTGCAGCTGGGGTGGGTCCGGTGAGGGATCGGTCCGCGCCACACCCACCGACGGCGGCGGCAGCCGGGTCGAGGCCGAGTGGACCTACACCGGCGCCACCCGCCGGCGCGACAAGATGCTGCTGCCGATGATCGGCTCGGCGCCGATGAGGGCGATCATCGCGCGCGGCTGGACGCAGGCCCTGGACCGCTTCGCGGCCTCACCGCCCTGAGCACCTCCCGCCAGATACCGACTGAATGGTAGGAAAGGCCGCACCCGCCCGTCCGGCCCCGAGAGGTGTCCCATGCCGTCCAGCCGCTCCCACCGTCGAATCCTGACCCTCCTGGGGGTGCCCGTCCTGCTCGCGCCGGCACTCCTGGTCGGCGCCGCCCACGGGAGCGCCCAGGATCCCGAGCCGCCGGGCCGGTCGTCGGTCCGGTCGATCACCGTCTTCGGCGACAGCATGAGTGATGTCGGCACCTACCAGGCCGCCACGGGCGACCCCGGCAACCCGGGCGCCTTCACCGTCAACCCCGGGAACGTCTGGGTCGAGAACGTCGCCGAGCACTACGGGCTCACCGTCACCCCCACCCGCTCGCTGACGATGGACAAGGACGCCTCCGCAGGCGCGACCACGCAGACGGGGACGGCGAGCGTCCTCGGCGGCAACGGGTACGCCGAGGGCGGGGCCCGCATCGCGATGCTGCCGAGCCAGAGCGGGGTCGGGAACAACCAGCTGGTCGCGCCGCTCGCCGACCAGGTCGAGCGCTATCTCGCGAGCAACGGCTCGTTCCCGGCAGACGAACTGGTGCTGATCGGGGGCGGCAGCAACGACACCTTCGCCCAGTTCAGCGCGGTGTGCTGGGGCCTGGACAACAACGGCGTCGGAGAGGGCGACACCACCACCGCCAGCGCCACGGAGGCCGTGGCCGAAGCGGCCCGCGCGGAGGTCGCGCTGGTCCGGGAGATGCGCGCGCACGGGGCGCGGCGGATCGTCGTGGCGGGGGCGGGCGACTGGAGCACGAACCCGTTCGCCCGCTACTACCTGTCGAGCGACTACCAGAGCACCGGCTGCTCCACCGCCGTTCCCCCGGCGCAGGTGGCCGCCTGGACGCGCGAGTTCAACCGGATCCTCACCCGCGGGATCGCCGGACTGCCCGGCGTGAGCTACCTCGACGTCACTCGGATCCTGACCCGAGCCGCGGAGGACCCAGCGGCGTACGGGCTGGTCAACGTCACCGACCCGGCCTGCACCAACACCACGCCGACGAGCTCGGCGGTCTTCTGCACCGAGGACACGCTCGTCGCGCCGGATGCCGCGCGAACCTATCTGTGGTCGGACGCGTTCCACCCGACGCCGCGCGGCCACGAGATCCTGTCGGACGCCGCCCTGCGCCTCCTGGCCAGAGCCCCCGGAGGTCGTCCGGCCGCAGGTCGCTGACCTCGTCGGCACAGGCCGGCCGGCGACCGAGGAGGCAGGCGCCGAATCCCGGGAGCCGATCGCCACCGGCGCGCGGTCCGCAGGTCCGCGGAGCGGGTGTCGGCGTACCACTCCGGGCGTTGGACGGATCGCCGACGTACGCGGCCACCCGGAGCAGAGCCCCCGGGCGAAGTCAGAGATCGTGCGGCTGCTCTGCGTCCGCTCCCCTTGCCGCGCCGCGCGTCAGTTGCGATCGTCGATCCATGACCACTGTCAACAAGATCGCCGTCGCCATGTTCACCGTCGCGGACCAGGACGCCGCCGTGCGGTTCTACACCGACAAGCTCGGCTGGGAGGTCCGCAACGACGTCGCCATGGGCGAGGGCCCGGACGCCGGGCGGTGGGTCGAGGTCGGTCCGCCGGGCTCCGACGCGACCCTCGCGCTGAACCCGCCCATGGGCGGACAGCCGGGCGGCGGCGGAGTCGGCGTGGAGGCCACGGACCTCGACGCGGAGCTCGAGCGGCTGCGCGGCACGGAGGGCGTCGAGGTGGGTGACCCGATGGGCGGCGAGGGGCCGGTGCCGCGGATGTTCTCGGTCACCGACCCGGACGGCAACTGGGTCTGGATCGTCGAGGCGCCTCAGGGGTAGCGCCGCAGTCGGCGACGCCGTCGCCGGTCACGCCCGGCTGCCGAGGACGACGTCCTCCTCCTCGACGAGATGGCCGGCCTCGCAGCGCAGCTCGACGTGGACCGGGGCATCGCAGTCCGCATGCGTCACGGCCGGAGCCCGGCCCGGGGTGTGCGCGGCCCCCCACTGCAGCAGCGCCAGCACGACCGGCAGCAGGTCGTGGCCGCGCTCGGTGAGGACGTACGCGTGACGGGTGCGCTGACCGGGCTCGCGGTAGGGCTCCTTGGCGAGGACACCGACCTCGACCAGCTCCCGCAGACGCTGGGCGGCCACCGCCTCGGTGATCCCAGCCCTCTTGGCGAGGGCGTCGAACCGGGAGCAACCGTAGAAGAGCTCGCGCACGAGCAGCAGCGTGGAGCGGTTGCCGATCAGCTGGAGCGTGCGGTCGACGGGACAGGCATCGCCGAGCGCCACGTCGCCGCGGGTGGCCAGCCGGCCGGTCAGGGAGAGTGCCATGCCCGACATTCTAGCTTGCTTTTTCCATAGTCAGCGATCTACAGTCCTGGCTATGCCAACCAAGAGCCAGCGGCTCGTCGTCACGATCCTCATCGGCTCGGCCTTCCTCACCGGCGTCGACATGTTCATCGTCAACGTCGCCTTCGCCGAGATCGGGCACGACTTCCGCACGGCCGACCTGGCGCAGCTGAGCTGGATCCTCAGCGCGTACGCCGTGGTCTTCGCCGCGTTCCTCGTCCCGATGGGACGACTGGCCGACCGCTACGGCCAGAAGACCGGCTTCGTGGCCGGCCTCGCCGTCTTCACCGTCGCCAGTCTGGCCTGCGGCTTCGCGCCCGGGGTCTGGTGGCTCGTGGCATTCCGCAGCGTGCAGGCGATCGGTGCCGCAGCCATGACGCCCGCGAGCCTCGGACTCCTGCTCGCCGCGGTCGAGCCCGAGCGCCGCGCTCCCGCCGCCCGCCTCTGGGCGACCACGGGTGCCGTCGCCGCCGCCCTCGGCCCCGCGGTCGGCGGCGGTCTGGTGCAGATCTCCTGGCAGTGGGCCTTCTGGATCAACCTCCCGATCGGGGTGCTGCTCGTGGTGGGCGCGCTGCGCCACGTCCCCGACGTGCGCCACAACGACGGCACCCCGATCCCCGACCTCGCCGGCGCGGCGCTGCTCGTCGTCGCGGTGGGTGCGCTCGTCCTCGGCATCGTCCAAGGCAACGACTGGGGCTGGGGCTCGACGGGGACCATCGGCGCCTTCGCGATCGCCCTCCTCGCCACGGCGGCGTTCGTCCGCCGTACGACGCACCACCCCTCCCCCGTCGTGATGCCCAGCCTGGTGGCGGTGCCGGCCTTCCGCTGGGCGACGATCGCCACCTTCGTCTTCAACGGTGCGTTCGGCGCCGCGCTGCTGGGCGGCATCCTGTGGATGCAGGAGGTCTGGGACTACGGCGCCCTGCGCACCGGCCTCGCCGTCGCCGTCGGACCGCTCGCCGTGCCGATCACCTCGGTCCTCGCCCACCGCCGCTTCCCGGGCGCGCGGCCCGGTCCGATGATCGCCGTCGGCAGTGTCGTGTTCGCCGCGTCGGCGCTGTGGCAGGCCAGCGCGCAGAGCGTCACGCCGGCCTACGCGACGCACTTCCTGCCCGCCTGGATCCTCGGCGGGATCGGCGTCGGTCTCGCCGTCCCCAACCTGCTGGCGGCCGGGACCGCGACCCTCCCGCCGCAGCAGTCCTCGACCGGCGGCGGGGTCGTGAGCATGGCCCGCCAGGTCGGGCTGGTGCTCGGCGTCGCCGTCCTGGTCAGCGTCGTCGACGGCGCCGCGGCCGACCCGTCGACCGGCTTCCGACACGCCTGGTACGCCGTGGCCGTCGGCATGCTGCTCGCCGCGGCCGCCGCCGTCCGCATGGACCGGGTCACCGTGCCGACGCCGCAGCGCGACGCCGCCGGGCTCACAGCCCTCGAAGGAACTCCAGCAGAAGGGCGTTGACCTCGTCGGGTCGCTCCTGCTGCACCCAGTGTCCGCAGCCCGGGAGGATCTCGGAGCGGGTGAGCCGCGGCAGCGTGCGGTCGAAGCGGTCGATCGACCTGCTCCCCCACCGGGTCGGCCCGTCGAGGCTGCCGCCGACGAAGAGGGCCGGCACCTGGATGGGGTGGTAGCCCCACACCGACAGGTCCTCCCAGTCCCGGTCGACGTTGCGATAGCGGTTGAGCGGCCCGGAGAAGCCGGAGCGCTCGAACTCGCCGACGTAGAAGTCGAGGTCGTCCTCGGTCAGCCAGGCGGGCAGCTCGTCGGGGCGGACGAACCTGTCCTGCATCCGGCCGCCGGGCGCGATCAGCGCGGACGGCCCGAGACCCGCCTCCTTCGCGGCGCGGACGCCCTCGCCCGAGGCGGTGAAGTACATCCCCAGCAACCAGTCGCGGACGTCGGCCTCGATCTCCGCCTCCGCGCGGCCGGGCTCCTGGAAGTAGGAGATGTAGAACTCCTCGTCGCCGCCCATGGCCGCGAACGCGTCGGTCGGCCGGGTCGGCCCCGCCGGGGAGAAGGGCACCGACAGGCCGGCCACCGCCCGGAACACGTCGGGGCGCAGCTGGGCCGACGCCCAGGCGATCGGGGCTCCCCAGTCGTGCCCGACGACGACCGCGCTGTCCTCGCCGAGGGCCTCGACCACCGCGACGTTGTCGGCCACGTGCCGCAGCATGCGGTAGTCCTCGATCGCCTCGGGAGCCGACGACCCGCCGTACCCGCGGACGTCGATGGCGACGGCCCGGTAGCCGGCCTCGGCGAGCGCCGGAAGCTGGTAGCGCCAGGAGTACCAGGACTCCGGGAAGCCGTGGACCAGGAGGACGAGGGGGCCTTCGCCGAGTTCGACGGCGTGGAGCTCGATGCCGTTGACGTGCTCGGTGCGGTGCCGGAGTGCTGAGAGATCGACCACGTCGGCAGTCTGACAGGTCGAGCCCACGGCCGGCTGCTCAGGCGCGGTGGAACTCCAGCGCGGCGAGCACCCGGCGGTTCACGGCCGGGTCGGCGTGCAGCCCGAGCTTGACGAAGACGGTGCTGACGAGCGGCTCGACGGTCTTCACGCTGAGGTGCAGCTCCTCGCAGATCGCCGCGTTGGTCAGGCCGCGCGCCATCAGCTCCAAGACATCCCGCTCCCGCGGCGTCAGCCGGTCGAGGTGGCCCGCCGACCGCTCCCGCTGCACCAGCTCGGCCAGGGTCAGCCGGTCCAGGAGCAGCGCGGCCTGAGCGCAGAGATCCTGCATCATGCGCTCCTCGCTGCGGGTCAGCACGGTCACGCCCGGCACCACGATCGCTCCCACCACGTCGTCGCCCTCGCGCACCAGCCACGTGCGCTCCGGCAGGGCGGACGCGGGGCCGGGGGCCGGGTCGACCCCCGTCTCGGGCCACACGGCCACGGGGTGCAGCGACGACTCGCCACCCATCCAGACCGATGCCTGCGGGGCGTCCAGCGCCTCGGCCGCGGACCGGGCGAGCGCCGCGGGCAGGCCGGGCGACCGATGGGCGTCGGTGAGCCAGGCCAGCGCGCGGTACCGGGTCAGCGCGTGGCCGTGGACGGCGGACCAGCCCGCCGCGAGCGGGACCAGCGACACCATGACCAACCCGGGTCGGGCTGAGCCTGCGACCGCCTGCCCCGCCAGGAGTACGCCGAGCGCCACCGCCGCGCCGAGCAGCAGGCCGAGGAGCGGGGCTCGACTCCGGCCCGCGCGCAGTCGGACGGCGACCGCGACCACCCACGAGACCTGCAGGACGACGTAGAACGGGTGCGCGAGCACCTGCCACACGGCCTCCGCCGTGGCCCGGCCGGGCAGGCTGAAGGGGGCGGCGACCGTGAGCCCCGCCGACGCCCACTCGACGGGCCACAGGGCCGAGAGCCCGGCACACACCACGACGAGCACGGCGGCTCCCAGCGCCGCCGGACGCCACCGCGACGAGGGCAGGTGGCCGTCGGGGAAGCACACGATCGCGAGGGTCGTCGCGAACATGCCCACGACGATCGGCCAGACGCCGAGCCAGCCCAGCCACGAGGCGACGGTCCCGGACGCGGTGTGGCCGACCTGGCGGCCGGCGAACATGAGCGCCTCGACCATGCCGGCGGCGAGGAACAGTCTCCCCTCCGGGCTGCGCGGCCGCTCGGTCGCGAGCCAGGCGCCGACCAGGGAGAGGCTGACGCCGAGGATGCCGTTGTGGATGTTGGCCCACCAGATCCCGCGGGTCAGGCCGACCACGACCAGCACGCATGCGGCGCTGGCCGCGACCACGGAGAGCATCCCGGTCCGGGCCGACCTCGTCACGCTCCGATCGTGGCACAGGCGACCGGCCGTCGTACCCGGGAAAACCCTGCTCGTGCGCCGACAGGGACATCCCCGTACCGCGGACCCGGCCCGGCGGCGCAGCCTGGCTCCCTCCGACGAAGGGAACCTGTCATGACCACCCTCCACTCCCCCGCCCGGGCACGCCGGGCCCTCGACGGCGCGACCATCGCCGCCCTCGTGGGCGCCGCTGCGGCGTTCAACGCCGGCGGCGCGCTGCACCCCAACGACAGCGGCACCGGCGACAAGGTCGAGCAGCTGCACGACATGCTGCTCAGCGACCTTTGGTATCCCTCGCACGTGGGCCTGCTCGTCGCGTTCGGACTGTTCACCGTCGCGTTCCTGCGGCTGCGCACCCGACCCGGGCTGACCCGTGAGACCCGGCGCGTCGTCCGCGTCATGGCCGTGGTCTCCGCCGTCACGACGGTCGCGATGGTGCCCCACCTGCTCGCCCCCCTCGCCGCCGACTCGATCGCCGACGGAGAGCCGAACGCGCTCACCGTGTTCATGACGATCGACGAGACCCTCGCCGACGCACCCTGGGCCCTCGGCCTGGCGGTGCTCGCCGTCGTGGGCGGCGTCGCGGGCGACCTGGGCAACCGGGTGACCGCGGTCCTCGGCGTGGTCGGAGGCGTCTGCTTCGCGGCCGCGGCCGTTAGCATCCCGTTCACCGACGCCCTCGACGCCCTCTTCGCCGTCGGCGGCACGGGCATCACCCTCTGGGCGCTCGTGGTGGCCGCGCTCGGGGCCCGGCGTGACCGGGTGCGGCACGATCGTTCCTCGCGCAGTCACGCCTGAGGGGTGTGCGTCCGCCCAAGGCGAGGACCGCGGCCGGTGGGAGCCCCGCTCACCACTAGGCTGACCGGGTGCTCTACGAGGTCCTCCACACGGTGGTTCCGCCGCTCGCCCGCGCGGTCTGGCGACCGACCGTCGAGGGCGTGCACAACGTCCCGATGACCGGGCCGGTCCTCCTGGCCAGCAACCACCTCAGCTTCGTCGACAGCGTCGTGATCCCGATCGTGGCGCCGCGCAAGGTGGTGTTCTTGGCGAAGTCCGACTACTTCACCGGCTCCGGCGTGCGCGGACGGCTCCAGCGGGCGTGGTTCGAGGGTCTGGGGATGGTTCCGGTGGACCGCGACGACACCCGCGCGGCGCTCAACTCGCTCGACGTGGCCCTCGAGGTCCTCGGGCGGGGCGAGGCGTTCGGCATCTATCCCGAGGGCACCCGCTCACGGGACGGGCGGCTCTATCGCGGGCGCACCGGCGTCGCGCAGCTCGCCCTGACCGCCGGCGTACCCGTCGTGCCCGTCGGCCTGCTCGGGACCGACGAGCTCCAGCCGGTCGACACGAACCTGCCCCGGCTGGCCAAGGTCACCGTCCGGTTCGGGAAGCCGCTCGACTTCGCCGGGCGCTTCGACGGCCTCGCCCCCGGCCGGGCCCGGCGCGAGGCGACCGACGAGATCATGGCCGCGATCCACGCCCTGACCGGCCAGGAGCTCGCCGGCGCCTACAACGACCGGCCCGCCGAGGCCTGAGCCCACCCGGGCTGCCCGGGCTGCCCGGGCTGCCCGGGGAAGCTCGACATCAGTCCAACAGGTCCGGCTGAGCCGCCACGATCCGGTCGAAGAGCGGCTGGAACTGGAACCAGCCCGCGAACTCGGGACCGACCTGCTCGTAGGTCAGCTTGGCGGTGGCGTGGTCGAGCGGGCGTGGTGTGCCCGCCGCCATCGCGATGAGCTGGGACTGGCAGCTGCGCTCCATCGTGATGAACCACCAGATCGCCGCATCCACGGTGTCGCCCACGGTCAGCAGGCCGTGGTTGGCCAGGATCACCGCCTTGTTGCCACCGAGGGCGGCCGCGATCCGTCGGCCCTCCTCGACGTCCAGCACGACCCCGGTGTAGTCCTCGAAGAGGGCGTGGTCGTCGTAGAAGGCACAGGCGTCCTGGGTCAGCGGCTCGAGACCGATCCGGAGGCTCGAGAGCGTCTTGCCGTAGAGCGAGTGCGCGTGCGCGGCACCGACCGCCTCGGGTCGGGCCGCGTGGACCTGCGAGTGGATCGCGAACGCGGCCCGGTTGACCGGGCGGCTCCCCTCCACGACGTTGCCGTCGTGATCGACGAGGATCAGGTCGCTCGCCTTGATCTGGCTGAAGTGCATGCCGAACGGGTTGACCCAGAAGTGGTCGGGCCGTCCCGGGTCGCGGGCCGTGATGTGCCCCGCGACCCCCTCGTCGAAGCCGCACGAGCTGAAGAGCCGGAAGCCGGCGGCCAGGCGCTGCTTGCGGTGCTGCCGCTCCTCCTCCACCGTCGCGAACGTCGGCGGCTGGGGCAGGTCCTGCGCGATGGCGGGGCTGAGGGTCTCGGTCATGGGACGGTCATAGCACACTTTCCGACCGCGCGGTATGGGCCGCGGACGGAGTATCCCCGCGGCAGCCGCGGGTACGGCGACGAGCGGGCCCGGTCGTGGGCCCATCGGTGTTCTCGGACAAGGAGCAACCATGGGCAAGGACGTCGTCGACCTGATCATGAACGACCACCGGGAGCTGGAGAAGCTCTTCGACACCCTCCTCAACGAGCCCGACAAGCGGGCCGCTCTCGTGCCGGTGATGACCACCCTGCTCACCGCACACAGCCGGGCCGAGGAGTTGGAGGTCTACCCCGCCGCCCGGGAGGCCGGCGGCGAGGACGACGTCGAGCACAGCCAGAAGGAGCACCTCGAGGCCGACCAGCTCGCCAAGGCGGTGGCCGAGACGGATCCGGACTCGCCCGACTTCCCCACCGCGCTGCAGAAGCTCGTCGACGCGATCACGCATCACGTCGAGGAGGAGGAGAAGACCGTCCTGCCGGGGATCCGCGCGCGCCTGGACGATGCCCGCCGCGAGGAGCTGGGCGAGGCCTTCCTCGCGTCCCGGCAGGCGCACCTCGGCGACCAGCCCGCCGACATCACGAAGGCCGAGCTCGACCAGCAGGCTGCCAACGCCGGCGTCTCGGGCGCCTCGTCGATGAGCAAGAGCGAGCTCCAGGACACCCTGGAGGCCGAGGCGGAGTCCTGACCCGGAGGTTTCCCGAGATGGCGAACCAGATCCAGCTCGACCGCCGCTACCCCGGCGCCGGGGCGGAGAGGCCCCAGGACATCCCGCCGCGGGGCTGGTGGCAGATCACCCGTCGCGCGTGGGACGAGGCGAGGATCGACCAGGTGCCGCTCATGGCCGCGGGCGTCGCGTTCTACTCCTTCCTCGCGCTCTTCCCGGCGATCGTCGCCTCGGTGCTGCTCTACGGGCTGGTGCGGGATCCCGCCGATGTCGAGACGCAGGTGCGCGAGATCACCCGTGGCCTGCCCGACGACGCGGCGTCGCTGCTGACCGACCAGCTGAAGGCGATCGCCTCGACCCCGCAGCAGTCGCTGGGCCTGGGTCTGCTGGTCACCCTCGTCCTGGCGCTGTGGAGCGCGTCGGGCGGCGTGGGCAATGTGATCACCGCGATCAACATCGCCTACGACGAGGAGGAGACGCGCGGCTTCGTCAAGCGCAAGCTGCTGGCGATCGGTCTCACGCTGGGCGCGATCGTTTTCGTCGTCGTGGCCGTCGCTCTCGTGGCCGCGGCACCGGCCGTCCTGGACGACGTCGTCGGCTCGGGTCCGGCGCGGTGGGGCCTGGAGGCGGCGCGATGGGTCGGGCTGGTGGCCGTGATGGCGGTCGGCCTGGCGCTGCTCTACCGTCTGGCGCCCGACCGTGACGATCCGCGTCTGAGCTGGGTCTCGGTGGGCGCCGTGGTCGCCACCGTGATCTGGCTGGTCGCGAGCCTGGGCTTCTCGCTGTACGTCGACAACTTCGCGTCCTACAACAAGACCTACGGCGCGCTGGCCGGCGTCGTCATCCTGCTGCTGTGGCTGTGGCTCACGATGTACGTCGTGCTCCTGGGCGCCGAGATCAACGCGGAGGCCGAGCAGCAGACGGTCCGCGACACCACGGTGGGCCCGCCCCGGCCGCTCGGGCAGCGGGGCGCGGTGAAGGCCGACAGCATTCCCGGGCAGCAGCCGACAGCGAAGGTGGACGGAGCCCGCTCCTAGCGTCAGCCCGGCCGGCCGCCACCGAAGGCGTCGGCCACCGCGCGACCGTGGAACACGCGATATTCCAGCGGCGAGGGCGTGCCGAAGGCGCCGGCCGGGACGGCTCCGCTCGCGACGACCAGGTTGCCGGGACGTCGCCCCTTGAGCGTGGCCGGCTCGGCGCCGACCGCGACCTCGCCGAGCGCACGGACCGCGGCGACGAACGCCCGCACCCGCGGGTACGGCGGCCGGTCGACGAGGTTGGCCACGAACAGGCCGCCCGGCGCGAGCACCCGGCCCACCTGCTCGACGTACGCCGCCGTGGTCAGCGAGACGGGCACGACGCCGTCCTCGAAGGCATCGAGGATCACCAGGTCCTGCGAGTCGTCGCGGACCGCGAGGATGCCGCTCTCGCCGTCGACCGGGCGCACCTTGATCCCGCTCCTGGCCGGCAGCGGGGCCTCGGCGCGCACCCGGTCGACGATGTCGGCGGCAGGCTCGAGGACGATCTGCGCCGAGCGCGGCCGGGTCGCGGCCACGTAGCGCGGCAGGCTCATCGCCGCTCCCCCGACGTGCAGCACGCGCAGCGGCCCGGCCGGCAGGGCGTCGACGAGGTCGCCGATGCGGCGCACGTAGTCGAAGACCAGGCGGGTCGGGTCCTCGAGATCGACGGCCGACTGGTCCATGCCGTCCATCTCGAGGACGTACAGCTCACCCACCCGGTGCGCTCACCCGCCCCCGCGCCGCCGGCGCAGCTCCTCGTTGATGGCCGGGACGACCTCGTGCAGGTCGCCGATCACCGCATAGTGGGCCTTGGCCACCATCGGCGCGTCCTCGTCGGTGTTGATCGCGAGGATCGTCTTCGCGCTCGAGCAGCCGGCCCAGTGCTGGATGGCCCCCGAGATGCCGCACGCGACGTACAGCTCCGGCGAGATCCGGCTGCCGGTCTGGCCGACCTGCTCGTGGTGCGGGCGCCAGCCGAGGCTGGTGACGACGCGCGAGACGCCGAGGGCGCCGCCGAGGAGGTCGCGCAGCTCGATCAGGTCGCCGAAGCCGTCGGCGCTGCCGGCTCCGCGCCCGCCGCCGACGACCACGCGTGCCGTCTTGAGTCCGCCGGAGAGGTCCTCCTGCGGGGGGTCGGCCGAGACCACGCGGGCGACGAGGTCCGCCGCGGCGATCTCAGGGCTGGCGGGGACCAGTCGACCGTCGCCCGGCGTCGCCGCGGGCGCGGCCTCGACGGCGTGGCCGGCGACGGTGAAGACCGCCGGACGCTGGTCGAGGACCATGTCCTCGAGGACGGATCCGCCGACGACCTGCCGGGTCACGGTGAACGGCGCGAGGCCGTCGAACGCGACGACGTTGGCGGCCATGGCGACACCGAGGCGCGCGGCCAGGTGGGCCATCACCTCCATGCCGCGCGGCGTCCCGGCCGCGGTCACCACGACCGATCCGGTGGTCTCGCGCACGGACTGGACGGCGCTGGCCCACGCCGCGCCGCCGTAGGCGCTGAAGGCATCGCCGGTGGCGTGGTGCACGTCGCGCACGCCGTACGCCGCCAGCTGGCTCGCGAGCTCGTCGACGGAGCCTGCCGGGTCGCCGACCACGACGGCGTCGATCGGCACGCCGCCGCCGGCGGCGGACAGGTCGCGGGCGAAGGTGAGGGTCTCGCGGGAGACCTCCACCGCACCCGTCGCGTCGGTCTCGATCAGGACGAGGATCATCGCGCCACCACTCCCAGCCGCTCGAACAGGTCGACCACCGCCGGCGCCGCATCGGCGCCCTTGCCCAGCACCTGCACCTCGCTGGGCTGCGGCGGAGGCAGCCGAAGGCGGCTGCGCTTGG
>NZ_VDMP01000012.1:31890-85530 GCF_006335005.1 Nocardioides albidus
GGCTCGACGCCGCCCTCGAGCACCGTGACGACCGCGGGCAGGGGCACGCGGTAGGTCTCGCGACCCTCGGGTCCCTTCACGCTGGCCACGACCTCGCCGTCCTCGATGCTGATCGTGGCGGCGCCGTTGACGACGGGCCGCCCCAGCTCGTAGGCGAGCCGGATGCCGACCTGGAAGTCGCCGGTGTCGGCGGCGTCGTTGCCGAGCAGGATCAGGTCGTGCGGGCGGCCCGCGGCCTCGTGGTCGCGCACGACGGCTGCGATCTCCCGGGCGACGTCGGCCGGACCGAAGCCGCCGGGGTCGGTCTCGACGTGGGTGGCCGCCGTGCACCCGACGGCGAGCGCCGAGCGCAGCTGGTCGACCGCCTCCGCGTCGCCGAGCGTGAACACCGACGCGCTGCCGCCCGTGGCGGCGGCGGTCTGCACCGCCAGCTCGATCGCGCACTCCTCGTGGTTGCTCAGCGTGAAGCCGGCGTAGCGCCCGTCGACCGACTGCCCGTCCTCGGTCAGCACGACCTCGCCGGTGGAGTCGACGACCCGCTTCACACAGACCAGGACGTCGAGGCTCATCGCAGACGCCCGTTCTCGGGGTCGAGCAGCGGGGTGGCGTCGATCGAGGCGACCGTCACCGGGTAGAGCTCCTCCATGTAGGACACCGCGAGCTCGTTGCCGAGCACCGCCTGGTCGGGCGGAAGGTAGGCCATCAGGATGTGCTTGCCGAGGGAGGGCGCCGAGCCCGCGCTGGTGACATACGGGTGGTGGCCGTGGCCGTCGGTCAGGGTGCCGCCGTCGCGGGTCAGGATCGGCTCGCCGCCGAGCATGTAGCGCTTGATCCCCGACGCCGAGGTGTGGTCGTCGACGGTCATCGTGCACAGCACCGCCGCCGGAGCCTGCTCGCGCTGGGCGAGATAGGCCTCCTTGCCGACGAAGTCGGCGGCCTTCACCTTGGGCCGCTGCATCCCGGCCTCGACGATGGTGCGCTCCGAGTCGAGCTCGTAGCCGTAGGCGCGGTAGCCCTTCTCGAGCCGGCCGGTGGTGCCGTAGACACCGATGCCGACGGGTACGGCGCCGTGCGGCTCCCCCGCCTGCAGCAACGCGTCCCACAGCTGGGCCGCGTCGTCCATGGCGACGTAGAGCTCCCAGCCGAGCTCGCCGACGTAGGAGATCCGCGAGGCGAGCACGGAGACGCCGCCGACGGTGATCTCGCGGCAGGTCAGGAAGCCGAAGCCGCCGTCGGACACGTCGTCACCGGTCAGCGAAGAGAGGATGTCGCGCGCCCGCGGACCCCACAGGCCGATGGTGGAGACCTGGTCGGTGACGTCGGTGAGCGTCGTCGCGCCGTCCTCGGGCAGCTGGTCGCCGAAGGTCTTGCGGTCGGCCATGCCGTGCGCGCCACCGGTGACGACCCGGAAGTGGTCCTCGCCCAGGCGCATGACCGTGAGGTCGGAGAGGAAGCCGCCGTTGGCGTTGAGGACCGGGGTGTAGATGACCTTGCCGACCGCGACGTCGCACTGGGCCACGCAGGTGCGCTGCACGGTGTCGAGGGCGCCCGGTCCGGTGATGTCGAAGATCGCGAACGCGGAGAGGTCGATGACGCCGGCGGCCTCGCGCATCCGCAGGTGCTCGGCGTTGATGATCGGGCTCCACCAGCGGGCGTCCCACTCGTGCTCGCGCGGCATCACGGCGTCGCCGTACACCTCCAGCAGCGGGGCGTTGGACTCGTACCAGTGCGGCCGCTCCCAGCCGGCGGTCTCGAAGAAGAAGGCGCCGAGCTTCTTCTGCGACTCGTGCATCGGGGCGAGGCGCTGGTCGCGGTCGGACTCGTACTGCTCGGCCGGGTGGACGATGCCGTAGGTCTTGATGAACGACTCGGTGGTGCGCAGCCGGGTGTGCTCGCGGCGCATCTGGTGGGGGTGGAAGCGGGCGATGTCGCTGTGGTGGATGTCGATCTCGGAGTAGCCCTGGGTCATCCACTCGGCGACCGCGCGACCGACGCCCGGTCCCTCCTTGATCCACACCGCGGAGGCGGTCCACAGGCCCTTGACGTGGCTCTCGCCCAGGATGGGCGCGCCGTCGCAGGTCAGCGACAGCAGGCCGTTGATGGCGTAGCGCATCTCCGCGCCCTCGGCGCCGAGCAGCTCCGGCATCAGCTCGTAGGCCTGCTCGAGCTGCGGGTCGAAGTCCTCGGAGGTGAAGGGCAGCTCGGTCGGCGACAGCTTGGACTGCTCGATCGAGGGGATGTCCTCCGGCTCGTGCAGGATCGCGCGGTGGGCGTAGGAGCCGACCTCCATGTCGGCGCCGTGCTGGCGCTCGTAGCAGAAGGTGTCCATGTCGCGGACGATCGGGAAGGAGATCTCGCCCTCGCGCTCGGCCAGCTGCGGGCAGGGGCCGACGCTGATCATCTGGTGCACGGCGGGGGTCAGCGGGATGCTCACACCGGCCATGTCGCCGAGCTTGGGGCTCCACACGCCGGCCGCGATCACGACGTACTCCGTCTCGATGTCGCCGCCGTCGGTGCGCACCCGGCGGATCCGCCCGTCCTCGACATCCATGCCGATCACCTCGACCGTCGGGACGACGGTCAGCTCACCGGTCGCGAGCGCCTTCTCGCGCATGATCGTGCCGGCCCGCAGCGAGTCGACGACGCCGACGCTGGGCGTCCAGAACGCGCCGATGAACTGGTCGGTCTCGATGAAGGGCACCTTCTCCTTCACGAACTCCGGCGAGACCAGCTCGGCCTCGATCCCCCACGCCTTGGCGCTCGACATGCGCCGGCGCAGCTCCTCCATCCGCTCCTCGGTGCGCGCGATCTCGAAGCCGCCGGACTGCGTGAAGACGCCCATCTCCTGGTACTGCCGCACCGAGTCGAGCGTCAGATCGGTGATCTCGCGGGAGTGGTCGACGGGGAAGATGAAGTTCGACGCGTGGCCGGTCGAGCCGCCCGGATTGGGCAGCGCACCCTTGTCGATCTGCACGATGTCGCGCCAGCCCAGCCGCGTGAGGTGGTGCACGAGGCTGTTGCCGACGATGCCCGCGCCGATCACGACGACGCCGGCGGAGGTGGGGACGGTGGCCATGGGATTCCTTAGAGGTTGAGCGGGGGGCCGATGTTGCGTATTAAGCAACAGAATGCGTGATGCGAGACAAGTCTAGAATCACCCGCGCCCGGCCGGGTGTCAATGCCCGGCCGGGCGCGGCGTGGTCAGCGGGTCACTGGAGCCAGGCGTCGACCTTGTCCTCGTTGTCCGCGATCCACTTGGCGGCGGCCTCCTCGGGCTTCATCTTGTCCTCGGAGATGTACTTGGCGACCTGGTTCTGGTCGTCGTTGGTCCACTGGAAGTTCTGGACCAGGGTGACGCCGGGGCCGCCCTCCTCGACCCACGAGGTCGACAGGATCTTCTTGAGCTCGGTCTCGGGGTAGTCGCAGGCGACCTTCGCCGGGTCGTCCTGGCAGCCGTCGGTGTAGGGCGGCAGGGCGACCTTCTCCAGCGGGACGTCGGCGAAGAGCCACTGCGGCTCGTAGAAGTAGCCGATCAGGAACTCCTTGTTCTTCTCGGCCTGCTGGAAGGCGGTGATGCTCGCCGCCTCGCTGCCGGAGAAGACGACCTTGAAGTCGAGTCCGAGGTTGCTGATGATCGCCTCGTCGAACTGGACGTACGACGGGTCCGCCCCGAGGAACTGTCCCTTGCCGCCCGACTCGGAGGTGGCGAACTGCTTGGCGTACTTGTTGAGGTTCTTGTGGTCGAGGATGTCCGGGTGCGCCTCCGCGAGCCACGGCGGGACGTACCAGCCGATGATTCCGACGTTGCCGTTCGGCCCGCCGTCCATCGCGCTCCCGTCACCCTCGCCCTCGAAGAACTTCTTCTCCAGGTCCGGGTGGCCCCAGTCCTCGATGACGACGTCGACATCACCGGTGCCGAAGCCCTGCCAGGAGACGTCCTCCTTGAGGTTCTTGTAGTTGACCTTGCAGCCGAGCTTCTCGGTGGCGACCTGGCCGACCACGTAGGCGCTGGCCTCGTAGCCCACCCACGGGTTCACCGCCATGTTGATCTCACCGCACTCGCCGGCGCTCCCGGCATTGGCCTCGTTCTTCTTGGTCTCGTCGCTGATCGTCCCGCCGCCGCAGGCGGCGAGCAGGAGCGTCATGGACGCCGCAACCGAGGCGAGTCCTGCCGCCTTCTTCCTTGGGTGGTGCATGGTGTCTCCTTGGTTGTTGGTGTCCGTGAGGCTGGCTGGGGGAAGCGCTACCGCGCCGTGTCGCGCGCCGCCGCGCGGGCGATGCGGTCGATCATGATCCCGAGCAGGACGATGCTGATGCCGGCCGCGGCTCCCTTGCCCCATTCCTCCGAGCGGGCGAAGCCGAGCACGACGTCGTAGCCGAGCGCACCGGCGCCGACCAGGCCACCGATGACCGCCATCGCCAGGACGTAGAGCAGACCCTGATTCGCCGCGAGGACCAGCGACGCGCGAGCCATCGGGAGCTGGACCTTGGTGATCTCCTGCCACCGGGTCGAGCCCGTGGAGCGGCCCGCCTCGATCGTCGACGGGGAGACCGCCTTGACCCCGTCGGCGACGAGCTTGATCGCGACCGGCGCGGCGTACACGACACCCGCGACGATCGCGGTGAACCGGGTCGGGCCGAAGAGGGCCAGGACCGGGATCAGGTAGACGAACGGCGGGATGGTCTGCCCGGCGTCGAGGATCGGGCGGAGGACGAGGTCGATCCCGCGGCGGCGCGCCATCGCCACGCCGAAGACCACGGCCAGCAGCATCACCAGGACGGTGCCGACCAGGGTCATGTTGAGGGTGACCATGGCGTCGTGCCACAGGCCGAAGTAGAGCAGGCCGGCGATGCAGATCACCGTGGGCACGAGGGCGCGGACGCCGCCGAAGACCACCGTGAGCGCGAGCAGCGCGCCGGCGGCCAGCCACCACGGCGACTCGGCCAGGAGGGACTGCAGGGGGTTCAGCAGCAGCGAGCTGATCAGGTCCTTGAAGCCCTGCGTGGCGCCGCGGAAGGAGTCGGTGAACCACACGAAGAAGCTGTCCACCGCGTCGGCGACCTTCGGCGTCCAGCCCAGGTCCGAGAGCTCGGCGGCCCAGGGGTAGGTGCGCGAGAGGTAGATGGCGACGAGGACGGGTACGGCGGTCGCGGCGAGCACGATCCGGCGCAGCCGCAGGTCGAGGCCGCCTCGTGCGGCGATCTCGGAGTACTCGCTGGCCGCGGTCGTCGAGCGGTCGAGCATCACCGCCATCACCACGATCAGCATGCCGGGCACGAACGCGCCGCCGACGTCGTTCTTCACCAGCGCGTCCAGCACCGGACGGCCCAGTCCCGGGCCGTCGACGTACGACGCGATGGTGGCCATCGACAGCGCCGCCATGATCGTCTGGTTGAGCCCGACCACGATCGTCTTGCGCGCCATCGGCAGCTGCACCTTGGTGAGTCGCTGCCACCAGGTCTGCCCGGCGGAGTCGGTCGCCTCGATGGTCGTCTCGGAGACGTTGCGGATGCCGTGGCCGGCGATGCGGATGATCGGCGGCAGGGCATAGACCAACGTGCAGACCACCGCTCCTGCGGCGCCGATGCCGAAGAAGAGGACGATCGGCAGCAGGTAGACGAAGGTCGGCATGGTCTGGAAGATGTCGAGCACCGTGTTGGTGACCGCGTTGACCGCGCGGTTGCCCGTGCCGACCATGACCGCGAGCGGCATCCCGATGAGCACCGAGACGCCGACGGCCACGAAGGTGACGATGAGCAGGTCGATCGCGTCGCTCCAGTAGCCGAAGAGGCCGAAGGAGAGGAACGAGACGGCGACCAGGACCGCGATCCGCCAGCCGGCGATCGCCAGTCCCACCCACGTGGCGACGGCGGTGACGCCCAGCCAGCCGATCTGGGGCACCGGGCGGGGGAAGTCGGGGATCGAGAGCAGCCGCTGGAACCAGTCGACGACCGAGGTGAACCCCGAGCCGAGGTCGTAGGTGAACTGGATGAGCGGATTGTCGGTGCGGCTGGCCAGGATGTCGTCGCGGAAGCCGCCGAGCGACTTCTGCACATCGGTGAGCTCGCGCCCCGCGGGGACGAGGGTGTCGTTGCCCTTGGTGAGCGCCCAGACGGCCAGCCAGAGCACGATCACGCCCAGCGCCCACATCCAGCGCGGGATGCTCGCGAGGGAGCGTCCCCTCTCCTCGGGCTCGGGCGCCGACGAGGCGGGGGCGGCTGGGGCGAGGGTGGCGCTCACTGGTGCGCCTCCTCCTCCGCGACCACGACCCGCAGGATGGCGTCGTCGTCGACGATCCCGATGAGTCGCTCGTTCTCGTCGACGACCCGGACCGGGTGCTCGGAGGCGAGCGCGGCCTTCGCGGCCTGGCGCACGATGGTGTCGCAGGACATCACCGGGCCGTCCATGGAGTCGTCGGGACGCGGATCCCGCATGACCCACCTCAGGGTCAGCACGTGGGAGCGGGGCACCTCGGAGACGAAGTCGCGGACGTAGTCGTCGACCGGTGCGCCCACGACCTCGTCCGGCGCGCCGATCTGGACGATCTCGCCGTCGCGCATGATCAGGATCCGGTCGCCCAGCTTGAGCGCCTCCTGCAGGTCGTGGGTGATGAAGACCATCGTCTTGCCGAGGTCGCGGTGGAGCCGGATCACCTCGTTCTGCATGTCGCGGCGGATCAGCGGGTCCAGCGCGGAGAACGGCTCGTCGAACAGCAGGATGCTCGGATCCCCGGCGAGGGCGCGCGCCAGGCCGACGCGCTGCTGCATGCCGCCGGAGAGCTGGTCGGGGTAGGAGCGCGAGAAGCCGTCGAGTCCGACCAGGGACACCACCTCCTCGGCCTTGGCCCGCCGCTCCTTCTTCTTCATGCCGCGGATCTCCAGGCCGTAGGCGATGTTGTCGATCACCTGGCGGTGCGGCAGCAGCCCGAAGTGCTGGAAGACCATGGACACCCGGTTGCGGCGCAGGTCGCGCAACTGGGCCTCGTTGGCCGTGGTGACGTCGATCCCGTCGATCTCGACGGTCCCGGCGGTCGGCTCGATCAGCCGGGTCAGGCAGCGGACCAGGGTCGACTTCCCCGAGCCCGACAGGCCCATGACCACGAACACCTCGCCGGGCGCGACCTCGAACGACACGTCCTTGACGCCCGCGACGCAGCCGGTCTTCGCCTTCAGCTCGGCGCGGGAGAGCTCCGCGTCGGGCGTGCCGACGATCTTGTCCGCACGCGGACCGAAGATCTTCCACAGGTTGCGCACCGACAGCGCGCTCTGTTCCGAGGACGTCGGTGTCCCGGCGCCCGTCTCGATCGCCACGCTCATGTGGCCTCCTCACGGTTGCGGCTGTCGCCGGGGGGATGCAGGGGCATGCCGTCCCGGTAGCGGTAGTAGGGCACGTCGAGCGCGGGAAGCGGTGTGTTGCCCGCGATCAGGTCGGCGGCCTTCTCGGCCACCATCATCACCGGCGCGTAGATGTTGCCGTTGGTGACATAGGGGAAGACCGACGCGTCGACCACGCGCAGGCCCTCGGTGCCGTGGACCCTCATCGAGGTGGGGTCGACGACCGCCATGTCGTCGATGCCCATCTTCGCGGTGCACGAGGGGTGCAGGGCGGTCTCGGCGTCCTTGCGGACCCACTCGAGGATCTCGTCGTCGGTCTCGACCGACGGGCCCGGCGAGAGCTCGCCGGCGTTGTACGGCGCGAACGCGGGCTGGTTGAGGATGTCGCGGGCCACGCGCACGGCCTCGACCCACTCCTTGCGGTCGGTCGGCGTCGAGAGGTAGTTGAACTGCATGCTCGGGTGCACCCGCGGGTCGGCGCTCCTGATCCGCACCCAGCCCCGGGTGTCGGCGTACATCGGGCCGATGTGGACCTGGTAGCCGTGGGCACCCTTCTCGAGGTTCTCCGGCGCGGAGCCGTCGTACCGGATGGCGATCGGCAGGAAGTGGAACATCAGGTTCGGGTAGTCGACCTCGTCGTTGCTGCGGCAGAAGCCGCCGCCCTCGAAGTGGTTGGTCGCGCCGAGGCCGCTGCGGTGGAAGAGCCACTGGTAGCCGATCTTCGGGCGCTCGCGGTAGCGCAGGCCCGGCGCGATCGAGACCGGCTGCTTGGAGGCGTACTGGATGTAGACCTCGAGGTGGTCCTGGAGGTTCTCCCCCACGCCCGGCAGGTGGTGCACGACCGGGATGCCGTGCTGACGCAGCAGCGCCTCGTCGCCGACGCCGGAGAGCTGCAGCAGCTGCGGGGTGTTGATCGCTCCCCCGCTGAGGATGACCTCGCCGGCCCGCACGGTGTGGTTGCGCCGCGCCTGCGAGTAGTCGACGCCCACGGCGCGCTTGCCCTCGAAGTTGACCTTGGTGACGAACGCGTAGGTCTTCACGGTGAGGTTCTTGCGGCTCTTCACCGGGTGGAGGTAGGCGCGGGCGGCCGACCAGCGCCGTCCGCGGTAGACGTTGCGGTCGAAGCGGGCGAAGCCCTCCTGGCGGTAGCCGTTGACGTCGTCGGTCAACGGGTAGCCCGCCTCCTGGGCGGCCGCGAAGAAGGCCGCGAACAGCGGGTTCGTCGCCGGCCCCTGCTCGAGCCGCAGCGGACCGTCGCCGCCGCGCCAGTCGTCGGCGCCGACGCCGCCGTCGGCGAGGTAGCGGGTCTCCATCCGCTTGAAGTAGGGCAGGCAGTGCAGGTAGTCCCAGCTCTCCATGCCCGGGTCGCGCGCCCAGCGCTCGTAGTCCATCGGGTTGCCCCGCTGGAAGATCATCCCGTTGATGCTGCTCGAGCCGCCGAGCACCTTGCCGCGGGCGTGGAACACCCGGCGACCGCCCATGTGGGGCTCGGGATCGGTCTCGTACTTCCAGTCGTAGAGCCGGTTGCCGATCGGGATCGGCAGCGCCGCCGGCATGTGGATGAACGGGTCGATCTTGTAGTCGGAGCGGCCCGCCTCCAGCAGGAGGACGCTCGTCCCGGGATCGGCCGAGAGGCGGTTGGCCAGGGCGCACCCGGCCGAGCCACCGCCCACGATGACGTAGTCGTATCGGTCTGCGCCCATGGCGACGTCGTACCTCTCTCCGGCTATCCCGCGAACCAGCGCTGCTCGGCCGGTCGGATGTTGTGCCACACGTGCTTGGTCTCGCGGTACTCCTCGAGTCCGGCCAGCCCGAGCTCGCGCCCGGTGCCGGACTGCTTGAACCCGCCCCACTCGGCCTGCGGCACATAGGGGTGGTAGTCGTTGATCCACACCGTGCCCATCCGCAGCCGAGCAGCGACGCGCTGGCCCCTGCCGGCGTCCTGGGTCCACACCGCGCCGGCCAGGCCGTAGATGCTGTCGTTGGCGATGCGGACCGCCTCGTCCTCGTCGGAGAACGTCTCGACGGTCAGGACCGGCCCGAAGGACTCGTCCTGGGTCACCGACATGTCGCTGCGACACCCGTCGAGCACGGTCGGCAGGTAGTAGAACCCGTCGGCCAGCTCGGGCTGCTCCGCGGTGTCGGGACGTCGGCCGCCGCAGCGCAGTACGGCGCCCTCGGCCAGCCCTGCGGCGACGTACGCCTCGACCTTGTCGCGATGGGCGGCGCTGGTCAGCGGACCGGTCTCGGCCTTCTCGTCGAACGGCCCGCCCAGCCGGATCCGGCCGGCGCGCTCGACGAGGGCGTCGACGAACGAGTCGTGGATCGACTCCTCGACCAGCAGGCGGGCACCGGCCGAGCAGACCTGCCCGGAGTGCAGGAAGACGGCGGTGAGCGCGAAGTCCAGGGCCACGTCGAGGTCGGCGTCGGCGAAGACGATGTTGGGGTTCTTGCCGCCCAGCTCGAGGGCGACCTTCTTGACCGTGCCCGCAGCCGCAGCCATCAGGCGCTTGCCGGTGACCAGACCGCCGGTGAACGAGACCAGGTCGACGCGGGGGTCCTCCGAGAGCGGGGCGCCGGCGTCGGGGCCGGCGCCGAGGACGAGGTTGCCGACACCCGCCGGCAGTCCCGCCTCCTCGAGCAGTCGCATCAGGTGGATCGAGGTGTGCGGCGTGAGCTCGCTCGGCTTGAGCACGAAGGTGTTGCCGGCGGCCAGGCACGGTGCGACCTTCCAGGAGACCTGGAGCAGCGGGTAGTTCCACGGAGCGATCAGGCCGCAGACACCGATCGGCTCGTGCACGATCCGGCTGACGACATCGGGGTTCCCGGTGTCGACGACACGGCCGGCGTCCTCGGCGGCGATGCGACCGTAGTGGCGGAAGACGCCGACGATGTCGTCGATGTCGTACTCCGACTCGACGAGGCGCTTGCCGGTGTCGAGCGACTCCATCCGGGCCAGCGCGTCCTTGTCGCGCACGAGCAGGTCGGCCACGCGCAGCAGCAGGTCACCGCGCTCGCGGGCGGGGGTGTGCGGCCAGGGTCCGTCGTGGAAGGCACGGTGGGCGGCGGCGATCGCCGCCAGGGTGTCCTCCGACGACGCCTCGTCGACCTCGGCGACCAGGGTGCCGTCGGCGGGACAGCGGATCTCCCTCCGCCCGCCCGCGGCGGCGGCGCGCCACTCCCCGTCGACGTACAGATTCGGCACGGAGGCCCCCCGCTCACTGGACGATGTTGCGTATGACGCAAATCACTTCTTGTTGCGCAACGGTCTGAGAATGCTGTGCTCGGCTGCTCCCGTCAAGGACCCCGTCCGCCCCGGGTTCACTGGCGCAGCCCCCAGCCCAGTCGGTGGGAGATCTCCTCGGCGGCGGCCAGGCACTGCTCGATCACGGTGTCCAGCCGCTCATCCGAGAGCCGGAAGGTCGGTCCCGACACGCTGATCGAAGCGATGATGTCGCCGTGGGCGTTGCGGATCGGCGCGGCCACGGCGGTCAGGCCGACCTCGAGCTCGTCGACGGCGAGCGCATAGCCCTGCTCGCGGATCCGCTCCAGCTCCTCGCGCAGTTGCGCCTTGCGGGTGATGGTGGCCGGCGTGAACCGCGCGAGCGAGCCGATGACGTCGGCAAGCTCCTCGGGCGTCAACTCGCTGAGCAGCACCTTGCCGTTGCTGGTCGCGTGGAGCGGGATGTGCTGGCCCACCCAGTTGTGGGACTGCAGGGCCGAGGAGCCGGCGACCTGGTCGAGGTAGAGCGCGGCGTGCTCGGCGCGCACGGTGATGTTGACGGTCTCGCCGGTGTCCGCCGCGAGCTGGCGCGTGATGGGCCGCGCCTCCTGGACCAGGTCCAGGCGGGCGGTCGTGGCGCCCGCGAGGCGCAGCAGCCCGACGCCGAGCGAGTAGCGGCCGCGGTCGCCGGCCTGCTCGACGAGCCGGTGCGTCTCGAGGGTGGAGACCAGCCGGAACGCCGTCGACTTGTGGACGTCGAGCTCGGCGGCGATCTCGGTGACCCCCGCCGTGCCGAGCCGGGCGAGGACCTCCAAGATGGTCAGCGCGCGGTCGACCGACTGGACCGTCGCCGCCTCACTGTTGCCCATGGCGCAACACTAGGCCCTCTACGGAACACGTCAAGGGGCCTCGCTGTTGCGGGGCAGCGGTCAGCGGAAGACGACGGTGCGGTGGCCGTTGAGCAGGACCCGCGACTCGGCGTGCCAGCGCACCGCCCGGGAGAGCACCTGGGCCTCGACATCGCGGCCCGCGGTGACCAGCTGGTCCTGGTTGAACCCGTGGTCGACGCGGACGACGTCCTGCTCGATGATCGGGCCCTCGTCGAGGTCCGCGGTCACGTAGTGCGCCGTCGCGCCCACCAGCTTCACCCCGCGGTCGAACGCCTGGTGGTAGGGCTTGGCGCCCTTGAAGCTCGGCAGGAACGAGTGGTGGATGTTGATGGCGCGGCCGGCGAGGTCGGAGCACAGGCTGTCGGAGAGCACCTGCATGTAGCGCGCCAGCACGACCAGGTCGACCTCGTGCTTGGCGACCAGCTCGCGCAGCCGGTCCTCGGCCTCCTGCTTGGTGTCCGCGGTGACCGGGATGTGCACGAAGTCGAGCCCGTGGGCGCGCACCAGCGGCTCGGCGTCGAGGTGGTTGGACACCACCACCGGGATCTCGATCTGCAGCGACCCGGTGCTGTGGCGGAAGAGCAGGTCGTTGAGGCAGTGCAGGTGCTTGGACACCATGATCAGGGTGCGGTACGGCGCCCGCGCGTCCCACAGCTCGAAGGTCATCTCGAAGCCGGAGGCGACCTCGGCGAAGTCGCGGCGCAGCTCCTCGAGGCCGACCTGCTCCTCCCCCGTGCCCGGGACCTCGAAGTCCAGGCGCATGAAGAAGCGGCCCGTCAGCTGGTCGCCGAACTGCTGGCTCTCGATGATGTTGCCGCCGTGGCGGACCAGGAAGCCGGAGACGGCGTGGACCACCCCGGGACGGTCAGGACAGGTCAGGACCAGGACGTAGTCGCCCGAGGGGGCGCTCGCGCGGGGGGCGTCCTGGGTGGTGGCGAAGGCCATGGCGCCGCCTCCCCCGTCAGTCGCCGAGCTCGGCACGGCGGCGGACGACGTACTCACGCAACTCCTCCTCGATCGCGGCGTCCAGCGGCGGCGCCTCGTACTCCTCGAGCTTCTTGCGGTAGATCTCCTCCGCACGCGCGTTGGCGTCCTTGCCGCCGTTGCGCATCCAGCGCTCGTAGTTCTCCGAGGACGAGAGCAGCGGACGGTAGAAGCAGTCGCGGAAGCGCTCCATGGTGTGCATCGCGCCGAGGAAGTGGCCGCCGTGCCCGACCTCCTCGTGGGCGCCGAAGGCCATCGACTCCTCGTCGATCTCGAGCGGGGTGAACTCCGCGCGCATCATCTGCAGCAGCTCGATGTCGACGATGAACTTCTCGTAGCCCGCGACGAGACCGCCCTCGAGCCAGCCCGCCGAGTGCATGACCCAGTTCGCGCCCGCGAGGAAGGTCGGCATCATCGTCATCAGCGCCTCGTAGCCGGCCTGCGCGTCGGCGACCTGCGAGGAGGTCAGCCCGCCGCCGGTGCGGAAGGGCAGCCCGAAGTGGCGGGCGATCTGGCCGGTGCACAGCAGGCCGAGTCCGGACTCCGGGGTGCCGAAGGTCGGCGAGCCCGACTGCATGTCGATGTTGGAGAGGAAGGACCCGAAGATCACCGGGGTGCCGGGCCGGATCAGCTGGGACAGCGTGATGCCGGACAGCGCCTCGACGATCTGCTGCACCAGGGCGGCCGGGATGGTCACCGGCGACATCGCGCCCATCAGGATGAACGGCGTGAGCACGACCGGCTGTCCGGCGCCGGAGTACTCGAACTGGGCCTCGAGCATCCGGTCGTCCCAGCGCAGCGGCGAGTTGCAGTTGATCAGCGAGATGGTCGCCGGGGTCTGCTCGATCGCCTCGCGGGAGCCGAAGAGGATCGAGGTCATCGCCAGCGTGTCGGCGGCGTTGACGCCGGAGACGACGTTGCCCATGTAGACCTTGTCGGTCAGCGTCTGGAGGGCGTAGGTCATGTCGAGGTGACGGCTGTCGAGCGGGGTGTCGTTGGGCTCGCAGATCACGCCGCCGGCGGAGTCGAGCACCGGGAACGACTGGGCGAGCTTCGTGAAGTTGGTGAAGTCGTCCATCGTGGCGTCGCGTCGCACCTCGCCCTGGCGCACGAACGGCGGACCGTAGACCGCCCCGAACGCCATCGAGTCGCCGCCGATGTGGATGTTGTTGGCGGGGTTGCGCGCCTGGACGTCGAACTCTGAAGGCGCCTTGGCGACCTGCTCCAGGACGAAGTCGGGGTCGAGGAAGACGGTGTTGTCCTCCACCCGCTGGCCCGCCTTGCGGAACAGCTCGAGGGCGCGCTCGTCCATGAACTCGACGCCGATCTCGGTCATCAGCTTGCGCCACCCCTTGTCGAGGGTGGCCATCGCTTCGGCGGAGAGCACCTCGTAGCGCGGCATCCGGTTCTGGAACATCGAGCCTCCTGGGGGCGAGCGGGCCGGTCGTGGTGGAACGTCTTCGGAAACGATCCTTGACCGGGATCGCTCCGCATCCTAGCCTCATCATATGGGAACGTAGTCCCACATCATGGAACTCTTTGTCGCGCGATTGGAACCTCCGGTGAGCACCCGATGAGCCCTCAGCCGAGCACCGGCACGCAGGCGGTCGACCGCGCCGC
The DNA here is from genome assembly GCF_006335005.1 of Nocardioides albidus. GTDB lineage: Bacteria > Actinomycetota > Actinomycetes > Propionibacteriales > Nocardioidaceae > Nocardioides > Nocardioides albidus. Next base: position 45,943 of record NZ_VDMP01000012.1, read on the forward strand.
GCTGCTGGTGGCGACCGTGGTGCGCGCCGACGAGCCGCTGACCTTCGCCGACCTCCAGGAGGCGTGCGGGCTGCCCAAGTCGACGACCTCGCGGATGCTGACCGCCCTCGAGCGCGTCGAGCTGCTCGAGCGCAACGACTCCGGCTCCTATGTCGCCGGCCCGCTGTTCTGGCTGTACGCCGCTCGCCACGACCCGTGGGAGGAGCTGGTGCGCCTGGCCGGCCCCACGATGGAGCGGGTCGGCGCCGACACCGGCGAGACGGTCAACCTCTCGGTGTGCCGCGGGGATCGCGTCGTCCAGGTCGCCCAGGTCGACTCGACGTACCTGCTCGGCACCCGCGACTGGACCGCCGAGGACGTGCCCGCGCACTGCTCGGCGCTGGGCAAGGTCCTGCTCGCCCACGGCGTGGTGGACCTGCCGGAGGGCCGGCTCGAGGAGCTGACGCCCCACACGATCACCGACCGCGAGGCACTGCAGCGCGAGCTCGCGCAGGTGGTGCGCCGCGGCTGGGCCGGGACCGTCGACGAGCTGGAGATCGGGCTGTCGGGCATCGCCGTACCCGTGCGCGGCAGCGGCGGCGAGGTCGTCGCGGCCCTCGGCATCTCGGGGCCGAGCCCGCGACTGACCGATCGGCGCGACGAGATCGGACGAAAGATGAGCGACCGAGCGCAGCAGCTATCCGGGCTGCTGCGTCGGCACACGCGCAAGGAGGGCGTGGCATGACCCCAGAAGAGATCCTTCAAGCCTTGTACGACGAGACCCTGGTCGGCAACGCTCCCCGCGTGCTCGAGCTCACCGAGGAGGGGTTGACGCTCGACATGGAGCCGCAGACGCTGCTCTTCGACGCGCTCATCCCCTCGCTGGAGGAGGTCGGCGCCCGCTTCGAGCGCGGCGACTTCTTCGTGCCCGAGATGCTCATCGCCGGTCGGGCGATGGCGGGGGCGATGGAGCGGCTGCGCCCGCTGCTCGCCGAGACCGGTGTCGAGACCGTCGGCAAGTTCCTGATGGGCACCGTCAAGGGCGACGTCCACGACATCGGCAAGAACCTGGTCAACATCATGCTCGAGGGCGCCGGCTTCGAGGTGATCGACCTCGGCGTCCAGGTCGCACCGGAGAAGTTCGTCTCCGCGATCGAGGAGCACCAGCCCGACATCGTCGGCTTCTCCGCCTTCCTCACCACCACGATGCCGATGTTCAAGGCCAACATGAACGCCCTCGAGAAGGCCGGGCTGCGCAACGACGTCATCGTCATGGTCGGCGGCGCACCGGTCACCCAGGAGTACGCCGACGCGGTCGGGGCCGACGGCTACGCCGCCGACGCCTCCCAGACCGTGAAGCGCGCCAAGGCGCTGCTGCACGAGAAGCGCTCGAAGGTGCCGGCCTGATGACGAACCCCGCTCCCCGGCTCGAGACCCGCCTCCGCTCGGCGACCCAGGAGGTCGTGATCGGTCACGACACCCGCTTCTGCCTGATCGGCGAGCGGATCAACCCGACCGGCCGCCGCATCTTCCAGGAGCAGCTGCGCGCCGGTGACCTGTCCGCGATCGAGCGCGACGTCAAGGCCCAGGTCGAGGGCGGCGCCGACGTCCTCGACATCAACATGGGCGTCCCGCTCACCGACGAGGCGGACCTGCTGGCCAAGGCGATCACCATGGTCCAGGGCCTGACCGACAAGCCGATCTGCATCGACTCCTCCGTCGTGGAGGCGCTCGAAGCCGGGCTGTCGGTCTACCAGGGCCGCGCGCTGGTCAACTCGATCACCGCCGAGGACGACCGGATGGCGCAGATCCTGCCGCTGGTCAAGAAGTACGACGCCGCGATCATCGCCCTCCCCAACGACGAGGACGAGATCCCGATGGAGGTGGAGAAGCGGATCACGCTGACCCGCAAGATCATCGAGGTCGCGACCAAGGAGTACGGCATCGCCGCCGCGGACATCGTCATCGACCCGCTCGCCATGCCGATCGGCGCCGACGGGTCGGTCGCGCTGACCTTCTTCGAGACGGTCCGGCGCATCCGTGACGAGTTCGGCGTCAACATGACCTGCGGAGCCTCCAACGTCTCCTTCGGCATGCCCTCGCGGCACGCCCTCGGCTCGGCCTTCCTGCCGATGGCCATGCAGGCGGGCCTGACCTCCGCGATCATGGACACCCGGACCCCCGAGATCGTCGAGGCGGTCAAGGCCGCCGACCTGCTGCTGGGTCACGACGAGTGGGGCGGCTCGTGGATCGCGGCCCACCGGGCCCGGCAGGCCGCGACGGCGTGAGCACCGACCCCGGGGACACCACCGAGGACCCCGCCGAGGACCCCGCCGAGGTCGTCGAGGAGGACGGGTACTCGGTCGAGCACCTGCGCCGCGAGGGGCTGATGACGAGTCCCGGCGCGGAGATCGTCCCCCACGACGGCACCGGGCGCGTGGAGCTCTCGTTCACCGTCGAGGACTCCGGCGGCGCGCCGCCGAACCAGCGCAGCGTCCGGGTGCCTCCGGGGGTGACGGTGTTCGACTCCGCGTCGTGGAACGGCATCGCCATCGACTCCACCTGCGGAGGCCACGGCACCTGCCACAAGTGCAAGGTGCGCGTCGACACGTCGACGCCGATCTCGCGCCACGACGTGCGCACCTTCACGCGCGACCAGATCGACGCGGGCTGGCGCCTGGCCTGCCTGGTGCAGGCCACGCGCGATCTCAAGGTCACCGTGCCTCCGCTGACCACGCGACCCAAGGCCGCGACCGTCGGCGTCGGGCGCCAGGTGATCCTGCGCCCGGCCGTGCAGAAGAGGTACGTCGAGCTGGAGGAGCCGAATCTGGCCGACCAGCGCACCGACATCGACCGTCTGCTGGGGGCGATCGACGACCTCGCGCCCCGGCCCGACCTGCACGCCCTGCGCCGCCTCCCGCACGTGGTGCGGGCGGCGGACTGGAAGGTGACCGCGGTGATCGTCGACGAGGTCCTCGTCGACGTCGAGCCCGGTGACACCACCGAGCAGCGCTACGCGATCGCCTTCGACCTCGGGACCACCACGGTCGTCGCGACGCTCCTCGACGTGGCCCTCGGCACTCCGGTGGGCGTCGCGTCGATGCTCAACAAGCAGCAGCCCTACGGCGGCGACGTCATCACCCGGATCAGCGCCACGATGATGGACCCCGCGACCCTGCCCCGCCTGCAGCAGGCGGCGGCGGCGACTCTCAGCGAGCTCGCCCAGCAGGTCTGCCGCGAAGGCGGGGTCGACCCCGCGCACGTCTACGAGGTCGCGATCGCCGGCAACGCCACCATGACGGCGCTGGTCCTCGGCATCGACCCCGAGCCGCTCGGCGTCGCGCCGTTCGTCATGTCCACCGCCCAGCCGCCGACGGTGCTCGCCACGGACCTCGGCCTCGACCTCCACCCGCGGGCACGCGCCGTCTTCTTCCCCGCCCTCGGCGCGTACGTCGGCGGCGACATCGTCGCCGGCATGCTGGCCACGGGCATGGACCGCGACAAGCGCACGCGCCTCTTCATCGACGTCGGCACCAACTGCGAGCTCGTCGTCAGCGACGGCGACCGGATCCTGTCGACCGCCGCGCCCGCGGGTCCGGCGTTCGAGGGCGGCGCCATCAAGTGCGGCATGCGGGCCGCGGACGGCGCCATCGAGGTGATCAAGCTCGACACCACGCCCGACGCCCCCGACCGGGCCGTCCAGCTCGGCGTGATCGGCGACGTGGAGCCGAAGGGCCTGTGCGGCTCGGGGCTGGTCGACGCCGTCGCCGAGCTCGTGCGGGTCGGCCTGCTCGACTCCTCGGGCCGGTTCATCCCCGACGAGCAGGCACCCGAGGTCGCGCCCGCGCTGGCCGACCGGCTCACCCGGATCGGCGAGGAACGCGTCTTCGTCCTGCACCGGCCGCACCCCGACGCACCGGCGGACGAGTGCGTCGTGCTCTCGCAGCGCGACGTGCGCGAGCTGCAGTTCGCGAAGGCAGCGATCTCCACCGGCTGGACGCTGCTGCTGGAGGAGCTCGAGCTCGAGCACCGTGACGTGCAGCAGGTGCTGATGGCCGGGTCGTTCGGCAGCTACATCTCCCCCGCCTCCGCGGTCCGCATCGGCCTGGTGCCGAAGCTGCCGGTGCTGCGCATCGTCTCGGCCGGCAACGTGGCCGGTGAGGGCGCGAAGATGGCGCTGCTGTCGGTGCGCGAACGGGCCGGAGCCGCCGCGCTGCTCCAGGAGGTGACCTATGTCGAGCTCTCCGACCGCCCCGACTTCAACGACCGGTTCGTCGACCAGCTCAGCTTCTGACCCCGAGCCCGGCGTCCCGAGCGGGCTGGACCTCATCGCCTGTGGCGCGCTGGCCCAGCCCGCCGCCGAGATCGCGGACCGGCGGCGCTGGCCGGTCGCCGTACATCCCCTGCCGCCGCTGCTGCACAACCAGCCGCACCTCATCGCCGGGCAGGTCCGCACCCTCGCCGAGCGACTGCTCGCCGAGGGCCACCGGGTCGCGATCGGGTACGCCGACTGCGGCACCTACGGCGCCCTCGACTCCGTGTGCGCCGAGCTCGGCGTCGAGCGACTGCCCGGGCTGCACTGCTACGACGTCTTCGCCGGCCCCGAGCGGCTGGCGCGCTTCTTCGAGGACCAGCCGGGCACCTACGTGCTGACCGACTTCCTGGTCCGCTCGTTCGCGCGCACCGTCGTCCGCGAGCTCGGTCTGGATCGCTATCCCGAGCTGCGTGACGACTACTTCGGCTCCTACACCCGCGTCGTGTGGCTCGCCCAGGAGCCCGACGACGAGCTGCGGAGGCTCGCCGAGCAGGCGGCCGCCACGATCGGGCTGCCGCTGACCGTGGTCGACACCGGCCACGCCGGACTGGAGTCCGCGCTCGAGGGCCTCCTCGCCGATGCCGGATCCTGAGCCGCGGGGGCGGTGCCTGTGCGGCTCGGTGGCCTACACCGTCCGCGGCGCGCTGCGCGACGTCCTCGACTGCCACTGCGCCCGCTGCCGCAGGTTCACCGGCCATCACATGGCCGCGACCTCGGCCGCCCGCGCGGACGTCGACATCGACGACGCCGAGAGCCTGCTGCGGTGGTACGCCCCGGTCCCGGAGGCGAGCTACGGATTCTGTGCCCGCTGCGGATCGTCCCTGTTCTGGACGTGCACATCGGCCCCCGACCGACTCTCCATCTGCGCCGGCACGCTCGACCCGCCGACCGGCCTGCGCACCACCGCGGCGTGGTGGGTGAGCGAGGCGAGCGACTACCACGTCCGGCCGGACCTGCCCGAGTTCGACACCGAGTAGGCCGGCGGCGTCGGTCCCTGCAGCGGGTACCAGGTGGCTTGACCGTCGGGAGTCAGGGTCGCCATGAGGTCGATGAAGCCGCGGGCCTGGTTGGCTTCGGCCGGGTCGAGGTGGCGGACGCTTCGCATGCTCAGGAAGCGCCGCAGGCCGAGCTACTCCTTCGCGATCCGCGAGAGCCAGTCCTGACGCCAGGCCTCGGTCTCCGCGACCTGGTTGAACGTGTAGATGTGCAGGCCGGTGACCTTGACCTCGGGCTCGCCGATCGTCGGGGCGCACTTGGTCAGGAAGGACTCGCCGGTGAAGCCGCCGGGGGCGACCAGGCGGGCCATCAGGCCCTTCTGCTTGGACAGGAACTTCGTCGAGTCGCCGACGCCGATCTTGGTGGCCATGCTGAGCAGCTTGGTGCGCTCGACGGGTCCGGGAACCCCCAGCAGGACGGGGAGGTCGATGCCGCGCAGGCGCATGCGGTGCAGCCAGTCCTTGACGACGTCGGGGTCGAAGGTGAGGTTGCTGACGATGTGGGTCGCGTGCTTGCGCTTGTCCCACATCGACTGCACGGTGAGGTCGTCGTGGATGCTCGGGTGGCTCTCGGGATAGCCCGCGACGCCGACCTCGGCGAACGGTCGGCCGAGGTCGGTGTGGTCCTCCAGCAGGGAGAGGGCGTCCTTGTAGTCGCCGGCCGGCTCGGCGTCCCCGCCCGGCACGAAGATCGTCGTCACGCCGGCCGCCGTCAGGCGCTCGGCCAGCTCGGCGAGCTGACTGCGACCGGTGACCATCTTGGCCGCCAGGTGCGGCACCACGCTGTAGCCCTGCGCGGCCAGGCGCTCGGCGGTCTCGACCGTCCGCTCCAGACCCATCGAGGGCGAGGCGGTGACCGTGACCGGCACCGAGGTGGGCACCGACTCCAGCACCTTCTCCTCGATCGTCTTCGTCGGGAGGATCTCGTACCGAGCGTGGGTCAGGAGGTGGCGGAGTGTGGCCGCGTCCTTGTTGCGCATGATGGAACTCTTTTCGTAATACGCACCGACCACCCCAGCCTAGACCTGGGCGAGCGGCCACGTACAGAGTCCCGACCGACTTCGTCGTGTGTCCCCGGCGCGGACCCCGCGCCGGGCGGAAATCAGCCGTCCATGCAGGTGAAGTAGGCCTGGATGTTCACCACTCCGTTGCACGGAGCACCACTGTGCTGCGCCTTGGGCGGGATCTCTCCGTCGGGGCCGACGATGAACGACGAGACGTCGACCACCGAGTCGCCATCGAAGTCGATGCCGATCAGACCTCGGAAGCCGTCCCCGGTGTCGAGGTCGACGAGGCCGGCGTCGATGCGCTTCTGCAGTCCGCTCGAGATCCAGATCGGGGAGAAGTCGTCACCGCTGAAGACGATCTGGACTCCGGCGGCCTGGTTCTGCTTGGAGATGTTGATGCACTCGTGGGCGGAGGCGGCGCCCGCGCCGACCAGGACGATGGCGGCGGCGCCGAGGACGGCGGCCGCGGGACGGATGAGAGGGACAGACACGGAGGGCTCCTTGGGTTCGAGGGTTCGAGCCGCCCGAGCGACCTGTCGACAGTACGACCGGTCCGACGCCGCCACATCCCCCATCATGACCATCTACGGTGAGCCCAAGGAGGCATCACCGGTGCCGCTCGACTCGACGCGGTCTCGCGTGTCCACCACGGGTGCCGAGAGCACCGCCACGGCGACTTCACCCGCGGATCCCCTGCTGGGCCTGCGCCCGCTCGTGCTCGAGGCGCTGCCGGTGGCTGCTCTCGATGTGGGCCAGCACCAGTGCCTCGATCCGCTCGATCTCCCCGGCCGCGATGGCGTCGTAGAGCACCTGGTGCTCCTCGGTCACGTGCAGGAGGTCGTCGTGCTGGCCGAGCAGCCATCGCAGCCGGCTGCGCATGGTCTGGCTCAGCTCGCTGAGCAGCCGGTTGCCGGCGATGTCGGTGACGATCTCGTGGAAGTCGGCCGCGGCCCGGCGCGACGCGACCCGGTCGCCGGCGCGGGCGCCGGCCAGCTCGGCCTCCAGCGCCGCGCGCAGCCGCGCCAGGCCCGCCGGCGTACGCCGCTGGCAGGCCAGGCGGAAGGTGAGCACCTCGAGCGCCGAGCGGACCTCGTCGAGCTCGGCGAGGTCCTCCGCCGAGAACTCCCGGACGACCGCCCAGGTGTGGGGGCGCAGGGTGACCAGGCCCTCGGCGTCGAGGGCCTTGAGCGCCTCGCGCACCGGGACCCGGCTCACGCCGAACTCGGCGGCGAGGTCGCGCTCGACCAGCTTGCTGCCCGGCGCGCGCTCTCCGTCGATGATCTGGTTGCGCAGCCACTCGGCCACGCGTGAGGACTCCTTGGTCCCGTCGGTCGTGCTGGTCACCGTCACCTCCCTCCCCCCGCGACGAGGGTACCGAGAGGGTCGCGTCAGACGGCGGGCTGAGGCTCCCGGAACACGATCCCGTCCTCGAGGGAGGGCAGGATCTCGGTGCCGACCTTGCGGGCCAGCAGGTCGTCGAGCCGGTCGAGCGGACCGATCAGAGCACGGCCGCCGGCCCGCGCGACGCGGATCGCGGCGTCGACCTTCGGCTTCATCGAGCCCTCGGCGAAGGACAGCTCCCCGATCGCGTCGGCCGAGGCGGTGACGATGTCGCGCTGCTCCGGCGTGCCCCAGTTCTCGCTGACGTAGTCGCCGTCGGTCAGCATGATCAGCACGTCGGCCTCGATCTGCTCGGCGAGCGCGGCACTCGCCAGGTCCTTGTCGACGACCGCCTGCACGCCGACGTGGCGGCCCCGGCTGTCGATGCGCACCGGGACGCCGCCGCCTCCGACGCACACGGCGAGCGTGCCGTCGTCGAGCAGCCGCCGGATCAGCGGCGCCTGGACGATCGAGATCGGGTCCGGCGACGGCACGACGCGGCGGAACGCGCTGCCGTCCTTGGCGATCGTCCACCGGTACTCCGCGGCCGCCTCGGCGGCGTCGTGGGCCGAGTACTGCGGGCCGATCAGCTTGGTGGGACGGTCGAAGGCGGGGTCGTCCTCGGAGACGACGGTCGTCGTGATGATGCCCGCGACCTCCCGCTCGCCCTTGACGGCGTTGGCCAGCTCCTGCTGGACGACGTACCCGATCATGCCCTGGGTCTCGGCGCCCAGGATGTCGAGCGGGTACGCCGCGACGTCCTGGTAGGCGAGGTTCTGCAACGCGAGCAGGCCGACCTGGGGTCCGTTGCCGTGCGTGATCACCAGCTCGGTGGTCCGCGCCAGCTCGGCGAGCGCCTGGCACGTGGAGCGGACGTTCGCCCGCAGATACTCCGCCGTCATCGGCTCGCCCCGGCGCGCGAGGGCGTTCCCGCCCAGTGCCACTACGACTCGCATTGAAGATCCTTCCGCTGATCGACCACGTTGGTATACCGTTTCGCGGAATGGTATACCATCCGGCAGCGGGATGAGACCTCGCTCACATCGCCTCGGACGAAGGGACCCGGGATGCGCGCGCAGACAGCGACGGCAGTGCGGCTCCGTGCCGTCTCCGTCGACACCCGGCTCGCCGATCGCCTGGGTCCCGGACTCGTGTCCGTCGGCTCGGTGCACTCGATCCACGACCGCGCGGTCAACGTGCGCACGGCCGACGGGCTGCTCTGCTGCCTGGCGACCGGCGACCTCGAGGACGCGCCCCGCACCGTCCGGATCGACGCCGACAGCTGGGCCACCGCCCGGTGGGACGTCGGCGCCCCGGTCGACGTGGACCTGACCGGCGCCACCGGCTGGCTGCCCTCCCCCGCGGACCTGTCCGGTCTCACTCCGAGCGGGCTCCTCCGGGCCGCCGCCGCGATCGACCGCCAGCTCCCCCGGCCGGCCGGCCGCACCGACTTCGAGCGGGCCAGCGCCGACCTGCTCGGGCGCCGTACGACGCAGCTCGCGGCGGCGCTGCAGGCCCAGGACGCCGCGGCGACGACCCGCACGGCGGAGGCCCTGGTGGGTCTCGGGGCCGGTCTGACGCCGAGCGGTGACGACGTCCTGACCGGACTCCTGGTCCTCGCCGCCGCCGAGGGCATGCGCCTGGCCTCCGCTCGACCGGCCCTCCGCGCGGCGGTGGCGGACCGGCTGGAGGCGCGCACCACGGCCGTCAGCGCCGCCATGCTCACCGAGGCCGCCGACGGCCGTGCCCGGCAGCGCCTGCACGACCTCGTCGCGGCGATCGCCGCCGACTCCGCCGACGGGGACCTCGCCACCGCGATCCGCCGGGTCCGCGAGATCGGCCACAGCTCCGGCGCAGACGTCCTCGCCGGCATGCGACTCGGGCTCACCGTCGAGTCGCTGCTGCGCTCATCCACGACCGGGCACCGTCCACGTCGGACGCCTTCGCCGGACTGGTCGCCGACTTCCACTGACCCCCACCCACAGGAGAGAGAGACATGAGCACCAACGCCGACGAACGCTATCTCGCGGCTGCCGCCGCCGGAGACCTGGACGGCGTACGCGCCGCCCTGGCTGACGGCGCGGACAAGGACGCGCAGGACCGGGAGGAGGCCAGCGCGATCCTGGCGGCCGCGCGCGGAGGGCACTACGACGTGGTGCGCTTCCTCATCGCCGAGGGCGTGGACATCGACGCGCAGGACCAGACCTGCTTCAACCCCTTCATCCACGGCTGCATCCACGACGACCTCGAGCTCGTCAAGATCATGGTCGAGGCCGGCACCGACCTGAAGCGGCTCACCCGCTTCGGCGGCAACGGGCTCACCCCCGCCGCCGAGAAGGGCCACCTCGACATCGTCCGCTACCTGCTCGAGAACACCGACATCAACGTCAACCTCACCAACACCCTCGGCTGGACCGCGCTCATCGAGACGATCATCCTCGGCGACGGCGGTCCGGTGCGGCAGGAGACCGCGGAGCTGCTTCTCCAGCACGGCGCCAAGCCCGGCATGACCGACGAGTGGGGCGTCCCCCCGATCGACCTCGCGCGCAAGCGGGGGTTCGACGACCTCGCCGCCGTGATCGAGCGCTACCTCTGAAAGGACCCTGCGATGACCAGGCACATCGACATCCGCAAGAACACCTATCTCGACTCCGTCTCGCTCATGTCCATGAGCACCAAGGCGAACGCCGTCGAGGGCGTCACCCAGGCCCTGCTCGGCATGGCCACGCCGATGAACAAGGAGGTGCTCCTCAACGTCGGCGTCCAGGACCCGGCGATCGACGCGGCCAAGCCGAGCGACCTGATGATCGTGATCGACGCGGCCGACGACGTCATCGAGGACGCGATCCGGGCCGTCAACGACATCCTCGCCCGCAAGACCCGCTCCGCCGACGGCGCGGCGGAGGGCCGCTACCGGACCCTCGACGGCGCCTTCGCCGAGGTGCCGGACACCAACCTCGTGCTGATCTCGGTCAACGGCGCCTACGCCGCCCGTGAGGCCCGCAAGGCGCTCGCCGCCGGCAAGCACGTGATGATCTTCTCCGCCAACGTCTCCGTCGAGGACGAGATCGAGCTCAAGAACCTCGCTCACGCCAAGGGCCTGCTGCTCATGGGACCGGACTGCGGCACGGCCATCCTCAACGGCACCGGCCTCGCGTTCGCCAACGCGGTCCGACGCGGCTCGATCGGCATCGTCGGCGCCTCGGGCACCGGCAGCCAGGAGATCTCGGTGCGGGTGCACGACTTCGGCGGCGGTGTCTCGCAGCTCATCGGCACCGGTGGGCGCGACCTGTCCGCCGAGGTCGGCGGCCTGATGATGATCGACGGCATCGAGGCCCTCGCGGCCGACCCGGAGACCGAGGTCATCGTGGTCGTCTCGAAGCCGCCGGCCGAGGAGGTCGCCGACAAGGTGCTCGGCGTCCTCGGCGGGACCGGCAAGCCCGCCGTGGTCTGCTTCCTCGGATCGCCCCGCACGGAGTCGGGCTATCCGAACGTGCAGCTGGTGTCGGGCACCAAGCCCGCCGCGCTGGCCGCCGTCCTGGCCACCGGCGTCGACGAGTCGACGCTCGACCTGCACGCGCTCAACATCCCGCTGATCGAGGAGGTCCGCGCCAAGCTGGCCCCCGAGCAGAAGTACGTCCGCGGCCTGTTCTGCGGCGGGACCCTGTGCGACGAGGCGATGTTCGCGGCCCTCGCGAAGTTCGACAACGTCCACTCCAACATCCAGAAGGACCCGGCGTACGTCCTCGGTGCGACCGACGCCTCGCGCGAGCACACCTTCCTCGACATGGGCGACGACGACTTCACCGACGGCCGTCCGCACCCGATGATCGACCCGTCGCTGCGCCTGCAGCGGCTCGTCCAGGAGGCCGACGACCCCGAGGTGGGCGTCATCGCGATGGACTTCATCCTGGGCTTCGGCGCCCACGAGGACCCCGTCGGCGTGACCGTCCCGGCCATCGAGGAGGCGAAGGCGAAGGCCGCCGCGCGCGGCCAGCACCTCGAGATCCTCGGCTACGTCCTGGGCACCGACCTCGACACGCCCGCCCTCGCCGGACAGGTGGCCCAGCTCGAGGCCGCCGGCGTGACGATTGCCTCCTCCTCCACCAATCTCGGCCTGCTGGCCCGCGAGTTCGTAGCGAAGGGTGACAACCGATGAGCATCACCAGCCTGTTCTCGACCGAGCTGAAGCCGGTCAACCTCGGCCTCGACATGTTCGCCGAGGACCTGCGCGCCCAGGGCGTCGCACCGGTCCTGATGGACTGGACGCCGCCCGGCGGCGGCGACCCGGAGGTCATCGCGGCCCTGGGCCGCCTTGAGCGTCCCGACGTCGCCGAGCGGATCGCCGCGGCGAACGAGGAGGCCGTCGGCCGGATCCTCGCCGCGCAGCCCTTCCTCGAGGGCTTCGGCCAGGCCATCGACACCGTGCCCGGCATGACCCGGACGACGATCCTGCACGCGGGTCCCCCGATCAGCTGGGAGCGGATGTGCGGTCCGATGAAGGGTGCGGTCACCGGCGCGCTCGTCTTCGAGGGGCTCGCCAAGGACCTCGACGAGGCAGCCGAGCTGGCGGGCTCGGGCGAGATCACCTTCTCCCCCTGCCACGAGCACCAGTCGGTCGGCTCGATGGCCGGTGTCACCAGCGCCAGCATGTGGGTGCACAAGGTCACCAACCGGACGCACGGCAACACCGCGTTCACGAACCTGTCCGAGCAGCTGTCGAAGATCCTGCGCTTCGGCGCCAACGACCAGTCCGTCATCGACCGCCTCAACTGGATGCGCGACGTGTTCGGCCCGGTCCTGGCGGCGGCGATGGAGCTCAACGAGGGCGGCCTGGACCTGCGCCTGCTCCTCTCGCAGGCCCTGCACATGGGCGACGAGGCGCACAACCGCAACGTCGCCGGCACGACGCTGCTGATCCAGGCGCTCACGCCGTACATCGTGGAGACCGACTTCTCCACCAAGGAGAAGCGGGAGGTCTTCGACTTCGTCGCCTCCTCGGACTACTTCTCGGGGCCGACCTGGATGGTCACCGCCAAGGCGGCCATGGACGCCGCCGCCGGGATCGAGGACTCCACCGTGGTCACCGCGATGTGCCGCAACGGCGTCGACTTCGGCATCCGGGTCTCCGGCACCGGCGACCGGTGGTTCACCGGTCCCGCTCAGCAGGTCGTCGGCCCGATGTTCGCCGGCTACACCCCCGAGGACTCCGGTCTCGACATGGGCGACTCGGCGATCACCGAGACGTACGGCGTCGGCGGGTTCGCGATGGCCGCGGCTCCCGCGATCGTCGCCCTCGTCGGCGGCACGGTGCAGGAGGCGATGGGCTACTCCCGGACCATGAACGCGATCACGACGGCCAACAACCCGAACGTGACGATCCCGGCGCTCGACTTCATGGGCGTGCCCAGCGGCATCGACGTCCGCAAGGTCGCCGAGACCGGCATCCTGCCGCTCATCAACACCGCGATCGCGCACAAGGATCCTGGCATCGGCATGATCGGGGCGGGCATCGTGCACCCGCCGGTCGAGGCCTTCCAGCAGGCGCTTCGCGCTCTCGCGGACGGAGTGGCCCGATGACCGCCGTCGCGCCCGCCACCACGGGCACCGAGCTGAAGTGGTGGAAGAAGGGTGACATCGCGGCGTTCTTCGCGCTGTTCACCAACAACCTCACGAACATCATCACGTTCACGGCCCTGCTCACCCTGGGCGGCATCCCCGCCGACCTGGTGGTGGGCAGGATCGCCCCGGCCTTCGGTCTGGCGATCTTGATCACCTCGTCGATGTACGTGTGGTTCGCGCGGCGTCTGGCGGCGAAGGAGGGGCGCGGCGACGTCGTGGCCCTCCCCTCCGGCCCCAGCGCGCCGTCGATCTTCACCGTCACCTTCCTGGTGATCCTGCCGGTCTACTCGACCACGCAGGACGCCGAGCTGGCCGTCGGCATCGGCCTGGTGTGGGGCTTCCTCGAGGGTCTGATCCTGTTCGTCGGATCGTTCTTCGGCGACCTGCTCCGTCGCGCCGTCCCCCGCTCCGTGCTGCTCGCCTGCCTCGCGGGCCTCGGCCTGCTGCTGCTCGCGATGAACCCGATGCTGCAGGCGTTCCAGTTCCCCGTGGTCGCCTTCGTCGTGCTGGTGATCGTGTTCATGAACTGGTTCGGTCGCGCGCCGTTCCTGGGCAGGATCCCGACCGGTCTGCTGCTGCTGATCGTCGGAACGGTCGCCGCATGGTCGTTCGGTCTGCAGACGCCCGACGCCGTCGAGGCCGCGCTCGCCCACGCCGGCTGGCACCCGCCCCACGTGTCCATCGACAACTTCTTCGAGGGGCTGCAGCACGCCGGGCCGTTCCTCGCCTCCGCCGTTCCGCTGGCGCTGGCGAACTACGTGTTCGACCTCGAGAACATCGAGGCGGCCGAGGCCGCGGGCGACCACTACAGCGCCCGCCCCGTGATGCTCGTCAACGGCGGTGCGACGATGGTCGGCTCCCTGATGGGCAACCCGTACCCGGTCACCGTCTACATCGGTCACACCGCGTACAAGGAGATGGGCGCGGGCATCGGCTACACGATGCTCAACGGCGTCACGATGTTCGCGATGGGCATGCTCGGCATGAGCGCACTGCTGCTGTCGGTGGTCCCGATGGCGGCGATCGCCCCGATCCTGATCTACATCGGCGTCGTCACCGCGGCACAGTCGGTGCGCGAGACGCCGAGGGTCGAGCTGCCGGTCATCTTCATCGCGCTGTTCCCCTGGGTCGCGAACTGGGCGAACAGCCTGGTGAACAACACGCTGAAGGCCGCGGGCACGAACGTCGCCGAGGTCGGGGCGGATGCTCTCAACGGCGCCGGGACCTACTTCGCCGGCATCAGCACGCTCGGCAACGGTGCACCGCTGTCGTCCCTGCTGTGGGGCATGATCGCGATCTTCGCGATCCGGAACAAGCCGCTGTTCGGCCTGATCGTCAGCGTGCTCGCCGCCGCCCTGGCGTTCTTCGGCGTCATCCACGACCACGTGCCCGGCCTGCCGGACGAGTACACGCTGTCCGACACGCACGTGATGTTCCTGGTGGCCTACCTGATGGTGGCGGCCCTGTTCCTGGCCAAGTGGATCCAGGATCGCGTCACCCAGACGTCGGTGACCTTCACCGCCGCCGACGAGGTCACGCTCGGCACGGCGGTGCCGCCGACGCTGATCCAGTCCTCCGAGGGCTGAGCCCGCCGACGGGTCCGGGTGCGCATCGTCCCCGGGCCCGTCGCACCACTCGCAGGGCGGCGCGGGATCAGTCCTCGCCGCGCATCTTCGCCCACCGGGCCCGCAGCGCGCCGGCCCGGTGGGCGTTGCCGCGCAGGTCGACGTAGCGGTCGCCGTACACCCACAGCAGGGCGTCGTCGAGACGGCGTACGGCGCCGGGCGGGTAGCGGTAGCCCATCCGCTCGCGCAGAGCCTCGTCGTCGACCGAGCGCAGCGCCTCGCCGAGCGCGGCGAGCGAGGTGATGCCCAGCTCGAGGACGAGCGCCGAGATCCAGGCGTAGTGGTCGGTGCGCGACCAGCCCGCGTCGGCGTACTGACCGGCGAGGAAGGCTGCGAGCTCGCGCGGGCTGATCCGCGGGTCGTGGTCGTCGTAGTCGTCGCGCTCGTCGTCGCCCTCGTCGTCGGCCTCGGTCGGCCCCTCCCGCAGCAGGTCGCGGATCGTGGAGAACTCACGGTCGGCGAGCTCGAGGAGGCCGGCGGCCAAGGTGAACCTGCGGTCGAGCTCGAGGACGTGCTCGGCGGGGACGGTCCCCTTGTAGCGGATGTCGTGCTCGAACTCCGCCCACGCGTGCTGGAGCACCGTCCGGATCTGGATCGCGGCCTGGTGGCCCTGCAGCACGTCGTCCGCGGGGTCGCCGTCGCCGGCGGGATCGACGCCGACGAGCAGGTGGCGGCTGGAGTACCCGAACCGGCCCTCGCTGGCGGTCTCCTGACCGAGGTCGCGATCGTCGTGGACGACGGCCTGGTCGTCGAGGAGGTCGACCACCGCCTGCACGTCGCTGTCGACGTAGGTGATCACCCGGACGCCGATCTGGTCGGTGATCTCGCGCAGCGGGTCGGCATAGAGCGGGCGGCCACCACTGGTGCGTGCGGCCTTGGCGGCGAACGACGACACGCTCTTCGCGCGTCCCGTGACGGTCAGGTAGTTGATGCCCGCCTCGTCGAGGATCGTGGTCACCAGCCGGACGAAGCCGTCGGTGACCTGCCGCAGCGCGGGCTGCAGCTCGGCGTAGCGGCGCACCGCGGCGCCGATGTCCAGCGCCTCCGTGGCGTCCCGGGTCGGCCGGGGGGCCGGCTCGAGATCGGGCGGCAGCGTCGGGGTGACGATGTAGCCGGTCTCGAGGTCGCCGTACGTCGTGGTGTCCTGCGGCCGGCGCTCGGCGAAGAGCGCGACGTAGGCGCACACCACGGCGTCGACCTGGTCCTCCACCGCGCGCAGCTCGCTCTTGCGGGTCGCCGTCTCCGCCACCGAGCGCAGGGCGGTCCACGCGGGGAGGGCGCCCACCTGCAGCGGCGGGTCGGCGGCGACCAGCCCCTCGACCAGGCCGAGCAGCACGAGCAGCTCGGCCCGCATGTGCTCGAGGTCGCGGCCCGGCTTGTTCTTGTACTTCAGGGTCCGGCCGAGCCGGAACAGCGCGACGGTCGCCGGATGCGGGTACACCTCGATCGCCCGCCGCGGGCGCCGCGAGCGCGGGTTGACGTCGAGTCCGAGCAGCGCGGCGATCCGGGCGGCGCGGGGCTGATCGCGGAACTCCGGCCGACCGGTGTTCGTGGGGTGGGCCCCCGCGTCGAACCGCGCGAAGTCCTTGTTGAGCGCCGCCTCGGCGGGACGGTTGCCGGTGGGATTGGTGACGACGATCGGCGCGTCGATGGCCACCAGGCACTCCCCCTCGACGTACGACGCCAGGGCGGCCACGACCTCCTGATCGCTCTGGGCCGCGGAGACCGCCAGCAGCCGGCCGTCACCGTCGAGGACCGCGACGCCCGTGGGCCTGCGCTCCCCCCACGCGAGATCGATGCCGACGAAGTGCATGCTCCGGCGCTCAGGCGCGGTTGAGCGCGACGGCTTCGCGCACCAGGGCGACGAACGCGTCGTCGTCGAGCACGTCGCCCTCGCGGAGGTCGACCGCGCGGCGGGTGCCGGCGTCGAGGCTGGCGTTGAAGACGCCCGTGGGGTCCTCGAGCGAGGCGCCCTTGGCGAAGGTCGCCTTGACCTTGTCCTTGTAGGTCTCGACGGTGCAGATCAGCCCGTCGGCGGAGAAGGTCGGCACCCCGGCGGGGTTCGACGCCTTCTTCCACTTGGCCTCCTCGACCGCGGCGGGCTCGGCCGCGACGATCAGGGACCGGATCTTCTCGACGGTGTCCGCCCGCCAGTCAGCGCTCATGCGCCGACCCTACCGATGACCGGCGTCGGGCCGAGGGCAGCGCCGAGCGGAGGAACGCCTGGGCCCGCGCGGTCAGCCGGACGCCCTTCATCGAGGCCAGCACGATCTCGAGAGGAGCGATCGGGTCGGAGATCTCGAGATGCACGACCTCCGCGCCGTCGTAGGTCATGGTGCTGGCCGGGCGCTGGTTGAGCACGGACCAGCCCTGGCCATGGGCGACCATGGAGCGGACGGTCTCGAATCCGGCGGTGCGGTGCCGGATCCGGGGCCGGATGCCGGTCGATCGGACCAGTCCCTCGAGATAGGGCCCGCTGTGGGGCAGGTCGAGCAGCACCATCGGCTCCTCGGCCAGCTCCGCCAGCCGGACCCGCTTGCGCCGGGCCAGCCGGTGGCCCTTCGCGACGAGCACGTACGGCGCGGCGAGGCCGACGCGGACGTGGTCGATGTCGTCGTCGAGGTCGTAGCCGTACATCAGCGCCAGCTCGCAGCGACCCGAGCGCAGCGCCTGCTTGAGCGCCGCGTGCTCCTCCTCCACGACCGAGATCCGGATGCCCGGGTGCTCGGCCTCGCAGGCCGCCAGCATCCGCGGCAGCTCGAAGGGGCCGAGCGTGGTGAAGCAGCCGACCACGAGATCGCCGAGGAGCGCCTGGCCGGCCGAGCGCGCGACCTCGGCCAGCTCGGTGGTGTGGACCAGATAGCTGCGCAACTCGCGGTGGAACGCCTCGCCCGCCGCGGTCAGCGTGAGGCCGCGGGCGTGGTGACGCAGGAGCAGCTGGACGCCCAGCTCCTTCTCCAACTGCGCGACGGCCGTCGAGACCGCCGACTGGGACACCATCAGCTCCCTCGAAGCGGCGGTCATGCTGCCGAGCTCCGCCGCCGCGGCGAAGTAGCGCAGCTGTGTGAGCGTGAAGCCGACCTCAGCCATGACGGCCATCCTGCCCCAGGTCCCGCTCGCCGCTCAGCCGCTCACCGCCGCGTGGTCCGCGGCGACGTCGAGGGCGGTCCAGGCCAGTGCGGTCGCGGCGTCGAGCAGCGCCCGCTCGGCGTCCCCACCGACGCAGTGGGCGGCGAACTCGGGCTGGTGGTTGAGCGCCGTGCCGGAGTTGATGCCGATGTAGGGGTGGATCGCGTTCACCACCTGGGAGACGTTGCCCATGTCGGTCGAGGCGCGGTTCATCCGCCGCGCGGGCGTGCCCGGATCGAACACCCGGCCCAGCTCGCCGGCGTTGCGGCGGTAGGCCTCCAGCGCGGGCCAGAAGGTGCGGAACTCGGCGTACGGCTTGCTCTCGGGGGTGATCTCGAGGGTCGCCCCGGTCGCCAGCGCGCCGGCCTGGAAGCAGCGCCAGACGCGCTCCTCGGTCGCGGCGAGCTCGGCGAGCGACTCGGCACGGACGTACCAGCGGCCCTCGGTGCGCGCCGGGATCGCGTTGGGCGCCTCTCCCCCGTTGGTCATCACGCCGTGCACGCGCACGGACGGCGGGAGCTGCTGGCGCATCATCCCGATCGCCACCTGCGCGATCGTGAAGGCGTCGGCGGCGTTCACGCCCTGCTCGGGGTACGCCGCCGCGTGGGCCGCCTTGCCGCGGTACTCCACGTGCGAGTGGGAGACGGCGAAGGGCTCGGCCTCCGCGACGTCGACGGGCGCCGGGTGGGCCATCATCGCCAGGTCGAGGCCGGTGAAGGCGCCGCGCTCGAGGAGCTCGATCTTGCCGCCGCCGCCCTCCTCGGCAGGCGTGCCGTAGACCTCGATCGTGAGCCCGACGGCGTCGGCGAGCGGGGCGAGGGCGCGCGCGGCGCCGACCGTGATCGCGGAGATGAGGTTGTGCCCGCAGGCGTGGCCGAGACCGGGCAGCGCGTCGTATTCGGCGCACAGGCCGAGACGGAAGGGCCCGCTGCCGATCGTCGCGTGGAAGGCGGTCTCCAGTCCGAGATAGGCCGGCGTGACGTCGAAGCCGGCCTCGGCGAGCGCCTCGGCGACCCACCGGGACGAGTCGTGCTCCTCCCACCCGAGCTCGGGGTTCGCGTGGAGCTGCTCGGAGAGCCCGATCAGGCGCTCGGCGTCGGCGGTGACGGTGGCGGCGGCGGCCTGCTTGGTCATCTCACTCGTCCCCGGGCACGCCGTACGACGGCGCGGTGGTCGGGTCGAGACCGCGGGTCACGTAGTCGTCGCGCTGCGGCAGCCACACCTCGAGGAGCTCGCGGAGCTGCTCGATGGGCGCGTCGCTCCAGTCCACGCGCAGGTCGGTGACCCGCCAGGCCACGTCGCGGACGACGGACAGCCCGGCGGAGCGGACCGGGCCCGCCTCGCCACCGGCGGCGAGGCCCGCCTCGAGGGCGGCCAGCAGGTGCTCCTCGAGCTCACCGGTCGCCTCGGCGAAGCCCGCCGCGACCGCGTCGACGACGGCGGTGTCCGCGAGCAGGTTGCCGGCCGCCACGACGCCGTCGCCGACCACGTGGTGGTGCACGCCGAGCGATCCCTCTCCGGAGAACGCGGCGCCCGCGCCGTCGAGGCCGAGCACCGTCAGCTGGCGGTGCTCGATGTGCTCCCGGCCCTGGGTGACCGCGGCGAGGGCGGCCCGGGGGTCGAGCCCGGAGGCGAGGGCGTCGAGGAGCTCGGTGCCGAGGCGCGGGTCGGTGATGTTCTGCGACGACGCTCCGCCGACACCGGCACGCAGGTGGATGCACCGCGCCGCGACGGCCGGACTGGAGGAGGTGACGGCGATGCCGACAGCACCGCTGCCGTCGGTGGCGAGGACGGAGAAGGTCACAGCGCGTCGCCGGCGCTCTCGGAGATGACCGCGATCGCGTCGACCTCGACCAGCCACTCCGGGCGGGCCAGGGCGGAGACGACGATGCCGGTCGAGATCGGGTGCACGCCCTTCGTCCAGCGGCCGATGGTGCGGTAGACGGTCTCGCGGTAGCGGGGGTCGACGATGTAGATGGTCAGCTTGACCAGGTGCTCCATCCGGGCCCCGGCCTCCTCGAGGAGCATCTTGATGTTGGCCATCGCCCGCTCGGTCTGCGCCTCGACATCTCCGATGCCGACCGACTCGCTCGTGTCGAGGTCCTGGCCGATCTGGCCCCGGACATAGACGGTGTTGCCGGCGACGACGGCCTGGCACAGGTCGTTGTCGAGGTTCTGCTCGGGATAGGTGACGCTGGTGTTGAACGGGCGGATGCGGGTGTGGCCGCCGACGACGATGCTGCTCATGGCACCAGTCCACTGGACCGAGGGGACATGTGTCCAACAGATCTTTCCGACGCCGACCATCTGTCGAGCCGATGCAGCGGATCAGATCGCCGGAGCATCGCCTCATCAGATGACCTGGGCCAAGAAGATCTGTTGGACAGGAACAACTCGTCCGCCCCACGATCGTCCCATGTCCCCGCAGCAAGACCAGCAGGCCGAGGTCGTCGAGGTTCTCGTGGTCGGCGCCGGCCAGGCCGGTGTCGCGACGAGCGAGCACCTCAGCGACAACGGCGTCCCCCATCTCGTGCTCGAGCGCGAGCGGATCGCCGAGCGCTGGCGGACCGGGCGGTGGGACTCGCTGGTCGCCAACGGACCCGCGTGGCACGACCGCTTCCCCGGGCTGGAGTTCCCCGACGTCGACCCCGACGGCTTCGCGACCAAGGACCAGGTCGCCGCCTACTTCGAGGCGTACGCCGAGAAGATCGCCGCCCCGATCAGGACCGGCGTCGAGGTCACCTCGGTGACCCGGCACGAGGGCCGGCCCGGCTTCCGCGTCGAGACCTCCGACGGCGTGCTCGACGCCCGCTTCGTCGTCGCCGCCACCGGCCCGTTCCAGCGGCCGGTCTTCCCGCCCATCGTGCCGGCGGGCCCCGCGAGCCCGCTGCAGATCCACTCCAGCGACTACCGCAACCCCGACCAGCTGCCCGAGGGAGCGGTGCTCGTCGTCGGCGCCGGCTCGTCCGGCGTACAGATCGCCGACGAGCTGCAACGCTCCGGACGCCAGGTCTTCTTGTCGGTCGGCCCGCACGATCGCCCGCCGCGCAGCTACCGCGGGCGCGACTTCTGCTGGTGGCTCGGCGTCCTCGGGCTCTGGGACCTCGAGACGCCGGCCGCCGGCGCCGAGCACGTCACCATCGCCGTCAGCGGCGCCCGCGGCGGCCACACGGTCGACTTCCGTGCGCTCGCCGAGCAGGGTGTCCGGCTCGTCGGCATGACGGAGCGGTACGACGACGGGGTGCTGCACTTCCGCACCGACCTCGCCGACAACATCGCCGCCGGCGACGCCAACCTGCTCGCCCTGCTCGACCAGGCCGACGAGTGGGTTCAGCGCAACGGCGCGGACCTGCCCGAGGAGCCGGAGGCGCGCGTGCTCGGCCCGGACCCGGCGAGCGTCACCGACCCGCTGCTCGAGCTCGACCTCGCCGCGGCGGGCGTGACCTCGATCGTCTGGGCGACCGGCTTCGCCACCGACTACTCGTGGCTCCCGGCCGGCGCCCTCGACGAGAGCGGGAGGCCCCGGCACCGCCGCGGCGTCTCGGCCGAGCCCGGCATCTACTTCGTCGGTCTGCCGTGGCTCTCGCGCCGCGGGTCCAGCTTCATCTGGGGGGTGTGGCACGACGCGAAGCACATCGCCGGGCACATCGCGACCCAGCGCAGCTACCTGACCTACCAGGCACCGACCGCATGAGCGAGCCACCGCGGACGGCGTTCTACCACGACGAGCGGTGCCTGTGGCACAGCACCGGCGAGGCCGTCCTCTTCCTCCCGGTCGGCGGCTGGCTGCAGCCGATGGCGACCGGAGGCCACGCCGAGTCGCCGGAGTCGAAGCGCCGGTTCAAGGCGCTCCTGGACGTCTCCGGCCTGAGCGAGCGGATCGACGTCCGCAGCGCCGAGCCGGTCACTCGCGAGGACCTGCTGCGCGTCCACCCGGCGTCGTACGTCGACCACTTCCGCGAGCTCAGCGACGGACGCGGCGGCGAGATCGGGCCCGAGGCGCTCTTCTCGCACGGCGGCTTCGAGATCGCCGCGCTCTCCGCGGGACTCGCGAAGCGCGCGGTGTCCGACGTGGTGACCGGGCGCTACCGCAACGCCTACGCCCTCTCGCGCCCGCCGGGCCACCACTGCCTGCCCGACCAGGGCATGGGCTTCTGCCTGCTGGCGAACATCGCGATCGCGATCGAGTCGGCGAAGGCCGAGCACGGCCTGGGCCGGGTCGCCGTCCTCGACTGGGACGTGCACCACGGCAACGGCACCCAGGCGGTCTACTACGAGCGCGACGACGTGCTGACCGTCTCGATCCACCAGGAGAACTGCTTCCCCGTCGACTCCGGCAGCACCGACGAGCGCGGCACCGGGGCCGGCGAGGGCTACAACCTCAACATCCCGCTGCCGCCGGGCTCGGGCCACGAGACCTATCTCGCCGCGATGCGGGACATCGTGATCCCGGCCCTGCGCGACTACGCGCCCGAGCTGATCGTCATCGCCAGTGGGCTCGACGCCAACATGGTCGACCCGCTCGCCCGCCAACTCCTCTACGCCGACAGCTTCCGCCGGATGACCGCGATGGTCATGGAGCTCGCCGACGAGATCTGCGAGGGCCGGGTCGTCGCCGTCCACGAGGGCGGCTACGCCGAGTCCGAGGTCCCCTTCTGCGGTCTGGCCATCGTGGAGACCCTGTCGGGCATCCGGACCGAGGTCGTCGACCCCTTCGAGGAGACCTTCGCCGCCCAACAGCCGTCGGCGCGGACGTTGGCCTACCAGCTCGCGATCGTCGCGGAGCTGGCCGAGGAGCTCAGCTCCCGCTGATCAGGTCTGCGGCGCGCTCGGCCACCATCATCACCGTCACGACCGGGTTGGTGGCGACGAGCTGGGGGAAGACGGACGCGTCGACGACCCGCAGCCCGTCGACGCCGCGCACCCTCAGCGACGGGTCGAGCACCGCGGTCGGGTCGCCGTCGGCGCCGATCCTGCAGGTGCCGCTGACGTGGTAGACGGTCTGGTGGGTCGCGCGGGCGACCTCGCTGATCTCCTCGTCGCTCTGCACGTCGGGTCCGGGGAAGACCTCGCGCACCAGCCGCGACGCGAACGGCTCGGCCTCGCCGATCCGGCGGGCCAGGCGGACCCCGGCGACCAGGGTCGCCTCGTCGCGGCCCTCGGGATCGGTGAAGTAGCGGTAGTCGATGGCGGGCGCCGCCGCGGGGTCGGCGGAGGGGATCCAGACCCGGCCGCGCGAGGCGGGGCGGGCGACGTTGGGCGCGATCGAGACGATCCGCTCGGGCAGCTCGGCGCCGTACGCCTCGGCGTGGACGGCCCACGGCTCGACCGGGAAGTGCATGAGGACGTCGGGACGGTCGTGGGGCTCGGCGAGGCTCACGAGCGCTCCGGCGTCCCAGCCGCTGGCGCAGGTCGGCGGCGGCAGCTCGCGCAGCTCCCAGACGACCAGGCCCTCGGCGTGATCCATGAGGTTCTCCCCCACGCCGGGCAGGTCCACGACGACCTCGACACCGGCCGCGTCGAGCACCGCGCGCGGGCCGATGCCCGAGAGCTGCAGGAGTCGTGGCGAGTCGATGGCACCGCAGCACACGATGACCTCGCGGCGCGCGCCGTAGCGGACCAGCTCGCCGTCCACCCGTGCCAGAACGCCGGTGGCGCGGCCGTCGGAGACCTCGATCCGCTCGACCCGCGCGTCCAGGACGACCCGGAGGTTGTCCCGCGTCGCGCGGGCGGGGTGGAGATAGTGCGCCGAGGTCGACGCGCGCTGGTTGGTCTCGGGCGTGTAGCCGACCTCGAAGAAGCCCGCGCCCTCGGCGCGCTCGTCGAGCCGGCCGTCGTTCCACGCGTCCTGCAGGGGTACGCCGAGCGCGGTCGCCGCGGCGGTCACCATGTCGGCCACCATCGGGTTGCGGTCCTCGGGAGCCACCGGCTGGATCGGCGTACGGAGCCGGTCGAAGTAGGGCTGGACGACCTCCGGGCCCCAGCCGGTCGCGCCGCGCTCGACCCACTCGTCGAGGTCGGCGGCGAGGGTCCGCCACGAGATCATCGTGTTGCCGTTCGAGCACCCGCCGAGGATGCGCAGCCGGGCCTGCCGGATGGCGGAGTTGCCGCGCTCCTGCGCGACGCTGCGGTAGTCGAGGTCGAACTCGCCCTCGAGCATCTCCGCCCACCGGCGCAGGCCCCGGGCCCGGGGCTCGTGCTCGTCGTCCGGGCCCCACTCGACGAGGGTGACCGAGACGTCCGGGTCCTCGCTGAGCCGAGCGGCGAGCAGGGATCCCGCCGTGCCGCCGCCGACGACGAGGTAGTCCGAGGTCGCGGCCCGGGTCACGCGATCCCGGCCCGCGACGCGCCCTCCAGCACCGGACGGTGGCCGGAGAACCTGCTGAACCGCTTCATCAGGAACAGGTAGAGCGGGCAGATGACCGCGAGACCGACGATCCAGGAGATGTCGACGTACTCCAGCCTCTCGCCGATCGGACCGGTGTACTTCGTGGTCACGAGGAACGGGATCTGCACCAGGATGCCGAGGAAGTAGCAGCCCACGGCGATCGGGTTGAACCGGCCGTAGCGGCCGCCGTCGCGCTCGAAGAGCGAGTCGATGTCGTACTCGCCGTGCTTGAGCAGGTAGTAGTCGACCAGGTTGACCGCGGTCCACGGCACCAGCACGCACAGCAGCAGGAGCATGAAGTTGGTGAAGTTGACGAGGAAGTCGTCCTTGCCCGCCAGCGCCATGACCACGGCGCCGAGGAACAGGAACACCGAGACGACGGCGCGGGCCACCGCTCCGGGCACCCAGCTCGGGAAGAGCGTCTGGCCGACGGTGATGGTGGACAGCGCGCCGCAATACAGGTTCATCGCGTTGGTGCAGGCGATGCCGATCCCGAAGACGGCGATGACCAGCCCGCCCACGCCGTGGGTGAGCTCCTGCAGGCCGGAGACGGTGTCGGACTCGGGCAGGGCGGCGCCGACGAGCGCGCCGAGGATCATCGGGAAGAGCGAGCCGAGCACCGCTCCGGCGTACGTCGCCCAGAACGCGGGCCGGACGCCGGTGTCGCGGGGCATGTAGCGGGTGTAGTCGGAGACGTACGGCGCGTACGCGATCTGCCACAGGGCTGCCAGGGAGACGGTGCCCATGAACCCGGCGAGCGTGGCGCCGTCGGAGTGGAGGACGCCGCTGGGAAGGTCGTTGACGAGCAGGATCCAGACGAACGCGAGCGCCATGACGAGGCCGGAGACCAGGCTCATCAGCCCCGTCAGCGCGTGGATCATCCGGTAGCCGACGATCGCCCCGACGACGCTGACCAGGCCGATCAGGATGATCGAGGTGGTCTCGTCCAGCCCGAAGAGGCTGGAGACGGCCTGGCCGCCGAGGACCATGTTGGAGGCGAAGAAGCCGACGTACATGAGGATGACGAGGACGACGACCAGCAGGCTGCCGTAGGAGCCGAACTGGGCGCGCGTCTGCAGCATCTGTGGGACGCCCATCTGGGGGCCCTGGGCGGCGTGCAGCGCCATGACCACGCCGCCGAGCCCGTGACCGACGACCAGCGCGATCACCGCGGCCCACACCGGCAGGCCGTAGACCGCTGTGGCGACGACCCCGGTCGCCACGGTCAGCAGCATGATGTTGGACCCGAACCAGATCGTGAACAGGTCGCGGGCCTTGCCGTGCCGCTCGGTGACGGGGATGTGGTCGATGGTGCGCTTCTCGACGGTGAGGGTCGTCTCGGCGTCCTGCATCATGGCCTCCTGCTCGTGCGGCCTCGGCGCGTCTGCAGCCGGGTCCGTGATCCCGCTCACCGTAGGCCGCGTACAACACCGCCCACCAACACCGGTTTCCGTTGCTCAGCATCGGCAAATGCGATGACTCGGCGCATTGACATCACCTGGGCCACGGCCGGAACGCCTTGGTGTGTGATCTGCGCACACCACGTGCGAGCAGATCACACACCAAGCGCACCTCTCGCCTTCAGGCGAGCTGGGTGACCTCGCGCCGGAACGGCACCTCGTCGTTGGACGGCAGGACGGCGTCGAACTCCTCCGCCGCACGGCGGCCCGACCAGACCGCCGCGGCGATGGTGCCAGGCGCCCAGGCGTCGCCGATGCCGCGCACGGAGGCGATCTCGCCGGCGTCGCGGCGGGCCACGAGGTCGAGGTAGAGCTCCTCCTTCGGCAGGCGGGCGGTCACCATGACGACGGCGTCACAGTCGAGCTCGCGCTCGAGGCCGGCGTACACGTCCTTGACCGTGACCCCGCCGGCTCCGACGGCCGTCACCGCGTGGTCGGTCACCCGGGTGATGCCGTTCTCGATGAGCCGCCGCTGGATCCGGTTGACCTCGAAGGTGTTGTTGGTCCACGACGAGACCTGCGAGCCGGGCGTGACGATCGAGACGTCGTACCCCTTCTGCACGAGGAGCTCGGCGACGACGCCACCCAGGTAGTAGTGGTCGTCGTCGTAGACGACGACCTTCCTGCCGTCGGGCAGCCGTCCGGCGAAGAGGTCGTCGGGGCCGAGCACCTGCGCACCCTCGCCGATGGGCATCGCGGTGGTGTGGAAGCGGGCGACGCCGTCGGTGCGCCAGGTCGCCCCGGTCGCGGTGATCACGTGCTCGAAGCCGAACTCGACGATGTCCGCCGCCGTCATCGGGCTCTCGCGGTAGATCTCGACGTTGGGGAGCTCGGCGAGGACCGCCTCGCGATACTCCTTGACCCGGGCCCAGGCCGACAGGCCGGGCAGTCGCGACTCCAGGGTGACCCGTCCGCCGAGGTCGCGTCCCGCCTCGGCGAGCACGACCTCGTAACCGCGCACGCCGAGGGCGCGGGCGGCCTCCAGCCCGGAGGGACCGGCGCCGACGACCAGGACGCGCGCGTCGCTCTCCTTGGCGCGGATCCGCTCCGGGTGCCAGCCGCGGCGCCACTCCTCCCCCATGCTGGGGTTCTGGGTGCAGCGGATCGGCGACATGGTGAGGTCGCCGGACACGCAGATGTTGCAGCCGATGCACTCGCGGATCAGGTTCAGCCGACCGTCGCGGATCTTGTTGGGCAGGAAGGGGTCCGCGATCGAGGGGCGTGCGGCGCCGATCAGGTCGAGGATGCCGGCCTTGACCTGGCGCACCATGGCGTCGGGCGAGGTGAACCGGCCGACGCCGACGACGGGCTTGGTCGTGAGCTTCTTGAGCCCGGCGACGAACTCCTCCTGGCGGCCCTCGGGCGCGAACCGCGAGGTGACCGAGTCGCCCTCCCAGCTGCCCATCGCGAAGTCCCACAGGTCCGGGAGCTCGCCGAGCTCGCGCAGCACGCCCTCGATGTCCTCGCGGGTGATGCCGCCGTCGATCTCCTCCTCGACCGTGATCCGGCAGGCCACGGCGGCGCGGCCGGCGACCTCCTCGATCGTGTCCTCGATCAGCTCCTTGAGCAGGCGCATCCGGTTCTCCAGCGAGCCGCCGTACTCGTCGGTGCGGTTGTTGTAGCGCCGCGAGAGGAAGTGGTGCGGAGCGCCGTACCCGTGGGCGCCGTAGACGTAGACGACGTCGTAGCCGGCCTCGAGCGAGCGGCGTACGGCGTTGCGGTGCCAGCGGCGCAGATCGTCGATGTCCTGCTTGGTCATCGCCCGCGCCTGGACGGGCGCGATGGTGTCGGGCGCGACAGGCAGGTGCTGCGGCCCGAGCGGGGTCTCGCGACTGAGCTGGTTGGGCGCGTTCATGCCGTTGTGCGCGAGCTCGATGCCGGCCAGGCCGCCGCCCTCGTGGATCGCGTCGGCGATCCGCTTGAGGGCCGGCAGGTCCTGGTCGTCCCAGATCCGCAGCTCGATGAACGGAGCGATGTCGGAGGTCGCGTGGATCTCGACCTGCTCGGTGCACACGACCGACCAGCCGCCCTCGGCCTTGATCTTGCGCATCGCGGCCTGGGCGCTGGGGTCGCGGTAGCCCATGCCGTTGCAGTGCGGCACCTGGTAGAAGCGGTTCTTCGTGGTGAACGGCCCGATCCGCACGGGCTCGAACAGGATGTCGTACGGCGCAGCCACAGGGGTCTGCTCGGTCATCGGGTCGGCTCCTCGGCAGGGGCGGGCGGGACGGGGGGAACGGGCGCGCCGACGTCACCACGGACGCGGGCACCGCGGGCGTAGCCGATCGCGCAGAGCACCAGCAGGCAGGCGAGGGTGCCGAGCGTGAAGACCTCGAAGGTCGTCTGGCTGACGCCCCAGATGTCCTTGAACGGGTAGTCCTCGCCGAAGAGCCGCTCCAGCGTTCCCGGGAACACCGCGACCCAGGAGCCGAGCAGGACCCACGCGAAGGCGGTCCAGCCGAGGGCCGCGAAGCCGGCGTCGGACACCGGCACGCGGAAGGGCCGGTGACGCTCGGGATAGCGGGTCCGGAGCCGGATCGCGGCCGGGATCACGAGCAGGTAGCTGAGCAGGAAGGTGGAGATCGAGATCGTGAGCACGACCCCGAACACCGAGGCGCCCGAGCCGGTCACCTGCATCGCGACGAGCATGAAGGTCGTCGAGACGACGCCGGAGAGCAGGTTGACCCGCACCGGAGTGCCCAGTCCGGCGTGGAAGCGGCCGAAGAAGCCACCGAAGAAGGAGCCGTCGGCAGCGGTCATCGCCTGCATGCGGTCGGAGATGATCATCCAGGCCGCGCCCTGGCTCATCAGGATGTAGACGAACACGAACGCGGTCAGCTTGAGCAGGGCGTCGGCCGCGCCGCCGTAGACGGAGTAGACGGTTCCGACGGCGTCGAGCAGGCCGCCGATCCCCGTGATGTCCTCGGTCGGCACGACCAGCAGGATCGCGAAGATCGGGAGCAGGTAGCACGCCGCGGCCGTCGCGCACGAGCGGAAGATGGAGACCGGTACGTCGCGCGCGGGGTTCTCCATCTCACCGGCCGCGCTGTTGGAGGACTCGAAGCCCAGGTAGGCGAACAGCAGGATCGGCACCGAGCCGAACAGGCCGAGCAGGGAGGGGCTGAAGTCACCGGGGCTGATGCCGACGACACCGTTCTGGACGGCGTAGATCGCGGTCGTGAGCACGAAGAAGACGAGCAGCCCGATCTTGAGCAGCGCGCCGCTCGTGGGCAGCCACTTGCCCTTCTGCAGGCTGACGATCGCCGCGAGCACCGTGACCCAGATGAAGACGATCTTGAAGACGTAGTCCCCGAACGAGCCGTGCTCCAACGGGGTGATGTAGGTGCTGATCGTCTCCGCGGCGAGGAAGGCCATCGAGCCGCCGACCCAGACGGGCTGGGTGATCCAGGTCAGGATCGCGGCGACCGCGCCCGCCGGCCTCCCGAAGGCGTCGCGCACCCAGGTGTAGGCGCCGCCCTCCTCGCTGAAGGCGGCGCCCGTCTCGGCGAAGATCAGCCCGTAGGGCACGAGGAAGAACACGGCGAGCACGAGCGCCCAGGTGAACGCCTCGGCGCCGTACAGCGAGACCTGCCCGAGGGTCTCGAGGCCGACGACGGCGGCGATCATCAAGAAGACGATGTCGAAGCGGCGCAGCGTCTTGTGCAGCAGCGCGTGCTGCTCGGCGGCGAGCTCGGTGGGTTGGTTGGTCTGCGTCATGGTGTGTCCCTAGGCGGTCGAGGTGCTGCAGGGGGTCAGTGGTTGATCCAGACGGTCTTGAGACCGACGTACTTGTCGAGGGCGTGCAGTGAGAGGTCGCGGCCGAACCCGGAGCCCTTGAACCCGCCGAACGGGGTCCACGCGCTGAAGGCGTCGACGCCGTTGACGGTGACCGTGCCGGCGTGGATCTGCTCGGCGAGGCGGTGCGCGCGGCTCAGGCTGCCGGTCGCGACGGACGCGGCCAGGCCGTAGGGCGTGTCGTTGGCCAGAGCGACGGCCTCGTCCTCGGTGTCGAACGGGGTGATCGCGAGCACCGGACCGAAGACCTCCTCGCGGGCGAGGGCCGACGCGGGGTCGACGCCGTCGAAGACGGTGGGCTGCACGTAGCAGTCGCTGCCGTCGCGGGCGATCCGCTCGCCGCCCGTCACGAGTCGGGCGCTGCCGGCCCGCGCTGCGTCGACGTACTCCATGATCCGGTCGGTCTGCTCGGGCGAGACGATGGCGCCCATGCCGGCCTCGGGGTCGAGCGGGTCGCCGGGCGCGTACGACGCCGCCTCGGCCGCGACGAGTGACACGAACTCCTCGTGCACCTCGCGCTGGACGAGCACGCGGGAGTGGGCGGAGCACACCGCACCCTGGTTGAACCAGATGCCGAACGCGGTCTGCCTCGCGGTCGCCGCGAGGTCCTCGGCGTCGGCGAACACCAGGTGCGGGCTCTTTCCGCCGCACTCGAGCCAGACCTGCTTGAGGTTGGACTGCCCGGCGTACTGCAGGAAGTAGGCGCCGACCTCCGTCGAGCCGGTGAAGGCCAGGACGTCGACGTCGGGGTGCAGGCCGAGCGCCCGGCCGGTGGTCTCGCCGAGCCCGGGGACGACGTTGAGGACGCCGTCGGGGATGCCGGCCTCGGCGGCCAGCTCGGCGATGCGCAGGGCCGAGGACGGTGACTGCTCGGCCGGCTTGAGGACGACGCTGTTGCCGGCCGCCATCGCGGGGGCGACCTTCCAGGCCAGCATGTCGACCGGGTAGTTCCAGGGGACGACGGCGCCGACGACGCCGAGCGGCACGCGGCGGATCAGGCCGAGCGTGCCGGGCGGGGTGGGCGCGACCTCGTCGTTGATCTTGTCGATCGCCTCCGCGTAGTAGCGGAACAGGCTGACCGAGAAGGGCAGGTCGAGCTCGTGGGCGTCGACGACCCGCTTGCCCATGTCGAGCGAGTCGAGCACGGCCAGCTCCGCTGCGTGGTCGGCCAGGAGGTCGGCGAAGCGCAGCATCCGCTCGCGGCGGAAGGCCACGCCGGCGCGACTCCACGTGCCGGCGGCGAAGGTCGCGCGGGCGCTGCGGACGGCGGCGTCGACGCCCTCGGCGCCGGCGTCGGCGACCTCGGCGAGCAGGGATCCGTTGGCGGGGTTGCGGTTCTCGAAGGTCTCGGCAGCGGCGTCGACGAAGCGACCGCCGACGAACGGCCGGGTCGGGATGACGACCTTGCCGGCCTCCGCGAGCCAGTCCTGGTGGGTGCGCACAGGCAACGTCCTTTCTTTGCGCTTCGGCGCAAATATGACCCGGGTCATAGGACCCTGTCAACGCTAGGGTGGTCCGTATGGGACGACCCAAGGACCAGGCGGCGCGCCGCGAGCACCTGATCGCCGCCACCCTCGAGGTGATCGCGCGCGACGGACTCGGCGGCGTGACCATGAAGAGCATCGCCGCGGAGGCGGGCATCTCACCGCGCCTGGTGGCCTACTACTACCCGGACCTCGACGGCCTGGTGGAGGCCGCCCACCAGGCCGCGACCGACCGCTACTTCTGGTCGCGCCAGCAGGTCGTCGCCGGCGACCTCTCGCCCGTCGAGAAGCTCGGTCGCCTGATGTACTCGGGCCTTCCGCGCGGGCACGACCTGCTGCTCAGCCAGGTCCTCGACGAGATCTCGGTCAGCGCCAGCCGCAGCCCGATGCACGCCACCTTGATGACCCTGCTCTTCGACCGCGAGGTCTCGCTCTACACCGCGGTGCTCGAGGTGGGGCGGGCCACCGGGGAGTTCACGCTCGTCGACAGCGCTGACGCGATCGCCCGCAACTTCGTCGCTCTCGAGGACGCGTTCGGCCTGCACCTGCTCGCCCACAACTCCTCGCTCACCCTGGAGCGGGCCGAGCAGCAGTTGGCGAGCTATGCCCTTGCAGCCACCGGGGTGCGAATCCCCCCGATCGCTCCGGCATTGCCGACCAAGGCAAAGAAGGCTTCCGGCAGGACCGGGTGACGCCCCGTCAGGACGGGAGCGGCTCGCCGTCGGCGCGGTCGAGTGCGGAGTCGGAGTCGGGGGCGGGGGCGGTGTCGGGGGCGGTGTCGGCGCCGAGGCTGGCCAGGGCGACCGTCTGGTGCTCGACGAGATCGAACTTCTGCGCGTGCAGGACGGCGCGACGCACGCGCGCGGGCAGCGTCGACTCGTAGGGCTCGGCCCGCAGCGACTTCACCAGGGACACGCACATCGCCACGATGACCAGCATGAACGGCCCGGCCACGATGATCACGAGGGTCTGCAACGCGCCCAGCCCGCCGGACCACAGCAGGATGGAGGCGACGGCCCCTTGGGCGACGCCCCAGAACACGACCAGCCACCGCATCGGCTCCTCCTTGCCGTGCTGGCTCAGCATGCCCATGACGATGGAGGCGGAGTCCGCGCCGGTGATGAAGAAGATCGCGATCAGGAACACGGCGAGGACCACGGTGACGGTGGCGAGCGGATACTCGCGCAGCATCGTGAAGAGGGCGCTCTCGCTGCCCTCCTCGGCGAGCACGGCGCCGAGGTCGTCCTCGCCGCTCAACTGCACATCGAAGGCGGCGCCGGCCATGATCGAGAACCACACGAACGAGACGAGGCTCGGCACCGCGATCACGTAGATCACGAACTCGCGGATGGTGCGGCCCTTCGAGATCCGGGCGATGAACATGCCGACGAACGGCGTCCACGACACCCACCACGCCCAGTAGAAGATCGTCCAGCCGTTGATGAACTCCTGGCCGCCGAACGCTCCTGTGCGGAACGACATGGTCGGCAGGCGGGTGAGGTAGCCGCCGAGCGACTCGGTGAAGGTGCTCATGATGAACACCGTCGGTCCCACCACGAAGAGGAAGAACACCAGCAGGACGGCCGCCACGGCGTTCGCGTTGGAGAGGATCTGGACGCCCTTGTCGATGCCGCTCACCGCCGACGCCACGAAGCACAGCGTGAGGACGGCGATCACCCCGACGGTCAGCCACTTGGAGTCGCCGGAG
Source organism: Nocardioides albidus (assembly GCF_006335005.1). Classification (GTDB taxonomy): domain Bacteria; phylum Actinomycetota; class Actinomycetes; order Propionibacteriales; family Nocardioidaceae; genus Nocardioides; species Nocardioides albidus. Next base: position 78,827 of record NZ_VDMP01000012.1, read on the forward strand.
CCGAACACGTCGTCGAGGCCGCCCGTGATCTGCAGTGCGCCCAGCCCCAGCGAGGTGGCCGAGCCGAACAGGGTCGCGAAGATCGCGATCACGTCGATCGCCTTGCCCGGCCCCTCGGTGGCCCGACGTCCCAGCAGGGGACCGAACGCGCCCGAGACGAGGTTGCCCGCGCCCTTGCGGTAGGCGAAGTAGCCGATCGCCAGACCGATGACGGCGTACATCGACCACGGGTGCAGACCCCAGTGGAAGAAGGAGTACTCCATCGCCGTGCGGGCCGCCTCGGGCGAGCCCGCCTCGGCCCGGCCCGGCGGGGTGCTGGCCGGGTCGGTGGCCGTGAGGTAGGTCAGCGGCTCGGCGACGCCCCAGAACATCAGCCCGATGCCCATGCCGGTGGCGAACATCATCGACACCCAGGAGAAGGTCGAGAACTCGGGTCTGGAGTCGTCGGGCCCCAGCCGGATGTTGCCGTAGCGGGTCAGGGCGAGATAGGCCGACAGGATCAGGAACCCGGCGCTGACCAGCACGAACAGCCAGCCGAAGTCATTGGTGATCCAGCCCAGCACCTTGCCGGTTCCGGTGGTCATGGACGCCGAGTCCACGGCGCCCCAGATCAGGAAGGTGAGCACCAGCGCAGCGGCGACCCCGAAGGTCACCCGGTCGAGAGGCACGCGCCCGGTGGGTCGGCGGGGCGACCCGCTCTCGTGTCCCGACGATTCCTGCAGCGTCACCTCGGCCATGTTCGCGTCCTTCCCGGACCAGCAGTCGTTGCGCCGTCCGCAACAACGCGCGGATTGCGCAACTACCATGCGCCGGGATGGCCCTGAGGTCAAGCAGTGCTCAGCGCACGCCCCACGAGTACGTCTGCTTGCACAGCTTCAGATAGACCAGGGTCTCGGTCGCCGTGACGCCGGGAATGGTGCGGATCCGCTGCGAGATGATCTCGAGCAGATCGGCGTCGCTCTCGCACACGACCTCCGCCAGCAGGTCGTAGGAGCCGGCCGTGATCACGACGTAGTCCACCTCCCGCAGCTCCGCGAGGGCGTCGGCGATCGGCTCGAGCTCACCGGTGGCGCGGACGCCGATCATCGCCTGCCGCGCGAAGCCGAGCTCGATGGGATCGGTCACCGCGACGATCTGCATCACGCCGCCGTCCACCAGACGCTGCACGCGCTGCCGCACGGCGGCCTCGGACAGGCCCACGGCCTTGCCGATCGCGGCGTACGAGCGCCGGCCGTCCTCCTGGAGCTCGGTGACGATGGCCTTCGAGACCTCGTCGAGCGGGGTCGGCTTCGGCTTGGACACGCAACCGATCCTAGGGAAGTACGGATTTCGTTGCAACGACGTAACTCCGCCACGGAATCGCTTGTCTTGTGATCCAGGTCATGCCACGATCGGCACGTTCTGATCTGGGGAGGTGGCAATGGTCAATGCCCGTCTGAGTCGCCGGGCGGCGCTCCGCGGCGGCGCCGGCGTCCTGCTCGGCGGCGCCAGTCTCGGCGTCCTGCCGCTGTTCGGGAGTCCGGACCGCAAGCAGGACCCCGACTCGTGCCGGGCCCGGGACCTGTCGGCGTCCCAGAAGCGACTCGTCGTCTCCAACTGGCCGGCCTACATCGACGAGGACGACGACGGCTACGTCTCGACCCTCACGGAGTTCGAGCAGCGCACGGGCATCAAGGTCGACTACACCGCCGACGTCAACGACAACCTCGAGTTCTTCGCCAAGGTCGTCAACCAGCTCGGCTCGTGCCAGCCCTCGAAGCGCGACATGTTCATGCTCACCGACTGGATGGCCGCGCGGATGATCCAGGTCGGCTGGCTGCAGCCGCTGGACAGGACGAAGGTGCCCAACCTCCACGCCAACCTGATCGACTCCCTCAAGGGCGTCGGCTGGGACCCCGACCGCACCTACTCCGCCCCGTGGCAGAGCGGCCTGTCCGGCATCGCCTACAACAAGTCGAAGGTCAAGGAGGTGCGCTCCTTCGAGGAGCTCCTCTCGCGCCCCGACCTCAAGGGCCGGATCTCCCTGCTCACCGAGATGCGCGACACGATGGGTCTCACTCTGCTGTCCCAGGGGGCGGACCCGTCGGACTTCAGCGGCGACGAGTGGGACGACGCCATCGACCGGCTCCGCAAGGCCCGCTCCGACGGCCAGATCCGCGCCTTCACCGGCAACGAGTACATCCAGGACCTCTCGGCGGGCAACATCCTCGCCTGCGAGGCCTGGTCGGGCGACGTCGCCGCGGCCGAGGACGAGAACCTCGTGTTCGTCTCCCCCGAGGAGGGCACGATGATCTGGTCCGACAACATGCTCGTGCCCAACCTCGCGACCCACCAGGGCAACGCCGAGAAGTGGATCGACTACTACTACGAGCCCGAGGTGGCCGCGAAGCTCGCCGCCTACGTCTGGTACATCTGCCCGGTCAAGGGCGCCCAGGAGGCGATGGAGAAGGTCGATCCCACGCTCGTCGACAACGAGCTGATCTTCCCGACCGCCGAGTCACTGAAGACGATGCATTCGTTCATGGCACTCGAGGAGTTCCAGATCCGCGCCTACGAAGGAGATTTCGCCGATGTCATTGGCGGCTGACCGCGCGTCCCGGAGCCTGCGGCTCACGGCACTCACCAAGGAGTTCGCCACCTTCACGGCCGTGCGCTCCCTCGACCTCGAGGTGCCGGCAGGCAGCTTCTTCGCCCTCCTCGGTCCGTCCGGCTGCGGCAAGACCACGACGCTGCGGATGGTCGCCGGACTGGAGGTCCCCACGTCTGGCTCGATCCATCTCGGCGACGACGAGATCACCTACGAGAAGCCCTACCGGCGGCCGGTCAACACCGTCTTCCAGAACTACGCGCTCTTCCCGCACCTCGACATCCACGAGAACGTCGCCTTCGGCCTGCGCCGGCGCAAGGTCAAGGACGTCGACCGGCAGGTCAAGGAGATGCTCGCCCTGGTCGAGCTCGAGTCCCAGGCGAAGAAGAAGCCGCCGCAGATGTCGGGCGGACAGCAGCAGCGCGTCGCCCTGGCCCGGGCCCTGATCAACCGGCCCGAGGTGCTCCTGCTCGACGAGCCGCTCGGCGCCCTCGACCTGAAGCTGCGCCGAGCGATGCAGATCGAGCTCAAGCGGATCCAGACCGAGGTCGGGCTCACCTTCGTGCACGTCACGCACGACCAGGAGGAGGCGATGACCATGGCCGACACCATCGCGGTGATGAACGGCGGCGTCATCGAGCAGATGGGCTCCCCCGCCGAGCTCTACGAGAACCCGCGCACGACCTTCGTCGCCAACTTCCTCGGTCAGTCCAACCTCATCGCCGGGTCGGTCGCCAGCGCGGAGGGCGACGTCGTACGGGTCGACATGCACGGCAACCAGGTCTCCATCCCGGCCGAGCGGGCGCACGCCCGCAGCGGCGAGGGCTGGGTGGGCATCCGGCCCGAGAAGGTGCTCCTCGCTCCGGCCGGCGAGCCGATCGACGCGCCGGGCAACCACCTGACCGGCGGCATCGTCACCGACGTCAGCTTCGTCGGCGTCAGCACGCAGTACCTCGTGCAGATGCCATGGGGCCAGGAGCTGATGGCCTTCGAGCAGAACACCGGCCGCCGCGCGGTCCTGGCCAAGGGCACGAAGGTCGACGTCTCGTGGCGCCCCGAGTTCTCGTTCCTGCTGCCCGCCAGCCAGGACGTCAACGCGGGCGTCCTCGAGGAGGCGTGATGCGTCGCGGACGGTTCACCGGCTACTGGCTGATGCTGCCGGCGGCCCTGTGGCTCGCGCTGTTCTTCGTCATCCCGTTCTACTCGCTGCTCGCCACCAGCCTCTACGACCCGGAGGGCTCGGTCCTGACGGGGTACGACGTCACCTACCACTTCGCGAACTTCGTCGACGCCCTCGACGACTTCTGGGAGCCGCTCCTCCGCTCGCTGTGGTACGCCGCGGTGGCGACCGCGATCTGCCTGGTCCTCGGCTACGTGCTGGCCTACGCGATCGCCTTCAAGGCCGGGCGGTGGAGCAGCCTGCTGCTGGTGCTGGTGATCGCGCCGTTCTTCACCAGCTTCCTGATCCGCACCCTGTCGTGGAAGCTGATCCTCGCCGACGACGGCTTCGTGGTCGACACGCTGCAGTTCCTGCACGTGCTGGGCGACGACAGCCGCCTGCTCGCCACCCCGGTCGCCGTGATCGCCGGCCTCGTCTACAACTTCCTGCCCTTCATGGTGCTGCCGCTCTACGCCAGCCTGGAGAAGATCGACGGCCGGCTGATCGAGGCGGCCGGCGACCTCTACGCCTCGCCGTCGCGCGGCTTCCTCAAGGTGACCCTGCCGCTGTCCAAGCCGGGAGTGATCGCCGGGACCCTGCTCACCTTCATCCCGGCCGCGGGCGACTACATCAACGCCTCCCTGCTCGGGAGCCCCAACCAGCGCATGGTCGGCAACGTCATCCAGAACCTGTTCACCAGCACCGGCGACTACGCCGCCGCCGGGGCGCTCTCGGTGATCCTGATGGCGATCATCGTCGCCATGGTCATGGTCTACATCCGCACCGCCGGGACGGAGGAGCTCGTATGACCGGGTTGCAACGTGCGGGACGCTGGATCGGCGAGCACCTGGTCCTCGCGCTCGGACTGCTCGTCATGGTCTACATGTTCGTGCCGATCGCCGTCGTGATGCTGATGAGCTTCAACGACAACAGCAAGTCGCGCAACGTGTATGCCTTCCAGGACTTCACCTGGAGCAACTGGGCGCACCCGTGCCGGCCGAACGGCATGTGCGACGCCGTCGTCCGCAGCATCGAGATCGGCCTGCTCGCCACCCTCGTCGCCACGATCCTCGGCAGTCTCGCGGCGTTCGCGCTGGTGCGCCACGACTTCGTCGGCCGGTCGGCGGCCAACACCGTGATCTTCCTGCCGATGGCCTCGCCCGAGATCGTGATGGGCTCCTCGCTGCTGGCGCTCTTCGTCGCCAGCGGCTTCGGTGGCCGGCTGGGCTTCGTCACGATCTTCATCGCGCACGTGATGTTCTGCCTGTCGTTCGTGATCGTGACCGTCAAGGCACGTCTCACCGGCCTCGACGAGAACCTCGAACAGGCGGCGATGGACCTCTACGCGAGCGAGTGGACGACCTTCTGGCGGGTCACCTTCCCGCTCGTCTTCCCCGGCGTCGCCGCCGCCGCCCTGTTGAGCTTCTCGCTGTCCTTCGACGACTTCATCATCACCAACCTCAACGCCGGCCAGACCGTCACCTTCCCCATGTTCGTGTGGGGCGTGGCCCAGCGCGGCATCCCGATGCAGGTCAACGTCGTCGGGACCGTCATGTTCCTGATCTCGATGTTCCTCGTCCTCGGCAACATGCTCGCCACCCGCAAGAAGGTCGCCGCCTGACCGTTGAGTTGCCGGTTTCTCACCGTTGAGTTGCCGGTTTCTCACCGTTGACCTTCCGCTTTCTCACCGTCGAGTTGCCCCAGCTCCTGGAGTTGGAGCAACTCGACCATGAGGAAGTGGCAACTCAACGGTCAGGAAGGGGAAAGTCAACGACGAAGCGGCGGCCCGGGTCCCCCACGACCCAGACCGCCGCTGCGCGGTGGTGGTGCTCCCGAGAGCGTCCCCGGTCCTACAACAGCCCGGCGGCCTCGGTGAGGACCGAGCGGAGCTTCTGCTCGATCTCGTCGAAGTGCTCCTGGCCGCAGACGAGCGGCGGGGAGAGCTGGATGACCGGGTCGCCGCGGTCGTCGGCGCGGCAGTAGAGGCCGGCGTCGTACAGCGCCTTGGAGAGGAAGCCGCGCAGCAGCCGCTCGGACTCGTCCTCGTCGAAGGTCTCCTTGGTCGCCTTGTCCTTGACCAGCTCGATGCCGTAGAAGAAGCCGTCGCCGCGCACGTCGCCGACGATGGGCAGGTCGAGCAGCTTCTCGAGCGTGCTGCGGAAGGCGCCCTCGCGCTCGCGGACGCCCTCGTTGATCTTCTCGTCCTCGAAGATCTCCATGTTCTTCAGCGCGACCGCCGTGGAGACGGGGTGGCCACCGAAGGTGTAGCCGTGCAGGAAGGTCTCGGTGCCGTGGGCGAACGGCTCGTAGACCCGGTCGCTGGCGATCATGGCGCCGAGCGGCGAGTAGCCCGACGTGAGGCCCTTGGCCGAGGTGATGATGTCGGGCTGGTAGCCGTAGCGCTCCGCGCCGAACATGTGGCCGAGCCGGCCGTAGGCGCAGATCACCTCGTCGGAGACCAGCAGAACGTCGTACTGGTCGCAGATCTCGCGGACCCGCTGGAAGTATCCGGGCGGCGGCGGGAAGCAGCCGCCGGCGTTCTGCACCGGCTCGAGGAAGACGGCCGCGACGGTGTCGGCGCCCTCGTTCTCGATCGCGACCGCGATCTGGTCGGCGGCCCAGCGGCCGAAGGCCTCCGGGTCCGACCCGTCGAGGAAGCCGCCGGTGATCTCGGAGGCGCGGTAGGCGTTGGTGTTGGGCACGCGGAAGGTCGAGGGCACGAGCGGCTCGAAGGGCGCCTTGAGCCCCGGCAGGCCGGTGATCGACAGCGCGCCCTGGGTCGTGCCGTGATAGGCGATGGCGCGGCTGATGACCTTGTGCTTGCCGGGCTTGCCGGTGAGCTTGAAGTAGTTCTTCGCCAGCTTCCAGGCCGACTCCACGGCCTCGCCGCCACCGGAGGTGAAGAACACCCGGTTGAGGTCGCCCGGCGCGTAGCCCGCGATCTTCGCGGCGAGCTCG
>NZ_VDMP01000012.1:85562-95127 GCF_006335005.1 Nocardioides albidus
CGGCCGTGGCCGAGCTGGCTCACGAAGAGGCCGCCGAGAGCGTCGAGATACTTGCGGCCCTGGGCGTCCCACACGTAGGCGCCGTCACCGCGGACGATGATCGGCACCTCGGCGGTGTCGTACGACGACATGCGGGTGAAGTGCATCCACAGGTGCTCCCGCGCGGACTTCTGGAGGGCGTCATGCGCCGTTGCGTCTACCACCCCACCATCTTGACTTCCCAGCCGCCAAACAGCAAGTGAATCCGTGGCCTTCGGCCAGATCAACGACGGATTTCGTTGGACGGGGGCTGTCCTGAGGCTCTCCTGATCGCTACGCTCGCCAGCCATGACCGCCCTGCGCAACCTGATCGACGGCGTGAGCGCCGACGCCGCCTCCGGCGCGACCTACGACGTGGTCGACCCGGCCACCGGCCAGGCCTACGCCACCGCGCCGGCGAGCGACGCCGAGGACGTCGACCGCGCCATGCGCGCCGCCGAGCGCGCCTTCGAGACGTGGGGCGACACGACGCCGAAGGTGCGTCAGGAGGCGCTGCTGCGCATCGCGCAGGCGATGGAGGACCGCGCTGAGGAGTTCGTCCGCGTCGAGTGCCGCAACACCGGCAAGCCGCTCGGGCTGACCGCCGACGAGGAGCTGCCTCCGAGCGTCGACGAGCTGCGGTTCTTCGCCGGCGCCGCCCGGGTGCTGGAGGGTCGCAGCGCCGGCGAGTACCTCGAGGACCACACCTCCTGGGTGCGCCGGGAGCCGATCGGCGTGGTCGCCCAGGTCACCCCCTGGAACTACCCGCTGATGATGGCGATCTGGAAGGTCGCGCCGGCGCTCGCCGCGGGCAACACGATCGTCCTCAAGCCGAGCGACACGACCCCCGCGAGCACGGTCCTGCTCGCCGAGGTCGCGGCCGAGTTCTTGCCACCGGGCGTGCTCAACGTGGTGTGCGGGGACCGATCGACCGGCCGCGCCCTCGTCGAGCACCCGACCCCGCAGCTCGTCGCGATCACCGGCTCGGTGCGCGCGGGCATGGAGGTGGCGGGCTCCGCGGCAGCCGACCTCAAGCGCGTCCATCTCGAGCTCGGCGGCAAGGCCCCGGTCGTGGTCTTCGACGACGCCGACGTCGCCACCGCCGCCGAGGCGATCGCGGCCGCCGGCTATTTCAACGCCGGTCAGGACTGCACCGCCGCGACGCGGGTCCTCGCCGCGGCCGGCATCCACGACGAGCTGGTCGCCGCGCTGGCCGAGCGGGCCCGCAGCACGCGGACCGGCCTGCCCGCCGATCCCGGCATCGCGTACGGCGCCCTCAACAACCCCGATCAGCTGGCCCGGGTCGCCGGCATGGTCGACGGGCTTCCCGACCACGCCCGCATCGACGCCGGCGGCACGCGGCCCACGATCGCCGGCGGCGAGGGCGGCTACTTCTACGACGCGACCGTCGTGTCCGGCCTGCGCCAGGACGACGAGATCGTGCAGAACGAGGTCTTCGGGCCAGTAATCACCGTGCAGCGGTTCGGCGACGAGGCCGAGGCCCTGCGCTGCGCCAACGACGTGCGCTACGGCCTGTCCTCCAGCGTGTGGACCAAGGACCACGCGCGCGCCCTGCGGATGTCGCGCAAGCTCGACTTCGGCGTCGTGTGGATCAACACCCACATCCCGTTCGTCTCGGAGATGCCGCACGGCGGCTTCAAGCACTCCGGCTACGGCAAGGACCTGTCGATGTACGGCCTCGAGGACTACACGCGCATCAAGCACGTCATGTCCTACACCGGGGACTGACACCCGTCCGGATGGCCCGGGCGGCCCCGGATCGCCCCGGCAGACGTCACACGGCGTCGGTGATCCGGGTGATCCACGACTGGTGGGTCGTGGCGTTCTTGGTGATCGCGAGCAGCTCGTCCATGTGCGGCTCGAGACCGGTGACCTTGTCGAGCGGGACGCCGATGATCAGCTGGAACCCCAGGCCCCTCCAGGCCTGGACGGCTCGGCCGGCGAACTCCGAGTCGGCCTTCACGAAGCCCTCGTCGAGGAAGACCGGCGCGAACCGCGGCCGCGAGCGCATCTCGTCACCCAGCCGGAAGCGCAGCGCGGAGCCGACGATGAACGCCACCAGCTCCTGGCTCTCCCCACCCGACTTCTCTCCGAGCGTGCGGTACGTCGCCCGCAGCTCGCCGGTGAGGTGGTCGTAGCGCTCGGCGCTGATCTCGACGTGGCGGCGTACGTCGAGCAGCCGGTCACGGTCGCCGAGGGACGCCCCGTCGCCCGACTGGTCCGGCTTGCGCAGCTGGCGCATGAAGCGGCTGAGCTCGGTGAACCTCTTCTCGAGATCCTCCTCCTTCAGCTCGGTCGTGGCACCGGAGGACAGCGCCCGCAGGTCCTTCATGAACACCTGCACGTGCGCCGGCGCGAGGCGTCGCAGGCGGATCCGCAGGCGGTCGCCCGACGCGCCGAACTCGAGGCGGCGCAGGATCGCGTTGATCGGCTCGAGCCGGTCCTCGATCTCCTCGACCGACGACGACATCGCGCCCAGCAGCGGAACGAGGTCCTGGCCGCTCCACTCGGTGAGCCGGCGGCGCCACTCGGAGCGCCGCTCGGCGAGGCCCTTGCCGCGGATCTCCTCGAGGATGCGGGCGTAGTCCGGGTAGGAGTCGGCGCCCGCACCCAGGTTGGGCGAGTCCCAGGTGAACTTGTAGCTGCGGAAGATGGTGGCGAGGTCGTCATCGCAACGCCGGATCTCCGCCTCGGCGTCGGCGAGCGCGGTGCGCAGCCGCTCGCCGAGGCGCTGGGAGTTCTCGAGGAAGCGGTCGAGATCGTCCGGGTCGGCCGGAGCCGCGGCGGCGGCGAAGTCGGCCGTCAACGCGGCGTCCTGCTCGTCGTCGAGGACCACGACACCGGCGCTCTCGACGGCGATCACGCGGTCCTTGATCATGTCCTCGGCGTCGGCGAGGGCGGCGTGGTCGGCGTTGAGCTGGCGCTGCTGCTGGTCGAGCCGGAACCGCTCCTGCCGGGCTTCGTTGAGCTGCTCGGTGAGCCCGTCGATCTGCGCCTGGAGCACCTGGAGCCGGTCGTCGGACGCGAGGATCGCGGCGCGACGCTCCTCCAGATCGGCGATCCGGCGATCGCTGCCGGCCACGTCGACGTCGTCGAAGCGGACCATGACGATGGCGTCGTAGGCCTTGCGCTGCAGGTCGAGGAGGCCGGAGCGCCGGCCCAGCTCGGCCAGGCGTCCGTCGATCTCCCCCAGGCGCTGCTCGACGTCGGCCAGCTGGGCGTCGATCTCGGCGATCGCCTCCTCGCTGGAGAAGCCGATGATGTTGCGCTGGTCGCTGCGGCCGTGGGCGCCGCGGCGCCCGTTGCGGGTCTGGCCGGCCAGGGTGACCCGGAACCCCGGGCCGTCGAGCTCGGTGGCGGTCGCGACGCAGAGGGCGTTGCGCGCCGGCTCCTCGACGTGCTGCTGGATCCAGCCGGCGAACGGCGAGTCCTTGAACAACAGCTTGCCCGCGATCCGCTCGGGGTCCGCGGGGCCGGTCTCCGGCAGGTCGAGCTCGACGCCCTGGAACGTCAGGCGTGCGGGCAGGCGCAGCTCGTCGATCGCGGCCGAGAAGTCCGAGAGCCGGTCGAGCGGGACGAGCATCATCCGCGCGCTGCCCCCGAGGACGGTCTCGATCGCCGTGCGCCAGCGCGCCTCCTCCGGAGCAACGTCGATCAGCTCCGCCACGAACGGCAGCTCCTCGACCGCGAGCCCGCTCGCGCGGGCCACGGCGGTGCGCAGGTCGTGGAGATGGGACGGCACCCGGCCCGCGCGGCTCTCGAGGGAGGCCCGCTCCTGCTTGAGGACGGACTGCTCCTGGGTGAGCGGGAACTGCTGCTCGCGGAGCACCGTCTCGCGCTCGGCCTGGAGCCTCTTCTGCTCCTTCTCCCCCGCGGCGACCCGCTCGCGCGCGTGCTCCTGGAGCGCGGTGAACGCACCGGCGTCCTCGAGCGCGGACTCGAGGTCGGGCGGCTCCGCGCCGATCGGGTCGGTGAGGCCGATCAGCGGGTAGACCCGCTCCTCGAGCTCGGCGAGCCGGTTGCCGCGCTCCTCGCGCACGATCCGCTCCGCGTCGGCGAGCGAGGCCAGCGCCTGCAGGTCGCCGCCGCCGGCCGCCCGGTGGGCCTCCTTGGCCGCGTCGAGGTCGCCGGTCAGCTGCAGCTCGGCGGCCTGGGCGGCGGCGAGCTCCTGGACGGTGGCGGACCGCGCGGCGCGGTTGGTCGCCACCGCGCCCTCGATCAGGCGCAGGTGGGTGCGCAGCAGCCAGTAGCGCAGCGGCGTCTGGTCGCCGCTCAGCGTGATGCCGTAGGAGTCGAGCTCTGCCAGGCGCCGGGCGGCCGTCGTACGCCGCTCGTGCATCTCGGTGATGGGCTCGAGCAGCTCGAGCTTCTGCTGCTCGGTGCGCATGGCGGCGTGGGCGGCGTCGAGGTCGTCGAAGTGCTCGATGGCGCGGTCGGCGGCGGCGAAGGTCGCCGGACGCTCCAGCACCATGTCCTTGTAGAGCTCGTCGACGCTGCGGACCTGGTTGCCCGCCTGGATGCGGGCCAGCAGGCGCAGCGCCTTGGCTCCGTCGCCGCCCTCGCCGATGCCGAGGCGGGCCTGCAGGACGGCCGAGAACTCGGCGTAGGTGCGGTGGACCCGGATCCCGGGGAAGAGCTTCTTGAGCGTGTTGGCGTGGAACTTCTCGGGCACGGCCGCCTCGAGCTTGTCGAGCGGCAGCGGGCCCTCGTGGGTCCACATCTGCATCAGGACGTCGCTCGAGCGCGCGGCGCGCCGCGGGACGTAGTAGGTGCGCAGGGCGGTGAAGCGACCGCCCTGGTCGCTGACGAAGGTCATCGCGACCGCGCCCCAGGTGTCGGCGCCACGCCCGCGCAGCAGCTTCTCGACCGGGCGCCCGGTCTTGGGGTCGTCGACGACGTCGACCGCGCCGCGCAGGTAGGACAGCAGGTTGCGCTGGCCCGCGCTGCGGGCCCGGCCGGCGACGGCGTCGTTGGAGGCGCCGTTGAACTTGGTGTCGGAGGGCATCATCAGCGCCGTGTAGGCATCGAGGATGGTGCTCTTCCCGACGCCGGAGGCGCCGGAGATCATCGTCGCGTCGCCCGCGAGCGGCACGGTGGTGAGCCCACCGAAGCCGCCCCAGTTGACCAGCTGCAGCAGCGAGGCACGCCACTGCACGGTGTCGTCGACCGGCGCCGCGACGGTCTCCTCGGCGAACAGCCCGTCGTTGGCCTCGGCGACCCGCTCGGCCTCGTCGATGCTCATTCCTCCCCCTCCCGCTCGAACAGGTCCCCATCGGCGGCCTCGACGCCCCGCTCGGTGCCGTTGGCCTGCTGCAGTGCCTCCAGCAGCTCCTGCAGCAGCTCGAGCGGCAGCAGCGGCTCGACGGCCTCGCTGATCTCGAAGCGCTCCTCGGCGGCCGTCGGGATGAGCAGCCCGGCCTTGGCGACGGCCGTGACGGCGTTGCGGGCGCGCTTCTCGTCGCCCGACTCGTCGGTGGCGTGGGCCGGCCGGTAGGTGGCGATGTAGTCGACGATGTCCTCCCGGTCGACGTAGACCCGGGCGTCGCCGCCCGCCAGCCCGGCGCGGAGCCGGTCGCGCAGGTGCACCAGCACCAGCGTCTCCTCGCGCGACCAGGCCGTGTCGTGCAGCAGGGTGGGGAACCTGGCCCCGCCCTCGGCGAGCGCCTGACGCTTCCACGCCACCTCGCGGTCGCGGTCGATCTGGAGGTCGAGGAACAGGTCGTTGAGCCGGGAGCGGAAGGTGCGCTCGTCGTCGATGAGGACCTGCCAGTCCCGCGGGTGGGTGCGGGCGCTGATGAACCGCTGCTTGAGCAGCGCGACCAGGGCCTGGCGCTGGGCGTACTCGAGGCCGCCCTCGTCGCCCTCGAAGAGGGAGACCGAGTGGTCGTCGACGACCTCGAAGTCCTCGACCTCGTCGGCGTACTCCTGCTCAAGCTCTCGTCCGTCGACGCTCACGCGGTGGACTCCTCTCGGTCGAGGTCGGGATCGGGCAGGGGCGTGCGCGGCACGGCGAAGGTGCGCCGCGACCCGTCCGGGCGTACGGCGGCGAACGACTCGAGCGTCTCCTCGGCGCCGAGGTCGCGGTTGGCCGCGAGGTGCAGCAGGCCGAAGATCTCCACCGGCCGGCGCAGCGAGGGCTCCAGGCTGTCGAACAGCTCGCCGAGCGAGGCGGCGGGCAGCAGGTCGCGCAGCGCGTCGTCGAGCCGCTGGCGCAGCGAGCCGAGCTGGGGCCCGCCCTGGGCCATCAGCTCCGCGAGCGAGAGCGTCGGCGCGGGGGTCGCGTCGGCGGCGCTGATCCGCTCGGGCAGCACGTCGTCGGCCGGGTCGTAGAACCGTTCGCGCAGGTGGTCGACGTTGACCCGGGAGGGCAGCAGCGCCACCTCGTGGGTCGCCCGCGGACCGGTCCGGGCCATCCACGTCATCAGCTCGGACTCGACCTGGCGCAGGGTCTGCTCCAGCTCACGGTCGCGCGCGGCGTCGTGGGAGACGATGTATTCCTTGAGCGTGGCCGTCACCCGGCTGCGCTGGGCCAGGACCCGGTCCAGGCCGTCGCGCACCAGCCGGACCGTGCCGCGCAGCTCGGCCCGGTCGGCGTCGCCGAGGATGGCGTCGGACAGCGGGTGGTCCAGGAGGGCCGAGAGGTCCTCGCGCAGCTGGGTCACGAGGGCGTCGTCGCGCAGCAGCGCGAACGCGCCCTCGAACGCGCGCCCCTCGTGGGTGGCCGTCATGAGGGAGTCGGCGCGGGCGAGATATTCGTCGATCACCTCGCCCGCCGGGCGGTCCTCGGCCCGGAACGCTGCGAGGATCTCGGCGCGGATCGTCGCGAACCGCTCCTCGACCCGGGCGAAGTCGCTGGGCAGGGCGGAGATCAGCGAGAGCAGCTCGGTGAAGCCCTCGACCATGTAGTCCTCGGTCGCGCTGACCATGTCCGCGCCGTCGACGAGCCGGTCGCGCTCGGCCTTGAGCCGGGCGATCTCCTCGTTGAGCAGGCTCACCCGCGCTCCGCGGTCGGGGTTCGCCTCGGCGTTGAAGCGTCGTACGGTGCCCAGGATGGTCGCGATCCGATGCTCGCTGAGCGTGGCGCGGTCGCGGGCGAGGTTCTTGACCAGCTCGAGGGCCTGCTGGGCGTGGGAGGTCAGGGAGTAGACCTCGTTGCCCTGCTCGTCGAGCGAGCGCACCAGCCACTGGCCGCGCATCCAGCGCTGGCAGATGTCGCGGCCGCTGCCCGAGGGCACCTCCGACTCCCCCGCGAGCGCCATCTCGGCGAGGTGCTCCTCGACCTGGGTGTGCAGGCGCGCGGTGGGGATCGGCTTGTTGTTGCGCCCGAAGGCCGCCCGGAAGATCGTGATGACGACGGGCGCCTGCCGCTGGTGCAGCAGCGTGAGCGTGGGCTGCGCGAAGGCGCCCTTGACCCGCGCCAGCTCGCCGGCGATCTCGCTCACGTCTCCCCGCCCTTCCGTGCCCGCTCCTCCAGGGGAACGCCACATCGTTCCAGAGGGGTACGACGCAATCGCGCGCCACCCCCGTCGAGGCCCTCGATCTGCCTCTACTCGGGGGCGCCGCCGACTGCTACGTTCGGCCGATGGGTGAGGCTGCGGACTTCGTCGTTGTCGGTGCGGGCTCTGCGGGGGCGGTGATCGCGGCGCGACTGTCCGAGGACCCGACGACGCGGGTGGTCCTCATCGAGGCCGGCGGCGCGCCGCCGCCCGCCGAGCTCATGCCGGCCGCGTGCCCGGTCCTCCAGGTCAACCCGGAGACGGACTGGATGTACACCGCCGACGCCGGCGGGGCCGGGCTCGGCCTGGCCGGCGGCCGGATGATGGTGCCGCGGGGCCGGATGCTGGGCGGCTCGTCGGGGATCAACTACCTGGCCTACGTGCGCGGCCACCCCGGCGACTTCGACAGCTGGGCCGAAGGCGGCGCCTCCGGCTGGAGCTACGACGAGGTGCTGCCCTACTTCCGCAAGAGCGAGGCCCTCGTCACCTCCGGCGAGGTCCCGATCGACGCCGAGGCCCACGGCACCGACGGGCCGCTGGGCGTCGCCGTACGAGCGCCTGTCCTGCCGGGCGCCCAGGCCTTCGTCGAGGCCGCCGTCGCCGCCGGCATCCCGGCGGGCGACTACAACGGCCGCGACCGCGGCGGACCGGCGGGACTCGTCTCCCTCCTCCAGACCACGACCCTCGCCGGCAAGCGCGCCAGCACCTATCACGCGTTCCTCGAGGGGAAGCCGGAGATCCGGCCCAACCTGATGGTCCTCACCCACGCCCAGGTGACCCGGATCGTCATCGAGGGCGAGCCGGGCGCACTGCGGGCGACCGGGGTGGAGTACGTCGACGAGAACGGCGCCACCCAGGTGATCACCGCGCGCAACGAGGTCGTGCTCAGCGCCGGGTCCATCGGATCGCCCCAGCTCCTGATGGTCTCGGGCGTCGGCCCGCGCGAGCACCTGGAGGACGTCGGAGTCGCCTGCCGGGTGGACGCCCCGGACGTCGGGCAGCACCTCAAGGACCACCTCCAGTTCGGGCTGTTCGTGCCTGCGCCCGGGCTGGGCGTCTCGATGGTGAGCATGGGCATCGCGATGGGCCCGGACGCGCTGCGCGCCCCGGCCGGTCCGCTGCCGGCCGACCCGGCGGACGACGGATCGCTCCCTCCGGAGCTGGAGGGACTCCGGGCCGAGGCCGAGCGCCAGGTCACCGAGTGGTTCACGACGGGCAGCGGACTGGCCTCGTCCTCGCTGTACGACGCCAGCGCCTGGTTCTCCACCGGTCTCGGCGACCCGCACACGCACGACGCGCAGATCGGGCTCTTCGCGTGCGGCTACAACGCCGACATCTGGCAGGGCGTCCTGCGGGTCGATCCCGCCGCCTACTTCGCCGACCCGGAGACGGCCCTCTCCCCCACCGCCGAGAGCATGCTCGTGCTCGCCAACCCGGTCCAGCCGCACAGCGAGGGCGAGATCCTGCTGACCAGCCCGGACCCGCGCGAGGCCCCCGACATCCGGATGAACTACTACGACGACCCGCACGACATGGCGGTGATGATCGCCGTCGTACGCCGCGCGCTCGACATCGTCGACAAGCTGCGCGAGGCCCACGGCGTCGGCGAGGTGCAGGTCCCGCCCGCCCTCGCCGCGAAGCACGGCCACACCCCCGGCGCCGAGATGAGCGACGCGCTGATCGAGGACCTGGCCCGCCACTACTCGTTCACCGTCTACCACCCGACCAGCACCTGCCGGATCGGCTCGGTCGTGGACCCCGACCTGCGGGTGCTGGGCGTGGACGGCCTGCGGGTCGCGGACGCGAGCGTCATGCCGAACGTCGTCAGCGGCAACACCAACGCCGCCGCCATCATGATCGGCGAGAAGGCCGCCGAGCTGATCGCCCGCGACCACGGCCTGACGCTGGACGAGTTCGTGGGCGGGCCTGCCTGACATTCTTGGAAGTTGCCCGCACGGGCGCTTGATTCGAACGCGTGTTCGAGTATCCTGGAGGGGTGGAGGACTTCTCGGATCTCGACGCGACGGCGC
>NZ_VDMP01000012.1:95267-95383 GCF_006335005.1 Nocardioides albidus
TCCCCTCCTGTGGCACCGGGTCCAGCACCTCGACATCGAGGTCTGGGTCGCCCGCAAGATCGCCGACCTCTCCCGCAAGCTCTCCAAGGACGCCGTCGCACTCCTCGACGCCTCCC
>NZ_VDMP01000012.1:95513-95831 GCF_006335005.1 Nocardioides albidus
GTGCGCCTGCGCACCCCCGGGGCGCTGGAGTTCACCACCAGCGTCGATGAGCTCGCCACCGCACTCGCCGCGCAGCACACCCCCACACACGACGACGACATCCCCACCATGGACCAGTTCCGCGCCCAGGCCGTGGAGCTCCTCGCCGACCCTACGCCGCCGTCCGGTTCCTCGAAGGCGCCGACGCCCCCGAGGAGGCCGCGCCCCCGCCGTCCGGCTCCGAGCGCAAGCCCGAGCGCAAGCGCAAGGGTGTCGTGTACGCCCACCTCGACGCCGCCGTCCTCGCCGGCCTCCTCGAGGGCGTGGCCCGGGTCGAGG
>NZ_VDMP01000012.1:96036-104651 GCF_006335005.1 Nocardioides albidus
CCCCCCACGCCACGACATCGCGTACGAGAAAGCCTGCTTCGCCCGAGCCTGAGCCGGGCCGCCGCGGCAGTTGGGACACTTCGCCGCGTGGCGGACGTCTGGATCTGCCAAGTGTTGGCAGTCCGCCTGTGCGCTATCGGTCGTGACGAACGTGCTCTTCGATCACTGGCGCGGAACGTGCAGCCACTCGGTGACAGTCACCTCATATCGCCCCGCTTGCTGTACCCGGCCGTTGAGAACGGCTCCGGGGAGGCGCTGCCACAACCGTCCCCAGAGGACGACGATTCAAGCGAGACGGGGCGGGTGACGGGAAGCCCGACCGACGACGTGGAGGCGCCCGGCCATGCCGAGATGAGTGCGCGGCATGCCGGTGGTGGCGGCATCCGTGAACCGTGACCGGCCACAGCGCGCTGGTTTGAACCGCATCGGTGGAACCTGTCCACCAGCGGCGATGTGGGACCCTCTGAAACGTGGACGACGCCGCCTTCCTCTCCCAGGTTCAGGACCTGCTGGCGGGGAAGCTTGGGGAGGATCTTGTGCTGATTGCCCTGCGAGCTGCAGGGGGACGGCCATGGCCCCGAGCCGAGGTTGCCTTCCGCCTCGCCAGCCCGCCTCCAGGCTGGCAAGGACCGACGCACGGATCGGCCTATGCCCCGCTAGCGCCGGAGTGGCGATACGCCAGCGGCAACGAGGAACCATCCGACTACGCGCAGCTGCTCGCGGACGAGGTCGAGCGCGCCGCCCACCGGCTGACCTTGCCCCCGCCCCATGCAACCGTCCCGACTCCAGAGCAGATCGTCGAGCGGTGGCATTGGCTGCTGGATCGGCTCGCGCTCAACGGAGCGGTTCGGCAGGAAGCCCACGGGCGACTGGTTGTCACAGATGTGGACGGCGCGTCGTTCACCGTCCTGGTCACCCCCGAGCAGTGGGCCCTCATCGGCGAACCGCTCGATCCGCAGTCCGACGACCCGCAAGACTTCAACCAGTTGAACCCGGAGGACGCCTACCTGGTGTTCTACGAGGGTGAGCTCGTCTGGTCCGTTCGTCCCGAACTGCCCCCGGTCGGATGGGGCGCTGAAATCAGAAGGCAGTTCCGCGAGGCCGTGGCTCAGGGGAGAACTGACATTGGTTGGTACGCATTCGACCCCAATGACCCCGACCGGCGCGACGATCCTGGCCGGCGTTGGACGCGGTCGTAGTCGTCGCCGGAGAATGCGACGCGCTCGGTCCCGACAACGAGGCCGCGGTCGAACAGGTAGGTGATCTGTAGGTCCGAAGCGACTCGGTCGGCAGGTATCACCACTTCGAATCGCTGTCGCGGCCGGGCGCAGGACTGGACACGAGAATCACGAACGTGTCGCCCGACTCGGTCGCGTTCCCGATCGGCGGGCGTTCGACCAACATGCCATGGTCCCGGCGGCCCAGACCGGAGTCGAACCGGTCGCCGGCATGCGGCTGTTTCGTCGGCAATCCCTGCGGGCCCGGGCTGGCGGCGAGCCGTCGCCAGCATCGGCCCCGTCGGTACCCGCTCAACCATCCCGAACACGGGCGCACTGACGGCCCGGATCCCTCCTGCCCCACGGGGTAGGTGGAAGGTGATGGGACGACGTCAGCGCTTCACGATCAGCGGGGTGCCCAGGTCGCAGAGCGAGCGGCTGCGCCGGCGGCAGCGGTGGTACTTCGCGCTGATGGGCGTGTGCCTGGTGCTGATCGTCCTGGCCTGGAACGTCGTCCGGTTGTGGTCGACGACGGCAGCGGTGGTGATGTCGGTCGTGGCCGCGGTGCTGCCGCCGATCGCGGTGATCGTCGCGAACTGGGACGAGGACCACTGACGGATCGTCGGGTACGGCGGACCGGAACGGGTACCTCGCGGGCGCCGGCCGATCCGGCAGCTCGGACAAGTCATGACCGAGCGACGACCAAGCGAAGGGAACCACCTGTGTCTCACAAGTCCATGCTCAGCAGGACCAAGGACGTCGCCGTCGAGACGGTGGGCCTCGCCCAGAGGGTGGCGGGCCGGGCCGTGGGGACGGTGACCTCGCTGGTCGGCGGCCGTGGCGAGCAACCCGCCGACCGGACCAGCGAGAAGAGGCTGGACATCTCACCCGACGAGCCGGTCAACGTGACCGAGGAGCTCGGGCTCGACCCGGCTCCGGTGGAGCGGCCCAAGGCACCCAAGGCGCCGTCGAGCAGGCCCGTGACCGGCATCGACGCGCAGGCCGACCCCGACCACGTGCACGCCACGCCCGCCGACGTCGCCGACGCGGTTGCAAAGCCGACCCCGCGCTCTACGGTGGAGGAATGAACCTGACGCACGCCCCCCTCCGCGCTGCCACAGGCGCCTTCATCCTCAACTCCGGGCTGACCAAGCTCGGCGCCGACGAGACGACCGCGCAGCAGTTGCACGGCTTCGCCTCGACCGCCTACCCGCAGTTCAAGGACATCGAGGCCGGCCGGTTCGTCAAGATGGTCGGCATCGGCGAGGTCGCGCTCGGCACGGCCCTGTTGACCCCGAAGGTGCCCTCGGCCATCGTCGGTACGGCGCTCGCCGGGTTCGGCGTCGGCCTGCTCGGCCTCTACGCCCGGGTCCCCGGCCTGCGCCAGCCCGGCAGTATCCGGCCGACCGAGGACGGCGTGCCGATCGCCAAGGACGTCTGGCTCGTCGGCGCCGGCGCCACGCTGGGCCTGCAGGGCTTCCTCAACGGCACCAAGCGGGCGGCCCGACGGACGGCGAGGAAGGTCGGCTCCGCGGCCGAGACCGCCCACGACGCACTCCCCTTCTGAGCGGGTCGCACCGTGCCGACGTACACGAAGCAGGGTCAGGCCTACGACCGCGACATGACCTATCTCCCCGACCGGATCACCAAGGTCGAGGGCCGCAGCCAGGATCCGCACGAGGGCGATCTCGACGTGCCGACCTGGCCGGTCGAGCCGGGCCGCTACCGGCTGGTCGCCGCCCGGGCCTGCCCGTGGGCGAACCGGTCGATCATCGTGCGCACCCTGCTCGGGCTCGAGGACGTGATCTCGATGGGCCTGACCGGCCCCACCCACGACGAGCGGAGCTGGACCTTCGACCTCGACCCGGGCGGCGTGGACCCGGTGCTGGGCTACGAGCGCCTCCAGCAGGCCTACTTCGCCCGCGACCCGGACTACCCCCGCGGGATCACGGTCCCGGCGATGGTCGACGTGCCGACCAAGGCGGTCGTGACCAACGACTTCCCGTGGATCACCCACGACCTCTTCTTCGAGTGGCGTGACCACCATCGCCCCGACGCACCGGGCCTGTGGCCCGACGCATGCCGCGAGGAGATGGAGGAGGTGATGCAGCGGATCTTCACCGAGGTCAACAACGGCGTCTACCGGTGCGGCTTCGCGGGATCACAGGAGGCGTACGACGCGGCCTACGACCGGCTCTGGACCGCCCTGGACTGGCTCGAGGAGCGCCTGACCGACCGGCGCTACCTCATGGGCGACGCGATCACCGAGGCCGACGTCCGGCTGTTCACCACGCTGGCGCGGTTCGACCCGGTCTACCACGGTCACTTCAAGTGCAACCGCAACAAGCTGAGCGAGATGCCGGTCCTGTGGGCCTACGCGCGCGACCTGTTCCAGACGCCCGGCTTCGGCGAGACCGTCGACTTCGAGCAGATCAAGCGGCACTATTACGTCGTCCACGAGGACATCAACCCCAGCGGGATCGTGCCGAAGGGACCGGACCTGGCCGACTGGCACACGCCCCACGGCCGCGAGCGGGTCTGACCACCCCGACCACCCCCGACCACCCCCGACCACTCCGACTACTCAGACGACTCCGGCGACGGTACGACGACCGGCATGCCCGCGAGCGGAGGGCCGGCGACCGTCACCACGCCGACCATGCGGGCGGCCGGGCCGAGCAGGGTCGACCCCTGGTCGGTGCGCAGCGCCGAGCGGCCGAATTGGACCTCCAGCACACCGAGCCTGAGCCGGCCGCCCTCGCGCACCAGCGCCACCTCCCCGCGGCGGGGCCGCCGCGCGGTGGACACCAGCAGCTCGGTCCCCGCCGGCCAGCCGTGGGACGCCAGGGCGTCGTTGCGCAGCCGGATCCGGACGTCGTCGCCGGTCTCCGGGACCGGCGCCCGGGGCGGACGCCGGGTGGATCGCTCCCCCGACGCCGGCAGGTCCAGCGGCAGGTCGAGCGGCAGGCAGTCCTGGACCGCCACCCCTCGAGCCGAACGCATGTTCGAAGACTACCCGAGCCGTAGGATCGGCGCGATCATGAGCCCGGACCGCCCCCGCAAGCTGCTGCTGGCCGTCGACGCGCCCTCGCTGCTGCACCGCAACCACCACGCGCGGGCCCACACCCGGCACCGCGACCGAGGCGGCCGTCCCGCATGGGCGTTGCACGGGATGCTGCGCCAGATCATCGAGTCGATCGACTCCTTCGCACCCGACGCGGTGATCTTCGGGCTCGACGACCGGACCGCATCGATCCGCCGCGACGCCTATCCCGACTACAAGGCGGGCCGCGCGGAGAAGGACCCCGATCTCGTCGACCAGCTCGACCGGGCCGGCGCCCTCCTCGACGCGCTCGGCCTGGCCACGCTCACCCCGCCCGGGCTGGAGGCCGACGACGTCAACGCGTCCGCCGCGACCTGGGCGGAGCGCAACGACTGGGACTGCGTCATCATCACCTCCGACCGCGACTCCTTCGCCCACATCGGCGAGCACACCCGCGTGCTGCGGCTCATCAACGGCGGCATCAACGGATCGCCCCTGCTGACCTCCGCGCACCTGCGCTCGATGTACGGCGTCCCGGCCGAGCGCTACCTGGAGTTCGCCGCCGTGCGCGGCGACGCCAGCGACAACCTGCCCGGGGTGCCGGGGATCGGCGAGAAGACCGCCGCCTACCTGCTGTCCCACATCGGCTCGATGCGCGAGATCTGGGCCGACATCGAGCACGACGAGGGCCGCTCGGTGGTCGCGGCGCTCGACGCGTGGGCGGAGGAGACCGGCGCCCGTCGTACCGGAGCGACGGTGCTCAAGCGGCTCTCCGCGCCGGGCGCCCGGGAGGTCTACGAGTTCAACCTGCGGATGATGGCCGGCCGCACCGACCTCGACCTCGGCCTCACCCCGGACATCCCCGGCACCCCCGGCCTGCTGCCGCTCGACATCGGCCGCGTCGAGCGCGTCGTGGGCCACCTCGGCATGGAGTCGACCACCGCGCTCGCGCTGCGGGTCCTCACGGGCGACCCGGCCTCGGTCCCCCGCTGAGCCTGGACGGGACTCGGCTCAGATCCCGTCCCGCTCGACCGGGCAGCTCATGCACCGCGGACCCCCGCGGCCGCGCCCCAACTCGCTCCCCTCGATCGTGACCACCTCGACGCCGTTGGCGCGCAGGTGGTCGTTGGTGGCGACGTTGCGCTCGTAGCCGATGACCACCCCGGGGCGGACGGCGAGCACATTGCACCCGTCGTCCCACTGCTCGCGCTCGGCCGAGCGGGCGTCCTGGGTGGCGGTCAGCACCCGGATCCGGGACAGGCCGAGCGCGGCCGCGATCACGGCGTGCATCTCGTCCGGACCATGCGTCGTGACGGACAGCTCCTTCTCGACGGCCCCCGGACGGATCGTGTACGACGGCAGCCCGCCCAGCCCGGCGTACTGGGTGAACGTCTCCTCGTCGACCATCGTCATGACCGTGTCCAGGTGCATGAACGTGCGCTTGCGCGGCAGCCTGAGCACGACCACCCGCTCGGCGCTGCCGGCCTCGAAGAGCCGCCGGGCCAGGCGCTCGATGCCCTGCGGCGTCGTGCGCTCGCTCATGACGACGAGCACCGCCCCGCGTCCCAGGACCAGGAGGGCGCCGCCCTCGGTGGTGGCAGGGCCGGCAGCGGGACCGTCGGCCCACCACCGGAACCCCCCGCCGGCGAAGGCCGGATGCCAGCGGTAGACGGCCTCGGAGAGCACCGGCTCCCGCATCCGGGCCCGCCTGCTCATCGCGTTGACGCACACCCCGTCGAACAGCCACGCCGCGGGATCGCGCGTGAACAGCTGGTTGGGCACGGGAGGGAGGACGAAGTCGTCGGGCCCGAGCGCGCGCACGACGAACGAGCGCGGCTCCTCGACGCGCTCCAGCAGCTCGGCCTTCGTCAGCCCCGCGACGAGGAAGCGGGTGAGCTCGCCGGAGGTCAGCGAGGTGAAGAGGTTGTGGAGCGTGTCGGCGCCGATCGGGCCGTGCAGCCGCTCGTCGAAGGCGACGTCGAGGACGTGCCGACGCGCCTCCGGGATCTCGAGCGTCTCGGCCAGCAGCCGCTCGAGCAGGTGGACGACGACCCCCTGGTCGCGCAGGGCGGCCGCGAACGCGTCGTGCTCCTGCTGGGCCCGCTCGACCCACGGCAGGTCGTCGAAGAGGAAGTCGTCCTTGTTGGTGGGCGTCAACCGCTCCAGCTCCGGACCGGGCCGGTGCACGATCACCTGCCGGAGCACGCCGACCTCGGAACCGACGTGGAAGGTCATCAACGCACGGTACCCGGGTCCGGCCGCACCAGCGTGGAGGCCGAGGCGCTCAGGGATGTCTCCGGGGATGTCTCAGGGGATGTCTCAGGGGATGTGGAGCGTCGCCTTGATCGGGTTGTGGTCGGAGGCCATCGGGGTGGCGTAGTGGCCGCTGCCGTCGAGGACCGCGATGTTCTCCCAGGTCGGCACCGTGATGCCCGGCGAGACGAAGATCCGGTCGACGTGGGTCGGCCAGGTGGTCGAGCGTGGCGGGTTGGTGTCGAAGCCGTGCGCGGAGTTGAGGTAGGGATAGGTCAGCCGGGCAGCGATGTCGCTGGCGTCGGCGAATCCGGCAGCCTCGAGGACCAGGCGCGGGGCGTCGACCTGTCCACGGCGCTCGTGGCCGCGGTGGGAGTTGAAGTCACCGAGCAGCACGGTCTGGTGGCCGGCGAACCGAGCCTGGATCCGGCCCAGGACGTAGGCGGTCTCCTGCTGGCGGACACCGTCGGCGTTGCCGTCACGGAGGTGCAGCGCGCCCAGGGCGACGAGCTTTCCGGTGGCCCGGTGCTGGACCAGGGCGTGGCAGTAGCCGTGGTCGCGGTCGCCGAAGCGGGTGAACCGGCTCCCCTTGCTGTTGTGCCTCTTGTCGACCACCGCGTACACACTGGAGCGGACGTAGGCGACCTGGCTGTAGAGCTTGCGCTTGCGGCTCTTCTGGGTCTGACAGGCCAGCGTGTAGCCGCGCTTCTTCATGACCTTGCCGATCCAGCGCTTCTTCTTGCCGTACTTGTGCGCGAGGTGGGCCTCGGCGAAGACCATGACGTCGGCGTTCATCAGCCCGATGCTGTCGACGACACGCTTCTGGCGCTTCTTCCACTTCCAGCCGCTGTTGCACTTCGACTTCGAGCCGCAGGCAAGGTTGAAGGTGGCGGCCGTCGTCGCCAGCGCGGTCGGCGTCACCGCACGGGTTGCCGGCGGCGTCACCTTGCAGGTTCGCTCGCCGCCGTTGCCCTCGAGCGTCACCGCGAAGCAGTACGTCGTCCCGGGGGTCAGGCCCGCGATGTCGGCGTGCGTCGTACCGGCCGGCTCGACCCGGGCGTACGCGTCGTCGCCGGGGTAGACATCCGGTCCGGCGGCGGAGACGAGGACCTCGTAGGTCCCGGGCCCGGCGAAGTCCCAGTCGAGGCTCACGGTGACGGAGCCTCCGGTCACCGACTGCCCCGACACCCACGGCGCAGAGGGACGGCCGGCTGCGCCCGCCGGAGAGACCGTGGAGAGCACACCGAGCGCGACGGCGAGCACGGACAACAGGGACAGCAACCGAGACCGAGACATGGCTTCACCTTCGGCAGGAAAGGCACGTATTGCAGATCCTTACCCCATTTTGGGGACGATATGTCCGTTCGGACAGGGCGGGATGGCTCACCAAGGTGAGGGTTCGTAGTCCTTGAGGAAGCAGCCGTACAGGTCCTCGCCCGCCTCGCCCCGCACGATCGGGTCGTAGACGCGGGCCGCGCCGTCGACGAGATCGAGCGGCGCGTGCCAGCCCTCGGCGGCGATCCGCAGCTTCTCGTGATGGGGCCGCTCGTCGGTGATCCAGCCGGTGTCGACCGCGGTCATCAGGATCTGGTCGGTCTCGAACATCTCGCCCGACGAGGTGCGCGTCATCATGTTCAGCGCAGCCTTGGCCATGTTGGTGTGCGGGTGCCCCGCGCCCTTGTAGCGCCGCGAGAACTGGCCCTCCATGGCGGAGACGTTGACGACGTACGCGCGCCGCGCGCCGTTCTGCACCGCGGCGCGCAGCGCCGGGCGCAGCCGGGAGTTGATGAGGAAGGGCGCGATCGAGTTGCAGAACTGCACCTCGAGCAGCTCCAGCGGATCCACCTCGTCGAGCACCTGGGTCCAGGAGTTGTTGTCCTGGATGTCGGGGATCAGGCCCCCGGCGTCGATCGCGGTGCCGGCGAGGTGGGCCTCCAGGGATGCGCCGCCCGCCTTGAGCGCCAGCGCGGTCAGCGACGCCGCGTTGTGCGCGGCCAGCGCCGCCTCCGCGCTCTCGCCGTCGTGGTGCGCGACGGCGGTCGAGGAGAGCGCCCCCGCGATCGCGGCCGGGTGCGCCTCCGAGATCCGGTCGAAGGTGACCA
>NZ_VDMP01000012.1:104673-107322 GCF_006335005.1 Nocardioides albidus
AAGCGCCCGGCAGCCGGCGTACGGTCTGGCAGGCGTTGTTGATGATGATGTCCAACGGGCCGTCGGCCGCCACGTCGTCGGTCAGCGCGATCACCTGGGTGGGATCGCGCAGGTCGATCCCGACGACCTTGAGCCGGTGCAGCCAGTCGGCGGAGTCCTCCATGGCGGCGAAGCGGCGGACGGCGTCCTTGGGGAACCGGGTCGTGATGGTGGTGTGCGCGCCGTCGCGCAGCAGGCGCAGGGCGATGTACATCCCGATCTTGGCCCGCCCGCCGGTCAGCAGCGCGCGCTTGCCGGTGAGGTCGGTGCGCTGGTCGCGCTTGGCGTGGCTCATCGCCGCGCAGCGCGGGCACAGCCAGTGGTAGAAGGCGTCGACGAGGGTGAAGTCCTCCTTGCAGATGTAGCAGCCGCGCGCGGTGAGCAGCTCGCCGGCGAAGGCGCCCTGCGCGGTGGAGACCAGCGGGATGCCGGCCGTCTCGTCGTCGATCCGCATCCGCGAGCCGGTCGCCGTGCTCTCGATGATCTCCTGGTCGTGGCGCTGCCGCTCCATGCGGATCTCGGCGCGCCGCTGCTTCTTGATCAGCTTGTACATGTACGACGCCGCGCGCTTCATCGTGCGGACGTCGTCGTGCTCGGGGTCGAGGAGCGGGACCTGGCGCAGGACCTTGAGGGTGATGGCGAGCTCGTCCGGGTCGATCCCGGTCAGCCGCTCGGCGGGGTCGGGGTGAGGCACCGGCCGATGGTACGGGCGCGGGAGCCCGGATGCCCTATGCTCGACCTGCGCCATGACTGGCGTCACAACTCCACACCGCGCCGTTCGAACCCCGGCGGGAGAGTCCCGGTCCACTGCGACCGGGCGCCGAAGGAGCAAATCTCCCCACGAATCTCTCAGGCCCCCTGACCGCCGGGACGAGGCGAACTCTGGAAAGTCGGACCGGATCCACCGGCCCGCACCCACGGTGCAAGCCGCCTCCGGGCGGTGAAGCTCTCAGGTAGCGATGACAGAGCGGGGAGGCAGTCCAGCCACGAGCCCGGCGTCCGCCGTGCTCCTCACCAGGAAGCCTCCCGATGACCACCTCTTCAGCGACCCCCGCGGTCCCGCGGCTCACCCCGCTGCACGACGTCCACAGCGCGCTCGGCGCGTCCTTCACCGACTTCGCCGGCTGGCAGATGCCGGTCCGCTACGGCTCGGAGACCGCCGAGCACCGCGCCGTGCGGACGACGGCGGGGCTGTTCGACCTCACCCACATGGGCGAGATCGAGCTGGTCGGCCCCGGCGCCGGCGCCGCGCTCGACTTCGCGCTCGTCGGCCGTCCGTCCGCGATCGGCGTGGGTCGCGCGCGCTACTCGATGATCTGCGCCGAGGACGGCGGGATCATCGACGACCTGGTCGTCTACCGCCTCGCC
Source organism: Nocardioides albidus (assembly GCF_006335005.1). Lineage (GTDB taxonomy): Bacteria > Actinomycetota > Actinomycetes > Propionibacteriales > Nocardioidaceae > Nocardioides > Nocardioides albidus. Next base: position 106,081 of record NZ_VDMP01000012.1, read on the forward strand.
GATGAGCACTACCTCGTCGTCGCCAACGCCAGCAACGTCGCCGTCGTCGCCCCCGAGCTGGCCGCCCGTGCCGAGGGCCACGACGTCACCGTCACCGACACGTCCGCGGACTGGGCGCTGCTGGCGGTCCAGGGGCCGGCGTCCGCGGAGATCCTCGCGCCGCTCACCGACCTCGACGTCCCCTCCCTGAAGTACTACGCGATCGACGCGGGCACGGTGGCCGGGATCGACGTCCTGCTCGCCCGCACCGGCTACACCGGCGAGGACGGGTTCGAGGTCTACTGCCGCCCCGGCGACGCGGGCGCCGTCTGGGCGGCCCTGCAGCAGGCCGGTGAGCCGCACGGCCTCGTGCCCGCCGGTCTCGCCTGCCGCGACACCCTGCGCCTGGAGGCGGGCATGCCGCTCTACGGCCACGAGCTGGACCGCGACACCACCCCCTACGAGGCCAACCTCGGCCGGGTCGTCGTGCTCGACAAGCCCGACGGCTTCGTCGGGCAGGCGGCGCTGGCGAAGCGCAAGGAGGAGGGTCCGCAGCGGGTCCTGGTCGGGCTCGTCTCGACCGGCCGCCGCTCGCCGCGCGCCGGCTACCCGGTCGTCGACCCGGCCACGGGCGCGGAGGTCGGCGTCGTCACCAGCGGCTCGCCGTCCCCGACGCTGGAGAGGCCGATCGCGATGGCCTACGTGCCGCCGACGCTCGCCGCCCCGGGCACCCGCCTCCAGGTGTCGCTGCGCGGCACCCTCGAGGACGCCGACGTCGTCGAGCTCCCGTTCTACTCCCGCACCCGCTGACCACCGACCTCCAGGAGAGCGCCATGAGCAACCCCACCGACCTCCAGTACACCGCCGAGCACGAGTGGATCGCCGCCGACGGCGACATCGCCAAGGTCGGCGTCACCGCGTACGCCGCCGACGCCCTCGGCGATGTCGTCTACGTCGACCTCCCGGCCGTCGGCAGCACCGTCACCGCAGGCGAGTCCTGCGGCGAGCTCGAGTCGACGAAGTCGGTCAGCGACCTCTACTCCCCCGTGACCGGTGAGGTGGTCGAGGTCAACGAGGCCGTCGACGCCGACCCGAGCCTGGTCAACAGCGACCCGTTCGGCGAGGGCTGGCTCTTCGTCGTGAAGGTCAGCGCGACGGGCGAGGTCATGGACGCCGCGGCGTACGACGCGCTGGTGGCCTCATGACGGCCGTCGTACCGGAGGGCCGCAAGCTGCTGCGTCTGGAGGTCCGCAACGCGCAGAC
>NZ_VDMP01000001.1 GCF_006335005.1 Nocardioides albidus
CCCTTCGACGCTCTGTACGTGCTGGCGCTGAGGTCGGCGCGGATCGTCGAGATCGACCTCGCCACCGGCGAGATGACGACCTTCGTCGAGGACACCGGCCGCTCCCCCGACGGCATCGCCGTGGTGGGCGAGCGGGTGTTCTGGACCACGATGGGCAAGCCGACCGTGGTGGACCGGGAGCTGTTCGACGCCGGACACCGGGAGCGTGCGCTGGTCTACACCGAACGCAACGGCGGCCTCCACGTGATCGGTCGCGACGGGTCCGGCCGCGGACAGGTCGTCGCGCCCGGAGGCATCACGACCGGCAAGCAACTGGCACAGGCCGACGGCTGGCTCTACTGGGGCGACCGCGAGGGCTTCCGGGTGAGCCGGGTCCGCACGGACGGGACCGGCCTCGAGGACCTCGTCGTCAACGACGGCTCCGGCGGCGTGGCGGACTGGTGTGTCGGCGTCGCGGTCCACGGCGACCACCTCTACTGGACCCAGAAGGGCGCGGCCAAGAGCGGCAACGGCCGGATCCTGCGCAA
>NZ_VDMP01000003.1 GCF_006335005.1 Nocardioides albidus
GCGCCCCGAGCAGCCCGACCACCGACGGGTCGTCGAGCGGGCCGTCGGCTCCGCGGACGGCGCCGGTGTGGCGCGACGCGAGGACGGGCAGCAGGTCGCCGCGCCCCGAGCCGCTGGCTTCGGCCGCCGCGTCGGCGAGCTCGAACGGGAGGTCGACGTACGCCGGCACCGCGGACCGCTCCAGGGTCACCTCCTCCGACACCGCCGCGACCCGGGCGAGCTCGGTCGCCCAGGACTCGAGGGCGAACCAGCCGATCTCGTGGATGATCCCGTCGATCGTGGCGAGCGACGCGACCGCGCCGGCGTCCTGACGGTGCCAGATCTTGGCCTGCACGCCGGCCATCGTGACGTCGACGTCGAGCGCGAAGTGGGGCGCGGCCAGCAGGCCGATGGCCCCGGCCAGGCCGCGATCGAGGACGCCGTCGACCGTGAGGCCGCGACGGGCCAGGGAGTCGGCCGGGTCGTGGAGTGCGGCCACCACCGAGCGGAACGCCTGGTCGTCCAGGCTCGCCGGGCTCTGGCCCAGGCGTGCCTGCATGGCGTCGGCCGAGGGCGGGGCGGCGACCTCGAACGGCAGCGGCGCGTCGCCGGCGAGCCGCGCGGCGTACTGGAGCTCGGGGAGGGTGAGGCCGATCCGGCGCGGCGCGGCGGCGAGGGCGCTGCCCCCGTCGGACGGGGTGTGCTCGCCGCGCGCGGGTGAGGCGGCGGTGGTGAGGTCGATGGTCGGCATCAGCGCTCCAGGCCCGGGACTTCGACGGCGAGCCACTCGCGGTGCCCCGGTGGAGGCGGGACGAAGGCGGCGAGTGTCTCGTCGAGCGGGTCGGGCGAGACCTGCGGGCCGTCTCCGGCCTCGTTGCGGGCGGCGATCGCGGCGATCCGGGCGCGCGCATCGGCGACGAGCGCG
>NZ_VDMP01000004.1 GCF_006335005.1 Nocardioides albidus
TTCGTGGTGATCGGCTTGGCCAGGATCGCCGCGAACACCTTGTCCTGCATCGTGGAGGTGACCCGCGCGGTGACCCCCGTCCCGTTCGGCAGCGCCTTCGTCAGCGCGGTCAGGTCGAGCACCTTGTTGAGGGTGCTCTCGGCCGTGCGGTCCATCAGGCCGATCGCGTCGTAGACCATCGACGCGGCCTTCTCCACCGCGGGGGAGTGCAGGGTCAGGTCGGCCTGGCCGACCCGGAAGCGCCCCGGACCGCCGACGCCGTCGGGGTCGAGGATCCGGCCGGCCTCCGCCTGGACCTCCGACCCGAGCGCACCGAGCTCGAGGGTGGCCTCGTCGACCGCGAGGTCGGTGAGACCGTCGAGGCCGCTCTGCTCGAGGAGCGCGAGCAGGTCGATCGAGGCCGGGGCGGAGGTGGAGCCCGCGGTGTCGTCGAAGGTGATCGAGCCGTCCGCTCCGACCGCGCCGGTGACGGCCCGTCCGTCCCGAGGCGACGTCGCTGTCGTCTCCGACAGCATGCCCGCGAGGTCGCCGTACTCCACGAAGTCCTCCACCGGCACCTTCGCGCCGCCGACCAGGACGTACTGCTGACCGAGCACGGACGGGTTGGGACCGGCGCGGTTGGGACCGGGGCTGGTGCCGGGCCAGGCCTCGGAGTAGCCGAGCCCCGCGACCGGCATCGAGCCGGAGTTGGCCTCCATGACCGAGGCGCGCGCCGTCGGGGCGCACGCGTCGACCCGCGCCGACGCGTTGCCGAACCCGAGACGCCCGATGTTGAGCGCGGGCAGGATCCCGATGCTGACCGCCGAGAGGGAGAGCCGGTCGATGCCCGTGCCCCCGTCGGGCGTGGTGCACGAGCGCGACGACTGGTGGTTGATCTGGATCGAGAGCACCTTCGCGGCGATGTCGATGACCGGCTTGAGGAGGTTGCGGACCGGGATGGTGATCATGCCGGTCTTGATGTCGTCCACGGCGAGCCGGAACAGCTGGTCACCCTGGTCGCCCACCACGAGGTGGCGCAGCGGCACGAAGAGCCCGTCGTACGCCGGCCGGGTGGCCTCGACGCCGGCCGTGACCTGGTCGCACCACGCCCCGCCCGGGCTGCACACGACGGGGGAGAGCTGGTTCGAGCCGAGGTTCGCCGT
>NZ_VDMP01000005.1 GCF_006335005.1 Nocardioides albidus
CGTGCGGGACGCGCTACACGTCGCCGCCGAGGTAGGCGGCCTTGACCGCCGGGTCGACGGCGAGGTCCGCACCCTTCCCGGACCGGACGATCTCACCGGTCTCGAGGATGTGGGCGTCGTGCGAGCGCTTCAGCGCCTGGGCGGCGTTCTGCTCCACCAGCAGGACGGTGGTGCCCTGCTGGTTGATCTCCGTGATGATGTTGAAGATCTGCTGGATCAGCTTCGGCGCCAGCCCCATCGACGGCTCGTCGAGCAGCAGCAGCCGGGGCCGGGACATGAGCGCCCGACCGATGGCCAGCATCTGCTGCTCGCCGCCCGACATGGTGCCGGCGATCTGGTCGATGCGCTCCTCCAGCCGCGGGAAGAGCGCCAGGACCCGGTCGATGTCCTGGCGGTACGCCTCCGACTTGCGGTCCTTGCGGGTGAACGCGCCCATCTCCAGGTTCTCGCGCACCGTCATGCCGATGAAGCAGCGCCGCCCCTCGGGTGACTGGCCGATCCCCAGCTTGACCCGGTCGTAGGGCGGAACCTCGTTGATGTCCTTGCCCTCGAACCGGATCGAGCCGGCCCGGACCTTGCGCAGTCCCGAGATGGTCTTCAGCGTGGTGGTCTTCCCCGCGCCGTTGGCGCCGATGAGGGTCGTGACGGTCCCCTCCGGAACGCTGAAGCTGATGTCACGGATCGCCTCGATGTGCCCGTAGTTGACACAGAGGCCCTCGACCTCAAGAAGCATCTTCTTCATCCACTCCCAGGTAGGCGGCGATCACCGCGGGGTTGTCACGGATCTCGGCGGGCGAGCCCTCGGCGATCTTGCGTCCGAACTCGAGGACGACGATCCGGTCCGTCACGCCCATGACCAGCTTCATGTCGTGCTCGATGAGCAGCACGGTGAAGCCCTGGTCGCGGACCTTGCGGATGAGGTTCATCAGCTCGACCTTCTCGGCCGGGTTGAAGCCCGCAGCCGGCTCGTCGAGGCAGATGAGCTTCGGGTTGGTCGCCATCGCCCGGGCGATCTCCAGGCGCCGCTGGTCGCCGTAGGACAGGTTCGCGGCGAGCTCGTCGGCCTTGCGGTGGATGCCCATGAACCTGAGCAGCTCCATCGCGCGGTCGTGGCCGTCCTTCTCCTCCCGCCGGTGCTTCGGCAGCCGGAACAGCGCGGAGAGCATGCCGGTGCTGTGCTGCGCGTCGGCGCCCACCAGCACGTTCTCCAGCGCCGTCATCGTCGGGAACAGACGGATGTTCTGGAAGGTGCGCGCGATCCCCTGCTGGGTGATCTTGTGCTTCTTCAGCCCGACGATGGACGTGCCCCGGAAGAGGATGCTTCCGCTGGTGGGCCGGTAGACGCCGGTGACCGCGTTGAAGCAGGTCGTCTTCCCAGCACCGTTCGGCCCGATCAGGCCGAGGATCTCGCCCTCGTCGATGTGGAACGACACGTCGTTCAGCGCGGTGAGGCCACCGAACTTCAAGGTGACGTTCTGGACCTCGAGAATCGCCTCAGACACGGGCGCTCTCCTCTCCGGCGTTACCTTCCTCGAGCTCCTCGAGCTCCTGTTCCAGATGCTTGGCGCGCAACGTCCGCTTGGGTGGCAGCAGACCCTCCGGCCGCACCGTCGCGAGCACCACGAGCGCCAGGCCGAACACCAGCACGCGGAAGTCGTCGAACTCGCGGAAGCGCTGCGGCAGGTAGGCGACCAGCGTGGCACCGACGAGCACGCCCCACCGGTTGCCCTGACCACCGACCACGACGGCCGCGAGGTAGAGGATCGAGAACAGCAGCAGGAAGGACTGGGGGTTGATGAAGCCCTGGCGGCTGGCGTAGAGCCCACCGGCGAGGCCGCCGATGAACGCCCCCGTCGCGAAGGCGAGCAGCTTGAACTTGAACGTCGGCACGCCCATCAGCTCGGCGGCG
>NZ_VDMP01000006.1 GCF_006335005.1 Nocardioides albidus
TTCAGTCAGGCTCGCCGCTACCAACGTCCTGGCCGGGTACAGCTAGTCTCGTCCCTGTGACCGAGACGGCCGGCCTGACCGAGCGACGTAGGGCCGCGACCAGGCTCGACATCGCCCGAGCGGCGGCCCGGCTGTTCACCGAGCGGGGCGCGGGCGGCACGACGGCCGAGGCGATCGCCGCTGCCGCGGGCATCGGGCTGCGCACCTTCTACCGCTACAGCCGGTCCAAGGAGGACGCCGTCGCGCCGCTGCTGACCGTCGGCGGGGACGCCTGGCGCTCCCGACTGGCCCAGACCGCCCCCGGCTCGCCCCTCCTGCCCGCCGTGGAGGAGGCCATCCGCGCGACGCTCGGCGCCGCGAGCACTCCGGACCTCGACCGCGACCTCGCCTGGGTCCGCGGGCTGCTCCGCGCGGCGAACGACGACCCCGCCCTCGCCGCGGTCTGGTACCGGGTGAACCGCGACTCCGACGCCCGCCTCGTGCCGGTCCTGGGCATGATCGCGCCCGCCAAGGCGCAGCTCGAGCTGCGCCTCGTCGCGGCCGCCGCGACCGACGCGATCCGCGTGGCGCTGGAGGTGTGGGCCGAGGGCGACGAGCCGGGCGCGCCGGTCGAGCTCGCGGTGCGCTGCCTGCGCGCACTCACCGCCGGGCTCTCGTCGGCCTGAGGCTCAGCTCGGATCCCCCGAGCTCACGCTGGGTCGACCGAGAACAGCCCGCGGGTCGCCTCGTCCGCAGGGAGGAAGGTCTCGAGCCGCAGACCCTCCAAGGCCGCGTCGGTCGCCGTGGTGAGCTGGGCCGACGTGCTGAACATCCGCAGCACCCCGCCGGCCGTGCGCAGCCGCAGGGTCAGGACCGGGCCGGTCGTCGGGTCGAGGCGGGGCGTGCCGCCGTACAGGCCGACGATCTCCGCGACCAGGGCGTGATGGCGCGGGTCGTGCGTGCGCTCGGCGCGGCTGACCGCCTGGTGGTGGAGATGCCCGGCCCACTGGTCGAGGTTGTCGATCTGCCGGGCCAGGCCGTCCTCGTGCAGGCAGAGGCGGATCACGTTGACCGGCGGCTCGAGCAGCGCGGGCGAGCAACCGGCCAGCAGGACCGAGATCGCCGCGTTGGTGTCGACGACGTCCCAGTAGTCGTCCAGCAGGAGCGCGGGGTAGGGCAGGTGGGCGTCGAGCAGGCTGCGCAGTCCGTCCATCACGACCGACAGGGAGCCGTCGTCCAGCGATCGCTCGGAGTAGCGCGGCGCGTAGCCGGCCGCGAGCAGGAGCCGATTGCGCTCGCGCAAGGGGACCTCGAGGTTCTCCGCCAGGTGCAGGATCATGTCCGGCGTCGGGTGCGCGCGGCCGGTCTCCACCCGGCTCAGGTGCCGGGTCGAGACGGTCGACCGGTTGGACAGCTCCTGCTGGCTGAACCGGCGGCGCTCACGCCACGAACGAAGCATCGGCCCCACCTGCGCTTCCCCAACCATCGTGGTCATGGCCTCCACCCTAGGGAGACGGCGTCCGCGCGCCCATGACCTCGGAGGTCATGGCCATCCTCCCGTCGGCCGGTCCACGGTGGTTCCCGTCCGACCCAGGACGATCCGGAACAGCCATCCGAACGGAGACCATCATGAAGCACCTCGTCGACGCCTACCTGGCCACGTGGAACGCCTCCCCCGCCGAGCGCGAGAGCCTGCTGGCCGAGCACTTCGCCCCCGACGGCAGCTACACCGACCCCCTCGCCCAGGTGGCCGGCCGGACCGACCTGCACGCCCTCGTCGACGGCGTCCAGGCGCAGTTCCCCGGCTTCGTCTTCACCCCCGTCGGCTCCGTCGACGCCCACCACGACCGGATCCGCTTCCAGTGGGGCCTGGGCCCCGAGGGCGCCGAGCCGGTGGTCGTCGGCTTCGACGTGGTCGTCCTCGACGAGGACGGTCGGATCCGCGACGTGCACGGCTTCCTCGACAAGGTCCCGTCCTGAGGACGCGGGCCCCGACTCCCAGTGGCTGGGAGTCGGGGCGACACCGACCGCGCCCCTTTCGAAGACTGGACCGCCCGCGGCCCAGTCAGGAGGACCCATGCCGTCGATGTACGCGCAGCAGCTCGTCGCGCCCCGCACCTTCGCGGAGGTGCAGGCGCCGCGCCTCGGGAGCGACCACCTCGCGGACGGCGAGGTGCTGCTCCGGGTCCTCGCCGGGGCGATCTGCGGAAGCGACCTGCCGGTGTTCAACGGGGTGCGGACGCTCAAGCAGCGCGACGACGCGGTGGCGGGCCACGAGCCGGGGTCACCGATGCACGAGGTGGTCGGCGAGGTGGTCGCGTCGCGGGACGAACGACACCGGGTCGGGGACCTGGTGGTCGGCTGGGGCTCGCGGCTCAACGCGCTCGCCGAGCTCGCGATCAGTCTCGGCGACGACCTCCTCGGGTACGACGACCGGCTGAGTCCCGAGCACGCCGTCATGCTCCAACCCCTGGCCTGCGTCCTGTACGCCGTCGACCAGGTCGGCGACGTCGCGGGCGCTCGGACGGCGGTGCTCGGCCAGGGCCCGATGGGGCTGCTGTTCAACCACGTGCTCCGCTCGTCGGGTGCCCGGGAGGTGGTCGGCGTCGACCTGATCGACAGGACCGCGATCGGCACCCGGCTGGGCGCCCACGAGGTCGTGCACCAGCACACCAGCCGCTGGGCGTCCGGTCTCTCCGCGGGCGAGCGGCCCGACGTGGTCGTCGAGGCCGTCGGGCACAACACGTCGACGCTCGGCCACGCGCTCGAGGCCGCGGCCCCGAGCGGCCGGGTCCTCTACTTCGGCGTCCCCGACGACGCCCACTACCCGATCGACATGCGGGCGATGCTGCGCAAGAACCTCACCCTGACGTCCGGGATCACGCTTCAGCGCCGCACGATGCTGGCGCGCGCCGGCGCCTACCTGGAGTCCCATCCCGGGCTGAGGGAGCTGTTCGTGACCGACACCTTCTCCGTCGGGCAGGCGCAGGAGGCGTTCGAACTCGCGGTCGCGCCGACCGCGGAGACGGCCAAGATCACCGTGCGGATGGCATCGTGAGGGGCGGCGTCCAGTTCCGCTGGACCGCCGGATCCGGCGGCCCGCTGACCGTCGACGACTACCGCCTCCGCGCCCGCCGGAGGCTGCCCGGCATGGTCTGGGCCTACGTCGACGGAGGGGCCGAGTCCGAGCAGACGCTGCAGGCGAACAGGTCGTCGTTCGACCGCTGGTCGCTGGTCCCCCGCGTACTGACGGGCAACCAGGGCAGCGGGCTGCGGACCAAGCTCGGCGACACGGAGCTGTCCATGCCCGTCCTCCTCTCCCCCACCGGCATGACCGGGCTCGTCCACTGGGACGGCGAACGAGCGGCGGCGCGCGCCGCCGAGGCGGCCGGCACCAGGGCGGTGATCAGCACGGCGTCGAGCTACACGGTCGAGGAGGTCGCCGAGGCGACGTCCGAGAGTCACTTCTTCCAGCTCTACCCGTGGACCAGCCTGACCACCGGAGAGGCGTTGTCGAAGAGGTTCATCGACCGCGCGAAGGCCGCCGGCTACGCCGCACTGTTCGTCACGGTCGACGTGCCCGTCGGCGGCAACCGCCTCTCGGAGCGGCGCCGCGGCATGGGCATCCCGCCGACCCTCACCCCGGCCCGCGCGCTGAGCGCGGCCGTCCGACCCCGCTGGGCGTACGGGTTCGCCCGCCACCAGCGGGTCTCGGCGCGCATGCTCGTCGACGAGCGCGGGACCAGGGCCGCCGTCGCCTCCGCCCGCGCCCAGCAGACGCTGCTGCGTCCGGACCTGTGCTGGGACGACTTCGCCCGGCTCCGCGAGCTGTGGGACGGACCGATCCACATCAAGGGGATCCTCGCCGCCGAGGACGCCGAGCGGGCCGTCGACCTCGGCGCGGACGGCGTGATGGTCTCCAACCACGGCGGCCGCCAGCTCGACGGCGCCCCCGCGGCCATCGACGCCCTGCCCGCGATCGTCGACCGCGTGGGCGGCCGGGTCCCGGTCCTCCTCGACGGCGGCATCCGCCGCGGCACCGACGTCGTCAAGGCCCTCGCCCTCGGCGCGACCGCCGTCGGCATCGGCCGGCCCTACGTCTACGGCCTGGCCGCCGGGGGCCAGGGCGGCGTGGAGCACGTGCTGGAGATCCTGCGCGAGGAGATCGTGCGCACGCTCACCCTCATGGGTGTGGCGGACGTGAGCGAGCTCGGCCCGGACCACGTCCGACGGGCATGAGGGCTCCCCAGACACCCGACCCCGAGGAGGCGCACTTGAGCGACTACGACCTGGTCATCCGCCACGGCACCGTCCTCGACGGCACCGGCGCGCCCGCGCGAGCCGCGGACGTCGCCGTCCGACAGGGCTTGATCGTCGAGGTCGGCGACGTCACCGGCGCCGGCCGCGAGGAGATCGACGCCTCCGGTCGGCTGGTGACGCCCGGCTTCATCGACGTCCACACCCACTACGACGGCCAGGCCACCTGGGAGAACCGGCTCGTGCCGTCGACCAACCACGGCGTCACCACGGTCGTCATGGGCAACTGCGGTGTCGGGTTCGCCCCGTGCGAGCCCGAGCACCGCGAGCTCCTCATCAAGCTGATGGAGGGCGTCGAGGACATCCCCAACGTGGTGCTGACCGAGGGCGTCGACTGGCAGTGGACCACCTACCCCGAGTATCTCGACCACCTCGGCACGCGTCAGTTCGACGCCGACATCTGCAGCTACGTCCCCCACGCCGCGTTGCGCACCTACGTCATGGGCGAGCGCGCCTACCACCGCGAGCCCGCGACACCGGACGAGGTCGAGCGGATGGCCGCGATCCTCGAGGAGGCCGTCCGCGCGGGCGCCTTCGGCTTCGGCACCTCCCAGACGATGTTCCACCGCTCCAGCGACGGCCGGCTCACCCCCACGCTCGCCGCGACCGAGGAGGAGTACGCCGGTCTCGCCGCCGCCCTCCAGCGGGCCGGCGCCGGCCTGGTCCAGTTCGTCATCGAGTACGACGACGCCTGGGAGTCGGTGCTCGACATGGGCCTGCGCCAGGCCCGGGCCGCGGGCCGGCCGTTCAGCATGTCGCTGGTCCAGAGCCACGGGAGGCCCGAGGTCTGGCGGGAGATCCTGGACAAGGTCGACGACTTCAACGCGACCGGCGGCAGCGCCAGCGTGCAGGTGCTCCCCCGGCCCCTGGGCGTCCTGCTCGGCCTCGAGCTCACCCTCAACCCCTTCTACTCCACCCCGACCTACCTCGCGATCGCCGACCTCCCCCTGGCCGACCGGGTGCGGGAGCTGCGGCGGCCGGAGGTGAGGGCCCGGATCCTCGCCGAGTCCAACGACCCCGCGCCGGCGATGGAGATCGGCATGCGGGTGCGTGACTTCGCCCAGCTCTTCGAGATGGGGGCGGACTTCGACTACGAGCCGGCGAAGGAGACCAGCATCGGCGCCCAGGCGGCTCGGCTGGGCATCGCGCCCGAAGAGCTGGTCTACGACAGGCTGCTCGAGCACGAGGGCCGCAACATCCTCTACCTCGCCTTCTCCAACTACGCCGACCACTCGCTCGAGCCGTCCCGCCGGATGCTGCTCAGCGACCACGCCGTCCCCGGCCTCGGCGACGGCGGCGCCCACCTCGGCGTCATCTGCGACGGCAGCATCTACACCCACCTGCTCACCCACTGGGGCCGCGATCGGACCCAGGGCGAACGGATCCCGCTCCCGCACCTGGTCCGTCTGATGACGCGGCGGTGCGCGGAGGTCGTCGGGCTGCTCGACCGCGGGCTCGTCGTACCGGGCCATCGCGCCGACCTCAACGTCATCGACCTCGACCGCCTGCGCCTGGAGCGGCCGCGCGTCGTCCGGGACCTTCCCGCGGGCGGCCGCCGGCTGATGCAGGACGCTCGCGGCTACTCCGCCACCGTCGTCGGCGGCACGGTCGTGAGCCGGGACGGCCTGCACACCGGTGCCCTCCCCGGCCGGCTGGTGCGCGGACCCCGACCGGCGCCGGCCCCCTGATCCCGATCCGCTCCCCCACGACCAGAGAAGAGGACTCGATGAACGACACCCTGACCCCCGTAGGCGGCCGTGGCGCCTGGCGCGGCAGCACCTTCGACTACCGCCAGGACGGCCTGTGGCAGCTGTCCGGCGAGGAGCTCGGCGAGATCGACGCCGCCCTCGCCACGCTCAAGGACCACGGCGACCTCGACCTGACCGAGATCACGCCGGCCACCTTCCCCCTGCAGAGGGTCGGCGACCTCCTCACCCGGCTGCGCGACGAGCTGCGGTTCGGCCGCGGCTTCGTCCTCATCCGCGGCCTGTCCCGGGAGCGGTACGGCGACGACGACCTGGCCCGGATCTACTGCGGCCTCGGCGCCCACCTCGGCGAGGTCATCCCGCAGTCGGGCAAGGGTGAGATCCTCGGACACGTCCTCAACGTCGCCGACCTCGTCGACGAGCAGGTGCGCGGCTACCGCTCGGCGATGGCGATGAACATGCACTGCGACGGGCACGACGTCGTCTCGCTGCTCTGCCTGCGCGAGGCGAAGGAAGGCGGCGCCAGCCGGATCGCGAGCGCCGCCGCGGTCCACGACCGGATGCTGGAGATCGACCCTGACCTCGTCCGGGTCCTCTACCGCGGCATGCCGGTGATGCGCGGCCGGATGGATGCCGAGTACGGCGACGGGAGGATCGTCACCTCCGGCGACGTCGCCCTGTTCACCAAGACCGACGGCGAGTTCAGCTCCTGCGTGCACGTCGCGCAGACCCGGGACGCCGCGCGCGCCGGTCACTTCGAGATCACCGCGCAGCAGGAGGCCGCCCTGGAGCTGTTCTGCGAGCTCTCGTCGTCCCCCGAGCTCTACCTCGACATGCAGATCGCTCCCGGCGACATCCAGTTCCTCAACAACCGCCTGATCGTCCACGGTCGCACGCCGTACGTCGACCACGACGACGTCGGCCGGCGCCGCCACCTGATGCGGCTGTGGGTGAACATCCCCGCCTGGCCGCGCCGCCCCGCCGACCAGCAGGACATCTACTCGATGGAGGACCTGCCGCTCTGGGCGAGGCAGCGTCAGCCGTTCATGGAGCTGCCCGAGCGCTACCTGGCCGAGGTCACCGCCCGGCAGCGAGCCGCCGTAGGGGGCTGAGCCAGCAAGAACCGAGAGGGCCTGTGACGACGACGTCGTCACAGGCCCTCTGTCACGGTCCCTTCGAGATCGCTACTTGCTGATCCAGGCGTGCCGGAGGTCCTGCCCGCCGAGCGGGGCGAGGAAGGCCTTCCCCTCCTCGACGCCGTGGACCTTGTCGGTCATCACCCAACCGGGGACGCCCTGGTAGAGCGGCGCGAACATCGCCTGGTCGACCGCCCAGCCGGTCACGGCACGAGTGCGCTCGGCACGCTGGTCCTCCGTGGCCGTCGAGTCGTCGATCGCGCCGATCCTGTCGACGACGTCCTGCGGCACGCCGCCGGGCATGTTCAGCGGGTTGTCGAGGAAGAACCGGAGGGCGGCCCCCGGCTCGACCCCCGGATACGCCAGGAACATGAAGGCCCCCGGACGGTCGCTCTTCCCGTAGACGCCGCTGGAGAGCTGGCGGACGTCGTACAGCTCCAGGTCGATGTCGATGCCGACGTCGGCCAGGTCGGACTGCACGATCTGGGCCGCCTTGGGGATCGGCTCGTAGTTGCCGACGTAGAAGGTGCCGGCGTCCACTCCGTCGGGGTGACCGGCCTGGGCCAGGAGCTCCTTCGCCTTCTCCGGGTCGAAGTCGTAGGCGCTCTCCAGGGACTCGTCGAAGCCGTTGATCGCGGAGGCCATCGGCTGGACCCGGGGGCTGGTCGTCGGCACCAGCGCCTCGACGAGCGGCCTGCGGTTGATCGCGAGGTTGACGGCCCGGCGGACCCGCACGTCGTCGAACGGCTCGACGGTCTGGTTGAGGAACATCGTCACCGTCGTCGACGAGTTGACCAGCGGGCGCTGGACCAGGGTGCCCTGGTCGATCGCGGACTGGAGCTCGTTGACGTCGCCGTTGGACAGCACGACGTCGGCCTGGCCGCTGCGGATGGCGGAGTACGCCGCGTCCGTCGTCCGCACGGCGATCTCGACCTTCGCGACCTTGCCGGACTCCGGGTCCCAGATGCCGCCCTCGTCGGTCCGCCGCTTGTAGACGACCTGCTCCATCGGCCGGAAGCTCTCGATCTCCCAGGCACCGCTGCCGACCGGGTGGGTGGCGAGGTCGGGGTTGTCGAGGGCCTGCTCGCTGATCATGATGCCGGGCGCTGCGGACGAGATGCCGGCCAGCACGGCGCGGCTCGGGGCGGTGAGGACGAGGTCGGCGGTGTGCTCGTCGACGATCTCGACGTGGTCGATGATCGCCGTCGCCTGGGCGCTGACCTCGGCGGCCTGGTAGCGCTCGATGTTGGCCTTGACGGTCGCCGAGGTGAACGGGGTGCCGTCGGTGAAGGTGACGTCGTCGCGCAGGTCGAGTCGCAGCGTCCTCCCGTCCTCGGAGAAGGTCCACTTCGTGGCGAGCATGGGCAGGTACTGGCCGTCCTCGGAGATCTGCAGCAGGCGGTCGTAGACCGGCCAGGTGTTGGAGAGGACCGCGGTCGAGCCGGCCGTGAGGGTCGGGTCGAGGGTGGAGACGCCGGCGGAGGTGAGCCGCAGGGTCGCGTCGGGATCAGGGGCGCCGGAGGCTCCGGATCCACTGCTGGCGCCGCCACAGGCGGCGAGGACCAGGGCCAGTACGGCGGACGCGACGACGGCGCCGATCCGCGCGCGGGCCCGGGTGGTGCGGGGTTGGGACAAGGGAGTGCTCCTTCGGGTGGGGATGGGAGAGGAGGGCCTCGGCCGGTGACGGAACGGCCCGTCCCGACCAGACGGCGACGACGGCCGCCACCGACGCCACGAGGACGGCGGCCATCGCGGCGGTCACGAAGCCCGAGGAGGTCACCGTGCCGCCGCCGTCGCTGGCGACATCGAGGATCGTGACGACCAGCGCACTGCCGGCGGAGAAGCCGAGGTAGCGCAGGATCTGGTTGAAGGCCATCGCACTGCCGGTCTCGCTCGGCGGCACGAAGCGCATCATCAACGACGGCATCGCGGCGAACGAGCATCCGCTGCCGAGGCCGCCGACACTCATCGCGAGCACGTTGCCCCACAGGTGGTCGTGGACTGCCGCGAGGACCAGCGCGCCGAGCGCGAACAGCGCACAGCCGACCGCGAGGAGGGCGTCGCCCGACGCGGCGCCGGTCCGGCGGCCGGCGAGCCGGGAGCCGAGCACACTGGCGACGGAGAACGGCAGCAGCATCACGCCGGCCACCGTGACGTCGTGCCCGAGGCCGTAGCCGGACGACACCGGCGCCTGCACGGCCAGCACGACGAGGGTGATCAGCATGTACATGCCGCAGCCCGCGACCAGGGCCGTGGCGTTCGGACCGACGACTCCGGGCCGGAGGGCCAGGCGCAGGTCGACGAGCGGCTGCCGGTCGGGGCGCCGTTCGAACCCGAGGGTCCAGCGGGTCCAGGCGACGAGCGCGAGCACGGAGCCCGCGAGGACGCCCAGGGTGACGGCGGAGGTGGGGCCCCACGCGTTCGCGCGGCTCAGCGCGAGCAGCAGGCCGCCGGAGCCGGCGGCCAGCAGGATCGCGCCGGGGACGTCGGTGCGCCCCGGCTGCGCGCGGGTCCCCGTCGGGAGCACGACGGCGACGCAGGCCAGCGTCACAGCGGTGATCACGGCGCCGGTCCAGTACGCCGCGGACACGCCGTACCGGTCCACGACGAGCGAGGCGATCGGGTAGCCCAGGCCGGCACCGGCCACCGTGGTGACCGAGAGGCCGGCGATGACGGCCGGCCGTCGAGAGGCGGGGACGACGTCGCGCGCGACCGCGATCGCCAACGGTGTCACCGCGAGGCCGAGGCCCTGCAGGGCGCGGCCGGCGACCATCGGCCCGAAGCCGAGGGGCACCGCTGCCAGCACGCAGCCCACGAGCACCGCGGCCAGTCCGCCGAGCACCACCGGACGCCGCCCGGGGCCGCTGCCGAGGCGGCCGAGCAGCGGCGTGGTGACCGCGCCGGAGAGGAAGGTGACGGTGAGGATCCACTGTGCACCGGCCAGTGACACCCCCTGCTCCGCCGCGATGCGGGGCACCAGTGGGGCGCCGACGCTCGCCACGACGGCCGTCGAGGACGCCATCAACATCAACGCCGGCTGGAGCGCCCGATCGCGCCAGGACCGGCTCACCTCGCCGTCACGCGCCGAGCGTGCGCCGCAGCGGCTCCATCGCCGCCAGGTCGACGTGGATCAGGGTGGGGCCGTCGTAGGACAGCGCCTCGGCGAAGGCATCCTCGAATCCGACGGCGTCCTTGACCCGGGCGCTGCGTGCGCCGAAGGCGGTCGCGACAGCGGCGAAGTCCGGCGTCGCCAGGTCGAAGCCGGCGCTCAGACCGAGGCCCGAGGTGGCCTGGATGTCGCGCAGCATGCCGTAGCCACCGTCGTCGAAGAGGCACACGACGATCCGCGAGCGTGCCTGGACCGCGCTCGCGAGCTCGCCGATCCCGAGCATGAAGCCGCCGTCGCCCTGCAACAGCACGGTGTGTGCCGTGCTGCCGGCGGCAGCGCCCAGCGCGAGCGCCATGCCGGGCCCGATGCCGGCCGCGACCGACCGCACCGATGTCCGCGGCACGGTGATCGGCACGAGGCGGTCACCCCACACGAAGGCGGGGACGGTGGCGTCGCAGACGAGGACGCCGTCGGCGGGTCGATGCTGAGCGATGACCCGGCTCATCCGCAGGTGATCGGGGCCGGCTTGACGTGCGACCAGGTCGCGGGCGGCGGCGGCCGCGGACCGCCCGGCCGCGACGTGCTCCGCCCGTCCGGGGGCATCATCGGCCGGCGGCAGTGCGGCGGCGAGTTGCGTCAGGCCCGCCTTCGCGTCGGCAACGACGGCGACCGAGGCCGGGTAGGAGCGGCCGATGACCGCGGCGTCGACGTCGAGGTGGACGAGCGCCTCGGGGAAGGGCAGCGTCCACTGGCCGGTCGCGTACATCTGGAACCGGGTGCCGACGGCGAGCATCACGTCGCACCCCGCCACGAACTCGCGGACGGGTGGGAGCGTCGCATAGGCGCCGATGCTCAGCGGGTCGTCCTCGCTGATGGCGCCCCGGCCCTCGCGGCTGGTGAGGACCGGCGCGTTCCAGCGGCGGGCGAGGGCGAGGAGCTCCTCGGCGGCCTCGGCACGCAGCACCCCTCCCCCGGCCCAGATCACCGGACGCTGCGCCGTCGCGAGCAGTCGTGCGGCGGCGGCGACCTGGTCGTCGTCGGCCGCGATGCGCGGCAGCGGCAGTGCGGCCCGCCGGACGAGAGCCTCCTCGTCGAACGGCTGGGCGGGCGCGTCCTGCAGGTCGAGCGGGACCTCCAGCGCCACCGGCCGGGGCCGCCCGGCCAGAGCGGCCCGCCCGAGCCGGATCACCGTCTCCGCGAGGTCGTCCGTGGCCGAGGCGGTCACCACCTCCCGGCAGACCGTGGCCAGCATGGCGGCCTGGTTCTCCGCCTCGTGCACATAGCCGCGACCTCGCCCGAGGTGGGCCGACTCCACCTGGCTCGTGATGAGCAGGACGGGCGAGGACGACGTGTACGCCTCGTACATCCCGCCCATCGTGTTGGCCGTCCCCGGTCCCCCGCTGACGATGCCGACGCCGAGCGAGCCCGTGGTGCGTGCGTAGGCGTCGGCCGCGTGGGCGACACCCTGCTCGTGCCGGGCGCCGATGATCCGGATCGCTCCGCGGTCCTCGATCGCCCGCAGGATCGGGATGTTGTGGGCGCTCGGGATCGCGAAGACGACCTCGACGCCGAGCGCCTCGAGGGCGCTGGCGATGGCGGTGCTGGCAGTGGGCTTGGTCATGGTCACCTCTCGTGTCCGACGGGCTCGGAGCGCCCGCCGGTGAATCGCCGGGCCCGCGGGGTCCGGCCGGGAATGGCCGCCAGCAGCTCGCGGGTGTACGCGTGCTCGGGCGCGTCGAAGAGCCGGACCGCGGGCCCCTTCTCGAGCAGCCGCCCACGGCGCATCACGGCGACCTCGTCGGCGATCAGCCGCACCAGTCGCAGGTCGTGGGAGATGAACAGGTACGAGATGCCGCGCTCCTGCTGCAGGTCGTTGAGGAGGTTGATGACCTGCGCCTGGGTGGACACGTCGAGCGCCGCCACCGGCTCGTCGCAGACGATGAACGCCGGGTCGGTGATGAGCGCCCGCGCGATCGCGACCCGCTGCAGCTGGCCGCCGGACATCTCGTAGGGATAGCGCTCCATGTGCGCGGCGGTCAGGCCGACGCGGCGCACCATGTCCAGCGCCTTCGCATGCCGCACCCGACGTGAGT
Organism: Nocardioides albidus; assembly: GCF_006335005.1. Classification (GTDB taxonomy): domain Bacteria; phylum Actinomycetota; class Actinomycetes; order Propionibacteriales; family Nocardioidaceae; genus Nocardioides; species Nocardioides albidus. Next base: position 12,341 of record NZ_VDMP01000006.1, read on the forward strand.
CGTCGGTGTGCATGATCAGCGGCTCGGCCACGGCGTCCTTGATCAGCATCCGCGGGTTCAGCGAGGTGTACGGGTCCTGGAAGATCATCGTCGCCCTGGCCCGCATCCGGCGCAGGTCGCCGCGCGGCAGCGCCGCGAGGTCGGTGCCGAGCAGGTCGATGGTCCCGGCGTCCGGCTCGATCAGCCGGAGGACGAGCCGACCCACCGTCGACTTGCCGGCGCCGCTCTCCCCCACCAGACCGAGCGTCTGCCCGGGTGCGATCTCGAAGCCCACCTCGTCGACGGCGGTCAGCCGGTGCGGGTCGCGTCGCAACAGGGTCGGCCGGGCGCCGTACGTCTTGGTGAGCCCGCGCACGGACAGGGTCGGCTCGCTCATGGAGTCACTCCCGGCAGGTCGATCTCGCCGGCGCGCTCGCAGCGGCTGAGGTGGTGCGCGGACAGCTCCCGCAGCGCGACCGGGCGGCGGCACTGCTCGTCGACCGCGTGGGCGCACCGGGCCTGGAATCGGCAGGTCGGCGGGAACTCGTGCGGAGGGGGAACCACTCCGGGGATGAAGCCGAGCGGCTCCCCCCGACGGGTCGGCTCGAGCATCGACTGCAGCAGGGCGCTGGTGTAGGGGTGCGACGGGTCGTGGAAGAGCGCGTCGGCCGCGCCCTGCTCGACCACCTGTCCGGCGTACATCACCGCGACGCGATCGCACATCTCGGCGACGACGCCGAGGTCGTGCGTGATCAGCAGGACGCCGAGGCCGAGCTCGCCCTGGAGACGGCGGATGAGCTCGAGGACCTGACGCTGCACGGTCACGTCGAGCGCGGTCGTCGGCTCGTCGGCGATGAGCAGCATCGGATCGCACGCCAGTGCCATCGCGAGCATCACCCGCTGGCACATGCCACCGCTGAACTCGTGGGGATACTGCCGCACGCGCCGGGCGGCGTCGGGGATCTCGACGAGCTCGAACAGCTCGACGGTGTGCTGCATCGCGCGCTTGCGCGACCAGCCGCGGTGCCGGCGCAGGGACTCCGCGACCTGGTCGCCGACGGTGAACGCGGGGTTCAGGCAGCGGCGCGGCTCCTGGAAGATCATTGCCGCCTTGACGCCGCGCACGTCGGCGAGCTGGCGCTCCTTCAGCGCGGAGATCCGGCTGCCCATCACGTCGACGGTCCCCCGGCTGATCCGGGCGTTCTTCGGCAGCAGACCCATGACCGACAGCGAGGTCACGGTCTTGCCGGAGCCGGACTCCCCCACCAGGCCGACGATCTCGTTGCGGCCCACGGTGAGGTCGACGCCGTCGACGATGGTGACCCAGCCGTGCTCGGTGCTGACCTCGACGGTGAGGTCGGTGGTCCGCAGGACGGCGTCGTCGGCGCCGTCGGCGCCGTCGGCGGCCGCGGGAGGCGGCACGGTCTCGAGAGCGGACATGTCATCGTCCTCCGTCGGTCGTCTGTCGGCCCATCGCGTCGCGCAGGCCGTCGCCGAGCAGGGAGAAGCCCAGGATGGTGAGAGCCACCATCACGGTCGGCGGATAGATGAGGTACGACGCCGTGGTGAGGTTCGACGAGGCGTCGTTGAGCATCAGCCCCCAGGTGGCCTGCGGGGCGCGGGCGCCGAGGCCGAGGAACGACAGGCTCGCCTCGGCGACGATGACGACCGACGCGGAGAAGGAGGCCTGCACCAGCAGCGGTGGGGCGACGGCCGGCAGGATGTGGCGCCACAGGATGCGCCAGCTCGTGCATCCGCTCGCCCGCGCGCTCTCGATGTAGAGCTCGCTGCGCGCACCCTGCGTCGATGCGCGCACGATCCGGTAGAAGCTCGGGATGATCACCACCGAGATCGCCAGCATCGCGTTGCGCAGTCCCGGTCCGAGGATCGCGACGACCACGACGGCGAGGATCAGCGGCGGCAGCGTCATCAGCGCGTCGATGACCCGGCTGACGATCGCGTCGGTGACGCCACCGGCGTAGCCCGCGACGATGCCGAGCGGAACGCCGACCAGCAGCGCCAGGCCGACGGCCTGGGCCGAGGCCAGCAGGTCGACGCGGGTGGCGACGAGGAGCCGGCTCAGCACGTCGCGTCCGAGCTCGTCGGTGCCGAGCAGGTGGGCGCCGGAGGGTCCCATCAGGCGGGAGGTGAGCTCGACCTTGTTGGGGTCCTGCGGCGCGATCCACTCGCCGAGGACGGCGATCAGCCCGATCAGGATCAGCACGACGATCGAGAACACGGCCGCCTTGTTGCGCCGCAGGCGACGCAGGATCCGGCTCTGGTACCAGCGTCGGGGGCGCACCGTGGCCGGGTCGCCGTCGTGGGCGGAGACGGGCGCGGCGGTCATCGGGCCCTCAGCCTGGGGTTGAAGTAGCCGTAGGAGGCGTCCACGGCGAGGTTGACGGCGGTGACGACCAGCGCGACCACGACGATCAGGCCCTGGAGGGTGACCAGGTCCCCGTTGAGGACCGAGTCCACGCTGACCGAGCCGAGCCCGGGGATGGCGAAGATCTTCTCCACGACGACGGCACCGCCGATCATCGAGGTGAGCACGAGGCCGAGCACCGTCACGACCGGCGGCGCGGCGTTCTTCGCGGCGTGCTTGGCGACGATCGCCCCGCGGCGCAGGCCCTTGGCGCGGGCGGTGCGGATGTAGTCCTCCTCGAGGGTGTCCACCAGCGCGCTGCGGACCTGCCGGGCGAGCAGCGCGCCGGGGATCGTCGCCAGCGAGAGCGCCGGCAGCGTGGAGAACTGCAGCCACGGCCCGATGCCGTCGGACAGCGTGGCGTAGCCGGTCGCGGGGAACGCCGGCGAGAGGATCGCGAAGAACAGGACGAGCAGGATCGCCGCCACGAACGGCGGGACCGCCAGGAGGATGTTGGCGATCGCGTTCATCGCCCAGTCGACGGCACCGCCCCGGTTGAGGGCGGCGACGGTGCCGAGCACCACGCCCATGACGACGGCGAAGAACAGCGCCAGCACGACGAGGGAGACGGTGATCGGCAGGCGGAACATGAGATCCGAGGTGACCGCCTGGTGGGTGATCGGCGACACTCCGAAGTCGCCGTGGAGGGCGGCCGCGCCCCAGTCGAGATAGCGCTCCCAGAAGGGACGGTCGAGTCCCAGCGCGGCCCGGATCTCGGCCAGGCGCTCAGGCGTCGGGTTGTCGCCGGCCAGTGTCGCCGCCGGGTCCGTGGGCGAGAGCTCCATGAGCAGGAAGACCAGGAACGTCACGAGAACGATCGTCGGCACGGCCAACAGCAGGCGCTTGCCGATGAAGCTGATCATGCGCATCACCATCGTCGGGGTCGAGACGCCGGCCGGAGTGCCGGCGATGCTGCGCGACGCTAGTTCGGGCGACACACGTCGCGGGGATCACTTCCACTGGCCGGGAGTAGCCCCCTCCGTGCCGCGATGACGCCCCCGAGCCGGCGCCGCAGCCGGCTGCCGTCGCCCCTCGATCTCGGCCAACGGGATCGGCCGCGGATCGCCGTACCCCGTCCTCCTACGGTCGCGCGCCATGGCGACCAACCGGATGTGGGACGAGTTCTGCGACCAGCTCAAGGAGGCCGGTCAGGCCCTTCTCGACGACCAGGCACCCCAGGATCCGCTCAACCAGGCCGAGGGGGTGCGCTATCTGCTGCGGCTGCTGCGGTACGCGACGCTCAACAACATCGAGAACGCGGATCCGCGCTTCCCGACCATCACGAACGCCCTGGACCCGAACCTGCGCTGCAAGATCGGCGCCGACAACCCCGACAACATCTACCTGCGGGCGCCGCTGTCGGCGGAGTACCGCTACCGCATCCACGGCACCCGAGGGACGGCTCCGCTGCTGACCCTGGGCTCGAAGGCGAACCGCTACCACATCGACGGCACCATGGCCTCGACCGGCGAGCTGGCCAACGACGAGATCACCGTCGACGACGAGGGGCGCTTCAGCGTCATCGCCAGTGCCGAGCCGCCGCCGGACGGCGGCGACTGGCTGCCCCTGACCGAGGCCACCACCAACCTGACCGGACGTCAGTCCTTCCAGGACCGGTCGGCCGAGATCCCGGCCCGGGTGGAGATCGAGCTCCTCGACGACGTCCCGGCGCCCGAGCCCCTCGATCCCGGCACCTTCGCCCGGCAGCTGGCGCAGGCGGTCCAGTTCGTGAAGGGCACCTCCGCGACGTTCACCCGGTGGACCCGGATGTTCAGCGAGCGGCCCAACGAGCTGCCGGACTGGGGGCAGGACCTGTTCCAGGGGGCCGGTGGCGATCCGGCGATCTTCTACCTGCACGGCTACTGGCGGATCGCGGCGGACGAGGCGTGGGTGATCCGGACGCGGGTGCCCGAGTGCGAGTACTGGAACTTCGTGCTGCAGAACTGGTGGATGGAGTCGCTCGACCACGACCGGATGAACACCTACGTCAACAACCGCTCCGCCCGTCTCGACGAGGACGGCACGGTGACGATCGTCGTCGCCGACCGGGACCCGGGATTCGGGAACTGGCTGACGACCGGCGGGCACCGCGAGGGGACGGCACTCCTGCGCTGGGTGGGCGCGACCGACCACCCACTGCCGACCTGCACCGTCGTCAAGGTCTGATCGGCCGGGCTCGGGTCAGGCCCGGCTCTGCGCCCACAGCCGGGCCGCCGGGACGCCCGCGTCGGCGGCGGCGCGGGTCGCGACGTCGAGGAGGGCAGGCGGCCCGCAGACCACGACGTCCGGTCCCGGGGCGCCCGCCAGCCGGGCGCGGATGACCTCCGCGTCGGTCGCCAGCGGGCCGGGGTCGGAGAGGTGGAGGACGTCCAGCCGGCCGTCGTACCGGCGCTCGAGGGCCGCGAGCTCTTCGCCGAAGAGGACCGACGCTCCCGCGTGGACGTAGAGCAAGGTCACCCGCCGCCTTCCGGCGCGGAGCCGCGCCGCGAGCAGCGACATCACGGACGCGACGCCGATCTCCTCGGCGACGAGGAGCAGGTCGCGGTCCTCGACGGCGGTCGGTCCGAAGGTTCCCTCCGGCGGAAGGACGTCGATCTGGTCGCCCACCCGAAGGTGGTCGCAGATCCAGTTCGAGGCGTAGCCGCCGCGCTTGCGGCGCACCGTCACCCGCATCGGCTCCCCGACCGGGCCCGAGCCCGACAGGGCGTACGGTCGGGCGGCGCCACCCGCTTGCTCGGAGGGGACCTGGAGGGTGAGGAACTGGCCCGGCTCGAAGTCGAACAGGTGCGCGTCCGCCGCGGCGGGCACCAGCACGATCGAGTGGGTGTCGGCCGTCTCCCGGACGACCTCGATCACGCTGACCGTGAAGGACCGTTGCGGCACCATCCGTCCGTCCTCCTCCGTGGCCACCCTGCGGTGACGCTAGAGAGCACGAGCTCCGCATTTCCGCACCGGTCCCAGCCATCGAGACCTGGGCGGGGCTAGTCTCGAACCCGCTGGATAGTCCCGGTGGGAGCGATCTGCAAGGAGGAGAGAGGGCCGCGTGAGCGAGGACATCCTGGACCCGATCCGCGCCCTCCTTCCAGGCGTGCGCGAGGACGCCGTGAAGGTGGAGGCGCTGCGCACCATCCCGCAGGAGACGATGCGTGCACTGGTCGGGACCGGCTTGCTGCGCACCTTCCAGCCACGCGCCCTCGGTGGCGCCGAGGGCGACCCGGCGGCGTTCTTCGCCGGCATCCGGCTGCTCTCCAGCGGCTGCGGATCCGTCGGCTGGACGGCGTCGCTGATGGGCACGACCGCATGGCACGTCGCGCTGCTCGAGGAGCAGGCGCACGACGAGGTCTGGGGCGACGATCCCGACGCCCTCGTGACGTCCAGCTACGCCCCGCTGGGCAGGCTGGTCCCGGACGAGGCGGGCTACCGCCTCTCCGGCACGTGGAACTCCGTCGTCGGCGCGGACCTGGCCGACTGGATGATGCTGGGCTCCCAGGTCATCGGGCGCAGCGGGGAGCCGATCGACTACGCCGCGGTGCTGCTGCCCCGCTCCGAGGTCGAGGTCGGCGAGGCGTGGGGGGCGGTGGGCCTGCGCGGCACGGGCACCCGCGCCGTCACGGTCGAGGAGACCCACGTTCCGCTGCACCGCGTCTACGCGACCGCCCGGCGCAGCACGCTGGTCGAGGCCCTGCGTGCTCCGACCGCGCCCGCGCTCTACCGGGTGCCGTACGCCGCGATCTACAGCACCTCGATCACGGCTCCGTTGCTCGGCGCGGCCGAGGGCGCCTACGCCTACTACACCGAGCGCTCGCGGCAGCGCTCCCGCCTGAGCCTCGGCGCCCGGAGCGGTGAGGACCCGTCGACGTCGCTGGCCATCGCCCGCGGGCTCAACGAGCTCGACGCGAGCGTGCTCCAGATCGAGCGTGATCTGCGGGAGCTGCACGCCTGCGCCCTCCACAACGAGCCGGTGCCGATCGAGCTGCGCCTTCGGGCACGCCGCGACCAGGTGCTGTCGACCGAGCGTGCGGTCGATGCGATCGAGCTCCTGCTGAGGGCCGCCGGCGGCCACGGCGTTCAGGGCAGCACGCCCATCCTGAGGGCCTGGCGCGACATCCACACCGGCGCCGCCCACCTGGTCAACAACGTCGGTCAGGGTGCCGGGCTCTACGGCCGCTGGGCCCTCGGCTTCGGCGTCGACGACACGCTGGTGTCGGTGTGAGCGGCCGCGGCGACCACACCGGGAGGGGACGACGATGACCGACGTGAACGAGCAGCCCGACGGCGACGGCGACGGCGGCGGGTCCCGGGAGTCGATGCTCTCGCGGATGACCTCCATCCTCGACGCCTTCGTGGACCGCGGCGATCACCTGCGCCTCGACGACATCGTGAACGCGACGGGTCTTCCTCGGTCCACCAGCCACCGGATCCTGGACCAGCTCGTCCGTCTCGCCTGGCTGCAGCACTCCGCGGACGGCTACGCGCTCGGCCGCCGGGCGCTCCAACTGGGTGGTGCACCGGGCGGCCTGGGCGGCCACGAGGACCTGCGCGGCGCCGCGGTCCCCGTCCTGCAGGAGCTCCACGCGAGAACCGGCCAGCTGGTCCAGCTCGGCATCCTCGACTTCGCCGAGGTGGTCTATCTCGACACGGTGGGCTACGGCCAGCGGCTGCCGGCCGAGCCCCGCGTCGGTGGCCGGGTGCCGGCGCACTGCGTCGCGCTCGGCAAGGCCATGCTCGCGTGGCTGGCACCCGAGGAGATCGACGCCCTGCTGTACGAAGGTCTCAAGGCGCGCACCCGCACGACCATCACCGACCTGTCGATGATGCACGTCGAGCTGCGCCGGATCCGGAGCCGACACGGCATCGCCTTCGAGCACGACGAGAACGTGCCCGGGGTCTCCAGCGTCGGCGCAGCCGTCCAGTGTCCCGACGGCGTCACGGCCGGCATCGCGCTGGCCGGCGCGACGGCCGACCTGTCGCTCGAGCGGTGGGTCCCCGTGATCCTCGACGCCGCGCGGCGGATCTCGAGCAGTCTGTGCCCGGACTCCCCGCCCGACGACATGCCGTCGGCGGCGTGGTCGGACGGCATGATGTCGACCGTCTTCGCGCTCACCGACGACGACGCCATCATGTGACGTCGCGACGCGCACCGGGCCCGGCCGACCATGAGGTCGACCGGGCCCGGGCGCGGGTCGTGGCTACTTGGTCATGCTGACATAGCGCAGGTTCGCGACCCCGCCGTTGAAGGACGCCAGGTCGTCGAGCCCCTGAACCTTCGGCGACGCGGCGAGGCCTCCGACGCCCTGCCACAGCGGCGCGAACATCGGGTTCTCGGTCGCGAGGTCGAGCGCGGCGGAGATCTTCGCCGTGCGGTCCTCGTCGGACAGTGCCGGGTCGTCGATCCCCTCGATGGAAGCGGCGACCTTCGGGTCGGCGCCTCCGGGGTTCCACAGCGGGTCGACGAACAGCCGGCGCAGCCATGCGTACGGGTCGATCGACGGCAGCGACAGGAACATGAACTGCCCGGAGTTCTTGCCGCCGGCGTACGTCGTCACCTGGGCGAGGATGTCGACGGTGCGCAGCTTGATGTCGATGCCGACCTCGGCGAGCTGGGCCTGGACCGCCTCCGCGGCCTTGTCGATGCTCGCCGCCGGCGAGATGAGGAACTCGCCGGGGATCTCGACGCCGTTCTCGTAGCCCGCCTCGGCGAGCAGCTTCTTCGCCGCCTCGGGGTCGTACGGGTAGGTGCCCTCCCGCTCCTCGTCGAATCCGGGCATGCCCTCCGGCCAGGTCGCGCCGCGGGGGCTGTCGGACGGGACGAACGCGTCGACGACAGCCTTGCGGTCGATGGCCAGGTTGATCGCCTTGCGCACCCGGACGTCGTCGAGCGGCTTGAACTTCGGGTTGAAGTACAGCCCGACCATGTTCAGCACGCCCTCCATCGGCACGGTCCGGATCGGCGTGCCGGCGTAGTCGTTCGGGTCACCGGCCCAGCTGGTGAGGTCGATCTGGCCGCTCTTGAGCGCGTTGAGCTTGGCGTCGGCGCTGGCGATCCGCGCCAGCTCGACGCGCGCCACCTTGCCGGTCCCCTCGTCCCAGATGCCGCCCTCGTCGGTGCGGCGGACGTACACGGCCGACTCGCCCGGCTTGAAGGACTCGAGGGTGTAGGCGCCGGTGCCCACCGGCTTCGTGGCGATGTCGCCGGCCGCGATCGCCTTCGGCGAGATCATGATGCCGCCGAGGCTGCTCGACAGCGACGTCAGGATCGTCGTGGTCGGCTTGAGCAGATGGATGGCGACCTCGTACTCCCCGACCGCCTCGACGCTCTCGACCGCCGCAAGTGCGGTCTGCACGGTGCTCTTGTCGGCAGACTTGTAGTACTCGAGGTTCGCCACGACGGCGGCGGCGTCGAACTTCTCGCCGTCGCTGAAGGTGACGTCGTCACGCAGCTCGAGCTCGAGCGTCCTGCCGTCCGCGGAGAAGGTCCACCCGGTGGCCAGCATCGGCTCGTAGGTGTTGTCCGTGCTGACCCGGACGAGCGTGTCGTACATCGGCCAGGTCGAGAACGTCAGCTGTGTCGGCTCGGGCGCCTGGGCTGGATCGAGCGAGGCGGCCATGCCGTACATGACCCGCAACGTCGCGTCCGGGTCGTTCTCTCCCGTGCCGCCCGCGGCTCCGGTCCCGGCACCGCACGCCGCAAGGGCCAGGCCCGTGACGAGCGCCGCGACCGCAGCCGTGACTCGCCGGCCGACCAACCTGTTGGTGATTCTCATCAGTCCGTCCTCTCGATGGGCGCCCGATCGCCATGCGTGGTGGCAGGAAGTTAGATCCGCCCGGTTCGCCCCCACGCCGTCACTCCCGGTGGCCGAGATCGTCAGGCACCCGGCCCTGGATGCGGGTTCCACGCACGGCGTTCGCGGGACGTCTCGGCCGACGAGGCGGGGAACTCACCGCCCGCACTGCTCGCGGTCCCAGCCATCGGGACCCGGCCGCGCCCGGCGCAGGTCGAGCACACGCCGAGCGGTGCGGCGGGTGGGACGTATCGGCGGAGAGTTGCACCCTTGCGACAGTTCCGGACCTGTTGCATTGTGTTCCCCGCTCGTCGTTTCCCTCGCGGGGTGAGTCGAAGGAGAGTCATGCAGGACAGCGCGTTCGACGAGGACGAGACTCCGCCCTTCGACGCTCTGTACGTGCTGGCGCTGAGGTCGGCGCG
>NZ_VDMP01000020.1:0-451 GCF_006335005.1 Nocardioides albidus
CCACCTTGCGACCCGGCACCGTGGCGGCGACCTCCCCGGTGTGGGGGTCGGGGATCAGCAGATCGAGCGCGAGATCGGCGCGGGCGAGCTCGGCAGCGGCCTTCGACCGGCGGACATCGAGGGAGGACTGGTCGCCGAGGCGGCCGAGGACCTCGGCCCGTCGGGCGACGGCCTGGTCGAGGTCGTGCCCGTCCGCGGCATCCATGAGTCCGTCGAGGTGGACGAGTCCGTGCTCGTCGACGTCTCCGATGTCGAAGTGCCGTCGATCGGCTGCGGCCTTGCGTTGGGCTTCGGCCTGGTCGGGGTCGAACCGCGAAACGGCTTCGGCGACGAGGCGTTCGAGTTGCGCCCAGCCGACGCCGGTGGCGTCGAACAGCTGGCGGTCCACGTACCCCGCGGCCTCGGACGATAGGCCGTGGGTGAGGTCGGCGATCCGTTCGGCCCGCCACGG
>NZ_VDMP01000020.1:605-31515 GCF_006335005.1 Nocardioides albidus
ACCGGAATCCCGCCTGTGCACAGGGGAAGCCGATCGGTGGGAGCGGAGGACCGACACCGACCGCGAGGCCCGGACGTGCGCGCCACCCTAGAGTTGGACCATGCTGCCAGCGCCGACGTCGCGCCTGCGGTTTCGTGAGATGACCGCGGACGACCTGGCGGAGATCGCGACGCTGGAGATCGGCGGAACCCGAGGTCCAGCGGGCTGGATCGCATGGACCCTCCGCAACTACCGCCAGCACGGATTCGGTCTGTGGGTGATCGAGACCCACGCGGGAGACTTCGTGGGCGACTGCGGCCTGACGATGCAGGACGTCGAAGGAGACCAGTTGGTCGAAGTCGGTTGGCACGTGCGCACGCCTCTTCGGGGCCAGGGGTACGCATCCGAGGCGGCGCGATCCGTGCGCGCCGCCGCACGGGACGCCGGCATCGGTCATCTGGTCGCGATCATCCGGCCGAGCAACATCGCCTCGCAGCGGGTTGCGACGAAGATCGGACTCGCGCTCGAGCGCGAGGTCCACGCTCACGGCGGTCCCGCGCTCGTCTTCGGGACAGACCTCACTGCGTCAGACAAGCCGACATGAGTGCGCTGTCGCGCGACGTCCAGATCGCCTTGACGGCGGTCGGAGCAGGGGCCGCGGTCGTCCGGGCCGCCTACGGCCGAGCGCTGATCATCCGCGCGAAGTCCGGCATCGACTTCGCCACGAACGTGGACATCGATGCGGAACGCGCGATCCTCGATGTGATCACCGCAGCCTTCCCCGGCGATGCCGTCGAGGGCGAGGAGACCGGCCGCAGCGGAGGTACCGCGACGACCCGCCGATGGCTTGTGGACCCACTCTGCGGGACGCTCAACTTCGCTGCCCGGACGCCGTTGGCGGCCGTCAACGTCGCGCTGGTCGACGACTCGCGCATCGTGGCCGCGGCCGTGGCCGATCCGATCGCCGGCGAGGTGTTCTGGAGCGACGGTGAGCGAGCCATGATCAGGACTCCGGACGGGGCCGACATCGCAATGTCTCCGTCGCCGGCCTCTCGACTCGTCGACGTCAACTGCGATGGCCCACTCGACCGTCCGTTCCTTGGTGCGCAGGTGATCGACGCCGCCTTCCGCGCAGCCTTCGGCCCTCGGGTCGTGTCGACCACGCTCGCCGTCGCGTGGGTGGCGGCCGGGCGGCGCGCGGGTTACGTCAGCGACGGGCATCTCATCGACAACGTGCACTTCGCTGCCGGGATCGAGCTGTGTCGCGCCGCGGGCTGCGTCGTCACCGACCTCGGTGGCGCCGAGGTCGGCACGGGGCGCGGCCTGATCATCGGAGCCGATGCCGCGACTCACCATCGACTGCTGAGCATCGTCGAGCCCCACGTCGAAGCATGGGCCCATCAGTGAAGTGGCCGCAGGCGTGTGAGCCCGTTCAGGTCCGGCCGAGGTCGAGGCCGAGCCAGGTCGCCAGAGCGGTGAGCTCCTCGTCGACGGCGTCGCCGATCTCGGGGTCCCACGGGAAGTCCTCGTGGATCGCGTTGACACGCAGGACGCCGGCCTTGCGGTCGGCCTTGGCGTCGAGCTTCCCGACCAACCGGTCGCCGTACACGATGGGGAGGGCGAAGTAGCCCCAGCGGCGCTGGGCGGCCGGCTTGTACATCTCGAGGACGTACTCGAAGCCGAAGAGGTCGAGCGCGCGGTCGCGGTCGTAGACCAGCCGGTCGAAGGGGGAGAGGAAGGCGCAGCGGCCCTCGAAGGACTCCGCCGAGGCGGCCAGCGCGTCGGGGTCGACCTGCCACGTGCCCGGGACGCCGTCGACCTCGACGGTCTCGCCCAGCTCGCCGATCGCGGACGGCTCGCCGGGGGAGCGCATCGGCTTGGCGCGGGCGATGCCGAGGGAGGCGAGGCGACGCTCGTCGCGCAGGCGACGTGCCTCGTCGGGCCCCGGGCGGTAGAGGTCCTCGGGATAGACCCGCTCGGCCAGGTCCCACCGACGGCTGCGGCCCTGGCGGCCGGCGACGGCCACCTCGCCGCGCAGGCAGAGCACCTCGAGCATCCGCTGGGTGTTCTTGTCGTCGTTCCACCCGGTCGAGGCGTACGGCACCTCGGGATCGTTCGGGAGGGCGGACGGCGTCAGCGGACCCTCGTCGCGCAGGTGCGCGAGCAGCCGCTCGCGATAGCCCGGGTTGGCGGCCACCCAGGCGGTCGTCGACGGATGGATCCACTCGTCGGCGACGGCGAGGTGGATGCCGATGTCGTCCATGGTGCGGATGAAGGTGACGTGCTCGGTCAGGGAGCGCTCGGTCTCCAGCGCGAACACCAGGTCCGAGGGGTCGTAGGCGTCGCCGAGCCGCGACCAGGCGACGAGGTCGGCGCTGCGGACGATGGCGGTGGTCGGGTCGATCTGCACCAGCGTGAGCTGGTCGACCACGGAGACCAGCGACAGCGGACGCTGCGCGTCGAGGAGTTGTGCCCGGACGGCGATCCGGCGGGCCTGCTCCCGGTCGAGCCGGATCACGCTCGCGCCCCCTCAGATGCGGGCCAGCGCGGCCCGCAGCGGGTCGAGACCGAGCGCGCCGAGGTCGAGCGCGGCGGTGTGGAAGGCCTTGAGGTCGAAGGCGTCACCGTGGCGGGCCTGCGCGTCGGCCCGGGCGTCGAGCCAGGTCCGCTCGCCGACCTTGTACGACGGCGCCTGGCCCGGCCAGCCGAGGTAGCGGTTGACCTCGAACCGCAGCGAGCCGTCGTCCATCCGGGAGTGCGCGCGCATGAACTCGTAGACCAGGTCGGCGGTCCAGGTCTCGCCGGGCCGCCAGCCGAACGGGTTGTCCTTCGGGACCGACAGTCCGAGGTGGACGCCGATGTCGACCACGACCCGCGCGGCGCGGAAGCCCTGCATGTCGAGGAAGCCGAGGCGGTCGCCGGGGTCGGCGAAGTAGCCGAGCTCGTCCATCAGCCGCTCGGCGTACAGCGCCCAGCCCTCGCCATGCCCACTGACCCAGCACAGCAGCCGCTGCCAGCGGTTGAGGAGGCCGGCGCGGTGGACGGCCTGGGCGCACTGCAGGTGGTGGCCCGGCACCCCTTCGTGGAAGACGGTCGTCGTCTCGCGCCACGTCGAGTAGCGCTCGTGGTCGTCGGTGAAGGAGAACCACATCGTGCCGGGCCGGGAGAAGTCCTCGGACGGAGGCGTGTACCAGGCGCCGCCGTCGTTGACCGGCGCCACCTTGCACTCCAGGGTGCGGATCGGCTCGGCGATGTCGAAGTGGACACCGTCGAAGTCGGCGAGGATCGCGTCGGACTTCTCCTGCATCCACGCCTGGAACGCCTCGCGGCTGCCGCAGTCGCGCCTCGGGTCCGCGTCGAGCGCAGCGACCGCGTCGGCGAGGGTCCCGCCGGGGACGACCCGCTGCGCCGTGACGGCCATGTCGTCCTCGATCCGCTTGAGCTCCTCCCAGCCCCAGCGGTAGGTCTCCTCGAGGTCGACGCTCGCGCCGAGGAAGTAGCGCGAGGCCAGCGCGTAGTGCTCGCGACCCACTCCGTCGACGTCGCGACCGCGCGGGAGCAGGTCGGTCTCGAGGAAGCGCCCGAACTCGGCGTACGCCGCCGAGGCGCTCGCGGCCGCGGCGCTCAGGGCTTCGCGCTGCGCGGCGGGGGCATCGGCGACGACCGCGGCGAAGTAGTCCCCGGCGGCACCCTCCTGCCCGGTCCAGCCCCGCACCTGGCCGGCCACCTCGGCGTACTGCCTCTTCGCCGAGACCCTCCCGGCCGCGGCCTCGTCGAGGAGGGTGGTGCGGTAGCCGTCGAGCGCGGCGGGCACGGCGGCGAGGCGCGCGCCGATCGCGTCCCAGTGCTCGGCGCTGTCGGTCGGCATCACGTCGAACACCTCGCGCACGGCATGGATCGCGCTCGAGATCACCGAGACCTCGCCGCGCTCCACCCCGGCCTCGGCACGCTCGACGGTGAGCCCCGCCCGCTCGAGGAAGGCCGCCTTGGCGACCTCCTCGCGCTCGTCCACCGCGTCCAGCGCGGCGACGTCGGCGAGTGCGCGCCGATGCAGCTCCTCGCTGGCGGCGAAGCCGTCGGGGGAGAGGTCGGGCAGCTCGCCCTCATGGCCCGCGATGCCGGCGAACGTCGCCGTGAGCGGGTCGAGCGCGGCGAGCTCCTCGACGAACCGGTCGGTGCGTGCGTCCACGAGTCGCGTCATGGGGGTGAGCCTAGGAGGCGGGCCCGACACCGGCGGCCCCTCGCGGGTCGGCTGGTGGTCACGACGCCGGCCTGACAGGGTAGGAGCCGTGACTTCCGGATCCACCTCGACGCCCACCCGTGGACCCCTCGACGGCGATCGTCTCGGCGACGTGTCCGACCTGACCCCGGATCTCGCGTTCGAGCTGATCGCGGAGGCGCCCTCGACCAACGAGATCGCCGCCGAGCGCGCTCGCGCGGGCGCCCACGAGGGACTGGTCGTCGTCGCCGACCACCAGTCCTCCGGTCGCGGCCGTCTCGACCGCACCTGGGAGACGCCGCCCGGGACGGCGGTCACGTTCTCCCTGCTGCTGCGCCCGACCGTGCCCCCGGCCTCGTGGCCGTGGCTGCCGCTGCTGGTCGGCCACAACGTCGCCAAGGCGATCACCGCGCTCGGCCACGACGCCCAGGTCAAATGGCCCAACGACGTGCTCCTCGCCGACGGCCGCAAGGTGGCGGGCATCCTCGTCGAGCGGATCGAGACGCCCACCGGTCCGGCCGCGGTCGTCGGCGTGGGGATCAACGTCTCCATGACGGCCGACGAGCTGCCGGTGCCGACCGCCACCAGCCTCGCCGTCGCCGGTCCCGGCACGCCCGACCGCACCCAGGTGCTGCTCGACGTCGTCGCCGCCGTCCGCGAGGGGTACGACGTGTGGCAGGCCGGCGGCGAGCAGGGCACCACCCGCCTGGCGACGTCGTACCGCTCCAACTGCGCCACCCTGGGGCGCGACGTCCGGGTCGAGCTGCCCGGCGGCGGGGAGCTGCTCGGTCGCGCCACCGACATCGACGACGACGGTCGGCTCGTGGTCACCACCGCCGACGGCAGCGAGCGGGTCGGTGCGGGCGACGTGGTCCACGTCCGCCCCACGTCGAGCTGATCCGCGGCACAGCCGCGGGGCTTTGATGGGATGATCGCCCCGTGGCCATCTCGAAGAAGCTGCTCAACCCCGGTGAGCGCCTGATCGTCAGCACCCGTCAGCACCCCAAGGCGCTGTTCGGGCCGATCCTCGCGCTCGTCGTGCTGCTCGCCGTCGGCGTCGCCGCTCAGGTCGTCCTCGACGACGCCGGATTCCAGCGCGTGCTGACGCTGATCGTGTGGGTGCTGGTCGTCCTCGGGATCCTGTGGCTCTCGGTCCGCCCCTTCCTGATCTGGCTGACCACCGTGCACGCGTTCACGGACCGGCGGCTGATCACCCGCAACGGCATCCTGACCCGCCGTGGTCACGACATCCCCCTGGCGCGGGTCAGCGACATCTCGATCGAGATCAACCTCATCGACCGGCCGTTCGGCTGCGGCAGCCTGGTCATCGCCGACGCCTCGACCTTCGGGACCGTCCGGCTCAACGACATCCCGCACGTCGAGGCCACCCAGCGCCAGCTCAACGAGCTGCTCCACGAGCTGCACAGCGGGCCGGCTCCCCGCAGGGACGAAGGTGTCTGAGAGGGGGCCGGAGCGAACCTCCCAGCCCCAGCTCACCGCGGCGGAGGTGGCCGAGCAGGCCGGCCTGTCGCTCGACCTCACCCGACGGCTCTTCCGCACCCTCGGCTTCGCCGAGCACGGCGACGAGCCCGCCTACACCAGCGCGGACGTCGCCGCGATGCGGATCCTCGCGCAGGGACCGGGCGAGGAGGTGGTCCTGCCGGAGGTCGCGCTCAACGTCACCCGGGGGATCGGCATCACCATGGCGCGGCTGGCCGACTGGGAGGTCGGCGAGCTCGTGCAGCACGTCGCCGACGGTGCGCCGGAGGACGCCGAGGACCCGGGCGCGTGGGTGACGGCCCGCCTCGGCGAGCGCTTCGAGGACCTGCTCGTCTACGCCTGGCGCCGCCATCTCGCCGCGGCCATCGCGCGGATGGAGGCGGTGCGCGCGCTCGACGACAATCCCCACACCACCGACCTGAGCGTCGGATTCGCCGACATCGTGGGCTTCACGGCCCTCTCCAACGAGGTCTCGCGCGAGCGGATCGGCGAGCTGGTGGAGGTCTTCGAGGCCCGCTGCGGCGACGTCATCGCCCGCGAGCAGGGTCGGCTGATCAAGAGCATGGGCGACGCCGTGCTGTTCGTGAACGACGACCCGATGGCGGCGTTCACCACCGCCGAGGGGATCATCAACGTGATCGGCCGCGACCCGCGCATGCCCGACGTCCGGGTCGGCCTCGCCACCGGCGGCGTGGTGCTGCGGATGGGCGACGTGTTCGGACCGCCGGTCAACCTGGCGGCCCGGCTGACCCAGGTGGCGCGGCGCAACCGGATCATCGTCGACCACGCCACGGCCGATCTGCTGCCGCCGGAGCAGGTCGAGGCACGCCCGCTGCCGGCCCGCCCGGTGCGTGGGTTCGGCGTCGTCGAGCCGGTCGCGCTCAGGCGAGCCTGACCTCAGCAGGACGACGAAGGTGCTGGTCAGCGGTGCTTTTTGGGGTCCCCTCTCAAGGCAAAATTCTCGCCGTTTCGCGTCGCGGAGGGCTGCTGCGTCCTTACCTTGACCCATGTGATCGAGGTGCAGGACGTCAGGGTCGACCCGTCGACCCGGCGCACGTGGCGTGGGGACCGCGAGATCCTGTTGTCGCGCAAGGAGTTCGACCTGGTGCACGCGCTGATCGTGCGCGCGGGGTCGGTCGTCAGCCGTGAAGAGCTGATGCGCGATGTGTGGGGCGTGACATTCTGGACGTCGTCGAAGACGATCGACGTCCACCTGGGGTGGGTGAGGCGCAAACTCGGGGACGACACCCGCCAGCCGCAGCTGATCACCACCATCCGCGGCCAGGGCCTGCGCTTCGAGCTCGGCGTCGCTGCCGACGCCACAAGTTCGGCGTAATACAAACCGAGTTTGTAAGGTTCGGCCGTGTCGACGACCGAACCCGCTCCCCGGATCGCCGTGATCGGCGGCGGCCAGCTCGCCCGGATGATGGCCCCGCCCGCGGTGGCGCTCGGCGTACCTCTGCGCCTGCTGGCCGAGGCCGAGGGCGTCTCGGCCGCTCAGGTCATCCCCGACCAGATGGTCGGGGACTACCGCGACCTCGCCACCCTGCGCGCCGTGACCGAGGGCTGCTCGGTGGTCACCTTCGACCACGAACACGTCCCGACCGAGCACCTGCGTGCGCTCGCCGCCGACGGCGTCACCGCCCACCCCGGCCCGGAGGCGCTCGTCCACGCGCAGGACAAGATCGTGATGCGCGAGGCCATGGCCCGTCTCGGCGCCCCCCAGCCCCGCTGGGCGGTGGTCTCCGCCGAGACCGACGTCGCGGAGTTCGGCCTCCCGTGCGTCCTCAAGGTCTCCCGCGGCGGGTACGACGGCAAGGGGGTCTGGGTCGTACGCACCCTCGCCGACGCCGCCGAGCCGCTCGCCGCGGCCGCCGAGACCGGCGTGCGGCTGCTCGCCGAGGAGCTCGTCGACTTCCGCCGTGAGCTCTCCGCGCTGGTCGCCCGCGCACCGAGCGGCCAGGCCGCGGCGTACCCGGTCGTCGCGACGCTGCAGGTCGACGGCGTGTGCCGCGAGGTGATCGCCCCCGCGCCCGACCTCGAGCCGTCCGCGGCGACCGCCGCCCAGGAGCTCGCGCTCCGGATCGCCGGCGAGCTGGGCGTCACCGGCATCCTCGCCGTCGAGCTGTTCGAGACCGTCGACGCCGACGGGCACAGCCACGTCCTCGTCAACGAGCTCGCGATGCGCCCCCACAACACCGGCCACTGGACCCAGGACGGCGCGGTCACCAGCCAGTTCGAGAACCACCTGCGCGCCGCGCTCGACCTGCCGCTCGGCTCGCCGGCGCCGCGGGCGCGCTGGACCGTGATGGTCAACATCCTCGGCGGCGACGACCCCGACGTCGGACGCCTCTACGACGGCTACCCGCACGCCCTCGCCCGCGACCCGCAGCTGCGGGTGCACCTCTACGGCAAGGACCTGCGCCCCGGTCGCAAGGTCGGCCACGTCAACGTCTACGGCGACGACCTCGACGACTGCCTCGAGCGCGGCCGCCACGCCGCCGCCTGGTTCCGGGGCGACCTCGGCGACGAGAGCGAGTAGCGCGGGGCCGGCCCGGCCATGTAACTCGGTGTTACGCCATCTACCACGGTGTCCTGACGCGTCAGGCCACCGTGGTAGTCGCACGAACACCGAGTTACATGACAGCCCGCCCCAGCCCCTAGGCTCGGCCCATGACTGCGCGTGTGGGCATCGTGATGGGCTCGGACTCCGACTGGCCGGTGATGAAGGCCGCGGCCGAGGCGCTGCGGGAGTTCGGAGTGTCCTACGAGGCCGACGTCGTCTCGGCGCACCGGATGCCGGCCGAGATGCTCGCCTACGGGCAGGACGCGGCCGACCGGGGACTCTCCGTGATCATCGCCGGCGCCGGCGGCGCCGCCCACCTGCCCGGCATGCTCGCGGCGGTCACCCCGCTGCCGGTGATCGGCGTGCCGGTGCCGCTGAAGTACCTCGACGGCATGGACTCCCTGCTCTCCATCGTGCAGATGCCCGCGGGGGTCCCGGTCGCGACGGTCGCGATCGGCGGCGCGCGCAACGCCGGCCTGCTCGCCGTACGCATCCTCGCGGCGACCGATCCGGCTCTCCAGCGGCAGATGAAGGACTTCCAGGCCGAGCTCAAGCTGGCCGCCGAAGCGAAGGGCGCGGTCGTCCGCGACCAGTAGCTCAGCCGCGGTTCGCCCATTCGATGGCCGGGCAGGTGTCCATGACCATCGGTACGCCGGCCGCCCGGGTCCGCTCGAACGCCGCCTCGTCGACGACGCCGAGCTGGAACCACACGCCCGCGGCGCCGACCGCGACGGCCTCGTCGGCGAACCGCCCGGCGTCCTCGGAGCGACGGAACACGTCGACCACGTCGATCGGGAAGGGCACGTCGGCGAGCGTCGCGTAGCCCTGCTCGCCGAGGACGACGGGCGCGGACGGGTGGATCGGCACGATCCTCTTCCCGCGCTGCTGGAGCAGGGCCGCGATCCGGTACGCCGTCCGGCCGGGGTTGCCGGAGAGCCCGACGACCGCCCAGGTCGTGGTGTCGTCGAGCAGTTGGTCGATGACGGCGGGGTCGAGGTGCGCGGGGTGGCTCATGGGGAGCCCAATGCGCAGCCCGCCCGCGTTGTTCCCGCTCACGCTCCGCGGAGCGCCTCGCGCACCCGGCGCACCACCTGCTCGACGTCGTGCGCCCCGTCGGTGATCACGATCGTGGGAGCCCCGGTGGAGGTGGTGCCCTCGAGGAGGGCGACGGCGTGGTCGAGGGCGCGCTCGACCAGGGCCTCGACGGTCGCCGGGTCGTCGATCGCCCCCCGCAGCCATTGTCGGAGCACGTGGTTGTGCCCGATGACGACCGCCGAGGCGACCAGCTCGGCGCGCAGCGGGCCGTCCGGCTCAGCGTCGAGCCAGCCGTGCACGTGCCTGCCGAAGAGGCGCACGTAGCGCTGGACGCTCGCGATCTCCCGATCGCGGATCGCGGGCACCGTGCTCGCGAGCCGGTACCGGGCGCGGGCCGTGTCGCCCTCGGCGAGGTAGTGCGCCAGGACCATCCCCGCCGCCTCGCGCAGAGCGAGCGCGCGTCCGGCCGGCGAGGCCGTCGCCAGGCGCTCGTCGACGCGCCCCAGAAGGGCCTCGTGGTCGGGCAGGACGACGTCGTCCTTGGTGCGGAAGTGCCGGAAGAAGGTGCTCCGACCGGTCCCGGCGCGGGCCGCGATGTCGTCGACGGTGGTGGCGTCGTACCCCTGGCCGGCGAAGAGCTCGAAGGCGGCGGCGACGAGGCGGTCGCGAGCGGTGGCGGGCACGGGCCGAGCCTAACTGGACGATACGGAGTCTCGCATCTACGATACTCAGTACCAACGAGATGAGGGAGCGGCCATGAGCGACCACCCGATGTACGCCCTGTCCGAGGAGCACCGAGCCATCCGCGAGGCGGTGCGTGCCCTCTGCGACGCGAAGGTCGCCCCCTTCGCCGCCGCCGTCGACGAGGAGGCCCGCTTCCCCCGCGAGGCGGCCGAGGCCCTGCTGGCGGCCGACTTCCACGCGCCCCACGTCCCCGAGGAGTACGGCGGCGCCGGGGCCGACGCCCTCGCCACGGTGCTCGTCATCGAGGAGATCGCGCGGGCCGACGTCTCCGCCTCGCTCATCCCCGCGGTCAACAAGCTCGGCTCGCTGCCCGTCCTGATCGGGGGATCGGAGCAGCTGAAGAAGAACTACCTCAGCCGCCTCGCCGCCGGCGAGGGCTTCTCCTACTGCCTCTCCGAGCCCGACGCCGGGTCCGACGCGGCCAACCAGCGCACGCGCGCGGTGCGCGACGGCGACGACTGGGTGCTCAACGGCACCAAGCGCTGGATCTCCAACGCGGGGGAGTCGGAGTTCTACACCGTGCTCGCCACCACCGACCCCGACGCGCGCTCGAAGGGCATCTCCGCCTTCGTGGTCGAGAAGTCCGACGAGGGGGTGTCCTTCGGTGCGCCCGAGAAGAAGCTCGGCATCAAGGGCTCCCCGACCCGCGAGGTCTATCTGGACCACGTCCGGATCCCCGGCGACCGGATCATCGGCGAGGAGGGCGCGGGCTTCGAGTACGCCATGAGGACCCTCGACCACACCCGCGTCACCATCGCCGCGCAGGCGGTCGGCGTCGCCCAGGGCGCGCTCGACTACGCGCTCGGCTACGCCGAGGAGCGGCGGCAGTTCGGCAAGCCCGTCGCGGACTTCCAGGGTCTGCAGTTCCTGCTCGCCGACATGGGCATGAAGGTCGAGGCGGCCCGCCAGCTGACCTACGCCGCCGCCGGCCGCTCCGAGCGCGGTGACAGCGACCTCACCTTCTTCGGCGCGGCCGCCAAGTGCTTCGCCTCCGACGTCGCGATGGAGGTGACGACCAACGCCGTCCAGGTCCTCGGCGGCTACGGCTACACCCGCGACTACCCGGTCGAGCGGATGATGCGCGACGCGAAGATCACCCAGATCTACGAGGGGACCAACCAGGTCCAGCGGATCGTGATGGCCCGCCAGCTCCTGGCCGGAGTCCAGAGCACGATCTGAGCGCGGTCGCTCGGGCGGGGTTGCCGATGAGGGCGAGGCGCCCCGCGGGCCGTACAGTCCGGCCCGACGTACCCACACGCTTCACTCGAGGAGAACCTCCATGCAGATGCGCCGGCTCCGCCAGGCCTTCATCGCCGTCATCGTCCCCGCCGCCCTGGTGGGCCTGACGGTCGGCCCCGCCGACGCGGCCGCGAAGGCCCCCAAGGTCCCCAGCCCCGCGAAGGTCGCGGCGGTCTACCCGCACCTGGCCGGCGTCACGCCGACCGTGGTCTCTGCTACGCCCCAGACGGACGACTGCCTGCCGGCCAAGGTGGTCAAGGGCGCCAAGTCCACCGCCGCGCTCTACAGCGCCTCCGCACCGGCCGCCGCCACGCCGTCGGTCACCGTGTCGGCCATCCGGTTCAAGTCGGCGACCCGGGCCAAGGCGTACCTGAAGAAGGCCGCCGACATCATGGCGTGCCAGTTCCAGAAGATGAGCCTCACTTTCACCTCGACCGCGTTCAAGTTCAAGCTCAAGGGCACCGACCAGCGCGTCGGGCTGACCACCCAGCAGGGCACGACCGGCTTCACCGTCGCAGGCCAGACCCTGCTGGCCCGCAAGGGCGAGAAGGTCGTCAGCGTCACGGCCATCTCCGGTGACGCCACCGCTCCGTCCCTGGACCCGGCGGTCAAGCTGCTGAAGGTCGCGGTCAAGACCGCTCGCTGACCCACGCCCCGCGCGTGAGCGCCCCGCAGCCCCACGGGCTGCGGGGCGCTCGTCGTCCGAGGGAGCGCGCGGCGCCCGTTAGCAGAACCCGTGACTCCGCGTCACACCCAGACGGCAAAATTTTCCGGATCCCGGCGTAACACTTGTCACGGCGCCGAGTTGAACAGGAGATTCGCCCATCCACCGGGGCGATGGGCGAAGCGTCCGTGTTCATCTTTCGGGAGATGGGGTCTAGATGCGTCGTTACCTGGTCCTGGGGAGTGCCGTGACGGCATCCCTCGCGTTCCTGCTCGCCCTGGCGGGCTGGGGGAGCCCCGCGTCGGCCGATCCCTACACGCCGGCGCTGCCGACGTCGTGCCGGGTGAGCGTGCCGCCCAAGGTCGTGGGCGCCCGGGTGGTGGTCCGGGTCCAGGTGAGCGTGGCCGGGAGCGTGCAGCCGCGGGGCACCGTGACGGTCGGCGTCGACGACCACTTCTCCAAGAAGGTCCGGTACGACGGCGTCGCGGTCGAGGTGCGTGGTCCGCGACTGGCGGCGGGTGAGCACCGGGCGCGGGCGGTCTTCGTGCCCGACGACCCGGCCCGGTTCTCCGGGTGCCGCGACAGCGTGCGCTTCCACATCGGCGCCCAGCGCGGAAGCGGTCAGGCAGGTGGACTTCCCAACACCGGTGGCCCGCACCTGGGCTTCCTGCTGGCCGGGGTCGGCCTGGTGGTGACCGGTGGCGGACTCGTCGAGCGGGGGCGCCGCCGGGCGTGACGCCCGCGCCCACATCGCGTTGGATGGGATGGGGCCCGTCCGACGCGATGGCCCCGCGAGGAGGGACCCCCCATGACGCAGACCGACGCGCCCCACGAGTCCGGCGACACCAGCGGCCACCGAGCCCAGCGGGTACGCCGGCGTCGCTCACGACCGTCCGGCGCCGCGGGCGGTGACGCCCCGGTGCCCACCCGGAGGCGGGTCTCGTTCTGGATGGGCTGTGGCCTGATCGCCGCCGGCCTCGCCGTGCTCGGCTGGGTCGCCTGGCAGTTCTGGGGCACGAACTGGCAGTCCCATCAGCGTCAGGACGACGTGCGGCGCGCGATCACCGCCGGCTGGGACGACGGCCAGGACGTCGTACGCACCGACTTCGGCAACGCCACGGCGATCCTGCGCATCCCCCGGTTCGGCAAGGACTACGCGGTCCCCGTCCTCGAGGGCTCGAGTCCCGGGGTGCTCGCCTCCGGAGTCGGCCACATGGCCAACACCGCGGACGCCGGAGCCGCCGGCAACTACGTCCTCGCCGGGCACCGGGTCACGCACGGCGAGCCCTTCGCCGAGCTCCCCTCCCTCGAGCCGGGCGACACGGTGATCGTCGAGACCCGCGCCGCGACCTACACCTACGTCCTGGACACGGGCGGGGAGGACCTGATCATCCCCTTCACCGAGACCTGGGTCCTCGATGCCGCGCCGGACAACCCGTCGGGCGGCACCGAGCCACCGGCCGACGCGGGCGATCACCTGATCACGCTGCTGACCTGTTCGGAGATCTTCCACACCGACAACCGGTCCGTGGTGTTCGGGCATCTGGTCGGGTCGACCCCCGCAGGGGATTCGGCGACTGGGTGAGAGCGCCGAGGCCCCCTGCACTACGCTGGCCGCAGCGCACCACCCGTCAACTTGAACACGCCGGGTCGTTGCATGGGGAAGTTCAAGGAGGACACGTGCCCAAGCTGCTGGCTGCTCTCGCCATGCTGGCCGCCGCCTTCGCTGTCGCGCCCGCGGCGCCCGCGAATGCCGACGGCTACACCGTCAAGATCCCGACGGTGACCCACATCCAGGTCATCACCGCCGAGCCCGGCGAGCCGATCGTGCTCGAGGTGCGGGCGAGCGCCAACTACCCGACCCCGCCGGCCGGCAAGATCGCGGTCACGGTCACCTCGGCCGCGGACGCCGAGCCGGTGTTCCGCACCACGGTGCACTTCACGAACAAGCCGGTCCGGGTCGAGGGTCCCCGCCTGCCCAAGGGCGGCTACCTCGCCCGCGCGGCGCTCTCGCCCGACGACGCCGCGCTGTTCCTCCCGTCCTCCGACGACACCCGCTTCCGCATCGGCGCCGCCGGCGGTGGCGGCGACCAGAGCGGCGGGCTGCCCAACACCGGCGGCCCCGACCTGCTCTGGCTCGTGCTGGGTGGCGCTCTGGTCGCGGTCGGCGCCGGCAGCGTCGGCTACGGTCGCCGGCGCGCTCCGATCGCCGCCTGACGCCGCACCCGAACCACTGCTCCGGCCGTCCCCTCGGGGGCGGCCGGAGTGCTTCTCGGACCGGTTCCCGTCCCAGGTGCGAGCCTCAGGGCGCGAACCAGGACGTGCTGCCGGCCATGGCGAGGGCCCGGTCGTGGCCGCGCCAGTTCGCCTGCATGAACAGCCACGGGCGGGCGAACCAGAGGAAGCCGTCGACGTACTTCTTCGCCTCGCGGCTGGTCTCCTTCGACAGGCCCCAGCGCTCGTCGCCGACGCGGGAGGTCGGGGGGATGCCGAGGGTGACGCAGCCGCGGCGGTCCGAGGTCGAGCCGCAGACGCGGGCGTTGTCGTTGACCCGCGCGCCCTGGGCCTCGACCTCCGGCCACATCATGCCGTTGCCGTTCTGGGCGGTGTCGACGACGAAGTGGACGCCCTTGACGCCGCGTTCGCGCAGGATCCGGACCAGGTCGGCGCCGTAGGCGACGGACTCCTCGGTGCCGACGTAGTGGGTGGCGTTGAGGGCGAAGCCGCGGGCGTCCTCGATGCCGTTGGCCATCAGCAGGTCGGCGGCCTGGGAGGCGCGGGGAGCGCCCACCTGCGGGGTGCTGCTCCAGTCGGCGGCCCCCGCGTCGAGGTAGACGCTGGTGTGGGGCTGGGCCGAGAAGGTCTTCACGGCGTACTTGATCAGCGAGCTGGTCACGGCGCGGTTGGAGCACCACCAGAACGGCAGGTCCGGCTGCAGGATGATCGCGGCGTGCTGGCGGCCGAGGGCGCGGGCGGCGTTGGCGATCCAGCGTCGGTACTCGTCCTGCGCGCCGCCGGACGGGGCGCGGCCGCCGCACACCGCGTGCTCCCAGGGGTTCATCCGGAAGATCGCGAGCTGGACGAGGACCTTCGGGTTGCCGCCCGAGGCGTTCTCGACGTACTCCCGCACGACCGAGCCGATCTGGTCCGGCGAGCCGCTCCAGTCGCCCATCCACAGGGACTTCGGGCGCAGCGCGATCTTGCCCAACAGCCGCTTGGTCTCCCCGCCGGCGGACTCGTAGGCACGCCAGGTCTGCTCGAGGTCGCCCTGGTAGACGCCCCAGCGACGCTCGGCGAGCGGGTTCTTCAGGTTCTGCAGGTGGGCCGGCTGCGCCTTCTGCCAGACCTCCTTGTCCCTGACGTACGGCCGCTGCGTGCGCTGCACGTGGGGGAGGGCGGTCTTCGGCTGCTCGGCCGCGGGCGGTGCCGGCGCGGGCGTGGGGGCCGCGGTCGTGGGCGGCGCTGTCGACGGTACGGCGGCCGCCGGCTCCGCGGAGCCGGGCTCCTGCTCGGCGCACCCGGCCAGCGCCACGGTCGCGAGGACGGCGACGAGCGTCGCGAGGGGACGGCGGACGGGGGCTCCAGGGCTGCGCATCGCCGTCGAGGCTAACCGAACGGTCCCGTGTCCCGAAGTCGCCGGAGCCCTACACTGGAACGCGTTCCTGTTCGCCGTCCCCGGAGGTCCCGATGCCCTCGCTGCGCTGCCCCTGCGACACCACCCTGCGCGCCGACACCGACGACGAGCTGGTCGAGAAGGTGCAGGAGCACCTCGCGGCCGAGCACCCCGGGCGGGAGTACAGCCGCGAGGAGATCCTCTTCATGGCGATGTGATCCTCGAGATCACACGATGCGCGGCAGCTGCGACGCCTTGCCGGTGAAGCTCGGCGCGCGCTTCTCGAGGAACGCCGCGACGCCCTCCTTGCCGTCGCCGATCGACGTCCAGAACATCGCGAGCGAGTCGGTGAGGTGCGCCTCGAGCGGGTCGGCGGCAGCGCCGTTGCGGTACAGCATCTGCTTGGCCAGGCCCAGGGCGACAGGCGAGCGGTCCTTGACGAAGGACCGCGCGAGCTCGTACGCCGCGGGCAGCAGGTCGTCGGGCTCGTGCACGCTGCGCACCAGCCGGCCGGCGTGCGCCTGCTCGGCGGTGAGGATCTCGGCGGAGTAGACCCACTCCAGCGCCTGCTGGATCCCCACGATCCGCGGCAGGAACCAGGTCGAGCACGCCTCGGGCACGATCCCGAGGCGCCCGAACACGAACCCGATCCGCGCCTTGGTCGAGGCCAGACGCAGGTCCATCGCCAGGGTCATGGTGGCGCCGATGCCGACGGCGGGGCCGTTGATCGCGGCGATGACCGGCTTCGGGAGGGCGTGGATCGCCAGCGTGACCTTGCCTCCCGTGTCGCGGACCCCGTCGGCGTACGGCGGCTCGTCGTAGGCCGCACGGAACTCCTCGGGCGTCGGGGCGAGGCTCTCGTCCAGCCCGAAGACGTTGCCGTCGGCGGACAGGTCCATGCCCGCGCAGAAGGCGCGCCCGGCGCCGGTCACGACGACCGCTCGCACGGCGTCGTCGCGAGCGTCGGTGAGGAAGACCTGGAGCAGCTCGCGCGCCATGGTGAGGTCGAACGCGTTGAGGGCGTCGGGCCGGTGGAGGGTCAACGTGGCGATGCCGTCGTCGTCGACCTGCCAGGTCAGGGTCTCGTACACAGGGGTCCTCTCGAGAGCGGTTGAGCGGTCGGTTCGGGGGCGGTTCAGGGGGCGAGGCCGGTGGCCGTGCAGAGGTCGTCGGTGATCGAGGCGGTGTCGTCCGCGGCGACCTTGCCGAAGAGCTGCTTCGCGCGCTCGGTGTCCCAGGTGGCGTCGGCGCGGGCGACGGGGACGGTGCAGGACTTCTTCACCTTCGTCATCGCCAGCGCCCATCGTCCGGCGTCGACGGGGCCGGTGCTCTTGCCGAAGCGGAAGAAGTCGGGGACCGACCCGTTGAGGCGCCACCAGCGGACCGGATCGATCACCGACCACGGCGAGAGCACCTTGTCGCCGACCGCGGCGATGACCTCGCGCTGCTGCTGGACGCGGGCCAGGTCGGAGATCGGGCTGAACTTGCGCGCCCGCGAGTAGGCGAGCGCGGTCGCGCCGTCGGCCTCCTGGCAGCCCTTCTTGACGTTGAGGCCGGAGTCCTTGTCCTTGATCCTCTTCTTGGGGCAGATCTCGATGCCGCCCACGGCGTCGACGACACCGACGAGGCCGCCGAAGCCGATCTCGACGTACTGGTCGATGCGCAGGCCGGTCGCCTTCTCCAGGGTCTGGACGAGCAGGGGCGTGCCGCCCTTGGCGTAGGCGGAGTTGACCTTGGAGACGCCGAACCCGGGGATCTCCAGCGGGGAGTCGCGCGGGATCGAGACCAGGGTGGTGGGCCCGTCGCCGGTGTGGAGCAGGAGGATGGTGTCGGTCAGCTCGGAGGCGGCGTCGCCGGTGTGGAGGCGCTTGCGCTCCTCGGCCGAGAGGCCCGCGCGCGAGTCGCTGCCGACCAGGAGGTAGGTCGTGCCCGGCTGCTCGTCGGGGCGCCCGGCGGTCGGCTCGAAGTCGACCTTGTCGACGCGGTTCCAGGCGACGAGGGGCACGGCGACCAGGAAGGCCAGCCACAGGACCAGGAGCAGGATCACGAGGCGCACGTAGGTGCGCGGGCGCGACCAGCGGCTGCGTCGCGGCGGGCTCGACGGCGGCTCGGAGGAGCCGGCGAACTGCTGGGCCGGGGGCAGGCGCGGCGGTGGAGGAGGGGGCGGCGTCGCCCCGGGGCGACGCTGCACGGGGATGCGCCGCGTGGGCTCGGGGTCGGGGCTCGAGCCGCGGCCGCCGGTCTGCGACCCGGAGCCGTAGACCCAGTCGAAGTCCTCCTCGTCCGGACCGCCGGTGCTGTTGCCACGCCCTGCCATGCCGAGGACGCTACCGTCAGCCCGTGAGCGAAATCGTCGCGGCACGCACGCCGTCGTACTCCCGCATCGAGCTGGCCGCTGTGACCTCGCGCGCCCAGGCCAACCTGCTGGGCAACATCCACGGCGGTGAGATCGTCAAGCTCGCCGACTCCGCCGCCGGGGTCGTCGCTCAGCGGCACAGCGGCGGGCCCGCCGTCACGGCGGCTCTCGACGAGATGGCCTTCCTCGAGCCGGTCCGGGTCGGCGACATCGTGCGCACCTACGCCCAGGTCAACTGGGTGGGATCGTCGTCGATGGAGATCGGGGTCCGGATCGAGACCCAGCCGTGGGACGCCGCGACCGAGCTGCGCCACGTCGGGTCCGCCTACTTCGTCTTCGTGGCGATCGACGGGGCCGGCGCGGCCCGCTCGGTGCCGGCCCTGGAGCCGGAGACCGACGGGGACCGCCGCCGGATGCGGGAGGCCGAGATCCGGCGGGCCCACCGGCTCGCGCGCCGCCGGGAGATCGACGCCGGCCGGATCAGCTGACCCGCGCCCCGACCTCGGTGATCGCGGCGGCGACCGCGTCGACCACCGCCGGGCGCGGGGGAGCGCCGTAGGTCGAGAGCTGCACGCGGCGGTGCGCGGCCAGCGGGCGTCGTACGACGTCGCGGTGCTGGTGGGCGCGCAGCGCCAGGCCGGGCAGGACGGTGACCCCGAGCCCGCTGGCGACGAGGGACTGCACGGCGACGTAGTCGTCGCTCGCGAAGGCGATGGCGGGGGCGAACCCGGCCTCCGCGCACAGGCTGAGGAGCTCGCGGCGGCAGCGCTCGCAGCCGGTGATCCACCCGCTCTCCGCATAGGCGCCGAGGTCGACCGGGCCGGACGGCGGGGCCGCGGACGCCGGCGTGACGAGATGGAGCGGGTCGTCGAACACGGGCACCGAGGTGATCTGCTCGGGCTCGGGCTGCTCGGGATAGGCGAAGGTGAGGGCGAGGTCGATCTCGCCCGAGCGCAGCAGCTCGTAGGCCTCGGGCGGCTCGGCCTCGACCAGGTCGAGCCGGACGCCGGGATGGCGGGTGGCCAGGAGAGCGAGCGCGTCGGGGACCAGGGTCGCGGCGCCCGAAGGGAACGCGGCGAGCCGGACCCGACCCGACTGCAGGCTGGTCGTGGCGGCGAGCTCGGCCTCGGCGCGCGCGAGCAGGCCGAGGATCTCCTCGCCGCGGCGAGCCAGGCGCTCGCCCTCCGGGGTGAGCCGGATGCCGCGCCCGACCCGCTGGAGCAGGACGCTGCCGGTCTCGGCCTCGAGCCGGCGCAGGTGGTGGGAGATGGTCGGCTGCCCGTAGTGCAGGTGAGCGGCCGCGGCCGACACGGAGCCGGTGCGATGCACGGCGACCAGTGCCTCGAGGCGGCGGAGGTCGATCATGGCCCGAGCCTATCCTTCGATGGTGTCGATGGAACACAGCGAAAGGAACTATTGGACCGATGAGTGTGCGGTGCCCGACGAT
Organism: Nocardioides albidus; assembly: GCF_006335005.1. Lineage (GTDB taxonomy): Bacteria > Actinomycetota > Actinomycetes > Propionibacteriales > Nocardioidaceae > Nocardioides > Nocardioides albidus. The sequence continues at coordinate 19,968 of NZ_VDMP01000020.1, forward strand.
GGCTCCATGACCTCCCACGACCTCACCTTCGCCGGAGTCCTCACCGCCGCCGAGATCGTGTCCCGCGAGCTGTCCGCCACGCCGCTGCAGTCGCACCCCCTGCTCGACCAGGCCCTCGGCCGCCCGGTGCTGGTCAAGCACGAGAACGTCCTGCCGACCGGCGCCTTCAAGGTCCGCGGCGGCGTGCACCTCTCGGCACGCCTCACCGACGCCGAGCGCGCCCACGGCGTGGTCACCTGCTCGACCGGCAACCACGCGCAGTCGGTGGCGTACGGCGCCCGGCTGGCCGGCGTACCCGCGACGATCGTGATGCCGGCCGGCGCCCCCGTCGCCAAGCGCGACGCGGTGCGGGCGCTGGGAGCCGAGGTGGTCCTCGCCGGCGGCAGCCTCGGCGAGGCCGCCGAGCACGCTCGGGCCCGCGCGCGCGAGTCCGGCGCCTCCTTCATCTGCCCGACCGATCCGCGGATCGTCCTGGGGCACGCGACGGCGTACCTCGAGCTGTTCACCCAGGCCCCCGACCTCGACACCCTGTTCGTGCCGGTCGGCAGCGGCACCGGTGCCGCCGGAGCGTGCCTGGTGCGCGACGCCCTCGCGCCGCAGTGCCGGATCGTGGGCGTGCAGTCCTCGGCCGCTCCCGCGGGCTGGCGGTCCTGGCGCAGCGGCACCATCGAGACCGCGCCCGCGACGACCCGGGCGGCCGGACTGGCCACGACCACCGGCTACCCGCGCACCCAGGCGATCCTGCGTGAGCGGCTCGACGACTTCGTCCTGGTCGACGACGACGCCATCGACGCGGCCGCGCGGCTGCTCGCCACCTGCGCGCACACGCTCGCCGAGGGAGCCGGCGCCGCGTCGCTGGCCGGCGCGGTGGCGACCGGGGTGCAGGGAGCGGTCGCCGTGGTCTGCACGGGTGCCAACGCCTCGGCCGACGAGATCGCCCGGCTGGCCGGATCGGTCGCAGCCGCCTGAGAGGTCGCGGCGCGTCGCCACCGGAGTGACGCGTGGGACTGGTGATACTGGGCGGGTGCCTCAGCCCGGACTCCTCGACGAGCGGATCGCCGTCGACGAACGTGCGGCCCGGGTGCGCTTCCGTCGGGCGCTGACCCTGATGGCTTTCACCCTCGTCGTCCCCGGGTCCGCCCAGCTGCTCGCCGGCAACCGCGCCGTCGGACGGCTCGCGCTGCGGATCTGGCTGTTCTCGCTCGGCACGCTGCTCCTCCTGGCCGCGTGGAGCTGGTTCGACAAGGGAGTCGTGCTCACCTTGGCGTTCAGCCCGACGGTGATGCTGGCGATCCGGCTCTACCTCATCGTCGGCGCGATCGGCTGGGCGGCGCTCTTCGTCGACGCGTGGCGGATCGGCCAGCCGCTCAGCCTGCGCCTGCCCCACCGGCGCGCGGTCGTCGGGGTCAACGGCCTCCTGTGCTTCTCGGTGGCTGGCACCATGCTCTTCGGCGCCCACCTCGCGGCCGCCCAGCGCGAGTGGCTGACGATGTTCGCCGACGGCGAGCTGGGCACCGCCCATCACGGTCGCTACAACATCCTGCTCATCGGCGGCGACTCCGGCAACGACCGCTGGGGCCTGCGCACCGACTCGATGACGGTCGCGTCCGTCGACGCCACCACGGGCCGCACCGTGATGATCGGCCTGCCCCGCAACATGCAGAACTTCCCGTTCCGCAGGGGCAGCGTGATGGCCGAGCAGTTCCCCAAGGGCTTCGACTGCGACGGCTGCTATCTCAACGGCGTCAGCACCTGGGTCGGCGACCACACCGAGCTCTTCAAGGGCTCCGAGCACCCGGGCATCGACGCCACCGTCTCGGCCATCGAGGGCATCACCGACCTGGACATCAACTACTGGGTCATGGTCAACATGCGCGGCTTCGAGCGCCTGGTCGACGCCTTCGGCGGAGTCACCCTCAACGTCCGGCAGCGGATCCCCGTCGGTGGCCTCGGCAAGGACGTCACCGGCTACATCGAGCCGGGCCGGCGCAAGCTCAACGGGCACGACGCGCTCTGGTACGCCCGTGCCCGCGAGGGCTCCGACGACTACTCGCGCATGGCGCGCCAGAAGTGCGTCTTCTCCGCCCTCGTCGCCCAGGTCAGCCCCGCCCAGGCGCTGACCAACTTCCAGGAGATCGCCAAGGCGTCCAGCGCGATGATCCAGACCGACATCCCCGGCGGAGCCCTGAGCGACTTCGTCCAGCTCGCGATGCGCGCCCGCACCCAGAAGATCTCCTCGGTCTCGCTGGTGCCGCCGCGCATCGACACCGCCGACCCGGACATCGACCTCGTCCACCAGATGATCCGCAACGCCATCGACCGGGCCGAGGGCGACCCGAAGGCGCGCAAGGCAGCCGAGAAGTCCGGCGGCAAGACCGCGGAGAAGCCGACCGACGAGCCCGCCGAGACGCCGAAGTCCGAGGAGCAGCCGGCGGAGCAGTCGGAGGACCAGCCCGGCACCGTCACCGGCGGCTCGCTCGGCTCCCGCAACGGCGGCTACACGGCCAACGAGACCGACGACGTCGCGGCGGCCTGCTAGCACCACCGGCCCATCCCTTCCGGACGCGGTCCGGGTCGCGCTCGTCGGAGAAGATCGAGCGACATGTCTGTCTGCGGATCTGTGATCTGCGCTACGCTCGCGCACCGATCCACTGGCTGTGACGCACACCGGCTGGCCGCGGCGGTGTGCTGCCGCCGGCGACCCTTCCTTCGCGCGCCTCCGCCGACCCCACCCAGCTGGAGGCACTCGATGGAACAGACCCGACGCGGCATGCTCAAGACGATGGGATCGGCGGCCATCGTGGCCTCCGCGGGCGCGCTCCCGGTCGCCCTCGCCTCGCCGTCCACCGCCGCGACCTCCGGCGCGGCAGCCGCCGCCGCGACCACCGCCGCAGGCGCCGCACCGCTCACCATCCGCCTCCTGCTGAACTCCGGCCTCAGCGGACCGCACGCGTTCTTCTGCCTGGCCAAGGAGCGCGGCTACTTCTCCGACGCCGGACTCGACGTCCAGTTCGTCGCCGGGGCGGGTGCCTCGGGCTCGGTCCCCGTGATGGCGGTGCAGGGATACGAGGCCGGCTACGGCGACTTCGGGTCGCTGGTGAAGGTCGCCGCCATGCGCCCGCACGAGAGCCCGGTCGCCGTGCACATGACCTTCAGCGCCACCCCGCTGACGATCGGCGTGCGCAAGGGTGGTCGGATCCGCAAGCCTCGTCACCTCGAGGGCAAGGTGATCACGGGCAACTCGATGGACACCGCCATCGAGATCCTCTCGCCGTACGCCGTCCGGGCCGGCTTCGACGAGAGCCGCCTCTCGATCATGCGCTCCCCGGCGGCGCTGTCCGTCATGGCGAAGGACGTCGTCGACGGCCACGTCGACGGCGTGTTCGGGTTCGTCAACACGATCATCGCCGCTCTGGCCTCCATCGGCATCGACGGGCGCAAGGAGCTGGACTTCCTCGAGTACCGCGACGTGCTCCCCGACTTCTTCGGCAATGCCCTGATGGTGGCGCCCTCCCTCATCCGCGACCACCCGGACGCGGTGCGCGCCTTCGTCGCCGGCGTCAACCGCGGGATCGCCGACACCTACGCGGATCCGGACGCCGCCCTGCGCGCGCTGGAGCGGCAGAAGCCGGACTTCCGCTGGGACGTCGACGGTCCCCGCCTCCTCGGCACCCTCGAGAACGAGATGGCCCACCCGGACACGCTCGTGCACGGCATCGGGGACGTCACCAACGAGCGGCTGCACAGCTGCGTGCGACTGCTCGTCGACGCGTGCCGGCTGCCCCACCCCCCGGCGCCCCACCAGGTGTTCAGCCGCGACTTCCTGCCGCCGCTCGACGAGCGCGCCCGCCCGGTGTTCTAGCGCCGGGGGTGCCCGAGGGCCGCACTGCTCACAGCGGCAGTGCGGCCACCACGGCGTCGTACGTCGCCCGGTCCGGTGCGGCGACGATGCCGCCGGCGAGTGCCCGCGGCTCCAGGGGGGTGCCGTCGTGCTGGCCGACGACGCCGCCGGCCTCGGTGAGGATCAACGAACCCGGCAGGTGGTCCCACGGCATGGAGCGGCTGTAGAGGAGTGCCTGGGCGTCGCCGGCGATGAGGTGCGGGTAGTCGACGCCGCAGCAGGCCCAGGTCAGCTCCAGCGTGCCGAGTCCGTCGAGCTCCTGGCCGACCCACGAGCGACGCGCGGTCCGGAACGGCACGCCGTCCCCGGCCACCGTCACGCCCAGCCGCTCGCCGTTGCGCCAGGCGCCGGCGCCGCGCTCGGCGACGTACGACGCCGCGTGCTGCGGCTGCCAGATCCAGCCGCGGGTCACCTCGCCGCCGCGGACCTCGGCGACCATCACCGCGTGGTCGGGGGAGCCGTTGACGAAGTTCTTCGTGCCGTCGACCGGGTCGACGGTGAAGGCGTGCTCGGCGCTCGCGAAGCGCTCCAGCAGCCCGGGATCGGCGGCCATCGCCTCCTCGCCGAGAACGAGAGCGTCCGGGTAGGCGGCCTGCAGCGCCGCGGTGATGAGCGTCTCGGACTCGTGGTCGGCGACCGTGACCAGGTCGCCCGGGTTCTTCTCCGAGACCTGGTCGTCGGTCAGGGCGCGGAACCGAGGGTCGATCACCTCCGCGGCGACGTCCTGGAGCAGGGTCAGCACGGCGGCGGTGTCCACGGCGCCACGGTAACGGGGCACCCGCAGTGGGACAGCGGCGGGCTGGTGGGGTTGGCTGGGCACATGCGCTTCACCGAGCACGAGTTGACCGCGGCACTCGCGGGCGCGGCCAAGGTCGTGCTGGCCGCGGATCGCCGCTTCCGCAAGCGCGGCGTCGACGTCGACACCGCCTGGGAGCAGATGGACCGCTACCAGCGGTTCAAGATCCTCGACGCCCTGGGCGACCGGGTGCTGCCCGTCCTCGTCGCCCTGCCCGACGTCGACGTCGCCCCCGGCACCCGCCCGACGTACGACGACCGCCGGGTCGCCGAGGTCGTCGAGAGCCTCCTGCCGGGTGGCCGCGGCCGGCTGCGGCGCGCGGTCGAGGTGAAGGCGCGCACCGCGCTGGTCCAGGCCGCGCTCGCGGCGATCCCGCCCCGGCTCGACCCGGACGCGCTGCTCACCGACGAATCCTGACCCGGCCGACCCGGCCAGTAGGGTGACGGCCGTGCGAGTCCAGGCCGTCGTGGTGACCTTCAACAGGTTGGCGATGCTGCAGCGACTCGTCCCACGGCTGCAGGAGACCGCCGGACTGGAGCGGATCCTCGTCGTCGACAACGCGTCGACCGACGGCACGGGGGAGTGGCTGGCGGAGTTGGCGGACGAGAGGGTGAGCCACCAGACGCTCGCCTCCAACACCGGAGGTGCGGGCGGCTTCCACCACGGGCTGGCGTGGGCCGTGCGCGAGGGTGCCGAGCTGGTGTGGCTGATGGACGACGACGGCATGCCGGCTTCCGACTGCCTCGACCTGCTCCTCGAGCGGGTGGAGCGCGACGGCCTGGAGTTCTGCGGTCCGGCCGTGCTGGCCGAACAGGACCCCTCCCGCCTCTGCTTCCCCATCCGACTGCCCGGCGGCACGCGCGTCGTGCACGACATGGCCGCCGTGGAGGGTGCCGCGCGCGAAGGGCTGATCGACGACGTCGTGATCCCGTTCAACGGTGTGCTCGTCACCCGCGACCTGGTCGAGCGGATCGGCCTGCCCCGCGAGGAGTTCTTCATCTGGGGCGACGACGTGGAGTACCTCTGGCGCGCGCAGCGGGCCGGTGCGCGCATCGCCACCGTGGTCGACGCCCGCTTCCTCCACCCGGCCACCGACGACCTCGGGACGCCGATGATGTTCGGGCGCACGACCTACAACCACACCCCGAGCGACCTCAAGCACTACTGCATGGCCCGCAACAACACGCTCAACCTGCGCGCCTACCGCGGTTGGGTGCACGTGTTGCTGTTCTGGCTGAAGACGCTGTGGTTCTACCTGTTCACGAAGCCGCAGCCGGCACGGATCCCGCTGAGCGCCCGCGCCGCGGTCGCGGGGCTGCGCGGCGACTTCACCGGGCACCGGAGGTACCTGCGATGAGCGAGCAGGTCGCGGTCGTCGTCGTCACCTACAACCGGGCCGACCTGCTCGAGGGGATGCTCGCCGGGCTCAGCGCCCTGGACCGTGCGCCCGACGCGGTCTTCGTGGTCGACAACGCCAGCACCGACCACACCCGCGAGGTGCTCGAGCGCAGCACCCTTCCGGGCCTGGTCGCCATCCACACGACCGACAACCTCGGGGGAGCGGGCGGCTTCCGGCTCGGCCTCCAGACGGCCTACGAGCGCGGCTACGACGCGATGTGGCTGATGGACGACGACGTCGTCCCCGCCCCCGACTGCCTGACCCGGCTGCTCGAGGCCGACGGCTCCTGCCTGATCGCGGTCCGCGAGGACCGCGCCGGCGCGCTCGTCGAGAAGGCCGCCCTGCGCTTCGACCTGCGCAACCCGCTGGCCATCCGCCCCAAGACGGCCAGCATCGACTCGACGTACCCCAGCCGCGCGGCGATGCCTGCGACCGTCGAGGTCGAGAACGTCGCCTTCGAGGGCTTCCTCGTCCGGCGCGAGGTGATCGACCGGATCGGCCTGCCCGACGCGTCCTTCTTCATCTTCTACGACGACGTGGACTTCGCGATCCGCGCCCGCCGGGCCGGGTTCGCGATCCGCGCCGTGCGCGACGCGGTCCTCGTCCGCCAGCTCGACTTCGACCAGCAGCACGACCTCGCCGGCTGGAAGGGGTACTACATGTACCGCAACCTGTTCGTCGTGCACTTCAGGTACGGCGAGAACCCGCTCGTCCGGCTCAAGCCGGCGCTGATCGCGCTGGTCGTGGTCCTGCTCAGTCCGCTGCGGGGCGGTCGGGCCGAGGCAGCGAACGTGACGCGAGCGCTTCGGGATGGCTGGCGGATGCGGGCCCGTCCGACGCGCTGAGGTCGGGCACCAGGCGGGCGCGCAGGCCGACCCGGTTGCCGGTCGCGATGCCGGCGATCCACACCGCGAACGCACCCAGGGCGGCACCCGCGATCACGTCGACGAAGAAGTGCCAGCCGAGGTAGACCGTCGCGAGCACGGTCAGGCCGAAGAAGGTCCACGCGGTGATCCGCACCCAGCGGGCCAGCTTGACCGCCTGCACGACGAGGCAGATCGTCATCATGATGCCGACGTGCAGGGACGCGAAGGCCGCGATCGTCTGCAGGCCGGACTCGCCGTGGGTGGCGAGGGTGTCGACCCGGTCGTCCCACATCGAGTCCGCGAGCCTGCTCACGTAGGTGTCAGGCAGCGCCGCGAAGGAGCTGCTGTCGGAGTAGATCGGGCCGACCGTCGGGATCAGCACGTACAGCAGCGCGCCGAGGGCCCAGTCGACGGCGACGGCCGTGACATACCACTCACCGGCACGCGTGTGCCTGGTCCACACGAGGGCGATCGCGATCGAGACCGGGACCAGCGCGATCCACACGATGTAGACGGCGGAGAAGAAGTGGGCGGCGAGCCCGGTGCCGAACCAGGCGTGCAGTACGGCGGCCGGGTCGTGGCCCGCGAACAGGAACCGATCGATGTCGGCCAGCGGCTCGTCGTAGATGTTCTCGTGGACGAACGGCGCCATGCTCTTCACGTTGCGGAAGGCGGCGTAGCACAGGTACCAGGCGATGACGCCGTTGAGCGCGAACTTCCAGTGCGCCAACGGCCACCGCTCCCGCACCACGGTGCGGAAGGTGGTGCGGAGCCGGCCCGGCCAGCCTCCGCCGGGGCGGCCGGCACCGAGGAAGGTGCGGGGCACCACGTCGATGGCGATCGCGCCGAGCACGATCGCGGGGAAGCGGATGTAGCCCGGGATCAGGCTGTCGGGGTCCTGGATCGGGATGTCCTCGATCAAGGAGAACACCACGGTCAGGACGGCCAGCCCGAGGCCGGCGAGCCAGGCGAGCGCGAAGGATGGAGCGCCGCGTCCGGCCGTCTGGTGGGTATACACCAGAACAGGATATGCGTCGTGGCTCTCGGCAAGCCTGACAGCACCCGACCGCGCGTCCGAATGGGGAACCGGCGCGCGGGTCCGTAAACTCACCGATCGTGTCTCCAACCTCGTCGAACCCCGACCTCCCCGATCTGGTCGTCGTCGGCTCCGGATTCTTCGGCCTGACCATCGCGGAGCGCTGCGCAGCCGATCTGGGCCTGAGGGTCCTGGTCCTCGAGCGCCGCTACCACCTCGGCGGCAACGCCTACAGCGAGTTCGACCCCGAGACCGGGATCGAGGTGCACAAGTACGGCACCCATCTGTTCCACACGAGCAACGAGCGGGTGTGGGAGTACGTCAACCGGTTCACCTCGTTCACCAACTACCAGCACCGGGTGTTCGGCCGCTACCAGGGCCAGGTCTACTCCCTGCCGATGAACCTCGCGCTGATCAACACCTTCTTCGGCAAGAGCCACACGCCCGACGAGGCCCGCGCGCTCATCGCCGAGCAGGCGAGCGAGATCGACACCAGGGACGCCACGAACCTCGAGGAGAAGGCGATCTCCCTGATCGGGCGCCCGCTCTACGAGGCGTTCATCAAGGGCTACACCGCCAAGCAGTGGCAGACCGACCCCACCGAGCTGAGCGCGGACATCATCACCCGCCTCCCGGTGCGCTACAACTTCGACAACCGCTACTTCAACGACACCTACGAGGGCCTCCCGGTCGACGGCTACACCGCCTGGCTCGAGCGGATGGCCGACCACCCGAACATCGAGGTGCGCGTCGACACCGACTTCTTCGACGTGGCCGACGACTACAAGGGCAAGGTCCCGATCGTCTACACCGGCCCGGTCGACGAGTACTTCGACAACTGCGAGGGACGCCTGTCCTGGCGCACCGTCGACCTGGTCCAGGAGACCCTCGACGTCGACGACTACCAGGGCACCGGCGTCGTCAACGCCAACGACGCCGAGGTCCCCTTCACCCGCGAGCTCGAGTTCAAGCACCTGCACCCCGAGCGTGCCGCGTCCTACAAGCCGGGCCGCACCGTCGTCGTACGCGAGTTCAGCCGGTTCGCCGAGGAGGGCGACGAGCCCTACTACCCGATCAACACCGCCGAGGACCGCGCCAAGCTGCTGAAGTACCGCGACCTGGCCAACAAGGAGCCGATGGTGCTCTTCGGCGGCCGCCTCGGCACGTACAAGTACCTCGACATGCACATGGCGATCGCGGCCGCGCTGTCGATGTACGACAACAAGCTCAAGCCGCACTTCGCCGAAGGCGCCGAGCTCAAGAGTGGCGGAGTGGACGCATGACGGACCCGACCAGCGGCGGAACCGTGCAGCGCCTGCTGCAGCGCCAGATCCTCCCCACCGACACCGACCCGGACGTCCTGCCGCTCTACCTCGACTGTGAGGAGCCCAACCTCGACGAGGACAAGTACGTCGTCGGCGGCTCGCGCGCGGCCAAGGAGCTCAACAACGCATCCATCCGGCAGAAGACCTCGACCGGTCGCGCGGTGCGCCCCGACCAGGTGCTGTCCCGCACGGCGGTGCTCGTGCCGTCGGGGGAGAAGGTGTCGTTCGGCACCTACTTCAACGCCTTCCCGGCCAGCTACTGGCGCCGCTGGAGCGTCGTCACGGCGGTGACCCTCACCGTCACGGTGCGCGGCTCCGGCGCCACCGTCATCGTCAACAAGTCGATGGCCAACGGCCGCCAGCAGAAGGTCGACAGCGGGGTGACCGAGGCCGAGGGCCCCACGACCCTGACCTTCGAGCTCACGCTCGGCCCCTTCATCGACGGCGGCTGGTACTGGTACGACGTCGTGGCCGGCCACGGCGACGTCACCGTCGAGTCCGCCGAGTGGACCGCAGCGGTCCCGGCGGACCGTGCCGACCACGGCACCGTCGACCTGGCGATCACCACCATGAACCGCCCCGACTTCTGCGCCAAGCTGCTCGCCCAGCTCGGCACACCCGAGCTGCTGCCCTACCTCGACACCGTCTTCGTGATGGAGCAGGGCACCCAGTTGGTGCGCGACAGCGAGTTCTTCCCCGACGCGGAGACCGGCCTCGACGGCCGGCTGAGGGTGCTCCAGCAGGGCAACCTCGGCGGCTCGGGCGGCTACGCCCGCGGCCAGCTCGAGTCGGTCCGCAAGGGCACCGCGACCTACGCCATGATGATGGACGACGACGTCGTCTGCGAGCCCGAGGGCATCATCCGCGCCGTCACCTTCGGCGACCTGGCCAAGCGGCCTACGATCGTCGGCGGCCACATGTTCAGCCTCTTCGCCAAGAGCCGGCTGCACAGCTTCGGCGAGATCGTCCAGCCCTACCGGTTCTGGTGGATGTCGCCCAAGGACGGCTTCCAGGACTGGGACTTCGGCGCGCGCAACCTGCGCTCCGCGCGCTGGCTGCACAAGCGCCAGGACGTCGACTTCAACGGCTGGTTCATGTGCATGATCCCGCGCCAGGTGCTCGAGGACATCGGCCTCTCCCTGCCGCTGTTCATCAAGTGGGACGACTCCGAGTACGGCCTGCGGGCCCGGGCCGCCGGCGTACCGACGGTGACCTTCCCCGGTGCCGCCGTGTGGCACGTGCCGTGGACCGACAAGAACGACGCCCTCGACTGGCAGGCCTACTTCCACCAGCGCAACCGGTTCGTCGCGGCGCTGCTGCACTCCCGCTACCCGCGCGGCGGGCGGCTGCTGCACGAGAGCTTCGCCTTCGACCTGGCCCACCTGGTCTCGATGCAGTACTCCACCGTCGAGCTGCGGATCCAGGCGCTCGAGGACGTGCTCGCCGGCCCGCACGGCCTGCACGGGATGCTCGGCACCCGCCTCGCCGAGGTCAACGCGTTCCGCAAGCAGTTCACCGACGCGCAGCTGCACGCCGACCCCGACGACTTCCCGCCCGTACGACGCGAGAAGCCGCCCCGCAAGGGCAAGGACCTCAGCGACGTCCCCGGCCGGCTGTCCAAGGCGATCACCGCCGGGCTCGCGCCCATCCGCCAGCTGAAGAAGCCCCGCGACCTCTCCCGCGAGTTCCCCGAGGTGGAGATCCGGGCGATGGACGCCAAGTGGTACCGCATCGCCAGCTTCGACTCCGCGGTCGTCTCGATGAACGACGGCACCTCCGCTGCGCTCTACCAGCGCGATCGCGACCGCTACAAGGCGCTGGTCCGTCGTACCGTCGAGCTGCACAACCGGTTCCGCCGCGACTGGGACGACATCGCCGCGCAGTACCGAGCAGCCCTCGGTGACATCACCTCGCCCGAGACGTGGGAGAAGACCTTCGCCCCGTGGACGGAGGGGGAGGGGCGATGACCACGAGCACCCCCGACGCCCCGGACGCGGACGAGGCGGGGCTCCCGCCGCTGCGGGCGCCGTCGGCCGACAACGGCCTCATCGGCGTCTTCCACCGGCGCTACCTGCTCAAGCTGCTGGTCACCCGGGAGATCACGGCCCGCTACCAGGGCTCGTTCCTGGGGTTGCTCTGGTCCTACATCAACCCGCTGACGCAGTTCTTCATCTACTACTTCGTCGTCGGGTTCATCTTCAACCTGCACGCGGACATCCCGAACT
>NZ_VDMP01000020.1:31575-33114 GCF_006335005.1 Nocardioides albidus
CGGGAGATGTTCCCGGTCGCGACGATGCTGGTCTCGCTCTATCACGTGGGCCCGCAGATCGTGATCCTGATCATCAGCGCGCTGCTCTCGGGCTGGACGCCCGAGCCGATCGACGTCCTCGCCCTGCTGCTCGGCCTGCTCATCTGCGGATCGCTCGGCCTGGCCGGCGCCCTGTTCTTCAGCGCGGCGAACGTCTTCTTCCGCGACTTCGGCAACATCGTCAGCGTCTTCAACAACTTCGTCCGCTGGGGCGTGCCGATGATGTACTCCTACGCGATGGTCGACGACCGCTTCGGCCGGTTCGCCCAGTACTACCTCTGGAACCCGCTCGCCGACGCCGTCCTGCTGTTCCAGCGGGCCTTCTGGGTCGGCACCGTGCCGCCCGGCCACGACGCCGTCAAGGCGATGCCCGAGCACCTCATCATCAACGGGTTCATCATCGTGGGCGCCTCGCTGCTGGTGCTCGCAGCCGCCCAGTACGTCTTCAGCCGGCTCGAGAACAAGATCCCGGAGCGCCTCTGATGGCCAAGTCGATCGTGGTGGAGAACGCCACCAAGTACTTCACCCTGCGCTACCACCGCACCTTCAAGGAGGTCGCGGTCGCCAAGGCGAAGGGGCGTCAGACCACCGACACCTTCAAGGCCATCGACGACGTCTCCTTCACCGTCGAGCGCGGCGAGTCCATCGGCATCATGGGACTCAACGGATCCGGCAAGAGCACCCTGCTCAAGATGATCAACGGCGTGATGAGGCCCGACGAGGGATCGATCCTCACCCGCGGCAGGATCGCCGGCCTGATCGCCACCGGCGCCGGCTTCCACAACCAGTTGACCGGCCGCGAGAACCTCTACCTCAACGCCGCCATCCTCGGCATGACCGAGGCCGAGGTGCGCCGCAAGTTCGACGACATCGTCGAGTTCGCCGAGCTCGGCCACACGCTCGACGGCCCGGTCGGCCACTACTCCTCAGGCCAGAAGGCCCGCCTCGGCTTCGCCATCGCGATCCACGTCGACTCCGACATCTTCCTCGCCGACGAGGTCCTCGCCGTCGGCGACAAGCCCTTCCGGGTCAAGTGCATGAAGAGGATGCGCCAGATCCGCAACAGCGGGGATCGCACCCTCTTCTACGTCAGCCACTCGCCCGAGTCGGTCATCAAGATGTGCAGCCGCGTCCTCGTCCTCGAGAAGGGCCGTCTCACCTTCGACGGCGACCCCGTCGCGGGCGTGCACCACCTCGGCTACGACGTCGAGGACGACGACTCCGACGACGAGATCGCCAACGACATCTGAGTTGGATGGCGCGAGCGCCATCTGAGTTGGATGGCGCGAGCGCGTCGCTCGTTCCTCGCGCCGCGCTGCCGCGCGCGCAGTCGAGTCCGGTAGATGGTTGCGTCGGTCTGGCGGCAAGCCTGTCGGCTCGCGGAAAGGCTCGGTCTCCTCCGCTCCGGTCGCTCCTTCGTCGCTCCCTACGCGGCGTCGCCCTCGCTTCCCGCGATGACCGACGCGTGGGGTGAGCGACGCGTGGGGTGAGCGACGCGTG
>NZ_VDMP01000020.1:33142-53267 GCF_006335005.1 Nocardioides albidus
GCGGGCGCGAGTGCGTCGTACCCACCGCCGCGGAGCGGGCTCAGATATCGCGCCGGGACGCCGATTCACAAATTTGCATGTGGTCGGCGTGTCGAGTGGAAATTACACGATTGTAGTTACTCACGATCTCTTCCCAGGCTCGTGTGACGCATGTGAAAGTTGCTACTCGTGTGACAACTTCCCCGCCACGCACGTCTGGAGCAGAACCATGTCGCCGTACCCCACGGAGATCCCCGAGCACACGCGCCGCAGCCGGTTCGTGACCCTGTGCCAGCAGGCCCTCGCACTGGCTGTCGTCGTCGCGGTCCTCACGCCTGCGGCCCGCACGGTCACCATGGAGGTCCGCCCCGCCCAGCCGGGCGGCGTGACCCTTCCGGGCACCGTGACCCTGCAGGCCGCCACCACGCCGGTGGCCGTGCCCACGGGCGTCGTCGACCCCAAGGTCACGGAGTATCCGCTGACCGCCACCCCGAACGGCGTCAGCGGGCGCCTGGACGTGCACGGCAGCGTCAAGCAGCTCGGCGACGGCAGCGCCAAGGTGGTCAGCGACGCGCTGCCCGTCGAGGGCTTCGGCACGGTCGGCGTGACCTGGGCACACGGCGCGGAGGTCCCCGAGGACGGCATCACGGTGGACGTGCGGACCCGGGTCGGCGACACCTGGAGCGGGTGGAGCGCGGCGGAGTACCACGACGACCACGGCCCGGACCCCGACAGCGAGGAGGGCCGGGACACCCGACCCGGTACCGACCCCGTCGTCATCGGTGACGTCGACCAGGTCCAGGTCCGGGTCGCGACGACCGCCACCGCGCCGACCGACCTGAAGGTCGCCGTCATCGACCCCGGCACGCCGCAGACCACCGAGGAGGAGGGCCCCGCCCTGACCTCCGGCGGGTCGGCCGCGACCACCTCCGGCGACGAGGGTGAGCGGGCAGCGGCCGACGGCGCCATCGCGATGCAGGCCGCCACGACCGGCGCGCCGCAGCCGCAGATCTATTCGCGGGCGCAGTGGGGCGCCCCGGAGGACGCGAGCTACCAGGCGAAGTACGGCACCATCAGCGCGGGCTTCGTCCACCACACCGTGAACGCCAACGACTACCAGCCCGCCGATGTCCCGGGCATCCTGCGTGGCATCTGGAAGTACCACGTCAAGACGCGGGGCTGGAGCGACATCGGCTACAACTTCCTCGTCGACCGCTTCGGCCGGATCTGGGAGGGTCGCGCCGGCGGCATCGACAAGGCCGTCGTCGGGGCCCACACCCTCGGCTACAACGGCTACTCCTTCGCGATGTCCGCGATCGGCAACTACGAGACCGCGCAGCCCACACCCGAGATGATCAACGCGTACGGCGCGCTGTTCGCCTGGAAGCTCTCGCTCTCCGGTGTCGACCCCTCGTCGCTGAGCCAGCGGGTCGGCAAGGGCACCTTCGCGGCCATCAGCGGCCACCGCGACGCCGGCAAGACGGCGTGCCCCGGCAAGTACCTCTACGCCCAGCTCCCGACCATCCGGGCCCTCGCCGCACAGGTCCAGCAGGGCGCGAACCTCGGCCAGCTCAACGGCAACTACATCGGCTCGCCGAATCCCGACATCGTCGTCCGCAACGCCAAGAGCGGACGCCTCCTGCTCCACGACATCGACCGGAGCGGCGGTGCCTGGCGCATCGCGGCCACGGTGAAGACCAACGTGGCGGTCCCGTGGGCCAAGCAGATCCTGCGTGTCGGGGACTGGGACGGCGACGGGCTCAACGACCTGATGGCGATCCGCAAGAGCGACAGGGCGGCCGTGCTGTTCCGCGGAGCCGGCGCCGGGATGTTCCAGCCCGGCCAGGTGCTGCCCAGCAACTACGGGGGCATCAAGATGCTCGCTGCCGTCGGGGACGTCACCGGCGACCAGGCGCCCGATCTGATGGGCCAGCCGAAGGGCGGGCAGATGCAGGTCTACCCGGGCAACCGCCTGTCCGGCTTCCTCGCGGCCGTGCCCGCTGCCGGCTCGGTGCCCGGCAAGAAGCTGGTCCCCACCGGTCGTTGGAACGGCGACGGCAGGCCCGACGCGCTCGTCCGGGCCGGCTCGTCCCTGACCCTCTACACCAGCATCGTGCCGGGCGGCTGGTCGGCCGCGAAGTCGATGAAGTCGAGCGCCGGCGGCTACGACTGGATGATCGGCCTGGGGCCGATGAGCAACGGGACCAACCTGCTCGTCGTCCGCGGGAAGTCGAGCGGCCTGTTGTACGCCGTACCGAAGGCCAAGGCGAAGAAGCTCGGCTCGCCGAAGCTCCTCGGCAAGGGGAGGAAGTTCGACCTCGCGGGCTAGCCCGCGTCACCATCCGTCCTGGTCGCTCAGGCGGGGAAGCGGGCCGTGGCGTGCTCGGCGGCGTACGTCGCCTCGAGCCGCTCCGGCTCGGCCCGGGCGACCAGGACGAGCGAACCGCCCGACAGGAGCGGTTCGCAGAGGATCGCCGGCTCCGTGACGGGGTCGGCGACCGCGAGCAGGCGGCCGCCGCCGACCAGACGGGCGGCGGCCGCCTCGCTCCACAGCTGGGCCTGGGTCAGCACCCGTCCGCCCGCCTCGATGGCCGGATCGTCTGCCTGCGGCGGGTCCCAGGCCTGGAAGGCGTCAGGCTGGGACCAGATGTCGACGCCCACGTCGACCACCCCCGCCGGCAGCGGCTCGGCGAACCGCACGCCCAGGGGCAGCAGGGCGCACGCGAGCACGGCGAGCTCGGCACTGCGCGCCGACCAGGCCGGCAGGCTGTCAGGACCGCACACGACGGCGGCGAGGGCGCTGTCGGTGGGCTCGGTGACGGTGAGACCGCAGTTCCACGCGGCGCCGAGGAACACGGTGCCCAGCCAGTGCGGCGGCAGGTCGATCGCGAGGCGATCGCCGCGCTCCAGTCCGAGCTCGTCGACGAGCAGCGAGCTCGCCTTGGCCACCCAGTTGGCCCAGGTCGTGACCGACAGCTCGACGCGCTCCCCGGTGGCGTGGTCGTAGAAGGTCACCAGCGGCTGCCCCGGGTCGGTGCGCAGACGGGTGGTGAGGACGGCGGGGAAGGTGGTCGGAGGCGTCACGGGCCCGAGCCTAGGCCGCGCCCTGAGCAGGCCGAGATGGGCCGTAGGGTGCGGCCCATGGTTGACGAGATCCCCGGATTCTGGGCCGTGGTCCCCGCCGGGGGAGCCGGGACGAGGCTGTGGCCGCTGTCGCGCTCCGGCTCGCCGAAGTTCCTCCACGATCTGACCGGCTCGGGGCGCTCCCTGCTCGAGCAGACCCACGACCGGCTCGCGCCCCTGGTGGCAGACCGGGTCCTCGTCGTCACCGGCGCCGCCCACCGATCGGCGGTGCTGGACCAGCTGCCGACGCTGGCGGACGAAGGCGTCGTGGCGGAGCCCTCGGCCCGTGACTCGATGGCGGCGATCGGGCTGGCGGCAGCACTCCTGGAGAGTCGCGGTGCCGAGATCATGGGATCCTTCGCGGCCGACCACGTGATCCCGGACCCGGACGCCTTCGCGGTGGCCGTGGCCGACGCCGTCGCCGCGGCGCGTGACGGCTGGCTGGTCACCATCGGCATCGAGCCGACCTTCGCCTCGGCTGCGTTCGGCTACATCCGCCAGGGTGATGCCCTCGCCGGCCATCCGTCCGCGCGGCGGGTCGTCGAGTTCGTCGAGAAGCCGTCGGTGCCCGTGGCCGAGCAGTACGTCGCGTCCGGCGACTACCGCTGGAACGCCGGCATGTTCGTCGTGCGCCCCACCGTCCTGCTGGACCTGCTCGGCGAGCAGGACCCCGCCTTCGCGGCCACCCTGCGCGCGATCGCCGCCGAGCCCGAGCGCCTCCCCGAGCTGTGGGAGACCCTGCCGCGGATCGCCATCGACCACGCCGTCGCCGAGCCGGCCGCGGCGGCCGGCAAGGTCGTCACGATCCCCGGCGCCTTCGGGTGGGACGACATCGGCGACTTCGACTCGCTCGCCACCCTGCTCGGCGACAGCGACGCCTGCAGCGTCCTCGGCGACCCCGGCCTCACCCGCCTCATCGACGCCAGCGGCATCGTCGTTCCCGGCTCGGGACGCACGATCGCGGTCATCGGCCTCGACGACGTCGTTGTCGTCGACACCCCCGACGCACTCCTCGTCACCACCCGGGCCAGGGCCCAGGAGGTCAAGGACGTCGTCGCCGCCCTCAAGGAGAACGGCCGCACCGACCTGATTTGACGGGGCCGAGCGCGTCGCCAGTCGAGAGGGCCGCACGGTCCTCGCTGCGCTCGCGCCCATCCGTCGTGTCGGTCGTCGCGGGAAGCGAGGGCGACGGAGCGTAGGGAGCGAGGGACGAGCGACCGGAGCGGAGGAGCCGAGCCTTTCCGCGAGCCGACAGGCTTGCCGCCAGGCGGACGCAACCGTCTACCGGATTCGACCGCGCGCGCGGCAGCGCGGCGCGACGAAGGAGCGACGTCGCTCGCGCCAGCAAACGAGACGCGCTCGCGCCAGCCAACCCAACCGGAGGCCACGGCGGGAACGGCGCACGAGGAGGCGTAGGGAGCGAGGCACGAGCGACCGGAGCCGACGAGGGTGACGCTTTCCGCCGTGCCGGAGGCGTGCCGCCAGGCGGACCCGATCATCTACCGGACTCGACTGCGCGCGCGGCAGCGCGGCGCGAGGAACGAGCGACGCGCTCGCGCAGTCCAACTCAGTACGCGTACGGCTCCGGGGAGTCGGTGAACGGGTACTCGGCCATGAACTTCTTCAGGGCGGCGCCGCTGACCTTCGAGCAGTACTGCCACACGCCGTACTGCTTCTGGTTGTCGCGGTCGGCGCGCCAGTGGGTGAAGGCGATGTGCTGGCCCTTGGGGAAGGACTTGCCGGTCTCCTTGACGTCGGCCTTGGTCCAGGGGGCGACCTTGAACTTCAGGCGCTGGTTGGTGTCGTTGGCGTCCATGATCTTCGCGATCGCCCGCATGGCGGAGACCTCGGAGGAGTTGTCGTTCGCGGTGGTGTCGTACCAGAGGATCGTGTAGCCGTGCTCGGAGTTGTGGATCAGCTGCTCGAGCTCGGGGCGGGAGTCCTCGTCGTAGAAGCGGTCGCCGATGGGGGTCGGGGCGACGCCCGCGACGTTCCAGTGCGCGCCGAAGGCGGGCGGGGCCTCCGTGTAGTCCACCTGCTGGCCCTCGGGGACGTGCTCCTGCGAGCCGGACGCCTCCTTCTCGGTGACGTCGCCGCACACGCTCGCCGGGGCACCGATCTCGCCGACGCTCTTGCCGCTCCACTTCTGGTCGTTGATCGTCTGGCGGACCTTCGGGTAGAGCGCTGCGCCGATGATGACGAGGGCGACCACGACGCAGACGCCGACGATCGCCATGCCCTGGCGCTGGTCGGCACGCTTCTGCTTGCGCCGGATGTCGTCGATGACTTGGCGGCGCTCCGACTTCTCGGACTTGCTGGACTTGGCCACGTGCGGGGTACCTCGTCTTGGTCGTGAAGGGCGTGCCGGGAGCGCGCCCCGTGCGGCGAACGCGGTGAGTCTACGGAGTCACCGGACGAAACCGCAGGTCGGTGCCGACTTCGCCGGTCGGCACGCTCTCCCATCCGTGGGCGAACGCGACGATGTCGGCGGCGGCTCTCCGCTCCGGTCCCGTGCGTACGTCGTCGGCTGCTGTCGCGTGTGCGGCGATCCCGGCCCGGGCGAGGGCGTCGACGAGGTCGACGGCATCCACCGGCGCGCCGAACGGGGTGCGTGCGGAGGGCTGGGCGGCCACGGCCTGGATGACGGCCTCGCGGGCGCCGTACCCGAAGAGGTCGGCGCCGTCGGGGCGGATCAGGGAGCGGGCGCCGGGGCCGTCCACGCCGGGCGCCAGGACCAGGTCGGGGCGCCCGCGGAGGACCGCGCAGGGGCGAGCCCCGAGCTTTCCCTGGGCGAGCTCGACGGCGGAGGCGATCTCGTCGGCGACCGCCGGTGCGGTGACGGCGAGCTCGTTGCCGTGGGCGTCGACGCGGCCGGCGAAGGACTCGAGCACGGCGAGGCCGGCGGCGCCGATGGCGATGTCGGTCTGGCCCTCGCGCCACGTGCGGCCGGCCGTGTCGGTGACGACGACGCCGACATTGACGTCGCGCCGCTCGGCCACGGCCGTCCGCAGCCGGCGCGCGGACGCGTCGGGGTCGAGCGGCAGCAGGACGACGGTGCCGCGCTCGACGTTGGATGCGTCGACGCCGGCCGCGGCCATGGTCAGGCCGAGTCGGTTGCGCACGATCCGGGTCGGCCCGCGCCGCGCGACGAGGCGCTCGGTCTCCGCGTCGATCCAGGCCTCGCGGTCTCCGCTCTCGACGCGTCCCTCCGCCTTGCTGACGACCTTGCTGGTGACGACGAGGATGTCGCCGTCGGCCAGGTCGCCGGTCGGGAGGGCGGCGAGCAGCGCGGCGGCCAGGTCGTCGCCGGGCCGGATCTCGGGCACGCCGTCGGGCGCGGTGACGACGATGCCCATCAGCGGGTGGACCGCACCAGGTCGACGGCGGAGGCGGCCATGGCGGCGGTGGCGTCGTGGTCGGTCATCATCAGCGGTACGGCGGCCGCCCGGATGCCCGCCGCCTCGATCCGCGCGACCTGCTCGGCGTCGCGCTCGTCGACGAGCCAGCCGTCGAGGACGCCTCCGGCGGACCGGGCTCCGTAGTTGAGGGCGACGCCGGCGGCGCTGACCTCCACCCCGATCGCGGTGAGCATCTGCCGGGCCATGCCGCGCACGTGCGAGTCGCCGACGATGGGGGAGAGTCCGACGACCTTGCCGGGCGTGTTCCGCACGGCGTCGCGGATGCCCGGGACACCGAGGATGGTGCCGACGGACACGACCGGGTTCGAGGGCGGCAGGACGACCAGGTCGGCGCCGGCGATCGCGTCGATGACACCCGGAGCCGGCGTGGACCGGTCGAGGCCGACGAAGACGACCTGCTCGGCGGGGACCTCGGCGCGCAGGCGGACCCAGTACTCCTGGAAGTGCACGACCCGCTTGCCGCTCGCGGCGTCGGCGTCGGCGACGGCGACGTGGGTCTCCACGCGGTCGTCGGTCATCGGGAGCAGGCTCAGTGTCTCGCCGTAGGTCGGTGTGAGCCAGCGCCGGCACAGCGCCGCGGTGACCTGCGAGAGCGGGTAGCCGGCCTCCAGCATCTGGGTGCGCACCAGGTGGGTGGCGATGTCGCGGTCGCCCAGGCCGAACCAGGTCGGCTCGACGCCGTACGCCGCCAGCTCCTCCTTGGCGCTCCACGTCTCCGCCCGCCGGCCCCAGCCCCGCTCGAGGTCGATGCCGTCGCCCAGCGTGTACATCACGGTGTCGAGATCGGGACAGACCTTGAGGCCGTGGACCCACCAGTCGTCGGCGTTGTTGGCCACCACCGTGACGTGAGCGTCCGGTGCCACACCGGGTAGGGTTCCGGCGGCGATGCCGTGGAGCAGGCCCTGCAGGAAGCGGGCCCCGCCCATGCCGCCGGACAGGACGGTCAGGCTCCGCAGTGCCGGGGCTGCTGTCGAGTCAGGTGTCGATTCCACGAGGGACAACTGTGCCGTGCCCGCAAAGACGGGCGCGAACGGGGCTGCGTATAGCAGACTCGACCTTGACTGTTTGGGTATGACACGTATGTAATTCCAGAGATGTCGTTCGGGGCATCGGGTCGAGACATAAGGGGCGAAATCGTGAGGGAACTGTTCCTGGTCGAAGCGGAGTCCGACGAGCTGGGGTGGCAGGAGCGCGCGCTGTGCGCGCAGACCGACCCTGAGGCGTTCTTCCCGGAGAAGGGAGGATCGACGCGCGAGGCCAAGAAGGTCTGCCAGACCTGCGAGGTGCGCGTGGAGTGCCTCGAGGCGGCGCTGGGCAACGACGAACGCTTCGGGATCTGGGGTGGCATGTCGGAGCGTGAGCGTCGCAAGCTGAAGAAGCGAGCCGTTTGATCGAGCCTGTCTGAGGCGTGCGACGAACGAGCACGGCCCGCCCGTGCCCGGCCGAGATGTGCCCCCTTCACATCAACGGTCGTAGGGTCTGACCTCGTGTCGCAACAACCCGAGGTGGCTGTCCTCCTGGTCAGCCACGACGGCAGTTCCTGGCTGCCGGCGGTCCTCGACGGCCTGCTCGCGCAGACCGCGCCCCCCTCGCGGGTCGTGGCCGTCGACACCGGCAGCAGGGACGGCAGCGCCGACCTGATCAGCGCCGCCCTGGCCGAGCGGCTGCCCCTCGAGCAGCGCACGATGCCCGGCGACACCGGGTTCCCCGACGCCGTCGCCGAGGGCCTGCGCGTCCTGGCCGGATCGGAGCGCCCGCCCGGGTGGGTGTGGATCCTGCACGACGACGTGAACCCGGCACCCGACGCTCTCGCGGCGCTGCTCGCCGCGGCGGAGCAGCGTCCCGACGCCGACATCCTCGGCCCCAAGCTGCGCGAATGGCCCTCGCTGCGGCGCCTCCTCGAGCTCGGCGTCACTCTCAGCGGCACCGGCCGGCGCGAGACCGGACTCGAGCGCGGCGAGTACGACCAGGGTCAGCACGACGAGGTGCGGGAGGTCCTCGCGGTCAACTCGGCCGGCATGCTCGTGCGCCGGGAGGTCCTCGAGGAGCTCGGCGGCTTCGACCGGTCCCTGCCGATCTTCGGCAACGACATCGACCTCGGCTGGCGGGCCGCGGCGGCGGGCCGGACCACCCTCGTGGTCCCGGCGGCCGTCGTCTTCCACGCCGAGGCCGCCCACCGGGGGATCCGCCGCACTCCGCTGACGGGGCGCCACACCCACTTCCAGGAGCGGCGCGCCGCCCTGTTCACGCTGCTCGCCAACGGCCGCGGCGCCACCCTTCCCCTGCAGGTGCTGCGGCTGACCCTCGGCTCACTGCTGCGGGTTCTGGGCCTGCTCGGCGTGCGGGCGGTGGGGGAGGCGCTCGACGAGCTGGCGGCCCTGATCTCGGTCCTGCGCCATCCCGGGCAGGTCCGCGCGGCGCGCCGAGCCCGCCGAGCCGCCGGCTCGGGTGGCAGCGTCGATCGCGAGCGGGTACGCCGCCTCCTGGCGCCCTGGTGGGTGCCCTACCGGCACGGGCTCGACTTCGTCGGCGACCTCGTCGCGGCCGCCACCAACCAGGCCGCGGACGTCGCGGAGCGCCGCCGGGTCGCGGCGGCCGAGCGCGACGCCGCCGCCGGTCCGCCGCCGGCGCGCCACCGTGGCGAGGACGAGGAGTTCGCCGACACCGGCATCGTCGTGCGCTTCCTCACCAACCCGGTCGCCGTGGCGACCGCGATCACCGTGCTGGCGCTGCTCGTCGGTGTCCGCGACGTCGTCGGCGGCATCGCCGGCGGCGCGCTCTCGCCCGCGCCCGGCGGCGTCGGCGACTGGTGGGCGCTGCATCTCGAGGGCCGCCACCCGATCGGCTTCGGCAGCGACATCCCGGCGCCGCCGTACGTCCTCCCGCTCGCGGTCCTCGGCCTCCCCGTCGGCCCCTCGCTGCTGATGTCCCTGCTCATGGCGTTCGCGGCGCCGCTCGGACTGTGGGGCGCGTGGCGCTTCCTGCGTGTCGTCGGCCGCCTCGTGACGCCGTACGGCGCCCCGCGCTGGCTGTTGCTGTGGGGATCGGTGACCTGGGCGCTCGTCCCGCTGGTCGCGGGCGCCTGGGGTGGCGGGCGCTGGGGGGTGGTCGTGGCCGCGGCGGTGCTGCCGTGGATGGCGCACGCCGCGTTGGGCTTCGCCGACCCCGACGCTGCCCACCGGTGGCGTGCGGGCTGGCGCACCGGCCTGGCGCTGGCGCTGCTCACGGCCGTCGCGCCGCCGGCGTGGCTGGTCGTCGCGGTGCTCTTCGCTGTCCTGCTCGGCTGCGCCGTGCGACTGCTGCCCGGTGAGGCCGGGGACCGCTCGGTGTGGGGTCCGCCCGTGGCCGCGCTCGCCGTGCCGCTGCTCGTGCTCGTGCCGTGGTGGCTGCCGGCGGTGTTCGAGGGTGGACTCGGGGGCCTCGTGCTCGACGTCGGCCGGTGGCCGACGGCGGCGACCTCCGGTTGGGACCTGCTCGCCGGACGGCTCGGCGGTCTCGGCGCGCCGGCTCCGGCCGGCTGGGTGCTCCCGGCGCTGGCGCTGGCGTCGCTCCTTCCCCGCGCGACCCGGATCCCGGTCGTCGTGTGCTGGCTGGTGGCCGCCGTCACCGCCCTGGTCGCCGTGCCGCTCGGCATGACCACGATCGACATCGCCGGGCCGGTGGGCCAGCAGCCGGGGCTCGGCGCGGTCGTGCTGATGCTCCAGGGCGCCTGGATCACCGCGACCCTGCTCGGCGGTCTCTCCCTGCACCACCTCGGCGACCAGCCCAAGCCCGCCCAGGCGGGCCTCGCCCTGGCCGGCGTCCTGGGCCTGGTCACCCCCCTGGTCGGACTCGTGTGGTTCGCCGGATGGGGGCCTGCCGAGCTCGAGGACCCTCCGGCCTCGGACGTCCCGGTCTACATGGCCCAGCGGGCCGGGCAGGCCGAGCACAACGGGGTGCTGGTGCTGCGCGGCAGCAAGGACACGGGTCTGCGCTACGACGTCCACCGCGGCGACGGTCCGACGGTCGGCGAGGACGAGATCGCCGCGCTCACGCCCGAGGACCGTGACAT
Source organism: Nocardioides albidus (assembly GCF_006335005.1). Taxonomy (GTDB): domain Bacteria; phylum Actinomycetota; class Actinomycetes; order Propionibacteriales; family Nocardioidaceae; genus Nocardioides; species Nocardioides albidus. The sequence goes on from NZ_VDMP01000020.1 coordinate 43,715, forward strand.
CACCGCGACCATCCGCTCGTTGGTGACCTCGCCCGATCCCGACGCCGTGGCCCGCCTCGCCGACCTCGGCGTGCTCTACATCGTCCAGGCGGCGCCGGCCGACGGCTCGGTCGCCGCCAGCCTCGACGCGACCTCCGGGCTCGTCCAGGCCAGCTCCGAGCGCGGCACGCGGGCCTGGCAGGTCAGTCCCGAGCCCGGCCCGCTGCCGGGCCATCACGCCTGGCTGCGTTGGCTGCTCCTGGCGGTCCAGGCCGCGGCGATCCCCGTCCTGGTCGTGCTCTGCCTCCCGCCGCTGCGAAGGAACCGCGATGAGTGACACCCAGCCCCAGCCCGGCGGCCAGCCCGGCGGCCAGCCCGGCGGCCGTCGCGCGGCCGTCGCGCGCCGCCGGCGCGTCGACGTGCTCGTCGCGCTGGCCGTCACGATGCCGGCGGTCGTGGCGCTCGCCTTCGGCGCCATCGGCGACCAGGAGTCGCGGCTCGCGGGCCCGCAGCCACCGACCACGGCAGAGCTCACCTCCGCGACGGTGGTGTGTCCGGGCGGCATCCGTCCCACGAGCGCGACCCGGGTCGGCCGTACCCCTGGCGTCGCCGGTGGCGAGCTGTCCGTCCAGGTGGCCCCGCCCGACGGAGCCGAGGCATCCGCCGGAGCGCCGCTCACCGCGGGGGCCGACGGCACGGCGGTCGTTCCGGACAGTGCGGGACCGGTCGTCCTCGACGGCCGCGGGGCCGCCGCTCCCGGGATCGCCGCGGGCCGCGACGACCCGCTGGCACTGCCCGAGTGCCGCACCCCCGCCTACGACGAGTGGCTGGTCGGCCTCGGTGCGACCGCCCGCTACGCCACGACCCTCGAGCTGGTGAACCCCGACGACGGCGAGGCCGTCGTCGACGTCGCTCTGTACGGCGCCGAAGGACCCGTCGAGGAGCCCGCACTGCGCGGCATCCAGGTCCCGGCGCACGGCGTCCAGCGCGTCGACCTCGCCGCCTCGGCCCCGCGTCGTGAGATCACCGCCGCCCGCGTGAGCGTGACCCGCGGCCGGGTCGCGGTCACCGCTCGGACCACCCGCGACCAGCTCGGCCGGGGCCGGGCGACCACGGACTTCCTGCCGACGCAGGCCGCGCCCTCCACCGAGAACCTCATCCTCGGCCTGCCCGAGGGCGCCCGCGGCGCCACCCTCTTCGTGGCCAACCCCGGCGACGACGAGGTGCGCGCCCGGGTCAGGCTGGTCACCTCCGAGGCGACGTTCACCCCGACCGAGGCCCCCGATGTCTCGGTGCCTCCGCACGCACTGCAGGAGGTCGACCTCCGACCGCTGCTCGCGGGCGAGGGCGGTGCCGGAGTCGTCGGTGTCGTCGTCGAGTCCGCCGACCCGCTCGCTGCGTCCGTCCGGCTGGTGTCCCGCAAGGACCTCGTCCTCCTCGCCCCCGCGATCGCGGTGCGCGAGCCCACCGCCACCGTGCTCCCGACAGGGGAGAAGACCCTGCTGCTGGGTCATGCGCTGCGCACCGGCGTCGTGCACGTCACGTCGTACGGCGCCGACGGGTCCCTGCTCCGCGAGGATCCGGTCGAGGTCGCCCCCGACCGGGCCGCCTCCCTCGCCCTGCCGCCGGAGGCGGTGCTGGTCACGGTGGAGCCGCGCAACACGCGGATCGCCGGTGTGGTCTCGCTGCCGACCGCGGGGAGCCAGCCGGGGCTCGCGACCCTGCGGCTGCGGGCGGCCGAGACGCACGCCCGGATCCCGGTCGTGTCCCCGGAGTAGCCCGGAATCGCCCCGGAGGGGCTCACTCCTCGTCGAGGTCCGAGGGGTAGCGGGCATCGACCTCGTGGGGCTCGATGCCGAGCAGCTCGGCGACCTGCTCGACGACGACCGCCAGCACGATCGCCTCGAGGTCGGCGCGGTCGGCGGCCCGGTGCTCGAGTGGGCGGCGGAAGACGACCAGCCGGGTCGGCGTGGTGCCCGAGCCGCGCACGAGGGAGGACAGCGGCACCCGCCCCGAGTCCCAGTCGTCGGGCAGCTGGGGCGCGTCCTCGACGGCGTACTCCACCAGGCCCAGGTGCTCGGACCAGCGTGCGTCGACGTCGGTGACGATGTCGAGCATGATCCGGTCGAAGATCTCGCGCCGGCTGCGCGGCAGCGGCGGGCGGTGCCCGGTCGCGGCGAGCGGCTGCACGGCAGGGCCGCGCATCCCGCGCCCGCGGCGGTCGCGGCGCCGACGGGGGACCAGCTCCTCGGGCGCCGTCGTCGTCTCCTCCACACCCGCGAGCCTAGCGAGCGCCGGGCCGGGTCAGCGGTAGCGTCTGCGCCGTGAGGATGACGGCCAACGCGGGAGCGCAGAGCCTGCGGACCTGTTCGCGCACCGCCTGTGCGCGACGCGCCGTCGCCACGCTGACCTACGTGTACGCCGACTCGACCGCCGTGCTCGGGCCGCTGGCCACCTACGCGGAGCCCCACGCCTACGACCTGTGTGACGTGCACAGCGAGCGCCTCTCCGCGCCGCGCGGCTGGGAGGTGGTCCGGCTGCAGCTCGGCACCCAGCAGCCCGGACCCAGCAACGACGACCTGCTGGCCCTGGCCGACGCCGTCCGCGAGGCGGCCCGGCCGGTGCGGCGCGAGCCGGTCGAGGCGCCCCGCGAGCCGGGACGCGAGGTGGCCCGCAAGGGGCACCTGCGCATGCTCACCACCGACTGACGTCGCCCGGACCTGGCCGACGGGGGACATGGCCTAGGGTCTGCCTCATGGCCAGCACGACCAGTCCGGACAACCTGAGCAGGGTCTTCAAGGCCTATGACGTGCGCGGTCTCGTCGGCGAGCAGCTCGACGAGTCCCTGGCCCGGGCCACGGGTGCGGCGTACGTCGAGGTGCTGGGCGTCGACGCGATGGTCATCGGCTACGACATGAGGCCGAGCTCGCCGTCGCTGGCCGGCGCGTTCGCGGACGGCGCGACCTCCGCGGGCGCCGACGTCACCATGATCGGGCTGGCCTCGACCGACCAGCTCTACTTCGCGTCGGGCCACCTGAACCTGCCGGGCGCCATGTTCACCGCGAGTCACAACCCGGCGGCGTACAACGGCATCAAGATGTGCCGCTCGCTCGCGCAGCCGGTCGGCGCCGAGAGCGGCCTCGCCGAGATCCGCGACCGGGTCGCCGCGGGCGCGGCTCCGGAGGCCCCCGGATCCAGGACCGGGTCGATCAGCTCCCATGACGTGCTCCAGGCCTACGCCGCCCACCTCCTGACGCTCGCCCCGGTGACCGGGCGCCGGCTGAAGGTGGTCGTCGACGCCGGCAACGGCATGGCCGGCCACACCGCGCCCGCCGTGTTCGGGCGCCTCGCCGACCAGGTCGAGATGGTGCCGCTCTACTTCGAGCTCGACGGCACCTTCCCCCACCACGAGGCGAACCCCATCGAGCCGGAGAACCTGGTCGACCTGCAGAAGGCGGTCCTGGCCGAGGGCGCCGACATCGGCTTGGCCTTCGACGGCGACGCCGACCGCTGCTTCCTCGTCGACGAGCGGGGCGAGCTGGTCTCCCCGTCGACCCTGACCGCGCTGATCGCCTCCCGAGAGCTGGCGCGGGAGCCCGGCTCCACGGTGATCCACAACCTGATCACCTCGCGAGCGGTGCCGGAGATCGTCACCGAGCTCGGCGGCGTCCCGGTCCGCACCCGCGTGGGGCACTCCTACATCAAGGCCACCATGGCCGAGACGGACGCGATCTTCGGCGGCGAGCACAGCGGACACTTCTACTTCCGCGACTTCTGGCGTGCCGACTCCGGCATGCTCGCCGCGCTGCACGCGATGGCGGCGCTCGCCGAGTCCGACCGCCCCCTCTCCGAGCTGCTCGCGGCCTACGCCCGCTACCCCCTGAGCGGCGAGATCAACAGCACCGTCGCCGACCAGGACGCGGTGCTCGCCGCGCTGGAGGCGACGTACGGCGGGCTGGAGGGGGTCACCATCGACCGGCTCGACGGCCTGAGCGTGAGCCACGACGACTGGGCGTTCAACGTGCGCGCCTCGAACACCGAGCCGCTGCTGCGGCTCAACGCCGAAGGGAAGGACGAGTCCACCATGACCCGAGTCCGCGACGAGGTCCTCGCGATCATCCGGAGCGAGCGGTGAGCGCCGCCGTCTCGCCGGAGCTGCTGGCGATCATCGTGTGCCCCGACTGCAAGGGCGAGTTGACGCTGAGCGAGGTCCCCGACCTGACCTGCGGCGGTTGCGGGTTGGTCTATCCCGTGCGGGACGGCATCCCCGTCCTGCTGGTCGACGAAGCCCGCAAGCCGGCCTGACGACGGGGAGGGGCGGCGATGGTGTGGTTCGACGAGTCCCGGCTCGACGACGAGGTGGCTCTCGCGTCGGCCGACCTCAGGCTGCGGACGCTGGCCGAGTCCGGCTCCCGGGTGCGTCGTGAGGTCGACGGCTGCAGCGAGGCGGTCGCCCAGGCGGTCTCCCGCTCGATCGACTCCCGTCCCCGCGCGGTGATCGCGGCGGGACCCGACTCCCGCCTGCTGCGCGCGGTCCTGGAGCCGTTCTGTCCGGTGCCCTTCGTGGCCTGGCCCTCACCGGCCCTGCCCGGCTGGGCCGGCAGCCTGGACCTCGTCGTCGTCCTCGCCCCCGAGGGTGGCGACGCGGGGACGGCGCTGGCCGTCGCCGAGGCGGCCCGGCGCGGCTGCCAGCTCGTCGTCGCCGCCCCGGCGGACTCGATCGTCGCCGAGCACGCGACCGGACGCTGGACCACGCTGCTGCCGACCACGACCGGCGACCAGCTCGCCACCGCCGTCGCGATGCTGTCCTTCCTCGACCAGGTCAACCTCGGTCCGGACGCCGAGCCGGAGGCGGTCTCCGACGCCCTGGACGCGGTCGCGATCGCCTGCTCGCCGAATCGTGACATCTCGATCAACCCGGCCAAGATGCTCGCCATCTCGTTGGCCGACGCCGCGCCGCTCGTGTGGGGCGGCTCGGTCCTCGCCGCGCGCGCCGCGCGCCGCATCGCGGAGTCGATCCGGCGTACGTCGGGACGCACGGCCCTCGCCGGCGACGCCGAGCACCTCCTGCCCGTCGTCGAGGCCGCCCGGCCGCGCAACGTCTTCGCCGACCCGCTCATGGACGCCGACGGCGGCGACCGGCGGCCGGTGCTGGTGATCCTCGACGACGGGGTCGACGACCCGGTCGTACGCGACCAGCGCCAGCGCCTCGAGGACGCCGCCCGCAACCGCGAGGTCCGGATCGAGCACGTCGCCGCGTCGGAGGCCACCGGCGAGGTCGCGCGCTACGCATCGCTGCTGCTCAGCGGCACCTACGCGGCCGAGTATCTCCGCCTGGGGCTCGTCGAGGACTGACCCCGCCCCGTCCCCCCGGGTTGTCAGACACTTGGTGTCCTCCCGGGAGGTTCGGGTACCAAGGATGCGTGGCCTCACCTACTCGGGATCCGTGGCTCGACAACGCCAAGATGGGTCTGATCGTCCTCGTCGTCGTCGGGCACATGCTCGCGCTCCTGCCTGAGGACGGCCCCGGCGGCCACCTCTACGACTTCGTCTATCTGTGGCACATGCCGGCCTTCGTGTTCCTGTCCGGCTACCTGTCCCGGGGCTTCGCCTACAGCCCGGCTCGGCTGTGGCAGCTGGTCACCATGCTGCTCGTCCCCTATCTGGTGTTCGAGGGTGCACTGGCGTGGTTCCGGATCAACGTCGGCGGGGAGCGGGTCGACCAGCTCTGGAGCGACCCGCACTTCCCGATGTGGTACCTCCTCGCGCTGGTCGCGTGGCGGCTGGTCACCCCCGTGTTCCGCGCGCTGCCCGGGGCGTTCGCCGTGGCCGTCGTGGTCTGCGTGCTCGGCGGCTTCCTCCAGGGGCAGTGGATGTGGTGGCTGGACGCGCCGCGGATCCTCGGCTTCCTCCCCTTCTTCGTTCTGGGCCTCAAGACGACGCCCGAGGCGCTGGAGTGGCTGCGCGGGCGCGCCCCCGCCGTGTTCGGTGCGGGCGTCTTCGGCGTCCTCGCCCTGCTCGGCGTCGGCCTCACCGACTGGGCTGACCGGCTGCACCTCTACTACCGGCCCTACGAGCTCATCGACCAACCGGTCGCCACCGCCGTGGTGACCCGTCTGCTGGTCATCGCCGCCGGCGTCGTGGGTGCCCTGGCGTGGCTGACTCTGGTGCCCCGGGTCGGCGGGTGGTTCACCCGGATGGGTGCCGCCACGATGATCGTCTACCTCTTCCACGGGTTCGCGGTGAAGGAGCTGGAGTTCCTCGGCTTCGTCACCTGGGCGCACGACCGCCCCTGGCTCGGCCTGCTCGCCGCCGTCGCCAGCGGTGTGGGTGTCGCCCTGCTCCTGGCAGCGCCCCCGGTACGACGGGTGCTCGCCTACGTCGTCGACCCGTTCGACGTCGCCCACCGGCGGGTCCGGGAGGCGGTCGAGCTGACCACCGTCGTCCACGAGCAGGAGCAGGCGACGGCGGCCCGCGAGCCGGTGCCGGCCGGGCGGTAGCCTTCTGGGCATGCCTCTCCTGACGGACCGACTGCCGTGAGCGCCGGACTGTTCGGCCTCCTCGACGACGTCGCCGCGATCGCGAAGCTGGCCGCCGCATCGGTCGACGACGTCGGCGCCGCCGCCGGCCGGGCGACGACGAAGGCGGCCGGCGTGGTGGTCGACGACACGGCCGTGACGCCGCAGTACGTCCATGGTCTCGCCGCCGAGCGCGAGCTCCCCATCGTCAAGCAGATCGCGATCGGGTCGATCCGCAACAAGCTGCTGATCATCCTCCCGGCCGCGCTGCTGCTCAGCGAGTTCCTGCCCGGGCTGCTGCCGATCATCCTCATGGTCGGCGGCACCTTCCTCGCCTACGAGGGCGCGCACAAGGTGTGGCACCTGTTCTCCCGCCACGACGACCACGACGTCCCGGTGGCGGAGATCAGCCCGGAGGCGGAGCGGCAGATGGTCGCCGGAGCGATCCGGACCGACCTCATCCTCTCGGCCGAGATCATGGTCATCGCCCTCGACGAGGTGGCCGAGGAGAGCTTCTGGGCCCGGCTCGCGATCCTTGTCGTCGTCGCGGTCGCGATCACCATCGCCGTCTACGGCGTGGTCGCGCTCATCGTCAAGATGGACGACGCCGGACTCAGCCTCGCCCAGCGCCCGTCGGCGCTCGCGCAGCGGATCGGTGGGGGACTGGTCGCGTTCATGCCCCGGCTGCTCTCGATCATCTCGATCGTCGGCACCGTCGCCATGCTGTGGGTCGGCGGCCACATCCTGCTCGTCAACGTGCACGAGGTCGGCTGGTGGGACGCGCCGTACGAGTGGGTCCACGGCATCGAGCACGACATCTCCCACGAGGTGCACGGCGTGCTCGGCAGCACGCTCGCCTGGCTGGCCAACACCGGCATCTCCGCCGTCATCGGCCTCGTCGTCGGATCGGTGGTCGTGGCGATCGTGCGGGTGCTGCCGTTCACGGGCGACAAGGACCCGATCGAGCGGTACGACGACGGCGAGCCCGCCGCGCACTGACCGCTCGACCGAGCCTGCGCGTCACACGGCCGGCAGCGTGACGGTCGCGTCGACGGCCGCGGCGAGCTCGCGGCCCTTCGTCTCGAAGTGATGGCGGAAGTAGGTCGTGTGCTCGGCGTGCTCGTGGAAGTGGTGCGGCGTCAGCACCGCCGAGAACACCGGCACGTCGGTCTCCAGCTGCACCCTCATCAGCGCGTCGACCACGGACGAGGCGACGAAGTCGTGACGGTAGATGCCGCCGTCGACGACGAGGGCAGCGCCCGCGACCCCGGCGTACCGTCCGGTGCGGGCGAGGCGTCGTACCTGGAGCGGGATCTCGAACGCTCCCGGCACGTGCACGACCTCCACCGCGTAGCCGCGCTGCTCGAGCTCGGCGGTGAAGCTGGCCACGGCGACGTCGACGATGTCGGCGTGCCAGCGGGCGGCGACGACGGCGACGGTCCGGTCGTGGGTGGGGGCGGTGGGTGACATGGGCTCTCCTGTTCGCGTGTCACCCAGGGCGTGACGACGCGCACGGAGCCCGTCGCGTTCTCTTCCGTCCGGACTGTGACCGTCGGCTCCGGAGTCGCACCGGATCTGCTGACCCGGCTCGGTCACGGGGACCGGGCCGGCGCTCGCGGGCTCGGCCGCCCCGGATCGGCCGGGACGCCCTCACCGCCGGTGGGGAGTTCCACCCCGCCCTGAGAACGTACGGCGACAGCGTACTGCCCGCGCCCGGCCCGGTGGGTGAGGTGCCACCCGACCCTGGCACAGCTGGTGCGACGGGTTGGGTGGCTTCGAGGCTCCTCGCTGCGCTCGTCGCACCTCAACCACCGTCACAGTCCTGGCTCCGGGAGGCAGGATTTCCTCTGTGCACAGGCGGGCTTCCGGCGTCGGGTTTGTGTCGTACCCCCTTGGGACGATTCCGTCATGGATCTCGGAACCCAGCCCCGGACGACAGCAACGCTGCTGTCGCGGATCGGGGACGGGATCCGAGCCCGCAACGACCTTCTGATCGAGGAATGGGTCGCCATCACCGAATGGGCCTCCGATCACATCGTGACCGGACCGGAAGGTGCCGCGACGATCACCGAGGGCTACCTCGACACCGGCATCCCGATCGCAGGGGACGGCGCACCATTGGTGTCGGAGTTCGCGTTGATGGAGCTGATCGCGGTCCTCGGCCGGACACCGGACGGTGGGAAGGCGTATGTCGGGCGGGTCATCGAGTGTGCCTGGAGGTTGCCGAACGTCTACGACGCCGTCCTGGCGGGGAGGTTGGCGCCGTGGCGGGCCGAACGGATCGCCGACCTCACCCGCCTCCTGAGCGCGGAGGCGGCGGCGTTCGTGGACCGGCAGCTGTCCGACGCCACCGGGGTCGGGTGGGCGCAGCTCGAGCGGCTCGTGGCCGAGGCTGTGTTGCGGTTCGACCCTGAGAAGGCCGAGGCCGAACGCCAGCAGGCAGCCGATCGGCGGCATTTCGACATAGGTGAGGTCGACGAGCACGGACTCGTCCACGTCGACGGGCTCATGGATGCGGCGGACGGGCACGACCTCGACCAGGCCGTCGCCCGGCGGGCCGAGGTCCTCGGCCGGCTCGGGGATGACTCGTCGCTCGATGTGCGGCGGTCGAAGGCCGCGGCCGAGATCGCCCGCGCCGAGCTCGCGCTCGACCTGCTTATCCCCGACCCCGACACCGGTGAAGTCGTCGCCACCGTGCCGGGCCGCAGGATCGTGTTGAACGTCCACATCACCGAAACCACCCTCACCGGGCAGACCCCGGTCGGCAGTTGGGAGGAAGGACGCTGCCCGCTCAGTAGCGCGCAGATCCGCGAATGGCTCCGCACCCGCCAGACCACCATCATCGTGCGGCCCGTCATCGACCTGGCCGACCACGTCCCCGTCGGCTCCTACGAGATCCCCGACCGCCACCGCATTCGCGCCGCACTGCGCGACCAGACCTGCCGGTTCCCGCACTGCACCCGCCCCGCACAACGCTGCGACATCGACCACCACCGTCCCTACGCCGAGGGCGGACCGACCTGCCCCTGCAACGAAGTCGCCCTCTGCAGACGGCA
>NZ_VDMP01000020.1:53409-71821 GCF_006335005.1 Nocardioides albidus
GAGGCTCCGAGCTCGGCGCCCGGGCGCCTGTCCCGGCAGCAGGGCCGGGGTTTCGAGGCTCGTCGCTGGCGCTCCTCGCACCTCAACCACCGAGGGTCGGTCCGCGCGCCGACCGTCGACATCCACCGTCGCGGAGTTGCGTCGATGATTCCCCGGGCTCGCGGGCCGCTTGTAGGGTGGGTCACGTCATGCGCGGGAGATCCCGACGATGCGCAGATGCGCCGCAGGACCCTGACTGTCACACGACACTCGAACCTCGAGGATCAACTTCATGGACTACAAGGTTGCCGACCTGAGCCTGGCCGAGTTCGGCCGCAAGGAGCTCTCGCTCGCCGAGCACGAGATGCCCGGCCTCATGGAGATGCGCCGGCGCTACGCCGCCGACCAGCCGCTCAAGGGCGCCCGGATCGCCGGCTCCCTGCACATGACCATCCAGACCGGCGTCCTCATCGAGACGCTCGTCGCCCTCGGCGCCGACGTGCGCTGGGCCACCTGCAACATCTTCTCGACCCAGGACCACGCCGCCGCCGCGGTCGTCGTCGGCCCGAACGGCACCGTCGACGACCCGCAGGGCACCCCCGTCTTCGCCTGGAAGGGCGAGACCCTGGCGGAGTACTGGGACGAGGCCGAGAAGGTCTTCGACTTCACCGACGAGGCCGGCAACAAGATCGGCCCCAACATGCTGCTCGACGACGGCGGCGACATCACCCTGCTCGTGCACAAGGGCGTGGAGTTCGAGAAGGCCGGCGCCGTGCCGGGCCAGGACTCCACCGACAACGAGGAGTTCAAGGAGGTCCTCCGGGTCCTCGCGCGCTCCCTCGAGAACGACCCGCAGCGCTGGACCAACATCGCCAACGGCATCAAGGGCGTCACGGAGGAGACCACCACCGGTGTGCTCCGCCTCTACGACCGCTACAAGGAGGGCTCGCTCCTCTTCCCGGCGATCAACGTCAACGACTCGGTCACCAAGTCGAAGTTCGACAACAAGTACGGCTGCCGCCACTCGCTCATCGACGGCATCAACCGCGGCACCGACGTCATGATCGCCGGCAAGACCGCGGTCGTCTGCGGCTACGGCGACGTGGGCAAGGGCTCCGCGGAGTCCCTGCGCGGCCAGGGCGCCAAGGTGATCATCACCGAGATCGACCCGATCTGCGCGCTGCAGGCCGCGATGGACGGCTACGAGGTCAAGCGCCTCGAGACCGTCGTCGACTACGCCGACATCTTCATCACCACCACCGGCAACTTCGACATCATCCGCGTCGAGCACTTCGAGCGGATGAAGAACCAGGCCATCGTCGGCAACATCGGCCACTTCGACAACGAGATCGACATGGCCGGCCTGGCCAAGATCCCGGGCATCGTCAAGGACGAGATCAAGCCCCAGGTCCACCAGTGGATCTTCCCCGACGGCAAGAAGGTCATCGTGCTGTCCGAGGGCCGCCTGCTGAACCTCGGCAACGCGACCGGCCACCCGTCGTTCGTCATGTCGAACTCGTTCACCAACCAGGTCCTCGCGCAGATCGAGCTCTTCACCAAGCTCGAGGAGTACCCCATCGGCGTGTACGTGCTGCCCAAGCACCTCGACGAGGAGGTCGCCCGCCTGCACCTCGACGCCCTCGGCGTCGAGCTCACCGAGCTCAACCAGGCGCAGGCCGACTACCTCGGCGTCCCCGTCGAGGGCCCGTACAAGTCGGACCACTACCGCTACTAGGGCGCGAGCGTGTCGCCGGTCGAGCTCGCCGCACGGTCCTCGCTTCGCTTCGGACCGCGGGCTTCGCTCGACGCGGCTTCGCCGCGGGCGACACGCTGCCGCGCACGCGGTCGGCTTGCGTAGGTCCACCGTCCGCCAGGCGGCAAGACGATGGTGGTCGCGCGGGCGCGAGCGTGTCGCCGGTCGACACGCTGCGCACACGGGCCCCGCATTCACCTGGGTGCGGGGCCCGTGGCGTCCTCTCTCCTAGGATTGCGGGCGTGACCCCGCCTACCAGTGCGCCGTACCCCACGAAGGGGTGCGTGCTCGTCGTCGACGACGACGCGCCGCTCGCGGAGATGCTCGGCATCGTGCTGGGGCAGGAGGGCTTCGAGAGCCGGGTGTGCCCGCGGGGCGACCTGGCGCTGGCGGCGTTCCGCGACTACCGCCCCGATCTGGTGCTGCTCGACCTGATGCTGCCGGGCAAGGACGGCATCGACGTGTGCAAGGAGATCCGGGCCGAGTCCGGCGTCCCCATCGTCATGCTCACCGCCAAGGGCGACACCGTCGACGTCGTGGTCGGGCTGGAGTCGGGGGCCGACGACTACGTCGTCAAGCCCTTCAAGCCCAAGGAGCTGGTCGCCCGGATCCGGGCCCGGGTACGCCGTACCGAGGCGGTCCCGCAGGAGGCGCTCACCATCCGCGACGTCGAGATCGACGTGGCCGGGCACGCCGTGACCCGGGGCGGTGAGGAGATCTCGCTGACGCCGCTCGAGTTCGACCTGCTGCTCTGCCTGGCGCGCAAGCCCGGACAGGTGTTCACCCGGCAGGCGCTCCTGGAGGAGGTCTGGGGCTACCAGCACGCCGCCGACACCCGGCTCGTCAACGTGCATGTGCAGCGGCTGCGCTCCAAGGTCGAGCACGATCCCGAGCATCCCGAGATCGTGCTGACGGTGCGCGGCGTCGGCTACAAGGCCGGCTCCGGGTCATGACCACGACGCCCGCGACGACCGGGGTCGGTCATCGCGTGCTCGTCGGCCTCCGCGCGTGCTGGGACTGGCTGGGCCCCCGGCTGCGGCGTGCCCTGACCTTCTGGCGCCGCTCGATCCAGGCCCGGGTCGTGGCGAGCACCGTCGTCCTGTCCGCGGTCGTGGTCAGCGGCGTCGGGTGGATCCTGCTCCAGCAGACCCGGGACGGCCTGCTCCGCCATCGCGCCGAGGTCGTCCTCGGCGAGGTCGACGCCGAGGTGGCCGACGCGCAGGACCGGCTGGAGGCGGCCTCCGGGCGCGAGGTCAATGCCAACCAGCAGCAGCGCGACCTCGTCGACCCGATCATCGAGCGCGGCGACAGCCGTGGGTACGCCGTCGTGCTAGCCGGCCCGGAGGAGGAGGGCGGCAAGCTCCGCGCCGGCGGCGGGGAGTACACCAGCGGACTCGACCTGGTCAGCGTCCCGGCGCCGCTCGAGGAGCACTTCGACGGCCCGCAGCGACCGACCGCCTGGACCTACACCGAGATCGTCCGCTCGCGCGGCACCGGCTCCCAGGCGCGCACGACCCGTGAGCCGGGGATCGTCGTCGGGTCGCAGGTGCAGCTGCCCTCCGACGGCAGGACCTACACGCTCTACTTCCTCTTCCCGCTCTCCGAGGAGGAGGAGACGCTCGCCCTGGTGACGCGGGCCCTGCTGACGGCCGCCGGTCTCCTCCTCGCCCTCGTCGCCGGCCTGACCTGGCTGGTGACCCGGCAGGTCGTCACCCCGATCCGGATGGCGCGCCAGGTCGCCGAGCGGCTCGCCGCCGGCCGCCTGCAGGAGCGCCTGCAGGTCTCCGGCGAGGACGACATCGCCCGCCTGGCGTACTCCTTCAACCAGATGGCGACCAGCCTCCAGCGGCAGATCCGTCAGCTCGAGGAGCTCAGCTGGGTCCAGCGCCGCTTCGTCTCCGACGTGTCGCACGAGCTGCGCACGCCGTTGACGACGGTGCGGATGGCCTCCGACGTCCTCCACGACGCGCGCGAGGGCTTCGACCCGGCCACCGCCCGGTCGGCCGAGCTGATGCAGGCCGAGCTCGACCGGTTCGAGAACCTGCTCGTGGACCTGCTCGAGATCAGCCGCTTCGACGCCGGCGCGGCGGTCCTGACCACCGAGAACGTCAACCTCGCCGACCTGGTCCGCCGGGTGGTCGACGCCGCCCGGCCCCTGGCCGACCAGCGGGGGATCCGGGTCAGGGTGGTCGAGCCGCCGCACCCGGTGCGCGCCGAGGTCGACGTACGCCGCATCGAGCGGATCCTGCGCAATCTCGTCACGAACGCGATCGACCACGCCCTCGCCGACGATCCCAGCGAGGCGGTGATCGTGCGCCTCGCGTCCGACGACGAGGCGGCGGCGATCACCGTGCGCGACCACGGCGTCGGCCTCGCGCCGGGGGAGGCCTCGATGGTGTTCAACCGGTTCTGGCGCTCCGACCCCGCGCGCACCCGCACCAGCGGAGGCACCGGCCTCGGCCTCGCCATCGCCCAGGAGGACGCCCACCTCCACGGCGGCTGGCTCCAGGCGTGGGGACGCACGGGCCAGGGGGCGCAGTTCCGGCTCACGGTCCCCAGGCACGCCGGCGGGACGCTGCGGCACAGCCCGCTCCCGCTGGTGCCCGACGACGACGCCCCGAGCGCCGCGGCGGCGACGGCGCCGTTGACCGCACCGTTGACCGGGCAGGGCGTCGTACCGGACGAGGAGCGCGGATGAGCCCCCGGTCGCGCCGTACGACGGCCGGGGTCTTCGCTCCGCTCGCCGTCGCGCTCGCCGTCCTGTGCGGATGCACCGCGCTGCCGACCTCCGGGCCGGTGGTGCAGAGTCGCGGAACCGACCACGGCGACAGCCACCGAGCGAGCGACATCGACGCCCGCCCACCCCTCGACGGCGCCTCCCGCGTCGAGGTGGTCGCGGGATTCCTGGACGCCATGACGGCCTGGCCGGTGCAGACGAGTGTCGCCAAGCAATACCTCACCGACGAGGCCGCGGCCGGTTGGAACCCCCGCCAGGAGACGCTGATCTACAGCGACTCGCTGCCGGTGCGCGAGAGCTCGGGCACGGTGTCGGTGCAGCTCACCGCCGCCGACCGGCTCGACGCCGCCGGGGCGTGGCGGGGGGCGGTCGGCAGCGAGGAGCTGACGCTGGACTTCCAGGTGAGCGTCGAGGACGGGGAGTACCGGATCGTGGACCCACCGGACGCGCTCGTCGTCCCGGCGTCGTGGTTCCGGCAGCGCTACCACCAGGTCTCGCTGTACTACTTCGACCAGATGGCGCAGATCCTGGTCCCCGAGCCCGTGTTCGTCCCCGAGGGCGACCAGCTCGCCACCAGCCTGGTCTCCGGCCTGCTCGCGGGACCGCCGCCGCTGGCTCAGGGGGTCGTGCGCTCGTTCGTGCCGTCGGGTCTGTCGATCGGGCTCTCCGTGCCCGTGGACGAGGCCGGGGTCGCCGACATCTCGCTGGCAGGGGAGGCCCAGTCCGTCACCGCCGAGCAGGCCGAGCTGATGCTGGCCCAGCTCGCCTGGACCCTGCGCCAGGACCCCTCCGTCACCGCGCTGCGGGTCACCCTCGACGGCAGCGCCCTGCCCCTGCCCGGCGGTGTCTCGCAGTACTCCGTAGACGCCGCTGCGGCCTACGGCCCGGCCGGTCCCGGGGGAAGCAAGAGCCTGTACGCCGTCAGCCAGGGCCGCCTCCTCGCCGGCAGCCGCGACACCGACCTGGACCCCGTCACCGGAGTCCTCGGCGACGAGGGCGCCGGGGTGGTCGCCGTGGCGGTCAGCCCGGACAACGAGCAGGCCGCCGCCGTCGACCGCGGCGGACGCCGGGTCCGGCTGGCCACCGTCGACGAGTCCACCTCGCAGCCCGCGGCGCAGGTCCTGCTCGACGGCGGCGACTACGCGCGACCCTCCTGGGACAACGCCGGCCGGCTGTGGGTGCTCGAGCGGCGCCCCGGCGGCGCGGTCGTGTGGTTGTACGACGGCGAGGGCGTGCGAACCGTCCAGGTCCCCGGCATCACCGGCACCCGCGCCCGCGAGCTCGCGGTCAGCCGTGACGGCACCCGGCTCGTCGCGGTCGTGCGCACCGCCGAGGTCGACGCGGTCGTCGGCGCCCGGCTGCTCGTGGGCGGGCGCGGCCAGGTCCGCCGCGCCGGCCGGCCGTTCGTCGTCCGCGCCCCGGAGGGCAGCAAGATCACCGACCTCGCCTGGGCCGGACCCACCCGGGTGGCCGTGCTGACCGCCACCGCGCCCGGCCGCCTCTACGAGGTCGACGTGGTCGCCGCCGACGGCGCCACGGTCGGCGTCGACGTGGTGTCGACCATCGTCAACGGAGAGGTGCTCGGGCTGGCCGCGTCGCCGGTCGAGGACGCCCCGATGTACGCCGTGTACGCCGACCGCTTCGTCGACATCGTCCGCCAGGAGAGCCACGACATCGGTCCGGACGGGATCTCCCAGCTCGACTACGCCGGCTGATCCGGCCGACGTCGAGCCCCGTCCTCCACAGGCTGCGATCGGCCGGTTGCCCCCGACCGGCCGCCCTGCTGAGGTGAGCCGGTGGCGACCCCAGGCAGGCCCCTGCCGCTCCTCGCCGACGGCTTCGTCGACCTGGTGCTCGGCTCACGGTGCGTCGTCTGCGACCGTCCCGGGCGGCCGATGTGTCCCTCGTGCCACGAGGCCCGGCCTGCGCACGCCGGCGTGCACTGGCCGACTCCATGCCCGGCGGGCCTCGTGCCGCCGTACGCGGTCGGTGAGTACGCCGGCGCATTGCGCGCCCTCGTCCTGGCCCACAAGGAGCGCCGCGTCCTCGCCCTCGCCCGGCCGCTCGGGGAGCTGCTCGCCACCTCCGTCGCCGCCTCCCTCGCCACCATCGGGGCCGGCGCACCCGTCCTCCTCGTGCCCGTGCCGTCGCGCGCCGCCACCGTCCGCCAGCGCGGCCACGACCCGACCCTCACCATGGCCCGCGCCGCCGCCCGCACCCTCGGCCCCGACGTCCGGACCGCCCCGCTCCTGCGCCTGCGCCCCGGCGTCGTCGACCAGGCCGGCCTCGACGCCGCCGGCCGCGCCGCCAACCTCGCCGGGTCCATGACCGTCCCCGCGCCCGCCGTACGACGCATCTCGCGACGCTGCCCGCGGGCCCACGTCGTCGTGTGCGACGACGTGCTCACCACCGGAGCGACGCTGCGCGAGGCCCAACGCGCCCTCGAGGCCGCGGGCGTGCGGGTGCATGCCGCCGCCGTCGTGGCCGCCACCCGGCGCCGGAGCGCCGCGAGCCACTGAACTTGGGACGAAGCCTTTCGTCGTCACCACCGACGGACTACCGTCTGGACATGGAGTCCGCCCGGGTCCGTGGTTGCGTCGCCCAGGCCGGGCGCGAGCCCAGTCCGGGGTGGCAAGCCGATGCCAGTCGCAGGCGAAACGGTCCACGTAAGCCGGCCCTCGGGCCGGTGATCACGGTGCGGCTTAGTCGTCAGTCCTGCCTCGGACCGGACGTCAGATACGTCCGTCCCCGGGAGAGGGCCGGTAGTGGCAACAAGCTGCGGAAGCCCCAGCAGGCGGGTGTGGGGACGAAGACCAGGTCGGCCGGGCGGGCTCCGTCTGATGGCGCGAGCGTGTCGCCAGTCGAGCTTGCCGCACGGTCCTCGCTTCGCTTCGGACCGCGGGCTGCGCTCGACGCGGCTTCGCCGCGGGGCGACACGCTGCCGCGCGGGTTTGATGGCGCGAGCGTGTCGTCGCTTCGCTCCGCCACGCTCGCGCCATCATCAACGTCCTGCCCTGTGGCAGGAGAGCCCATCACGCCGAAATCCCTTGGAGGTAACTGATGGATGTTGTGGTCACCGGACGGCACTGCGAGATCTCGGACCGGTTCCGGGAGCATGCCGCGGAGAAGCTCACGAAGCTGGAGAAGCACGATCACCGGATCATCCGGGTGCACGTGGAGGTGGATTGCGAGCCCAACCCGCGCCAGCACGACCAAGCCGTCCACGTGGAGCTCACGGCCTTCTCCAAGGGGCCCGTCATCCGGGCCGAGGCCGCCGCTGACGACAAGATGGGCGCGCTCGACCTCGCTCTCGACAAGATGGCCGCGCAGATGCGCAAGGCCGCCGACCGGCGGCGGGTGCACCGCGGCCGTCGTACGCCGGTCTCGGTCGGCAAGGCCCTCTCCGACGTGCCCCCGACCGTGGTCGAGGACGACGACGACGAGGTCGCCATCGACCGGCAGGTCGGGCCGATCACGGTCACCGGCGACGGCCCGCTGGTGGTGCGCGAGAAGACCCACCCGGCCAGCCCGATGACGCTCGACCAGGCGCTCTACGAGATGGAGCTGGTCGGCCACGACTTCTACCTCTACGTCGACAAGGAGAGCGAGCGGCCTGCCGTCGTCTACCGCCGGCGCGGCTACGACTACGGCGTGATCTCGCTCGACATCGGCGGCGAGGACGCCTGAACTCCACTCCCATGGCGCCACTGAACCGGTCTGGACCGGTGTTCACTCGGGAGGTCGTGTCATGATGCCCGCGTGGGGAACGGGAATTCGCCGGCAGCCGCGGGACCGGGACAGCCCGTGAGCGAGCCGGTACGAGTGGTGGTCGTCGACGACCAGGAGCTGTTCCGTCGCGGGCTGACGATGCTGCTGGGCATCGAGGACGGCATCGAGGTGGTCGGCGAGGCCAGCAACGGCGTCGAGGGCGTCGAGCTGGCCGTCAGCACCGTGCCCGACGTGGTGCTGCTGGACGTGCGGATGCCCAAGCAGTCCGGCATCGAGGCCTGCGTCGCCATCAAGGAGGCGGTCCCGATGACGAAGATCATCATGCTGACCGTCTCCGACGAGGAGGCCGACCTCTACGAAGCGGTCAAGAGCGGCGCCTCGGGCTACCTCCTCAAGGACTCCTCCATCGAGGAGGTGGCCCAGGGCATCCGCGTGGTCGCCGACGGCCAGTCGCTGATCAGCCCGTCGATGGCGGCCAAGCTGATCGACGAGTTCAAGACGATGTCCAAGCCCGACCGCGCGTCGGGCCCGGCCCTCAAGCTCACCGACCGGGAGCTTGAGGTGCTGCGCTCGGTCGCCCGCGGGCTCAGCAACCGCGACGTCGCCGCCCAGCTCGCGATCAGTGAGAACACCGTCAAGAACCACGTCCGCAACATCCTCGAGAAGCTGCAGCTCCACTCGAGGATGGAGGCGGTCATGTACGCCGTCCGCGCCAAGCTCGTCGAGCTCGAATAGCCCACCCGGCTGTCGGCGGCTGCTCCTAGGGTGGGCTCCGTGCCCACCACGCAGTCGCTCTCGCTCGCCCAGGCGCGCCGGGTCGCGTTGGCCGCCCAGGGCTTCCTCGACCCGGCCCACGCGAGGCCGACGATGCGGACCTTCGAGCGCACCCTGGCCCGCACGGGCGTGCTCCAGGTCGACAGCGTCAACGTCCTGCAGCGGGCGCACTTCATGCCGCTCTACTCGCGGATGGGCCCCTACGACGTCGGGCTCCTGCAGCGCGCGGCGAGCGGGCGCGACCGGCGGGTGGTGGAGTACTGGGCGCACGTGCAGGCGTTCATGCCGGTCGAGCTGTGGCCGGCGATGCGGCACCGGATGGACGACTACCGCACGCGGCGCGGCAAGTGGTTCACCGTCGAGGAGGGCGACGCGCTCGAGGTCGCGCTGGTCGCCGAGATCACCGAGCGCGGCGCCAGCACGGCACGCCAGCTCGACGACGGGCTGCCGCGCTCGAAGGACCACTGGGGCTGGAACTGGTCGCGCACCCGCCGCATGCTCGACTACCTCTACATGACCGGCGAGCTGGCCATCGCCGGACGCAACAGCCAGTTCGAGATCCGCTACGACCTCCCCGAGCGGGTGCTGCCGGCCGCCGTCCTCGCGGCTCCGGCGATGTCCGCGTCCGAGGCCCACGTGGAGCTCGTCCGACGAGCGGCCCGCTCCCACGGCGTCGCGTCGGCCCACTGCCTGGCCGACTACTTCCGGATCCGGGTGGGGGAGGCGCGGACGGCGATCGCCGAGCTGGTCGCCGCCGGCGAGCTCGAGCCGGTCGAGGTGCAGGGCTGGCGGCGTCCGGCGTACCTCCACCGCGACGCGCGCCTCCCGCGCCGGATCGGAGGCCGGGCGCTTCTGAGCCCGTTCGACCCGGTGGTGTGGGAGCGCGACCGGGCGGAGGCGCTCTTCGAGTTCCTCTACCGCATCGAGATCTACACCCCCGCCCATCAGCGGGTGCACGGCTACTACGTCCTGCCCTTCCTGCTCGGCGACCGGATCGTCGGGCGGGTCGACCTCAAGGCCGAGCGGGCCACCGGGCGGCTGCTCGTGCAGTCGGCCTGGACCGAGCCTCACGCGCCTGCCGAGACCGCGGCGGAGCTGGCCGTCGAGCTCACCCGGCTGGCCGGCTGGCTCGGTCTCGGCGAGGTGGTCGTGGCGCCTCGGGGCGATCTGGCCGCTGCGCTCGCCGCCGAGGTCGCCCGGGCCGCCTGAGCGGGGCCGCCTCCCGAGGCCATTGTGCCGGCGCGCGGTGTGCTGCAGGCTACGTCACAGCACACGGCGTCGGAGGCTGGTCCGGCGCGACCTTCGGGGGAGGAAGCCCATGACCCTGCGACGTCATCTGACCCGGAGCCTGCGTCGAGCGACCGTCGCCGCGGCGACGGTCGCGCTCGTGGCGACCACTCCCGTGGTCGCCCACTCGCCGGTCGCTGCATCGACGGCGGCATCGACGGCGGCATCGACGGTCGCGGAGCGTCTCCCCGCCGCGGCCGGCCTCGAGGGACAGCCCGGCACCGTCCTGGCCGCCGAGCGGCTCGACAAGGACCTGTGGATCCCGCGGACGACGGGCAAGGCGTTCCGGCTGACCTATGTCACGACCGACTCCTTCGGCCAGCCGGCGACCAGCACCGGTGCGGTCTACATCCCGAAGGGCAAGG
Source organism: Nocardioides albidus (assembly GCF_006335005.1). GTDB lineage: Bacteria > Actinomycetota > Actinomycetes > Propionibacteriales > Nocardioidaceae > Nocardioides > Nocardioides albidus. The sequence goes on from NZ_VDMP01000020.1 coordinate 64,034, forward strand.
CGCCCGAGGGCGGCTGGCCCGTGCTCTCCTGGGCCCACGGGACCGTCGGTCTGGGCGATGCGTGCACTCCTTCGGTGGTCGGGCCCGGCCTGCCCGAACGGGACTTCCCCTATCTGCAACGCTGGATGGAGCAGGGCTACGCGATCGTCGCCAGCGACTACGTCGGCCTCGGCACGCCCGGGCTGATGCCCTACCTCGACGGCGAGGCCACCGCGCACAGCGTCGTCGACATGGTCAAGGCTGGCTACAACTTCGCGACCGACCGCCTGGCCGAGCCGCATCGACTCTCCCGCTCGTGGGTCGCCATCGGCCAGTCCCAGGGCGCCGGCGCCGCGATCTACACCGCTCGATACGCCACCGAGATGGGCGGGCCGGCGCTGGACTACCGCGGGGCGGTCGGGACCGGCACCCCGGCGTACGTCGAGCAGGGGATCAGCATCCTCGGGCCCGGCAGCCCTCCGGTCGCGCTGCCGCCGGCGGTCACGGCGTACGTCTCCTACATCTTCACCTCCCTGCGCTACGTGCACCCCGAGCTGGGCATCGACGCCATCCTCACGCCGACGGGTGAGCACTACCTCGACCTGGCCGAGACCGCCTGCCTGCGCCCGTTCATGCAGGAGCTCGATGGAGTCGTGCTGGGTGACTTCGTGACGCAGCCGGTCGCCACGCTCCCCGGATTCCAGGCGACCGTGCGCGACTACATGGGCATGCCCGAGGACGGCTTCGACCGGCCCTTCTTCATGGGCCACGGTCTGCGCGACGTCGACGTCCCCTATGCCACGACCGCCGCGTACGTCGCCGCGTTGCGGGCCAACGGTGAGCCGGTCACCTTCGTGACCTACGACAACGACCACAGCGGCACGATGGTCGAGGCGCAGGCCGACGCGATCCCGTTCGTGCGCGCGCTGTTCGAGTCCGGCCCCTGACCCCGATGCGGCACAGGCTCAGGCTAAGGTCACCGGCGTGACCCAACGCACTCTCGTCCTCCTCAAGCCCGACGCGGTCCGCCGCGGCCTGGTCGGCAACGTGCTGGCCCGGTTCGAGGCGAAGGGCCTGCGCATCGTGGCCATGGAGCACCGCCACATCGACGCGGCGACGGCCGACGCCCACTACGCCGAGCACGTCGAGCGCGACTTCTACCCCCCGCTGCGCGACTTCGTCACCAGCGGCCCGCTCGTCGCGCTGGTGCTCGAGGGCGACGAGGCCATCGAGGTGGTCCGCGCGCTCAACGGCGCCACCGACGGCCGCAAGGCCGCCCCCGGCACCATCCGCGGCGACCTGTCGCTGTCGAACCGGGAGAACCTCGTCCACGGCTCGGACTCGCCCGAGTCGGCGGAGCGCGAGATCGGGCTCTGGTTCCCGGGCATTTGAGTTCGGCCGAGCGAGTCGCCCGATCGGCGGCTGCGGCCGGTCGCTCGCTTCGCTCGGACCGCCCTTGCCGTCGATGCGCTGCGCGCGGGGCGACTCGCTGCCGGCCGCGCGGGCGAGTCCGGTAGGGCCCACCTGCGCCTGGCGGCAAGACGTTTCGCTGTTGTCTGGGGCCGAGCCAGTCGCCCGCCTGCCGAGCGGCCGGCTACTCGACGAGCGAGAGAGACGCGCCGCGCCGTACCGGCGTGCCTGCGCTGACTGACCCCCCTCGTTCCTTACGCTCGCAAGCGGAGACCGGCGGATCGTGCGCTCGCCGGCCACCCCGGCACCTGTCGGCTTCCCCTGAAGCGCACGAGGGCTTGGTCGGACCCGGCCATGCCCGGCGACGTTCTGCGAGGAAGCGTGAGGGCGAACTCCATCATCGGCCGCGACATGGCCGTCGACCTCGGCACCGCCAACACGCTCGTCTACGTCCGCCGCCGGGGCGTGCTGCTCGACGAGCCGAGCGTCGTGGCGCTCAACGACAGCACCGGCGAGGTGATCGCGGTCGGGCATCAGGCCAAGCAGATGCTGGGCCGCACCCCGGACAACATCACCGCCCTGCGTCCGCTGCGCGACGGGGTGATCGCCGACTTCGAGGCGACCGAGCAGATGCTGCGCCACTTCATCGCGCGCGTGCACCGTCGCCGCTACTTCGCCAAGCCCCGCATGGTCATCTGCGTGCCGAGCTCGATCACGCCGGTCGAGCAGCGCGCGGTCAAGGAGGCCGGCTACCAGGCCGGCGCCCGCCGTGTGTACGTCGTCGAGGAGCCGATGGCCGCCGCGATCGGCGCCGGGCTGCCGGTGCACGAGGCGACCGGCAACATGATCGTCGACGTCGGCGGCGGTACGACGGAGGTCGCCGTCATCTCGCTCGGCGGCATCGTCACCTCCCTCTCCATCCGCACGGCCGGCGACGACCTCGACGCCGCGATCATCGCGTGGATGAAGAAGGAGCACGGCGTGATGCTCGGCGAGCGCACCGCCGAGGACGTCAAGATCACCCTGGGCTCGGCCTTCCCACGTCCCGGCGAGCCCCAGGGCGAGGTCCGCGGACGCGACATGGTCACCGGCCTGCCGCGCACCGTCGAGGTCACCAGCGCCGACATCCGGCACGCGCTGGAGGAGCCGCTGCACGCCATCGTCGACGCCGTCCGCGTCACCCTCGACCAGACCCCGCCCGAGCTCGCCGGCGACATCATGGACCGCGGCATCGTGCTGACCGGCGGGGGAGCGCTCCTGCGCGGCCTCGACGAGCGCATCCGCCACGAGACCGGCATGCCCGTCCACGTCGCCGAGGACCCGCTGGTCTCGGTCGCGATGGGCGCCGGGCGCTGCGTCGAGGAGTTCGAGGCCCTCCAGCAGGTGCTCGTCAGCAACCAGCGGCGGTTCTGAGCCGATGGCCATCGACACCCGCCCGCCGAGCAGCCGACCCGGTGCGCCGAGCCCGGTCCGCCGCACCAGCACCTCGCGCGATCCCGAGCGCGACTCCGGGCGCCCGGCCCGCTCGCTGGTCGTCGCTCTCGTGCTCGCCTGCGCCGCGCTCATGGTCGTCGACAAGACCGGTGGCGAGAGCTCGCCGGTCGACCCGGTCCGCCGCGCGGTGGGCGAGGTCGTCGGCCCGGTCCAGGCCGGGGTGTCGACCGTCGTACGCCCGCTCGTCGACCTGCCCGGCGCGCTGCGGACCAACGGCTCGCTCCGCGACGACGTCGACCGGCTCGAGGCCGAGAACGCCGGACTGCGCAATCAGCTCGCCAAGGCCGGGTACGACGAGCAGCGCCTCGCGCAGCTCGCCGGGCTGCGCGCCGTGGCCCGGGACTCCGCCCACGCACTGGTGGCGGCCCGTGTGATCGCGATCGGTCCGGCTCAGTCGTTCTCCAGCACGGTCACCCTCGACGCGGGCTCCGACACCGGGCTGCGCCCCGACATGACCGTGGTCGCCGCGGAGGGTCTGGTCGGCCGGATCACGTCGGTCACCGCGCACACCGCGACGGTGCTGCTCATCGTCGACGACACCTCCTCGGTCGGCGGCCGGATCGGCGACAACCTCGAGCTCGGCTTCGTCCGCGGGCACGGGACGCTCGGCACCGACGACCGCCTCGAGCTGGAGCTCGCCGACCGCAACGTCATGCCCCAGGTCGGCCAGCCGGTCGTCACGTGGGGCAGCGAGGGCGGCTCGCCCTACATCGCCGGGATCCCGATCGGCACCGTCGGCAAGGTCTACGAGTCGCTGCGGGAGACCTCCTACCGCGCCGTGATCACGCCGGGCGTCGACTTCACGGCGCTCGACCTGGTCGGCGTCGTGGTGCCGTCCGGCGACCAGCACGCCACGATCGAGGCCGACGGGAGCCTGGTCCCATGAATCGTCGCGGCCGCCTGATCGGCACCCTCGTCGCGGTGTTCGCGGCCCTGCTGCTGCAGGTCACCGTGCTTCCGCTCTTCGCCTGGGACGTCGGCGGACTCGGCGTCGTCCCCGACCTCGTGCTGCTCGTCGTCGTCGCGACCGCCCTCGCCACCGACACCCGCTTCGCCACGCTGACCGGATTCTGGGCCGGACTGCTGCTCGACATCGCACCGCCGGCCGACCATCTCGCCGGCCGCTGGGCGCTCGCGCTGATGGTCGTCGGCTACGTCGTGGGCCGGCTCGTGCACGACAACGCCGGCGATGTCGGCGCCGGCAGCCGCTTCGCCCGCGAGGGCGTACGCCGACCGCCGCTTCCGCTCGCGCTGGCCGCGGCCGCCGGCGGCTCCTTCGTCGGCACCTCCGTCTTCGCGCTGTCCGGCCTGCTGCTGCGTGACGCGGGCGCGTCGATCGGCGAGCTGCTGCCCGTCGCGTTGGTCGCGCTCCTCCTCGACGTGGTGGCGGCGCTGGCCGTCGTACCCGCGACGCTGTGGCTGCTCGACCGGTCCACCAGCGACGGTCTGCCGCGCCCCGCCGTCCGCCCCGCCCAGCGGCTCCGGGTCCGCCTCTGATGGCAGCCCCCGCCACCGGCGCCTCGCATCGCAGCCGACTGCGCCTGATCGTCATCCAGACGCTCGTCTTCTCGCTGCTCGCCACCCTCGGCGCGCGCCTCTACTACCTCCAGGTGATCTCGGGGGAGCGCTACCAGGGCAAGGCCGCGTCGCAGTCGGTGCGCGAGATCGTCGTCCAGCCGCAGCGCGGACTGATCGTCGACGCGATGGGCCGTCCGCTCGTGACCAACAGGCTCACCTGGGTGGTCTCCCTCGACCGCACCCTGCTCGGCAAGATGTCGGTCGCCGACCGTGCCGAGCTGCTCGACCGCACCGGCGACGCGATCGGCATGGCGGTGCCCGCCATCGAGGCCAAGCTGCTGCTGTGCGGCGACGACGGCGCCGTCGCTGGGAAGTGCTGGAACGGCTCGCCCTACCAGCCCGTCCCGATCGCGCAGGACGTCAAGGAGGGCGCGGCGCTGCGCATCCTCGAGCAGCCCGAGGACTTCCCCGGCGTGGTCGTCGACCGGCAGACCGTGCGGCAGTACCCCGCGCCGTACGGCATCAACGCCGCCCACCTCCTCGGCTACCTCAGCCCCATCACCAAGGACGAGCTCGACTCCGCCGAGGACTCCGGCGACAGCTCGGTCAACGGCGCGTCCGTCGTCGGCCGCGCAGGCGTCGAGAAGGAGTACGACGAGTGGCTGCGCGGGCAGCCGGGCTACGACCAGGTCGCGGTCGACTCCAAGGGCCGGGTGCGCGAGGACGTCTCCGGCCTCGAGGCCCAGCCCGGCGACACCCTGGTCACCTCCATCGACGCGAAGGTGCAGAGCGTCGTCGAGGAGCAGCTCGCCGCGATGATCGCCAAGCAGCGCGCGACCCGCGATCCCGTGACCAAGCGCAACTTCGAGGCCGACTCGGGTGCCGCCGTGGTGATGGAGGCGAAGACCGGGCGGATCGTCGCGATGGCCAGCCAGCCGACGTACGACCCCTCGGTGTGGGTCGGCGGGATCACGCCGAAGCAGCTCAAGCGCCTCTACTCGAAGGCGGCCGGGACGCCGCTCCTGGCCCGCTCGTTCCAGGGCCAGTTCGCTCCCGGATCGACCTGGAAGCCGTTCATGACCGTCGGCGCGCTGCCCCACGGCTACTCGCCGTCGACCGTCCTCGGCTGCCCGTCGGCGGTGCAGATCGGCAACCGCGCCTTCCACAACCACGAGTCGTCGGCGCACGGGTCGATCACCTTCGCCCGCGCGCTCGAGGTCTCCTGCAACACCTTCTTCTACCAGGTCGGCATGCACTTCTGGCAGAAGTTCGGCTCGGACCCCGACGACGACGACGCGAAGGACCCGCTGGTCGAGCAGGCCGAGCGGTTCGGCTTCGGCTCCCGCACCGGCGTGGACCTGCCCGGCGAGGCGTCGGGACGTGTCGCCGATCGGAAGTGGAAGCGCTCCTACTACGAGTCGATGAAGGACTACTACTGCGGGATCGCGAAGAAGCCGCAGGACGGCAAGACCTCCGACTTCGTCTACAAGTTCTCCCGCGAGTTCTGCGTCGAGGGCTGGAAGTACCGCCTGCCCGACGCCGCCAACTTCGCCATCGGCCAGGGCGACACCATCGTCACGCCGCTGCAGCTGGCGCGGGGCTATGGGGCGCTCGCCAACGGCGGCACCCTGTGGGAGCCCCGTGTCGGCAAGGCGATCGTGTCGCCCGACGGCAAGGTGATCCGCGAGATCGAGCCGAAGAAGGAGCGCCGGCTCAAGGTGCCGGCGTCGGTGCTCAGGTACGTCGACGAGGCGCTCCAGGGCGTCGCGACCCGCGGCACGATGAACTGGAAGCTCCAGGGCTTCCCTCTCGACCAGGTCCAGATCCGCGCCAAGACCGGCTCGGCCGAGGTGTACGGCAAGCAGTCGACCGGTTGGGTCGCGTCGTACACCAAGGACTACGTCGTCGTGATGATGATGAGCCAGGGCGGCACCGGATCCGGCTCGACCGGCGACGGCATCCGCGCGATCTGGGAGGCGCTCTACGGAGTCGACGGCGAGGGCGTCGACCCGGGCAAGGCTGCGATCCCCGGTGTCACGCCCCCCGCGCGGCTGCCGACCTTCGGCGACGACGGCTCGATCCTTCCTCCGGCGCGCGTGAAGGGCGGCGAGTGATGAGCAATCGGATCCAGGCGAGCACTCGGCGTACGACGGCATCGCGCCGGGTCGGCCGCCTCCACTGGGCCGACCTCGACCTGGTCCTGCTCGGCGCCGTCCTCGTCCTCTCGCTCCTCGGCTGCCTGCTGATCTGGTCGGCGACCCTCGAGCGCGACGACCTCACCAGCGGCGACACCCGGGCGTTCCTGGTCAAGCAGGTCGTCAACGTGGTCCTCGGCCTCGGGTTGATGGTGCTCGTGGTGGTCACCGACCACCGCTGGGTCCGGATCCTCGCGCCGGTCGGCTACCTGCTCGCTGTGCTCGGGCTGGTCCTCGTCCTCGTGATGGGCTCGACCGTCAACGGGTCCCGCTCGTGGCTGATGATCGGCGGGATGTCGCTCCAGCCCTCGGAGCTGGCCAAGCTGGCGGTCGTGGTCGGCATGGCGCTCGTGGTCGCCGAGCGGAGCGAGGGGCGGTGGCGCGACCGGGTCGGCACGTCCGACGTGCTGCTGATGCTGCTCGTCGCCGGGGTGCCCGCGGTCCTGATCCTCGCCCAGCCCGATCTCGGCACCATGCTCGTGCTCACGGCCACCGTCTTCGGCGTCATCGCGGCCTCCGGCGCCCACCGGCGCTGGCTCGGCCTGCTGGCCGGCGGCGGCGTGGCCGCGGCCGTGCTGGCCGTGTCGAGCGGGATGCTCAAGGAGTACCAGGTCGACCGCTTCCTCGCCTTCACCAATCCCGCCCTCGACCCCAAGGGCGCCGGCTACAACGTCGAGCAGGCCAGGATCGCCGTCGGCAACGGCGGCCTGTTCGGCCAGGGTCTCTTCCACGGCTCCCAGACCCAGTCCGGCTTCGTCCCCGAGCAGCACACCGACTTCGTGTTCACCGTCGCCGGCGAGGAGCTCGGCCTGGCCGGCGCAGCGCTGATCGTGGGGCTCCTCGGCGTGGTGCTGTGGCGTGCCCTGCGGATCGCGAGCCGCACCGACGACGTCTTCGGCCGGATCGCCGCGGCCGGCATCGCCTGCTGGTTCGGCTTCCAGGCCTTCCAGAACGTCGGCATGTGCCTGGGCATCATGCCCGTCACCGGCGTCCCCCTGCCCTTCGTGTCCTACGGCGGATCGTCCATGTTCGCCGGCATGCTCGCCGTCGGCCTGCTGCAGAACATCCACCTCGGCGCACTCTCCGCTCCCGCCTCCCGGCTGGCTCCCCAGGAGCGGGTGCTCGTCCGCGGCTGACGCGGCGGAGCCGGGCGGCGCTGCTCCGGACGTGCCGATGTCCCCGCGAGCAGGGC
>NZ_VDMP01000020.1:71961-72899 GCF_006335005.1 Nocardioides albidus
CCGTAGGGACGGTGGTGGTCGACGTCGCAGCGTTGGGCGGGGCGGGTGCAGTGCGGGAACCGACAGGTCTGGTCCCGCAGCACAACACGAGCGCGGTGGCGGTCGGGGATCTCGTAGGAGCCGACGGGGACATGGTCGGCCAGATCGATCACCGGCCGCACGACGATCGTGGTGTCCTTCGACCGCAGCCACTCCCGGATCTGCGCGCTACTGATCGGACACCTGCCCTCCTCCCACCGCCCGACTGGATTCTGCCCTGTGAGGGTGGTGTCGGTGATGTGGACGTTCAACACGATCCTGCGCCCCGGCACGGTGGCGACGACCTCGCCGGTGTCGCGATCGGGGATGAGCAGATCGAGGGCGAGATCTTGGCGGCCGAGCTCGGCAGCGGCCTTCGACCGCCGTACGTCGAGGGATGAGTCGTCTCCGAGGCGGCCGAGGACCTCGGCCCGACGGGCGACGGCCTGGTCGAGGTCGTGCCCGTCCGCGGCATCGAGGAGTCCGTCGAGGTGGACGAGTCCGTGCTGGTCGACCTCCCCGATGTCGAAGTGCCGCCCGTCCGCCGCGGCCTTGCGTTGGGCTTCGGCCTTCTCGGGGTCGAACCGCAAGACCGCCTCCGCGACGATGCGTTCGAGTTGCGCCCAGCCGACGCCGTTGGCGTCGAACAGTTGCCGGTCCACGATCCCCGCGGCCTCGGAGGACAACGGTCGGGTGAGGTCGGCGATCCGTTCGGCCCGCCACGGCGCCAACCTCCCGGCCAGGACGGCGTCGTACACGTGCGGGAGACGCCAGGCGCACTCGATCACCCGCCCGACATACGCCTTCCCACCATCCGGTGACCGGCCGAGGACCGCGACCAACTCCATCAACGCGAACTCCGACACCAGAGGGGCGCCCTCCCCGGCGATCGGGACGCCGGTGTCGAGGTAGCCCTCGGT
>NZ_VDMP01000020.1:72984-78450 GCF_006335005.1 Nocardioides albidus
GGCTGGGTTCCGAGGTCCATGACTGCATCGTCCCAAGAGGGTCCGTCACAAACCCAGGCCCGCACGCCCGCCTGTGCACAGGGAACCCTCGCCCCGCGCCGGCCGGTGATGCCCGGTGGTTTCGAGGCTCGTTGCTGGCGCTCCTCGCGCCTCGACCACCGGGTGGCCGCGATCGTCCCTGCACCCTCGCCGACTCGGGCGTAGGCGGCTTCCGGCAGGATGGGGGCGTGCTGACCGTTCGCCACGCGCCGCGCTCCCGCGTGCGCATCCCGGCGGCGCTGGTCAGCCTGGAGAGCGTGACCGCGCTCGCCCTGGCCCACGCCGCGGCCGGAGGAGAGGTGCCGGGGCCGTGGTGGCTGGCCGCCTTCGCCGGCCTCGTGTACGCCGCCGGCGGGCTGGTGCTGCGCGAGCGGGCGAGCATCCGGGTGGTCCTGCCCGCGCTCCTCGCGGTGCAGGTGCTCGGGCATGCGTGGCTGGTGGCGCTCGCGCCGGGCGTCCACGCGAGCCACGCGCATGCCGACCCGGGCGTACTGGGACTGACCCCGGCGATGCTGGGCGCACATGTGGTGGCGGCCGCGATCACCGGTGCCATGTGGTCGCTGCGGCGCCGAGCCGTCGAGGCGCTGGTGCAGTGGAGCGCGCCGGGCGTCGTACCCCCTCCGGCGGTGCGCCGCGCGACGACCGCGACGACGTCCCCCGTCCGGACGCCGCGCGAGGAGCGCTCGCCCGCGCCGACACGCGGTCCGCCGACGCGGTTCCTCGCGATCGCCTGACTCCCCGGGAGCAGGCGGTCGATCACGCCTGCATCCGTTCCGAGTCATCCGATCGAGAGAGACATCCATGCACATCCGACGCTTCACCCTGCCCACCCTCGGCGCCGCCGCGCTCGGGATCGTGGCCCTGACCGCGGGCGCCGCCGGCGCGCACGTCAGCGTGTCGCCCGACACCACCGCAGCGGGCTCCTACGCCGTGCTCACGTTCAGCGTCCCCCACGGCTGCGAGGGCTCGCCCACGACGAAGGTCGCCATCCAGCTGCCGGCGGACGTCCCGCAGGTCACGCCGACCGTCAACCCCAACTGGACCGTCGAGAAGGTCACCGAGAAGCTCGCCGAGCCACTCCAGGACTCCCACGGCAACGAGATCACCGAGCGGGTCAGCCAGGTCGTCTACACCGCGAGGACCCCGCTCGAGGACGGCTTCCGCGACACCCTGGCGCTGTCCCTCCAGCTGCCGGAGAAGGCCGGGGAGACCCTCACCTTCCCGGTCCTGCAGACCTGCGCCCGGGGCGAGACGGCGTGGAACGAGACGCCCGCCGAGGGCCAGGACGAGGAGGAGCTGGAGAACCCGGCCCCGGCCGTCACCATCACCGAGGCGGGCGCGGGCGGCCACCACGGCGCGGCCGACGCCGCCGAGGAGCCCGGGGCACGCAAGGACGGGGACGACGAGGACGGGGACGACGAGGCCGGGGACGACGGCAACGGCCTCGCGGTGGCCGGACTCGTCGCCGGCCTCGGCGGCCTCGTGCTCGGCGGCCTCGCGCTCGCACGCTCCGGCCGGAAGGCCTGAGATGCGGCGTGTGCCGGCGTACGTCCTCGCCGTCCTGGCCACCGTCATGACGGCCGTCCTGATGGTGCTCGGGACGGCGGGCCCGGCGTCGGCACACGCCACCCTCGTCTCGACCGACCCGGCGGAGGGGACCGTCCTGCCCGAGGCGCCCGGTCGGGTGACGTTCACCTTCGACGAGCCGGTCCAGCTCGTGCCCGACGGCCTGCTCGCCTTCGACGCGCAGGGCAGGCGGGTCGAGCTCGACGCGTCGGCGCGGGGCGTCGAGGTGACCGGCAGGCTGTCGGGTGGTCTCGACGACGGCACCTACGTCGTCACGTGGCGCGTGGTCTCGGCCGACGGTCACCCGATCGCGGGCTCGCTCACCTTCCACGTCGGCGCCCCCAGTCCGAAGGTCGTCGCCCCGCAGACCGGTCCCGCCGACCCCGGCGCGGTGCCCACGGTCCAAGGGATCGTCCACGGGCTCGACTACGCCGCGCTCCTGCTGGCGGGCGGGCTCGCCGTCTTCCTCGGCTGGACCGCGCGCGGCGTACGCCTGCCCGACGAGGTACGACGACGGGCCGTGCGGGTGCTGCGAGGCAGCTGCGGCGTGGCGGTTCTGGCCGCCGCCGTCGCCGTGCCCCTCGCCGGCGCCTACCAGCTCGGCTCGGGTCTCGGCGGGACCCTCGACCCGTCCGTCCTCGACCCGGCGCTGGTGCAGGACGACCTGCTGGTGCTCGCGCTGCACGTCCTGGGGCTCGGCGTCGCGGCGTGGGCCGCCGGCCGGTCGCGGTCCCCCCTCGGCGCCGACCTCCTCACCGCGCTGGCGGTGTGGTCACCGGCACTCGTCGGCCACACCCGCGCCTACGAACCGAGCACCCTGCTCGTCGTCACCGACGCCCTGCATCTCACGGCAGGTGCCGTCTGGCTGGGCGGGCTGGCCGGGCTGGCCCTCGTCCTGTCCGCGGTCGCCGGCCGCCCGAAGGACGCGGCGGACCTGCTGAGCAGGTTCTCGGCGCTCGCGGCCGGGCTGCTCGCGGCGCTCGCGGTCACCGGAGTCCTGACGGGGTGGCGGATCGTCGGCTCGTGGTCACGCCTCGTGGAGGAGACCTACGGGCGCCTGCTGCTGGTGAAGATCGCGCTCGTCGTGGTGATCATCGCGATCGCGGCGTACAACCGGTTCGGACTGGTACCCCGGGTCGCGCGCGACGGCGGGCACGAGCAGCGCCGGCTCGCCGCCGGCCTGGTGCGGCGCACCGTGCTGGCCGAGGCGACACTCCTGGTCGCGGTCCTCGGGGTGACCGGCTTCCTCACGCAGAAGCCGCCGGGCGGCGAGGCGTCGTCCGGGCCGCGCACGGCCGACACCGGCGTGGTGACAGGGGTCGCGGGCGAGGACCTCAAGGTCCTGGCGGTGCTCGACCCCGGCCCCGGTCTGCAGCGCCGGCTCATCGTGCAGGTCCAGGACCTGGCCGGTGATCCGCTCGACCTGGGCGCCGCGCCGGCGGTCGCGCTGCGCTCGGACAGCGTCGACCTCGGCACGGTCCCGGTCTCGCCGAGTGGTGCCGGCACCTATGCCGCCGACGTCGTCTTCCCGCACACCGGTGCCTGGGAGCTGCAGGTCAGCGTCCGGGTCGACACCTTCACCAGTCCGGTGACGACCGTCGACCTGAAGGTGCGCTGATCAGCCCTGGCCGAGGGCCGGCGCCGAGACGACGTCCGCCTCGTCGGGCTCGGTCACGGTGACGTCCGCGCCGTAGTCGTGGTAGGTCTGCTCGCTGGCGACCTTGACGCCGGAGGTCTCGAACTCCATCGACATCTTGACCGGTCGGTTCTGCGCGTCGACCCACATCTGCGAGGTGATCTCCGGCGGCATCGCGGCCGCGACGTCCTCGCCGAGCCCGAGCTTCTCGGCATAGCTCGACGAGTCGAGCACCACCTCGTAGTGGTTGCTCGCGACGCCGTCGACGGTCTCCTCGCCGACGAGGCGAAGCTCCTTCGGCGTGCCGAGGACGGCCAGCGCCTTCGCCGGGTCCGCGAGCTGGCCGAGGGAGGCCAGCGGGTTGCCGGCGTTGGCCGGGTCCTTCGGGTCGAGCTTGGCCCACTTGCCGCTCGGCACGAGGCCGTCGGCCTGGATGTAGAGCACCCCGTCGACGACGACCATCTCCATCTTCTGGGGGCTGTCGGCGGTCGTCTTCGCGTGCGAGGACGGCTGGTCGCCGTCGTAGGAGACCTCGGTCTCGACCGTCACGGCGACGCCCCCGCTGGTGCTGGTGGCGGTGCCGCGGAAGGAGCCCGCCTTCTGCTGCGCGGCGATGATGGTGGGGTAGAAGTCGTCCTTGGACAGCTCCGCGAGCTCGCCGCTCCCGGCCTCCGCACTGTCGCTGGCGCCGTCCGTGGCGCTCGCGGTGGCGTTCTCGCCGGCCGGCTTGTCGTTGCTCGCGTCGGTCTTGTCGTCGCCGCATCCGGCGAGCAGCAGGGCGGGAGTGAGCAGTGCGGCCAGGGCCAGGCGGGGCGTGCGGTGGTTCATGAGGCTCCTCGAGCGCGTCGGGTCGGTCGTCTCGACCCTAACCCTCGCCCTGTCCCGTTCCGGTCGCGGGCGCGGACACGGGCGCGGTCACCGCGAGCTGGTGCAGCAGGCCGTCGACGCGCACCTGCAGGAACAGCCGGTAGTCGCCGGGCTGCTCGAAGACGGTGTGGAAGGTGAGCGTCGTGCCGTCGTCCTCGACCTCGGGCGCGCCGTACGGGTGGACGTGGACGAACCCGCGGGAGTCGACGGCGAAGCCGGTCAGGTGGGCGCTCGTGCCGAGATAGCTGCCGAGCGCCACCGGTTCGCCCCCCGCGTCGGTCACGCGCAGCCGGAGCCGGCCGTTGGGCCCGACCTCGCCGGCCGCGAGCAGGCGTGCCTCGACCACGCCGTCGGAGCCGGTCTCGGCCTCCTTCCCGCGGGGTACGTCGACCGGTGTCCAGTCGCCGGGGACGCGCAGCGTCGTGCCCAGCACGATCGGCGTCGGGGAGCCCTGGGGGATGAGCTCCGCGACCACTCGCCAGCGACCGGGACTGCCGAGGTCGACGCGCGCGGTCCAGGTGCCGTCGTCGCCGAGGGTGGGATGGAGGTGGCGGAACTGCGCGAGGTCGTCGCGCACGACGTAGAGGTGGAGGAGCTTGGTCTGCTCCTCGGTGTAGGTGAGCAGGGGAGTGCCGGCCGGGTCGAGGATGCGGAAGGAGACGTTCCCGGTCCCGTCGGGGCCAGGGAGTCGGACGTCGGTCATCCGGTAGCCCTCCACCTCGGCGCCGGTGCCGTCCCCGACCGGGTTGCCGATCGGCTGGGTGCCGGAGCCGCCGTCCTTCGCGGGGGTGAGCACGACCCGGTCCGGATCGGCCGTCGGCTCCTCGGAGGCGCAGGCCGCCAGGCCGAGCGCCAGGACGGTCGCGGCGGTCGCGGCGAGCAGGCGCGTCGTACGGCGGGTCACGGCGCCACGGTCAGCAGCAGGAAGGCGGCGAGGAGAACCAGGTGGACGATGCCGTTGAGGGGCTTCGCGCGACCCGGGACGACGGTCAGGATCCCGACGACCGAGGACATCGCCAGCAGCACCAGCTGCAGCGGCTCGAGGCCGAGTGCGAGCTCGCCGTCGAGCCAGATCGAGGCGACGGCGATCGCCGGGATGGTGAGCCCGATCGACGCCATCGCCGAGCCGTAGGCGAGGTTGAGGCTGATCTGCACGCGCTCGCGCGCCGCGGCGCGGACGGCCGCGATGGTCTCGGGCAGGAGCACCAACAGCGCGATGACGACGCCGACGACGGCGTGCGGGAAGCCGAACCAGTTCACGGCGTCCTCGATCGAGTACGACTCGACCTTCGCCAGGCCGACGACCGTGACCAGGGAGATCACCAGCAGCAGCACGCTCAACCGGGTCTCGCGCGCGG
>NZ_VDMP01000020.1:78500-82669 GCF_006335005.1 Nocardioides albidus
TGAACACGAACGAGCCGTAGAGGACGAGTGACGCCAGAGCGGCGAAGGTGAGCTGCTCGCCCGTCAGCACCGGACCGGACTCGCTCACCGTGAAGGTGGGCACCACGAGGGTCAGCCCGGCGAGCGTGATCACCGTCGCGAGCGCCGAGCCGGTGCCCTCGGGATTGAACACGGCGAGGTGGTGCCGGACGGCGCCGACCACGAGGGCGAGGCCGACGATGCCGTTCACGGTGATCATCACGGCCGCGAAGACCGTGTCCCGGGCGAGTGTCGAGGTCTCCCCGCTGCCCGACACCATGAGCATCACGATCAGGCCGACCTCGATCACCGTCACCGCCACCGCGAGGAGCAGGGAGCCGAAGGGCTCCCCGACCTTGTGCGCGACCACCTCGGCGTGGTGGACGGCGGCCAGCACGGCGCCGATCAGGGCGACGCCGATGAGACTCGCCGCGAGCGGCCCGGGATGGGAGCCCCAGCTGATCGCCAGCACGACGGCGGCGAGCGGGGGAGTGAGGACCGTCCACCCGAGTCGTCCCGAGGTGGAGGTGCTCACGCCGGCAGATCCTACGGGAGGGACCCAGCGACGATGCCGCTCGGACCACGGTCCGCTCGTAGAATCGGGACCATGTCCGCCCAGACCGTCGAGTCCGTCTTCCCCCGGCTGGAGCCCCATCTCCTGTCGGTGTCCAAGCCGATCCAGTACGTCGGCGGCGAGCTCAACATGGTCGCGAAGGACTGGGACGCCGTGGACGTCCGCTGGGTGCTCATGTACCCCGACGCCTACGAGGTCGGCCTGCCCAACCAGGGCGTCCAGATCCTCTACGAAGTGCTCAACGAGCGGGAGTGGATCCTCGCCGAGCGCACCTACGCCGTGTGGCCCGACATGGAGAAGGTGCTGCGCGAGCAGCAGATCCCGCAGTTCACGGTCGACAGCCACCGCCCGGTCGGCGCGTTCGACCTGTTCGGCGTGAGCTTCTCGACCGAGCTCGGCTACACCAACCTGCTCACCGCCCTCGACCTGGCCGGCATCCCGCTGCACGCCGTGGACCGTGACGAGTCGCACCCCGTGGTCATCGCGGGGGGACACGCCGCGTTCAACCCCGAGCCGATCGCCGCGTTCGTCGACGCCGCCGTCCTCGGCGACGGCGAGGAGGTCGTGCTCAAGATCTCCGAGGTCGTGCGGGAGTGGAAGGGCGAGGGACGCCCCGGCGGCCGCCTCGAGCTGCTGCGCCGCCTCGCCGTGTCCGGCACGGTCTACGTGCCGCGCTTCTACGACGTCTCCTACGACGAGACCGGCGCTATCGCGGCCGTCGTACCCAACCACCCGGAGGCGCCGGACCGGGTCCGCAAGCACACGCTGATGGATCTCGACCAGTGGCCCTACCCGCGCAACCCTCTGGTGCCGCTCGCCGAGACCGTGCACGAGCGGTTCAGCGTCGAGATCTTCCGCGGCTGCACCCGCGGCTGCCGGTTCTGCCAGGCCGGCATGATCACCCGCCCCGTGCGCGAGCGCTCGATCGAGACCATCGGCGCGATGGTGGAGAACGGCGTGCGCAAGACCGGCTTCGAGGAGGTCGGGCTGCTCTCGCTCTCGAGCGCCGATCACACGGAGATCGGCGACGTCGCCAAGGGCCTCGCCGACCGCTACGAGGGGACCAACGTCTCCCTGTCGCTGCCCTCCACCCGGGTGGACGCGTTCAACATCACCCTGGCCAACGAGTTCTCCCGCAACGGGCGGCGCTCCGGCCTCACCTTCGCCCCCGAGGGCGGCAGCGAGCGGATGCGCAAGGTGATCAACAAGATGGTCACCGAGGACGACCTGATCCGCACCGTCGCGGCGGCGTACTCCCACGGCTGGCGGCAGGTGAAGCTCTACTTCATGTGCGGCCTGCCGACCGAGACCGACGAGGACGTGCTCCAGATCGCCGAGCTCGCCAAGCGCGTGATCGCGACCGGCCGCGAGGTGTCGGGGCGCAACGACATCCGCTGCACCGTCTCCATCGGCGGCTTCGTCCCCAAGCCGCACACACCCTTCCAGTGGGCCGCCCAGCTCGACGTGGAGACCACCGACCGGCGCCTACAGCTGCTGCGCGACACGGTGCGCGCCGACAAGCGCTTCGGCCGCGCCATCGGCTTCCGCTACCACGACGGGCAGCCGGGCATCATCGAGGGTCTGCTCTCGCGCGGCGACCGCCGGGTCGGCCGGATCATCGAGCAGGTCTGGCGTGACGGCGGCCGCTTCGACGGCTGGTCCGAGCACTTCTCGTTCGAGCGCTGGGCTGCGTCCGCCGCCGTGGCGCTCGAGGGCACCGGCGTCGACCTCGACTGGTTCACCACCCGCGAGCGTGAGTACGACGAGGTGCTGCCCTGGGACCACCTCGACTCCGGTCTCGACAAGGACTGGCTGTGGGCCGACTGGGAGGACGCCCTGGCCGTCGCCACGGGGGACTCCGACGTCGAGGTCGAGGACTGCCGCTGGACGCCCTGCTACGACTGCGGCGTGTGCCCGGAGATGGGCACCGAGATCCAGATCGGTCCGACGGGGCAGAAGCTGCTTCCGCTCAGCGTCGTCTGAGCACGGTCAGCGGCGCCGGCCCTCGAGGGTTCCGGCCACCTTCTTGCGCGGGTGGCCGGCGAGACAGGTGACGTTGCGGTCGCCGAGCAGCTGCCAGGACCGCTCCTTCGGGTAGGTGTAGTAGACCTCGAAGCGCGAGGTGCCGTACGGCTTCCCGACGAACCTCTCGAACGCCTTGATGCACCGCTGCGCCTGCCGGTCGATCGCGGCCTGCCCGGGGAAGTCGTCGCCGGACATCTCGAAGATCCTGTAGACCTCCAGGTCGTGCTTGCGCTCGCACGGCAGCAGGGTCACGGTCTGGGTCTCGACCTCCTCGGCGCCGGAGAGCCCGCGCAGGACGGCGGAGTCGAAGCAGTCGCCGGTCTGCAGCTTGAGGACGGAGACCTCCCGCGGCTCGCCGGAGTCCCGGGCTCGCTCGGTGTCCTCCTCGATGCTGTCGTTGACGCCCTCCCGCAGGCCGTCGACCACGCTGGGCACGGCCGCCACCTGGAGGATCGTCGCCCCGACGCCGACGATCAGCGCCGCGACGGCCGCCCAGCGCGGCCGGAACCGGCGGCGCGCCAGCGTGACGATCGCGATGACGGCGCCGGCCAGCGGCAGGAGCGGGACGCAGACCGTGAGAGCCATCCCGACGCCGGTCCAGCCGAGGCCCTTGTCGGTCTCGGGCGCACGAGTCGGCGGAGGTCGCACCCCGGCGACCGACGTGTACGACGGCATGCCGGGGGCCGCCGCCGGTGGCCCTGGCGGTGCGGGTGGCTCTGGCGGTGCAGGTGGTCCTGGTGGGGGAGGGGGCTGAGGTCCGTCGACCGGATCGCCGGGCGGCACGAGATCGCTCATGCTCCCTCCGTCCCGACGCCGTCGCCGATCAGGCCGTCGAACTTCTCGCCGTCGGCGCGCACGAGATAACAGAAGAAGGGGTCGCCGCTGTCCGGCTCGTCCTCGTCGAACGAGTCGGTCTCGATCCGGACGTCGAAGTCTCCGCCTACGATGGCCTCCGCGTAGGCCGGATCGAGCCCCGGCAGGGCGGCGCAGAAGTCGGCGAGTGGGACCTCGCCGAAGGCTTCGACCCGGGCGCCGTCGAATCGGCCGGTCCAGATCACCTCGCCCGCGTGCGGCTCGCCGCAGGTCGCCTTGACGGGGTCGTCGAAGAGGTCGACGTCGATGCACTGGCCGACGCTCGCCTCGTCCTCCCACACGGTCCGACTGCCCATGACGACGGCGAAGACGACGAACGCCAGGCCGGCGGCCAGGACCAGCAGGCCCACGACGAGTCCCGTCACCGCCGCCCACCGCCCCGACCGGCGCCCCTGCCCCGTGCGGACGATCCCGGCGACCCCGAGACCGATCCCCACGGGGGCCGCACAACAGGTCAGCGAGCAGACGAGGGCGGCGATGGACACGCCGTCGAACGGCGCGCGAGCCCCGGCCGCCGGGCCGTCGTACGGATTCGGCCCGGGCTCGTAGGACGGATAGCCGCCGCCGTACGGGTTGGTCATCGGAGCAGCCGAGCCGGACTCAGAGGATCGGCTTGCTGAGCTGGTCGTCGGGCTCGACGTAGCAGACGAGATGGTCGCCGACGGAGACGTCCTTCGGA
>NZ_VDMP01000020.1:82716-112529 GCF_006335005.1 Nocardioides albidus
GCTGAGGTTGTCGGAGGTGACCGTCGCGATGCCGACGATCTCGGCGTCGTGCTTCTCGGTGCACTTCTTCTTGCGGAGCAGGACCGTCCCGTCGTCCTCGTCGACGTCGACGCACTGGCCGACCTCGGCGTTGCCCGGAGTGACCACGGAGTCGGCGAAGAGGAAGAGCGCCGCGCCCGCGACCGCGGAGCCGATCGACATCAGGAGGCCGATGATGATGCCCGCGATGGCGAACCCACGGCCCTTGCGCTGGCCGCCCTTGGTGCGCGAGAGCCCCACGAACCCGAGGACCACGCCCACCGGTGCCAGACAGCACAGCAGGCTGGTCACCAGGGCCGCGATGGAGATGCCGTCGGTCCGCGGCGGCATCGGGTCGGAGCCCCCGGGGAAGGCACCCGGAGCGCCGTACCCTCCACCGCTGCCGCCGGGGTACGGCGGGGGCGGCGTCGGCGGGCCGTAGGGGTTCGGCGGCTGGCTCTGCCCGTAGGGGCTCTGGCCAGGGGGGTTCTGGCCGTACGGATCGCTCACGGGCGCCACCTTAGCCGCGAATGGCGGTTCTTCTAGTGGGGTTGAAAGAATGGTGGCGGGCCGTGCAGGCGCCCATGCAATCAGGCACGCTGGGCGTCCGGCGCGATCGGCTTCGCCGACGACGGAGGAGCCGATGAAGGAGGAACGCTCATGGGAGCGCGGCACGATCGCATCTACGTGTACTACCCCCGAGGCTCGCGCAGCGGAGGGCCCGAGGCGCTTCATCAGCTGGTCGACAGCCTGCGCCGTCAGGGAGAGGAGGCCTTCCTCGTGCCGATCGGTGGGACCGAGACCGAGGAACGCGTCTCCGAGTATGCGCAGTACGACGCGCCCGAGGCCGAGATCCGCGACGCCGACGGATCAGCGGTGGTGCTCCCCGAGGTGTGGTTCGGCTCCCTCGGTGTGTTCGAGCACGCGACGCCGTACTGCTGGTGGCTGAGCATCGACAACTCTCCGGCGTTCGCGGCCGACTGGCGCTATCGCGACCCGTGGCGTCAGGTCACCCGACACGCGGTACCCACCGAGCGCCCGCCGCTGGACATCGGATTGCTGCGGCGCGTCGTCAACCTCACGCAGTCGCACTACGCATGGGCGTACCTGTTCACCCGGCTCGGCACGTCCGCGTCGATGCTGTCCGACTACACCGATCCCGCGCCCTACGACGCCCTGGAGCTCGCGGCGCCGGGCGCGCGAGGCCGCACTGTCGCCTACAACCCGGTCAAGGCCGACCTGATCACCGAGGTGCTCGCGGGCCTCCTGCCGGACGTGACCTTCGTGCCGCTTGTCGGTCTGACGCGATCCGAGTTGGCCGCGACCCTGGCCGACTCGGCGATCTACCTCGACCTCGGCTTCCACCCGGGCAAGGACCGCATGCCCCGCGAGGCCGCGCTCGCCGGAGCCACTGTCGTGGTGGCTCGCCGCGGCGCCGGCGCATTCCACGTCGACACGCCCCTGCCGTCGGAACACCGGCTGCTGCCGACCGAGGACATGATCGAGCGCGCGGCGGAGGTCGTCCGCTCGATCCTCGCGGATCCTGACAGCCACCACGCTCGGCAGCAGTCCTACCGCGAGGCGGTGCGCACCGAACGGGAACGCTTCGACGAGCAGGTCCGCCGCATCTTCGTCGAGGGCCGCCTGGGTGACGACGGCACCGAACCCTTCGAGGACGCTCCTGTCGTGATCTCGACGACGACCGCGCTCTCGCACCAGCCGAGCAATCCGCCGGCCGAGGGTCCGGTCACGATCTCGGATCCCGACTCCGGTGATCGCGCCGGGGCGGGCCTTGAGACGGTCCGCGTCCTCTTCGAGCAATGGAGGGCTCAGGTTGCGGCACTCAGCGCAGGCGCGCCGCCTGCGATCGACCAGGTGACGGGTATCGAGCCGCCCGCCGAGCGCCTGCTTCGGGAGCTCGACCTGACGCGTGCGAGGCTCAAGAAGGTACGCGGCAAGCTCCGCGCCCGGGACAAGGAGCTGGCGTACCTAAGGGCCGAGGGCCATCGGCGGGGCGTTCGGGCGGTGCTTGGGCGCATCTCACCGCGCCGTTGAGTGGGTTCCTTGCGCCGGCATTGGCGGGAGGGCAACCGGCAGGGTCAGTGCAGATCTTTCGCCACACGGTCGGTAGGGTGACGCGCCATGGAAGCGACTGAGCCGCCCGCCGCGCCGCCTTCTCCGGGGCGGGCGGGAGTTTCGGCAGGTCGTCGCATTCCGCCCTGGATCCTTCCGCTCGGAACGGCGGTCGCGGCGCTGATCGCCCTGCTTTCCTGGGGCATCGCGACCCCGGTCGGCTCTACGCCCGATGACGACTTCCACATGCCGTCGATCTGGTGTGCGCCGGGAACCGAGACAGGCCGGTGTGAGCTCAGCCCCAAGGGCACGGACTTCCGGCGAGTCCCGGGCCTGTTGAGCGAGAAGGCCATCTGTTACCGCTCCGACGGCGGCGCGACAAGTGGTCGCTGCCAAGAGCGTCAGGCGCCCAAGCACCTCGTCGCGACCGATCGGGGCAACTGGGATCACTCCTACCCGCCGCTCTACTACCGGACGATGTCGTTGTTCGTCTTCGACCGGGCAGGCGAGTCGATCCTGCTAATCCGCGGGGTCAACGCGCTCCTCGCCGTCGGCCTGCTCGGTGCGCTGTGGTGGGCTCTCCCGCGAAAAGAAAAACCCCTTGCCGTCGTACCGATGGCAGTGATGAGCGTTCCGCTCATCACGTACTTCATTCCATCGACCAACCCGAGCACGTGGACGATCACCGGTTGTGCCGCCCTCCTACCGGCGTTGTGGGCGCTGCCTGCTGCATCGCGAAAGCGGGGTGTGGCGCTCTCGGTCATCGCGGTCGTCAGCGCGCTGCTGGCGGCCGGAGCCAGGACAGACGGTGCGCTCTTCGTGCTGATGACGGTCGGGCTGGTGGGTCTTATGCGGTTCCGGGAGTACCTCGCTGCTCCTCTCCGGTTGGTCGCGCCCGCCCTGAGCGCACTGGTCGGAGCCGGCTTCTTCCTCAGCGCCGGCCAGAGCTCGGTTCTCGCCGGCGACATCACCACTCTCGACCGGGATATCGGGACCTTCGACCTGCTAGCCCACAATTTCCTCAACATGCCAGACCTGTTGCTCGGAGCTGTTGGGCTCGGTTCGGTGGGCATGACCGGATGGCTGGACACGCGCTTCTCGTCCTTGCCCTCCTACCTTGTCCTCGGCGTGTGGGCCGCAATGATCACCGTCGGCCTGCGCGCCATGACGCGGGCCAAGGCGGTCGGGGTGACATTGGTCGCACTCAGCCTTCTGGTCTACCCGTTGTTCATCCTCGGTCAGGTGAGGGCCGTCGTCGGCGAGATGATGCAGGCCAGATACATGCTTCCCCTCCTCATCATGCTCACAGCGACTGCCCTGCTGGGCGCTGACGGTGTCGCTGCCCGACTGTCACGCCGTTCCTACCTACTCGCCGTGGGAGTTCTCAGCTTCGCCCACGCGGTCGTGCTGCACATGCAGATCCGGCGTTACGTCACGGGTCTCGACGTCACGGGCTTCAACCTGTCGAAGAACGTCGAGTGGTGGTGGCCCCACATTCCCGGCCCGATGGCGATGTGGGTCATCGGCTCGATCGCCTTCTCGGTGGCCGTCGCCGGGGTCCTGTCGACAGTGCGTGCGTCGAGTCGCGCCGTCGCAGAATAGGGTTGCTGTCGCAGCCGATCCAAGAGGAGAAGACATGTCGGAGGAGCTCGACAGGGACAGGGGCTCGGCGACGGCAGGCGCCGACTACGCCGAACGCCTGCGTCGCAAGGAGAACGCGGCATGGAAGCGGGCACTCGACGTGCAGCGGCCCTACCGTTGGAACCTTCGTCGCCTCGACCTGGGTCGCACCCTCGATGTCGGTTGCGGTATCGGCCGCAACTTGAGGAACCTTGGCGGGGACAGCGTCGGTGTCGACCACAATGCCGACTCGATCGCCGTGGCGCGGGAGGCCGGGCTCACGGCGTACACGACGACCGAGTTCTGGGAGACCGGTCTCGGGGCACCCGGCTCCTATGACTCGCTGTTGCTGGCGCACGTCCTGGAGCATGTCTCGTCCGAGGTTGCCGACTCCATCGTCCGCGAGTACCTCCCCTGCCTACGCCCAGGCGGGAAGGTCGTCTTCATCACTCCGCAGGAGGTCGGATTCCGCAGCGACCACACCCATATCCGGTGGGTGGACAAGGCGGGGCTGCTGGAGCATGCCGAGGCGTTGGGCCTGAGTGTTCAGCGGTCCTACTCTTTCCCGTTCCCGCGTCCGTTGGGGAAGGTCTTCAAGTACAACGAGTTCGTCCAGCTCGCGACCTGGCCGGGACCCGCCTCCGACAACTGAGCGCCCGGGCTCAGCGGCCGAAGGCGTGCCGCAGCGCCGCCCGGGCCCCCGCGCGGTCACGGTTGCGCAGCGCGCCCGGGACTAGGGAGAGTCCGTGCAGCCGGGACGTCCAGCGGGTACGTGCTGCCCGGGCGGCCCGCGGCCACCGGTGTGCGCGCATGATCTGCGCTGCCTCTGTGAAGTAGCGCCGGTCGTCGGTGAACCGCGTGCCGTCAAGCAGGCCGGCGCCGGACAGGCTCGCCGTGTGGCGGCGGTACCGGAAGGTGACCGCCGGGTCCACGACGAGAGCGGCGCCGTCGACGATCTGGTCCAGGATGATCGCCAAGTCCAGGATGATCGGCAGGTCCTGGCGGAACCGGTAACGCCGGATGTGCTCGGTACGGAAGACCAGGGAGGGCCAGTACAGCCAGTTGCCGCGCAGCAGGCTGGCTGCCAGGGCTTCGCCCTGAAGAACCGTGAGGCCGTCCGCGTTCGGCCGGATCCAGTCCTTCACCCGATCGGCCAGCGGGAGGCAGGGCTCGCCGTGCTCGTCGACCACTTGGACGCCGGGCTGGTACATCGATGCCTGAGGGTGTGCGGCCATCGCAGAGCGCGCGCGGGCGACGTACTCGGGCTCGAGCAGGTCGTCGCACCCCAGGAACACCATGAGGTCCGCGGTGGCGAGGTCCAGACAGCGTTGGAAATTGGCGGCGATGCCCAGGTTCGTCTCGTTGCGCTGGTACCGGATCCGCGAGTCGGTCAACGCTGCGAAGTGCGCAGCGACGCTCGGGTCGGGGTAGGCGTCGTCGATCACGACGAGGGACCACTCGGTGTCGGTCTGAGCGAGGACCGAGTCGACGGTGGCGTACAGCAGCTCGGGCTCGCCCCAGAACGGGACGAGGATCTCCAGACTCGGACCGTCGGCGCTGCTCATGCGTCGGCGTCGGCGTCGGCGTCGCTGTCGGTCACGGACTGACTCTCCTGCTGCAGCTCGAGCCGCAGGAGTGCAAGCTCCTCGGCCAGGGTGCGGGTGCGCTCCTCGAGGCGCCCCAGCTCGGAGCTGTGTTGAAGAGTCATGGCGAGGATGACGACAGAGGCGCCGAAGAAGAGCAGGTTCGACGGGAGCTGCAGGCCCAGGAGGTCGGTCGCCTCGGTGAGGATCACCGGGAAGACCGCGAGGAGGACCACCGCGAAGGCGACCGTTGCCCAGAGGACCGCGTACTTCTCGCGAAGGCGGCGGCGGCGCATCATCTCGAAGAGCAGGATCAGGATCCCGCCGGCCGTGACCAGGCCGAGCACGGTCGTGCCGTTCACGCCGCCACCTTGTCGAGAGACTGATCGAACTCGCCCTGCGCGGACCAGTCCCTGACGAGCGCAAGGATCAGCGCCACCATCGCCCGCGCGAGGTAGATCGCGGCCTTCACGGGTGACTGGCTCGCCTGACCGGCGGCGCGGACTCGCATGGTCACGGGGACCTGGGTCACCCGGCAGCCGGCCCGGCTCGCGATCACGAGCGACTCGACCGTGTCTCCGAGATACTCGGCCGGATAGTGCGCCGCGAAGACGGCGATGGCTCTGCGGTTGGCCACCCGGAAGCCGGACGTGACGTCGGTGAGCCGCGTGCCGGCCACGCGCGAGAGGACGAACGCGAGCATGATCATCGCCCACCGCCGCGGTCCGCGGACGCGGTAAGGGTCGTCCTTGGTCGCGAATCGGGCGCCGATGATGATGTCGGCGCTGTCCAGGTGCTCGAGGAGGGCTGCGAGGTAGGTCGGGTCGTGCTGGCCGTCGGCGTCGATCTGGACAGCTGCGTCGTATCCGTGGCGCTGTGCGTACCGGTAGCCGGTCCGCATGGCGCCGCCGACGCCGAGGTTGTAGGGCAGCTCGCACACCAGCACGCCGTGACGCCTCGCCTCGGCGACGGTCCTGTCGCGCGACCCGTCGTCGATCACCAACACGTCTGCCTGCGGCACCGCGCTGCGGATCTCGCCGATCGTGCGACCGATGGAGGCCTCTTCGTTCCATGCGGGCACGATGATCAGCACGCGCTGCGGAGGCTCACCCTTCATGGATGCGGACTCTAACAACGCCCGCACCTCGGTGACGAAGCGCGAGCAACCTGCTGATTCACCTACGATCAGCCCCCGTGAGTCGTCAGCAGCCCGAACAGCAGGCACCGCCGGTCCAGCGGATCCGGATCCGGTACGCCAAGCGCGGCCGGCTGCGCTTCACCAGCCACCGCGACGTCAGCCGGGCGATCGAGCGGGCCGTGGTGCGGGCCGGCATCCCGATGGCGTACTCGTCGGGCTTCCATCCGCACCCGCGCATCTCGTACGCCGGGGCGTCGCCGACCGGGGCGGCCAGCGAGTCGGAGTACGTCGAGCTGGGGCTCGCCGAGACCCGCGACCCGGCAGCGGTAGGGGAGGCGCTCGACGCCGTCCTGCCCGACGGCCTCGACGTGGTGAGGGCGGTGGATGCCGCGGAGACGTCGGCCGGGTCGTTGGCGGACCTCCTCACGGCCAGCCACTGGCTCATCGACCTCGGGGACACCGACGCGGACCGGGCTCGGCAGGCGGTCGGGGCCTTCCTGGCAGCGGAGTCGGTGACCGTCGAGCGGATGACGAAGAAGGGCCTGCGCTCCTTCGACTGCCGGGCCGCGGTCGTGCGGCTCACGCTCACTCCTGACGGCGACCTCGACCTGCTGCTGGAGCACACCGTGCCCGCCGTACGTCCCGACGACGTGCTGACGGGGCTGCGGGAGGTCAGTGGTCTGAACGTGGCCGCGACCGGCCTGCTGACCCGGGTCGCCCAGGGTGTGCTCGAGCGCGCGACCGAGACGATCGGCGACCCGCTCGCGACCCGCTGAGGCGCTCAGTGATGACGGCCGTGTGACGGCCGTGTGCGATACTCGCCACAGATCTCCAACCGCGCGCGTCCCACCGGACGGCGTGCGGAGGGATCGACGACGTTCTCGCCGGACGGCAGGTGACTGACCGCCCGGCACGGTGGAGACGGACCCACCGCCCGACGCGACGCACACGGCGACCGCGGCAGGCGAGCGGCCCGCCTCCGGCGACGCATGATCGCGGGGGGTGTCGTCCCACGAAGGCTTGTGGCGCCGCCTGTGTGCGAGCGCCGACGACACCCCGGACGCCCAGCGCCCGGGTGGAGGAGTAGCGCAATGACCGACGCGCCCACCGACGCCCCGACCCCCGATCAGCCTCCTGCCGAGGCATCCGCGCCAGCAGAGAAGGCGGCGGAGAAGGGGGCGGAGAACGCCGCCACGAAGCCCGCCAAGAAGGCTGCGGCGAAGAAGACCGCGGCCAAGAAGGCTCCGGCGAAGAAGGCTGCCGCGAAGAAGACGGCGGCCAAGAAGGCTCCGGCCAAGGCTCCGGCCAAGAAGGCTGCCGCGAAGAAGACCGCGGCCAAGAAGACGACCGCCGGGCGCACGAAGGCGACCGCCCAGGCGGCTCCCACTTCCGAGCAGCTCGAGCTCACCGCCGAGATCGCGCCCGACGCGGCCCCGGAGGTCTCGACCGAGGAGGCCGCCGTCATCGCGACCGCCCCCGCGACCTCCGTGCTCTTCCAGGCGCCCGTCGTCCCCGAGAACGAGCCGGCCGCGGAGGAGCCCGTCGCGGAGGAGCCCGTCGCGGAGGAGGCTGAGGAGGAGCCCGCCACGGAGGAGACCCCCGCGGAGGAGCCCACCGAAGAGGCAGCGGACGCGATCGCCGGTGGCGCGACGACCGAGGCCCCCGGCGACGAGGCCGCTGCGTCCCAGGCGGCCGACGAGTCCGCGAGCTCGGACGACTCCGGCAGCGACTCCGACGAGGGCGACGACGACTCCGAGGAGGGTGAGGAGTCCGGCGCCGGCAGCGGTGCCGCGCGCCGTCGCCGTCGCCGCGGTGGCCGTCGCCGTCGCAAGCCCGCCTCGTCCGCCGAGGGCGCCGAGGGCGCCGACGGCGCCGACGAGGACGAGGACGAGAGTGCCTCGGAGGCGGACGGCGCCCAGGGCGCAGAGGCCGCGTCCGAGCCCGCCTCCGACGACGCCGCCGGCGAGAGCGACGAGTCCGAGGACGACGAGGGCACCCCGTCCGGTGGCTCGTCGACCTCCTCGCGCCGGCGCCGCCGGCGCCGCCGTTCCGGCGACGGTGGCGGCGATGCCGAGGGCGACGACCCGGAGAACACCGTCACCCGGGTCCGCAAGCCGCGTTCCCCCGAGGACGAGATCACGGCCGTGGCCGGGTCGACCCGTCTCGAGGCCAAGAAGCAGCGTCGTCGCGAGGGCCGCGAGGCCGGCCGCCGCCGGGCGCCGATCGTCAGCGAGGCCGAGTTCCTCGCCCGCCGGGAGTCCGTCGACCGGGTGATGGCGATCCGCCAGCGCAAGGACCTGACCCAGATCGCGGTGCTCGAGGACAAGGTGCTCGTCGAGCACTACGTCGCCCGCGAGTCGCAGACCTCGCTCATCGGCAACGTCTACCTCGGCCGGGTGCAGAACGTGCTCCCGTCGATGGAGGCCGCGTTCATCGACATCGGCAAGGGCCGCAACGCGGTCCTGTACGCCGGCGAGGTCAACTGGAGCGCGCTGGGCCACAAGGACGGCGAGCCCCGCAAGATCGAGTCGGTGCTGCAGTCCGGCCAGACCGTGCTGGTCCAGGTCAGCAAGGACCCGATCGGTCACAAGGGCGCTCGGCTCACCAGCCAGGTGAGCCTCGCCGGACGCTTCCTCGTCTACGTGCCCGACGGCACGACCTCCGGCATCTCCCGCAAGCTCCCCGACACCGAGCGCTCCCGGCTCAAGGCGCTCCTCAAGGAGATCGTGCCCGACACGGCCGGCGTCATCGTGCGCACCGCCGCCGAGGGTGCCTCCGAGGACGAGCTGACCCGCGACGTCGAGCGGCTCAAGGCGAAGTGGGAGGCCATCGAGGCGAAGGTCGCCAAGGGCAATGCGCCGCAACTGCTCCACGGCGAGCCGGATCTCACCCTCAAGGTGGTCCGCGACCTGTTCACCGAGGACTTCGGCAAGCTCGTGATCCAGGGCGACGAGGCGTGGAGCTCGGTCAAGGAGTACGTCGACCAGATCGCCCCCGACCTCGCGGACCGGCTCGAGCAGCATGACGACTCCGGCAACGCGCCCGACCTGTTCTCGACGTACCGGATCGACGAGCAGATCGCCAAGGGCCTGGACCGCAAGGTCTGGCTGCCCTCCGGAGGCTCGTTGGTGATCGACCGGACCGAGGCGATGACCGTCGTCGACGTCAACACGGGCAAGTTCACCGGGTCCGGTGGCAACCTCGAGGAGACGGTCACCAAGAACAACCTGGAGGCCGCCGAGGAGATCGTGCGCCAGCTCCGGCTGCGCGACATCGGCGGGATCATCGTCGTCGACTTCATCGACATGGTGCTGGAGGCCAACCGCGATCTCGTGCTGCGCCGCCTCGTCGAGTGCCTGGGACGCGACCGCACCCGGCACCAGGTCGCCGAGGTCACCTCGCTCGGTCTCGTGCAGATGACGCGCAAGCGGATCGGCACCGGCCTGCTCGAGGCGTTCAGCGAGACCTGCGCCCACTGCCAGGGTCGCGGCATCGTGGTGCACGACCTTCCGGTCGAGCCCAAGCGGGGCGGGGGCGAGCCGGACGAGTCCCGCCGTACGAACCGTCGCCGCAAGGGCAAGGGCGCTCAGGGCGACGCTCCGGCCGAGACGCCGAAGGCGGTCCCCTCGCCGAAGGACATCGCGGCGATGGCCAAGCACGACGAGCACCCCGAGGCCGAGCATCCAGAGGCCGAACAGCCCGAGCCTCCCGAGCAGCCCGAGCAGCCGGTCGAGGCCGCCGAGACGGCTGCGCCGGTCGAGCCGGCGGAGACGGCCCCCGAGCCGGTCGAGGTCGCTCCGGAGCCCGCCCCGGAGCCCGAGGCCGCTCCCGAGCCCGCCCCGGAGCCGGAGCCCGAGCCGGAGCCCGCCCCGGAGCCTGAGCCGGCTCCGGTGGCCACTACGACCGTGGTGACCCGGACCCGTCGGCGTGCGGCGACCCGGCCCGCGGGCCCGCCGGCCGAGACGGTCGTGACCGCGGACTCGGCTTCCGAGCCGGCGTCCGGCGACGGCGGACCGACGGACGAGGGCGAGCACGCCTCCGAGGAGCCGCACGTCGAGCACGTGCCGATCAAGCGGAAGGGCTCGCGCAAGCGCTAGCGGCTGCGCCGCCGGGCCGTGATTTTGGCGGATCCGGCCCGGCTGCGTAACATTGTTCGTCGGTGCGCCGCCGAGGCGTGCCGTTCTGCTGGCACCCGGCATCTCGCGACGAAGTCGCGGCATGGGATCCGCAGTGTGCCGTAGACCCAGACGTTGAACCAGAAGGAGCCCGGTGGTGTACGCGATCGTGCGCGCAGGCGCGAAGCAGGAGAAGGTCGCTGTCGGCGACGTCATCGAGATCGACAAGGTCTCCACGCCCGCCGGCGAGACGCTGACCCTCCCGGTCGTGCTCGCCGTCGACGGTGACAAGGTCACCAGCACCGGCCTGGACAAGGCGGCCGTGACGGTCGAGGTCCTCGGCGCCACCAAGGGCCCGAAGATCATCATCCAGAAGTACAAGAACAAGACCGGCTACAAGAAGCGCCAGGGTCACCGCCAGAAGTACACCCAGGTCAAGGTCACCGACATCAAGCTCTGAGTCTCCACCGGCTCGACACTCTCCGAAGGACTGAAACATGGCACACAAGAAGGGCGCGGCGTCCACCAAGAACGGCCGCGACTCCAACGCCCAGCGCCTCGGCGTGAAGCGCTTCGGCGGCCAGCTCGTCAACGCCGGCGAGATCATCGTCCGCCAGCGCGGCACGCACTTCCACCCCGGCGCCGGCGTCGGCCGTGGCGGCGACGACACGCTCTTCGCGCTGGTTCCCGGCGCCGTCGAGTTCGGCCGCAAGCGCGGCCGGAAGGTCGTCAACATCGTCCCGGGTGAGTGAGCAACCGCTCTCTCTGACCTGAGGCTTCGAAGGGCGTCCCGGTTCGGGGCGCCCTTCGCCCATTTTGGTTTCGAGGCTCGCAAGCTCGCACCTCGACCACCGAGTTTGAAATGATGTAACCCATGGCCGTCCCCACCTTCGTCGACCGCGTGGTCCTGTCCGTGTCCGCCGGCCGCGGCGGCAACGGCGTCGCGTCCGTGCACCGCGAGAAGTTCAAGCCGCTCGGCGGCCCCGACGGGGGCAACGGCGGTCCGGGTGGCTCGGTCATCCTGCGGGTGGACCCCGACGTCACCACGCTGCTCGACTACCACCACAGCCCGCGCCGCAAGGCCGAGCACGGTGGCCACGGAGCCGGCGACCGCCGCAACGGCGCCCACGGCGCCGACCTGGTGCTGCCCGTGCCGGCCGGCACCGTCGTCAAGCAGCGCAACGGCGAGGTGATCGCCGACCTGGTGACCCCCGGCGCGGAGCTCGTCGTCGCCCAGGGTGGCCGGGGCGGTCTCGGCAACGCGTCGCTGGCCTCCAAGACCCGCAAGGCGCCCGGCTTCGCCCTGCTCGGCGAGCCCGGCGACGAGCTCGAGGTGGTCCTCGAGCTCAAGGTCGTCGCCGACGTCGGGCTGGTGGGCTACCCCAGCGCGGGGAAGTCGAGCCTGATCGCCTCCATCTCGCGGGCCCGGCCCAAGATCGCCGACTACCCGTTCACCACCCTGGTCCCCAACCTCGGCGTCGTCACCGCCGGCGAGACGGTGTTCACCGTCGCCGACGTGCCCGGCCTGATCGAGGGCGCCGCCGAGGGCCGTGGCCTGGGCCACGACTTCCTGCGCCACATCGAGCGCTGCGCGGCGATCGTGCACGTTCTCGACACCGCGACCCTCGAGCCCGGGCGCAACCCGGTCGACGACCTCGACGTCATCGAGGACGAGCTGCGCAGGTACGGCGGCCTCGAGGACCGCCCCCGCCTGGTGGCGCTCAACAAGGTCGACGTCCCCGACGGGCGCGGGATCGCCGAGCTCGTCGTCGAGGAGCTGCGCGAGCGCGGACTGCGGGTCTTCGAGATCTCCGCCGTGTCGGGGGAGGGCACCCGCGAGCTCGTCTACGCGATGGCCGAGATCGTGTCGGAGGCGCGCCGGGCGAAGGCCGCGGAGATCCCCGCGCGGATCGTCGTACGCCCCAAGGCCGTCGACGACGACGGCTTCACCGTCAAGCGCACGGGCGCCGGCTGGCGGGTGCAGGGCACCAAGCCGGAGCGCTGGGTGCGCCAGACCGACTTCAGCAACGACGAGGCCGTCGGCTACCTCGCCGACCGGCTCAACCGGCTCGGCGTCGAGACCCGGCTGCTCCAGCTGGGGGCCGAGGAGGGCGACGCCGTCCTGATCGGGCCCACCGACGACGCCGTGGTCTTCGACTTCCGCCCGGGCATCGACGCGGGCGCCGAGAACCTCTCGCGCCGTGGCGAGGACGACCGCTTCCACGAGCAGCGGCCCGCTGCCGCGCGTCGCCGCGAGATCCAGGAGCACCTGCCCGAGCGCGGCGAGGGCGAGACCCGCGCCGACGTGGCCCGCCGCATCGACCAGCCGGAGGTCTACGGCCCGACCTCGTTCGAGATCGGCTCCGAGGACGACCCGGACGCGAAGCCCGCGGCCTCCTTCGACGACGACTGGTTGGAGGACGACCCCGGTGAGTGAGCGGGCCCTCGTGACCGCGGCCCGCCGGATCGTGGTGAAGGTCGGCTCGTCCTCCCTGACCACCGCCGCCGGCGGCATCGATCCGCAGCGGATGCGCGAGCTGGTCGACGTGCTGGCCGCCGCGCGGGAGCGGGGCGCCGAGGTGGTGCTCGTGTCGTCCGGCGCGATCGCGGCCGGGCTCGCCCCGCTGGGCCTGACCAGGCGTCCGCGGGGGCTGGCCGCGCAGCAGGCCGCGGCGAGCGTCGGGCAGGGCCTGCTCGTGCACCGCTACACCGAGGAGCTCGCCCGCCACGGGCTGATCGCCGGGCAGGTGCTGCTCACGCTCGACGACGTGACCCGCCGCTCGCACTACCGCAACGCCCATCAGACGTTCGCGCAGCTGCTCGAGCTCGGCGTGATCCCGATCGTCAACGAGAACGACACGGTCGCGACCACCGAGATCCGCTTCGGTGACAACGACCGGCTCGCGGCGCTGGTCGCCCACCTCGTCCACGCCGACCTCCTGGTCCTGTTGTCCGACGTCGACGGCCTGTACGACGGCCCGCCGTCGCGACCCGGCACCCGGCTGATCCCCGACGTGCGGGGAGCCGCCGACCTCGACCACGTGGTCGTCGGCTCGGTCGGCGCCGCGGGGGTCGGCACCGGCGGCATGGTCACCAAGGTCGACGCCGCCGCGATCGCCACCGGATCCGGTATCCCCGTCGTGCTCACCTCCGCCGAGCGCGCGGGGGATGCGCTGGTCGGCGAGCCGGTCGGGACCCTGTTCCACCCCACCGGGAAGCGCCGCCCGACCCGGCTGCTGTGGCTGCGCCACGCCACGGAGGCCAAGGGCTCGGTCGTCCTCGACGCGGGCGCCGTCCGTGCCGTCGTCGAGCGCCGGGCGTCCCTGCTGGCCGCCGGTGTGACGGGCGTCCAGGGCGACTTCAGCGCGGGGGACCCGGTCGATCTGGTCGGACCCGACGGCGCCGTCGTCGCCCGCGGGCTCGTCAACTTCGACGCCTCCGAGGTCCCGAGCCTCCTCGGCCGCTCGTCGAAGGAGCTCAAACGGGAGCTGGGGGCGGCCTACGAGCGCGAGGTCATCCACCGCGACGATCTCGTGGTCCTCTGACGATCCGGGCCATCGCCCGCAGGAGGACCGCGTCCGGCACGAGCGACGACAGCCGGTGGACGACGGCGGGCGCCTCGACAGCTCGACCCGCGGCACGCGAGGCCCGCACCACGCGTGCCGTCGTACGACGGCGACGGGCCTCGAACGCCGCGAACGCCGCCGTGGCCGAGGTCTCCGAGGCCAGCAGCGAGGCGAGCACCACGGCGTCGACGATCGCCTGGCAGCCGCCCTGGCCCAGGTGCGGGCGCATGGGATGGGCGGCGTCGCCGATGACGACGACCGGACCGTCCCTCCAGCGCCGGAGCCGGTCGCGGTCCATCACGTCGTTGCGGCTGACCGTCGCCGGGTCGGTGGACGCGAGCACCCGGGCCACGGGATCGGGCCAGTCCGCGAACGCCCGCCGCAGGTGGGCGATCTCGTCCTCGGTGGTCGCGCCGGCGGTGGCGCCGGCGGGCTCGCGGTGGGTGGCGAACCAGTAGGCGAGCCGCTCGCCGAGCGGCACGACGCCGAACTCCTGCCGATCGCCCCACACCTGCGCCGGCGCCAGCCCGGGCGCCGTCGTCAGTCCGCGCCAGGCGGGGTAGCCGGCGTACGTCTCGCCCAGGCCGGGGTGGAGGGTGCGGGCGACCTGCGAGCGGTACCCGTCCGCGCCGACGAGGGCGGTGGTCTCGAGCAGCCGGCGGGAGGTGCGCACCCGGACGCCGGTGGCCGTGCGCTCGTAGCCGAGGACGGCCTCGTCGAAGGTCACCTCGCTGGAGCCGATCCGTGCGTGCAGGGCCTCGACGAGGGCGCCGCGGCGTACGGCCACCAGCGGCTCACCGAGGGCGGCACTCGTCCGCGCGAGGTCGAGCGAGCGGATCGTGCGCCCGGTCCGGCTGCGGATCGTCCCGGCGCCGACGGGATGTCCCGCGGCTCGGATCTCCGTGCCCACGCCGATCCGGTCGAGCGCAGCCAGAGCCGCCGGCCACAGGGTGATCGCCCCGCCGCTGCTGCCGAGCGCGGGCCGTTCGTCCAGCAGCCGCAGCCGCCACGGCCCGCCGGCCCGGGTCAGCCCGGCCGCGAGGGCGAGCCCGGCGATGCCGGCGCCCGCGATCACCAGGTCCTGCTCCTCGGCCACCTGCCCACGCTAACGAGTGGTCGTCCGGGCCCGCGGAACCGTCCTCTAACCTTGGAGACGCCATGAACGACTCCCGGACGGTCTACCTCGACCACGCCGCGACGACGCCGATGACCGGCGTCGCGCTCGAGTCGATGACCGCCCACCTGCGCGAGGTCGGCAACGCCAGCTCACTGCACGCATCGGGCCGTCGCGCCCGGCGCGTGGTGGAGGAGTCCCGCGAGACCGTCGCGCAGGCCCTCGGCTGCCGTCCGGCCGAGGTGGTGTTCACCTCCGGTGGCACCGAGGCCGACAACCTCGCGGTGAAGGGGCTCTACTGGTCCCGCCGCGACGCCGACCCCCGACGGACCCGCATCCTGGCGTCCTCCGTCGAGCATCACGCCGTGCTCGATGCCCTGGCGTGGCTCGAGGAGCACGAGGGCGCGGGCGTCGAGCTGATCCCCGTGGACGAGCAGGGCCGTCTCGACGTCTCCGCCCTGGCGACGGCCATCGAGCGCGACCCGGAGTCGGTCGCGCTGGTCACGGTGATGTGGGCCAACAACGAGGTCGGGACCCTGCAGCCGATCCCCGACGTGGTCGCGGCCGCCCGCCCGCACGCCATCCCCGTCCACACCGACGCCGTCCAGGCCGTCGGTGCGACACCCGTCGACTTCGCCGCCTCCGGCGTGGACGCGCTGTCGCTCTCCGGGCACAAGGTCGGCGGTCCCCAGGGCGTCGGCGCGCTCGTCGTACGACGCGAGGTCGAGCTGGCCGCACTGGTCCACGGCGGCGGGCAGGAGCGGGACGTCCGCAGCGGCACCCTCGACGTCCCGGCGATCGCCGGCTTCGCCGCCGCCGTCGAGCTCGCCGTCAAGCAGCAGAGCGAGCACGCCGCCCGACTGACCATGCTGCGCGACGACCTCGTCGACGCCGTACGACGGGCCGTGCCGGACGCCGTCCTCAACGGCGACCCGGTGGACCGGCTCCCCGGCAACGCCCACCTCAGCTTCCCGGGCTGCGAGGGCGACTCGCTGCTCATGCTCCTCGACGCCCGCGGGATCGAGTGCTCGACCGGATCGGCCTGTTCGGCGGGCGTCCCGCAGCCCTCCCACGTGCTGCTCGCGATGGGCCGCACGGGCGACGAGGCGCGCAGCTCGCTGCGATTCAGCCTCGGTCACACGAGCACGGCCGCGGACGTCGAGGCCGTCGCCGAGGCGATCGGGCCGTGCGTGGAGCGCGCCCGCGCGGCCCGCGCGTGAGCATCCGGGAGCGGTCCGCGTGAAGGTCGTCGCCGCCATGTCCGGCGGAGTGGACTCCGCCGTCGCCGCCGCGCGCGCCCACGAGGCCGGGCACGAGGTGACCGGCATCCACCTCGCGCTCTCGCGCAATCCGAAGTCCTACCGCACCGGAGCCCGCGGCTGCTGCACCATCGAGGACGCCAACGACGCTCGGCGCGCGGCCGACGTGATCGGCATCCCGTTCTACGTCTGGGACCTCTCCGACCGCTTCCACACCGACGTGGTCGAGGACTTCATGGACACCTACGCCGCGGGGCAGACGCCGAACCCCTGCCTGCGCTGCAACGAGCGGATCAAGTTCGCCGCGGTCCTCGACCGCGCGCTGGCCCTGGGCTTCGACGCCGTCGCGACCGGCCACTACGCCGACGTCCGCACCACCCCCGACGGCGACGTCGAGCTGCACCGCGCCGTCGACGCGGCCAAGGACCAGTCCTACGTCCTCGGGGTGCTCGACGAGCAGCAGCTGCGGCACTCGCTCTTCCCGCTCGGCGACACCCCGAAGCCGCAGGTGCGGGCCGAGGCCGCCGCGCGGGGCCTGCTGGTCGCCGACAAGCCCGACAGCCACGACATCTGCTTCGTCGCCGACGGCGACAGCACCGGCTGGCTGCGCGAGAAGCTCGGCGAGCGGGCGCCCAACCACGGTGGCGAGATCCGCGACGAGACCGGCGAGGTGCTCGGCCACCACGAGGGCACCTACGGGTTCACCATCGGCCAGCGCAAGGGTCTGCGGCTGGGACGTCCGGCCCCCGACGGCCGCCCGCGCTACGTCCTCGACATCGAGCCCGTCTCCGGCACCGTCACCGTCGGCCCGCGCGAGCACCTGGCCGTCGACCGCGTCGAGGGCGACCGGGTCCGCTGGTGCGGCCGCGCGCTCGAGCCCGGCACCATGCTGGCCGGCGAGAGCGTCACGGTCCAGCTGCGCGCCCACGGCGCCGAGCACCGCGCCGTCGTCCGGGTCGCGCAGGAGCGCCTCGAGGTCGACCTGATCGAGCACGCCGACGGCATCGCGCCCGGCCAGGCGGTCGTCGTGTACGACGGCACCCGGGTCGTCGGCTCGGCCACGATCACCGACACCCGGCGGGTCTCGGCATGAGGGGGACCGGCGTCGGGTCCTTCCCGGGCGACTCCCAGCGCGACTACGAGGAGGCGCTGGCCGTCGTCCTGGGCGAGCTCGCTCCCGACGAACACGGGCTGGCCTTCGTGCCGGAGGTCCCCGGCCGGGGCGCGGGCGCCGCGATGACCGGCCGCACGCTGGGCATGGTCACCGAGCTCGACGCCGACCTCCAGCCCGACGGATGGCGGCTCACCGGCACCTCCGGCGCTCCCGCCCTCGACCAGCGCCGCGCCCGCAGCCTGCTCGGCCAGGACCTCGACACCCTCGAGGACCGGGCCGCCGGTCACGCCGGGCCGTTCAAGGTCCAGGTCACCGGACCCTGGACCCTCGCGGCGAGCGTCGAGCGCCCGCGCGGCGACAAGCTCCTCGCCGACCACGGCGCCCGGCGCGAGCTCGCGCAGGCGCTCGCCGTGGCCGTGGCCGACCACCTCGCCGACCTGCGCCGCCGGCTGCCGGCCGCCACCGAGCTGATCCTCCAGCTCGACGAGCCGGCGCTGCCCACGGTGCTCGCGGGCGGCGTACCCACGGCCTCCGGGTTCGGCAAGCACCGCACAATCCACCCGCCGGAGGCCAGCGAGGCGCTGGGCTGGGTGCTCGACGCGGCGTCGGCGGCGGGGGCGACACCGTGGGTGCACTGCTGCGCCCCGGACGTGCCGATCGGGCTCCTGCGCGGCGCCGGGGCGCGTGGCGTGATGGTCGACCTCGACCTGCTGGACGCCGACGGCCACGACGCGGCCGGAGAGGCGCTCGAGGCCGGTGACACGGTCGGGCTCGGCGTCGTGCCCACGACCGGTCCGCTGCCGGGCGACCGGGTGCTCGTGGAGCGGGTGCTGCGCTGGCTCGACATGCTCGGCCTCGACCCCGAGCGCGTGGGCGGCTCGCTCGTGATCTCGCCGTCCTGCGGTCTCGCCGGGACGACGCCCGCCGGCGCCCGACACGCACTGGAGCTGGCCCGCGCGGTCGCGAGGTCCGTGTCACCCTGACCGGGTGAGGTTCCTGCTGAAGAGCCTGGCCGCCGCGGCGGTCGTCCTCGCGGTCGTCGCCGGCACGATCGCGCTCGGACGCTGGCTCTCGGGTCCCGACGACGGATCGGCGCCGGCGACGAAGAAGGCGATCGCGGCCGTCGCCGTCGACGTGCTCGACATCCACCCGACGTCGTACGACGTCAACTCGCGCTACGACGCCCCGGACCCGCTCGGCGTGGAGATCAGGTTCCGGCCGCCGGGCGACGACGGCGACTCCCACTACCTCTACGTCTCGGTCCGTCCGGCCGACGGAGACGAGTCCGGCGGATGCGGCGACCACTACGAGTGCGCCGACTGGCACGGCCACGGCGGTGACTTCCACCTGTCCTGGCAGGAGGAGCAGCCCGAGGAGGATCCCGGGATCCTCACGCTCACCTTCCGGACCGCCGGCGAGGAGCGCAGCGTCACCTATGCCGGCGTCCTGATCGAGGGCGACCCGCGCGAGCAGGACCTGCCGCTGAGCGTGGAGGGCGACCTGGTGCGGCTGCTCACCGACGACCGGCTCTCCGCCACCACGACCCAGGAGATGGTCGACGCCGATCTCCCCAAGTGGCCGAAGGACGACACCCGGGGCGACCCGGTCCCGACCACGCCCGAGGTCGTCGCGCACTGGATGGTCGAGAACGGCGCGAGGGACGCGCCCACGCAGCGCCCGGCCGACACCACGGCCTACGGCGACGGCGCGGTCGGTGCGGAGCTGGTCAGCAGGGACCACACGACGACCGTCGTGCTGGTCCCGCCGGACAGTCCGGCCGTCCCGACCTGCGGCGCCGACTGGCACTGCGAGACCAAGGGGGACGTCGTCCGCGGCTGGCAGCCCGGTGCCGCGATCGCGATCCGGCGTACCGCCGACGCGGTCATGCTGATCACGGTCCGCTCCGCGGCCATCGACGGGCCGCCCCGGATGACCGCCCGGTTCGGGGCCGCCGGCGAGGACTACCTGGCGCTCGCCCGCGGCTACGGCTCGTTCACCCTGCGCACGACCGAGGAGTTCGCCCAGGACGTCCCCGCCTGGTGACGAACGGCGACAGGCCTCCCGTCCGGTCGGACGGGAGGCCTGTCGCAGGTGACGTGCTGTCGGGATCAGCCGACGTGGATGCCCTCCGGCGCGTCGGTCGCGAGCTCGGTGTGCTTGACGTTGAGGAACGTCCAGATCACGGCCGACGCGGCGAGCATGAGGCCCGCGGCGGCGAGGAAGGCATGGGTGGCGCCCTCCGGGAAGCTCGAGTTGAAGATCGCGGCCTCGAGGAAGGTCAGGTCGGTGCCCGGGATCGGGGCGCTGGGGTCCCCGCCGGCCGCGGTGATGGCCTTCGCCATCGGTCCGGCCACGGCGTCGGCCTGGTTGTTGGAGAAGTGCAGCGCCACCGTGCTCAAGGTGGCGAGCCCGAGGGCGCCGCCGACCTGCTGCATGGTGTTGAGCACGCCCGAGCCGATGCCGGAGTCCTCGGCGCGCACGTGATGCACCGCGGTGAGCGTCATCGGCACGAACACCAGACCCATGCCGACCGCCATCAGCACGATGAACGGGAAGATGTGGGTCCAGTAGTTCACGTCCGCGCCACCGTCGGCGAGCGCCGTGAGGACGGCCTTCGGGGACTCGTCGATCGGGATCCGCGAGAACATGAACAGCGCCGCCGCAGCGAGCAGGGTGCCGGTGCCGGCGAGGAAGCGGGCATCCACGCGCGCGACCAGGTTGGAGGCCAGCCCGGCGCCGATGACGATGCCGAAGGAGAACGGCAGGAACGCGAAGCCGGCCTGCAGCGGGCTGAAGCCCACGATCTGCTGGACGAAGAGGCTCAGGAAGTAGAACATCGCGAACATCGCGGCCGGAGCGATCATCATCGCCGCGAAGCTGGTGGCGCGGGTGCGGTTGGCGAAGATCCGGACCGGGAGCAGCGGGTGCTCGACCCGCGACTCGATGACGGCGAACGCCGTCAGCAGCGCCACGCCCGCGACGAGCGAGGTGATCGTCTGTGCGTGACCCCAGCCGTACGCCTCCTCGCCCGCGCGGGAGAGGCCGAAGACGATGCCGAGGAGGCCGAGGGTGCCGGTGATCGCGCCCGGGATGTCCATCTCGCCGGGGTGGGACTCGGACTCCGCGAGGACCCGCGGCACGGCGAAGGCGGCGATCAGGCCGATCGGGACGTTGATCAGGAAGGTCATCCGCCAGCCCTCGACGTCGAGGCCGACGAAGGAGTCGAGCCCGGTGAGCCAACCACCGAGGATCAGGCCGATCGCCGCGCCGACGCCGGACATGGTGGCGTAGGCCGCCATGGCCCGGTTGCGGGCCGGGCCGGCCGCGAAGGTGGTGGTGATCAGGGCCAGCGCGGCCGGAGCGGCCATCGCGGCGCCGACGCCCTGGAGCGCGCGGGAGGCGAGCAGCAGGCCCTCGTTGGCCGCGATGCCGCCGAGCAGGGACGCGATCGAGAACGTGACGAGACCGATCATGAACAGCCGGCGGCGTCCGTAGAGGTCGCCGAGACGCCCGCCGAGGAGGAGCAGACCGCCGAAGGCGAGGGCGTACCCGGTGACGATCCAGGTGAGGTTGGCCTGGGAGATATCGAGGTCGCGCCCGATGTAGGGCAGGGCGATGTTGGCGATGGTGGAGTCGAGGACCACCATCAGCTGAGCCGTCAGGATCAGCACGAGGGCCAGCCCCGCGTGCTTGGTGGGCGTGACCTCGGCGTCCGCGGACGAGGTCGTCTCCGCGGGCTCGAGGGATTCGACGTCGGTCATGGGTCTTCCTTCGCGATGAGGAGGGGCGGGTCAGCCGCGGGTGGCGGCCGGGATGATGACCTGGTCGACCACGCGGGCGATCAGGTCGGGTGTCGGCTGGTCGCCGATGAGGAACATGCGGTGCAGGACGATCCCCGGGAGGGCGGCGGAGAGGATCTCCACGTCGAGGTCGTCGCGCAGCTCGCCGCGCTCGCGGGCGCGGTCGTAGATCTGCCGGGCGATGGCCACCTTGGGGGCGATGAACCGCTCCCGGAACGCGGCCGCGAACTCGGCGTCGCGCCCGATCGCGGTGACCACGCTCCCGAGGATCGCGGTCTGGTGCTCGTCGGTCAGCCCGCCAGGAGCGCAGAACGTCGCGAGCAGGTCGCCGCGCAGGCTGCCGGTGTCGCCGGGCAGCTCGAGCGGCGTCTTCTCGGAGATGAGTGCGTCGATGACGAGCGCCGCCTTGCCGTCCCACTTGCGGTAGAGCGTGGCCTTGGAGGCCTTCGCCCGCGTGGCGACGGCGTCCATGGTCAGTCGGTCGTAGCCGACGTCGACGAGCACGGCGAGCGTGGCGTCGAGGATCTCCTGCTCGCGGTCGCCCTCGACGCGGGGTCGGGTGGGCGCCTCGGGGGAGCTCGGCT
The DNA here is from genome assembly GCF_006335005.1 of Nocardioides albidus. Taxonomy (GTDB): domain Bacteria; phylum Actinomycetota; class Actinomycetes; order Propionibacteriales; family Nocardioidaceae; genus Nocardioides; species Nocardioides albidus. The sequence goes on from NZ_VDMP01000020.1 coordinate 104,701, forward strand.
TGCGGGGTGACACGGTGACCTCCCGGTCGGGGATGATACGGAACGGTTTCGTTTCAATAGATAGTACGGAACGGTTTCGTTCTGTCAACTGCCTGGGTCGAACAGCGTCGTCGGCGTCGTGATTCCCGACTCTGCCGGAGACCACCGACAGCCTGTCGGCGCGACGGTGAAGAATGCGTCCCATGAGCGACGCCGCCGACCTCCCCGTCGTCCCGCCCGAGGCCCGCGAGGAGCACGCGACACTCGTCGACGAGGTCGAGGACGCCCGCTGGCGCTACTACGTGCTCGACCAGCCCACGCTCTCCGACGCCGACTTCGACGCGCGGATGCGCCGTCTCGAGGAGCTCGAGGAGGCGTACGCCGAGCTCCGCACGCCCGACTCGCCGACCCAGAAGGTCGGCGGCGCGGTCGCGACGGACTTCACGGCCGTCGACCACCTCCAGCGGATGGAGAGTCTCGACAACGCCTTCTCGTTCGACGAGCTCGGCTCCTGGTACGCCCGCCTGGCCCGCGACGGCGTCGGGGAGCCCGCGCTGCTGTGCGAGCTCAAGGTCGACGGGCTGGCGATCAACCTGCTCTACGAGCAGGGCCGCCTGGTCCGGGCGCTGACCCGCGGGGACGGGCGCACCGGCGAGGACGTGACGCCCAACGTCCGCACGATCGACGCCGTCCCGCACCGACTCAGCGGGACCGACGAGTTCCCGGTGCCGGCGCTGGTCGAGGTCCGCGGCGAGGTGTTCTTGCCGGTGGAGGCCTTCGAGGCGCTCAACGTGGCCATGACCGAGGCCGGCAGGCCGGCCTTCGCCAACCCGCGCAATGCGGCCGCCGGCTCGCTGCGCCAGAAGGACCCGCGGGTCACCGCCACCCGGGCGCTCGGGATGGTGTGCCACGGCATCGGCGCGCGGGAGGGCTTCGAGCCCACCGCCCAGTCCGAGGCCTACCGCGCTCTCGCCGCCTGGGGCCTGCCGGTCTCGGAGCAGGTGCGGGTCGTGCCCACCCTCGCCGAGGTCGAGGGCTACATCGCCCACGCGGGGGAGCACCGCCACGGCATCGTGCCCTACGAGATCGACGGGGTCGTGGTGAAGGTCGACGACGTCGCGCTCCAGCGTCGCCTCGGCTCGACCAGCCGCGCGCCCCGCTGGGCGATCGCCTACAAGTACCCGCCCGAGGAGGTCAACACCCGACTCCTCGACATCCGGGTCAACACGGGACGCACGGGCCGGGTGACGCCGTACGGCGTGATGGAGCCGGTGCGCGTCGCGGGCTCGACCGTCGAGATGGCCACCCTCCACAACGCCCACGAGGTGAAGCGGAAGGACGTGCGCCCCGGCGACACCGTGATCCTGCGCAAGGCGGGCGACGTCATCCCCGAGATCGTCGGGCCCGTGCTGCCGCTGCGGCCCGAGGGCCTGGCCGAGTGGGTCATGCCCACGCACTGCCCGGCCTGCGCGACGGCGCTCGCCCAGCAGAAGGAGGGCGACAAGGACCTGCGCTGCCCCAACCACGAGCACTGCCCGGCCCAGGTCCGGGAGCGGGTCTTCCATGTCGCCGGTCGCGGCGCCTTCGACATCGAGGGCCTCGGCTACGAGGCCGCGGTGGCCCTGCTGGACGCCGGCGCGATCGCCAACGAGGGCGACATCTTCGACCTCGACGAGACCAAGCTGCTCACCGCGCCGCTCTTCACCCGCGCCCCCAAGAAGGGCGAGGAGGGCCCGCAGCTGAGCGCCAACGGCGAGAAGCTGCTCGCCCATCTCCACGAGCGTAGGCAGGTCCCGCTGTGGCGGGTCCTCGTCGCCCTCTCGATCCGCCACGTCGGCCCCACCGCGGCGCGCGCCCTGGCGACCGAGTTCGGCTCGATGGCCGCCATCCGCGGCGCCTCCGAGGCCGAGCTCGCCGCCGCCGAGGGCGTCGGCCCCACGATCGCGGCCGCCGTCATCGAATGGTTCGGCGTCGCGTGGCACCGGGCGATCGTCGACAAGTGGGAGGCGGCGGGCGTCGCCATGGCCGACGAGCGCGACGAGTCGGTGCCCCGGACGCTCGAGGGCCTGACGGTGGTGGTCACCGGCTCGCTCCAGGACTTCTCACGCGACTCGGCCAAGGAGGCGATCCTGTCGCGCGGCGGCAAGGCGGCGGGCTCGGTGTCGAAGAAGACCGACTTCGTGGTCATCGGCGAGAACGCCGGGTCCAAGGCGGAGAAGGCCGAGCAGCTCGGCGTCCCGATCCTCGACGAGGACGGCTTCAAGAAGCTGCTCGCCGACGGGCCGCCCGCGGACGCCGGGGCACAATGACGCCATGAGGCGCTGGGTGCCGGTCGTCCTCCTCGCGTTGCTGGGCACGGCGTGCTCCGGCGCGGAGGAGCCCGGCAGCGCGCCGACGCCACCTCCCGCGACCAGCCCGACGACCAGCCCGTCGGCGTCGCAGTCGCCGGCCGCCGTACCTCATCCGGTGTCGCTGCCGGCCCTCGCGCAGAAGGCGTTCGACGGGCGCGGGCTGCGCCTGGGCGAGGAGGTGGCGCGGACGTCGCGGCAGCGGCAGTACGCCGTCACCTGGCGCAGCGGCGACCTCACCGTGTCCGGGCGGCTGGCGGTGCCGGAGGGGCCGGGGCCGTTCCCGGCCGTGGTGCTCGCGCACGGCTACATCGACCCGGCGGTCTACGTGAACGGGCAGGGGATGACCCGGGAGCGGGCGTGGTTCGGCGAGCACGGGTACGTCGCGCTGCACGTCGACTACCGCGGCCATGCCGGCTCCGATCCCGACGCGAGTGGTGGGCTCGACATGCGGCTGGGCTACACCGAGGACGTCGTCAACGCGGTGCTCGCGCTGCGGGCCTGGGACGGTCCGGTCGACGACGAGAGGGTCGCGCTGGTCGGGCGCTCGATGGGCGGCGGTGTCGTCTACAACGCCCTCGTCGTGAAGCCCGGGTTGGTCGACGCCGCGGTGGTCTTCGCGCCGGTCAGCTCCGACGCGGTCGACAACTTCGAGCGCTGGATCCGCCCGGACCCGGGCCGCGGCGGCGCGGCACGTCGGATCCTGAGCCGGTACGGCGAGCCGTCCGCGCAGCCGGCGTTCTGGCAGGGGATCAGCGCCCGGACCTACTTCGACGACATCACCGAGCCGGTCCTCATCCACCACGGCAGCTCGGACGACTCCTGCCCGATCCGGTGGAGCCGAGCCACGACCCGGCTGATGGAGCAGGCGGGCGTCGACGTGACGATGCGGACCTACGTCGGCGAGGAGCACGCCTTCGGCCCGCAGTTCGAGCTGTCGATGCAGCGCACCGGGCGGTTCCTGGCCCGCCACCTGTCCTGACCCGGCGGCGTCAGCCCAGGGAGCGCAGCCAGTTCTCGGCGGCGTCCGGGTCGGGGAGCCGGACCACCGACAGCCGGGGATGGATCGCGGGCGCGCGGTCGACCCAGCCGAGGTCGGGCTCGCGCTCGCGGGCGTCGGAGCGGATCCGACGCAGCGTGCGGCGCACCCGTCCGGCGAAGGAGGCGGCCGCCAGGTCGGCCCGGACCAGGACGTCGGCCCGCTCGAGGAGGAGGGGGCGGGCCCACGCCTCGTCGGCGGTGGTCACCCAGCCGTCGAACGCCGCGAGGCGGGCCGCCTCGGTCGGGCCCGAGAGGTCCGCGAGCGGGACGAGGGGGACGTCGAGGGCGCTCGCGAGGCGGTGCAGGAAGACCGCCAGCGCGTCGCCCGGACCGCCGGCCACCACCACGCGCTGCGGCAGGTGGCGCGGAGCGGGGGCGGCGGCGTACACCCGGCGGATTCTAGGGTCCGGCCGCCCGCCTAGAATCGCCGGCATGTCTCAACTCACCCGTGACGAGGTGGCCCACCTGGCCGATCTCGCCCGGATCGACCTCGACGACGCCGAGCTGGACCACCTGGCCCCCCAGCTCAACGTGATCCTCGAGGCGGTCGCATCGATCGGAGCCGTCGGCGACCTCGACGACGTGCCGCCGACGTCGCACCCCGTCCCGCTGACCAACGTCTTCCGCGAGGACGTCGTCGTGCCCGGCCTCACCGCCGAGCAGGCGCTGTCCGGCGCGCCGGAGGCCGAGGACCAGCGGTTCCGGGTCCCGCGGATCCTGGGGGACGAGCAGTGAGTGAGCAGCTGATCCACAAGACCGCCGCCGAGCTGGCCGACGCGCTGGCCGCCGGCGAGACCACCTCGGTCGAGCTGACGCAGGCCCATCTGGACCGGATCGCCGCGGTCGACGCCGGCGTCCATGCCTTCCTGCACGTCGACGCCGAGGGCGCGCTCGCGCAGGCCGCCGAGTCCGACGCCCGTCGTGCGGCGGGGGAGGCCCGCCACCTCCTGGACGGCGTCCCGATCGCCGTCAAGGACGTGCTGGCCACCCAGGGCCTGCCCACGACGTGCGGCTCGAAGATCCTCGAGGGCTGGGTGCCGCCGTACGACGCGACCGTGGTCCGGCGGATCAAGGACGCCGGCCTGCCGATCCTCGGCAAGACCAACATGGACGAGTTCGCGATGGGCTCCTCGACCGAGCACTCGGCGTACGGACCGACCCGCAACCCGTGGGACCAGACCCGGATCCCCGGCGGCTCCGGCGGCGGCTCGGCCGCGGCGGTCGCGGCCTTCGAGGCCCCGCTGGCGCTGGGCACCGACACCGGCGGCTCGATCCGCCAGCCCGGCGCCGTGACCGGCACGGTCGGCGTGAAGCCGACCTACGGCGGAGTCTCGCGCTACGGCCTGGTCGCGCTCGCCAACAGCCTCGACCAGGTCGGCCCGGTCACCCGCACCGTGCTGGACTCGGCGCTGCTGCACGAGCTGATCGGCGGCCACGACCCGCTGGACTCGACTTCCGTCGACGCGCCCGTGGGCGCCTACGTCGAGGCGGCCCGGCAGGGCGCCACCGGCGACCTCGCCGGCCTGCGGGTCGGCGTCATCAAGGAGCTCGCCGGAGACGGCTGGCAGGCCGGTGTCATGGCGCGCTTCGCCGAGACCGTCGAGCTCCTCGAGAAGCTGGGTGCGGAGGTCACCGAGATCTCGTGCCCGACCTTCGTGCACGCGATGGCGACCTACTACCTCATCCTGCCGGCGGAGTGCTCGTCCAACCTCGCCAAGTTCGACGCGATGCGCTACGGCCTGCGGGTGGTTCCCGAAGGGGACCCCAGCGCCGAGGCGGTCATGCGGGCCACCCGCGACGCCGGCTTCGGCGACGAGGTGAAGCGCCGGATCATGATCGGCACCTACGCCCTGTCCAGCGGCTACTACGACGCCTACTACGGCCAGGCCCAGAAGGTGCGCACCCTCATCTCGCGCGACTTCGCGGCGGCCTTCGAGTCCGTCGACGTGCTGGTCTCGCCGACCTCGCCGACCACGGCCTTCCCGCTGGGGGAGAAGCTCGACGACCCGCTGGCCATGTACCTGCAGGACCTCGCCACCATCCCGGCCAACCTGGCCGGCGTCCCCGGCATCTCCGTGCCCGCCGGCCTCGCCGACGAGGACGGGCTGCCGGTCGGCTTCCAGGTCCTCGCCCCGGCGCTCGCCGACGAGCGGCTCTACCGCGTCGGCGCTGCCGTCGAGGCGGCACTGACCTCCCGCTGGGGTGGTCCGATCCTTGCGAAGGCACCGAACCTGGAGGGCCCCCGATGACGGCGACGACCGAGACGCTCGTTCCGTTCGACGAGGTGGTGGCGGCGTACGACCCCGCGCTCGGCCTCGAGATCCACGTCGAGCTCAACACCAACACCAAGATGTTCTGCGGCTGCCCGGCCACCTTCGGCGGCGAGCCCAACACCCAGGTCTGCCCGACCTGCCTGGGCCTGCCCGGCGCGATGCCGGTGGTCAACGGCAAGGCGGTCGAGTCGGCCATCCGGATCGGGCTCGCCCTCAACTGCGAGATCGCCGAGTGGTGCCGCTTCGCGCGGAAGAACTACTTCTACCCGGACATGCCGAAGAACTTCCAGACCTCGCAGTACGACGAGCCGATCGCCTTCGAGGGCTACCTCGACGTCGACGTCGAGGGCGAGACCTTCCGCATCGAGATCGAGCGCGCCCACATGGAGGAGGACACCGGCAAGTCGTCCCACGTCGGCGGCACGGCCGGCCGGATCCACGGCGCCGACTACTCGCTGGTCGACTACAACCGCGCCGGCATCCCCCTGATCGAGATCGTCACCAAGCCGATCCTCGGCACGGGTGCGAAGGCGCCGCTGGTGGCCAAGGCCTACGTGTCGGCGATCCGCGACCTGATCGTCGCCCTCGGCGTCTCCGACGCCCGCATGGACCAGGGCTCGATCCGCGCCGACGTCAACCTCTCGCTCGCCCCGAAGGGCTCGGGCGCCCTGGGCACCCGGTCGGAGACCAAGAACGTCAACTCGCTGCGCTCGGTCGAGCGGGCGGTGCGCTACGAGATGGCGCGCCACGCCGGCATCCTCGCCGCGGGCGGCTCGGTGCTGCAGGAGACCCGCCACTTCCACGAGAACGACGGCACCACGTCCTCGGGCCGCGAGAAGTCCGACGCCGAGGACTACCGCTACTTCCCGGAGCCGGACCTCGTGCCCGTGGCCCCCAGCCGGGAGTGGGTCGAGGAGCTGCGGGCGACGCTGCCCGAGAACCCGGCCGCCCGGCGTACCCGGCTGCAGGCCGAGTGGGGCTTCAGCGACCTCGAGATGCGCGACACCGTGGGCGCCGGCGCCCTGGAGCTCGTCGAGCAGACGATCGCCGCGGGCGCCGCGCCGCAGGCCGCCCGCAAGTGGTGGCTGACCGAGCTCGCCCGCCGTGCCAACGACACCGGCGTCGAGCTCTCCGAGCTCGGCGTCACCCCGGCCCAGGTCGCGGAGGTCCAGGCGCTGGTCGACGCGAAGACGATCAACGACAAGCTCGCGCGCCAGGTCTTCGACGGCCTGCTCGCCGGCGAGGGCACGCCGGAGGAGATCATCGCCGCCCGCGGGCTCGCCGTGGTCTCCGACGAGGGCGCCCTCTCGGCGGCCGTCGACAAGGCGATCGCCGAGAACCCCGCCATCGCCGACAAGATCCGTGACGGCAAGGTCGCCGCGGCCGGCGCGCTGATCGGCGCGGTCATGAAGGAGATGCGCGGCCAGGCCGACGCCGGCCGGGTCCGGGAGCTGGTGCTCGAGAAGCTCGGCTGACCGCAGCCCGCCGCCGACCGAGGCCAGGGGCCTACGGCTCGATCAGCAGGATCCGGTCGTCGTCGGCGGCGGGAGTGCCCCGGCCGTCCTGGTTGCTGGTGGTCACCCACAGCCGTCCGTCGGGGGCGCGGGCGACGGTGCGCAGCCGGCCGTAGGTGCTGGGAGTGCCCTTCTCGGGGGCGAAGTACGCCGACGGGTCGCTCGCCTGGCCGTCGGCGACCTTGATCCGCCACAGCCGCTCACCGTTGAGTGCGGCCATCCACAGGTAGCCGCCGGCGTAGGCGAGACCGGAGGGGGAGGCCTCGTCAGTCGACCAGGTCAGCTGCGGCTGGGTGTACCTCGCGGGTCCGCCGGTGCCCTCGACGACCGGCCACCCGTAGTCCTCGCCCGGCACGATCCGGTTGAGCTCGTCGGCCCTGCTGTCGCCGAACTCCGAGGCCCAGAGCAGTCCCTGGTCGTCGAAGGCGAGGCCCTGCACGTTGCGGTGGCCCCATGACCACACGGTCGTCCCGAACGGGTTGTCGGGCGCGGCCTGGCCGCCCGCGGTGATCCGGAGGATCTTGCCGGCCGTCGACGCCCGGTCCCGCGCCAGCTCGTCGTCCCCGGTCTCGCCGGTGGAGACGTAGAGGTAGCCGTCGGGGCCGAACGCCAGCCGCCCGCCGTCGTGGATGCGCCCGTTCGGGATGCCGGTCAGGATGGGCTCGGTCGGGCCG
>NZ_VDMP01000020.1:112612-114730 GCF_006335005.1 Nocardioides albidus
TCCGGGATGCGACCGACCTCGACGACCTTCCCCTGCTCCTTCGTGGCCCGGCCCTTGCCGCCCACCTCCGGCGGCGTCACCACGAGCACCCGGCCGCTGTCACGCTCGGTGACGACCGCTCGGCCGTCGGGCAGGAAGTCGAGACCCCACGGCGTCGCGAGTCCGCTCGCCACCGTCGCGACGACATCGGGCACGCCGTCGATGGTGAAGATGACCTCGCCGTCGACGACCGATCCGGTGGGCGCGGCGGTGGCCGTGCCCATGACGTCGACCTCGCTGACGTTGCCCTGCTGGCCGCAGCCGGCGGTCAGGAGAGCCAGTACGGCGAGGACGGCGGACGCGCGGACCGGGGCGAGGCGGGAGCGGGGGATCACGAGGTCTGTTCCAGGAAGTCCAGCAGCAGGCCGTGGACCCGCTCGGGCTGCTCCAGCTGGACGAAGTGCGAGCCGCGCAGCTCGACGTACGAGCTCTGTCGTCCGGCGCCGGCGAGCCGCTCGGAGGCGCTCGCCATGTCGCGGGCTCCGGCGAGGACGTCCCAACTGGCGGAGACGAACATGGTGGGCACCTCGATCCGGCTGAGCCGGACGCGGGGGTGGCGCGAGGTGCTGATGGCGAGATGGGCGTACCAGTCGACCGGCGTGGTGAGGAACTCCTGCAGTCCGATCGCGGTGGCCTCCGGGTCGGCGACCGGGAACATGAAGCCGGTGCGGCCCAGCAGCCGGACCACGCCGGCGTTCATGGGGATCCTGCGCGCGAGCGGGTTGACCGCCCAGCCGGCGTGCCGGGCGACCCGGCACGCGTTGACGGTGACGGCGCGGGCGACCAGACGCGGCAGGTGCAGCGGACCGAGCATGGTCGCGAAGGTGTCGCCGGGGACGCCGCACATCGCGAAGATCCCGCGCACCCGCTCGGGGTGGCGGTAGGTCAGCTCGAAGGCGGTGTTGACGCCCATCGACCACCCCATCAGCACGGCGCTGTCGATGCCGAAGTGGTCCATCACGGACAGGCCGTCGGCGACGAAGTGCTCGATCTCGACGTGCTTCGGGTCGGCCGGCCGCTCGGAGCCCCCGACGCCGCGGTGGTTCCACGACACCACGCGCACGCCGCAGTCGGGATCGAGCAGCCAGGGCCACAGGTAGGGGTTGGTGCCGAGACCGTTGCACAGGACGACGGTCGGACCGTCGATCTCGCCGTCGGGGTCGTTCGTCCACGCCCGGACATGGGTCCCGTCGTCGGACAGGATGTCGCGGAAGGCGATCGACGCGGACCGGACGCGCTGCTCGGGCCGGGGAGCGGAGGTCGACATGGCGCCGATTGTGCCGGACGCCCGCCCGCGGGCCGGGGACGTCAGGCGTGCAGCGAGACGGATTCGGTACGACGCGCCTCGGCTCGGGCGGCGAGGAAGGCCTCGACGTCCTCGCGCTCGGCGCGGCGCTGGGTGCACGCGGTGAGCGCGACCATCGCGTTGCGGCGGGCCCGCTGCTGGAGGGCGACGGACCAGGAGTCGGCGATGCGGATCAGCGGATCGGGCAGTGACAGATCGGGCAGGAACAGATCGGGCAGTGACATGGCGGTGTCGACTCCGAGTGGGGGATGGGGACGCCCCACGCTAGGAGCCGGAGCCGGGCCTCAGGTCACAGCGGGGTGACATCTGGGTGAACGGTCCGCCGGGTCGCGCGGGTGGCGCCCACGCTGGCGACGATCACGCACCCCATCGCCGCCCACTGCACCGCCGTGAGGGACTCGCCGACGACCAGCAGCCCGGCCATCGCCGCGGCGGCCGGCTCCAGGCTCATCAGCACACCGAAGGTCGCCGCCGGCAGCGTGCGCAGCGCGGCGAGCTCGGCGCTGTAGGGCACCACCGAGCTGAGCAGGCCGACCGCGGCGCCGAGGAGGAGCACCCGCTGGTCGGCGAGGTCGTCCAGGTCGACGCTCAGCAGGAGCGGGGTCAGCAGCGCGACCGCGACGAGGCTGGCCACGGCCAGGCCGTCGATGCCCTCCCAGCGGCGTCCGGTCGCCGCGCTGGAGAGGATGTAGCCGGCCCAGGCCGCCCCCGCGAGGACGGCGTACGCGACGCCGACGGGGTCCAGGTGCCCGCCCTCGAAGCCGAGCAGGAGG
>NZ_VDMP01000020.1:114758-123416 GCF_006335005.1 Nocardioides albidus
CTCGATGGTCACCGCGACACCGAGCGGGATCCGGGAGAACGACTGGTAGATGCCCCAGTTCATGGCGCCCAGGCAGGCGCCGTACCGCGCGGCGACCAGCCAGTCGGCGCGGGTGCGTCCGCGCAGTCGCGGCCGCGCCCACACCATCAGGACCAGCGAGCTGGTCGCGAGGCGGAGCCACACGACTCCGTTGGGCGCGATGTCGTCGAAGAGGAGCTTGGCGAAGCCGGCCCCCACCTGGACCGAGGCGATCCCGAGCAGCACGAGCCCGATCGCCACGCCGAGGGACGGGCCGTGGCGAGGGGAGGGGTGCACCCGCCAAAGGTAGGAGGTCTGCCGTGGATGCGACGAACCGCCGGTCACCCCACGGACCGGCGGTTCGTGCCCCTCCCGGGGGCGGGTGGTCACTTCGCAGCGACGACCCCGTCGATGGTGACCTTGCGGCCGTCCTTGCTGGTGACCTTGATCTTCAGGGTGCCGGTCTGGACGCCGCCGAAGTCGGCGACGGGCACGGTGACCTGGCTGCCCTTGCCCTTGAGGCTGATGGTCCGCACGACCTTGCCGTTCCAGTAGACCTTGACCTTGCCGCCCAACTTGGCCTTGCCGACGATGAGGTCGAGGTGGCGGGCCTGGACGCCGGGCAGGACGAGCTTGCGGCCCTTCTGCTTGGTGACGGTCGCGGTGGAGTTGAACGCGCCGACCTTGGCGATCCGCTTCCACTTCTTCCCGGCCAGGGAGGTGTCGTCGAGCGGGACGGTGGTGCAGCGCTCGGCGGAGCGGAGGCCGAGGTTGTTGGCCTTGTCGGCGCCCTGCGCCTGGAAGCAGTGGGTGCTGCCGAACGTGCCGGCGAAGGGCTGTGCGGAGGTGGTCACGTTGTTCGCGATGACCTGCTGGGGGCCGAAGCCGGCGTTCCAGGCGGCCGAGCGGACCATGACGTCGACGGACTTCACGCCCGAGAGCGAGTCGGTGACGCTCCACGAGACCGGGAACGCGGGGGAGCCCACCTGGGCGCCCGGACCGGTCACCGTCGCGGCCGGCCCGGCGATGTCGAGGAAGTCCGCCTCGACGTACGACGAGAAGCCGTTCTCCTGGATGCCGACGGCCACGGCGTTGCCGTCGCGGTCCATGTCGGCCGCGAACGCGCCGTTGGTGGCGCCGGCGACGTACTGGCTCCACGGCAGCACCGGGTTGGTGTGGTGGCGCAGGGTCAGCTGGTCGGCGTCGTTGTGCACGACGACCTGGTCGGCGCCGTCGGAGACCAGGCTGCGGTGCATCTGGTTGGTGACGGTGCCGGGGTCGATCAGCATGGTCGCGCCGAACCCCTGGCCGGGCTTGGCGACCGCTCCCCGGATGACATAGGTCGTGTCGTTCTCGAACGCCGCCCAGGTGACCTGCATCGTGCCGTTCGGGCTGACCGACAGGTCGCGGTGGATGGTGCCGGCGCCGAAGGGCGAGACCAGCTCGGTGTTGCCGACGGCCCCGAGCGCATCGACCCGCGCCACGACGGCTCGCGGACCGTCGTTCTGCACGCCGCCGAACACGACGGCGCCCCGACCGTCGTCGGCGAGCTCGGCCACGGAGTCCTGGCTCACCGCGCCGTTCCACACGAGGGGCTGCGGGCCGAGCCACCCCGCGCTCGCCGTACGACGGGTGACCATCACGTCGCCGCCGTTGGCGGATGCGAAGTAGGACATCAGCACCTGTCCGGCAGGGTTCACGTCCAGGGAGGGGGCGTACTTGTGCGCACCGAAGTCGTCGAGGACCGGGGCGGCGCCCTTGGCCCAGGCGGTCGCGCGCACGTTGGTCACGCCGCCGTCCTCCGACTGGTACGCCACGTGCACGCGACCCGCCGCGTCGATCCCCGCGTCGATCGACTCGACGGTCTCGATGTCGACGGCCGGGCTGAGCAGGGTCGAGCCGTCCCAGTCGCCGTTGCCGAGGTAGCGCGCGCCGCGCACCTTCTGCTCGCCGCCGGTGGTCTGGTTCCACACCACGGCGAGGTCGCCGTTGCCGTTGGCCACGGCGTGGACGTCGTGCGCCTCGGTGACGGGCGCCGCCGTCACCTGCTTCGGCGCGCTCCACACGCCGTTGGTGGCGACGGCGGCGTACACCTTGGTGCCGCCGACGACCGGCTTGGTCCAGGCGGCGATCGCGTCGCCCGAGCCGAAGGCCGCGACGTCGACCGAGGTCGGCACGTCGCCGAAGTTGCTGATGTTGCCGCCGTCGACCCCGCCGACGGCCTGGGCGGGACCGCCGGCGACGGCGAGGGTGCCGACCGCGAGGGCGGCGGTGGTGAGGCCGAGAAGCTGCTTGCGGATGGTGCGCATCGTGGTGCTCCCTTGAGGACGGCCGGAGGCGGCCTGGATGGTTGTTCGACGTGGGTAGGAGCACCCGCCCGGACCGACCTTGCAGTTTTCGGGCGAAGACTTTTTGCGGAGATTTCGTCGGCGGACCGATGACTTCTGTCGGCGGTCGCGGTCACAGTGGGGAGCACAGGACGACGAGGAGGACGCGATGACCACGATCCTGATGGTGGGCACCCGCAAGGGACTGTGGGTGGGGCGGTCGGAGGACCGGGCGGACTGGGAGTTCACCGGCCCCCATCACGACATGGAGGAGGTCTACTCCTGCCTGGTCGACACCCGCGGCGCGACGCCGCGGCTGTTCGCGGGCGCCTCGTCGAGCTGGCTCGGTCCGCAGCTGCGCTGGTCCGACGACCTGGGGGAGACGTGGCAGGAGACGCCCAACGGCGCCATCCGCTTCCCCGAGGGCGCCGGCGCCACCGTGGAGCGGATCTGGCAGATCGTCCCCGGGGTCGGGGACGGCGTCCTGCACGCCGGCACCGAGCCGGGCGCGGTCTTCACCTCCACCGACGGCGGCGCCAGCTTCCGGCTCGAGGAGGCGCTGTGGAACCACCCCCACCGCGAGCAGTGGGACGCCGGCTTCGGCGGCCAGGCCTTCCACACCGTGCTCCCGCATCCCACCGACCCCGGCTCGATCACCGCGGCCCTGTCCACGGGCGGCGTCTACCGGACCACCGACGGCGGAGCCTCCTGGGCGCCGCGCAACCAGGGCATCCGCGCCGACTTCCTGCCCGAGGACCAGCGCTATCCCGAGTTCGGTCAGTGCGTCCACAAGGTCGCCCGCCATCCGAGCCGGCCGGAGCGGCTCTACGCGCAGAACCACGGCGGCGTCTACCGCTCCGACGACGAGGGCGGATCCTGGACGTCGATCGGTGACGGCCTGCCCAGCGACTTCGGGTTCCCGATCGTGGTCCACCCCCACCGCCCCGACACGATCTGGGTGTTCCCGCTCGGCGGCGGCGACCGTCGCTACCCGCCCGACGCGCAGGCCCGCGTGTGGCGCTCCGACGACGCCGGCGAGTCCTGGACGGCGTACGACACCGGGCTGCCCGACGCCTTCTACGTCGGCGTCATGCGCGACGCCATGTGCGCCGACTCCCACGATCCGGCGGGCCTCTACTTCGGCGCGCGCAACGGGTCCGTGTGGGCCTCGGCCGACGACGGCGAGTCCTGGCGTCAGATCAAGGCCGACCTCCCCGATGTGATGTCGGTCAAGGCGGGGGTCGTCTGATCGGGTCAGGCTGAGATCCCTCGCAGGGACGTCGGCGGTGACGACTAACCTGTGCGCATGACCGACACCTCGTCCACCCCCGACATCAAGCCCCGCTCGCGCGACGTCACCGACGGTCTCGAGAAGGCCGCCGCCCGTGGCATGCTCCGCGCGGTCGGCATGGGTGACGAGGACTTCGCCAAGCCGCAGATCGGCGTCGCGTCCAGCTGGAACGAGATCACCCCCTGCAACCTCTCCCTCGACCGGCTCGCCAAGGCCGTGAAGAACGGCGTGCACGCCGGCGGCGGGTACCCCCTCGAGTTCGGCACGATCTCGGTCTCCGACGGCATCTCCATGGGCCACGAGGGCATGCACTTCTCGCTCGTCTCGCGCGAGGTCATCGCCGACTCGGTCGAGGTCGTCATGAACGCCGAGCGGCTCGACGGCTCGGTGCTGCTCGCCGGCTGCGACAAGTCGCTGCCCGGCATGCTGATGGCCGCCGCGCGCCTCGACCTCGCGAGCGTCTTCCTCTACGCCGGCTCGATCATGCCCGGGCAGGTCGACGGCCGCGACGTCACGATCATCGACGCCTTCGAGGCCGTCGGCGCATGCCTGGCCGGCAAGATCACCCGCGAGGAGGTCGACCGGATCGAGCGGGCGATCTGTCCCGGCGAGGGTGCCTGCGGCGGCATGTACACCGCCAACACGATGGCGTCGGTCGGCGAGGCGCTCGGCATGTCCCTGCCGGGCAGCGCCGCCCCGCCGGCGGTCGACCGGCGTCGTGACGGCTTCGCGCACCGCTCCGGCGAGGCCGTGGTCAACCTGCTCCGTCAGGGCATCACCGCGCGCCAGATCATGACCCGCGAGGCCTTCGAGAACGCCATCGCCGTCGTGATGGCGCTCGGCGGCTCGACCAACGCGGTCCTGCACCTGCTGGCGATCGCCAACGAGGCCGAGGTCGAGCTGACCCTCGACGACTTCAACCGGATCGGCGACAAGGTCCCGCACCTCGCCGACATGAAGCCGTTCGGCAAGTACGTCATGAACGACGTGGACAAGATCGGCGGCATCCCGATGGTGATGCGCGCCCTCCTCGACGCCGGACTCATGCACGGCGACTGCCTCACGGTGACCGGCAAGACGATGGCCGAGAACCTCGACGAGCTCGCGCCCCCGGCCGTCGACGGCACGGTGATCCGCTCGCTCGACGCCCCGATCCACAAGAGCGGCGGCCTGACCATCCTCAAGGGCTCGCTGGCCCCCGAGGGCGCGGTGGTCAAGAGCGCCGGCTTCGACGACTCCGTCTACAGCGGCACCGCCCGCGTCTTCGACGGCGAGCGCGCCGCCATGGACGCGCTCGAGGAGGGCCGGATCGTGTCCGGCGACGTCGTCGTCATCCGCTACGAGGGCCCCAAGGGCGGCCCCGGCATGCGCGAGATGCTCGCGATCACCGGCGCGATCAAGGGCGCCGGCCTGGGCAAGGACGTCGTCCTGGTCACCGACGGCCGCTTCTCCGGCGGCACGACCGGCCTGTGCGTGGGCCACATCGCCCCCGAGGCCGTCGACGGCGGCCCGATCGCGTTCGTGCGCGACGGTGACCGGATCACCCTCGACGTGGCCAACCGGACCCTCGAGCTCGCGGTCGACGAGGCCGAGCTCGCCCGCCGCCGGGAGGGCTGGGAGCCGCTCCCGCCGAAGTACACCCGCGGCGTGCTCGGCAAGTACGCCAAGACCGTGAAGTCGGCCGCCCTCGGCGCCGTCACCAGCTGACCGGTCCGTGAAGCTCTACGACCGGGTCGACGGGCGGCTGCGGAGGTTCGTCGACGCCCAGCGGATGTTCTTCGTCGCGACCGCGCCGCTGGCCGGCGAGGGGCGGATCAACCTCTCGCCCCGTGGCATCGCGGGGACCTTCGGGATGCTCGACGAGACGACGTTCGCCTGGGTCGACGGGACGGGCAGCGGCAGCGAGACGATTGCGCACGTGCGTGAGAACGGCCGGGTCACGGTCATGTTCTGCGCCTTCGAGGGCCCGCCCAACATCGTGCGTCTCCACGGGCGCGGCCGGGTCGTGACGGTCTACGACGAGGAGTACGCCGAGCTCGCGGCCCGGTTCACCGACCTGCCGGGCGCCCGCGCGGTGGTCGTCGTCGACATCGAGCGGATCTCGGACTCGTGCGGCTTCGGCGTGCCCCTCATGGAGTACGCCGGCGAGCGCGACCTGCTCCAGCCCTACTTCGAGCGCAGGGGCGGGGACGGGTCGGCCGACTACCGGCGGCGCAAGAACCGCACCAGCATCGACGGACTGCCCGCCTTCGACTTCGACCCGCTCGACGAGTGGGCGACGATCGAGGGCCTCGGCCGGATCCGCGAGCGGCTCGCCGCCCAGATCGACGGCTGGGTGGCGCCCTACTCCTGGGCGCTCGCGCTCGACGGCGAGATCGGCCACCTCAACGCACCGGGCGGCCAGCACGGCCTGTCGGCGGTCCTGCTCGCGACGGTCCTCAAGCACGACGGCTCCACCGCCACCCTCGACGTGAGCCGCCAGCAGTTGGACGAGGCGATCGCCGCGCTGGCGCCGGCCGAGGCATGCACCGCGGTCCCGCACCCCAATCTCGCCGCCTGGCGGGCGCTGCGCGACGCGCACGACGAGCGCGACGGGTCGATCAGCGCCGTCTTCGTCCGCGACGCCGCCGACCCGGTGTCCTCGCCCATCGACGCGATCCTGCGCGCCCGCTGGTGAGCGGACCGCATCGCCTCGCCGCCGTCCTCATCCTGGGACTGGCGCTCCTCCTCGCGGCGTTCGCCGACCCCGGCCACGGCAGCCGGGACGTGACCGACGACGACCGGGCGTCGATCGCGGCGCCGGTCGATGCCGAGGTCGCGGTGCCGGATGCGCCCACCCTCCCGAGCAGCACGCCACGCTGGCGCTCGCAGCGGGTGCTGCCCGAGCGCGGGATGCTCATCGCCTACTACGGCACCGCGGGCAGCGGCTCGCTCGGAGTCCTGGGGGAGAGCTCGCCGAAGAAGGCGTTCCGTCGGCTGCAGCGTGCCGCCGCACCCTTCGAGCGGCCGGGACGCCCGGTGCGTCCGGTCTTCGAGCTCATCGTCAGCGTCGCCGACGCGCGCCCCGGGAAGGACGGCGACTTCAGCCACGACATCCGCAAGGCCGGCGTACGCCGCTACGTCGACGCCGCCCGTGAGCTCGGCGCACTGCTCGTGCTCGACATCCAGACCGGCCGCACGGACTTCCTGAAGGTCGCCCGGCGCTGGTCGTGGGCGCTCGAGCAGCCCCATGTCGGACTCGCCATCGACCCCGAGTGGCGGGTGCGGCGCGGCCAGCGCCCGGGCCAGGTGATCGGCAGCGTCCGCGCCGGCGAGGTCAACCGCACCAGCGCCTGGCTCTCCCGGCTCGTGGTCGAGCACGACCTCCCGGAGAAGCTGTTCGTCGTCCACCAGTTCCGCACCTCGATGGTGCGCCACATCGGCCGCATCAAGCAGCGCGACGGCCTCCAGCTCCTCCAGCACGTCGACGGGTTCGGCACACCCGGGCAGAAGCTGGACACCTACCACGCCGTGGCGCGGCCGGACATCTTCGCCATGGGCTTCAAGCTGTTCTACGACGAGGACGTGCACCGGATGGGTGCGAAGGCCGTCCACCGGATCCGCCCGCGCGTCCGGTTCGTGTCCTTCCAGTAGAGGGCCAGTAGAGGGCCAGTAGAGGGCCAGCAGAGGGTCAGTAGAGGGGGAGCCTGCGCATGGAGACCGACGAGCACGGCCAGCAGGTCGGGGACCCGGTGCCGGGCTGGGAGCCGCGGCCGTGGCCCGAGCCGGTGCCGCTCGAGGGGCGTTACGTCCGCGTCGAGCCGCTGACCTCCGCTCGCTACGCCGACCTGTTCGCCGCCGTCTGCGGCGAGGGTGACGCCGACCTGTGGACCTACCGGCCGATCCCGAAGCCCCGGACCCTCCCGGACCTGTGGATGCACCTGGCCGGCCAGCTCGACGACCCCGCCATGGTGACCTTCGCGCTGGTCCCGCTGGAGGGCGACGCCGCGGGTACGGCGACCGGCCTCGCGTCGTACCTGAGGATCGAGCCGGCCCACGGCGGGATCGAGGTCGGCGGCATCCTCCTCGGTCGGCTGCTGCAGCGCACCCGCGCCGCCACCGAGGCGATCCACCTGCTGATGCGCCATGCCCTCGACGACCTCGGCTACCGCCGCTTCGAGTGGAAGTGCGACAGCCGCAACGAGCCCTCCCGGCGGGCCGCGCTGCGCCTGGGCTTCGTCGCCGAGGGCCGCTTCCGCAACCACATGGTCGTCCAGGGGCGCAACCGCGACACCGACTGGTTCTCGGTCACCGACGCCGAGTGGCCCGCCGTCCGCGCGGCCCACGAGCGCTGGCTGGACCCGGCCAACTTCGACGCCTCCGGCCGCCAGCGGGAGCGGCTGGGGGTGCGGGGTGGTGCGGGCGGCGCGGTCGGCGCCGGGGGCGCGCTGTAACACGTTGTTCGCTGACCTGGCAGCCGCGTGTCTGCTGTTGCAGCCGCGTGCAGACGGTGTTGAGCGACGTCTTGCGGCGGGTAGGTCAGCGAACAACGTGTTACAGCACCCGCCAGCCCCCGCAGCCCGGCCCCGCAGCCCCGACCCCGCCGCCCACCTCGTGCTTGGCTGGACCCATGGACCAGCGGATCAGCTTCATCACCCTCGCCGTGGACGACCTCGACGCGACCCGCCGCTTCTACCGCGACGGCCTGGGCTGGGTGCCCGAGCTCGACGTGCCCGGTGAGGTCCTCATGTTCAAGGCCGGGCCGCTGCTGGTGCTCTCCCTGTGGGAGCGCAGCCACTTCGAGGCGGAGGTCGGTACGACGATGCGCGGGCCCGGGGTGGCGCCGCTGACGATCGCCCACAACCTGGCGACCCGCGAAGGTGTCGACGAGGTGCTGGCGACGGCCGAGCGGGCCGGCGCCTCGGTCGTGCACGCCGCCGAGCAGCGTGACTGGGGCGGCTACTCCGGCTACTTCGCCGATCCCGACGGCTACCGGTGGGAGGTGGCCTTCAACCCGGGCTCGGTGGGCGAGATCGTGCTGCC
>NZ_VDMP01000020.1:123457-157919 GCF_006335005.1 Nocardioides albidus
GTGACCGGCGGGAGCCGGCGCTGGCCGACGAGCCCGACGCGGTCCACCAGCTGCGCACCTCGGTGCGGCGGTTGCGCAACGTGCTCGCCGGGTTCGAGCGCTACCTCGACAAGCGCCCGACGCGGCGGCTGCGTGGCCACCTGGCGTCGTACGGCGCGCTGCTGGGCGCGGGACGAGACCTGGAGGTGCGGGCGCAGGACTGCCGCCGGGTCCTGGCCGAGCTCGGCCGGCCCGACCTCGAGGACGCACTCGTGGCTCCGCTGCTCGCGGCGCACGCCGGAGCGCACGCGGTCCTGGTCGACTGGCACGCCAGTCCGGACGCCGCCGCCCTGGAGAGCGTGCTGGACCGGTGGTGCGAGCAGGTGCCGACCACGGATCGGTCCGACCGGGCCGCCGGCCGGGTGACGGCCGCGGTCCTGCGCCGCGAGGTCGGGCGGGTCCTGGACCGGGCGGTCGCGGGGGAGACCTCTCACGAGGTCCGCAAGGCGGCCCGGCGCCTGAGGCACGTGGCCGAGGTGGTCGGCGACCGTGACCTCGCGCGCGCGGGCAAGGAGATCCAGGGCAGGCTGGGCGAGCACCGCGACGCGGTCCTCCTCGCGGGACACCTGGGGGCGGCCGGCGCTCCCGCGGTGGCGGTGGCCCATGTCGAGGCGGCCGCGAGCCGCGCGCTCGACGGCCTTCCGGAGGCGATCGACGCCCTCCGCGCGGCGTACGGATCCTGAGACCGCAGTCTTGATATTTGAGACGTGTGGGACGCTGGTTCGACGGCACGACGTGCGGCGGCTACGGTGATTCCATGCATGACCTGCTTCTCGTACGCACCGGACGCGCCGGCTGAGCCTGACCAGGAATTCCGTCAGTCACCGCCAGCGCGTCCACCCCTCGTTGCCCAGCAACCGAGGGGTTTTTTGTTGAGTACGACCTGAGTTACGACACAGCAGATCAGCCCCCACCAGAGCAGACAAGGAACGACTCGGATGAGTGAGCAGCAGGGCTCGGGCGCCGACTCCCAGGCACAGGCGATCACGGGCGCGCAGAGCCTGGTCCGGTCCCTCGAGGCGGCCGGCGTCACCGACATCTTCGGCATCCCGGGCGGAGCGATCCTCCCGGCCTACGACCCGCTGATGGACAGCTCCATCCGCCACATCCTCGTGCGCCACGAGCAGGGCGCCGGCCACGCCGCGCAGGGGTACGCCGCCGCGTCCGGCCGGGTCGGCGTGTGCATGGCCACCTCCGGCCCGGGTGCCACCAACCTGGTCACGCCGCTGGCCGACGCCCACATGGACTCGCTGCCGATGGTCGCGATCACCGGCCAGGTCGGCGCCTCCATGATCGGGACCGACGCGTTCCAGGAGGCCGACATCCGCGGCATCACGATGCCGATCACCAAGCACAGCTTCCTGGTGACCGACCCCGCGGAGATCCCGACGAAGATCGCGGAGGCCTTCCACATCGCCTCCAGCGGGCGGCCGGGTCCGGTCCTGGTCGACGTCACCAAGTCCGCGCTCCAGGCCTCGACCACCTTCCGGTGGCCCACCGAGCTCAGCCTCCCCGGCTACCGCCCGGTGACCCGCCCCCACGCCAAGCAGATCCGCGAGGCCGCCCGCCTCCTGCTGGAGTCGCGCAAGCCCGTCCTCTACGTCGGCGGCGGCACGATCCGCTCCGGCGCCTCGAAGGAGGTGCTGGCCCTCGCCGAGCTCACCGGCATCCCGGTGGTGACCACGCTGATGGCGCGGGGAGCCTTCCCCGACAGCCACCCCCAGCACCTCGGCATGCCGGGCATGCACGGCACCGTCGCCGCGGTCGCGGCCCTGCAGAAGAGCGACCTCATCGTCAGCCTCGGCGCCCGCTTCGACGACCGCGTCACGGGCAACCTCGACTCCTTCGCGCCGGGCGCCAAGGTGATCCACGCCGACATCGACCCCGCGGAGATCGGCAAGAACCGGTACGCCGACGTCCCGATCGTGGGCGACGTCCGGGAGGTCCTCATCGACCTGATCACCACCCTGCGCACCGAGCAGGAGGCCGGCAACACCGGCGACTACGAGGGCTGGGTCGCGTTCTGTGCGGGCGTGAAGAAGAAGTACCCGCTCGGCTACGACCGGCCCGCCGACGGCGGGCTCGCGCCGCAGTACGTCCTCGAGCGCCTCGGCGCGATCTCCGGACCCGACACGATCTACACCGCCGGCGTGGGCCAGCACCAGATGTGGGCCGCGCACTTCATCGGCTACGAGCGCCCCAACACCTGGATCAACTCCGGCGGCCTCGGCACGATGGGATTCTCGGTCCCGGCGGCGATGGGCGCGAAGGTCGCGATGCCCGACCAGACGGTGTGGTCGGTCGACGGCGACGGCTGCTTCCAGATGACCAACCAGGAGCTCGCCACCTGCGCGATCAACGACATCCCGATCAAGGTCGCGGTCATCAACAACGAGTCGCTCGGCATGGTGCGGCAGTGGCAGACGCTGTTCTACAACTCCCGCTACTCCAACACCGACCTGCACTCCAAGCGCATCCCCGACTTCGTCAAGCTGGCCGACGCCTACGGCTGCGTGGGCCTGGCCTGCGAGTCGCCGGACGACGTCGACGCGACGATCCAGAAGGCGATGGAGATCAACGACGTGCCGGTGGTCGTGGACTTCCGGGTCCACCGTGACGCCATGGTGTGGCCGATGGTCGCCGCCGGCACCAGCAACGACGACATCAAGTACGCGCGCGACCTCGCGCCCCAGTTCGACGAGGACGATCTCTAAATGGCCAAGCACACCCTGTCCGTCCTCGTCGAGGACAAGCCCGGCGTCCTGGCGCGGATCTCCGCGCTGTTCAGCCGCCGCGGGTTCAACATCGAGTCCCTCGCCGTCGGCCCGACCGAGCACCCGGAGATCTCCCGGATGACGATCGTCGTCAACGTGGACTCCTCGCCCCTGGAGCAGGTCACCAAGCAGCTCAACAAGCTGATCGAGGTCATCAAGATCGTCGAGCTCGACCCGAACTCGTCGGTCAACCGCGAGCTCGTCATGGTGAAGGTCGGCGCCACCGCGGAGAACCGCGGCGAGGTGCTCGACGTCGTCCAGCTGTTCCGGGCGAAGGTCATCGACGTCGCCTCGGATGCCATCACCATGCAGATCGTCGGCAACGACGGCAAGATCTCCGACTTCCTGCGCGTGCTCGAGCCCTTCGGGATCCGCGAGCTCGTGCAGTCGGGCATGGTGGCCATCGGCCGCGGACCGCGCTCCATCTCGGAGCGCAGCAAGCCCGTCGCCGTACCCGTTCCGCCTGCCGCCCACGCCTGAAACAACCCACCCACCACCGAGGTCCCGAGGCTCGCTGCGCTCGCACCTCAACCACCGAGATACAAGGAGAAGCCCGACGTGGCTGAGATCTACTACGACGACGACGCCGACCTGTCCCTCATCCAGGGCAAGCACGTCGCCGTCATCGGTTACGGCAGCCAGGGCCACGCCCACGCGCTGAACCTGCGCGACTCGGGCGTCGACGTCCGCGTCGGCCTCAAGGAGGGCTCGAAGAGCCGCGCCAAGGCCGAGGAGGAGGGCCTGCGCGTCCTCACCCCGCGCGAGGCCGCGGAGGAGGCCGACGTCATCGTCATCCTCGCCCCCGACCAGGTCCAGCGTCACCTGTACGCCGACGACATCGCGCCCGCGCTGGCCGAGGGCGACACCCTGGTCTTCGGTCACGGCTTCAACATCCGCTTCGGCTACATCCAGCCCCCGGCCGGTGTCGACGTCATCCTCGTCGCGCCGAAGGCCCCCGGCCACACCGTGCGCCGCGAGTACGTCGCCGGCCGCGGCATCCCGGACATCATCGCGGTCGAGCAGGACGCCTCCGGCAAGGCCTGGGACCTCGCGAAGTCGTACGCCAAGGGCATCGGCGGCACCCGCGCCGGCGTCATCAAGACCACCTTCACCGAGGAGACCGAGACCGACCTGTTCGGTGAGCAGTCGGTCCTCTGCGGCGGTGTCTCGCAGCTGATCCAGTACGGCTACGAGACCCTCACCGAGGCCGGCTACCAGGGCGAGATCGCCTACTTCGAGGTCCTCCACGAGCTCAAGTTGATCGTCGACCTGATGTGGGAGGGCGGCATCGCCAAGCAGCGCTGGTCGGTCTCCGACACCGCCGAGTACGGCGACTACGTCTCCGGCCCGCGCGTCATCGACCCGCGCGTCAAGGAGAACATGCAGGCCGTCCTCGCCGACATCCAGAGCGGCGCGTTCGCCGAGCGCTTCATCGCCGACCAGGACGCCGGCGCGCCGGAGTTCCAGGCGCTGCGCGAGAAGGGTGCCCAGCACCCGATCGAGGCGGTCGGCCGCACACTGCGCTCGCACTTCTCCTGGGCGCACACCGACGACGACTACACCGAGGGCTCGGCCGCGCGCTGACCCCCTGCAGCACAGGCAAGCACCAGGGCCCCCGCCGTCGGCGGGGGCCCTGGTGCTTGCTGCGGCTAGTTCTTGCCGAGCTTGAGGTAGATCGCGTCGTCCATGCTGAGCTGGGCCTGCGCCTTCAGGACGCCCTTGCCGGCGTCCCGGGGGGCAACATCGAAGACGACCACGCCGGAGCGCTTCAGGCCCGGGCTGAGGTCGTCGAACGCGAAGGCGTTGTCGAGCAGGAACGCCTGGTCCGAGGCGTCGATCTCGTTGCCGCCGACCTGCAGGGTGAAGTCGCCGGATCCGATCTGGATCGTCTCGTCCTTGACGTTCTCGACGGTCAGGGTGAGGACGACGTACTTGCCGGCGGGCGGGTCGCTGAACTGGCTGAGGGAGTCCTTCACCTCGACGTTGTCGATCCGGTACTTCGCCGACTTGTTCTGGACCGCCTTGCCACGCGGGGCCGGGTTGTCCTTCGAGCCGACCGGGTCGGACTTCTCCTCGGACTTCTCCTCGGACTTCTCCTCGGACTTCTCGTCGTCCTTCTTGCTGTCCGTGCTGGCGTCCTTGCTCGTCGAGGAGTCGTCGGACGTGGAGTCGGAGGCCTTGAGGTCGTCGGACTCGGGGTCCGAGCCGCCGCCGGACACCGAGGCGATGACGATGATCGCGACGATGGCGATCAGAGCGATCCAGCGCTTCTTCTTATACCACGGGCGCTGCGCCTTGGCGTATGCCTGCGCGGCCTTCGCCTGGGCTTTGGCGTCGCCGTAGTTGGGCTGCTGCTGACCGGGCGGAGGCGGGGGGTAGTCCGTCATGGGGGTGTTGCTCCTTCGAGATGGCTTGAGCTGTGCTCAACGGGGGTGCCCGTACCCGTTCGGGAAGGGCGGACCGCCGTCGACCACCCCCAGGCAGGCGTCAGATTGCCATGCACGTATGGGCATTTTCAGGGTCTTCTCGGAAATGTGACCTAGCGGTCCCTGGGGTCGCTCGCGCCGGCGCCGAGGTCGCCGCCAGCGAGCCCATCGACCTGTGCCAGGAGGGCCGCGGCCAGGTCGCGTGCCGACTCCGGTGACAGCGCGATCCGCGGGTGCCGACCCTCGGCCGGCTCGACGAGTACCCAGGTCGCCGCGTCGGGGTACTGTCCGACCCGCACGACCAGCGTGACGGGGACCAGTGAGGCGCTCACCGGCACCGTGTCGCCCGAGCCGGCGACCGCGACCAGGATCGTCGACTCGCTCTGGTGGTAGCGATCCTCCGGGTGGTCGTCCTCGCCGTGCGCCCGGCGGCACCACGACGGACATGGTGTGGTCAGCCAGGACGGCGTTGCGGGCGGCGCGACGGACCGCTCGGCGTCATCGGGTCCGGACATGCGGCACACCCCCAAGATCTCTTGCCTCGTTGCCCGGACCCTAGGGCGCGGATCCGACGCTTGGGCGCCGTCCCCGGGCCCTTGTCCACAGGTCACCGGATCGAGCGAATGCCATATCAGTATGGTCGCTGGCCGATGGTCATACGCGGATGATGAGCGCGTGGCGGGCAGGCGCGCGGACATCAGCTGGCAGGCCTACGCGCGCGAGCTCGGCCTGAACCTCCAGCGCGCCCGGATCGCGCGCGGCCTCAGCCAGGAGCGCACCGCCCATCTCGCCGGGATCGCCGGCTTCACCTACCAGAAGTACGAGAAGGGCGAGTCCCGGCCGGGGACGCCCATGAATCCGCAGCTGCTGACGCTCGTCTCGCTCAGCCGAGTGCTCGAGGTGCCGCTCGTCGACCTGCTCCCCGACTTCGAGCCGGACCTGGCCGGCGTGCGCTGACCGGGTCCGGGGCCTCGACAGCTTGATCGGTCCGGGCCGATGGCAGGCTGGCCCCATGGGCTACCCGCGACTGCGCAGCATCGTCCTCGACACCACCGACGTGCCCGAGCTGGCGGAGTTCTACCGCCGGCTCCTCGGCTGGTCCTATCCCGAGGGCTTCGACATCGAGGAGTTCACCGACTGGCGCGCGATCGTCGGGCCGTCCGGCGAGCGACTCGCGTTCCAGCAGGTCGACGAGCTCCCGCCCACCACCTGGCCGACCATCGAGGTGCCGCAGCAGGTCCACCTCGACCTCGCGGTCGAGAGCCGCGCCGATCTCGAGGAGAGCCACCAGCGGGCGCTCGGTCTCGGTGCCGTCGTCCGGCTGGACCGGTCCGACGACGCCGAGGAGCCGTTGCGGGTCTACGCCGACCCGGCCGGCCACACGTTCTGTCTGTTCACCCACGACGTGGGGTGACCCGAGCCCAGGCTCCAAGGCTCAGGCTCAGCCGCCGAGGACGAGCAGCACCGCGCCGGCGCCGACCAGGGTGACGCCACCCCACTGGAGGAGCGACAGCCGCTCGCCCAGGAAGGTCACGCCGAAGACGGCGACGAGGACGACGCTGAGCTTGTCGACGGGCGCGACCAGGGACGCCTCGCCCACCTTGAGAGCCCGGAAGTAGCAGATCCACGACGCCCCGGTCGCCAGACCGGAGAGGACGAGGAACACCCACGTGCGCGCGCCGACCTCGCCGGGCGAATGGAGCTTGCCGAGCGTGAGCAGGATCAGGCCGAGCGTCACCAGGATGACGACGGTGCGGACGAAGGTGGCGACGTCGGAGTCGATCTCCCTGACGCCCACCTTCGCGAAGATCGCGGTCAGGGCCGCGAACACCGCGGACAGCAGCGCCCAGAACCACCAGGCCGAGGTCAGGTCCATCGCCGTCCTCCTGCGCACGACGTCATGCGTTCCGAGGGCAGGTGCCCCCGGAACGCATGACGTTAGCGCGTGCCCGCGCGGGATCCGCGCTACTTCACCTCGGAGCGGAGGACCAGCCGGGTGCCGACCAGCAGGGGAAGGACGATCCACAGCGCGGTGGTGACGCCGAGCTGGGCCCACTCCTGGCCGGTCAGAGTGCTGTCGAAGAGGAGGAAGCGACTCTGGTTGAGGTCGAACCAGCCGGCGTTGTCGGCCCACCACTGCTGGGCGGAGGCCAGGGCGCCGGAGAGTCCGGGCAGGACGAGGTTCACGACGAAGTAGCCGACGATCGCGGCCGGCGAGCTGCGGAACAGCAGGCCGAGGGCGAAGCCGAGCAGCATGCCGAGCTCGTTGGCCAGCACGATCTGTGCGAAGGTCGCCGCGGAGATGTCCCACTGGGCGTCGACCCCGGTGATCATCGAGCAGACCAGGTTGCCGAGCGCGCCGACGCCGAGCGCGATCACCATGCCGAGGAACCCGATCAGCAGCGTGTTCGCCAGCTTCGCCGTCAGCACGCGGGAGCGCCCCGGCACGAGGGTGAAGGTGGTCAGCGAGGTGCGCTGGCTCCACTCGCTGGTCACGGCGAGGACGCCGATGATCGGCAGGATGATCGACATCGGGCTGCCGACCGCGGCGGCGAACGAGTCGAAGGTGAGCGTGTCGCGGTCGCCGGCGAGCACCGTGACCACCGTCGCGATGACGGAGGTGATGACGATGCTGGCCATGAGCCAGAAGCCCGATCGGGTGTCGAACATCTTGCGCAGCTCGACGTACTGAACGCGGCGGAACGGGGTCCGGGAGGGCGCGGGGCGTCTCCGCGGGGTCTCGGCCGGTACGACGGCCTCGACGGCGTGCTCGGTGAGGGTCGTGGTGTTCATGCCGCTGCTCCTTGCGTGGTGGTGGTCGTGACGGTGTCGCGCTGGCTCTCGGCCGTGAGGGCCAGGAACATCTCCTCCAGG
Source organism: Nocardioides albidus (assembly GCF_006335005.1). Lineage (GTDB taxonomy): Bacteria > Actinomycetota > Actinomycetes > Propionibacteriales > Nocardioidaceae > Nocardioides > Nocardioides albidus. Next base: position 131,571 of record NZ_VDMP01000020.1, read on the forward strand.
CCCGCGCCGTCGGCGGCACGCAGCTCGGTGACGGCGATGCCGGCGGCGAAGGCCGCCTGGCCGACCCGGGTGAGGTCGGCCTCGGCCAGCACGGCGCCGGCCGAGGTCGGGCGGGCGGCGATACCGGCCGCGCCGAGCGCCGCGGCGAGGGCGGTGCCGTCCGCGGCGCGGACGAGGGTGCCGGCGCCCGCCAGGAGCTCGTCCTTGGTGCCCTGCGCGACGATCCGGCCGTTGCCGATCACGACCAGGTCGTCGGCGATGACCTCGATCTCGTGCAGCAGGTGCGAGGAGAGGAGGACCGTGCCGCCCTGGTCGGCGAAGTCGCGCAGCAGATCGCGCATCCAGCGGATGCCCGCCGGGTCGAGGCCGTTGGCGGGCTCGTCGAGGATGAGGACCTCGGGGTCGCCGAGGAGCGCCGTACCGATGCCGAGACGCTGGCGCATCCCGAGCGAGTAGTTGCGCACCCGGCGGCTCGCCTCGTCGGGGGTGAGGCTGACCCGCTCGAGCATCTCGTCGACGCGCGTGCGGGGCAGGCCCATCGTGAGGGCGGCGATGGTGAGGATCTCGCGGCCGGTGCGTCCGGCGTGCTGGGCGGAGGCGTCCAGCAGCACACCGACCTCGCGACCCGGGTCGGGCAGGTCGGCGAAGCGGCGCCCCAGGACGCGGACCTCGCCGCTGTCCGCGCCGGTCAGGCCGACCATGACGCGCATCGTCGTGGACTTGCCTGCGCCGTTCGGGCCGAGGAAGCCGGTGACGCGGCCCGGCCGGGCGACGAAGGAGACGTCGTCGACGGCCGTGAAGCCGCCGTAGGACTTGCTGAGGGACTCGACTGTGATCATGGCTGAAGCGTGTCGCCCGGCCTGCCGTCCGCGCGTCCGGCAGACCCCCGGAACCACCCCTGGCCCGACCCTGAGATCCCTGAGTCGGAGCGCGGGAAGCATTCAGGGGTACGACGCGTTGGAGCCCTCGTGCGTATCGAGATCTGGGCAGACGTCGTGTGTCCCTGGTGCTACATCGGCAAGCGGCGGCTGGAGCGGGCGCTGGCGTCCTTCGAGCACCGCGACGAGGTCGAGGTCGTCTACCGCTCCTACGAGCTCGACCCGTTCGCCCCCGAGGTCGGAACCGAGAGCACCGTGCAGGTGCTGGGCCGCAAGTACGGCGCTGACGAGGCCGGCACCCGCGAGATGATGGCCCGCGCCGACGAGGTCGCCGCCGGGGAGGGGCTGGTGTTCGCCCACGCCGACGCCCTGCACGCGCGGACGCTGACCGCCCACCGGCTGCTCCACCTGGCCGCGGTGGAGGGGCGGCAGCACGAGCTGATGGAGCAGGTGCTGGCGGCGTACTTCACCCGCGGTGAGTCGCTGGGCGACCACGACGTGCTGCGGCGCGCGGCCGCCGCGGCCGGGCTCGACGCGGGGCGAGTCGACGACGTGCTCGGCAGCGACGAGTTCCGCGACGAGGTGATGGCCGACGTCGCGCAGGCCCGTGCCTACGGATCGAGCGGCGTGCCGTTCTTCGTGCTCGATGGCCGCTTCGGCATCTCCGGCGCCCAGCCGACCGAGCTGTTCGAGCAGGCGCTCGCCCAAGCCTGGGACAGCCGCGTCACTGCCTGACTTGTCAGGCAATTCATGCAGCCGTCAGGGCAGCAGCAGGACGACCGTCTCGGCGACGCACGCCGGCTTGGCCTCGTCCTCGATCTCGATCGTGTGGTGCACGGTGAGCTGCTTGCCGCTGGGGATGTCGACGACGTCGCCCATCTTGACGTGCAGCCGGACCCGCTTGCCGACGTGGAGCGGGGTGGGGAAGCGGACCTTGTTGACGCCGTAGTTGAGCTTGGCGCCCGGGGTGCGCAGCGTGAAGACCTGGCTGCCGAGCCAGGGCACGAGCGACAGGGTGAGATAGCCGTGGGCGATGGTCCCGCCGAAGGGGCCGTCCTTGGCGCGCTCCAGGTCGACGTGGATCCACTGGTGGTCACCGGTCGCGTCGGCGAACTGGTTCACCCGACGCTGGTCGACGGTGACCCAGTCGCTGGCCCCGAGGTCGGTGCCGGCCGCCTCGGCGACCTCCTCGAACGTCGTGAACACGCGCATGAGCTGACTCCCTCTTCTCGCCGGGCTGGTGGCTCGACCATAGGGCCGGGAGGCCCCGGCGGTCAGCCAGCGACGCGCGGTCGTCTCAGCGCGTGAGCCGCGGGCCGCAGCGGGCGAGTAGGCTGGCCGCGTCGCACAGCGCCGTGCACTCCTCTCCGCCCGTTTCATCCTGCGAAGGGCCCACCGCTGTGACTGTCACGACCGCACGCCCCGTCGTCCTGATCGCCGAGGAGCTGAGTCCCGCCACCGTCGAGGCTCTCGGACCGGACTTCGAGATCCGCTACTGCAACGGCGCAGACCGTGCCGAGCTGCTCACGGCCATCGCGGACGTCGACGCGATCCTGGTGCGGTCCGCGACCAAGGTCGACGCCGAGGCGCTCGGCGCCGCGAGCCGGCTCAAGGTCGTCGCGCGGGCCGGGGTGGGCCTCGACAACGTCGACGTGCGGGCGGCGACCCAGTCGGGGGTCATGGTCGTCAACGCCCCCACCTCCAACATCGTCTCCGCCGCGGAGCTGGCGGTCGCGCTGATGCTCTCCGCGGCACGCCACATCTCCCCGGCGCACGCCGCTCTGCGGGGCGGCGAGTGGAAGCGATCGAAGTACACCGGCATCGAGCTGTTCGAGAAGACCGTCGGCATCGTCGGCCTCGGGCGCATCGGTGTCCTTGTCGCACAGCGCCTGGCGGCGTTCGGCATGCATGTCCTCGCCTACGACCCCTACGTCCAGGCCGGTCGCGCGGCGCAGGTCGGCGTGCGCCTCGTCGACCTCGACACCCTCATGGCCGAGTCGGACTTCATGTCGGTCCACCTGCCGAAGACGGCCGAGACGATGGGCCTCATCGACGCCGACGCCCTGGCGAAGGCCAAGCCCTCGCTGGTCCTCGTCAACGCCGCGCGCGGCGGCATCGTCGACGAGGGAGCCCTCTACGACGCCCTCAAGACCGGCAGGATCGCGGCTGCGGGTCTCGACGTCTTCGCCGCGGAGCCGTGCACGGACAGCCCGCTGTTCGAGCTCGACAACGTCGTGGCCACCCCCCACCTCGGCGCGTCCACCGACGAGGCCCAGGAGAAGGCGGGCCTCGCCGTCGCCAGGTCGGTGCGCCTGGCCCTGTCCGGTGAGCTGGTCCCGGACGCGGTGAACGTCCAGGGCGGCGTCATCGCCGAGGACGTGCGCCCCGGCATCCCGCTGGCGGAGAAGCTTGGCCAGGTCTTCACCGCCGTGGCCGGCGAGGTCGCCCAGCAGCTCGACGTCGAGGTCCGCGGCGAGATCGCCGACCACGACGTGAAGGTGCTCGAGCTCGCCGCCCTCAAGGGTGTGTTCGCCCACGTGGTCGGGGAGCAGGTCTCCTTCGTCAACGCCCCGCTCCTCGCGGCCGAGCGCGGCGTCGCCGTACGTCTCATCACCGACCCCGACAGCGGCGACCACCGCAACCTGGTCACTCTGCGCGGCACGCTCGCGGACGGCACGCAGGTGTCCGTCAGCGGCACCCTCGTCGGGATCGCGCAGAAGGAGCGGCTCGTCGAGGTCAACGGCTACCTCGTCGACATCGAGCCCACCGACCACCTCGCCTTCTTCACCTACGTCGACCGTCCGGGCATGGTGGGCACCGTCGGCCAGATCCTCGGCGAGGCGCTCGTCAACATCGCCGGCATGCAGGTCTCCCGCGAGACCAAGGGCGGCGAGGCCCTCGTCGCCCTCTCCGTCGACTCCGCCATCCCGGCCGACGCCCTCGCCCAGATCGAGACCGCCATCGAGGCCACCTCCATCCGCGCGGTCGACCTGTTGTGACCGGGGCTGCAGGAGAAGCCTGACAAGTACGCCGCTCAGGCGACCAGCACGGGGTCGGACCCGGACGCCGTGGCCGACCGGGACCCGCCGGCGGTGACGACGGCCCAGGCGTCGGCGATCCGGCGGACCGCCTCGACCAGCTGGGGCGCGGCGATGGCGTAGGGGAGCCGGACGTAGCGGTCCAGGCCGCCCTCGGGGGCGAAGGACGGGCCGGGCGCCAGGAGTACGCCGTGCCGCTCGGCCTCGGTGGACAGCGCGGTCGCGCCGGCGACGGGGAGATGGCACCACAGCGCCATCCCGCCGGCGGGCAGCCGGAAGCGCCACGACGGCAGGTGCTCGCCCAGCGCCGCGGCCGTCGCGTCGCGCTGCTCGCGCAGCCGCGCCCGCTGACTGCGCAGCACCGGCTCCAGGTCGCCGGTCAGCAGCCGGGTCAGGACCAGTTGCTCGAGGACGGGTACGCCGAGGTCGAGGCCGACCCGGGCGCGGGTGAGCCGGTCGACGAGCGTGTGCGGGGCGCGGATCCAGCCCAGGCGCAGGCCGCCCCAGATGCTCTTGCTCGCGCTGCCGACGCAGATCGCGTCCTTCGCGGGGACGGCGAACGGGGTCCCGGTGGCGGCGTCCTCGTCGAGGGTGAGCAGGTGATGCGCCTCGTCGACGACCGCGACGGCGTCATGCCGGGCGAGCAGCCCGGCGTAGCGCTCCCGGTCGGTCTCCGACATGACGAGCCCCGTCGGGTTGTGGAAGTCGGGCATCACGTGGACCAGCCGCGGCCGCTGCCGGGTCAGGGTCGCGGCAACGGCGTCGAGATCCCACCCGGAGGGATCGAGCGCGATGGTGGTCAGCCGCCCGCCGCCGGTGCGCAGCGCCTGGACGGCGTTGGGATAGGTCGGCGACTCGATGAGCACGCGCTCGCGCGGGCCGGCGAGCGCGCGCCCGACGACGGCCGTCGCGGCGAGGGCTCCGGGCGTGACGATGATCTGCTCGGGTGCCGTGGGCAGTCCGCGGGCGTCGTACGTCGCCGCGATCGCGGCCTGCAGGTCCGGCATCCCGGCGGGGAAGTAGCCGTGACCGCCCAGGTGGGCGGGCAGGTCGGCGGCGGCCTCGGCGTAGACGGCGGCGATCCCCGGGGGAGCGGTCGCGGCCGCGCAGACGAGGTCGATCACGCCGTTGCCGACGTCGCTGGGCCACAGGGCGCGGTCCAGGGCGCGCGTGCGGCCACCGGGCAGGCGGGTGAAGGTCCCGGAGCCCTGGCGTGCCTCGGCGTACGCCGACTCCCGCAGCAGCGCGTAGGCCCGGGTCACGGTCGTGCGCGAGACGCCGATGGCCTCGGTGAGATCGCGCTCGCTCGGCAGCCGCGTGCCGTAGCCGACCCTCCCGTCGCCGATCAGCTCGCGCAGCGCGTCGGCGAGGCCGACGTACGCCGGCGACCGGTCGAAGCCCTCGACCAGCGTCGCGAGTCGGCCGGCCGAGAGGGATGTGGACTGCTCCATGGTGGCCATTGGATCACGATTGGCTATTTGGCGACAGTCCAATCGACGGCAGGCTGGAGCCATGTCGATCGCTGCCCCCGCTCCCCGGGTCGCCGTCCAGCTCGCCGACCTCGGGCCCGTCGCCCAGCTCCGCGCGGGACGACTGCCGCGCCGCCTGGTCCAGCTCTACGTCGGCCTGTGGCTCTACGGCGTGAGCCTCGCGCTGATGGTGCTCGGCGACATCGGGCTCGCGCCGTGGGACGTCCTGCACTCCGGCTTCGTGCGCCACGTCCCCATCACGCTCGGCCAAGCGGTGGTGCTGTTCAGCTTCGTGGTCCTCGTGCTGTGGATCCCGCTGCGGGAGAAGCCGGGCCTCGGCACGATCTCCAACGCGCTCGTCGTCGGGGTCGCCGCCGACGTCACGCTGGCGATGTTCGACGCCCCGGCGGACTGGCCGGCCCGGATCGCGCTGACGATCGGCGGCATCGTGCTGTGCGGGCTCGCCACCGCGCTCTACATCGGCGCCCAGCTTGGCCGAGGTCCCCGCGACGGCCTGATGACCGGCCTCGCCCGCCGTACCGGCCTCTCGATCCGGCTGGTCCGCACCGGCATCGAGGTCGCCGTGGTCGCCGTCGGCCTGGTCCTCGGGGGCACGCTCGGCCTCGGCACGGTGGCCTATGCGCTGACGATCGGTCCCATCGCCCAGTGGCTGATGCCGCGGTTCGTCGTGGACCTGCCGGCGGCGCGGGTGGGTGGCATCCCTGATCCGGACCCTGATTTGCTTGCGTGAGTCTGCATGAGGCGAGGGTTCGCTGGATAGGCTCCGGCCATGACCACCGACGGTTCCCAGGCCAGCCCCTCCGCCTCGGCCCCCGAGCCCGCCCCGCTCGCCCCTCCCGAGCCCGTCATCCAGCTGACGGCCCCGGAGGCGGCGGCGCCGGTCGTCGAGACACAGGCGCCGAAGATGGCGCCCCAGGTCGAGGCCGCGATGGTGCCGGAGCTCGACGCGAAGGTCGACAACTTCCTGACCTCGCTGACCGCGACCAAGGCGGGCAGCCCGGAGTTCGCGGCGCAGGCCGAGAACGTCCGGACCATGGGCGACGCGGACATCCGCAAGGCCGCCGAGACGTCCAACCGGATGCTCGAGAAGCCCGTCATGGCGCTCAAGTCCGGCGGCATCGCCCAGGGCTCGACGGTCGGCAAGGCGCTGCTCGAGCTGCGTCGTACGGTCGAGGACCTCGACCCCGGCCAAGCGACCGGGGTGAAGAAGTGGTGGGACAAGCTGCCCTTCAACGACAAGATCGAGGACTACTTCCGCAAGTACCAGTCCTCGCAGAGCCAGCTCAACGGCATCCTGCACTCGCTGCGCAGCGGCCAGGACGAGCTGACCCGCGACAACGTGGCCCTCAACCTGGAGAAGACCAACCTGTGGGCGGTCATGGGCCGCCTCAACCAGTACATCTACGTCGCGGAGAAGCTCGACGCGAAGCTCTCCGCCAAGATCGCCGAGCTCGAGCTCAGCGACCCCGAGACGGCCAAGACCCTGTCGCAGGACGTGCTGTTCTACGTCCGCCAGAAGCACCAGGACCTGCTCACGCAGCTCGCGGTGTCGATCCAGGCCTACCTCGCGATCGACATCATCATCAAGAACAACATCGAGCTCATCAAGGGCGTCGACCGCGCCACCACGACGACCATCTCGGCGCTGCGGACCGCGGTCATCGTCGCCCAGGCGCTCAATAACCAGAAGCTGGTCCTCGACCAGATCACCGCGCTCAACAGCACCACCTCGACGATGATCCAGCGCACCTCGGAGATGCTCAAGGAGAACTCCGCCGCGATCCAGGAGCAGGCCGCGTCGTCGACGATCGGCATCGAGCAACTGCAGGCGGCGTTCGCCAACATCTACGCGACGATGGACTCGATCGACGAGTTCAAGCTCAAGGCGCTCGACAACATGTCCACCACCATCGGCGTCCTCGAGAACGAGGTGCAGAAGTCGAAGGCCTACCTCGACCGGGTCCAGCAGCACGACGCGCGCAACGCCGCCGGCACGCTGGACATCGGCTAGGCCGAGGGACGCAGGGGACAGGACACAAGCCGGGTGGGTCTGAAGTCGTGGTGGCGCAGGTCTCGGGACGCCGCGGAGGAGCCGGCGTACGTCGTGCCGCCGGCCCCGACCGAGCAGGACATCCTCGCTGCCCTCAACCAGGTCAACGCGATGCTGACCGAGGGCAACGCGCCGCCCGTCGTCGTGTCGCGGGTGGTGCGGATCGCCCGCACGATCCACCAGATGCTGCCCCGACTCAGCCAGCTCGGGCTCGGCAGCCAAGAGAGCTACTCGGTCGTCGCGACGGCGACCGACTACCTCCCTGAGGCCGTCAAGTCCTACCTGCGGCTGCCCCGCGACTGGGCCGACACCCGGCCCATCGACGGGCCGAAGACCGCGCTGCTCATCCTCATCGAGCAGCTCGAACTGCTCGCCGCGACGATGGACCAGATCTTCGACGCGCTCAACCGGGCCGACGCGCAGGCCCTGATCGCGCACAGCCGCTTCCTCGACGCCAAGTTCGGCCACTCCTCCTCGGGCGGCCCCGATCTCACCCTAGGAAACCCATGACCCCGTTGGCCGACGCCCTGGACAAGCTGGTCGCCGCCGCCCGGACGGCGGGCCTGGACGAGACGGCCGCCCGCGCCGAGGGCGAGGCCGTCGCCGCCACCGTGTCCGAGCGCTCCCGCGGGGCCTTCGTCGACTGGTGCGCGCAGACCGGACGCGAGCGCTCCGCCGAGGAGCACATGCTCGCCGCCAAGCGCGGCAACCGGTTCCGGGCCGGCCCGACGCCGCTGATGGCCCAGCTGCTGCTGGAGAAGTCCGGCGCCGCCGCCGACTACGCCGGGGCGCTGGCCGACGTCGCGATCGCCGGATCGGCGCTCGGCGAGCCCGGTCCCGATGCCATCGGCGCGGCCACCACGGTCACCACCGCGCAGATGGGCGGCGGCTTCGAGGCGCGGACGCTGGCCGATCTGACGCCGCCGTCCTCCGTGCCCGGGGCCTTCGACCTGCCCTCCCGTCAGCCGGTGCCCGGCCTGGGAGATCAGATGCTCGACCAGGTGCGGCGCGTCGGCGAGCAGGTACGCCGCCAGCTCGGCGCGCTCAACGACGCGAGCCCTTCGGGGGTCGAGGTGCCGGGCGCGCCAGCGCCGGGCCTCGAAGCCTCCCAAGCGCCGATCACCCAGGCGGCGGAGCCGGAGGAGCCCGTCGAGGAGCCGGCCGAGGAGCCCGAGCCCACGAAGACGGTCGAGGAGCTGCTCGCCGAGCTGGACGGGCTGATCGGCCTGGCCAACGTGAAGGGCGAGATCCATCGTCAGGCAGCGGTGCTGCGGGTCGAGGGACTGCGCAAGGAGGCCGGCCTCGAGAGTCCGACGATCACCCGGCACCTCGTCTTCAACGGCAACCCCGGCACGGGCAAGACCACCGTGGCCCGCCTCGTCGCCGGCATCTACCGCGCGCTCGGCCTGCTCAGCAAGGGCCAGTTGGTCGAGGTGGACCGCTCCGAGCTGGTCGCCGGCTATCTCGGCCAGACGGCCGCCAAGACCGCGGAGGTCGTGAAGTCCGCCGAGGGCGGCGTGCTGTTCATCGACGAGGCCTACTCCCTGTCCGGTGACCAGTACGGCAAGGAGGCCATCGACACCCTCGTCAAGGAGATGGAGGACAAGCGCGACGATCTCGTCGTGATCGTCGCCGGATATCCGCTTCCGATGGCCATCTTCATCTCCGAGAACCCCGGTCTGGAGAGCAGGTTCCGCACCACCATCGACTTCGCCGACTACACCGACGACGAGCTGGTCTCGATCTTCGCCTCGATGGTGAAGGGCGCCGACTACGACGCCGGCGAGCCGGTCCTGGCCCGCCTGCGCGAGATCCTCGCCGCCACCGAGCGCGGCCCGTCCTTCGGCAACGCGCGCTTCGTGCGCAACCTGATGGAGGCCGCGATCGGCCACCACGCCTGGCGCCTGCGCGACATCGCCACGCCGACCGTCGAGCAGCTGCGGGCCCTCGAGCCCGAGGATCTCGTCGTCGACCCCGACGACGTGGCACCCGCCCCGGACGGGGAGGTGAGGCCGCCCGCGGACGTCGAGCCCGCCGCGCCGGTCGACCCGTTCGGCGACGACGACACGGTCGCCCGCAAACCGGTCCCCGCCGCGGAGCCGACGACCGCCGACGAGGAGGAGCAGTCGTGAGCCAGACCGCCACACCCCAGGCCGCGCCGCCCCCTCCGGCCACCGCGCCCGCACCCGTGCCGGCCGCGACCGCGCCCGCTACCCCCGGCCAGCCCGGGACGTCGTACGTCGACACCCCCGCGCTGCTCAACCGCTGGCAGCTCATCGGGATGAGCGTCGCCATCGTGTTCGGGATCGTCAGCGCGCTGCTGCAGTTCGCCGGCTGGCAGTCCGACGGGCGCGCGGCCGACGACACCGAGCAGCTGCTGCGGGTCCAGGAGGTCAAGACCTCGCTGCTGCGCGCCGACGCCCTCGCCACGAACGCCTTCCTCAAGGGCGGTCTCGAGGATCCCGCCCAGCGCAAGGAGTACGACGACGCGATCGACGGGGTGCTCGCCGACATCGCGAACGCTGCGGAGGCACAGCCTGCCGACCGCAGGGCGCTGGCCGCTCTCAACGTCGAGATCACCGACTACGCCACCGCCGTCGCGCAGGCCCGCGACAACAACAGGCAGAACTACCCGATCGGTGCGGAGTACCTCAGCGGCGCCAGCGTCGAGCTGCGCGCCGCCGCGCTGCCGATCCTGAACGAGCTGATCAAGGCCAACCAGGACAGGGCCGAGGACGCGATGGCCGGCCAGCACCCGATCTGGCTGTTCCTGCTGGGGCTGCTCGTCCTGGTCGCCTTCGTGTGGCTCAACCGCGAGCTCGCCCGGCACTTCCGGCGGCGCATCAACAAGGGCATCGCCCTCGCGGCGATCATCGTGCTCGCCGTCACCCTCGTCACCGTGATCGGAGCCTGGATCCGGGACAGCTCCAACGACAGCCTGCGCGACGGCGAGTTCGCCACCGCCGTGCACGAGGCCAATGCTCGGACGGCCGGCAACGACGCCAAGGCGTACGAGAGCCTGCGCCTGATCAAGCGCGGCTCGGGCAGCACCTACGAGAGCACGTGGGAGGCCGCCGCGAAGACCGTCGACGAGTCGGGCACCCGCGCCGCCAGCGAGTGGGACGCCTACACCGAGGTCCACCGGCGGATCGTCGAGCTCGACAACGCCGGCGACTGGGAGAGCGCCCGGAAGGAGGCCATCGACGAGAGCGGCGAGGCGTTCCAGCCCTTCGACGACGCCACGCGCGCGGCGGTGGAGACGAACGGCACCGTGGCCACCGATGACCTGCGCAGTGGGCGCTGGTTCGCGCTGCTCCTCAGCGGACTGACCCTCCTCCTCGGAGTCGGCGCCGCGGCGGCGGTCGCGCGAGGTATCGGCGAACGACGGAGGGAGTTCTCATGATCCGCGCCCGACTCCTGGCCGCGACGCTCGCCGCGACAGCGGCGCTGACGGCGGCCTGCGGCTACGACGCGACCCCGCTGCCGAAGGCCGAGCAGTCCACCACCCCGGCCGCCCCGGCTGCCTCCGCGCCGGTCGAGTGCGACAACGCGACCCAGTCCTATGCGCCGAGCAACGACAAGGGCGCCGCGCTCAAGCAGCTCATCAACAAGGACCGGTTGGTGGTCGGGGTGTCCGGTGACACCTACAAGATGGGCTTCACGGACCCCACCGACGGCCAGCTCAAGGGCTTCGACATCGCGTTCGCGCAGGCCATCGGCAAGGCCCTCGACATCCCGGTGGAGCTGCGGGTGATCTCGGCCGCCGACCGGATCCGCATGCTCGACGAGGGCCAGATCGACATGGTGGCGCGCAACATGACGGTCAACTGCGACCGCTGGACCCAGGTCGCGTTCTCGGCCGTCTACTACAACGCCACCCAGAAGGTCCTGGTCGGTCTCGACGACGCGGCGAAGTACGCCGGGCCGGGGAGCCTGGCCGGCAAGCGGGTCTGCGCTCCGAAGGGCACGACCAGCGTCGCCAACATCAAGGAGATCGAGCCCGACGTCGATGCGGTCGAGGCGGCCAACCACACGAGCTGCCTGATCAAGTTCCAGAACAGCGAGGTCGACGCCATCACCGGTGACGACACCGTCCTCGCCGGACTCGCCGCGCAGGACCCCTACACGGCGGTGCCCCAGCAGGAGAAGCTCACCGACGAGCCCTACGGTCTGGCCTTCAACAAGGGCGATGACGCGCTGGTGAAGTTCGCCAACTCGGTGCTCGACCAGATGCGCGCCGACGGCCGGTGGAAGGCGATCTACGACGAGTGGCTCAAGCCGACGCTCAAGGTCGACGCGACCCCGCCTGCGCCCCAATACGGCCGCCAGTGATCCTGGACCACGCCACCATGACCACCGCCATGACCACGGCACCCAGCGCCCCCGGCAAGCTCGGGGACGCGCTGGAGCCGGCGGCGATCCAGGCCTACCTGGGCGAGCTGGACACCTGGCTCCGGGTTCGTCGCTCCGAGCTGGACGAGCTCGACCAGGCGGCGCTGGCCGCGGGCAGGGGAGCCGAGCTGACCAACGACATGTCGCTGGCGCTCGCGCTGTGGAAGGCGATCTCCGACCGCTACCAGCTGGTCTTCACGACCTGGGACGGCGGCCGTGTGCTGCGCCAGGAGAGGGAGCGGATCTCGGCGCTGATCTGGGGTCGCCTGGACGGTGCCACCGAGCTGCCGGGCGGACTCGCGGTGTCGCTGCCCGAGGCCGGGCGGCTCTGTGACGCCCTGACCGGCCAGCTGCGCAACCGGCTGGCGCTGGTGCCCGGCGCCGACGCCCAGGCCGCGCGGATCCGCCAGCTGCGCGCCCAGTTCGAGCGGATCCGCGACCAGGTGGCCCTGGAGCCGGCGATCAGCCGCGACGACGCGATCCACCGGCTGGCCGAGCTGATGTCCCGTCTCGAGGTGATCACCGCCAAGGCCGAGCGCGGCGGCGACGTGGGGGGCATGCTCGGCCCGCTGGAGGTCGAGGCCACCACCTTCGAGCGCGATCTCATCGTCGGCAACGCCCGCCGTCGTGACGCGCGCGACCAGGTCATCTCGGCGCGCGAGCTGCGCGCCGACCTCGAGGCACGCGAGGCCGCGCTGCAGAAGCTCGCCGAGACCTGCGTCGCCACGGTGGACCCCGCACCCCGCTACGCCGTGCCGGACGTCGACGCGCTCGGCCCGGTGCCGGTCACGCCCGACGCCATCGGCCCCTACCTCGAACGGCTCGACCGCGTCTCGCAGGCGCTCGAGATCGCCCAGCACGCCTACTCGGCGGCGCTCGAGGAGCACACCCAGCTGGTGGCCCTGCTCGACGCGTACGTCGCCAAGGCCCGCGCGTCCGGCGTCGCGGAACTGCCCGACCTCGCCGCGAGCGAGCAGTCGGCCCGCGGCCTCCTCGAGCGGCGCCCGACCCCGATGGCGGTCGCGAAGCAGCTCGTCACGACCTACCAGACCTGGCTAGCGAAGGAGACGCGATGAATCAGCCCGCGAGCACAGGCGCCTGCACCCAACCCGGCTGCACGGGCAGCATCGTCGACGGCTACTGCGACGTGTGCGGCATGCCCGGGGTCTCGGCAGGCTCGGCCACCCCGTCCCCGGCGGTCGCATCGCCCATCGGAGACTCCGGCACGGTCAAGGCCCCGATCGCGGCGGCGGTCGCGGGCAACCCGGCCAGCGTCGCCGCCTCGACCTGCCAACAGCCCGGCTGCACCGGCACGATCCTCGACGGCTACTGCGACGTCTGCGGCAGTCCGGCCGTGCCGGGCGCTCGGGTCGCCGAGGCCGCCGCGATCGCCGAGACCCAGCCCCTGTCGGGGCGCGAGGGGACCTCCGCGACCGCGGCCAGCCGCGTCCAGTCCGCCGCGATCGGCTCCAAGCGGGCCGGCGCGAGCGGCACGACCTCGACCCGACGCACGCGGACCGGGTCACAGCGGATGCGGTCCGCCCGGATCGGCGCCGGCCTGACCGTCGTACCTCCTGCGCCGCCGGTCGACGCCGCCAAGGCGATCATGGCCAACCCGCAGGTCCCCGAGGACAAGCGCAGCTGCTCCAAGTGCGGCAACCCCGTGGGCCGCAGCATCGACGGCCAGCCCGGGCGCAGCGAGGGCTTCTGCCCCAACTGCGGCCAGCAGTTCTCGTTCACCCCGAAGCTGCAGCAGGGCGACCTCGTCGCCGGCCAGTACGAGGTCGCGGGCGCCCTCGCCCACGGCGGCCTCGGCTGGATCTACCTCGCCCGCGACCGCAACGTCTCCAACCGGTGGGTCGTGCTCAAGGGCCTGCTCAACTCCGGCGACCCCGACGCGCTCGCCGCGGCCATCGCCGAGCAGCAGTTCCTCGCGCAGGTGGAGCACCCGCTCATCGTCGAGATCTACAACTTCGTGACCCACGAGGGCGCCGGCTACATCGTCATGGAGTACGTCGGCGGCAAGTCGCTCAAGCAGATCCTCAAGCAGCGGATGACCGCCAACAACGGGGTCTACGACCCGCTGCCGGTCGACCAGGCGCTGGCCTACATCCTCGAGCTGCTGCCCGCCTTCCAGTACCTCCACGACCTCGGCCTCGTCTACTGCGACTTCAAGCCCGACAACATGATCCAGGTCGGCGACGCGATGAAGCTCATCGACCTCGGCGGCGTACGACGCGTCGACGACGAGGAGTCCGCGATCTACGGCACGGTGGGCTACCAGGCCCCCGAGGTCGCCTTTTTTTCGGGCGCACCCTCGTGGTGCTGTGCATGGAGTTCCGCGGCTACCAGGGCACCTACCTGCACAGCCTGCCGCCGGTCGACGCCACGCCGCTGTTCCAGCAGTACGACTCGCTCTACCAGCTGATCGCGAAGTGCTGCGCGCCCGACCCGGCCGACCGGTTCGCCTCCGTCGACGAGATGCGCACCCAGGTCCTCGGCGTACTGCGCGAGGTGGTCGCCCGCACCCGTCAGGGCACCGCCACCACCTCCGCCGCGTCCGTGCTCTTCGAGTCGCCCGCGACCGCGCGTCCGATCACCGAGTGGAGCCAGCTGCCGGACCTGCGCACCGACACCACCGACGCGCAGTACGGCTGGTTGAGCACCATCGCCGACGAGGAGCCCCGGCAGCGGCTCAAGGACCTCGAGTCCGCACCCGAGGACACCGCCGAGGTGTGGCTGGCCCGGGCCCGCTCCGCGCTCGACCTGGGCGACGCCGTCCTGGCCAGGAGCCACGCCCAGCGGCTGCTGGCCGACGACCCGTGGGAGTGGCGCGCGCTGTGGATCGAGGGCCTGGCCGCCGTCCAGGCGGGGGACTGGGAGACCGCCAAGGCGTCCTTCAACGCCGTCTACCAGCAGGTGCCCGGTGAGCTGGCTCCGAAGCTGGCGCTCGCCTTCGCCTGCGAGCGCGGCGGCCTGCCGGAGGTGGCGGAGGGGCTCTACCAGGTGTGCGCGTCCACCGACGCCGCCTACGTCCCGCCGGCCGCGTTCGGCATGGCCCGGGTGCGCGCGGCGCGCCACGACGTCCCGGGCGCCGTGGCCGCCCTCGACCTGGTGCCGACCACCAGTCGCGGCTACACCGAGAGCCGCCAGCAGCGTGCCGAGGTGCTGCTCTCGGGCGGCGTCCAGGACATCACCGTGCTCGACCAGGCGATGCGGACCATCGACGCCTCCAGCGTCGACCAGCAGACCCGGCAGCGGTTCACGGTGCGGATCCTCAGCGAGGCGCTGCCGGTCGTGTCGAGCGGGAAGGTCCCCGCCGGCGCCCGGATCGGCGCCGTCGAGGCGACCGAGGCCGGCGTGCGGGACGGGATCGAGAACGCGCTGCGCATGCTCGCCCGCGACGCCGTCGACCTCAAGGAGCGCGTCACGCTGGTCAACCAGGCCAACGCCGTCCGGAACTGGAGCCTCACGTGAACTGTCCGTCCTGCCAGGCCGCGCTCGCGCCCGGCGCCCGCTTCTGCGAGAACTGCGGCGCGCAGCTCGGCGCCGCGGTCGCCGTACCGACGCCGGTGGCGGCGGCGTCCGGTGGCGACCCGCTCGGGGACGCCCCGATCAGCGCTCCCACCCGCAAGCCCGCCGCCGCGCTGCCCGACCCGCCGGCTCCCGGCCGCCGGCCCTGCGCCGAGTGCGGGGGAGAGGTCGGTCCCGACCTCTACTGCGTCGAGTGCGGCACGAAGGCCCCCAGCGAGCGCGACCACTTCCAGGAGCAGCCCGCGCCCTGGGTCGCCGGGGTCTGCGACAAGGCGATCGGCAAGGCCCGCAACGAGGACGCCATGGCGCTGCTCGCCGGCGCCCAGCCCGGTGGCCGGCCCGGCTCGCGCGCGGTGCTGATCGTGATGGACGGAGTGTCCAACTCCATCGACTCCGACGTCGCCTCGCTCGCCGGCGCCCGCGCCGCGCGCGAGGTGCTGCGGATGCCCCTGCCCGCGGGCATGGGTACGCCGGACAGCCGCGACGCCGCGGTGCGCAAGGTCCTGGGCGACGCGGCCGCGGCTGCCAACACGGCCATCGTGGCCGTCACCGACCCGGACTCGACCAACCCCGCGTCGGCGACCTTCACGGCCGCCGTCCTGGAGGGCCGGCGCATCACCTGGGCCAACATCGGCGACTCCCGCTCCTACTGGCTGCCCGATGCCGGGACCCCTGTCCAGCTGAGCGTCGACGACTCCGTCGCCCAGGCGCAGATGGCCGCCGGCGTGGCCCGTGAGGTCGCCGAGACCGGACCCCAGGCGCATGCCATCACGAAGTGGCTGGGGCGCGACTCCGAGGACCAGACCCCGACCGTCGGGTCGCTCGAGGTGCAGGAGAGCGGGTGGCTGCTCGCCTGCTCGGACGGGCTGTGGAACTACGCCTCCGAGCCCGAGGCGCTGGCCGCCCAGGTCCGCGCCGCCGCCACCGACGACCCGCTCGCCCTCGCCCTCGCGCTCGTCGCCTTCGCGAACGGCGCCGGCGGGCACGACAACATCACCGCCGCCCTGGCCCGGGTCGACCTCGCCGTCGATCCCGCGGCACTCGGGCACAATGACCACACGCCGACCCCCGGAGGAGAGCCGACCGATGGCTGAGTTCAGCGCCGCCGTCTACCAGAACGAGTTCCTGCCCGACGGCGGGACCGACGTCAACGCGATCGTCACGATCACCTGCAAGGGCGCCGGCACCGCCGGCCAGTCCGGGGCGGGCAGCGCCGGCGAGATCATCATCGTCGACACGTCCGGCTCCATGGGCCCGGCGACGATGGCCGCGGCCAAGGAGGGCGCCCAGGCCGCGCTCGCCGAGATCGTCGACGGCACCTACTTCGCCATCATCGCCGGCGCCGACCGGGCGATGCTCGCCTACCCGCAGGTGTCGAGCGGCCCCGGCATGGTGCAGATGGACGCTCGCACGCGGCAGGAGGCGTCCGCCGCGATCGACCGCTTCGTCGGCAGCGGAGGCACGGCGATCAGCACGTGGCTCGACCTCGCCGGTCAGCTCTTCTCGTCGGTCAGCGCGGTCACCCAGCGCCACGTGCTGCTGCTCACCGACGGCGAGAACCGGGAGCGGCCGGGCCGCCTCGACGACGCGATCAACCGCGCCACCGGCTACTTCCAGGCCGACTGCCGCGGCGCCGGCACCGACTGGCAGGTCGCGGAGATCCGGCGGATCGCGCAGGCCCTGCTCGGCACCGTCGACATCATCCCCAGCCCCGCGGAGATGAAGGCGCAGTTCCAGGAGATCATGCGCAACGCCATGGCGCGCGGCGTGGCCGACGCGTCCCTGCGGGTGTGGACGCCGCAGGGTGCCGAGGTGCTCTTCGTGCGTCAGGTCTCGCCGACCGTCGAGGACCTCACCCAGCGTCGTACCCCCGTCAACCCGCTGACCGGCGACTACCCGACCGGCGCGTGGTCCGACGAGTCGCGCGACTACCACGTCGCCGTCCGGGTCCCGGCCAAGGCGATCGGCCAGGAGCAGCTCGCCGCCCGCGTCCAGCTCGCCCTCGGCTCCGACGTCGTCGCACAGGGCCTGGTGAAGGCGACCTGGTCCAACAACTCCGAGCTCACCACCCGCATCGACCAGCAGGTCGCCCACTACACCGGCCAGGCCGAGCTCGCCCAGGCGATCCAGGAGGGTCTGGCCGCCAAGGCCGCCGGCGACGAGGCGACCGCGACCACCAAGCTCGGCCGGGCGGTCCAGCTTGCCGCGGCCACCGGCAACGACGAGGCGACGTCCAAGCTGCGCAAGGTCGTCGACGTCGACAACGAGGAGGCCGGCACCGTCCGGCTCAAGCGCACGGTCGAGAAGGCCGACGAGATGGCTCTCGACACCGCCTCCACGAAGACCACGCGGATCCGCAAGGAGCCGACCTCATGAGCACCTGCCCCTCGGGGCACGACTCGGCCTCCGACGACTACTGCGACGTCTGCGGGCTGCCGATCCCGGCGGGCGGGGGTACGCCTGCCCCGGACGCCGTGGAGGCTCCGCCACCGCCGCCGCAGGACGCCCCTCCGGCGGCGCCGTCGACGGCCGAGTGTCCCAACTGCCAGGCGACCAACCCGCCCAACGCGTTGTTCTGCGAGGCCTGCGGCTACGACTTCACCACAGGCTCGATACCGCGGCCGATCACGCCCTCGGTGCTCGACCTCGGCGTCCCCGCCGGGAGTGACGACCCCGGCACCGCGGAGGCCGCCAAGCCCACGACCGGGGCTCCGGCGGGGCCGGCGGGCGGCTCGATCGCACCCCCGCTGACCGACGCCTGGGTGGCGGAGGTCTGGATCGACCCGGACTGGTACGCCGACCAGGAGTCGACCGACCCGCTGCCCTCGGCGGGAGTCCCGACCGTCGTACTCCTCAAGACGACCTCGATCCTCGTCGGCCGGACCTCCCGCAGCCGCGGCATCCACCCCGACATCGACCTCGGCTCCGACAACGGCATCAGCCGCCGCCACTGCCAGCTCACCACCGACGGCACCCGCTGGTGGGTCGAGGACCTCGGCTCGTCCAACGGCACCTACCTCGGCACCGCGGTCGGCTCGTTGCCGAAGACCCCGCTCCCGGCCGGGGAGAAGCGGGAGATCGCGCCCGACGCGCGGGTCTACCTCGGTGCCTGGACCCGGATCGTGATCCGGCGGGCGCAGCCGGGAGAGGTCTGAGCGTCGAGGGGTGACAGTTTCACCGGCCGGCCGGTGAAGCTCCCTCAGCGACGCGTCGCGATCAGCGCCGACGCGTCCGGGGCGACCATCACCTCGACGGTGGTGAACCGCTCGTCGGTGAGCCATTCCTCGCGCAGCGTGTCGACGCGGCCACCCGTGATCGGCGGCCACATCTCGCACGGCACGAAGTCGTCGAGGACGACGATGCCGCCGGGCTCGACGAGGTCCGCGATCTTGTCGACACCGACCGCCGACCGGTCGCCGGAGTCGAGGAACAGCAGCGCGAACGGGCCCTTGTCGAGCAGCGTCGACCAGTCCGCCTCGAGGACGTCGACCAGCGGGTCGTCGTCGAAGATCTCGATGGCGGCCGCGGCCAGCTTGGGGTCGAGCTCCGCGGTGAGGATGCGGGCCTTGTCGTTGCGTACGCCGGAGCGCAACCACGCCGTACCGACACCGCAGCCCGTGCCGAACTCTGCCATCGTGCCCTCGCGGGTCGCGGCCAGGGCGGCGAGCAGGCGTCCGGTCTCGTTGCGGCAGAAGGAGACGTACCCCGCCCGGCGAGACACGTCGAACGCGCGGTGGACCACGTCGGGCAGCTCGGGGGGCGCGCTCATGCCTCGAGTCTCACCCCTGCGATCAAGGCGCGGGACGGCGATCTCGGATCGTGGTCCGGGCCGGGTCGCCCGCATCGTGGACGAACCCGAGACAAGCCGGCGAGACCTGCCCTACTGTCGTCCCATCATGCGGAGCGCTCTTCTCGTAATCGTGCGCCGCGGCGAGGCCTGAGAGAGGCCACCTCGCCGCGGTGATTGCGGCGTTCCCCGAAACCCCGCGTCGGGCTTCTCGATCCAGTTGAAGTCCCGGCACGTCTCCGCAGGCACACCGCGGCGGGCCCACCGATCGGCACACGCGCGATCCGCAGCCCCGTCGCAGTCGAGCTCCCGTGCGATCCACGAGCTGACGCCCACCCGCCGCGGTGGGAGCGGCCGGGACTGACCAGCACCCGTCAGACCCCCGCCCCTCCCCACCGTTCCCGAAGGACGCCAGCCATGTTCAGCACCGCCACTCCGTCGACCACCTACCGCGACTCCCGCGAGTGGGGGCCCGCCAAGCACGACCCGGAGCACCCCTTCCACCTCGCCCAGCTCGACACCGTCGTCGCCGCGACTGACCTGCGAGACGGTGACGACGAGCTTCCCGACGACAACTAGGTTTCCTCCCATGACCGACTCCTCCGCTGCAGCCCCCGTCACCACCGGACAGGTCGCCCTGGGCGTCATCCCCGGCGACGGGATCGGGCCCGAGGTGACCGCCGAGGCCCTCAAGGTCCTCGAGGTCGCGGCGCCGGCCGATCTGAAGTTCGCGCAGACCTCCTACGACCTCGGTGCCGAGCGCTACCTGCGCACCGGCGAGGTGCTGCCCGACAGCGTGCTCGAGGAGATCCGCAACCAGGACGCCCTGCTGCTCGGCGCGGTCGGCGGCAAGCCCAACGACCCGAACCTGCCGCCCGGCATCCTCGAGCGCGGCCTGCTGCTCAAGCTGCGCTTCGAGCTCGACCACTACGTCAACCTGCGCCCCTCGCGCATCTACCCGGGCTCGGTCTCGCCGCTGTCCGACGAGGTGCTCGCCAAGGGCGAGGTCGACTTCGTCGTCGTCCGCGAGGGCACCGAGGGCCCCTACACCGGCAACGGCGGCGCCCTGCGCGTCGGTACGCCGGCCGAGGTCGCCACCGAGGTCTCGGTCAACACGGCGTACGGCGTCGAGCGGGTCGTCCGCGACGCCTTCGAGCGGGCCCGCAGGCGCCCCCGCAAGAAGCTCACGCTGGTCCACAAGACCAACGTGCTCGTGCACGCGGGCCAGGTCTGGTGGCGGCTCTTCCAGCAGGTGGCCGAGGAGTACCCCGACGTCACCACCGACTACAGCCACATCGACGCGGTGATGATCTACCTGACGACCGACCCGCAGCGCTTCGACGTCATCGTCACCGACAACCTGTTCGGCGACATCGTGACCGACCTCGCCGCCGCGATCAGCGGAGGCATCGGCCTCGCCGCCTCCGGCAACGTCAACCCCGACCGCACGGCGCCCTCGATGTTCGAGCCCGTGCACGGCTCGGCCCCCGACATCGCCGGCCAGCTCATCGCCGACCCCACCGCCGCGATCCTCTCCGGCGCGCTGCTCCTCGACCACCTCGGCCACCCCGAGGCGGCTGCCAGGATCGAGGCCGCGGTGCTCGCCGACCTCGAGGCGCGCGAGCCCGGCCAGCAGCGTCGTACCCCCGAGGTGGGCGACGCGATCGCCGCCCGAGTACTCGGCTGATCCGCGCCTACGATCCGTCGGTGGCGCGGGTCACACCGCCAACTCGTACCCGCGCCCCGAGAGGACTAGATTCATGACCATGCAGATCACCACCACGCTCTCTGCGAGCCCCACCGACGACGCCCGGCTGGCAGAGATCCTGTCCAACCCGGGCTTCGGCACGCATTTCTCCGACCACATGTTCACCGTCGAGTGGACCCCCGAGAAGGGCTGGTACGACGCGCGCATCACGCCGTACGGCCCGATCACCCTCGACCCGGCGGCCGCCGTCCTGCACTACGCGCAGGAGACCTTCGAGGGCATGAAGGCCTACCGCCACGACGACGACTCGCTGTGGCTGTTCCGGCCCGAGGCCAACGCGGAGCGGATGAAGCGCTCCAGCCACCGCCTCGCGCTGCCCGTGCTCGAGGTCCCCGACTTCATCCAGGCCGTCGAGGAGCTCGTCAAGGTCGACGCCCGCTTCGTCCCCGGCAACCCCGACGGCGGCGAGAAGAGCCTCTACCTGCGCCCGTTCATGTTCGCCTCGGAGAAGTTCCTGGGCGTGCGCCCGGCCCAGCACGTCACCTTCATGGTGATCGCGAGCCCGGCGGGCGCCTACTTCAAGGGCGGCGTCAAGCCGGTCACCCTGTGGCTGACCGAGGAGTACACCCGCGCGGGCCGCGGCGGCATGGGCGCGGCCAAGACCGGCGGCAACTACGCCAGCTCGCTCGTCGCCCAGCAGGAGGCCTATGCCGAGGGCTGCGACCAGGTGGTCTTCCTCGACGCCCAGGAGGGGAAGTACGTCGAGGAGCTCGGCGGGATGAACATGTACTTCGTCTTCGACGACGGCTCCATCGTCACCCCCGAGACCGGCACCATCCTGGAGGGCATCACCCGCGCCTCGATCATCGAGCTCGCCGGCAAGATGGGCCACCAGGTCACCGAGCGGAGGTTCGGCATCGACGAGTGGCGCGAGGGCGTCGCCAGCGGCCGGATCACCGAGATCTTCGCCTGCGGCACCGCTGCGGTGGTCACCCCGGTCGGCTCGCTGAAGTACGCCGGCGGCCAGACGCCGGCACCCGCCAGCCAGGACCTCACCATGCGGATCCGCGACGCCCTCGTCGGCGTCCAGCTCGGCCGCGCCGAGGACACCTTCGGCTGGATGCGCCGCATCGACTGACCGAGTCGGGTGGGTGAGGGTGACCTGGAGGTCACTCTCACCCACCCAGCCCGTCCAGGAAGAGGCTGATCGCGGCCGCGACAGCAGCGGCATGGGTGACCGCGAGGCCGTGGTCGGCGCCCGGGACCACGACATCGGCGGCACCGGGGAACCACCCGAGCACCCGCTTCCGGACGGCGGCCCACCACGGGCCGCTCGCGTCGCCGCCGACGTGCAGAACGGGGCAGGCGACCCGCGTCGCCTCGGCGTCCCCGAATGTCCAGTCGCAGAGGGCCGGCAGATCGCGGTCGAAGAAGGTGGCCGCGTCACGCAGCATCTGCTCGCGGGCGTCGGGAACGTCTCGCTCGAGCGCGGCCCACCACGCCGGCGGCGCCTGCATCGCGACGAAGGCCTCGAGCGCCGCCGCGACCCCCTGCTCCCGGCGAAGGTCGACCAGTTCGGCCACGACCGCCAGGAACGCGGCGCGGTGGACGGTCACGCTCGGCGGCGGCTCGAGGAGCACCAGGCTCGCCACCCGGTCCGAGTGGGCCACCGCGAGGTCGAGCGCGATCGCCGCGGAGTAGGAGTAGCCCAGCACGTGGGCCCGCTCGAGGCCGAGGTCGTCGAGCAGCTCCACGCAGTCGCAGCTTTCGGCGGCGATCGAGGGCTGGTCGTGCGGGGACGCGCTGCCGGCGTACCCGCGCCGGTGCAGGACCAGTCGCCGGTAGTCCGCGAGGTCGGGCGACAGCGCGAGCGGGAGCAGCTCGTCGGCGGTCAGCCCGGTCTGGATCATCAACAGCGGGACGCCGTCGCCGAGGTCGTGGACCTCCAGCGCGGGAGCCATGATCCATGGTGGCACGTGATACTGGCGTGATGGCACACCCGATCATGTTCAGCGACGACGACCCGGGCCTCGCCGAGCTGCGGGCGATCTGTCTGGCGCTCCCGGGCGCGGAGGAGCGGGTCAGCCACGGTCGGCCGACCTTCCGCGCGGGCAGGATCTTCGCCGCCTTCGGTGGCAGCGAGAAGATCCGGCCGGGAGAGCACCGGATGGTGCCGAGCGCGTTCATCTTCACCCCCGACGCCGTCGACCTGCCGGCGATCGACGAGGACCCTCGCTTCTTCGTGCCCGCCTACTACGGCCCGTACGGCGGCCGCGCCATCGATCTCGCCGGTCCCGGCGTGGACTGGGCCGAGATCGCCGAGCTGGCGGACGCGTCGTACCGACGGGTCGCTCCGAAGCGCCTCGTCGAGGAGCTCGACGCGCGCGGGTAATCTCGGCTCGTGACGACCCGTCCCGAGAGCAGCCGCGCGCCCGTGCAGGTGGGGCCCTATCGGCTGCTCACCCTGCTCGGCGAGGGCGGCATGGGCATCGTGCACCTCGCGCAGGGCCCCGACGGCCAACGGGTCGCGCTCAAGGTGCTGCGCCCACAGGTGGTCGGCGACCAGGAGGCGCGCAACCGGCTGGCCCGCGAGGTCGGCTCGCTGACCCGGGTGCGCAGCCCGTGGGTCGCCGAGATGCTCGACGCCGACCCCTGGGCCGAGGTGCCCTACGTCGTCACCCGCTACGTCCCGGGCTTCTCGCTGCACGAGCACGTCGCCGCCGAAGGCCCGGTCGCCGGCCGCGACCTGCTCTGGCTGGCGGGCTGTCTCGCGGAGGGCCTGGCGGCGGTCCACGCCGCCGGCGTCCTGCACCGCGACGTCAAGCCCGGCAACGTGCTCATGGAGGGCCGCACCCCGATCCTCATCGACTTCGGCCTGGCCCGGGTCGCCGACGACATCCGGCTCACCCAGACCGGTTGGCTCCTCGGGACGCCGGGCTACCTCGCCCCCGAGATCCTGTACGGCGACGACGCGACCCCGGCGGCCGACGTCCACGCCTGGGCGGCCACGGTCGCGTACGCCGCAAGTGGGCGGGCGCCGTACGGTCGCGGGCCTGCGATGGCGGTCATGGACCGCACGCGACGCGGCCAGCACGACCTGACCGGGATCGAGAGTCCGCTCGCCGAGGTGCTCGCGGCGGCCCTGGACCCCGACCCCCTCGAGCGGCCGCTGCTCGAGGAGCTCCTCGCCTGGCTGCGCCCGCAGAGCACCCGCCCCGAGCTGCCGCCGACCCCGCCGCCCGGCGCGCTGTTCGCGCCAGGCCCGGTGCCGGACGCCTTCACGCTGCCGCTGGCGGTCGCGGCCCAGGCCGAGGCGCCGGTCGACCGCGGCCCGGCGACGCCGCGGACCGTCCCCGAGCCGTCGGCGCCCGGGACCCAGGTGCTCCCGACCACGGCCGGCCCCACGGCTCCCGCGTCGCCGCCGATCCCGCCGGTCCCGCCGGTCCCGCCGGGCCCCGCGATGGCGCGGATGGAGGAGCAGTTCGACCAGGCGTGGGATCTCGAGCAGGCGTTCGTCACGCAGCCGAGGGCGCCGCTGGGCGAGCGGCTCAGGCGCTGGGTCGCCGTCGGCCTCGGCGCGCTCGTCCTCGGCGCGGGGACGGCCGCCGCGCCGTGGGTCGCGGGCGTGGTCGTCGTGCTCGCGGTGTGGCTGCTGCGCGCCGGATCGCTCGCGGCGTCGGCGGTCGCGAGCCGTCGTACCGTCCGCGGTGCGAAGTGGTACGACGGCCTCCGCCTGCTCACCACGAGTCCCTGGCACCTCCTCCGCGCCGTCACCGGCACGGTCGTGCTCGTGACGTGGAGCGCCGGACTGGGCGCAGCGGCCGGGCTGCTGGGCTATGCGCTCGCGCTCGACCTGCCGAGCACGCTCCTGGCCTGCGGCGTCACGCTCGGCGTCGCGCTGTGGTCGGGGCCGGGAAGCAGCCGGTTCCGGTCACCGCTCTCGCGGGTCCTCGACCCGCTCTCACGCCGGCCGGTCCCGTGGCTGCTGACCTGCGCGGCGCTGCTGGCGCTCGCCGGCGGCCTCGGCGCCCTGGTCGCCGGCAACGGCGTCGACTGGCTGCCGTGGTCGAGCGGTCCGTTTGGACTCTGACCCGTCACCCGGCGCAGCCGTGGCACACTGGCCTCGTGCGCACCGTCACCACCATCATTAGTTAGCGCGTCCGACGCCCGTCGGACGCGCCAGCCTCTCGTTGTCGGGAGGCTTTTGTTTTGCCCGGACCCACCAGCGAGAGACCCATGACCCAGCAGCGCGACGCCTCCTTGGACCTCCACGGCTCCTTCCACGTCTACGACACCACCCTGCGCGACGGCATGCAGCAGGAGGGGCTCAACCCGACGGTGGCCGACAAGCTGGCCATCGCGCGCCACCTGGACGGCCTCGGCGTCGGCTTCATCGAGGGCGGCTGGCCGGGCGCCAATCCCAAGGACACCGAGTTCTTCCGCCGGGCGGCCCTCGAGCTCGACCTGAAGCACGCCCGTCTCGCGGCCTTCGGGTCCACCCGCCGCGCCGGCCTCCTCGCCGCCGACGACCCGCAGGTCGCCGCACTGCGCGACAGCGGCGCCGGCGTGGTCACCCTGGTCGCCAAGTCCCACGTCGGCCACGTCGAGAAGGCGCTGCGGACCACGCCCGAGGAGAACCTCGCGATGGTCCGCGACACCGTCAGCCACCTGCGCGCCGAGGGCCAGCAGGTCTTCCTCGACGCCGAGCACTTCTTCGACGGCTACCGGCTCGACCGCTCCTACGCGCTCGAGGTGCTCCGGACGGCGTACGACGCCGGCGCCGAGGTGATCGCGCTGTGCGACACCAACGGCGGCATGCTGCCCGGCTGGGTGTCCGATGTCGTCCACGACGTCATCGAGAACGCCCAGGTCCGCGTCGGCATCCACTGCCACAACGACACCGGCTGTGCGGTCGCGAACACCCTCGCCGCGGTCGAGGCCGGCGCCACGCACGTGCAGGGTTGCATCAACGGCTACGGCGAGCGCACCGGCAACGCCGACCTCGTCAACGTCGTCGCCAATCTCGAGCTCAAGCTGGACCGGCAGGTGCTGCCCCCCGGGCTGCTCACCGAGGCGACCCGGATCGCGCACGCCGTCGCGGAGGTCACCAACGTGCCGCCCGCCTCCCGACAGCCGTACGTCGGCGCCTCGGCGTTCGCGCACAAGGCGGGCCTGCACGCGAGCGCGATCAAGATCGACCCCGACCTCTACCAGCACATGGACCCGGCCGGCGTCGGCAACGACATGCGCCTGCTGGTCTCCGACATGGCCGGCCGGGCGACCATCGAGCTCAAGGGCAAGGAGCTGGGCTTCGACCTCTCCGGCAACCCCGAGCTCGTCACCCGCGTCACCGCCCGGGTCAAGGAGCTGGAGTCGCGCGGCTACACCTTCGAGGCGGCCGACGCCTCGTTCGAGCTGCTCCTCGCCGAGGAGGTCGACGGCGAGCGGCCGTCGTACTTCGAGATCGAGAGC
>NZ_VDMP01000020.1:157963-181944 GCF_006335005.1 Nocardioides albidus
GTGGTGACGGGGGAGGGCAACGGCCCGGTCAACGCCCTCGACCAGGCGCTGCGCTCGGCCATCGAGCAGGCCTATCCCGAGATCGCGAAGTTCGAGCTGATCGACTTCAAGGTCCGCATCCTCGACCAGGGCCACGGCACCGACGCCATCACCCGGGTGCTCATCGAGACCACCGACGGTGCGTCCTCGTGGGTCACCGTCGGCGTCGGCGCGAACGTGATCGAGGCGTCGTGGGAGGCGCTCGCCGACAGCCTCACCTACGGCCTGCTGCGGCACCACCTGGCCTGACCGGCAGGTCGCTGGGCTGCGCTGGGCGCTGGGCGCTGGGCGCTGGGACTGGGTTGCGGTGCGGCTCCCCGCTGCGCGGGGACGTCATACGTTGCGGGGGTCGGAGGCCACGGTTCGTATGACGTCCGCGGAGCCGCGCAGCGCAGACGGGGGAGGTGATGACGTCCCGGGGGAGCAGGAGTCCTCAGTCGGCCCCGCGGACGACCCGCCGGGCCAGGTCGGTCCAGCCGGCGACGACCTGCTCCTCGCTCATCCCACCGTGCTCGATCTGCTGGCGCAGCACCGGCACGCCGAGGGGCGCGACCAGGGCCGTGGCGAGATAGGCGAGGTCGCCCCGCACGCCGAGCTGGGACAACAGCGTCCGCACGTGCAGCGACACGAACCCGAGCACGGCGTAGTTCTCGCCCCACGTGCTCCCCGCCGCCTCGATCAGGGCGGCCTGCTCGCGGTGGTGCCGGAGCCGGGACGTCCCGAAGGCCAGCAGCCTCTCCATCGGCGGCGCGCCCGGACCGAGCGGCGGGGGACCGCTGATCACGCTGGCCTGCCACTCCTCCTCGCGGTGGTTGAGCAGTGCGGCCATCAGCCCCTCGCGGCTGCCGAAGCGCCGGAACACCGTGCCCTTGCCCACGCCCGCCCGCGCGGCGACCGCCTCGGTGGTGAGGTCGTCGACCCCGCAGGCCTCGATCAGCTCGGCCGCCGCCTGCAGGAGCGCCTCCCGGTTGCGCGCGGCGTCGCGTCGTACGACGGGCGCGGTCGCGAGCAGCGGGAGATCCTTGGACATGGCGAGCCCACTCTAGGTCGAGAGTGGACGACGAAACTCCCGCCGACCTCGGGAATGAAAGCGGACCACGGTCCGTTTCGACCTTCATGACTGACACCAACACCACCCGCGTCGCTGTCCTCGTCGGCTCCCTGCGCGCCGACTCCCTCAACCGCAAGCTCGCCGAGCTGCTGCGCGACGAGGCGCCGGCCGGCGTCACGCTCGACATCATCGACGGCCTCGGCGAGGTTCCGTTCTACAACGAGGACCTCGACGGCGAGAGCGCCCCGGCCGCCGCGGTCGCGCTGCGCGAGCGCGTCGCCGCCGCCGACCGTGTGCTCGCGGTCACCCCCGAGTACAACGGCACCATGCCTGCCGTCCTCAACAACGCGATCGACTGGATCTCGCGGCCGTACGGCGCGGGCGCGGTCGTCGGCAAGCCGTTCGGCGTGATCGGCGCGACCCCGACGCCGTACGGCGGCAAGTGGGCCCACGGCGACACCGCCCGCTCGGCCGGCATCGCCGGCGCGATCGTGGTCGAGGACGTCACGGTCTCGCAGCCGGCGGTTGACGTCGACCCCACGACGGACCCCGACGTCCGCGCCAAGCTGCTCGCCGCGCTCGGCACGCTGGTGGACTTCGCTCCGGAGGCCTCCGCCGCCTGAGCCTGCACGGCCCCCATCGCCGCTGCCGCACACCTCCGGGTGTGCGGCAGCGCTGGTTTTGGTGTGCGTTCGTTATCAGTAACACGGTGTGACAACAAGAGTTGATCTTCTGGTGACCATTTGGCTGGATGGTTCCGGCGGAGCTCGGGCCCGCTGTCATCTCATCCCCCCCTGCTCCCAGGAGAAGCTCCATGACGCCGTTCCCGTCCCGCCGTGCCCGCGCCCGGCTGACCGCCCTCGCCGCCGCCCTCCTGGTCCCGGCCGCCACCCTCGTGCCGTCCGCCCAGGCGGCCGAGGAGCCGCACCCGTTCGAGGTGTTCCGCAACTGCCCCGCCGCGCAGATGCTCGCCGTGGCCGACGACGCCTCCACCTCGTGCGTGACCGCCGTCGTCACCGGCGGCACCTTCGTGATCGGCAAGGGCACGGTGCCGGTGACGGCCGACTCGGTCCTCTCGCTGGGCATGGCGAGCATCGACGGGAAGGACAAGACCTTCGGCGTCGAGGGCAAGGTGTTCACCTCCGGCCCGATGCAGGTGCCCGGGGGCCTGCTCGGCGTGCCGGGCCTCGAGCGGATCCTGCCCGGCCTCACCGATGTCACGGCGACCGTCGAGCTCGCCACCACCGAGCTGCCCGAGGTCGACATCCTGGCCTCGATCTACGGCGGCGAGGTGGTCGCCCTGCCGATCAAGATCCGGCTCAAGAACGCTCTGCTCGGCAACCGGTGCTCCATCGGGTCGAACGCCGACCCGATCGTGCTGCACCTGACCACCGACCGGGCCGGGTCCTTCGAGTTCGTCCCCGTGGGCGAGTCCGGGAGCCTGATCCGCGCCACCGGTGGTGTGGTCGTCGACCGGTCCTTCGCCGTCCCGGCCGCCACCGGCTGCGGCGTCGGTGGACTGCTCAACGGTGTCGTCAACGCCCGTCAGGGCCTGCCGTCGCCGGCGGGCAGCAACAGCGCGGTCCTCGAGCAGGAGGCCTACCTCGGCGGCCCCGCCTCGCAGGTGCTCGCCTTCCAGCAGGGGTAGAGGTCTAGGGTCGGGTCGTGGCCGAACTCCACGACCTGACCGCCCTCGAGCAGGGGGCGCTGATCCGTGCCGGCGAGATCAGCCCCGTCGAGCTCACCGAGCACTACCTCGAGCGCGCCGCGCGTCTCCCGCAGGAGTACGTCGACGGCGCGTTCGCCTTCCGTGACCCCGACGGCGCGCGGCGCCGGGCCCGCGAGGTCGCCGCCGTCGGGCCGGTGGGCGACGGCGCGTCCCCGCTGGCCGGCGTACCGACCGCCATCAAGGACCTCAACCTCACCCGTGGAGTGCCGACGGCGTTCGGCTCGGCGGCGTTCACCGGCTACGTGCCCGAGGTCTCCGACGCCGTCACGCTGGCGGTCGAGGACGCGGGCATGGTGAGCCTCGGCAAGACGAGCACCCCCGAGTTCGGCTCGCCCTGCTACACCGAGCCCGAGGGGCGCCCGCCCGCGGTGACGCCGTGGGACACGACGCGGATGGCCGGCGGGTCCTCCGGAGGTGCG
Source organism: Nocardioides albidus (assembly GCF_006335005.1). Classification (GTDB taxonomy): domain Bacteria; phylum Actinomycetota; class Actinomycetes; order Propionibacteriales; family Nocardioidaceae; genus Nocardioides; species Nocardioides albidus. Next base: position 161,202 of record NZ_VDMP01000020.1, read on the forward strand.
GCCTCCGCCGTCGCGGCCGGCCTGGTGCCGCTCGCGCAGGGCTCGGACGGAGGCGGCTCGATCCGCATCCCCGCCTCGTGCTGCGGGCTGGTGGGCCTCAAGCCGACCCGCGGTCGGGTCAGCGGGTTCCCGGTGTACGGCGACCCGATCGGACTGGCCGTCTCCGGACCGATCGCCCGCACGGTCGCCGATGCGGCCGCACTGCTCGACGTCCTCGCCGGGCGCCGCGCGGGCGACCCCGCGTGGGCGCCCGAGCCCTCCGGGACCTTCCTGGCGGCCACCGACCGGGAGCCTGGCCGGCTGCGGATCGCCTGCTTCGACACCCCCGTCATCGCCGAGGCGGAGGTGCACCCGGACGTCCAGCGGGCGTACGACGACGCCACCCGCCTGCTCGCCTCCCTGGGCCACGCGGTCGAGGACGTCCCGGTCCCGCTGCCGCCCGAGTCGGTCGCCGTGTTCGAGACCTGCTGGGCGGTGCTCACCGCGCTCTCGACCGTGCCCCTTGCCTCCGAGAAGCGCGACCGCATCCGCCCGCTGACCCGGTGGCTGGGCGAGCGCGGCGAGGCGGTGACCGGGCCGGAGTTCGGGCTGGCGATCGGGGCGATGCGCCGCTACGCCTCCGACGCGCTGGTCGCGCTGGCGCCGTACGACATCGTGCTCACACCCACCCTCGCCACCCCGCCGCTGCTGGTCGGTGCGCTGCGCGACGACGCCGACCCGGCGGCCGACTTCGAGGCGCAGAAGCGGTTCACGCCGTGGACCTCGGCGTGGAACGTCACCGGCATGCCGGCGATCTCGCTGCCGCTCCACCACACCCCCGAGGGCCTCCCCGTCGGGATCATGCTCGCCGCGCGTCCGGCCGAGGAGGAGCTGCTCCTCTCACTGGCTGCGCAGGTCGAGGCCGCGGCGCCGTGGAGGGACCGCCACCCGCCCCTCTGGTGACCGCCGAGGTGCCACGCTCGTACCCCCGAGGTGTCGATCGAGGACCCCCGAAGTGCCAGTGCAGGACTGTCCAGGTGCCAGAAAAGGCCCGGCAGTACCGGCCTGGCACCTCGCGGGTCCCAGCCTGGCACCTCGGCGGTACCGGCCTGGCACCTCGGCGGTACCGGCCTGGCACCTCGCGGGTCCTAGCCTGGCACCTCGTCGAACCAGGTGGGGACGGCGGAGCTGAAGTCTGCGGGGGACAGGGAGCCGGCGCGGTCGGGGAGGACGGCGAGGACGGGTACGCCGGTGAGGCGGGTCAGGTCCGTGCGGTTGCAGGTCTCCGCGACGCCGGGGTCGGCGGGCCAGGCGCCGATGACCAGGCCCGCGGGCTCGACCTGGACCGCGCGCAGCGCCGTGGTCGTCAGCTCGGTGTGGTTGAGGGTGCCGAGGCCAGCCCGGCAGACCACGACGACCTCGACGGGCGACCCGTCGGCCCGCATCAGCGCGAAGGTGAGGTCGCGGGCGATGTCGAGGAGGGTGCCGCCCTCGGCGTCGAGGCGGACCAGGAGGCCGCCGGCTCCCTCGACGATGACGAGGTCGTATCCCGCCTCAGGCGTCAGCTGCTCCCGGATCCGGGCGACGTGCTCGCGCACGGTCGGGATCGCGACCCCCTGGCGGCGGGCGGCGGTGTCCGGGGCGAGCGGCTCGTCCAGCGCGACGAACTGCACCGTGTCCACGCCGGCCAGGCGCGCGACCGTTTCCACGTCGGGGACATCCGGGTCGCTGCCACCGATCCCGGTCTGCACCGGCTTGACCACGAGCACCCGCTCGCCGGACGCCGCCGCGCGCGCGGCGAGGGCGGCGGTGGCGATGGTCTTGCCGACGCCGGTGTCGGTCCCGGTCACGACGACCACACGCGTCACTGGTGCTCCTTCACGAGGTCGACGAGCACCCGGACCGCACGCTCCCAGTCGTCCTCCTGGACGCCGGCGGTGACGGTGATCCGCAGCCGTGAGATGCCGTCGGGCACGGACGGCGGGCGGAAGCAGCCGACGCGCAGGCCAGCCTCGAGCGCGGCGGCCTGGGCAGCGACCGCCGCCTGTGGGGAGGACATCGGCACCGACAGCACCGCGCCGGCGGGGGCGACCACGCCGAGCGTGTCGGCGAGGGCGACGACACGGCGCCGGACCACCTCGCCCAGCTCGGGTCGCGCGCGGACCGCTCGCAGCGCGGCGAGCGCGCCCGCGGTCGGCGCCGGGGCCAGCCCGGTGTCGAAGATGAAGGGCCGCGCGCGGTTGACGAGGTGCTCGCGCAGGGCGGGGGGGCCGAGCACGGCCCCGCCCTGGGCGCCCAGTGCCTTCGACAGGGTCGCCGTGACGATCACGTTCGGACGCCCGGCGAGCCCGAGCGTCGCCACGAGGCCCGGCCCGTGCACGCCCACGCCGTGCGCCTCGTCGACGACCAGGAGGGCGTCGTACTCCTCGCAGAGCACGACCAGGTCCGCCAGCGGCGCGGCGTCGCCGAGCACGGAGTAGACCGACTCGACGAGCACCATCGCCCGCTCGCCGGCCTCGGCGGCGGCCGCCAGCCCGGCGCGGACGGCGTCCACGTCGCTGTGCGGTACGACGCTCAGCCGGGCCCGCGAGAGCCGGACGCCGTCGACCAGGGAGGCGTGGACGTGCGCGTCCGAGAGCACCCGGGTCGTGCGGTCCGCGAGGGCGGTGACGACGGCCAGGTTCGCGTGGTAGCCGGTGGAGAGGACCAGTGCCGCAGGCTGCTGGAGGTAGGCAGCGAGCTCGGTCTCCAGCTCGGCGTGCAGCTCGAACGTTCCGGTGACCAGCCGCGACGCGCTGGCGCTGGATCCCCACCGCAGCGCGGCGTCCGCCGCCGCACGGCGCACCTCCGGATCGCGGGCCAGGCCGAGGTAGTCGTTGCCGGCGAGGTCGATGGCCGGGTCGTCGGCGGCCCGGGCGCGCAGCCGACGGGTCAGGCCCGCGTCCTCACGCTTCGCCGCCTCGTCGGCCAGCCACCGCTCCCAGACGCTCATCCCGCCTCCACCGCCGCCCGGATCCCGCCGACGAGCCGGTCCAGCTCGTCGTCCTCGATGACGTACGGCGGCATCGCGTAGACGAGATCGCGGAACGGCCTCAGCCACACGCCCGCCGCGAGCGCCGCCTCGGTCGCGGCGACCACGTCGACCGAGTGGTCGAGCTGGACCACCCCCACGGCGCCGATGGTCCGCACGTCGGTCACCCCGGGCAGCTCACGCAGAGGAGCCAGGCCGGTCGCGAGCCGGTCGCCGATGCGCCGTACGTCGCCCTGCCAGTCGCCGCCCAGCAGCAGGTCGATCGACGCGCTCGCCACGGCGCAGGCCAGCGGGTTGCCCATGAACGTCGGGCCGTGCATGACGACGCCGGCCTCGCTGCCGGAGATCCCGCGGGCGACGGCGTCCGTTGTCAGGACGGCGGCCAGGGTGAGGTAGCCGCCGGTCAGCGCCTTGCCCAGACACAGGATGTCGGGGGTCACCAGCTCGCTGACGAAGAGGTGGCCGGTGCGGCCGAAGCCGGTCGCGATCTCGTCGAAGACCAGCAGCAGGCCGTGCTCGTCGGCGACCTCGCGCAGCACCCGGAGGCATGCGGGCGGGTACGGCCACATCCCGCCGGCGCCCTGGAGCAGCGGCTCGACGATGATGCCGGCGAGCTCGTGGTGGTACTGGTCCGCGATGTGCCGCAGGGTCGTCGCCCACGCCGCGACCTCAGCGGAGCCGGAGCCGGCTCGGGGTGGTTGCGGCGCGAAGACCTGCTGCGGCAGCAGCCCTGCCCACATCGCGTGCATGCCGCCGACCGGGTCGGTGACGCTCATGCAGTCGAAGGTGTCGCCGTGGTAGCCGCCGCGGACGGTCAACATCCGCGTGCGGTCGGGACGCCCGATCCCGCGCTGGTACTGCAGCACCATCTTCATCGCGACCTCGACGCTCACCGATCCCGAGTCGGCGAGGAAGACCCGCTCCAACGGCTCGGGTGTGATCTCGACCAGCCGCCGCCCCAGCCCGATCGCAGGCTCGTGGGTGAGGCCCCCGAACATCACGTGACTGAACCGGCCCGCCTGCTCGGTGACCGCTGCGTCGAGCACCGGGTGCCGGTAGCCGTGGATGGCCGACCACCACGACGCCATCCCGTCGACGACCCACGCGCCGTCGACCTCGAGACGGCAGCCCCGCGCCCCGCTGACCAGCCGCACCGGCGTCGGCTCGGTCATCGAGGTGTAGGGGTGCCACAGGTGCTCGCGGTCGAACGCGAGCGGGTCGGCGGCGACGACGGTGGTCATGGCTCGGCTCAGGCGTTCGCCGGGACCGCGGTGCCCGCGCCCCGGGTCCGGATCTGCGGACCGCAGGTGCCGCCCGCCGTGTCGCCGGACGCGCATCCGCCGCACGAGTCGCCGCACGAGTCGCCGCAGCCGTGCGCCGCCGCGGGCCGGTCGTGCGAGGCGATCAGCTCGTCGAAGGCGTCCGCGTCGAGGCCGAGGATGGTGAACCCGTTGTCGCGCAGCATCTCCAGGTCGGCCTTGGCGTCCTGCCCCTCGGAGGTGAGGTAGTCGCCGAGGAAGATCGAGTTGGCCACCTGCAGCGCGGTGGCCTGCAGGGTGCGCAGGTGCATCTCGCGCCCGCCCGCGATCCGGATCTCCTTGTCGGGGCACACGAAGCGCGCCATCGTCAGGATCTTCACGCAGCGGAGGGGGGAGAGCTCCCAGGTGTTCTGGTACGGCGTGCCGTCGAAGGGCATCAGGAAGTTGACCGGGATCGAGTCGGTGTCGAGCGCCTTGAGGGCGAAGAGCGCCTCGACCAGCTGCTCGTCGGTCTCGCCGAGACCGGCGATCAGCCCCGAGCACGGCGAGAGGCCGGCGTCCTTGGCCTTGCCGATCGTGTCGATCCGGTCGTCGTAGGTGTGGGTCTGGACGATGTTGTCGTGGTGGGACTCGGCGGTGTTGATGTTGTGGTTGTAGGCGTCGACACCGGCCGCCTTGAGCCGCGCGGCCTGCCCGTCCTTGAGCAGTCCGAGACACGCGCAGACCTCGACGCCGTCGTACTCGTCCTTGAGCGCCTCGGTCATCTCGACGACCTTGTCGATGTCGCGCTCGGACGGTCCGCGGCCCGACGACACCATGCAGACCCGGGTCGCGCCGCCGCGCAGTCCGGCGCCCGCCTGCTTGAGCGTCTCCTCCTTGGAGAGCCAGGAGTACTTCAGGATCGGCGCCTGCGAGCCCAGGGCCTGGGAGCAGTAGTTGCAGTTCTCGGGGCACAGGCCGGACTTGAGGTTGACCAGGTAGTTCACCTTGACGGTGTTGCCGAAGTACGCGCGGCGCAGCCGACCGGCGGCGGCGACCACGCCCATCAGCTCGCTGTCCGGAGCCTGGAGCACGGCGAGCGCGTCGGCCTCCGTGGCGGCGCCGCCCCCGAGGATCCGGGTGGCCAGCTCGTCGAAGTTCGTGGTGGTCATGGTGCTCCTCGTGCGGTCCTAGGTCCGAACTGAACAGTGTTCAGGTCGCTCAGGATAGCCGGGATCCCGCCGGGCGTCGAGGGATCGCCCGAGGGATCACCTGAGGATCACCCGAGGGATCAGTCGTCGCCCAGGCCCCGAGCGTGCAGGGCGTCCCCGGTGGCGCGCGCGTGCGCGACGACCCGGATGACCAGCGGCGTGAGGTAGGCGCGCGGGTCGCGCTCGAGCCCGCGGGCCCGCGCGGCGTCGCGGGTCTCACCGGCGATCGCCAGCGTGAGCGGGATGCCGCGGATCATCAGCGAGAACGCCAGCGCGACCAGCTCCGGGTTGACGCCGAAGCGGCGCAACGGCGTCAGCCAGCGGGTGATCGCGTCGACCATCCGCTCGACGGACGTGGTCGTGGTGAACACGGTGGCCAGGAGCAGGAGCGCGACCAGGGCGCCGACGACCACGAACGCGTGCTCGGCGCCGCGCTGCCAGGTCTGGTACGCCGCCAGCAGGGTCATCGCGACGAGCACCCCGCGCAGCGCCCGGGCCGCCCGCCCGAGCGGGACGCCGGCCACGGCGCAGCACGCGACCGCCAGCGCCAGCAGACCCGCTGTCGTGCCCACGCCGCGGAAGGCCACGGCGACCACGCTCAGCACCAGCAGCCCGAGCAGCTTGGCGCCGACCGGCAGTCGGTGGAACACCGACGTGCCCGGCCGGTAGTCGCCGAGCGGGCCGGAGCTCATCCCGCGCTCGCGCGGTAGTGGTCGACGACCTCGCCCGGCGCGCCGTCGGCGACCACGGCGCCGTCCTCGACGAGCAGCGCCCGGTCGCAGCGCAGTGCCAGGTCGAGGTCGTGGGTGGCCAGCACCAGCTGCTGGGGGAGGCCGAGCAGCAGGTCCCCGATCATCCGGGCGTTGCGCAGGTCCAGCAGCGTCGTCGGCTCGTCGGCGACGAGGATCGCGGGCTCGGTGGCGAGCACGCCCGCGAGCGCGAGCAGCTGGCGCTGGCCGCCGGAGAGGGTGTGCACGCTGCGGTCGGCCAGCTCGTCGAGGCCGTACGACGCCAGCACCGCCTTGGCGGCCGCAGTCCGCTCCTCGCGCCCGCGCACCTGGTGCCGCAGCGAGAGGGCGACGTCCTCGACCACGGTGGGCATCACGAGCTGTGCGCTGGGATCGGTGAACACGAAGCCGACCCGGCGTCGTACCTCACGACCCTTCTTCGCCACGTCGAGGCCGTCGACGGTGACCCGGCCGGAGGTGGGCTCGACCAGGCCGTTGACGAGCCGGGCCAGCGTGGACTTGCCCGAGCCGTTGGGTCCGATCAGCGCGATCCGCTGCTCGGTCAGCTCGAGCGAGGTCTCCCGCAGGATCGTGACCTCGGGGCTCGGGCCGCCCGGCGTCGCGGCGCGGACGACGACCCGGTCGAGCTCGATCCGGCTCACGCCGCGGAGGTCTCCTCGACCTCGGTGGAGTGCCTGCGGCCGGCGAGGTCGGGGAAGGCCCGGTGCACGGCGGTGGCGACGAGCGCCATCACGACGTTCTTGGCGATGTCGCCGGGGAAGTAGGCGGCGTCGATGCTGAACGCCTCCTTCAGGCCGAGGTCGGCGCGCCAGGCGAGGTTGAGCGGGCCGAGGGTGTGCACGACGAGGAAGCTGCTCAGCAGTCCGCAGGTGAACACGAACGCGAACTGCGTCGCGCCGCGGCGGTTGCGGTAGACCAGGAACCCGCACAGGGCGGCCGCGATCGGGAACGCGACGAGATAGCCGGCGGTGACGCCGGTGTAGTGCGAGATGCCGGACGCGCCGCCGGAGTAGATCGGGAGCACCAGGCCGGCGACGAGGTAGAGCGTCACCGACAGGAAGCCGCGCACCGGGCCGAGCGCCGCGCCGGTGAGGAGCACGCCGAAGGTCTGCAGCGAGTACGGCACACCGATGCCGGTCTTGATGTCCGGCAGGATGGCGCACACCGCGATGAGTGCGGCGAAGCCGGCGATCAGGGCGACGTCGGTGGTGGGGGTACGGCGGTTCATCGGGATCACTCTCGGTCCGGGGGAGCGCGCCGACAAGCGCACTTGAACGGTGTTCAGGTTAGGCTGGTCGCGGCACCGAGGTCAAAGCAGGAGTGAAAGCAGGAGGAGGGCGGCGTGCGCTACCGGAGGGACGACGTGGTCGCCCGGGCGATCGAGGTGCTCGACGCCCACGGGCTCGACGCGCTGTCCATGCGCCGCCTCGCCGGCGACCTCGGCGTCCAACCCGGCGCGCTCTACCACCACTTCACCAACAAGGACGAGCTGCTCGCGGCCATCGCCGACGAGATCCTGCGCCGCGGTCGCCGGCCCGCGGAGATCATGGCCTGGGACGCCGAGCTGCAACTGCTCGCCCTCGGCCTGCGCGACGCCATGCGCCGGCACCGCGACGGCGCCGTCCTCATCGCCCGGGTCCATCGCGCCGACGCCGAGGCGCTCGAGCGTCCCCTGCGCTCGGCCCTCGAACGCGCCGGCGCCGACGACGACCTCGCCCGGGTCGGCGCGCGCACGCTCCTGCGCTTCGTCCTCTCCCACGAGGACGACGCCGACGCGGACTTCGCCCTCGGCTCGGGCCTGCTGCTCGACGGCCTGCGCGAGCGGCTCAGGGCGCCGAGGTGAAGGTGATGGACTCCGGTGTCGCCGGGGCGCTGTCGAACTCGTCGGTCGTGCATCCCCAGCAGTTCTGCTGGACGACGACGCGGTGGTCGGCGACGTCGAGGACCCACCAGCGGCCGAGGTAGGGCGCCGGCCCGCTGACGGCGGTGCTGGGCCTGCTGGGAAGCTGGACGGCCCCGCGCTCGCACGGTGCGGCGTTGTAGGTGCTCGGGATGCGGGCCTCGAGATAGAAGCCCTCCGCGCCGCCGAGCTCGACGGGACGGGGTCGTGACACCTCGTAGACCGGCAGGCTGACCAGCGCACGGACGAGGTCGTCGACGGTCGGCCCCGCCGGTTCGATCACCTGGTCGGTGCACGGGTCGCGGGGCACGCCGTACCTCCGTCCCGCGACCTCGGTCTTGAGCACGAAGCTCCTCGTGGCGAGGAACAGCCCGTCGTCGTGGGCGGTCGAGCCTTGGGGGAGGTCGACCTCGAAGGCGAGGGAGTCGCTGATCGCGACGCGGTAACGCCCGGCGTCGACGTCGACGGCGCTCTCGCCGGGGTCGGGGTGCGGCAGGGCGCTCACCGGCGCATCGCTGGGGGAGGGTGGGGGAGCCTGCGCGGGCCGGATCTCGTCGTCGGCAGCGATGGACAACACGACGCCCCCGCCGGCGAGGACCAGGCACGCGAGCGCGCCGGCGGCGACCGCCGTGCGGCGCTGTCGCCGACGTGCCGTTCGTGCCAACGCCTCGAAGTCCGGCGGCACGACGTGCTGCGTCATCTCCCTGAGCTGCTCCCAGTCAGCCATGGCTCGGCTCCTCCCTCTCCGCCAGCAGCTCGCCGAGGCGTTGGCGTCCCCTGCCCAGTCGCGACTTCACCGTGCCCTGCGGCACGCCGAGCTGGTCGGCGATCTCCGCCACCGACAGGTCCGCGAGGTGGTGGAGCACCACCACCTCCCGCTGAGCCGGGTCGAGGTGCGCGAGCGCGTCGACCAGCGCGACGTGCTCGGGACCCACCCCGGCCGCCGGCTCGGGCCCGCGATCCAGGCCCTGGTGGCGACGTACGACGGCGAGATGGCGCCAGCCGCGGTGCAGCCGGCGCAGGGCCACGGTCCGCAGCCACGCCTCGGGGTTGTCGACCGAGCGGAACGTCCACTGCTTGCGGAGCGCGGTGATGAAGGCCTCCTGCACGGCGTCCTCCGCGTCGGCGAGGTCCCCGCAGATCGCGTACATCTGGACGACCAGGCGGCGGTACGACGCGGCGTACAGTCTGTCGATCCCCGGTGCCCCACGGCCGGTGTCCATCAGCACCTCCGTCATGTCGCTCGTCCACCGTCCCGCATCAGGAGCCCGGTGTGAAGGTGATGCTCTGGGTGGTGTGGGTGTCGGTGTCGAACTCGTCGCGGGTGCAGCCCCAGCAGTTCTGCTGGACGACGACCCGTCGGCCGTCCACGTCGAGGACCCACCACCGGCCGAGGTAGGGAGCCGGCCCGCTCACGGCCGTCTCGGGATTGCTGGGCAGTTGGACGGCTCCGCCGGTGCAGCTCGCGTCGTCGTAGGTGCGCGCGAGCCGGACCTCGAGGTAGGCGCCGTCGGCGCCGCCGAGCTGGGTCGCCCGGGGCGGCGACACCTCGTAGGCAGGCAGGTCGGAGAGCGCCGCGACGAGGTCCTCGACGGTGGTCCCTGTGGGTTCGATGACCTGGTCGGTGCAGGGGTCGCGGGGGACGCCGTACTGGTCGCCGGCGAGCTCCGTCTTGAGGACGAAGCTCGGGGTGGCGAGGAAGAGGCCGTCGTCGTGGGCGGTGGTGCCGGCGGGGAGGTCGACGTCGAACGAGAGGGTGTCGTCGAGGGCGATGTGGTAGCGACCGGGGTCGAGGTCGACGGAGGTCTCGCCCGCCGCACGCTCCGGCAAGGCCAGCACACCGTCGGGGAGGACGGCTTCCTCGGTCGGGGTCGCCGCCGCCGACGAGCTGTCCGGTGCCGTGGCAGGCACGTCGTCGTCGGAGCAGGCCGCGATCAACGGCAGCAGTGCCGCGACAGCCGCCGCGCGGGTCGCGATCGTTCGTGGTGACATGGCGGTCTCCTCGTCGATGGCGGAGGGCGCCGAGTCGCCCCTGACACTGCCACGAGGTCCAGCGCGGCCCGCAGGTTCCCGACCCCGCCGAGTCTTTACCCGGGACGAGGCGGGTACGGCACGCGTTAAGGTCCTGGAAACATCGGGGAGGCAGAGTGGACGACATGGGACCCAAGAAGCAGACGCCCGTGACGGTCGTGCTGTTCGGCGCGACGGGCGACCTCGCTCGCCGCAAGCTGCTGCCCGGTCTGCTGCACCTGTTCGAGACCGGCCTGCTCCCGCAGCTGCAGATCGTCGGAACGTCGCTCGACGACTACACGACCGAGTCGTTCGTGCAGTTCGTGCACGAGGCGGTCCTCGAGTTCTCCGGGGACGACGGGGACATGGCGGCGTGGCCGGAGTTCTCGAAGCTGCTGCACTGGGCGCCCGGTGCGGAGGGGCCGGCGGGCCTGCGCTCCGCGGTCGAGAAGGCCGAGTCCGAGTGGTCGGGCGACCGTGTGCGCCTCCACTACCTCAGCGTGCCGCCGAAGGCGGCGCTGTCGGTCGTCAAGACGCTCGACGACGCCGGCCTGGCCGCTGGCAGCCGGATCATCATGGAGAAGCCGTTCGGCGTCGATCTCGCGTCCGCGAAGACGCTGAACGCCGAGCTGCACGAGACCTTCGACGAGTCGCAGATCTACCGGATCGACCATTTCCTCGGGAAGGAGGCGGCCCAGAACATCCTCGCCTTCCGCTTCGCCAACGGCCTCTTCGAGCCGATCTGGCACCGCAACAACATCGACCACGTGCAGATCGACGTGCCCGAGGAGCTGGGGCTCGAGCAGCGCGCCGACTTCTACGAGTCGACCGGCGCCTACAAGGACATGGTCGTCACCCACCTGTTCCAGGTCCTCGCCTTCACCGCGATGGAGCCGCCGACCTCGCTGCACCCCGACGCCATCCGCGAGGAGAAGAACAAGGTCTTCCGCTCGATGATGCCGATCGACCCGGCCAACGTGGTGCGGGGGCAGTACCAGGGCTACCGCGACATCGACGGCGTCGCCCCCGAGTCCGAGACCGAGACCTTCATCGCCCTCAAGTGCTTCATCGACAACTGGCGCTGGGCCGGCGTTCCGTTCTACCTGCGCACGGGCAAGCGGATGGCCGAGGGCGCGCGGATCATCTCCATCGCGTTCAAGGAGCCGCCGCGCTCGATGTTCCCGAAGAACTCCGGCGTGGGTGACCACGGCCCCGACCATCTCACCTTCGACCTGGCCGACAAGGCGAAGATGTCGCTGTCGTTCTACGGCAAGCGTCCCGGGCCGGGGATGAGGCTCGACAAGCTCTCCATGCAGTTCGCCATGACCGACACGACCTGGGCAGGCTCGGTGCTCGAGGCCTACGAGCGGCTGATCTACGACGCCGCCCGCGGCGACCAGCCCCTGTTCACCTCCGCCGACGGCATCGAGCGGCTGTGGGAGATCTCGGCGCCGCTGCTCGACAACCCGCCCGTGGTCCGGCCGTACCGGCAGGGCAGCTGGGGGCCCAACCAGATCCACCAGCTCGTCGCGCCGTACTCCTGGCGGCTGCCGTTCGAGCGGCAGTGGCGCGACCCCAACGCGCTCGGCGGCTAGCCACTAGTCGATGAGCCCGGCCTCGCGCGCGAGCCGGACGGCGTGCACGCGGTTGCTCGCGTGCAGCTTGCGCATGGCGTTCTTCAGGTAGGACTTGACGGTGCTCTCGACCAGGCCGAGCGAGGCCGCGACCTCGCGGTTGCTCTGGCCCAGAGCCACCTGGGCCAGCACGTCGATCTCGCGGGCGGCCAGGCCCGTCGGCGCGGCGGGCGTACGACGCGAGCCCGGCCCGGCGGCGGGGGAGCGGCCCTGCTCGACCCGGCTGCGGACCTCCTCGAGACGGGCGCGCAGCGCGTCGTCCTGCACGAGGGAGGCCAGGTCGGCCAGCTCGTCGGAGATGTCGCGCAGGTCGGCCCGGGTCAGCTGCACCGCGGGCTGGGGTGTCGGCGCGGGGTCGCGGGTCAGCCCGCGCAGGCCGGCGACGCGGCGGCGCACCTCGTCGTCGACGGCGATCTCCCGCTCGAGGCGCCGCACCAGCGGCGCGAACGCGTCGTACCAGACGTCGCCGAGCACGACCTGTGCCCGGTGCCCGAGATAGACGACCATCCGCGGCACCCGGTCCACCACGATCGGCAGCGCCGTCACGGTCTCGAGCTGCTCGGCGCGCACCGGGCCGTCGTACTGGTGGGTGATGCCGCGGGCGTCGTAGTAGTTGGTCACCGACACCGGCCGCCCCATCAGGAGCGCCTTGCCTCCCAGGCCGAAGCCCGAGCGGACCCGCAGGCCCTGCAGGGCGCGGGTCTGTGCGCTGTGCAGGGAGGTGATGTGGAGGGCGGTCCCGCTGTCGACGACAGGCCCGCCGAACGCCATGTCGCTGTGGCCGGTCGCCCGGAAGGCGGCGAGCGTGCGCAGCAGTCGGCCGCCGTCGGTCGGCGCCTCCTGGACGAGCTCGGGGGACATGGATCCACGGTAGGTGACTGCGGTCACAGGCGGCAACGAGCGCACCCTCCTTGGGAGGTAGTCCCTCCTTCGAGGGGTTCGGTGGGGATGTGGCCCGGCTCACACTCCGGCGATCGACCGAACCCCGAGGAGTGGATTCCATGTCCGAACGACCGACCCCGATGCGGCGCGTCGCCTTCGCGAGCTGCGCCGGCACGACCATCGAGTTCTACGACTTCTTCATCTACGGGACCGCGGCCGCGCTGGTGTTCCCGACGGTGTTCTTCCCGGCGCTGGGGGACTCCGCCGCGAGCGTGGCCTCCTTCGCCACCTTCGCGGTGGCGTTCATCGCGCGGCCGCTGGGCGCGATCGGCTTCGGGCACTTCGGCGACCGGCTCGGCCGCAAGAGGACGCTGATCAGCACGCTGCTGCTCATGGGCGCGGCGACCGTCGCGATCGGCCTGCTCCCCGGCGCCGCGACGATCGGCGTCGCCGCGCCGATCCTGTTGGTGACGCTGCGCTTCCTGCAGGGCCTGGCCGTCGGCGGCGAGTGGGCGGGCGCGACCCTGCTCGCGGCGGAGTACGCCCCGGCCCACAAGCGCGGCCTGTACGGCGCCTTCCCGCAGATGGGCCCCGCCCTCGCCTTCGCCCTGTCCAGCGGCACCTTCCTCCTCGTCAACCGCGTCGTCGGCGACACCAGCCCGGCCTTCCTGGACTGGGGCTGGCGCGTCCCGTTCATCGCGAGCGCGCTGCTCGTGGTGGTCGGCCTCTACGTCCGGCTGAAGGTCGAGGAGACCCCGATGTTCCAGGAGAACGCCCGCACCCGCGCCTCCACGCAGGGCCCGCTCGCCTCGGCGCTGCGCCACCAGTGGAAGGAGATCGTCCTCGGCGGTGGCTCGCTCGCCATGCTGTTCGCGTTCTTCTACGTCGGCACGGCCTTCCTGACGTCGTACGGCGCCACCACGCTCGGGCTGTCCCGCGCGACCGTGCTCACCATCGGCGTCGCCGCCGCGTTCGTGTTCGGCTCGATCACGCTGCTGTCGGCTGTCTTCAGCGACCGGATCGGCCGCAAGAAGGTCGTTCTCGGCTCGTGCATCGTCGCGGTCCCGTGGGGCTTCGCGCTGTTCCCGATCCTCGACCACGGCACGACCGCGGCGTTCGCGATCGGCCTGTTCGGCACGCTCGCGATCTTCGCGATCTCCTACGGTCCGGCGGGCGCGATGCTGCCTGAGATGTTCCGCACCGAATACCGCTACACCGGCGCCGGCATGGCCTACAACCTCGCCGGCGTGATCGGCGGCGGCACCGCGCCGTATCTCGCCTCCGACTTCGCGGAGGCCGGGAACACGTCGGCGATCGGCTGGATGCTCGCCGCCTTCGCACTCGGCAGCGTGGTGTGCGTGCTGCTCATGCCGGAGACCCGGCACCGGGCGATGAGCCGGGCCGCTCAGGCCGAGGCGGAGACCCTCGCGGCGGTGAACGTGTAGTCGTCGAGCGGGAAGCGGGTGGCCTCGCGTGCGGCGCTCAACGTCGAGGTCGGGCGCAGCAGCACCGCCTCCCCGTGCTGGTTGAAGTAGTAGCTCCGGGCGGTGGCGCAGCTGCCGGCGTTGAACACGGAGTTGTCGAGGAGGCCGGTCATCCGGTCCAGGAACCGGTCGTTGGCCTCCTCGGTGACCTCCACGACGTCGGCGCTGCGCTCCCGCATCGCGGCCAGGACCCGCCCCAGGTGGGCCATCTGGGTCTCGATCGTCGTGAAGTAGGACAGACCGGAGTACGAGTAGGGGCTGTTGAGCGAGAAGAGGTTCGGGAACCTCGGGATCGTGATGCCCTCGTAGGCGCAGAACCGGTTGTCCCGCCACCACTTCCCGAGGTCGCGGCCCTCGCGGCCGACGATCCGGATCGCCGGGAAGTTCGCCTCCCACAGGTTGAAGCCGGTCGCGAGGACGAGGACGTCGAGGTCGACCCGGTTGCCGTCGGCGGTGACGATGCCCTGCGCGTCGACGTGGTCGATGCCCGTCGTCTCGAGGTCGACGTGCGGCTTGGCGAACGTCGGGTAGTAGTCGTTGGAGAACGTCGGCCGCTTGCAGCCGAAGTCGTAGTCGGGCGTGAGCCTCGCCCGCAGCTGCGGGTCCTCGACCTGTCGCCGGAGGTGGGCCTCGCACACCCGCTTGCCGACCGCGTTCGCCCATGGCAGGTCGCGGAAGTGCAGGACGCCGGCGACCATCATCACCTCGAGGATCGAGGTTCGGACCAGGCGCGCGGCCCGCTGCGTCAGCGGCACCTTCGCGAACGCTCGGCGCACGATGGCCGGCACCGGTCCGTCCAGCTTGGGGCTCACGTAGATCGGCGTGCGCTGGTAGACGGTGAGGTGGTCGGCCACCTTCGCCAGCTCGGGGATCAGCTGGACGGCGGTCGCGCCGGTGCCGATGATGCCGACGCGCCTGCCCGCGAGCTCGACGTCGTCGTCCCACCGGGTCGTGTGGATGACCGTGCCCCGGAAGTCCTCGATGCCGGCGATGTCCGGCAGCCTGGGCTGGGAGAGGAAGCCGGTCGCCGTCAGGAGGAAGCGGCCGCGGACGACCTCGCCGCCCTCGATCCTGACCTCCCACGCCGAGTTCTCCTCGTCCCACCGGGCTTCCTCCACGACGGCGCCGAAGCGCATGTGGCGGCGCAGGTCGTACTTGTCGGCGACGTGCTCGGCGTACCTCTTCAGCTCGGCGCCGGGCGCGAACAGCCGCGACCAGTGCGGGTTCGGCTCGAAGGAGTAGGAGTACGTCGAGCTCGGGATGTCGACCGCCAGGCCGGGGTAGCGGTTGACGTGCCAGGTGCCGCCGAGGTCGTCCTCGCGCTCGAGGATCACCAGATCGTCGTACCCCTGGCGGTGGAGCTCGATCGCGGCCCCCATGCCTCCGAAGCCCGCGCCGACGATGACGGCGTCGTGACAGTGGCCGTCGGCGGGGTTGCTCATCGCGCGGTCCTCTCGATCGCGGCCTTCTGACCGGACCAATGGGCGTCGGGTCAGTCCCCGACGATCGGGTGGTTCGCGGCCGGACCTGCGGGGATGAGGCGTGGACCCTCGGGGCCGAACGCGTCGGCGGGCTCGGGGAAGATCCGCAGCGCCGCCAGGTAGAGCACAGCGGCGAGGCCCAGGCTGACCGGGATGCTCAGGTCGATGCCGTCGGCGTGGTCGCCGAACCAGCCGACGAACTGGCCGGGCAGGTTGACGAAGGTCAGGCCGACGCCCGCCGAGACCAGCCACGAGCCCATGGCGCGCCAGTTCCATCCGTGCGCGAACCAGTAGCGGCCGCCGTGCTGCCGTCGGTTGAAGACCTGCAGCGAGTCGGAGTCGTACCACCCGCGGCGGGTGTACCAGCCGAGCATCATGACGACCATCCAAGGCGCGGTGCACACCACGATCAGGACCGCGAAGGTGCTGATGCTGGTCACCACGTCCACCGCGAAGCGGCCGACGAAGATGAACGCGATCGCGAAGACGCCGATGAACGTCGTGGCCTGCACCCGGTTGAAGCGAGGAAAGACGCTGGAGAAGTCGAGGCCGGTGCCGTAGAGCGACGTCGTCCCGGTCGACAGGCCACCGATGACCGCGATCGCGCACACGGGCAGCATGAACCACCCGGGAGAGATGGCGAGCAGGCCTCCGGCGTAGTTGCCGGCTGCGAAGAGGTCCGGCTGGGCCGTCGCGACGATGGTCGCGGTGGTCAGGCCGAACAGGAACGGGATCAGGGTGGCGAGCTGCGCCGCGAACGCGGCGCCCATCAGCTTGCTCGAGGACGTGCCCCGAGGGATGTAGCGCGACCAGTCGCCGAGGAACGCGCCGAACGAGACGGGGTTGGACATCACGATGAGCACGGCGCCGACGAACGCGGGCCAGAACAGGCCCTGCGTCGCCGCGTCCGCGTCCGGGCCGAACGCCCCGGCGTACCCGGCGTCGAAGTCGCCGGCGAAGGCGACGATGCCGAGCACGAACAGCAGGGTCGTCGCGACGACGGCGATCTTGTTGACCAGCAGCATGAAGCGGAATCCGTAGATGCACACGACCAGCACCAGGACCGCGAACAGGCCGTAGCCGAAGCCGAGGCTGACGTCGTTCTCGGGGATCTTGATGGCCCGGTGCGCCGCACCGATGAGCATGTCGCCGGAGGACCACACCGAGATCGAGAAGAACGCCAGCGCGGTCAGCAGGGACAGGAAGGACCCGACGATCCGGCCGTGCACGCCCAGGTGGGCCGAGGAGGAGACCGCGTTGTTGGTGCCGTTGCGCGGGCCGAACAGCGCCATCGGCGCCAGCAGCGTGGCGCCCAGCGTCAGGCCGATCAGGATCGACGCGAAGCCCTGCCAGAACGACAGGCCGAAGACGATCGGGAAGGTGCCGAGAACCACCGTCGCGAACGTGTTGGCGCCGCCGAAGATCAGGCGGAAGAGGTCCAGAGGAGAGGCGGAGCGTTCGTGATCGGGGATCGGCGCGATGCCGTTGACTTCGATCGCCGTCACCGGCGGGGGTGGCGCGGGGGCGGCAGTGGGGTGCGGCTCGTTCGTCTCGGTGGTCATGGTCGCCTCACTCGGGAGTGGTGGAGAGGTGCTCGTGGACGGCGAGGAGGCCGTCGGGACCGTCGGTGAACACGATCGTCTCGCGCTCGGTGTACGTCTCCTCCGCAGCGCCGGTGGCGGGCCGAAGGGTGGTGCGGACGGTGTGGGTGAAGATGGCGCTCTCCCCGAGGAGTTGCACGTTGCGGTCACTGCTGGCGCAGTCGATGACCTTCCAGCCGACGGCGAGCCAGTCGGCCCACAGCGCCTGGTAGGCAGCCCGGTCGTCGAGGCGAGCGGGCTCCGCGTGGAAGCAGAACGTCGCGTCCGGCCGGAAGCAGGCGAAGTAGGCCGTGGTGTCGGTCGCAGCGAAGGCGGCCACGAGGCGGTCTGCGGCATCGAGCACCGCGGCCTCGGTCAGAGTGTCGGGCAAGGTCTCCTCCTGGGCCGGCGCAACGATCGGTCGGCCGACGCTACGGCCCAGCGCAGGCGTATGACAACGCCCGGCTCCCGGACTTTCCCGAGATTGTTCCTCGCCACGACCTACGGGTGCGCCGACCTGGCAGCACCACGAGGTCGTCAAGGAGTCGTACGACGCCTGGGGCTCACGCTGGGACTGCCGCCGACACGGTGAGCAGCCGCTCGCACTCCTCGATCAACCGCGCCCGCAGCGGGGCACCCCGCTCGCTGAACCCGCGCTGCGCCTCGACGTACTCCGCCTTGCCCTCGGCCGTCTCGATCCGCACCGGCTCGAAGCCCAGGTCGGCGAGGTCGTACGGCGCCGCGCGCATGTCGAGCGTGCGGATGTCCCAGGCGAGCTCGAAGCAGTCCGCCACCAGGTCGGAGCAGATCAGGGGCGAGAGCCGGAAGGCGTGCTTGTAGAGGTCCATGCCGGCGTGCAGGCAGCCGGGCTGCTCGAACGCGGGACGGTCGTCGCGGCCGGGGCTGAGCGTGTTCAGCGGACGCGCCGGGGGAGTGAAGAAGCGGTAGGCGTCGAAGTGGGAGCAGGCGATCCGATGGCCCTCGACGACCTCGTCGGTGCCGGTGGGGCCGAGGCGCAGCGGCCAGGCGGCGTGCCGGGTCTCGTCCTCGGCGAGGCGGTAGACCATGGCCCACTCGTGCAGGCCGAAGCAGCCGAAGTGGGGGGCACGGCCGGCGGTCGCGGTGAGCAGATCGTGGGTCGAGGAGATCAGGGGTCGTTGCGAGGCGAGGTACGACGCAGCGACGGTCGCTCCGCCGTCGTCAGCGATCGTGTAGCCCTTGAGACCGTCGAGCTCCGAGCCCGGGGACACGACGACTCCGAAGCCCGGGTGCCAGCGGCGCAGCTGGGCGGCTCGGTAGGAGTAGTAGGTGAACAGGAAGTCGAAGACCGGGTGCTTCACGGCGGCCCGGCGTCGGGCGAGGTGCGGGGCGACGTAGCGGTCGATGCGCGCGGCATGGTCGTCGGCGCGCTGACGCCAGTCCTGCGCGCTCACGACTGCCACCTGCGCATTCACGACGAGCAAGCGTAGGTCGATAGGCTCGCCGGGTGCGCATCGTCAGATTCACGGCAGGCGAGGACCCGTCGTACGGCGTCCTCACGGGCGAGCTCGACGACTACGGCCAGCCGGCCGAGGACGCGATCGTCGTCGCCCTCGCCGGCGACCCGCTCTATGTCGGGATCAAGCTGCTCGACCGGGAGCACCGGCTCGAGGACATCCGCCTGCTGGCGCCGGTCCTGCCCCGCAGCAAGGTGGTCGGCATCGGCCGCAACTACGCCGCGCACGCGGCCGAGCTCGGCAACGACGTCCCCTCCGAGCCGCTGATGTTCCTCAAGCCCAACACCAGCGTGATCGGGCCGGGCGACGCGATCCTCTACCCGCGCCAGTCCCAGGAGGTGCACTACGAGGGCGAGCTCGCCGTCGTCATCGGGCGCATCTGCCGCGACGTCCCGGCCGAGAAGGCCACCGACGTGATCCACGGCTACACCCTCGCCAACGACGTGACCGCGCGCGACCTGCAACGCGCCGACGGCCAGTTCACGCGGGCCAAGGGCTTCGACACCTTCTGCCCGCTCGGGCCGTGGATCGAGACCGACCTCGATCCCCACGACTTCAGCGAGGGCCGGCGGGTGCAGACCTTCCTCAACGGCGATGTCGTCCAGGACGGTACGACGGCCGACATGGTCTTCGACGTGCCCGCCCTGATCGCCCACGTCTCCAGCGTGATGACGCTGCTGCCCGGAGACGTCATCCTCACCGGCACCCCCGAGGGTGTCGGTCCCCTGCAGGTCGGCGACGAGGTCGAGATCTCGATCGACGGCCTCGGAACCCTCACGAACAAGGTGGAAGCACGCGCATGAGCAACATCAGCACGCCGGTCCGCGTCCGGATGGCGCCGTCCCCGACCGGCAGCCCGCACGTGGGACTGGTCCGCACGGCACTGTTCAACTGGGCCTTCGCGCGCCACCACGGCGGCACCTTCGTCTTCCGCATCGAGGACACCGACAAGGAGCGCAGCACCGACGAGTCCCTGTCCTCGATCATCGACCTGATGCGCTGGCTCGGCCTCGACTGGGACGAGGGCCCCGAGGTCGGCGGCCCGCACGCGCCCTACAAGCAGAGCGAGCGCGGTGACCTGTACGCCGACGCGCTGGCCCGGCTCAAGGAGAGCAGCCGCACCTACGACTGCTACTGCACCAACGACGAGGCGGCCGCGCGCCGCAAGGCCGCCGGCTCCAAGGTGCAGGGCTACGACGGCTTCTGCCGCGACCTCTCGGCCGAGCAGGTGGCGGCCTTCGAGGCCGAGGGCCGCAAGCCGGTCGTCCGCTTCCGCATGCCCGACGGCTCGATCACCTGGAACGACCTGGTGCGTGGCGAGGTGAGCTTCGAGACCGAGTTCGTCCCCGACTTCGCGCTGTGCCGTGCCAACGGCGACCCGCTCTACACGCTGGTCAACCCGGTCGACGACGCCCTCATGGAGATCACCCACGTGCTCCGCGGCGAGGACCTGCTGTCCTCCACGCCGCGACAGATCGCCCTCTACGAGGCGCTCAAGGAGATCGGCATCGCCAAGGCGACGCCGGAGTTCGGGCACCTTCCCTACGTGATGGGCGAGGGCAACAAGAAGCTCTCCAAGCGCGACCCCGAGGCGCATGCGCTGGCCTACCGTGACCAGGGCTACCTGCCCGAGGGCCTGCTCAACTATCTCGCCCTGCTCGGCTGGGCGATCGCCGCGGACCGCGACATCTTCAGCCTGGAGGAGATGGTGGAGGCGTTCGACATCGCCGACGTCGTCGCCAACCCGGCGCGCTTCGACATCAAGAAGTGCGACGCGATCAACACCGCCCACCTGCGACTGCTCTCGATCGACGAGATCACCCACCGGGCGCTGCCGTTCCTCAAGCGTGACGGCGTCGTGAGCGACCCGGTGAGCGATGCCGACGCGCAGCTGCTCGAGCTGGCGATGCCGCTGGTGGCCGAGCGGATCAACAAGCTGACCGAGGCCAGCTCGATGCTCGGCTTCCTGTTCGTGGACGAGGACGCCTTCGAGGTCGACGCCGAGGACGCGGCCAAGCAGATCGGCGAGGCCGGCATCCCCGTCCTGCAGGCGTCGTACGACGCCCTC
>NZ_VDMP01000020.1:182003-189699 GCF_006335005.1 Nocardioides albidus
CACCGGCCGCCGGATCTCGCCGCCGCTGTTCGAGTCCATGGAGCTCCTCGGCCGCGACCGCAGCCTCGGGCGGTTGCGGCGTGCCCTCGGCTGAGTCCCTCCCCGCCGCTGCGGCGGGATCCGGACCGGGCCTGCGGTACGACGAGCTCCACCGTCGCGGGCCCACGGGCGGCTGGCGTCCGTTCGCCGGGATCCCTCTGCTGGTGGTGATGTTCTTCGCCGCGCAGCTGGTGCTGAGCATCGTGGTCACCCTCGTGCTGGTGGCCGGAGGCGACAGCTCGAGCCGGGCGATCGACAAGCTCTCCGGCGACATCGCGACCCCCGCGTTCCTGGCGCTGGTCAACCTGAGCTGGGCGGTCGCGATCCCCGCGGTGTGGCTCGTCGCCCGACTCCTGCACGCTCAGACCCCGGGCTGGGTGACGTCGGTCACCGGACGCCTGCGCTGGCGCTGGTTCCTGGTGTGCCTGGGTCTCGCGCTCGTCGCCCTGGCGATCACCGTGCTCGCCTCGAGCGTCCTTCCGGACCAGGGGGCCGGATCGGTCGACATGGCCGGGGAGCCGAACGCGTGGACGTCGACGGCGCGCGACTTCCTGCTGGTGATCGTCCTGCTGACCCCGCTGCAGGCCGCGGGGGAGGAGTACGTCTTCCGCGGCTACCTCGCCCAGGCGTTCGGCGGCATCGGCACCCGCATCGGTCCCCGCGCCGGCGCGGCGGTCGCCGTCGTCGTACCTGCTCTGCTGTTCGCGCTCGCCCACGGCCTGGGCCAGGACGTGCCGATCTTCTTCGACCGCTTCGCCTTCGGTGTCGTGGCCGGCGTGCTGGTGATCCTCACCGGCGGGCTCGAGGCGGGCATCGCGATGCACGTCCTCAACAACTTCCTGGCCTTCGGGATGGCCCTCGCGTTCAGCGACATGACCGAGGCGCTCAACCCCAGCGGCGGCACCTGGTGGTCGATCCCGGTCACCCTCGTCCAGTCCGTCAGCTACCTGGTGCTCGCGGTCGTCGCGGCTCGCCGGCTGGGGGTGCAGAGCCGCACCGATACCGCCGGGAACGGGCCCGTCGGCGGGGCCATTTTGGATGCGGCGCAGGACGACCGGTAAGGTAGGTCTCCGGTTCGCCGGCCTCGGCCGCGGATCGAAACCATGGGATATGGTGTAATTGGCAACACAGCTGATTCTGGTTCAGTCGTTCTAGGTTCGAGTCCTAGTATCCCAGCGAATCTCCCGCGAGGTGAGCGTCAGGTGGCCACGATTTGGCCGGTCGGGCGCGGAATCGCTAGAGTTCACGCCGTTGTCACGGAGCGATCCGGACAGCGAATGCCCCCGTTGTGTAGCGGCCTAGCACGCCTGCCTCTCACGTAGGTAGCGCCGGTTCGAATCCGGTCGGGGGTACAGCCTCGGGCCCGGTCCATCAGGACCGGGCCCGACTGCTTTCTCCCTGAGCTCTGTCTCGGGTCACGTCGAGGGCGACTGCCGCCCTCAGCCTCCTTCGGCCTTCCTCGCCGCCCGCGTCTTCGGCGCGGTGGGCTGGGCGCCCACGATCGCGAAGAGTGGAGCGGTGACCGTCTCCAGCGCGTTGACCGCGTCGGCGTGATGCTCCGCCAGGCTCGCCATCACCCCGGCGAGCTGCGCCTGCGCCTCGGCGAGCGTGTGGACGGTGTCGGCGATCTCGCGCTGGCGCACGATGAAGTCCTGGAGCGGCTGGACCGACGAGCCGGCGATCCCCGTGAAGGCGCTCGACATCCCGGCCACGGCGCGTGCCATGTCCGCGACCTGGGTCGTGAGCTCGGCGGGCTGCGTGGCGCCGGCGACCGCGGCGTCCTGCAGGCTCCGGAGCACGTCGGTGGTGAGTTTGAGAGCCGCCTGCTGTGACTTGATCAGCAGGTCGAGAGGATTGATCGGTGCGTCCGCCATGGGCACAGCGTGGCAGACCGGGACCATCGGGCGGCACCGTCATGTCCGATTTCCGCGAGAGAGTGTCGGTGGGGCGCGGCAGGATGGAGGACATGGACAGCATCGTGACCACTCCCGAGCAGCTCGACTTCGAGCGCTGCTACACGGCCGTCCAGTCGCGCGACCGGCGCTTCGACGGTGTCTTCTACACCGCCGTGCGGTCGACGGGCATCTACTGCCGCCCGTCCTGCCCGGCGCGCACGCCCGCGTCGCGCAACGTCTCGTTCCACCGCACGGCCGCGGCAGCCCAGGCCGCCGGCTACCGCGCCTGCAAGCGCTGCCTGCCGGACGCCACCCCCGGCAGTCCGGAGTGGGACACAGCGGCAACGGTCGCCGGCCGGGCGATGCGGCTGATCGCCGACGGCGTCGTCGACCGTGAGGGTGTGGAGGGTCTCGCCGCGCGGCTCGGCTACACCACGCGCCACCTGTCCCGGCTGCTGACCACCGAGCTCGGGGCGGGACCGCTCGCCCTTGCCCGCACCCAACGCGCCCAGACCGCCCGCGCGCTCGTGGAGAGCACGACCCTGAGCCTTGCCGACGTCGCGTTCGCGGCCGGCTTCTCCAGCGTCCGGCAGTTCAACGACACCATGCTCGAGGTGTACGACGCCGCGCCGAGCCGGTTGCGCGGTCGACGGACCCTCGCCGGCGACCGGGCGCCGGGCGCCATCGACCTGCGGATCGCCGTACGCACGCCCTTCCGCGGCACTGCTCTGCTCCGGTTCCTGGCCGATCGGGCCGTGCCGGGCGTCGAGGTCGCCGAGCTGGCGTCCGACGGCAGTGGCACCTATGCCCGCACCCTCCGCCTTCCGCACGGCTCGGGCGTCGCCCGTGTCGAGCTCGCCGATCTCGACGGCGTCGGGACGTCGTACCTGCCACTGCGCCTGATGCTCGACGATCTGCGCGACACCACGGCCGCCCTGTCGCGGATGCGTGCCCTGCTCGACGCCGATGCCGACCCGGTGGCCGTCGACGCGCATCTCGCCGGGGACCCCGCCCTCCGGCCGCTCGTCGCGGCGCGGCCCGGCCTGCGCGTGCCCGGTCATGTCGACGGCGCGGAGGTCGCGGTCCGTGCCGTCCTCGGCCAGCAGGTCACCGTCGTCGCTGCGCGGACCGCGGCGGCCAGACTCGTCGCGGCCCACGGCCGTCCGGTCCGGACCGGTGTCGACGGGCTGACCCACCTGTTCCCGGACGCCGCCGCCGTCGCCGCGCTGCCGCCCGAGGAGTTCCGCATGCCCCGCGCCCGCGGGCGCGCGCTCGTGGGACTGTGTGCCGCGATCGCCTCCGGGGAGATCGTGCTCGACCGCGGTCCGGATCGCGGCGAGGTGCGTCGGCTCCTCCTCGGCCTGCCCGGCATCGGCCCGTGGACGGCCGACTACATCGCACTGCGCGCACTCGGCCACCCCGACGTGTGGCTGCCGACCGACATCGGCGTGCGCAACGCCCTGGCGCGCCACCGCGCCGTCGACGTGGAGGGCTGGGCGCCCTGGCGCTCCTACGCCCTCCTGCATCTGTGGACGTCCCTGTCCGGGACCACTGGAAGGATGGACTGATCATGTGGACCCTCATCGAATCGCCCGTGGGGCCACTGCGCCTCGTCGAGCAGGATGGCGCGATCACCGCGATCGAGTTCTCGCCGTTCCGCGACGGCACCGGCCGCCCGCTCGGCGAGCGTGCCGACGACGCGCCCTTGCTCGTCGAGGCCGCGCGTCAGCTGCGCGAGTACTTCGCCCGTGAGCGCACGGAGTTCGATCTGCCGCTCGCGCCCGTCGGCAGCGCCTGGCAGCGCTCGGTGTGGGCCCAGCTGGTCGCGATCGGCTACGGCGAGACGGCGTCGTACGGCGAGATCGCGGCACGTCTCGGCAAGACCAACGCCGCCTCACGCGCGGTCGGCACCGCCAACGGCGCCAACCCCATCCCCATCGTCATCCCGTGCCACCGGGTCATCGGCGCCAACGGCACGCTGACCGGGTACGCCGGCGGGTTGGACCGCAAGCAACTGCTGCTGTCCTTGGAGCAGGCTGCGCTGTTCTGAGGCTGCGTCGGCGGGAGTTTCACCGGCCGGCCGATGAAACTCATGCCTGGACGAAGAAGTTTCCTCGTCCCAGCATGAGTTCCTTCGTCCAGGTGTGACCAGAGTGACTCCTGGGACTACTCGGCGGCGGCGCGGCGCAGCGACTCGGAGAGCCGCTCGGCGGCGGCGAGCACCGCGGGTGCGTGCATGCGGCCGGGCTGACGGGAGAGGCGCTCGAGCGGGCCGGAGACGGAGACGGCGGCGATGACCTTGCCACCGGGGGAGCGCACGGGAGCCGACACCGAGGCGACGCCCTGCTCGCGCTCGCCGACCGACTGCGCCCAGCCGCGGCGGCGGATCGCGGAGAGCTCGGCGGCGGAGAACGCGGAGTTCTGCAGGCCGCGGTGGATCCGCTCGGGGTCGTCCCATGCGAGCAGCACCTGCGCGGCGGAGCCGGCGCGCATCGTCAGCTGGGAGCCGATCGGGATGGTGTCGCGCAGGCCGGAGGGGCGCTCGGCGGCCGCGACGCACACGCGGTGGTCGCCCTGGCGTCGCCACAGCTGCGCCGACTCGCCGGTGATGTCGCGGAGACGGGCGAGCACCGGCCCGGCCGTGGCCAGGAGGCGGTCCTCGCCGGCGGCGGCGGAGAGCTCGGCGAGACGGGGCCCGAGCACGAACCGGCCCTGCATGTCGCGTGCGACGAGGCGGTGGTGCTCGAGCGCCACCGCCAGGCGGTGGGCCGTCGGTCGGGCAAGTCCGGTGCCGGCGACGAGGCCCGCAAGGGTGGCGGGTCCCGACTCCAGTGCGGTCAGCACCAGGGCCGCCTTGTCGAGTACGCCGACGCCGCTCGAGTTGTCCATATGGCAATACTGCCGTCTCGGATCCTGGGATGCAAGATGTAGGCTTCGATCAGTTCACGGCAGGAGTGCCGTCGACGACCCGAACGAGGAGGAGCGAGTCATGGGCAAGACCCTGGCGGAGAAGGTGTGGGACGAGCACGTCGTCCGATCGACCCCGGGGGAGCCGGACCTCCTCTACATCGACCTCCACCTCATCCACGAGGTCACCAGCCCGCAGGCCTTCGACGGCCTGCGCCTGGCCGGGCGGCCGGTGCGCCGACCCGACCTGACCCTGGCGACCGAGGACCACAACGTCCCGACGCTCGACTGGGACAAGCCGATCGCCGACCCGGTGAGCAAGACCCAGGTCGACACCCTGCGCAAGAACGCCGCCGAGTTCGGCGTGCGCCTCCACCCGCTCGGCGACATCGAGCAGGGCATCGTGCACGTCGTGGGCCCGCAGCTCGGACTGACCCAGCCCGGCATGACGATCGTGTGCGGCGACTCGCACACCAGCACCCACGGCGCGTTCGGCGCGATCGCGTTCGGCATCGGTACCTCGGAGGTCGAGCACGTCCTCGCCACGCAGACGCTGCCGCAGGCCAAGCCGAAGACGATGGCCGTCACCGTCAACGGCAGCCTGCCCGAGGGCGTCACCGCCAAGGACCTCGTGCTCACGCTGATCGCGCACACCGGCACCGGCGGCGGACAGGGCTACATCGTCGAGTACCGCGGCCAGGCCATCGAGGAGCTCTCGATGGAGGGCCGGATGACCGTCTGCAACATGTCCATCGAGTGGGGCGCGAAGGCCGGCATGATCGCCCCGGACGAGACGACCTTCGCCTACATCAAGGACAAGCCCGAGGCCCCGCAGGGCGCCGACTGGGACGCGGCGGTCGCGCACTGGAAGACCCTCGTGACCGACGATGACGCGTCCTTCGACAAGGAGATCGTGCTCGACGCGGCGGAGATGACGCCGTTCGTCACCTGGGGCACGAACCCCGGCCAGGGCGTCCCGCTCGGCGCGACCGTCCCCAGCCCCGACGACTACGCCGACCCGACGGACCGGATCGCAACCGAGAAGGCGCTGGAGTACATGGGCCTCGAGGCCGGTACGCCGATGCGCGAGATCAAGGTCGACACCGTGTTCGTCGGCTCGTGCACCAACGGCCGCATCGAGGACCTGCGGCTCGCCGCGCAGATCCTCGAGCGCCATCACGTCGCCGAGGGCACGCGACTCCTCGTCGTCCCGGGCTCGGTGCGAGTCCGGATGCAGGCCGAGGCCGAGGGCCTGGACAAGGTCTTCATCGCCGCCGGCGCCGAGTGGCGCGGCGCGGGATGCTCGATGTGCCTGGGCATGAACCCCGACCAGCTCACCCCCGGCGAGCGCAGTGCCTCGACCTCGAACCGCAACTTCGAGGGCCGCCAGGGCAAGGGCGGACGCACCCACCTGGTGTCCGTGCCCGTCGCCGCCGCCACCGCCGTCCGCGGCACCCTGTCCTCGCCCGCCGACCTCGTGCCTGCAGGAGTCTGAGCCATGGAGAAGTTCACCACCCACACCGGCGTCGGCGTCCCGCTGCGCCGCAGCAACGTCGACACCGACCAGATCATCCCGGCGGTCTACCTCAAGCGGGTCACGCGCACCGGATTCGAGGACGGCCTGTTCGCCGCATGGCGCAACGACCCGGGCTTCGTGCTCAACAACCCTGCCTACAGTGCGGGTTCGGTGCTCGTCGCCGGACCTGACTTCGGCACCGGCTCCTCGCGCGAGCATGCCGTCTGGGCCCTGCAGAACTACGGCTTCAAGGTGGTCCTGTCCGCGCGCTTCGCCGACATCTTCCGGGGCAACTCCGGCAAGGCCGGCCTCGTCGCCGGCCAGTTGGAGGAGTCCGTGGTCGAGCAGATCTGGGCCTACCTGGAGAGCAACCCGGGCGCCGAGATCACCGTCGACCTCGAGGCGCGCACCGTGCGGGCCGGCGACATCGAGGCCACCTTCGAGATCGACGACTACACGCGCTGGCGTCTGCTCGAGGGGCTCGACGACATCGGCATCACGCTCGGTCACGAGGCCGACATCGCGGCGTACGAGAGCAGTCGACCGACCTGGAAGCCGGTCACCCAACACGCCTGAAACCGCTCTACGATGGGCCGATTCGCGAGCTTCGCGAATCGGCCCATCGTGTTTGCGCGATTCGTCGAGGTGATGCGCATCGGGCCGAGAACGGCGAAAGCAAGCCGAATCGGCCGAAATACCGCCGAAATCGCGAAAAAAGAGGCACCAACTTCGGCGTGGTGATTGTGACTGTGCCCACTAGTGCCTAGCGTTCCCATGAAAGGACGGCTGGGCGAGGGTTCGGCCGCAACAGCTCAAGGGACGCCCAGCGCGGCGTTTCGGAAGGACAGGTAGTGAACAAGTCTCAGTTGATCGACGCGCTGGCTGACCGGTTCGAGGGCAGCCGCAAGGACGCTGCCCATGCTCTCGACGCGGTCCTCGACACCATCACCCGCCAGGTCGCGAAGGGCGAGAAGGTCGCCATCACGGGCTTCGGCTCCTTCGAGAAGGCGGTCCGCAACGCCCGCTGGGTCCGCAACCCGCAGACCGGCGAGCGTGTGAAGACCAAGAAGAAGGCGGTCCCCAAGTTCAGCGCCGGCGCCGACCTGAAGAACGTCGTGTCCGGCGCGAAGAAGCTCGCGCCGCTGCCGAAGCCGGCCAAGAAGGCCGCCGCTCCGGCGAAGAAGGCTGCCGCCGCTGCTGCCGCCCCGGCGAAGAAGGCCGCGTCCGCGGCCGCCAAGAAGGCGAGCGCCCCGGCCAAGAAGGCCGCTGCCACGGCGAAGAAGGCTGCTCCGGCCAAGAAGGCGCCGGCCGCGAAGAAGGCGCCCGCTGCGAAGAAGGC
>NZ_VDMP01000020.1:189722-196582 GCF_006335005.1 Nocardioides albidus
CGCCAAGAAGGCGCCCGCTGCCAAGAAGGCCCCGGCCAAGAAGGCTCCGGCCAAGAAGACCGCGAAGAAGGCCTGAGCCGACTTCGACGATCACCCCGAAAGGGCCGCATTCCTCACGGAGTGCGGCCCTTTCGTCGTCCGTGCAGCGGGCCGATCCGACGCAGCACCTCGGCCGAGCAAGGGCCGACGCCGAGCCTGATCGCGGCCTCGAGCCCGGCGACGTCATCGACGTCGCGGCGCAGTGTCGGCCATTCCCCGCCCAGGGCTCGCGCGCCGGAGTCCGCGTGGGCGGACGCCGATCCCGCTCCGAAGCGCGGGTCGAAGTCCTCGTAGGACGCGCTGTAGAGCGTGGTGCCGGTAGCGTCCGCGTCCGCCACGAAGCACGGCGCGGAGGGGACGTCGGCGAGTGCCGCGGCGAGGTCGGCCGGCACGAGAGCCGGAAGATCGGCGCACAGGGCGACGGGCCGCAGGTCCGGCCGCTCGTCGCCCAGGAATGCCGCCCCGTGGCGCAACGCCGCGTTCAGCCCCCCGCCCGGGTCGGCGCAGGTGTGCGCGCCCCGCGCCGCGAGCGTCGCTGCGAAGCCGGCGTCGTCGCTGACCACGAGCACGCCCGCGACGTGGTCGGTCCGCAGGCACACGTCGACCACGTCGGTCGCGAACGCCGCCGCGAGAAGGGCGCGTTCGGGATCCGGCAGGATCGAGAGCCGGGACTTGCCGGTCCCTGGCGACTTCACCGGCAGCAGCACGGCGAACGAGCCCGGACGCGTGAACACTCCCGAATCCTGACAGGTCGGTCGTCGTGCCCAGGAGTGGGCGTGGTCACTGACCGGTAATCTCCATGCTCGTGACCGTTCGGAAGCTGCG
The DNA here is from genome assembly GCF_006335005.1 of Nocardioides albidus. GTDB lineage: Bacteria > Actinomycetota > Actinomycetes > Propionibacteriales > Nocardioidaceae > Nocardioides > Nocardioides albidus. The sequence goes on from NZ_VDMP01000020.1 coordinate 190,587, forward strand.
GGAGAAGCGAGGCTGGGCCTTCGGCATCGCCGTCGCCATCGTCAAGCCGACCTTGCTGGCGGCGACCCGCCACGAGTGGATCGGCGTGGAGAACCTCCCGGAGCGGGGCGGCTTCATCATCGTCCTCAACCACATCTCCCACGCCGACCCGCTGACGGCTGCGCACCTGGTCTACGAGCACGGCTACAAGCCCCGGTACCTCGCGAAGTCCGGCCTGTTCGACAACAGGGCGCTCGGCTACTTCCTGCGCAGTGCCGGGCAGATCCCGGTCAGGCGCGACACGAAGGATGCCGTCGGGGCGTACTCCGCGGCGGTCGACGCGGTGCGTGCCGGGCAGTGCGTGGTCATCTACCCCGAGGCCACGATCACCCGTGACCCCGACCTGTGGCCGATGAAGGGCAAGTCCGGCGCTGCCCGGATCGCCCTCGAGACCGGGTGTCCTGTGATCCCGGTCGGCCAGTGGGGCGCCCACGAGATCCTGCCGCCGTACACCAAGCGTCCCCACCTCGTGCCGCGCCGCAAGGTCGTGATGCGTGTCGGCCCGCCCGTCGAGCTCGACGATCTGCGCGCGAGGGAGCGGACGACCGCGGTCGTCAACGAGGCCACCGCTCGGATCATGGCCGCGATCACCCATCAGCTGGAGCTGGTGCGCGGCGAGACCGCGCCGGCCGAGCGCTACGACATGGCCGTGCACGGTGACCGGTTCAAGAGGAACAAGAAGGCGGCGAGCTGATGGGCAACCTGTTGGGCAAGAAGGTCGCGGTGCTCGGCGCCGGCTCGTGGGGGACGGCGTTCTCCATCGTGCTGGCCGATGCCGGCAACGACGTGTGCATCTGGGCGCGCCGCGAGGAGGTCGCCGCGTCCATCAACGAGAGCCACGAGAACACCGACTACCTCGCCGGCATCGAGCTGCCCCGCGCGATCAGCTCCACCCACGATCCCGAGCAGGCGCTCGCCGGCGCGGACGTCGTCGTACTCGCCGTGCCCTCGCAGTCCCTGCGGGAGAACCTGCCCACCTTCCTGCCGTACGTCGACGACGAGGCTGTGCTGGTCTCGCTGATGAAGGGCGTCGAGCTCGGCACCCTCAAGCGCATGTCCGAGGTGATCGCCGAGGTCGGTGACATCGCCGAGGACCGCATCGCCGTCGTCAGCGGGCCCAACCTCGCCCGCGAGATCGCGCGCCGCGAGCCCGCCGCGTCGGTCGTGGCCTGCGCCGACGAGGGCGTCGCCACCAGCCTGCAGAAGAGGCTCCACTCACCGGCGTTCCGGCCCTACACCAGCGTCGACGTGCTCGGCTGCGAGTACGGCGGCGCCTACAAGAACGTCGTCGCTCTGTGCGTCGGCATGGCGGTGGGGCAGGGCTTCGGCGACAACACGACCGCCTCCCTCATCACCCGTGGCCTCGCGGAGACTGCTCGGCTCGCGATGAACCTCGGCGCCAACCCGCTCACCCTGATGGGTCTCGCCGGCCTCGGCGATCTGGTCGCCACCTGCTCGTCGCCGCTCTCGCGCAACCGCACCTTCGGGGAGAAGCTCGGCCAGGGGATGACCGTCGAGGAGATCTACGCCTCCACCCGCCAGGTCGCGGAGGGCGCCAAGTCCTGCTCGTCCCTGCGCGCGCTCGCGGCACGCACCGGCATCGACGCCCCGATCGTCGACGCCGTCGACGAGGTCGTCCAGGGCCGCCTCACCACCTCCCAGCTGATGGACGCGTTCATCTCCCGCGACACCAAGGCCGAGCTGAGCTAGCCGCGACCCGGCGCATGCTGACCTCGGATGAGCGTCGCCCCGGCGCATCCTGACCTTCTGCAAGGTAAGGACGGGCCGGGTCGACGACGTTTGCGGGTCAGGACGGGCCGGGTCGCGGTCAGGCGTTGATCCGGTCCAGGGCCTGCTTCAGGTCGTGCCAGAGGTCCTCGACGTCCTCGATGCCGACGGACAGGCGCACGAGCCCGTCGGGGATGGTGGCCGGCTCGAGCTTCCAGCGGCGCCGGCGCTCGAAGGTCGACTCGACCCCGCCCAGGGACGTGGCGTGCACCCACAGGGACGTCGCCCGGACCAGGAAGTCGCCGGCGTCCGCGCCACCGGCGAGGACCGGCGCGACGATCGCGCCGAAGCCGGGATAGCGGACCTCCTCGACGGCGGGATGGTCGGCGAGGCGACGGGCGAGCTCCGCCGCGTTGGCGGCAGCCCGCTCGAGGCGCACGGGGAGGGTGCGCAGGCCGCGCAGGGCCAGCCACGTCTCGAACGGCCCAGGTACGGCGCCCGCGAGGTCGCGGCGGCCCTTGAGGGCGCCGTACACCTCCTCGTCGGCCACCACGATCGCGCCCATCAGGACGTCGCTGTGCCCGGCGATGTACTTCGTCGCGGAGTGCACGACGATGTCGGCCCCCAGCGACAGCGGCTGCTGGAGCAGGGGAGTGGCGAAGGTGTTGTCGACGACGACCCGGATCCCGAGCTCGTGGGCGGCCGCGACCAGGGCCGGGATGTCGGCGACCTCCAGGGCAGGGTTGGTGGGCGACTCCAGCCACAGCAGGGCGCAGTCCTCGTCGGCCCGCAGCGCCGCGATCACGGCGGCGGTGTCGCTGGTGTCGACGAGGCTCGCCCTGAGCCGGCCGCGCGACTCGGCGTCGGCGAGGGCGGCCACCGAGCCGTTGTAGGCGTGCCGCGGCGCGATGACGCTGCCACCGATGCCGACCAGGTCGAGGATGGTGGTGACCGCGGCCATGCCGGAGGCGAACGCGAGCGCGCGCCCGCCCTCGAGCGCTCCCAGCGTCTCCTCGAAGGCCGACCAGGTCGGGTTCCCGAAGCGGCCGTACTCGAGGTCGCCCGTCGCGCCGTACGTCGAGGTCATCGTGATCGGCACGTTCAACGGCTCGTCCGGCTCGTGCGGAGGACGCCCGGCCGTCACCGCGATGGTCGCGGGGCGCAGCGCCGGAGCGGCGGAGGACGGGTCATGCGCAGGTGCGGACATGCCCCAAAGGTAGGGTCTTCGGCGATGAGCTCTCCCACCGGCCGCCGTGTCCGCGTCGCTGTCGTCTTCGGCGGCCGCTCCAGTGAGCACGCCATCTCGTGCGTGACCGCGGGCAGCGTCCTGCAGGCCATCGATCGGGAGAAGTACGACGTCATCCCGGTCGGCATCGCGACCGACGGCCGTTGGGTGCTGGAGGCCGATGACCCGCAGCGCCACCGGATCACCGGCCCGGGTCGGTTGCCCGCAGTGGACGGCGACCGCGCGGCCGTCAGCCTGGCGCCCACCAGCGACGGCACCGGCCTGGTCGTCAGCGAGCCGGCGCGGACTCCCCGTGCCCTCGGTGACGTCGACGTCGTCTTCCCGCTGCTGCACGGTCCCTGGGGCGAGGACGGCACCATCCAGGGACTCTTCGAGATGTCCGACGTGCGCTACGTCGGCTCCGGAGTGCTGGCGTCCGCGGTCAGCATGGACAAGGCGTTCATGAAGGTGGTCCTCAAGGACGCCGGCCTGCCCGTGATGCCGAGCGAGACCGTGACCGCGCGCCAGTGGGCCGCCGACCCCGCGTCGGTCCGCGAGCGCGTCGCCGCGCTGGGCTACCCGCTGTTCGTGAAGCCCGCCCGCGGCGGGTCCAGCATCGGCATCGCGAAGGCGCACACCCCCGACGAGATCGACCAGGCGATCGAGGGTGCGCTGGCGCACGATCCGAAGGTGTTGGTGGAGGTGTCGGCGGAGGGCGCCCGCGAGGTCGAGTGCGGTGTGCTCGAGACCCTCGACGGCGGCGCGGAGACCAGCCTGCCGGCCGAGATCCGGATCACCGGCGAGCACGAGTTCTACGACTTCGAGGCGAAGTACCTCCCCGAGGAGAACACCGAGCTCGACGTGCCGGCCGTCCTCCCCGAGGGCGTCGAGGCACGGATGCGGGAGATGGCCGCCCGGGCCTTCCTGGCCGTCGGCTGCGAGGGCCTGGCCCGCGTCGACTTCTTCCTCATGCCGGACGGCTCGCTGGTGGTCAACGAGCTCAACACGATGCCCGGCTTCACGCCCCTGTCGATGTTCCCGCGGATGTGGGCCGCCACCGGCCTGGAGTACGCCGACCTGGTCGACCGGCTGCTCACGCTCGCGCTCCGGCGCGACACCGGCCTGCGCTGATCCGCGTCCGACCGGAGGCCCGCCAGCGGGTCAGTCGCAGTCGTCGACCAGGGTGAGATGCTCCTTGATCGGCGTGGCGAGCACCGCCATCGCGGCGGGTCCGGCGTTGGGCCGGTAGCGCGCGGGGATCGTCACCTCGACGCGGGGCCGGTAGCCCGCGGCGGTCACCGTCAGGTCGAGGTCCTGGTCGTCGTACTGCTCCTCGGGGATGTAGTAGCCGACCCCGTTCGCGGACTCGCACGACGCCGCGAGGTCGAAGCCCTTCGGCGTGGCGACACCGCAGCGGACCACGATCGCGGGGTCGCCGTACGCCGCCGCCGGCGCGTCGTCCGGGTCGATCTCGACGCGCTTCTCGTCGGCGAGCGTGCCGGGAAGGTCGGCGGCGAAGTCCTCGCAGGCGGCGCGATCCGCAGCCGACAGCCGCGGGACCTCCACCTCGACCGGGCCGCCACAGGCGGCCACCAGCACGGTGAGCGGCAGAAGGAGGGCGACCCGGCTCAGATGTGGACGACGGGGCACGTCAGCGTGCGGGTGATGCCCTCGAGGTTCTGCACCTTGGAGACGACGAGCTTGCCCAGCTCGTCGACGTTGCGGGCCTCGGCGCGCACGATCACGTCGTAGGGGCCGGTGACGTCCTCGGCAAGCGTGACGCCGGCGATCGCGCCGACCTCGCGGGCGACCTCGGCGGCCTTGCCGACGTCGGTCTGGATGAGGATGTAGGCCTGCACCACCATGGGTTCACGCTCCCGCCGGAGAAGTTTGTGGAACGCCTCAACCTACCCCGCCGAGGCCGTCCAGCAGAACTCGTGAGCCGCTCGACCTACCCACGGGTACGTCTGGTGGGATGGGGACATGGCAGACGCGATCAGCCCGGACACGACATTGGCGGACCTCGGGGAGTTCGGCCTGATCGCGCAGATCGGTGAGATCGTCGCCACCACCGCGCCGGGCGACGACGTCCTGCTGGGCCCCGGGGACGACGCCGCGGTGCTGCGCGTGCGCAAGGGCCACGTCGTCGTGTCGACGGACATGCTGGTCGAGGGCCGCCACTTCCGCCGCGACTGGGTCGACGCCGTCGACGTCGGCCACCGCGCCGCGGCGCAGAACCTCTCCGACATCAACGCGATGGGCGGCCGCGCGCAGTGGCTGACCGTCGGGCTCGCCACCCCGGCCGACCTCCCCGCCCAGTGGGCGCTCGACTTCGCCCGGGGCTTCGCCGAGGAGTGCGCGGCCGTCGGCGCCGGCCTCGTCGGCGGCGACGTCACCCGCGCCGACCAGGTCGTCATCTCGGTCACCGCGATCGGAGCGTGCACCGTCTCCCCGGTGCTGCGCTCCGGTGCCGCTCCGGGCGACGTCCTCGCGCTCTGCGGCCGCCAGGGCTGGTCCGCCGGCGGACTCGCCGTCCTCGGCCGCGGCTTCCGCTCGCCGCGCGTCCTCGTCGACGCCTACCGCCGGCCCGCGCCGCCGTACGACGCCGGGCCGATCGCCGCCGAGGCCGGAGCCACCGCCATGATCGACGTCTCCGACGGCCTCCTCGCCGAGGCCGCCCACCTCGCCGACGACTCCGGCGTGAGCATCGACGTCGAGACCGGGACCTTCGTGATCCCCGAGCCCCTCCTGGCCGTCGGCCAGGCGACCGGCGCGGACCCGCTGCAGTTCATCCTCGGCGGGGGCGAGGACCACCCCCTGCTCGCCACCTTCCCGCCGGGCGCGACGCTGCCCGAGGGCTGGACCCGGATCGGCTCGGTCAGCGCCCGTGGAGAGCTCCCCGTCACCGTCGACGGAGCGGCGTACGACGGCCCCACCGGCTGGACCCATTTCTGAGCTGTCTCGGCCGAGCGTGTCGCCCGGTCGGGTGGGGTCGCCAGCCCTC
>NZ_VDMP01000020.1:196750-211510 GCF_006335005.1 Nocardioides albidus
ACCCCACCTCCGCCTGGCGGCAAGACGTTGCGCTGTGGTCTTGGGCCGACCGTGTCGCCCGGTCGGGTGGGGTCGCCAGCCCTCGCTGCGCGCGGGCCACCGCCCCCGCCCGACGCGCTTCGCGCTGGGGCGCCACGCTGCTGGCGGCAAGACGTTGCGTAGTGGTCCTGGGCCGAGCGTGTCGCCCGGCTGCGGGCGCCTCTCAGCGAGCGTCCGGCCGTACCGACCGCGCCCTGATGTCGGCGAACATCGCCTGGAGGTCGGGGGAGATCTCCGCCAGCTCGACGTACGACGCCCCCGCGGTCGACGTGTCGAGGTAGGCGAACCTCATCAGGCCACCGGCCATGGTCCCGGCCTGGACCACCGTGAACCCGTCGCGCTCCGCCCGCGCCAGGGCCTCGTCCATCGAGGGGACCTCGCAGCACACGTGGTGCAGTCCCGGCCCGCGCTCGGCGAGGAACTCGGCGTACATCGACGCCCCGGTCACCGGGCGGATCAGCTCGAGCTGCAGCTCGCCGGCGTAGCTGAGCGAGATGTCGGCGGTGAAGTCGGCCGGCCGCCCGCGCAGGGTGCAGGCGTCCGGGCCGAAGTGGACGCCCGGCATCCGGGTCCAGCCGTGCGCACCCAGTGTGGCGCCCAGGGCCTGCTCGGTGGCGTCGAGATCGTCGGTGACCCATGCCAGCTGGGTCACGGGGCCGAACCCGGTCGTCTGTGTCGCCATCGCCGCAGACTAGAGGAGGTCTCCGGTCGCGCCGCGCCGGGTGAGGCGGCGATGAGAAGACACCGGCCCGCCACGCGATGCGCGGCGGGCCGGTGGGTGCTCGGGAGGTGCGGTCAGCGGGTGACCTTGCCGGCCTTGATGCAGCCGGTGCACACGTTCATCCGCTTCGGGGTGCCGTTGACGACGGCACGCACCCGCTGGATGTTGGGGTTGAAGCGGCGCTTGGTGATCTTGCGCGACCACGGCCGGTTGTTGCCGAAGGTCGGCTTCTTGTCGCAGATGTCGCACACGGCGGCCATGGTTGTCACTCCTGGGAGATCGCGGATCCAAAGTTTCGGGTCGGCCCGTGCACCCGGCAACGAGGGTTGGCCAGGGCGCTTCGGGCAACCGGAAGAGAATAGCCGACCCCGCCGCGCGCGCCGAAATCGGCGAAGCGCATCCCGCCACGACCCCGTGGTCGTCCCCGGGGGTTCTTCGGGTGTCGCGCGCCCCGGGCACGCACCTGGCGGCGTTGGCGTCGCTCGTCGGTTCGGAGCACGGGCCACACCCGAACAACTTCGGGAGATGACCACTAGTGTTGCCCCGATGGACGAGCGGACGGCGCCCGGGGAGGGGCGGAGCGGGATCTCGCTGTCGACCGTGGTCCGGTTCGTCGACATCGCGGTGGACGCCCTCGCCGGCGCCCGCGAGGAGGTCGACGCCCTCAACGTCTATCCCGTGCCCGACGGCGACACCGGCACCAACATGTATCTCACTGTCGTGGCCGCCCGCGACGCGATCCGTGCGGCACTGTCGCAGGACGGCCCCGGCGGCCCCGGCGACCCTGGCGATGCGCCTCTCGCCGCCCTGGCCCGGGGCGCACTCCTCGGCGCGCGCGGCAACTCGGGGGTGATCCTCAGCGAGATGCTCGGCGCCGCCGCTCGGCGGATCGGGGCCTCCCGTCCCGAGGAGCGCAACGCCGTGGTGATGGCCGAGGCGCTCCAGCAGGCGTCGGCCGCGAGCTATGCCGCGGTGGGGGAGCCCGTGGAGGGCACCATGCTGACGGTGATGCGCGCCGCCGCCGAGGCCGGTACGGCGGCAGCGGGGGCGCCCGACGCGCGCAGCAGCGACGTCCTCACCGCCGCCGCCGCGGCCGCCCGCGAGGCGCTCGGCCACACGCCGGAGCAGCTCGACGTGCTCGCCCAGGCCGGGGTGGTCGACGCCGGCGGGCGGGGCCTGTCGGTGATCCTCGACGCGGCCGAGACGGTCCTGACCGGACGCCGGCCGATGCCGGTGACCGCGCCCCTCGGCAGCCACCTGATCCCGGTTCCCCACGTCGAGCCGTCCGGGGACGACCCGGTCGCCGACGGCCCGGCGTACGAGGTGATGTATCTCCTCGACACCGACGAGGAGCATGCCCCGCGCCTGCGTGAGCGGCTCGGCGAGCTCGGCGACTCGGTCGTCGTGGTCGGTCGCGACGGGCTGTGGAACGTCCACGTCCACACCGACGACGTCGGCGCCGCCATCGAGGCCGGCCTCGAGGCCGGGCGCCCGCACCGGATCCGGGTCACCCACTTCGCCGACCAGATCGCTCGGCAGAGCGCCGCGGGCCACCAGGAGTGCGGGCACGCCGCGGCCCCCGCGCAGGACCAGCAGGTCGAGGAGGTCGCGCCGCCGGCCCTCGCCGGCCGCCGGATCGTCGCGGTCGCCGCGGGCCCGGGACTCGCCGAGCTCTTCGAGGAGGCCGGGGCGGAGGTCGTCCTCGGCGGACCCGGACGGCGGCCGTCGACAGGGGAGCTGCTCGAGGCGATCACGGCGTGTGGAGCCCGCGAGGTCGTCGTGCTGCCCAACGACGAGCCGACCATCCGCGCGGCCCTGGCCGCCGCGAGCACCGCGGAGGCCGACCACGGGGCGAGCGGGCTGCGGGTCGCGGTGATCCCGACCCACACCCAGGTCCAGGGCCTGGCGGCGGTCGCCGTGCACGAGCCGGGCCGCGCCTTCGACCAGGACGTCACCGAGATGACGGCCACCGCGCGCCACGTGCGCCACGGCGCGGTCACGATCGCCGCCAAGCAGGCGATGACCATGGCCGGACCCTGCGAGCCCGGCGACGCGCTCGGCGTCATCGCCGGCGACTTCGCCGTCGTGGGCGACGACCTCGGCGCGGTCGCGCTCGTCGTCCTCGACCGGCTGCTCGCCGCCGGCGGTGAGCTCGTCACGATCGTGAGCGGCGCCGACAGCGAGGGGCTGGCCGACCGGGCCACGGCGTGGGTCGAGGAGTTCCACCCCCATGTCGACGTCGTGGTGTACGACGGTGGCCAGGAGCGCTACCCGCTCCTGATGTCCGTCGAATGACCCGAACCGCAGGAGAACACCGCTCGTGGCGATCACCCTCGACTCCCCGCTGACCGCGGTCCTCGGCGCGGCCAAGCCGGCGCAGCGCAAGAAGTTCGAGGACGGGCTCGGCCTGCGCACCGTCGGCGACCTGCTGCGCCACTTCCCCCGCCGCTATCTCGAGACCGGCTCGCTGACCCGGGTCTCGGACCTCCGGATGGGCCAGCTGCTCTGCGTCGTCGGCGAGATCGGCGAGTCGAGGACCCACACCTACGCCGCCCGCCGCACCGGGCGCCGGGCCTACCGTGTCGAGGCCACGCTGCGCACCGGCGGCCCCAGCCTGCGGATGACCTTCTTCGCCAAGAGCCAGCACATGGCCGAGTGGCATGCGCGCCGGGTGGCCGTCGGCAACCGCGGGGTGTTCCTCGGCAAGGCCGACCGGTTCCGGGACCAGTGGCAGCTCACGAACCCGCAGCTGAGCATCTTCGGCATGACGGACGGCGAGGGCGAGGAGGACAGCGCCGTGCAGGAGGTCCTCGAGTTCGGCGCGCTCTACCCGATCTACCCGCTCACGAAGGGCCTGCAGACCTGGGACGTCGCGCGTGCGGTGAAGTTCGCCCGCGAGGTCGTCGGCGAGGTCGCGGAGATCCTGCCGGCGCCCGTTCGTGAGGAGTACGACGTCGCCGCGATCGGGGACGCCTACGCGTGGGTCCACCGGCCCGAGGACCGGGCCCAGGTGGCGCGGGCGCACCACCGGTTCCGCTTCGAGGAGGCGCTGGTCACCCAGCTGGTGCTGGGTCGGCGGCGGCGGGCGCGGCGGGCCGAGGGAGCGACGGCCCGGACCGGGGCAGACGGCGCCCTGCTGCGCGCCTTCGACGCGGGTCTGCCCTTCGACCTCACCGCCGGCCAGGTCGAGGTCGGCGCGGAGATCGAGCGGGACCTCGCCCAGCCGCACCCGATGAACCGGCTCCTGCAGGGCGAGGTGGGCTCCGGCAAGACACTGGTCGCCCTGCGCGCGATGCTGCGGGTGGTCGACTCCGGCGGCCAGGCCGCCCTGCTCGCGCCCACCGAGGTCCTCGCCCAACAGCACTACCGCTCGATCGTCACGATGCTCGGCGAGCTCGCCCTCGGCGGCACGATCTTCGGGGCGGGCGAGGGGACCCGGGTCGAGCTGCTCACGGGCTCCATGACCAAGTCGCAGCGGACCGCGCCGCTCTCGCGGATCGCCAGCGGTGAGGCCGGCATCGTGATCGGCACCCACGCCCTGCTGCAGGACCAGGTCCTCTTCGCCGACCTCGGCCTCGTCGTCGTCGACGAGCAGCACCGCTTCGGCGTCGAGCAGCGCGCGGCACTCACCGACAAGGCGGCCGCGCCGCCGCACCTGCTGGTCATGACCGCGACGCCCATCCCGCGCACGGTCGCGATGACCGTCTTCGGTGACCTGGAGACCTCCACGCTGACCGAGCTGCCCGCCGGACGAGCACCGATCCAGACCAACGTCGTCCCGCTCGCCGAGCAACCGGGCTGGGCGGCGCGCGTGTGGGAGCGGGTGCGCGAGGAGGTCGACAAGGGCCACCAGGTCTACGTCGTGTGTCCCCGGATCGCCGGCGACGAGGCAGAGGCCGGCCAGGTCGACGTCCACGACCTGCCGGACGAGGAGGATCCCGAGGAGGAGCGCCCCCGCCCACCGGCCGCGGCGGTCGAGGAGATCGTCGCCCGGCTGGGCGCCGGGGCGCTGGAGGGGCTGCGGCTCGGGCGCCTGCACGGACGCCTGCCCGCCGACGAGAAGGACGCCACCATGCGCGCCTTCGCCGCCGGCGACATCGACGTACTCGTCTCGACCACCGTGATCGAGGTCGGGGTCGACGTCGCCAACGCCACCGCGATGGTGATCCTCGACGCCGACCACTTCGGCGTCTCCCAGCTCCACCAGCTGCGTGGGCGCGTCGGTCGCGGCGGCCTGCCGGGCCTGTGCCTGCTCCTCAGCCACGCCGAGGCCGGATCGCCCGCGCGGGAGCGCCTGGAGGCGGTCGCCTCCACCACCGACGGCTTCGTGCTCAGCCGCGTCGACCTCGAGATGAGGCGCGAGGGCGACGTCCTGGGCGCCTCCCAGGCCGGTGGCCGCTCGAGCCTGGAGAACCTCCGCGTGCTGCGCGACGAGGACACCATCCTCGCCGCGCGCGCAGCCGCGGAGGGGCTGCTCGACGACGACCCCGATCTCCTCCGCGCGCCCGGGCTCGGCGACGCCGTACGACGGCTCGAGCAGACCCAGCAGGCCGACTTCGTGGACAAGTCATGAGAGAACCCCGATGACCCGCATCATCGCCGGCCGCGCGGGCGGACGCCGGCTGCAGACACCCCAGGGCGACCGGACCCGACCCACCAGCGACCGCGTCCGCGAGGCGCTGTTCTCCGCCCTCGAGGCGTGGGCCGGCTCGCTCCACGACCTGCGCTTCCTCGACCTGTACGCCGGGTCGGGCGCCATCGGGCTCGAGGCCTGGTCGCGCGGCGTCGCTGCGGTGACCCTCGTCGAGTCCGACCGGCGCACCGCCGAGTTGATCCGCGCCAACGCCCGCAGCGTCGGCTGCGACGTCGCCGAGGTGGTGGCGCGCCCCGTGGCGTCGGTCCTGGCCGAGCCCGCGCCGGCGCCGTACGACCTGGTGTTCAGCGACCCGCCGTACCCCCTCGACGAGGTGACGCTCGCCGAGGACCTCGCTCTCCTCGCGACACGGGGATGGCTGGCCGACGGTGCGCTGGTCGTCGTCGAGCGCTCCCGACGCAGCCCGGAGCCGGGGTGGTCGGGGGCGCTGGAACCGCTGCCGGGCAAGCGACGGCTCAAGAAGTACGGCGAGACCAACCTCTGGCTCGCCGAGGTTCCGGAGCGCCCGGGAGACCCCACCGATAGCCTCGCCCCATGACGCGCGCGGTGTGCCCCGGCTCCTTCGACCCGGTGACCAACGGCCATGTCGACATCTTCCGGCGCACCGCGGCGCTCTTCGACGAGCTGGTCGTCGCGACCGGCACCAACATCTCCAAGTCGCGCCTGTTCGACCCCGAGGAGCGCCTCGAGATGCTGCGGGAGGCGTGCGCGGACCTCCCGAACGTCACCGTGATGGGCTTCACCGGCCTGATCGTCGACTTCTGCCGCGAGATCGGCGCCCAGGCCATCGTCAAGGGTCTGCGCGGCGGCAACGACTACGAGTACGAGCTGCCGATGGCACAGATGAACGCTCATCTGACCGGCGTCGAGACGGTCTTCGTGCCGACCACCGCGAGCCTCGGCTACGTCTCGTCCAGCCTGGTCAAGGAGGTCGCCTCGCTCGGCGGCGACGTCTCGGAGCTGGTGCCTCCCGCCGTGCACGCGCGGCTGACCGCGAGGCTCGCCGCCCCCCGCGCCTGACCACCCCGTCGTGGAGGGTGATTTGGTCGCGCTGGTGGCGCGCCACTAACATCGACGTGATCTGTTGTGCCCGGACCTGGAAGTGAACCCCTGAACACCCTGGACCCGAGAGCGCCGCTCGTGCTCGACACTCGCGAGCTCGGCCGCCGCCCGGGGTCCCAGCGTCAGGTGTCGCGGACAGTGCCGGCGCCAGCAGATCTGGGCATCGAAGTCCTCTCCGTCCCCGAGGGCGCGCCGGTCGAGCTCGACCTGCGCCTGGAGGCGGTCATGGAAGGCGTGCTCGTCACCGGGACGGCCTCGGCCGCCCTGGAGGGTGAGTGCGTGCGGTGCCTGGAGCCGATCCACGACGAGATCGAGGTGACGTTCCAGGAGCTGTTCGTCTACGACGACATCCGTGACTCCGAGGGAGCCGAGGAGGACGACGAGGTCAGCATGCTCCAGGACGACCTGCTCGACCTGGAGACCGTGCTGCGGGACGCGGTGGTGCTCGCACTGCCGTTCCAGCCGCTGTGCCAGGACGACTGTCCCGGGTTGTGCCCCGAGTGCGGGGTGCGACTGGCGGACGAGCCGGACCACACGCACGAGGCTGCGATCGACCCACGTTGGAAGGCGCTGACCGCGCTGACCGACGAAGCTCAGCAAGACCCCACGGACTGAAGTGGCGCTCGCCCCGAGCGCACCCGAACCAAGGAGAAGACAGTGGCTGTTCCGAAGCGGAAGATGTCGCGCAGCAACACGCGGCACCGTCGCTCGCAGTGGAAGGCTGTCGCCCCGTCGCTGGTGACCTGCGCCAACCCCGCCTGCGGTGCCAAGCACCTGCCGCACCGTGCCTGCGGCACCTGCGGCCAGTACGGCGCCCGCGCCGACCGTCGCCAGGTCCTCTGACCCTCCGGTCTCCGGACCTGTCGAGTCAGGCTGCGGCATCAACTACGTCGAGCTGCGTCGAGCGCTCGGGGATCCCGACCTGGACCCCGAGCTGCTCGAGCGCGCTCTGACGCATCGCTCCTACGCCTACGAGAACGGTGGTCTTCCGACCAACGAGAGGCTGGAGTTCCTCGGCGACTCGGTGCTCGGCGTCGTGGTGACCGAGACGCTCTACCTGGCCCACCCCGACCTCTCCGAGGGCCGGCTGGCCAAGCTGCGTGCCGCCGTCGTCAACGCCCGCGCCCTGGCCGGCGTCGCCCGTGACATCGGGCTCGGCGCCCACATCAAGCTCGGTCGCGGCGAGGAGGCGACCGGCGGTCGCGACAAGGCCTCGATCCTGTCCGACACCGTCGAGGCCGTCATCGGCGCGATCCACCTCAGCGGCGGCGGCATCGAGGCCTCCGCGGAGGTCGTGCACCTGCTCTTCGACCCGCTCATCAAGGAGGCCTCCGGTCTCGGAGCGGGACTCGACTGGAAGACCTCCCTCCAGGAGCTCGCGGCCGACCAGTCGCTCGGCGTGCCCGAGTACGTCATCGAGGACGACGGTCCCGACCACATGAAGACCTTCACCGCGAAGGTCCGGGTGGGCGAGCAGCTCTACGGCAACGGCACCGGTCGCTCCAAGAAGGAGGCCGAGCAGGGCGCAGCCGAGACGGCGTACGGCGAGATCGCCACCACCCTCGGCCTCGACGCCAACGGCCGTCAGCTCCCCGCCGACCGCTGATCTGCGAGCGTGCCCGAGCTCCCCGAGGTCGAGGTCGTCCGCGCCGGCCTCGAGCGCCACGTCACCGGCGCCACGATCAGCGCGGTCGACGTCCTCCACGAGCGTCCCGTCCGGCGCCACCCCACCGGGCCCGCCGGGTTCGCGGCGGCTCTCACCGGCCGCCGGATCGAGGGCGCCCGTCGCCGCGGCAAGTACCTCTGGCTCCCGCTCGACAACGGCGACGCCGTCCTCGGCCACCTCGGCATGAGCGGCCAGATGCTGGTGCAGCCCGTCGACGCGCCGATCGAGCGCCACCTGCGGGTGCGCCTCGCGCTCACCGGCACCGGCAGCGACATCGAGGGGGGCCGGGAGCTGCGCTTCGTCGACCAGCGGATGTTCGGCGGCCTGTCGGTCTCCGTCGGCGGCGCCGACCTGCCCTCGGAGATCGCGCACATCGCCCGGGACCCGCTCGACCCCGAGTTCGACGACGCCGCCTTCGTCGCCCGGCTCCGGCGGCGTACCTCGGGGGTCAAGCGGCTGCTGCTCGACCAGACCCTGATCTCCGGTGTCGGCAACATCTACGCCGACGAGGCGCTGTGGCGCACCCGGCTCCACGGCGAGCGGCCCGGCAACCGGCTCACCCGCGCCCAGGCCGTCGAGCTGCTCGGCCACGCCCGCGACGTCATGGGCGAGGCCCTGGCCCAGGGCGGGACGTCCTTCGACGCGCTCTACGTCAACGTCAACGGCGAGTCGGGCTATTTCAGCCGAGACCTGGACGTCTATGGTCGCGCTGGGCAGCCTTGCGGCCGGTGCGGGACACCGATCGAACGCGTGTCCTTCATGAATCGCTCATCGCATCTGTGCCCGAAGTGCCAGCGCATGCGGTGATCCGAACTCGGATCGGTGGAGCCGGGGCTGACACCGAGGCGGGACGATCGAACAGGGGTTGCATGGGCGTTCGGAAGGCGCTGATCACTGCCGCGCTTCTCACGCTGGTCCTGGCCGTGGTCTGCCTCCCCGCGATCGCCGTGTCGTTCACGCCTCTCGCGCCTGCGGCGGCCCATGTGCTCGCAGGGATCGGCGTAGGAGTCGTCGCGACGCTCTACGGCGGCCGCGTCGGGGTGGCCGCGACGGTCGCGTCGGCGCTGCTCGTCCTCCTGGCGGCCCAGGTGGGGCACTCCCCGTGGGCGGCTGCCGCGCTCATGACCGGCCTCGGAGCCGGCATCGGGGCGTGCTCGCTGGCAGGATGGCACCCGGCTGCGGTCCAGGCCGGCGCGTGGCCCGCGACCGTCCTCATCGCGCCGCCGCTCCGCGTCGAGGGCGTGGACTGGACCTCCGCGGGAGCCGGCCAGGTCCTGCTGCCCGCTGTCCTCGTGCTCCTCGGCGGCCTGTGGGCCGCGGGGCTCGTCACCGCGCTCGGGACGAGGATCCCCTCTTTCGACGCCGTGCCCCTGGATCGGCTCTCGGCGGCGCTGTACGGCGCGGTCCTCGCGGTGCTGCTGGGACTGACGGCGCTGGTGACGGTGGCGTGGCTCCCGGGCTCGACGGCGGGCTGGGCGCTGCTGACCGTTCTCGTGCTTGTCAGGCCGGGGCTCGCCGAGACCAGGAGGCGCATCCTGGCCCGATCCGGGGGCACGATCGGCGGGGGTCTGTTCGCGGCGGTCGTCGCGTTCCTGGTCCCGATCCCGACGGTCCTGACCGCTGCGGGCGCGGTGGCCATGATCGTGGCTCTGGGCCTGTACGCGAAGGGCGCGAGCTACGCGCTCTACGCCTTCGCGCTGACCGCCGCGATCGTCCTGCTGAGCTCCCCGCGGGGAGACGTCTACGCGATCGATCTGCAGCGAGTGGGCTTCACGCTCGCGATGGCGGTCCTGATCACGGTCCTCGCGGCCGGGTACGAGCCCGTGTTGCGGGCGGTCCTGCGTCGACGATCGACCGGGCCGCGTTCATGAACCGGTCGTCGTACTGCTGCTCGCGGTGCCGGACGGCTCCGCGCTCGGCGAGGTCGAGGGCGTCGGCGTAGGGGTGGGGGTCGCCGTCGGCGGCGCCTTCCGGGGGACCCGTACGGTGATCCACCGGCGCACGGCCGTGTGGGTCGAGGTCCGCAGGATCCTGACCAGGACGCGGACCCGCCCGGGGTAGGACGACAGGTCGTAGCTCGCGCTGCCCTGGTCGTCGAGGCGCCGGATGCCGATGCGCACCACGCGCCCGTCGGCGGTGCGGCGGCTGACCGTGACGGCCTCCCCGGCGCCCGCGCCCACCGCGTGGACGGTGAGGATCGGACCGGCCGCGCTCAGGGTGAGCAGCGGCTGGACCCCGATCCGGCGCTTGCGGGAGGAGAGCACGCGGTCCGGGTCGCCGTCCGCGTCCTCGTCGACGTCCACGGCGAACCGGAAGGTGGTGGTCTCGGTCAGGGGGCCGGTGGCGAAGATGGCCGAGCCGTCCTCGCCGGTGACGGCTGAGGCGGTGCGGGTCCAGCCGTCGGTGCCGCGACGCTGCAGCAGCCACACCTCCGCGCCCTCGACCAGCTCGCCATGGTCGCGCACGATCGCGGTGACGGTCGCATGACCCCCGGTGGTCACCCGCCGCGCGGACGCGGTCGCGCCGACGCGCGTCGGGGTGACCGCGGGGGAAGCGGGGACGTCGGTGGACGGGTCGTCGGACCCCGGACTCGTCGGCCCCGTCGGCCCGGTCGGACCGCCGGGGAAGCCGGAGGCGGTCCCGGCAGCCGGATCCGTCGACGGCGCATCCGTGCCGGTGGCTGCGGAGGTCGCGCTCGTCGGCCCGTCGGACCGCGGGGAGCGCTGGTCACCGGGCCCGGCCGACCGGGTCGGCTGCGGGGGGCGGCGCTCGTCGGCGGACTCGCCGGTCGTCGGATCGGGGTCGGGCGTGGCCGTCGGGCGGGGGGCCTTGGTCCGCGGTGCGACCGGCGGCGCGGGGGGAACGCCCACGGCGCCGAACGTGTCGTGCGCGATCACCTGGACCGGGTGAGGGAGGTGCCGGGTGTAGGCCGCGGCCGCGACCCCGCCGGTCAGGGTGACCGCCGCGAGCAGGGCGGCGCCGCCGACGCCGATCCGGCCCGCGACGCGGCCCCCGAGGGCCGCGCGGCCGCGGACGGCCTCGGTCCGGTGGGCGTCGCGGAAGGCGGCGACGAAGCGCGCCTCGCCGGCGAGCTCGTCGGGGGTGCCCGGCGCGCGCAGCGCCCGCACCAGGTCGGAGTCCGCGAACTCATCCAGGCCGTCGTCGTCGTGCTCGGTGCTCATGCTCACCCCCTCGCCGCTCGGGCCCGGTGCGTCCGGGCCAGCTTCTTCAACGCTCGGTGGACGTTGACCGCCACCGTGCCGGGCTTCTTGCCGACGATGGCCGCGACCTCGGCCACCGAGAGTCCCGCCACCACCCGCAACATCACCATCTCGGCCTGGGGTCCCGGCAGGCTGGCCACCAGGCGGACGGCCGCCTCCGTGTCGACCCGTTCGAGCGCGGCCGCCTCGGCGCTGGGCGCCGTACCGATGTCCACGACCTCGGCGGTCGGCGTGCTGGGCCGTGCGGCGCGGGCGCGGCCCGCGTCGATCGCCCGGTGCCGCCCCAGCGTGAACACCCAGGCACGGAACTCGGCCGGCCCGCCGGAGAACCGGCCGAGGTCGCGTACGACGTGCAGCCAGGTCTCGGCGGCGATGTCCTCGGCGGTGTCTCGGTCACGCACCCTCAGGTAGCGCAGCAGGGGCGGATGCAGCAGGCGCCAGACCTCGCCGAACGCGTCCTCGTCGCCCTCGAGGGCCCGGGCCAGCGGCTCGCCGAGCGGGTCGGCGGCACGCTGGGGCGTGGGCGTGGTCAGGACGTCTCCTCGCTCGGCGGTCACGGCACGGAGGGTGGGGAGGTCCGGGAGGTCCCCGAGCGCACCCACCGCCATCGATCCTGACACACCCCAGTGAGCGGACCGGGCAGCCGATCGATTACAGCCCGCCCCCGTGTCCCGACCTCCCTCCGCACCGGGCTGTGTGTAATCCCGGGCCCGCGGGCACCGCTCAGGTAGGTGTCAGGTCCTCTTCGCGAAGGAGCACGAGCCATGAACCGATCTCGGGCCAGTGGTGTGGCCATCGTCACGACCGGTGTGCTGTGGGCCGCGGTCCTCGTCTCCCAGCCAGCGGGCGCCGCGGCACCCCCCGAGTGCGGCGGAAGGACCGCCACCGTCGTCGGCACCGACGGCGACGACGTCCTGAGCGGCACGAGCGGTGACGACGTCGCGTTCCTCGGCCGGGGCAGCGACCGGTTCGACGGTCTCGGCGGCAACGACGTCGTGTGCGGGGGAGACGGCAACGACGTCGTCCTGGCCGGCGACGGCAACGACGTGGTCAACGGCGGTGACGGAGCGGACTGGGTGGACTCGGGAGCCGGCGACGACAAGGTCGCCGTGCTCGCCGGCGCCGACGTGGTCCTCGGCGGCGACGGCGCCGACACGATCACGGTGCACGTCCCGGTCGCGGACGTGCACGCCGGCGCGGGCAACGACATCGCCTTCGCCAACTGGCTGACCACGCCCCTGCGGATGAACGCCGGCGACGACACGGTCGTCTTCCACCGCACCTCCGGCGAGCTCCGCGGCGGCAAGGGCGACGACGTGCTGCTGGCCGGCACCGCCGAGCCGGGAGCGAAGAACGGCCCGAACCTCAACGCCGGCACCACCTCCCTCGCACGCGGCGGCTCGGGCGACGACACGTTCAGCCTGGTCGCCCAGGCGGCGCCGGCGCGGATCGACGCGGCGCTCGGCCTGGCGACCTGGCAGGGCAACGCCGCCCGTCTCAAGGGCATCCAGACCTACGTCGGCGGACTCGGCAACGACGTCCTGCTCGGCAGCGACCGCGGCGAGACCATCCGCGGCAAGTCCGGCGACGACGTCGTCCGCGGGCGTGCCGGGAACGACCGCCTGCGGGGCGGCCCGGGAACCGACGTCGTGTACGGCGGCGCGGGTCGTGACGACTGCACCGGCGAGGCGCGCCACTCCTGCTGATCGGCCCGTTCCGTGCCGGACCAGTTCCGGGATCCGGGCCGGATCTGTAATGGCCCACCACTTCGATCCGCTGTGGTGGGTGTCATGTTCGACGACATCCAAGGAGTACGAACCATGCACACCAACCTTCGGCGCACCGCTGGCGCCCTGGCCCTCGTGACGGGTGGCGCCCTCGGGGTCACCACCCTCGTCTCCGCGTCGGCGTACGCCGCCGACCCGGCGATGTGCAACGGCAAGGCCGTCACCATCGTCGGCACGACCGCCGACGACGTCCTCACCGGCACCGCCGGCGACGACGTCGTCTTCCTCGACAAGGGCAACGACCGGTTCGACGGCCTCGCCGGCAACGACACCGTGTGCGGCGGCGACGGCAACGACGTCGTCCTCGGCGGCGCGGGCAACGACTGGATCGACGGCGAGGCGGGCGACGACTCCGTCGACGCCGGCGTGGGCGACGACAAGATCAACGTCCTCGACGGCAAGGACTCGGTCTACGCCAACGAGGGTGACGACGCTCTCGTCGTCACGGTGCCCGTCGCCGACATCGCCACCGGCGCCGGCGACGACATCGCCCGGGTGTCGTTCGTGACGAGCACGGTCAGGATGAACGGCGGCGACGACACGGTGGTCTACGACCGCACCTCCGGCGAGCTGCGCGGGGGCAAGGGCCAGGACGCCTTCCTCGTGGCCACCCCGGCGACCACGCCGGCGACGCCCGGCCTCAACACCGTCGCGACCTCCCTGCTCAAGGGTGGCTCCGGCGTGGACACCGCCACCTTCGCTCCGCTCTCGACGCCCGTGCGTCTCGACGTGGCGGCCGGCACGGCCACCTGGGAGGGCGGAAACAGCGTCAAGCTGAGGGGCTTCCAGGCCTACACCGGCGGCACCGGCAACGACACCCTGCTCGGCAGCGACCGCCCGGAGACCATCCGCGGCAAGGCCGGCGACGACGTGGTCCGCGGCCGCGGAGGCAACGACCTGCTGCGCGGCGGCGGCGGCACCGACGTCGTCTACGGCGGCGCGGGCCGCGACAACTGCACCGGCGAGGTCAAGCACAGCTGCTGACCCGCCGGCGCCTCGATCCGTGGATGCCAACGGTCCAAGCAGCATCCCGGAGCATCCACGGATCGAGCCCGAAGCGTGCCGGGAGGGCCCGGTCTCCGGGCCTTCCCCGTTGCGGGGACCGCGTCCCTCCCGGCACTTCCCAGCCGCTCCCTCCGGCGCGGTCCCAGGCGCGGTCCGAGGTGGCACTCCGGGTGCGATTCGGGTGCACGCGCAGGTTTGACCCCGCCGTCTCGAAGTGGGACTCTTGGAGACGGCCCCCCACGGGCTGACCCCCTGTCGAACCGGAAGGCTCAACTTCATGGCCAAGGCGCTGATCGGACACCTGAACAGCGACCTCCGCGACCCCCGAACCGCTCTCGAGAACGCTCGTCTGCGCAACCGGGTCGCTGAGCTGGAGTCCCTCGTCCTCCGTCTCTCCGAGGAGAACGACAAGCTGATGTCGGCCCGCGCGGCCGAGATCCTGACCGGTGACGCGGAGATGCAGCCGGCCTGACCAGGACTCCGACGACGCGGCCGCGTCGTCGCCCCAGGTGCACCACCTCACGGACCACCCTCGCCGTACGGGCGACGGTGGTCCGACGCATTTTTGGGGCCGAGCGTGTCGCCCGATCGGCGGCGGCGGACGG
>NZ_VDMP01000018.1:0-12168 GCF_006335005.1 Nocardioides albidus
CGTCCGCGCGTGCGGGGATGGGATGTCATACGAATGGTGGTCTGGAGGCCTCGGAACGTATGACGTCCGCGCGCGCGGGGTGGGATGTCATACGAACGGTGGTGTGGAGGCCTCGGAACGTATGACGTCCCCGCGGCCGCGGTCAGACCCAGCCGTCGGCCGGGAGCGTGCGGAGCAACCGCCCGAGTACGCCGTCCGACTGGGGGCGGACCGGCTCGGTGACCTCGTCCAGGCCGGAGAGGCGCTGGGTGACGTGGGCGGCCGCGCGCAGCATCAACGGACCGAGGCGCTCGAGCTTCTCGAGCGGGACGGCGCCGCCGACGGAGATGGCGGCGAGGAGGCCGTCGGCGCGGACGGCGGCGGCGATCGCGGCGGTGCCGAGGACCAGCTCCTGGTTCTCGTAGGCGAGTCCGCGGCGAGCCCGGATCCGGCCCAGCTCCTGGTGGAGGGTGGGCAGGTCGTCGATCGTGCGCGGGCTGCGCTTGGGCAGGCCCGGGCGGAAGAGGGTGTCGATCTCCTCGCCGGGGAGCTGGGCGAGGATCGCCTTGCCGAGCGCGGTCGCGTGCGCGGGGACCCGGCCGCCCACCCGCGACGCCGTGCCGGCGTTACCCGCTGCGGCGCGCCCGGCGATCCGGTCCAGCACCAGCACGTCGGTGCCGAGGAGGACGCCGAGGTGGACGACCAGGCCGGTGTCGAGGTGGAGACGATTGAGCACAGGAGCGGCCACCGAGCGCAGCTCCGGGTGCTCCGCCGGGGAGTGGCGGGCGGTCGAGGCGCCGGCGGAGAGCGAGTAGCCCTCGGGTCGGCGCTGGATCCAGCCGGTGACCAGGAGCTGGTCGAGGATCCGGTGGACGGTCGAGCGGGGCAGACCGGTGCGGGTGGCGATGTCGTCGAGCCGGAACCGGGCGCCGGGCTCGTCGAAGACCCGCATGATCAGGGCGATCCGCGCGACCATCGAGACCGGCGGATCGGAGCTCTCCCCGTCCGCCTTCTTCTTCGCCGCGGCACTCGCCATATCGGTGATCATAGGCCCGAGCGGAGCAGGCCTAGCTCCAGAAGTCCTGCTCGCCCCAGTGCGCGAACCCTGCCTTCGGCGCGTCCAGGCCGAACCGGCCCCGGTGGAACACCAGCGGCGCGGCGGTGCTCAGCTCCAGTCCCTGGACCCGCCCGATCGCGATGTCGTGGTCGCCGGCGGCGTGCACCGTCTCGAGGGTGGCGTGCACCCGCAGGACGGCACCCGGCAGCGACGGGGCGCCGTACGGCGACGTCGCCCAGTCGAGACCGGCGAACCGCAGCCCCGTGCGCGACCCGAACCGCTGGCACATCTCCACCTGGTCCTCGGCCAGCACGTTCACGCAGAACGCCTCCGCCTCGCGGATCCGCGCCCAGGCCCGGCCCTCGCTGGTGGCGCAGAACAGGACGAGCGGCGGATCGAGGGACAGCGACGCGAACGACTGGCAGGTGAACCCGACCGGCTCGTCGTCGTGGACCGCGGTCACCACCGTCACTCCGCTCGGGAAGGCGCCCATCGCGCGCCTCATGCCGTCGGGGGTCGGCTCGAGCACCTCGGCGGGGGACGGGGTCGGGGAGAAGGCCAGGGCGCTCATGGACACCGACGGTAAGGACTGGCCCGTTGCGTGACCGCGCGGTCCCGTCCAACGGGACCTGCCCCACCTCCGGCAGCGCGCCTACCTACCTTCCGACGAGAGCCCCATCACGTCCCGAAGGAGGACCACGTGCTCGACACCGAGGTCGCCGGGTTCCTGGCGCTGCTCAACGAGAACTTCCCCGCGGTCGAGACCATGACCGGGGCCGACGCGCGCGCCGCGACGAAGGCCCGCCAGGTCCCGCCGACCAACCTGGACGACGTCCGCTCGGCGGAGGACGTCACGATCCCCGTCGACGGCGGCACCATCGGCGCCCGCGTCTACACCCCCCACGACTCCGGCCACGACTCCGGCCACGACTCCGCCGCCGGCGCCGTACGACGCCCGCTCATCGTGTTCGCCCACGGCGGCGGGTTCGTGTTCTGCGATCTCGAGAGCCACGACGGCTTCTGCCGCCAGCTCTCCCGGGCCGTCGACGCGGTCGTCGTGTCCGTCGACTACCGCCTCGCCCCCGAGCATCGCGCGCCGACCGCCGCCGAGGACGTCTACGCGGCCCTGCTGTGGGCGAGCGCGCGCCACGACGAGCTGGGCACCGACCCCGAGCGGGTCCTGGTCGCCGGGGACAGCGCGGGCGGCAACCTCGCGGCCGTCGTCTCCCTGATGGCCCGGGACCGCCAGGGTCCGGCGCTGGCCGGCCAGGCACTGCTGGGCGCGGTGATCGACCCCGCCTGCGACACCCCGAGCTTCGACACCTACGCCGAGGGCTGGTTCAACAGCGCCGCCGCGATGCGCTGGTACTGGGAGCAGTACCTCGGCCCCGAGGCTCGCCTGCCCGACCCGCCCGAGCTGGTCGCCCCGGGCCGTGCGGCCAGCCTCGCCGGCCTGCCACCCGCCGTCGTGGTGATCACGGGCGCCGACCCGCTGCGCGACGAGGGGGAGCGGTACGCCGAGCAGCTGGCGGCCGCCGGCGTCCCGGTGCTCACCCGGATCCACCCGAGGCTGTTCCACGGCCTGCTGACCTTCATGACGCTCCGGGCGGGGCAGTCCGCCCGCGAGCTGCTCTACGCCGACCTTCGCCGCCTGCTGCGCGTCAGCGCCTGAACCGGACCACCAGGAGACACCCATGAACGCACCCACCGACAACACCGACAGCACCCGAGACCTGGTCATCGTCGGAGCGGGCCTGGCCGGCATCTACGCGATGTACCGCGCTCTCGAGAAGGGCCTGGACGTCGTCGGCATCGAGGCCGGCAGCAGCGTGGGCGGCACGTGGTACTGGAACCGCTACCCCGGCGCCCGCTGCGACGTCGAGAGCGTCGACTACTCCTACTCCTTCGACCGCGAGCTCGAGAAGGAGTGGCGCTGGACCGAGCGCTTCGCCGCCCAGCCCGAGATCCGCTCGTACCTCGACCACGTCGCCGACCGCTACGACCTGCGTCGCCACTTCACCTTCGACCGGCGGGTCACGGCCGCCCGCTTCGACGAGCTCGCCTCGACCTGGACGGTGACCCTCGACGACGGCACCGAGCACCGGAGCCGGTTCGTGATGATGGCGACCGGCTGTCTCTCCGCGCCGATCCGGCCCGAGCTGCCGGGCATCGACGACTTCGCCGGCGAGATGCTGTTCACCGCCCAGTGGCCCGAGGAGCCGGTCGACCTGACCGGCAAGCGGGTCGGCCTGATCGGCACCGGCTCCTCCGGCATCCAGGCCGCACCGCGGATCGCGGAGCAGGCCCAGTCGCTCACCGTCTTCCAGCGCACCGCCAACTACACGGTCCCCGCACGCAACCGGCCGCTCACCGAGGAGGAGCAGCGGGAGGTCCAGGAGACCTACCCCCAGCGTCGCGAGGCCTCGCGCTACGCGCCGGCCGGCTCGCTGAGCACGACCCACCCGAAGAAGGCCACCGAGGTCAGCGCCGAGGAGCGCCAGGCCGCCTTCGAGGCGCGCTGGCAGGAGGGTGGCGTCCTGTTCGCCAAGACCTTCCCCGACCAGAGCGTCGACATCGTCGCCAACGACTACGCCCGCGAGTTCGCCGAGGCCAAGATCCGCGAGATCGTGCAGGACCCCGAGGTCGCCGACGACCTCATCCCCAAGGACTACCCGATCGGCACCAAGCGGATCGTCACCGACACCGGCTACTACGAGATGTACAACCGGGACAACGTCAAGCTCGTCAACCTGCGCAAGCACCCGATCGAGCAGGTCACGTCGTGGGGCATCAAGACCGACGACGCGTCGTACGAGCTCGACGTGCTCGTGTTCGCGACCGGCTTCGACGCCCTCACCGGCGCGCTCACCTCGATCGACCTGCACGGCGCCCGGGGCGCGGTGCTCGCCGAGGAGTGGGAGCACGGACCGCAGACCTATCTCGGCCTCGGCATCGCCGGCTTCCCCAACCTGATCACCCTCAACGGCCCCGGCAGCCCGTCGGTCCTCGCCAACATGGCCACGCACACCGAGCAGCAGGTCGACTGGGGCATGTCGCTCATCGAGTTCTGCCGCGAGCACGGCATCGACCAGGCCGAGCCGCGCGAGGACGCCGCCGAGAAGTGGACCGAGCACCTCGGCGAGGTCGCGGCCGGCACCCTCTTCACCAAGGCCGCCTCGTGGTACATGGGCGCCAACATCGAGGGCAAGACGCGCACGTTCATGCCCTACATCGGCGGCTTCGGCAACTACCGCCGCAAGTGCGACGAGGCGCGCGACAGCGGCTTCGAGGGCTACGTGCTGTCCAAGGTCTCGGTGGGGGCGGGCGCGTGAGCCTGCCCGCCGACGGTCCGTCGTACGACGCCACGCGCCGCGAGCTCGCGACCGACGCCGGCGTCCTCGTCCACCACGAGTACGGCGACGGCCCGCCGCTCCTGCTGCTGCACGGCTCGGGTCCGGGCGTGACGGGATGGCGCAACTTCCACCAGAACCTCCCGGCGCTGGGCGCGCACTTCCGCTGCCTGGTGCTCGAGCTGCCGGGGTTCGGCGTCAGCCACGACATCGACGAGTCGCCGTTCGCGGCGGCCGGGCCCGCGGTGATCCGGTTCGTCGAGGCGCTCGGCCTCGGCCCGGTGCCGGTGATCGGCAACTCGATGGGCGGTGTCGTCGCGGCCCAGCTCGCGATCGCCCGCCCCGACCTGTTCTCCCGGATCGTCACGGTCGGCGGCATCGGCACGAACATCTTCGGAGCCGGTCCGGGCGAGGGCATCGTCCGGCTCACCGACTTCGTCGAGAACCCCACCCGTGAGGGGCTCGTGCAGTGGCTGCGGTCGATGGTCTTCGACCAGGCGATGGTCACCGAGGAGCTGATCCAGCAGCGCTGGGACCTCGCCACCGAGCCGGAGACGCTCGCCTCCGCGCGGCGGATGTACGGACGCGAGGCCAACGCCGCGCGCGCCCGGATGGCCGCCGAGAGCGACCGCCCGCCGTACTGGGCGATGCTGCACAAGATCACCGTCCCCGTCCTGCTCACCTGGGGCCGCGACGACCGGGTCAGCCCCGTCGACATGGCCCTGCTGCCGATGCGCGCCATCCCGAACGCCGAGCTGCACGTCCTGCCCCGCTGCGGGCACTGGGCGATGATCGAGCAGCAGGCCGCCTGGGAGGCCGCGGTGCTGGCCTTCCTCACCCGCGCCTGACGACTCAGAAGACGAACCCGGCGGTCCCGATGAGCGGGAGACCGCCCCGCGGTCCGGTCGCTCGCTGCGACCGTGAACCGTCCCCGACACCCCGCCCGCCCCGGAAGGAAACCCGCATGACCGACCAGACCAGCGGTGCCGTGCTCGCCGCCATCGAGGAGCACGCCGACGAGCTGGCGGCGCTCGGCCCGGCCAACGAGCAGCTCGGCCAGCTCGACGACCAGGCGGCGAAGGTGCTGCGCGAGGCGGGTGTCGTCCGGCTGCTCCAGCCGAAGGCGTTCGGGGGCTACGAGGCGCACCCGCGCGAGTTCGCCGAGACGGTCATGCGGATCGCCCAGCTCGACGGGGCGACCGGCTGGGTCGCCGGGATCGTCGGCGTCCACCCGTGGGAGATGGCGATGGCCGACCAGCGGGTCCAGGAGGAGGTCTGGGGCAGCGACCCCGACACCTGGATCGCGTCGCCGTACGCCCCGATGGGTGTCCTCACCCCGGTCGACGGCGGTTGGACCCTGCGCGGACGCTGGCAGTTCTCGTCGGGCACCGACCACTGCGACTGGATCTTCCTCGGCGCCATGCTCGGCGACGCCACCGGCAAGCCGGTCATGCCGCCGACGATGATGCACGTCATCCTGCCGCGCGCGGACTACACGATCGTCCCCGACAGCTGGGACGTCGTCGGCCTGCGCGGGACGGGCTCCAAGGACATCATCGTGGAGGACGCGTTCATCCCGTCCTACCGCGCGCTGCTCTACAACAAGGTCGCCGAGGGCGACGCCGCGAAGGAGGCGGGCCTCGCCGAGACCGGCTACCACGTGCCGTTCTCGTGCGTCTTCCCGCTCGGCATCACCTCCGCCGTCATCGGCATCTGCGAGGGCGCACTGAAGCACCACGCCGCCTGGCAGGCCTCCCGCACGACGGTCTCCGGCGCCGCGAGCAAGGACGACCCCTACGCCCTCTACGCCCTGAGCGAGGCTGCCGCCGACATCGCGGCCTCCCGCGCGGCGCTGCTCGACAACGTGACCTCCATGTACGACGCCGTCGCCCGCGGCCACGCCCCGACCTTCGCCGAGCGCGCGGCCGGCCGCCGTACCCAGGTCCAGGCCGCATGGCGCGCCGTGCGCGCCCTCGACGAGGTCGTCGCCCGCTCCGGCGGCAACGCGATGCGGATGGACAACCCGATCCAGCGGTTCTGGCGCGACGCGCACACCGGCCTGGCCCACGCGATCCACGTGCCCGGCCCGACCTTCCACGCGGCAGGTCTCGGCGACCTCGGCCTCGAGCCGCCGGCCGGCCCGCTCCGCTCGATGATCTGAGGAGACAACCC
The DNA here is from genome assembly GCF_006335005.1 of Nocardioides albidus. Classification (GTDB taxonomy): domain Bacteria; phylum Actinomycetota; class Actinomycetes; order Propionibacteriales; family Nocardioidaceae; genus Nocardioides; species Nocardioides albidus. The sequence goes on from NZ_VDMP01000018.1 coordinate 6,559, forward strand.
ATGACCCACCTGCGCGGACTCGGCTACCTGCGGGTCCAGGCCACCGACCTCGCCCGCTGGCGCGAGCTGGCGATCGACGCGCTCGGCTTCGCCGAGGGCACCGGGCCGAACCCCGACGGGCTCTACCTGCGCATGGACGAGCGCCAGGCGCGCCTCATCGTGCTTCCCGGCGAGACCGACCGGGTGCAGGCGATCGGCTGGGAGGTCCGCGACACCGCCGCCCTCGCGCTCGTCGCCGCCGACGTCGAGGCCTCCGGCCGCGGCGTGAAGACGCTGACCGCCGAGGAGTGCGCCGAGCGGGCCGTCGAGGCGGCGATCTCGTTCGAGGACCCGTCGGGCACCGTGCTCGAGGTCTTCTGCGGGCCGGTCCTCGACCACAGCCCGGTCGTCACCAAGTGGGCGCAGCGGTTCCACACCGGAGCCGAGGGGATGGGCCACGTCGTCCTCCCGACGACCGCGCCCGACGAGACGATCTCCTTCTACACCGACGTGTTGGGCTTCCTGACCCGCGGCTCGATGCGGGTGCCCGGGCCGGGCGCACGACGCGTCCAGTTCCTCGGCATCAACCGCCGCCACCACAGCCTCGCGATCTGCCCCGCCCCGCACGACGAGGCGCCCGGCATGGTGCACCTCATGGTCGAGGTCGACGAGCTCGACGCCGTCGGCCGCGCGCTCGACGAGGTCAACAAGCGCGGGTTCTCGATCTCCTCGACGCTCGGCCGGCACACCAACGACAAGATGATCTCGTTCTACGTGCGCGCCCCCGGCGGCTGGGACATCGAGTACGGCTGGGACGGCATGCTCGTCGACGAGTCGTCGTACACCGCCGAGGAGATCACCGCCGACAGCTACTGGGGCCACGACTGGTCCGGCTCCGAGCCGCTGGCCGCGTTCGTCCCCCGGTGACCGTGAGCACCACCGACGTCCTCACCGACGTCCTGACCGACGTTCTCGTCGTCGGCGTGGGCTGTGCCGGCGCGTCCGCCGCCATCGAGGCGGCCCGCGCCGGCGCGTCGGTCGTCGCCCTCGACCGGGCCGCTCCGGGCGGATCGTCGGCCGTGTCCGGCGGCGAGCTCTACCTCGGTGGCGGCACGGCGCTCCAGCGCGCCTGCGGTCTCGAGGACGACCCGGACCAGATGTACGCCTACCTCCACGAGGCGCTCGGACCGCACCCCGACGAGGAGAAGCTCCGCCTCTACTGCGACGGCAGCGTCGAGCACTACGACTGGCTCTGCGGCCTCGGGATCGGCTTCAACCCCAGCCTGTACGACGGCGTCTCGTGGCTGCCGCCGACCGCCGACGGACTGATGTGGCTCGGCGAGAACGCCTGGCCGTTCACCGAGCTCGCGCGCCCGGTGCCGCGCGGCCACCGCCCCGCGACCGACGGGTACGGCGGGTGGCTGCTCATGGACAGGTTGACCACCGCCGCTCGCGAGGCCGGCGTCGACATCCACCCCGACACCCGGGTCACCGGACTGCTGCGCGACGACGACGGCCGGGTCGTCGGCGTCCGGGCCCGCCGCTTCGGCGAGGACCTCACCTACCGCGCCCGCCGCGGCGTCGTCCTCGCCACCGGCGGGTTCGCCGACGACCCCGCGATGGTCGCCGACCACGCCCCCGCGCTCGTCGGGCACTCCACCGTCAGTGACGGCGGCGACGACGGCAGCGGGATCCGCCTCGGCGTCGAGGCCGGCGGCAGCGTCCGCCGGATGGCCGCCACCCAGATCGCCCTGTCCGTCGTGCCCGCCCTCGCCGTCCGCGGCATGCTCGTCGACGGCCTCGGGCAGCGCTTCGTCAACGAGGACGTCTATCCCGGCCGGTTCAGCCAGGCCGCCGTCCTGCACCGCCCCGGCCCCTGGTTCACCCTCGTCGACGAGTCGGGCTGGGAGGACGTCCCCGAGCGCGAGCGCTGGGGCGTGCGGCCCGCCGTCGTCGCCGAGACCCTCGCCGAGGTCGAGACCGAGCTCGGGCTCCCGGCCCGCTCCCTCGAGGACACCGTCGCCCGCTACAACCGCGACGCCGCCGCCGGCGAGGACACCCTGTTCCACAAGGACCCGCGGTGGCTGCGGCCCCTCGAGCCGCCGTACGCCGCCGTCGACGCGCGCCGCGGCTTCGACCCCGAGGGCACCGGACCGCGCGGCGGCACCGGGGTCTCCGGGTTCACCCTCGGCGGCCTGCGCACCTCCGTGGACGGCGAGGTCCTCGACGCCGCGGGCGCCGTCGTCCCCGGCCTGTTCGCGGCCGGTCGGGTCACCTCCGGCATCCACGGCGCGGGCTACGTCAGCGGCACCTCGCTGGGCGACGGCACCTTCTTCGGTCGCCGCGCCGGGCGCGCCGCCGCGCACTCCTGACGCGGTTCTCGCGCCGGTCATCGGGTCGTCGCGGAACCTTCATCCGTGGACCGAAACTCGCCGCACTCCGGGCTTCCGCTGTCGTCTCGGATTGGTAGGGTCGATATCGCAGCGGCTGCAGTTCTCGAAGGTGAACGCCTGCGGAGTCTGTGGCCGACGGCGTATCTGGTTTGTGGTGGTGTCATCACGCATCGGAGCGACGTGTCATCGCAGCCGCTGCGGGCCGTCGAGGTGGCGGCTCTCGCCCCGATACGAGGAGTGACGAGCAACATGGCTCAGGGCACCGTGAAGTGGTTCAGCGCCGAGAAGGGCTTCGGCTTCATCGAGCAGGAGGGTGGCGGCGACGACGTCTTCGTCCACTACTCGGCGATCCAGACCAACGGCTACAAGTCGCTGGAGGACAACCAGAAGGTGGAGTTCGACGTCACGCAGGGCCCCAAGGGTCCGCAGGCGGAGAACGTCCGTCCTCTCTGAGCCGCTCAGCGCGCGACGAGGAGACCTCCTCTGCGTGGGGCCCCGCCGACCGGCGAGGCCCCACGAGTCGTTTTCGGACGACGAGCGACAAACTTTTCTGGAACTTTTGGGTTTGGCCCGTCCGTCGCGGGGGATCATGGGATCGGAGTACCGTGCTGGCGCCGACCAAGGGAGGGGAAGGATGGCCGATCAGTTCGACGTGACCCTCGAGGACGGCGACCTTCTCGTGGAGGTCGAGCTGACCACCAACCTGATCATCGCCGCCAGCAACTCCGACGAGCGCCTCTCGCTCGAGGAGATCGACCGGATCTTGGGCGTCCTGCACTGAGTTGGATGGCGCGAGCGCGTCGCTCGTTCCTCGCGCCGCGCTGCCGCGCGCGCGGTCGAGTCCGGTAGATGGTCGGGTCCGCCTGGCGGCCACACGGCGGCACGTCAGGAACGCCGCCCTCGTCGGCTCCGGTCGCTCCTTCGTCGCTCCCTTCGCCTCCTCGGCCGGCGTTCCCGCCGCTGGCCGCTGCGGCGCTCAGGCGGCGCGAGCGCGTCGTTGGATGGCGCGAGCGCGTCGTCGCTTCGCTCCGCCGCACTGCCGCGCGCGCGGTCGAGTCCGGTAGGTGGTCGGGTCCGCCTGGCGGCCACACGGCGGCACGTCAGGAACGCCGCCGCTGGCCGCTGCGGCGATCAGGCGGCGCGAGCGCGTCGCTCCGCTCTCAGCAGGTGGCGAACAGCACCGGCCCGTGGCTGAGGTCGGAGAGCACGAAGTTCCCCTCGACCGGCGTCATCGCCATCGTCAGGACCCGCCCGGAGGCGACCACCCTCCCGAGGTCGAAGCGCTCGGGGAAGCTGCCCCCCTGCCCGGGCGCGGGACCTGCGGCGAGCTTGGAGCGGCTGTCGGCGTCCTCGCGGGCCTGCTCGTCGGTCTCGAAGGCCATGGCCACCCGCACCCCGCCGCCCGGCTGGCCGGAGATCGCGAACCCGGTCATCGGGTGGACGCCGCCGGCCCGGGCGACGAGCTCGGACGCCCGCGTGCGGTCGGCCGGGTCGGCATCGGTCATCGCGAGGGCCGAGCAGGCCTGGTCCCCCGTCGCCACCGACGCGCTCAGCGCAGGACCGACCGCGTCGACCACCTCGCTAACGCCGTCCTCCCTGTCGCCGCGCGCGAGGTCCGCCCGCTGCTCGAGGAAGTCGGGGTCGTCGCTGCCGGCGATCAGGCCGGCGTCCTCGTCGATCTGCAGGGCCGCGAGCTCGGGGGTGACCGGTCCGCCGAGCCCCTCGAGCAGGTCCACCCCGCCACGCCACACACCGTCGGCGTCGTCGGGCTCCTCGAACCCGACCGCGCGGAGCCGCTCGCGCAGGCCCGCGACGTCGAAGCCCTCGGGCAGGCCCATCAGCACGAGGGCGCCGTCCTCGCCCTGACTGAACAGCTCCCAGTCGAGGGTGGCGGGGGAGAAGCCGAGCTCGTCCTGCAGAGTCGGCGCCGACGCGTCGAGCGCCGTGGTCGAGGCGAGGTCGCGGTCGAAGGCGTCCTGGAGGAAGTCGTCGACGTCCTCCCCGGTCGAGGACGCCGACAGGTCGACGCCGAGCTCCTCACGCACGCCGGCCCAATCGGTCCAACTGAGTCGGGCCGCGGACTTCGGGGCGAGCTCGAGGGCCTCGGCGAGGCGGGAGCCCTCCTCCGCGCGCAGTCGCCAGGCCAGCACGACCCCGGCGGACACCACGAGGACCGCGACCACGCAGAGCACGACCCACCGGCGACGCATGACCGTAACCGTAGCGTCGGCCTGCTGGGCCCGGGGACGCCCTACGCTGGTGGCCGTGCCCGACATCCTCGCTGCCGGCGTGGTCGTGTTCCGTCCCGGACGCGAGGTGCTCCTCGTGCACCGCCCGAAGTACGACGACTGGTCCTTCCCGAAGGGGAAGCTGGACCCCGGCGAGCACTCCACCGCCGCCGCCGTCCGCGAGGTGGCGGAGGAGACCGGCGTCCACGTCCGCCTCGGTCCACCTCTGCCCGCGCAGCGCTATCCCGTCGCGCGTCGCATGAAGACCGTGCACTACTGGACCGGCCGCGTCGTCGGCGACGACGACGTGACGGCGTACCGGCCCAACGACGAGATCGACGCCGTGGCCTGGGTCCCCCTCGAGGAGGCGGTCGGTCGGCTCACCCACGACCACGACCGCGAGACCCTCGCCGCCGCACGACGAGTGCGGCGCAAGAGCCGGGCGGTCATCGTCCTGCGTCACGCCCAGGCCCGCTCGCGCAGCGCGTGGCGCGGACCCGACGCCGGACGCACCCTGCTCAAGGCCGGCGAGCTCGAGTCGCAGCGGCTCGTGCCCCTCCTCGCGGCCTACGACGTGACCCGGATCGTCAGCTCCCCGAGCACGCGCTGCGTGCAGACCGTGCGTCCGTACGCCGAGGTGGCGGGCTGTCCCCTCGACCTCCGCCCGCCCCTGAGCGAGGAGCACGCCACCCCGGCCGGGGTGGGGGAGGTCGTCGACGAGCTGCTCTCCGGCGACGCCGGCAGCGTGCTGTGCACCCACCGGCCCGTCCTGCCCCACGTGTACGACGCCCTCGGCATCGATGTGGACCCCGGGACCGGTCTCGAGCCGGCCGAGATGCTGGTCCTCCACGTGCGCAAGGGCCGTGTGATCGGGGTCGAGCGCCACCACCCCCGTTGAGTTGCCCCGAACTCACCGTCGACCTGCCCCGAACTCACCGTCGAGTTGCCCCGAACTCACTGTCGAGTCGGCGGCAACTCGACGGTGAGAAACCGGCAACTCGACGGTGAGA
>NZ_VDMP01000018.1:12196-35583 GCF_006335005.1 Nocardioides albidus
AACGACCCGCGACCTCCGACAGCTGCACGTGGTGGCGACCGACGGGGATCATGAGGGGCTTGCCGGAGACCGGGTCGTCGATGACGGTGCAGGGCAGGCCGAAGACGTCCTGGACCAGGCCGGGGGACAGTACGTCGCGGGGATGGCCGGCCGCGTAGCGCCGCCCGTCGTGCAGGGCGACGAGGTGGTCGGCGTACCTCGCGGCGAGGTTGAGGTCGTGCAGCACCATCACGATCGTCGTGCCCTTGGCCCGGTTGAGGTCGGTGAGCAGGTCCAGGACCTCGACCTGGTGGCTGACGTCGAGGAAGGTGGTCGGCTCGTCGAGCAACGGGATCTCGGACTCCTGGGCCAGGGCCATCGCGATCCGGACCCGCTGGCGCTGACCGCCGGAGAGCTCGTCGACGGCGTGGTCGACCAGGTCGCCGACGGTGATCCCCTCCGGCGCGATCGGCGACTGCGGCAGCAGTCCCAGCCGGCGAGCCGGCTGCTTGGCCGGCAGCGAGTGCAGTTCCTTGCCGTCGAGCAGGACCCGCCCCGAGCGCGGCGGCGGCAGGCGGGTCATCGAGCGGAGCAGGGTCGACTTCCCGCAGTCCCGGGTCGGAATGCGGATGCGATGAGATTGGGTAAGTCTCCTCACCTCCGATCGGCGAGGTCTCCATCACAGGGGTGCGCCACCCCGACCGCCACTGTTCACCGTTCGTTCAGGTCCGCCGGTGGGTTGCGTTACCGACGCTGCCTAACTTCACGACTGTCCAGAACGAACTGAGGGGCGGGAACGAGAGCCCCTCACCTCCGAGAGGCAGTTCCTTGAACATCTTGTCCATCCGCCGCGCCGCGGTGCCCGGTGTCGCTGCTCTGGCCCTGCTCATGAGCGCCTGCGGCGCCTCCAACGAGGACGGCGCCAGCGACGACGGCGCCGGCGCCACCGGCCTCAGCGGCAACCTGAAGGGTGGCGGCGCGACGTCGCAGGAGAAGGCCCAGGAGGCGTGGAAGACCGCGTTCCAGGGCCAGAACAGCGGCCTCACCATCGACTACGCCCTGCTCGGCTCGACCGACGGCCGCAGCCAGTTCACCAGCGGCGCCCTGTCGTTCGCCGGCTCCGACTCCTACATCTCCGACGAGGAGATCGACGCCGCGAAGGAGCGCTGCGGCGGCAACATCGTCGAGGTGCCGGCGTACATCTCCTCCATCGCGGTCGCCTTCAACATCCCGGACGTCGACACCCTCAACCTCGACGCCACGACGATCGCGCAGATCTTCGACGGCAAGATCGCCAACTGGAACGACAAGGCGATCGCCGCCCAGAACCCCGACGTCAAGCTCCCCGACCTGAAGATCGCGCCGGTCCACCGCGCCGACGACTCGGGCACGACCAAGAACTTCACCGACTACCTCGGCAAGGTCGCGCCGGAGGCCTGGAAGTACGAGGCCGAGGACGCGTTCCCGGTCTCCGGCGGCCTCTCCGCCGAGGGCACCTCCGGTGTCGTCAAGCAGATCGGCGACACCGACGGCGCCATCGGCTACGCCGACGCGAGCCAGACCGGCGACCTCGACGTCGTCTCGGTCAAGGTCGGCGAGGAGTACGTCGCGCCGTCCCCGGAGGGCGCCGCCAAGACCGTCGCCGTCTCCCCGGTCGTCGAGGGTCGCGACGAGACCGACATCGCCGTCGACGTCGACCGCAACACCACGGAGGCCGGCGCCTACCCGGTCATCCTGCTGTCCTACCTCATCGCCTGCGAGACCTACGAGGACCAGGCCGAGGCGGACAACGTCAAGGGCTACCTGAGCTACATCGTCTCCGACGAGGGCCAGGCCGAGTCGGCCGAGTTCGCCGGCTCCGCCAAGCTCGCGCCCGAGACCGCCAGCAAGGCCCAGGAGATCGTGGCGGGCATCGCCGCCAAGTGAGTCTCCGCGAGGGGTGGGACGGGCGATCCCCGTCACCACCCCTCGCGCCATGCCCCCACCCAACGACGAGGTGACAGCAGTGACAGCACCCACCGCCGAGACCGAGGACGTCTCCGCGAACTGGGCGAGCGCCCGCGCCGGCGTCGGCGACCGCATCTTCGCCGGAACCGCGCTCGCCGCGGGACTGACGATCCTGGCCGCATTGGCCGGCGTCTTCATCTTCCTCGCGGTCAAGGGCGCGTCGGGCTTCACCAAGCCGACCGAGGTCTACGGGCCGCACGCCGAGAGTTTCCTCGGGTACGTCGTCCCGCTGCTGGTCGGCACCTTCACCGCCTCGGTGATCGCGTTGATCATCGCCGTCCCGCTCTCCTTCGGCATCGCCCTGGTCATCAGCCACTACGCACCGCGGTGGATCGCGGCGCCGGTCGCCTATGTGATCGACCTGCTGGCCGCCGTGCCGTCGGTCGTCTACGGCCTCTGGGGCGCGTTCTTCCTCGCCAAGCAGCTGGTCCCCCTGCACGTGTGGCTGCACGAGACGCTCGGCCCGATCCCCTTGGTGGGCGAGCTCTTCGGCGAGCCGAACCCCGCGGGCCGCTCGGTGCTGACCGCCGGGATCGTGCTCGCGATCATGATCCTCCCGATCATCACCGCCATCACCCGCGAGGTGTTCTCGCGTACGCCGCGTCTGCACGAGGAGGCCGCCCTGGCCCTCGGCGCCACGCGCTGGGAGATGGTGCGGATGACCGTGTTCCCCTACGCCCGCTCGGGCATGGTCTCCGCCGTCATGCTCGGCCTGGGCCGCGCGCTCGGCGAGACGATGGCCGTGACGATGGTGCTCTCGGTGGGCTTCGACCTGTCCTGGAACATCATCGCCACCTCGAGTCCGACGTCGATCGCCGCCAACATCGCGCTGAAGTACAAGGAGCGCAGCGCGGATCTGCTCAACGTGCTCGTCGCGACCGGCCTCGTGCTCTTCTTGATGACCTTCCTCGTCAACTTCCTCGCCCGCTGGATCGTGGGCCGCAGCGAGAGGCGGATGGCCCGATGAGCACCCTCGAAGAGGTCCAGACGCGGGTCCACGTCTCGCTGGTCCAGCCGCGGCTCCCGCGGCAGGCTCCCACCATCGTGGGCGTGATCGCGCTCTCCTTCGGCGCCCTGCTCCTGGTGCTCGGCGTCGGCGTGGTGAGCGCGACGGTCCTCGGCGCCCTCGCCTTCCTCCTCGTGCTGCCGGCCTGGTCGCTGGCCATCGAGGGACGGCGGGGCGCCACCGACCGGCTGATGACCGGCCTGATCTGGACGGCCTTCGCCATCGCCGTCGTGCCGCTCGTGTCGCTGATCTGGCGCGTCGTCAGCAAGGGCGCCGAGCGCGTCGACGGCGTCTTCCTCAGCTACTCCTTCTTCAAGACCCAGATCGACCAGCCCGTCGGGGTCTACCACGCGATCATCGGCACCCTGCTGATCACCCTCGGCGCCGCGGTGATCTCGGTCCCGGTCGGTGTGATGGCGGCGATCTACCTGATCGAGTACGGCAAGGGCAACAAGCTCGCCAAGGCGATCACCTTCCTGGTCGACGTCATGACCGGCATCCCGTCGATCGTCGCCGGCCTGTTCGCCTTCGCGCTGTTCACGCTGATCTTCGGACCCGCCTACGTCTCCGGCATCGGCGGCTCCGTCGCCCTGTCGCTGCTGATGATCCCCATCGTGGTGCGAGCCACGGAGGAGATGTTGTTGCTGGTGCCCGACGACCTGCGGGAGGCGTCGTACGCGCTCGGCACGCCCAAGTGGAAGACGATCGTGCGGATCGTGCTGCCCACCGCGCTCGGCGGGATCCTCACCGGCATCACGCTCGCCGTCTCGCGCGTCATCGGCGAGACCGCTCCGCTGCTGCTGATCGCGGGTGCGACGGACCGCACCAACATGAACCTGTTCGACGGCGCGATGACGACCCTCCCGGTCCTCATCTACGGGCAGAACCTGCGCGGCGACGCCCCCGCCGAGGCGATCGCCTGGGGCGCCGCCTTCATCCTGATCGTCATCGTGATGGTGCTCAACCTCGTGGCCCGCATCATCGGCAAGATCTTCTCCCCTAAGAAGGGCTGACCCATGGCCAAGAGCATCGACATCTCCGACGTCAACATCTACTACGGCGACTTCCTCGCCGTCGAGGGCGTCAACATGACCATCCGCGCCGGCGCGGTGACCGCGTTCATCGGTCCGTCCGGCTGCGGCAAGTCGACCTTCCTGCGCTCGCTCAACCGCATGCACGAGGTGATTCCGGGCGCGCGGGTCGAGGGCAAGATCGTCGTGGACGGCCAGGACCTCTACGATCCCGGCGTCGACCCGGTCGCCGTACGCCGCCAGGTCGGGATGGTCTTCCAGCGGCCGAACCCGTTCCCGACGATGTCGATCTACGACAACGTCCTCGCCGGACTCAAGCTCAACGCGGGCAAGATGAAGAAGTCCGCCGCCGACGAGGTCGTCGAGAGGTCGCTGCGCGGCGCCAACCTGTGGAACGAGGTCAAGGACCGGCTCAACAAGCCCGGGATGGGCCTCTCCGGCGGGCAGCAGCAGCGCCTGTGCATCGCGCGGGCGATCGCCGTCGAGCCGCAGGTGCTGCTCATGGACGAGCCGTGCTCCGCGCTGGACCCGATCTCGACCTCCGCGATCGAGGACCTGATCCACGAGCTCAAGAACGACTTCACGATCGTCATCGTCACCCACAACATGCAGCAGGCGGCCCGCGTCTCCGACGACACCGGCTTCTTCAACCTCAAGGCCACCGGCGAGCCCGGGCACCTGGTCGAGTTCAACCCGACGAAGAAGATGTTCGCCAACCCCGACGACCCGGCGACCGAGGCCTACATCTCCGGCCGCTTCGGGTGAGTGGTGCGCCCCCAGCTTCGTCGCTGGATCGAGTCGACGGGGGCACAGCTCCTCGTCGTCGACCCTGACGCGGACGACGGTGTTCTCGCGCGCGCCATGGCGGGCCGCGGGGTGCACGTCACCTGGGTCGGCTCGACCCTCGACGCGCTGATCGCCTACGGCCGCACCGACCCGCACGCTGTCGTCGTCGCACCTGACGCCCCGGGGATCGCGCCCGCGGACTTCGTCGGGCTGATCCGCGGCCACGGCTCTCCGTACGTCATCGCCGGGGCGGCCGACCACCCCGGCGACAGCGGCCCCCTGCTGCTCGCCGGCGCCGCGGCCGTCCTGCCGCGGCCCTACGCCGCGCAGCGGCTGTGGGAGCTCATCACCCACGCCCCGCGATCGGTCGCCGACCATGCCCGACTGGAGTTCGGGCCGATCGAGCTCGACGCGACGGCGTACCGGGTCCGGGTCCACGGCGAGCGGATCCCGGACCTCCCGCTCAAGGAGTTCGAGCTGCTCCGTGCACTGATGCTGGAGGCGCCCGGTGTCGTCACGGACGACGAGCTGCGCGACGCGCTGTGGGGCGCCGAGGGCCGCCGCCCGGGCGGCAACACGATCGCCATGCACGCCACCCGGCTCCGAGCGCGACTGGCCGGCGTCGTCGACGTACGCCGGATCCGAGGTCGGGGCTACAGCCTCACCGTGGGATAGTCCCGGGCCTAAAGCACCCGATTCGCGATCGCGACGGTGCTTTGGGCCGGCACTATCGTCGGCGGACGATCACAGAAGGATGAGGTGCAGGATCTCGTAGCAGCCCCACGCGGCGAGCGCGGCGGCCGGGAACGTCGAGACCCACGCCATCAGGATGGTCCGCGCCATCCCCCAGCGGACCGCGGAGAACCGCTTGGTCGCGCCGGCGCCCATCACGGCCGAGGTGATGGTGTGGGTGGTCGAGATCGGCGCGTGGAAGACGAACGCCGTCGTGTAGAGCACGCCCGCACCGACCGACTCGGCGGCGAAGCCGCGCGGCGGGTCGAGGTGGATGATCTTGCGGCCCAGGGTGCGCATGATCCGCCAGCCGCCGGCGTAGGTGCCCGCGGAGATGGCGCCCGCCGCGGCGAGCACGACCCAGATCGGGAGCGTCTCGATGTCGTAGGTCCCCGGATAGGCGACGACCAGGGCCAGCAGGATGACGCCCATCGTCTTCTGCGCGTCCTGCAGACCGTGCCCGAGGGCGAGCGCCGCGGCCGAGACGGTCTGCATGCCACGGAAGCCGCGATTGATCCTGTGCGGACTGCCCTTGCGGAAGATCCACAGGATCGCCGTCATCACCGCGAACGCCGCACAGAAGCCGAACAGCGGCGAGATCACCATCGGGATGAGCACCTTCTGCACGATGGTGTCCCACTTGACGCTGACCCCGCCGGCGACCGCCGCGCCGACCAGGCCGCCGATGAGGGCGTGCGAGGAGGACGACGGCAGGCCGTAGTACCAGGTGATGAGGTTCCAGATGATCGCGCCCAGCAGGCCCGCCATCACGATGACCAGGCCGTGGTGCACCCCGACCTGCAGGGTGCCGCTCTCGTCCTCGATCGTGATGACGTCGGCCACGGTCTTGGCGACCTCCTGGCCGAGCAGGGCGCCGATGAAGTTCATGACGGCGGCCAGGGTGAGCGCGATCCGCGGCGTGAGCGCCCGGGTGGAGACGGAGGTCGCGATCGCGTTGGCCGCGTCGTGGAAGCCGTTGGTGTAGTCGAACGCCAAGGCGATGACGACCACGGCGATCACGATCGCCAGGGTGAGGGTCATGGGAGGACCGGTCAGCCTTCCTTGACGGCGATCTGCTCGACGATGTTCGCGACCTTCTCGAACGCGTCGATCGCGCTCTCGAGGGACTCGACGATGTCCTTGAGCTTGAGGACCTCGATGGTCGGGTACTCGCCGGAGAACAGCTTGGCCAGCGTGCGGCGGTGGTTGCGGTCGCCGGTGTTCTCGAGACGGTTGATCTCGATCCAGTAGTCGTCGAGCGACTGCATCGACTGCAGGCGCGGCATCGCCGCCGCGGTCAGCTCGGCGCACCGCTGGAGGACCTCGACCTGCTCGGACAGCTCGCCCGGCAGCGTCTCGACCTCGTAGAGGAGGATCAGGTCGACCGCCTCGTCCATCATGTCCATGACGTCGTCGAGTCCCGAGCCGAGGGCATAGATGTCCTCGCGGTCGAACGGCGTCACGAAGGTGCTGTTGACCTTCTTCACGATGGCGTGCGTCGTCTCGTCGGCGGCGTGCTCGGCGGCACGCATCCGCTCGGCGACGCCGGCCTTGTCCGAGGACTCCGACAGCATCTCGGCGAGGATCTCGGCTCCACCCACGAGGTGCTGGGCGGACTGGGTGAAGAGGTCGTAGAAGGAAGTATCGACCGGACGCAGACGCAGACCCACTTGGACTCCCGTTGAGGCGGAGGCGAACTCGCTCATGCTAGGGGGTGAGCGTCCCGTGAACGCAACCGCGGGTGATCGCGTGCGCTGTGTCGCGGCGCACTCGCCTCGACCCTCGGTCGTATCGCCGCAGGTCAGCCCGGGGTTTCAGTCGCTGGTACGGCGCCTGCGCTGCTGCTCGATCAGCCGCTCCTGGAGGTGGTCGGTGCCGGCGTTGCGCTTCCACTCCCCGTCGGCGCCGAGCTCCCAGGCCTTGGTGGTCGGCGCGAACGCGAGGTCGAGCAGGCGTCGTACCTCGTCGCGGCTCGACTCCGGCAGGCGCACCAGCACCTCGACGCGCCGGTCGAGGTTGCGGTGCATGAGATCGGCCGAGCCGATCCACGTGCTCGGCTCGCCGCCGCCCTCGAACGAGAACACGCGGCTGTGCTCGAGGAAGCGGCCGAGGATCGAGCGGACCTTGACGTTCTCGCTCAGCCCCGGCACTCCCGGGCGCAGCGCGCAGATGCCGCGGACGAGCAGCTCGACGGGCACGCCCTCGCAGGAGGCGAGGTAGAGCGCGTCGATCGTCTCCTCGTCGACGACGGAGTTGGCCTTGAACCTGATGCCTGCCGGTCGACCGGCCTTCGCGTGCTCGATCTCGCGGTTGATCTGGTCGATCAGCCCGGTGCGGACCGAGTCGGGCGCGACGAGCAGCTCGTCGTACGTCGCCTTGCGCGACCAGCCCGAGAGGTTGTTGAACAGGTGCGCGACGTCCTCGCCGATCGTGTCGTCGGTCGTGAGGAGGCCCAGATCCTCGTACATCCGGGAGGTCTTCGGGTTGTAGTTGCCGGTGCCGATGTGGGTGTAGCGACGGATGCCGCCTGACTGCTCGCCCTCGTCGCGGACCACCATCGCCAGCTTGCAGTGGGTCTTGAGCCCGACCAGACCGTAGACGACGTGGCAGCCGGCCTGCTCCAGCTTGCGCGCCCACCGGATGTTGGCCTGCTCGTCGAAGCGGGCCTTGATCTCCACCAGGACGAGCACCTGCTTGCCGGCCTCGGCGGCGTCGATGAGGGCGTCGATGATGGGGGAGTCGCCGGAGGTGCGGTAGAGGGTCTGCTTGATCGCCAGCACGTGCGGATCGGCGGCGGCCTGCTCGATGAACCGCTGCACCGAGGTGGCGAACGAGTCGTAGGGGTGGTGCAGCAGGACGTCGCGTCGGCGCAGCGCCTTGAACACGTCGACCGGCGCGGCCGACTCGAACTCGGCCAGCCGGGTGTGGGTGCTCGGCACGAAGGAGGGGTACTTCAGGTCCTCGCGCGGCAGGTCGGCGATCGAGTGCAGGCCGCGCAGGTCGAGCGGGCCGGGCAGGCGGAACACCTCGTTCTCGCTGATGTCGAGCTCGGAGACGAGCAGCTCGAGCACCGACGGGGCGATCGACTCCTCGACCTCGAGGCGCACCGGGGGGCCGAACTTGCGGCGCAGCAGCTCCTTCTCGAGCGCGGCGAGGAGGTTCTCGGCGTCGTCCTCCTCGACCTCGAGGTCCTCGTTGCGGGTGACGCGGAAGGTGTGCGCCTCCAGCACCTCCATGCCGGGGAACAGCCGGCGCAGATGGGCGCCGATGACGTCCTCGAGGGGCACGAAGCGGGCATTGCCGAGGGAGACGAAGCGGTCGAAGTTGGACGGCACCTTCACCCGCGCGAACAGCTCCTTGCCCGACTTCGGGTTGCGCACCACCACGGCGAGGTTGAGCGAGAGGCCCGAGATGTAGGGGAAGGGGTGGGCGGGGTCCACCGCCAGCGGGGTCAGGACCGGGAAGATCCGGTCCTTGAAGAGCCGCTTGCACTCCTTCTGCTCGTCGCGGTCGAGGTCGGCCCAGCGGACCAGCTCGATGCCCTCGGCGCGCAGCGCCGGCACCACGCCGTCGTGGAACGTGTGCGCGTGGCGCTGGCTGAGCTCGGCCGACCGGCGCCAGATGGACTCGAGCACCTCCAACGGCATCAGGCCGCTGGCCGCGCGGACCGCCAGGCCCGTGGCGATGCGCCGCTTGAGACCGGCCACCCGGACCATGAAGAACTCGTCGAGGTTGCTGGTGAAGATCGCCAGGAAGCGGACCCTCTCCAGCAGCGGGAGCTGCTCGTCCTCGGCCAGCTCGAGCACCCGCTCGTTGAACCGCAGCCAGGACAGCTCACGGTCCACGAACCGGTGCTCGGTCGCCTCGATCGCCGCGACCAGCTCCGGGTCGGGGATGTAGGCGTCCTGGGGTGCGGCGTCCTGCGGTGCGGCGTCCTCCGCGGGCACGGCGACCAGGCCGGTGCCCACGTCGGCTCCGTCGGTCTCGTCGTCGGGCAGGAGGGGCGTCGGATGCTGCTCGCTGGACATGCCCGCGAGTCTGGCACCTCCGGGTGAACGACGGGTGACGTCGACGTGCGCGGACCGGATCCGCCTGCTCGGCGTACCCGAAGTAGGTTGAAGCGGTGAGCCTGCGCATCGCCGTCGAAGCCCGAGCCCTCGCGACCGTGATGGGCCTGCCCGCCCGAGCGCAGCGGCTGCTCGGCGGCGGCGACCTCGTCATCGACGGCCAGACGCTGGCCCCCGACCTGCGGGTGATGCTCACGCTCCAGCGGCTGGCCCGCAAGGGCGACCTCGGCGGCGAGAGCGTCGCGCAGGCGCGCGCGTCCATGCTGGAGGGCGCCGTCCTCGTCGGTGGGCGGCAGCCGATCGGCGCCATCCGCGATCTCGCCGTCGCCGACCGGCCCGCCCGGCTCTACGAGCCGTCGCGGCCCGCCGGCTCCGGGCTGCTGGTCTTCCTCCACGGCGGGAGCTTCCTGTACGGCGACCTCGCCTCCCACGACGCGCCGTGCCGGCTGCTCGCGGAGGAGTCGGGCGTCCGCGTGCTGGCGGTCGAGTACCGCGTCGGCCCCGAGGCGCCGTTCCCCGCGGCCTTCGACGACGCCGAGGCGGCCGTGCGCTGGGCGCACGAGCACGCCGGCGAGCTGGGTGTCGACCCCGCCCGGGTCGGCGTCGGTGGCGACTCCGCCGGGGGCAATCTCGCGGCCTGGGCGGCCATCACCGCGGCCCGCAGCGGCCTCCCGCTGGCCTTCCAGCTGCTGGTCTACCCCTGCGTCGACAACGGCCGCGACTCGGGCGAGTCGGGGAGCCTGCGCCTGTTCGGAGAGGGCCTCTACCTGACGAAGGAGTCGATCGACTCCGCCAACGACATCTACCTGCCCGGCCCCGACGACCGGAGGGACCCCCGGGTCAACCTGCTCGACGTCGACCTCCCGGCCGGCCTCGCCCCCGCCCACGTGGTCACCGCCGGCTTCGACCCGCTCCGCGACGAGGGCGAGAGCTATGCGCGGCGGATGGCCGAGGCGGGCGCCGAGGTCGAGCTGCGCCGCTACGCCGACCAGATCCACGGCTTCCTCAACATCGTCGGTGTCGGCCGCAGCAGCCGGTCCGCCGTGCTGGAGATCGCCGCCCGCCTGCGGGCCGCCCTGGCCGACTGATCAGGCGGAGGGGCGACCGAAGCAGGCTCGACGAGGATCGATCCGGCTCAGAGGTGCGGGCGGTGCTCGCGCAGCTGCCCGACGAACGCCTCGGGGTCGACCATCGAGGCGTCGATCACGAACGGGTCCATCCCCTTGCGGGGGAACCGCACCGCCCACTGCGGATCTCCGGGGCTGGCGACCATCTCGACCGCGGTCCCCGGCTTGCGGAGGTCGAAGCGATGGGTGGACTCGCCCTGCTCGACGTACACGACGCCTCGCACGACGCTCACCTCGACGGGCACGACGCGGGTGCGGGCCGCGGCCCAGCCGAGTCCTGCCGCGATGAGCACGATCGCGATCCCGAAGGGCGTGCCCAGCTTGCCGTTGAGCAGGGTCAGGAGGGCGACCATGGCCGCCACGACCGCGGTGGCGCCGAGCACCATCGAGAGGACCCGCGGGTCGCTGCCGTCGCCGGTCAGCCGGTCGCCCGGCTGGGGGCCGCCGTCGAAGAGCGACAGCGAGTCACCGGACTCGAGCGCCTCGACCTGGGCGCGCGAGCGCTCCAGCTCGGCCGACAGGCGGGCGACCTCGTCCTGGCTGGCCGCGAGGCGGCGCGCCAGGTCGTCGCGCTCGAGCCGGAGGGCGACGACGGGGTCGACGTCGTCTAGAGGTCCGGTCGCCACTGGCGCAGAGCTTCCAGGAAGGTCGAGGCGTCGACCATGCGGGAGTCGATCACGACCGGCGACATGCTGCGGCGCAGGATGAGGACGCGCCAGGTGCGCGAGCCCGGAGTGCCGGTCTGCTCGATCTTGGTGTTGGGACTGGTCAGGTCGAAGGTGCTGTTGGTGTCGCCCTGGGTGACCTTGAGGACGCCGACCTCGTCGATGCTGACGCTGCGCGAGGAGTTGCTGGCCTTCAGCGCGAAGGCGAGGAGGATCGCGGCCACGCCGGTGAGGGTGGCGCTGAACGCGACGTCGTCCCACAGCGTTCCCTTGATGGCCATCCGCGCGACCATCGCAGCCAGGCCCAGGGCTCCCAGGATGGCGAGCGGAGCCAGGCTGTCCGTGCCGCGCTTGGCGTGGAAGGGCACGCGCTTGACCGCCGGCTCGTCGACGGGCTGGGCGACGGGCCGGGCGACGGGCTGGGCGACGGGCTGGGCGACGGGCTGGGCGACGGGCTGGGCGACGGGCTGGGCAACGGGCTGGACCACCGGCTCGTCGGCCGGTTCGGGCGCGGTCTCGACCACGGGCTCGGGGACGACGACCGGCTCCGGTGCCTCGCCGGTCAGCACGGGCTCGTCGGCGTCCTCGGCCGCGACGTCGAGGGTCTCGACGTCGTCGAGGAACTCCTCGGTCTCGTCGGCACCGTCGGTTTGGTCGGCCAGGTCGGCCACGCTCGCGCCGGCACGCCACTGCTCCACGAGGGACGGACTGCGCTCCGCGTGGCGCCCGAGCACGACCGCCGACGCCTCCGGCTCGGTACCGGCGGGACCGGCAGGCGCGGTGGGCGCCTCCTCGCCGGCGAGCCGGGCGCGGATCTGCGCCATCTGCGCGGCCAGGTCGCTGACCGGAGGCACGTCCGTCGCCGGCTCGGCCTCCACCAGGGCCGCCACATCGGTGAGCGGGTCGGCCAAGGGGTCGGCCATGACCCCTTCGGGCTCGGGGGTCGGCCCGGGCTCGGGCTCGGGCTCCGGCTCGAGGGTCGGCTCGGGCTCGGGGGTCGGCTCCGGCTCCGGCTCGGGCTCGGGGGTCGGCTCGGGCTCCGGCTCGACGAACAGGACGGGCTCGGGCTCCGGCTCGGGCTCCGGCTCCGGCTCGAGGATCGGCTCGGGCTCCGGCGCCTGCTCCGGCGTCGCCGGCGCGGTGAGGGTGCTGGGGAGCTCGGCCCCGGGGAGCAGCTGGGCACGGATCTGGGCGACCTGCTCCGCGAGCGCTGCCGCATCGGCGAGCGCGCGCTCGCGCTCGCGGGCGAGCTCGGCGGCGCGGGCCTCCGCCTCGGCGCGGGCGCGGGCGTGCTCGAGGGCGCGCTCCTCGGCCTGGACCAGGTCGGAGCGCAATGCCTGGACGGTGCTGGCGTGTGCGGCCTCGAGCTCGGCGGCGGAGGCGTGCGCCGACGCGGCGGCGGCCTGGGCCTCGGCGGCGAGCTCGAGCTGCTGGCGGGCCGCCTCCTCGGCGAGGCGCCGGGCCTCGTGGGCCTCCTCGGCACGCCGCGCCTGCTGGATCGCGGACTCGTCGGCCGCGACCCGTGCCGCGGACTGCTCCTCGGCGCGGGCGGCGGCGTCGGCGGCGCGACGCTCGGCGGCCTCGGCGGTCTCCAGCGCGAGACGCGCCAGCTCGGCCTGCTCGAGGGCGGCCTGCTCGGCGAGGCGGCGCGACTCCTGGGCCTCCTGGGCGAGGCGGGCGTGGTCGCGGGCCGCCTGCTCGGCGACCGCACGCTCCTCGACCGCCTGCCGAGCCAGGGCGCCGTGCTCCTGAGCGCTCGCCGCGGCCTGCTCGGCGAGCACGCGGGCCCGCTCCTCGGCGGCCTCGGCGGCACGGTGGGCGTCCTGGGCCAGTGCCGCCTGCTGACGCGCGGCCTCCTCGGCGAGAGCCCGGGCCTGGGCGATCTCGGCCGAGGTGCGCTCCACCGCCTCGCGCTCCTCGAGCATGCGGCGGGCGAACTCGGCGTGCTCCGCGGCGCTGGCCGCGGCCGCCTCCGCCATCACCCGGGCCCGCGCCTCGGCGGCCTCCCGGGCGGCGTGGGCCTCGGCGGCCAGGCGGGCCTGCTCGACGGCGTGCAGCTCGGCCTCCTCGCGTCGCGCGGACGCGTCGCCGGCGAGTCGGTCGGCCTCGGCGCGCGCATCGAGAGCGAGCCGTGCGGCCTCCTCGGCCGCGAGCCGCTCGGCTGCCTGCTCGGCCGCGGCCAGCTCGGCATCGCGACGCAGGCGTGCCGCCAGGGCGGCGACGACCTCGGCGTTGTCGGGCGTGGTCTGCTCGTCGGCGGGGGCCGCCTCGACGAGCTCGGCCTCGATCTCGGCGCGGGCGTGGGCGAGCACCTCCTCCGGGCGACGGGGTACGTCGGAGGTGCGGTCGATGTTCGGGATGGGCTCGTCGAGCAGAGGCGGCTCCACGAAGTCCTGCAGCGGCCGGGCGTGAGGCCTCGGCACGGAGCCCGCGCCCTGGCGGCGGCGCAGGCGCGCCAGACCCTTGGCCTCGGGGACCGGCGTCGGCTCGGCGAACCCGCCGTCGAACGCATCGGCGATGACCCGCTGGCCGGCTTCCTCGTCGCTGTGCCGGTGGGCGGGCAGGCCCCGCTCGCCGGCCGGCTCCGGCTCGGCCTCCGTGACGGGCTCGGTCTCCTGCGCGGACGGGGAGGCGTCGTCACCGGTCCATGCCGCGGCGGTCAGCGGGTCGTCTTCGACGTCCGTCTGCGGCTCCTCGTCCGCGGCCGCCGGGGTCTCGGAGCGCATCCGCTCCAGGCGCTCGGTCAGGGGGCGCGGGGCGGGGTCGTCGTCGCCGGCCGTCGAGCCCGTCTGCGTCTCTCCCGCGGTCTCTCGTGTCGTCTCCTCCGCCGGTTCTCCCGCGGTGGACTCGGCCGACGACCGGCCCAGGGAGCGGTCGATCACGCTCGCCCAGTCGCTGGAGGGGCCGGGCCCGAAGCGGTCCGCCAGCCGTGCGTCCGTGTCCGTGCCCTCGGCGGGGGCGTGCGGCACGACCATCGAGGCCCAGTCGATCTCGGGGTCCCCCGGATCGGGCAGGGCTCCGGTCCGGTTGCCGACCCGCCCCGCGATGTCCTCGCGCGCGGCGTCGACGGAGTCGTCACCGTCGTCACCGGCCGGCGCGTGCGCGGCGTCGGCCGCGGGGGCCACGGAGGTGTTGCTGCGGCGCAGGAGCTCCTGGATCTCGTCGGCGTCGAGGTCCCCGACCGCCGGTGCCTCGTCGTGGCGGCGCCACATCAGGCTCCTGCGTCCCCGGCCGCGCCCAGGGCGCGACGAGCCGAGCCGGGAGTCCTCAGGACCCGGCTCGCCGTCGGTGACAGAGCTCATGATGGGTAAATCTACTCATCGGTCATGGAGTTACGGAGAAACTTCACCGAGGTCCGTCCGCTGGTACTGCACGTGCGTGTCCGCGGGTGCGTGCTGGAAGCCCAGTCCGCCGTAGAGCCGCAGGGCCGGTGAGTTGTCGGACTCGACGTAGAGCAGCACCTCGGTCACGCCGCGCGCGGCGAGGTGCTGCAGCCCCGCCACCGTGAGGACCCGGCCGAGCCCGCGGCCCTGCGCGGCGGGGGACACGCCGACGACGTACACCTCGCCGAGGGAGGCGTCGTGCTGCTTGGTCCAGTGGAAGCCGAGGAGCTCGCCCTCCTCGGAGACGGCGAGCAGCAGGCCCGCGGGGTCGAACCACGGCTCGGCCATCCGCTCGGCCAGGCCTGTGGCGTCGAGCGAGCCCTGCTCGGGGTGGTGCGCGAACGCGGCGGCGTTGACCGCGAGGAGCGCCTCGGCGTCGCCGGTGCCGTAGTCGCGGATGCGGACGCCGGCGGGAGGCTCCGCCACCGGCAGGGGTACGACGGCGGGCCGGCGCATCACCCACAGCTCACGGGTGCGGGCGAGTCCCCACCGGCGGGCGAGCGCTGCGGCGGCGGGATGGTCGCCATGGGACCAGGCGGTGAGCGGGCCGGGCTCGGCGAGCGCTCGCTCGGCCAGCGCGCCGCCGAGGCCCCGGCCGCGCGCGGCCGGGGCGACAGCGAGGTCGAGCGCGGTGTCGCGGCGCAGCGCGAACCCGTCAGCGGTCACCCAGGCGCCGATGCCGGCGAGCCCGTGGTGCTTGAGCCGCAGGGCCACCGCCTCGTCAACGGGGTCGGTGCCGTCGTGCTCCCGGCCGGCCCGGCGTACCTGCTCGATGGCGTCGAGCGCGGGCTGGTCGGTCAGCAGGGGGAGGTCCAGGATCACGCTCTCGACCGTAGCGGTCGCCCGTCCGACCGTTTACACGTGCCGCCGCGGCACGGTAGGACTGCCTCCATGAAACTGAGCCGCGCCGTCGGGGGAGCGGCGGTGGCGCTCGGGGCCCTCGCCGCCCGCGATCTCGTCCAGAAGAAGCACGCGCTGCAGCGCAACTTCCCGGTCCTCGGGCACGCGCGCTACTGGCTGGAGACGATCGGGCCCGAGCTGCGGCAGTACATCGTGACCAGCAACGAGGAGGAGCGGCCCTTCAGCCGCGACCAACGGACCTGGATCTATGCCTCCAGCAAGGAGCAGAACAGCTACTTCGGGTTCGGCACCGACGTCGACACCGAGCACGTGCAGGGCCACGCCTACATCAAGCAGCGCACCTTCGCCGACAAGCTCCCCAGCGACCAGGACCACAACTGGACCCTGCCGGCGGCCAAGGTCCTCGGCGGTGCGCGCGGCCGGGCGAAGGCGTTCCGGCCCGGCTCGGTCGTCAACGTGTCCGCGATGAGCTTCGGCTCGCTGTCCTCCAACGCGATCACGGCGATCAACAAGGGCGCCGCGGCGGCCGGCTGCCTGCACAACACCGGCGAGGGCGCGATCTCGCCGTACCACCGCAACGGCGCGGACCTCGTGGTCCAGATCGGCACGGCGTACTTCGGCTGTCGCGACGAGAACGGAGCGTTCTCCCTGCCCCGGCTGCTCGAGATGGCCGACTCGGCGCCGGTCAAGGCTCTCGAGATCAAGCTCAGTCAGGGCGCCAAGCCCGGCCTGGGCGGACTGCTGCCGGCCGCGAAGGTGACCGCCGAGATCGCGCAGATCCGTGGCATCCCGGAAGGCAGGGACTGCTCGTCGCCGTCACGGCACACGGCTTTCCACGACGTCGACTCGATGCTCGACTTCGTCGAGATGCTCGGCGCCGAGACCGGCCTCCCGGTCGGGATCAAGTCGGCCGTCGGCGCGATGAACTTCTGGGAGGAGCTCGCGCGGCTGATGTCCCCGCGCGATCGCGGCGTCGACTTCATCACCGTCGACGGCGGCGAGGGCGGCACCGGGGCGGCGCCGCTGATCTTCGCCGACTCCGTCTCGCTGCCCTACCGGATGGGCTTCTCGCGGGTCTACGGCACCTTCGCCGAGCTGGGGCTCACCGACGACGTGGCGTTCATCGGGTCCGCGAAGCTGGGTCTGCCCGACAACGCGACCGTCGCCTTCGCCCTCGGGGCCGACATGATCAACGTCGCGCGTGAGGCGATGCTGTCCATCGGCTGCATCCAGGCCCAGAAGTGCCACACCGACCACTGCCCCACGGGCATCGCGACCCAGAACCCGTGGCTGGTGCACGGCCTCGACCCCGTCTCCAAGGCGGAGCGCTGCGCGGTCTACCTGCGCACCCTGCGCAAGGAGCTGACCCGGGTCTCCGCCGCGGTCGGGGTCGCCCACCCCTCGCTGATCACCTGCGCCGACGTCGACATCTTCAACGGCGACTACGACGCCCGCTCGCTGGCGTCGGTCTACGGCTACAAGGACGGATGGGGCGAGCTCGGCCCGGACCTCAGGGACCAGGTCATCCGGCTGATGCACCCGCAGGAGCGGTTCGACGAGAAGGGCTCGGCGACCCAGAACCGTTAGACGCCGTCAGCGTCGATCCCGGGCGGCGTCCGGCTGCGCCAGGTGCGACTGCGTGCCGGTCCACTCCTGGATCTGCGCGGCGAGCGCCCGCCCGACCACGTCGTGCATGGCCGGCGAGAAGTGGAAGCCGTCGGGCAGTGCCTCGTCCCGGTTCGGGCACGCCGCCGACACGATCGCGTTCGTCGCGAACACCTGCACCTCGCCGTCCCCGCGGGCGGCGACCGCCTCGGCGACCAGCCGGTTGAGGAGGTCGACGCGCTGGGGCATCCCGGGGAACAGGGCGACGCCGTGCGAACCGGGCAGCGGCGTCTCCATCACGACGACCAGCGGGCTCTGGATGTCCCGCACCAGCGCGGTGGCGCGCATGATGTCCGCCACCGCGTTCCGCACCCGGCGCTCACCGAACCGCGCGGGGAGCCGATGGTCGAGCTCGGTCTGCAGTCGGACCAGCAGTCGCCATACCGGCCGGAGCACCTTCTTGCGGTACGCCGTCGACAACCGCCGCGGCAGCCAGGTGAAGGCGTTGGCATGGCGCTCGAGCCAGTTGGGCCACAGCACGTGCAGCGTCTCGTAGTGACCGACCATGTAGACGACCACGTCGGGGGAGAAGCCGACGACGTCACGCTCCCACTCCCGCACGACCTTCGAGGTCGGCATGCCGCCGACCGTCACCAGCCGCACGTCGGCGGGCTGGCCCGATGCGAGCAGCTCCCGCTCGATCACCCGCGGGAAGCCCAGGTCCTGTCGTGGTCCGCCCATGGGGCTGCTCCAGCCGGCCGTCGAGGCGCCCCGGATGAAGATCCGGGTCGGGAGCAATCCGGTCTCGTTCACGCGACCGAACCCTAGGGCATGACCGGATCGCGCGGGCACCGATCAGGCGTCGCGGGCCTCCAGCTCGCGTGCCGCGGCCCCGTCGGACTCCTTGGAGGGCAGGACGAAGCGGTAGCCCACGTTGCGGACCGTGCCGATCAGCGTCTCGTTCTCGGGACCCAGCTTGGCGCGGAGGCGTCGTACGTGGACGTCCACGGTCCGGGTGCCGCCGAAGTAGTCGTAGCCCCACACCTCCTGCAGCAGCTGCTGGCGGCTGAACACCCGCCCGGGGTGCTGGGCGAGGAACTTGAGGAGCTCGAACTCCTTGAACGTGAGGTCGAGCGTGCGGCCGCCGACCTTGGCGGTGTACGTCGCCTCGTCGACCACGACCTCGCCGGAGCGGATCAGGTGGGCGTCGGGGTCGGCCGCGTCGCGGACCGCGGTGAGGCGGCCGATCGCCAGCCGGATCCGCGCCTCGAGCTCCGCCGGGCCACAGGTGTGCAGGACGACGTCGTCCATGCCCCAGTCGTGGCGGACGACGGCGAGGCCGCCCTCGGTGACGACCAGGACGACTGGTGCGTCGGTCCCGGTCGTTCGGATCAGCCGGCACAGGTCGCGGGCGCCGGCGAGGTCCTGCCGGCCGTCGACCAGCAGCAGGTCGGAGTCGGGCGCGTCGAGCAGGGCGCTGCCCTCGGCGGGCAGGATGCGCACCTGATGACCGAGCAGGGCGAGGCCGGGCAGCACCTCGGCCGAGGGTTGCAGCGCGCTGGTCAGCAGCAGGAGAGTGCTCATGCTCTGGCCTCCTCACCGGCGCGCAGGTGGCGGCGCCGTGTCGGACCGATACGCAACGCTGGGCAACGGCCAGTTCTGTGATGAGGGACGATACCGAAACACACGCGCAACCGGGAAGGCTCCACGAGGTGAGTGAGACGCAGGTCATCCGAGTCCGGTACTGGGCGGCAGCCCGCTCCGCCGCGGGCGTCGCGGAGGAGGATGTCGAGGTCGCCGGGCCGGTGACCCTCGCCGAGCTGCGCGCCGCAGTGGTCGGCCGGCACCCGGGGACGCGCCTGCCCGAGGTGGTCGGCGTCTGCTCGGTCCTGGTCGGCGAGCGCCCCGTCTCCTCGGGGGACCCGGCAGCCGTCGTGATCCACCCGGGGGAGACGGTCGAGTTCCTGCCGCCGTTCGCCGGCGGCTGATCCCGGGCTGATCGGCTGATGCCGGGGCGTGCTGCGGACGGCCGTCAGCGGCGGTGGCGCGGGAGTGCCCGGGGGCCGCAGAGACAGACCGTCAGCCCGAGGAGCAGGAGACTGAGGACGCCGCCGACGGCCATCACCACCGCGACGAGGACGAGCTCGCCGAGCACCGCCGCGACGGCGATCCCGGCGACCACGACGACGGTGACCGCGAACTCGATGGACGACGCCACGCCCCCGCGGCCTCGCGCCTGCAGCACGCAGATCGGCAGCCGGCGGAAGCCGAGCAGTCCGTCGGCGAGGATCAGCCACCGGGCGATCTCGATGGCCGGGGCGAACTCCTCGCCGAAGGCCAGGCGGATCAGCGGGTCGACGATCGCCTCGAGCAGGCCGACGAGGAGGGCGAGCAGGATCGCGGTCGTGGTCAGCCAGGTCCGGATCCGCCGACGCTGCTCGGCCGGGTCGTCCGCCGTCGCCGCCAGGCGCGGGAGCAGGAGCGAGGCGACCCCGCTGCCGATGATCGTGGAGAGCGTTGCGAACGCCGCGCCGACGGCGTAGAAGCCGAGGGCGACGGTGCCCAGCCAGGCGCCGACGAGGTTGCGGTCGAGGCCGAGGCCGTTGATCGTTCCCACGGCCGCGACGAAGTTCGCGCGACTGGTGCGCCGGATCTCGCGGGCGTCCAGGGTGCTGGGCGTTCCGGTGGCCGGCTTGAGCAGCCGGACGTTGAGGACCAGGCCGACCACGCCTGCGGCTACGAGGATGGCCGCGATCGTCAGGGCGTCGTCGACGCCCACGGTGACGACGGCGAGCACGAGCGCAACGGGGAAGGGCACCGCCAGCATGATCGCGCCCAGCGACACTGTGCGGATGGATGCCAGCTCCCCCTGGAGGGCCGAGCCCAGGAGGCTGCTGGCGATGCCCTGGTAGGTCATCGCCGCGGTGGCGGCCGCGAGGCCGGTCGTGAGGAGGGGAGTCTCGTCGCGCAGCAGCCACCCGGCGTACGTGCCGGCCGCAACCGCGGGGAGCAGCGCGACGAGGGACCAGCGCGGCACGAACGGTCGAAGCCCGTCGCGTGCGGTGAGCCTCTCGCGGGCGAGGAGCTGCGAGACCGTGACGGGCAGCGAGCCGCCCATGGTGAGGCGTGCGAACAGACCGGAGACGGCGGCGATCAGGGCCAGCTGTCCGCGCCCCTCGACTCCGAGCAGTCGCGCCGAGACGACGCCGGTGAGCAGGGTCATCGCCTGGACGCCGAGCGTCGCGACGGCGATCAGTGCGACCGTCGTCAAGCCCCGCCCGGGTGCAGTGGTCCTGTCGCTCACGTTCGTCCTCGTCGGCGTCGGGCCGTGTTCTACACTCCGAGCAGTCGTCGAAGGAGTGTCGTGCCGCGTAGAACCTACAGGTGGCTGCCCGGCCGCGAGCGCACCTTCGCGACATCGCGGGGCTCGTACGGAGGGGTGCCGCTCGCGATAGCGGCGACGCTCCTGGCGTCGGCGCTGGTCCTCGTCGCGATGCAGGGCGGCATGATCTTCCCGCTCCTCGCGCTGGGCGTCGCGGCGTTCGTCCTGCTGCTCGCCGTCGTCGGCGTCCGCCGCGGCGCCATCGCCACCCTCATGGCCGCGTTCGCCACCGCGCCGATGTACAAGGGCCTCGCCTCGTCCCCCGACGCGCAGGTGACGCCGACGGACCTGCTCTTCCTGCTCGGCTTCGTGTTGCTCGTCCCGACCGTGATCACCCGGCCGCTGCGTCTGCCGGCGACCTATCTGGCGGGGATCATCCTCGTCTTCCTCACCGGCTGCATCGGGTCCCTGGTGTCGGAGTCGGTGCCGGGGAGCCTGATGGCGCTCGTGCTCTGGCTGATGGTGATGGGCGGCCTACCGATCATGATCGCGTGGTGGCGCCCGGAGCCGGTGGTCGTCCAACTGCTGCTGTGGAGCTACGTCGCCGGTCACATGGTGAGCACGGCCTATGCCGTCCTCGACGGTCCGACGGAGCAGGGGCGGTACGGCGGCCTGGCGACCCACTTCAACTACTTCGCGCAGGCCGGGATGCTGACCTTCGCCATCGCGCTCTACCTGTTCGGGCGCTATCGCGGGACCTTCGGGCGTGCGGTCGTGGTCGGCGCCGGCCTGATCTCGGTGTACTCGGTCCTGCTCAGCGGCAGCCGCGCGGCCACCGCGGTGCTGGCCGTGCTGATCATCATGGTCCCGATCGTGGAGCGATCGGCGGCCCTGGGCTTCGTCTGGGCGATGCTGGGCGCGCTCGTCGTCGTGGCGCTGCCGCTCGCCGTCGACGTCGCGGGGGAGAACTCGTCGCTGGGCCGGCTCGCCGGCGGTGGCGGCGCCCAGTACTCCGACCAGGCGCGGGAGCTGGGCCAACAGGAGGGCATCAGCCGCTTCCTGGACCATCCGTTGACGGGCTCGGGGCTGATCGACCTGTTCGACATCCACAACAACTACCTGGAGGTGGCGGTCGGCGCCGGTGTCTTCGGGCTGGTCGGCTATCTGCTCGTCCTGTACACGCTGGCGCGACCCCTCTTCGGGGAGGGACCGCACCGCCGGCTGTCCTACGCCACCTGGGGCTACCTGGGGTTCGGCGCGACGATCCCGAGCCTGTACGACCGCGGCATCTGGGCACCCGTATCCCTGGCCATGCTTGCTGCGTTGTGGTCGGTGAACACCCGGCGACCCGATGAGTCGCCGATCCCCCCTGAAGATCGGACCGGTCGTCTCGCCGGCGATCGCCATCACCTGAGAGGTTCTCCATGAGCACCGTGCGCAGCGCGACGCATCTGGCCAAGCGCGTCCGGCAGACGCCGACCCTGTTCCGGAACTTTCCGACCGTCTTCTGGGACCTCGGCACTGCGCGCACCCCGTGGCGTCGCGCGGAGATGACCTTCAAGATGCGCAACGGCTACGTGGTGACGTGCCCCAACTCCAACGGCGCCCGCTTCCCGCTCTTCGAGATCTTCGGCGACGACGCCTACGACATGGAGGCGCTGGTCGCCGGCGTGTCGTCCGACGCCACCGTGCTCGACGTGGGCGGGCAGATCGGCAGCTTCGCCCTCGCGGTCGCCCGGGCGCCTCCGGCGGCGTACGTGCAGGTCTACGAGGCCTCGCCGACCAGTGCCGACTACATCGCCCGCAACGTGGAGGGCAACGGCCTCGCGTCGCGGGTGACGGTCCACGCCAAGGCGATGGCCGGCGAGACCGGCGAGTTCACCTTCCTCGACAGCGGCACCGCCAGCGGTCACAACGGGCTCACCGCCCCCGAGTGGATGCGGACCGACGGCGCGCGCGAGGTCACCGTCGAGGCGGAGACCTTCGACAACGCGGTCGCGCTGGCACCGACCCCGGTCGAGATCGTGAAGATGGACATCGAGGGCGCCGAGTACGACCTGGTCCTCCGCTCCTCGCCGGAGTCGTGGAGCACGGTCCGCAAGATCGTCATGGAGTACCACCCGGTCGCCGGTCACGACCTGCAGGAGCTCCTGGACTTCTTCGCTCCGCTGGGGCTCACGCCGGCGCGCCAGGACCCGGGCACCGAGCCCGGCCTCGGCGTCATCTGGCTCACTCGCCAGTGAGTCGCCTTCCGCGTCGGCTCCAGCCGCTGTGGCCCCTGGTCAAGCGCGGGCATCGGGCAGGGGCGCGGGTGGCCGGGCGCATGGGTCGCCACACCGGCGGCGTGGCCCGCGGCCTGCCCTGGACGGCTACGACGAGCGCCCGGTCGTCCGCCGCCGCGGAGGCCGGGGTGCGCCATCACGTGGTGGCGCCGGCCCGGGTCGACGTGCGGGAGCAACCCGTCGGGGACCCGCCGGAAGCGGCGTACTTCGCGGCCCGGCTGCGCACTCCGGTGCCCGAGACGTTCGTCCTGGACATGGACGAGGGCCGGCTGCTCGGGCGGCACGTCGCCGTGGTGACTCCTGGCGGTCGGCTCGACTACGAGTCGAGCCACTATTTCGGCCTCGCCGACTGGCGCGAGCACCCGGTCCACCTGAATCCCTGGCCGGCCCGGCCGGAGCGGATCGACGGCACGGTCGCGGTCCTGGCGGCGCGGGGGACCGGGCACAACTACTACCACTTCCTCATCGACGCGTTGCCGCGACTCGGCATCCTCGACGAGGCGTTCCCCGGCCTTCGGCCCGACCTGTGGGTCC
>NZ_VDMP01000018.1:35610-71164 GCF_006335005.1 Nocardioides albidus
GCCTGTCCCTGCAGGCGCGCCGCCTGCTGGTGCCGTCCCTGCCGAACGCCAGCACCCTGGTGACCCGGCGGACCACCGACTGGCTGCGCGAGGCGCTGCCCCCGAAGTCGACCGGCCTGCCCGAGCGGCTCTACGTCACTCGCGGAAGCCGGCCGAACACCCGCCGGATGGTGCATGACGACGCGGTCTTCGAGACCCTGCGCCGGCGTGGCTTCGTCAGGATCGACCCCGGTGCGCTGAGCGTGCAGGAGCAGATCGATCACTTCGCCTCGGCACGGGTCGTGGTCGCACCACACGGCGCCGCACTCGTGAACCTCAGCTTCTGCCGGCCCGGGGTGCGCGTGCTGGAGCTCTTCGCGCCGGGCTATCTCAACGGCGGCTACTGGTCGATCACGTCCAACATCGACGAGAGCCGTTACCGCTACGTGATCGGGGACGCGGCGCGGTCCCACGAGCGCAACGACGGCCTGATGGACGACATCGACGTGTCGCCCGACCGGGTCGACCGGGCGTTGGACCAGCTGCTGGCCGACTGAGCCGAGGCACCGACGACTGCGCCGGTGCGGATGATCGGGCCGCGCCGAGCGGTCAGGCGACCTCGGTGTTGTCGGTCGCGGGGGCGTACCGGTCCTCGAGCGAGGCGACGCTGCGGGACCGGCTGTTGCGCTCGATCATCGCCATCACCTCGCTGTAGGTCATGGACTCCTTGAGGTGCGCGACGATCAGCACCGTCGACAGGAGGATGGTGAAGTCGAGTCGGAGCCGGTAGCCGTCGAGCACGGCGTGGCAGTAGGCCCCTTCGACACGCAGTCGCTCGGAGTCGGAGAGCGCATCGCGGCCGACGAGCTGGGCGGGACCGGTCAGTCCGGCTGGCGTGAGGAAGCGGTCGCCGGCGTAGGCGTACTCGTCGAGCAGCGCGTTCATCACGTTGGTCGGCAGGGGCCGGTTCCCGACGATGCTCATCTTGCCGCTGAGCACGTGGAAGAGCTGGGGGATCTCGGTCAGGCCGCAGCGCTCCAGCAGCCGCCCCGCCTTGGTGTAGAGCGGCGAGTTCGGCGCGATGTTGAGGAAGCGCGTGCTCGTCACGGGCACGGTGTCCCGGTTGACCAGCTTGTCGGCGTTCTTGACCATCGTGCGGAACTTGACGACCTTGGTCGGCTCGCCGCTGTCGACGAGGCGGTTCGACCGGTAGAACACCGGCCGTCCCGAGCTCAGCAGGATCAGAAGGGCACCGGCCATGACGGCCGGTAGCCAGGCGATCGCAGCCAGGCTGACCACGACGACGTCGAACACCCGCTTGATGTGCATCCGTTACTCCCCGTGATCCGTAACCGGTTGCGCGCTCGTGTGCGCCCCCCAGCGCAATGGCAGCTCAGCCTTTCGAGAGGCCCAACGACCGAAGAGCGAAAGAGATACTCCTCACGACCAGCCAAATTCTTGAATCTGCACCAACAGCGCGCCGAGCCCTGGGAGCGAGCTCCGGAGCGACGGCGAGACGGGCCAATCCGTCGTACGACGCGTGCAGCCGGTGCCACGGGCGACCCCCGCGCGCGGGGCGCAGACGACCGGGATAGAGGACGGCGAGGGTGCCGCCGTGCCGGCGGACGCGCTGGTCGAGCAGGTCCTCGACCAGGCACTTCCACCCGCCGTAGTAGCGGCGGTCCGCGCCGGGCGCGAGGGCGATCACGCTCGAGATCAGCACCACCTCGACCTCACGGCCGCACCCCAGCACCTCGTCGACGTACGCGAGGTCGCGGTGGACGGCGGCCAGGTCGGCGTCGAAGTCGACGCCTCGCCCGGCGGACGGATCGGCCGGGTGCACGGGGCCGAGGGCCGCGACCACGAGCCGCACCGGACCCTCGCCGAGAGTCCGGACACGGTCGGTGAGCGCACCCGCGGACGCGTCGACCACGTCGTCGGGATCGAGTCCGGTCGCGGCGACCACCGCCGGGACGTCGTCGGCGTGGCGCGCCACCGCGAGGACCGTGGTGGCGCTGCGGTCGGCGACCACGGCCTGTCCCAGCCGGGTCAGGGGCCCGAGGACGACGGTCGCGCTCATCGGCTGCTGCGGCGCAGGATCGCCTCGAACCTGTCGGCGCATCCCGCCAGCGCGAACTCCTGCTCGGCCAGGTCGCGCGAGGCCTCGCCCAGCTCCTCGCGCATCTCTGCGTCGGTCAGCACCGTCGCGACCCACGCGGCGGCCGCCGGCAGCGACTGCGCGTCGGGAGCGACGACCGTCCCGCCGGCCTTCTGGATGAGGGAGGCGGCGAGGTTCTCGCCCGGCATCAAGCCCAGCACCGGCCGGCCGGCGCACAGGTAGGACAGCGTCTTGGACGGCACCGAGAACGCACCGGCCAGCTTGTCCAGCAGGACGACGAGGACGTCGCCGCTGCCGAGCACCTCGGAGAGCCGCTCGTAGGGCTGGAACGGCAACAGGGTCACGGGGACGTCGCGCCGCTCGGCCTCCGCGCGGATGACCTCGACCGCGGGGCCCTCGTTGACCACCACCAGGCGCACGGGGCGGCCGGCGTCGATCACCTTGCGGGCGAGTCCGACGAGCAGGGTGGGGTCGTGCTTGAGCCCGAGGGTGCCCGAGTAGAGGAGGGTGGCGGTGTCGTCGAGCTCGTGCTCGATCGCCCAGTCGTTCTTGCGGGCCACCGGGACGATCTCATCGAGAGGAGCCCAGTTGGGGATCACCGTGACCTTGTCGGCCGTCCCCCAGTCCTCGTGCACGGGGACGAACGACGGCGCGATCACCACGATCGCCGCGGCCCGGCGCGAGACCCACCGCTCCGCGACGCTGAAGGCGGTCGCGACGTGGCGGAACATCCCGCCGAGCTTGTCGCCCGCGAACGACCGCACCGCGACGGCGTAGACGTCCTGGTGCCACAGCACCCACGGGCGGCGCAGCAGGAGCATTCCGAGCGCGAACACCACGAGCGTCGGGATCTGCGCGTTCGACAGCATCGCCGTCTGCGCACGGGTACGGCGGACCTGGGCCAGCAGCTGCCAGCCGACGAGCGCCTCCACCAGGACCCGGCGGACGAACCGGTCCTTGGCGATCGGGTCGGTCGGGCCGACCGGGGCGAAGGCCAGGGTCTCGCCCGGCTCGGCCGTGAGGTGGCCCTTGCCGGAGACCCAGCCCGGGCAGAAGGAGTGGGTCACCGAGTGCCCGCGCCGGGCGAGCTCACGGCTGAGCTCGACCTGGAACGGGTGCCCGGAGTAGTCGTGGACGAGGATGCGCACGTCGCGGTCGGACTGCTCAGCCCTGGGCGCGCTTGACCTGGTCGTAGACCCAGGCGTAGGTCTTGGCGAGGCCGTCGGCGAGGCTGATCGAGGGCTCCCAGTCGAAGACCTCCTTGATCATCGAGTTGTCGGAGTTGCGGCCGCGCACGCCCTGCGGGGCGGAGAGGTCGTACTTCCGCTCGCACTTGATGCCGGCGATCTCCTCGACGATCGAGTAGAGCCCGTTGATCGAGACGAGCTCGGCGGAGCCCAGGTTGATGGGCTCCTCCAGGTCGCTGGCCAGGATCATCTGCGAGCCCTGGACGCAGTCGTCGATGTACATGAAGGACCGGGTCTGCTCGCCGTCCCCCCAGATCTCGAGCTCGTGCCGGCCGGAGATGACCGCCTCGGCGATCTTGCGGCACACCGCGGCCGGGGCCTTCTCGCGGCCACCGGTCCACGTGCCTTCGGGGCCGTAGACGTTGTGGTAGCGCGCCACGCGGGTGGTGAGGCCGAAGTCCTCGCGGAAGTGGCGGGCCATCCGCTCGCTGAAGAGCTTCTCCCAGCCGTATCCGTCCTCCGGCAGCGCCGGGTAGGCGTCGGACTCCTTGAGCGCGGTGACGGTCGGGTCGGTCTGCTTGTCGGCGGCGTACACGCAGGCCGACGAGGAGTAGAAGTAGCGCTCGACGTCGTGCTTCTGCGCGGCCTGCAGCATGTGGGTGCTGGTCAGCACGGTGAGCATGCACAGCGCCTTGTTGTTCTCGATGAAGCCCATGCCGCCCATGTCGGCGGCGAGCATGTAGACCTCGCGCGCGCCGGCCGTGGCCTGGTCCGCGGCGTCGAGGAGGGAGAGGTCGGCTTGGACGTTCTCGGCGTCCGGGTGCACCTGGTACCACTCATCCTGCGGCTTCACGTCGACCACGCGCACGGTCTTGCCCTGCGCCAGCAGGTCGGCCGCGAGATGGCCGCCGATGAACCCTCCGCCACCGGCAACCAGTACATCGACCTGGCGAACAGACATCTCTCTCCCTCTCCTTGGTGTTCAGCCCCCCAGCTGCATGCGTGGCTCAACGACCCAGGAATGAACAGGTCACGGGAGGTCAGGCCCGGTCACCCTCGCTTTCGAGGACGTCCAGGAGCAGCGAGGCGACGAGTTCCTGCTCCTCGGGATAGGGGTGATACGCGGTCGCGTCGCTGCGCACGGGGGAGGCGCCGGCGATCCACGGGTCCGCGGAGCAGATGTCGTGACCGGCGCTGGCCGACCACACGTCCACGAACTCGGCGCCGGACTTGCGCGCCGCGCCGGAGACCGCGACGTCGAGCGCTCGGAGGAAGTCGTGGGCGAGAGGGACGTCGCCCTCCGCCAACGGGAGCTGGGCGCACCTCCCGGACTGCGGGAACACCTGGGGGTAGCCGATCAGCACGACGCGGGCGTCGGGCGCCCGCTTCCGCACGGCGCCCACCACCTTGGTCAGCCGGCTCCGGATCTTCGCGACGTTGCTCTTCCCCGACGGGTCGCTCTCGGACAGGTCGGTGCACGGGGCGCCGGTCGGGTCCTGTTGCGCGGCCACCACGCAGTTGACGACGAGGGCCCCGAAGAGATTGAAGTCGTTGCCTCCGAGCCCGATCGTCACCAGGTCGGTGTCCTCGCCGACCGCCTCGATCTGGGGCGGCACGTCCTCGCCCTCGGCGACCTGCTGTGGTCGGGTGATGTTCTCGGTGCTGGCGCCGCCGCAGCTGACATCGGTCAGCTCCAGGGACAGCCGCTCGGCGACCCGGCGGGGGTAGTTTGTCAGCGACCGGAAGCATCCTCGCGATTCCGGATCGGTCTCGCCGGTGAGGAACGCGGCGGTGTAGGAGTCGCCGAGCGCGACGTACTCGTCGCCCGCCTGGAGGCGGGGCGGGGGACCGTCGGCCTCCGGCGCGCGGTCCTCGCACGCGGTCGACGCGGCGATGCACAGCGCCAGAGCCAGCGCCGCGGCCCCACGGATGGTCGGCATGCGGCCTGACGTCCGGAGTTCCACGTGCGCCATGGTACGAGGGGCCGTGAGCCCGCCCCGCCGTAGGATTCGACCCTTGAAGTCGGTGCTTGCCCCCGAACTCGCCCGGATGATGGTCGACGCCGACCGTGAGGACCTCGACCGACTGCTCAACGGTCGCTGACGCCCGCCCGTCACCCGTCGACGAGCAGGCCCACCAGCTCGCGCCAGCGTTCGGCGGCAGCACGCCGCCGCCGGTCGAAGCCGTCGGCCACGGCCCGGCGCCGCTCCGCGCGGTCGTCGTCGGTCAGCGGGGCGACCGCCTCGACCGCGGTGGCGACGGCGTCCGTGAAGTCCCCTCCGATCGGCAGGACCACACCCGGGCGGTCGACGATCCCGCCGACACAGCCGACGTCGTAGGCCAGCGTCGGGACGCCCGCCCGCGCCGCCTCGAGGACGACGAGCGGCTCGGCCTCGAGATCGTAGGAGCTCGGGAACAGGAACAGGTCGAGGCCCACCAGGAACGTCTCCACGCGGTGCCGCTCGACGGCGCCGAGCCAGGTGAACCGGTCGCCGAGCTCGGCGGCGGCGAGCGCGAGGAGTCGCTCGGCGTCGGGATCGGTCGCGGGTCCGGCGACGACGAGCTCGACGTCCGATCCGCGGGCCCGGGCGGCCAGCGCCGCGTCGACGACATCGGCGAGCCCCTTGGCCCGGCTCAGGTTGCTCAGGTGCCCCAGCACCACCCGGGCGGGCGGGGTGGCCGGACCCGGCATCACGCGCGCCGGCTCCATGTGGCCGGCGTTGGAGCACACGACCACCCGGCGGGCCGCGGGATAGGTCTGTTGCAGCGCCTCCCGCATGGGCTCGCCGAGGACGACGTGCAGGAGCCGTGCTCCGCCGCAGCGCACCACCAGGGCCATCGCGGGCGTGCGCGCACGCAGGGGACCGGTGTTGTGGTGGTGGAAGACGAGCTCTCCGCCGCCGAGCCTCCCGACGGCCAGCACGACCGCCTGGAACCACAGCAGCTCGCCGCCGGCGCCTCCGACATAGATCGCGGGTCGTCGCCGCGACGCCACGAGCAGCGCCAGGCGGGCGAGGCCGACCAGCATGCGGGCCGCACGACACCACGCCGGTCCGCGGTCGTTGGTGTCGATGACGATCACCTCGCCCCGGGCCTCGCGGACCGCCGTACGCATCCGCTCGGTGACCAGGGCCGCGCCGTGCACGGGCGGAGGGAGGGGACCGGTCAGCACGACCGACCCGCGGCGCCGCGTCATCGGTCGGCGCGGAGGAAGAGCCCGTCGGCCTGCAGGACGTGTCCGTCCGGGCCGGCGAACCCGGGGACCAGGCCGACGAGCTCGTAGCCGTCGGCGTAGAGCAGGGAGACCGCCTCGTCGACGAGCATCCCGCCCTCGTAGAGCGAGGTGAAGGACAGCTCGAGCTGGACCACGGAGCTGAGCTCGAGGCAGCGTCGCGCTCCGGCCATCACCTCGCGCTCGAAGCCCTGCGCGTCGATCTTGAACAGCGCACGCGTGTCGGGGCGCAGGTGTGCTGCCGCGACGTCGTCGAGCCGGCGGACCGCAACGGTGCGGGTCTCCTCGAAGGTGACGTGGGGCGCCGCCTGCCGGTGGCGGTCGTCGGGCGGCAGCAGTGAGCTGCTGTCGCTGTTGGAGGCCACGTGGATCACCGCCTCCCCCTCGACCTCGCCCACGGCGCAGTTCTCCACGTGCCAGTGGGGGTCGTCGGCCGCCCTGGACCGCAGCTTGTCGAACGCGTCGCCGAGCGGCTCGACCGACAGGATCGTCCCGGTGTAGCCGAAGTGGCGCAGTTCGGCCCCGTAGGCGCCGCTCGCGCCGCCGACGTCGAGCACGAGGTCGACGCCCGCGGTCCGCAGTACCCGCTGCCGACGGACCGCCGGGTGGCGGGTGACCACGAAGCCGCGGTCGGCGAGCACACGGATCGCTGCGCTGACGAGTCTGTTGGTCACGATGTTGCCTGAGCTCCTCGTTCGCGTGCTGTTGCGGGCCGGGCATCGCTGGCGATCCCGTGGCGAGGCCCGGGCCGCCTGGTCCATGCCCTAGCGTTGCACCTGACCCCGCCAGCAGCGTCAACGACCCAGGACGGTGCACGTTCCGTCCTGCCGATCCGACCAGGAGCTTCGTTTGCCGGTCACCGTTCTCGTCGATCCCGACCACGCCGGTCATCACTTCCAGGCCGTGGCGAACGTCGGCGCCGTCGCCCGTCGCTCCGGTCCGGTCGTCCTGCTCACCTCCGTCGGTGCGTCGAGGACGCCGTCGTTCGGGACCTTCCTCGCCGGCGGCGACGTCGAGGTCCGGGAGGTCTTCGCCGAGCGACAGGTGCCGACCGAGACCATGATCGAGGAGATCGTGCGGGTGTGCCGGTCCGAGGACGTCGCCACGGTCGTGCTGATGGACGCCGACCAGGCGCTGAAGCGCTGGTGGCTGAAGGCCCCCCGGGCGTTCGGCGACGTCCGCCGACCACGGGTCGTGTTCATGCTCACGCGCTACCCCGCCCGCGCCCGGATCACGGATCCGTGGCTGTGGCGGCTCAAGGCGCCCAAGGCGCTCCTGGTCGCGATCTCCCGCGCCAACCGATCCGTGGACCGGGTCGCCGGCTTCGCCGGTCGTGACGACATGTCGGCCGGCTGGCTGGTCAAGCGGACCCGCGACCCGGACCTCTGCAGCGCCCACGCGGCGGACAGTGACGCCCTCCGCGCGCGCCATGGACTGCCGCTCGACCGCCAGCTGGTGGGGATCTTCGGAGTCCTCAGCGAGCGCCGCAACATCCCGCTGATCTGGGAGGCGATGCAGCGGTCCGGCGCCGAGGCCGACCTCCTCCTCGCCGGGGCCCAGGACCCCGACGTCCGCGCCTGGGTCGACGCCACGGCCAGGGAGCACCCGGGGCGGCTTCACTGCTTCGACGACTTCCTGCCCAACGAGACGATCGACGAGCTCGTCGCAGCCTGCGACGTCGCCCCCATCGCCCTGACCAACAACGGCCCCAGCGGGATCATGGGCAAGGCCATCGCCGCCGGAGTGCCGGTGGTCACGGCCGGATCGGTCGTCCGGGCCCGCGAGATCGAGGCGTCCGGCTGCGGCCTCACGGCCGACCTCACCGCCGAGAGCCTGGGCACCGCGATCCGCGCGGCGCTCGAGCGCCGGACGCCGTGGGAGAACAGACTGCCCCCGGCGACCGCGGAGGAGTTCGCGAGGAACCTGCTCGGAGTCGACGAGAACGGCCTGCTTCCCCAGTGACCACGACCGGCGTCCGTCGTTGGACCGGACGTCTCGCGAGGGGTCGCGCAGGCAGCACCTTTCTATCCCCCTGAGGAAGGAACCACCATGCACCGCCTGGTCCGCGCGACCGTCCGCCCCGTCGTGCTCGCCGTCAACACGCCGGTGGCGCGACGACGAACCAACCGTCTGGTCGCCGAGTCCGGCGCGTCCATCAAGCTGGAGATCGGTGGACTCGAGCCGCGTCCCGGTTGGCTGGTCACCAACGTCAGCGCGGTCACCAGGAACTACCTCGACGCCAGCACCCGCTGGCCGCTCGCCGACGGCCAGGCCGCGCTGGTGTACGCCGACAACGTGATCGAGCACCTGACCTTGGACCAGGGACGCCGGCTCATGCGTGAGGCCTTCCGGTGCCTCGAGCCCGGCGGCGTCATCCGGCTGGTCACGCCCGACCTGCGCAAGCACATCGACGCCTATCTCGACGGGTCGGCCGCCGTCGACGGCGACCTGGCCGCGGCGTACCGGGAGATCGGTGTGCGGATCGAGCATGCCGTCGATCTGGTCCGCACGCCGGTCGAGAACTTCCTCCACCACCTCGGCTACGTGTACGACGCCGACGCGTTGGGTGCGGAGCTGCGGGCGGCCGGTTTCACCGAGGTCCGCGAGTGCCCGGTCGGTCGCAGCGACGTTCCGGAGCTGGGCGGCATCGACCGGCGGACGGACGAGGGCCCGGCGCAGATGGCGTTCGAGGCCGTCCGCCCCGGGACGGGGACCCGATGACCGAGCAGGGGCCGGGCTTCGATCCGGTCATCGCGGCCCAGGCGTCGAGCCATGGGGAGGGGCATGACTACGTGGCCGGCTCGCCCCATCTGCGGCACGCGACCCTGCGCGACATGGTCGAGCGACGCCTGCAGACCGTCGTCTCCGAGATCATCGGCCGCAAGGGCGGCTGCCGGGCGCTCGAGATCGGCGGCGGACATGGCACCTTCAGCTCCTACCTGGCCGACGCCGGCGCGTCGTTGACGGTGACGGAGGCGAGTCCTGCGAGCGCAGCGGTCCTGCGGCGCATCCTCGCCGACCGACCCGATGCCGAGGTGCGGCTCGACGACACCGGCGAGCGGATCCTCGAGTCGGGTGAGACGTGGGATCTCGTCGTCATGACCGCGGTCCTGCACCACATCCCCGACTACGTGGGCTATCTGAACCGTCTGGTCGACCTCATCGCCGAGGACGGCGCGCTGTTCACGGCACAGGACCCGCTCTACTACCCGCGACTGTCCCCCCTGCACCACCGCGCGCAGCGGGCGACGTACCTGGCGTGGCGACTGTTCCAGGGCAACTACGCGCGGGGGCTGGCCACGCGCATGCGCCGCGTCACCGGGACGTACTCCGACACCGAGGAGTCCGACCTCGTCGAGTACCACGTCGTTCGCGACGGTGTGGACGAGCAGGCCATCGTCACCGCGATGAGCGACCACTTCGAGACGGTCGACGTCTTCACCTACTGGTCGACCCAGGCGCCGATCTTCCAGCGTCTCGGTGAGCGCATGGCGCTGCGCTCCGAGTTCGGCATCGAGGCTCGCGGCCGCCGGCGCTCCTGACGGGCGTCGTCGCGCAGATCATCCCTCGCGCACGAACAGGTAGTTGAGCCCCTCGATGTGGTAGAGCGTGTAGCCGTGGCGGCGCAGCAGTCGGGTGGACGCCAGGACCGCCGTGATGCGGTGGTCGTCGAACTCGACACACAGGCAGCGCGGTCTCACGCCCTCCTCCAACATCACCCGCAGCACGGCGTGCTCGGCCCCTTCGATGTCCAGCTTGAGGACGTCCGGTACGACGCCGACCCGCGCGACGAGGTCCTTCGGGCCGACCACCGGGAAGGTGTCGGTGCCCTGGACGCCGACGCTGGCGGTCGTGGCGTTGCCGATCATCCATGACTCGTCGAACGTCGCGTCCTGCGCGAACTCGACCTCGCCGGTGGTGGTCCACAGTCCCACGGGAAGGACCTCGAGGCGATCCGCGAAGTCCGCGAGGTACGCCCGGGCCGCGGGGGTGGGATCGACGGTGACGACGCGGTAGCCGAGACGGTCGAGTTCGAGGTCGAACGACACGTCCGTGCCGGCGCCCACGCAGACGGCGACGGCACC
Organism: Nocardioides albidus; assembly: GCF_006335005.1. Lineage (GTDB taxonomy): Bacteria > Actinomycetota > Actinomycetes > Propionibacteriales > Nocardioidaceae > Nocardioides > Nocardioides albidus. The sequence continues at coordinate 46,213 of NZ_VDMP01000018.1, forward strand.
GGGCCGGATGTCCGGGATCCACCATCCGCCGTAGAAGGTGCCGAAGCGCACCATCGTCGGCGGTCGCAGTGGTCGCAGGACACCCTCGAGGAGGAAGATCTTGAGCTTCGTCGTCGCCTTGAACCAGAACGTCGTCATGACCGGCCCTCCGCCCGCAGAGCGGCGGTGCGCCACTCGAGCTGCTCGTGAACGTTGCGCGCCCATCCGGGCGACGAGATGCGTGCGCTGAGCCGGCGACTGATGGCGGACATCGCGGCGAGGTCGTCGGCGGGCTGCGCCGACATCCGCGCCATCGCTGTGGCGAGTGCCCCGGCGTCGGCCCGCGGCACCACCCAGCCGTTCTGGCCGTCCTGCACGAAGAACGGCGCGGCACCGACGAAGTACGTCGAGATGATCGGCAGCCCGCTGAGGGCGCCCTCGTGGAGAACGACCCCGTAGGGCTCCTCCCGCGAGGGGACCACGAGGCAGGACGCGCGACCCATCAGCTCGGCCACGGCCGGGGGCTGGAGGAAGCCGTGGAGGGTGACGCGGGGAAGCCCGCTGAACGCGTTCTCGAGGGGGCCGATCCCCACCACGTCGAGGTCCCAGGGGTCGTCGGTCTGCTCGCGGTAGCGCGCGTACGCCTCGGCGAGGATGTCGGCGCCCTTGTGGTGGACCAGGCGCAGGCAGGCCACGAACCTGCGGCGGGCCGCGATGTCGTCGGCCGCGACCGGGTCGGCTCCGAAAAGGTCGGAGTCCGCGGACAGCGATCCTCGGATCACCTCTCCCTCGCCGAAGCCCAGGCGGCGCGCGAAGAACTCCGTGCGGTCGCTCGGCACCATGACGCAGTCGAAGAGCGACCTCACCCAGACCGGCGCGACGGCGCGCCCCAGCCATTGCTTGGGGCGGTTGCGCCACACGTTGTCCATCCACAGCACGCGCAGGGTGCCCGCGGGCAGGCCTTTCAGGACCTGCCGGTAGTAGGGCAGGTGCCAGGAGTGGACGAGGACGGCGTCGGGGGCGAAGGCCTCGACGGCCGCCGTCAGGTCGGCGGGGTCGGGCCGGCCCTCGTAGATGAAGGTCTTCGCGTACTCGTGGAGCCGGTCGTCGAAGGCCGTGTCGGGGGTGGCCCGCGGGGCGGCGATCAGCAGGTCCACGCCGCGCGCGGCGAGATGCCGACTGGCGGCCTCGTTGAAACCGGTCCAGCCCATCGCCAGGACGGCCACCCGGAGCGGGCCGGTTCGCCGTTCAGCCATGGCCGGGCGTCGTCGCGTCGGCGAGCGCCGCCCCGTCGACGCGGCGCAACCAGAGCGAGGAGGGCGGGTTGGGGTCGTCGGCGACCCGGACGTAGTCCGAGAAGCGCCCTGTCAGGAACGCCTCGTCGTGATGGCGCACCAGCGGGGTGGACAGCTCCACCCGGAACGAGGAGTTGAAGGCCAGGAACGTCTGGACCGTCATCGCCTCGTTCCAGTACACCGGCCATCTCTCGCCGAACATCCAGAAGTCCGCGGGATAGGGGGTGTTGAAGGGGAACGGGACGTCGTGGATGTGCACGATCACCCCCGGTCGCAGGCGCGGCAGCACCTCGAGCAGGAGGAACGCCACGTCGGAGTCGATCTTGAAGGTGTGGGAGGAGTCGATGAACAGCACGTCCCCGGCCTCGAGCTCGGTGAACCGGTCCAGGGGGACGTTCTGGACGAAGTCCTGGATCAGCTCGATCCCGTCGATCGTCCGCAGCGCGTCGTACGGATAGGGCTCGACGCAGCTGACCTGCAGCGGGTGCCCCTCCTCGGCGTTCGCCGCGGCCGCGAGGCTGGCGTAGTAGGTGGAGAGGCCGGAGCCGACCTCGAGGTAGCGGCGCGGCTTCTCCTCGCGCAGCGTGTAGTAGAGCGTCCGCGCGTCGAAGAGCGGGTAGCCCGGCCCGAAGCCGCGCTGCTGGTTGTCGGCCCAGCTGCCGGCCCGGCGGCGGTAGTCGTCCTCCCAGCGGTCGGCCAGGGCGGCCAGTCGGTCGCGCAGCGCGGCCACATCGACGTCGAGACCGACCAGGTCGCTGGGGCGGTCCCAGCGGTCGCGCGTCTCCTGGAGCTCCTCGAGCACCGGAAGCACCGAGTAGTAGTCGTCGCGCTTGACGATGTTGTAGCCGCAGGCGGCGGCGAGCCTGCGGGTCAGGCGGACCCGGCCGCGGCGCCACCGGAAGACCAGGCGGTCGAGCAGCTCGACCAGGAACGACGGCAGGAAGCGGGCGGCCCTCTGCTTGGGGCTGGTCATGACGTCAACCCGCCGTCGACGACGATCACCTGTCCGGTGAGATAGGAGTTGCGCGGATCGACGAGGAACTGGACCACGCGCGCGATGTCGGCGGGCTCACCCAGACGGCCGGCGGGCGTGCGGCGCACGATCTGCTGGAGCTGGTCCTCGTCGAGCCCGTGGCTCATCTCGGTGCGGAGGTAGCCGGGCGCGATGCTGTTCACGGTGATGCCGCGTGAGCCGAGCTCTCGGGCGAGCGCGCGGGTCAGGCCGTCCAGGGCCGCCTTGGTGGCGCTGTAGACCGTCAGCCCGCGATAGCCCGAGATGCCCACGATCGAGGAGATGTTCACGATCGCCCCGGACCGGCGTGCGAGCATCCGCCGGCTGACCAGGCGCGTCACGTAGAGCGTGCCCTTGAGGTTGAGGTCGATGACGGTGTCGAGGTCCTCGTCGCTCATCATGCCGAGGATGCCGTCACGCGCGACGCCGGCGTTGTTGACGAGGACGTCGATGCGCCCCCATCGCTCGATGACCGCGTCGACGAACCGCTTGGCGTCGTCGGCGTCGGCGAGATCGGCCGGCACGAACAGGAACCGGTCGGGCGCCTCGCTCGCCCACTCCTCCACGGCCGGGGTCGCGGAGCGCGAGCACGTCGCAACCCTGCTCCCGTCGTCGAGGAACTCGCGCACGATGCCCGCGCCGAGTCCTCTGCTGCCACCGGTGACGACCACGACACGCGGGTCGTTCTGCTCGCTCATCCTCTGCCTTCCTGGGGGATATCCCTGCGAACGATCTTGCTTCCGCGGACGGGGATCTCGTCGACGAAACGGATGCTGCGCGGTCGTGCCGCCCCGGCGAGGTCGGCACACGCCTCGCCGATCGCCGCCTTGACCCGGGCCGGGTCGGCGCCGGGCGCCGGCACCACGTCGACCGCGACGATGTTTCCGGTCAAGGCACTGGGTCGGCCCCAGACGCGGGCGACGGCGACGCCGGGGACGGAGCTGACCCGCTCCTCGATCGGGAGCGGATGCACCTTGGTCCCACCGACGTTGATGATGTCGCTGGACCGGCCACGGAACTCGACCCGGTCGCCGACGAGCTCGACAAGGTCGCCGGTCGCGCGCCAGCCGTCGGGGTCCTCGACCGGCGGGTCGCCGTGGTAGCCGAGCATGCCCACGCGAGAGCGGACCCACAGCTCGCCGTCGACGATCCGCATCGCGACATCGGCGTCGTCGCCGCGCTCGAGGACGCTGCGGGACAGGCCGGCCCGTCGGTCCTTGACCGAGCCGCTGGAGCCGAACTCGGAGGCGGCGTACACCTGCGAGATGGCCGCGTCGGGAAAGGTCCGCTCGAGCTGGGCGAGGAGCGGACCCGGCACCGCCTCGCCGCCCAGGGTGATCTGGCGCAGGCTCGGTGCGGGAGCGCCGTCGGCGGCCAGCTCGGTGAGCAGGAAGCGCCAGTACGTCGGTGTGGCGCTCGCGTGAGTGACGCCGAGCTCGCGCATCGCGCGCAGGCCGGCGCGGGGCGTCCGCGGGGCAGGGGCGACGAGCGTCGCCCGGGCGGCGGCGACATGGAGCAGCACCTGCAGGCCGGCGAACTGGTGCAGGCCGTAGGCCAGCAGCCAGCGCTCGTGAGGGGTCTCCCGGACCCGGTGCACGCCCCGGACCAGTCGGGACCAGTCGTGGCGCACGCCGCGCGGGGCGCCGGTGGTGCCGGTGGTGAGGATCAGGTGTGGGCGGGCGTCGGCCGCTGGGGACGACTGCGCGCCTGCGGCGCCGGGGACGGTCGGCCAGACCGTGTGGTCGAGGACCTCGGCGTCGCCGGCGTCGAGGTCGGGGTCGGCGCTCAGCACGACGGTGTGGTCGAACCGGGCGGCGAGCTCGGCCACCGACTCGGGCTCGGCCGGAGGGAACTGGCACAGCTCGACGCCGCAGGCGGACGCGGCGGCGAGCAGCGCGATGACCCGCGCCGCGTCGCCGTCGAAGGTCGCGAAGCGCCGCAGCCCGCGGGAGGTCAGCTCGGCGGCGTAGCCCTCGGCTCGCGCGAGAAGCTCGCCGTAGGAGACGACCTGCTCGTGGATGACCACCGCTGCGCGGTCGGGGCCTTCCTCGGCGGCGCGACGAAGCAGCTCGATCACGCCTCCGCTGCCCCTTCCGGGCTCCGCTTGGCGACACGTCGCGCCGGGTTGCCGAGGACCACGGTGTCCGGGGGCACGTCGGACAGGACGACGGAGTTGGCGCCGACCATCGCGTTCCTGCCGACGGTCACGCCACCGACGACGACGGCGTTCGCGCCGAGCACGACATCGTCCTCGATGGTGGGGAACTCCTGCTCCCGGCCGTGCGCGTCGTCGTAGTACTTGGCCGCCAGCACCACGCCGCCGGCGAAGGTGACGTTGCTGCCGATCCGCGCGCCGTAGCCCATCGTGACGCCGACCGGATGCATGAGTCGCAGGCCCGGGCCGATCTCCATCCCCGCTCCGAAGTCGGCGCCGATCAGGACGTTGCCGAGGGTGCGCAGCCCCTCGGCCGCACGCATCCGTCCGGACCGGGCCAGGCACTGCTGAGCGCGCACGATGATCGACGCGAGCGCCCCGGGCACGAACGGCAGGCGGAGCAGCACGTGCAGCCAGCCGGGTCGGGTGCCGGGCCGCAGGGCGGCGACATCGCTGAACACCAGCTGCGAGAAGCCGAGCGTTACGGCCCCGTCCGTCGTCGGCCCGGGCGCGGCGGCGCGGCTCATCCGGCCCTCCGGGCCGAGAAGATCCCGTAGCCGAGTGTCTTGTCGTCCCACAGGCCTTCCAGGATGGCCAGTGAGCGGACGAAGACGTCGAGCTCGTCGGCGCCGATCAGGTCGACCACGGCGTCGTGGTGCCGCTCGGCGTTCGCGCGCCAAGCGGCGAAGGTCGGCCGGGTCTCGGCCGAGATGTCGGTCTCGACGTCGACCGTCAGGCCGTGCCGGGCGGCGTGCTCGGCGTACGCGGACAGCGGATCCATGCGTGCGGCGCCGAAGGCCGCGCGCAGCACGGCGAACTCCTCGCGGCGCTCGCGCAGCTCGAGGAACCCGATCTCGCGGCGCCGGATGATGTCGCAGAGCACGAGCCGTCCGCCCGGGGCGAGCACGCGGGCGGCCTCGCGGATCAGCGCCTCGCGATCGGGCATCAGGTGCGACGCCTCGAGCACCCAGACGCGATCGAATGAGGCGTCGGGGAGCCCGGTGTCGGTGCCGTCCCGCTGCTCGAAGCGGCCCGACAGGTCCAGTGCGGCGAAGCGACCGCGCGCGGTGTCGACGCCGACCGCGCTGGTGGTGATGCCGAGCAGGTCGACGTCGTGCTCGGCCACGAGCCGGCTCGCCGGCCCGCCGGAGCCGCAGCCCACGTCGAGCACCCGCAGGCCGGGGGCCAGGTCGGCATGCTCGATCATCAGCGAGGTGAGGCGGTCGCTGGCCGTCGCGACCGGCTCGGCCGGATCTTCGAAGTATCCGTAGTGCAGGTCGTCGCCCATGAGGAGGGCCCACGCCCGGGTGACGCGGTCGTAGTGGGCGGCGGGGTCGTAGTCAGCCATCCCGCTGGTCAGACGGCCTCGGCCTCGACGGCTGCCCCGTAGTGGTCGAGCACCTCGGCCAGAGTCTGGGGAAGCTCGTCGGCCGAGCTGAAGGGATCGCTGCCGAACTCGTCCTCGAGCAGGGCGGACAACTCGGCGGTCTCCAGGGAGTCCAGGCCGACGCCGTCGGCGTACAGCGGCGCGTCGAGGGGGGAGGCGGGGTCCTTCTTGATGCGGCCGAGGAACTCGCGGATGACGTTCTCGGCGGCGATGCGAGGGCTAGCCACGGGGAATCTCACTTCGCTTTCGTTAGGGGGTGCCCACCACAACGAGCGACATCACAGACGGCGACGGCCTCCGGCCGAGGAATTCTTGCCGGCCGGAGCGGTCTCCTCGTAGTAGTAGTAGTAATAGGAACCGATCGCACGCTTGGCGACCATGTTGACGACGACGCCGTAGAGCCGGCCGCCCACCTGTGTGATCCGGTTGACCGCCTCCGCGACCTGGTCGCGGGTGGTCGCGGCGTGGCGCACGACGACGATCACGCCGTCGCACAGCGTCGCCAGCACCGACGTGTCGGCGACGGGCAGGAGCGGCGGGGCGTCGATGATCACGATGTCGTACGACGCCCGGAGCCGGTTGAACAGGTCCTGGGTGATGCGCGACTGCAGGATCTCGGTCGGGTTCGGCGGTTTCGCGCCCGAGGCCAGGACGTGCAGGCCGCTGGGCTCGTGGACCTGGATGGCGTCGTGGATCTCGGTCCGGCCGATGAGGGCCGTGGTGAGGCCGATCGCGGGGTCGAGGCCGAGCGTCGTGGCGACCCGCGGGCGGCGCAGGTCGGCGTCGATGATCAGCGTGTTGCGGCCCGTCTGGGCCAGGGCGACCGCGAGGTTGGTCGCGGTCATCGTCTTGCCCTCGCCGGGAACGGCGCTGGTGATCACCAGGCAGCGCGGCTGGTTGTCGAGGTCGATGAACTGCAGGTTGGTGCGCAGGAGCCGGAACGCCTCGGTGCGCGCCGCGAACCCGCCGAGATCGGTCAGCAGGGGAGCGGTGCCCATGTCGTTGTCGAAGCCGACGCTGGCCAGCACGGGCGCATCGGTGATCTCCGAGACGTGGTCGGCGGTGCGGATCGTGCGGTCCAGGAGCTCGCGCGCCAGCGCCAGGGCGATGCCGAGGAGCAGGCCGATGATGCCCGCGACCACGAGCGTGAGGGCGATCCGCGGGCTGACCTGGCTCGGCTGGTAGCTCGCCTTGTCGGTGACCTGCGCAGTCACCTGCGACGGCTCGCCGGAGGAACTCCCGCCCGGCGTCTCGAGCTCGGAGATGTAGCGGGTGAACTGATCGGTGAGGACGTCGTTGATCGTCTGCGCGTCGCGCGCCGAGGTGTCGGTGACGGTGAGCTCGATCAGCGAGGTGGTCTCGACGACCTTGGCGCTGACGGCGCTGGACAGCTGCGCCGGCGTCATGTCCAGGTCGAGCGCGTCGATGACGCGGTGGGAGAGCTCCTCGCTCGATGCGAGGTCCGCGTACGCGGCCGCGCGGGTCTGCGCGAAGTAGAGGGCCGTGATGGCGTCCGTCGTATCCCGCACGTCCACGCTGAGGAAGACGGTCGACTTGGACTGGTACTTCGGCGTCGCGACGACGAAGACCAGGAGCGAGGCGACGGACAGCGAGACGGCGATGATCGCCACCACGTTGAGCCACCGGCGCCGAAGCACCCCGACAAACTGTTTGAAGTCCAACGTGTCGACCTCGTCCTCGCGTAGGCAGGGGGGATCTGGGCCCGGCGGTCACCGGCGGTCGAAAGTGTAGGCGTAGGCACCTCGCGAACCCTTTCGGACATCGAACGACCGCGAGTGTCGCGCTGTTACGCTCCCCACCATGTCGGACGAGTGGCCGGTCGAACGGCTCCGCCGACGTCGCACCCGCCCGCGGACTCCGTGGCAGCGCTTCCGCCGCCGGCTCCGGCGACTGGCCGGCGACCGCCGCCGCGGTGGGCTGGTCGTGGGTGGGATCGTCCTGCTCCTCGGCGTCTGGGTGTGCTGGGTGCTCTGGTCGACCAGCCAGGCGCTCGGCGAGGTGCAGACCCGGGCCGAGGTGATGCGCGCCGCGCTGATCCGCGGGGACGCCGACGGGGCGCGGCGGGCGATGGCGGACTACCAGGACGCCGCGGAGACCGCCGAGTCGCGCACGGGCGGCGTGACCTGGTCGGCGCTCGAGCTGCTGCCGGTGCTCGGCGACGACCTGGACGGCATCGCGGTCGTGTCCGGGGTCCTGGCGGACCTGGGCCGTGACGGCCTGCCCCCGCTGGCCGATGCCGCCGAGGAGGTGTCGGGGGAGGCCTTCCGGCCGACCGACCACGTCTTCCCCGTCGAGGCGGTCAAGGGCCTGGCCGCGCCGGCGGACCGCAGCGAGGCGGCCTTCGCCGAGGCCCGGGCCGCGCTCGCCGAGGTCGACCCGGGCTCGTTCGTCGGGCCCGTGCGCAACCGGTTCGACCAGTTGGAGGAGCTCGTCGACGGCGCGCAGCGGACCCTGGGCTCGACGTACCGCGCCGCCGAGCTGCTCCCGCGCCTGATCGGCGCCGACCGCCCGCGCCACTTCCTCATGGTTCTGCAGAACAACGCGGAGGCACGCAGCAGTGGCGGGCTGCCCGGCGCCCTCACGCTGATCAGTGCCGACCGCGGCCGGGTCGAGGTCGTCCGGCAGGCCGACGCCGCGGACCTCGGCGCCTCCGAGGAGCCGGTGCTGCCGTTGACGGAGGAGGAGCGTGCCGTCTTCGGCGAGATCCTCGGCACCCATCCGGTGGACGCGACGCTGACGCCGGACTTCGCCCGGGCCGCCGACCTGCTGCGCGCGCGCTGGGAGCAGCGGGGAGGGGCACCGGTCGACGGGGTCCTGTTCGTCGACCCGGTCGCGGTCAGCTACCTCCTGGCCGGCACCGGCCCGGTGCCGGTCAGCGGCTACCCGCCCGTCACGGCCGACACCGTGGTGGCCGCCGTCGAGAACCAGATCTACCGCCTCAGCGAGGACCGCGGCGCGCACAGTGACTACCAGCAGGCGGTCGCGAAGGCGGTGTTCGACGCGTTCGCCGACGGCTCCGGCAACTCGGTGGGCGTGCTGACGGGTCTGGTCCGCGGGGTCCAGGAGGGCCGGGTCCGGCTACACCTGACCGACCCGGAGGAGCAGGCCGAGATCGCCGGCACCGACATCGCCGGCGAGTTCTCGACCGACGCCGGCCACAGCCCCCAGGTCGGCGTCTACCTCAACGACGCCGGACCGACGAAGATGCAGTACTACCTGAAGTACGGCGCCCACGCCTTCGCCCGCTCGTGCACGGGCGGGCGCCAGGTGATCGCCGGGGAGATCGAGCTCCACGCCGACACCCCCGCCGACGTCGGCCAGCTGCCGCCCGCGATCACCGGCAAGGACTTCCCCGGGGTGCGGGTCGCGCCCGGCCACCAGCTGCTGGTGCTCTACCTGACCACGCCGGTCGGTGGGACCTTCGAGCATCTGACGTACGACGGCGAGCCGCTCGGCTCGAGCGCCGTCCCCTTCGCCGGGCGGGAGCTGTCCCGGGTCGCGGTCTCGCTCGCTCCGCAGGAGCGGCACCGGGTCTCCTTCGTGCTGCGCACGGGCGAGGGCCAGGTCGGCGATATCGAGCTCAGCGTGAGTCCGGGCGCGCGTCCGGAGAGCTCGAACGCCACGATCCGCTCGGCCTGTGCGGTGCGCTGAGCAGGGGTCTCAATATGTGGATTCGCGTCTCACGATCCGGTACGCCGAGTTCGTGCGGGCCGGAAAGCCGCCTAGGCTCTTCCCCATGTCGACGACTCTGCTGCTGACCAAGCGGCGCGCGGTGGACAACTGCCGCGTCAGCTCGGCGCTGTGTCGACCCTGCTGACGGGTCTCTGAGCCGGCGGCCCCGTCCGCCTCTGCTGTCTCGCCCGTCGTTCTCCGTGGCGCTCCCGTGCGCCCAGGCGCCGTCCTGTGCGCTCGTCGTGTCGCCGCGACCAGCCGAAATCAGCACCGTCCGTCGTACCGAACCATCGCAACCACCAGAAGGAACCATCATGAGCCGCGAGAATTCACTCGTCTCCACCCAGTGGGTCGAGGACAACCTCGACACCGACAAGGTCGTCATCGTCGAGGTCGACGAGGACACCACGGCCTACGACAAGGGCCACATCCGTGGTGCCATCAAGCTCGACTGGACCACCGACCTCCAGGACCAGGTCCGCCGCGACTTCGTCAACAAGGAGCAGTTCGAGGCGCTGCTGTCCTCGCGCGGCGTCGCCAACGACGACACCGTCGTCCTCTACGGCGGCAACAACAACTGGTTCGCGGCCTACGCCTACTGGTACTTCAAGCTCTACGGCCACCAGGACGTCAAGCTCATGGACGGCGGCCGCAAGAAGTGGGAGCTCGACAGCCGCGAGCTGACCGACGAGCTGCCGCAGCGCCCCGCGACCAGCTACGTCGCGCAGGAGCAGGACCGCTCCATCCGCGCCTTCCGTGACGAGGTCGTCGCCGCGATCGGCGCGCAGAACCTGGTCGACGTGCGCAGCCCCGACGAGTACGCCGGGCGCCTCCTCGCCCCCGCCCACCTCCCGCAGGAGCAGTCGCAGCGCGCCGGCCACATCCCGACGTCGGTCAACGTCCCGTGGTCCAAGAACGCCAACGACGACGGCACCTTCAAGTCCGACGAGGACCTGCAGGCCCTCTACGACGAGGTCGGCTTCGACGAGAGCAAGGACACCATCGCCCTGTGCCGCATCGGTGAGCGCTCCTCGCTGACCTGGTTCGTGCTGCAGGAGCTGCTGGGCAAGAAGAACGTCAAGAACTACGACGGCTCGTGGACCGAGTACGGCTCCCTCGTCGGCGTTCCGATCGCGCTCGGCGACGAGCCCGGTGACGCCTGATGTGCGGCGCGAAGGTCGGCGGCCTGTCGCTTGACGGGGTCAACGTCGCCAAGGAGGCCGTGATCCAGGGCCAGGTCGTGCGCGGCACCGGCGACGACGCCACGCCCGTGGCGAGCGCCTACGTCCGGCTGCTCGACCAGTCCGGCGAGTTCACCGCGGAGGTCCCGACCTCCGCGACCGGCCACTTCCGGTTCTTCGCCGGCGACGGCCAGTGGACCCTGCGGACCCTGGCCCCCAAGGCCGACCCGGTCGACCGCGTCGTGCAGGCGCAGACCGGCTCGGTCGCCGAGGTCCTCATCTCCATCTGAGGCCTGTGATGCACGTCGGCGGCGGCTCCTGGAATCCGGGGGCCGCCGTCTGCGTTGAAGGAGGATCGTGAACCCCGGACTGCTGTTGCTCCTGGTCGCCGTCGTCGTGGCGGTCGGCTTCGGGCTGTACCGCCGCCGTACCGACGGCGCCTTCGCCGTCGCCGCGGCCGCGCCGAGCGCGTGGTCCAGCGTCGCCGCCTCCCTGCCCGACGCGGAGCTGGGGGAGCGGGCCACCCTGCTGCAGTTCTCCAGCGCGTTCTGCGCTCCCTGCCGCACCACGCGCGTCGTCCTCGCCGACGTGGCAGACCGGTTCGAGGGCGTGGCCCACCTCGAGGTCGACGCCGAGCAGCACCTCGACCTGGTCCGCGCGCTCGACGTTCGTCGTACCCCCACCACGCTGGTGCTCGACCGCGACGGCCACGAGCTCACCCGCGCCGCCGGCGCCCCGCGGCGCGAGCAGGTGCTCGCCGCCCTCCCCGCACTCCTGGGATCCTGATGACCGCGGCTGCTCCCACCGTCGCCGGCATCGACCCCCGCGGCCCGCGCCTCACCGCCGCGATCACGCTGGTCGTCTTCGCCGCCGCCCTGCTGCTCTCCGACGCCGCGCCGGGCGTCGCCGCGTGCTGACCGGCGTGCAGGCGGTGCTCTTCGCGATCGGCGCTGGCCTCGGCGTGCACCGGACCCCGACCGGAGTGCTGTTCCGTCGGGTGGTCCGGCCGCGGCTCGCCGCCCCCGACCACCTCGAGGACCCGGCCCCGCCCCGCTTCGCCCAGGCGGTCGGCCTGGTCTTCGCCGTGGTCGCCACGATCGGCTTCGCCACCGGCGCCGTCCTCCTCGGCCAGGTGTTCGCCGCGCTCGCCTTCGTCGCCGCCTTCCTCAACGCCGTCTTCGCGTTCTGCCTGGGCTGCGAGATGTATCTGCTGGGCCTGCGGCTCACCCGCGGCCCCGCCCAGCGTTGAGGCGGTTCGCGATCGGCCGACCCCCACCGGGGCCGTCGGCGTATTAGTAGGGTGCGACCTCGTGGACAAGCGTGCTCTCATCACCGGCATCACCGGCCAGGACGGTTCCTATCTCGCGGAGCTCCTGCTGGAGAAGGGCTATGAGGTGCACGGCCTGGTCCGACGCCACTCCACCCTCAACCGGAGCCGGATCGACCACATCGTCGACCCGCGCCTCCACCTGCACTACGGCGACCTCACCGACGGCGTCAGCCTGGTCAACCTCGTCCGGCTGATCGAGCCCACCGAGGTCTACAACCTGGGCGCGCAGAGCCACGTCAAGGTCTCGTTCGAGATGCCGGAGTACACCGCGTCCACGGACGCCGTGGGAACGCTGCGACTCCTCGAGGCGATCCGCGCGTCCGGCATCGACTGCCGCTTCTACCAGGCGTCGACCTCGGAGATGTTCGGGTCGACGCCGCCGCCGCAGAGCGAGACGACCAGGTTCCACCCCCGCTCGCCCTACGGCGCGGCCAAGGTCTACTCCCACTGGGTGACGGTCAACTACCGGGAGGCCTACGACCTGTTCGCCGTCTCGGGGATCCTGTTCAACCACGAGTCGCCGCGACGGGGCGAGAGCTTCGTGACGCGCAAGATCACGCTGGGCGTCGCCTCGATCAAGCTGGGCATCACCGACCACCTTGTGCTGGGCAACCTCGATGCGGTGCGGGACTGGGGCTACGCCAAGGAGTACGTCGAGGGCATGTGGCAGATGCTGCAGCACGACGAGCCCCAGGACTACGTGCTGGCCACCGGCATCGGCACGACGGTGCGTCACTTCTGCGACTACGCCTTCGGGCACGCGGGCCTCGACTGGCAGGACCACGTGCGGTACGACGCGTCCTACGAGCGGCCCTCCGAGGTCGACGCGCTCATCGGCGACGCGAGTAAGGCGCACGACGTCCTCGGCTGGAAGGCGCAGACCGACGCCGAGACCCTGGCCCGGCTGATGGTCGACGCCGATCTCGACAGCATGGAGCGGCTTCTGCGGCACCGCAGCGAACGGCCCTGATGTCGGCCCGGCCCGTCGCGCTCGTCACGGGGGTGACCGGTCAGGACGGGGTGCACCTCGCCCGCCTGCTCGTCGCCGAGGGCTGCAGGGTGATCGGGACCCACCGCCCGGGTTCTCCGGCGGCCGCCGCCATGCGGCCCTACCTGCGGGAGGTCGAGCTCGTCGGGCTCGACCTCTGCGACGAGGAGGGCTTCGCGAGCCTCGTGCGCGACGTGCGTCCCGCCGAGGTCTACAACCTCGCCGCGATGTCGTCGGTCGGGCAGTCGTGGCAGGAGCCCGAGGCGGCGATGGCGCTCAACGGAGCGGCGCCCACGGCGATGCTGCGAGCGCTGGAGGCCGTCCCCCAGGCACGGTTCCTGCAGGCGGCGTCGGCCGAGCAGTCGGGAGAGGCCGCCGCGAGTCCCTACGCCCGCGGGAAGAGGCTCGGCCACGAGGCGGTCGTCGCCGCACGCGACTCGGGGCGCTTCGCGGTCGCGGCCGTCCTGCACATCCACGAGAGCCCGCTGCGACGGCCCACTTTCGTCGTCAGGAAGATCACCCGCGCGGCAGCGGCCATCTCGCTGGGGCGTCAGCAGCGGCTCACCCTCGGGTCCCTCGGCATCCGGCGCGACTGGGGGGCCGCCGCGGACCATGTCCGCGCCATGCGGCTGATGCTGGCATCGGACACGCCGGCCGACCACGAGGTCGCCACCGGGGTGCTCACCAGCCTCTCGACCGTCGTCGAGCTCGCCTTCGCCGCAGCCGGCATCTCCGACCCGTGGACGTTGGTCGACTTCGACGAGGCGCTGGAGCGGCCCGTCGACGCGGCGGTCCTGGCCGGCGATCCCGCACCGCTGCGGTCCGCGCTGGGCTGGGAGCCCCGCCACAGCCTCGCCGAGACGGTGGCCGCGATGGTGGCGGTGGACCGCGAGCGGCTGGTCTCGGGGGTCGAGGAGGCCGAGCACTATCTCGATCGGCTCAGGACGTCTCCAGCAGCACCGTGAACGGTCCGTCGTTGACCGAGCTGACCGTCATGTCCGCGCCGAATACGCCCTTCTGGACCGGTGTGCCGGCGGCCGCCAGGGCGGCGCAGACCGCGTCGTAGAGGGGCTCGCTGACGGGGCCGGGGGCGGCGGCGACCCAGGTGGGACGGCGGCCCTTGCGCGCGTCGCCGTACAGCGTGAACTGCGAGACGACGAGGACCGGGCCGCCCGTCTCGCCGACCGAGCGCTCGCCGTCCAGGATGCGCAGATCGCGGATCTTGCGGGCCATCCACGCGACCTCGGCCTCGCCGTCGGCGTGGGTGACGCCGAGGTAGACGAGCAGGCCGGGGGAGTCGATGGCGCCGACGACCCGGCCGTCGACAGCGACAGAGGCGGACCTGACCCGCTGCAGGACCGCGCGCATGTCAGTAGACGAGCGCCTGGACGCCCTCGCCCAGCGCCTCCTCGACGAACACCGGCGCCCCCGCGATGCGTACGCCGGGCAGCAGGTCGCCCTCCGAGAGCGAGCGCCGCGCGGCGCACTGCGCGCACACCGTGACCGAGCCGCTCGCCAGCACCGTGTCGAGGAGGTCCGCGAGCGGCGTCGCGAGCGGCAGCTCGAGCTCGGCCGCCCGCCCGGGGACCGCCAGCCAGGCGGCCTCGCCGGTCAGCCACAGGGACACCGGGACGCCCGAGACAGCGGCGGCAGCAGCGACGGTGAAGCCCTGGTTGCACCGCTCCGGCGCGTCCGTTCCGCAGGTGACCTTCACGACGAGGCTGCGCGACATGGGGCAGAGCCTACGCAGTCCCGATAACCCTGCTGAACAATCCGCGCGGCTGCGCGGCGCCGGGTGGAGCGTTGGCTGCGCTCGGCTCGGTTGAAGTGACCCGCCACGCCTGTCCTCGCCTCCCTGGCCACCGCACGCACCCGGCACCGCTCGCGCTCGCCCGTCTTGTTCAGCAGAGTCCTAGACTGGTCGATCGTGGCCTTCGAACTCCCCGACAACCTGCACCCGAACTGCGGCCCGATCGCGTGGATGCTCGGCACGTGGCGCGGCAACGGCCACGGCGACTACCCGACGATCGAGCCCTTCCAGTTCGGACAGGAACTGATCTTCACCCACGACGGGCGACCGTTCTTCCACTACATGGCGCGGGCCTGGATCGTCGACGAGGACAACCAGAAGGTCCGCGACGCCGCGATCGAGACCGGCTTCATCCGCGCCGTCGGCGAGGGCCGCTTCGAGATCCTGCTGACCCACAACACCGGGGTCGCGGAGATCTGGGAGGGCGAGGCCGGCGACGGGAAGTTCGAGTGGACCACCGACGCCGTGGCGCGCACCGAGACGGCGAAGGAGTACGTCGCCGGCAAGCGGCTCTACGGCAACGTCGAGGGCGACCTGCTCTACGCCTTCGACATGGCCGCCATGGGCCAGGCCCTCCAACCCCACCTGTGGGCGAGGCTCAAGCGTGCCTGACCGGCCCGAGTCGACCGACTGGCGTGCCGCCCTCCGCGAGAAGGGCTACCGGCTCACTCCCCAGCGCGAGCTGATCCTCGGAGCCGTCGACGAGCTCGGCCACGCCACGCCGGACGAGGTGCTGGCCCACGTCCAGCAGACGGTGAGCACCATCAACGCCTCCACCGTCTACCGCACGCTCGAGGTGCTCGAAGGGCTGGGACTGGTCCGCCATGCGCACCTGAGCGACCGCGCCCCGACGTACCACTCGACGCGGGGGCACGTGCACTTCCACCTCGTGTGCCGCGGCTGCGGCGAGGTCATCTCCGTGGACGAGGAGGAGGCCGCGCCGTTCGTCGCCGCCCTGGCCACCCGGGGCTTCGTCCCCGACCTGGGCCACCTCACCGTCTTCGGCCGCTGCGCCGCCTGCGAAGGAGAATCCTCGTGACGACCGTGCTGACCTACGGCACCTTCGACCTGTTCCACATCGGCCATCTGCGCCTCATCGAGCGGCTCGCCGGGATGGGCGACCGCCTCATCGTGGGCGTCTCGACCGACGAGTTCAACGCGGGCAAGGGCAAGAGGTCGGTGGTGTCCTACGACGACCGCGCGGCCATCGTGAGCGCGATCAAGGGCGTGGACCTCGTGGTCCCCGAGGGCTCGTGGGAGCAGAAGCGCGCCGACATCGTCGAGCACGGCGTGGACCTGTTCGTGATGGGCGACGACTGGACCGGGAAGTTCGACGACCTCCGCGACGTTTGCGAGGTGAGGTACCTGCCGCGCACCTCGGGTGTGTCGAGCACCGAGATCAAGGAGATGCTCCGCACGCTCGACCCGGCACACATCGAGGAGATGCAGGCGGCCCTCGGCACCCTCACCCGTCTCCTCGAGCACTACCGGGATCTCACATGACCTACGCCAGCCCCCTCCTCGCCCTCCCGGGCGCCGTCGCCGGCGAGGGCATCGACGCCGGCGTCGCGGCCCACTACGGCAGCCTGTACGGCGAGCAGCGGGCCCTCGCCGCGGGCGAGGGCTTCGTCGACCTCTCGCACCGCGACGTGCTCCGCGTCGCCGGCCCCGACCGGCTGGGCTGGCTGCACTCGCTGACCACCCAGTTCTTCGAGGGCCTGCCCGCCGGGCAGTGGATCTCCGCGCTCGTGCTCAGCCCGCAGGGTCACATCGAGCACGCGTTCACCGGCGTCGACGACGGCGAGGCGTTCACCGCCCACACCGAGCCGGGCCGGGCCGCGGCGCTGATCGAGTTCCTCGAGCGGATGAGGTTCATGATGCGCGTCGAGGTCACCGACGTGAGCGGCGATCTCGCGGTCGCCTGGCGCCCGGTCGGCGAGGGTCGCTACGACCTGGTGCCGCGCGACCAGCTCACGTCGTACGCCGCCGCGGCGGGTCCCGCCGCCGGCCTGTGGGCCTTCGAGGCGCTGCGCATCGAGCGCGGCGAGCCGCGCCTGGGCATCGACACCGACGATCGCACCATCCCCAACGAGGTCGGCTGGCTCGCCGACGACCAGGCGCCGTCCTGGGCGGCGGTGCACCTCGACAAGGGCTGCTACCGCGGCCAGGAGACGGTGGCCCGGGTCCACAACCTCGGCCGCCCCCCGCGGCGCCTGACCCTGCTCCACCTCGACGGCTCCGAGAACCGCCTCCCCGCCCCCGGCACCGAGGTGCTGCCCGAGGCCGGCGGCCGGGCGGCTGGTGTCGTCGGCTCCTCGGCCCGCCACCACGAGCTGGGCCCGATCGCACTCGCGCTGCTCAAGCGCAACACCGACGTCGCCGCTCCGCTCGTCGTCGACGGCCTTCCCGCCGCCCAGGAGGTCCTGGTCGACCCGGAGGTCGGACTGCACTTCCGTCCCGCACGCTGAGACGGGATCTTGTCCTCGGAACCGAGGACAAAGGACCCCGGGATCTGCCGTTCCGCGGAGGGACGGCACTCGTGGAAACCTGTCCGACCTCGGCAATTGTCGAGGCATTTCTGAATCCGTCCAAAGTTCATGAGAGAGTAGCGCTCGGCTGTGCTCGGGTGAGGGCTCGAGCCGGCGCAACCGTTCAATGTCTTAGGGGGCATTCACACATGAAGAAGCTCGTTCTCGGCCTGCTTGTGGCCGCGCTGATGACGCTCGGCCTGGTGGGGGCCCCGTCGGCTCAGGCGGACCCGTACCCGGGCACCGTCGTGACCAAGACCGACGCCGAACTGCTGAAGGTCACCAAGAAGCGCAAGGCGAAGTTCACCGTCACGGTCACCGCTGGCACCGCCACCCCGAAGGGCTGGCTGAAGGTCAAGTGCGTCAAGGGCAACAAGATCATCAAGTCCGGGCCCAAGGCGTACGCCGGCGCCGGCACGAAGATCAAGAGCGGCAAGCTCACGCCCGGCAAGTGGAATTGCAAGGTCAAGTTCGTCGGTGACGGCCCCTACATGAACAGCAAGGACGTCGCCCCGGTCACGGTGCGCGGCTGATCTGCAGGGTTGACTTTCTGAGTTCCACGACCGAGGGTCCCGTGGCCGCGGCCCGGGGCCCTCAGTCGTGTCCAGGGCATCGAGGGTGTGGGGAGAGTTCTGATGTCGCGTCGGCGTTCTCTGCGCGCGGCCGTGGTCGGTGGTGGACTGGTCCTCGTCCTGGCAGCCCTGTGGGCCGCCTGGCAGGTCTACCAGGTCAATCGTGACCTGACCGATGCCGTCGACCATGGGCGCGCGATCCAGGCGGCTGTCGAAGCCCGCGATTCGGATGCGCTCGATGAGGAGCTCGAGGCATTGCGGACCTCGAGTGAGTCGGCTGCCGATCGTACGTCCGGATTCACGTGGTCGGTCCTGACCAAGCTCCCACTCGTGGGCGACGATGCCCGAGGTGTCGAGGTCACGAGCGCGGTTCTGCACGATCTGGCCCGTGACGGCGTCGGCCCCCTGGCGATCGCCTCCGCCCAGTTCGAGGAGTTGCTGCCGCACGGCGGCGCCATCGGCGTGGGCGCGGCCCGTCGGCTCCAAGAGCCTGTCGCGCGGGCGGAGCGGGCGTTCAGGACCGCCGACCGGACCCTGTCCGAGGTCGACACCAACGGCTTCGTCAGCCGCCTCGACGGGCAGTTCTCCGATTTCAGCAAGCAGGTCTCCGACGCCGCGCGCGCTCTGCGCACCGCCCGCTTGACGGCAGATCTGATGCCTGCGGTGCTGGGCGAGGACGGTCCCCGCACCTATCTGCTGGCCTTCCAGAACAACGCCGAGCTCCGCTCGACGGGCGGCCTTCCTGGCGCTGTGGCGTTCCTCGAGGCCGACCACGGCAAGATCTCGATGGTGCGTCAGGCGAGCGGTGGCAGCTTTCCGCCCCTGGCCTCGCCGGTTCTGCCCTTGACGGATGCCGAGCAGGATCTCTACGGCGATGTGCTCGGCACCTATTTCGTCGACGCGGGGATGACTCCCGACGTGCCACGTGCGGCCGAACTCATGCGCGCACATGTCGGCCGCGAATATCCCGGGATGAGGCTTGACGGCGTGATCATGGTCGACACGGTCGCCCTGTCCTATCTGCTCGACGCGACCGCGCCGGTCCAGGTCGACGGCGTCGCGATCAGCGGCGAAAACGTGGTCGACGAGTTGCTTCACAAGACCTATCTCCGCTTGGACTCGGTGGCACAGGACGCGTTCTTCGCCGAGGTCGCGAAGCAGGTCTTCGAGCGGATGACGGGGGGCGTCGACAATCCGGATGCCCTCCTTCGCGGACTCGCGAGGGCGGCGGGCGAGCGCCGCCTCTTTCTCCACCTCTTCGACGAAGACGAGCAGGATCGGATCGCCGGAACCCTGGTGGCGGGCGAGCTCACGCCCGCTGCGGCGAGTAGCCGGCCGCGTATCGACGTCGCGTTGAACGACACCACCGGATCGAAGATGTCGTACTACCTGCGTACCGAGACCGACATCCGCGCGACCTCCTGTGTGGGTGACGTCCAGGCGTACTCGGCGAAGATGCGCCTCCGCTCGGCGGCTCCTCCGGACGCAGCGTCACTCCCCGCCGATGTCACCGGTGGAGGCTTCTACGGCATCACCCCGGGCACGCAGTTGGTCACCCTGCGGATCTTCGGGCCCGTGGGAGGCAAGCTCGCCGAGGTCAGCTGGAACGGGAAGCCTCTGGAGCTGGTCCACGTGGAGCAAGACGGTCGCCCGGTAGGCATGACCTACATCCAGCTCGATCCGGGGCAGGTGGCGGACCTTGCCTGGACGATGCGATCGGGGGAGGGCCAGACCGGCGCGACCGCACTCGCAATGACCCCGACGATGGAGAAGAAGGACGGCGCACGCATGGTCGCGAGCGCGTGCGCGGAGGAACGTGGATGACCAGGACGACGAACACAGATCGAGGAGCAGGCCGTGGAGCTGCGTGACTATCTGCGGGTGGTGCGCCGTCGGTGGATCTCCATCCTGATGATGGCGATCGCGGTGACAGCCGCTGCCGGTGCTTTCACGGCGCTGCAGACGCCGCAGTACGCCTCGACCGCCCGGCTCTTCGTGACGACCGCGCAGACCGACGACAGCCAACTCCTCCAGGGTGGCCAGTTCTCGGCGCAGCGGGTCAAGTCGTACGCCGACCTGATCACCAGTCGTGAGCTCGCGCAGCGGGTGATCACGGACACCGGCATCGAGGTCAAGGCGGCCGACCTGACCAGCCACGTCACAGCGCAGGCTGTTCTCGACACGGTCAACCTCGACATCACGGTCACCGACGCCGACGCGCATCGGGCCCAGCTGATCGCTCAGTCTTATGCCGAACAGCTCACCGATCTCGTCCGCGAGCTCGAGACGCCCGCGGGTCAGACGGATGCGCCGATCAAGGCGACGATCGTCGACGACGCGTCCCTGTCGGAGGTGCCGGTCTCTCCCAAGCCGGTGCGCAATCTGGGACTCGGACTCGTGGTCGGACTGATGCTGGGCTTCGGCATCGCCGTGCTGCGGGAGGTCCTCGACACCCGCGTGAAGTCGCTCGACGACGTCGCCGAGATCACCGACGCCCCCACCCTCGGCACGATCGTCTACGACGCCTCCGCGGTGAAGTCGCCGCTGCTCACCCAGGTCCCGTCGCACTCGCCGCGCGCGGAGTCGTTCCGGGTGCTGCGCACCAACCTCCAGTTCGTCGACGTCGACAGCAAGCAGAAGGTCTTCGTCGTGAGCTCCGCCGTGCCGGGTGAGGGTAAGACCTCGACCGCGGTGAACCTCGCGATCAGCCTGGCGCAGGGCGGCAACCGCACCCTCCTCGTCGAGGCGGACCTTCGCCGGCCGATGGCCGCCAAGCGACTGGGCATGGACGAGGCCGTCGGTCTCACGAGCGTGCTGGTCGGCAAGATCAAGGCCGAGGATGTGACCCAGACCCACGAGGAGTCGGGTCTGCGCTTCGTCGCCTCGGGCCCGATCCCGCCGAACCCGGCCGAGCTCATCCAGTCCCACGCGATGGAGGACTTCCTGGCCCACGCCCGCGACGAGTACGACGTCGTCCTCGTCGACGCTCCTCCGCTGCTCCCGGTGACCGATGCGGCGCTGCTGGCGGCGAAGGCCGACGGTGCGCTGGTGGTGCTGAGTCACGGCAAGGTGACCCGTGAGCAGGTGCGGCTCTCGATCGAGCGTCTCGCCCAGGTCGACGCCCACCTTGCCGGCCTCGTGCTCAACAAGGTGCCGGCGAAGGGGAAGTCCTACGGCTACGGCTACGGGTACGGCTACGCGCCCGACGCGGGTCCCGCTGCCGAGCGCTGATCCGGGATGACGAACGGCGCCCGCTCCCAGGTCGGGGGCGGGCGCCGTCGCGCGTCGTACGGTCGTCAGCCGTTGATTCATGCCGGCGCCGACGGTCACGCCGGTCGCCTCGTCGATCAGGATGAACGAGCCGGTGGTGCGAGAGCGCGGTGGGCTCGTCCCGCAGCGATCCTTGAACGGGTCCGCGGTGGATTGAAGGTCGATACCGTTTCCGTTGACAGAAACCTGCTCGGTGGATTCGGCCGTCGCCAGGCTGTTGGCCCTGCTCCCCGAGGCGCCTGTCGTGACGGCGACGACCCTCGCTCGGATCCTCGGCGTCTCTTTCCCGGCCGCCAGTTCGGCGCTGGACGAGCTCATGCAGGCGGGGGTCCTCGCCACCCGGTCCGTCGAGCGGGGCGCCCGGGCCTACGCGGCGCGTGACGTCCTCGACCTCGTCACGCTCTCGGAGCGGGCACTAGCGAGCACGCAGTTCGACACACGTGCGTCGCCTCCGCATCCTGCGGCTCCCGCACGCCCGAGATGACGACGGCGCCCGTCCCCAGGTGGGGGCGGGCGCCGTCGCGCGTCGCACGGTCGTCAGCCGTTGATCATGCCGGCGCCGACGGTCACGCCGGTCGCCTCGTCGATCAGGATGAACGAGCCGGTGGTGCGGTTCTTCGAGTAGGGGTCGCACAGCAGCGGCACCGTGGTGCGCAGCGTGACGCGGCCGATCTCGTTGACGCCGAGCTCGTTGGTGGCCTGGTCGCGGTGCAGCGTGTTGACGTCGAGGCGGTACTGGATGTCCTTGACCAGTGCGCGGCCCGTGCGGGTCGTGTGCTTGATCGCCAGCTTCTGCCGCGGCTGCAGCGGGGTGGTGGTCATCCAGCAGATCATCGCGTCGATGTCCTGACTGGGGGCCGGGGCGTTCTTGACCCGCGCGATCATGTCACCGCGCGAGACGTCGACGTCGTCCTCGAGGTGGACGGTCACGCTCATCGGCGGGAAGGCCTCGGTGATCTCCTTGTCGAAGAGGTCGATCCTCGCGATCTTCGAGGTCATGCCGGAGGGGAGCACGACGACCTCGTCGCCCGGCTTCAGGACGCCACCGGCCACCTGGCCGGCGTACCCGCGGTAGTCGTGGAACTCGTCGGACTTCGGGCGGATGACGTACTGCACCGGGAAGCGGGCGTCGATCAGGTCGCGGTCGGAGGCGACGTGGACGTGCTCGAGGTGGTGCATGAGCGTGGGACCGGAGTACCACGGCATGTTCTCGGAGCGGGTCACGACATTGTCGCCCTGGAGCGCCGAGATCGGGATGACCTCGAGGTCGGGGACGTTGAGCTTGGTCGCGAACTGCGTGAACTCGCGGTAGATGTTCTCGTAGACCTGCTGGTCGAAGTCGACGAGATCCATCTTGTTGACGGCCAGCACGAGGTGCGGGACGCGGAGCAGGGAGAGGATCACCGCGTGCCGGCGCGACTGCTCGGTGAGGCCCTGGCGGGCGTCGACGAGCACGAGGCCCAGGTCGGCGGTGGAGGCGCCGGTGACCATGTTGCGGGTGTACTGCACGTGGCCCGGGGTGTCGGCGATGATGAACTTGCGGTTGGGCGTCGCGAAGTAGCGGTAGGCCACGTCGATGGTGATGCCCTGCTCGCGCTCGGAGCGCAGGCCGTCGGTCAGCAGCGCGAGGTCGGTGTAGTCGTACCCCTTCGCCTCGCTGGTGGCCTCGACCGCCTCGAGCTGGTCCTCGAAGATCGACTTGGAGTCGAGCAGCAGGCGCCCGATGAGGGTGGACTTGCCGTCGTCGACCGAGCCGGCGGTCGCGAAGCGCAGGAGGTCCATGTTGGTAGCGGACATCAGAAGTAGCCCTCCTTCTTGCGGTCCTCCATGGCAGCCTCGGAGAACCGGTCGTCACCGCGGGTCGCGCCGCGCTCGGTGACCCGGGCGACCGCGACCTCCTCGATGATCTCGGGGATCGTGCTGGCGGTGGACTCCACGCAGCCGGTCAGGGTCAGGTCGCCGACGGTGCGGAAGCGCACGGTGCGCTCCTCGGCGACCTCGCCGTCGCGGAGCGGGTTGTGCTCGCTCTCGGACAGCAGCATGCCGTCACGCTGGAAGACGCGGCGCTGGTGGGAGAAGTAGATGCTGGGGATCTCGATGCCCTCGCGGCCGATGTAGTCCCAGATGTCGAGCTCGGTCCAGTTGGAGATCGGGAAGATCCGCATGTGCTCGCCCTCGTGGATGCGCCCGTTGTAGAGGCTCCACAGCTCGGGACGCTGCATCTTCGGGTCCCACTGGCCGAACTCGTCGCGGTGGGAGTAGACGCGCTCCTTGGCGCGCGCCTTCTCCTCGTCGCGACGCCCGCCACCGAAGGCGGCCGTGAAGCCGTTCTCCTCGATGGCGTTGAGCAGGGTGCCGATCTGCAGGCGGTTGCGCGAGGTCTTGCCGTCGTCGACGACGATGCCATCCTTGATGGCCTGCTCGACGCTGGCGACGATCAGCTTCACGCCGAGGCGGTCGACCCAGTTGTCGCGGGTGGCGAGCACCTCGGGGAAGTCGTAGCCGGTGTCGACCTGCAGCACCGGGAACGGGATCTTGGCCGGGTAGAACGCCTTCTCCGCAAGGCGCATCATCACGATGGAGTCCTTGCCGCCGGAGAACATCAGGACCGGCTTCTCGAACTCGGCCGCGACCTCGCGGAAGATGTGGATCGACTCCGCCTCCAGCTGGTCCAGCTGGCTGAGGCGGTAGTCGCTGTGGGTCTGAGTCATGCCTGGGCGCCTGTCCTTTCGGGGTTCGCTGCCTTCAGGGCCCGCTCATCGTGCCATGCCGCGCCTTGCAGCGGGACATCTGCGGACGGCGCTCAGACAAATCGACGAGTTCGGGTGCCCGTCCCGCTGATCCCGGTCGACCCGGATGCCTGCCGTCCTCGGCGCGGTGGTGCCGGCCGAAGGGCCCGTGCTCGTGCGGACGGCATTCGTCGTACGCCGCGTCGACCGGAGATCTCGCAGCGGGATATCGGGCTCGACAGCGCCCGTATGACGACGCCGTGCATTGCGCGCCTGTGGTGTCACTGCTAATGCCCGGCGGGGCATATCGACCACCTGGGGGAATTCTGGAGGCGCGGCAGTCGGAGCCGATTCGCGAATTGCCTCGCGTCGGCGATTCTCGGTGCACGAGCGTGCATTACCGCACGGTAGACGCGGAGGAGTCGCCCGATCCTGCCGATCGGGACCTTGGTCCCGCAATCGC
Organism: Nocardioides albidus; assembly: GCF_006335005.1. Classification (GTDB taxonomy): domain Bacteria; phylum Actinomycetota; class Actinomycetes; order Propionibacteriales; family Nocardioidaceae; genus Nocardioides; species Nocardioides albidus. The sequence continues at coordinate 70,605 of NZ_VDMP01000018.1, forward strand.
AGGAGTCGAAATTCGGCGCTCGAATGGCGAGGTCGCACCAAGTGACTTCCGGGTAGCAAGAACCTCGAGATTTCGATGGTCGGACGTTTGCTCAGCAGTCGTCTTTACTGATAGTCATTTACCTTGCTGGGCCGAATCGGCGGCCGGTGAATGCATATACGAGGAGGGGTGAAGGGTGAGGTGTGAATCGACCCGGCGTCCGACACCGCTCGTCGTGGCGGATCGGGGTCGGAGCCGCGGGGGTACGGCGAGAGACAGTCCCCGAGCCGTCGCATGCGAGCACCCACGCTGACCTGAGCCAGGTTCGGAGTCCGCCGGCGAGCATCGACGTCGGCTCGATCTCCGCCACCGAACGCTCACGCGGATCCCACACTCCCTCCCTGGGATCCGGGTGAGTCCCCCAAGGTGCGGCGAGGACGCAGGGGGGCGTCGTCGCCGCACCGCCCCCTCCGCACCGCCCCCTCCCGCACCGCAACCACGAAGTGGCCGACCCATGACTCAACGCGATCTCGCCAGGCTGCTGGCCGACGGCATCGTCTCCTCGAGCGTCGAGGAGCTCG
>NZ_VDMP01000018.1:71233-106830 GCF_006335005.1 Nocardioides albidus
AGCCCGGATGGCCGGTGACGTTCACCGTTGCTCCGCTGTCCGAGCCGACGGGCGAGGGGCATCATCGCGACTGTCGCGACAACCAATGCCTCTCCGAAGACCTCCATGCCGTCGACTGAGGACGTCCCGGGTCGCATCCGCCTCTACCTCGTCGACGGTCTCGAGCTCTTCCGCCACGGCGTGATCCGGTTGGTCGAGGACGAGCCGGACATCGAGGTGGTGGGACAGACGGGCAGCGCCAAGGTTGCGCTGGGGGAGATCCGTGCACTGCGCCCCGACGTGGTCCTGATCGACGCTCAGCTGCCGGACGGAGGCGGGATCGACCTGTGCGGCGACATGCGCCGCGACGATCCGTCGATCCGGGGGCTGGTCCTGGCCAGCGACAACGACCCCGACGTGATCGCCGCCGCCATCCACGCGGGCGTCGCCGGCTATGTCCTGAGGCGGATCGAGGGGAGTGCGCTGCTCAACGGCATCAGGCTGATCGCGGCCGGTCACTCCCTCATCGACCCCGCGGTCGTCGACAGCATCCTGCAGCGGATCGAGGCCCAGCGTGCCGCTCTCGACGTGCTCGCCGACCTGACAGCGCAGCAGCGCAAGATCTTCCTGCTGATCTCCGAGGGACTGACCAACCGTGAGATCGGCGAGCGACTCCACCTCGCGGAGAAGACGGTCAAGAACCACGTCACCGGCCTCCTGGCGCGGCTCGGACTGCGGCACCGCACGCAGGTCGCACTGCTCGGCGCCCGCCTCGCCGACGCCGGTCGTCCGGAGCCCGGCGCGCCGGGGACTCCGCGGGCCTTCCAGGCAGCGTCCGAGCACTCCCCGCCCCGCCGGGCGCGCGCGGGAGCGTGAGCCGGGCGGTCACCGCCTACGCTCCGGTCTGTGGCCGCTGACCTCGTCGCCCGGATGGGCTCCCGCGCGCTCGTGCCGGGGGACGTCCGCACCGCGTGGGCCGTGCCGGACTACGTCGCCCGGATGGAGCGGCCCGGCGTCGCGGAGGACCTCGAGGACGTCGTACGACGGGCTCGCGGGCTGCGCCGCATCGACCCGACCCGGATGCGGGCGGTCCTGAGGGCACTCGCGGACCCGCCGGCGGCCGAGCTCAACAAGGCCCGGATCGCCGCGGCCGCGGGGCTGCCCGTCACCACGCTGACGCCGTACGTCGACCTGCTGGTGCGCCTCGGCGTCCTGGCGCTCGTGCCGGGGAGCCGGGCCACGGTCGCCAAGCGCGCGATCGGCCGCCCGCAGGCGGTGTTCACCGACCCGGCGGTCGCCCGGCATCTCGCCGGTGACCGGGTCGACGCGCTGGTCGAGCTGTCCGGCCGCAGCCGGCTGGCCCCGCTGCTGCGCGGCATGGTGGCCGCCGAGCTGCTGCGCCAGCAGACGACCAGCGCGGCGGAGCACCGGGTGGGCCACCTGCGTGAGCGCAACGGACTCGAGGTCGATCTCGTGATCGAGCTGCCGGACGACAGCCTCTTCGGGATCGAGGTCCGCACCGCGGCCAGCCTGCGGCCCCATCAGTTCGCCGCCCTGCGGGCCCTCGAGGGGCGTGCCGGCGGCAGGTTCCGCGGCGGCGTCGTGCTCAACACCGCGGGGCGCGGCCACGTGCACGGCCCGCGGATGTGGAGCCTCCCGATCGCGACCCTGTGGGACCCGTGATCGTCGGACGACCGCACGGTCGCCGGCGACGCGCTGTCCTCTCAATCGAGGACGTGGACTTGTCCTGCGGGTGGCGGCGCGGAGCGCTACCGTACTCCGTGGGACAACTGGGGGGTTGCTCATGAATATTGTCGTGGGTCTTGTCGCGGCGTGGATCGCCGTTGCTGCTGTGTTCACGTTCGGGGTCGCGAGGGCGTTGGCCCGGAGTGCGCCGTTCGAGGTCGAGGCGGAGAGCGAGCTCGACCTGGTCGGGTGACTCGAACGGACTAGGCGACGCCGACCGTTCAGCGGACGGTTTCGGTCGGCGCGCGCGGGTACCGTGAAGGCAGTTCTAAGGGGCTGCCATGGAGATGCTGATCGGAGTCGCCGCCGGGGTGTGGGTCGCCGCTGCCGCGGTGTTCACGTTCGGGCTGGCCCGCGCTTCGGCACACGAGAGGCCCTTCCGCGTCGAGGAGCGGCGGCGGCTCGACCGGGTCGGCTGACGGGTTTCGACGCTCGGCGCTGGGGCGCCTCGCACCTCAACCACCGATCAGGTGCGGGTGCGCTTGCGCTCCGGACTGCCGAACGACTCGATCTCGGCGACCGTCGGGGCGCCGAACATCGGCAGCCCGTTCTGCTTGCGCAACAGGCCCCAGACCATGGGCACCAGGGCCAGCATGGCGACGCCGATCGCTGCGACGAGCACCGCCTCCAGCGTCTCGTGGCCCTCGCCGAACGGATGCAGGCCGGCCTTGAAGAGCAGCGCCACGCCCGACATCGTCAGCACGATCACGATCCCGCGGCGGATGAAGGACTGCGGCACCCGCGGCGCGAGACGGGCCCCCAGCAGGGTGCCGGGCACCGAGCCGATGACCAGCGGGATCAGCAGATCCCACTCCAGGCCGTGGATGGCGATGTTGGCCACCGCGGCGCTGAGCACGAGTGGGACCGCCTGGACCAGGTCGGTGCCGACGAGGCGGACGGCGGAGAGCCCCGGGTAGAGCATCAGCAGCGCGATCATGATGACCGAGCCGGAGCCGACGCTGGTGACGCCGACGAGCAGACCGCCGAGCATGCCGACGAGCAGCGTCGGCAGCGGCCGGATGCGCGGGTCGTCGTCGGGGAGCGCGCCGCCGCGGCGTACCCGCCGCAGGTTGATGTAGAGCCGCAGGGCGTAGGTCGAGGCGGCGAAGAGGAGGGCGATGCCGATGCAGAGCTTGAGCGTGTTCTCCAGCTCGGTCGGGTCGTCGGTGATCGACTTCACCAGCCACGGGCCCGCGAACGCCATCGGCACCGACCCGAGGATCAGCCAGCCCGCGAGCCGCAGGTTGGGCGAGCCCTCCTTGGCGTGGGTCAGCGCGCCACCGGTCTTGTAGATGGCCGCGGCGGTGAGGTCCGCGGTCACGATGGAGGCGGTGTGGCCGACGCCCAGGAAGATCAGGGCGGGCGTCATCAGCGCGCCGCCGCCCATGCCGGTCAGGCCGACCACGATGCCGACGAGGAAGCCCGCGGCCGCGATGGACAGCGCGGTCAGGGTCAGGAGGTCGTCCACTACTGCTCGCCTGTCTCTGGGGTCGCGGGGGTCGTTCGTGCCGCCGGCGCCAGGCGGCGCAGGACGGCCTGGAGGAGGGCGTCGATCTGGTCGGCGGACACCTCGGCCGCCGCTCGGCCGCGCCGGTAGGGGTCGCGGATGTCGTGGTGGTCGGCCGTGCCCGCCCGGCGGTGGCCCACGGCCGTCACCAGCTCGGCGCCGTGCAGTCCGGGATCGGCCCGCTCGACCGACTCGGCGAACTGCCCGAGCGTGAACGCCTTGCGGAACGCGCTCGGCGCCTCCTCCAGCACGAACTGGCGGTGCGACGCCTCGGCGGTGAGCACCAGGTCGGCGGCCTCGATCAGGTCGCCGGACAGCGGTCGGCTCGCGAAGGCGCTGATCAGGTCGCTGCGCACGCCCCGCGCCGCGAGCACCTCGGCCATCGTGCGGTCCACCGGGTGGGCGTTGAAGCCGTGGGTGCCGGCGCTCGCGAACTCGATCCCGCCGCCCTCGCCGGCCAGCACTCGCGAGCGGAGCTCCATGTAGGGCGAGCGGCAGATGTTGGCGGTGCAGACGAAGAGGACCCGGAGCGGGTGACTCCCGGGGGTCGAGGAGCGCTCCCCGGTGGTTGAGGTGCGCTCCCCGGTGGTTGAGGTGCGAGGAGCGCTAGCGACGAGCCTCGAAACCACCGGGGCCTTGGTGAGGTCGACGTACCCGGCATCGCGCAGGGCGTCGACGACGTCCTCGAGGGCGTCCTCGATCGAGCGTCCGGTGGTGTCGACGCGCACGTCGGCGTCGAGCGGCTCCTCGTAGGGCGACGAGATGCCGGTGAACTCGGGGATCTCGCCTCGGCGGGCCTTGGCGTAGAGGCCCTTGCGGTCGCGCCGCTCGCACTCCTCCAGCGGGGTCGCCACGTGCACGAGGAAGAACGCGCCGCCGGCCTCCTCGACCATCGCCCGCACCTGCTGGCGCGTCCGGTCGAACGGGGCGATCGGGCTGCAGACGGCGAGCCCGCCGTGGCGCGCGATCTCCGCGGCGACCCACCCGATCCGGCGGATGTTGGTCTCGCGGTCCTCCTTGGAGAAGGTCAGGCCCGCGGAGAGGTTGCGCCGGACGACGTCGCCGTCGAGGCTGGTGAGGCTGCGGCCGCCGTGCTCGAGCAGGCGGTCCATCAGGGCCCGGGCGAGGGTGGACTTCCCGCTGCCGGACAGGCCCGTGAAGAACAGCACCAGTCCCTGCTCGTCGGGGCGCGGGCGCTCCTCCTCGGCGATGTCGGCCAGCTCCGGCAGCAGGTGGCCGCCGTAGGCGAGCTCGACGACCGGGTCGGTGTCGGCGTACGACGTGAGCACGGAGATGCGCAGCGCGGGGTCGGCCAGCGAGTCGTGGTCGGCCAGCGGCACCGCGACGACGCCGGCGTCGAGCGTCTCGGCGACGCGCAGGGTCGCGCGAAGCAGCCCCACGGGGCTGATGGCCGGGGTGCCGGCGCCGACCAGCGCGACCAGCACGACCGGGCCCAGCCGGCGCAGCTGCTCGACCTGGACGTCGGTCATCAGGTCGGTGACGGGCACGAAGGTGCGCCCGGCGTACTGCTCCCGGACCGCCGCGGGAGGGAGGTGGAGGCGGCGGAAGGGGCCGAACTGGGCGTGGGTCAGTGGCGTGACGGCCAGTCCCCGCAGGGTGCTGGAGACGCGCGCGAGGGGGAGTCCCTCGGGGTCGACGAGCTCGACCTCGTCGCCCGCGTCGAGCTGGGAGCGCAGGTTCTCCGGCAGGGAGAGGGTGAGCGGGCTGCCCGGCTCGTTGAACCCGCGGATGGGCTCGGCCGCTCCGGACGTCAGCAGCTCGAGGTCGTCGAGCTCGCGCTGCGTGGGGCAGTGCTGGGACAGGGGCGGGACAGGCACATCGGCGATCGTACAGAGTCGAGTGAGTTGATCCGCTTTCAACAGTGAACGGCGAGACCGAGTGCCTGTGAAGGAGTTCACGCTCCCGCTGCTTGCAATCTGCTAACTATTGCTAGCACCATGGGAACCATGGCCAAGGGCAAGGTGGGGAAGACCGTCGGGTCGCTCGGCGACTATCTCAAGGAGCAGCGGGTGTCCGCCCGTCTCTCCTTGCGACAGCTCGCCGACCAGGCGGGCGTCTCCAACCCGTACCTCAGCCAGATCGAGCGTGGGCTCCGCAAGCCGTCGGCCGAGGTGTTGCAACAGATCGCCAAGGCCCTGCGGATCTCCGCCGAGCAGCTCTACATCAGGGCCGGGATCCTCAGCCCTGATGACGGCGTGGGGGGATCGGTGGAGCTCGCGATCGTGAGCGACACCGGCCTCACCGAGCGACAGAAGCAGTCGCTCCTCGATGTCTACGCATCGTTCCTCGCACTCAACGCCGCCGACTCGGCCGACGAGGACTCCTCCACGGGCTCCTCCGCGGAGGCCGACCCGGTCGCAGAGGTGCGGGAAGACGCGCCAACCAACACCGAGACGGACTCTGACGCCGTCGCCAACGAAGGGTGAAACCAGCAATGCCGAAGCTCGAGCTCCCCAAGATCGAGATCCCGACCATCGACCTCAAGTCGGTCGACCTCCCCGACATCCCCCCGGCCGCCGCGAAGCCGATCTACGCGTACGTCGGCGCCACGGACCTCGCCGTCGAGAAGGTCAAGACCTACGTGGCCGACGTCCAGGCCAAGGCCATCGCCTATGTCGCCGACGTCCAGAAGGACGTCACCGCCCGCGTCGCCGACGTGCAGAGCGCCATCAAGAGCTTCGAGCTCCCCGAGCCGAAGAGCCTGCAGGGCAAGGCCGTCGCCACCCTCGCCGAGCGCCGCACCCAGGCCGAGGCCCGCTTCGCCGGCCTCCAGGCCGAGGCCAAGGCCCTCCCGGCCAAGGTGCAGAGCACCGTCAAGGGCGCGTACGACGAGAACGTCGCCACCGCCACCGCGCTGTACGCCGACCTCGCCAAGCGCGGCGAGGGCGTCGTCGTGAAGCTGCGCACCGGCGAGGCCCCGAAGGCTCCCGCCAAGAAGGCTCCGGCGGCCAAGGCCCCCGCCGCGAAGAAGGCTCCGGCCGCCAAGAAGGCTCCGGCCAAGAAGGCGCCCGCCGCGAAGAAGGCGCCGGCCGCCAAGAAGGCCACGCCCGCCAGCTGACGCCGACCGCTTCGCCACTCGGCCCCGGGGCATCGCCCCGGGGCCGAGCTGCGTCCGGGGCCGTCTCGACGCCCGGCGCCTGTGGGGAGGCAACTACGATCGAGCCATGAGCGGTGGCTTCGTGGGTGCGATCAGTGACGTCGAGCTGTGGATCAACGTCGGCATCGCGTTCGCCCTGCTCGTGATCAAGATCTTCGCGTTCGTCAGCTCGCTGCTCTACTCCGGCGAGTCGTACGTCGCCGCGGACAAGCTCAACAAGGCCACCTGGACCGCGATCCTCGGTGTGGGCGTGCTGTTGCAGGTCGTCCCGATCAACCTGTCGATCATCAACCTCGCGATGACGGTCGCGGCGCTCGTCTACCTCGCCGACGTGCGTCCCGCGCTCGCCGGGCTGCGGCGCCGCTGACGGATCAGATCAGGTCGAACAGCTGGCCGCGGGAGTCCGTGGTCGGGACGAAGGCCTGGGCCACCTCGCCCGTGCCGCCGACGCGCAGCTCGCCGTCGCTGTCGTCGGCGTACGCGACATCGCCGCGGCCCAGGCGGAGCACCTCGTCGCGGCGGTTGGCCAGGGCGACCGCGCCGCCGGTGCAGATGAGCAGCCGCGGACCGGACGCCGGGAGCACGACGCCGGCGGGGTCGGCCGGCGAGCTCTGGGTGACCGAGAGCGCGAAGTCGCCGCACGGGCTGAACACGTCGGTCGAGTAGTTGAACACGATGGGCTCCACGCGCGCCGCGCGGGAGGTGCCCTCCTCCAGGCAGCGGACCAGGCCGTGGGGGTCGACGTGCTTCGAGGTGAGCCCGGCGCGCAGCACGTTGTCGGAGGACACCATCACCTCCAGGCACAGCCCGCGCAGGTGGGCGTGGATGATCCCCGTCGCGAGGTACGCGGCCTCGCCGGCCTGCAGCGTGAGCCGGTTGAGCAGCAGCGAGATGATCACCCCGACGTCGCCGGGGTTGGTGTCGGCGAGCTCGACCGCGGTCTCGAAGGCGCGCTTGACGTCGCGGCCGTCGTCGAGCGCCTTCTGGCAGGCGAGGGCGACCTCGGCCACGACGTCCGGCCCGGGAGGCGAGGCGAGGAGGCCCTCGATGAGCCGCACGATCCCGACGAACCCGGTGTTGTCGCCGAGCTCGGTCATCAGGTCGTCGGCCAGCGGGTGCTCCACGGCGTGCAGGACCCGCATGATCTCCGACGTGCGGCGCAGGCCGACCAGGGTGTCGAAGGTGGTGAGGGCGTAGACCATCTCCGGCTTCGGGTAGGGGTCCTTGAAGACCCGCTCCGGGGCGTTGATCGCGATGCCGGCCGCCTCCTCGGCAGCGAAGCCGGAGGCGGCGCGGACGGCGTCCGGGTGCACCTGGATCGACAGCGGCCGGTCGGCGGCGAGCACCTTGAGCATGAAGCCGAGCTCGCCCGCCACCTCGGCCAGCGGCCGCCTCCCGCCCGCGGCGTCGACGACGTGCGCGGCGCCGAGGGGGTGGGTGCCCACCCAGACCTCCGCGACGCGCCGGCCGTCGGCGTCGCGTCGCATGAAGCCGGGGATGGCTTCGGCGGAGCCCCAGTCGTAGGACTGGGTGGCGCACTCAAGCGCGTGCAAGATGTCACATCCCTGGGTCGGAGCCTGGCCGATTCGACCCTACCGGGCGGATCCGGGCCCTTGGTCCTCATTTTCGAGGACACCGAGCGTGGGGCCAGTTTCCTGGTTTCGCGGAAAGGGCTCGCCATAAGTTATACCGTCTTCAGGGCTGCGCGCTGAGTGAGCGCGACAGCGGGACTGGTGGGGTTGGGAAAGCATGTTCGGAGTCTTGGGACGGCGGCTGACGGGGCTACGCAGTCGCCGGGTCATGGTGCTGGTGGGCGTCGACGTCTGCGCCATCGCCGCCGCGACCCTGGCGCTCGTCCTCGTGCGCTACTCGGATCTGGACAGCGTCGCGCTGCCGACCGGTGCGGCCGCGGGCATCGCGGGGATGATCGTGCTCATCCACCTCGGGCTCTGCTGGGCCCTCAAGCTCTATCGGGGCCGAGCCATCGTCGGCGGTACGGACGAGACGCTCCTGCTGGGCGCGGTCGCGTTGATCACCAGCGCGCTCGCCTCGCTGGCGAACGTCCTCATCGACCCCCAGCCGATCGCCCGTTCGGTGACCTTCGGCGCCCCCCTCATCGCGGTCGTGATCATGATCGTCGCGCGGGCGATGTGGCGTGCCGCAGCCGTGCGGTCGGGCATCGACCTCACGGTGCGGCCTGCCCGGACGGTCGTGGTCGGTGCGGGGGAGGCGGGGCCGCAGCTGATCCGCTCGATGCTGTCCCCGGGTTCGCCGTACCTGCCGGTCGCGTTCGTCGACGACGACCCGTGGCGCCGTCACCTCCGGCTGCACGGCGTCGCCGTACACGGCACGATCGCCGACCTGGAGCGGGTCATCGAGAAGACCGACGCCCAGTGCGTCGTCATCGCGATCCCCTCGGCTCACAGCGACCTCATCAGAGAGGTGTCGGCGCGGTGCACGAGCGCCGGGGTCGAGGTCAAGGTGCTGCCAAGCGTCAGCGAGCTCTTCGGAGGACGGGTCAGCATCCGCGACGTCCGCGACATCAACATCGCCGACCTCCTGGGCCGCAGCGCCATCGAGACGGACATCTCGTCGATCGCCCACTTCCTCAACGGCAAGCGGGTCCTCGTGACCGGCGCAGGCGGATCCATCGGCTCCGAGCTCGCCCGCCAGATCGCCAAGTGGCACCCCGCCGAGCTGATGATGCTGGACCGCGACGAGTCCGGCCTGCACGGCGTCCAGCTGTCGATCCACGGCCGGGCCCTGCTGGACTCGCCGGACGTCATCCTGTGCGACATCCGGGATGCCGATGCACTGAACCGGATCTTCGAGGAGCGTCGCCCCGAGGTCGTCTTCCACGCGGCCGCGCTGAAGCACCTCCCGATGCTCGAGCAGTATCCGCTCGAGGCCGTCAAGACCAATGTCATCGGCACGGCCAACGTGCTCGAGGCCGCCCGCCGCGTTGATGTCGAGCGCTTCGTCAACATCTCCACCGACAAGGCCGCCGAACCGACCAGCGTCCTCGGCTACTCCAAGCGGGTCGCCGAGCGGCTGACCGCCGACTACGCCGCGCGTGCCGAGGGCTCCTACATCAGCGTGCGGTTCGGCAACGTCCTGGGCAGCCGGGGCTCGGTGCTCACCACCTTCGCGGCGCAGATCGCCCAGGGCGGCCCCGTCACGGTGACCCACCCCGACGTCACCCGCTACTTCATGACTGTCGCCGAGGCCGTCCAGCTCGTCCTCCAAGCCGGCGCGATCGGCACCGATGGCGAGGTCCTCATCCTCGACATGGGCGAGCCGGTCCGGATCGACGACGTCGCCCGCGAGCTCATCCGGCAGTCCGGTCGCAAGATCGAGATCGTCTACACCGGTCTGCGCGACGGCGAGAAGATGGACGAGATCCTGCGCTCCGGTGGCGAAGCCGACCAGCGACCGGTGCACCCGCTGATCTCACACGTTCGGGTGGCCGAGGTCTCGGCGCGTGACGTGCTGCTGCAACTCGAGATTGTCCGCGTCGACCTGGCCGTCGGCCTTCTTCGTCAGCTGTGTTCTGTCGTTCCCACCGAGGGCGACAAGACGCAGAGCGCTGCGGGCGCAGCCTGACCGCTGCGGTTCGGGCAGCTCAGCCTGCCGCGCCTAGAATCACCAAGTTATCCAGTAACGATCGAGGTCTCGTGTCCGCCCTTTCCCCGATCCTGCTGTCGCCGCCGGACGTCGGTGCTCTCGAGCAGGAGTACGTGCTGCGTGCAATGCAGTCAGGTTGGATCGCCCCCGCAGGGCCCGACCTGACTGCGTTCGAGCAGGAGGTCGCCGAGCGCGTCGGCGTCGAGCACGCCGTGGGACTCGCGTCCGGGACGGCGGCGCTGCATCTCGCGCTCGTCTCTTGGGGCGTCGGGCCCGGGGACGTCGTCCCCGTCTCGACGCTGACGTTCGCCGCCACCGTGAACGCGATCCGCTACGTCGGCGCGGAACCGCACTTCGTCGACTCAGAGGAAGAGTCCGGCAACATGAGTCCGGCCCTGCTCCAACAGGCGGTTGACACGCTGCGATCCGCCGGCCGGCGGGTGCCGGTGATCATCCCTGTCGATCTGCTGGGCAAGGCCGTCGACTACACCGCTATCAGCGAGATCGCTGCTCGTGCCGGTTCGCGGCTCTTGGCCGACGCTGCCGAGTCCTTAGGTGCGACCTGGGCTGGGCGGCCGGCAGGATCCTTCGGGGACGCCTCTGTGATCTCGTTCAACGGCAACAAGATCATGACGACGTCTGGCGGCGGCACGCTGCTGACGAACGACCGGCGCCTGGCCAACCACGTCCGGAAGCTCTCCACTCAGGCGCGGGAGCCCGTCGCCCACTATGAGCACCTCGAGGTCGGCTACAACTACCGCCTCTCGAACCTGCTCGCGGCGCTGGGCCGGGCGCAGCTGACCCGGCTGGACAACATGATCAAGCGCCGGCGCGAGTGGCGCGAGCGCTACCGTGCCCTGTTCGCCGACGCGCCTGGCGTGCGGATCCTCGGAGGAGACGACGACACGGCAGACAACTGCTGGCTGACCGCCATCGTGGTCGATCCGCAGCGGTCGGCCTGGTCGGCGGCCGAGCTAGGGGAGGCGCTCACGACCGCGCACATCGAGTCGCGTCCCATTTGGAAGCCGATGCACCTCCAGCCCGTGTCCGCCGGAATCGACGGCACTTTGGACGGCGCCTCGGAGCGCATCTTTGACCACGGCCTGACGCTTCCGGCCGGATCCGGCATGACGGACGAGCAGTTCGCCCGCGTCGCCGAAACCATCGGCTCGGTGATCGCCCGATGACCGGCCGTACCTACGACCCGCTGAAGCGCGCCATCGACCTGGTGGTCTCGACTGCCCTCCTGATCGCGTCGGCCCCGCTCCAAGTGGTGGTCGCCCTCCTGGTGCGCTGGAACCTGGGGTCGCCCGTCCTCTTCCGCCAGCCCCGTCCGGGCAAAGACGAGCAGGTCTTCGAGCTGGTGAAGTTCCGAACCATGCTCGAGCCCGACCCTGCGCAGGGCCTGGTCACCGACGAGCAGCGCCTCACCCAGTTCGGACAGTTCCTCCGCTCGACCAGCCTCGACGAGCTCCCGACCTTGTTGAACGTCGTCAAGGGCGACATGAGTCTCGTCGGTCCGCGTCCGCTGTTGGTCCGCTACCTCGACCGCTACTCCCCCGAGCAGCGACGCCGACACGAGGTTCGTCCCGGCGTCACTGGTCTGGCACAGGTTTCTGGACGGAATGCGCTGACGTGGGAACAGAAGTTTGCCAAAGATATTGAATATGTCGATCGTCGCACCTTTCGGTTGGACTTCTCGATTCTTCTGCGGACGGCGGTTAATGTAGTTCGGCGGGACGGTGTTACCGCGAGCGAGGGCGGCACGATGCCGGAGTTCGCAGGATCGGAGGCAGGCCAATGACAGATCAGATCGTTGTCGTAGGTGCGGGAGGATTCGGACGGGAAGTGCTCGATGTTGTCGAGGCCGTAAATTGTTCCTCTGGGACCAAATCGTGGGAAGTTGTAGGGGTTCTGGATGATGCACCTGATGACATCAATATGGGTCGGCTCGCTAGTCGAGGTGTTCGATACTTGGGTGGTACCTCGGCAGATGTCCGTCTTCCCGCGGGCTGTCATTACGTTGTAGGAATTGGAAACCCGCGTGTCCGGGAATTGGTCGCTTCCCGACTGAATCAGGCGGGCCTGCGGCCCGCTACCTTGGTTCATCCCACGGCGACAATAGGTGTCGGCACTCAAGTGGGGGCTGGAACTGTGATCTGTGCCGGAGTCCGCGTTACGACTAACGTTCGGGTGGGAAGTCACGTTCACCTGAATTTGAACTGCACAGTAGGCCATGACAGCACGGTCGATGACTTCGTGAGCATCAACCCGCTTGCCTCTGTCTCCGGAGACTGTGCCATCGAGAGTGGGGTTCTCATCGGCGTAGCAGGGGTCGTGCTGAACGGAATCCGAGTCGGGAAGAACGCCACCGTCGGTGGCGCAGCCTGCGTCGTGAAGGATGTGGCCGCTGGGGTGACCGTCAAGGGTGTGCCCGCCCGATGAGTCGGATTGTGTGCGTCCTCAAGACTTGTGAGGGTGGTCGGTGGGCAGTCCCGCAGATGCTCGAGTGTCGTTCTCGAGGGCACGAGATCGCGTTCGTAATCCCCCCGGGCGATGGACGCCTGCGTAGACTCCTCGATAACGAAGGTGTGGAGGTTCTCGAATCACGATTCGATTTCTCCTTCCGCCCATCAATTGGACTGCCAATTGGGCTCTGGAGGCTACGGCGTCAACTACGCCAGATGGCGCCGGATGTTGTTTTCTACCACCTCATTGCCTCGGCACTTGCGGTACGCATCGCAACACTGTTCATGCGGGCTCGGCGCGTCCACATGGTCGCTGGTCCGCTTTACTTGGAGTCGCCGCCCATCCGCTTTATCGAGAGGCTGCTGGTCCGCCTTGATGATGTGTTGGTCGCGGGTTCTGAGCATACGGCAGTCCTGTATCGCGAGCTGGGAATGCCGCCATCCCGAGTGATAGCGATTCCTTACGGCACTGATATCCGATGGTTCGAAAAAGGTCCCGACCAGCGAGAAGACCTGTTCGGCGCGGAGGTCGGAGATTTTATCGCAATAATGGTGGCATACGTCTATGCTCCCAAGTCATCGGTGTACCCTGGGACGGGAATCAAGGGCCACGAGACGCTGCTAGAGGCTTGGCGGTTATTCGCGGCCAACAAGCCGGACGCGCATCTAGTTCTGGTGGGCAGCGGATTTGACAGTGAAGGGGAAGACTATCGACGGCGCCTCTTCTCCAAGTTGGGGGTCGATGATCATCCGCGAATTCACTGGTTCTCGTCCGTAGTAGATGTCCGGCCGTTCTACTCGTCCGCAGACGTATCGGTATCGCCGTCGCTCAGTGAAAATCACGGCGCGGCTCTGGAGGCGTCCGCGATGGGCTGTCCGAGCATCGTGAGCGACGCTGGCGCGCTGCCTGAGGCAGTTGTTCGGGGACTCAGTGGCTGGGTTGTTCCGAAAGCTGACGTCGGAGCGCTTGTGGCTGCGCTTGAGATGGCGTATGAGGCTCGGGACGGTACTGCTCTGGCGTCAATGGGCTCGGCGGCGCGGCGGCACATCGAGATCCATTTCGACCAGGCTGATTGCTCATCGCGGGTCGCCGATGTACTTTTGGGCGGGGTCCGGTGAGTGTCACCATTTTCTCGGAGGATCGCCTCCATCGGCTCGAGTCCGGGCGACCCGGCTCCGCAGACTCGCAGCTGGCTCGCATCGCATGGCGGCGCGGTCTGCGGAACACGGATGGTCTGCGATGGGCGGCTCGTGTTGATTCCACGATTGCTCCGGGATTTCCTGTCCGAGGAAGTGTCGTAGAGCTCCCGATGTACCGTGGGCGACAAATTGTGAAGGTCTTCCCCAAACTCCTTTTCGCTATCCTTCGGGCTGTGATTTCGTCCCGCATCGTGGTGGTGCGCCTCCCGGGACCGATTGGTAGTCTTGCGGTAATGTGGGCGGTTCTGCTTAGGCGACCCATCGTGGCCGAGGTCGTAGGTGATGTCGGCGACGTCCTCGGCGCAGGCACGCTCGGGCCGTTCGGGCGTCGGCTCCGATATGTAGCGGTGACCGTGACACGGCTCTCGGTGCGGCGAGCTTCTGCCGTCCACTACGTAACGGATCAAGTGCTCCAGGACCGCTATCCCGCGGGTCGAGATGTGCCGACCTGGGCGTTTAGCGATGTCGTGATTCCTGACGACGTTCCGGATTGGGCTGGCAAAGAGGCACGCCTGGAGATCATCGCCGTGGGTAGCCAGGAGCAGATGTACAAGGGACATGACCAATTGATCCGTGCCGTAGCTCGCCTCCGCTTAGACGTGCCCGGCGTCGCCCTGAGACTAATTGGGGACGGCCGCTGTCAACCGAGATTAGTTGCACTAAGCGAGGAACTGGAGGTGTCTGACATCGTCGAATTCTCTGGCTGGCTCGGGCATCGTGAGGTGTTCGACATGGTATCCAGAGCTGCGGTATTTGCAATGCCGTCGACCACCGAGGGGCGTCCGCGGGCGCTCGTGGAAGCGATGTATGTCGGCCTCCCGGCCGTTGGAACGCGCGTGGGCGGAATCGTCGAACTATTGCAAGATGAAGACCTTGTCGAGGTTGGTGATCTCGACAGGCTGTGTCATGCCCTCCGTCGGTACTTGACTGACCAGGAAGCGGCGAACCAAGCGTCTCAGCGCAATCGTAGGCATGTCGAGTCGTCCCTCGCCGCGTCCGCACGAGCACGCGAATCTTGGTCCGCTGGCGATGCTCTGGCCGTGGCTGCGACCCGATGACCAATGAGCGCCGTACACCGGTGACGGTGCTTCACCTGATCGGGTCGCTGGATCGAGGGGGTGCCGAGTCGGTTGCTTTGGACCTCGTGCGCGCCATCCCGTCCGATCAGGTGCGGCAGACCTACCTCTGTCTAGCGGGCTACGAGGGCTTGCTCGCTCCGCGGTTCCGCGACGCCGGAGCGGAAGTGTTGGCCGTTCGTGGGCCTCGGATCCAAATGGTCTGGGATGTGTGGATCATTTGCAGACGTATCCGACCCGACACGGTCGTGTCGCACGTCTCTCTTGCGAGCGGTCTGCTTCTTCTCCTGGCCATGGTTGCCGGCGTCCGACATCGCATCGCCCGCATGCACTCGGAGGGTGATGGCCGGCACTCGCGTCTGCGCCACCTCTACCGGGCAGCCATGCGGGCTCTGCTTTTGGCGGTATCGTCGCGAATTCTCGCGGTGAGCCCGGCGGCGGCGGACTTCGCTTGTTTCGGTGTGCCGCAGGTCTTGCGTCGACGCGTCGAGGTGATTCCGAATGGCGTCGACGTCTCTCGGTTCAGGCCCAACTTTCCTGGGCCGAAATTGGGGCCGGTGGTGCTACACGTGGGGCGCAATGACCCAGCCAAGAACCGTGGCGCGATTCCACGAATTGCGGCCGCAACGAATGAGCTCGAGCCCTGCGAGTTCTGGATCGTCGGAGGCGGTCCCATGGATGACCTGGGCGAGAATAATCTAGACGCATTGCGAATCCTCGGACCGCGGGACGACGTCCCGGCACTAATGCAGCAGGCCAACGTACTGCTTTTGCCTTCCGTGCGCGAGGGGCTCCCCGGAGTCGTATTGGAGGCTTTGGCGTCCGGCCTGCCGGTTGTGGCGTCTGACCTCCCTGGTATTAGGTGGCTCGGGGGATTGCTGCCAGGAGTGACGCTCGTACCGGCGGATGCCGCCGCAGCGACATGGGCTGCGGCTGTCGTTGCCGTGGCGCATCTTTCGGTTGGGGAACGTGCACGGCTTGCAGAGGCTGTTGTTTCGTCGCCCTTCACCCTCGAGGCGAGCGTCGAAGTTTGGCTGGACATTTGGGCGGCACGATGACGTGCAGAGCGGTCTCGCACCCCGGACCGCCGTATACGTCAGGTCTAGTGGCGGTTGGCGCAGCGGCCGTCGTCGCTGTCGACTTGGCATGGTCGCTTGTCGGTGACACCACGGACCCCCGGCTTCTCGCGGTCCAGTTCGTTTTGGCTGTGACGGGTGCTGCTGCGATCACCTTCCAGCGTGGTCGGGGACTGGCAAGTGCGGCGCTACTATATTTGGTGGTGTTCGGCCTCTTTCACGGTGGCCTTCTCGTGGCGTTTGCAGTGCAAGGGGAGTCGGTCCTCATTGGTCAGGGGGACAATAGTTGGGTCTTCTCTCGAGACGTCGGCCAGGCTGTCCGAATCTCGATTGTCGGTGTCGCGGCTTGGGTAGTCGGCTACGTCGTAGTTCGAGATGGAGGCAACAAGAAGTTTCTTATCCGCGAATCTGGACGCGATCTCGGCGTTGGTGCTGCTCGAGTTGGATTGGCCGCCACAATCATGGGCGGCGTTCTCGTCTGGCGTTCGTTCGTAGCGGGCGGCGTAGGCATCGGGTCCACCTATGCGCAGTTCATCGAGTCTGGAAGCCCGGGATACGCCTACGGAATCCTGCTTGTCGGATTCGGGTGTGCCTACCTTGTAGCGAGCCGAACGCCCCGAACCGGGTGGGTCATCTTCGCTTGCGCGGCGCTGCTCCTGTTGCCTATCGGGACCCGCTCAGCGGTGCTCTTCCCAGGAGTCGCCCTAGTCTACATCGTCGGTAGACGAAGACGAATCGGTCCCGTCGTTGGGCTGAGCGCGATGACAGTAGGACTCACGTTGATCAGCGTTCTGCGGCAGACAAGGCTGGACGGTATCGCCGGGATAATGGCGCGGAAGTGGTCCCTGACGCCGATGGACGGACTCGCCGAGATGGGCTACTCGCTCTATCCCGTTGTTGCGGTCGGTCGCTGGCTGGAGCGTGGCGAGTCCGAAAGGTACGGCGCGACCCTTTTTGCTGTCCCGGCGCGGTTCTTGACCAGAGTTTCCGGCGGCGCTGTGCCCCCAGCTGAAGGTGACGATCGTCTGTTCAATGTGCTGGTGATGCGAAGGGAGGGGCCGATCGGCGGATCACCCATTGCTGAGGGTCTCCTGAATGGGGGCCTTCTAGGCATCGTTCTGCTCATGTTCGTCATCGGCGCCGCTATCGCATGGGCAGATCTGCAGGAGAGCAGAGCGGGTGTCTTGGCGGGGCTCGCAGTGTTTCTGCCGCTCATTTTTGAGACCCGAAACTCCTTCGCGCCGGTACCTGCGCAGGTCTGTCTGGGCCTCGTGATGCTAATTGCTGCGCGCTTGTTGAGCCCTCCCCTCCCCTCGAGGTCGGGGACCGGAAATCGGCGCCCGCACACGAACGGCGCCTCGTGAACCGACCGAGAAGTCTGGTGCACGGCGTCTCCGTCACGGTCGTGGGTAACGTCGCATATACGGGCGCACAGTTCGTGATGTTGGTGGCTCTCGCCAGGCTCAGCGACGTTGAAGAGGTCGGGCGGTACGGCCTCGCGTTGGGAATCACCGCGCCCGTCTTCATTCTCGTGAGTATGCAACTGCGACAGGTGCAGGTCACAGAAGAAGCCACCTCTCATCAGCCTCAAGTAATCTTCATGCTTAGGGCGGTCTCGTCGATACTGGCGGCCGCTGTGTGCATCACAATCGGACTCGCACTTTCTCTGCCGTCGTCCACGTTTGCGATCTTGATGGCGACTGTGGCATTCAAGATCGTTGAGGCCCAAATAGATGTCTACTACAGTATCTTTCAAAGGCAAGAACTCATGTCGGATATCGCACGCTCGCAATTGTGGCGTGCCGTCGGCGGTTCTGCTGCTTTTGGTGCAGTGACTTGGTTGACCGCCGGAGCCGCGTGGGCCATCGTGGCTCTCACTGCCTTCTCTGTCGTTGTCCTTGTTTCAGTTGCGCGGGGAGTGGGCCGCCTCGGAACCGCGCCTACCCTCATGTGGAATCTGCAAGAAATGCGCCGCCTAGTTGTCTTGACCGCTCCACTCGGGATGGCGGTGGCGGTTGGGGCATTTGCCACAAATGTGCCAAGATACGCGCTGGGTTGGGAAGGTGGCGTTACCGCGGTTGGCACCTTCTCGGTGGTCGCGTATGCGTTGGTGGCCACTGGCATTGTGGCCGGGGCTGCGGCTGAAGCGGCTCTTCCTCGGATGTCGAGCCTGGCTCGCGCGCGTTCGATGGACCGACTCGTTCGGATTGCCGTGAGATTTTCTTTGTGCGGCCTTTTCTTCGGCCTTCTCTGCTCTTCAGTCACCGCAATCGTCGGAGAATGGCTGCTTGCCACGGTGTTTGGGACTGAGTACGTGGCTGGCTCGACAGCTCTCGTTATCCTGATGACGGCGGGTACCGTGCAGTACGGATACCTCTTCATCGGCGCTGCCTTGTACGCAATGAGAATCTTCTCCGTGCAACTGCCGGCTAGTTTGGTCGGCCTCGCCGTGACGATAGGAGGTTGCCTGTGGCTAGTGCCGATTTCGGGCGTGACCGGGGCGGCATGGGCAATATTGATGAGTCAGGCGGCGCAATTTGTTATCTATCTCTGGCTCTTCAAGTCGCGAATCTCGTCGGGACCGTTCGCACATATATAGGCGGCGGCTTACTGGATAATCGACTATGCTTGTGTGAATATCCGCCTGCCGGCAATGAACAGTAGCGGCTGGCATTAGGCGGTCCCCTCTGCGTAACGAAGCGTGGTGTCTGCACGGGAGAGGTGGAATTAGGGGCGCGCTGGCGCCGCGTAGCGATAGTGGCGTACCCACGGCCTCGGATCGGTGGCGCGCACGATCCAGTTGTACCCGAGGCGCTGAAGCGCATTGTCCACAGCGGGACCAGTTCTATAGAACTCTCCGTGTCCCGAGTCTGCGCGAAAGTCGTGACAACTGATTACCATGTGCCGAATCTCCCGGACATCGTCCATGGTCAAGCTCCCGAAGAGCGGACCTTCGGCGCCCTCGATGTTGACCTTCAAAAGGTCAACAGAGGACAGGTTCGCCTCGCGAAGTAGATCGGCGAGCGTGATCGAAGGGACTTTGATGTCGCCTTGACCGGTCGTGTTCGAGACCGCCGCGCCGTCCGTGATCGTGGTCATTCCCGTGACGTCGCTGATAGCGGCCTGAACGAGTGTTACGTTCGTTAGGTCGTTCAGCCGCACCATTTCTGCCAACCCTGCAAAGGTGGCTGGGTGTGGTTCTACTGCAAGCACGCGTCCTGTCCGGCCCACCACCCGTGACAAGAACAGTGTCTCCGTCCCGTACTCCGCTCCCAGTTCCACGATCGTGTCACCCGGCGTCGGTGTGTAAGAGTGGAAGAAGAGGTCACGCATGTCCTTCTCGATCACGCCGATCGGAGGGCTGCTGAGAGTCGGCGTGACGATGGTGCCGTTGCGATAGCGCTGCACCCATCCTGCATTTCCGCGCGTGATCCGCACTGGGGCACGGTACTTAAATGCTAGGTGGGCCATCCTGGCAAACCGGCGCATATTCTGATCAGTCCTTCCGGCACGCTTGGCGAGTTGGGATGCCGGCCCTGGCTCGGGCTTTTCTTTGCGACATCTCCTCTTGAGGAGACCAACTCGCTCCCATCCTGTCATTTGCCATTCCAATCGAGGGGGACCTTCGATGAATTGGCATCCTTCATCGGTGCAGGCTGCGACGATCGGACCAGAACTGGTAGTTTGGTACACCCGACCTCTTGGACGCGCGAACGCTTGGGCGGCGGCACGTTGTCCAGGATGGCTTGTGGCCATGAGCGCAGAGATTGGTGCTGTCACGCTGGTGACCGGCGCTGCCGGTCGAACGAGTCTGACGGTCGCCACGGCCTAGATGTCGAAGGCCGATACTGTCTGTGACATGAAGGTTCTTGTGACCGGCGGCGCCGGCTACATCGGTTCGACAACGGCGAAGGCGCTGGAGCGCGCAGGGCACACGCCTGTGGTGCTTGATTCGCTGCTGACTGGCCCGCGGACCTTCGTCGGGGACCGCACCTTCTACGAGGGTGACATCGCCGATCGCGCATTGCTGAGGCGGGTGGTCGCCGAGCACCCGGACATCGAGGCCACCATCCACATGGCGGCCAGAATCGTCGTACCGGAATCGGTGGAGAAGCCGTACGAGTACTACCGTGACAACGTCGCGAAGTCGCTGGAGATGTTCGACGAGCTGGTGGCTCTCGGGAAGCCGCGCGTGATTTTCTCAAGCTCGGCGAGCCTGTATGCGACGAAGGACGGGTTCGAGGTGCTGGAGACCGACCCCCTTGCGCCGCAGTCCCCGTACGCGAGGACCAAGGGGATGATGGAGCAGGTCCTCGTCGACATCGCGGCTGCGACAGACCTGCGGGCGATCATCCTGCGCTACTTCAATCCCATCGGCTCCGACCCTGAACTCACGACAGGCATCTATGCCCGGGAGCCCTCGCACGTCCTGGGACAGCTCGTGATGGCCGCGCAGGGGCTCAAGGACTCGTTCACGATCACTGGAACCGACCTTCCGACACGTGATGGGACCGGCATCCGGGACTACATCCACGTGTGGGATCTCGCGCGGGCACACGTTCGGGCAGTCGAAGAGTTCGATTCCGCGCTGTTGAAGGTCGACGCACCTTCGACGATCATCAACCTGGGCCGCGGGGATGGCGTCACCGTGCGGGAACTGCTCGCTGCGTTTGAGCGCGTCTTCGGAAAGCCGGTGCCGGTCAAGGAGGCTCCTCCGCGGCCAGGAGACGCAGTTGGCGCCTTCGCCAACGCCGACAAGGCGGCCGAGCTGCTGGGATGGCGGACGGAGCTCTCCCTCGACGAGGCCATCGCGTCCGCGCTGGCCTGGGGTGAGAAGCGGGAGAGCGTGCTCGGCTACCCCTAATCGGCTACCCGGTCGTCCAGCCCGAGGCAGCAGATCGCCTGGCGCTGAGCTGCTCCCAGCGGCGGAAGGTCGCTCCCGCTGCCGCTCCGATCAGCGCGCCCGTCGTGTTCGAGGCGAGGTCCACGGCCTGTGCGGTCCGAGCGTCCAGCAGGATCGCCTGGACGACCTCGACACCGAGCGAGGTGATGAAGCCCAGCCCGACCACTTCGAGCCACCGCAGCCGAGGGAGAGCCACCACGGCCAGCGCCACGGGCGGGACGAACATGGCTGCGTTCACGAGTGCCTCGACCCGCGTCGGCGTGGCGAGCGTCGGGGACACGCCGACGTCGATCAGCAGCTCCCACACGTGGAGGACCACGGACGTGGCGATCGTCGGATGCGGCTGTAGCAGGACGATCAGGCCGGCTGCGGCGTACAGCAGCAGCGCCCACCGCGCCCAGGGATGCGGCCGGCTGGCAACGGACGGGCGCGGGCGGTGCAGTGGCGTCTCGATTCGCGGGCTCGTCGGGGGTGGTCCCGATCGACCGTACTCGCCGGGCCGTCCCGGGCTCAGCCGCCACCCGGGTCCTCGTCGACCCGGGCCACGACGACGAGGCCCGGCTCGTCCGCAGGGGTGGCGCCGTCGCGGAGCAGCGCGGCGGCACGCAGGCCGGGGTGGTCGGGCGGCGAGACGGCTCCCTCGGACCCCGAGCCGCGGTCGGACGAGGACGTGGGGAGGATGACCGCCTCCAGGGTGTGCGCCCAGCGGACCCGCACCTCCCGCGGACCCGTCGCGGTCGCGGCGATGTCGGTGGCATGGCCGTCGGCGGTGATCCGGACCGCGAGGGCGCCGGTCACCGCGGCGGTCGCTGTGCGGTGGCGCAGGTCGAGCTCGACGACGCAGGCCGCCGCGCGGGCCCGCACGGACGGGCGCAGCCCGGCCAGGGTGGTGGCCGGGGTCGCCCGGACCGGCAGTGCGACGACCGCCCCGGCCGGGCCCTCCGACCCGGGGCCCGCCGCGCGGCCGGCGATCAGGGTGACCCGGTTCGACCGGCGTACCGCCTTCCAGCCCGCGGCTCCCTCCACGTCGGGGCGGCTGGCGACGAGCCCGGTCACGTAGAGGGACGAGGGCGGCGCCGGCGTGCGGGTGCGGCCGACCAGCGCCCACAGGATCGCGCTGCCGTCGGCGTCATGGGCGACGGCATGGTCGTCGCTGAGGCGGCGTACGGCGCTCAGCCCGGCTCCGAACGCCTCCGACGCGGGGTGGCGGCGCTGGCGCTGCCAGGGGCGGGGCGGCGCGTCCAGGAAGGCCAGCAGCTCCAGGCCCGGCCCACCCAGGGTGCCGAGCTCGCGCAGGCTCAGTCGCCCGCCGCCGTGGAGGACGAGATGGGTGGCCACCACCGTGACCACGAGAGCCAGCTCGCTCATCCGGCGCCCGTCGACGCCGCCGGCGATCGCCAGTTCGTGGGCGGCCCTGCGGGCACGCACGATGTCCTCGCGGGCGGTGACGCGGATCAGGGGGCCGGGGCCGACGACGTCGAGGCTCATCGGGGCCGTTCTCTGCGGGCCGTCGCGGCATCGGCGAAGAAGAGGAGATCGCCGAGACACGGTGCGGGCGGCCGTGGGCGGCCCGCATTTCTTGAGCCACCGACATCATGGCACAGGGCTCGCGCGGCGAACGACCGGGCATCTCGCTGTTCCCGGGTGGCGGCCGATCGCCCGTGAGAGGATCCGAAGGTGACGACTTCCCTGCCTCTCGACGACGTGGCCACGGCGTTCCTCGAGCTGGCCGAGTTGGTCTACGCCCGAGATGAGTACGACGACATCCACGACGCGATCTGCCGGGCCGCGCTGCGCATCGTCCCCCACTGCGACCACGCCTGCATCGCGACCCTGAGGGGCGGTCACCAGCCGCATCTCGAGGCGACGACCGACGACGTCGCGCGCCGGGTGGACGGGCTCGAGTGGGAGACCGGCGAGGGCCCCTGCGTCGACGCGATCGTGTCCCAGCGCTTCGAGTGGGACCCCGACCTGACCCGCGACCCGACCTGGCCGCGGCTGGCGTCCGCGGTCCTGGAGAGCACCCCCGTGCGCGGGATGATCGGCTACCGGATCCTCGTGGGCGACCGGAAGGCCGGCGCGCTCAATCTCTTCTCCGACACCCCGGGCGGCTTCGACGAGGCGGCCGCCAACCTCGGCGCGGTCCTCGCCGCGTTCGCCTCGGTCGCGCTCACCGCCAAGGACGAGCACGACGTCGCCACCAACCTCCGCACCGGCCTGGCCAGCAACCGCGAGATCGGCAAGGCCATCGGGCTGCTCATGGCGACGTACGACGTCAGCGACGGTGACGCGTTCGAGATGCTGCGCACCACGTCGAACGGGCTCAACCTGCGCCTCGCCGAGATCGCCGGCCGGCTCGTGGACGACCACAACGGGCGGGCGAACGAGACCGCCTCGTAGCACCGCTGGCTACGCTCGCCGGGTGGTGCACACCGGGCTCGTGCTGGCGACGGTGCTGAGCCTCGCGCTCGCCGCCGGGTGTGCGGACGAGGGCGGGGATGCGGGCCGGGGGTCTCGGGACGGCTGTTGCGCGACCTCCTCGACCACCGGCGGGCCGACCTCGTCGACCGCACCGGCGCCGCTGGCCGGGCGGGTGGTCGTCCTCGATCCCGGACACCAGCTCGGCAACGCGCGCTTCGCGTCGCGGATCAGCCGGCGGGTCGACGCGGGCGGCTTCGCCAAGGCCTGCAACACGACCGGTACGGCGACCGGTGAGGGCTATCCGGAGGCGACCTTCGCCTGGCAGGTCGCGGCCGAGACCCGCCGGCTGCTCGAGCGGCTCGGCGCCCGCGTGCTCCTCACCCGCGACGCCGACTCGGCCCGGGCGTGGGGTCCCTGCATCGACGAGCGCGGCACCATCGGCAACCCGGGCGAGCCGGGACCGACCGGGGACGTCCGGGTGAGCATCCACGCCGACGGGGTCGCGACGGGTTCGACCGGTCGGCGTGCCCACGGGTTCCACGTCATCCGGCCCGGCCTGCGCGCGGGATGGACCGACGACGTCCGCGCACCCTCCGAGCGGCTCGCGGTGGCGCTGCGCGACGCCCTGGACGCTGCCGGGTTCGCTCGGTCGACGTACGCCGGGGACGAGGGGATCGACGTGCGCACCGACCTCGGCACCCTCAACCACTCCGACATCCCGGTGGTGATGGCCGAGCTCGGCAACATGCGCGACGGTGGCGACGCGGCGGTGATGGAGAGTCCTGCCGGCAGGAAGAGGTACGCCAGGGCGGTGGCCCGCGCGATCCGGGCGTTCCTGACCGGCTGAGCGCGTCAGCTCCGGGCGTGCTTGCCCAGCGGCGGGGAGAGCGGCGGGGAGAGCGGCGGGACGTCCGTCGGGGCGGTGTCCGCCGCTTCCGGCACGGTCCGACGCTTCGGGCGTCGGGTGTGTCGCTCGATGTGGGGACAACCGCGCGGCCCGTGCTTCAGCACGCAGCGCACCTTGCGTCGGAACCGGCGGAACGACATGTCGAACTCCAGGGGGGAGGGAGCACCCACAGCTTTCCCGAGAGGCCTCGACACTAACACCGCGATCGCGTTGGGGGAGGCGATCGCCGGTGTTCGTATCGCACGTCGGCCACCCGAGCCGGGCCCGGCCGGCTATCCGTCGGTGGAGAAGCTGGCCACGGCGTCGAGCACGGAGCGGACCAGGGGGACCTCGTGGGTGCGGTAGACGCCGGTGCCGCCGAGGTGGGCCATCACCGCGAAGAAGCCCTCGCCGCTGCGGAACTGGTCCTCGAAGACGTCGAAGGCGTGCGGCAGGGCGTGGCACACGGGGACGCCGAGCCGGCGGAGCCGGAAGGAGTGCAGCAGGGCCGTCGCCTGGTAGCGCGCTCGGGCCCTCGGGTCGTCGAGCCGGAAGCCGAAGCCGAGGCCGGGGGCGATGGCGATGTCGGTGACGCCCAGGCGCCGAGCGGCCTCGGTCCGGCTCCCGAACGAGCGGAGCATGCCGGGGACCGGGTCGCGTTCGACGTCCGAGCCGTCGAGCGCCCGGGCGTGCGGCCCGAGCACGTGGCACAGCACGACGGTGGCCTCGTGCTTCGCGGCGAGGGTGAACATCTCCTCGTCGTGGTTCGACCCGGTGAGGTTGAGGACCCGCGCTCCCGCAGCCAGTCCGGCCGCGACGACGGCCGGGGAGTAGCTCTCCACCGAGACCACGATCCCGTCGGCGGCCAGCGGCTCGATCACTGGCAGGAGTGCGCGCAGTTGGGTCTCGTCGTCCGCGGCGGCGGCGCTCGCGCGGCTCGACTCCGCGCCGATGTCGACGATCGCCGCACCCTGCGCCGCTTGGACGCGCGCCTTGCGCAGCGCGGACTCGGTGTCCACGGCGATGGACTCGCGATAGTTGGAGTCGCGCGACAGGTTCACGACCCCCATCAGCACGGGCTCCTTGTCGGTGTCGACCATCCGGTCGCCGACGCGCAGCGGGACCACCTCGCGGTCCAGGTCGTCGGCGTACGTCGCCGCGAGCCCGGCCAGGTCCTTCAGCGTGATCACGCGGCCTCGCCCATGACGTAGCGGGCCATCAGGAAGTCGTCGCCCCCGCGCAGCAGGTGGACCAGCCGACCGGCCCTGGGGGGAGACAGGACGCCGGTGTGCGGGGACGTGCCGGTCCCGGCGAACAGCGGCGCGAGGGTGATGTCGGCCTCGTCCAGGGCGCCCTCGGCGACCAGGTCGCGCAGGAGACGGGGCCCGCCCTCGCACACGACCCGTCGCAGGCCGCGGGCCAGGAGGGCCTCGAGGAGCTGGGTCGGGGTGGTGTCGTCCAGCTCGATCACGTCGGCATGCTCCTGGGCCCGGGCGAGCCGGCCGTCGGCGGCGTGGGCGCTCGCCGCGCTCGTCAGGATCAGCGGCCGGACGCTGGACTCCGACCACACCGGCAGCTCCCACGGCAGCTGCAGCGACCGGCTCACCACCGCGATCACCGGCGCCGGCAGCTGGCCCTCCGCGGCTCGGCGCTGCGCATCGGACGGCCGGGCCAGCATCGGGGTGTACTGCTCGACCCGCAGGGTCTCGGCGCCGACGAGGACGACGTCCGCGAAGCGTCGTACCGCCCGGAACACCCGCTGGTCGGCCTCCGAGGAGACCGATCCGCTCAGGGTGTCGGGACCTGCGGCGGCGCCGTCGAGGGTGGTGACCATCATCGCCCGGACCCAGCCGCCGGCGACCGGCCACGGGTAGGCCTCGGCGACCTCGTCGTCGGAGAGCGCGCCCCGAGGTCCGTCGTCCAGTCCGCAGATCGCCTGGAGGGAGGACAGGCTGCTGGCGCTCACCGCGTCATCGTAGCCAGCGCGCGAGCAGGCGCCCGCGCCCGTGCGTCGGCCACACTGTCGCCATGGATCTGACCGACATCCGGGCCCGCCCGGGCTGGCAGCTGGCCGCGATCGGTGTCGCGGTCTTCGTCGCCCTGCTCTGGGCGATCGAGGTCGTCGACGTCGCGGCCTCGCATCGGCTGGACGGGTGGGGAATCCGGCCGCGCAGCGGCGACGGCCTGCTCGGGATCCTCGCGGCGCCGCTGCTGCACGGCGGCTGGGGACATCTCGCCGCCAACACGGTGCCGGCGCTGGTGCTCGGCTTCCTCACCCTCGCCACCGGGATCGGGCGGGGGCTCGCCGCGACCGCGATCATCTGGCTGGCGGGCGGCCTCGCGGTCTGGCTGGTCGCGGGCGGTCACTCGGTCCACCTCGGTGCGTCCGGGCTGATCTTCGGCTGGCTCACCTACCTCGCGGTGCAGGGCTTCGTGGACCGCAAGCCGGTCGAGATCGTGGTGGGGCTCGGTGTGCTCGTCGTCTACGGCGGCGTGCTGTGGGGCGTGCTGCCCGGCACCCCGGGCGTCTCCTGGCAGGGCCACCTGTTCGGTGCGCTCGCGGGCGTGGCCGCCGCGTTCGCCGTCCGCGAGCGGCACGGAGCCCGGTGAAGCCGCTGCGCCTGCCGGGGCTGTGGCTCGGAGCGTGGCTGGTGCTCGTCGCTGCGGTCGTCGTCCTCTCGCTCGGCTCCCCGCCACCGGGGCCCGACGTCCCGGCCGGTGACAAGTGGCAGCACCTGCTGACCTACGCGACGCTGTCGGCGGCGGCGGTCCAGGTGTTCCGTCCCGGCCGCCCGCTGCAGCGGGTCGCGGTCGGGCTCGTGCTGCTCGGCGTCGCCCTCGAGATCGCGCAGGGCACGCTGACCGCCGACCGGATGATGGACTGGCGCGACGCCGTCGCCAACGCGGCCGGCGTCGGGCTGGGCCTCCTCACCACCCGGACGCGGGCCCGGGACCTGCTGGTGCACGCCGTACCCTCTCGGGCGTGAGTGCTGACGACCTGCTGATCGAACGCGACCGGCTCGGCCCGGCTGTGCTCGAGGTGACCTTCAACCGTCCGGAGCGCCGCAACGCCTTCACCAAGCAGATGTACGCGGGTCTGCGCGAGCTGTGGGAGCGGACCGCGGAGGACCGCTCGATCCGCGTCGTCGTGCTGCGCGGAGCGGGAGGCAAGGCGTTCGCCGCCGGCAACGAGATCAGCGACTTCCTCGAGGCCGACGCCGTCGACTACGAGAACTGGATCCGGGAGATGTTCGACCGGCTCTGGACGCTCCCGCAGGTGACCGTCGCCGCGATCGACGGGGTCTGCGTCGGCGGCGGACTCGCCGTCGCCACGCATTGCGACCTGCGGGTCGCGACGGAGCCCTCGCGGTTCGGCTACCCGATCGCGCGCACCCTCGGCAACGCCCTCTCCGGCACGGTCCTCTACCGCTGCCAGGCGATCTTCGGCGAGTCCCTCACCCGGGAGATGCTGCTCGCCTCACGGCTGGTCGCCGCGGACCGGGCGTACGCCGTGGGCGCGCTCGCGGCCGTCGTACCGGACGCCGCGGCGCTGGACGCCGAGATCGCCGATCTGGCCGCGGGCATTGCCCAGGCGTCCCGCGTCACCATCGAGACCACCAAGCACCAGCTGCTCAGCCGGGCCCGAGCGGCGGAGGCGTCGATCGCCGGCGAGGAGGACCTGCTGCGCGAGGTCTATGCCGGCCCGGACTTCAGCGAGGGTGTGCGCGCGTTTCTGGCCAAGGAGAGGCCCGCGTTCGGAGGCTGAGCCGCCCGAACGATCCACCGTTCGCCCCGAACCGGCGCCTGGTCGGCCCCTACGGAGCGAACGGTGGATCGTCAGTGATCCCGAGGGGTCACGGGGTGGAGGAGACGCTGCCTCCGTTCGTGATCGTGAGGGCCGACGTCTCGTGGCAGCTCGGCGCGATGTCGCGCTGCGCCGGGTTGGTGCTGTCGTAGTCGACGAGCCACGAGTAGGAGCCGCTGGTGCTCTGCGCCGGGGCGTTCCCACTGTTCACCGTCGTGCCGGCGCCGGTGGCGGTGCCGTCGGTGATCGTCTGGCTGGCCGTGAACAGCGCCTCCAGGTCAGGCTCGCCGATGTTGCAGTGGTCGCCGGAGAACAGCTTGAAGGTCACGGTGCCGTTGAGGTCGCCGCTGCCCGCCGGTGCCGTGATCGTCGCCGAGTCCCTGGGGACCCAGGTCTGCGCGGTCGTCATCGTGGACGGGACATCGGTGATGGTCACGTCCTCGTTGGTGTCCGAGCAGGTCGTGTTGTGCTCGGCGCTGGCGAGCGTGTTCGGGCTGTCGCCGCCGTAGGTCACCCGCCAGTGGTAGGTGCCGACGCCGACGGTCGGGCTGACGTTCGGCGAGGGGTAGGACCCGTTGCCGGACACCGTGCTCGTCACCGTGCGAACGACCGTCGAGCAGGTCGAGTCGTAGAGCCGGTAGGTGATCGTCCCGGTCGCCTTGGCCGCGTCGAGCTCGGCCGCGGTCGGGGCGGTGGTGCGGATGACCGGGCTCAGCGGCTTGGTCGCCGTCCCGCTCAGGACCGCCGTGTCACTCACCTCGGTGCCCAGGACGCCGCTCGCGCTGGCGGTGGTGGAGTCGATCGTCGGTGTCGCCGGCGTGACCTTGAAGCACTCGCCCGCGGACGCGTCCGTCGCCTTGGCGATCCCTTGGGCGGCGTCGCCGTCCCACTCGGTGTACCAGCAGTAGTCGCCGACCGAGGTCAGGTACGCCGTGGGCGAGTCGACGGTCTGCGGGAAGGGCGCGTTCGCCAGGTTGGTCGTGCCCACGGCGGTGCCGCCGGCGGTGCAGGTGTTCGTGCCGTTGAACGGGCTGGCCATCTTGCACAGGTAGAACTCGATGGCCCCGGACCCGTTGACGCTGCCGCCGGTCATGCTGATCGTCGCGCGGTCGTGCACGGCGACGACACCGGTGCCGATCGAGACCCCGGCAGCCGGGATGGGGCCGCCGGCGCTGCGCGGCGTGGTGGCGATGGTCGCGACGCAGTTCGACTCCGGCTGCAGGGCCGCGAGGATGGTGTCCTTGTAGTCCGCGGTGTCCGAGTTGCCCGTCACGGTGCTCGGAATGACGTTGGCGAAGGACACGCAGGCCCCGGCCGGGCTGAGGCCCTCGGCCGTGATGTCGACCGCCGCCTCGCCGAAGAAGCCGCCGCCGCCGTACCTCGCTGCGCCGTTGGAGATCGGCTGGCTCGCGCTGAGCGTCAGGTTCGGGTAGGTCCCCGACCACACCCGCTTGTAGAGCGTCGTGCTGCCACCCTGCTGGTCCCACAGGATGAGGAAGTCCCCGGCCCGGCGGTTGCGCCACGGGTTGCAGTTGGCGATGAGGTTGGCCTCGCTGGTGGCGTAGTTGGCGCACCCGGCGGGCGTGCCGTCCTTCATGAACTCGAAGGAGATGAAGCCGCTGCCGGTGTTGGAGTCGCGCTTCCAGCCGAAGTACACCCAGTCGTGGCCGTTCGCGTCGCGTTGCATGTCGAGGTACGCCTCGTCCAGGTCGACCTGCGCGTTCGGGTTCGTCTTGTCGAGCATCGGCAGGGGTGCGCTGTGGATGACGCCGATCTTCGTGCTGCTCGCATTCTTGGGCCCCAGCTCCTTGACGCTGCCGTTGACGTCGTCGAGCAGTTGGGCGCCGGCGTCCGGGATGATCCCGTCGCCGACGGTGTAGGGCCCGTCGTTCAGGTCCTCCGCGCGGGCGGAGCCCGGCACCAGCGACGCCATGACGACAAGAAGCAGACAGCTGAAGACGATCGCCGGGCGACGCTGGGCCGTTCGGCGTGCGCGATGGGCGCGCGGTATGCGTGACATGTGGTTCCCCCTGAGTGTGAGCGAGACGCAGCAGTTGCTGCTGCCGCCGCTCCGACCCCGAGAGCAACCCGAATGCGACCGTACGACGGCCTGACCGGCGCCCGAGAGGCCCCCACGAGGCTCACCGTTCCGGTCCCCATCCCACGCCTGTGCGGTCCCGATCGCAATGAGCAGTCGGAGTCAGCCGGCCGTGGTGCGAAGTGCCCATTGTCTAGACACACCGCCGACGGCCGGGTCAGTCCTGGGGTACGCCGCTCACGTCGGAGAGCGGGGTTCCGAGGATGAGGTCGAAGTCCCGCGCCTCCTCCCAGATGCTCAGCGTGCGGGCGCCGAGCGCCTCGTCGGGGCCGGCGACGGTGAGCACGTAGCGCCCGTTCGCGGGACGCGGCACCTCGTACCGTCCCTCGTGGTCGGTGCGGACGGTGGCGACGAGCTCCCCGGTCGCGCGGGTGAGGACGACGAGCGCGTCGACGACCGGCTGGCCGTTCGCGTCGAGGATGCTGCCGCCGAGGGTGAGTCGCTCGCGCAGCACGATCGGGGGGACGGGCCCGGCGCTGTCGAGCGTCATCATCCGCGAGCGCGGGCGCCAGCCGTCGGCGGCGGTCACCACGAGGTAGTCGGCTGGCTCGGGGACGGCGGCGGTGAAGCGGCCCTCCGCGTCGGCCTGGCCCCAGTCGACGGCGCGTCCGTCGGGGGTGAGCACGGTGACCACCGCATGCCGGATCGGCTGCCCCTTGAGGCTGAGCACCTGGCCCTGGACGATCTGCGCGCGGGTGGTGTTCTCGGCGCCGGAGCGGTCCGCGGCCTCGGCGTACTCCCGCATCCGCAGCATGGGGACGCCGAGCAGCGCGGTGACCATCGCGGCGCCGGCGGCCAGCCAGAACACCAGCATCAGCCCGTCGAGGCTCGGGAGACTGCGCCCGGCGACGGCGACCGTCGACGCGGTCGCGATGGCGGCGGTGGCAGCGCTCGCGGTCGAGGTGCCGAGCGAGCGGAGCAGCACGTTGAGGCCGTTGGCGGACGCGGTCTCGGTGACCGGCACCGCCCGCATGATCAGGGTCGGCAGCGCGCCGTACCCCATGGCGGTGCCGATGCCGACGAGCACGGAGCCGATCACGATCTGCGCCAGGTCGTCGCTGTAGCTCACCCGTCCGAGGTACGTCGCGCCCATGATCACCGCGCCCGCGATGACGGTCGTCTGCGGGCCGACGCGCCGGGTCAGCCAGGCCGAGACGGGCGCCATCAGCCCGAACGCCGCAGCGTTGGGCACCATCCACAGGCCGGCGTGCAGGATGTCGAGGCCCAGGCCGTAGCCGGTCTCCTTCGGCATCTGGAGCAGCTGCGTGGTCACCAGCATGTTGGCGAACATCGAGAAGCCGAGGAACAGCGAGGCGAGGTTGACCAGCACCACCGAGCGGCGCGCGGCGACCCGCAGGTCGACCAGGGGGCGCGGTGTCCGCAGCTCCAGCGGGATCCAGGCGGCGAGGACCACGACCCCGCCCGCGACGCAGCCCAGCGTCGCCGGCGCCGTCCAGCCCCACTGGCTGCCCTTCGACAGGGCGAGCATGACGGCGGTCAGCGCGATCGAGAGCAGGATCGCACCGCGCAGGTCGAACGCGCCGCTCGTGCGCACCGGCGACTCCGGCAGGACCAGCACGGTGCCGACGATGAGGATCAACCCCACCGCGCCGGTGATCCAGAACGACGCGTGCCAGTCCATGTGCTCGACGATCACGCCCGACAGCGGCAGCCCGATCCCGGCGCCGATGGCCAGGGTCGCGCTCATCAGGGCGACGCCGAGGGGGACCCGGTCGCGGGGCAGCTCGTCGCGCATGATCGCGATCGCGACCGGGATCAACGCCACGCCGACGCCTTGGAGCGCGCGGGCTCCGATGAGCAGCGGCAGCGCCTGGCTCAGCGCGCCGAGCAGGGAGCCCGCGACGGCCGCGCCCAGCGCGACGACCATCATCCGCCGCTTGCCGTACATGTCGGCCAGGCGCGAGATGGTCGGCGTCGCCACCGCGCCCGCGAGCAGGGTCGCCGTCACCAGCCAGGAGGCGCTGTCGGCCGAGGTGTCGAGCAGGCGGGGCAGCTCGGGCAGGAGCGGCAGCAGCAGGGTCTGCTGGAGGGAGACGACGATGCCGCAGCACGCCAGCATCGTCACGACGATCGCCGGGCTGCTCGGCGGTCGGCTCACCCTCGCGGGCTCAGCCTCCGGGCTCACCGTGGACGGGCGCGCGACCATGAGCGGGGCACTCTCCTCACCAGACGCTCACCGAGGCGAGCAGGACCTGGATCGCAGTCTCGCATTCTCCTCCGGTCGCCGCACCCGGCGGGTCGACCCGCCGGGCTACCCTCGGCCCCGTGCACCGGATCTTCACCACCAGCGTCGCGTCCGTCTACCCGCACTATGTAGCGAAGGTGGAGCGCAAGGGTCGGACCAGGGCCGAGCTGGACCAGGTGATCTGTTGGCTGACCGGCCTCTCCGAGGCGGAGCTGAGGTCCCATCTCGACGCGGGGACGACCTTCGAGGAGTTCTTCGCCGACGCCCGGCTCAACCCGGCCGCCGAGCAGATCACCGGGGTCGTCTGCGGGGTGCGGGTGCAGGAGATCGAGGACCCGCTCATGCGTCGGATCAGGTATCTCGACAAGCTCGTCGACGAGCTCGCCCGGGGCAAGGCGATGGACAAGGTGCTCCGAGGCTGACGCCCCAGGGGGAGGTCGGAGGGCGATCGAGGGGCGGAGCCGGGCCGGCCCCCGCCCTGCGAACAGGTGCTTGCGCGCAGCTAGCACCTGCCATACCCTCGGTATCCGCAACTGTCAGTTGCACCTATCTAACGCACCAGCGCCGGTGCGTGGAAGCGAGGTCTCATGCTTGCCCACGAACGGACCGGCTCCGGTGAGCCCCTCGTCCTGGTCCACGGGATCGGACACCGGCGGCAGGCGTGGTATCCCGTGCTGGACCGGCTGGCCGAGGAGCGCGAGGTCATCCTCATCGACCTGCCCGGGCACGGCGAGTCGCCGGCGCTGATCCCGGACGGGCGCCCGGTGCGCGACATCCTGCGCGAGATCCTCGAGGACTTCTTCGACGAGCAGGGTCTCGACCGCCCCCACATCGCCGGCAACTCGCTGGGCGGCAGGATCGCCCTCGAGGCGGCCGCCGACGGTCTCGTCAGCAGCGCCACCACGCTGGCACCGGCGGGGTTCTGGCGCAACCAGGTCGACTTCGCCTACATCCGTGCGGTCTTCACCCTCCTGACCGGCGCGGCCGCCCTCGCCCAGCCCGTCGCTCCCGCCATCCTGAGCACCGCTCCCGGACGGGCTGCGGCGTTCGGCCTGCTCATGGCCAAGGGCCACCGACTCAGCCCGCAGGCCGCGCTCGGCGACGTGCGCGGACTCGTCCACGCCCGCCCGGCGCTGGAGACGATCATCGACGGCGGGTTCCCCTTCGACCGCCCCATCGACCCCGCGATCCCGGTCACCGTGGCGTGGGGCACCCGCGACCTGGTCCTGCTGCCCTACCAGGCCGGCCGCGCCGAGCGCGCGCTGCCGCACGCGGAGCACATCACCCTGCGGGGGTGCGGCCACGTCCCGATGATCGACGACGTCGACCTCGTCGCGGACGTGTTGTTGAAGGGCTCCGCGCACCCCCGGCTCGGCCAGCAGTCGGCGTACGACGTCGCCTGAGCTCGGTGAGTCCGAGCCCAGCCCGGAGCGGACGCCACCTGCGGCGTCAGGCCACCCGGCGGGAAGGGGTGCGCGCGGCACGGGTGCGGCGGGCGAGGGCGAGGGCGATCGCGTCGAGGAGCACCGAGACGGCGTACTCCGGGTCGGTCTCACGTCGGCATAGCTGAACCGCACGACGATCCATCCGTTGCGCACCAGCGTCGTGTAGCGGCGGATGTCGGCGTCGTGCTCGGCGGGACCGGCGTGCCACTCGCGGGACTCGGCCTCGACGACCAGGCCCAGCTCGACGTCGGCGAGGTCGACCCGATAGGGCCCGATCTGGACCTGCGGGCGCACCGTGAGGCCCGGAACGTCGAGGCGGATCGCGCGCAGGCAGGACTCGAAGGGGTTCGCGGCCCGCTCGCCTCCCGCACCACCACCGGATCCATGGCCTCGAGCTCGTCGGTCCCGTGTCCAGCGGTCCGGTGGGCCCCGACCGGTCAGGACCGGGGTCCTCGCGCCGATGGGGGAGCGACCGGCGGGACGCGAGGGTGTCCGCGGGCAAAGGTAAAGGGATAGCCTTCGGAGGACAGCGGTCGCTGTGGGAGGGGATCGACGCCGGATGGACCTGGACGAGGACCTCGAACTGCCCGCCGAGGCGCGGGCACTGCTGGACGCGGTGATCGCCATCGGGTCCGATCTCGACCTTCGCGGAGTGCTGAGCCGCATCGTGGAGGCCTCCTGCCAGCTCACCGACGCGGAGTTCGGCGTGCTGGGGATCGTCGACGACGGAGGCGAGTTCATCGACCTGGTCCCCAACGCCGTGGTGGGCGAGCGCTTCGACAAGATCGGGATGATGCCCCAGGGCCACGGCCTGCTGGGCCTCGTGCCGCGCGAGCGCCGCTCCATCCGGGTCGACCACGTCGCGGACCACCCGGTCTCCACGGGCTCGTTCCCCGACAGCCATCCGGTCATCGACCGCTTCCTCGGCGCGCCCGTGCTCGTCGGTGAGCGGGCCTTCGGACACCTCTACCTCGGCAACAAGCGCGGCGGCGTGGAGTTCACGGCCACGGACCAGGCGCTCGTCGAGGCGCTCGCCCGCGCCGCGGGCACCATGATCGGCAACGCGCGGGCCTACGAGCAGGTCGAGTGGCGCCGCCGCTGGCTGGCCGCCACCGGTGAGGTGGGCCGCGACCTGACGGGCACGAGCAGCGTCGAGGAGGCCCTGGACGAGCTCGTGGTGTCGCTGCGCGACCTGTGCGGCGCCCACCTGGTCGCCTACGTCCGTGTCGACGGCACTCTGCTCGAGATCCGCCAGGTCGCCGGCGACACCGAGGGCGCGCCGGCGGTCGTGGCGAAGTACGCCGACCAGATCCGCCGGGTCACCTCCGCCCGGCTGGCGGAGCGGCTGCCGCACGACCACCACCGCACCACGCTCGTGGTGCCCGTCCACACCCGCCTCGCCGGCCCGGGCGCGATCCTCGTCGACCGCGCCGAGGAAGCGCCGTCCCTGCGCGACATCATGGTCGACCTGGTCTCGGTCACCGCCTCCCAGCTCGGCCTCATCCTGGACCGACGTCAGGCGCTGCGGGAGCGGGCCCAGCTGCTCGTCGCCCGCGACCGCGACCGCATCGCCCGGGACCTGCACGACCTCGTCATCCAGCGGCTCTTCGCGACCGGCATGCAGCTGCAGGGCGCCCGCGATCTCGACCCGGCCGAGCTCCGTCCGCGGGTGGACGGCACGGTCGCCGAGCTCGACGGTGTGATCAAGGAGCTGCGCTCGGTCATCTTCGAGCTGGGCACCGGCTCGGGTCGCCCGCTGCTCGACGACGTCCGCGCCCTGCTGGGGGAGTACGCCCCGGTCCTCGGCTTCCAGCCGCTGCTGCGCATCCAGGGCCCGGTCGACCGGGCGCTCGTCCCCGAGGCCGGGACCCACGTGCTGAGCACGCTGCGCGAAGCGCTGTCCAACGTCGCCCGGCACGCCGCCGCCTCGACGCTCACCGTCGAGCTGACCGCGTCCTCGGCGTGGTTCCGGCTGCGCGTCATCGACGACGGCACCGGATTCGACCCGGACTCGGCGCCGACCGGCAACGGCACCGCCA
>NZ_VDMP01000018.1:106946-131429 GCF_006335005.1 Nocardioides albidus
CCGGCGAGCAGCGGCCACAGGCTGCGCACGACGAGGGCGAGCGCGGTGGCGCCGAGCATGACCATGAGCAGCCGGGTGAGGGCCTGGTCGAGGCTCAGCTCGCCCTGGGCGGCGCGGATCGCGGCCGGAGAGGCGACGAGGGCGGCGAGCACGAAGACGCGCAGGTCGAACATCCTCAGACCCCCGCCCCGACGGCCCCGGCGAGCCCGCGGGCCCCGGCGCCCGAGACGACCGCGACCGAGCGCACCTCGTGTGCGGCTCCCAGCTCGGCGTACGAGAAGACGGGCAGGCGCTCGACGGTGGGCCCGACGAGGCGGCGTACGGCGGCCCGCAGCGCCGGCGCGCACACGAGGACCGGGCGTACGTCGGCGTTCTCGGCGCCCTGTGCGGCCTGGGCGAGACCGAGCAGCACCTGCTGCGCGGTGTCGGGATCGAGGACGATCACGGCGCCCTGCTCGGTCGGGCGCAGGCCCTCGAGCATCTGCTGCTCGAGGCGGGGATCGAAGCTGATCGCGTGCAGCACGCCGTCGGTGACGAACGGTGCGGCGAGCGCGGGCTCCAGCGCGGCGCGGGCCGCGTCGACGAGCCCGTCGAGGTCCTTGCTGACCGAGGCGCGGACCGAGAGCGCCTCGAAGATCCGGACGAGGTCGCGGATCGGGATGCGCTCGTCGAGCAGGGCGCGGAGCACGCGCTGCACCTCGCCGAGCGGCAGCAGCGTCGGGGTGAGCTCCTCGATGACGACCGGGTGGCTCCGCTTGACGACGTCGGTGAGCAGCCGGACGTCCTCGCGGCCCAGCAGCCGGCTGGCGTGCTGGTGGACGATCTCGGCCAGGTGGGTGGTGAGGACCGAGGCCCGGTCGACGACCGTCGCGCCGCCGATCTCGGCCTGGTGCCGCAGCTCCGCGGGGATCCACTTGGCATCCAGCCCGAACACCGGCTCGCGCGTCGGCGTGCCGGGCAGCGAGCCGAGGAACTCGCCGATCGCCAGCACCGTGCCGCGCGGCGCCTCGCCACGCGCCACCTCGGCGCCGTACAGGGTGATCGCATAGGTGTTGGCCGGCAGCTCGAGGTTGTCGCGGGTGCGGACCGGCGGGATGACGATGCCGAGCTCGCCCGCCACCTTGCGGCGCAGGGCCTTCACGCGGTCGAGCAGGTCGCCGCCGGAGCGGCTGTCGACGAGGTCGATCAGGTCGGCGGAGAGCTCCAGGCCGAGCGGGTCGACGCGGATCTCGGCCACCAGGGCCTCGGGGGTGTCGGCGGCCCGGTCGAGCTCGGCGGCGCTCGTCTGGGGGTCCGCGGCCGTCGTACGGTCGCCCGCCGACTCGTCGACCCGGCTCGCCCCCAGCAGCATCAGCCCGCCCGCGACCAGGAACGGCAGCTTGGGCAGGCCGGGGATCGCGCACAGCGCCAGCGCGCCGAAGCCGGCGACCCGCAGCGGCATCTTGCGCGCGAAGATCTGGCCGACGATGTCGGAGCCCATGTCGGAGTCCGCGACCGCGCGGGTCACGATCAGGCCGGTGGCGACACTGAGCAGCAGCGCGGGCACCTGGGAGACCAGGCCGTCGCCGATGGACAGCAGCGAATAGGTCTGGATCGCCTCGCCGAACGGCATGCCGTACTGGGCCACGCCGATCGCGAAGCCGCCGAGCAGGTTGACCAGGGTGATCACGATCGCGGCGATCGCGTCGCCCTTCACGAACTTCGACGCACCGTCCATCGCGCCGTGGAAGTCGGCCTCGGCATGCACCTCCGCGCGCCGGCGCCGGGCCTCCTCCTCGTCGATGAGACCGGAGTTGAGGTCGGCGTCGATCGCCATCTGCTTGCCCGGCATCGCGTCGAGGGTGAACCTCGCGCCGACCTCGGCCACGCGTCCGGCGCCGTTGGTGATGACCACGAACTGGATGACGAGCAGGATCGCGAACACGATCAGCCCGACGATCAGCGAGCCGCCGACGACGAAGTGCCCGAACGTGTCGATCACCTTGCCGGCGTACCCGTCCAGCAGCACCAGCCGGGTCGCGCTCACGTTGAGGGCCAGCCGGAACAGCGTCATCACGAGGATGACCGACGGGAACGCCGAGAACTCCAGGGGCTTGTGGATGAACATCGCGACCATCAGCACGAGCAGCGCCCCGGTGATGTTGAGCGCGATCATCAGGTCCAGCACCACCGCGGGCAGCGGCACGACGAGCATCACGACGATCAGCACGATGCCCAGGGGGACGCCGAGGCGGGTCAGGCTCTTCACGGACATGCGGCGGGTACAGCCTCTCGACGAGGGTGTGCGCCGTCCGTGGCACTGCGGGGTGGCGCCGTCCTGGCGTCGCAGGCTCCATCGGCCGGTCGGGGGTGTGGATGAGGGGTTGACGCGCTGCATGAATCCCCAGATGTCCGGGGATTCATGCGCCCTCCACGCGCCGGCGGCGCGAGAGCGCCAGCACGTCCGGCAGGTCGTCGGTACGACGGGGGGTGCGGTGCTCGCCGCCGTGGTGACCGGCGCTGCGGCGACTGAGCACGAACGCGAGGACCTGGGCGACGGCGGCCCACAGCTCGCGCGGGATCTCCTGGCCGACCTGGCAGTGGCGGTAGATCGCCCGCGCCAAGGGCACGTCCTGCACGAGCGGCACCCGCTCCTCGGCCGCGACGGAGCGGATCCGCGCAGCGATGGCGCCGGCGCCGCGGGCCACGACGCGGGGCGCGCCCTGCTCGGGGTCGTAGCGCAGAGCGACGGCGACGTGGGTCGGGTTGACGAGGAGCACGTCGGCGGTGGCGACGTCGGCGATCATCCGGTTCCGCGCCGCGGCCAGCTGGCGGGCGCGGATCGCGCCCTTGAGCAGGGGATCGCCCTCGGCCTGCTTGTGCTCCTGCTTGATCTCGTTGTGGCTCATCCGCAGCTGCTTGCCGATCCGGCGGCGCATCATCGCGTAGTCGGCGGCCGCCATCGCGAGCCCGGCGAGGGCGACGGTGAGCACCAGACGGGAGACCTGGTCGGTGACCTGGTGGAGCACGACGCCGATCGGGAGCAGTCCGCCGACCAGGGGCATCATCGCCTTCACCGCACCCCACGCGAGGAAGGCGACGACGGAGCTCTTGACGAGGACCTTGACGCCCTCCCAGACCGCGTGGGGGCCGAAGAGCCGCTTGGCGCCCTTGAAGGGGTCGAGCTTCTTGGGGTCGGGCTTGACGAGCTTGGGGGAGAGGAAGAAGCCGCCCTGCGCGAGCGCGGACACGACCCCGATCACGAGCACCATCGCGCCGAGCACGATGAGGGCGAGGAAGACGTGCCGGGCGCCGTCGCCCAGCAGGGTCAGGGCCAGCGACACCGACGGGTCCTCCGCGGAGCGCAGCGAGGTGGCCATCATGGTGCGCAGCGCGCCGAGCTCGTGGTCGAGCAGCGGGCCCATCGCCAGCGACACCACCAGCAGGCCCAGCCAGCCGCCGAGCTCCGGCGTCCGCGGGACCTGGCCGTCCTTGCGGGCCTGCTTCTTCCGCTTGGGTGTGGGCTTCTCGGTCTTCTCCTCGCTGCCCGCCATCAGCTCGCTCCCGCCATGCTCGCCATCGCCTCGTTGGCGTAGGCGACCAGCCGGTCGAGCGCGCCCGGCAGCATCGGGAAGGACAGGCCCAGCAGGAGCAGGGTCATCCCGACCTTCGCCGGGAACATCATCGACAGCGCGTTGAGCTGGGGTGCGACCTTGGTGAGCAGCGCGAGCGCCAGGTCGGCGACGAAGAGCACCGCGATCATCGGCAGCGCCATCTGCACGGCCACCGTGAAGAACATCGAGAACGCCGTCACGAGGACGCCGTCCCAGCTCGAGATGTCGGGCATGCCCGTCAGCGGCAGGTAGCGGAAGGTGCTCAGCAGACCGCCGATCACGATGAGGTGGCCGCCGGACACGACGAGCAGGGCGGTCGCGAGCAGTTGGTGGAAGCGACCGAACACGGTGTTGGAGTTCATCGCCAGCGGGTCCCACGCGGCGGCGAGGGCGAAGCCTCCGAAGACGTCGACGAGCGAGCCGGCCGCGCCGATCGCCGCGAACAGCAGCATCGTCACGTAGCCCATGGCGAGACCGATCAGCGCCTGGGCGGCTGTCGCCATCACCAGCCCGGGCGTCGTACCGGGCAGGTCCTGGGCGGCCAGCGTCGGCGCCATCGCGAGGGAGAGCCCGAGGGCGAGCACGACCTTGGCCATCGTGGGGATGCCGCGCGACGCGAAGGGGGGTACGACGACCAGCCACGCCACGACCCGCACCGAGGCGAGGAGCAGGGCGCTGAGCGCGGCACCGTCGACGGAGAGGACCACGGTGGCTAGACGAGAAGGCCGGGGAGCAGGTCGAACAGCTCGCGGGTGAAGGCCATCAGGGTGTGCAGCATCCAGTTGCCGCAGAAGAGCAGGGCGAGCCCCACGCCGACCAGCTTGGGCACGAACGCGAGCGTGAACTCCTGGATCTGCGTCATGGACTGGAACAGCGAGATGACGAAGCCGATGGCGAGCGAGGTCGCGAGGATCGGCGCCGACAGCTTGAGCGCCACCAGCATGGTCTTGAGGGCGATCTCGATGATCGCGGTGTCGGTCATGGCGTCGTCCTCCGCTAGCCGGTTCCGTACGACGCGACGAGCGCCTTGATCACCAGCGCCCACCCGTCGACCATCACGAACAGCAGCAGCTTGAACGGCAGCGACACCATCACCGGCGGCATCATCATCATGCCCAGGCTCATCAGCGCCCCGCTCACCACGATGTCGATGACGAGGAACGGGATGAAGATGATGAACCCGATGACGAAGGCGTCCTTGAGCTCGGAGAGCACGAACGCCGGGATCAGGGTGGAGGTCGAGACGTCGTCGCGGTTCTCGGGCAGCTTGCGGTCGGCGACGCTGGTGAGTAGCTGCAGCTCGCCGTCGTCGGTGTTGTCGAGCATGAAGGCGCGCAGCGGCTCCATGCCGTCGTGGAAGGCCGCCGAGGTCGTCTTGTCCCCGTCGAGGTAGGGCTGCACGCCGTCGTCGTTCATCTGCGAGAGGACCGGCGCCATGATGAACAGGCTCAGGAAGAGCGCGAGCCCGGCGAGCACCTGGTTGTTCGGGGTCTGCTGGAGGCCGAGCGCGTTGCGGGTCAGGCCCAGCACGACGAGGATCTTGGTGAAGCTGGTGCAGGTCAGCACGATGGCCGGGAGCAGGCTGAGCAGGGTCAGCGCGAGGAAGACCAGCAGGCTGTGGCTGGGCTTGTCGGTCATCCCGGACAGGTCGATCTGGACCGTGCCGCCCTTGCCGGGCCCGCCGGGGCCCTTCGGCCCGTTGGGGTCGGCGGCCGCCAGGGCGACCCTGGTCAGCGCCAGTGACAGGGACGTCACGAGGCCTTCTTCCCGGTGACGGCCGCCATGGCGTCCTTCCAGGTCTGCGGCGACAGCACGGAGCCGGACAGGCCGTTCGACGAAGTGCCGGTGAAGGACCGCCGAGGTGCCAGATCAGGCACGTCTTCCGGACCGGTGTTGGCACCTCGAGGGGACTCTTGTGGCACCTCGTCGGTCGCGGCCAGGTCCAGCCCGATCTCGTCCGGCTCGACCTCGGCGAGGAGGGTGATCTGCTGCTCGGTGGTGCCGAGCACGAGGAGCCGGGTGCCGACCGAGACGACGGCGACGCCCTGGCCGCGCCCCAGCGCCTGGCGCTGCACGACCTGGATGGTGGCACCGGCCGGCGCCTTGAACCGCTTGTTGACCGTGCGCGCGATGAGCAGCAGCAGCCCGACCACCAGCGCGAGCGAGCCGACCAGGCGGATGGCCAGCTCCCCGAGACCCGCGCCTCCAGCACTGTCGGGCATCGTCAGACCGCGGCGTTCGCGTCGAGGATCTCGGTGACCCGCAGCCCGAAGTCCTCGTCCACGACCACGACCTCGCCGCGGGCCACGAGCCGGCCGTTGACGAGCAGGTCGGCGGGGCTCCCGGCGGCGCGGTCCAGCTCCAGGACCGCGCCCGGGGTGAGCGCGAGCAGGTCCCGCACGGTCATCCGGGTCCGGCCGAGCTCGACGGTGACCTCCATGTCGACGCCCTGGAGAAGCTCGAGGCCGCGGGGCGGCGCGGCCGTGGCGAACGCCGGGACGAACGGCGCGGGCGTCTCGCCGGTGCTGTCGGAGCCGGCGCCCGTCGTACCGAGGTCGGTCGGGCGCTCGGCGTCCTCGGCGAGGGGCTCACGGGCCCCGGCCAGGGTGGTGTCCGGGACGAGTACGGCGGCAGCGATGCCGGCGCCGATGAGCGGGACCGTCGTGAACGAGCCGCCCAGCTCGGCGGCGACGTCGTAGCCGTCGGCGTCGAGGTCGATCGTGCGGGCGGCGCGGGCGTGGGCGCCGAGCTGACGGGCCGCGGCGTCGAGCGCCGGCTGGACCGCCGAGGCGACGTCGAGCGCGCCGAGCGGGCTGGCGGCCAGCGCCTCGACGAGCTCGGTGCCGACGAGGACGG
This sequence comes from Nocardioides albidus, assembly GCF_006335005.1. Taxonomy (GTDB): domain Bacteria; phylum Actinomycetota; class Actinomycetes; order Propionibacteriales; family Nocardioidaceae; genus Nocardioides; species Nocardioides albidus. Next base: position 113,396 of record NZ_VDMP01000018.1, read on the forward strand.
CGACCGCCCCTGGCACGCCGCCGTCGAGCTCGGCGATCGCGCCGCCGGCGAACGCCGCCGTGACGTGCGGCGAGCCCGGCTGGGCCGGCCCGGGCATGAGCGGGGTGACCGCCGGCAGGGACGCGGCGACCGTGACCGCGAGGGCCTCGGCGAGCAGGGTGGGCTCCAGTACGTCGGACATGGGGATCAGGACTCCTCGGGCGTGGTGACGATCAGGGCGGCGAGGCGCTGGCCACGGGCGCCGGGGGTGGCATGGGCGAAGGTGTTGCCGGCGACGGTCACGTCCAGCGGCGCGGACGCCGGGTGGGAGAGCCGCAGCACGGATCCGGGCCGCAGGTCGGCCAGGGTCGAGGGGTCGACGGGGATCGGCCGGAAGCGGACGGCCACCGCGACGGGCACCCGCTGGAACTGCTCCTGCAGGAGGTGCGCGGACTGAGCCCGCTGGGCCCGCTCGCGGTCGGACACCGCGCCGTTGCCGCTCGCGGTGGCGAGGTGGGGGAGCAGGCCGCTGAACGGCAGGCAGACCGACATCCGGTGAGCCCGCTCGCCGATCCTGAGCTCGAGGGTCACGACGACCATCACGTCGGCGGCGCTGGCCACCTGGGCGAACTGCGGGCTGTACTCGACGCCGCTCACGGTGGGCTCGAGGGTCACGATGCCGTCGAGCGCGTAGCGCATCTCGCCGAGCAGACGCTCGACGAGACCCCTGAACACGCTGTCCTCGATCTCGGTCAGCGGCCGGTCGGGCTGCGTGTCGGAGCCGGGCCCGCCGAGCATGTGGTCCAGGCACGACATGGTCGCGAACAGCGGGATCTCCAGCACCCCGGTGCCCGGCATCGGGTCCGCGCTGAAGAGCGTCATGTACGTCGACGGGCCGAGGCTGTCGACGTACTCGGCGTAGGTGCGCTGCTCGATGCCCGCCGGCGCGACCGTACACACGGTGCGCAGCGAGCTGGTGAACACCGTCGTCGCCTGGCGCGCGAAGCTGTCGAAGCCGAGCTGCAGGGTGCGCTGGTGCTCGCGCGAGAGCTGGATGGGACGCCGGAAGTCGTACGGCATGGGTTCGGCCGTGCGAGGGCGCCGGCGCGGCCGCTGGAGGGTCACGACGAGCCCATCGTCGCCGCCGGATCCGACCTGAGGGGTCCCCGGGACGCCGAGCGGTCAGGGTCCCGTGGTCACAACGGGCTACTCGGGGTCCCGGGGTGGGGCCCGATTCAGCGCGGCAGCGTGGCGCCCCGCGGCGAAGCCGCGTCGGGCGACGCCCGCGGGCCGAGCGAAGCGAGTGCCCGGGCGGCGAGCCCGACAGGCGACACGCTCGCGCCAATTCATTGCGTGACGAACTCGGTGAAGTACACCTCCATCACCTCGTGGTGGTAGCGCTCCTCGAGCTTGTGCAGCAGCTGCTTGCGCAACGCCTCGCGGACCTCGGGCTTGTTGACCTCGCCGACGGGGAGCCCGCTGAAGACGGTGATGGCGGAGTCGAGGGCCTTGCTGCCGTCGACCTCGTGGGCGGACTCGGTCAGCTGCAGCGCCATCCCCAGGCGCAGGTAGTGGCCGCCCGCGAGGTTGACCTGGATCGCCTCGAGGGTGACGACCTCGCCGGGCTTGGGACCGGACTCGCCGGAGGGCTTGAGCAGGAAGAACCAGGCGCCCCCGCCGACGAGGGCGAGGAGGAGCACGGCGATGCCGATCGTGCGGCCCTTGCCGCCCTTGCGGGGGGTGTCCTCTGCGGTGGCCGCGGGTGCGGTGACGGTCGTGGTCACGACGGGTCCTCTCCTCGGGAGCGGGTGGGTACGCCGGCCGCGGCGTGCGGCCCGGAGGCCGTGCCGTCGCCGGCGGGGTCGGTGGGCAGGCCGTCGAGTCCGGCCTCGCGGCGCAGCTCGTCGTACGCCTGTCCCATCAGGGCGCGGGTCTCGGCCGGCTGCTGGCTGAGCACGAGGATGTCGACGCGCTTGTTGACGCGCTGCGACCCGTGTCGGGCGGGGTCGACGAGCGGCTTGGTGTGGCCGAACCCCGTCGCGCGCAGGCGGCGGGCGCGGATCCCGTGGCTGTCCTCGAGCCGGTGCAGCACGTTGGCGGCCCGGGCCAGCGACAGCTCCCAGTCGGAGGGGTAGTACCGCGGCTTCACGGGCTCCTGGTTGGTGTGCCCGTCGAGCTCGATCGGCTCGGTCAGGTCGGCGAGCACGGGCGCGATCGTGTCGACGACGCGGCGTCCACGCTCGGTCAGCTCGGCGATGTCGGGCTCGAAGACCACGTGCTGGGAGACGAGGCTGACGACCAGGCCGCGCTCGTCGATGGTGGCGCGCACGTCGTCGCGCAGGCCCTGGTGGCGCAGCGCCTCGTCGATGCGCTTCCAGACCTTCAGCAGCCGGTCGACCTCCGCCCGCGCGGCGCCCTGGGCCCGCTCGTTCTTCAGCCGGGCGGCCTCGTCGAGGATCTTGGTGACGTTCTCGCGCTGGCTCTCGGGGACCTGCGCGAGGAGCATCTCGTACGACGCCTCGCCGGGGTCGCCGACGCCCTTGGCGTTGCTGACCGGGCTGGCTCCGGTGAGGATCGACTGCTCGCGGCCGAAGCCCTCGGCGAGGCCGTCCTTGAGCTGGGCGTACTTCCTCTCGTCGACCGTCGACATCGCGAACATGACGATGAACAGCACCATCAGCAGGGTCACCATGTCGGCGTACGTGACGAGCCAGCGCTCGTCGGCGTGGGCCTCGTCGTGCTCGTCGTCGTGGTGCTTGCGTCGCGGCGGCCCGTGGCCCTTCGCCTTGCCGGCGGACATCAGGCGGCCTCCTGCTCGCCGGTGCCCGTCGGCAGCAGCGAGCGGAGCTTCTCGGCGACCAGGCGCGGGTTGGCGCCGGCCTGGATGGCCGCGACGCCCTCGATGGCGACCTCCATCCGCGCGCACTCGAGCTCGCCGAGCCGCTTGAGGCGGTTGGCCAGCGGCAGCCACACGACGTTGGCGGACATGACGCCCCACAGGGTGGCGACGAAGGCGCCCGCGATGAGGTGGCCGAGCTCCTCGGGGGAGGCGAGGTTCTCGAGGACGTGGACCAGGCCCATGACGGTGCCGATGATGCCGATCGTGGGCGCGTACCCGCCCGCGTCGCTGAAGAACTTCGCGGCCTGCTTGTCGTCGCGCTTCTTGGCGCGCAGCTCGGCCTCGAGGATGTCGCGCACGTCCTCGGGGTCGGTGCCGTCGATGGCCATGGTGACGCCCTTGACGAGGAACGGGTCGTCGATGTCGCGCAGGCTGTCCTCGAGCGCGAGGAGGCCCTCGCGACGGGCCCGCTCGGCGAGCGAGACGACCTGCGGGACGAGCGCGTCGGCCGGCTCGACCGAGCCGCTGATGGCGCGCTTGACGTTGGTGCCGGCGGCCTTCGCGTCGGCCATCGTGCCACCGGCGACGGTGACCATGACGGTCGTGCCCAGCACCAGCAGCATCGGAGGGAGCAGGATCAGGCTCATCGGGTTGCCACCCTCGAGCACGTTGGCGGCGATGATGATGACCAGGCCCAGGGCGATCCCCACCGGGGTGGCGATGTCCTTCTTCACGGGGTCACTCCTCGCGGCGGTACGGCGGACAGCCGGTTCTGGCGCGACGGGCGCACCGGTACGACACTGGCAGCGTCCGGCAGCGCGGCGCGCGCCACGATCGCCGAGCGGTATTCGATGACCGCCTCGCGGACCTCCTCGAGGGACTCCGCGACGATGTACTTGGTGCCGTCGACGAGGGTCACCACGGTGTCCGGGGTGCAGTCGACGCGCTCGAGCAGGTCCGCGTTCAGCAGGAACGCGGTCCCTGAGAGTCGGGTCAGCGAGATCACCGTGGCACCTCCGTGTGCGTGGCTCGGACGTCTGCGCGTCCGGGGCCGGGTCGGGAGCACCGTCCGTGGTGCTCCGGTCTCCTCATCGGCCGGCTGCGACAGTCCCTGACCAAAAGCACCGGTTTCTCGGGGGTCGCGGTGCTTTCGGGCAGGGACTGTCGCAGTGGGGGCCGATCAGCGCTTGATGTTGACGAGCTCCTCGAGCACCTGGTCGCTGGTGGTGATCACCCGCGAGCTGGCCTGGAAGCCGCGCTGGGCGAGGATCAGGTTGGTGAACTCGGCCGACAGGTCGACGTTGGACATCTCCAGCGCACCGGCCTGGATCTGGCCGCGCTGACCCTGGCCGGCGATGCCGAGCTGGACGGCGCCGGAGTTGGCGGACTCGCGGAAGGCGGTGTCGCCCACCTTCTCCAGGCCCATCGGGTTGGTGAAGTCGGCGACGGCGAGCTGGCAGATGTCGCGCTGGACGCCGTCGGAGAAGACGCCGCGCACCTTGCCGTCGGCGCCGATGGAGTAGGACTTCAGGTCCACGCCGGCGGGCAGCGAGCCGTTGATCATGGTGAGGTCGACGTCGACCGCGCCCCCGGTCGGCGCGCCCGCGGCGTCGAGGGCGTAGCCCTGCACGCGCATGCCGGACGGCGAGACGAGCACGCCCGACTGGTCGAAGGTGAACGCGCCGGCGCGGGTGTAGACGTTCTCCTGGCCGTCGCGCAGCACGAAGAAGCCGTCGCCGTTGAGCATGACGTCGGTGGCCCGGCCGGTCAGCTGCGCGGAGCCCTGCCCGAAGTTCGCCATGGTGGCGGCCAGCTGTACGCCCAGGCCGACCTGGATGGGGTTGGTGCCACCGCGCTCCGCGTTGCCGCCCGACGACGCGGTCAGCATCTGGCTCAGGGTGTCGGAGAAGACGGTGGTGCTCGACTTGAAGCCCGTCGTGTTGGCGTTGGCGATGTTGTTGCCGGTGACGTCGAGCATGGTCTGGTTCACGCGGAGGCCGGAGATTCCGGCGAAGAGCGAGCGAAGCATGGTGGTTCTCCCTCGTGCTGTCGGGTGCTGTCGGGTGCTGTCAGGCGGTGGTGGACGGAGTGCCGCTGGGCGGCACGGAGGTGCCACCACCGGTGGTGGTGGGCGCCTTGATCGTGGGAGCGTCGCCGACGCTGATCACGTCGGTGACGGGGACGGACTTGCCGTCGATGCTCAGCACCGGCCCGGTGTTGAGATAGGTGGTGCCCTGGACCGTCCCGGTCTGCTCGGCCCCGCTGGCGTCGTACCAGCGCACGGTCTGGCCGATCAGCGAGCTGGCGCCGAAGGCCAGCTGGGTGCTGACCATCAGGGCCGACTGCTCGGCGATGTCCTGCATCTTCTCCAGGGCGGTGAACTGGGCCGTCTGGGCCAGGAACTGCGAGGAGTCGGTGGGGTTGAGCGGGTCCTGGTACTTCATCTGCGCCACCATCAGCTGCAGGAACAGGTCCTTGTCCTCCTTCGTGGAGGTCCCGGACGCGCCCGGCGTGCCGCCGGCGCCGGTCGGTGCGGTGCCGGTGACGCCGTAGCCGACGCCTTCGGTGCTGGAGACGGACATCGGGTGCTCCTCACAGACTCCGGTCGAGCTGACCGGCGGGGGTGGTGGTCGGGTTCGGGACCGGCGCCACGGGCGCAGGCTCGGGTACGTCGCGCCGCTGGCGGCGCTGCTCGGAGTCGCCCGAGGAGCGGTTCCAGGCCGAGGCGCCGTCACCCTGGGTGTCGGCCGAGAACGTGCCTTGGCTGCTGGGCTGGCCGGACGGGAGTGCCGGAGGTGCCGGGGGTGCCGGGGTGGCGAACGGGTCGCGGACCACGACCCGCGCCTCGGTCGCTCCGGAGCGTTCGAGCAGGTGCTGCAGCTCGACGACCCCGGAGCTGAGCGCCCGGTGCACGGCGGCGTTCCCGGCCGCGTCGCCGGCGTTGCCCGCCAGCCGCACCTGCACCGCGCCGTCCTTGACCACCAGCGTCACCCGGACCTCCCCGAGCTGCTCGGGCTGCAGGGTGAGCGTGATCCGGTGCGTCCCGGGGCGGTCGGTCGGCGTACTGCTCACCAGCCGGGTCACCTCGGGAAACACCTGCTGGACCACCGCCCGCTCCACCGTCGGAGACGAGGCCGGTGGTTGCGGGGAGACCGGTGGTCGAGGTGCGACGAGCGCAGTGCCCACCGGTGGTGGAGGTGCGACGAGCGCAGTGCCCACCGGTGGTTGAGGTGCGCCGAGCCCAGCATCGGCCGGTGGTTGAGGTGCGCCGAGCGCAGCGTCCGCCGGTGGTTGAGGTGCGACGAGCGCAGCGAGGAGCCTCGGACCCTCCGGCTCTGCGGGTGTGGTGGTTCCGAGGCTCGGCGCCGGGGCGCCCCGCACCTCAACCGGCGCAGAGATGTCGGCCGGTGGTCGCGGTGCGACGAGCGGAGCGAGGAGCCTCGGAGCCTCCGGCTCCGCAGTGGAAGTAGGGGTGGTGGTTCCGAGGCTCGGCGCCGGGGCGCCTCGCACCTCGACCACCGAGGGCACCTCGACCACCGAAGCGGACGGGAGGGCGGCGAGGAGCGCGGCGGCGAGGGCGTCGCCGAACACGACCCCCTGACCTCCCGGCTGCTCGGTCGCGGCGGGGGCGCCGTCGGTGGGCACCGGGATGGGGAGGCCGGGCTGGAACGGAACGACGCTCATCTCAGCTCACCATCGCCATCACGTTGCGCACGTAGTTCTGGGTCTCCTTGTAGGGCGGGATGCCGCCGTAGCGCGACACGGCGCCGGGACCGGCGTTGTACGCCGCCAGCGCGAGCTCGGTGCGGCCGAACCTGTCGAGCAGCGAGCGCAGCAGCCGCGCCCCGCCGTCGATGGCCTGGGCCGGGTCGAACGGGTTGGTGACGCCGAGCCCCTTGGCGGTGCCGGGCATCAGCTGCATGATTCCCTGCGCCCCGGCCGGGCTGACCGCCTTGGGATTGAAGCCGGACTCCTGCTGGGCGACCGCGGCGATGAGCCGCGCGGGCACGCCGGTGCGCGCGGCGGCGGCGTCGATGAGGTCGGCGTACGGCGTGCCGGCGGCTGCCCGCCCCGCCACCCCCGAGACCGGCGAGGCGGCGGCGCCCGAGGCCGGCCGGTCGATGATCCGCCGGATCACGTCGGGCGTGGACGGGACGTCGACGACGCGGATGTCGAGGCCGGTGCGGGGGGCCTCGATCATCTTGCCGCCGCCGATGTAGATCGCGATGTGGTCGACACCGTTGTTGCGGCTCGAGTTGTCCCACGCGATCAGGTCGCCGGGCTGGGCCTCCGCCATGCTGGCGACCGGCCGACCCGCGGTCGCCTGCTGGTTCGAGACTCGCGGCAGGTCGTAGCCGAGGTGCTTGTAGACGGTCTGCACCAGGCCGGAGCAGTCCATGCCCTTGGTCGGGTCCGTGCCGCCCCAGATGTAGGGGAGGCCGATGTACTTGCGCGCCTCGGCGACCACCTGCTCGCCGGTCACGCCCCCGGCGGCGCCGCCGGTGACCTGGGCGCCGCTCATCTCGGCGGCGAACGCGCCGCTCGTGCTGCCGGTGCTGCTCGTGCGGGCGGTGGCGAACTGCGCGAGCCGCGCCTGGAGTTCGCTGATCCGGGCGGTGACGTTGTCGATGGTCATCGCTCGTGGTCCCATCGCTGGCCTCGCGCCCAGGCCTGCGCGGCCAGGTCGTCGGCGTCGCGGGCCGCGCGTCGCTCCGCGTCGGTACGACGGCGGGCGGCGCGTCGCTCGAGCAGGTGCTCGACCGCGGCGAGCCGGGCGTGGTCGGCGCCCCACCTGGCGCGGGCGTCGACGGTGACGACGTGAGCGCTCGCGGCCAGGGCTCGGGTCTCCTCGACGAGGACGCCGGTGTCGGCGAGTCGGGCACGGCCGGCCACGAGCTCGGCGGTCGTGGCCACCGCGGGAACGAGCGCCTGCGCGATGCTGGACTCCAGGGTGTGCAGGCGGGAGGTGACGGCGGCCTCCTCGGCGAGGACCCGCTGCAGGCCGATCCGGCTGTCGGTCTCGCGGACCTCGCGGACCCGGGCCACGGCGGCCAGGCCGCGGTCCTCACGGTGCGGGCGGTGGGTGCGGCTCATGACGCGATCACCTGGCTCAGCTGGTGCCAGGCGTCGGTGCGGGCGGTGATGTCGTCCATGGACTGGCGGAGGAACTCCTCGATCTGGGGCAGGCGGGCGAGGGCCGCGTCGGCGTCGGCGTCCGCGCCGGCGACGTACGCGCCGATCTCGACGAGCTCGCGGACGGAGCGGTGGGCCGCGAGCATCCGGCGCAGCCGGGTCGCGTGCTGCTGCTGCTCGGGGGTGGTGACGGCGCGGTGGACGCGGGAGATCGACTCGAGCACGTCGATCGCGGGGAAGTGGCCCGCGGTGGCGAGGTCGCGCGAGAGCACGACGTGGCCGTCGAGGATGGATCGCGCGGTGTCGCCGATCGGGTCCTGCAGGTCGTCGCCCTCGACGAGGACGGTGTAGATGCCGGTGATCGAGCCGGTCGCCGAGGTGCCCGCGCGCTCGAGGAGGCGCGGCAGCAGGCCGAAGACACTGGGCGGGTAGCCGCGTGTGGCGGGCGGCTCGCCGGCGGACAGGCCGATCTCGCGCTGGGCCATGGCGACCCGGGTGAGCGAGTCCATCATGAGGACGACGTCGCGGCCGCTGTCGCGGAACCACTCGGCGATGCGGGTGGCGGTGAAGGCGGCGCGCAGGCGCTCGACGGCCGGCGCGTCGGAGGTGGCGACGACGACGACCGAGCGCGCCAGGCCCTCGGGGCCGAGGTCGCCGTCGATGAACTCCCGCACCTCGCGGCCGCGCTCGCCCACCAGGGCGATCACGTTGACGGCGGCGTCGGTGCCGCGGGCGATCATCGAGAGCAGCGACGACTTGCCGACGCCGGAGCCGGCCATGATCCCGATCCGCTGGCCGCGACCGAGGGGGACGAGCGCGTCGAGTGAGCGGACGCCGGTGCCGAGCGGCTCGGTGATCCGCGGACGGCTGAGCGCGTCGGGGGTGTCGTGCTCGGTGGAGACCGACGTGAGGTCGAGGACGTCGAGCGGCAGGCCGCCGTCGACGGGGCGGCCGAGTCCGTCGAGCACGCGGCCGAGCAGGTCCTCGCCGATGCGGATCCGCAGCGGGCCCCCGGTGGAGCGCACGAGGTCTCCGGCCCGCACCCCGGTGGTGGTGCCGAGCGGAAGGCAGACCGCGCTGCCGGAGCGCAGGGCCGCCACCTCGGCGAGCAGCGGGCCGCTCGTCGTACCCACCTCGAGGAGGTCGCCGACCGCCGCGCCGGGCAGGCCGCGGACCTCGAGGTGGAGGCCGACGAGCTCGGCGACGGTGCCGAGGCGCAGGGGAGCGGCGGCCTCGAGGGCGCGGTCGCGAAGGGGGGAGACGAAGCACGGGGCGGTGCTCATGACAGGACCTCCCGGACCCGGGCCATCGCCTCGCCGATGCGCAGGTCGACCACCGAGCCGTCGGCACCCTCGACGAGCGCGTCGGCGGGGCCGAGCGCCGGGTCGGCGACGATCTCCAGGCCGCGCTCGGCGAGCTCCTGCACGGCCGGCGATCCGGCCGCGGCGGGGTGCATCCGGACCCGGCCGACGGGGGCCGGAGGGAGCACCTGCAGGACGCGGGCGACGACGTCCTTCGGTCCCAGGCGGGCGACCTCGGCGCCGATCACCGTCGTGGTGAGCGACCACGCGAGCTCGGTCGCCTGGTCCTCGACCGCGCGTGCCAGGTCGTCGAGCAGGCCCCTGACCTGCTCGGCGGCCCGCCCCAGCGCGTCGAGCGCCGTTCGGTGCTCCGCGTCGCGTCGGGCTTCGGCCTCGGCGTGGACGGCGGCGCGCCGGGACTCCTCGTGCGCCGCCTGCTCGGCGGCGGTACGACGGCCCTGGGCCCAGCCCACGGCGTACCCCTGCGCCCGCGCGGCGTCGCGGGCCTCCGTGGCGATCCCGTCGAGGAGCGACTCGGTGACCGGGTCGCCGAGCACGCTGGTCCCGCCCAGGCGGGTCCAGGTGCCGACCCGCAGCTCCGGGAGGCTGACCTCGGCGTACCGCTCAGAGGACGAACTCATCGTCGCTCCCTCGGCGGACCATGATCTGGCCCTGCTCCTCGAGCTGGCGGATGGTGCGGATGACGCCCTGCTGGGCCTCCTCGACCTGGGCCAGGCGCACGGCGCCGAGCAGCTCGACCTCGTCGAGCAGGTTCTCGGCCGCGCGCTCGGACAGGTTGGAGGTGATCTTCGTGCGGACCGCGTCACTGACGCCCTTGAGGGCCAGTGCGAGCTCGGCGGTGTCGACCTGGCGCAGCACCTGCTGCACCGAGCGGTCGTCGAGTCCGACGATGTCCTCGAACATGAACATCCGGCTCTTGACCTCGTCGGCCAGCGCGGGGTCGAGGCCCTCGAGGCCCTCGACGATCTGGCGCTCGGTCGGGCGGTCGGAGCGGTTGATGATGTTGACCAGCGGGTCGACGCCGCCGACGCGGGAGACCTCGGCGGGCTGCAGCATCGAGGACAGCTTGCGCTCGAGGACGGCCTCGACGGTGCGAACGATCTCGGGCGAGGTCCGGTCCATGACCGCGATGCGGTGGGCCACGACGGCCTGCTGGTGGGCGGGCAGCCCGCTCAGCAGCAGGGACGCCTTGTCGGCGGCCATGTGGGCGAGGACGAGCGCGATCACCTGCGGGTGCTCGTCGGCGATGAAGCTGCGCAGCTGCGCGGGATCCGCGCGGTGCAGGAACTGGAAGGGCATCTGGACGGCCGCCGCGTGCAGCCGCTCCATGATCTCCTTGGCCCGCTCCGGACCCAGCGACTGCTCGAGGAGCTGCTGGGCGAACCCGAAGCCGCCCTGGGTGACGTGGGCGTGGGCGGTCGCGAGGTCGTGGAACTCGGTCAGCACCTGCGCGGTCTCCGAGGCGGACACCGCGTCGAGGCGGGCGATCTCGCCCGAGATCGCCTCGACCTCGGCGTCACTGAGGTGCGCCATCACCTGGGCCGCGCGCTCCTTGCCCATCTGGATGAGGAGGACGGCGGCCTTGCGGACGCCCATCCCGACGAGGGCCGAGCCGGCTCCGGACACGGTCATCATGCTCATTCCGGGGTCCCCGATCGAGTGTTCGCGGAGGAGCGAAGCGGAGGAGCGGAGCATCGATTGGGGCGGATCATGGCCGCGGCTCCACGAGCCAGCCGCGCAGCAGGGCGGCGACGTCGTCGGGCTGGCGGTCGACCAGGGCGATCAGCTCCTCACGCATCGACTCGTCCTCGTCCGTCTCGGACGACTCGAGGGCGGCCAGGGCCGGGGCCTCCAGCTGGGCGGTGCGGCTGGCGGCATCGGTCCGCAGCTGCTCGACGACGTAGGCGCGGGCCTCGTCGCGGACCTTGGCTCGGCGCCGGCCCTGGAGCCAGGCGAGCAGGACCATGAGGGCGATGCCGCCGGCGATGCCGATGTTGCGCAGCAGGTCGTTGCGCCGCGCTGCGGCGTCCGCGGCCTTCGCGGCCTTCAGCTCGGCGGCCGCGGCCTTCTCGGAGCTGCGGTCGAAGGCCATCGTCGACACGTCGATCGTGTCGCCGCGGTCGGCCTTGATGCCGACCGCGCTGCTGATCAGGTCCTTGACGACCTGCGGCTGGACGGCCGCGGCGGCGGTGGCGTCGAGGACGGCCCCGATGTGCAGGCTGTTGATCGAGCCGGGCGCCTTCTCGCGGTGCTCGACGGTCTCGTCGACCGCGTTGTCGCGGGTCCTGGAGGTGTTCTTGTACGACGAGTCGCCGCCGGTCCCGGCGGTGCCGGGGTCCATCTGGCCGTCGGGGCCCACGACGCCGCCGGCGCCGTTCGTGCCGGCTCCTGCGGGGCCGGCGTACGTCTCGTTGGTGGAGGACTCCGACAGCGGCGGGATGTTCTCCTTCGCGCCGTAGGTCCGGCTGTCGGTGACCGCCTTGTCGAAGTCGAGGTCGGCGGTGACGGTGACCGTCGAGTTGCCCGGGCCGAGCACGCGGTCGAGGACCGCCTGGATGTCGGCGCGCATGGTGTCCTGGAAGGCCGCGACCTGCTTGGCGCGGGTGGACGCGGCGCCCGCGCCGCCGTCGGCGGTCGGGTCGAGGGTGAGGAGCTTGCCGCTCGCGTCGGTGAGCGTGACGTGCTTCGGGTCGAGCCCGTCGATGCTCGACGCGATGAGGTGGACGATCGCCTGGACCTGCTCCTCGTCGAGGGAGGTGCCCGGCTCGGTGTCGACGAGGACCGACGCGGTGGGCGGGTCCTGCTCGTCGGTGAAGACCTGCTTCTCCGGGATCGCGAGGTGCACGACCGCGGTGTCGACGCCGTGGATGGCCTCGACGGTCTTGGCGAGCTCACCCTCCATGGCGCGCTTGAAGTTGGTCTGCTCCTGCGACTCCGAGGTGGACAGGCTCTGCTTGTCCAGCAGGCTGTAGCCGCCGTCGGTGCTGGCGGGCAGGCCCTTGCCGGACAGGGTGATCCGGGTGCCGTACACCTCCGAGCGCGGCACCATGATCGTGCCGCCGCCGCCGGCGATCTCGTAGGGCACGCCCTGGGAGTCGAGCTCCTCGATCACGGCGCTCGCGTCGGTGCCGGAGAGGTTGGAGTAGAGGGGCGCGTAGCTGGGGGTCGACACCCAGCGGAACACCATGAAGACGGCGATCAGCAGGGCCGCCGTACCGATGACGGCGACGGCCTTCTGCCCGGCCGTGAAGCCGCCGAAGGTGTCGCGGGCGCGCGTGAGATAACGCGTGAGGCGCTGTTGCATCGTGACTTCCTCAGACCTGCATCCGCATGATCTCGTTGAACGCCTCGACCGCGCGGTTGCGCAGGGAGACGGTCAGCTGGCTGGCGACGGAGGCCTCGCTGGCCGCGATCGTGTAGTCGTGGATGTTCTCGAGCTTTCCGGTGGCCGCCTGGACGGCGAGGCCGTCGGCCTTGTCGGTGAGGCCCTCGAGCCGGTCGAGACCGTCGAGGACCAGCGAGCCGAACTCGGTGTCGCCCGGACCGCTCGCGGGGGCCGCGTGCTGCGCGGGCGTGGGGGCGGCGATCGGGCCGAGCGCGCCGGCGCCGGACACGGAGGGGAACTGCAGCGGCATGATGTCCATCAGCGCGCACCGATCTGCAGGGCCGCGCCGTAGGTGTCCTGGGCGGTCTTGGTGACCTGCACCGACGCCTGGTAGCCGCGCTGCGCCATGACGAGCTGGCTCATCTGCGCGGCCATGTCGATGTCGGGCATGCGGACGTAGCCGTCCGCGTCCGCCAGCGGGCTGTTCGGGGAGCTGACCATCCGGCCTTCGGGATCGCCCTCGGCGAACCCGCCGACGTCGACGCCGCCGTCCGAGCGGGAGTCGAAGACGACGTACGTCGCCTGGAAGGCGTCCTCGCTGGTCCGCTTGGCGGTGTTGGCGTTGGCGATGTTGCCGGCCAGCGCGTCGAGCCAGACCTGGTGTGCGCCGAGCGCGGTGTTCGCGATCCGCAGCGTCTCGAAGGCACCCATCAGGCGGCACCGCCGGCCATCATGTTGAGGCGCGAGTCGCGGTCGCTGATCGCGCGGCCCATGATCTGGTACTGGTACTGGGTCTGCATCGCGGCGATCGTCTCCTTGCGGAGGTCGACGTTGTTGTCGTTGGCCCCCACCGGGGTCCCGGTGGCCGCCACGGTCGCGGTGAGCCCGCCGGTGGTGGCCCGGCCGCGCTCGATGGCGCTGGACAGCGCGCTCTCGAACTCGACGCTGCGGGCCCGGAAGCCCGGGGTGTCGACGTTGGCGATGTTGTCGGCGATCACCTGCTGGCGCTGGGACAGCCCGTTGATCGCTGAGTGCAAGACGAAGCCGACGCCGTCGGACGCTGCGAAGGACACGGTCGATCTCCTGAGGAGGCACCCGTCCCCGGGGACTCCGCGCCGGGCGCGGGAGGGGCGGTGCGACGATGCCGGTCCTTCGGCAAGGGTTGAGCAATCCTTCGCTCACGTGGCTGATCGGTCGCCCACCCCCCGACCTGAGTCCGCAGCCGTGGGATTTGGTCCCGACTATCCCGTCCGATCGATCCCCCCGATCCGCCCCCTCACCCCCGCCGGGGTGCTAGCTCGGCCGAGGTGCCACCCCGGTACCGCCGAGGTGCCAGCCCGGTACCGCCGAGGTGCCAACCCGGTACCCCCGAGGTGTCAGAGACGGGCCGCGGGTCGGGCGCCGCCTGGCACCTCGTGGGTACTTCCGTGGCACCTCGGCGGTACTTCCGTGGCACCTCGCGGGTCAGAGCAGTACGACGGACACCAGGCCGGTCCCGTATCCCGCGATGTCGACCGTCAGGTCCTCGCGGCGACCCAGGGTGAGGGTGCTGATCCGCAGCTGGGGGTCGAGGGGCGGGCCGGCGGGGTGGAGGGCGTGCAGGCGCAGGTGGTCGGCGCCCTCGACGTTGAACATCGACGCGGCGATGTTGAGCACCTCGTAGAGGTTCTCGGCGATGGTGTCGGTGATCTTGCCGTCCGCGATCGCGGCGAGCGCGTCGCCGACCGGGATCAGGCCGATCGAGGCACCCGCGTGCGCGGAGAAGGACAGGTCGCAGGCGATCAGCGCGCTGATGCGGAGGCTGTCGTCGACGTACACCGCGATGGAGGCGGCGGTGTCGGGGCCCGGGGCGAAGGGCGCCGACGGGCCGAGGGTGACGTCGCGGCCCAGCAGATCGGCGAGCAGGTCGCGCAGCTGCTTGGGCTGGGGCAGGTGGACGGCCATGTCGGCGACCCGCCTCAGATCACGCTGCGGAGGGCGTCGTCGAACGCCTCCGGGGTGAACGGCTTGGCGATGAGGAAGGCCGCGCCGGCGGAGGTGGCCCGCTCGCGCATCTCCTCCGAGCCCTCCGAGGTGACGAACCCGAAGGCGACCGTCGAGCCCGACGCCCGCAGGGCGGAGAGGCAGTCGATGCCGTTCATCTCGGGCATGTTCCAGTCCGACAGCACGAGGTCCGGCGACTCGGTCCGCACCATCTCCAACGCCTGCCGGCCGTTCTCGGCCTCGACGATGTCGTGGCCGCCGTGCCCGGCCTGGCGCAGGGTGCGGATCACGATCTGCCGCATCACGCGGCTGTCGTCGGCGATCAGGATCTTCATCGGGGTCCTTCCTGGGGGATGTGCACGGAGATGCGCAGCGGCGCGTCGCGCCAGACGAGGTCGAGGCGGCAGGCCAGGGCGGTGTCGCTCGCGAAGGCCGCGCGTCCGGCGGCGACGGCCGGGAGCGAGAGAACGCTCGGACCCGGCATCAGGCTCTTCACGTTGCCGCCGACCATGTTGACCAGCTCGCCGACGGCGTCGGCGACGTCGCTGTCGCTCGGGGCCTCGTCGGCGGGCAGGTCGAGCATCTGCGTCGTCAACCGGCGGGCGAGGGCCTCGTCGAGCTCCACGGTCACCGCGCCCTGCCAGCCACCGCTGATCGTCGTCACGGACGACCAGGCGGCGGCGTCGAACGGCGATCCCGGAGGTACGGCGCGCGGCAGCAGCGGGTCGTCGTCGCCGACGAGCGCCAGCCAGACGTCCTCGGTCACGGCGAGCAGGTCCTCGACGGCCGGCGCGTCGACGGCAGTCATCGTCGTACTCATGCCGTCACCGCGCTCTCCTCGGGCAGCAGCCCGAGCAGCGAGAGCTTGTCGACGATCGCGTCGGCGGTGAACGGCTTGATGACGTATTCGTGCGCACCCGCCGCGAGGGCGCGCACGATCTGGCGCTGCTCGCTCTCGGTGGTGACCATCATCAGCGTGATGTCGCGCCACTCGGGGTTCGCCCGCACCTCGGTGATGAACGTGTAGCCGTCCATCACCGGCATGTTCCAGTCGACCAGGCACACGTCGGGTACGACGCCCGCGTGCAGCTGGTCCAGAGCGGCCTGGCCGTGCTCGGCCTCACTCGTCTCGAAGTCCAGTCCGGTCACGATGCGGCGCAGGATGCTCCGCATCGCCCGGGAGTCGTCGATGATCATCGCTCGCACGGTCAGGCTCCTGTGCTGGTGAGGGACGGGCTGGTGAGGGACGGGCTGGTGGTGCCGGTCGGAGGGGTCGGACCGCTCAGGAACGTCCGGACCGGCGCCCGGCGGTACGTCGGCACCCGCCCGATCTGCTCACGCTGCCAGGCGGCCGCGAGATCGGCCGGCATGTCGAGGGTGGTCTCCGACGAGCCGAGCAGCAGGTAGCCGTCGTCGGCCACCATCGGCAGCATCCGCCGCAGGATGTCGGCCTTGGTGGTGGCGTCGAAGTAGATGAGCACGTTGCGCAGCCACACGACGTCGAAGGTGCCGAGGCCGGCGTACGGCGCCGCGAGGTTGAGGTGCTTGACCGTGACCCGCTGGCGCAGCCGCTCGGCGATCTCCCAGTCGCGGCCCTCGCGCGTGAAGTAGCGCACCAGGCTGGTGGCGGGCAGGCCGCGGTTGACCTCGACCTGGCTGTAGCGGCCGGCGCGGACGCGGTCGAGCATCGCGGTGGAGATGTCGGTGGCGACGATCTCGTAGCTCCATCCGGCCGGCAGATGCTGGTCGAGCAGCATGGCGATGGAGTACGCCTCCTGGCCGCTGGAGCAGGCCGCGCTCCAGATGCGCAGCCGGCGCGCGGCAGCGCGCCGCTCGAGCAGCGCAGGCACCATCGCCTCGGTGAACGCCTGATAGGGCGTGTGATCGCGGAACCAGCTGGTCTCGTTGATGGTGAGGGCGTCGATCACCTTGCGCCGCTCCTCGGCGTCGAGCGCCAGCCGCGCGACGTACTCCTCCAGACCGAGGCCGCGGGCTGCCGCGAGCGGGTTGAGTCGCGCCTCGACGAGGTACTCCTTGCCCTCGTCGTACACCATCGACGTCTCCCGCCGGACGAGCGCCGAGACGGACGCGAAGGTGGTGGACGTCGTCATGCCCGCCCCATCGGCGGCCTCCCAGGCGACCTGAGCGCTCAGACCCTGGGGCGTCGCGCCGATGGGGGAGTCGTGACGCAGATCAGGGTGCTCGTCGTCGACGACTCGGCATTGGTACGACGACTCGTGACCACCGCGCTGCGGCAGGCCCCCGACATCGAGGTCGCCGGCGTGGCCCGCGACGGCCTCGAGGCCGTGCGCATGGTCGGCGAGCTCCGGCCCGACGTCGTCACGCTCGACATCGAGATGCCGAACCTGGACGGACTCGGCGCGCTCACACAGATCCGCGACCAGCACCCCCGGCTGCCGGTGATCATGTTCTCCACGCTCACCGAGCGCGGCGCGACGGCGACCCTCGACGCGCTCTCGCGCGGGGCGTCGGACTATGTCACCAAGCCCTCCAACACCGGCCAGATCGCCGACGGGATCGCGGCGATCCGCGACCAGCTGGTGCCCCGGATCCGTGCCCTGGCCGGCATCCGCAAGCTCACCCCCGGGGTGTCGGCTCCCGTCGTCCGGCGCGAGCGTCCCGCCCTCGCGGCCGTCTCGGCGCTGCTCATCGGCTGCTCGACCGGCGGTCCCGACGCTCTCGCCCGGCTGCTGCCGCGCCTGCCCGCGGACCTGGGTGTCCCCGTCCTCGTCGTCCAGCACATGCCGCCCGTCTTCACCACGATGCTCGCGCAGCGCTTGGACAAGGTCTCCGCCCTCACCGTGCGCGAGGCGGTCGACGGCGAGCCCGCCCGCCCCGGAGAGGTGCTCATCGCCCCGGGCGACTTCCACATGCGCCTGCGGCGCTCGCCCGCCGGGATCCGGGTGGCCCTCGACCAGGGACCGCAGGAGAACTTCTGCCGTCCCGCCGTCGACGTCCTCTTCCGCTCCGCCGTCGAGCCGTACGGCGCCGGCGCACTCGCCGCGGTCCTCACCGGCATGGGCCAGGACGGCCTCGCCGGCGCCCGCGACCTCGCCGCCACCGGCGCCCGCATCCTCGTCCAGGACGAGGAGAGCTCCGTCGTGTGGGGCATGCCCGGCGCCGTCGCCGGCGCCGGCCTCGCCGACGACGTCCTCCCCCTGGACCAGCTCGCCGACCGGATCATCGCCACCGTACGCCGCTCCCGCGCCGCCTGACCCCGTCGTCGAGGTGCGAGGAGAGCTGGCGACGAGCCTCGAGACCACCGGGCATCACCGTCGGCGCGGGTGGTTTTCCCCTGTGCACAGGCGGGATTCCGGTGTCGGGGTTGTGTCGTACCCCCTTGGGAGGATGCCGTCATGGATCTCGGAACCCAGCCCCGTTCGACAGCCGCTCTGCTGTCGCGCGTGCGGGACCGGATCCACTCCCGCAACA
>NZ_VDMP01000018.1:131567-132221 GCF_006335005.1 Nocardioides albidus
GTCGAGGAGTGGGAGGACATCACGACCTGGGCCAGCGACCACGTCGTCACCGGACCGGCGGGTGTCGCGACGATCACCGAGGGCTACCTCGACACCGGCATCCCGATCGCTGGCGCGGGCGCACCGTTGGTGTCGGAGTTCGCGTTGATGGAGTTGGTCGCGGTCCTCGGCCGGACCCCGGATGGTGGGAAGGCGTACGTCGGGCGGGTCATCGAGTGCGCCTGGAGGTTGCCCCACGTGTACGACGCGGTGATGGCCGGGAGGTTGGCGCCGTGGCGGGCCGAACGGATCGCCGACCTCACCCACGGCCTGAGCGCGGAGGCGGCGGCGTTCGTGGACCGGCAGCTGTTCGACGCCACCGGCGTCGGGTGGGCCCAACTCGAGCGTCTCGTCGCCGAAGCCGTTTTGCGGTTCGACCCCGAGAAGGCCGAGGCCGAGCGCAAGGCCGCGGCGGACGGGCGGCATTTCGACATCGGTGAGGTCGACGAGCACGGACTCGTCCACCTCGACGCGCTCATGGATGCGGCGGACGGGCACGACCTCGACCAGGCCGTCGCCCGGCGGGCCGAGGTCCTCGGCCGCCTCGGCGACCAGTCCTCGCTCGATGTGCGGAGGTCGAAGGCCGCTGCCGAGATCGCCCGCCAGGACCTGGCA
>NZ_VDMP01000018.1:132329-147733 GCF_006335005.1 Nocardioides albidus
CCTGCTGATCCCCGATCGCGACACCGGCGAGGTCGTCGCCACCGTGCCCGGCCGCAAGGTCGTGTTGAACGTCCACATCACCGACACCACCCTCACCACCGACCGGTCCCCGAACCCGGTCGGGCGATGGGAGGAAGGCCGGTGCCCGATCAGTAGCGCGCAGATCCGCGAATGGCTCCGGACCCGCCAGAGCACCATCATCGTGCGGCCCGTGATCGACCTGGCCGACCACGTCCCCGTCGGCTCCTCCGAGATCCCCGACCGCCATAAGGCTCGGGTCGCACTGCGGGACCAGACCTGCCGGTTCCCGCACTGCACCCGACCCGCCCAACGCTGCGACATCGACCACCACCGTCCCTACGGCGAGGGCGGTCAGACCTGCCCGTGCAACGAAGTCGCCCTCTGCAGGCGGCACCATCGCGCGAAGACCCACTCCCGCTGGCGCTACGACATCCCCCCCCCCGGCACCTACGTCTGGACCAGCCCGACCGGATTCCGTTTCCGGGTCGACCACCGCGGCACCCACCCCGTGCACGACACCAGCGACCCGCCCGACGAGTAGCCGCCCCGCCCCCACACCCCGCCAGCCCCTGCTCGCGGGGACATCGGCGCGCCGGGGCTGCCCGGAGGCTCCGAGCTCGGCGCCAGGGCTCCTCGCACCTCAACCCACCGGAACCGGACGTCAGGCGGTGACGTCGAGGTAGACCGGCAGCGGTGAGCTCGTCGTCGCCCGGCCGACGCGGTCGGCGACCTGCTGCTGTCCGCGGGTGTCGGCGAGGACGTGGGGGATGGCGGCCATCAGCCGCTGCTGACGGGCGAGGAGGCCGCGGGCGCGCTGGACCAGGTGGCTGGGCATCGGACCGAGATCGGTGGGCGGCAGCCACGGCTCGACCGTCGTCCCGGTGGCGTCGGCCGCCCCGCCGCGCAGCATGCGCTCGGCGCGGTCGGCGTGCGCCTCGGGCCGGTCCAATGCCTCGGTCCAGGTCCGGGGGCGTGCGGGAGGCTCCGGCCCGGTCATGGGCCCGGTCATGGGCCCGGTCATGGGACCGGTCATGAGACCGCGGCCGCCATGGCCGCCTCACGCCAGGTGTCGCAGATCTGGCGGGCGAGCAGGAGGGCCTCGGCCGTCACGCTCGGCTGCCGGCGTACGTTGGCCAGGACCAGCCGGTTGCGCAGGTACTCGTAGACGCTCGCGAGCTCGCGTCCCCCCGGCATCTGGTCCACGCGCAGGCTCGACTCGAGCTCGACCACGATGTCCTGGGCGTGCAGCAGGTTGCGGTGCGCGTCCTCCCAGGACCCGCTGAGCTGAGCGCTGTGACCGCGCTCGATGTCGAGCACCAGCCGCTCCACCAGCATCACCAGCAGTCGGGCGGGCGATGCGGTGGCGACGGCGTTGGAGCGGTACGCCGCCCGGGCGGTGGTGACGTTGGCGGTGTTCATGGCGTCCTCACTGACTCGAGCTGGACAGGGCGGAGAGCTGGCCGGCGAGCCAGGTGGATTGGGACTGCAGTTGGGACAGCGCGGTCTCGAGGGCGGTGTACTGCCGCTCGAGGGAGGTGCGCCGCAGCGCGAGCCGGTCGTCCCAGGCGGTGATGCTGTCCTTGAGGCGGCCGATCGCGGCGTTCTTGCCGTTGACCGCGCTGGTCACGAGGCCGTCGTACTTGTCGCTGGCGGTCTTCGCGACCTTCTCGACGCGCGCGGCGAAGCCGGTCGTCCCGGTGATCGCGGCGCTCACGGCGTCGGGGTCCGCGCTGTAGGCGGCGGCGAACTTGGCCTCGTCGAAGGTGAACCTGCCGTACCGGTCCACCTGGACGCCGTACGCCGCCAGGCTGGTGCCGTCGGCGGGATAGACCGTCTGTGCCAGCGCCGAGGCGACGCCGCGCAGCGTGCTGTCACCGGACAGCACGCCGGCCTTCGTGGCGTCGCTGTTGTGCGCGGTGGCGGTCCCGATGGCGTCGAGGAGGCCGTTGAGGTCGGTCACCAGGGCCTTGACGGCGGCCGAGCGGGCCGCGGCGTCGCGGCTGATCACGACGTCCGAGGTGCCGGTGGCCGTCGCCCCCAGCGTGATGGTGACGCCGGGCGTGATGTCGGTGAACGTGTTGGTGGGGGAGGTGGCGGTGATGCCGCCGATGGAGATCGACGCGTCGCGGCCGGACCGCACCGTCGCCCCTCCCAGGAGCGGTGAGCCGTCGCCCGCGGTGAGCTCGAAGCCGGTGGCCGCGCCGGTCGTCGTGGACTCCACGAGCAGCCGGAACCGGTCGGTCCCGTCGGTGTTGCCGACCTTGACCAGGGTGGCGCGCAGGCCCCTGTCGGCTGCGTTGATGGCCGCAGCGACCTGGTCGAGGGTGCCGCCGGCGGTCGTGATCGAGACGTCGGCCTGGCCGTCGCGCTTGAGGACGACGTTGGTGCCGGACCCGGTGACGACGTCGCTCTTGGCATGCGCGTCGGTGAACGCGAGCTGGTGGTTGAGCGCGGTCTGGCCGACGGCGACGCTGAAGGAGCCGGGAGTGGCGCTGGTGCCGGCGCTCACGGTGACCGCGGCGTTCGAGGAGATCGTCTTGAGGCTCGCCCACGTGCCGGTCGTCAACGACGACGTGGCGAGGGATCCGGAGGTGCCGCCCAGGGTGGCGAGCCGGGCATTGAGCTGCTGGTACGCCGACAGCTGGCTCTGCTCCGAGACGAGGCGGCTCTTGAGCTTGGCCTGGGGAGCGGCCTCGAGGGACATCAGCTGGCTGATGATCGTGGCGGTGTCCAGCCCGCTGGCCAGGCCGCCGATGCTGGATGTCGCCATCGAGTCCTCCGAGCAGTTCTAGGGCAAGGTCGAGGAACAGCTGGTGCCGGTGGGGCCGAGGGCCCCACCGGCACCAGCGGAGACTCCGGAAGGATCAGCCGCGGAGCAGCTGAAGAACACCGTTGGGGGCGGAGTTCGCCTGGGCGAGCATCGCCGTACCAGCCTGCGAGAGGATCTGGGACTTGGTGAAGCTCATCATCTCCGAGGCCATGTCGGTGTCACGGATGCGCGACTCCGAGGCCGACAGGTTCTCGATCGCCACGTTGACGTTGGCGATCGTGTGCTCGAACCGGTTCTGGTAGGCACCGAGGTTGGCTCGAGCGGTCGAGACGGCGTTGATCTGGGTGTCGATCGTGGAGATCGCCGCCTGGGCGCTGGCGTGCGTGGCGAACGACAGGCCGCCCGCGGTGGCGGCGCCGTTGGCGACGCCCGTGCCCGGACCCGTGGCGACGTCGACGGTCAGACCGTTCTTCGACGACACGACGAGCTTGCTGTCCTTGTCCACCGAGGCGCTGAAGCTCGCCGAGAACGCGCTGTCCTCGTTGAGGGCGTCGGCGACCTGCTGCACGTTGGTGTACGTCCCGGCCGCACCGAGGGTGACGGTGGCGGTGTCGGTGGTGGTGCCGTCGGTGGCGGAGAAGGCCATCGCGCCGGTGACGTCGGTCGGCGTGAGCACCTCGAAGGTGGCGCCCGCGCTGCCGAGGTTGCCGGCGATGGAGACCACGTTGACGCTCGACAGGTTGACGGCGATGTTGCTGTTGGCGTCGCCGTCGGCCCCGACCTGGAAGTTCAGCGTGCCCGCGCTGCCGTCGAGCAGGTTGGTGCCGTTGAAGTTGGTCGAGTTGCCGATCCGGGTCAGCTCGGAGGTGAGCTGGTCCGCCTCCGCCTTGATGTTGGCGCGGGCCGAGCCGTTGTTGCTGTCGTTCGACGCCTGCACGGCGAGGTCACGCATGCGCTGCAGGATCGAGTGGACCTCGGTCAGGGCGCCTTCCGTGGTCTGCACGACGGAGATGCCGTCCTGCGCGTTGCGGACGGCGACCTTGAGGCCACCGACCTGCGAGCGCAGGCCCTCGGAGATCGCCAGACCGGCGGCGTCGTCGGCGGCCCGGTTGATCCGGAAGCCCGACGACAGCTTCTCCATGGACTTCGAGAGCTGACCCTGCGTCACCGACAGGTTGCGGTAGGCGTTGGTGGCCTCGATGTTCTGGTTGATGCGAAGACCCATGATATTTCCCTCCTGGATTCAGGTCACTGGTGTTGCTCGGGGACCGTCCGTGGTCGCCCTTCGGGTTGGTGTTCGGTACGCCGGCGGCGTACCTGAGCGGTTTTGTCGGCCCGCCGTCGCGGATCAGCCGACCGCGTCGAGCGGGCTGACGCCCCGGCGCATCCCGGCCGCGTGCCGGGCGGCGACGGCGGCGAAGTACGACTCCCGGCGCCGCTGGGCCACGCCGCCGGCCTTGCCCGTCTGCTGGACGAGCGAGGGCTCGAGCTCGTGGTTGAGCGCGTCGCGGAGCAAGGAGAGGGCCTCGGCACGCATCTGCGAGATCCGGGAGTCGGTGACGCCCAGGTTCTCGGCGATGTCGGCCATGGGCCGCTCGGCGAAGAAGTAGCCCTCGACCACGACCCGCAGCCGGTCGGGGAGCTCCGCGATCGCCTCGCGGAGGTAGGTGAGCCGCTCGCCGTGCTCGAGGAGGTCCTCCGGGGACGGCGCCCGGGTCGGGACCAGCTCCTCGATGGGGGTGGTGCTCGAGCCCTGCAGGGACAGCACCTGCGCCCGGGAGACGTCGTCGTCGTTGGCCGCGACCTCGTCCTCGCTCAGCCCGGCCGCGCGGGCGACCTCGGCGAGCGAGGGGGTGCGGCCGAGGACCACGGCGAGCTGGTTGCGGGTCTCGGCGAGGTCGCGGGCCCGGCGGCGCACGGAGCGCGACGCCCAGTCGACCGAGCGCAGCTCGTCGAGCAGGGCGCCGCGGATGCGGGTGGCGGCGTACCTGTCGAAGGGGACGCCCCGGGCCGCGTCGAACGCGCGGGCCGCGAGGACGAGGGCGGTCAGACCGGCGGAGGTCAGGTCGTCACGGTTCACGTGGGACGGCACGCGTCCCATGGTCTCCCTGACGATGTGCCCGACCAGGGGCATGTGGCTGGTGATCAGCTCGTCGGTACCCGAGGTGGTGGCGGTGGCCTCGTTCGCGTTCACAAGCACGACATTGCTGGTCCGCGTGGGCGGCGCGCAGGTCAATGGGAGCCAACGGGCCGGTCGGTCGGACGAATAGGGACCCAGGTCCCGGGTTCGGGTGGCCCGGCCGGACAACCCCACGCCCTCCGATCGTCGGAAATCCTCAGGTCCGGTCCCGGACGGGCGATGGGACGGCACGAGTGACCCCGCAGCTCGGGGCGGACGGAGAGGTCGGAATCGTCGTGGTCCACACAGCAGACGACACAGCGGACATCGCAGGGGACATCGCGGGGGACATGGCAGGGGACATGGCAGCGGACATGGACAAGCTGTCCCAGGTCCTGTGGCGGGAGCGCGAGATGCTCGAGGCGCTGGCCTATCGCCTCGAGGTCGAGCGGCTGGTGCTCGCCAGCGGGCGCACGCGGTGGCTGGTCAACGCCACCCGCGACATCGAGGACCTGCTCGACGACCTGCGCGCCACCGAGGTGCTGCGGGCCACCGCCGCCGACCAGGCGGCCGCCGTCCTCGGGCTCACCCCCAACCCGTCCCTGGCCGCGCTCGCCGAGGCCGCCAGCGATCCCTGGCGGGGGATCCTGCGCGACCACCGCGACACGCTCGTCGCGATCGCGCGCGACATCGCCGAGACGTCCGAGGACGCCCGGGGTCTGCTCACCGCCGGCTATCGCTCGGCGCGCGAGACCCTGCTCGCCATCGGCGGCACGTCGACGGCGAGCTACACCCACGCCGGGACCGTCGTGGCCGACGTCCCCCGGCCCCACCTCCTCGACCGGAGCCTGTGATGGCCGGCTCGTTCGGCTCGATCAGCACCGCGCTCACCGGCCTGCGCTACAACCAGGTCGCCCTCGACGTGGCTGGCAACAACATCGCCAACGCGAACACCGACGGCTACGTCCGCCGCCGGGTCGTGGGGGCGTCCGTCAGCAGTGCGGAGCCTGCGATGTGGTCGCGCTACGACGGCCACGGCGAGGGCGTCGAGGTCGGCGAGGTACGCCGCATGGCCGATCCCCTCCTCGATTCGCGGGTACGCCGCGAGCACGGCCTGCTCTCCTATCTCGCGACCAGCAGCACGATCCTGTCCCGGATCGAGGAGGGCGTGGCGGAGCCCGGCCCCCACGGCGTGCACGCCGCGATGCTGGACCTGCGGGACTCCTGGCAGGCGCTCTCGCGCAACCCCGACGGCACCGCCGCGCGCCAGCAGGTGCTCGGCCGGGCGGAGACGCTCGCCCAGGCACTGCGCGGACAGGTCGCCCACGTGGCGGGGGAGGAGGCCGACCAGCGCATCCACGCCATCAACCTGGTGAGCGAGGTCAACAGCGCCGCCGCCGGCCTGGCGGGCCTCAACCACGACATCCTCGTGACCGAGCAGAACGGCACCGACGCCGGCGTCCTGCGTGACCGCCGCGACCAGCTCGCGCTGCGCATCGCCGAGCTGGCCGGCGGTGTCACCACCGTCGAGCCCGACGGGCAGTTCACCGTCACCGTCGCGGGCAACGCCCTCGTGCAGGGCAAGGACGCGGGCACGTTCGTCCTGGCCTCCGGCATCACGCCCGCCGGTGCCGCGGACGGATCGCCGATCTCCTACCGGATCGACGCGCCGTGGGGCAGCACCGTGCTCCCGTCCGGGGCGGCCGGACCCGGCGGGGAGCTGGGCGGCGTCACCGAGATGCTCTCGACCCGGCTGCCGTCGTACCGTGCCGGGCTGGACGCCGTGGCCGCCGACCTCGCCGCCACCCTGAACACCCAGCAGGCGGCGGGGTACGACGCGAACGGGGTCGCCGGCGCGCCGCTGTTCGCCTACGACCCGCTCGTCGGAGCCGCCAGCCTGCAGGTGGCGATCACCGACCCCTCGAGGCTCGCGGCCTCCGCCCTGCCCGGCGGCGCGCTGGACGGCGGCAACGCCGACCTGCTCAGCCGGGTCGGCACCTACCCCGACGCCTACCAGCGTCTCGTCAACGGGCTCGGGACGGACGTGGCGGCCCTCGACCGACGTACCGCCAACCAGACCTCGCTCTCCGGAGCGCTCGACGACGCCCGCGAGCAGCAGGCGGGCATCAACCTCGACGAGGAGACGGTCAACATGGTCACCGCCCAGCGCGCCTACGAGGCCGCCGCGCGCGTGATGACCACGCTCGACGACATGCTCGACACGCTCATCAACCGCACCGGCCTCGTGGGCCGATAGGGGGACCGCCATGACGATCGGACGCGTCACCCAGCGCATGATGAGCGAGGGCTCGCTGGCCAACCTGCAGCGCGGGCTCGGCCGGATGGCCTCCCTGCAGGAGCAGCTCTCGACCGGGCGGGTCATCAACCGCCCCTCGGACAACCCCACCGGCACCACGGCCGCGATGCGGATCCGCACCTCGGTCGCCGACCAGGGGCAGTACGCCCTCAACGCCCAGGACGGCATCGGCTGGCTCACCCAGGTGGACAACTCGCTCGCCGCGGTCACGTCGTCGGTACGACAGGCGCGGGACCTGGCTCTCCAGGGTGCCAACAGCGGCGCGATGGGGCAGCAGGCCCGCGACGCGCTCGCGATCGAGGTCGACGGGATCCGGGAGCAGCTGCTCGGGGAGAGCAACGCCAGCTATCTCCAGCGCCCGGTGTTCGGCGGTGTCACGGGCGCGGGGCGCGCCTACGACGACAGCGGCACCTGGGTCGGGGTGGCCGGCCAGGTCAACCGGCGCGTCGCCGACGACGTCGTCGTCCAGGTCGACGTCGACGGACGCACGGTGTTCGGTGACGGCGCCGGCTCGGTCTTCGCCGAGCTGGCCGCCCTCTCGACCGCGCTGCGCGCCGGGGACACGACCGCCGTCCGGGCCTCGGTCGACGTCCTGCGCACACGGGAGAGCACCGTGACCGGCGTGCGGGCCGCCGCCGGCAGCCGCTACCAGCGCCTCGAGCAGTCGCAGCAGGCCGCCGCCGACGCCTCGATGTCCCTGGCCAACGGCCTCAGCTCGATCGAGAACGCCGACCTCGCGGAGACCACCATGCATCTCAAGGTGCAGGAGGTCGCCTACCAGGCGGCCCTGGCCGCGACCTCGCGCGTCATCCAGCCCAGCCTGCTGGACTTCCTGCGATGACGGCCCAGCCTGTGACGGCCCAGCCTGCGATGATGGAGCGCATGGACCTCCCCGTCATCGAGCTGGCCCACCCGATGCCCGGGTTCCCCGACGACGAGCGCTTCGCGCTGGTGCGCCTCGACGAGGACGGCGTGCTCCACGGCTTCCGCTCGCTCGACAGCTCGGACCTGCAGTTCGTGGTCGTGCCGCCGGCGCCGTTCTACCCCGACTACGCCCTCGACCTCGACGACGACACCGCGGCCGAGCTCGGCATCGACGAGAGCACCGCCGACGACGTCCTCGTGCTGCTCGTGGTCCGCGCCGGCGCCACCCTGGCCGACACCACGGTCAACCTCCGCGCTCCGCTGGTCGTCAATCCCACGACCCGCCGCGCCAGCCAGATCATCCTGGACGACGCCGACCTCCCTCTCGCCGCACCACTCGTCGCATAGGCCGGATCCGCCGGTGGCTGCCTGCCGCCGGCGCCCCACGGGCGCGCGCGCTGCGTTGCGGACGCTCGATGGGCGGACCAGCACGTCGGCGCGTCCACGCCTTGCGACCACACCCGTGGGATGCCGCTCGCTACGCCACCCATCGGCGGATCCGCCCTGACCCGCTAACCTCGGCTACGTGCTGGTTCTCTCGCGTCGCATCGGCGAAAGCGTCGTCATCGGCGGCGGCTCGCCCGAGGCGGTCACCGTGACCGTCCTCGAGGTGCGCGGCGACGTCGTACGGATCGGCATCGACGCGCCCCGCTCCGTCGCCGTCCACCGCGCCGAGCTCCTCGCCGAGCTCGCCGACGCCAACGCCGACGCCGCCTCCCCACCCGACGACGCCGTCGCCTCCCTCAGCCAGGCCCTCCGCTCGCGCACCTGATCACCTCTCTGCCCGAGCGCGCCGGGGCCGGTGTGCTGTAACACGTTGTTGGCCGACCTGGGCGACCTGTGTCTGCTGTAACACGTTGTTCGCTGCTCTACGCGACCCGTGTCTGCTGTAGCAGCCGCATCCAGACCCCCTCAAGCGAAGTCTTGCGGCTGGTAGAGCAGCGAACAACGTGTTACAGCGCCCCGCGGCCAGCGCCTCGCAGCCGACACCCGCAGCCGACACCCCAAGGCTGACGCCCCGCCGGGACTAGATCCCAACTCTCTTGACTCGCCTCACCCCACCCCCCTCGGAGCCGATCGGGGGGAGCGAGCCTGAAGGGAGGGCCGATGGACGACGACGCCGAGATCATCGCCGAGTTCCTCGTGGAGTCCCACGAGAACCTGGACCAGCTGGACCGCGACCTGGTCGAGCTCGAGCAGCAGCCCGATTCGCGGGAGCGGCTCTCGAGCATCTTCCGCACCATCCACACCATCAAGGGCACCAGCGGGTTCCTGGCGTTCAACCGCCTCGAGCAGCTGACCCACGTGGGCGAGACCCTGCTGTCGCGACTGCGGGACGGCGAGGTCGTGATGACGCCCCCGATCGCGGAGGGCCTGCTCGCGATGGTCGACACGGTCCGGGTGCTGCTCGACGTGATCGAGCGGACCGGCCACGACACCGACCCGGCCGTCGACGTCGTCCCGGTCGTCGCCGTCATCGAGGGCCTGCTGGCCGCGGAGCCGCAGGCACCGGCCGTCGAGGCACCCGTGCCCGAGCCTCCCGCGACCGACCTCGAGCAGCCCGAGCACCCCGAGCACCCCGACCAGCCCGATCACCCCGACCAGCCGGGGCAGTCGGACGGCTGGGACGGCGTGGAGCGCCGTGCCGTCGTCGACGCCTCGGTCCGCGTGGACGTCGACCTGCTCGACGACCTCGTCGACCTTGTCGGCGAGCTGGTGCTGACCCGCAACCAGCTGCTGCAGCGCAGCCTCGGCTCCACGGACGCCGAGCTGGTGCGCGCCAGCCAGCGCCTGGACCTGGTGGCCAGCGAGCTGCAGGAGTCGATCATGAAGACCCGCATGCAGCCCATCGGCCAGGTCTGGTCGAAGATGCCGCGGGTGGTGCGCGACCTGTCCCACCAGCTGGGCCGCGAGGTCGAGCTGGTGATGGAGGGTCACGACACCGAGCTGGACCGAAGCCTGCTCGAGGCGGTCAAGGACCCGCTGACCCATCTGGTGCGCAACTCGCTGGACCACGGCATCGAGCCGCCCGACGTACGCCGCGCCGCGGGCAAGGACGCGAAGGGCACCTTGACCCTGCGGGCCTACCACGAGTCCGGCCAGGTGGTCGTCGAGATCGCCGACGACGGCTCGGGCATCGACCCGGCGACGATCGGCGCGGTGGCAGTCGAGCGCGGCGTCGTCACCCGTGACCAGCTCGCGCGGATGGACGGCCGCGACGTGCTCGGGCTGATCTTCCGGCCCGGCTTCTCCACGGCCGCCGCCGTCTCCAACATCTCCGGCCGCGGCGTCGGGATGGACGTCGTGCGCACCAACATCGAGCGCATCGGCGGCAGCGTCGACGTCGCCTCCGAGCCCGGGCGGGGTACGACGACCCGGGTCCGGATCCCGTTGACCCTCGCGATCATCCCTGCCCTCGTGGTCGGCGAGGGCGGCGAGCGGTACGCCATCCCGCAGGCCAACCTCGTCGAGCTGGTCCGGATCGAGGGCGACGACCTCCGCCGCCAGGTCGAGGATCTCGCCGGCGCGCCGGTGCTGCGCCTGCGCGGCAAGCTGCTCCCGCTCGTCTCCCTCGCCGAGACCCTCGGCGGCACGGCTCTCGAGGACGACGCGCTCACGGTCGTCGTCCTGCAGTCCGACGACGTCCGCTTCGGGCTGTGCGTCTCCGAGGTCCACGACACCCAGGAGATCGTCGTCAAGCCGATCGGCCGACAGCTCAAGGGACTGGCGATGTACGCCGGCGCCACCATCATGGGCGACGGGCGGGTCGCGCTCATCCTCGACGTGGCGGGCATCGCCGGCACGGTCGGGGTCGGCGCGACCCAGCAGGAGTCCACCGACGGCCGCGGTGCCGGAGCCGACGACCGCACCGCGCTGCTCGTGCTCGAGGTCGCCGACGGACGCCGCGCGGCCCTGCCGCTGGCGGCGGTCGCGCGGCTCGAGGAGTTCGGCCGCGACCGGGTGGAGCGCAGCGGGTCCGCCGAGGTCGTCCAGTACCGCGACGGCATCCTGCCGCTCGTCCGGCTCGCCTCCGCCATCGGTCTGCCCGACACCAGCGACCAGGGCGAGCAGATCAGCGTGGTCGTCCACGAGATCGCCGGCGCCGCGGGTGCCGCCGGGGCCGCGGGCGCCGTCGGCATCGTCATCGACCGCGTCCTCGACGTCGTCGAGGTCGCCGTCACCGCGAGCGAGGTCGGTCGTCGTACCGGCGTGACCGGCAGCGCCGTCGTCCAGGACCGGGTCACCGACCTGGTCGACCTCGACGCCGTCGTCGCCCGATCGGGGGTCCCGGCATGAGCACGACCATGACGACCGCCGGCACCGCGAACCGCGCCGCGGAGCAGTACTGCACGTTCTGGGTCGCGGGACTCTTCTTCGGCGTCGCCGTCGACGACGTGCAGGAGGTGCTCCGGCGCCAGCCGATGACGCCGGTGCCGCGCGCGAGTCGTGCGGTCACCGGGCTGATCAACCTGCGCGGCCAGATCGTGACCGCCGTCGACCTGCGGGTGCGTCTGGGCCTGCCCGACCGCGAGGACGACCAGTTGCCGATGAACGTCATCGTGCGCAGCCGCGGCGAGGTGGTCAGCCTCCTCGTCGACGACATCGGCGACGTGATCGACCCGGGCGAGTCGGGCGGCGGCGACCCGCAGCCCACCCCGTCCACCATGCCGCGCGAGGTCCAGGACGTCGTCCGCGGCGTCCGTCCCCTGCCCGACTCCATCCTGCTCGTCCTCGACGCCGACCGCGCGGTCGACGTCGCGACCACAACCGACACCACCGGAGGAAACCCGTGACCGAGACCCTGGACCCGCCTGTGAACGGCACCGGCCCCACCCGGACCTCGAGCCCGACGGCCCGCAAGGCCCGCACTGCCGCGCCCGCGGTCGACTTCGCGCTGTACGACGCGCTCGACAGGGGCGCCTTCGTCGTCGGCCCCGACTATCGGGTGCGGTTCGTGAACCGCCAGGCGCGCAGAGAGCTCGCTGCCGGCGGCGCCGACATCCCGAAGGTCGACCCGGACACGCTGATCGGCGCCTCCTTCGAGGCGATCTACCTGCACGCCGAGCTCGGCGCGCGGGTGACGGCGAGCGCCGACCACCTGCCGCTGACCGACCGGGTCGTCTCCGAGCACACGACGCACGACGTGTCGTTCACCGCGGTCCACGACGGCGCCGGGACGTACGTCGGCGCGCTGGCCGTCTTCGAGGACGTCACCGACCGGGTGCGGACCGAGCAGCAGATGGCGATCGCCAGCTCGATGATGGAGAACAGCCCGACGAACATGATGTTCGCGGACCTCGACTTCGTCATCCAGTACATGAACCCCGCCTCGCTCAACACCCTGCGCCGCCTGGAGGGCGTGCTCCCGGTCAAGGCCGACGACGTGGTCGGATCGAGCCTCGACATCTTCCACAAGAACCCGGCCTACCAGCGCGGTCTCCTCGCGACCGCCGACCACCTGCCGCGTCGTGCCGACATCCGGGTCGGCGACCAGACGCTCGACCTGCTCGTCAGCGCGATCACCGACACGAACGGCGCGTACGTCGGGGCGATGGCGACGTGGGAGGTCATCACCGACCGGCTGCGGATCGAGCGCGAGAGCACCGAGGCCGCAGCCGACACCTCCGCGGTCAACAAGGTTCTCGCTGCGCTCGCCGCCGCCGCCGACGCGGACGCGGCCGTCCAGGTCGCGCTCGACACGGTGCGCGGCGAGTTCGGCTGGGCCTACGGCTCGTACTGGAGCGTCGACCCGGCCGACCGGCTGCTGAAGTTCGACCGGGAGTCGGGCGATGCCGGGCCGGAGTTCCGCCAGGTGACCATGCAGGCGTCCTTCGCCGAGGGCATCGGCCTGTCCGGCCGGGCCTGGGCCCAGCGCGACCTGTTCTTCACCCGCGACATCGGCGAGATGACCGACTGCGTGCGGGCGCCCGTCGCCCAGCGGGTCGGTGTGAAGTCGGGCGTGTGCTTCCCGATCGTGGTCGACGGCGAGGTCGTCGGCACCATGGACTTCTTCGCGACCGAGACCCTGGAGCCGAGCGCGCAGCGCCTCGATGCCCTGCGCAACATCGGGCGCCTGGTCTCCCAGGCCATCGCCCGGGTCAACCGCGAGGTCAGCGAGCGCGAGGCGGCCGCCGTGCTTGCCGGCAAGGTCACCCAGATCCTCGACGTCGTGTCCGCGGCCGCCGAGGGCGACCTCACCCGCGAGCTCGCCATCGACGGCGACGACGCCGTCGGCCAGGTCGCCGAGGGCCTGCGCCGGCTGATGTCCACCCTGCGCTCGAGCATGGGCAACATCAGCGGCGCCGCCGAGACCCTCGGCGCGGCCGCGACCCAGCTCACCTCGCTGGCCGAGGGGATGGGCGAGGGCGCCTCGACGACCTCCGACCGCGCGGCGTCCGCGTCGAGCGCGTCGGTCCAGGTGTCCGCGTCCATCCAGACCGTCGCCACGGCGGCGGAGGAGATGACGGCCTCGATCCGCGAGATCGCCAAGAACGCCACCGAGGCCGCGACCGTCGCGACCGACGCGGTGACCGTGGCCTCCGAGGCCCAGGGCACCGTCGCCTCGCTCGGCGAGTCCTCGGCCGAGATCGGCCAGGTCATCAAGGTGATCACCTCGATCGCCCAGCAGACCAACCTGCTCGCCCTCAACGCGACCATCGAGGCCGCTCGGGCCGGCGACGCCGGCAAGGGGTTCGCGGTGGTCGCCAACGCGGTCAAGGAGCTCGCCAAGGAGACGGCGAAGGCGACCGAGGAGATCGGCCAGAAGATCGAGGCCATCCAGAGCGACACCCAGGGCGCCGTCTCGGCCATCAGCCGGATCGCCGACGTGATCGCCCGGATCAACGACATCCAGTCGACGATCGCCTCCGCGGTGGAGGAGCAGACCGCCACCACCAACGAGATCGCCCGCTCGGTCACCGAGGCCGCCGCCGGCGCCAACGGCATCGCCGAGGACGTCACCCAGGTGGCCACCGCGGCCGCCGACACCCGCGAGGGCGCCCAGAACACCCTCAGCTCCGCCACCGAGCTGACCGGCGTCGCCGGCGAACTGCGGGACATGGTGGGTCGCTTCCAGATCTGAGCGGATATGAAGAACCCCCGCCACCGAGAGGTGGCGGGGGTTCTTCTGCGTACGGGGCAGGCGGGCTCTCAGCCGACCCGGCGGTCGGGGGCCGGGGCGATCGAGCCCAGCGGCGCGGCGGCGTCGGCCCCGCGCAGTCGTACGGCGAGCAGCGCGGCCTGGGTGCGGTGCTGGAGGCCGAGCCGGGCGAGCAGGCCGGTGACGTGGTTCTTGACGGTCTTCTCGGCGAGGTAGAGCTTCTCCGCGATCTGCCGGTTGGTCATGCCCTCGGCGATGAGGAAGAAGATCTTGCGCTGCTGCGGCGTGAGCTCGCAGATGACGTCGAGCGACTTGCGCTGCATCTCCATCTGCTCGACGACGCGGTTGGCGACCGCGGGGTCGATGAGCGAGTGGCCGCCCGCGACCAGCTTGATGCCGTTGAGCAGCGAGTTGCCCTCGATCCGCTTCAGCACATAGCCGGAGGCGCCGGCGAGGATCGCCGCGGAGATCGCGTCCGGGTCGTCGTACGTCGTGAGGATGAGCGCCTTGATGTTCGGGTCGACCGAGCGCATCTCGCGGCAGATGTCGACGCCGGTCCCGTCGGCGAGGTTCGCGTCGAGGACGGCGATGTCGGGTCGCAGCTCGAGGATCTCGCGCAGGCCCACGGTCGCGCTTCCCGACTGACCGACCACCTCGAGCTCGGGGTCGGTCGCGAGCAGGCTGGCGACGCCCCGGCGGACGACCTCGTGGTCGTCGACGATGTAGACGCGGATCGGGTTCTGTACAGGCACACCACGATTCTGCGGGCAGACACGTCCCAGGGCGATGGCATCGGGACAGCTGGGACCGGAGGATTTCCGGGCATGGTCTGTTGGGACTATGTCCCCCTGGCCGAACGGCGGTGCCACCCGGCCGGCACGGCCGGTGTCGAGGGTCTCAGCGGGCGCGCAGGTCGGCCAGCGCGGCCGAGACGTCGCGCTCGCTGCGGCGCAGCTCGGCGAGCAGGGCGACGATGTCCTGGGTGGTGAGACGCTCGTCCTGGGTGCGCGGCGCGAGGCACTCGGTGGCCTCCTCGGAGGTGATCCGGGTGCCGATCTCGAGGCGGTACGACGTGTCGGCGAGCTCGAAGGCGATGTCGGCCACGACGGCGGTGAAGTGCTCCCCGGCGACCGGGTCGTGCACGACGAGGTGC
>NZ_VDMP01000018.1:147783-158515 GCF_006335005.1 Nocardioides albidus
CCGGGAGGGACTGCGGGCACCTGGTGTGCCCCGACATGTGGAGAACCTCCCGAACGGCTCCTGCGTTATGGGAAGTGTAGTCCTGTTGTCCCTAGTCCGAATTGACTAGACGACCTGATTCGACGGGGTGGTCACCCGTATGAGTTCGCGCTAGGTTGGGTAGCGACGCAGCAGACATCGTGGCCAAGCCCACCGCCACATCGCTTCCGATCATCGGGAGTATTCGTGTCCATCGCATCGATCCCCACCATTCCGCATCGTTCCAACGCTTCGTCGGTCCCGCAGGTGAGCTCTGCCGAGCGCAAGGCCCGGACCGCCGAGCTCCTGGCGAAGGCCAGGGAGTGCCCCCCCGGGGAGCGGGACGACCTCCTCCAGGAGGTCATCGTGCTCAACATCCCGGTCGCCCGCACGCTCGCCTCGCGCTACCGCAACCGCGGTCAGTCGGCGGACGAGCTCGAGCAGGTCGCCTGCCTCGCGCTGACCCGCGCGGTGCAGTCCTTCGACCCGGAGCGCGGCGACGACCTGCTGGTCTTCGCGGTGCCGAGCATCCTCGGCGAGCTCAAGCGCCACTTCCGCTCGGCCGCCTGGGCGGTGCGCCCGCCGCGCCGGATCCAGGAGATCCGACCCCGGGTCGTGGCCGCCGAGGAGGAGCTGGCCCAGCACCTCGGCCGCCCCCCGACGCCGCAGGAGCTGGCCGACGAGCTCGACTGCCCGGTCGCCGAGGTCGAGGAGGCCCTCGCGTGCGGTGACCTGGTCCACGCGGCGTCGCTCGACGAGCCCGTCGCCGCCACCGGGAGCCCGCTGGGCGACCTGCTGCCGGAGATCGAGCCCGGGTTCGAGCACAGCGAGGCGATCGCCATGCTCGGCCCGGCCTGCCGCAAGCTCAAGGCACGCGACCGCCGCATCCTCCAGATGCGGTTCTACGAGCAGCGCACCCAACAGGAGATCGCCGACGAGCTCGGTGTGACACAGGTCCAGGTCTCCCGCCTGCTGCAGCGCATCTTCACCGACCTCCGCCGTGCCGTCGGCGTGGATCCGAAGCCGCGCGCAGCCTGACGGGAACGCCCCGGGCCGGTGCCTGGGGCGCCGTGACCGGGCGGGTCGCCGCAACTCCGCGGCGGCCCGCCGGCGACGGTCACGACGACGGTCCACCGCTATCGGTCCCCTCGATACGCTCAGAAGGACCAAGGCGGTGGACCGTTGTCGTGGATGACGCTCGGCGGAACCTCTTAGGGCCGGAAGAGCACCTTGACCATGCCCTCGCACTTGTCGCGGAAGTCGCGGTACGCCGCCGGCGCCTCCTCCAGCGGGAGGTGGTGGGTGGCGAACGACTCGACCCCGAGATGGTCGGTCGGGTCGAGGAGGAGGGCGAGGATGTCGTCGCTCCAGCGGCGCACGTTGGCCTGGCCCATGCGGAGCTGGATCTGCTTGTCGAACATCTCCATCAGCGGCATCGGGTCCATCGGCCCGCCGTAGACCCCGACGACGGAGACCGTGCCGCCCCGGCGCACGGCGTGCATCGCCAGGTGGAGCGCCGCGAGCCGGTCCACGCCGGCGGAGCGCATGACCGGCTGGGCGACCCGGTTCGGGAGCAGCCGTACCAGCTTGGCCATCGACTCGGCGACCGGCGACCCGTGCGCCTCCATGCCGACGGCGTCGATCACCGCGTCGACCCCGCGCCCGCGGGTGAGCTCGAGGACGGTCGTGACCGTGTCGGCGTCGGTCTCGGTGACGAGCACCTCGGCGCCGTACGCCGACACCCGCTCGAGCCGGTCGGTGACCGGGTCGACGACGAAGACCCGGATCCCGCGCATCAGCGCGATCCGGGCGCACATGTCGCCGACCGGCCCGGCGCCGAGGACCAGGAGGGTGTCCTCGGGGCGCAGCGCGGCGTACTCGACGGCCTGCCACGCGGTGGGGAGCACGTCGGAGAGGAACACGAAGCGGTCGTCGGGCGGGCCGTCGGGGACACGGATCGGCAGGGTGTCGGCGAAGGGGACCCGGAGGTACTCCGCCTGGGCGCCGGGCACCTGCCCGTACAGCTTGCTGTAGCCGAAGAGGCTCGCACCGGTGCCCTGCTCGATGTTCTGCGTCGTCTCGCACTGGCTGTGCAGACCCTGCGCGCACATCCAGCACCGGCCGCAGCTGACGTTGAACGGCACGACGACCCGGTCGCCGCGCCGCAGCGAGGTCACCGCGGGCCCCGCCTCCTCCACGATCCCGATCGGCTCGTGCCCCACGATGTCGCCGGGCTCCATGAACGGCGCCAGCGGGTCGTAGAGGTGGAGGTCGGAGCCGCACAGGCCGGTCGAGGTCACCCGGATGACGATGTCGTCGGGCTCGCGGACCCGCGGGTCCGGCACGTCCTCGACGCTCATCCGCCCCTTGCCCTGCCAGGTCACCGCCCTCACGGCTTCTTCCTCCGTCGGCGGTCGCGGTGGCTGTCGTCGCACCACGGGAGACGGTCCGAGCGGCCGCACCGGCACAGCGCCACCACGGCGCGCTCGACCGGGGCGACGGTGCCGTCGATGCCGACGACCTCGTCGGCCCCGCGGATCAGCAGCGGACCGCCCGGGCACTCGGTGACCGTGACCCTGCGCGTGCTCATGGGCGCCTCACCCCGCCGCCGGCGTACGGCGTCCGGCGTCGTGTCCGGCGTCATGTCCGACGTCGTGTCCGGCGTCATGTGCGGGGTGGCGCCGGGCGTTCCACCCGTCGAGCAGCACCTCGCCGGCGAGGCCGTCCACGGCGAGACAGGCGGTCGCGCCCAGGACGACGTCCTCGGCCAGCGCGGGCTCGTCCTCGACCAGGGCGGCGCAGATGCCGCGGATGGCGAGCTGCTCGTGCACGGCGTCGGCCTCCACGTGCTCGTCGTAGTAGTCCTCGACGGCCGCGGGCAGCCCGAGCCGGCGGGCGCCGCGCAGGATCCGCTCGCAGGGCAGGGAGCTGGTCGCCTCGAAGGCCGCGAGATGGCCCATCGCGGCGCCGCGCAGGCGCCGGTTGAGGGCGAACAGCGACATCAGGTTGACCGAGGCCAGGGTGGCGCCCTCCGCCGCGGCGACGTACGGCGCCAGGTCGGTCGGCATGTCGAGCGAGGTGAGGGCCCGCGCGAAGAGCGTCTGGTGGAGGCGGTCCGGGCGCCCGCCGCCGTACTCGTCGTACTGCAGCTCGGCGAGGGCGACCTTGGCCGCCCCGCCGATCCGCGGCAGCACGAAGCTCTGCGGGTCCGACTCGCGCAGGTGATAGACCGCGCGCTCGGCCAGGTAGGAGCAGAACTCCTCGCGGGTGGCGCGCCGGTGCAGGAACTGGGCGACGCCGGAGGGACCCGAGCGGGCCGTCATCCGCACCAGTGCGGCGGTGACCTGCTCGGCCGGGGTGTCGCCCAGGTCGGTCAGCGTCGGAGCGTCCTCGGGGGCCTCGCGGACGAGCTCGCGCACGGCGTGCTCGAAGGTGCGCTCGAGCGCGGCCCGGCTGACCATCAGCAGCGGGTCCCACTCGGCGTCGGGGTCCTCGACGTCGTCGAAGCCGCGGTAGTGGAGCTCGTAGAGGACCCACAGGGCCAGCTGGAAGTCGCGGTCGGTCAACGGATAGGTGACATCGCCCATCGCGCGCGGCTCGGGGACGGCGTGGGGGGCGTGGGGCCGGGCGCGCAACGTGTGGACCACGTGCTCGCTCAGTGGTCCACAGGGCTCGGGCAGCAACATCTAGGTCTTGGTCCTTCCCTCCCACAGGTCGCCCAGGATCAGGCGCAGCAGGATGCGGCGAGCGAGGAGCATCGGGAGCAGAGGACCCCCCCGTTGTGCGGATCGTGCGACGTTCGGGATAGTTCTCATCGCAGACGGTCCGTTGTCCCATGGCGACCTCCTCCGGTGGATGCGGGGTACCCGTGCTGTCTGCGCGCATACGGAGCACGGGCGGGAGCGGCAGGAGGCCGGAGATGGGTCGAGGTGGGGCGGGAGACGACGCCGCGGCGGAGGTGCCGGCCGTGCCCGACGGACCACGGCAGACGGGTCGGTTCGTGTTCCACGTCGTCGACGAGCGCTGGGAGTGGGACGACGACGTGTACGTCATCCACGGCTACGCGCCCGGCGAGGTGGAGCCCACCACCGAGCTGGTCATGCGGCACAAGCACGAGCACGACCGGGAGCTCGTCGAGCAGACGCTGCAGGAGGCGATCGGCGACGGCGCGCCGTTCAACGTCTACTACCGGATCGTGGTGGGGGAGCGGATCCGCAATGTCGTGCTGTGCGGCGAGGGCCAGTACGACGGCGACCGGACCAGCGGCAAGGTCGACCGTCTCGTCGGCTACTACGTCGACCTGACCCCCGAGCTGGAGGCCGAGACCACGGCCGCGGCCGACGCCGCCGTGGCGGCGTCCGCGGCCTCCCGCGACACCATCGAGCAGGCCAAGGGCATCCTCATGCTCGGCTACGGGCTCGACGCCGACGCCGCCTTCGCGATGCTCAAGTGGTGGTCACGCAACCGCAACGTGAAGGTGCGGGAGGTCGCCGACAGACTGATCCAGGTGGCCCGGGAGGGGCATGTCAGCCACCCTGGACTGCGCCGGTTGCTGGACGCGCTGCTCGACGACCTCACCGCCAGCCGGACGGCTCGGGGGAACCGCGCCGGCTGAGCCTCGACTCATCGTCCCGCCCGCCGTACCCGACTCCGCCCGGTCCACCCGGGTAACGGTCGAAGATGACCGACAAGACCTTTCCAGCCCAGCAGCAGACCCCGCCGGGACTCACCGAGGAGATGACTCCTCGGCCCGACCACGGCGAGCAGAGCTATGTCGGACACGGCCGGCTCGAGGGGCAGGTCGCGCTCATCACCGGCGGTGACTCCGGCATCGGGCGCGCCGTCGCGATCGCCTACGCCCGCGAGGGCGCCGACGTCGCCTTCACCTACCTGCCCGAGGAGCAGCCGGACGCGGACGCGACCTCCGCGCTGGTCACCGACGCCGGTCGCCGCGTGCTGGCGATGGCGCTCGACCTGAGGACCAGCGAGGCGTGCGACGAGGCGGTGCGGCGCACCGTCGACGAGCTCGGTGCCCTCGACGTGCTCGTCAACAACGCCGGCTACCAGATGGCGCGCGACCACGCCGTCGACGACCTGAGCGACGAGCGGATCGACCGGACCTTCAAGACCAACCTCTACGCGCTGATGTGGCTGGTCCGCGCCGCGGCGCCCCACCTGCGCAAGCGCCCCGGCTGCATCGTCAACAACGCCTCCATCCAGGCCTTCGAGCCGTCCGAGACACTGCTCGACTACGCCGCCACGAAGGCCGCCATCAACAACCTCACGGTCAACCTCGCCTCCTCCCTCGGCGCCGACGGGATCCGGGTCAACGCCGTCGCCCCGGGCCCGATCTGGACGCCGCTGCAGCCGGCCACCCAGGAGCCGGAGAAGGTCGAGCGCTTCGGCGCCGACACCCCGCTCGGGCGAGCCGGCCAGCCGGCCGAGGTGGCGCCGGCGTTCGTGTTCCTCGCCTCGCCCGGCGACGCGTCGTACGTCTCGGGGACCGTTCTCGGAGTCACCGGCGGCAAACCGGTGTTCTGACCCGGAGGCCGGGTACCGCACGGCCATGGACAACCGACCGCGCGAGGACGAGCAGGGCCAGGTCTCGGAGGTCAGCGGCCTCGACGAGGCGGGGATGCGCTCGCCCTCGGACGCCGTCGCCGGCCACCCGACCGACGACGAGGTCCAGGAGGGAGCCACCGGTCCGGACGCGCGGACCGGCGACCAGGATCAGCACGAGCACCTGGAGGAGCGATGACGATTCCCGAGCCGGAGAGCCCCGAGCGCCCGCTGGAGCCCGACGAGCCGGTGGACCCCGAGCAGAAGCCGATCCCGGAGAAGGACCGCTCCACCGTCGAGGACTATCACCCCGACGATCCCGACCCGGAGGCGACCTTGGACCCGCCGGCCGACGAGGGCGGGATCCTCGACGCCGAGGAGGCATATCCGCTGCAGGACCCGCTGTGAGCACCGGCCAGCCGGCGGGCACCCGGTCCGGCCGGCCACCCCAGCAGATCACGCGCAATCTCAGCGAGCTGCTCCAGGAGCTGCGCGTGATGCAGACCGGGGTGCAGATCCTCACCGGCTTCCTGCTGACCGTCCCCTTCACCGAGCGGTTCACCACGCTGACCGACGCCCAGCAGGACCTCTACCTCGCGATCCTCGTGACGTCGGTGCTGACCACGCTCGTCATCGTCTCCCCGGTGTGCTACCACCGGCTGCTGTTCCGGCAGGGAGAGCGGGAGTGGATCGTCGCGGCGGCCCACCGGTGCGCGCTGGTCGGTCTGGTCGGTCTCGCCGTGGTCTCGGCGGCGGTGGTGCTGCTCGTGTTCGACGTGGTCCTCGGAACCAGGGCCGCCCTGATCGCCGCGGCGGCGGTCGCGCTCGCGTTCACCTTGATGTGGGCCGCGGTCCCCTGGCGGGGCCGCGCGAGGTGAGGCGTTCGATGCGACCGGCCGTCGTCGCGGTCCCGGCCCTCCTGCTGCTGGCGGGACTGCTCGGGGCATGCGGCGTGGTGTCCCGGCCGGACGCCGCTGCCTGGGACGACCAGGCCACCCTGGCCCTCACCGATGCGGGGAGCCAGGTCGCCACGGCCCGGCTCGCGCTGACCTCGGCGGCGAAGGAGCGCACCTGGTCGCCGTACACGACCGTGCTGGTCGCCGAGGCCGAGGAGGCGGCGGCCAAGGCGGAGGAGGACCTGGCGCGGGTGCAGGTCCCGCCCGGGCGCGCCGACGACGCCGCGGCCGTGCTCGACCTGCTCGACCGGGCGGCCGGCCTCGTCGGCGAGGCCCGCGCGCACGCCGTCGACGGCGAGTACGA
This sequence comes from Nocardioides albidus, assembly GCF_006335005.1. Lineage (GTDB taxonomy): Bacteria > Actinomycetota > Actinomycetes > Propionibacteriales > Nocardioidaceae > Nocardioides > Nocardioides albidus. The sequence continues at coordinate 154,621 of NZ_VDMP01000018.1, forward strand.
CGACCGGAGCCTCCTCGACGATCTCGACCGATTGGCGGGCGAGCTGCAGAAGGCAGCGGGATGAAGCGCTACTTCGCCGTCCTGCTCGGCATCCTGACGGCGATCGGTGGCTTCGTGGACATCGGTGACCTGGTCACCAACGCCCAGGTCGGCGCGCGCCTGGGAATGTCGCTGGTGTGGGTGGTCGTGCTCGGCGTCGTCGGCATCTGCGTCTTCGCCGAGATGTCCGGGCGGATCGCGGCGGTCAGCCATCGCGCCACCTTCGACCTGGTCCGCGAGCGCCTCGGCCCCGGGATGGGCCTGCTCAACCTCGTCGGCTCGATGCTCGTGACGATGCTGACCTTCATCGCCGAGATCGGCGGCGTCGCGCTGGCGCTGCAGCTGGTGAGCTCGCTGCACCACCTGCTCATCGTCCCGTTCGTCGCGGTCGCGGTGTGGATCGTGCTGTGGCGCGCGAAATTCTCCGCGATCGAGAACGTACTGGGTCTCATGGGGCTGGCCCTGATCGCGTTCGCCGTCGCGCTGTGGCAGCTGGGACCGGACTGGGGGGAGCTCGTCTCCGGGCTGTCGCCGGCCGAGAAGCCGGGCGCGGAGAGCTGGGCGACGTACGCCTTCTTCGGCGTCGCTCTCTTCGGCGCCGCGATGACGCCCTACGAGGTGTTCTTCTTCTCCAGCGGCGGCGTCGAGGAGCGGTGGACCAGCAAGGACCTCGGCGTGATGCGCGCCAACGTCTTCATCGGCTTCCCGCTGGGCGGCCTGTTGTCGGTGGCGATCGCCGGCTGCGCCGCGACCCTCTTCCTGCCCCAGGGGATCGCGGTCGAGACCCTCGGCCAGGTCGGCCTTCCGGTCGCGGTCGCCCTCGGCAAGGTCGGCCTGGCCGTGGTGGTCCTCGGCTTCTTCGCCGCCACCTTCGGAGCAGCGTGCGAGACGGGGCTGTCGACCGGCTACAGCCTGGCGCAGTACTTCGGCTTCCCGTGGGGCAAGTTCGTGCGCCCGAAGGAGGCGGCCGGCTTCCACATCATCCTGCTGGTCACCACCGTGATCGCCGCCGGCGTCCTGCTCACCGGGGTCGACCCGATCATGGTCACCGAGATCTCGGTGGTCTTCTCCGCGGTCGCGCTGCCGTTGACCTACTTCCCGATCCTCGTGGTCGCCAACGATCCCGACTATCTCGGTGAGCACGTCAACGGACGGCTGGCCAACGCCCTCGGGGTGTTCTACCTCGTCGTGCTCACGGTCGCGGCGCTCGCGGCGATCCCGCTCATGGTCGTCACGTCGATGGGACAGGGCTGATGGGCTCGCTGGCGGAGCGCGAGGGGTACGACGTCGGGCTGCACCTGCTCGACCGGCAGATCATCGGATCCGACGACCGCCTGATCGGCAAGGTCGACGACGTCGAGCTCCTCCTCGACGACGACGGGTCGCTGGTGCCGACCGCTCTGCTCGTGGGCCTGCCGGCCCTGCTGCCGCGCTTCGGTCGGCACCTCGGTGCGAGGCTGAGCGGCGCCCACCGCCTCGTCCGGGCCGCGGCCGCCGACCAGGCGCTGCCGCTCGTGGTGGGCTTCGACATCGTGGACGACGTCAGCAGCGAGGTCCGGCTCTCCGAACCGGCGTACGGCCTGCTCCACCGGATGAGCCACGAACGGGCGCAGGACCCCCGCCGCTGCCGGGTCGGCTCCCTGCTCGGGACGCCGGTGCGCTGCGACGCGCTGCCGCGCCGCTCGAAGGTCCTCGACCTGCGCCTGGTCGGCGCGCCCGGCCAGCCGGGGGAGCACCGCGTCACCGCACTGCTCGTGGGTCCCGGCCGCCCGGGGGCGCTGTTCGGCTACGACCGCAGCAGCGAGCCCGGACCGGCCGTCGTCGCCGCCGTCATCCAGTGGCTGCACCGCCACGCCCGCGTCGTCGAGCTCGGCCCCGGCGTCGACGTTGACCACGAGGCGGGGGAGGTGCGGATCGGCCCCGAGGCGTCTCTCGAGCCGTTGCGCGGGTAACACCGGGAGTGGACCCGAGCCCGCACCCACGGAGGAGGAGACATGCCCGCCAAGAAGCACGGTCCCGGCATCAAGAACCCGGACGTCTACGAGGAGATCCGCAAGGACGGCGCCAGCAAGGAGAAGGCCGCCCGCATCTCCAACGCGATGGCCGCCGAGGGCGCCAGCACCGTCGCCCGCCGCGGCGGCAAGGCCGGCGACTACGAGGACTGGACGGTCGACGAGCTGCGCAAGCGCGCCGGTGAGCTCGACATCGAGGGCCGCTCGTCGATGAGGAAGGACGAGCTGATCGACGCCCTACGCCACCACTGAGTTGGATGGCGCGAGCGCGTCGTCGCTTCGCTCGCCGCGCTGCCGCGCGCGCAGTCGGCTTCCGTAGGGCTTGCGTCGGTCTGGCGGCTCGCCTGTCGGCTCGCGGAAAGGCTCGGCTCCTCCGCTCCGGTCGCTCCCTGCGCCGCCTCGCTCGGCGTTCCCGCCGTTGGCCGCGGCGGCGGTGCTGGCTTGTTGCTGCGCGCAGGCGTAACGTCGAGAGCAACCACAGGATTCTCGCGTCTCGCCGTTCCCGGTGTCTCCCTCTGGTCGCACGCCAATTCCAAGGAACCAGGCGATGACCGTGTCCGCTCCGACTGCCGACAGCACCCCCGAGGTCCGCGCCCGACCGTTGCCGCCCGTGCAGATGCTGCACTGCCTGCCGTGCGGCGCGTGCACCCCTCATGCCCTCGGCCCGCAGACCCTCGCGCCCGACGGGAGCGTCCTGGTCCAGTGGTGGAGATGCACCGAGTGCGCCGAGGGCCAGACGGTGACCGGCTGCGGGTGACGATCCCGCCCGGTGGTTGAAGTGCCGGGCATCACCGTCGGCGCGGGGCGGGGTTTCCCCTGTGCACAGGCGGGTGTCCGGCGTCGGGGTTGTGTTGTACGTCCTTGGGACGATGCCGTCATGGATCTCGGAACCCGGCCCCGTTCGACAGCAACGCTGCTGTCCGAGCTGCGTGCCGGGGTCCGCGACCGCGAAGCCCTCGTGATCCGCGAATGGACCGGCATCGTCGCCTGGGCCTCCGACCACGTCGTGACCGGACCGGAAGGTGCCGCCACGATCACCGAGGGCTACCTCGACACCGGCATCCCGATCGCCGGGCACGGTGCACCGCTGGTCAGCGAGTTCGCGTTGATGGAACTGGTCGCGGTCCTGGGCCGGACCCCGGACGGTGGGAAGCCGTATGTCGGGCGGGTCATCGAGTGCGCCTGGCGTCTGCCGCACGTCTACGACGCCGTCCTCGCCGGACGCCTGGCGCCGTGGCGGGCCGAACGCATCGCCGACCTCACCCACGGCCTATCGGCCGAGGCGGCGGCGTTCGTGGACCGGCAGCTGTACGACGCCACCGGCGTCGGCTGGGCCCAACTCGAACGCCTCGTGGCCGAAGCCGTTTCGCGGTTCGACCCCGAGACGGCCGAAGCCGAACGACAGCGGGCAGCCGACCGGCGGCACTTCGACATCGGCGACGTCGACGAGCACGGACTCGTCCACCTCGACGCGCTCATGGATGCCGCCGACGGGCACGACCTCGACCAGGCCGTCGCCCGCCGTGCCGAGGTCCTCGGACGCCTCGGCGACGACTCGACGTTGGATGTGCGGCGGTCGAAGGCGGCCGCCGAGCTCGCCCGCGCCGATCTCGCGCTCGATCTGTTGATCCCCGACCCCGACACCGGTGAGGTCGTCGCCACGGTGTCCGGTCGCAAGGTGGTGTTGAACGTCCACATCACCGACACCACCCTCACCGGGCAGAACCCGGTCGGGCGGTGGGAGGAGAGGCGTTGCCCGATCAGCTCAGCGCAGATCAGGGAATGGCTGCGGTCGAAGGACACCACGATCATCGTGCGCCCGGTGATCGACCTGGCCGACCACG
>NZ_VDMP01000025.1:0-349 GCF_006335005.1 Nocardioides albidus
TGAGGTCGATGACCGGGGTGAGGGTGATGTGGCGGTGGCGCAGGAGCTCGGCGAGTTGCTCGAGGAGCATCGGGCCGAGGTCCTCGACCCGGGCCACGCCCTCGACCCCGCCCTCGCGCCCGCCTTCGAGGAGACTGGCGAGGACGGCGGCGTCGAGGTGGGCGTACACGACACCCTTGCGCTTGCGCTCGGGCTTGGGCTCGGGGTGGGACGGCGGGGGCGCGGCGTCCCCATCATTCCCGGCGTCCGCGGCGTCCTCGGTGTCTTCGAGGAACCGGACGGCGGCGTAGGGGTCGGCGAGGAGCTCGACGGCCTGGGCGCGGAACTGGTCCATGGTGGGGATGTCGTC
>NZ_VDMP01000025.1:486-627 GCF_006335005.1 Nocardioides albidus
CGCGACGGCGTCCTTGGCGAGCTTGCGGGACAGGTCGGCGATCTTGCGGGCGACCCAGACCTCGAGGTCGAGGTGCTGGACCCGGTGCCACAGCAGGGGCAGTCGGTGGCGCAGGTCGAGGGCTGCCGCGGCGCGGTTGGA
>NZ_VDMP01000025.1:767-36979 GCF_006335005.1 Nocardioides albidus
TGATACTCGAACACACGTTCGAACCAAAGGCTTTCGGACGACCGCAGGCCCGGGAGGCCCGGGGACGTCGCGCGTCGCTACCGCCCGAGCACGTCAGCCGTACGACGCCCCCGCAGTCGGGCGAGGAGCGTGGCGCCGAGCAGCAGCACACCCCCGGCCACGGCAGCGATCGCCGACCACCAGGTCGGGTGCTCGGCCGCGAGGGCGAGGCAGGCCAGGGGCAGGCCGAGGGCGGGCAGGGCGATCGCGAGGACGGAGAACCCGGAGTGGTTGGAGATCGCGGCGGCCAAGGCCCACAGGGCGGCGAGCACGCCGCCGAGGGCGACCACCCACCACACGTCGGACGCGGGGAACCCGCGGGATCCGGACCCCTTCTCCCCGCCGAGCAGACCGGGCATTCCGGACATGCCCAGCATCCCCCCGAACATGTCGGCCAGGAAGCGCTGCACCGCGAAGGAGGCGAGGATCCCGAGGATGCCCACCAGGCCGAAGACCCCGACGACCACGCCGGAGACGGCACGGCTGGGGAGGGCCCAGCCGAGCAGGGTGACCACGACGACGAACACGGAGACGAGGACCGCGCCGATCACCTGCGGGTGGTCGTCGCCGAGGCTGTCGGCGACGAAGTCGTCGAACGCGACGCCGTAGACCAGCGCCAGCCCGAGGATCGCGACGACCACGAAGGCGGCGCGGCGGGCGGCGACGTACCCGAGGGCCGCGAGCACGACCATGGTGCCGCCGATGAGGTAGGCCACCCAGCTGTCGTCGCGGTCGATGCCGACGCCGATCATCACGGCGGTGGCGAGGATCCCGACGGCACCGGGCCAGGTGACCACCTCCTCGCGGGCACGGCCACCGGCGCGGCGGCCCGCAAGGGCTCCCAGGACCGCGATGACGAGCAGGACGGCGGTGGCGCCGAGCCCGACACCGTAGGAGGACCAGTCGAGTCCGCCGTCGTCGCGACCGCGCACGGCGGCGATGACCACCGCCGCGGCGAGCAGGCCGGTGCCGAGCGCGACCACCGCGCCGGCGGTCCCCGCGCGGGTGGCCCGGACCGGCAGCTCCGGCTCGATGGGCCCGGTGGCGTCGGCCGGGGCGGTGGGGGCGGCCGGCTCGGCCGGGTCGGCCGGGTCGGTGACGATCGCCGTCGCCGGCGGGGCCGGCGGCGTGGAGGGGGACGAGGGGGTGGTGGAAGAGGTGTCCGCCGCTGGAGGGGGGACCGGTCGGTCCGACGGGTCGGGAGTGCCGTTCGCGGGAGCGTCGTCGGTCATGGCTTCGACCCTAGGCCGGTGCGGGCCCCGATCGCGGGAGGCTGGGAGGGTGACGGAGTGGGGCGCTGCTCACCCCGACACCGCCAGCACCAGGGGGACGACGGCCGCGGCGCCCGCCTCGTGGAGGGCCTCCGCGCCGAGGGTCAGCGACCACCCGGAGACCACCCGGTCGTCGACGAGGAGCACCCGCCGGTCGCGGACCGCGTCGGGCTCGTCGAGCCGGAGCGCACACCGGCGGCCGACCGCGGCGACCCGCTGCGCGGAGTTGGTCGCGCCCCGGTCGGGGCCGACGGACGGGTCGACCACCGCCCAGCGGCCCACCACGGGCACGCCGAGGAAGCGGGAGAGCCCCGCGGCGAGATCGGCGGTCAGCGTCGGCTTGCGCTCGGACTCCGCCACGACGATCGCGTCGACCTTCGGCTGCCAGTCCTGGAGGAGGGTGACCATCGCCCTGGCGAGGGCGTCGGGCACGGGGCCGTCCTCCATCCCGGTGGGCGAGCCCGGCGAGACCGCGAACAGCCCGCGCAGGGCGGCTCCGTGACCGAGGTCGGTGAGCCGCGCGATCGCCCGCCCCTCCTCCGCCGGCTGCCGGATCCGGCCCGAGCGGCTCACCCCGATCGACGCCAGGCCGGTGGGCCACTGGCGTCGCGGCTCGATCGGGACACCGGGCCGGGCGATCCGGGCGGCGGCCTCCTCGACGGCCTGAGCGGACACCTCGGTCGACAGCTGCAGGCCACCGCAGTTGTCGCACCGGCCGCACTGCCACTCCGGGTCGGCCAGGACCTCGGGGTCGTCGAGCTGGCGGCGCAGGTAGCGCATCCGGCACTCGTCGCTCGACAGGTAGTCGAGCATCGCCTGCTGCTCGGCCTGACGCTCGGCGGCGACGCGCGCGTAGCGCTCCGCGTCGTACTCCCACGGACGACCGGTCGCCTCCCAGCCCCCGCGGACACGGCGTACGGCGCCGTCGACGTCGAGCACCTTGAGCATCGTCTCCAGGCGGCTGCGGGAGAGGTCGACGCGCGGTTCGAGCGCCGGCGTGCTCATCGCGCGGCCCTCCTCGGCGAGGACGTCCAGGGTGGTGCGGACGACGTCCTCGCGCGGGAATGCCAGCGAGGCGAAGTAGGCCCAGATGTCGCGGTCCTCGGTCGCCGGCAGCAGGACGACGGACGCGTCGTCGACAGTGCCGCGGCCCGCGCGACCGACCTGCTGGTAGTAGGCCACCGGGCTGTTGGGGGCGCCGAGGTTGACCACGAAGCCGAGGGAGGCGTCGAAGCCCATGCCGAGGGCGCTCGTGGCGACCAGCGCCTTGACCTGGCCGTCGACCAGCGCCTGCTCGAGCGCCAACCGCTCGGTCTGCTCGGTCTGCCCGGAGTAGGCCGCCACCTGGTGACCGCGGGAGCGCAGGTAGTCGGCCACCTCCTGGGTGGCGGCCACGGTGAGGCAGTAGACGATGCCGCTGCCGGGCTGCTCGGCGAGGTGGTCGGCGAGCCAGGCCAGCCGCTGCTGGGCGGTCGTGAGCCGGACGACCCCCAGCCGCAGTGACGCCCGGTCGAGGCTGCCACGCAGCACGAGGGTGCCCCCGCCCAGGCCGGCAGCGCGGCGGGCGGCGACCTCCGGGAACTCGTTGGCTTTCTCGTCGCCGGAGACGCGCTCGGCCCCGTCCAATTGCTCCGCGACGTCGTCGGTGACCCGCTGGTTGGCGGTCGCGGTGGTGGCGAGGACCGGAATGCCGTCGGGCAGCTCCCGCAGCAGGGTGCGGATGCGCCGGTAGTCGGGCCGGAAGTCGTGGCCCCAGTCGGAGATGCAGTGAGCCTCGTCGACGACGAGCAGGCCGCAGGTCGCGGCGAGCCGGGGCAGCACCTCGTCGCGGAAGCCGGGGTTGTTGAGCCGCTCCGGGCTCACCAGCAGGACGTCGACCTCGCCCGCCGCGATCGCGCGGTGGACCTCGTCCCACTGCTCCATGTTGGTCGAGTTCACCGTCACCGCACGGATGCCCGCGCGCTCGGCCGCCGCGATCTGGTTGCGCATCAGCGCCAGCAGCGGCGAGATGATCACCGTCGGCCCCGCCCGGTGGTCCCCGCGCTGGTCGCGGCCGCCCGCGGCCGTCTGGAGACCCTCGCGCAGCAGGAGGGTCGCCACGAAGTAGACCGCCGACTTGCCCCAGCCCGTTCGCTGGACGACCAGCGCCCGCCGCCGCTCGACCACCAGCGCGGCGATCGCGGCCCACTGGTCGTCGTACAGCGTGGCGTCGGGGCGGCCCACCAGGGCGCGCAGGTGCTCCTCCGCGCGGGCGCGGACCGCGGCGACGGCGGCGGCAGGGGCCTGGGTGTCCATGCCCCCGTGTCTACCAGCGCCGCCCGACAGGTCGGGACGCCCATCCACAGGCGGCCGGCCGCCGAGCCCCTCTCGGCACCCCGCCCGGCACCCGGGGGGATCCTTTACCCAAGAATTCTCGCGTTCCCGAGACGGCCCCCTGCGCCGGACGTAATGTTCTGCATGCAGCCGCTGGTGACCCGAGACGCCAGCGGCTGCATCGTTTTTGGATGGGCCGAGCGCGTCGCCGTCAGTCGTCGCGCCAGTCCTTGTTGACCAGCTCGCCCGCGACGACGCCGTCGCGATCGGCGAAGAGGACGACGGCGCCGTGGTCGACCTCGTCGAGGTGCAGCTGGATCCAGTCGTCCCCGTCGTACGCCGGCGCGGCGATGCTGATCCGGCTGTCGCTGATGCGGCCGTCGCTCATCTCGCGTGCCTTCTCGTCCAAGGTCACGAGCACGTCGGGATCGACCGAGGCGAGGTCGAACGGCTGGTCGTCGCCGGCGGCCGAGGCGGACCATTCCTCCAGCACGCTGCCGTCCCAGAGCCAGACCGCAGCCAGGTCGCTCGCCTCGGCGGGCGGGGTGCGGATCGTCGCCTCGTCGAGGCCGTAGGCCCGGAAGTGGAGGACCTGGGTGTCTCCGGTCGCCTTCCGAACGGCCGCGATCAACCCCTCGTGGGCCGCGTCGCTCCAGATCGGCTCGTACTGCGCCTCCGCGGGCAGCGGCTCGGGCGAGTCCACCCCGCCGCCGGCACGGTGCACACTGGACCAGATCGACACGGCCGCGACGAAGACGCCCAGCCGGATCCACCGGCGCCGCGAGCGCCGGTCCCGGCGCCGTTGGCGGGCCGCTTCGGCGACCGGGTCGGTCTCACCCTCGACCGGCAGTGGCAGCCCGTCGCGGTCAAGGTGCTCGTCCTGCAGCTCACCTGGACCCGGCCGGAGATAGCGAGGCCACCGTCCCGAACGTCCCGAGGGTTCGCGGGGTGCCTCGCCGGTCACCAGATCCGGACCCGGTCCTCCGGGTCGAGCCACAGCCCGTCGCCGGGCGCGGTGTCGAAGACCTCGTGGAACTCGTCGAGGTTGCGCACGATGTTGGCGCGGAACTCCGGCGGGCTGTGCGGGTCGATCGTGAGGTACTGCCGCTCCTGCTCCAGGCGCCTCTTGGTGCGCCACACGTAGGACCAGTTGAAGAACAGCTTCCGGCGGTCCTCCACCGACGCCGAGCCGCCCTCCGCCTCCATGGCGATGAGGAAGGCGGTGTGGGCGATGGTGAGTCCGCCGAGGTCGCCGATGTTCTCGCCGACGGTCAGCGCGCCGTTCACGTGCTCACCGGGCAGGTTGCGCGGCGAGAAGCCGTCGTACTGGGCGATGAGCGCCTTCGACTTCACCTCGAACGCCGCCTTGTCGTCGACGGTCCACCAGTCGTTGAGGTTGCCCTCGCCGTCGTACTGCGCGCCCTGGTCGTCGAAGCCGTGGCCGACCTCGTGCCCGATGACCGCCCCGATGCCGCCGTAGTTCTCGGCCGGGTGCGCGTCCGGGCTGAAGAACGGCTTCTGCAGGATGCCGGCCGGGAAGCAGATCTCGTTGGTGCCCGGGTTGTAGTAGGCGTTGACCGTCTGCGGCAGCATGAACCACTCGTCGCGATCGACGGGCGAACCGATCTTGGCGAGCTGCCGGTCGGTCTCGAACGCCGCGGCGGCCTGGGCGTTGGCGACCAGATCGTCCGGTACGACGACCAGGGCGCTGTAGTCGCGGAACCGCTCCGGGTAGCCGATCTTGGGCCGGAAGGTGGCGAGCTTCTCGTAGGCCCGCTCCTTGGTCTGGTCGGTCATCCAGTCGAGCCGGCTGATCGACTGCCGGTAGGCCGCGATCAGGTTGGCGACCAGGTCGTCCATCATCGCCTTGCTGGCGGGCGGGAAGTGCCGGGCGACGTACTCCTTGCCGACGGCCTCGCCGATCGCGCCCTCGACGAAGGCGACCGCGCGCTTCCACCGGGCCCGAAGCTCGGGGGTTCCGGACAGGGTGCGGCCGTAGAAGTCGAAGTTCGTCTGGACGAAGTCGTCGGAGAGGTAGGGCGCGGCCGAGCGCAGCACCCGCGAGAGGAACCAGTCGCGCCAGCTCTCGATCGGGGTGGCCTCGAGGACGCCGGAGAGGTGCTCGAAGTACGACGGCTGCCGGACCACGACCTCGACGATCGTCGCGTGCGGGCCGCTGAGCTGCCCACCGAGGTTGGTGACGTAGGCGTCCCAGTCGAAGGCCGGGCACAGCGCCTTGAGCTCGTCGGCGCTCAGCCGGTTGTAGGTCTTCTGCACGTCGCGGGTCTCCGCGCGCTCCCAGTGCCCCTGGGCGAGCGCGGTGTCGACGGCGAGGATCCGCTCGGCTGCGCCGTCGGGGTCGGCGTGACCGCCGAGGGCGAGCAGCCGGGCCAGGTAGGCGACGTACGCCGTGCGGATCTCGGCGAACTTGTCGTCGCGGTAGTAGGACTCGTCGGGCAGGCCGAGCCCGCCCTGGCCGAGGTGGAAGAGGTAGCGGTCGGACTGCCGGTCGTCGGTGTCGACGTAGGAGCCGAACAGGCCGTAGCCACCGATCCGCTCGAACTCGCCGAGGAAGGCGGCGACATCGCGTACGTCGCGCAGCCCGGCGACGGCGTCGACCATCGGGCGGGCGGGCGCGAGGCCGGCGGCCTCGACCCGCTCGGTGTCCATGAACGAGTTGAACAGGTCCGCGATCTTGCGGGCGTCACCCCCGGCGCCCTCGCCGCCGGCGCCGGCGGTCTCGGCGAGCTCGGTGATGATGGCCCGCACGTCCTCCTCCGCCTGGTCGGCGAGCTGGACGAAGGGACCCCAGCTCGAGCGGTCGGAGGGGATCTCGGTCTCGGTCAGCCAGGTTCCGTTGACGTGGCCGAAGAGGTCGTCCTGGGGACGGATGTCGAGGTCCATGCCCGGACGGGCGTCGTCGAGGATGCTCACGCAGCCGAGCCTAGATCAGCGATCCAGGCGGGCAGGGCGCGCGGGCCCGTCGGGACCAATGTCCTGACTTTCCGGGCCGGGCTCAGGAGGCCGGCCTCGAGACCGATCGGCAGGGCATGATCCGTCTGCTCGCCGTCGTACCGTTCCTCGTGCTCGGCCTGGGGCTGCTCGCGCCGGCACCGGCCGACGCCGCCACCGGTACGACGACCGCCGCCGTCCTGCGCCCGGTGGCGCCGGACGTCGCGCCCGCGCGCCGGCTGGTGCAGCGGGACATGGAGGACAGGATCCTGGCGCTGACGAACCAGCAGCGCGTGAGCAACGGCTGCCGGGCCCTGCGGCCCTCGAAGCACCTGCGCCGGGCGGCCCGTCGGCACACCGTCACGATGGCCCGGGCGGGTGTGATGTCGCACCAGCTGCCGGGCGAGGCGAGCTTCTCGGCCCGGATCTCCCGCGCGGGCTACCGGGGCTGGAGCCGCGTCGCGGAGAACATCGCCCGCGGGTTCAGCTCGCCGGAGGCGGTGATGACGGCGTGGATGGAGAGCCCCGGGCACCGGCAGAACATCCTCAACTGCCGGCTGCGGGAGCTCGGCGTCGGCGTGGTCCTCAGCGACGACCAGCTGTGGTGGACCCAGGACTTCGGCCGCCGCTGACGCCGCTGCGGGGGTGACCGGACCCGGGTGAGCGGGACGTTCGCGACTTTTTTCTAGTCCTTCGGGACTAGGAGAGGCGACACGGAGCACCGACGCGCCGGGTCCGTTGAAAATCGCACCATCGTTCCCATGCTCCTGCGCCTCTCCCGGCTGGTCGCGATGGCCGCCCTCATGCTCCTGATCGCCCTGCCCACCGGCCTGACGACCGCCCTGACGGCCGCGCCCGCGTCGGCCTCGCCCGCCGTGACGACGGTTGCGGCGGCGGACACGCCCACCGTCACCGGAACGCTGACCGACCTGCTCACCGGGCTGCTCGCGGCCCTCCTCGGCGGGCAGACGACCGTCCCGGCGCCGACGCCCACCGCGCCCGGTGCGAGCTCGCCGGCGCCGCTGCCGATGGCGATCAACGCGGCGTACGAGGACAAGGTGCTGACACTGGTCAACCGGCGGCGCTCCGCCGCCGGATGCGGCGCGCTGCGGTCCAACGAGAAGCTGCGCCGCTCGGCCCGCACCCACAGCGTGGGGATGGCGCAGTACGGCACGATGACCCACTTCCTGCCCGGCGAGGCCGGCCTGGGCCAGCGGGTCACCTTCGCGGGCTACCGCGACTGGCGCCGCCTCGCCGAGAACATCGCCTCCGGCTTCAGCTCGCCCCGCGCCGTGATGCGTGCGTGGATGGCCAGCCCCGAGCACCGCGCGAACATCCTGGACTGCCGCCTCCGCCACCTCGGCGTCGGCGTCGTCGCCCAGGGCAGCCGCCTGTGGTGGACCCAGGACTTCGGCCGCCGCTGACCCGCACCGGGTTTCCGGCGGAGGACCGCCGGGCAGGTGGCGCGGATGAGCGACAACTACTGGACCGACCGGCGCCAGGACCGGCGGATCGAGGAGGCCGAGGCCCAGCTCGAGGCCGAGCGCCGGCAGCGGAGCCGGCTGGCCGAGCAGATGCGCGCCCAGCAGGGCAACACCCAGGCCCAGCTCGAGCGCCTCACCCGCGCTCTCGTCGCGCTCGTCGAGCACGAGGACATCCGCTCCGAGCTGGGGCAGTACGCCGACGCCGCGGCCTGTCGCCGCTACGCGCGGGAGGTGGTGTCGACCGTCGTCGCCACCGGGGGCGCCGCGCTGCGGGGCTCGGCCGAGCCGGCCGACGTCCCCGGCTACTGGTTGGCGGCCGCGGCCCGCGGGGTGGCCGCGACCGCACGGGGCGAGGCCGCGGGCGCGGCCCTGCTCGCGGAGGCGGCGCAGCGCGACCCCGGCCGGACGGCCCTGTTCCTGGCCCTGCTCGGCGCCCTTACCCGCGACCCCCGCTGGGTCGCGGAGCGCACCGACGGGGTGCTCCCCGACGCCGTCTCGGTCACCCAGGCGCAGCGGGAGGTGTGGCTCGCGGCGGCCGACGGCCGACTCCCCGCCGCGCTGACCGACGCGTTGCGCACGGCGCTCGCGAGCCGGGTGGCCGCCACCGGTGACGCGGGCCCCGACGAGATCGCCGCGTGGCTCGAGGGACAGGTCGAGAGCGGACCGAGCCTGTTGGCCTGCGAGCGGGCCGCCGCCCAGCTCGAGGTGCTGCACCGGGTGCTGACGACCGGTGCCGACACCGAGCAGGAGGCGGCCGCGCCGGCGTCCGCCGAGCCGGCCCCCGAGGACCCGTTGGCCGACTGCCTGCGCTCACTCCTCGACGAGGGCTCCCCCGGCGAGGCGGAGATCCTCGACCGGATGGCCCTCGCGCGCGCCGACATGGGCTTCCTCGACGAGCGGATCACGGCCGACCGGCCGACCTGGAACGCCGCCGCCGGCGACGTGCTCAGCCTCCTGCTGACGGACCTGGCCGCGCCGACGACGAGCGGACGGTACGCCGTGGCCCGGCACGCCCTCGCCCCCGTCCTGCGGGAGATCGCCGACGAGCTGGCCCAGCAGGCCGCCGTCCCGGCCCCCGACACGCGCAGCGTCGAGGCGGCCGGCGGGGACGTGACCGTCGACCGCGACGGTGCCCCGGGCGACTGGCAGCAGCGGGTCACGGCCGGCTTCGACCGACTCCACCCGCAGGACCGGCGGACCCTGCCGATCGGGCTCGGGCTGATCGGCCTCGGCGCCGTCTGCTGCCTGCTCGGCCTGGTCTCCGGAGGCTTCGTGCTGCTGGGCGGGCTCGCCGTGTGCGTCGGCGGAGGCCTGGCGCTCTCGGCCGTGGTCAAGCGGCGCGAGCGCGACCGGAGACGTGCCCAGACCGTCGAGTCGACCGGCCGGCAGATCGAGCAGCAGGCCGCGGTCGTGCGCGAGCAGACCGAGCGCAGCGCCGCCGCCGCGGCCCGGGCGGACGAGCTGCGCCGCTCGGTGGCCGGCAGCCTCTCGCTCGTCGGGTAGCTCGTCGGGTAGGTCGCGCGCTCAGGCCTCGGCGGCGCGCCGGGCGTGCTCGGCCACGAGGTCGGCGTACCAGTTGAAGGAGCGCTTCGGGGTGCGCTGCTGGGTCGCGTAGTCGACGTGGACCAGGCCGAAGCGCTGGGTGTAGCCCTGGGCCCACTCGAAGTTGTCGATGAGCGACCACGCGTAGTAGCCGCGCACGTCGACGCCGCGCTGGATCGCCTCGGCGACCGCGGCGAGATGGAGCGCGTGGTAGTCGACGCGCTGGTGGTCGTCGACGACGCCGTGCGCGTCGGGGCCGACGGCGTAGGAGCAGCCGGACTCGGTGATGACGATCGGGGGTACGGCGGCCCGGAAGCGGGCGCGGAAGGTGATCAGCCACTCCCGCAGTGCGTCCGGCACGACCGGCCAGCCGAAGTCGGTCATCGGGTAGCCGAGCACCTCGCGGAACTCGAACGGCAGCTCCGCGGTCTCGTCCGCGGCCGCGATCCGCATCGGGTTGTAGTAGTTGACGCCGTAGAAGTCGAGCGGCTGGCGCATGGTGGCGAAGTCCCCGTCGCGCACGTGCGGCTCGAGCAGCATCATCAGGTCGTCGGAGTAGCGGCCGAGGAGCATGCCCTCCAGGTAGTGGGCGTTCCACAGCATGTCGAACAGCTTCGCGGCGCCGACGTCGGCGGGGTCGTCGCTGGCCGGCCAGATCGGGGCGTGGTTGTTGGCGCAGCCGACGCTGGTGGCGCCGGCGGCGCGCAGCGCGATCGCGGCGCGGCCGTGGGCGACGAGCAGGTGGTGGCCGACGGGGAGGGCGTCGAACATGAGCGCCTTGCCCGGCGCGTGCATGCCGACGGCGTACCCCATCAGGGTCACGACGTTGGGCTCGTTGACCGGCACCCAGTCGGTGACCCGGTCGGCGAGGCGCTCGCCGACGATGGCGGCGTAGTCGGCGAACCGGTCGACGGTCGCCCGGTTGAGCCAGCCGCCGTCGTCCTCCAGCGCCTGCGGGAGGTCCCAGTGGAAGAGCGTCGCCATCGGCTCGATCCCGGCTTCGAGGAGGCCGTCGACGAGACGGTCGTAGAAGTCGAGGCCGGCCTGGTTGACCGCGCCGGTGCCGGTGGGCTGGATCCGCGGCCACGCGATGGAGAAGCGGTAGCCCGCGGCCCCCAGGGTGCGCAACAGCGCGATGTCCTCGGGCCAGCGGTGGTAGTGGTCGCAGGCGGTCTCACCGCTGGAGCCGTCGACGATCCGACCCGGCTCGGCGCAGAACGTGTCCCAGACCGACCGGCCGCGCCCGTCCTCGGCGACGGCACCCTCGATCTGGTACGCCGCCGTGCTGGTGCCGAACCGGAAGTGACCCGGCAGACGGCTCGCGAGATCCCGCTCCCTCTCCCCCATCAGGCCAGCCTCCCACGCCACCGGCACAATCTGACACGTGAGTGTGGAGATCCGCAGGGGAACTGCCCGGTTCGTCGAGCGCGTGCCCGGTCGACTGAGCCAGCACGGCTTCTCCTTCGGCCCGCACCTCGATCCGGACCGGCTCTCGTTCGGGCCGATGGTGTGCCACGACGACCACGTCCTGCGCCGCGGGACCGGCTTCGACGAGCACCCGCACGAGGCGCTCGAGATCGTCACCTGGGTGGTGTCCGGCTCGCTCGTGCACCGCGACGCGACCGGCTCCGAGGAGGTCCTCGAGGCCGGCGACTGCGCCGTCCTGTCGGCCGGCGCGGGCGTGCGGCACGCCGAGGTCGCGGGGCCCGACGGGCCCGCCCGCTTCGTCCAGGTGTGGCTGCGCCCCGACGACCCGGACACCGCTCCGGCCTACGCCCGGACCAGCGCCTCGGCGGGTCCCGGCGCCGGACTCGTGCGCCTGGTGGGCGACGGCGGCCCGCTCTCGGTCGGAGTGGCCGGGGCGGCCCTCGACGTCGCCCGGCTCGGTGCCGGCGAGACCCTCGCCCTGCCTTCCGCCGCCCGGGTCCACGCCTTCCTGACGACCGGCGCCCTGCACCGCTCCTCGCTGGCCGAGCCGCTGGCGGCAGGCGACACGCTGTGCGTGACCGACGGCCCGTCGTACGACGTCACGGCCGCGGTGCCGACCGAGATCCTGGTCTGGAGCTTCGCCTAGGGCGTCTCCGGCGCCCAGGCCCCGGCGTCAGGCCCCGGCGTCAGGCCCCGGCGCCCGGCCGCAGTTCGACGTCGTCGGGCAGCACGAGGCCGTACTGCGCGAGCGTGTCGGCGAGCACCGCCGTGACCTGGCGGGTCAGCCGGTCGACGAGCTGGTCCTGGGTCTCGTCGTGGTGGTCGAACCACCAGATGATGCTGGCGTCGACCATCGCCATCATCCCGACGAGCACGCCCTCGGGCGGGTCGGCCGAGAGGGGGGTCTCGCTGAGGTAGGCGCGGGCGGCGTCGACGATCTCGCTGAGCAGCCGGGTCCGGCCGAGGCGGGCCCGGTGCAGCGCCTTGGTCTGCTGCTGGGCCGCGAGGAACCGGAACAGGTGGGGGTGCTCGGCCGCCCAGGCGACGCAGGGGGCGATCAGGCCGCGGACGATCTCGGCCGGCGTGCCGGCCCGGTCCAGGTGGGGGCGCACCCGCCGGATCAGCTCGGTCGCGGCGAACCGGGCGACCTCGGCGTCCAGCTGCTCCTTGCTCGCGAAGTGGCGGTAGACGTTGGGGCGCGGGATGCCGGCGCGCTCGGCGATCTGGCCCATCCCGACCTGGCCGCCGCCCTCCTCGATGGCATCGACGGCGGCCTGGACCACCTGGGCCCGGCGCGCGTCGCGGTCCAGCGCCTCCTTGGCGTTGCGGCGGCGCACGGTCGAGTCGACCCACTTCGCCACGTCCGCCACGTCGACCATGGGACCGACGCTATCGCGAGCGATCTTCCGGATACAGGTTGTATCCGGTCCCCCGCCGTGATACACCCTGTACCCATGCACCGCTCACCCTGGATGGACACCGACCTCGACGACTTCCGCGACCTCGCGCGGACCTTCTGCGAGAAGGAGATCAAGCCCAACGTCGAGCGCTACATCGCCAACAAGCAGGTCGACCGGGAGCTGTGGAACAGGGCCGGCGAGGTCGGCCTGCTGTGCCTCTCGATCCCGGAGGAGTACGGCGGCGGGGGCGGCACCTTCGCCCACGAGGCGATCCTCATCGAGGAGCAGGCCCGGGTCGGCGACAGCTCCTGGGGCGTCTCGCTCCACAACGGCATCGTCGCGCACTACATCCTCCGGTACGGCACCGAGGCGCAGAAGCACGAGTGGCTGCCCAAGATGGCGAGCGGCGAGGTGGTCGGCGCCATCGCGATGACCGAGCCGGGCACCGGCTCGGACCTGCAGAACGTGCGGGCCAGGGCGATCCGCGAGGGCGACGAGTACGTCGTCAACGGCGCCAAGACCTTCATCACCAACGGCGCCCAGGCCGACGTCGTGCTCACCGTCGTCAAGACCGATCCCGAGCAGGCCGCGTCCGGCATCTCGCTGGTCATCGTCCCCACCGACACCCCCGGCTTCTCCCGCGGGCGCGTGCTCGACAAGATCGGGCTGAGGGGCCAGGACACCTCCGAGCTGAACTTCGCGGACGTCCGGATCCCCGTGTCGAACCTGCTCGGCACCGAGGAGGGCCAGGGCTTCATCCAGCTGATGGAGCAGCTGCCCCAGGAGCGCCTCATCGTCGCGGTGTCCAATGTCGCCGCGATGGAGTTCTGCTTCGAGGAGACCCTGCGCTACGTCCACGAGCGGCACGCCTTCGACCGGCCGATCTGGGGTTTCCAGAACACCAAGTTCAAGATGGCCGAGATCGCCACCGAGGCCCGGGTCGCCCGCTCCTTCGTCGACGAGTGCGTCGGCCTGCACCTCGAGGGACAGCTCGACATCCCCACCGTCGCGATGGCCAAGCTGTGGTGCTCCGAGCGGGCGCAGAAGGTCGCCGACATGTGCCTGCAGCTGCACGGCGGCTACGGCTACATGAACGAGTACCCCATCGCCCGCGCCTGGGCCGACCTCCGCGTCTCCCAGATCTACGCCGGCACCAGCGAGATCATGAAGGAGATCATCGCCCGCTCGCTGCCTGCGCCGAGCTGACCGACGCGTCCCGTCACGCCAGCACTCGGAGTGCGCCCGGCAGCAGGTCGACCGTGAGCGGGTCGCCGGGGTCGGCGGGCAGCGAGCCGAGCGACTCCCCGTCGGCGCCGACCGGCACCGCCCCGCCGCCGGCGTAGGCACCCCACAGGGTGACCCGCCGGCCGGTGAGCACCTTCACCTCGTCGAGCTCGACGTGGCGGCCGTCGTACACCTTGGGCAGGGAGCGGATCAGCCCGGTGCGGGAGGCGGCCTCGATGACGATCACGTCGAGCAGGCCGTCCGACACCGAGGCGGCGGGCGCGATGGCCATGCCCTTGCCGTAGTAGCGGGAGTTGGCGAGCACGACGGTCGCCGCTCGGTGCTCGGAGCGGACCCCGTCGACCTCGAGGGTGCAGCGGAGCGGACGGTACGTCGCGAGGGCGCGGACCGCGGCGTAGGGGTACTGCAGGGCCGACGGCAGCCAGTGGGAGCGGTCGACGATCTCGCCGGCGCGCGCGTCCACGCCGGCGTACACCGACCCGGCGACCACCGAGCTCGACCCGCCCGAGGTGGCGCGCAGCAGGTCGATGCGCCGCTCCGCCCCGGCGAGCAGGAGGCGGGCCTGGGCGGCGGTGTCGTGCGGGATCTCGAGCATGCGCGCGAAGTCGTTGCCGCGCCCGGCGGGCACGACGGCCAGGACCCCGTCGCGCTCGGCGACCGCGCCGGCGACCGAGGAGAGCATCCCGTCGCCGCCGACGGCCACCACGACGGTGCCGGCGTCGACCGCCGCCGTGACGAGCGCCGGGGTCTCGTCGATCGAGGTCGTGTAGGTGACCTCGACCGCGGCCCCGGCCTCACGCAGCGCGCGGGCCAGCGGGACGACGACCTTCGGGGCCGCCCCGCCGCCCGAGCGCGGGTTCACCAGGAAGGCGAAGCTCCTCACGGGATCAACACCCCGGGGTTGAGGATGCCGGCCGGGTCGACGGCCCGCTTCACCGCGCGCAGCACGTCCACGCCGACCTCCCCGATCTCGGCGGTGAGATAGGGCTTGTGGTCGGTGCCGACCGCGTGGTGGTGGGTGATCGATGCACCGGCCGCGACGATCGCCTCGCAGGCCGCGGCCTTGGCGGGCAGCCACTTCGCGAGCGGGTCCTCACCGCCGGGCGCGGCGACGGTGAAGTACAGCGAGCAGCCGGTGGCGTAGACGTGCGAGACGTGGCACAGCACCAGCGTGCCCTCGCCGAGGGTCTCCTCCAGTGCGGTCTTCACGCGGGTGTAGAGGTTCTCCCGGTTGCTCCAGAAGGTGACCGTCTCCAGGGTCTCCACGAGGACGCCGTTGTCGAGCAGGCTGTCGCGCAGGTACGGCGCGTTGAACCGCCCGTGCGCCCAGGCCTCGCCCGGCTCGGAGCCGGCCGGCGTGCCTCCCAGCTCGGTGAGCGCGGCGGTGACGGCGGCCTTCTTGGCGGCGACCGCGGCGGGCGTCCCCTCGTAGCCGGTGATCATCAGGCAGCCCGCGTTGCCCTCTCCACCGATCCCCGACGGGTCGGCGAGGTTGATCATGGTCTCGTTCTCGTCCGAGAGCCGCAGCACGGTCGGCAGCAGGTCGGACTGGGCGAGCGCGCGCATCGCGTCGGCGCCCGCGGCGAAGGACGACCAGCGCCAGCCCTCGTACTCCTTGACCTCGGGCAGCGGGCGCACCCGGACGGTGACCTCGGTGATCACGCCGAAGGCCCCCTCGGAGCCGAGGAAGATCTCGCGCAGGTCGGGGCCGGACGCGTTGGACGGCGAGGCGCCGAGCCGGACCTCGCCGGCCGGGGTCGCGACCCGGAGCGCGACGACCATCTTGTCGAAGCGGCCGTACCCGGCGCTGGACTGGCCGCTGGAGCGGGTGGCCGCGAAGCCGCCGATGGTGGCGTACTCGAAGGACTGCGGGAAGTGGCCGAGCATCAGCCCGTGCGCCGCGAGCAGTGCCTCGGCCTCCGGGCCACGCAGCCCGGGCTCGAGGGTGGCGGTCGAGGAGACGGTGTCGATGCCGAGCAGGCCGCGCATCCGGCCGAGGTCGAGGGAGAGCATGCCGGTCAGGTCGCCCGAGGCGAGGTCGGCGACGAGGCCGCCGGTGACCGCCGTACCGCCGCCGAAGGGGACGACGGCGATCCGCTGCTCCTGCGCGTAGCCGAGCACGGCGACGACCTCGTCGTGGCTCGCGGGGCGGACGACGACGTCGGGCGCGTCGCTCAGGTCGCCGCTGCGCTGGCGGAGCAGGTCGGGAGTGGACTTGCCGCGGGTGCGCCGGCGGCGGGTGGCGTCGTCGAGGACGACGTGGTCGTCGCCGACGATGCCGCGCAGTCCGGCGATCTGCTCGTCGCCCAGCCGCGGCGCGGGGACGGTCACGTCCTCGCGGGCGGGACGGTCGGCGATCGGGAAGACCAGGCTGACCAGGTCGCGGACGCCGTCAGGGAGGCCGGTCGCGTAGGCCGGGTCGCCCCACCGGGTGGCGGGCATCTCGGGCTGGAGGGAGGTGGGGTACTCGGTCGTCATGTGTTACAGTGTTACACATGACGTCACATCGTCACAACAGTGATCCGCGAGACATCTACCTCGACGCGGCGCGCGAGTGCATCCTCGACGTGGGCTGGCGGCGTACGACGCTCACCGAGGTCGCCCGCCGTGCCGGCGTCTCGCGGATGACGATCTACCGCGCGTGGTCCGACATGCCCGCCCTGCTGGGCGATCTGATGACCCGGGAGTGGGGCGAGCTCGTCGCGTCGGGCGTCGATGTGGCCTCCTCGCCCGCTCCGGGCGCGATCGCCGACGCCGTCGTCGCGACCGTCGGCGCGTTGCGCGAGAACGAGCTGTTCACCCGGATCGTCGAGCTCGACCCCGAGCTGATCCTCCCCTACCTGCTCGCCCGCCGCGGCCGCTCGCAGGAGTTGATCATCGGCGTCCTCGCCGCCGCCGTCGCCGAGGGCGGACGGGCGGGCACGATCCGCTCCGGCGACCCGGTCGCGATCGCCCGTGCCCTCGTGCTCGCCGCGCACGGCTTCGTCCTCTCCGCCCACACCATGCTCGACGACGCGCTCGACGCGGCGACGCTCGACGCCGAGCTCCACCACCTCATCGTCCGGAGTCTGACCCCATGACCTCTCCCCGCAGGATCACCGCCGGCCTCGCCGGCGCGCCCACCGACGTCGACGTCGTCGTGATCGGCCTCGGCGTCACCGGCGCCGGCGTCGCCCTCGACGCCGCCTCCCGCGGGCTCTCCGTCCTCGCGGTGGACGCCCACGATCTCGCCTTCGGCACCTCGCGCTTCTCGTCCAAGCTGGTCCACGGCGGGCTGCGCTACCTGGCCAACGGCCAGATCGGCGTCGCGCACGAGAGCGCCGTCGAACGGGGCATCCTGATGGAGGTCACCGCCCCGCACCTCACCCGGCCGCTGCCCTCGATCATCCCGCTGTCGGCCGGCGTCAGCCGACCTATGGGCACCCTCGCCGGCGCCGGCTTCCTCGGCGGCGACCTGCTCCGCCGCGCCGCCGGCACCAGCGGCGACCCCCTCCCCCGACCCCGCCGGCTCTCCGCCGCCGAGACCCGCCGCCTCGCCCCGCCGCTGCGCACCGACGGCCTGCGCGGCGCCTATCTCGGCTGGGACGGCCAGCTCGAGGACGACGCCCGCCTCGTCACGACCATCGCGCGGACCGCGGCCGAGGGTGGCGCGCACGTGCGCACCCACGCCCGGGTGATCTCGACGACCCCGGCGGAGGTGCCGGGCGCCCCGGCGCCGAGCCTCGAGACCACCCTCCGCGACGAGCTGACCGGCGCCACGACGACCGTCACCTCGCGCACCGTCATCAACGCGGCCGGCGTCTGGGCGGGCGATCTCGTCGACGACGTGCGCCTGCGCCCCTCCCGCGGCACCCACCTGGTCCTGCGCGCCGACACCCTGCCCGGCCTCGACGTCGCCGTCTTCGCGCCGATCCCCGGCGAGACCAACCGGTTCGTGCTCGTCCTCCCGCAGCCCGACGGCCAGTTCTACGTCGGCCTGACCGACGAGCCCGTCGACGGCCCGATCCCCGACGTCGCCGAGCCGACGGAGGTCGAGATCGGCTTCCTGCTCGACGTCGTGTCCGCGTCCTTCGCGCGACCGCTGCGCCGATCCGACGTGGTCGGCGCCTTCGCCGGCCTGCGCCCGCTGCTCGACAGCGGGGGCGAGTCGACCGCCGACATCTCCCGCAAGCACGCCGTGCTGACCAGCCCGTCCGGGGTCGTCACCATCGTCGGCGGCAAGCTGACGACCTACCGCCGGATGGCGCAGGACGCCGTCGACGCGGCCGTCGCCGCCGCCGAGCTGAGTGCCGGCCCGTGCGTGACCGCCTCCCTCCCGCTGGCCGGAGCCGCCCCCCGAGCGGAGCTCGCGGAGCGCATCGCCACCGCCGGCCACGCGGGCGCGGCCCGCCTGGTGCGACGGTACGGCGCCGACGCCGACCTCGTGCTCACCGCCGCCGTCGAGGCCAGCGGCTGGGCCGAGGCCGACCTGCTCGCCCCCATCGCGGAGGGGCTGACCACGGTGTGGGCCGAGCTGTTCTTCGGTGTCACCCACGAGGGCGCCGCCGACGTCGCCGACCTGCTCGATCGTCGTACCCGGATCGGGTTGGTGCCCGCCGACCGGGCCCTCGCCGTACCCGCCGCGGAGCGGGTGCTGGAGGTCGTCGGCTCGGACCGATGAGTTTCCCGGTCGCCCCCGGTCGACCCATCAGGCAGACTGGCGAGACCACGGGGGTAGCGATGGGAATCACGGTGACCGAGATCGAGACGGCGGGGCCGGGGAGCGACGAGCTCGCGGACTTCGACACCCTCACGGGGCGCTACCAGCGCGAGCTGATGGCGCACTGCTACCGGATGAGCGGGTCGGTGCACGAGGCCGAGGACCTCGTGCAGGAGACCTTCCTGCGGGCGTGGAAGGCGTCGGCGAGCTTCCAGGGACGCAGCTCGGTCCGGACCTGGCTCTACAAGATCGCCACCAATGTGTGCCTGACCAACCTGGAGAGCAAGCCGCGCCGGCCGCTCCCGACCGGCCTCGGCACGGCGGACTCCGCGCCGTCCGACGAGCTGTTCGAGGACCACGAGGTCCCGTGGCTCGAGCCGATCCCGGACGCGGCGGTCCAGGTCGCCGAGCGCGACACGATCCGGCTCGCGTTCGTCGCCGCGCTACAGCACCTCCCGGCGCGCCAGCGCGCGGTGCTGATCCTGCGCGACGTGCTGCGCTGGTCGGCCGCCGAGACCGCGACGGCGCTCGACACGACGACCGCGGCCGTGAACTCCGCGCTCCAGCGCGCCCACGCCCAGCTCGCCGAGCGCGGCCTGTCGCCCGACACCGTCGAGCCCGACCTGGACTCGGCCCAGCGCAGCCTGCTCGACGCCTACCTGCAGGCGTTCTGGCGCAAGGACATCGACCAGATCGTCCAGCTCCTCAAGTACGACGCCACCTGGGACATGCCGCCGTTCGTCAACCACTTCCGGGGGGCCGACGCGATCGGCGAGCTGGTCGGCACGAAGTGTCCCGGCGGCTGCAACGACATGCCGATGATCGAGACGGTGGCCAACGGCCAGCCCGCCTTCGGTCTCTACATGCGCCAGCCCGACGGCCACTTCGAGCCCTTCCACCTCCAGGTCCTGCAGCTGACCGGGGCGGGCGAGGACCTGAGGGTCGAGCACGTCACGGCGTTCTTCGACGCGCGACTGTTCGCGCGGTTCGGGCTGCCGGAGCGCCTGCCCGCCGACTACGTGCCGGCCTGAGCCCGGGGTGACTGCGATGTCCGTCAGCACCCCGCCGGACGGGCTGGTCGCGGGCCTCGACCTGCTGCAGCGCGCGCTCGACTACACCCGCGGCGCCCTCGCCACGATCACCCGCGCCGACGTCGAGCGCCCGACCCCGTGCGCCGGTTGGAGCCTCGCCGACCTCCTGGCGCACATGGAGGACGCCCTCGACGCCTTCGCCGAGGCGGCCGACGGGAGCGTCGGGTTGAGCAGCGCCGCCCCCACCCCGGTCGACGTACGCGTGCAGTCCCTCCAGCACAAGGCCTGCACCCTGCTCACCGCCTGGCTGCGCGCCGACCGGCCGACGGTCGACGTCGCCGGCCATCCGCTGCCCGTCGACGCGATCGCCCGGATCGCGGCCCTCGAGATCGCGGTGCACGGGTGGGACGTCGGCCGGGCGACCGGGCGAGGGATCCCGCTCCCCGAGCCGCTGGCCGCCGCCCTCCTCCCGACCGCCCTGCAGATCGCGCTCGCGGGCGACGATCGGTTCGCGCCGCCGCTGCCCGTCGACGTCGAGGCGCCCGCCGGGGCGCATGTGCTGGCGCTGCTGGGCCGCAGGGCCTGAGGACGCGGCGCACGCCGGCCTTCGGCCCGGGATCGGCGACCTCCCTAGACTGCGGCGCATGTCCGAGAGCTCCGTCCCGAACGTCCGCCACCACAGCCGACGCATGCTCGGCCGCGACCCGCACGAGGGTCACCGAGCCTCGACGCCCTTGGAGCTGCTCTTCGACCTGACCTTCGTCGTCGCCTTCGGCACGGCGGCCAACGAGCTCGCGCACGCGCTGGCGGAGGACCACGTCGGCGCCGGGGTGATCGCCTTCTGCTTCGCGACCTTCGGTATCAGCTGGGCGTGGATCAACTTCACCTGGTTCGCCTCGGCGTACGACACCGACGACTGGATCTACCGGCTCACCACGATGCTGCAGATGGTCGGCGTGCTGGTGTTCGCGCTCGGCCTGCACGCGATGTTCAAGTCGGTGCACGACGGCGACACCCTCGACAACGACGTCATGGTCTGGGGGTACGTCGTGATGCGCGTCGCGATGGTCTTCCAGTGGTGGCGCGCCGGCCAGCACGACGAATCGCGTCGCGGCGCCTGCCGGACCTACATCGTCTCCATCCTCGTCGCCCAGGTGCTGTGGTGCGTGCTCGCCCTGGTGGACCTGCCCGTGGCGACGACGTTCGTCCTGATGGCGATCCCGTTCCTCGTCGAGATCGGCGGGCCGGCGTACGCCGAGAAGCGCCGCGGCGGGACGCCCTGGCACGCCCACCACATCGCCGAGCGCTACAGCCTGATGGTCATCATCGCGCTGGGCGAGGGGATGATCGGCACGATGGTCTCGATCACCGCGCTGTCCGAGGACGGGCTGACGTGGAACGCGACCCTGCTGGCGCTCGCGGGCACGGCGCTGACGTTCGGGATCTGGTGGTGCTACTTCGCGGTGCCGACCGGCGACATCCTGCACGCCCGCCGTGAGCGGTCGTTCGCCTTCGGCTACGGCCACATGCCGATCTTCGGCGCCATCGTGGCCATCGGCGCCGGCCTGCACGTCGCGGCGTACTACCTCGAGCACGCGACCCATCTGGGCCTGACCGCGACGGTGCTCACGGTGGTCGTCCCGGTCGCCGCCTTCACGGTGATGTTCTACGCCGGCTACACGGTCCTCACCCGCACCTTCGACGCCTTCCACGCGGTGCTGCTGGCGATCTCGGCGATCACCCTCGTCCTCCCGGTGCTGATGGCCTCGGCCGACGTCGACCTGGTCTGGTGCCTGCTCGTGCTGTCACTCACGCCGTGGGTCACGGTGCTCGGCTACGAGACGGTCGCCTACAAGCACAACATCGAGGTGCTCGAGAGCCTGCGCGACTGATGCACGGGTGAATCACTCGGCGGCGGCCGGCTCCTCGTCGCGCAGCGGGTGCGCCAGCTCGTCGGCAGGCAGCCTGGCCCACGCCACGGCGACGATCGCCGCCACCCCGGGCACGATCGCCGCGATCGCGAACGTCGCCTCGAGGCCGATCAGCTCGGCCACCGGGCCGGCGATCGCCATCGAGACCGGCATCAGGCTGATCGAGACGAAGAAGTCCAGGGAGGCGACCCGGCCCAGCAGGTGCGGGGGCACCCGCCGCTGCAGGAGCGTCCCCCAGATCACCATCGGCGCCGAGAAGAACCCACCGATCACGAACGAGGAGACCGCGATCACCCACACGTCCTGCGCGAACCCGATGACCAGGAACGGCAGGCAGCCCAGACCCCACATCAGGTTCATCCAGGTGAGGTAGCGCCGGGGCATCCGGATCGAGGCCATCGCGAGGGAGCCGACCGCGCCGCCGATGCCGAAGCACGCCAGCACGACGGCGTGGTCGCCCGGACCGCCACCGAGCTTGTCCTTGATGAGGAACGGGATCAGCACCTCCAGCGGACCCATCAGCACCAGGACCATGATCGAGGCGAAGAGCAGCGTGGCCAGCAGCCACGGCGTCCGCATCATGTAGACGAAGCCCTCGCGGATGTCGGCGAGCGCGGTCATCACGGCGCCCGCCGGGCTGGTCTCCGGGTCCTCCGGCGCGATCTCCCGTCGTACGGCGGTCAGCGGGACGGTGGACAGGGCGAGCAGCCCGAGCAGGCTGAAGGTCGCCGCGACGCCCAGCGCTGCAGAGGCGGACACGGCGCCGACCACCACCCCGGCCACGCCCGGGCCGATCGCCTGGCCCACCGTCGGGCGGACCATCCCCTCGAAGCCGTTGACCGCCATCAGGTCCGACTCGGGGACCAGCGCCGGCAGCCAGGCGGAGTACGCCGGGTAGTAGAAGGCCATCGCCATGCCGGTCACGAACGAGACGGCCGCGAGGTGCCACAGCTGGGTCAGGTCCGCCCACGACAGCAGCGCGACCATCGTCATCCCGGCCAGCTCGACGGCCGCGACGACGAGCAGGATCAGCTTCTGCGGGATCCGGTCCGCCACGACCCCGCCGAGCAGCGCCGGGAGCACCACGCCGACCGCACCTGCCGTCGACACGACGGAGAGCTGGCCGGGGCCGCCGCCGATCCGGATGACCTCCCACACCAGCGCGACCACCCACACGCCGCTGGCGAACGTCTGCAGCACCAGCGCCGTGCCGAGGCGGCGGTAGGAGGCGTGCCGGAACGGCGTGAGCGCGCGCGGGAGACGCCTCCCGGCCGGCGTCGGCGGTCCGGGCTCGGGCAGGGGGGTGGAGGCAGTCAGCTGATCGGTCATCGCGGTCCTTCGAAGTGTGCCTGTGAGGACCGACATCGGCCACCGAATTCATCGGTGCCGGGCCCACCGACTCCTCATCAGACAACCTCAACCGAGGTCGAGGTCAACCCCGCGCCCGCCGATGCTCGAGTCAGGCCGGCAGCGCGACGTACGTCGTGTCGAGGTACTCCTCGATGCCCTCGAACCCGCCCTCGCGGCCGAACCCGCTCGCCTTCACGCCACCGAACGGCGCGGCCGGGTTGGAGACCAGCCCGGTGTTGATGCCGAGCATGCCAGTCTCGAGCCGCTCGGCCAGGCGGATCGTGCGGGCCAGGTCGCGGGTGAAGGCGTAGGCGGCGAGGCCGTACTCCGTGGAGTTGGCCAGCCGGATCGCCTCGTCCTCCTCGGTGAAGGTGGTGATCGGGGCGACCGGGCCGAAGATCTCGTTGCGGACCGCGTCGGCGTCGGCGGGGACGTCGACCAGCACGGTCGGCGGGTAGAAGAAGCCCTCGCCCTCCGGGGTGCGGCCGCCTGTGAGCAGGCGGGCTCCCCGGTCGACGGCGTCGTCGACGAGGGCGGCGACCGACGTGACGGCCTTCGCGTCGATCAGCGGCCCGACCTGGACGCCGACGTCCTGGCCCCGGCCGACCCGCAGGCCACTCATCCGCTCGGCGAGCCTGCCGCCGAACTCCTCGGCGACCGAGGCCTCCACGATGAACCGGTTGGCCGAGGTGCACGCCTCGCCCATGTTGCGCATCTTCGCGATCATCGCGCCGTCGACGGCCGCCTCGAGGTCGGCGTCGGCGAAGACGAGGAAGGGCGCGTTGCCGCCGAGCTCCATCGACATCCGCTGCAACTGGCCCGCGGACTGCTCGACGAGCGACTTGCCCACGCCGGTCGAGCCGGTGAAGCTCACCTTCCGCAGCCGCGGGTCGGCCTGCAGGGTCCTGCTCAGGCCGCCGGAGTCGGAGGTCGTCACGACGTTGAGCACCCCGGCGGGCAGGCCGGCCTCGGCCAGCAGCGCCGCGAGCAGGAGCATGGTGAGCGGGGTCTGGGAGGCGGGCTTGATCACCATCGTGCAGCCGGCCGCCACGGCCGGGCCGATCTTGCGGGTGCCCATCGCGAGGGGGAAGTTCCACGGGGTGATGAACAGGCACGGCCCGACCGGCTTGCGCACCGTGAGCAGCCGGCTGCCGCCGGCCGGGTTGTGCATCCAGCGGCCGTGGATGCGCACCGCCTCCTCGGAGAACCAGCGCAGGAACTCCGCGCCGTAGGTCACCTCGCCCTTGGCCTCGGCGATCGGCTTGCCCATCTCCAGGCTCATCACCAGGGCGAGGTCGTCGGCGTGCTCGACCACGAGCTCGAACCCGCGGCGCAGGATCTCCCCCCGCTCGCGGGGCGCGGTCGTCGCCCACGCCGCCTGGGCGCCCGCCGCGGCGTCCAGCGCGGAGCGGGCGTCGTCGAGGGTGCCGTCCGAGACGTCGGTCAGGACCGACCCGTCGGCTGGGTCGAGGACGTCGATCCGCGCGCCGCTGCTCGAAGGGACCCACTCGCCCCCGACGTACAGCTGGCGGCGCGACTCGGGAAGCAGGTGGGCGAGACGGTCGCGGAAGGTCATGTGCCCACTCTGGCACTGCGGGTCTGCTGCGTCAGCCCCTCGGCCTGCGGTCCGACGGCGGCGACGTAGCCGTCCGGGCGGACCAGCACCGACGCCGGCAGGCCGTCCGCGGGGCCGGCGAGGACGGGCAGACCGGCGCGGAGCGCCTCGTGCAGCGTCCGCCCGTCGTGGAGCCTGATGTTCGGCATCCGGGCGCCGGGGCGCGGCACGCCACGCACCCGCCCCGGGCGGGAGAGCGGACTGTCGGGGTAGGCGATCGCGAGCTGTGCCATCCGGTCGGCCAGGCGCCGCTGCATGAGGGGGGTCCGTAGCGCAGGCATGATCGCCCGGCGCAGGGCCCGCCTGACGGGCGACGGGTCGAGGATGAACCGCACCATGCCGTCGGTCATCGCCATGACCTGCTGGGCGGCCGGGCGACGCTCGGCGCCGTAGCTGTCGAGGAGCGCGCCCGGCGCCCTCGCGGTGACGACGTCGGCGAGCTTCCACCCCAGGTTGGCGGCGTCGTTGATGCCGAGGTTCATGCCCTGCGCACCGGTCGGGGCATGGATGTGGGCGGCGTCGCCGGCCAGGAGGACGCGGTCGACGCGATAGGTCCCGGTCGACCGGATCTGGCAGCGGAAGCAGGTCAGGGTCTCCGGAGAGCGCACGACGATGCCGCCCGGTCCGCGCGTGTCGACCAGCTCCTGGATCTCCTCGAGCGTGGGGGCAGCGCCGTCACGATCGGCACGCACGGGCGCGGACACCCGCCAGAGGCGGCCGTCGATCGGGATCAGGGCCAGAGGCTGCGCGGCCGAACCCCAGTAGACGTGCACCTCGTCGTCGCTCGCGACACCGTCGAGCTCTGCGTCGGCGAGCAGCCACTCGAAGGGATAGGGCGCTCCCTCGAACGGCACCGCCAGCAGCTGACGCACCCGGCTGTGGGCGCCGTCGCAACCGACGAGGTACGACGCCGACGTCCGGCTCTCGTGGCCCCGGACATCGCGCAGCGCCGCGGTGACCTCGTCGCCGTGCTGGACGAGGTCGACCAGCTCGACACCCCGCTCGACCTCGCCGCCGAGCTCCGCGAGGCGGGTCCGCAGCACCTCCTCGGTGCGGTTCTGGGGCAGGTGCAGGATGAACCGGTACGCGGAGTCGGCCGCCGTCATGTCGATGCCGAGCCGCCGCCGCCCGCCGACGTACACGGAGGTCCGGAGCGTGCGGTGGCCGATCTCCACGAGCCGATCGGCGATCCCCATCATGTCGAGCGTCTCCAGCGTCCGCGGCTGGAGGCCGATGGCCCGGCTCATCTTCGGAGACCCCGGATCCTGGTCCACGATGCGGGTCCGCACGCCGCGGGACAGGAGCTGCAGGGCGAGGGTCAGGCCGGTCGGTCCGGCTCCGACGACCAGGACGTCGCAATCTGGGATGCTCATGCGTTCAGGGTCCGCCTGCCGGAGGAGCCCGACATCGGTGGAACTACGTCACCTCACCACGTACGTCGGACATCAGGCCCGTCTCGTAGGCCCAGGCGGTGAGTTGACCGCGGGTGTCGACGCCGAGCTTGCCGAGCACGCGTCCGACATGGGTCTCCACCGTGCGGACCGACAGCACGAGCCGCTCGGCGATCGCCCGGTTCGAGAGCCCTTGGGCCACCAGCGTCGCGATCTCCCGCTCCCGCGCCGTCAGGGCCGACGCCGCTTCCCCTCGCCAGGGATCCTCGGACCGCGGATCCAGTCCGGCGGCGAGGGCCTCGTGGAGGGGCAGGTCACGCCCTTCCTCATGGAGCCGCGCCGCCGCTCCCGCGACCTCGTCGACGGCCGGAGCGAGCCAGCCGTCCAACAGGAGGTGCATGAACTGCGGCCTGCTGGTCTGGTTCGTCTGCTCGAACGCGGCAGCGGCGCCGGCCAGCCGGAGCGCCGCGCGCGGCCGTCCCCGGCGGGCCGCGAGTCCGGCCAGGCCGCTCAGGCCGATCGGCACGGCGAACCGGTCGCCGAGCGCGAGGACCTCGGGGACGGCCTGCGCGAAGGCCTCCGCGGCGCCGTCCGGGTCTCCGCAGTCGAGTCGGACGATGCCCAGCAACTGCAGGGCGCGGGCGCCGATCACGGGCACCTCGGCCTCCGCGCTCAGGGCGACGCTGCGTTCCAGACGCTGCCTGGCCAGCTCCCGGTCGCCGTGGAAGTGCGCGGCAGCCCCCGCCAGCCACAGCGCACCGGCCATCCCCACGGGATCACCGGTCGCCTCGTGCAGGGCGAGCGAGGCTGCGACGTCGTCTCTGAAGCCGGGCTCGCCGGCGATGCCCCGGATCCGGCCCCGGCACAGCAGTGCCTCGGCCTCGCGCACTCGGTCGCCCTTCGCACGCGCGCCCCGCACCGCCTCCTCCAGCAACGGCAGCGCGGCGCTGCTGTCTCCCTGGTCGGTCGCCAGCCAGGCCTCGCCGACGAGGGCGTCGAGCCGCGCGACGTCGTGCTCGGGCACCGGTTCGCGCAGCCGGCGCAGGCGGAGCCTCCCCTCCGAGAAGTAGCCCCGGATGGACCAGAACCCGGTGAGCCGGTTCGCCGTCCGCAGCGCGGCCTCCGGGTCGGTGACCGCCAGATGGTCGAGGGCCGCACGGAGGTTGTCGTGCTCGAGCTCGAGGAGGTCGAGACCTTCGCGATCGGGGGCGGCCGGTGGCCGGGGCGCGTTCTCGACGCGCTGCGAGTAGGCCGAGGCGTGCGCGTCGCGTGCCCGCTGTTGCCAGGGCTGGCGCGCGATCAGGTCGGCGGCGTACTCACGAACGGTCTCCAGCATCTCGAACCTGGGCCGATCGTCCGGATGCGACCTGCGCAGCAGACTCTGGTCGACGAGCTCGGTGACCGCGTCGAGGAACGCGCCGACCGATCCCGTGGCTCCGAACACCTCCTCGAGGACGTGCAGGTCGATCCCGCCCCGGAAGACCGAGCACGCCGCGAGCAGCTGGCGCGCCGGCTCGCTCAGCAGATCGTGACTCCACGCGATCGTGGCGCGCAGGGTCCGTTGCCGGTCGGGTGAGTCCCGGTGTCCGCCCACGAGCAGGGCGAGGGAGGCGTCGAGGCGTTCGAGGATCGCTTGCGGCGGGAGGACCCTGATCCGGGCGGCCGCCAGCTCGATCGCGAGCGGGAGACCGCCGAGACGCTCGGCGATCCGCTCGAGCGTCTCCGCGTTCGCGTCGGTCGCGGCGAACCCGGGCACCGATGCGCGCGCCCGCGCGACGAACAGCTCGACGGCCTCCGACAACGGCGGCGCCGGGAGCTCCTGCTCCCCGGACACATGCAGCGGGCCGCGGCTCGTCGCGACCACCCGGACCGCGCCCGTCGCGGCGAGGAGGTCGGCGACGAATCGGCCGGCGTCGAGCAGGTGCTCCAGGTTGTCGAGGACCAGGATCAGCTCGCGGCCGGCCAGGTTCGCCGACAGATGGTCCAGCAGCGCCGTGCCGCGCGCGTCCTGCAGGTCGAGCGCACCCGCGACCTCGATCGGGACCAGCGCCGGATCCCGCACCGCCGCGAGGGGCACGAAGACCGCCTCGCACCCGAGGTCCGCGGCTGCCCGCCGTGCCAGCTCGATCGCCAGCCGCGTCTTGCCCGCTCCCCCGGGCCCGGTGATCGTGAGCAGACGGGTGGCGGCGAGCAGGCCCTGCCCCTGGGCCAACTCCACCTCCCGGCCGACGAAGCTCGTCGGTGGCTGCGGCAGCACCCCCTCATGGTCGCACCCGCCCCGCCCGGCGGGGCCACGCTCGGCCCCGAGCAAGCGTCTTGCCGCCAGGCGGAGGCAGGACCTACGCAAGACGACCGCTCGGCCCCAGGACCACAGCGCAATGTCTTGCCGCCAGACGGAGGCAGGACCTACGCGAGACGACCGCTCGGCCCCAAGACCACAGCGCAACGTCTTGCCGCCAGGCGGAGGCAGGACGTACGCAAGACAACCGCGCGGCCGCCGGACCACAGCGCAGTGTCTTGCCGCCAGACGGAGGCAGGACCTACGCCACTCGAGCGCGACCCCAACGCCTGCCGCCCGGCGGAGGCAGGACCTACGCAAGACGACCGCTCGGCCCCAGGACCACAGCGCAATGTCTTGCCGCCAGACGGAGGCAGGACCTACGCGACTCGAGCGCGACCCCAACGCCTGCCGCCAGGCGGAGGCAGGACCTACGCAAGACAACCGCGCGGCCGGCAGCGTGTCGCCCCGCGGCGAAGCCGCGTCGGAGGCAAGCGCGGGCCGAGCGCAGCGAGCGCCTGCGCGCAGCCTTCGACTGGCGACACGCTCGGCCCAAAAAGGGAGCGAGCCCCCGGCGCCGCATGGGGTCGGCTCGACGGGGGCTCTGTCGTAGCTTGCGGTGCTCCCTCCGAAGTACGACTGGTGCCAGCCTAGCGCGCCGAGGACAGGGGGCAAGGCTCTGGTGAGGAAAATCCGGCGGGGTCGGGACCTTGGTCCCGACTGCGCTCATCCGGCTCCGCGCAGGAACTCCTCGATGAGGGGGCCGGCGGTCTGCGAGCCGGACTCTCCGGTCTGCACGAAGACGGCGACGGCGAGGTCGCCGTGGGCGGCCACCATCCAGGCGTGGGTGCGGATCGCGCCGCCGTCGGCGTACTCGGCGGTTCCGGTCTTGGCGAGGACCGGTGCACCGGGCACGTCGGCCAGGCCGCGGCCGCTGCCGTCGGTGACGACCTGGCGGAGGATCGCGCGCAGCTGGTCGGCCTCGGCCGGGGCCAGCGGCTTGGCCTCGGCGGGGGCCTCGGTGTCGACCTGCTCGACGAGGCGGGGGACGACGGTCGTGCCGGCCTGCACGCTGGCGATCACGGCGGCCATCGCCATCGGCGAGGCGAGCACCTTGCCCTGGCCGATGAGGGACGCCGCGGCCTCCGTGTCGCTGGCGGGCTCGGGGACGGCGCCGAAGTACGCCGGGAAGCCGAGGTCGTGGTCCACGCCGAGGCCGAGCGTGGCGGCCGCCGCGGCCAGGTCGCCCTTGGCGAGGGTGTCGCGCTGGCCGATGAGGGCGGTGTTGCAGGACTGGGCGACGGCCTCGCGCAGCGGGATCGTGCCGAGGGCGCCCGCGGGATAGTCGGAGTAGTTCTTGAACTGCTTGCCGTCGACGCTCAGGGTCGGCGTGCACTCGACCGGGGTGTCGGGCGTGAGGCCGGCGCGCAGCAGCGCCAGGGAGGTGACGATCTTGAACGTCGAGCCCGGCGCGAACTGGCCGAACGTGGCGTGGTTCTGCCCGCCGGTCCCGGCGTTGTTGGCGGCCGCGAGGACGGCGCCGTCACTCGGGCGGAGCGCGACGAGAGCGGCGGCCGGTCCGGACTTGGTGAGGATCTGCTCGGCGAGCCGCTGGAGGCGCTCGTCCAGCGTGATCGCCAGGGGTCGGCCGGGCGTGGCGTCGTGGCGGTAGAGCTCGCGGGGCTCGGCGGCCGGGTCGTCGGTGTCCGGGCTGGGGACGGCGTGGACGACGCGGCCGACGGTGCCGCGCAGCTGGTCGTCGTACCGCGCCTGGAGGCCGGAGACGCCGGCGACGTCGCCGCTGCGGTACTTCTCCGGGTCCTTCTCCACCATCTCGGCGGTCACCGGGCCGACGCGGCCGAGGATGGGCGCGGCGAAGTCGCGGCTCGGGGCGAGGGCGAGCTCGCCGTCGACGGTGAGGGCGCCCTCGATGGCGCCCAGCGCGTCGGCGAAGCCCGCCGGCTCCTCGCCCGCGCGCAGGGTGATCGCCTCGACGAAGGCGCGGGGGCCGGCGGCCTTCACCGCCTTCACGTAGGGCTTCGGCTCGATGTCGACCAGAGCGGCCAGGGCTCGCGCCGAGGAGGCGGCCTTCGCTGCGTCGACCTTGGCGCGGTCGATGCCGACGCGGACGACGGCGCGCTCGGTCACCAGGACGGTGCCGCCGGCGCCGGTGATGTCGCCGCGGTCGGTCGGCTGGGTGACCGCGTCGAGGGTCTCGCCGACGGCCAGCTCGGGAGCGACGACGTCGGGCGCCCAGGCCACCGACCACTTGTCGCCCTGGTGGCGGAGCGCGACGGTGGTCTCGTAGGCCCAGGGGTCGGTGTCGTCGACGATCGGCCAGGACCAGCGCAGCGTCGCGGTGGGCTTCTCGGCCGACGCGTCGACCTTCCCGACCGTGACCGTGGGGACGACGCCGTCCATGTCGTCGACGATCGTGGCGTACGCCTTGCTGACCGCGGCGGAGTCCGTGCCCGTGAAGGGGACGGAGGCGAGCGGGTCGGCGGCCTGGCTCGCGTCACCGGCCGGCGGGGTGGCGGCCGCGACCAGCGCCCCGGCCAGCTGCTCGGCCACGGCCTCGGCACCGTCGGTGTCGTCGCCGGAGCACGCGCTCAGCGCGGCCGCGAGCACGAGGAGCGAGGTGAGGGCTGCCGAGGTCCGCCGCATGGTGAAGGTTCTACCAGCCGGGTCCGTCAGCCTCCGGCGTCGCGGTGGCCGTCGAGGAACCGGATCCCCCGCGTCGTGCCGTCCACGATGTCGCTGACGTGTGCCTGGAAGCCCGGGCAGGTGGTGATGTCGTGGGCGCGGCACTCGAGCGCGTGCCGGGTCATGTGCCGGGACCGCTCGAGCTCGGTCTGCCGCCGGTCGAGCTCCTCGAGATGGGCCCGCAGCGCCTCCCGACGACCCTCCACCGAGGCGTCGACGAGCGTGCGGATCTGCTCCAGGCTCATCCCGGAGGCCTTGCTCGCGAGGATCGCGGCCACCCGATAGGCGTCGTCCTCGGAGTAGACCCGGCGCCCCGCCGAGTCCCGCGCCGGGTGCAGCAGGCCCTTGTCCTCCCAGTGCCGCAGCACATGGGTCTGGAGCTCGAAGCGTGCTGCGAGCTCGCCGACGGACCATCGGATGTCCTGGGCACTTGACTTCATGTCCACATGAAGTCACAACCTGGGTTCATGATCAACTCACCGCTCGACGAGCACCTCTACGACGTGGCCGTGATCGGCGCCGGATCGGCCGGCCTCCAGGCCGCCCAGACCCTCGGCCGGATGCACCGCTCGACGGTCGTCATCAGCACCGACCGCTACCGCAACGACCCGACGGGCCACATGCACAACTTCCTCGGCCACGACGGCGCGCCGCCGGCCGAGCTGCGCCTGGCGGCGCGCAAGGACGCCGAGGCGTACGACGACGTGCGCTTCCTCGACTGCGTCGGGGCGGGCGTCACGCGCGTCACCGGCGAGCTCGGCGCCTTCGTCCTCGAGGTCGACGCGGAGCCCGCCGTGCGCGCACGCCGGGTGCTCCTGGCGACCGGCGTGCGCGACACCCTGCCCGACATCCCCGGGATCGCGGAGAGCTTCGGCGACCTGGTCGCGCACTGCCCGTTCTGCCACGGCCACGAGTACGCCGGAACCCGGGTCGGCATCCTCGGCGCCGCGCCCCACGTCGCCGCCATGGCCTCGATGCTCCAGCCGATCGCCGCCGACCGGGTCGTCCTCACCCACGGGGCGGACCTCGACGAGGCGACCGCCGCGGGCCTGGCCCGGACCGGCGCCACGATCGTGCGGGAGCCCGTCGTCGCCGTACGCGAGGAGGGCGACGGCCTGGTCGTCGCATTGGCGAGCGGCGAGGAGCTGGCGCTCGGCGGTCTGCTGGTGAAGACGGAGTGGCAGCAGGCGGCACCGTTCGCGCAGCAGCTGGGCCTGGAGATGTCCGAGATGGGCGCGGTCGTGGTCGACGCGTTCGGCCGGACCAGCGTCCCCGGCGTCTACGCCGCGGGCGACCTCGCCCAGGGCCCCGGCCTGCCGATGCCGATGGCGTCGGTGCTCACCGCCGCCTCGGCCGGTCTGATGGCCGCCGCCGCGTGCGTCCAGGACGCGGCGCTGGCCCGGATCGCCTGACCCCGGGACTATCGCAATGGGCTCAATACCAGCCGGTGCGCTGGGAGTGCTCCCACGCCTTCTGCGCGCTGCCGTAGCGGGCGGCGATATAGGCCAGGCCCCAGCGGATCTGGGTCTGCGGGTTGGTGCGCCAGTCGCTGCCGACGACCGCCATCTTGGTGGCGGGCAGGGACTGCGGGATGCCGTAGGCGCCGGAGCTGGGGTTCTCGGCGAGATGGCTCCAGCCGGACTCGCGCTGCCACAGCGCGTCGAGATAGGCCCACTGGTCGCGCGGGAACCCGAACTCGATCATCTCGCGGTAGCCGAGTCCGCGGTTCGAGGCCGGGTCGACGTCGGTGGGGACGACCACCGGGGGCAGCCGCTTCGCGATCCGCTCGGCCCGCCGGGCGAGCTGCTTCATGATCTCGATGGTCGGTACGTCGGCCCGCGCACCGGAGCGCGCCACCTCGGTCGGCTGCGTGGCCGGTGCCGGGCTCGAGGTGGTCGGCGCCGGGGCCGTGGGCGACGGGGCCGTGGGGGCCGGGTCCGGTGCGGTCGACGGAGGGCCCGTCCCGCACCCGGTCAGCAGCAGCGCGACCGCGCACAGCACGGACGCACGACCCCCCATGGGATCCGAGGGTAGGTCAGTCCTTCGGCTTGCGGGAGCGGTTCGGCGGACCGTAGTCCTTGGCGAGCTCGATCAGCTTGCCGCTGATCCGGGTGTTCTTGAGCCGCTCCCACTGGTCGTCGGTCAGCCGCGCCGGCAGCTCGACGATCGAGTAGTCCGGCCGGATCGTGATCTTGCCGAAGTCGCGGCGGTCGAGGCCGCCCTCGTTGGCGAGAGCGCCGACGATCTGGCGGGGCTCGACGCGGTGCCGCTTGCCGACCTGGATCTTGTAGGTCTGGAAGTTGCCGCCCCCGCGCGGGGCACGATCGCGTGGACCGCGGTCCCCGCGGTCGCGGTCGCCCCGGTCGGCGCGGCCGCCCTTCTCGCCGCGGTCGCCGCGGTCGTCGTACCGGGGACGGCGCTCGGGCTCCGGCTCGGGCTCCAGCAGCAGCGGGGTGTCGCCCTGCATCGCGATGGCGAGCGCGGCGGCGACGTCGACCTCGGGCACGTCGTGCTCGCGGATGTAGTGGCCGACGACCTCGCGGAAGAACTCGATCCGCGGCGACTCGAGCGCCGCGGTGATCTGGTCGTCGAAGCGGCTGAGCCGCGACTCGTTGATCGCGTCGACGGTCGGCAGCTGCATCTGCTCCAGCGTGGAGCGGGTGGCCTTCTCGATGTGCTTGAGGAGGTAGCGCTCGCGCGGGGTGATGAAGGAGATCGCGTCGCCGCTGCGACCGGCACGGCCGGTGCGGCCGATCCGGTGCACGTAGGCCTCGGTGTCGGTGGGGATGTCGTAGTTGAAGACGTGGCTGATCCGGGGCACGTCGATGCCGCGGGCCGCGACGTCGGTGGCGACGAGGATGTCGAGCTTGCCGTCCTTGAGCTGGTTGACGGTGCGCTCGCGCTGGGCCTGGACGATGTCGCCGTTGATGGCGGCGGCGCTGTAGCCGCGCGCCCGCAGCTTCTCGGCCAGGGTCTCGGTCTCGTTCTTGGTGCGCACGAAGACGATCGCGCCCTCGAAGTTCTCGACCTCGAGGATCCGGGTCAGCGCGTCGACCTTCTGCGGGTAGCTGACCATGAGGTAGCGCTGGCGGACGTTCTCCGCAGTCCGCGTCTTGCGCTCGATGGCGATCTCGACCGGGTCGTTGAGGTACTTCTGCGACAGCGTCTTGATCTGCTTGGGCATCGTCGCCGAGAACAGCGCGACCTGCTTGTCGCTGGGCGTGTCGGCGAGGATCGTCTCGACGTCCTCGGCGAAGCCCATGTTGAGCATCTCGTCGGCCTCGTCGAGGACGAGGAAGCGCAGCTCGGTCAGGTCGAGGGTGCCCTTCTCGAGGTGGTCCATGATCCGGCCGGGCGTGCCGACGACGATGTGGACCCCGCGACGCAGCGCCGACAGCTGGACGCCGTACCCCTGGCCGCCGTAGACGGGCAGCACGTGGACGCCGCGCAGGTTGGCGGCGTACTTCTCGAACGCCTCGCACACCTGGAGCGCGAGCTCGCGGGTCGGCGCGAGGACCAGCGCCTGGGGCGTCTTCTGGGACAGATCGAGCTGATCGAGGATCGGGAGCGCGAACGCGGCGGTCTTGCCCGTGCCGGTCTGCGCGAGGCCCATCACGTCACGACCCGCGAGCAGGTGCGGGATGGTCTGCGCCTGGATCGCCGACGGCGACTCGTAGCCGAGGTCCTTGATCGTCTTGACGATGCGGTCACCGAGGCCGAGGTCGGCGAAGCTGGCGGTCTGGTCCTCGGTATCGCTCACCCGGCAAGGGTAGTGCCGTCAAGCACCGAGGTCGTGATCCTCGTCGCGGTGCGCTGGGTCACGGACGGCGCAGGGAGGGTTGGAACGCCCCGGATCTGGTAAGGACACGCGGTAATGCCCGAACGCCCACATCCGCTCCTCCTTCGGCATACGGTCATCTCCGCGCTCAAGCTCTGGACGACGAGGAAGAACTCCATGACGCCCCATCCCACGCCCCGCCGCGCCCAGCGCCTGCTGCTCGCGGCGATCGCCGTCCTGCTGTGCACCTCCGGTCTGACGGTCGGCGTCGTCGTCGGCACCGCCGAGCCCGCCAGCGCCGCCGCCAAGCCGGCGAGGGTGAAGGGCGTCAAGCTCAAGAAGCCCCGCGTCGACGGCGCCACGGCGTCGTTCAAGGTGACCTGGAAGCGCGCGGCCCGGGCGACGTCGTACAAGGTCAAGTGGAAGGTCCCCGGCGGCAAGGCGCACACGGACCGCACCCGCAAGACCTCGAAGACGATCAAGAAGCTCGCCCAGGGCGCGAACTACTGCGTGAAGGTGCGCGCCTACAACGGCAAGCGCAAGGGCAAGTGGTCGAAGACCCGCTGCCGTACGACGCCGCAGCTGGGTCCGGTGCAGCCCGTGTGGGTCGACGCCCAGCAGCAGCAGGGCGCGACCATCGCGCTGGGCTTCCGCTGGAACGAGGTGGCGGGTGCGACGTCCTACGAGCTGGCCTACGCGCCGGGCGAGAAGGACATCCAGAAGCACAAGAAGAAGAAGGTCGTGACGGTGCGGACGACCGGAACGGCTACGGCGGGCGTCCTCGTCGGCGGCTTCAAGCCGAGCAGGACCTACTGCTTCCAGGTGCGGGCGACCGGGCGCCGCGGCACCGGGGCCTGGGGGGTGGCCGGATGCAAGGTCACCGTGCCCACCAGCCGCGCCGCCGGGGGGCCGGTGCACGTGAACATGATGACGTGGAACGTCTGCGCCAACGTCTGCGACGGCTGGGCGAGCCGCGAGCCGCTGATCAAGGGGCGCATCACTGAGATCGACTCGGACGCCATCGCGATCCAGGAAGGTCCCAACTTCGCCTACGACCACCTCGAGCCGCTCCCCAGGCACCAGCGTGGGTGCATCGTCGGCGACGGTCTGGGCGGCAACCAGCGCAACCAGACCTTGTTCGTGAGGACGGCCAAGTTCTCGATCATCCCCGGCACCGCCAACGGCGTCAGGTTCGCACCCGACACTCACGGGGGCTGCTGGGTGCGCGTCAAGGACACCGTGACCGGGCGCGAGCTGATTCTCGCCAGCGTGCACCTCATCAACCCCGGGGCGCCTTCCACCGATCAGGATCGCTGGAACCAGATGCAGGCGTTCTGGCTGGCCCTCGGCGCCGATCCGAACACCATCGGCCTGCCGATCGTCGTCGCCGGCGACTTCAACTCCACCCGCAACAGCCGCACGGACGCGCCGCGGGAGTACCTCAACATCTTCGGGTACGACGACGCGTTCGACGTCGCCGAACGCTACAACTCCCTGCCGTTCATCAACTCGTGGAACGCCTGGCGCAACCCACCGCCGCAGTCGTGGCGCTGGGGGGAGCATGTCGACCGGGTCTTCGTCTCACCCGGCTCCAAGGTCACCAGTTGGCAGATGGAGTCTCCGTTCGGCGGCGGCCTACAGCTCTCCGACCACTCCGCCGTCCGGGTGACCGTCGACATCCCCTGATCCCTCCGGCGGACGAGGTGCCAGGCCTGGCCCCTCGAGGTGCCAGGACGGGGGCGGCCGGCGTACCGATCCTGGC
>NZ_VDMP01000025.1:37007-54267 GCF_006335005.1 Nocardioides albidus
GTCCCAGGCTGGCACCTCGGCGGTCCCAGGCTGGCACCTCGTCACTCCACGGTGACCGACTTGGCCAGGTTGCGGGGCTTGTCGATGTCGTGGCCCAGCTCCAGGGCGGCGTGGTAGGCGAGCAGCTGGAGCGGGATGGTCAGCAGGATCGGGTCGAGCTCGCGCTCGTTGTTGGGTACGTCGATCCGGCCGGCGAGCTGGCCGTCGAGATCGCCGAGGTCGCCGCCCTCGTGGGTCACCACGACGAGCGGGCCGCCGCGCGCGGCGATCTCGTGCAGGGCGGCGACGTTGCGCTCCACCAGCTCGTCGTCGGGCACGATCGCGACGGTCGGCACCTGCGGGGAGATGAGGGCGAGCGGGCCGTGCTTGAGCTCGCTGGTCTGGTAGGCCTCCGCGTGGCGGTAGCTGATCTCCTTGAACTTCTGCGCGCCCTCCCGCGCGACGGGGAACCCGCGGACCCGGCCGACGAAGAACAGGCTCTCGGCCTCGGCGAGGCGCTTGGCGATGAGGGCGAGGTCGGCCTCGGTGGCGAGGATCCGGTCGATCTGGCCGGGGATCTCGGTGAGGCCGGCGATCAGCCGCTTGCCGTCGGCGACGGACAGGTCGCGCACCCGGCCGAGCTGGACGGCGAGCATGCCGAAGGCGAGGAACATGTTGGTCAGCGCCTTGGTCGACGCGACGGCGACCTCCGGGCCGGCATGGAGGTAGATGCCGCCGTCGACCTGGCGCGCGATCGCGGAGCCGACCACGTTGACCAGTCCGATCACCCGGCCGCCCTTGCGCTGGATCTCCTGGACCGCGAGCAGGGTGTCGATGGTCTCGCCGGACTGGCTCACCGCGACGTACAGCGTGTCGGGCTCGACGATCGGGTTGCGGTAGCGGAACTCGCTGGCCGCCTCGGCGTCGGCGGGGATGCGGGCCAGCTCCTCGATGAGCGAGGCGCCCATCTGGCCGACGTAGTACGCCGATCCGCAGCCGAGGATCTTGACCCGCCGGATCGCGCGCAACTCGCGGGCGTCGAGGTTGAGCCCGCCGAGGTGGCCGGTGCCGAAGCGCTCGTCGAGGCGGCCGCGCAGCACCGCCTCGGCGCGGGCCGGCTGCTCGAGCATCTCCTTGTGCATGAACGAGTCGTGCTCGCCGGCGTCGTACGCCTCGGGGTCGATGTCGACCTCCTTGGCGCGGCGGTCGGTCGCGGCCAGGCCACTGGCCTCGAGGCGGTACGTCGTGAAGCCGGCCGCGGTGACCGTGGCCATCTCGCCGTCGTCGAGGTGGGCGACGGTGGTCGTGTAGCGGACGAGAGCGGCGAGGTCCGAGGCGATGTGCATCTCGTGGTGGCCCACGCCGATGATCAGCGGGCTGCCGTTGCGGGCGACGACGAGGCGGTCGGGGAAGTCGGCGTGGGCGACGGCGATGCCGTAGGTGCCCTCGACCCGGCCCAGGGCCTCGGCGATCCGCTGCTCCAGGGTCTTCGCGCTCGAGCGTCCGATCAGGTGGGCGAGCACCTCGGTGTCGGTGTCGGAGGCGAGATGCACGCCGTCGTCGGCCAGCTCGGCGCGCAGCGCGGAGGCGTTGTCGATGATGCCGTTGTGCACGACGGCCACGCGGGACGCCTCGTCGGTGTGCGGGTGGGCGTTGACGTCGTTGGCCGGACCGTGGGTGGCCCAGCGGGTGTGCCCGATGCCGATCTTCCCGCCGAACCTCTTGGGCAGGCCCTCGGACAGGTCACGCACGCGTCCGGCGCGCTTGGCCACCTTGAGCCCGCTGCCGCCGAGGACCGCGAGGCCCGCGGAGTCGTAGCCCCGGTGCTCGAGCCGGGTCAGTCCCTCCAGCAGCACCGGCGACGCCTGCTGGGTGCCGATGTATCCCACGATGCCGCACATGTCCGTCCACTCCCCTAGCCGTAGATCATCCGCCGGAGCTGGCGCTCCGACAGGTCCGGTGCCGCGACCACCGTGGTCCGCAGCTCCTCGCGCAGGCGGGCGAAGATCGCCTCGTTCTTCGCGCCGTGCAGCCGGAGCTCCGCGTGTCGTCGCCGGACCCAGACCTCGATCGTCTCGTCGTGGAAGGCGAGGATGTCCTGGACCAGTCGCTCGGCCTCCGCGGCGCCCAGTCCCGTGCTGTCCTGGACGTGCCGGAGGAGTCGCTGATCGACGTGCACCTCATGAGCGTGCCCCCGATCCGGCCGCTATCCCAAATCCTTGCCCGGAATCAGGCAGATTCCGGTCGTTCGCCGGATTCGCTTGGTGACAGGCGGGCGGTGGAGCGCGGTCCTCGGCCAGCACGCTGATCCGGCGTCCTGATGGAGCAGAGTTCGCGCCATTCGACCCTTTCGAGGTGCACAGGTGGGGCGCGTGCTATCTTGGTGAACGTCAGGTGAACAGGAGGTGACCCATGACTGACGACAACATGACGCAGACGCATCTGGAGATGCGCTGGCTGCCCGTGACCGCCCCGGACGGACGTACCCGGATGGAGGCGACCTGGGTCGAGGTCGGCCACGCCGTGGCCGCGCACTCGCACGCCGCCTGACCATCTCCGCCCGACCTCAGCGTCTCACCGAGCGCCGCTCGCCGATCCGTCGGCGGGCGGCGTTCGCGCTTTTCGGGGGATGTGACCCAGGGCACCCCTTGCTCCGGAATGGTTGACGTGTCACCATTGGTTACGGTCTTTGAAGATTCAACCAATCGGCAACCACAGGAGCACGACATGAGCGCGACCGCAGCCCTCACCGACATCAGCGGCGACTACACCCTCGACCCGGCCCACAGCCGCCTCGGCTTCGTCGCCCGCCACGCCGTCGTCACCAAGGTCCGCGGCCAGTTCGACGACTGGAACGCGACCGCCCACATCGACACCGCCAACCCCGCCGCGTCGTCGGTCACCGTGACGATCAACCCGGCCAGCATCAGCACCGGCAGCGCCGACCGCGACGGCCACCTCAAGTCGGCCGACTTCTTCGACGTCGAGACCTACCCCGAGTGGAAGTTCGTGTCGACCGAGGTCAGCCGCGACGGCGACGAATGGACCATCACCGGCGACCTGACCATCAAGGACGTGACCAAGCCGGTCACCATCGAGTTCGAGGAGAACGGCTCCGCCAAGGACCCGTTCGGCAACATCCGCGTCGGCTTCGAGGGTGACGTCACCGTCAACCGCAAGGACTGGGGCCTGACCTGGAACGCCGCGCTCGAGACCGGCGGCGTCCTCGTGTCGGAGAAGATCAAGCTCGAGTTCGACATCTCGGCCATCAAGAACGCCTGACTCCGCCCGCCACGGGGGTCGTGTGCCTGAGACCCCGCCTATCGGCGGTGTGAGGCACACGACCCCGTCGGCGTCCCGGATAGGGTCGCGACCATGGGCGAGCTGTTCGCGGGGCGCTACGAGCTCCTGGACCCGATCGCCGCGGGGGGCATGGGCACCGTGTGGCGGGTCCTGGACCGCACCGCGGGCGAGGTCAAGGCCGCCAAGATGCTGCGCCAGACCGACGCGGCGATGCTGCTGCGCTTCGTGCGCGAGCAGTCCGTGCGCATCGACCACACGCACGTGGTCACCCCCCAGTCCTGGGCGGGCGTGGACGACCGCGTCCTGTTCACGATGCCGCTGTTGCGGGGTGGCTCGGTCTCGGGGCTGATGCGCCGTCACGGCGGCTCCCTCCCGCCGCGCTGGGTCGCCGTGCTCACCGATCAGACGCTGCAGGCCCTGCAGGCGGTGCACGCCGCCGGCATCGTCCACCGCGACATCAAGCCCGGCAACCTCCTCCTCGAGCCCACCGGCCGGGACCGGCCGCACCTGCGGCTCACGGACTTCGGCATCGCCGTCCCCAGCGACGAACCGCGCCTGACCCACGTGGCGATGGTGATCGGGACGCCCGGCTACATGCCGCCCGAGCAGTACCGCGGCGCCGACCCCGACCCCAGCGCCGACGTCTACGCGCTCGGGGTGGTCGTGCTGGAGATGCTCACCGGCCGGCGGCCGGCCGCCGACGGCGAGCCCGGGCCACTCGACG
The DNA here is from genome assembly GCF_006335005.1 of Nocardioides albidus. Taxonomy (GTDB): domain Bacteria; phylum Actinomycetota; class Actinomycetes; order Propionibacteriales; family Nocardioidaceae; genus Nocardioides; species Nocardioides albidus. The sequence continues at coordinate 41,014 of NZ_VDMP01000025.1, forward strand.
TCACGCCGCTGCGCACCGGCTCGCCCGAGCACGACGCGGTCCTCGAGGTGGTCGCCGCGGCGACGGCGTACGACGCAGCGCGGCGCCCGAGCGCCGCCGAGCTGCTCGCCCACCCGGCCCTGCGGGGACTCGTCGCGCGCTGGGACGACCCGGCGCTGGCCGACGGGATCGAGGTCGTCGACGAGTACCCCACCGAGCCGCAGCCGCGTCCCGAGCGCACGCCGAGCCACCCCACGGCGCCGTACCCGCCGCCGACCGCGGCCCTCGGCACGGTCCCGCCGCCACCTCCGCCTCCGCCTCCGGGAGCGGGCGTCGCGGCGACCGCGGCCGCGACGCGGGTCGGCGCACCGCCGCCCGCCGCGGCCGGACGTCGACCGGTCGACGGCTACCTGCTGCTCGCCGCCGGCGTCGTCGGACTGCTCGTGGCGCTGGTGCTCCTGCTGGGCTGACCGCCCGAGCGCAGGCGGACCAGGCCCGCGCCGAGGCAGGCCAGGCTGGCCACCGCGATGCCGAGCCCGGCCCAGCGCCGGGTCGTGAGCCACCCGTCCGCGCCCGCCGCGCCGCCGGAGGCCACCGCGGCGTAGGTGTCCTCGCCGACGAGGAAGGGGTGCTGTGGGGAGTAGCCCTCCAGCGTGGTGCCCTTGTCCTGCGAGACCGCGACGCCGTCGTACTCCGGGGCGTGGTCGGTGCCGGGGTCGCGGGTGACCGCGACGGTCACCTCCACCGGGATCGCCGCCGGCTTCTTCGCCCGGTCGTCGGGCGGCGGCGAGACCGCGAGCGCGACCCAGTGGTCGCCGGGGACGCGGTCGTCGACCTCGCGGACGGGATGGCCGGCGGCGACGAGCACCGTCGGCTCGCTGTCGTCGCCCTCCGTGCGGTAGCTCCCGCTGTCCGAGTCGTCCGAGGCGGAGTCGGCATAGCCGTGCCGCTCGCCCAACGGGTCGACGAGGTGGAGCGCGAGCGAGGGACCGCCGTAGTCGAACGCGTCGTCGGTGGCGTAGGGCACGTCGGCCCTCGCGACGAGCTGCTCGCCCCAGCCGACGGGGACCCGCCACAGCTGCTCGGTGCCCTCCGTGATCGTGGTCCGCACGGTCACGGGCTCGTCACCGGGGTCCAGCTCGGGCGCGTCGGCGAAGGACGCCGCGCCCTTCCGCTTTTCCGCCTCGCGGGGAGCGGGGAGGTCGTACGCCGGCTGGTCCTCGGGCTCCTCGTCGCCCGTGCCGGACGACGGCGCCTCCTCGACCACCTTGATGACATAGGGCAGGTCGGTGGTCGCCGACCCGGACCCGCGGCTGACCTCGATCTGCACGGTGCCGGCGTCACGGCAGGGGTCGGCATCGCTCGCGGCGGCGTCGCCGGCCACCACGCTCGCGCCGATCACCGCCTGCGGGATGGAGCTGTCGGCGTTGTCCGTCTCGTCGCCGCAGGAGGTCAGCGAGCTGGAGTCCTCGCTGGCGACGCCGGCCTCGACCTCGATGGCGTCGCTGCTGTCCCCCTGGGGCGCGCCGAGCACGCCGACGTGCACGCGACTGCCGTTGATGCGCCGCTCGTAGCTGAAGAACTGCGGGTACGACGGGCTCAGGGTCGAGCGCCACAGGCCCGGCGCGAGCGCCGTCGGGTGGGCGCCGTCGGTGCTGGCGGCCTCCGGCAGCGGCTCTCCGCCCAGGTCGACGCCGGGCCCGGCCGCCGCGGCGCCGTACCCGGTCGTCAGGGCCAGCCAGGCCAGGCAGGTGGCGCCGGCGAGCAGGGCGGGAGCGCGTCGGGTCACCCTCGCAGCCTAGATGTTCGGGTCCTCACCCTCGTCGGCATCGTCGCCCGCGTCGCCTGCGTCGATGTCGTCGGACGGCTCGGGGTTCGGGCCGTCGGCGAGGATGCCGTAGAGGCTGCGTCGCGCCTCGACCAGCACGTCGACGGCGGCGCGGCGCTGGGCGTCGGAACCGGCGGTGACGATCTGCCAGACCGCGCCCATGACCTGGCCGATCTCGGCCTTGAGATCGGCGTGCCCCTGGTCGCCGGGCTCGGTCCGGTCCTTGTCGCGCGTGCGGTCGAAGGGCGTCCAGACGGCGGCGAGCTCGGCGGCGTGCGCCTCGCACCAGGCGGCGCCCTTGGCGGTGAGCCGCATGGCGCGGCGCCCGCGGGCCTCGTCGATCTCGACGAGCTCCTCGTCCTGGAGCTGCTGCACGGTCGGGTAGACCGAGCCCGGGCTGGGCCGCCACACCCCGCCGCTGCGCTCGGTGATCGCCTGGATCACCTGGTAGCCGTTCGGCGACTCCTCGCGCGCATTGGCCTCGCGGAGCACGTCGAGGATGGCGGAGCGGACGTCGCCGCGGCGCACCCGCGGGCCGCGGCCCGGCTCGGGGCGGCCCATGCCGAACAGTCCGGCCAGCCACGGCGGCGGCAGGCCGGGGCCGCCGCCCCCGTGGCGACCGCGACCGCGACCGGGCTCGCCCCACTCACCCCAGCCGCCCCAGGGGCCGGAGCCGCGCGGACCGTGCTGAAAGTCGTGTCGTCCCATGACGGGGACCTCCTTCTGTCGTGTGGTTGCGGGATATCACGAGAACAACTCGTGTTCGTATCGCGATATATCGCAACCGTACGTCAGGGAGGACCGGGACACAAGGTCGATCCGCTCAGCGGGCCAGCCAGGCGGCGTACGCGTCGAACGAGAACGGCCGGCCCAGGAAGTCGGCGACCAGGTCCGCCGCGTCGCGGGACCCGCCGGGGACCAGGACGCGGTCGCGATAGCGGCCGGCCACCGACGGCTCGAAGAGGTCGGTGTCGTCGAAGGCGCTGAACATGTCCTTCGCGATGACCAGGGACCACATGTAGGTGTAGTAGCCCGAGCTGTAGCCGCCGAGGTGGCCGAAGCTGGCGAACATGTGGGTGCCCGGGAGGTAAGGCAGCGCGGCGTACCGCCCCTGCAGCTCGACCATCCGCTCGGTGAGGTCGGGCACCGGCTCCCCGCGGTCGGCGGCGGCGCGGTCGGCGTGGAACCAGTACGACATCGCGGCGTAGAACATCTGGGTGCGCGCGTAGATGCCCTTGCCGTAGTCGTCGGCGGCGCGCATGGCCGCGACGAGCTCGGCGGGGATCGGCTCGCCGGCGGCGTCGGTGGCGAAGGTGCGCAGCACGTCGGCGTGCCAGGCCCACTCCTCGAGCATCTGGCTCGGCGCCTCGACGAAGTCCCACTCGGTGGCGACGCCGGCGAAGCGGAACCAGTCGCCGTGGCCGCCGAGCACGTGGTGCAGCAGGTGCCCGAACTCGTGGAAGAGCGTGACCACGTGGTCGTGCTCCATCAGGCCGCGGGCGAAGTTGCACACCAGCACGCCCTCCGGCAGCTGCTCGCCACGCACCCCGTCGGTCAGCGTGAACTGCGCGGCGTGCTTGTACTTGCCCTCGCGCGGGTGGAGGTCGAGGTGGATGCGGCCGATGCGCTCGGACCCGTCGGCCCGGAACACGTCGTAGACCGTGACGTCCTCGTGCCACACGGGGGCGTCGACCTGCTCGTAGCGCAGCCCGAAGAGCCGGCCGGTCACGTCGAGCAGGCCCTGCCGGACCTTGGTGAAGTCGAAGTACGCGCGCACCCGCTGCGAGTCGACGTCGTACCTCTCGGCACGGACCAGCTCGGCGTAGTGGTTGTAGTCGTAGCCGGGGACCTCGGTGGCGTCGGGGAAGTCGCGGCGGTAGCGCTCGAGCAGCTGCTCGAGGTCGCGGCGCATCGGCTCCTCGGCCGCCGCGACGATCCGCTCGATGAACGCGGGGATGCTTCGAGACGGCTCGTTCCTCGCCTCCTCGGCAACCGGGTTCAGTCGTCCGATCATCTTCACGTCGGCGTCGTACGACGGCCAGTCGGGGTAGCCGACGGTCGTGGCGAGCTCGTGGCGCAGGGCGAACAGCTCGGTCAGGACGGGCTCGGTGGCGGGCCAGCCGCGCTCGAGGAACGCGATCGTCATGTCGCGGCGGACGTCCTGGTCGCGGGCGAACATCCGCACGGGCACCGAGTCGGGGTAGTCGGTCGTGACGGTCACCAGGCCGTCCTCGTCGACGGGGTGGGCGGCCAGCCAGTCGTCGGGCATCCCCGCGAGCCGGTCGGGGGTGACCCGCACCGTGCGCACGTCGTCGCGGACGACCCGGCTGAACTCCTGGTCGAGCTCGGTGATCCGCTCGCGGATCTGCGCGATCCGGGTGCGGGTGGCCTCGTCCCTGTCGACGCCGGAGCGGCGGAAGTCGTCGCGAACCTTGGCCAGGAGGCGGGCGGCGAGGAGGTCGTGCGCCACGTCGGCCGGGTCGATCGCCGCGAACACGTCGTACAGCGCCCGGTCCAGGCCCCAGGCCGTGCCGATGCGCTGGGCCTCCTGCTCGGCGGCGTCGGCCAGGTCGCGCACCTCCTGGGAGGGATGCACGTTGCCGAACAGCGAGCCCGCGGCCGCCGCGTTGCCGAGGTGACCGGCGGCCCGGTCCCACCGGCGCAGGGTCTCGACCGGGTCCGCGGGCGGTGCCGCGCGCAGCGCGTCGACCAGCTCGGTCGCCCGCGCGAGCTCGCCGGCCGTGCGCTCGGTGAACCAGGCGGACCAGTCGGCGGCGGAGGTCGGCAGGGCGAGCGGGTCGAGCGTCATGGCGCAAGGGTACGAGCGGCCATGCCGATGTGTCCGGCGGGCTGTGGCGGGCTGTGGCGAGGCGTGGCGATGCCGGGGAGGTCGTGGGGAGATCGCGTGGATCTCGCGTGGGCTGCGCGTGGACCGCCGCCGAGCAGAGTTGTCGTCACCGAACGACCAGCACCCAGGAGAGCCGCCCCCATGCGCATGTCCCGCAAGATCCTCGTCCCGCTCGCCACGCTGTCCGCCGCCGGCGCGATCGCGGTCGGCTCCGGCGCGACCTTCACCTCGCAGTCGGGCAACACCATCAGCGCGGTCACCTCCGGCACCCTCACCCAGGCCAACTCCAAGGACGGCGGCGCGATCTTCGACCTCACCGGGCTCAAGCCCGGCGACGTGCTCAACGGCACCCTGTCGCTGACCAACACCGGCACCCTGCCGGCGTCCTTCAGCCTGACCGAGACCTCCTCGGCGAACGCCTTCACCGGCGACGACCTGACCCTGGCGATCACCAACACCACCACGGGCGCCTCCGTCTACTCCGGCACCTTCGGCGGCCTCGCCGACGGCACGAAGTCCGACATCGGCGTCATCCAGCCGGGAGCGGTCAACACCTTCCGGTTCACCGTCAAGCTCGCCACCAGCGCCGCCAACGCCAACCAGGGCAAGGCGGCCTCCGCCGCCTACCAGTGGGACGCCGTCCAGCTCTCCGGCGACACCTACGACGACTGACCGCCCGCACCGAGCCCGAGGAGAGCACCATGGCCGCACCCCGCCCGACCCGCCCGGACCGGAGCATCGCGCGTCGCGTCGCCGGCACCGCCGGAACGCTCGTGCTGGCCCTGCTCTCCCTCGCGGCGGTCGCGTTCGTGCTGCCCTCGGCGCTGGGCTACCAGCGCTACGTCATCACCGGCGGCTCGATGAGCGGGACCTACGACAAGGGCTCGGTGGTGTTCGAGCGCGCGGTGCCGACCGCTGACCTGGAGGTGGGGGACGTGATCACCTACCAGCCGCCGCCGGCCTCCGGCGTACGCACGCTGGTGACCCACCGGGTCATCGGGATCGGGCACGACGCGCAGGGCCGCCGGGTGCTGCGCACCCAGGGCGACGCGAATCCGGATCCCGATCCGTGGCGGTTCTCCCTCACGTCCGAGCAGCAGCCGGTGGTCGCGTTCGCGGTGCCGTACGCCGGCCACGCGCTCATCGCGCTGGCCGACCGGGAGACGCGGATGCTCGTCATCGGCCTCCCCGCGGCGCTGGTCGCCCTGCTCAGCCTGGGGCAGCTCCTCGCTGCCCTCCGTGATCGTCCGGACCCGGCGCTGGGGGGTCGAGTCCGGACCGCCTGACGGCCACCGCCGTCGACCGGGGGACAGCCGGGCTCGCGTCTGTGGGAACGCGGGCCCGGCACCCGTCATTTGTGGAGATCGCGTGACCTGCACGTGGATCTCCCGTGGCGTCGTCCTCCCTAGCGTTGAGGATGCCCCACTCCCCCTGAGCCCTCGCTCCTGCCGCCCCGTCACCAAGGACACCCATGCGACTCCCGACCGCTCTGCGTCCGGCCGTCCTCGTCCTGCTCGGTGCGGCCCTGGCCCTCGCCACGACCGGCCTCTCGGACGCGACCTATGTCGCCTCCTCCACCAACACCGCGACCGTGCGCGCCGCGGCCGACTGGACCCCGCCGGCCGTCGTCCTGGCCGACCCGGGCACTCCGGTGCAGGGCACCGTCACCCTCGCCGCGTCCGCGAGCGACGCCGAGTCGGGCATCGCCTCGGTCGCCTTCCAGTATCTCGCGCCGGGCGCCTCCACCTGGACCACCGTCTGCACGAGCACCGCGGCGCCGTACTCCTGCGCGTGGAGCACCCGCGCCGGCGCCGACGGCGGCTACGGGCTGCGGGCGCGCGCGGTCGACGGTGCGGGCTACACGGCCGTGTCGGACGTCGTGAGCACGACCGTCGCCAACAACGTGCTCGTGGTGCTGGGCGATCCGGGCGATGTCGTACGCGGCGCCGTCGCGCTCAAGGCCACCGTCTACAACGGCGGTGCGCTGCCGTGGCTGGTGAGCGTCCAGTACACGACCAGCGGCGGCTCCTCCTGGAAGCCGCTGTGCAGCGGCCTCAGCGCCCCCTTCACCTGCACCTGGTCGACCACCGCCTTCGCCAACGACTCCTTCGACCTGCGTGCGGTCGCGACGGCCGGCGTCACCACCACGACCTCGGCGGTCGTGAGCGACGTCCTCGTCGACAACGCGGCCCCGACGGTGGCCATGACCGACCCCGGCTCCCCCCTCAGCGGTACGGCGACCTTCGCGGCCACGGTGAGCGACGCCGGGTCCGGGGTCCAGCAGGTCGTCCTGCAGTACGCCGCCGCGGGGGGCGGCTACCAGGGCCTGTGCACGCTGACCACCGAGCCCTACACCTGCCGGTTCGCCACGACCTCCCTGCCCGACGGCGCCTACTCGTTCCGCGCCGTCGCGACCGACGTGGCCGGCAACACCGCCACGTCGGCGGCGCTCGGCAACCGGATCGTCGACAACACCGTGTCGTCGGTGTCGGTCGACGACCCGGGCGCCTTCCTGTCCGGCACGATCGGCGTCACCGCCCAGGGCAACTCGACGGCGGGGGTCGTCTCCGTGCACCTGCAGTACGCCGCCACCGGCACCACGACCTGGACCGATCTGTGCGCGGACCCGGCCGCGCCGTACACCTGCACGTGGGACACCACGACCGTCGCCAACGGCTCCTACGACCTGCGCGCGCTCCTCCTCGACTCCCGGGGCACGACGACCGTCTCGGCCGTCGTCGCCGGCCGGCGCGTCGACAACAGCCGCCTGCGCGCGGTCGACGTGCAGACCGGCAACGGCGAGGGCACCGTCGGCCGGGTCGACGCCGGCGACACGCTCACCCTCACCTACAGCGAGGTCGTCGCGCCGGGCACCGTGACGAGCGGCTGGAGCGGAGCGGCGCTCCCGGTCACCCTGCGCCTGCGCGACGGCAACCTCGTCGGCGGCACCAACAGGACCGACACCGTCGACGTCCTGCGCAACGGGGCGGCGGTCCACCTCGGCTCGGTCAACCTGCGCGAGGACTACGTGAAGGGCCGCAAGACCGCGCTGTTCAACGCGACCCTGACCGCGACGACCGTGACCGTGGACGGCGTCGAGCGCACGGTGGTCACCCTGGTCGTCGGCACCCTGGCCTCCGGCAACGGCCTGCGGACCGTCACGACACCGTCGACGCTGGCGTGGACGCCGGCCACGGCCGCCCTGTCGGCGAGCGGTGGGGCGTGTGCCGCGACGCCGGCGTACGAGTCCGGGTCCGCGGACCGGGAGTTCTGATGGGTGCTCGCACGCCGGCGTCGTGGACCGCGGTCGCGCTGACCGCGGTGCTCGGCCTGTGCCAGGTGTACTGGGCGTTGGGCGAGGGCTCGTCGAGCGCCGGGCTGATGGCCCCGTTCAGCCTGCTGGCGGCGCTCGCGCTCGCGCGGGCCGACTGCCTCGAGGCGCGTCTGGGCGTCGTCGTCGTCGCGGCCGCCCCGCTCCTGCTCACCGCGCTGGCCCTGACGATCGGCCTGCCCGGCCAGCCGCGACAGCCGGTGGGCGCCGGAGCGGTCCTGGGCCTGGCCGTGCCCGTCGCCGTGCTCGTCGCGCTCGGTCTCGACCGCCGCGAGCGCGCCCGGGCGCGGCCCGCCGGACCGGCTCCGCGCTCCCCCTATGCTCGGTGAGGTGCCCGTGCGCCTGCTGATCGTCGAGGACGACGACGCCATCGCCGCCCCCTTGCTGCGAGCCCTCCAGCGCGAGGAGTACGACGTCGACCGGGTCGCGGCCGGACTCCCGGCGATCGAGCGGGTGGCCGCCGGCGGCGTGGACCTCGTGCTCCTCGACCTCGGACTGCCCGATCTCGACGGCCTCGACGTGTGCCGCCGGCTGCGCGCGGACGGCTTCGAGGGCGGCATCGTGATCCTCACCGCGCGCGCCGGCGAGCTCGACCGGGTCGTCGGGCTCGACGTGGGCGCCGACGACTACCTGGCGAAGCCGTTCAGCCTCTCCGAGCTCCTCGCCCGGGTCCGCGCGCTGCTGCGCCGATCGCACCGGCCGGCTGTGGCGGCCGCCGTACCGCCGGCGACCGCAGGCCCCGCGGCGCCTGCCGGGACCGCGAGGTTCGCCGTCGACCCGGCCGCGCGGCGTGCGTGGGCCGGGACCGAGGAGCTCTCCTTGACGGCCAAGGAGTTCGACGTGCTGGCGCTGCTCGACGAGCGACGCGGCACGGTGGTGACCCGCGAGGACCTGATGGCGCGGGTGTGGGACGAGAACTGGTTCGGCTCGACCAAGACCCTGGACACCACGGTGGGCCGCCTGCGCCAGAAGCTGCAGGACGCGGGCGCGCCGATCCGGCTCGACACCGTGCGCGGCGTCGGCTTCCGGCTGGAGGACGCCGCACCCGATGCGTGAGCGGCTGGTCATCGCGTTCGTCGGCCTCACGGTCGCCGTGATCGGGCTCTACGGCATCCCGCGTGCCTACTTCGTCGCCGACCTCGTCCGCGACCAGGAGCGCGCCAGCCTCACCGCCACCGCCGCGGTGCTCGCCGCCCTCGTCGAGGAGCGCACCGCCGACGGCGGCGAGGTCGACGAGGACCTGCTCCGCACCGGCCTGAGGGCCGCCGACCGGGTCGAGCTCGAGCGTGGCTCGGGCGCGACGACCCTGGCCGTCGGCGGACCCGAGGTCGGCGCCGAGGGCGTCACCGTGACCCGCTCGCTGCCCGACGACAGCACGCTGCGGCTCAGCGCCTCCGCCGACACCGTCGGCGCGAGCATCCGCGACGCGCTCACGCCGCTGGTGCTGCTCGGGCTGGCCCTGGCGCTCGGCTCCGCCGTGCTCGGCTTCGCCCTGGCCCGCCGCCTGTCGCGGCCCTTCACCGAGCTCGCCGGCTTCTCCCGCGAGCTGGGCCACGGTCGCTTCGACATCGAGGTGCCGTCGTACGCCGTGCCGGAGGCGGAGGAGATCGGCTCCTCCCTGCGCGGCGCAGCGGCCCAGCTCGACGAGCTCGTCCGCCGGGAGCGGGAGTTCGCCGCCAACGCGTCGCATCAGCTGCGCACCCCCGTCACCGCGCTGCGCCTCGGACTCGAGGACCTGACCCTGTGGCCGGAGACGGATCCGGAGGTCGCCGCCGAGCTCGAGCGCGGCATCGGCGAGCTGGACCGCCTCAGCGCCGCCATCGACGAGCTGCTCGACCTCGCCCGCGGCCGGCGCATCGACGCCCAGGAGCAGATCGACCTCGTCGCCGTCGTCCGCGCGAGCGCCGAGCGCTGGTCGCGACGGCTCACGGCCGAGTCGCGCGAGCTCGTCGTCCGCCAGACCGGACGACGCTCCCGCACGAAGGTGCCGACCGGTCCGCTCGAGCAGATCCTCGACGTCCTCGTCGACAACGCGCGCGCCCACGGCAGCGGCACGATCACCCTCGAGGTCCGCGACGCGGGGACCCACCTCGAGATCGTCGTCGGCGACGAGGGCACCCGTCGGCTCGGCGCCGACGTGTTCCGGCGCGGGGTCAGCACCGGCGCGGACGGCTCCCAGGGCATCGGCCTCGCGGTCGCCTCCGAGCTGGCCGAGCTCTGCGGCGGCCACCTGTCGCTCGACACGACGTCGCCCACGACCCGGTTCGTGCTCTGGCTCCCGCCGCGGGACCCTCAGCCGGCCAGCTGACCCCGCCTCCTGAGCAGGTAGGCGCGCTCGGCCTGGTTGTCGCAGACGGCGAGCGCGGCGTCGTACTGGATGCGCGCGTCGGCGCTGCGGCCCAGCCGGCGCAGCAGCTCGGCCCGGGTCGCATGCCAGGCGTGGTAGCCGTCGAGGGGCAGCCGCTCGACGATCGCCAGCGCGACCTCGGGACCGTCGAGCTCGGCGACGGCGACGGCACGGTTGAGCGCGACGATCGGCGACGGGTCGACCCGGACGAGCTGGTCGTAGAGGGCGACGACCTGGGACCAGTCGGTCGCGGCCGCGGTCGGCGCGTCGGTGTGGACGGCGTTGACCGCGGCGAGGATCTGGTAGCGGCCGGGACGGTTGGCCGCCAGGCAGGCGCGGACCAGGTCATGGCCCTCGGCGATGAGGGCGCGGTCCCAGCCGCCACGGTCCTGCTCCTCCAGCGGGACCAGCTCCCCGCCACGCACCCGGGCCGCCCGCCGGGCCTCGGTCAGCAGGAGCATCGCCAACAGGCCGGTGACCTCGAGGTCCTCCGGCAGCAGGGAGTGCAGGATGCGGGCCAGCCGGATCGCCTCGCCGGTGAGCTCCTCGCGGATCGGGTCGCCGTCGCCGGAGGAGAGGTAGCCCTCGTTGAAGATCAGCAGCAGGACCGCGAGCACCGCGCCGACCCGGGCCGGCAGGTCCTCGGGCTCCGGCACCCGGAAGGGGATGTTGGCGCCCTTGATCTTCGCCTTGGCGCGGGTGATCCGCTGCCCCATCGTCGTCTCCTGGACGAGGAAGGCGCTCGCGATCTCGGGGACGGTGAGCCCGCCGAGCAGGCGCAGGGTGAGCGCGATCCGCGCCTCCGGCGCGAGGGAGGGGTGGCAGCAGGTGAAGATCAGCCGCAGCCGGTCGTCCTCGACGACGCCGGTCGGCTCGTGCGGTGTGGGGTCCTCGATCATGACAGCGGCCTCGTACTTGCTCATCCGCAGCTTCTCGCGGCGGATGCGGTCGATCGCGCGGTTGCCGGCGGTGGTGGTGAGCCAGGCGCCGGGATTGGGCGGTACGCCGTCGACCGGCCACTTCTCGAGGGCGGCGACCAGCGCCTCCCCGGCCGCGTCCTCGGCGAGGTCGATGTCGCCGAATCTGCGGACCAGGGAGGCGACCAGTCGGCCGTACTCGTCGCGGAAGATCCGCTCGACGGCCGCCTGCGGGCTCTGGCTCACGCCTCGGCGGGGGGCTCGGCCTGGAACGGGCGCACCTCGACCTTGCCCTGGCAGGCGCGCGAGCCGGCGGCGGCGTACTCCATCGCGGTGTCGCGGTCCGGCACGTCGATGACCCAGAAGCCGCCGATGTGCTCCTTGGTCTCCAGGTAGGGGCCGTCGGTGACGACCGGGCTGTCCTGGTCGTGGGCGTCGACGACGGCCGCGGTCCCGGCGCCCTCGAGGCCGCCCGCGAAGACCCACACGCCGTCGGCCTGGAGCCGCTGGTTGAACTGGTCCACGGCCGTGAACATCTCCTGCATCTGCTCGGGCCCGATCTCGGCGTAGCCCTCCTCGTTGCCGTGCACGGACAGCAGGTACTGGGTCATCGGAATCTCCTGGTCAGTCGTCGATGGATGCGGCGTCCCCTGTGGCTGCCGCTCACCCTCTCCACGAACGGCGGGTGCTGGATACGACAGCCTGCCAGGAAAAATCTTCTCGCTCAGGCCAGCCGCTCGGTCAGGTGCACCTCGACGGTGTCGCCGGCGCGCTTGCCGGTGTCGACGCGCAGGGCGTCGGCCACGGGCAGCTTGTGGGTGCCGTCGCCCAGCGCCATGAAGGACGTCTCGAACGGCGTACCGTCGACGGTGCCGCGGACCTTGACCCGGCCGCGGGTTCCGAAGCGATCGACCGACTCGGGCCACACGACGTAGGTCCAACCGCCCTTGGCGTCGCTCCGGACGAGGGTCTCGGTGAAGGTGATGTCGAGCGGGCCGACGCCGCTCCGTGGTGGGTTGCTCATGACGGGAGGACCGCCGCACCCGGCCCGATTCATCGGCCGGCAGCGCTGCTCCGTAGCCTGCTGCGGTGAGTCTTCGCGGGATGCTGGCCGACACCCGGCCGCTGCAGGACCCGCACTTCCGTCGGCTGTGGTCGGCCAACATCGTCACCGTCGTCGGCGCCCAGCTCACGGTGGTCGCGGTCCCCGCCCAGATCTACGCCGACACCGGCTCGTCGGCGTACGTCGGCCTGACCGGCGTCTTCGGCCTCGTCCCGCTCGTCGTCTTCGGGCTGTGGGGCGGCGCGCTCGCCGACCACTTCGACCGGCGCACGATGCTGCTGGTCACCACGTGCGGGCTGATCGGCACCGCCGCGCTCTTCTGGGTGCAGGCGGCGCTCGGGTTGGGCAATGTGTGGGTCCTGCTGGGGCTGTTCGCCGTGCAGCAGGCGTTCTTCGCGGTCAACCAGCCCACCCGCTCCGCGGTGCTGCCGCGGCTGCTCGACGACGACGTGCTGCCCGCAGCGAACTCGCTCAACATGACGGTGATGCAGGCCGGCGCGATCGGCGGGCCGCTCATCGCGGGCATCCTCATCCCGTTCACCGGCTTCGCCTGGCTCTACGCCGGCGACGCCGTGTCCCTGCTCGCGACGCTGTGGGCGGTCGTCCGGCTCCCTCCGCTGCCGGTCGAGGGTGTCGTGACCGGTACGCCGGGCCTGCGCTCGGTGATCGAGGGGATCGCCTACCTGCGCGGGCAGCCGGTGCTGATGATGTCCTTCGTCGTCGACGTCATCGCGATGGTCTTCGGCATGCCCCGCGCCCTCTTCCCCGAGATCGCGCACGAGAGCTTCCTCGGCCCTTCGGAGGGCGGGTTGGCGTTCGCGCTGCTCTTCGCCGGCATCCCCGCGGGCGCCGTCCTCGGCGGGGTGTTCTCCGGGTGGGTCTCGCACATCTCGCGCCAGGGCCTCGCCGTGATCTGGTGCATCGTCGTGTGGGGCCTGGCG
>NZ_VDMP01000025.1:54312-75208 GCF_006335005.1 Nocardioides albidus
CCTCGGCCGCCTTCCGCACCTCGATGCTCCAGACCGCCGCCGCCGACGAGGTCCGCGGCCGACTCCAGGGCATCTTCATCGTCGTCGTGGCGGGCGGCCCCCGGATCGCGGACGTCGCCCACGGCGCCACCGCCGCGATGGTGGGTACGGCGACCGCCGCCGCCGGCGGGGGTGTCCTGGTCGTCGTGCTGGTGGTCGTGGCAGCGCTGGTCGTGCCGTCGTTCGTGCGCTACCGCGTCACGACGTCGGGACCGTAGCCGGGTCGGCCCGTATCCCGACCGCCACTACTCGGTCTGATGTGCATCCATGGGCGCAGCTGCTTGACCCGTTTTAGAGCGTTCCCCAGATTCTGTCGCGGGTCGGAGCTAGGTTCCCGCCATGTCATCCGCAGTTCCCTGGAGCGACCGCTACAGTGCCGCGGCTCGGTCCGTCTGGGGGAAGTCTGCTGACTTCGGCGGCAACGCTTGGATGCCGGTCGTCCTGCATCTCGAGGACTCGGCCGACGTCGCCCGGCTGGTCTGGGATTGGCTCCCGCTGCACACTCGGGAGTTGGTCGAACGGGCGCTTCCCGAGCGAGCCCGCGATGGGCGGAGACTGCTCCAGTGGTTGGCCGGCGTCCACGACATCGGCAAGTGCTCACCGCCGTTCGCCGCCAAGGTGCCCGCGCTGGCCGACCGGATGCGCGAGCACGGTCTCGTCCTTCCCCGCGACTGCACGGAGTTCTCGAAGGCACCCCACGGACTGGTCGGTCACGTCGTCCTGGAGAGGTGGCTGCGGGAACGGCGCGGGTTCAGCCTTCATGCGGCCCGATCACAAGCAGTCGTCGTCGGGGGCCACCACGGCGTACCTCCGCCCAAGGATCGGCCGGGCTGGTTGCGCGACCGCCCGCATCTGGTGGGCGAGGGTCGGTGGGTCGAGGTACAGGACGAGGTCCTCGACGCCATGGCCGAGCGACTGGAGGTCGACGACCTGCTCGCAGCCTGGGCCGCGTGTGTGTTGCCCGCGCCGGTGCAGGCGCTGCTGACCGGCGCGGTCATCGTCTCGGACTGGCTGGCCTCCAACACCGACCTCTTCCCCTTCGGCGAATGCGCCGATCAGGAGGAACGGGCGGACCGCGCCTGGCACGACCTCGACCTGCCCGCAGCCTGGGAGGCATCGCTGCCGGACGACGCCTCGGTCGCACTCCTGGCCCGCCGGTTCCCCCGCCTGGCCGCCTTCACGCCGCGGCCGGTCCAGTCGATGGCGCTCACCGCCGCGACCAGCGCGGAGGAGCCGCGGCTCGTCATCGTCGAGGCGGCGATGGGAGCCGGCAAGACCGAGGCGGCGCTGCTGGCCGCCGAGGTCCTGGCGGCGAAGTTCGGCTGCGGAGGCGTGTACGTCGCGCTGCCCACCATGGCCACCTCCGATGCCATGTTCCGTCGAGTCCTGGACTGGATCTCACGGCTCGACCAGCCCGGCGCGACGAGCGCTCACCTGGCCCACGGAAAGGCGAACCTCAACAAGGACTACCGCGACCTGGTGGCGCAGCAGCGGATGAGTCAGGTGTACGACGACGGCGTCCGTCCCCAGGAGGCGGAGGCCCAGGTGCGCTCCTGGCTCTCGGGCCGGAAGAAGGGTGTGCTGGCCAACATGGTGGTCGGCACCATCGACCAGCTGCTGTTCACCGCCCTACAGGCCAAGCACCTCGCCCTGCGCCACCTCGCCTTCGCAGGGAAGGTGGTGATCATCGACGAGGCGCATGCCGCCGACGACTACATGCGGACCTACCTCGTCCGTGCGCTGGAGTGGCTGGCCGCCTACCGCGTGCCGGTGATCCTGATGTCCGCGACGCTGCCACATGCTCAGCGCCAGGAGCTGGCCGCCGCCTACCGCCTCGGCTGCGGAGCCGCACCGGTCGTCGTACCCGAGGCGGCGCCGTACCCCGCCGTGACCACGGTCGACCGCCACGGCCTCGAGTTGATCCCTGCTCCGGAGGACGTGGGGGCCGAGCCGGAGCGCGTGATCGAGGTGGTCAGTCTCGACGACGAACTCGACTCCCTGGCCACCGTGCTCGCCGAGCAGTTGGCCGACGGCGGATGCGCTGCGGTCATCCGGAACACGGTCGGACGAGCGCAGGAGACCGCCCGGTTCCTGCGGGAGCGCTTCCCCGATCTCGACGTCGTGCTGATCCACTCCCGGTTCATCGCGACACACCGGGCTGACCGTGAGGCCTCGTTGCGCGACACCCTCGGTCCCGATCCTGCTCAGCGGCCGGCGCGGCAGGTGGTCGTCGGCACCCAGGTGCTCGAGCAGTCGCTGGACCTGGACTTCGACCTCATGATGACGGATCTTGCTCCGGTCGACCTCGTGCTGCAGCGCGTCGGGCGCCTCCACCGTCACCGCCGCGGCGACGGTGAGGCCGATCGCCCGGCCCTGCTGCGCCAGCCCCACCTCTACCTGACCGGCATCGCAGACTCGCCCGAGGGCGGCGTACCGGATCCGGTCGGCGGCAGTCGGGCCGTCTACCCGCTCAGCCTGCTGCTCCGCAGCGCCGCCGTGCTCGGCCTCGGCCCCGACTGCGCGACGACGCTGACCCTGCCGACCGACATCCGTCCCCTCGTGGAACGCGCCTACCGGTTCGACGAGGTGCCCGGGCCGGACGCGTGGCGCCGGGACATCGAGAAGGCAGACCGGGACTACCTGCGCAAGGTCGGCGAGCAGCAGCGCAAGGCCGATGACTACCGGATCCGAGAGGTCGGGCTGACCCCCGACCTTCGTGGCTGGCTGGAGTACGGCGATACGTCTGAGGCCGAGGACGCGCGTTCGGCCGGCGCCAGCCGGGTGCGCGACAGCGAGGACGGGCTTGAGGTGATCGTCGTCCAGCGGCGCTCCGACGGCGAGATCGTCTACCTCGACGACGGCAGCGAGTACGCCGGCCGGCTCGCCGTCCACCTGCAGGGTCCTCCGCCCAACGACATCGCCCGCGCGCTCGCCGCCGCGACCGTCCGGCTGCCGCTGCAGCTGACCAACGAGGGCCAGTTCGAGGCCACTCTCGACGCCTTGGAGGCCCAGGCGCACGCCGGCTGGCAGGAGTCGCCCTGGCTCGCCGGGCAATTGGCGCTGCATCTCGATGACGACTGGCACGCCGAACTCGCCGGGTTCGACATCACCTACGACAGGGAGCTGGGACTGATGGTGGAGAGCGGGGAGGCGTGACGTCGTTAGGCTGGCAGCGCCTTGCTATGGCGAGGGTGAGCCCCAGAGGGATCACGAGTCGCGGTGCGACTCCTTGTTGTCCTTGCGCCAGCGGGGAGCTTGTCCGGCGTGGCCGTGACTCTGAATCTCTCTGCTTAAGCAGAGAGATTCAGAGTCACTTAGAGCTATTTACGACAGGCGGCGATCGTGGCAGGCTCCGGCCATGACGCCACCGAGAGCGACGTGCGCGATCGACCTCGCTACCGACGAACCATGGATCCGTGTTAGACGATTCGATGGGTCATCGACACAAGTCACTATTCGCGAAGCCCTGATCAACGCCGACGAATACGTCCAAGTCGCTGGCGAGTTGGCGACGCAAGACGTGGCGATCCTTCGGTTGCTCGTGACGATCGTCAGGCGAGCACACCCGGGCCTGCGGACTTCCAGCCAGTGGCAATCGCTGTGGGAACGTCAGCGCTTTGACAGCACCGTGATTGACACCTATATCGGCGCCCACGTCCAGCGCTTCGATCTTCTTGACGACGAGGCGCCGTTCTTCCAGGTGGCCGGGCTGCACACCACCAAGGGCGAGATGACCGAGCTCGCCCGACTGATCGCCGACGTGCCGAACGGCCATCAGTACTTCACCACCCGCGCCCGCGATGCGGTGACCTCGATGTCGTTCGCCGAGGCGGCGCGCTGGCTGGTGCACGCACAGGCCTTCGACGTCAGCGGCATCAAATCCGGCGCCGTCGGCGATGACCGCGTCAAGGGCGGGAAGGGCTACCCGATCGGCACCGGCTGGTGCGGCTGGCTCGGACTGGTCGTTGTCGAGGGCGCCAATCTGTTCGAGACGCTCATGCTCAACCTGCCGCTCGATCCGGCTTGGGGCGACGACGACCTGCCGGTCTGGGAACGTCCGCCGCAGGGACCCGGCGTCGAGGTCCGGCCGCACGCACCCACCGGTCCGGCCGATCTGTTCACCTGGCAGAGCCGCCGGATCCGCCTCGGCCATGACGGCGAGCGGGTGACCGGCGTCCTCATCGCCAACGGCGACCCGCTGCATCCGCGTGATCTGTTCCGCGCCGAGACGATGACCGGCTGGCGTCGCAGTGAGGCGCAGGAGAAGGCACTGAAGAGCGCCGATCCCATTTACATGCCCCGCGCCCACATGCCGGATCGAGCCGTGTGGCGGGGCTTGGGCAGCCTGTTAGCCGGAACGGATCTCACTGCCTCGACCCGGGCCGGTCGGTGGCTCGAGTGGCTATCGGAGCTCAAGGAGGAAGAGGTCCTTCCGCCGTCGTACCCTCTGCGACTGCGCACCGTCGGGATGCACTACGGCGCGCAGAGCTCGGTGATCGAGGACATCACCGACGACGTGCTGCCACTGAGCCTGGCCGTGCTGTCGGATCCGCCACTCAAGGCGCTCGCCATCGATGCGGTCACCGACGTGGACGCGGCAATCCGGGCTCTGGGCCAGTTCGCCGACGAGTTGGCCCGCGCCTCCGGCGCCGATCGCGATCTGGGGGACAGTCACCGCACCGAGGCCCGCGAGCAGGGGTACGCCGCACTCGACGCCTCGTACCGCGCGTGGGTGCGAACCCTCTCCGTCGACACCGACCGAGACGCCGCGCGGGAAGCCTGGCAGCGGCAGGTCCGCCGGGAGGTGATCGCCGTGATGCGCCAACTGCTCGACAGCGCCAGTCCGGGCGCATGGTCCGGGACCTTCATCGACGGTGACCTACGTCGCCCGCTCAACGCCGCGACGGCGACCAACTGGTTCTACCTCAACCTCGCCAAGGCGCTGCCGCTCACCCGGCAGCGCGCAGAAGGAGCGACGACATGACCGAGACGCCAACGTCCCTCACCTCGGCGGAGAAGGCGGCACTTCTCGAAGGGTTCGTCCAGGCTCAGGCTGCCCGCCTCTGGAAGGGCTACGAGGCCGACCGGGGCAGCGTCGTCGCCGAGCTGGCTCGCCTGCGCCGGGCGCTCCCCCGTGGCGGGATCGCTCCACCTGAAGCATGGGAGATCCTGGCCCGGGACTTCCCCGAGGATCTACGTGGAAGAGGCGACGACCCGTCCAGCTACGAGCTGGCGGCGACCTCCGCGCTCTCGCTGTTCGCGTTGCACCAGCAGTCGAAGCGCAAACAGCCGATGCATCGACGCAACGACGAGCACCGCCTCGGTCGTGCCGCACACACGCTGATGCAGCGCAGCGAGTCCGACGGCGTACGACGCCGGATGCAAGCACTCGTCCGGGCCGGCTCCTTCGACGCCGTCCTCGAGCATCTCCGTGCACTGGTGACGCAACTGCGTGCCGCGGAGATCCCGCTCGACTACGCGCAGCTCGCAGTCGACCTCCAGGAGGTCCAGCACCCCAGCCGCATCCACCGCGCCCGCGAGCGCTGGAGCCGCGACTTCCATCGCCCCATCCCCTCAGCCGCCACCAACGACCCGGCAGACCAGACGGCCACGACCGTAGGAGAGAACGACGCATGACCACCTTCATCGACATCCACGTGCTCCAGACGGTCCCGTCGAGCAACATCAACCGCGACGACACCGGCCGCCCGAAGACAGGCATCTTCGGCGGGTTCACCCGGGCGCGGGTCAGCTCCCAGGCGTGGAAGCGCGCCACTCGGAAGGATTTCGCCCGCTATCTGCCGGACGCCGAGCGTGGCGTCCGCACACGACGGATCATCGCCGACCTGACCGAGCAGATCCGCGCCATCGACGACTCCATCGCGCAGGACGAAGCGATCGAGCTGGCCAAGAGCGTGATGGGCGCAGCCGGCATCAAGTTCAAGGCGGCGCGCAAGAAGAAGGGCGAGGAGGAGGGCGATCCGTTCGACCTCAGCGAGTACCTGTTGTTCGTCAGCAACCAGCAGATCGAGAACCTCGCGCGGCTGGCGGTCGACTCCCGTGGCGGCTCGATCGACAAGGCAGCCGCGAAGGCCGCCATCGACACCGACCACGGCATCGAGGTCGCGCTCTTCGGCCGCATGGTCGCCGACGATGCGTCGATCAACGTCGATGCCGCCGTCCAGGTCGCGCACGCGCTCAGCACGCACGCGGTGGAGCCGGAGTACGACTACTACACCGCCGTCGATGACCGGAACACCGACGCCGACCCTGCCGCGGGAATGATCGGCGTCATCGAGTTCAACTCAAGCACGCTGTACCGCTACGCGACGATCAACCTCGATCAGCTGCACGAGAACCTCGGCGACCTCGAACTCGAGACGCGCGCCGCCGAGGCCTTCATCCGGTCGTTCGTGGTGAGCATGCCGACCGGCAAGCAGAACACCTTCGCCAACGGCACTCTGCCGGAGGCGGTCGTGGTCCAGTTGCGCGACGGACGCCCGGTCAACCTGGTCGGGGCCTTCGAAGATCCCGTGCGGCCCGACGACAACGGCGCGATCTCGACGCAGTCCGCACTGCGACTCGCGAAGCGCGCTGCCGAGATCGACGCCTGCTACAGCATGGAACCGTCGGCCAGCTTCGTGCTGGCCGGCAACGACGCGGTCCGCGAGGTGCTGGGGTCCACCGGTGAGGTGCTGGGACTCGAGCCGCTGGTGGCCGCGGCCAAGGACCGCGCGCGTGCTGTGCTGGAGACGATCGGGTGACCGTCCTGTTGCTCCGGCTCGACGGCCCTCTGCAGGCGTGGGGGGACGCGAGCCGCTTCGTCAAGAGACACACCCGCACCGAGCCGACGAAGAGCGGCGTGATCGGCCTGCTCGCGGCGGCACAAGGGCGCCGTCGTACCGATCCGATCGAGGATCTCGCAGCGCTGCGGTTCGGAGTGAGGGTCGACCAGCGGGGACGCTTGGTGCGCGACTTCCAGACAGCGATCCGCCGCGGACCCGGGAAGCCGGAGTCGATGCCGCTGTCGTACCGCTACTACCTGGCGGATGCGGCGTTCGTCGCCGGCGTGGAGGGCGACCGGAGCCTGCTGGAGGGGTTGGCGGCGGCGATTGAGTCGCCGGTCTTCCCTCTCTACCTGGGACGCCGCGCCTGTCCGCCGTCCGAGCACGGCGTGAGCCTCGGGCTGCACGAGGCCGATCTCGAGGAGGCGCTGAGGACGGCCGACTGGCTGGCGCGTCCCTGGTATCGCCGCCAACAGGGCAGGACCGTCCACTTGGAACTGGTCCTCGATGCCGCACCGGGCGAGCAGGACACCGAGACCGTGCGCGACGTACCGATCAGCTTCTCGCCGGTAAGACGCGAGTACGGCTGGCGCGACGTCCGCCGTGCCCAGCCGGTCGAGATGGACAACCCGCAGGGGCGCTCCGATCTCGACTTCTTCGCGGCCCTCGGAGGCGTCTGATGTACCTCACTCGGATGTACCTCAACCCCGCTCGGCGAGGCACGCGGGCACTGGTCGGCTCACCACAGAAGATGCACGCTGCCGTGCTGTCCGCGTTTCCCCCCGGCACGCCGACGGAGACGGAGAGCGGCCGGGTGCTCTGGCGCCTGGACGTCGGCAAGACGCACGAGCTGACGCTGCTGATCTCCAGCCCGGTCAAGCCGGATCTGGCCCACGTCGTCGAGCAGGCCGGCTGGCCGACCGGCCAGGACCACTGGCAGTCGGCTCCGCTGTCTCGGCTCACCGAACGGTTGGAGACCGGGCAGAGCTGGGCCTTCCGGCTCACTGCCAATCCGGTCCGGAGCGTCGCGCAGGGATCCGGCCGTGGAAAGCGCGTCGGCCACGCCACGGTGCAGCACCAGCTCGAGTGGCTGGTCGAGCGCAGTGCGGACTGGGGCTTCGATATCGGCGGCCGGGACGGGCGTCTCACAGCGGATGTCGTGTCGCGTCGTGGCCTGTCCTTCGAGCGGCGCAGCGACGGTGATCGGCGACAGATCACGCTGACCACGGCGACGTACGAGGGAACGTTGACGGTCTCGGATCCGAAACTGCTCCGACTGTCCATGGGGCACGGCCTGGGGAGGGCAAAGGGTTACGGCTGCGGGCTTCTGACGCTGGCGCCACGGACGTGAAGGAGATCCCCGGGCCGGCGCCGGTCGACATCTCGGAGCTCGTACGGGCACAAGACCGGCTGAGCTTCGTCTATCTCGAGCGCTGCGTGATCCACCGCGAGGGCAACGCGATCACCGCGATGGACGAGCGCGGAACGATGCATATCCCGGCTGCGACCCTCGGAGCGTTGCTGCTCGGGCCGGGCACGAATGTCAGCCACCAGGCCATGGTGCTGCTCGCGGAGAGCGGTGCCACAGCCGTGTGGATCGGCGAGAGAGGTGTGCGGTACTACGCCCACGGCCGCGGGCTCGCCCAGTCCTCCCGCCTTCTGGAAGCACAGGCCGCAGCCGTCACCAATCAGTCCACGCGTCTACGTGTCGCTCGGGACATGTACGGCATGCGCTTCCCGGATGAGGACGTGTCGACTTCCACCATGCAGCAACTGCGCGGGCGCGAGGGGGCCCGGGTGCGGGCCCTCTACCGCGAGCACTCCGAGCGCACCGGAGTCTCTTGGAGCAAGCGGGACTACGACGTGAAGGACTTCGCCGGCGGATCCGCGATCAACCAGGCACTATCGGCGGCGACCACGTGCCTGTACGGCATCAGCCATGCGGTGATCGTCGCGCTCGGCTGCTCTCCGGGCCTGGGGTTCGTCCACAACGGTCACGCCCGCTCCTTCGTCTTCGACATCGCGGACCTCTACAAGGCCGAGATCGCGATACCGGTCGCCTTCGATGTCGCCGCCGCCGATCCCGAGGACATCCCCGGCGAGACGCGCCGCGCGGTCCGCGACGCCGTCCAGGACGGGCGGATCCTGGCTCGTTGCAGCCGCGACATCCGCCGCCTCCTCCTACCTGATGCGGACGATGACGGGCAGGACTGGAATGTGGTCCACCTGTGGGATGGCGGCTCGCGGAATGTCACCGGCGGAACGTCGTACGACGTCGACGTGCCGTGGTAGTCCTCGTCCTGACTGCCTGTCCAGCAGGTCTCCGCGGCCACCTGACTCGGTGGCTCCTCGAGGTGAGTCCCGGCGTGTTCGTCGGCCAGATCTCAGCCCGGGTCCGCGACCTGATGTGGGCTCGCGTCCTTGAGCTCAGCAAAGACGGCCGGGCGATCATGGTCTTCCACGCCGACACCGAACAAGGGCTGGCATTCCGCGTGCATCGTCACGACTGGCAGGTGGTCGACGTCGATGGCCTATCTCTCATGCTCCGACCCCACGAGGTGGGCGGTCAGTCGGAGCTGAGGCCCGGGTGGAGCAGCGTCGCGAGAGCCCGGAGGGCTCGTCGGCGAAAGTGAATTCGGATCCTGCCGGTGACCGGTATCGTCGCAGGTCAGCAAGTGTCCGCCCCGCGCCAGCGGGGATGAGCCCATCGACTATGGACCGGAGAAGTCCTTCCCCTTGTCCGCCCCGCGCCAGCGGGGATGAGCCCCGTACGCCGGCCATGCCCACCAGATCGCGACGGTCCGCCCCGCGCCAGCGGGGATGAGCCCTTCCCGCACGACACCTCGCGCGGGATCCCAACGTCCGCCCCGCGCCAGCGGGGATGAGCCCCGTTCGGGCGCAGACTGTCCATATGACGCCCAGTCCGCCCCGCGCCAGCGGGGATGAGCCCTCGGTCTCCGGGCCGGAGAAGCCGCAGGCCGCGTCCGCCCCGCGCCAGCGGGGATGAGCCCCGCACGCCTGCGTCACCGCCACGGCCACCGAGGTCCGCCCCGCGCCAGCGGGGATGAGCCCCGGCCGCGCAGCCGCAGCAGATCAGGATCATCGTCCGCCCCGCGCCAGCGGGGATGAGCCCAGCCTTGACGGGCGCTGCCCCGCCAGCCGGAAGTCCGCCCCGCGCCAGCGGGGATGAGCCGTTGACGGCGGCCGAGGTCTGGCGCTCGGCGAGGTCCGCCCCGCGCCAGCGGGGATGAGCCCCGGCTCGAGCTGGCGTGGGGTGACACCCTCACGTCCGCCCCGCGCCAGCGGGGATGAGCCCTGCTCGAGGTCCTCGTCGGGCTTCAGGACGCCGTCCGCCCCGCGCCAGCGGGGATGAGCCCCGTTCGTCGTCGGAGAGGCTGGTCCAGCCGTAGTCCGCCCCGCGCCAGCGGGGATGAGCCCAGGCAGCGCCCGACGCTCCCGATCAGAGAGCTGTCCGCCCCGCGCCAGCGGGGATGAGCCCTTCGACCAGCTCGTCGACCACCGACCGTCCAGGTCCGCCCCGCGCCAGCGGGGATGAGCCCACCTTGCCCTCCCACGGGCGGCACAGGTCGCAGTCCGCCCCGCGCCAGCGGGGATGAGCCCGACGACGCGTCGCCGGTGGTCGGGCAGGTCGTGTCCGCCCCGCGCCAGCGGGGATGAGCCCCCCGGGCACTTCGGGGGGTGGGACCTCATGGTGTCCGCCCCGCGCCAGCGGGGATGAGCCCGGCGACGCGTCGCCGGTGGTCGGGCAGGTCGTGTCCGCCCCGCGCCAGCGGGGATGAGCCCCCCGGGCACTTCGGGGCGTGGGACCTCATGGTGTCCGCCCCGCGCCAGCGGGGATGAGCCCGGCACCGGCGCCGAGCCGAGGATCGAGGTCTTGTCCGCCCCGCGCCAGCGGGGATGAGCCCGGCGAGGTGACCGGGCGACCGACCGGCTGACCGTCCGCCCCGCGCCAGCGGGGATGAGCCCACCGCCTGGCAGCCAGCCCTGCGCCCGTTCCAGTCCGCCCCGCGCCAGCGGGGATGAGCCCTGCGATGGGCGGGACACGGCCCCCGTGCGGGGGTCCGCCCCGCGCCAGCGGGGATGAGCCCGCGTCCTCGAACCTGAAGTCGTTTACCCGTGGGTCCGCCCCGCGCCAGCGGGGATGAGCCCGCGGCGTCGCCCATCGAGTCGTTCTCGATCTGGTCCGCCCCGCGCCAGCGGGGATGAGCCCTCCGGGTCATCCACCAGGAACACGTCACGAGAGTCCGCCCCGCGCCAGCGGGGATGAGCCCCGGGCCAACACGCAACGGTCGGACCACACGCCGTCCGCCCCGCGCCAGCGGGGATGAGCCCCTCCTCGCCACCATCCTCAACGTCGGCCGGACGTCCGCCCCGCGCCAGCGGGGATGAGCCCTCGTATCCGACCAGCCGCATCCCTTCCTCGACGTCCGCCCCGCGCCAGCGGGGATGAGCCCATCACCACCGCCGCCCGCCGAATCACCCGCGAGTCCGCCCCGCGCCAGCGGGGATGAGCCCCTGTCCGACCCGCACTTCTCGGCGCTGTATGGTCCGCCCCGCGCCAGCGGGGATGAGCCCTGCGGCTGGGCCGCGGTGGCGGGAACCGCGAAGTCCGCCCCGCGCCAGCGGGGATGAGCCCACACCTTTCAAGTCCTGACGAAGCGCCACGGAGTCCGCCCCGCGCCAGCGGGGATGAGCCCTTCTCCCAGGCGGGGGCGTCGCCAGGGGTGTAGTCCGCCCCGCGCCAGCGGGGATGAGCCCATCACCCGCGCGCTCGTCGACCGCTTCGCCCCGTCCGCCCCGCGCCAGCGGGGATGAGCCCCGCCACCCTCGACGACGCCACCCTGAAGGTAGGTCCGCCCCGCGCCAGCGGGGATGAGCCCTGCTGCGTCAAGGATCGCGTCGACCACGCTCAGTCCGCCCCGCGCCAGCGGGGATGAGCCCCTGCCTGGGCCTGTCGCAGGAGTACCTAGCGGGTCCGCCCCGCGCCAGCGGGGATGAGCCCTGCCGAGGCGGGCTGATCGGCTGACGCAGGGAGTCCGCCCCGCGCCAGCGGGGATGAGCCCCCCGATGGGAGAACAACCATGAACATCTACGTGTCCGCCCCGCGCCAGCGGGGATGAGCCCCGGTTCTGGCGGCCGTCCGGCGCACGGTTCAAGTCCGCCCCGCGCCAGCGGGGATGAGCCCGAGATCGACTACGAGATGCGAGACACGAAGGGGTCCGCCCCGCGCCA
This sequence comes from Nocardioides albidus, assembly GCF_006335005.1. Classification (GTDB taxonomy): domain Bacteria; phylum Actinomycetota; class Actinomycetes; order Propionibacteriales; family Nocardioidaceae; genus Nocardioides; species Nocardioides albidus. The sequence continues at coordinate 66,390 of NZ_VDMP01000025.1, forward strand.
GCGGGGATGAGCCCGTGGCCGCCGACAGCGCGACCATCAGCGCGAGGTCCGCCCCGCGCCAGAGGGGATGAGCCCCACCGTCGCCGGACCCAACGGCCCCGGGGGAAGTCCGCCCCGCGCCAGCGGGGATGAGCCCAGCACCGGCGCCACCGACGCCCAGATCGGCAAGTCCGCCCCGCGCCAGCGGGGATGAGCCCAAGGGAGCCGGCGCTGGCGGTGACGGCGGCGAGTCCGCCCCGCGCCAGCGGGGATGAGCCCCCAGTGGCTCGGCATCCGCTGCTGCTTGTCGCGTCCGCCCCGCGCCAGCGGGGATGAGCCCGATCCGGCTGGAACCGAGTCTGGCGGCGTGATGTCCGCCCCGCGCCAGCGGGGATGAGCCCATGTGGGTGGCCGCCGTCGAACTGCCATCGATGTCCGCCCCGCGCCAGCGGGGATGAGCCCCCCTGCGGCTACTCCCCGGGACGCAAGTCCGAGTCCGCCCCGCGCCAGCGGGGATGAGCCCCCGGGGCGGCACCTCGGCGGCCATGTCCACGAGTCCGCCCCGCGCCAGCGGGGATGAGCCCACAGCGGACGTGAGGATGAGGACGGCGAACGAGTCCGCCCCGCGCCAGCGGGGATGAGCCCCGGTGCCGACCAGCGACGCCCAGCCGTTGGCGGTCCGCCCCGCGCCAGCGGGGATGAGCCCTGGATCGAGACGTCGATCGTCGTGCTCGACGGGTCCGCCCCGCGCCAGCGGGGATGAGCCCCCGAACAACCCGCCGGTGTCTTTCTGGTTGAAGTCCGCCCCGCGCCAGCGGGGATGAGCCCCCGTGACGTCACCCCAGCTCTCCCGCGACGACGTCCGCCCCGCGCCAGCGGGGATGAGCCCTCGCGTACCACGCGAGCGAATGAGGTGGTGTAGTCCGCCCCGCGCCAGCGGGGATGAGCCCCTGCTAGCACGGTCCACTCTTCGGGGTTCATCGTCCGCCCCGCGCCAGCGGGGATGAGCCCCGCGCGGGGTCGGTGTCCCACGACATGCGCAGGTCCGCCCCGCGCCAGCGGGGATGAGCCCCTGTTTCTCAACTTCACCGGCCCGGGGCTCATGTCCGCCCCGCGCCAGCGGGGATGAGCCCACCGGCACCCCGGTCGTCATGTTCGTCTGCGCGTCCGCCCCGCGCCAGCGGGGATGAGCCCATCGAGACGCATCTGCCCCTCGACGCGGTACTGTCCGCCCCGCGCCAGCGGGGATGAGCCCCCGCAGATCCGCAGTGTCGTGGTCGACGTCGCGTCCGCCCCGCGCCAGCGGGGATGAGCCCTGGCGCAGCTCAACGCGATCTCGAAGTCGATGGTCCGCCCCGCGCCAGCGGGGATGAGCCCTCGATCGACGTGTCCTGGAAGGCCGCCGGGTCGTCCGCCCCGCGCCAGCGGGGATGAGCCCTGGGCCGAGGCGCGGACCGTGCTCGCTGCGTGGTCCGCCCCGCGCCAGCGGGGATGAGCCCTCCGCTGGGACCCACGACCGCGGCGGTGTCGTGTCCGCCCCGCGCCAGCGGGGATGAGCCCACACCATCGACGTGTCGATGGACGAGAACGGGGTCCGCCCCGCGCCAGCGGGGATGAGCCCCGGTGCCGTGAGACCTGCAGCCGAGCCCACGCGTCCGCCCCGCGCCAGCGGGGATGAGCCCAGTGCGCGAAGTACGCAGAAAGTGTTGCGAAGGTCCGCCCCGCGCCAGCGGGGATGAGCCCCGTGCCTCAGCGATGAGAGCCTCGAGCGACACGTCCGCCCCGCGCCAGCGGGGATGAGCCCCGCCAGCACCTGCATCGACACCAGCCGACGCCGTCCGCCCCGCGCCAGCGGGGATGAGCCCCGAGCCAGGGCGTCACGCACGGCCGCGAGCGCGTCCGCCCCGCGCCAGCGGGGATGAGCCCTCCGCCTGTCCTCACCTAACACCTACGCACTGGTCCGCCCCGCGCCAGCGGGGATGAGCCCTCGAGCGACACGCGTTCGCAGGCGTGGAGGTAATCCGCCCCGCGCCAGCGGGGATGAGCCCAAGTTCATCGGTTGCTACATCGCCGACGGGCTGTCCGCCCCGCGCCAGCGGGGATGAGCCCTACGGCCGCCACCGCCGCGGGATCTCGACGATGTCCGCCCCGCGCCAGCGGGGATGAGCCCCCCGCGACGGCCGCCCGGCACGCCTACCGGATGTCCGCCCCGCGCCAGCGGGGATGAGCCCCGCCAGCTGGTAGTTGCGGACGAACTCACTGCGTCCGCCCCGCGCCAGCGGGGATGAGCCCACGTGGGTGGCCTGGTCGTAGGCGAGCAGCGGGTCCGCCCCGCGCCAGCGGGGATGAGCCCTGCGCGCGGTAGCCGTCGACGAGCCGCTTCGCGTCCGCCCCGCGCCAGCGGGGATGAGCCCGTCGCCTTGGACCCGAACAGGTCGCCGCTCGTGTCCGCCCCGCGCCAGCGGGGATGAGCCCGGGGTCGCGTCCCGTCGCGGTTCGGTGACCGGGTCCGCCCCGCGCCAGCGGGGATGAGCCCGTCCACGCCAGCGTGTAGGCCGGCGTGGTGCGGTCCGCCCCGCGCCAGCGGGGATGAGCCCTCCTGTGTAGCGCGCAGGTCGCGGCCGCCCTCGTCCGCCCCGCGCCAGCGGGGATGAGCCCGGCCACCGCGCGGTCGTTGACAAGGTCGAGAGGTCCGCCCCGCGCCAGCGGGGATGAGCCCCCGTCCCGCAGCTGGATCGCAGACTCGAGCGAGTCCGCCCCGCGCCAGCGGGGATGAGCCCCAGGCGATCAGCCCTGCGACGATCCCGATGCCGTCCGCCCCGCGCCAGCGGGGATGAGCCCTCCTTCGCGCCCTGAGCGCCGGAGCGGAGGGCGTCCGCCCCGCGCCAGCGGGGATGAGCCTCGTTCGCTGGGCGTGGATTCGCAGCCGAGCCCGTCCGCCCCGCGCCAGCGGGGATGAGCCCGCGCCGCAGCCCGGCGCCGAGCCGCGCCAGAAGTCCGCCCCGCGCCAGCGGGGATGAGCCCTGACGGTACGACTCCCACGAGCCGCCAAATCAGTCCGCCCCGCGCCAGCGGGGATGAGCCCAAGGACGCCATGGCGTGGTCCCAGTCGATGAGGTCCGCCCCGCGCCAGCGGGGATGAGCCCGCAGGCACCTTCGAGACCCGCGGGACGGTGACGTCCGCCCCGCGCCAGCGGGGATGAGCCCTGGCCGTACTCGTCGGTGGCGTCGAGAATGTCGTCCGCCCCGCGCCAGCGGGGATGAGCCCCCGCTGTGCATGTGGGCGCTGATGCTCGTCGGGTCCGCCCCGCGCCAGCGGGGATGAGCCCTTGGGGTCGCCGTAGAACAAGGCCAGCTCGTGGTCCGCCCCGCGCCAGCGGGGATGAGCCCACGGTCCACCGGTCCTTCTTTGCCCAGCGGAAGTCCGCCCCGCGCCAGCGGGGATGAGCCCCTCGCCGCGACGATCACGGCGAGCGAGGGCGCGTCCGCCCCGCGCCAGCGGGGATGAGCCCTCGACGGGGAAGACATCGACGAACTGGCCGACGTCCGCCCCGCGCCAGCGGGGATGAGCCCTGGCACAGGTCTCCGTCACGAATGCTACGGCAGTCCGCCCCGCGCCAGCGGGGATGAGCCCCTGCGCCGCAGCTGACCGAACCCGCCCTTCAGGTCCGCCCCGCGCCAGCGGGGATGAGCCCAGGTAGCCCGGCGGCGCCTTCCGCAGCAGCCGGTCCGCCCCGCGCCAGCGGGGATGAGCCCACGATCCGGCAGACACCCCGCCCGTGGGACGGTCCGCCCCGCGCCAGCGGGGATGAGCCCCTCATCAAGGCCTTCCAGGGCCGGTAGGGACTGTCCGCCTCGCGCCAGCGGGGATGAGCCCCATCACGGCAAGGGTGAGCCGAAGTGGCTGGAGTCCGCCCCGCGCCAGCGGGGATGAGCCCTGCACCAGTTGCCCGCGCGGCACCCACGCCTGGTCCGCCCCGCGCCAGCGGGGATGAGCCCAAGACGTACAGCCAAGTCGATGCCGGTGTCATGTCCGCCCCGCGCCAGCGGGGATGAGCCCCTGGGCGGCGCGTCGAGCTACCACGCGATGCGGTCCGCCCCGCGCCAGCGGGGATGAGCCCCCGATCGCGCGGATCGGCTCGCCGGTCAGCGGGTCCGCCCCGCGCCAGCGGGGATGAGCCCTGGTCCGCGCTCGGATGACGGAAGGGGTGATGGTCCGCCCCGCGCCAGCGGGGATGAGCCCGGGCCCGAGTCCCACAGGTAGCCCGTGACCGGGTCCGCCCCGCGCCACCGGGGATGAGCCCTCGGGGCGGGCTGCGCAGTTGCAGTTGCCGTGGTCCGCCCCGCGCCAGCGGGGATGAGCCCGCGGCGGTCGCTTGGAGGGTCCGGTTGTAGAGGTCCGCCCCGCGCCAGCGGGGATGAGCCCCCGGCGACCGGGGTCTTCACGGTGCCCGCGGGGTCCGCCCCGCGGGAGCGGGGATGAGCCCTGCGCCAGGAGGGGGGCCTCTTGCGCCTTCAGGTCCGCCCCGCGCCAGCGGGGATGAGCCCTCGCCGTTGTCGGCGGTGGTGTCGTAGATCGGGTCCGCCCCGCGCCAGCGGGGATGAGCCCCCCAAGGCGCTGATCCAGGTGATCCGGTCGCTGTCCGCCCCGCGCCAGCGGGGATGAGCCCGCGTTGGGCTCGAAGATGCGGTCGTCGTCGGTGTCCGCCCCGCGCCAGCGGGGATGAGCCCCCGGTGAACCCGTCGCGCAGGAACTCGAACAGGTCCGCCCCGCGCCAGCGGGGATGAGCCCCGAGGGCGGTGCCGAGTGAGCCACTTCATCCGGTCCGCCCCGCGCCAGCGGGGATGAGCCCAGCCCGCCGAGAGCGAGGCTGGCGCGTCCAGCGTCCGCCCCGCGCCAGCGGGGATGAGCCCCCGAAGATCACGATGTAGCAGGCCACGGTCAGGTCCGCCCCGCGCCAGCGGGGATGAGCCCCACAAGTGCATCTCATCGATCACGACCAGGCCGTCCGCCCCGCGCCAGCGGGGATGAGCCCCTCCTGCTCGTGTTCCGCGACGTGTCGGGGGTGTCCGCCCCGCGCCAGCGGGGATGAGCCCCACCACGTCTCATCGATGAACAGACAGAACCCGTCCGCCCCGCGCCAGCGGGGATGAGCCCCTTGATGGCAACCAAGTACGACGGCAAGGATCGTCCGCCCCGCGCCAGCGGGGATGAGCCCGGGGCGTGGACCAAGGTCCCACTGGACACGCAGGTCCGCCCCGCGCCAGCGGGGATGAGCCCAAGCCCCTACCTGCCTGCGAGCGCACCGCTCGGTCCGCCCCGCGCCAGCGGGGATGAGCCCTCCGAGGGCATCGAGGACAACTTCGCCCGCACCGTCCGCCCCGCGCCAGCGGGGATGAGCCCCTCGCCGTTGACGCGATGGCCGCGGCGACCAGGTCCGCCCCGCGCCAGCGGGGATGAGCCCCACTTCGCGGCCGTCTCGTCGAGCGGTGCGATGGTCCGCCCCGCGCCAGCGGGGATGAGCCCTGCTGTTTGGAGACGACTAGTGGCGACCCCGGGTCCGCCCCGCGCCAGCGGGGATGAGCCCTCGGGCGTCGGGGACCTCGATGAGCACCGGCTGTCCGCCCCGCGCCAGCGGGGATGAGCCCGTGCCCAGCAGGGTGTCGGGGTCGACGACGAGGTCCGCCCCGCGCCAGCGGGGATGAGCCCACCGGCCGTCACATCGACGACGCCGGATTCGAGTCCGCCCCGCGCCAGCGGGGATGAGCCCGGGTGCTTGTCCGTCAGCTGGGTCTTCAGCCAGTCCGCCCCGCGCCAGCGGGGATGAGCCCCGACGACGCCGGCACCGGCCGGTCGGCGCGCTGTCCGCCCCGCGCCAGCGGGGATGAGCCCTCGCCCTCCTCCTCGGGGGTGAGGGGCGGCTGGTCCGCCCCGCGCCAGCGGGGATGAGCCCCGCGACGGCCGGTTCACCCTCGACAACCCGGCGTCCGCCCCGCGCCAGCGGGGATGAGCCCGGACGGGGCTAAACCCGGGTTAGAGCCGGTTTGTCCGCCCCGCGCCAGCGGGGATGAGCCCTGCACGACACCGCCGATGCCGAGCACGCCGAAGTCCGCCCCGCGCCAGCGGGGATGAGCCCTGGGCGCCGGGGTCGACGTCGCCACCGGCGTAGTCCGCCCCGCGCCAGCGGGGATGAGCCCTTCGCGCTCAGCCAGCCGGTGACGCCGTCCTTGTCCGCCCCGCGCCAGCGGGGATGAGCCCCGGCGTTGACGGTTTCGCGCCGTAGCGCTGGCGTCCGCCCCGCGCCAGCGGGGATGAGCCCATCCGCGCCCGGGGGATCATCCGCGCCCTGTGGTCCGCCCCGCGCCAGCGGGGATGAGCCCCCACGACGTCTGCGCGCCGACGTACGCCCCGGGTCCGCCCCGCGCCAGCGGGGATGAGCCCCTCGGCTACCTCGACCCCGCCCAATACCTCAAGTCCGCCCCGCGCCAGCGGGGATGAGCCCAGCGACGAGTTCGCGTCGCTGGCGTCGGCGGTGTCCGCCCCGCGCCAGCGGGGATGAGCCCCGGCCCTGACCAGCGCAGACGCCAGGGTCCCAGTCCGCCCCGCGCCAGCGGGGATGAGCCCCTACCACTCAGTGTGCGTCGAGCACGCCAAGGAGTCCGCCCCGCGCCAGCGGGGATGAGCCCCTACGCGCAGGTGGCCCTCTTGCTCGCCGTCAGTCCGCCCCGCGCCAGCGGGGATGAGCCGCCCCGGCCAGCCGCTCGGGCCAGGGCCGGTAGTCCGCCCCGCGCCAGCGGGGATGAGCCCCACGCTGCGGAGCTGCCCCGCCCCCCGCAGCCGTCCGCCCCGCGCCAGCGGGGATGAGCCCTTCTGCGCCTGGGCGCCGCGCGCGACGATCGGGTCCGCCCCGCGCCAGCGGGGATGAGCCCGTCCGCAGCGTGGCGTGCGTGTGCGGCGACCGGTCCGCCCCGCGCCAGCGGGGATGAGCCCCAGGCCGCGACCGGCCTGTCCGCGATGGCGACGTCCGCCCCGCGCCAGCGGGGATGAGCCCACCAGGCGAACGTTCCGAGGAGCACTGCGCGCGTCCGCCCCGCGCCAGCGGGGATGAGCCCCGCAGGCCACCAAGGGATGCGTCGCCCACCTCGTCCGCCCCGCGCCAGCGGGGATGAGCCCGGCGGCAACATGTCGCTCCTGACGCCGTACTAGTCCGCCCCGCGCCAGCGGGGATGAGCCCCCTTAGAGCGCGCAGGACCGTTCCGCGCTCGGGTCCGCCCCGCGCCAGCGGGGATGAGCCCCCGTCCGAGAACGAAGAGTCCACCGAGACCACGTCCGCCCCGCGCCAGCGGGGATGAGCCCTGCGACGGGTCCCACTCGTCACCGAAGGGGACGGTCCGCCCCGCGCCAGCGGGGATGAGCCCCCTCAGCGCGGTAATGCAGAGACGCTGTTCGTGTCCGCCCCGCGCCAGCGGGGATGAGCCCGCGAGGCTCCCCAGCAGGATCACCGAGAGCATGTCCGCCCCGCGCCAGCGGGGATGAGCCCCACGACCTCGCGGCGATGGTCAATGCCGCCGAGTCCGCCCCGCGCCAGCGGGGATGAGCCCTTCGAGAAGCAGCGCGGCCGCCGCTACCAGGCGTCCGCCTCGCGCCAGCGGGGATGAGCCCGTCGTGTCTCGGACCTGCGCCACCACCGTGTCGTCCGCCCCGCGCCAGCGGGGATGAGCCCACCGCAGCCACCCGCAGCGACGAGACCGCCCGGTCCGCCCCGCGCCAGCGGGGATGAGCCCGTGAAGCCGGCGAGCTGACGGAATGACGGGGCGTCCGCCCCGCGCCAGCGGGGATGAGCCCCAGCAGAAGATGCTCAACCGCACTGCCCGGCTGTCCGCCCCGCGCCAGCGGGGATGAGCCCACGTACCGGCCCTGGCCCGAGCGGCTGGCCGGGTCCGCCCCGCGCCAGCGGGGATGAGCCCGACAACTCGTTCATCCGGCAGGCCGACGTCGCGTCCGCCCCGCGCCAGCGGGGATGAGCCCCGTGCTCGACATGCAGCCCGTCGCCGGCCCGGGTCCGCCCCGCGCCAGCGGGGATGAGCCCGACTCGCCGCACTGGCCGCACGTGACGGTGACGTCCGCCCCGCGCCAGCGGGGATGAGCCCAGGCCAACGTCTTTCGCCACCAGGGACTTGCCGTCCGCCCCGCGCCAGCGGGGATGAGCCCAGCGCGTCGACGACCTCGACGTCCGCGTCCGCGTCCGCGTCCGCCCCGCGCCAGCGGGGATGAGCCCAAGCCGGTCGTCGGGCCGGGCGGCGAGCGGGCGTCCGCCCCGCGCCAGCGGGGATGAGCCCAAGAGCGTCCGGCTGCGCCGCTGGCGCGGCTGGTCCGCCCCGCGCCAGCGGGGATGAGCCCTGGTGGCGCGAGTTCATCGTCTCGCACTGGTTGTCCGCCCCGCGCCAGCGGGGATGAGCCCGCGGCGACCTTGTACGAGGTCGACCCGCCGAAGTCCGCCCCGCGCCAGCGGGGATGAGCCCAGTCGTTATCCGTCTGCTCACGTCTCTGGAGAGTCCGCACCGCGCCAGCGGGGATGAGCCCCGGAAGCGGATGCGTCAGGCCGTCAGCGGCGGGTCCGCCCCGCGCCAGCGGGGATGAGCCCAGTCGCTATCCGTCTGCTCACGTCTCTGGCGAGTCCGCACCGCGCCAGCGGGGATGAGCCCAGCTGGGAGCCCTTGTGGAAGAGCGGGGTGTCGTCCGCCCCGCGCCAGCGGGGATGAGCCCACGCTGGTGCAGATGCGCCGGCGCGACGTCGTGTCCGCCCCGCGCCAGCGGGGATGAGCCCAGCTGGGCGCCC
>NZ_VDMP01000025.1:75376-77575 GCF_006335005.1 Nocardioides albidus
TCAACCTCTGATGGTCCGCCCCGCGCCAGCGGGGATGAGCCCGCGTTCAACGGGCTACCGCCGTCCTCGATCACGTCCGCCCCGCGCCAGCGGGGATGAGCCCCGCTCCGCCCCCACGACCGCGTTCTCGAGCTCGTCCGCCCCGCGCCAGCGGGGATGAGCCCCAACTCCGCGACGCGGGCATCCCGGTCTATGAGTCCGCCCCGCGCCAGCGGGGATGAGCCCGTCTCCGCGTGGCTGTCGGTGATGTAGAGGCCGTCCGCCCCGCGCCAGCGGGGATGAGCCCCGGCCCTGGCCAGCACAAACGTGCAGGTCAGGATCCGCCCCGCGCCAGCGGGGATGAGCCCCCGCAGCCGCGGCCGATCTCGTGCTCGCGCATGTCCGCCCCGCGCCAGCGGGGATGAGCCCCAGGACGAGACCTTCGAGTTCACCTCCCTCGAGTCTGCCCCGCGCCAGCGGGGATGAGCCCTCCTCGGCCGTCGCCCACGCGTGATCCGGCGGGCCTTCCGCTCGAGCCCGGGCGCCGCGCACCTCAACCACCGGCGGCTTGCGCGAGCCGGATCGGCGATGCTGGGGTCATGCCTCTGCTCGACTCCGCACTCCCCCTCGTCGCGGCGCCCATGGCCGGTGGGCCGTCGACGCCCGCGCTGGCCGCGGCGGCGAGCGCTGCGGGGGCCTTCGCGTTCGTGCCGGCGGGCTACCTGTCGGCGGAGACGTTCGCCGACGACCTGGCGACCGCGCACGCGAGCGGCTCCCCGTTCGGCGTCAACCTGTTCGTGCCGCAGCGGGACAGGGTCGACCCGGCGGCCTTCGCGGCCTACGCCGACGCGATCCGGGACGAGGCCGAGGCAGTCGGGGTCGCGCTGCCGACCGAGCCTCTGCACGACGACGACGCCTGGCGGGAGAAGGTCGACCTGCTGCTGGCCGACCCGGTGCCGGTGGTCTCCTTGACCTTCGGGCTCCCCGACCGGGACGACATCACCGCGCTGCGCGGAGCCGGCTCACAGGTTCTGGCGACCGTGACCACACCCGAGGAGGCGCGCGTTGCGGAGGAGGCGGGCGTGGACGGGCTGGTCGTGCAGGGCCCGGGCGCCGGCGGGCACAGCGGCACCTTCGACCCGCGTCGCACGATCACCGACGCCGCGACCGCGGACGTCGTACGCGCGGTCTCCGGCGTGAGCCGGCTGCCCCTGGTCGCCGCCGGTGGAGTCGACGGGCCGGACGCCGTCCGCGACCTGCTGGCCGCCGGCGCCGAGGCGGTCGCCGTCGGGACCCTGCTGCTCCTCGCCGACGAGGCGGGTACGACGCCCACGCACCGCGCCGCGCTGGCGGATCCGGCGTTCACCACGACCGTGCTCACCCACGCCTTCACGGGCCGTCCGGCGCGAGGCCTGCGCAACGGGTTCATCGAGCGGAACGAGGCGCGGGCGCCGTACGGCTATCCGGAGCTGCACCATCTCACCCGCCCCCTCCGTCGAGCGGCCGCCGCGGCGGGCGACCCGCACCGGCTGCACCTGTGGGCGGGCGCCGGCTGGCGTCGGGCGGAGGCGCGGCCCGTGGCCGAGATCGTGCGGGAGCTCACCGCCGGGCTCTGACAGTGGCGCTCTGGCGCTCAGCCCTCGTAGTGGTAGCGGCAGGCCGCGATCCGCACCTCGTCGTCGACCGTCTTGTGGATCAGACGATGCTCGTCGTTGATCAGCTTGCGATCCTGCTGCTGCCACCACAGGTAGTCGTCCTCAGCCGGTCAGCAGCCCCTTGACGTACGCCGCCTGGCCGGCGTGCTGGGCGCAGTCGTCGACCACGCTGACCAGCCGGACGCCCAGGGTCACCGGCGGGTCCCAGCGGGTGTCGACGACGCGGTCGAGGTCGTCGGGGGTCACCGTGGCGAGGTACTCCAGGGTGCGGGCGTGGGTGGCGCGGTAGTAGTCCATCAGCGGGCCGGCGGAGACGCGCACCAGCCCGACCTGCTCGCTGGTGTGGCCGTAGCCGATGTCGCCGTCGTCGAGCGGGAGGGCGAAGCGCTCGGCGTACCCGTCGTCGGTCCAGACCTGCCCGGTCCCGGCGACGGCGGCGACGTGGTCGTCCTGCACCCGGGTCAGGTGCCACACCAGCCAGCCGATCGGATTGGCGTCCGGGCCCGGGCGGTGGGCGAGGAGGGCGTCGTCGGCGCCGTCGAGCACGGTCTCGACGACGCCGAGG
>NZ_VDMP01000025.1:77605-92248 GCF_006335005.1 Nocardioides albidus
CGAGGCGGTTGTAGACGTCGGCCGAGCCCTCGAGCACGCGGCTCTCGCGCCCGTCGATCGAGACCGGGACGGGACCCTGGACGGTGATCCGGCGGACCTCGCGCAGCTGCGTGTCGAAGTCGGCGACGGCGTAGTGCTGCGTCGCGCGGTTGTCCCACACCGCGACGTCGCCGGGCTCCCAGGCCCAGCGCACCGTGTTCTCGAGCTTGGTGACGCGGTCCTGGAGCAGGTTGAACAGGGCGGCGGACTCCTTGGTGTTGAAGCCGACGAAGCTCTTCACGAAGTGGCCCAGCAGCAGCGCCCGCTCGCCGGTCTCGGGGTGGACCCGGACGACGGGGTGCTCGGTCCGGTAGAGCGTCGAGGCGAACTCGGCGCGGCTGAACTGGGTGTTGGCCTCACCCTGCTCGGTGTAGTGGTGGGCGTAGTCGTAGTCGTTGGTGTGCACCGCCCACAGGCCGTCGACGAGCGCCTTGAGCTGCGGCGGGAGGGCCTCGTACGCCGCCGCGGTGTTCGCCCAGACGGTGCTGCCGCCGTACGCCGGGATGGTCACCCCGCGCAGGATCGAGAACGCCGGGACGCGGTCCACGAAGGTCACGTCGGTGTGCCAGGAGTTGGCCGCCATGCCCTTCGTGGCCTTCAGCGCGAGCACGCGCGAGCTGCCGGTGTTGACGGTCGGGTGGGCGGTGGTCAGCGGTCCGAGCTGCTCGCCGAACGCGATCTGCCCGTCGTCGTCGAGGTCGTGCTGGCCGCGGAAGAAGACGACCTTGTGCGCGTTGAGGGCGGCGCGGATCTCGGCGACGGTCTCGGGCGCGAGGTCGGCGCCGAGGCGGACGCCGTCGATGCGGGCGCCGATCCGGCTGCCCAGCTTGCTCACCGTGATGGTCGTGGGAGCGGCGGTCTCGCGGTCGAGGCTGATGGTCATGAGGCGTCCTTCGGGTCGCTGGGGAATCGAACGAGGCCCAACGGTGGGGAGGAAACCCGCGCCGGACAAGGGTTCCGCTCACCGCGAGCCGAACCCGCCCGGATCGCGGGCCCGAGTTGCACCCCTCCCTCCGGCATGATCTACAGTTTGTCGAGTAGGTTGATAGACATTGCAGATCGGCGACCGAACAGGAGGCACGACATGACGCGCTCACCGATCATCACCGTGTCCCGGGGCCGGTTCAGCTCCACGGCGACCCAGGTGCTCGAGCAGGTCCGCACCGCGCGCCTCGCCTCGCGCGACGAGATCGCCGCGGCCACCGGGCTGAGCATCGCCACCGTCGGCCGCACCGCAGCCCTCCTCGTGGAGCGCGGCCTGCTCCGCGAGCGCCCCGACCTCGCCCGGCCCGGCGTCACCGGACGCCCGGGCGTGCCGGTGGAGATCGACGCCGACGGCTACCTCGTCATCGGCGTCCACATCGGCCGCCGGATCGCCACCGTCGCGCTCGGCGACCTCACCGGCCGGGTCCTCGCCTCGACGACGGTACGACGCCCGCTCGGCGCGGATCCCGACCTCGTGCAGCTGAGCAGGGAGGCCGCGACGCTGCTCGGCTCCTGCCCCGGCCGGGTGCCCCTGGCGGCCGGGCTGGTCGCCCCGTGGCGGGAGATCGACCTGCTGCCGAGGGAGCGGGAGGCCGAGCTGCACGACCTCACCGGACTCCCGGCCCGCACCGGCGACCACATCTCCGCGGTGGCGGCGGCGGAGTTCCTGCACCGTCGGCAGGGACGCAGCGAGGCCGGAGGCCTGACCCTCTACCTCTACGCCCGCGACACCTTCGGCTGGTCGGTCGCCGTCGACCGCGGTGTGCAGACCGACGTCACCCGGGCCGCCAGCCTGACCCACTTCCCCACCGGCGCGGACGTCCCGTGCTCCTGCGGTCGGACCGGCTGCCTGGCGGCGGCGGTCGACGTGCTCCCCGACGCAGCCCGCGCCCGCATCCTCGGCGCGACGGCCGGCTCGGTCCGCGACATGCTCTCGCCGGACCAGGTCGTCCTGGTCGGCCAGGCGTTCACCGGCGATCCCGCCCTCCGTGACGTCATCGTCGAGGCCTACGCCGCGAGCACGGCGCTGGCCGACCCGGTCCCGGTGTCGTTCACCCGCTTCGGCAGCGACATCCAGGCGATCAGCGCCTGCACCGTCGCCCTCGGCCCCGTCCTCGACGACCCGCTCGCCTGCGTCGAGCTCACGGGCGTCGCGGCCGCGTGTCGACGACCCGTCGCCTGACCTGCCCGACCTCCCTCGACTCCGCGACCTCCCGCGAACTCCCTCGAAAGGAACACCCGTGTCCCCTGCTGTCCCCACCCATCCCCGGCGACGCCTGCGCCGCCTGGCCGCCGCCACCGTCGCAGCCCTCACCCTGGTGGCGGCGACCGCGTGCTCCTCGGCCGTCGACGAGCTGAAGAACACCTCCGGCGAGCGTCAGGAGGGCGGCACCCTGCGGGTCGGCGCGCTCCAGGACATCATCCCCGCGCGCATCTTCACCAACTCCAGCGACGGCACCGACCTGCTGATCAGCAGCGTCTACGACTCGCTCATCGACTATCCCCTCGACAAGCTCGAGCCGAAGCCGTCGCTCGCCACGTCGTGGGAGCTCTCGCAGGACGGCACCCAGCTGTCCCTGCAGCTGCGTGACGACGTGAAGTTCCACTCCGGGCGCCCGTTCACCAGCAAGGACGTCGAGTTCAGCATCAAGACCTGGGCGGACCCCGTCTGGACGGTGCAGCTGCAGCGCACGGCCGCCGCGATCACCGGCTTCGACACCAGCGACGAGCACGCGATCACGCTGACGTTCGCCCACCCGCTCAGCAACATCTTCGACCTGCTCGACATGCTGCCGATCATCGACTCCGAGTCGATCGACCAGCTCCGCGAGGGCAAGGCGTTCGTGGGCACCGGCCCGTTCGAGTTCGAGAGCTGGAGTCCCGGCGCGAAGCTCACGTTCCAGCGCAACGACGACTACTGGCGCGGCAAGCCCTCCCTCGACGGCATCGACGTCAGCGTCATCCCCGACCCGCAGGCGCAGGTCTCCCAGCTGCGCGCGCACCAGCTCGACGTCATCCTCGGCGCGTCGTACCGCGACTTCGAGACCCTCGGCAAGGACGACTCGTTCCACGTCAACAAGTGGGAGGGCGCCGAGAGCCAGGTGTACGTCGGCACCAACGTCACCAACCCCGCGCTGTCCGACGTCCGGGTGCGCCAGGCGATCGCCTCCGCGCTCGACCGCACACGGGTGGTCGACGAGGTGCTCCGCGGAGCCGGCGTCCCGATCAGCCTGCCGTGGCCGGGCTACTCCCCGGCGTACGACGAGAAGGCGAACGCCACCTACGACTACGACCTCGACAAGGCCAAGGCGCTGGTCGACGAGGCGAAGGCCGACGGCGTGATGATCCCGAAGCTCCCACTGACCTATCCGTCAGAGGCCCCGATCTACGGGTCGATCGCGCAGATCGTGCAGGCCGACCTCGCGAAGATCGGCATCGAGGTCGAGCTCGACCCGCAGGAGAACGCGCAGGTCGTGCAGCAGCTGATCGGCGCGAAGTTCCCCGGCCTGTGGATCCTGCGCCACGCCTACGCGCACTACACGCCGTCGACGCTGGCCGTCTCGGCCTACCCCTTCAACGCCGACCACAACGCCTCGCTCTACGTGAACCCCGACTACAAGGCGGCCGCGGAGAAGGTCTGGAAGCAGAAGGCCGGCGAGGTCGACCCCGCCGACTACACCGCGCTCAATGAGCAGCTGCTCGAGGGCTCGTTCCTGCTGGAGATCGCCATCATCCTCCCGCAGAACGCGACCAGCGCCCGGGTGCACGACCTCGGCGAGACCAAGCGCGGCGAGCCGGTCCTCTACGACACCTACCTGACGAAGTGAGCCGCAGGAAGTGAGTGCAGCGACATGACCCGCTATCTCTTCAGCAGACTGGGCTCGGCCCTGCTGGTGACGGTCCTGGCCTCGATCGGGATCTTCGCGCTGATCCGGCTGGTGCCCGGCGACCCGGTCTCGGTGCTCGCCGGGCCGGACGCCACGCCCGCGTCCCGCGCGGCGATCCGCGCCGAGCTCGGCCTGGACCGGCCGTTCTGGAGCCAGTACGTCCACTGGCTCGGCGACCTGGTCCGACTCGACCTCGGACCGTCGTACAAGCTCGGCGGCGACGTAGGCAGCCTGATCGCCGACGGCGCGCTCAACACCGTCGTGCTGACGCTGTTCGCCCTCGTCCTGGCCTCGGCCGGGGCGGTGGCGGCCAGCACGGCCGCGGTCGTGGGGGACAAGCGGTGGCTCGACTCGCTGCTCTCCGCTCTCAACACGGCCGCGGTGGCGGTGCCGACGTTCGCGACGGCGCTGGTGCTGGTGCTGGTGTTCGCGGTGCGCTTCCCGGTCCTGCCGGCCGGAGGTACGCCGCCGGGCGGCTTCCTCGCCCACCCGGACATCGCCTTCCAGTACCTCCTCCTGCCCGGCCTCGCCCTCGCCCTCCCGGCGTGGGCGGCCCTGACCCGGTTCCTGACCGAGGCGCTGCACACCGAGCTGCGCCAGCCCTACGTCACGACGGCCCGGGCGCTCGGCATCCCGCGGCGGCGGATCGTGCTCACTCAGGCGCTGCGCAACGCGCTGCCGTCGTCGATCACGGTCCTGGGCATCCAGTTCGGCACCCTGCTGGGCGGCGCGATCCTGGTCGAGGCCGTCTTCGCCTGGCCGGGCCTGGGCCGGCTCGTCGAGCAGGGCATCTCCTCGCGCGACTACCCCGTCGTCCAGGTGCTGCTGCTGCTCTCGGTCGTCGTGTTCGTGCTCACCCAGCTCGCCACCGACGTGATCCACGCGTGGCTCGACCCGCGCGTGCGACTGGACAGCCGCGTGAAGGGAGCGTCCCGATGACCGACATCGCCGTCGCCGAACCGCTCGTCCCCGTCCCGGTCGGGCCGGTGCCCGACGACCCGGCGCCGGTGCGGCGCCCGGGGCTGCTGCACGCACTGGTCCACGGCCGCGGTCTGGTCGGACTCGTCCTCGTCGGCGCGGTGGTGCTGCTCGGCGTGCTCGGGCCGCTGCTCGCGCCGTACGGACCCACCGAACAGGTCGCGGGCGCCAACCTGCTGGGCCCGGGTCCCGGCCACTGGCTCGGAACCGACGAGCTCAACCGGGACATCTGGTCGCGCACGCTCTACGGCATCCGCGCCGACCTGGTCGTCGTCTTCGCCGCGGTGCCGGTCGGTGCGGTGCTCGGCGTCCTGCTCGGGCTGGTCACCAGCTGGTGGTCGGTCACCGACGTGATCGCGCAGCGGGCCTTCGACCTGCTCCTCGCCTTCCCCGCCCTGATCCTCGGCATCCTGCTCACCGCCTTCCTCGGCCCGGGCCTGCTGACGGTGGGCGTCGTGATCGTCGCGCTGGAGATCCCGGTGTTCGGCCGGCTGGTGCGCACCGCCGTGCGCACCGTCCGCGAGATGCCGTTCGTCGAGGCCTCGCAGGTCGTCGGCGCCGGACCCGCGTGGGTGCTGCGCAAGCACGTCCTGCCCAACTCGCTCGAGCCGCTCACCGTCCAGCTCGCGGTGTCGATGTCGGTGGCCGTCTTCGTCGAGGGCGCAATGAGCTTCCTCGGGCTGGGGGTGCGACCCCCGCACCCGTCGCTGGGCTCGCTCATCAAGGACGGCGTCCGTCTGCTCCACGACGCGCCCACCTTCGCCGTGGGACCGCTGACCGTCGTGGTCGCGCTGGTCCTCGGCCTCCTGCTCATCTCCCAGTCCCTCTCGGAGGCCCGCCGTGCTTGATCTCCACTCCACCGAGGCCGTGCTCGAGATCGAGCACCTCGCCATCTCCTTCTCCCAGCCGCGCCCGGCCGTCGAGGACGTCTCCGTGACCCTCCACCGGGGCGAGATCCTCGCTCTGGTGGGGGAATCCGGCTCGGGCAAGTCGATGACGGCCCGCGCCGTCCTCGGTCTCCTGCCGCCGGGGGCGAAGGCCACCGGCTCGATCCGGTACGACGACGAGGAGATCCTCGGTCTCCCCGAGGCCGAGCTCAACCGGATCCGCGGACGCCGGATCGCGATGGTGTTCCAGGAGCCGCAGACCGCGCTCAACCCGGTCCGCACCATCGGCTGGCAGCTGCGCGAGGCGCTGCGCGCGCACGGCACGCCGTCGCGGAAAGCCGCGACGGAGCGGGCGATCGAGCTGCTGCGGGCCGTCGAGATCCCCGAGCCGGAGCGGCGCCTGGCGGCCTACCCCCACCAGCTCTCCGGCGGCCAGAAGCAGCGCGTCGTCCTCGCCCTGGCGCTGGCCAACGAGCCCGAGGTGCTCCTCGCCGACGAGCCCACCACCGCGCTGGACGTGACGGTGCAGGCCGAGATCCTCCGCCTGCTCGACCGGATCCGCGAGCGCACCGGCACCGCGATCGTGCTGATCACCCACAACATGGGGGTCGTCGCCGAGATCGCCGACCGGGTCGTCGTGCTCCAGGCCGGCAATGTCGTCGAGGAGGGCGAGACCCGCGCCCTGTTCGCCGATCCGGGTGAGCCCTACACGCAGACCCTGCTGGCCTCGGTCCTGCGGCTGCCCGAGCTCGACGAGCCGGTGGTCGAGGCGCGACGAGCGCAGGCGGCCTCGCAGCTCGACCACCGCAGTGTGCCCGCGGTCGAGTTCCGCGGCGTCCACGTGCGCTACGGATCGAGCCGCCGCGGCCGTGCCTTCCCCGCCATCGCGGACGTCTCGCTGGCGGTGGCGCCGGGCGAGGTGGTCGGCCTGGTGGGCGAGTCCGGCTCGGGCAAGACCACGCTGGGCCGGCTGGCCGCGGGTCTGGTGCCGCTCGCCGACGGGCAGGTGCTGCTGCGCGGCGAGGACGTCCTGGCCGCGCCCCGCTCCGAGCGGCGCCACCTGCGCCGGGGTCTGGCGTTCGTGCACCAGGACCCCGAGGCCTCCCTCGACCCCCGCTACGCGGTCGGCGCCAGCATCCGCGAGCCCCTCGACATCCACCGGGTCGGTACGCCGGCCGAGCGGGACGCCCGCGTCGCCGAGCTCCTCGAGGCGGTCCAGCTGCCGGCGTCGTACGCCGACCGGCGTCCCCGCGAGCTCTCCGGCGGCCAGCGCCAGCGCATCGCCCTGGCCCGCGCCCTGGCGCTGGAGCCCGCGCTCCTGGTGGCCGACGAGCCGACGAGCGCGCTCGACGTGTCGGTGCAGGCGCGGGTGCTCGAGCTGTTCCGGGAGCTGCAGGAGCGGATGGGCTTCGCCTGCCTGTTCATCAGCCACGACCTCGCCGTCGTCCACCAGGTGGCCGACCGGGTCGCGGTCCTGCGGGCCGGCCAGCTGGTCGAGGTCGGTCCGGTGGGCTCGGTGTTCTCGCGTCCGGCCGCGGACTACCCCCGCCGGCTGCTCGACGCCGTCCCCGTCCCCGACCCGGCCCGCCGCGGCCGGCGCGTGAAGGAGCTCGCCTCATGACCGATCGCACCCGCCTGCCCTTCCACCGCGACCGCGCGCCGTTCGAGGCCGAGCTCGACGCCCGCGACCAGCGCGCGCCCCTGCCGCTGCGCGAGCGGCTGCACGCGCCCGAGGGCGCGCCGAACGTGCTCGTCGTCCTCCTCGACGACATGGGCTTCGGCGCCCCGTCGGTCTTCGGCGGGCCGTGCCGGACGCCGGTCGCCGAGGAGCTCGCCGACGACGGCCTGCGCTACACCCGCTTCCACACGACGGCGCTGTGCTCCCCCACCCGGGCCGCGCTGATGACCGGCCGCAACCACCACGCCGTCGGCGTCGGGACCGTCATGGAGATCTCCACCGGCGCGCCCGGGTACGACGGCCAGCGGCCGCGCAGCGCCGCGACCATCGCGCAACTGCTCCGTTACAACGGGTACTCGACAGGTGCCTTCGGCAAGTGGCACCAGACCCCGCCGTGGGAGCAGACCGCGGCGGGGCCGTTCGACCGCTGGCCGACCGGCGAGGGCTTCGACCGGTTCTACGGGTTCCTCGGCGGCGAGGCGAGCCAGTTCGAGCCGACGCTCGTCGACGGCACCACCTTCGTCGACCCGCCCCGCACGGCCGCCGAGGGCTACCACCTCTCGGAGGATCTCGCCGACCGCGCGATCGCCTGGACCGGCGACGTGCGCCGGCACGCGCCGGACAGGCCGTGGTTCTGCTACCTGGCCTTCGGCGCCACCCATGCGCCCTTCCAGGTGCCGCCCGAGTGGCGCGACCGCTACCGCGGCGAGTTCGCGCACGGCTGGGACCGCCAGCGCGAGATCACCCTCGAGCGGCAACGCCGACTGGGCGTCGTACCTCCCGACGCCGAGCTCGCTCCGTGGACTCCCGGTGTCCCGCACTGGGACGAGGTGTCCGACCTGGAGCGGGAGACCGGGCAGCGGCTGATGGAGCTGTACGCCGCGTTCGCCGAGCACACCGACGCCCAGGTGGGCCGGGTGATCGCGGCCCTCCGCGAGCGTGGCGAGCTCGAGAACACCATCGTGCTCTACATCCTCGGCGACAACGGCGCCTCGGCCGAGGGCGGCGACGCCGGCACCCTCAACGAGGGCCTGCACTTCAACGGGATCGAAGAGGACCCGTCGCGGATCGCGCGGTTCATCGAGGAGCGGCCCGGCGAGCTCGGCGGCCCGGACACCTACCCGCACTACCCGGCGGGCTGGGCGGTGGCCATGGACACGCCGTACCAGTGGACCAAGCAGGTGGCCTCCCACTACGGCGGCACCCGCAACGGCCTGGTCGTGCACTGGCCCGCCGGCATCCGCGCCCGCGGCGAGGTGCGGCACCAGTGGCACCACGTCAACGACGTGCTGCCGACGCTGCTCGAGGTGGCCGGCCTCCCCGTCCCGGAGAGCGTCGACGGCGTCGCGCAGGATCCCCTCGACGGCGTCTCGTTCGCCTACTCCTTCGACGCTCCCGACGCGGCGGAGCGGCACACGACGCAGTACTTCGAGATGTTCGGCAACCGCGGGATCTACCACGAGGGCTGGACCGCGGTCGCCGCGCACAAGGCCCCGTGGCACCCGCGGTTCGCGGAGACGCCGCGCTTCGAGGACGACCGGTGGGAGCTGTACGACACCACCACGGACTGGACGCAGGCGCGAGATCTGGCCGATGCCGAGCCGGAGCGGCTGGCGGCGCTGCAGTCGCTCTTCTTGGAGGAGGCCCGGCGCAACCACGTGCTGCCGATGGACGACAAGCTCGTCTTCGCCCGCTCCGCCGGCAGCCGGCCCGCGCCGCCGGAGTCGATCGTGCTCGGCCCGACCTCGGGACGGCTGCGCGACGACGCCGTCCCCCTCGTCCGCAACGCCTCCCACCTCGTCCGCGCGGTGTTCTCGGGCGGTCCGTCCGCCCGCGGGGTGCTGGTCGCGCAGGGTGGTTACTTCGGCGGCTGGTCGCTCTACGTGAAGGACGGCGTCCTCACCTGGGCCTACAGCTACGCCGCCGTCGACTGGACCCACGTCCGCTCGTCGGAGGTGCTGGGCGAGGGCGAGCACGTCGCCGAGCTGCGCTGCGCGTACGACGGCGGCGGGCTCGGCAAGGGCGCCGACATCACGCTCGTCCTCGACGGCACCGCGGTAGCCCGCGGTCGGCTGGAGCGCTCGCTGCCCGGGATGTTCTCGATGGACCAGACCCTCGACGTCGGCGTCGACCGCGGCACCCCGGTCACCGACGACTACGGCACCCGCGACGGCTACCGGTTCACCGGCCGGATCGAGCGGATCGAGATCGTCACCGGGGACGACGCGCTGGAGCCGACGATCGAGCAGCAGGTCGAGACGGTGCTGATCGGTCAGTGAGCGGAGCCGTCAGCGGGTCAACGGGTCAGCGGGATCAGGCGATGATCGCCTCCGGGACCGACGCGTCCGGCGTACGCCGCTCGGCGTCGGTCAGCCAGGCCAGCTGCTCGAGGCGGTCGAGGATCGTGTGCAGCAGGTCGGCCGTGGTCGGGTCGGCGGCGTCGACCTCGTCGTGGACGCGGCGCACGGTGCCGGTGACGGCGTAGATCGAGGCCACGATCGCGTCGATCGCCGCGCCCGTCGCGACCTCGCCGCCGGGGAACGCCGGGAGGCTGGACTGGGCGGCGGTGCGGGCGGAGGTGCCGTCGGGGACGACGTAGAGCGCACGCATCCGCTCGGCCACCGCGTCGGTGAACTCGCGCGCGGCGTCGACGATCTCGTCGAGCTGCAGGTGGAGGTCGCGGAAGTTGGGGCCGACCGCGTTCCAGTGCGCCTGCTTGCCCTGCAGGGCCAGGTCGTTGAGGTCGACGAGCACCTGCTGGAGGTGTCCGGCGAGGGCCCGGTCGGCGCGGAAGGCGGGGTGGGAGACGTGCTGGGACGTGCGGTGCTGGGTCACGGTGGTGGCCACGGAGACTCCTTCGGATCGGTGTCGGTGCCCTCCACCTTGCCACGCTTTCTGGAACCGTTCCAGAAAAGCAAGGCTGTCCTATCCCGCCGAGCAGGCCCTCCGGCGCCGATGAGCTCCGATGAGCTCCGCTGAGTTCCGATGTCGGTGGCGGTCCGTAATGTCGAACACCTGGGGCTGACGACGAGGAGACGCAGGGCTGCGATGAACGAACCGATGATCAGCGCGACCGGACTGGTCAAGCGCTACCAGGACGTCGAGGCCCTGGCCGGGCTCGACCTGGCCGTGCCCGAGGGGAAGGTGCTGGCCCTGCTCGGGCCCAACGGGGCCGGCAAGACCACGGCTGTGCGCTGCCTGACGACGCTGCTGCGTCCCGACGCGGGGTCCGTCCGGGTCGCCGGCGTCGACGTGCTGGCCGATCCGGCGGCGGCGAAGGCGAGGATCGGGCTGTCGGGGCAGTACGCCGCCGTCGACGAGCACCTGACGGCGTACGAGAACCTCGTGATGATCGGCCGTCTCTACCACCTCGGCCGGGGGCCGGCGCGGGCCCGCGCCCAGGAGCTGCTCGACCGCTTCGACCTCACCGAGTTCGCGAGCCGGCCGACCAAGACCTACTCCGGCGGCCAGCGCCGTCGCCTCGACCTCGCCTGCGCGCTGGTCGCCGCGCCGCCGGTGATCGTGCTCGACGAGCCGACCACGGGGCTCGACCCGCGCAGCCGCCAGCTGATGTGGGACGTGATCCGCGAGCTGGTGGCCGACGGGGCGACGCTGCTGCTGACGACGCAATATCTCGAGGAGGCCGACGTGCTGGCCGACGACATCGTCGTGATCGACCACGGACGCCAGATCGCCCACGGCACCGCCGACGAGCTGAAGGCGCAGACGGGCGGTCAGCGGATCGAGGTGGTGCTCACCAGCGCGGCCGACGCCGAGGCCGCGACGCGGGTGCTCGACCAGGTCGCGATGGGCGAGGTCCAGGTCGCCGGAGGCGGGCGCGAGCTGGCCGCTGCCGTCGGCGACGAGGCCGCGGGCGACCTGCTGCGCGTGCTGCAGGCCTTCGAGCGCGAAGCGGTCAAGGTGCTCGACGTCGGCCTGCGCCGACCCACCCTCGACGACGTCTTCCTCACCCTGACCGGACACGCCGCGCGGAGAGCGCCGAAGGCGCCGAGACCACGGAGGTCGACCAGTGAGCACCCTGACCCGTGCCGCGAACGACGGCTGGGTGGTCGCCCAGCGCAACCTGATCAAGATCGTGCGGGTGCCGGAGATCCTGGTCTTCGTCCTGATCAGCCCGATCATGTTCGTGCTGCTGTTCGCCTACGTCTTCGGCGGCGCGATCGAGACCCCCGGCGTCAACTACCGCGAGTGGCTGATCGCCGGCATCTTCGGCCAGACCATCGTGTTCGGCGCGACCTTCACCGGCGCCGGCCTCGCCGAGGACATGCAGAAGGGCATCATCGACCGGTTCCGCTCGCTGCCGATGTCCACCTCCGCCGTCCTCGTCGGGCGCACGTCCTCCGACGTCGTCTACAACGTGCTCTCGCTCGTCATCATGGCCCTGACCGGCCTCCTCGTCGGCTGGCGGATCCGCGAGGGCTTCCTGGACGCGCTCGCCGGCTTCGCGCTGCTCCTCGTCTTCGGCTACGCGATCAGCTGGGTGATGGCCTGGGTCGGCCTGATGGTGCCGAGCGTGGAGGTCATCAACAACGCCTCGTTCATCGTGATCATGCCGCTGACCTTCGTCTCGAACGCCTTCGTGCCGACCGAGTCGTTCAACAAGGTCCTCAAGCCGGTGGTCGAGTGGAACCCGGTCTCGGCGGTCACCCAGGCCAGCCGGGACCTGTTCGGCAACACCGGCCTGGGCCCCGGCTCGGACGCCTGGTCGCTGCAGCACCCGGTCGCCTACACGCTGATCTGGGTGGTGGCGATCATCGCGGTGTTCGCGCCGCTGTCGGTACGCCGCTACCGGCTCACCACGAGCAGGTAGCGCCCCGAGCCGTCGGCCGCGGAGATGAGGTGGGTCCGCCGGAGGACGGTTCACCACGGGATGTAGCCGAACCCGCGCTTCCCCGGCGGAGTTCCGCTACAGGTGCGACGGTCCGCCTACATCCCGTGGTGAAACCGCCCCCGGGCGCCCCGATCAGGCCGGCACCGGAGCGCCCGTGAGCACGGGGAGTGCCTCGACGCCGTACACCGCGGACAGCTTGCGGAACTCCAGCTCGGAGATGTCGGCGGCCATGGCCAGGTCGGGGAACCGCTCGGCGAGCATCCGCAGCGCGGTGCGCAGCTCCATCCGGGCCAGCTCGGCGCCGACGCAGCGGTGCATCCCCCAGCCGAAGGCGAGATGGCGGGTCGGCTCCCGAGCGGGGTCGAAGGTGTCGAGGTCGGCCGCGAGGCGGGGGTCGCGGTTGGCGGCGAGGAGCGAGACGCCGACGGCGTCGCCCTCCTTGATCAGCGTGCCGCCGATCTCGACGTCCTGCTTGGCGAAGCGCAGGAAGGCGAGCTGGACGACGCACAGGTGGCGCAGCAGCTCCTCGACGACCTGGTTGACCTGCTCGGCGTTCTCGGAGCGGAGCATCTCGCCGGCCCGGGGCGTGGTCGCGATCAGGTAGGCGCCCAGCGCCAGCATCGACGCGGAGGTCTCGTAGCCGCCGAGGAAGACGCCGTCGGCGATCCCGCCGAGGGTGACGTCGTCGAGCTCGTCGCCGTGCTCCTTCAGCAGCGCCCCGATCAGCCCGTCGCCCGGCGCGGAGCGCTGCTCGCGCACCGCGTTGATCAGGAACTCGCGGGTGTGGGCGGCGGCGCCGAACGCGCCGGCGCCGCCCTCGGTGAGGTCGAAGCGCGCGACGCCGAGCTCGAGGAAGCGGGCGCGGTCGTCGACCGGAAGGCCGAGCAGGTCGCAGATGACGTCGAAGGGGACGGCGAACGCGAACTCCTCGACCATGTCGACCGGCCTACCGCCGCGGCCGGCCTCCTCCATCGCGTCGAGCCGCTGCTCGACGATCGCCTCGATGCCGGGCTGCAGGCGGGCCAGGCGGCGCATCGTGAACTCGGGGGTCAGGTAGCGCCGCAGCGTCGTGTGCAGCGGCGGGTCGGTCATCCCGAGCCCGCCGATCTGCTCCTCGTCGGAGCGGCCCTCCTGGGACACGAACTGGCCGAGGTCGTTGGACCACACCTCGGCGCCGCCGGCGAGCACCTCGCGCGCCTCGTCGTACCCGCTGACCAGCCACACGCCCTTGCCGAAGAGGTCGGCGAGCTTCTTGACCGGCTGCTCGGCCTGCACCGCGGCCAGCTCGGGCACCGGGTCGAGTCCGTCGCGGCGCAGCGGCAGCGTGAACGCGTCGGGCAGGAAGCGGAGCTTGCGCAGGTCGATGCCGTTGCGCATCGTCCGGTTGAGCAGCCAGATGCCGATGCGCTGCTTGGCCGGACCGAGCACGGGGTCCAGGACGGGCCGGAGCATCGCGCCGAAGAGGGGGATCCGCATGGCGCCATTCCATCAGACGAGAAGGCTCGATGAATCCGGAGTGACCCCGATGGCGACCCTGAGATCGCGGCGCGGATTTCGGGTGGGCCGCTCCGCTAGCCTGAGGCGATGCCTGAGACCGCTGTGGACTGGGATGCCTGGGATGCCGTGCTCTTCGACCTCGATGGGGTGGTGACACCGACCGCCGAGGTCCATATGCGCGCGTGGGAGGCGATGTTCTCCTCCTACCTGGCGCAGCGCTCCGCCGCCGAGGGCGCGACCTACGCGCCGTACACCGAGCAGGACTACTTCGACTACGTCGACGGCAAGCCGCGCTACGACGGCGTGCGCTCCTTCCTCGCCTCGCGCGGGATCACGCTGCCGGAGGGCTCCCCCGACGACCCGACCACCGCGGAGACCGTGTGCGGGCTGGGGAATCGCAAGAACGAGGCGTTCGGGCAGGTCCTCGCCGCCGAGGGCGTGGTGCCCTATCCCGGCTCCGTGGCGCTGATCCGCGACCTGCAGCGCCGCGGCATCCCGATGGCGGTGGTCTCGTCGTCGCGCAACGCGCCCGACGTGCTGGCCGCGGCCGGCCTGAGCGACTTCTTCGCCTTCGTCATGCACGGCGGCCTCGCCACCGAGCTCGGCCTGCCCGGCAAGCCCGCACCGGACACCTTCACCCACGCCGCCGAGGTGCTCGGCGCCACCGACGACCGCTCGGTGATCCTGGAGGACGCCGTCAGCGGGGTCGCCGCCGGCCGGGCCGGCGCGTTCGGCCTCGTGATCGGCGTGGACCGCGGTGCGGGCGAGGAGACGCTGCGCGAGGCCGGCGCCGACGTCGTCGTACCCGATCTCGCGGACCTCCTTCCGCAGGAGAGCCCG
>NZ_VDMP01000025.1:92287-117488 GCF_006335005.1 Nocardioides albidus
AGACCCGGTTCGACGGCTCCGACCTCGGCAAGACCGAGTCGCTGTTCACCGTCGGCAACGGCTACCTCGGCCTGCGCGGCAACTACTCCGAGAGCCGCGACGCCCACCTCGACGGCACCTTCATCAACGGCTTCCACGAGACCTGGCCGATCTCGCACGCCGAGGAGGCCTACGGGTTCGCGCGGATCGGGCAGACGATCGTCAACGTGCCGGACCCGAAGGTGATCCGGCTCTACGTCGACGACGAGCCGCTGCAGGTGTCGACGGCCGACCTGCTGGAGTACGAGCGGGCGCTCGACTTCCGCACCGGCGTCCTCGACCGCGAGCTGCTGTGGCGCACGCCCGGCGGGAAGCGGGTCCGGATCCGCAGCACCCGGATGGTGCCGCTCGAGCAGCGCCACCTCGCGATCATCACCTTCGAGGTGACCCTGCTCGACCAGCGGGCGTCCCTGGCCATCTCCTCCCAGCTCGTGAACCGGCAGGACGAGCAGCGCGAGGAGATCCCCCTCGACCAGAGCGGCGGCGGCACGGCCGACCCGCGGCGGGCCGAGCAGTTCGACCGGCGGGTGCTCGAACCCCGGATCCATGCCGCGGATCCCGAGACCGGCCGCGTCTCGCTCGGCTACCGGACCGCGCAGAGCGGGATGACCGTGGGCGTCGTCGCCGATCACCTGCTGGAGACCGAGGCGTCGTACGCCATGGAGGTCCACGCCGAGGAGGACCTGGCCAAGGCGATCTACCGCGTCGCCGCCGAGCCGGGTGTCCCGGTGCGGCTGACCAAGCTGGTGTCCTTCCACACCGCAGAGTCGGTCCCGCCGCGCGAGCTGATCGACCGCTGCGAGCGCACCCTGGCGCGCACCCGCGAGGAGGGCGTGGCGCACCAGTTCGAGGCGCAGCGGGCCTGGCTCGACGAGTTCTGGGCGCGCGCGGACGTGGAGGTCGCCGGCCAGCCGGCCGTCCAGCAGGCGATCCGCTGGAACCTCTTCTCGATCCTGCAGGCCTCCGCCCGCGCGGAGGGCCAGGGCATCGCCGCCAAGGGGGTGAGCGGGTCGGGGTACGGCGGTCACTACTTCTGGGACACCGAGATCTACGTGATGCCGTTCCTCACCTACACGATGCCGTGGGCGGCCCGCAACGCCCTGCGCTTCCGCTACAACCTCCTCGACAGCGCCCGCTCGCGGGCGCGCGAGCTCTCGCAGAAGGGCGCGCTCTTCCCCTGGCGCACCATCAACGGGCAGGAGGCGTCGGCCTACTACGCGGCCGGCACCGCGCAGTACCACATCGACGCCGACGTCGCCTACGCCCTGAGCCAGTACGTCGGCGCGACCCGCGACGAGGAGTTCCTCGCCCACGAGGCGGTCGACATCTTCGTGGAGACCGCGCGGATGTGGGCCGACCTCGGCTTCTGGCGCGACGAGACGCGGCGGACCTTCCACATCCACGGCGTGACGGGCCCCGACGAATACACCACCGTCGTCAACGACAACCTCTATACGAACGTCCTCGCCCGCTTCAACCTGCGCCGCGCCGCGCGGGCCGTGTGGGAGCTGGAGCGCGACGACCCGCCCGCGTACGCCGACCTGGTCCGGCGTACCGGCCTGGCGCCCGACGAGCCCGACGAGTGGGCCGCGTGCGCCGACGGGATGTCCATCCCGTTCGACTCCTTCCTCGGCATCCACCCCCAGGACGCGCACTTCCTCGAGCGCGAGATGTGGGACCTGGAGAACACCCCGCTCGACAAGAGGCCGCTGCTCCTGCACTACCACCCGCTGGTGATCTACCGGTTCCAGGTGCTCAAGCAGGCCGACGTCGTGCTGGCGCTCTTCTTGCAGGGTGAGGACTTCACGGCCGAGCAGAAGCGGGCCGACTTCGAGTACTACGACCCGATCACGACGGGGGACTCCACCCTGTCGGCCGTCGTGCAGTCGATCGTCGCCGCCGAGGTCGGCTATCACGAGCTGGCGCTGCGCTACTTCCACTCCGCGCTGTTCGTCGACCTCGACGACCGGCACAACAACACCGCCGACGGCGTGCACGTCGCCTCGACCGGCGGGGTCTGGAACGCCCTCGTCGCCGGCTTCGGCGGCTTCCGGGACCGCGGGTCCGGGGGCGGCGACCAGCAGTGGCTGCTCGACCCCCGCCTGCCCGAGGAGTGGACCTCGCTCGTCTACCGCCTCACCCTGCACGGCACCCGGGTGCGCGTCACCGTCCGCCGCTCCGAGCTGGAGCTGTACGTCGAGCACGGCGAGGGCCCGCTGACCTTCTCCGTCCGCGGCGAGCCGGTCAAGGTCGCGGCCGGAGCTCCCGTGGTCGTGCCGCTCGAGCACCAGGGCCCGCGGCTCGACGGCGAGCCGCCGTACCCCGCCGGCATCCAGCGCGCCGACGGGACCGTGATCTCGGCGATCGTGCCGAGCGGGGACTGAGCTGCTGCAGGAATCCCCGGGACATCCGGGGATTCATGCGGGCGGGCGCCACCCGACCCGGTTGGCCAACCCGACGGCGGCGATCTGCGAGGACACCTCCAGCTTCGCGAGGATGGCCTTGACCTGGGAGCGGACGGTTCCCTCCGACACCACCAGGGCATCGGCGACCTGACGGACCGTCTCGCCGCGCAGCAGCCGGCCGAGGACGACCGCCTCACGGCGACTGAGTCGCTCCAGCCGCTCCCGCGCGGCGAGGCGCTCCCGCGACTGCTCCCGCGCGAGCGCGATCAGCTCCCTCCGCTCCTCGGCGGAGATGACCGGGGACCCTCGGCCGATCGCCCGGATGGTGGCGAGGATGCTGCTCAGCGGCCCGGACTTCGACAGCACCTGTCGCGCCCCGAGGTCCAGGCACTCGCCCCACCGGCCGCGATCCGTCGAGCCGGTCACCACGACCACCTGGACGCCGGACCGGGTCAGCGGCTCGATCAGCCGGCGGCCGTCGCCGAGCGAGCCCAGGTCGAGGTCGAGCAGCACGATGCCGGGTCGGAAGCGATGGATCCGGGACAGCAGCGCGGCCACGGACCCGAAGTCCCCCGGAGCCACGGTGAGCGCGTCGTGGCTCTCCAGGCTCAGCGCGAGCGTCAGGGAGTCGGCGAACAGCACGTGGTCGTCGACCACGAGGACCCGGGTGCGCCCGGCGCCCGTCACGATGCCCTCCCGGCCGTCGCCCGCGGCAGCTCGACGGTGAAGGTCGAGCCGCGGTCGAGCTCGGAGTCCACCTTGACCGAGCCGCCGTGCAGGGTGACGATCCGGTCCACGATCGCGAGGCCGAGGCCGGCGCCGGGACGCCGGCGTACCGCCTCCCGGGCGGACCGGAAGAACTCGTCGAAGATGCGTGCCCGGTCACTGCGATCGATGCCGAGGCCGAGGTCGGCCACGGTGAGCACCACCCGATCGGCCCGCTCCTCCACCCGCACCATCACGTCCCCTCCCGGCTCCGAGTACTTGATCGCGTTCGACACGAGATTCCCGACCATACGGTGGAGGTTCTCGGGATCGCCGAGGACGCCGAGGTCTCCGGAGGAGCGCAGCTCGACGGAGATCTCCGCATTGCGGGCCTCGGCGCGGTGCAGGGCGACCGCGTCGCGCGCGACGGCGCCGAGATCGGCGGTGACCGCCGGCGAGTGCCCGTCGTCGCGGCCCAGCCGGGCCAGCACCGACATGTCGTCGACGATCGACCGGATCCGCTCGGTCCCGCCGTCCACGATCCCGAGTGCGCCCACGAAGTCCTCGTCCAGGCCGGGGTTGCCGCGCAGGTACTCGGCCGTGTTGGCGATCGCCGCAGACGTGCCCCGCAGCTCGTGGGTCAGGACGTCGATGATGCTGCGCCGATGCTCGGCGATCTCGCGCTCGCGCTCCGCCTGGACCTCGAGGTCACCGCGCTCGATCGCGGTGACCAGCGCCCGCTCGGCCAGCCGGACGTACATCTGCAGGGTGGCGCGCTGAGCGGGGTCCGGACGACGTCCGTTGGTCGGGAGGTCGACGGAGAGCACGCCCCGCAACCGGCCGTCACCGTCGCACAGCAGACCGCACAGCATGTCCGCCGGCCGCCAGGCCTCCGCGACGTCGGCCACCTCGAAGTCCGGGGTCCATTCGAACTCCGCGAGCAGCCCGGTGTAGCGCTCCTCGGGGAGGAACCGCAGCGATCCCCACTGCTCGGCCACGGCCAGCTCCCGCTCGACCAGGTCGACGGGCGAGCGGGCATCCTTCAGCTGGGCGACCGCCTCCGGGTCGCCGACGACGGTGACGGTGTGCAGCTCTCCGCCGGCGACCAGGCTGACCGCGGCCAGGGCGAAGCCGGCGAACTCGGTGACACCCTCCGCGAGCAGCTCGAGCGTGCTCTCCAGTGTCGGGTCCACCTCCACCCGGCCACCTCCCCCTGTCGACCCCACGTCGATGACGAGGTCCCATCGTGACACCCGACGGCGGTCTGGAGAGGTAACTGAGGAGGTAACTATGGAGGTAGCAGAGGAGGTGGTCAGTCCCGCGGGGGCGTCGGGCCGGTTCGCGGGAGCTCGACGGTGAAGGTCGATCCCGCGCCCAGCTCCGAGTCGACCCGCACCGTGCCGGCATGCAACGCGACGACCCGATCGACGATCGCCAGCCCGAGGCCGGCACCGGAGCGGCGGCGTACGTCGGCGCGCCGGGAGCGGAAGAACTCGTCGAAGATCCGCACCCGGTCGGCGGCATCGATGCCGAGCCCCTCGTCCGCGACGGTGAGCACGACGAGTGCCGCCCGCTCCTCCACCCGCACCGTGACGTGGCCGCCGTGCTCGGAGTACTTGATCGCGTTGGACACCAGGTTGCGGACCATCCGGTCGAGCTCGTCCGGATCGCCGACGACCGTGACGTCGCCGACGGTCTCCAGCTCGACCGAGACCTCCCGGGCACGCGCGCCCGCGCCCTGCAGGGCGATCGTGTCCCGCGCGACCTTGCCGAGATCGGTCGTCATCCGCCGCAACATGCCCTCGGCATGACCGAGTCTCGCCAACGCCGCCATGTCGTCGACGACCGAGCGGATCCGTCCGGTCCCCCCGTCGATGACGGCGAGCGCGGCCTGGACCTGCTCGTCCAGGCCGGGCCGCGCACGCAGCAGGTCCACGGTGCCGGCGATGCTCGCCGCCGTGCTCCGCAGCTCCTGGGCCAGCACGTCGACGATCAGCCGCCGGTACTCCGCCACCTCACGCTCACGCTGCACCCGGACCTCGAGGTCACCGCGTTCCAGCGCGGTGGACAGCGCCCGCTCGGCCAGCCGGACGTACATCTGCAGCGTGGCCCGCTGGGACTCGTCGGGCCGGCGCCCGGAGACCGGGAGATCGACCGACAGCACTCCGAGCAACCGACCGTCCTGGTCGCGCAGGAGGCCACAGAGCATGTCCTCGGGCCGCCACGCGTCGGGTACGTCGAGCGCGACCAGGTCCGGAACCCAGCGGTAGCGGTGGCTGGTGCTCCGCAGACGCTCGGCCGGCATGAAGCTGAGCGCTCCCCACGCCTCGGCGAGCTCGAGCTGCCGCTCGAAGAGCGCCAACGGCAGCCGGACCTCCTCCAGTATCCGCCGGGCGTCGTCGCTGCCGAGCACGACGAACGGCCGGATGATCCGGTCGTCGACCAGACTGACCACCGCGATCTCGTAGCCGGCGAACTCGACCACGCCCTCGGCGATCAGCTCGAGGGTGGCCGCCAGCGTCGGGTCGGTCATCGCCTCGCCTGGCTCCACTCCGGCCATCCTGCCAGTCCTCGGTCCGCGATTCGGCTCGTTGAGGCTCCTCAGGTGTCGAGGACCATCGGAGCGATCCAGTCCGCCGTCCAGGAGACCGGCGCCTGTCGCACTCCGATCTCGCGCAGCTCCCGAGCGGCCAGCTCGATCAGCAGCAGCCTGGCGACACCTTCGCTCTCGGGCACCACCCGGCCGTGCCATCGCGCGAGCAGCCGGGGCGCCTCGTCGATCAGGGTCGGTCCCGCACCGGCCGAGCGAGGGAGGGCACGCAGCTCGGCGAGCCGGAAGTGCAGGGTGTCGAAGCCGAGCGGCCGATTCGGCGCGAACCGACGCCATCCCCACACCAGCACCCGACCGTCACCGGCCGCGGCGAGCGCCCCGGGCGCCCAGTGCCCGTGCCAGGCGCCCCGCGGCAGGTGGTCGAGGTCGTGACGGGCGGCCAGGCGGTCCAAGGTCGCCGACAGCCGGTCGGCGAAGGGCGACGGTGGGAGTCGGAGCAGGTCGCTCCGGAGCAGCTCGGCGTAGGACTCGTCCAGGTCGGCGGGCGTGCCGAGAGCGGCGACCGCGCGCTCGGCGGCATGGCGTTCCTGACGGCTCGGCGGCCGAGTCGGGTACGACGGCGCGCGCCACTCACGCACCAGCAACGTCCCTCCGCGCCATCGGGTCAGCGCCAGCAACCGGGGCGCGACCAGGACCGACCCCTCTCCCCAGGTCTCGAGGCCGGCCAGCACCTCCGCCTCGGCGAGCAGGCCGGCCGCCGACTCCGGGCTCGATGCCCACCGCGCGACGGCGCGCGGGCGGCCGCGCTCGTCGTACGCCGGGAACGACAGCACGTCGCCGCGCTGTCGCGGCGGCGGCTGCCCGATCGACACCTGACATCCGAGCGCGTCGCCGAGCAGTCCCGCCAGCTCCGCGAGAGCGGGCCGGTCGAGCTCGGCGGCCGTCCGCGGATCGATCTGTTCGGGCGCGGCGACTCCGTGCGTTCCGTTCATCGGACTTCCTCCCACGGTCCATGACGACGGCTCCCAGCCTCACCCACCTCCCGCGCAGCCACGTCGGCACCGAGTGCTTCTCCCCAGAATTGGGGAGGGTGACCGCGCGGCCCGGCCCGTGCCGTCCCGCCGACGGCCCCCCGCTCCCCAAGATGAGGGAAGGGCGCCGCCGGCAGAGGCTGCACCCGTCGACCCGGACCTAGGGTCGAGCCCGAGCCCGAGCGACAGTCCGGTCGTTCAGGGCACATCGACCGTCCGTCGAGGTCCGGGTGCGCTCGCGCCCGGGCCGTCCCGGGTCTCGCATCCCGCGCAGGATGCGTGCGTCGTACCGCCTCGCGCTCCCTTGCGGCGGTGCGCTGCCCGGATCCGACCGACGGCCTCGCCCAACTGCGCCGAACCGAGGGAGAACCGAAGTGAGAAGGTTGACGACAGTGCTGGTGGCCACGGCCATCGCGCTCATGGGGATGGTGTCGATGGCAGGGCCGGCGTCGGCCCACCACTCGACCATCAGCGGCACCGCCACCTGCGGCACCGCGCCGAACACCTACACCATCGCCTGGAAGGTCCAGAACTGGTCCGACCGGTCGGACCAGGCCACCAATGTCGGGACGGTCACCTCGTCCTCACGCGGTGTCGTTCCGGTCGGAGCGAGCTTCGCGAACGGCGAGACGAGGACCTACACCGAGACCGTCACCGGCACCTCGCCGGTCACCCTCACCGTGGGCATGGTCTGGAAGCAGCGCAGCAGCATCACCGCCACCGACTCCGGCACGGTGTCCGTCTTCCCGGAGTGCGTGGAGTCCGTCACCGCCACCGCGCCCACCCTCACCCCGCCGACCTGCTCCGACGACGGCAGGCTCGGCGTCCCGGCCGACACCGCGAAGGTCGACTATGCCGTCTCCCCCGCCTCCACCGGCCCCGGCACCTACACCGTCACCGCGACCGCCGAGCCCGGCTACGAGCTCACCGGCACGACCACCTGGACCCTCACCGTCGCACCGAAGAGGACCGGCGAGGAGTGCTGGGAGTCCGTGACCCCCGTGGCGCCCACCGTCAGGGCCGTCGCCGGCTGCGACACCGAGGGCGCGATCACCTTCGCCACCACGGAGGGCGTCACCTACGCCCTCACCCGGGGTGACGGCAGGTACGGCGCCTACGAGGTGGTCGCCACCGCCGAGCCCGGCTACCAGCTCGCCCCCGGCGTCACCGCCACCCGATGGACCGGCGACCTCGGCGCCCGGACCACCTGTGTCACCCCGGCCCGGCCCGCCGTCACCGAACCGAGCTGCACCGCGGCAGGCACCCTGGTCCTGCCCGCCGGCGACAACGTCGACTACACCGTGTCCCCGGCTCACACCGGCCCCGGCACCTACACGGTCACCGCGACCGCCGAGCCCGGCCACGAGATCGTGGGAGTGAGCCGCTGGGAGCTCGTGGTCGCCCCGGCCCGTACCGACGGGTGCGCGGCCGGCGCGATCGAGCCGCCCACCCCGACCACCCCGACCAGTACGACGAGCACGACGAAGTCGCCGATCCGGGTGCCCCTTACGCCGGCGACGCCGGCCGGGACACCGGCCATGACACCGGCCATGACACCCACCGGGACACCGGCCGGGACACTGCCCGCGACGGGGGCCGGGACCGGACTCGCCCTCGGCGCACTCGCCGGCACCGCCCTGCTCGGCTGCGGCGTCGCCCTGGTTCTCCGCCGGCGCGTGATCGAATAGTGAGATTGCAGTCTCATTCCTCGGGACGAGGGTGATTGACTGGCCGCATGCGATCGTCCGTGGCCCCGCGCACCACGGGGCCACGGACGGTCTCGGCCGCCCGGCGCTGGGCGATGCTCGCCGCGGGCACCGGCGCGCAGGCCGCGACCGCAGCGATGGTGACCGCACCGAGCTTCCTCATCCCCGAGCTGCACCGGCCGGTCGCCGACGGCGGCTTCGGGATGAGCCTGGCCGAGGCCGGGCTCGTGGCGTCGGCGTCGATGGCCGGGATGATGTGCACGCTCGTGCTGTGGGGTCTGGTGGTCGACCGCCGCGGCGAGCGGTTCGCGCTGCTCACCGGGCTCGTGGTCACCGCCGTCGGAGGCGCCGTCGCGGCGGTGCTGGCCGAGCCGTGGCCGATGGCGGCGGCGCTGTGCTTCGCCGGCATCGGCGCCGCGGCGACCAACTCCGCGTCGGGCCGGGTGGTCGTCGGCTGGTTCCCGCCGGAGCGACGCGGGATCGCGATGGGGATCCGGCAGACCGGGCAACCGCTCGGGGTCGGCCTCGCGGCAGGCACGGTCGCCGTCATCGCCCACCATCACGGGATCGGACCGGCGCTGTGGGTGCCGACGGGAGCCACCCTGCTGGTCGTCGCCCTCGTCGCGCTCGTCGTCCTCGACCCGCCCCGCCCACCGGTCACGCCGGGTGCCCGGGTGGTCAACCCCTACCGGACCGACCGCTACCTCGCCCGGATCCACGGCGCCTCGGTGCTGCTCGTCGTCCCCCAGTTCCTGGTGTGGACCTTCGGCCTGACCTGGCTGGTCGACGACCTCGGCTGGTCGCCGGGCGTCGCGGGCCTGGTCGTCGCCGGCACCCAGGTCGCCGGCGCCGCGGCCCGGATCGGCGCGGGCTGGGCCTCCGACCTGGTCGGCAGCCGGATGCGCCCGATGCGCGCGGTCGCCTTCGCCGCGGCCGCCACCATGGGCCTGCTCGGGCTCGCCGCGGCCGGCGCCGACGGATCCCCCTTCGTGACCGGACTCGCCGTCGTCCTGCTCGTGATCGCGTCCGCGGTCACCGTCGCCGACAACGGCCTGGCCTTCACCGCCGTCGCCGAGCGCGCCGGCCCCTTCTGGTCCGGTCGGGCGCTCGGCCTGCAGAACACCGCCCAGCACCTGGCGGCCGTCGCGGTCCCACCGCTCGCGGGGCTGACCATCACCGCGTGGGGGTACGGCGCGGCGTACGCCCTGGCGGCGGCGCTGCCTCTGCTCGCCGTGGCGGTCGTTCCGGTGGCCGGCGAGCGGACGGTCAGCTGAAGTCGTAGTCGACCACCACGGGGGCGTGGTCGCTCAGCCGCATCCCGAGGTGGTGGCGGTCGACGACCGCCGAGCGCGCGGTGCGGGCCAGGCGCGGCGTGGCGAGGTGGTAGTCGATGCGCCAGCCCCGGTCCTCGTCGTACGCGCGCCCGAGCCAGCTCCACCAGGAGTACGGGCCCGCGACGTCCGGGTGCAGCTCGCGGACGACGTCGACCAGCGTCCGCGGGGTGATCAGCGCGTCCAGCCAGGCCCGCTCCTCGGGCAGGAAGCCCTCGGTCTGGTTGCTGCGCTTGTAGGCCGCCACGTCGAGCCGCTGGTGGGCGATGTTGAGGTCGCCGGTCAGCAGGAACTCCCGCCCCGCCGCGGCCGCGTGCCGCCGTGCCGCGGTGACATGGCGCGCGAAGCCGGCCATGAACGCCATCTTGCGCAGGTGCTTCGCGCCGCCGTCGGGGGCCTCCCGCATCCGCTTCGGGTCCTGCAGGTGCTCGGGCAGCCCGCCCTTGGGGAGATAGAGGCTCGCCACGGTGAGGGGTACGTCGGCCAGGTCGACCTCGATGTAGCGGCCCTCGGTCGCGTGGCGGCGCAGCTTGCGCGGCAGCGGACGCTCGGGGTCGGGGACCGCCCACGTGCGCACCGCGGCCGCCGGCTCGCGGGTCAGGACGGCGACGCCGTTGCGTCCGGGGATCTCGCCGGCGTCGTAGGCGACCTCGTAGTCGCCGAAGGCGTCCTCGGGCAGGGCGTCGACCGGGCAGCGGACCTCCTGCAGGGTCACCACGTCACAGCCGCGGGTCGCCAGCCAGTCGCCGAACCCGCGGCGGTGGGCGGCGCGGATGCCGTTGATGTTGAGCGCGGCGATGCGAAGGGGACCGGACACCAGCGGGAGGCTAGTCGGCCCGACGACGCGCGAGGAGGTCGGCCTCACGCTCGGTGGTGATCCCCGTGATCCGCGCCGCAGGGTCGGCCTCCAGCCAGGCCCGGGTGTCACGCGTCGTGACGTCGAGCGGGCGCGGCTCGAGCCCCGCGGCCAGCGCGGGCGCGGCGTCGTGGGCGAGCATGCCGTCGTACGCCGGTCGCGGCAGCCAGAGCGGGATGCTGTCCGGTCCCGACCACGGCTCGACGCCCTCCGACTCGAGGAAGGCGTGGCCGGCCCAGACCAGCTCGGCGTCGGGGAGGCAGGCCGCGAGCAGGTCGCCGATCGGGAGCGCGGGCCCGACGGCGTCGTACGTGCCGCCGGTCTGCTGCTCGGCGAGGGCGACGATCCACGCGGCGAGGTCGCGGACGTCGATCACCTGGACCGGATCGTCGGGGTCGCCCGGGGCGAGCACCTCGCCGGTGGAGGCGGAGCGACGTGCCCAGTACGCGAACCGCCCGCTCGGGTCGCCGGGCCCGACGATCAGGCCGGGACGCACGATCGCGGCGCCGGGCACGGCGTCGAGGACCAGTCGCTCGCAGGCGACCTTCATGCCGCCGTAGTTCTCGACGCTCGCCATCGGGTCGAGGTCCTCGGCGATGGCCTCCTTCAGCCTGCCCTCACCCGGACCCGCCGGGTCGGCGTCGTCGGCGTAGACGGAGATGGTGGAGACGAACACCCAGTGCGCGTCGGGGCTGTGTCCGTCGAGCGCCACCAGGGCACGCCGCACGTGCGAGGGCATGCGCGATACGTCGACCACGGCGTCGTACGACCCGCCCGCGGTGAGCTCCTCCGGCGCCGGCTCGGCCCGGTCCCAGCGCAGCGTCGTCACACCGGGTGGCGTGGCGCCGGAGCGACCGCGGTTGGCGCACACCACGTCGTGGCCGCGGAGCACGGCGTCGGCCGCCACCGCGCGAGACAGGAACTGGGTGCCGCCGAGAACCAGGAGCCTCATCGCGCCAGCATGCAGCACGCCCGGTAGCGACCCCCTCGGGCGATCTCCCCGGGTCCCATGCCCAACGCTTGGCGGTGGGACCTACGCGACTCGACGCCCCCTGCCAACGCTTGCCGCCGGGCGGAGGTGGGACCTACGCGACTCGACCGCGCGGCCGGCAGCGTGTCGCCCCGCGCGCAGCGCATCGGTGGCAAGGGCGGTCCGAGCGAAGCGAGCGACCGCCCGCGGCCGATAGGCGACACGCTCGGCCAGATCCAGAGGCGGTCCGAGCGAAGCAAGCGACCGTCCGCAGCCGCCGATCGGGCGTTCCCATGACCGTCAATGGGCAGTTCTCATGACCGCCAGCGGGCAGCTTCGTGGCCGTCTCTGGGCAGTTTCTCGTGGCCGCCGACAGGCCTCCGTCGCCCGGCGTCATTCGGCGTCCGGACGGGCGCCCCGGCTGGGGGCTGGCTCGTGGCCAGTGGACTACCGAACCCCGCAGTGATTACACGACCTGCTCAATATCGAGGTCCCCACCGTCCTCGAAGACCTCGACGATGACCGTCAGGTCGTCGGGCAGGCGACCGGCGCAGCGCCGCTCCGATCTGTCCACGATCCACGCGTCGGACCTCCTCGCCGGAGCGACCGGAGAAGGGGCCAGGCTGGGCGGCGAGCCGAGGCCAACGTCCAGGCTGAGCGCCATCAAACGAGAGCGCCCCATAGGTCTCAAGTGCGAGAAACCCTTGGCAGAAGTTTTTGAGTTCCCCGTTTCCGGTCACGATCTTCGTCGTACCGTGCAGGTCCCCCGCGCGACCGCTCCCCCGGCTCGCTCGTCCAAGCAGTGCCGACCTTTCGGGAGATCAGCATGACAAGAACGAAGATGCGCTTCGGGCTCGCTGCGCTCTGCCTCGCCGTGCTCACAACATTCCTCACCGATGTCGCCCCCCGGGGGGGGCGCCAACTACGCGGTCGCGGCGGCAGGCCCCGTAACGATCACCCCAGGCGGTTCCACCTACACCACCTCCCCACAGCCAACATTCACAGCTTCCGGAGGACCAGAGCTTCACTTCTCGCTTCGGCTTGGCGCCGCCCATCCCTTCTTCCCCCCCGGGTGGCTGCCCGAGATCTGGAACGCGAAAGTCTCAACAGCGTCCACCGGCGGCGTTGGCTCTGTGACTCCGCCCGCAGGACTTCTTGAACCGGGAAAGCAGTACACGATCATCGCCGCCGACTTCATTGCAGGCTCGGTCTCCCCTTTTGGAACCTATAGGTCGTTCTACGCCGATCTGACCGGCGCGGTAGTGACCACCAGCCCTTGCACCGCACCTTGTGTGCCTTACCCGCAGGCGGTTCCGCTACTCGACAACGACTACCCAGGCTCATCGAACACCGGACGGTTCTCCGTCGCCCCGGTGGGGAACGCCGATGACGTCGGCGACGTGCTTCTCTCTGTGCGGATCACGCCACGATCGGCGGATCCGACGACTGGGAGTTCGGCTGGCAAGGTCAAGTTGTACGACCCGCGCTACCCAGAGGTCCAAGCGCCGATCCTGACAGGGACCTTCCCCACCGGGACCGGTTCCGCGACTACCACCGTCACTATGGCCCTCGGTGCACAAGACGCGGTCGGCATCGCTGTGAGGAACATCAGCGGATCAGTGCGCGTCGAGGTGACGGCCATCGGCTGGTATCCCTGGGAGAGCGCCGAAGACGCTGCCGACGAACTGGCAGAAGAAGAGGCTGAACCCACCGACGCCGAGATCGAAGAGTTCGAGGCTCTGGAGGAAGAGGAGTCGATTCCAAGCCCCGTCTTGACGCCGGCCGAGGAGGCCGACCTCCAAGCAACCAACCCCGGCCTGGGCGAGGCTTCACCGACAGGTGAATCATGCGAGGAACCAACCGGAGATGCCTACACGTGCATGGGAATAGACCCGACTCCTCCCACAAGCGGACAATCCGGGTCGACTGAGCCGCGGGTTACCGAGCGAGGTGTGCCGATCACCGGAATCGACTGCAGTGCTTACGCCTACCTCACTTGGACAACGAAGCGGAAGACCACCTGCAACAAGATCTCGGGCTTCGTCAAAGAAATCGACCTCAAGACGAAGCAAGTCATCGGCCAGATCGACTTCACCGTGGACACATTGATCCTTACCAGCGCTCGCTCCCTTCGCATCGAGGTCTACCGCACCTTCCGGTATGTCCCAGGCAGCGCACAGGGAACGATGATGGGCGGACAGACGCTCCACGGAGCCGCCCTCTGCTCGTCCAACTGCACGGCGGACACCACTACTGACAACATGCGCGCCGGCGATCTCGGCCCCCTGCACCCTGAGGCCGATATGAGCTTCGTCCGCCGCGGGACAGTCGCCGTCGGCGCTCAGGCCTCCGTCCTGATGACTTTGGCCATCTTCAAACCGGGGCGATTCGGGCCGAACAGCCTTCGCCAAGACGTCCCCCGGATCCGCTGCGACTACAAGGCCTACATCGGCGGTGCCGGCTGCGTCTTCGTCGATGCACAGCCGACCCTCAAGCAGTTTCTCAGCAGTCCTACTACCCCCGATATCGTCGCGCACATCAAGAGAGCTCAGTCAAGTCTCAACCGTCACTGGGGCAGGCGGACGGACGGCACGGCCCTTAACCGCATGTACGACATACCAGCGAAAAAACTGAACAGGAAGGCGGCAAAGAACCAGTGCCGGATCAAGGGAATCGTCAACTCCTGCGATGAATATTCCTACGCCTCGACTTACCAGGGCTGCGCAATCGTCACGTGCGACGTCGCGGGTGTGCCTCGCACCCAAAATAGTCTCCAGGGCACACAACTCCAGAAGTTCTACCGCGCCAACCGCCTGCTCGACGACGATCCGTTCTGGGTGAAGGTCCTCCCTTGACACCGACTGCGTCGTTGATCGCTGAGCGTCCAGCAGCGCGAAGCTAGGGTGTCCGGCATGACCGGGCTGATCTACAGCGGGCGTTTGGGCGTCGAGGATGGGTACCAGTTGGGAGACCCGGAGATGGCTGCCGCTGCCCCGGACACTGCGGTCACCGCGACGGCTGGCGGCATCATCGTGCTAACCGATCCAGCAACCGATGTCGTTGTCGTTGAGGTCTATCTCAACGACAACGACGGCGGCTCATCCGGCGCCCCGCCGCGGACGGGCAGCGTGGAGCAAGTTCTTGAGGTGGTCGTCGAGGAACCCTGGAAGATCTCCTCGTGGGAATTTGAGCCTCCCGAACCACCGGCTCCGCCACTGCTCGGGCCGGGAAAGTGGCGCATCGACTGGAGCGCTACCCAGGCTCAGGCCGAGGACCCTAGGGAATCTGACCTCGCAGAGGACATCGTTGAAGAGCACGTGCTGGTCCTGACTCCGCTCGACGACCTGGCCCGCTCATGGCATATGCCGATCACTGTGGAGGCGGGCTCGGCGACCGAGCGTGATGACATCAGCGAGGGCGCCTCTGTGCGAGCCGGAGTCGGAACATGGGCTCTGTCGTGGCGAACGACCCACCGCCGGGCGGTCGCGCAGGACGGACAAAGCGAGAGAGTCGAGCTCGATGACGACGCGGTCCTGATGCGGTTCGACCGTAGGTCCGAGATCCATCTGGCCATCTTGGGGCGCTCAAAGTACGAGGGCCGCCTGAGTCGTCTGCTAGGTGAGAAGTGGGTCTCGCACGTCGAAGCAGCAATACCGGCCGGTCGAGTCATCGGGCTATCGAACCCAAAGGGCGAATCGCCGCGGGGTCTGGCCGAGACCGTTGCCGTTGGTCCTGCCCGGGTCGTCGTCGCACTCCGACATCCCGATGCGCACGATCTCGTTGAGTTGGAGGACGGGTCGGCCACCATCGTCTCCTACGACCGCGATACCGACTTTGCTCAGGATGTACGGGTCCTCGTCCTGCTCGAATGAGGCTTTTCGGAGCCTGACCTGTGGTTTCGGTCATGGTTCGCGCCCTTCTCGTTGGCCGGGTGGTGGGCGGCTTGGGTGCTGCCTCGGTGCCTTGCCCGGACGTGGAGAGCAGGAGCCGGTGAGCCGGTGGAGTGCAGCCGGGGAACCGGCGTCGGGTGTGAGGAAAAAAGCGAGCTTGCGAGCGCCGAGCGCTCGATGCCGGCGCGTAGCGCCCGGTTGCGCGGAGACGGCCCACCGGCTCAGTCTCGGTGCGGCCGGTCAAGGAACCGCGGTGGCTCGGCGCGCTTCTCGGCCCTGGGGAGAAACGCGGGCTCTGACCGACGTCCCGGCTCCGGAGGCGCCTGGGGGTTGGGTCGACGCTGGGCTGCAGCGTCCGGGGCGTGGTGACGATGGTTTCGGCGCCCCGTCGGCCCGCCCCTCCCAGAGGGGGCGGGCCACCCCGTCAGCGCTGGAGGGCCTGCGCGGCGTAGGTCCTGCTCGAGGGCGAGTGCGTTGGCGGCCTCGAGCCGCTTCGCGCGGGCGACCTCGGGGTCGGCCGCGATCCCCCACGGGATGCCCCATCCTCCGTCGCGACGGACACAGCCGGAGGGCCACCAGGCGGGCTTGTCGCCCTGGCGGCAGATGTAGGGGCCCCACAGGGTGCGGCACTCGTCGCAGGCGTCGCCGGCCTCGTCGACGAGGTTCCTGCAGCCGGGCAGGGTGCAGGCCGGGAAGAGCGAGACCTCGGCGGGCTCGAACCTGGAGTCCATGACCAGCCTCCCTCACGCGGCCGCGTCGTCGTTGCCGCCGTTGGCGGTCTCGTCACTGGTGGGGTCGAGGACTTCGGCGATGGTGTGCACCGCGGCGAGGACCCGCGCTGCGGTGGCACGGATGGTGTCGAGGCCCCCCGCTGTCGTCGGCCGACCAGTGCGCGACGTAGCCGACGCTGTAGGCGCTGGTGTCCAGGCCGGCCAGGCCGCCACGACGTAGGCGACGCTCTCGGCCTCGGTCTCCCAGATCCCGCGA
This sequence comes from Nocardioides albidus, assembly GCF_006335005.1. Lineage (GTDB taxonomy): Bacteria > Actinomycetota > Actinomycetes > Propionibacteriales > Nocardioidaceae > Nocardioides > Nocardioides albidus. The sequence continues at coordinate 108,759 of NZ_VDMP01000025.1, forward strand.
TGCGCGACGTACTCGCCGGGGTCCAGCTCGGCGTGCAGGATCACGTGCGCGGCCTCGTGGTTCAGCGTCTTGACGGCCTGGGCGTCGTCGATGTCGTCGCGGACGACGACGGCGCGGGCCTTGAGGTTCGTGTAGCCATTGGTCTCGCCGGCGATCGCCTGTCGGGTGAGGGTCCAGCCCTCCCCCGCGAGCCCACGTAGCGAGGGTGTCCCAGACACCGGCGGGTCCTTCGCCGGTGAGCCGCTGCACCGGGTTCTCGGGGATCTCGGCGCCCTCGATCGGGTCGGTCTGGCTGATGTCGAACACGCTGAGGACCGGGAACCTCGGCAGGCGGCGGGTCGTCTCCTCGCCGGTCTCGGGGTCCTGCTCGGTCACGGTCTTGGTCGAATAGCCGAAGATCTTCAGGCTGCGCTCTCCCTTGCGGACCTGGCGCCCCTTGGCCTGCCACTGGCGGAAGCCGGCGACGGCGGTTGCCTCGGGGCACTGGGCGAGGATCAACAGCAGGTTGTTGAGGCTGTAGGCGTGGAAGGAGCGGCTGAACTCGAGGAACCGGATCCAGGCGGCCGTCTCGTTCAGCGCCTCGACCTCGGCCGTGAGCCGATCGTGGAGGGCCTGCGCCTCGGCGGCGCGGTCCTCGGTGCTCTTGCGGGGTGTGCGCGCCTCGGCGCGGGTCTTGGTGGGCATCCGCAGGTCCTCCTCAGGCGGGCTCGGCATCGACGTAGCTGGCCTCGTAGGTGCAGCCGTGGCCGGGCTCGTGGGGTCGCGGATTGGTGCACACGAGCGGTCCGCCCGCGAGGTGGTGGTGGTCGCAGCGACACGCTCGGCCCAAGACCACAGTGAAGCGTCTTGCCGCCGGGCGGAGGTGGGTCCTACGCGACTCCACCGCGCAGGCCGGCAGCGTGTCGCCCCGCGGCGAAGCCGCGTCGGGCGAGGGCGGTGGCCCGAGCGCAGCGAGGGCTGGCGACCGCGCCCGACTGGCGACACGCTCGGCCCAAGGCAACAGCGAAGCGTCTTGCCGCCAGGCGGAGGTGGGATCTACCGGACTCGACCGCGCGGCCGGCAGCGTGTCGCCCCTGCGCGCAGCGCATCGGCGGCAAGGGCGGTCCGAGCGAAGCGAGCGACCGTCCGCGGCCGCCGATCGGGCGACACGCTCGGCCCATCAAAGAAACAGCGTGGGGTCGAACTCGTCGATGGGGATGATCCGGACGCGCGGCAGTCGCTCGTTGAAGGCGTGCACGTCGTACTCGAGGTCGAAGAACTCCAGGCCGCGGGCGGTGAGCTCGGCGAAGGCGCTGTTGCGGAACTCGGTGAAGCCGACCAGGCCGACCCGGCGGCCGTCGAGGACGTCGTCCATCTGCTCGATGAAGTCGCCGTCGTTGCTGACCAGGACGACGTCGGCCTCGCGGCGCTTGAGCTCCTCCAGCGTGCGCTGGATGGCGATGTCGACGACCTTCTGGTTGGCGCCGCCGGACAGCGGGATCGGGCGGTACCCGATCGCCAGCAGCGCCTGCACGAACGACATGGGAAGCTCGCTGTTGGCCGCCAGGAAGAACAGGCCGTTGGTGGGCTGGCCCCACTGCCGCTCGACGAACTGCAGCAGCCGCTCCCAGCGCGGACGCTCCTCGGGCCGCGGCCGGCGCCCCAGGATCGACGTGCCCAGCGTCGCGTCGATGTTCTCGCCGTCGACGAGGACGTGGGTGGTCCGCTGCGGCTGCTGGAGGGTCTCCATGGCAGGAGGCTACGGGGTGGCGCTCCGGGTCAGCCTCGCGCGACCCTCCGGAAGGCGGTCCAGTCGCCGACCGTGCCGTAGAAGCCGGAGACCGCCTTGAACCGGTAGCGCGTCGCGGTGCTCGCGAGGCATGACTGCGGGACGACGATCCGGACCCGGTTCTTGTCGAAGCGCCACTTGCCACGGACTCCGGCGCACGCGACCGGCGTGCCGCCGAACTCCTGGTCGGTCGGCACCCACAGCTGGGTGAGCGGTTCGGTGCCCGGCCGGTGCCGGCTGTAGGCGATGAAGCCGGCGTCGGTGGCGGGGTCGGTGCCGATGAAGACCTTCGTGCGGGCCCGGCGCTCCTCGACGAGGTCGCGGAAGGTCACCCGCAGCACGACGCGGTCGACGCGGTTGTCGATCTCCACGGTGAGGATGTCCATCCGGGCGGGCAGGGACGGCTCGGCGCCGTCGTCGATCACCTTCTCGGCGGCCCGGGCGGGCGCGGGTACGACGAGTGTCCCGGCGATCAGCACCGAGAGCAGGCCCGCGAGGACCGCCCCGAGCGGGGTCAGCAGCTTGCTCATGCAATGACGATACGTCGCTCAGCGGCCCTGTCGACCCCCTGCCGACGCCGGGTTTCTCCCGGCGAGGGCGGGGTGCGGGAACAATCCGCGCCGGACGGCGTTGGGAAGACATGTCCACCATCGACCTGACCGCCGGCAACTTCGAGCAGACGGTCCTCGACAACGAGATCGTGTTCGTCGACTTCTGGGCGTCGTGGTGCGGCCCGTGCCGCAACTTCGCCCCGGTCTACGAGGCAGCGGCCGAGGAGCACGGCGATCTCGTGTTCGGCTCGGTGAACACCGAGGAGGAGCAGCAGTTGGCCTCCGCGGCGCGGGTCTCCTCGATCCCGACGCTGATGGCGTTCAAGAAGGGCTCCCTGGTGTTCTCCCAGGCGGGCGCCCTCCCGGCCCCGGCGCTGGCCGAGGTGATCGCGGCGGTGCGTGAGTTCGACGTGGACGCTGCGAGGGCTGCCGAGAGCTGAGCGTCGCCGCCTGTCGCGCGCGCACAAATCGTGCGGGGATCTCTGTCGCCGCGCACGAGAGGTCGGGCAGCCGCGCGCCGCAGACTCGGTCGGGTCGAGAACCCGAGCCGATCCGGAGGAACCCCGATGCGCGACCTGATGACGATGGTGCCGATCTTCGCCTTCATGATGATCCCGCTGTGGATCCCGCTGGCCGCGATGGTGTTCGGCGCCCTCCACGACCTGGTCGCCGCCCCCGCCCGGGCGGCGCGCCGTACGCCGGTGGGTCGTCCTCCGGCCCGCTCGGCGCACCGCGCCGAGGTCAGCCCCGCCGGTCCTCGGGTCGCTGCGGCAGGAACTGCTGGGTGAACGCCGGCCAGGCGTTGTCGATGAGCTCCTCCATGTCGAGGTAGGTCGCCTTCCGGACGTAGTCCTTGGCCAGCTCGGTGTCCAGCACCTTGAGCAGGAAGCGCCGCAGCTCGGCGTCGAGGCCGGCCACCTTGCGCAGCATGGCGCCGCGCCGCGTGTCGGTGCGGAGCTCGAGCCCGATCTGGTCCTCGGTCGGGGTCTTCAGCTCCAGCCGCAGCCGGAGCGGGGCCTCGGTGTGGACCACCAGCACGAGCGGGACGACGACCTCCGCGTTGAACGTCAGCCGGTCCATGGGCAGGCCGAGCTCGAAGACCACGCTGATCGGCAGGTCGATGGCGTAGGTCAGCAGCTCGCCGGGGACGAGCTCGCCGGTCGTGGGCCGGTAGGTCCCCACGAAGCTCACGCTCGCGAACGCCCGGCCGGGGCCGGCGCCGATCGGACCGAGGGCGATCTGGTCGCCGAGGACCTGGTCGATGGTGCGCAGGATGCGCTCCTTGTGCAGCACCCGGCGGATCCAGCTGACCCCGAACTGCTCGTACGTCGTCGTCGCGTCGACGACCTCCACGACGGCGTCGACCACGGCTTCCTCCCCCGACAGACGGTGCAACAGACGGTCCTCTCGGCCCGGTATCCGCTCCAGAGCGGCTGATTCTCCCTCCCCCTCAACGACGCGGCGTGCCGCGGGTCCCGTCCCGCGGGTCGATTGTCGGGGCGATCGGCCATCATGGGCCGCATGCCGAAGACCGCCCCCCACAGCAGTGAGCGTCATCCCGCCGATCATCCGGCCGACCGTCACGACCGGATCCGGGTGCAGGGCGCCCACGTCAACAACCTCCGGGGCGTCGATGTGGAGATCCCGAAGCGCCGGCTCACCGTGTTCACGGGCGTCTCCGGGTCCGGCAAGAGCTCACTGGTGTTCGGCACGATCGCCGCGGAGTCGCAGCGGATGATCAACGAGACCTACTCGACGTTCGTCCAGGGCTTCATGCCGTCGCTGGCCCGGCCCGAGGTCGACCACCTCGAGGGGATCACGACCGCGATCCTCGTCGACCAGGAGCGGATGGGCGCCAACGTCCGCTCGACCGTCGGCACGGCCACCGACGCCAACGCGATGCTGCGCGTGCTCTTCAGCCGGATCGGCGACCCGTTCATCGGCCCGCCGACGGCGTTCGCGTTCAACGTGCCGACCCGCCGGGCCGGCGGCGTGATGCAGACCGAGAAGGCCGGCGGCAAGGTCGAGAAGTTGGTCGTCAAGAACGCCGTCTACCTCGGCGGCATGTGCCCCGAGTGCGAGGGCCGTGGGAGCGTGTCCGACCTCGACCTGACCGCGATCGTCGACGAGAGCAGGTCGCTGGTCGACGGAGCGATCCTGGTGCCGGGCTACACCGCCGACGGCTGGATGGTGGCGGCCTTCAAGGCGGTCCTGCCGCCGGAGAAGCCGGTGGCGAAGTACACCAAGGCCGAGCGTGAGGACTTCCTGTACGCCGAGCCGCGCAAGGTGAAGGTCGACAAGATCAACGTCACCTACGAGGGCCTGATCCCCAAGATCCGCAAGTCGATGTTCAGCAAGGACGTCGACTCGCTGCAGCCCCACATCAAGGCGTTCGTGGAGCGGGCGGCGGTGTTCGCTCCCTGCCCCGCGTGCGACGGCACCCGCCTCAACGAGGCCGCCCGCGGCTCGCGGATCAACGGCAGGTCGATCGCCGACGTCTGCGCCATGCAGATCACGGACGCGGCCGAGTGGGTCCGCGGCATCGAGGACCCGTCGGTGGGGCCGCTCATCGCCAACCTGCTCCACCTCTTCGACTCGTTCGTCGAGATCGGCCTCGGCTACCTCTCCCTCGACCGGCCCGCCGGCACCCTGTCCGGCGGTGAGGCGCAGCGCACCAAGATGATCCGGCATCTCGGCTCCGCGCTGACCGATGTCACCTACGTCTTCGACGAGCCCACGATCGGTCTGCACCCCCACGACATCGAGCGGATGAACAAGCTGCTCCTCGAGCTGCGCGACAAGGGCAACACGGTCCTCGTCGTCGAGCACAAGCCGGAGACCATCGCGATCGCCGACCACGTCGTCGACCTCGGGCCGGGCGCCGGCACCGGCGGCGGCACCATCTGCTTCGAGGGCGATGTCTCCGGTCTCCGGGCCTCCGACACGCTCACCGGACGGCACCTGAGCTATCGAGCGGCGGTCAAGGACGGCGTGCGCGCGGCGACCGGGGCGATCGAGGTCCGCGGCGCCGCCACGCACAACCTGCGCGACGTCGACGTCGACATCCCGCTCGGGGTGCTCTGCGTCCTCACCGGCGTCGCGGGGTCCGGCAAGAGCTCGCTCGTCCACGGCTCGGTCGCGGGCCGCGAGGGGGTCGTGGTCATCGACCAGAGCGCCATCAAGGGCTCACGGCGCAGCAACCCGGCGACGTACACCGGACTGCTCGAGCCGATCCGCAAGGCGTTCGCGAAGGCCAACGGCGTCAAGCCCGCGCTGTTCAGCGCCAACTCCGAGGGCGCCTGCGAGAGCTGCAACGGCAACGGGATGATCTACACCGAGCTCGGGTTCATGGACACGGTCGCCACCGTGTGCGACGAGTGCGGCGGCAAGCGCTTCCAGGCCTCCGTGCTGGAGCTGACGCTCGGGGGCCTCAACATCGCCGAGGTCCTCGACCTGCCCGTCGCGCAGGCGCACGCGTTCTTCGCCGCCGGGGACGCCAAGACTCCCGCGGCCGCCGCGATCCTGCAGCGGATGGAGGACGTCGGCCTCGGCTATCTCAAGCTCGGCCAGCCGCTCAACACGCTCTCCGGCGGCGAGCGGCAGCGCCTCAAGCTGGCGATGCGGATGGGCGAGAAGGGCGGCGTCTACGTCCTCGACGAGCCGACCACCGGCCTCCACCTCGCCGACGTGGAGAACCTGCTGGGCCTGCTGGACCGTCTCGTCGACGCCGGGAAGTCGGTCATCGTGATCGAGCACCACCAGGCCGTGATGGCCCACGCCGACTGGATCATCGACCTCGGCCCGGGCGCCGGCCACGACGGCGGCACGGTCGTCTTCGAGGGCACCCCCGCCGAGCTCGTCGCGAAGCGGTCGACGCTCACCGGCGAGCACCTGGCGGCGTACGTCGGGCAGTAGGTCTTACTCCCAGGCCTGGACCGCCTCGGGGTCGCCCGCGACACCCAGGTTGCGCGCGGCGGCGGAGATGCGCTGCGCGAGATCGAGGTCGGCGGTGGTCAGCGAGCCGGTGTCGTGGGTGGTCAGGTGCACCGCGAGCGCGGGATAGCCGAGCTTGAGGTCGGGGTGGTGGTTGGCCTCCTCGGCCAGCTCGCCGATCGCGTTCACCAGCTCGAGCCCGGTCGCGAAGCTCCCGGTGCGGAACACGGCGAAGGCGTGCTCTCCGACGACCTTCCAGTCACCGACGCCCTCGGACCGGCTGAACTGCTCTGCGCTGATCTGTTCGTAGCCCATGCCCCGACGGTACGCCGGACACCGTCCGCCTCACCGTCGGTGCATGCCATGCGGAGTCGAGCCAGGAGGCTCCTGGCCGGGACCGCCCTGTCGTTGCTCGAGCAGCCGGGCGGTCCGCCGGATGCGCAGCAGCATCGTGGCCGACGGTACGACGGCGCCGGTCGCATAGGTGGAGAGCCGCGAGGCCGACGTACCGATCTCGGCGGCGAACTCGCGCTGGGACACGCCACTCAGCGCGAGACTGCGGCGGATCTCGCGAGCGACGTCGGCCCGCTCACGCGCCTGATGCTCCTCCCGGCACAGGGCCACGGCCCGCTCCACGCCGTCCCGCAACAGGTCGGACCGGCAGCGCCGGGCCAGCCGGAGCAGGTCGCGGCTGTAGGTGCCCCACGGCCGGGCAGCCACCATGCCGAGGTGGCTGCGCCACTCCGCCAACGTTCCGTGCTCGGCCACGGTGAGGAAGCCGACGACGGTTCTCAGCGGTGTCGTGGGCGGTGCGCTCTCGAGGTCGGTCAGCAACATGGCGTACCCCAGGCCCTCGCAGGCCGCCGCCGCGAGGTCCGCAGCGGTGGGCTCGGTCGGCTCCGCCCGAGCGACTGCCGCGGCGCCGATCCACCGGCGACACGCCTCGGTGCTCCACGATCGGCCGGGGTCGGCCTCGGCCAGCAGCTCGGCGGCCCGGAGATGCAGTCGCGCGAGGCGCTTGCTCCCGAGCGCCTGGGCCAGGCGCGCCGCGAGCGCGTGGTCCTCCGGGTCGTCGTACACGACCACGCCGAAGAGGTTGGCCACCACCGCGTCGAGCGCAGCCCCTGGACCGGCGGCCGCACCGGCGGCGGCAACGCCGGCGGCACCGGCGGACGGCTCCGGAGGCCGGGCGGCGAGGAGCTCCCGGGTACGGCGCCAGACGGCGGCGTCGTGCGCGCCGAGACGATCGGCCCGCGAGTCGACGCTGACGGCGACGGCGTCCGCCGGGCAGCCGAACGCCCCCAGCGGGTCGATCTGGCGCGACCGAGGCTTCATCCGGGCCTCCTGGGCGACGAGCGACGAACGGTTCGGGCGCCGCCGTCGGGCGCCTTCACCCATCCAGACGTCGCCGCGTCCCGAACATCACGCGATCTCCCAGACTTTGCCTGACATCGGGCGGATTGCACAGCGATATCGGATCGGAGAACAGCGGGCCTGCGGTCCGTGGCCCGGCGAGCCACCGCGCCACTACCTTCGTGGCGTGGGCCGCTCGGAGCCACACGCCACGCAATGACGGTACGGCGACGGTGGGAGAACGAGCGGATGAGTCGGGGCCTGTGAACGACGACTCCGCCCGCGAGCGTGAGCTCAGCTCCGCCACGTCGAGACCGTCAGGCTGAGGCCGGCCGCCGGCCACCCGGACGCTCGCGTGGCCCCACCCTCCCTCCCGGGGCCACGCGAGCAAACCAGGTGCGGCAACGATCGCTGGGGGGACCGTTGCCGCACCCGAGGGGGGTCCGGGTGCGGCAACGGCTCAGGTCGAGGAGCGTGCGTTCGAGGTCGGCCATCGGCTTGTCGGGCTTGCCGGCGATCGCCTCGACGCCCTGCGACGGCCCGCGACACGATGTGATGTCGCAAGACATCGGTGACAGTTCTGCAGCAGGACATCGGTGACACTTCGAGGGGTCTTGGTGCTGACACTTCGGTGAGTCAGTGGCACCGCCCGGGCCCGGGACCGGTCGACTGCGCCGGTGTCCAAGAACGCCCCGAACGCGTGCTGCCAACTCGATGCCACCGAGTACGTGCTGACCGGCGACCGCAAGTGCGTGATCTTCCAGCCCATCGACGACCACTCCCGTTACGCCGTCGGCTCCCATGTCGCGGACGGCGAGACCTCCGAGGCCGCGACCGTCAAGGTCGACGGACGCTACGCCTTCCAGCACGTCTCGGTCATCGTCGACAGCGACCACATCACCGCCACCGACCTCGAACGCGAGCTCCTCATCGAGCACCAACGCGCCCCCGCCGGCATCCGATACGTCGGCAACGGCCGACCGCCCGGAGGACGCGGACCCGGAGAAGTGTCAGGGAAGTCCTGAGACATCACACGGCCCGCGACACGACCTGTGCATGACTCGAACATCTGTTCGGAACCGTGGTAGGATGGCTGCAGGCCGTACGGCGGGATGCTCCTAGTGG
>NZ_VDMP01000025.1:117579-117702 GCF_006335005.1 Nocardioides albidus
GCACCCGATCGTGGCCTGTGCCGCGCGGCTGCGGACGGCGGTCGGGGCGGTGGCCGCTGTGCAGCCGGTGTTCATGACGGTGGCGGAGAAGGAGGCCGCGCTGGTCGAGCTGTCCCGGGTCCA
>NZ_VDMP01000025.1:117843-118314 GCF_006335005.1 Nocardioides albidus
CCCGGGTGATCACGGACGCGATCCACGACCTCCCGGCCGATCTCGGACCCGACCTCGCCGCCTCGGCGGAGGAGACGCTGGTCGAGCACGCCGCCCACCACCAGCCCCGCGAGCTCAAGCGCCTCGGCCAGCGGATCCTCGACGTGGTCGCCCCCGACATCGCCGAAGCCGAAGAAGGACGACGCCTCGGAGACGAGGAACGCCGCGCCCGGGAGAAGGCGTCGCTGCGGTTCCGCGACCTCGGCGATGGCCGGACCCGGATCTCCGGGACCCTGCCCACCACGGTCGCCCAGCGGCTCATCCACTACCTCCAGGCCTACACGTCGCCGCGAAAGCGTCTCGATACGCCCTCGCCTGGGGGCGCGGGCTACTCGACGAACTCAGGGGTGCCGCAGCATCGTGCCTACGCCGAGGCGTTCGCCGCCCTGCTCGAGCTGCTCGACCCCGACCGGTTGCCCGAGCACGGCGGGG
>NZ_VDMP01000025.1:118402-121739 GCF_006335005.1 Nocardioides albidus
GGTGCTCGGCGGCAAGGGCGAGATCCTCGACCTCGGCCGCAAGGCCCGCCTGTTCTCCAAGGCCCAACACCGAGCACTGCGGCTACGCGACAAGCGGTGTCGGGCCGAGGGCTGCACCATCCCCGCGGCGTGGACCGAGGCACATCATCTCCAACCCTGGTCCCAGGGCGGACGCACCGACCTCGACGACGCGGTCAGCCTGTGCAACCACCATCACCACCGCACCCACGACCACGCCTACACCCACGAACGCCTCCCCAACGGAGACATCAGGTTCTACCGACGCACGTAGGCCGAGGGAGCTGGTCACATCACTCGGCCACGGCCCGTGAACGCCAGGCCAGGCCGAGCAGGCCGACCAGGGCAGCGAGGGCGAGGATGCCGGCGACGGCTGCGTGGAAGGCCCCGGCATGCAGCCCGGCGTCCAGATGGAGCGCGCCCCAGAGCAGCGAGACCGCGGTCGCGACACCGAGGCCGACGGGCAGCGTCGCGGCGGGCAGTCGCCGAGGCTGCCGCCTGCTCCGCGGAGAGTCCTGGACGTGGCGGACGACAGCCCACCCGACGACGATCAACCCGAGGATCCCGGACGCGAACTGAGCCCACTGCTGACCGGGCAGCGGGCCGTGCATGTCCTGCAGCCACCCCACGTGCCGCACACCCCAGCGGCCGTCGTGGGTGAAGGAGTCCCAGACCGTGTGGGTGATCGATCCGACCACCGCCGCGAGCGGAGCGAGGATCCACGCTCGCCTGCCGATCCGGGCATGGACCGGAAGTCGGTCGCGGACGACGCTCGGAGCCGCGTCCACGACGGCGTCGCGGCCCCACCGGTCCCAGAAGAGGAGCAGCGCCAGCGTGAGCGCGAGATCGAGGGTGAGGATCCCGACCGGACTGTGGCTGAACGCGTACAGGCCCCAGGTCTGTCCCAGCACCGGCAGATCCGGGGCCATCGATCCGATGACCATCGCCGACATCGGCAGCCCGAGGCGGCGCAGCGGGAGGACGGCGGCCGGGTGGGCCAGGGTGACCGGCACGTCAGCACCCGACGACGGGGCCGGTGCGGACGAGACTCACTCAGCGACCGTAGCCGCCGGAACCGTAGCCGCCGGAACCGTCGCCACCCGAGCCGTAGCCGCCACCGAGCGGGTCGTACTCGTAGGTGTCGACGTAGCCCGGCGGACGGTCGTGGCCGAGCTCGCACAGGTCGGCCGGCGAGAGGAGCCCGCTGCCGTCGGCCTCCTCCTCGGCGATGCACGCGTACCAGTCGTCGTAGTCGGACTGCGGCTCGCTCGAGGACGTCTCCGACGCGGCGACGACACCGACGAGCAGCATCACCAGCACGAAGAAGCCGGCCGCGACGGCGCCGACGGTGGCGCCCGCCTTGGAGCCGGTCGCGGGGGCGGAACCGAACTCCTCCGCCACCGGCAGGAACTCCTCGGCGCCCGACCGCTCGGACGGCTGGGTCGAGGTCGGGTCCTGCTCTCGCGGCTCTCGCGGCGCCCGGTACTGCTCCCACATGGGCGCCATCCTGCCCCGCGAGGCCCGGATCCATGCTGCCGTTCTCCTGGCCGCCATCGTCGGGCCGCCATCGTCGGGCCGCGGAAGGTCAGCGGCGCAGCAGAGCCGCGATCTCGTCGTACCCCTTGCGCTCGGCGTGCTGCAGCGGCGTCACGCCCTCGCGGTCGGCGATGCCCGGGTCGGCGCCGGCGTCGAGCAGGATCCGGACGATCTCCTGGTAGCGACGGCTGCCGTCGCCGAGGATGATCGCCTCCAGCATCGCGGTCCAGCCGAGGTCGTTGACGTGGTCGATGTCGACGTCGGTCCGCACGACCCGGCGGATGTAGTCGACGTGACCGCGCTCGCCGGCCGGGATGGGCGAGAGGCCGCCGTACCGGTTCTTGATGGTCAGGTCCGGGTTGGCCGGGAGCAGCGCCTCGAGCATCGCGACGCTGCCGGTCACACCGGTGACCAGCCACGGGGTGTCGTGACGGTCGTCGAGGGCGTCGGGGTCGGCGCCCAGGGCGACGAGGACCTCCGCGACGGCGACGTGGTCGTACGTCGACGCGAGCAGCAGAGCGGTGCGGTCGTGGTCGTCGCGGGCCTCGATGTCGGCACCCGCGCGCAGGGCGACGGCGACGGCGTCCGCGTCACCGGTCCGGGCGGCGCGCAGCAGCGCCGCGTTCGCGGCCGCCTGGTCGGCCGGCGTCTCCGCAGTGGTCACGCTTCTCAGGATCCTCTCCAGGCCGTCGAAGCCACGCTTCTCGGCCATCTGCAGCGGGGTCAGTCCCGCCGACGGCGAGACCTTGTCGAGCTGGACGCCGCCCGCGGCGAGCACCCGGACGGTCGTGGCGTAGGAGCGCGTGTCCTCGCCGAGCCACACCGCCTCGTGGATCGCCTGGTAGCCGATCCGGTTGACGTGGTCGCGGTCGATGCCGGCCTGCAGCAGCTCGCCGACGACCAGACCGTGGCCGCGCTCGGCGGCGCGGATCAGGCCGGTGCCGTTCCAGCTGTCCTTGTCGTTGACCTGCGCGCCGTGGCGCAGGGTCAGGCGGAGCAGGTCGAGATAGCCCTCACTGGTCGCGACGAGGTACGCCGACTGCTCGGTGTCGTCCTTGGCGTTGACGTCGGCGCCCTGCTCGATCAGCCGCCGGGCGCGGGGGACGTCGTCGGCCCAGGCCGCGTCCCGCAGGCGCTGGTCGAGCCGGGCCTGCGGGACAGCGGGTCCCTCCGACGCGGTCGAAGCCGCGTCGGAGGGGCTGGCTGTGGGGCTGGTCGAGGGACTGGCCTTCGCCGCTTCGGGTGAGCGGCGCGTCCTGCCGTCCTCGGCCCCGGAGCCGCACGCGCCCAGGACGAGCGCGAGCGGGAGGGCGACGACCCCGACGCCCCGGAGGACTCGGGGTCGGCGGCTCATCGGGTCGGGTCCGCGATGACCTCGTACGGGCCGGACGCGATCTGCTCGTCGAACTTGCTGTCGACGTACAGGATCTCGCCGCGCAGCTCCTTGGCGGTGGTCAGCACCCGGTCCGGGGAGCTGGCGAACTGGCGGATCAGCTTGGCCTTGCGGCCGTCGGCGGACAGCTTGAGCTTGGCGATCTGCTTGCTGAAGTTGCGCACCACGGTGAGCTTGTTGCCCTGCAGGACCAGCCCGTCGGCGTTGACGAGGTCGGCGCTGCCGGTCTTGACGAGCTTGACCTTGCCGCTCTTGAGCGAGAAGCGCCACAGCTTGCCGGTGTTGCCCTGCGCGACGACGAGCGCCTTCTGGTCCTCGGTGACGACGATGCCGCCGAGGTTGAAGCCGGGCTGCACGGCGATCTTGGTGGTGGCGTCGGCCCAGAGCTTC
>NZ_VDMP01000025.1:121780-180827 GCF_006335005.1 Nocardioides albidus
TGAGGAAGACCGGCTTGCCCGGGATCTGCAGCGCGGCGAGGAGCTGGCCGGACTTCGAGTAGACCCACAGGTCGGGGCGCGAGGGGTTGTCGGTGCCGGGGTTGGCGATGCCGTTGGCGCCGGCGTCGTTGATACCGTTGGGGCCGCCGGCGACGTACACCCGGCCCTTGTCGTCGACCGTGATGCCGCGGGCGGTGAACCGGCCGTCGGTGCCGTTGCCGGCGAGCCACTCGCGGGTCTGCGCGACGCCCACCTTGCCGCGGTGGATCTCGCCGCCGGTGACCTCGCTGACGTAGAAGCGGCCGCGCTTCTCGTCGGCGCCGATGCCCTCGAACTTGGAGCCGGCAGGGTTGGTGGCGGGGTCGACCGGGTCGCCGGTGAGCAGGTAGCTGGCGGCGGGGCCGTGGCCACGGTCGGGGTCGGTGTCGGCGTTCGCGGCCGTCGTACCGGCGAGCACGGCGGTGGCGAGGACGGCGGTGCTGGTCAGGGTGCTGGCGATGACGTGGATGGGCTTCATGACCCTCATCCTGCCGCCTCGTGGACGCCGGAACGTCCGGCAGCCGGCTAGTGGTCGATAGCCGAATGGTTGATGCCGCCGACCGTCGATCTCCCTACGCTGGGGCAGCCATGTCTGTCCTCCCCGCCTCCCGCCGGCCCGGCGAGCACGGCATCCTCGCGCCCGCGAGCCGCCTGGACCGGTGGCTGCTGGTCGTGCTGGTGGTGCTGCTGGCGGCCTGCGCGGCGCGGTACGTCGACCGGCACGGTCTCGGCACGACCGGCGTCGCGATCCTGGCCGGCGCGGCGGTGCTGGGCCTGGCCTACGCGACCCGCGGCCTGCTGGCCGACCGGAGCTGGTGGCCGACCGCGTGGGTCAGCGGCATGGTCGTGCTCTGGGGCGCCCTGACGGCCCTCGCGCCGTCGTTCGCGTGGTGCGCGGTGCCGGTCGCGTTCGCCGTGCTGCAGGTGCTGCCCTTCGCCTGGGCGGTGGGCACGGTCGTGCTGATGACGGTGCACCTGACGCTCGCCTGGCAGCGCATCATCAGCGGGTTCGATCCGGTGCAGGTGGCCGGGCCGATCGGCATCGCGCTGGTCACCGTGCTCGCCTACCGCGCCCTCGACAACGAGTCCCGGGCCCGGCAGGACCTCGTCGACCGGCTCGTCGAGGCGCAGGCCGAGCTCGCCGAGGAGCAGCACCGCACGGGCGCCCTCGCCGAGCGGACCCGCCTCTCCCGCGAGATCCACGACTCCGTCGGCCAGGGTCTCTCCAGCATCAACCTGCTCCTCCAGGCCGCCGAGCAGGCCTGGGACAGCCAGCCCGCGACCGCGCGCGGACACGTGCGCACCGCGGCCGCGACCGCCCGCGACGGTCTCGACGAGGTACGCCGGGTGGTGCGCGACCTCGCTCCCGCCGACCTCGCCGGCGACGTCACCGGCACCGCCCTGCCCGACGCGCTGCGCCGCGCGGCCGACCAGTGGGCCCAGGCGGCGCCCGGCATGCGGGTCGAGGTCCGCGTGGACGGCGCGCCCGCCGTCGTACCTCCCGACGTGGCGGCGGCTCTGGTCCGCAGCGCCCGCGGCGCCCTCGCCAACGTGCGCGAGCACGCCCAGGCCCAGCGGGTCGCGCTGACCCTGACCTACCACCTCGACGAGGTGGTGCTCGACGTGCGCGACGACGGCCGCGGGTTCGAGCCCGCGCACGTGCGGGCCTCCGGGACGCGGGGCCGCGGGCTGGCCGGGATCCGCGACCGGGCCCGGGCGCTCGGCGGCCGCGCGGACGTCGAGAGCGCGCCGGGCGAGGGCACGACCGTGTCGATCCGCTTCCCCGTCCCCGCCCCCACGGCACCCCCGCACGCACCCCCGCAGAAGGAGATCCGATGATCCGGATCGTGCTGGTCGACGACCACCCCGTCGTGCGCGCCGGACTCCGCGCGCTCGTAGACGGCCAGGAGGACCTGTCCGTGGTCGGCGAGGCCGACGGACTGGCCCGGGCCCGTGAGGTGGTCGGCGCCGACCGGCCCGACGTCGTCCTCATGGACCTCAGCCTCGGCGACGGACAGGCCGGAGGCGCCGAGGTCACCGCCGCCCTGCGCGCGCTGCCCGAGCCGCCGGAGGTGCTCGTGCTCACCACCTACGACACCGAGTCCGACATCCTGCGCGCCCTCGAGGCCGGCGCCCGCGGCTACCTCCTCAAGGACGCACCGCCCGAGGAGCTGTTCGCCGGCATCCGCGCCACCGCCCGCGGCGAGACCGTCCTGGCCCCGTCGGTCGCCGCCACCCTGGTCCGGCGGACGACGCCCGGTGCCGTGACGATCACCGAGCGCGAGGTCGAGGTGCTCGAGCTGCTCTCCCGCGGGCTCGGCAACAAGGAGATGGCGCGCGAGCTGTTCGTCTCCGAGGCGACCGTGAAGTCACACCTCTCACACATCTACACCAAGCTCGGCGTCGACACCCGGGCCGGCGCCGTCGCCGCCGCGATCGAGCGGCGGATCATCCGGGCCTGAGTCGCAATCCACCGAGCTGAGGAGGCACCCTGTCATGACCGTGTCCGCCGAGGACCTGCGTCACCTGGAGCGCTGCGTCGAGCTGGCCGAGGCCGCTGTCGCGGCCGGCGACGAGCCGTTCGGCTCGGTGCTGGTGGCCGCCGACGGCACCGTGCTGATGGAGGACCACAACCACGTCAGCGGCGGCGACCGCACCCGGCACCCCGAGCTCGCCATCGCGCTCTGGGCGGCCGAGCACCTGCCGCCGGCCGATCGCGCCGGGCTGACCGTCTACACCTCGGGCGAGCACTGCGCGATGTGCGCCGCGGCGCACGCCTGGGCCGGCCTCGGCCGGATCGTGTTCGCCACCTCCACCCCGCAGCTCGTCGCGTGGCTCGACGAGCTCGGCCTCCCGCCCGCGCCCGTCGCCCCGCTGCGGATCGCCGACGTCGCGCCCGGGGTGCCGGTCGACGGCCCGGTGGAGGAGTACGCCGAGCGGGTCCGGGCGCTGCACGTCCGGCATCACCGGGGCTGATCGGGCTCTGAGTCAACCGAGTTCGGCGAGCGGCACCTTCGGGTCGCGGACGGCGTCGCTCGCCGGGCGTCCGACGACCGCGCGCAATGGGTCGATCGCGTCCCAGTCGTTCAGGTGCATGCCGGCGACCACGCGGTCGCCGCGCAGCCACAGCACGCTGCCCTGGCGGGCGGCGAGATCGCCGCGGACCACGAGGTCGTCGTAGCCCTCCGGACCCGGGTGGCCGACGTACTCCATGCCGAGGTCGTACTGGTCGGTGAAGAAGTAGGGCAGCCGGGTGTAGGGCTCGTCCTCGCCGAGCATGACCCGCGCGGCGTGGCGGCCGTGCTGGATGGCGGTGTCCCAGTGCTCGACGCGGACCCGGCCGCCGAGGGCGGGGTGGTCGTGGTTGGCGACGTCGCCGGCGGCGAGGACGTGGGGGTCGGAGGTCCGCAGCCGCGCGTCGACCAGGACGCCGTTGTCGACGGCCAGGCCGCCGGCGGCGGCGAGCGAGTCGGACGGCGTGACGCCGACGGCGACCAGCAGCAGGTCGGCGACGACGGGCTCGACGTCCTCGAGCCGCACCACGGCCGCGCCGTCGTCGTGCTCGACCCCGCTCACGCTCACGCCGAGGCGCAGGTCGACGCCGTGCTCGCGGTGCAGGTCGGCGAACACCGTCGCGAGCTCGTCGCCGAGCACCCGCTGCAGGGGGAGGGGCGCGGACTCCAGGACGGTGACCTCGGCGCCGCGCTGGCGGGCCGCGGAGGCGACCTCGAGCCCGATCCAGCCGGCGCCGATGATCGCGATCCGGGAGCCCTCGGTCAGCCGGTCGCGCAGGGTCAGTGCCTCGTCCAGCGTGCGCAGGTGGACGACCGGGGCGCCGGAGGAGTCGGCCATCGGCAGGTGGCGCGGCTGGGCGCCGGTCGCCAGCAGCAGCCGGTCGTAGGGCACCTCCTCGGCGCCGAGGCGCACCCGGCGCCGGTCGAGGTCGATCGCCGTCGCGGGCGTGCTGACGCGAAGGTCGACGTCGCGCTCGTCGTACCACTCGCGGTCGTGGACGAAGACCGAGTCGGGCTCGTCGGAGCCGAGCAGCAGGCCCTTGGAGAGCGGGGGCCGCTCGTAGGGGACGTACTGCTCCTCGCCGACGACCACGATGTCGCCGGTGTGGCCCTGCTCGCGCAGCTCGTCGACCGCGTTGGCCGCCGCCAGACCGGCGCCCACCACCACGATGTTCATCGCCGCCCCCTCGTCAGGTCGAGGAACTCCGCCCGGCTGCGGGCGTCGTCACGCAGCTGGCCGAACAGGGCCGAGGTGAGGGTCCGGGAGCCGGTCGCGCGGGCGCCGCGCAGGCTCATGCAGGTGTGCTGGGCGTCGATGACGACCCCGACGCCGCGCGGCTCCAGGGCCCGCTGCAGGTGGTCGGCGATCCGCTTGGTCAGCCGCTCCTGGGTCTGCGGCCGGCGGGCGTGGTGGTCGACCATCCGCGCGAACTTCGACAGCCCGAGGATCCGGCCCCCGGGCAGGTAGCCGACGTGGGCGACGCCGACGAACGGCAGCATGTGGTGCTCGCACAGGGACTGGACCGGGATGTCCTCGACCAGGACCAGCTCGTCGTACTCGTCGTCGTTGGGGAAGGTCGTCAGCTCGAACTCCGGCGGCGAGGTCAGCTCGACCAGCGCGTCGACCATCCGTCGCGGCGTGTCGACGAGGTGCTCGACGCTCAGGTCGAGACCGAGCGCGCTGAGCAGGTCGACGGCGGCCACCTGCGCGGCCGCACGATCGACCGACGGGGCCTCGGTCACGATCCGCGGGCGCCACCGGTCTTCTAAAACGGTCATACGTTCTATTTAGAACCCGGTCGGCCCGCTTGTCAACCGCCACTGACCGCCGCGAGCACGGCGTCGAGCTTCGCCTTGAGCTCGGGCACCTCGTCGAGCAGCACCAGCTTGTCGTTGAGGTCGCCGAGCAGCCCCTCCACCTGCCCGAGCACCTCCCGCGTCTGCGCCAAGGTCGCGTCGACGGTGGTCAGCTTGCCGTCGACGTCGGCCAGCGTCGTGCCCACCGTGCCGAGCGTCGTGTCGACGTTGGCGAGCGCCACCTCGGCGTTCTTGAGCACCTTGTCGGCGCGCTTGAGGACGTCGGCGACGGGGTTGAGACCCACGGGTTTCTCCTTCGGTACGACGGACGCGTGGGGCAACTGTGTCAGTTCAGCCGGCCCAGCACGGGTTCCGACTCGACGAGCCCGGCGTCGCTCGGCTCCTCGCCGCGGCCGAACACCCGCTCGTGCTGCTTGGCCCGCCAGGCCAGGTGCGCCTCGGCCGGCCGCTCGTAGCCGTAGCGCCGCTGCGCCTCGTGCGGCGTGAGGACCTCCGGGTTCACAGGCGGCACGCCGAGCAGGACCGGCGCGACCACCGGGACCGTGCTGGGAGACAGCAGCCGGAGGATCCGCAGCTGGAGCGTCGCGCTCATCGCGATCGCGGCGAACGTCGTGCGGAGCACCGGCCGGGCCACGACGTCCATCGCCCGCGGCTGGGTCACCCCGCCCATCTCCCGCATCCAGTGCGGGAGCGTCGCGATGACGCCGGCCCGGAAGAACCGGCCGACGACCCACCGCGCCGGCCGCAGCACGGGCGGCACGTCGACCAGCTGGCGCACGTCCATGAGATGGGCCATCGCGCGGCGGGCGATGGGCGAGCCGGACATGGCCGGGCGCATCCGCTCGTAGTACGCGTGCAGCTCGGCGCGCGAGCGCGGCACGTCGTCGGGCGAGCAGGTCTGCAGCTCGGCGGCGCGGGCGCACTCCGCCCAGTACTGGGCCTCCTCCGCCTCGGAGAGCCGGCCCGGCCCGTACATCTCGTAGGCCTTCAGGACCGAGTGCCAGCCGGTGACGAGGATCCACAGCTGGGAGTCGGGGTCGTTGGCGTCGTACCGCCCGCCGCCGTAGGGCTCGGTGCCGATCGCCTTGCTGTGCACCTTCACCAGGACGTCGGCCGCGTGGGCGGCCGTCCGGCTGTCGCCGAACGCGACGAGCGCGAAGTAGTGGATCGTGCGGTCGTAGCGGGTCCTCGGACGCCGGTAGATGTCCTGGGTGCGGTCGACGGAGGCCACCAGGTCGGGGTCCAGCTCCTCGACGACGACCGCTCGGCTGAAGCCGATGGTGAGCGACGTCGGGTAGCCCCAGACCTTCCAGGCCACCGACCCGGGGCCGAAGAAGCCGTGGTCGACGGCGGGCGCGATCTCGCGGGAGCCCCCGCGGCGGTCTGTCGGTAGGAGAGCCATCGCCCCAGAATGCTACACATGTGTAGTAAATGGAAGAGCGGTCTAGGGTGGCGCCATGTCCGAGCCGGCCCGCAAGCGACGCCCGTACGCCGCCCGCGTGCCGATGGCCGAGCGCCGCGAGCAGCTGCTCGACGCCGCGCTGACCGTCATCGACCGCGACGGCTACGACGGGGTGTCGATCGACGCCATCGCCAAGGAGGCCGGGGTGACCCGGCCGGTGGTGTACGGCGCCTTCGACGGGCTCGGCCCGCTGCTGAGCGCCCTCCTCGACCGTCAGCAGCAGCGCGCGATCGCCCAGCTGTACGCCGCGCTCCCGCTCACCGCCCTCGCCAGCACGCCGCGGAGGATCGTCGAGCGAGCCGTGCCGGCGCTGCACGCGATGGTGCTCGCCGACCCGCTCACCTGGCGAGCGATCCTGCAGTCGCCGGCGAACGTGCCGGACGTCGTCCGCGACCGGATCGAGAGCGACCGGGCCCGCGTGCGCGGCACGATCGAGACGATGCTCGCCGCCGTCCTCCCCGCCGGGACGGACGTGGAGGTGCTCGCGCACGCGATCCTCGCGGTCCTCGACCACTTCGGCCAGCTCGTGCTCGCCGAGCCGGAGCGGTTCACCGCCGAGCGCCTGACCGCCGCCGCACGCGCGATGATCGGAGCATGGCTCCCGTGAGTTCCCCCCTCGTCCGGCTCGCGACCCCCGCCGACGCGTTCGTCGTCGGCGGCCTGCTGTTCGACTTCAACACCGAGTTCGAGACGGCCACGCCGAGCGCGGCCGACTTCGGCGACCGGTTCACCACACTCCTGGCCCGGCCGGACGTCCTCGTCGTCCTGGCCGAGGACCCGGCCGGCGAAGCGACCGGGTTCGGCTACCTCACCCTGCGCCCCACGCCGTACGGCGACGGCCCGCTCGCCCAGCTCGAGGAGCTCTACGTCCTCCCCGACCTGCGCGACCGCGGCATCGGCACCGCCCTGCTGACCCGGGCGCTGGCCGAGGTGGAGAGCAGGGGCGCGATCGAGATGCTCATCAACGTCGACGAGGTCGACGTCGACACGCGCCGGTTCTACGAGCGGCACGGGTTCACGAACATCGAGCCCGGCCAGGACTACCGGATGCTGTGCTACCTGCGCGAGCTCGCGTGAGCCTCTTCAAGACGTTGTCGGCGCGGACAGGCATGGTGGAGCCATGACCACTCCCGTCACCGAGCTCATCGCCTTCACCATCGACTCCGCCGACGCCGCCGCGCTCGCCCGGTTCTACGCCGACCTCACCGGCGGCGAGGTGACCGGGGACTACCCCGAGTACTGCTACGCCTCCGCCTCCGTCCTGGGCGCGACCTTCAACTTCCAGACCGTGCAGGACTACGCGCGCCCCCAGTGGCCGGGCCAGGAGCACCCGCAGCAGTTCCACCTCGACTTCCGGGTCCCCGACCTGGAGGCGGCGACCGAGCACGCCACCTCGCTCGGCGCGACGGTCGCCGACACGCAGCCGGCCGCTGCGGTGGGCGGCGCCTGGCGGGTCATGCTCGACCCCGACGGCCCCCCGTTCTGCCTCTGCCCGCCGCAGGAGTGACACCGGACCGGTCAGCCGGCGACGCGGATGAGCTTCTTGTTGACGAACTCCTCCATGCCGTAGCGGCCGAGCTCGCGGCCGAAGCCGGAGCGCTTGATGCCGCCGAAGGGCAGCTCCGCCGCGTCGAGGCCGACGCCGTTGACGAAGACCATGCCGGCCTCGATCTGGTCGGCGACGCGCTGGGCCTGGTCGGGGTCGGTGGAGAAGACGTACGAGCCGAGGCCGTACGGCGTGTCGTTGGCGATCTCCACGGCCTCGGCCTCGTCGGCGACGCGGAAGACCATGGCGACGGGGCCGAACAGCTCCTGGTGGTAGGCCGGGTTGTCGGTCGTGAGGCCCGACAGGACGCCGCTCGGGAAGAACGCGCCCTTGCGCTCGCCGGCCGAGGTCAGCTGGGCGCCGCCGTCGACGGCCTGCGCGACCTGCTTCTCGAGGGTGTCGGCGGCGGTGACCGACGACAGCGGGGAGCCCTCGGAGGCGGCGAGGAGCTTCTCGGTGAACTTGGCGACGAAGTCGTCGTAGAGCACGTCCACGACGATGAACCGCTTGCCGCCGTTGCAGACCTGGCCGGCGTTGTCCATCCGGGCGAAGACGGCGGCGTCGACGGTGGCGTCGAGGTCGTCGCTGGACAGCACGATGAACGGGTCCGAGCCGCCGAGCTCGAGCACGACCTTCTTCAGGTGGCGCCCGGCGATCTCGGCGACCGCCGCGCCGGCCCGCTCGGAGCCGGTGAGGGAGACGCCCTGGACCCGCGGGTCGGCGATGATGTCGGCGACCTGGTCGTTGGTGGCGTAGACGGTCGTGTAGGCGCCCTCGGGGAAGCCGGCGTCGCGGAAGATCTGCTCCTGCATGGCCGCCGAGCGCGGGCACTGCGGCGCGGGCTTGAGCAGGATGGTGTTGCCGGTGACCAGGTTGGGCCCGGCGAACCGGGCGATCTGGTAGACGGGGAAGTTCCACGGCATGATCCCGAGCAGCGCCCCGACCGGAGCGCGACGGATGACCGCGGTGCCCTCGCCCTCGCCGAGCTCGATCGGCTCGTCGGCGAGGAAGCGCTCGGCGTTGTCGGCGTAGAACTCGTAGATCGCGGCCGAGAAGTCGACCTCGCCCTCGGCGTCGGCGAGCGGCTTGCCCATCTCCTCGACCATGGTCGCGGACAGCTCGGCGCTGCGCTCGCGGTGGAGCTCGGCGACCCGGCGGACGAGGGCGGCGCGCTCGGCAACGGTGGTCTTGCGGCCCCACGAGGAGTATGCCGCCGCGGCGGCGTCGATGGCAGCCGCGATGTCGGCGTCGGTGGCGGTCGGGACGGTCTCGACCAGCTCTCCCGTGGCGGGGTTGCGGACGGCGTACTCCGTCATCTGCTGGGTCATGGGGTGGTGCTCCTTCTGCGGTTCGGGTGGTGCGGGGTGGTGGGGTGCCTCAGCGGACGCCCTCGACGTCGGAGGACAGCCGCTGCGCGAGCCAGACGGGGATGATCGAGAAGATGATCAGCACGACCGCGACGACGTTGACCACCGGGGCCTGGTTGGGGCGGAACATGTTGTTGAGGATCCAGATGGGGAGCGTGGTGGCTCCCTGTCCGGCCGTGAACGTCGTCACGATGATCTCGTCGAAGCTCAGTGCGAAGGCAAGCATGCCACCGGCGAGCAGGGCTGAGCGCAGTTGCGGCAGGGTGACCAGCCGGAAGGTCGTCCAGACGCCCGCGCCGAGGTCGGCGGAGGCCTCCTCGAGGCTGGTGCCCATCCGCCGCAGCCGGGCCTGCACGTTGTTGAAGACGGTCACGATGCAGAAGGTCGCATGCGCCACGACGATCGTCCACAGCGCGAGGTCCACGCCCATGATCCCCTTGAAGCCGTTGTTGAGCGCGATGCCGGTGACCACGCCGGGCAGGGCGATCGGCAGGATCACCAGGAGGTTCACGGCGTCCTTGCCGAAGAAGGAGTAGCGCTGCAGGGCGAGGGCGAGCAGGGTGCCCAGGATCAGGGCGAGGACGGTCGCGACGACCGCCACCTGGAGGCTGGTCACCAGTGCCTCGCGGGCCCCGTCGCTGTGCGCGGCCCGGCTCCACCAGTCGAAGGTGACGCCGTCGGGCGGCCAGGTCATCGACTGGCTGGGGTTGACCGAGTTCGCGACGACGACCAGCAGCGGGACGTAGATCAGGGCGAGCACGCCGAAGGTGAGGCCGCCCAGGACGCGGCGGGAGAGCGGACTGAGGGTCATCGGACGCCTTCTCTCAGATAGCCGGCCATCACAGGTTGTCCAGGGCGCCGGTACGACGGATCGCGGTCAGCAGCACCAGCATCACCACGATCGGGATCATCGCGATCGCCGCCGCCAGCGGGAGGTTGTTGGCCGCGCCCGCGTTGATGTAGACGAGGTTGCCGAGCATCTGGTTGGCGCCGCCGACGATGTTCACGGTGATGTAGTCGCCCATCGTCAGCGAGAAGCTGAAGATCGCGCCCGCGACGATGCCCGGGACGAGCAGCGGGAGGACGATCGAGCGCAGCACCAGCCCGCTCGGGGCGCCCAGGTCGCCGGCCGCCTCGAGCAGCGAGTCGGGGACCCGCTCGAGAGAGGCGAAGATCGGGAGGATGACATAGGGCAGCCAGATGTAGGCCTGGGTGATGACCACCGCGGTGAGGCCGTAGCCGGGCGAGCCGAAGCCGGTCCAGTCCGCGAGGCCGCCCTCGGAGAGCACCACGCGCCAGGAGAACACCTTCACCAGGTAGCTGGCCCACAGCGGGGTGAGCACGGCGACCACCAGCATCCGCCGGACGCGGGGGGTGGCGACCTTCGCCATGTAGAACGCGATCGGCAGCGCGATCGCCACGTCGATGACCGTCACCGCGACCGCGACGCCGAGCGTGCGGAGGGTGACCGTGCGATAGACCTCGTTGTCGACGAGCGTGCGGAAGTTGTCGAACGTCCACGATCGGTCGATCTCGCTGGTGAGGCTGTCCACCGACCACAGCGACGTGATCAGCAGCGCCGCCAGCGCGACGACGTACACCAGGAGCATCCAGGCGAGCGGCGCGGAGAGCAGGAGCGAGAGCCGGAGCCACACCATGCGGTGCAGCAGCCGGGACCCCGGCCGGGCCACCGGCCCCCGCAGTGCGGGGTCGGTGGTCCGGCCGGGCCGGGTGTCAGCGGACGTGGCGGACATGATCAGCCCTTGATCTCCGTCCAGGCCTCGGTCCACTGCGCGTAGTCGGTGCACTCGACGTCGGTGCGCCCGTCGAGGCACTCCTTGACCGGGGTGCGCCAGAACCACAGCTGCTCGGCGTACTCCTGGTCACCGGCGTGGAAGGTCTCGCAGTGCTTCGGGTCGGTGGTCTGCTCGCAGGCCTCGGGGCTGTTGGGCGCCTCGCCGAAGTACTCGGTCGCCTGCGCGTTGGCCTCGGGGGACAGGATGTAGTCCATCCACTTGTAGGCGCAGTTGGGGTTCTTCGCCTGCGACGACAGCATCCAGGTGTCGTTCCACGCCGTGGCGCCCTCGGTGGGCAGCGTGACGTCGACGTCGGGGTTCTTGATGTTGTTCTTGATGACCTGCCAGGTGGTGCCGACCACCGAGTCGCCGGTCTCGAAGGCCTGGATCTCCTTCAGGTAGTCCGACCAGTACTCGCCGACGTACTTGCGCTGCTCCTTGAGCAGCGCGACGGAGGCGTCGAGCTGCTTCTGGTCGAGCGCGTAGGGGTTCTCGATCTTCAGCTCGGGCTGGGTCTTCATCAGGTAGAGCGCGGCGTCGGCGATGTAGATCGGCGAGTCGTACGCCGTCACCTTGCCCTTGTTCTTCTCCAGCTGCGCCTTGTCGAACACCGCGCCCCACGACGTGGGCGGCTCGGCGAAGTTCTTCTTGTTGAACATCAGCAGGTTGGCGCCGTAGCCGTGCGGGACGCCGTAGTTCTTGCCGTCCACGGTGTTCCACTCGGTGTTCTTGAGGAAGTCGTAGACGTTCTCGTAGTTGGGGACCAGGTCGGTGTTGATCGCCTGGGCCTCCTTCGACGCGACCAGGCGCAGCGACAGGTCGCCGGAGGCGGCGATGACGTCGTACTCGCCGGACTTGGCGAGGTTGAACGCCTCGTCGGAGGTGCCGTAGCTCTTGCTGGTGACCTCGCAGCCGGTCTCCTTCTCGAAGGGGGTGACCCAGTCGACCTCGGGGTCGTTGCTGCCGTCCTCGACGTAGCCGGGCCAGGCGAGGATGGAGACCTTGCCCTCGGTCTTGCCGATCTTCTCGACGGCCTCGACCTTCTTGTCGTCGTCACCGCCGCCGCACGCGCTCAGCGCGGAGACCGACAGCAGGGTCAGACAGGCGGCGGCCACGCGGCCTTTCCGGAAGGTGTTCTTCATCGGTTCTGTCGCTTTCTCGTTGGTTGCAGGGAGCATTCAGGAGCTGGTTCGGGAGCTGGTTCAGGAGCTGAGGGGTACGACGTCCGCGCGGGCGAACCGGACGGTCACGTCCTCGCCGCGGTGCTCGCGGGTGTCGAGCGAGCCGGTCGACTGCTCGAGGGCGACCAGCTCGACACCGTCGGAGGTGCGCAGGTGCACGCGGTTGCCGGTGCCGAGGTAGATCGTCTCGACGACGACCGCGTCGAGCCGGACCTCGCCCTCGCGCGGGGTCTCGGTGTCGGAGCCGGGCGAGAGCCGCAGCCGCTCGGGCCGCACGGCGTGCTCGCCCGCGACGCCGAGGATGCGCTGGGAGGTCTCGGCGTCGAAGAGGTTCGTGGTGCCGACGAAGCCGGCGACGTACGCCGAGGACGGGTTCTCGTAGATCTCGCGCGGGGTGCCGAGCTGCTGGATGCGGCCGGCGTCAAACACCGCGATCCGGTCGCTCAGCGTCAGCGCCTCCTCCTGGTCGTGGGTGACGAACACGAAGGTGATGCCGAGCTCGCGCTGGAGCTGCTTGAGCTCGACCTGCATCTGCTCGCGCAGCTTGAGGTCGAGGGCGCCGAGCGGCTCGTCGAGGAGCAGCACCCGCGGCTGCAGCACGATCGCCCGGGCGAGGGCGACGCGCTGCCGCTGGCCGCCGGAGAGCTGGGCCGGGCGGCGGGCACCGAGGTGGCCGAGGCGCACCGTCTCCAGCGCCTGCCGGGCGCGCTCGCGGCGCTCGGCCTTCTTCATGCCGCGCACCCGCAGCCCGTAGGCCACGTTGTCGAGCACGCTCATGTGCGGGAAGAGCGCGTAGTCCTGGAACACGGTGTGCACGTCGCGCTCGAAGGGCGCGGAGCGGGTGACGTCGGACCCGCCGAGCTCGACCGTGCCGGCGGTGGCCTGCTCGAAGCCGGCGATCAACCGCAGGACCGTGGTCTTCCCCGAGCCGGACGGGCCCAGCATCGAGAAGAACTCGCCGTCGGCGATGTCGAGGTCGACATGGTCCACCGCCACGACGTCGCCGTAGGTCTTGCGCAGCCCGCGCAGCGAGATGGCGGGGTGGTCGGCGGCTCCCCCTGGGGTCGCCGTCTCGGCGGGAGCGCTGGTCGGGAGCGACATCGGATGTGCCTTTCGTCACGTACGGATCGGCGTTAAGATATGACTTCAGAGTTCAAAGCACAAGGGGTTGCGGCAGGATTGCTCCGTCAGGTCGCGCACCGGGCCGACACGGGTCCGACCGGACCCGACAGGACCCGACAGCACCCGAGAGGAGGAGTCAGGGTGGCCGTGCCGTTCTACGGACGAGCGTCCGCCGCGGTGTTCTCGCCGCTGGAGTCGCTGAGCCGCTCCGAGCTCGTCGTCCGCCGGCTCACCGACGCCATCGCCCTCGGCCTGCTCCCCGACGCCGAGCAGCTCCCCGGCGAGCTCGACCTGGCCGGCATCTTCGGCGTCTCCACCGTGACGGTGCGCGAGGCGCTGTCGGTGCTGCGCTCCGAGGGGCTGATCGAGACCCGGCGCGGGCGCGGCGGCGGCAGCTTCGTGCGCACCCCGGAGAACGGGATCAGCCATCTCGCCCGGCGCCGGCTCGACGGCTTCAGCCTGGGCGAGCTGCGCGACCTCGGCGACGTCTACGCCGCCATCTGCGGCGCCAGCGCCGCGCTGGCCGCCCGCCGGTCCAGCCCCGACGACATCGACCGGCTGCAGCGCGTGGCCGACGCCCTCGAGCACGCCGAGAAGCCCGATGCCCGTCGGCGTGCCGACGCGCAGTTCCACATCGAGGTGGCCGCTGCCGCCCAGTCGCCGCGGCTCTACCACGAGGAGGTCGGGCTCCAGGCGGAGTTCGGCACGCTGCTGTGGCTCGCCTTCGGCGACGACGACAGCCACGCCCAGATGGTCCGCAGCTGCCGGGCCGTCGTCGCCGCGATCGCCGCGCGCGACCCCCGGGCCGCCCGCGAGGCGGCCGAGCAGCGGGTGAGCGACTCCACCGCCCGTCTCATCGACTACCAGCTCAGCGAGGCCAGCAGATGAACGCACCCACGGGACGCCTCTCCCCCGCCGAGGTCGCGCCGGTCGTCGACGCCGTCGCCGAGATCGCCGACCACGCCTTCGGGCTCGCCGACGCGATCGCCACCGCCGTCGCCGAGACGCTCGCGGACCGCGCCGCCCCGCGTCGTACCGACCTCGCGGCGGTGGAGCCGCTGGTCGTTCCCGTCCTCGGTGACCAGCGCCAGCCCGTCCAGGGCGCCGGCTTCGTGGCCGCGCCGGGCGTCCTCCAGGACGCCGAGTGGTGGCTGGAGTGGTTCGCCCGTGACGCCGACGGCCGCCCCCAGCGCCTGGTCACCCACTCCGAGCCGCAGGCGATCGGGTTCTACGAGTACGAGCACCTGCCGTGGTTCGTGGTCCCCCGCGAGACCGGTCACCGCCACGTGACCGGCCCGTACGTCGACTACCTGTGCACCGAGGAGTACACCCTCACCTTCACCGTCCCGGTGCTCGTCGACGGCCGGTTCTGCGGGGTCGGCGGCGCGGACGTCGCCGTCAAGAACGCCGAGCAGGCGCTGCTCCCGGCGCTGCGCGCGAGCGGGCAGCGGATCGCGGTGGTCAACAGCTTCGGCCGGATCCTGTCGAGCAACAGCGGCCGGCACCTGTGCGGCGACCTGCTCGACGGCATCGCGTTCGACGACGTGCCGCCCGACCAGCGCGTCGCCGACCTCCCCCTCGCGGTGGTCGCCGTCGACTGAGCGACCGGTGGCGGCCGCGCACCTCAACCGGCAGCAGGTCGGCGGTAGGTCAGGTGGGTGACGTGCGACGTGGTCCGGGAGGCGACGGGCTCGAGGCCCAGCGGTCCGACGCCGTCGAACATCCGGGAGCCGGAGGCCAGCCCGGCGACGTACGGGGAGACGTGCAGGCGCAGCTCGTCGAGATGTCCTGCGGCGAGACAGGCGTTGATCGTGGAGGCGCCGCCGGCGATGGCGACATTGCGCTCGCCCGCGGCGGCGCGGGCGAGCGCCATCGCCGCCTCGAGGCCGTCGGTGACGAAGTGGAAGGTGGTCCCGCCGGCCATCGGCAACGGGTCCCGCGCGTGGTGGGTGAGGACGAACACCGGCGCGTGGTACGGCGGGTCCTCGCCCCACCAGCCGCGCCAGGCGAGGTCCCACTCCCCGCGTCCGGGCGTGAACATGTTGCGGCCCATCACGAAGGCGCCCGCGTCGACGATCGCCGCGACCTCGGCGGCGTTGTCGTCCCCGTGGTCGAACATCCAGCTGTGCAGCCGGCTCTCGTCGATCGAGCCGAACGGCCGCTCCAGCGACTGGTCGGTCGCGGCGCCGAAGCCGTCGAGGGTGATGCTGATGTCCGCCGTCACGATGCCCATGCCGGTGGAGACCGGAAGGGCGGCGCGGACTCATCGCCGGTCGTGGGAGGATCCGGTCCGTGCTGGGCATCACCGACCTGCCGACGTACCTCGTCGGCCTGATCCTGATCATCCTGCTGCCCGGCCCGAACTCGCTCTACGTCCTGTCGGTGGCGGCGCGCCGCGGCGTGCGGGACGGGTACGCCGCCGCGGCCGGGGTGTGGACCGGCGACGCCGTGCTGATGACGCTGTCAGCCGCCGGGGTGGCATCCCTCCTGCAGGCCAACCACGTCGCGTTCGCGATCGTGAAGTACGTCGGCGCCGGCTACCTCGGCTACCTCGCGTTCACCATGCTGCGCGGCGCGCTCCTGATGTGGCGTCAGCGTCGTCGCGCGGTGAAGGCGGTCGAGGAGGGCGCGCCGCCGCCGGTCCCCGGTGAGCGCCCGTACCGCCGAGCGCTGGTCATCAGCCTGCTGAACCCGAAGGCGATCTTGTTCTTCGTCGCGTTCTTCGTGCAGTTCGTGGACCCCGACTACGCCCACCCCGCGCTGTCGTTCCTCGTGCTCGGCACGCTCGCGCAGATCGCGAGCGTCGCCTATCTCAGCGCGCTCATCTTCGGCGGAACCCGGCTCGCCGCGGCGTTCCGCCGGCGCAAGGGTCTCTCCGCCGCGGGCACCTCGGCGGTCGGCGCGATCTTCCTCGGATTCGCGCTCAAGCTGTCGCTTGCCCACGCGTGACCCAAGGCGTACGTATCGCTTCTTGTCTGGACGTACGTGCGAAGGTACGGTCGAGGACATGGCCCACCCCGTCAGCCCGTCGCAACTCCGGCAGGACATCTACCGGTTGATCGACCGCGTCATCGACACGGGTGAGCCGCTGGAGATCGAGCGGAAGGGCCACCGGCTGCGGCTCATCGCCGACGAGCCGGTCGACCGTCTGTCCCGGATCAGCGGCAACCCAGCGGCGGTGGTGGGCGATCCTGACGACCTGATCAGCATGGACTGGTCGGCAGAGTGGAGCGCCGACCACGCTCTGGACCCGCAGTGACAGCACTCCACTTGGACACCCATGTCGTGGTGTGGCTCTACATCGAACGTCACGACAAGATCCCCCCGGATACCCGGGCGCGCATCTCCAGAGAACCCGTGCGCCACTCACCGATCGTCCGGCTCGAGCTCGCCTACCTTCAGGAGATCGGTCGGCTCACCGACTCTCCCGACCAGGTCCTCGGCGAGCTCGATTCCGCGCTGGGGCTGACCGAGACCACGCACCCGTTCGGGCATGTCGTGGACAAGGCCGCTCACCCGATCCTCGGGCAGCCCTGGTTCACCCGTGACCCGTTCGATCGCCTCATCGTGGCAACCGCACTCGCCGAGAAGTCGCTGCTGGTGACGGGGGACGCGCGCATCCGGGAACACCTGCCGGACCACACGATCTGGGATTGACCCGTTCGACGTCCGGCGAGTGGCGCTCGAGGTCACCAGGTGACGGCGTCGCAGGCCGCTGAACGGTGGCCCTCGACCTGCAGCGTCGCGTGCTCGATCGCGAACTGCTCGCGCAGCAGCAGCTGACCCCGGCGCAGCACGCTCGCCCCGTCGGCGCCCTCGACGAGGACGAGGTGGGCGGTCGCGACGTTCATCCCGGAGGTGAGGGTCCACGCGTGCAGGTCGTGGACGTCGCAGACGCCCTCGATGGCGCCGAGCGCACCGGTCACGGTGTCGATGTCCACGCCGGCCGGCACGTGCTGCCCGAGCACGGCGAGCACCTCGCGGCCGAGCAGCACCGCGCGGACGGCGACGAAGGCGCCGATGAGGAAGGCCGCGACCGCGTCCCACACGCCGTGGCCGGTCGCGACGATCAGCACGCCCGCCACCAGCACCCCGACGCTGCCCGCGGTGTCGGCGACCACCTCGAGATAGGCGCCCTTGACGTTGAGCGACTCCTGCGCGCCGCCGCGCAGCAGGGCCATCGCGACGAGGTTGACCACCAGCCCGAGCAGGCCGACGAGCAGCATCGGCCCGGCCGCGATCTCCGGGTCCTCGCCGATCCGGCCGATCGCGGCGACCACGACGTAGACCGCGACGCCGAGCATCATCAGCACCGCGAGGCCGGAGGCGAACACCTCCGCGCGATACGAGCCATAGGTACGACGACCGGTGCTGTCCGCGCGGGTGGCGATCTTGGTCGCGACCAGGGCCGCACCGAGGGTCACGACGTCGGCGGCCATGTGCCCGGCGTCGGAGATCAGCGCGAGGGAGCCGCTGACCAGGCCGACGACGAGCTCGACGACGAAGAAGGCCGCGATCAGCCCGAACGAGACGCTGAGCCGCCAGCGGTGGCGTCCGCCGGCGTGCCCGGCCGCGCTGTCACCGTGTCCGTGTCCGTGCCCGACGCCCATCACCGGTCCTCTCTCCGGGGCCACGCTACAGACGTATCCTCGGGTTCGTGATGACGCCGTGATGATGCGACCGGCCGAGCTCGAGGGCGTGCGCGCCGGCACCGTCGACCTCGCCTTCCGCCGCTGGGACCGCCCCCGGGTCAAGGTCGGGACGCGCCTGCGCACGGCGGTCGGGGTGATCGAGGTGACGAGCGTCGAGGAGGTCGCGCTCTCCCGGCTGCGCGCCGAGGACGCCCGCCGCGCCGGGGCCGCCTCGCTGACCGCGCTCAAGGACGCGCTGGCCGCGCGCCCGGACCGCCCGGTCTTCCGGGTCGGCCTGCGCTACGGCGGCACCGACCCTCGCGAGACGCTGCGCAACGAGATCCCCGAGCCGGGCGAGATCACCACGATCCTCGCCGGCCTCGACCGCCTCGACGCCGCCTCGCCGATCGGCCCGTGGACCCGGGACACCCTGCGGATCATCGACCGCCACCCGGAGGTCCGCGCCCCCGACCTGGCCGCGCAGTTGGGCCGGGAGACACCAGACTTCAAGAAGGACGTGCGCAAGCTCAAGGAGCGCGGACTGACCGAGTCGCTGGCCATCGGCTACCGCCTCTCCCCACGCGGCGAGACCGTCCTCGACCACGAGGACGGCCCGCGCGAGCGCGCCCCGCGTCGTACCGGAACGCCGCTGCCCCGCACCATCGGCGCCCCCGCCACCCGCGCCCTGCGCGCCGTCGACGTGCACACGCTCGAGGCGGTCAGCGGCTGGCGCCGCGAGGACCTGGCCGCCCTGCACGGAGTCGGCCCGATCGCGCTCGACCGGCTGGAGGCGGCGATGGCGGAGATGGGTCTCGGCTATGCGTCCTGAGCGCGGACGCACGCGCCGCCGCCTCGCCTGCGCGGCCGGCGCCGTCGCGCTCGCCGCGGGCCTCGTCGGCTGCGGCGACGACGGGGGGCACGACGATCACCGCGAGCCGGCGGCGATCGAGACGGCCCGCAACGGCGACGTGTTCAACACCGCCGACGTCGAGTTCGCGACGATGATGATCCCGCACCACGCGCAGGCGCTGCAGATGGCGCTGATGGCGCAGGACCGGCCGCTGTCGCCCGAGTTGCGCGCGCTGGTCGACCAGATCCAGGCCGCCCAGACGCCCGAGGTCGAGACCATGACCACCTGGCTCACCGACTGGGACAAGGAGATCCCGCCGACCTCGATGGACCACGTCCACGGCGGGCACCACGGCGAAGGGGCCGAGATGCCCGAGGACATGGCCACCATGCCGGGGATGATGAGCACCGAGCGGATGGAGGAGCTCGAGGACTCCTCCGACACCGCGTTCCCCGAGCTCTGGATGACGATGATGATCGAGCACCACGAGGGCGCGATCACGATGGCCCGGACCGAGCAGGAGGACGGCCGGTTCGCCGACGCGATCGCGCTCGCGGAGTCGATCGAGGAGGCCCAGGCGGCCGAGATCGACACGATGGAGGACCTGCTCGGCGAATGAGCCGGGCGGGGATGTCACATCCCGCCACGCAGCGGTGTCTTCATGTCGACCACCCCCCCACGAAGGAGGACGACATGAGCACCACCTCGACCGTCACCGCCCGCATCCCCGCCGCCCCGATCACCGGCCTGTACGGCGCGCTGGTCAAGAGGTTCGCCGGCCGGATGTTCGGCCGGGTGCCGGAGTCGCTCGGCGTGCTGTGGCACCACCTGCCGGCCCTCAAGGCGAGCATGGCCTACGGCCAGAAGCTGCAGAAGTGGGACGAGTGCGACGAGACGCTCAAGACCTACGCGCACATGGCCGTCGCCTCCCTGGTCGGCTGCTCGTGGTGCCTGGACTTCAACTACTTCATGGCACGCGACAAGGGCCTCGACGAGGACATGGCGCGCGAGGTGCCGCGCTGGCGCGAGTCCGACGTGTTCAGCCCGTTGGAGCGGCAGGTGATGGAGTACGCCGAGGCGGCCAGCCTGACGCCGCCGACGGTCACCGACGAGATGGTCGAGCCGCTGCTCGCCGCCCTCGGCCCGGCCGGGCTGATCGAGCTGACCAACGTGATCGGGTTCGCCAACCTGACCACCCGGTCCAACGTCGCGCTGGGCATCGAGTCCGAGGGCTTCGCGGCGGCCTGCGGCATGAGGCCGCTGGCCGAGCGGCCCGCCGTAGGCTCGCCGGCATGAGCGGAGCCGACCCCTTCGTCACCCACCGCAGCCTGCTCTTCACCGTCGCCTACGAGATGCTCGGCTCGGCGGCCGACGCCGAGGACGTCGTACAGGAGACCTGGCTGCGGTGGGCCGACCGCCTCGCTCAGGAGGACGCGACGCCGGTGCAGGAGCCGCGCGCCTATCTGGTGCGGATCGTCACCCGTCAGGCGCTCAACCGGCTGCGCACCCTGTCGCGCCGGCGCGAGGAGTACGTCGGCGAGTGGCTGCCCGAGCCGCTGCTCACCGCGCCCGACGTGGCCGAGGACGTCGAGCTCGCCGACAGCGTGTCGATGGCGATGCTCACCGTGCTCGAGACCCTGGGGCCCACCGAGCGGGCGGTGTTCGTGCTGCGCGAGGTGTTCGAGCTGCCGTACGACGAGATCGCGACCGCCGTCGGCAAGACGTCGGCCGCGGTCCGCCAGATCGCGACCCGGGCCCGCAACCACGTGGCGGCTCGTCGGCCGCGGGTCGACGTCGACCGCGCCGAGCAGCAGGCCGTCGTCGAGCGCTTCCTCGCCGCGGTGCAGGGCGGCGACCTGCAGGGCCTGCTCGACGCCCTCGCCCCTGACGTGGTCCTGCTCGCCGACCACGGCGGGGTCGCTCAGGCGATCCGCAAGCCGCTGCACGGCGCCGAGCCGGTGGCTCGTCTGCTGGCGAACTTCGCCACCTTCGCACCCGACGGCGTCGTGGAGCCGGTGTGGATCAACGGCAGCCTCGGCGCGCGGATCGACGCTCGCGGCGAGGTCACGGCGGTCAGCCTGGAGTTCGAGGACGGCCGGATCACCCGGATCCTCGTGGTGCGCAACCCGGCCAAGCTGACCTCGCTGAGCGAGGAGATCGCGCTCAGCCGGGCTGCGCAGGAGTAGCGCAGCAGCAGTTCCGGCGGCACGGCCGCCTCGTCACGCGACCAGTGCCGCGTTCCTGACCAGCGTCGCCAGTGCCTCGCGTCCGCTGGCGAAGTCTGGTGCCGCGCCCCGCGCCTCGGCCGCCGCGATGGGCTCCGTCATTGTGCGGTCCAGCCTCCGTCGATCACGAAGGACGTCCCCGTGGCCATCCGGGCCGAGTCGGACACGAGCCAGCTCACGCACTGGGCGATGTCATCGATCTCGATCATCTTCTTGATCGCGTTGCGCTCGAGGAAGACCGACGCAGCGACCTCCTCCTCGGGGATCCCGTGCACCTCCGCCTGCTCGGCGATCTGGTCCCTCACGATGGCGGTCATCACATAGCCGGGGTTCACACAGTTGCTGGTCACCCCGTGCGGGCCCCCCTCGGCGGCGGTCACCTTGGAGAGGCCCTCCAGCGCGTGCTTGGCCGTCACGTAGGCGACCTTGTACGGCGACGCACGCAGTCCGTGCACCGAGGACACGTTCACGATCCGCCCCCAGTTGCCGGCGTACATGTGGGGCAACGCGGCGCGGATCAGCAGGAACGGGGCTTCGACCATGATCCGCTGCATCTGTCGGAAGCGCTCGGGGTCGAACGCCTCGATGGGCGCGACCGTCTGCACACCCGCGTTGTTGACCAGGATGTCGACCGGCAGGCTCAGCGACTCGAGCCGTGCGGTGTCGCTCAGATCGATCGCCCAGGCCTCGCCGTCGATGGAGGCGGCCACCGCCTCGGCGCGGTCACCGTCGATGTCGGCGACCGTGACCTTCGCGCCACGGCTCGCGAGGAGACGTGAGACCGCCTCGCCGATACCGCCACCGGCCCCGGTGACGAGGGCCGAGCGACCGTCGAGGTCCAGCATGGTTCGACTCCTTCTGCAGGATTCAGGGTGGATGGTTCACGCGGTGACGGTGGTCGTCAGCCGCGTGGTGACGTCCGTGCCGAGGGCGCGGTGCGCGTAGCAGGTGTTCGCTGCGGCCACGAGCAGCGAGCGGGTCTGGTCCTCGTCGATGTCGCCGCGCAGGAAGAGGTGGGTGTCGAGGGGCAGCGTCTCGGCGGTGGTGTCGTCGGCGAGGTGGGTGCTGACCTGGACCAGGCGCGGGCGAGTGATGGACAACCGTCGCACGTCGGCGTACCGGCACAGCTGCGTGTGGTAGCAGAAGGCCACCCCGACCGCGAAGTAGGTCAGCGGGCTGGGCGCGCACCGGTTGCCGGGGTCGACGACCAGCCGCCACCGGTCGCCGGCCGCCTCCGGGAACCCGACGGTGACCGCGACCAGGTCGGATCCGAAGTCGTACTCGCCGGTGGCATGGACATGCCAGGCGACGGCTCCGGTCTGGTCGTCCGACAGGGTGGCGGTGCCGCCACCGCCGGGATGGGCGGTCAGTACGTCGACCGGTGCGGTCTCCGTGTCGACCGGGACCGGACGGTCGGCATGGGTGAGGAACGGGTCGGCCTGGCGGTCGCCCCGCGACGCCGGCAGCCCGGACACGATCGTCGGCCTTCCGTTGGTCGTGAGGGCGAAGGTGCCCTCGCTGGTCCGCGCCATGGCCGCGTTGGCGGGCGACGTGGCCAGGGCGCGCCGCACCACCGCGTCGACCCGATCGGCCGGTGCCGCGGACTCGACCCGGATGTCCCAGGTCAGGTCGAAGACCAGCCCGACCGCCTCGCCACGCGCGAACGAGCCCTGTGAGGCGAAGCCCTGGGTGACGGTCACCTCCAGCCTCGACAGCGTCACCCCCTCGGCGGCCGCCAGGGCCGCGATCCGGGTGGTCACGTCGGCATGCAGGCCGGCACCCCAGTGCTGGAGCGGCGCCGGGGCCAGTCCGGTGCCGCCGAGGTAGGTGCCCTCGTCGGCGACCAGGCGCCAGACGCGGCCGGTCGTGGTGTCCTCGACCAGGCCCTCCTTCTGGAAGCGACCGAGTCCCATCACCTCGCAGCGGAGGGTGGTCTCTCGACGGGTCCGCTCGTCGCCGGCGACCGGCCGGCCGGCTGCGGACACGAAGGCGAGCGGATGGGGCGACGTGGCGAGGTCGAGGTCCGGGGCCCCGGGTGCTGATGCGTTCATGATCGGTCGGCCGCGAGAATCGTGACGTGGTTGGCGACCGCCAGACCGCCCATGTTGTGGACCGCGCCCATCCGGGCGCCCTCGATCTGGACGCCGGGGAAGGTGCCGGTCAGCTGCATCGCCACCGACACGTGCTGGGAGACACCGGTCGCGCCGACCGGGTGTCCCTTCGACTTCAGGCCGCCGGACGGGTTGACGGGCAGTGCCCCGCCAGGCAGCACGACTCCGTCGGCGAGCGCCCGTCGGCCCTCGCCGCGCGGAGCGAGCCCGAGCACCTCGTACATCAGCAGCTCGGCGATCGTGAAGCAGTCGTGCAGCTCGACGAGGTCGAGGTCACCGGTCGTGACGCCGGCGTCCTTCATCGCCCTGTTCCAGGCCAGCTCGGTGGCCGCGAAGGCCAACGGGTCGCGGCGCGCTCGGGGCAGGTGGTCGTTGGCCGACCCCCACCCGGCCACCCGGACCGGCGCGTGCCGGGTCGAGGTCGGCTCGAGTCCGAGGACCAGCGCCGCGGCACCGTCGGAGACCGGCGAGCAGTCGGTACGCCGCAGCGGCGCCGCCACCATCGGGTTGCCCTCGGACGTGGTCGAGCAGAACTCCTCGCCCAGGTCCTTGCGCAGCTGGGCGAACGGGTTGGCCGCGCCGAGCCGGTGACTCTTCGCCGCGATGGCGCCGAGGGTGTCCCCCCCCGGCCCGTGGCGTCGTTCGTACTCCTGCGCGACCTCGGCGAACAGGCCCGCGAACCCGGTGCTGGACTCGGCGCCGGCCAGGTCGTAGTCGGCGCCCAGCAGGGCGGAGCCGACGGTCGATGCGGGGATGCCGGTCATCTTCTCGGCACCGATGACCAGCACCTTCCGCGCCCGCCCCGCCAGGAGATGGGCCAGGCCGGTGTGCACCGCGGCGGACCCCGAGGCGCAGGCGTTCTCGGTGCGCAGGGCCGGGACTCCGAAGAGGCCGTCGTCGATCTGCAGCGGGAGCGAGGAGGGGAACCCCAGGGGGTGCATGCCGGAGTTGAACTGGCCGACCACCACCAGGTCGATCTGGTCGGGCGCCACGTCGGCGTCGTCGAGGGCCCCGCGGCCGGCGTCGACGATCAGCGACTCCAGCGTGGCGTCGGGCTGCTTGCCGAAGGCCGTGTGGCTCCAGCCGAGGACCAGGGGTCGCGCCATCAGCTCCACCCCTCGAGCTCGGCGATCCGGTGGAAGACCTCGACCGTGCCGACCCGTTCCAGGGTGGGGTCGAGGTCGTAGTAGACAGCCAGCACGTTCTGCGCGAGGCGGCCCTTCTCGTCGAGGTCGTCGAACCGGCCGAGGGCGATGTCACGCATGGCGTCCTCGGGCGACATGCCCCTGTCGAAGCGGACCTTGGCCTCCTCCTGCACGAACAGGAGGTAGTCGCGCACCTCGTTGATCCGCTCCGGCGCGATCACCGGTCCGTGGCCGGGAACGACGGCGATCGGGTCGAGGTCGAGCATCCGGTCACAGGCGGCGACCCAGTTGGCGATCGGTCCCGCCCAGCTGATCGGCGTACCGCCGATGAAGAGCAGGTCGCCGGCATAGAGCACCCGCTCCGCGGGGACGAACACGATGCTGTCGCCCTCGGTATGGGCGGGGCCCAGCTTGATCACCTGGACCTCGACGCCGCCGACGTCCAGGTCGAGGCGGTCGGAGAAGGTGCGCGTGGCCGGCGTCGCCGTGATGTCACCGAACTCGAACGGAGCGAAGATGTGCCGGATGAACTCGCCGGTCGGGCCCGGCATGCCGAGCGCACCCAGGATCAGGTCGGGCCCGGCGGTCGCCATCTCGGCGACGGTCTCCTCCGACGCGATGATCTCCGCTCCGGTGACGAGCTCGTTGCCGTACCAGTGGTCGCCGTTGGAGTGGGTGTTGACCAGGTGACGGATCGGGTTCGGGTCGGTCAGTGGAGCGAGGCCGTCGAGCATCTCGCGGGTCATCGCCAGGTCGAAGAGCGTGTCGACGAGGAGTGAGGCACCGTCGCCGACCACGAGGCCGGCATTGCTCCAGCCCCAGGTTCCGTCGGGGACGAGCCAGGCGTGACAGTGCTCGCCGAGCTGGTGCCGGCCACGGGTGTAGGGGATCTCGGTCGCCATGGGGTCCGCCCTTCTCACGCGTGTCTCAGTGGCCCGAGCTGAGCGGGTGGCGGGTCTGCGGCGCGGCGACGCGGATGTCCATCCGACCGATGAGGTCGACCTCGAAGGTGACGACCTCGCCCTCGCGGAGCCAGCCGCGGAAGCCGTCGGGGTCGAGCGCGCGCTGCTCGAAGAGGCAGCCCTTTCCGACGGTTCCCGAGCCGAGGACGTCTCCGGTCTGCAGGTGGGTGCCGCGCGAGGTGTAGGCGACGACATCGTCGAAGGACCAGTTGATGGTCGACCAGTTCCCGGTGCTGATGGGCTGCCC
This sequence comes from Nocardioides albidus, assembly GCF_006335005.1. GTDB lineage: Bacteria > Actinomycetota > Actinomycetes > Propionibacteriales > Nocardioidaceae > Nocardioides > Nocardioides albidus. The sequence continues at coordinate 147,297 of NZ_VDMP01000025.1, forward strand.
GTCGATGGCGACCGACATGGCGACGTCGAAGCCCTTGCCCGAGCGCAGCGGCTCGAGCTCGTCGGCGGAGACCAGCACCGGACCGATCGTGGTGGCGCCGTCCTTGCCCTTCGCCGGGCCGAGCCGCACCTCCATCTCCTCCATCTGGAGGTCGCGGGCGCTCCAGTCGATGTACATCGTGTAGCCCACGATGTGGTCGCGCGCGTCCTCGGGACGGATGTTCGAGCCCGGACGGCCGACGACGGCGGCGACCTCCATCTCGTAGTCGAAGGCCTCGCAGCCCGGCGAGATCGCCGCGTCGTCGCTCGGGCCGATCACCGCGGCGTGGTTGGAGAGGTAGAAGGCCGGGAACTTGCTGTGCAGCGGATCCACCGTGCCCATGCAGTTGACGATGTGCTCGTGGAAGCACATCGAGTCCCGCATCGACGGCGGACGCAACGGCGCCTCGAGCCGGACCTCGTCGACGGACACCGGCGTCGCGGCCTCGAGCGCACCCCGGCCGTGGGCGAGCAGGGCGTCGAGGCCGTCGCCGATCAGGTCCAGCACACTGGCCGCTCCGGCCACGGGGTAGAGCAGTCCGTCCTGCAACACGGCTGCCTGGGTGGCGCCGCTGTCGTCGGTGTAGGTGGCGAACTTCATGATGCGTCTCCGTTTCTCACTCGGGCCCGCAGGGCCTTCTTGTCGACCTTGCCGACGGCGGTCGTCGGCAGCGTGTCGACCAGGACGACCTGCTTGGGTCGCTTGTACGTGCTCAGCTCGTCGCGGGCGGCGGCGAGGATCGACTCGGCGGTGACGCCGTCGTCGGCGGGGATGACGAAGGCCACGACCGCCTCACCCCAGTCCGGGTGCGGCACGCCGGCCACAGCGACGCTCTTCACGCCGTCCAGCCGGGCGAGCACCTGCTCCACCTCGCTGGAGTAGACGTTCAGGCCGCCGGTGATGATCATGTCCTTCTTCCGGTCGACCAGGTGCAGATAGCCGTCGACGGACAGGAAGCCCAGGTCACCGGTGTGGAGCCAACCGTCCCGCAGCGCCTCGGCGGTCTCGACCGGCCGGTCGAGATAGCCCACCATCGTGTACGGCGAGCGCGCGGTCACCTCTCCCACCTCGTTCGGCGCGCACGGCGATCCGTCGTCGCGCACCACGCGCACCTCGGCCATGAGCACCGACTGCCCACAGCTGGTGAGCAGGCCGCCACCGGCGTCGGTGCGGTGATCGTCGCGACGCAGCCGGGTGAGGAAGTTGGGGGCCTCGGACTGGGCGTAGAGCTGCACGAACACCGGCCCGAACAGGGCGAGCCCCTGCTCGAGCCGGTCGGGCGTGATCGGGGCGGCGCCGTACAGGATGGTGCGCAGCGAGCTCGCGTCGAAGCCCTCCCGAGCCACGACCGCGTCGAGGAGGCGGTAGATCATCGTCGGGACGAGGAAGAGGTAGCTCACCTGGTCGCGCTCGATGCGGTCCAGGACCTCGTCGACGTCGAACCTGTCCTCGACGAAGGTCGCGGCTCCCTTCGCGAGAGCCGTCTGCAGCAGGAAGCCCGCGCTGTGGGGAAGCGGCGAGGTCAGCAGCAGGACGTCCTCGGCGGTCAGCTCCATCTCGACCAGGTGGGAGAGCAGGTTCATCGCGAGACCGCGCTGCTGGTGCACCACACCCTTGGGCAGGCCGGTGGTGCCGCCGGTGTACATGATCAGGGCACGCGCGTCGGCGGGGACGGGAGGGAGCTCGGTCAGCGGCTCGCGGTCCAGCGCCGCCGCCCAGCCGTCGCCCGGCCCGCCGACCACGATCGTGTCGGCGTCGCATCCGCGGGTGCGAGCGAGGTCGACCGACGCCTCACGGTCGTGCCGTACGACGCACACGGCTGCCTGGGAGTCGGTGAGGATGTAGGCCTGCTCGTCGTCGGAGAGCATCAGGTTGAGCGGCACCTTCGCGGCGCCCAGCATCGCGATGGCGAGGTCGGCGACGACGTACTCGACGCCGTTCGGGAGGATCAGCGCGACGGGGGTTCCGGCCCGCACGTCGCGTGCCTGCAGGTCGGCCGCCAACCGGCGGGCGGCGTCGTCCAGCTCGGCGAAGGTCCAGGTCCGGCCGTCGGCGACGACCGCGGGACGGGCCGCATGACGACTCAGGGCAGGGACGAGCAGGTCCCGCAGGAGGAGATCAGGAGACATCGCGCTCACCTTCCGTGGGCGTGGGATCGGGGATGCGGGCGACCCGCTGGGCGGTAGCGAGGGAGCGGTAGTGGCCGACCAGCCAGACCAGCTCCTGCAGCCGTGGCCATGCCAGCTCGGCAACCGCGCGCTCGAAGGTCTCGTCGCTGAGGTCTCCGGTGCGGCACAGCTCGACGGTCACGTCCTGGACCACCGCACAGGGACCTTCGGCGGGAATGGTGTCCAGCCCGGCTGCGCGGAGCAACGGCTCATGGCCGACCCGCATGTAAGGGCTGTCGTCGATCGCGGCGACGGTGAGGATCGCGGTCTCCCGCTCGGCCAGGGTGAGCAGTCCGTCCCGGAAGCTCCCCGCGAGCGCGAGGACCGCTGCTCCAACGGCCGGAGAGGCGGCCATCAGGTCGAACGGACCGGTCAGGCGTCCCTCTGCATCGACCGGACACACACCGAGGCCGACGTTCCCCCACTTCTCCGCGATCGTGTCGATCAGCCGGCGCTGCTCGGCGGTGACGGCTCCGGCGCTCGTCCACGGCGCCCGGCCGAGCAACACGACGGGGGAGGTGCTCACGACTCCCCCAGGTACGCCGTGCGCACCCGGTCGGACTGGAGGAGCTCGGTGCCGGTTCCCTCGAGGACCACCGATCCGTCGGCGAGGACGTAGCCCCGGTCGGACAGGCTCAGCGCCCGGTGCATGTTCTGCTCGGCGAGCAGGACCGTGACGTCCTGCGCGACGACGGCCTCGATCACCTCGAAGACCTGGGCCACCACGATCGGCGCCAGGCCGAGGGAGGGCTCGTCGAGGATCAGCAGCCGTGGACGGGACACGAGCGCGCGGCCCAGGGCGACCATCTGCTGCTCGCCACCGGACATCGTCCCGCACAGCTGGCGGGAGCGCTTGCGCAGGATCGGGAACAGGTCGTAGGCCAGGTCGAGGCCGTCGGCCCCCCGCCTGCGGGCGGCCGCGTCGTGCAGCCCGAGGCGCAGGTTGTCCTTGACCGACATGTCCTTGAAGAGCCGCCGTCCCTCGGGAACGATCGCCATGCCGAGCTTCGGCCGGTCCGATGCCTGGCGCCGGCTGATGTCCTCACCGTCGAGGAGGACCGAGCCGGACGTCACCGGCTGCATCCCCATGAGGGCCTTGACGAGCGTGCTCTTGCCGGCGCCGTTGGCGCCGATGAGCGACACCGTCTCCCCGGAGCGGACGGTCATGTCCACCCCGCGCAGGGCGGCGGCCTCGCCGTAGTTGACCACCAGGTCGCGTACCTCAAGCATCGGTGGGTCCTCCCAGATAGGCCTCGACGACCCGCGGGTCGTCGAGTACGTCGGCCGGCAGTCCGTGCGCCAGGTTGCGGCCCTGGTTCAGCACATACATCCGGTCGGCCAAGGTCGAGACGGCCCGGACGTTGTGCTCGATGTAGATCACCGACATGCCGCGGGTGCGCAGGGAGGCGATCAGCTCCATGCCGAGCGCGGCCTCGCTGGGGTTGAGCCCGCCGAGGACCTCGTCGAGCAGGATCAGCTGCGGGTCGAGGGCGATGGCTCGCGCGATCTCGAGGAACTTCCGCTCGTGCAGCGTGAGCTTCCCGACCTCGCTGCCGGCGTGCTCGCCCAGCCCGACCAGCTCCAGCACCGTGCGGGCCTTCGCGAGAGCCGCCGTGCGGCCCATCGAGTCGCGGCCGAACATGCAACCGGTGGCGACGTTCTCCTCGACGCTGAACGACGGGAGGGGTCGCGGCACCTGGAAGGTCCGGGAGATGCCGGCGTGGGCGCGGTGGTGCGGGGTGGAGCGGGTGATGTCGCGGCCGGCGAACTCGATCGTGCCGGCGGAGACCGGCAGCGAACCCGCGATCGTGCTCAGCAGCGTCGTCTTGCCCGAGCCGTTCGGTCCGACCAGGCCGACGATCTCACCCTCGTTGACCTCGAGGTCGACCTCGGCCAGGGCGGTCACACCGCCGAACCGCTTCGTGACTCCGGTGCAGCGCAACAGGCTCATCGGTGTGCACCTTCCGTGGCGGGCGCCTTGCGGCGCGTGAGCGAGCGGGGCAGCGATCCCGAGATGCCGTGCGGGAGCAGGGCGATCACGAGGACGAACACGGCGCCGAGGATGATCTGCGACAGCTCCGGGGAGCCGATGTCGAGCAGCAGCTCGCGAACGACCACGACCGACGCGGCCCCGACGAGCGGGCCCCACCACCGGGTGATGCCACCGAGGATCGTCATCATGATCACGAGCAGCGGGATGTTGAGGGTGAACACCGCCCCCACCTCGACGTATCCCAGGAAGATCGCCTGCGGCGCACCGGCGAGACCGGCCAGTCCCGCGCTCACCGCGAAGGTCAGCACCTTGTAGCGATAGGTCGGCACGCCCAGGGACTCGGCGACGCCCTCGTCGTCCCGGATCGATCGGAGCGCGGCACCCCAGCGGCTGACCGACGCGGCGAGCGCCACGAGCGCCGTGCCCGCGGCGATCAGGGTGCCCACGATGAACAGGTTCCCGGTCGACGATCCGATCCAGGATCCGACCGCCTGCTCGCGGACGAAGACACCCGTGCCACCGTCGAGGAAGGCGAGGTTGGACACGACCGTGATCACGATGAACGCCATCGCCAGGGTGATCAGGCCGAACAGGTCACCGGCGAAGCGCGGCGAGGAGAAGACCGCCAGTCCCACGATGACGGCCAGGACGGCGGCCGAGACGCCGGCCACGACGAGGACCACGACGAACGGGACGTCGGTGTGCCGCAGCATCGCCGCGGTCGCGTAGGTCCCGACCCCGAAGAACACGCCGTGCCCGAAGCTGGCGTAGCCGGAGTTCCCGGAGAACAGGCTCCAGCTCAGCGCCAGGGCGATCCAGGTGACGAACTGGAAGCCGAACGCGACCACGTAGTCGGAGCCGAGCGTCGGCACCAGGGCGATGGCCAGCACGGCACACCCCACGATCCCGCCGACGTTGCCGGCCAGCGCTCGGTCGATACGGGCGTTCATGCGAGCCTCCTCGCGGTCATCGACTCGCGGACGAACCGGATCGCCGGCCCTCCGGCGAGGAACAGGAACAGCACGCCGAAGGCCACGGCCGGCGACCACTGCGGGGGGAACCACAGGGACCAGGCGTTCTGGATCATCATCACGACGATGGCGGCCACCAGGGCGCCCACCGGGCGACCCAGACCACCCAGCATCGTCGCGACGACGACCGCGCCGATCCACTGCAGCGGGAGAGACGGGCTCAGCGGCATGCGGAGTGCGACCACCATCCCGGCGACAGCGGCCGTCGAGGCGGCCAGGCCGGAGACCGCCAGGGTCAAGGGGACCACGCGGACGCCGAGCGTCTGTGCGATCTCGCTGTCCTGGCGCATCGCCTGGACAGCCCGGCCGGATCGGGTACGCCCCAGGGCGAACGCCGAGACCCCCACCATCACCACGGCGCACACCAGCGCCAGCAGGTCGACCGGCTGGACCGCCAGCTGCGGCAGGGGTTCGGGGAGACGCAGGCTGGTCGTGAAGCTGTCGGCCAGCATCGGCCGCAGGTTCAGCAGATCCGGGCTCCAGATCATCGACACCGCGCTCTCGGTGACCATGAAGAGCGCGAAGGTGATCAGCAGCGCCGTGAACGCCTCAGCCTTGAGGGCCAAGAAGATCCACTGGACACCGACCCCGATGAGGAAGAACGCCGGAACCGTCACGACGAGGGTCAGGAAGGGGTCCCAGAGCTGCTCCGAGACCAGGCTGTAGGTGACGTAGGCACCGAGCAGTGTCAGGGACAGGTGGAAGAAGTCGGCCACCCCCAGGTGCCCCCACTTCACACTGAGGCCCAGGGCGATGCTCCCGAACAGGCATCCCAGCAGGGCCCCGTTGAGCAGTGTCTGGGCGAGCGCCATCGACGATACGGACATCACGTTCTCCAGGTCGGGTCGCCGGCGGTGGCCCCGGAAGGTGGGGAGAGGAGGCCACCGCCGGCGGGTCGGTCGGTCGGTCAGGGCTTCTCGTCGATCTCGGCGCCCGCAACGTCCTCCGGCCACACCAGGACCCGCTTGCCGTCCTGGATCTGGGCGACCCGGGTGAAGTCGCTGCCGTAGTTGTTGAAGCCGTCGAAGTTCGCCGTGCCGACGAGCGTCTCGACGTCGTGGCCGTTGAGCCAGTCGATGACCGCCTTGTTGTCGACGCCGGCCTCGTTGATGCCGGTCAGCAGGATCTGCCAGGCGCTGAAGCCGGCTGCTGCCTGGGTCTCCACCAGCGGGAAGAGCTTCTCCTTGCCCGCGATCTCGCTGTAGGACTTGGCGAAGTACTTCGCGACATCGGTGTCGCCCAGGGGCGGGTGGTTCTCGTAGATCGACGAGAGCAGCAGGCCGTCCGCCTTGTCACCGAGGCCCTGGACCGCCGCCGGTGCCGGCAGCGCGACATAGATGCCCTTCGGGGTGTACCCGATGGCGTCGAAGGCCTGGTAGAGGTTGGTGATGTCGGCACCGAGCCCTCCGACGTACACGAGGTCGGGGTCGGCGTTCTGGATCCGGATGGCGATCGAGCTGAAGTCCGTGGTGCCCAGGTCGTACTCGACGTCGCCGACGGTCTTGGCGCCGGCGTCCTCGAGGGCCGGCTTCGTGCTCGCCGTGTAGCTGAGGGTCGTCGGGAACTTGGACGTCGCGTAGAAGACCGACTTCGGCGGGTTCGCACCCGACTTCACGGCGTCGACGAACGTCTGGGCCTGCGCGGCGAACATCTTCGTCGGGTCCTCGACGCCGCCACCGATGTGCCACGACGGGAAGTGGTTCTCACCGATCAGCTTGTCCGGGGCACCGTTGGTGGCCGTCGGGTAGGCATAGCCGGCCCGGGTGACGGGGCCGGCACCGGCCAGCGCCGCGGCGCCGCCGTACGGACCCATGACGAAGTCGACCTTGTCGCCGATCAGGCGCTCGTAGTTGGACGTGACCGTCGCGGGCGCGCCCTGGTCGTCGAGGACCTTCCACTCCAGCGGGCGGCCGTCGATGCCGCCGCAGTCGTTGACCCACTCGACGACCAGGTCGCCGACGGCCTTGTGCAGCGTCGCGGTCGGCGCCAGCGGGCCGGTGAGGCTCAGCGAGCCGCCCACCACGATCGGGTCGCCGGTCGGCTCGGCGTCGGTCTTGCACTCCATGCCGGCGATCGGCGAGACGATCTCGGCGTCGGGCAGGTCGGCGGCCGGATCGGCCTTCTTGCCGTCCTCCTTGACCACGCCACCGCACCCCGAGAGCAGCAGCGCGGCACACGCGCTCACCGCGATGCCGCGGGCAGCCGGCTTCTTGATCATGCTGAACATCTGGTTTCTCCTGGTCTCGGTGGTGCGTCAGTTGTCGAGGAAGGCGACCACGCGGCACGGCGACGCGCTGGTCTTCGGGAGCTTGATGGGGAAGAACCCGACGGTGAACCCGGTCGTGGGCAGCGCCGCGAGGTTGTCGAGCTGCTGGATGATGAAGGCCTCCTTGTCCGCGATCGCGAAGTGGCCGTCCCACAGCTCCTTGGGGTCGCCGGTGGCCTCGTAGGCCGCCTTCATGACCGGGAAGGGGCGGTCCCAGGCCAGGGCGTCGGTGCCGAGGATGGTGGCGCCGAGGCCGGTGAGGTAGCGGGTGCCGTCGCCGCTCATCCCCGGGTAGTTGAAGAACTCCGCGTCGGCGGGGGTGTAGCGCTCCTGGCCGGTGCGCAGCAGCAGCGCGTCGCCCTGCTGGACCTCACGCCCCGTCGCCGCGATCGCCTTCTCCAGCGCCTCGACCGGGAGCGCCTCTCCCGGCTTCGCCCACTCCCGGACGTCGAGGACCATGCCGGGGCGGTAGAGCTCGGACAGGTCGATGTCGCTGATGGTGCGGGCCTGCTTGCCCTCGATGAGACTGCCACTGTGCAGCGGGGCGTCGACGTGCGTCCCGCAGTGCGTGTTCATCTCGGTGAGCCAGTCCTCGCCCCAGCCCTCGCCGTTCGGGAGCTCGTGACCCTCGCAGCCGAAGATGTCGACCATCCGGTCGCGACCACGGTCGCTGGGGTGCAGGTAGTCGATCTTCGGCGCGAGCACGGTCTCGAGCGCCTTGTACGCCTCGGGCACCAGCTCGCGGTTGGCGGGATCGAGGGTGCGGGAGAGGTCGACGAGCTTCGTCATGGTGAGCGTCCCTTCGTGGGGTGAGATGCGAACAACCTTGGGCCCGCGTGACGGTCGTCACCAAGAGCGCTGCCCGACAGGAAGCGGGTCGTTCACTGTCACGCCATGACAGGGGGTCGCCGCGCCGGACGAGGGCCGTCCCAGCGCCGCTCAGGGGGCGCTCGGGCGAGTCAGCCGGCGTGGCCGAGGGCCGCACTGAGCGCCTGCATGCGCACGGCCGTCTCGAGTCGGAACCGGTCGTCCACGTCTCGCATGTCGACGTCGAGGACGGCCTCGATCCGGGCGATCCTGTTGCGCACGGTGTTGTAGTGCACGTGGAGGGCGGCTGCGGTGTCGGGGAGATGCCGGTCGTGCGAGAGGTAGGCACGCAGCGTCGGCACCAGGTCGGTGCCCCGCTCGGTGTCGAGCTCGAGGAGGCGGCCGAGGACATCGCGCACCGTCGTGCGCAGATGGGCGGCGGGCAGGCTCGCCATGCCCAGGATGCCCAGCTCGTGCGCCGTCACCACCGTCCCCGGGACGTCGCCGCGCAACGCGAGCTCGCAGGCGGCCCGGGCTTCGTCGTACGACGTCGAGTAGTCCATCAGGTCAGCGCACGAGCGGCCCAGACCGACGATCCACCGGCCCTCGGCCCGGGCGCGCACGTCGTCCAGCTGGGCGCGCAGGGACGCGTCGTCAGGAGCACCGCCCGGAAGGATGGCGGCGAGCCGGTCACCGCGGCGCACGCTGACCACGCCACGGATCACGCTGCGGAGCAGGCGCTCGAAGCTGTCGGAATAGGCCAGATCGCGGGGATGGTGGCGCAGTCCGGCCACCAGCACCCGGGCCCCCGGCTTCGGACTGACGCCGATCATGACCATCCGGGTGCGGAAGGAGTCGGGATCGCTGATCCGACCGTCCAGGAGGTCGTCGAACAGGTCTCCTCGGAGGCGCTGGGTGGTCCGTTCGCGCTCGCTCGCGCGCAACAGCTGGAGGCGGTACAAGGCCACGGAGAGCTCCTCGAACGACTGGTCCCGCTCATCGACCCGGTCCGGACGGACGATGTCGAGCGTCAGGCCGTCGCAGTCGGGGAGCTCGAAGTGCGTCCTCTCGGGCGACGACACCGGCGACCCCTCGGGCCAGCTCTCGCCACCCGCGCGTACCAGCGTTCCATCGGCTTCCCGCAGCTCGACCCGCGCCCCGAGCTCGCGGGCCAGGACGTCGAGCAGCACGCCGGGGTCGGTCTGCTGGGCAAAGCTGTTGGCCAGCCGGGCGGAGGTCGTCAAGCGTCGCACCGCCTGCTCCGCTCGACCCTCCGCCTCGTCCGCGAGGCGTTGGCGACGGCCGTCGACATCGAGTTGGCGCAGGCGCACGCCGAGGTCGTGGGCGATCTGCTCCAGCGCGACCTGCTCGGCGTCGGTCCACGGATAGGGCTGACGGTGCGCCGCGTACAGCACGCCGAGCGTGACGTCGGCGACGAGGATCGGAACGATGAGCGTCGCCAGGATCCCCTCGTTGTCGATCAGCCGCTTCATCAGCGGCACCCGCCGGGAGTCGTGCCGGTAGTCGCGACTCATCTGGGGACGCCGTTCCAGCGCGACCCGGCCGCCGATCCCCTCCCCCACCTTGAGCCGCCACGCTGCGGCCATCTCCGTCGACTCGACGCCGTGGTGGGCGCCCATCACGAGGTAGTCACCCTCGACGAGGCCCGCCCAGGAGACGGGGCAGCCGATCTCGCGGGCCACGTGGTCGGTCGCGATCTGGAGAGCCTGGGTCGCGTCGTTGGCGGCGAGGAGCCGCCGCAGGTACAGCTCCGAGGACCGTTCCCGCACCACCGCTCCTGCCATGGCGCCCTCCTTGCATCGGCATCCAAGTTTGAACTCAAGTCCAAGATCTGGGACTCTACGCTCTCACGTCCCTTCCGTCGAGGAGGAAGCTGATCCGATGACGGCGACACCCGACCGGACCACGCCTGCAGGCACGGCGGTCGTCGGTGCGCGAGCACGGCGACGCGGACAGCGGCGCGACCGCGTGTTCGAGGCTGCGGTGGAGCTGTTCGTCGAGCAGGGCTACGAGGCGACCACCATGGAGGAGATCGCAGGGCGCGCGGACGTGGCCCGGACGTCGGTCTTCAACTACTTCGAGCGGAAGTCGGCCTTCCTCGACGAGTGGTCCGCGCGGCGGCGCGCGCAGGCGTTCCACGCCCTCGGCGGGCCGGCACCGGACATCCGCCTGCGCGACGAGTTGGCGCGCGTCATGACCGAGCTCGCCCGGCTCAGCGACTCCTCCCGACGCGAGACGACCGCGATGATCAGCGCGGCGGTCCTCGCCCTCGACCTCCTCGACGACCATCCGCTCACCCACGAGTTCACGGACCTGCTCGAGCGCAGGCGCGCCGAGCTGCGACCCGGGGTCGACCCGACCCTGGTCGGCATCACCCTCGCGACCGGATACTTCGCCCTGCTCCGCGCCTGGATCGGGCCCGGCCGCGCCCCGTTCGAGCTCGATCGCCGGCTCATCGAGCTGGTCGACCTGCTGCTCGGCGGCGCCGTCGAGGTGGCCTCTGGCGCTGAGGCGGGCAGCTAGCCGGATCAGCCGCGAGGCGTGAGCAGCGGGGCGGCGGTGAGCTCGCGGACCTTGGCGGCGTCGACCCCCGGTGCGACGTCGACGAGGACGAGCCCGTCCGTGGTGACGTCCATGACGGCGAGGTCGGTGATGATCCGGTCGACCACGCCGGCGCCGGTGAGCGGCAGCGTGCAGGACTCGACGATCTTGGGGGTGCCGTCCTTGGCGACGTGGTCGGTGATGACCACGACGCGGCGGGTGCCGGCGACCAGGTCCATCGCGCCGCCCATCCCCTTGACCAGCTTGCCGGGCACGGTCCAGTTGGCGAGGTCCCCGTTGCTGGCCACCTGGAGCGCGCCGAGGATCGCGATGTCGACGTGACCGCCGCGGATCATCGCGAAGCTGGTGGCGGAGTCGAAGAAGGACGCTCCGGGCGCGGTGGTCACCGTCTGCTTCCCGGCGTTGATCAGGTCGGCGTCCTCCTCGCCGGCGTAGGGGGACGGGCCGATGCCGAGCAGGCCGTTCTCGCTCTGCAGCATCACGCTCACCCCCGGCGGCAGATGGTCGGCGACCAGGGTGGGGATGCCGATGCCGAGGTTGACGTAGTCGCCGTCGTTGAGCTCGCGGGCGGCGATCGCCGCCATCTCGTCCCGGGTCCAGGCCATGTCAGGCACCCACCTTCTCGCGCACGACGCGCTGCTCGATGTCCTTGGGCCGGTCGCTGGCCCGCACGGTGACGTCGACGAAGATGCCGGGCGTCATCACGTCGTCCGGGTCGAGGAAGCCGTCGAGGACGTGCTCGGCCTCGGCGACGCAGACCCGGCCGCTCATCGCGACCAGCGGGTTGAAGTTGCGCGCGGTCGCCCGGTAGCGCAGGTTGCCCTCGGCGTCCGCGGTGCGGGCGTGGACCAGCGCGAGGTCGGCGACGATCCCGCGCTCGAGGACGTGGAGGTCGCCGTCGAAGGTCTCGTGCGGCTTGCCCTCGGCGATCTCGGTGCCGACGCCGGTGCGGGTGTAGAACCCGGCGATGCCGGAGCCGCCCGCGCGCAGCCGCTCGGCGAGCGTGCCCTGGGGGCAGAACTCGACCTCCAGCGCGCCGTCGAGGTACTGCTGCGCGAACAGTCGGTTCTCCCCGACGTACGACGCGATCACCTTGCGCACCTGGTTGTTCTCCAGGAGCAGGCCGAGTCCCTTGCCGTCGACACCCATGTTGTTGGAGACGACCGTCAGGTCCCGTGCGCCGCTGTCGCGCACGGCCTCGATCAGGTCCCGCGGGATGCCGCAGAGGCCGAAGCCGCCGACCGCGACCGTCATCCCGTCGCGGACCCGCTCGGCCACGGCGGCCCGGGCGTCCTGTGCCAGTTTGCTCATGGCCCGTTTCTCCCCCCGCACCCGGCGCGGGTCAACGAAGTGGCCGCTCGGTGGATGCCAGAGGCGCGCTACGTCCACTGAGTGGACGTAGCATCGGCTCCATGGAGCGGGCACCCGGTGTCGTCGAGAAGGTCGCGGCACTGCTGCGCGCGCTGTCCGCCGCGGAGTCCGGTACGACGACCACCGCGCTCGCCGCGGCCACGGATCAGCCGCGCGCGACCACCCACCGGTTGCTGGAGTCCCTCGCCGCCGAGGGCCTCACCGACCGCGACCCGGTCACCGGCCGCTGGCATCTCGGACCGGAGACCTACGTCCTCGGGATGGCGGCGGCCGCGCGCTACGACCTCACCAACGAGGCGCGGGTCAGCGTGCACCGGCTCGCCAAGGAGACCGGCGAGAGCGCGTTCTTCTCGGTGCGCCGCGGCGACGAGACCGTGGTCCTGCTGCGCGAGGACGGCGACTTCCCGATCCGCTCCTACGTCCTCTACGAGAGCGCCCGCTTCCCGCTCGGCGTCGTCTCGGCCGGCATCGCGATCCTCGCCCACCTGCCCGCCCGCGAGGTGGACGCCTTCCTCGCGCGCGCCGACCTCACCGGGCAGTGGGGACCCCAGCACGCGGAGGCCGCGCTCCGCCGGCGGCTGGCCGCGACCCGTCGTACCGGATGGTCGCTCAACCCGGGACTCGTCGTCGAGGGCTCGTGGGGGATGGCCGCCGCGGTCTTCGACAAGGCCGGCCGCCCCGAGTGGGCGCTCACCCTGACCGGCGTCGAGCAGCGCTTCCGCCGCGACCGCCAGCCGGTGCTCGGCAGGCTGCTGCTGGAGGAGGCGCACCGGCTCTCGCGACTGGCCTAGCCACCCCGTCAGCGCAGAACGTCTGCAATCCCAGACACCAACCGCGCTCCGGCCGCAGCGCCACCGGCCCGCTCGCGCCTACCTTGGCCGACGAGACTGACGCTGCCGAGGCGTCGAAGGGGGACACCATGGCACAGGACACCGAGCAGCCGGCCGCGACGCCGGCCGACCGGCCGCGGCCGAGCAAGCGTCCGGAGCAGGTGCGGCGCCGGCTCGCCGCGACCCACCGCTGGACGTCGCTGATCGTCGGCGGCCTCCTCGCGGTCCTCATGGCCTCGGGCGTGCCGCTGCTCTACGGCGCGGAGAGCTTCCGCGCGCGCAACGGCGACATGTACCAGCCGACCCACTCGGCCACCCCGCTCACCGCGCAGCAGGCGCTCGAGGTGGCCCGTGCCGAGCACCCCGACTTCACCGCCGGCAACGTGATCTCGGACCACGGGATCTTCGTCGTCGCCGACCAGCGCCTCAACCGGGCCTACGGCGTCGACCCGGGCAGCGGCGAGATCACCGGGTCGGGCCACTACTACGGCGGCTTCCAGGGGTTCGTCGAGAACCTGCACGCCTTCGGCCTGTCGAGCCCGCGCTATCCCGGCTACGTCCCGTTCATGGCCACCGAGATGCCCTCGTTCGGCCTCTCCTCCCTCGAGGGCAAGACGCTGGGCGACTCCCTGATCGGGCTGCTGGGCGTGGCGCTCGTGCTGCTCGCCCTGAGCGGCCTCTACCTGTGGTGGCCCGGGCTGCGCCGCCTCTCCAGCGGCTTCCGCGCCCGCACCGGCAAGTCGCGCTACATCACCCACCGTGAGCTGCACAAGGTGATCGGCATCCTGTCCCTGCCGTTCCTGCTGATGTGGGGCCTCACCGGCGCCGTCGCGAAGTATCCCGTCATCGAGCAGGGTCTGCTCGCGGTCACCGGCGGCGACACCGGCCAGGTCAAGGCGCTCAACTGGGACTTCGCGAGCGAGCCGCGCGACGGCGCGGAGGAGATCGGCCTCGACGCGGCGGCGAAGGCCGCGCTCACGGTCGTCGACGGACGGATCAGCAACCACACGCTGCCCGATCCGAGCGACCCGGCGTCGGCGTACCTCTTCGAGATCTCCGAGCCCGACTGGGACCCGTACGACGGCACGATGCTCGCCGGCAACGACTGGGTCTACGTCGACAAGTACGACGCCAGCCACACCAAGGTCGTGTGGAGCGGGCACGACGCGCCCCTGCAGAACCGGGTGTACGAGGAGCTCGTCTACCCGAGCCACTTCGGCTGGTACCACAACGGCTGGGTGCGCCTGGTGTGGGCGGTCTTCGGGCTGGCTCCGCTGTTCCTGCTCACCACGGGCGTGGTCAGCTGGACCGTCCGGCACCGCCGCAAGCGGGCCCGCGAGGCGGCCCGGACCGCGGCCACCGCCACCGCATGAGGACCGCGTGACGCCCCGTTGACCACCACGTCGATCGCCGCCGGCACCGTGCTCTTCGCGCTCGGTGCCGGCGTCGCGTGCGCGCTCGCCGCGGCCACCGGTCGTGGCCTGTCGCGCGACCTCGGCCTGGCCCTCGGCGCGCTCGAGCTGGCGATCTTGACCCTGGTGCTGACTCATGCGGTCGACCTCGCCGGCGACGACCGGCCGCTCGAGGCCAAGCCGGTCGCCTACCTGGTGGCCGGTGCCCTGCTGCTGCCGGCGCTGGTCCTCGGCACCGGCGCCACCGGACGGTCCCGGGCGCTGGCGGCCGCGGTGGGCTGTGCGTCCGTCGCGGTCCTCGCGCTGCGGATCGAGGCCGTCGCGTGAGCGGACCGCTGACCCTCGCCCGCGCGCTGTACCTCCTCTTCGCCGTCGCCGCCGGTGGCCGCTCCCTCGTCCAGTGGCTCGACGCCCCGGGCCGGGCGCCGCTCGCCTACGCCCTGTCCACGCTGGCGTTCTGCTGCTATCTCGCCGGGTACGTCGCCACCAGCCCGCGCCGCGCCGGCCGGCGCCGCCGCCTGATCGGCGTCCTCGCCGGCATCGAGCTCGCCGGGGTCCTCGTCGTCGGGACCCTGAGCCTGGCGGCGCCCGGGCTGCTCGCGGACACGACGGTGTGGTCGGCGTACGGCGCCGGCTATGCGTTCGTGCCGCTGCTCATCCCCGTCGTCCTTCTCGGGTGGCTGCACCGCTCGCGCGTCGCCCCATCCGCCGCCCCAGCTCTCGCGCGGTCCGCGTGACCTCGCCGGCGAGGGCCTCCACGCTGTCGTCGGCGACGGCGCCGATCGGGTAGGTGACCGCGACCGCGGCGACCGGATACTCCTGCGAGTCGATGACCGCCACCGCGACCGACGCCAGCCCCTCGGCCACCTCACCGACCTCGGTCGCGTAGCCCCGCGCCCGGACCTGGCGCAGCTCCTCGCGGACGGCGCTCAGCCGCGACTGCCCCGACCCGCGATCCAGCCCGGGCAGGGCGGTGAGGCTGGCCCGCAGCTGCTCGGGCGTGAGCATCGCGAGCATGGCCCGGCCGCTCGCCGTACGCACCGCGGGGAGGCGGACCCCGACCTCGGTCAGCAGGTGCGGGCCGCCGGGCGTCTTGTCCTCGAGCACGTAGACGACGTCGCGTCCGTGCAGCACGGTCATGTGCACGCTGAAGCCGACCCGCTCCTTGAGGGCGGCGACCGGTTTGCGCGCGATCCGCTGCAGCGGCACCTGACGCAGGTAGCCGGCGCCGAGGTCGTACGCCGCCGGCCCGAGCCCGTAGCGCCGGTCCTCCGGATAGGACATCACGAAGCCCTGCGCCTCCATCGTGGCCAGGAGCTGGTAGGTCGTCGAGCGGGGCACGCCGACCTCGGCCGCCAGGGTCGTCGCGGTCACCGGGCTGGGCTGCGCCGCCAGGAAGCGCAGCATGGCCAGGGCGTTCGCGGCAGCCGGGACCTCACGCACGCCTCGCACGGTAGCCCTCCCCGACGCCCGCGCGGCGGCGTCTCAACGTCTGCAATCCCAGACGGGCAGTCGGCGGGAGGCGTAGCCGCGGCGCCGCCGGTGCGGTGCCATGGACCCATGAGATTCGTCGTCGACCTGCGCGCGTGCCAGGACCATGGGCACTGCGCATTCACCTCGTCCGCGTTCCCGCTCGACAAGCGCGGGAAGCTCTCCCTGCGCCAGGGCGGCCTCAAGGAGTTCCGCTCCGAGCCGCTGCCCGACGTGATGCGTGACGAGCTCGAAGAGGCCATGTTCGCCTGCCCGGCGCAGGCGATCGAGCTCGTCGGTGACGATGCCTGAGCGATCCTCGCGGATCGCCGTCGTCGGCGCGGGGCTGGCGGCGCTGCGCGCGGTCGAGTCGCTGCTGCGGTCCGGGCTCGACTGCCGGATCGTCGTGCTCGGCGACGAGCCGCACCTGCCCTACTCCCGGCCGCCGCTGTCCAAGGACCTGCTGAGCGGGGACGTCGGATCCGCCTCCTTCCGGCTGCCCGACTCCGACCACGTCCGGTGGCGGACCGCGACGCGCGTGGTCGGGGCCGACCTCGGCGCGCGCCGGCTCCGGCTCGCCGACGACGAGACGGTCGACTACGACGGACTCGTCGTGGCCACCGGGGTCCGTGCCCGCCGGCTCCCCCTGCCGGGGCCGGAGCCGCTGACGCTGCGCACCCTCGACGATGCGGCGGTGCTGCGCGAGCGGGCCGCCGGCGCCCGCACCGCGCTCGTGGTCGGCGGCGGCGTCCTCGGCTGCGAGCTCGCCTCGTCCCTCACCGACGCCGGCATTGCCGTCCAGGTCGTCGTCGGCCCCGACGAGATCCCGATGCAGCCGGTCCTCGGCGCGAGCCTCGCCGCCGAGCTGCGGCGCCGGCACGAGGAGCGCGGCACCGTCTTCCACACCGGCAGCGCGGTCCTCGGCTACTCGGCCACCGGCGCGTGGCTCTCGGACGGGACCGAGGTCCGCGCGGACCTGGTCGTCGAGACCGTCGGCTCGGTCCCGAACACCGAGTGGCTCGCGGGCAACGGCCTCGACCTGTCGGGCGGCCTGCTCTGCGACGACCGCCTCGGCGTCGCCGGCGCCCCCGGCGTCGTGGGCTGCGGCGACGTCGTCCGCTTCCCGTCGCAGCGGTACGGCGGCCGCCGGGTGCGCGTCGAGCACTGGGCCCACGCCTCGGAGTCCGGCCGGCACGCCGGCCGCACCCTGGCCGCCCAGCTCACCGGGTCCCCCGCGCCCCCGCCCTTCGACCCGCTGCCGACCTTCTGGACCGACCAGCTCGGCGTACGCATCCAGGGCCTCGGCCTGCCCGGCCTCGGCACCGCCGACCACCGGGTGCTCGACGGCCAGCTGAGCGGCGACCCGGTGCTGGGCTACCACGACCGGGAGACGCTGGTCGGCGTCGTCCTCCTCAACCGGCCGGAGGTCGTGGGGAGCTACCGCGCCCTGCTCTGATCCCGTCCCGGGCCTGTGATCCCCGGATGGGAGACTGCTGCCATGCCCGGTGACGTGATCCCGCTGCGGGAGGCCACCCGGGCGTGGTTCCAGATCTCGCTGCAGACCTTCGGCGGTCCGGCCGGACAGATCGCGGTCATGCAGCACAAGCTCGTCGACGAGCGGCGGTGGATCGGGCAGAGGCGGTTCCTGCACGCGCTCAACTACTGCATGCTGCTGCCCGGCCCCGAGGCCCAACAGCTGGCGATCTACACCGGCTGGCTGCTCAACGGGATCCGCGGCGGCCTGATCGCGGGCGGCCTGTTCGTGCTCCCCGGGATGCTGGCGCTGCTCGCCCTGTCCGGCATCTACGTCGGCTACGGCGAGACCGACTTCGTCACCGCGCTCTTCGCCGGCGTCGCTCCCGCGGTCATCGCGATCGTCGTCCAGGCGGTGCAGCGGGTCGGGAAGCGGGCCCTGCACCACCCCGCCCTGGTCGGCCTCGCCGTCGCCTCCTTCGCTGCGCTCACCTTCTTCGCCGTGCCGTTCCCGGCCGTCGTGTTCGGGGCGGGCCTCCTCGGCTGGCTGCTGAGCCTGCGCATCCCCGCGCTGCGCGAGTCGCGTGCGCACGACACCGCCGACGGGACCGAGCCGCTGATCAGCGACGAGGCCCTGCACCACGAGCTGCCCACCGTGCGGCGCTCCGGCACCGTCCTCCTCATCGGCCTGGTCACCTGGTTCACACCGGTCGTCGCCTTCGCCGCCCTCGCCGGCAGCACCGGCACACCGGTCTTCGTCGACCAGGGACTCTTCTTCTCCGGCGCGGCCGTCGTCACCTTCGGCGGCGCCTACGCCGTCCTGTCCTACGTCGCCCAGCAGGCCGTCGGCGTCTACCACTGGCTCGCGCCCGGCGAGATGATCCGCGGCCTCGCCCTCGCCGAGACCACGCCCGGCCCGCTCATCATGGTGGTCCAGTTCGTCGCCTTCGTCGGCGCCTACCGGAACCCCGGCTCCCTCGACCCCTGGCTCGCGGCGGTCCTCGCCTCCCTGCTGGTCACCTGGGTGACCTTCGTGCCGTGCTTCCTCTTCGTCCTGCTGGGCGCGCCGTACGTCGAGCGCCTGCGCAGCAACCGGGGCCTGACCGCGGCCCTCACCGGCATCACCGCGGCCGTCGTCGGCGTGATCGCCAACCTCGCGGTCTTCTTCGCGCTGCACAACCTCTTCGACCGCACCCGCACCGCCGACGCCGGGCCGGTCCACCTCGACGTACCGGTCCTCGCCTCGTGGGACCCGGTCGCCTTCGCCATCACCGCCGTCGCGCTCGGCGTGATGTTCGGGCGGGGCTGGAGCCCGCTGCGCACGCTCGGGCTGTGTGCCGCGATCGGCGTCGGCCTCTTCGTGATCGGGGCGCTCTAGCATTCACGCAGCGCTTGATATCGTATTGATATCAAGACGAGGCGAGGTGATCCTGTGAGCGACGTGCTGGTCCGTGGAGTGCCCGCGGACGACCTGGCGCGCATCGATGCCGAGGCGGAGCGGCTCGGCCTGTCGAGGAACGCCTACCTCAAGCGCGAGCTCCACCGCATCGCACGGCACCGAACCGTTCGCGAGGCGACGCTCGACGACTACCGGACCGCCAGGAGCGCCATGGCCGACCTCGCTGACGACGACGCGATGCGCTCAGCCTGGTCGTGACCACGCACTGGCTGGTGGACAAGTCGGCCTACGTACGCCTCGGTGACTCTCCCGACTTCGAACTCTGGATCGACCGGATCAACAGGGGCCTGGTCTCCACGACAGGCCTCACGCTGCTCGAGTTCGGCTGGTCGGCCAGGAACGGCGAGGACTGGCGCCGGGTCGTGGCTGCACCGCCCGCGGCGAACCTGCTGGTCGAGTACCTGACGCCGGCAGTGGAGGACCGCGCCATCGAGGTCCAAGGCGAGCTCGCCGACCGCGGCAACCATCGGGCGCCCAGCATCCCTGACCTCCTGGTCGCCGCGACCGCCGAGCTCGGTGGCTTCACGGTGCTGCACGTCGACAAGGACTTCGAGCTCGTCGCCGACATCACGGGCCAACCTCTCGAGAGGCTGCGCGGCGCCTGGTGAGTCACCGCGGTGCCGAGGGCCGATCGGCGGTCGGCAGGGCCATCACCACGACGTCCGGCCCCTCGTCGCCGGCCGTCTCGCGCAGCCAGTCCGGGCGCAGGCTCAGCACCTCCGTCCAGCCGGAGCGCCGGTAGAGCTCCAGCTGATCCATGAGCACCCGGGCGAGGACGGGGAGGTCAGCATCACGACGACGTCGGACCCGGACCGCTGCCACCCGCCGATCCTCGCATGACGACCGTCCTCTTGTGATCGATACCCTAGGGGGGTACTGTATTTCTCATGGAGCACCAGCACAGCTACATCGCCAACCGCACCAAGGACGACTACCTCAAGCGGCTGCGGCGCATCGAGGGGCAGGCGCGAGGCCTGCAGCGGATGGTCGAGGAGGAGCAGTACTGCATCGACATCCTCACCCAGGTCTCCGCCATGACGAAGGCCCTCCAGTCCGTGGCCCTCGGCCTGCTCGACGAGCACATGGCGCACTGCGTCGTGGGCGCGGTCCGCGAGGGAGGCGAGGAGGCCGAGCTGAAGCTCAAGGAGGCCTCCGACGCCATCGCCCGCCTCGTCCGCTCCTGACGCGTCCCGATCCCTTCCATCCCCACCGAGAGGACTCTCCGATGACCACCGACAAGTTCAGCCAGACCTTCACCGTCACCGGCATGACCTGCGGCCACTGCGTCGCCTCCGTCACCGAGGAGGTGCAGGAGATCGCCGGCGTCGAGGACGTCGCGGTCGACCTGCCCACCGGTGCCGTCACGATCACCAGTGCCGCCCCCCTCGACGAGTCCGCCGTGAAGGCCGCCGTCGAGGAGGCCGGCTACCAGCTCGCATGAACACCCCCAGCGGTACGACGGCCCGGCTGGCCGGTTTCGCCGCCGTCGCCGTGGCGGTCTTCGCCGTCGCCCTCCTCGTCGGGCGGGCCATCGGCCCGGTCGACGAGCCCGAGGCGGAGCCCGTGCACGACACGCACGGCGAGCGGATCTCGCTCGAGCCCGCGCCGGCCGCCGAGGAGATCCCCGGAGGACTGATGACCTCGCAGAACGGCTACACCCTCGCTCTCACCGAGAACCGCGCCGACGCGGGCAGCGCGGTGCCGGTGCGCTTCGCCATCATCGGGCCCGACGGTGCCCCTGTGACGTCGTACGACGTCCAGCACGACAAGCAGCTGCACCTGATCGCCGTACGCCGCGACTTCAGCGGCTTCCAGCACGTCCACCCGACCCTCGCCGAGGGCGTGTGGGGTGTCGACCTGGCGCTGACACCCGGCACGTGGCGGCTGTTCGCCGACTTCAAGGCGACCGACGGCCCCGCGCTCACGCTCGGCACCGACCTCGAGGTGCGCGGCGGCTACCAGCCGGTCCCGCCCGCGGAGGAGAGCCGCACGGCCACGGTCGGCGGCTACCAGGTCACCCTCGACGGCGACCTCGCCGCCGGCGCGGACGCGAAGCTCACGCTGCGCGTCAGCAAGGACGGCGAGCCGGTCACCGACCTGCAGCCCTACCTCGGCGCCTACGGCCACCTGGTCGCGTTGCGCAGCGGCGACCTCGCCTATCTCCACGTCCACCCCGACGGCGAGCCCGGCGACGGTACGACGCAGCCCGGCCCGGACGTCGTGTTCCACACGAGCGTCCCCAGCGCGGGGACCTACCACCTCTACCTCGACTTCCAGCACGACGGCGTCGTCCGCACCGCGGCGTTCACCGTCACGGCGGGCGACGCGGCCGGCGGCACCGCCGAAGGCACCGCCGGAGGATCCGGGCACGGGGAGAAGCACGGAGAAGGCAGTGAGCACGGACACTGACCCCCTCGGCCAGCAGGTCGAGCTCGCCCTCACCGGGATGACCTGCGCGTCCTGCGCCAACCGGATCGAGCGCAAGCTCAACAAGCTCGAGGGCGTGAGCGCGACGGTCAACTACGCCACCGAGAAGGCCAAGGTCACCTACGCCGACGGCGTCTCCACCGACGACCTGGTCGCCGCCGTCGAGGCGGCGGGCTACGGCGCGTCGCTGCCGAGGCCGGCCGCCGCCGAGGGCGAGGAGCCCGTAACGGAGGCGGATCCGGTCGCGACCCTGCGCCAGCGGCTCGTCGTCTCGGCGGTGCTGACGGTGCCCGTCATCGCGATGGCGATGGTGCCGGCGCTCCAGTTCGACAACTGGCAGTGGCTGTCGCTCACCCTGGCTGCGCCGGTGGTGGTGTGGGGCGCCTACCCCTTCCACCGGGCGGCGTGGACCAACCTCCGTCACGGCACCTCCACCATGGACACGCTGATCTCGCTCGGCACCCTCGCCGCTCTGGGCTGGTCGCTGTACGCGCTGTTCTGGGGCACCGCCGGCACCACCGGGATGAAGCACCCGTTCGAGCTCACCATCGAGCGCAGCGACGGCGGCGGCAACATCTACCTCGAGGCCGCGGCCGGAGTGACGACGTTCATCCTGGCCGGGCGCTACTTCGAGCAGCGCTCGAAGCGGCGGGCGGGCGCGGCGCTCCGGGCCCTGCTCGAGCTCGGCGCCAAGGAGGTCGCGGTCCTCGGACCGGACGACGTCGAGCGGCGGGTCCCGGTCGAGGAGCTCGGGGTGGGCGGCCGGTTCGTCGTCCGCCCGGGCGAGAAGATCGCCACCGACGGCGTGGTCGAGCGCGGCAGCTCCGCGGTCGACGCCTCGATGCTCACCGGCGAGTCCGTGCCGGTGGAGGTCGGCGAGGGTGACGCCGTCGTCGGCGGATGCGTCAACGCGGGTGGCCGGCTGGTCGTCCGGGCGACCCGGGTCGGCGCCGACACCCAGCTGGCGCAGATGGCTCGCCTGGTCGAGGACGCCCAGAACGGCAAGGCCCAGGTCCAGCGCCTGGCCGACCGGATCTCCGGGATCTTCGTGCCGATCGTCATCCTGCTCGCCGCCGGCACCCTCGGGTTCTGGCTCGGCGCCGGGAACGGTCTCGCCGCAGCGTTCACGGCCGCGGTCGCCGTCCTCATCATCGCCTGCCCGTGCGCCCTCGGCCTGGCCACGCCGACCGCCCTCATGGTCGGCACCGGCCGCGGCGCCCAGCTCGGCATCCTGATCAAGGGTCCCGAGGTGCTGGAGTCGACGAGGGCCGTCGACACCGTCGTGCTCGACAAGACGGGCACGGTGACGACCGGCCGGATGACGCTGCGCTCGGTGGTGGCCGATGACGGCGAGTCCGCCGACGAGGTGCTGAGGTACGCCGGGGCGCTGGAGGACTCCTCCGAGCACCCGATCGCGCGGGCGATCGCCGACGCCGCCCGCGAGGCCGGACCACTGCCGATCGTCGAGGACTTCGCGAACGTCGAGGGCCTCGGGGTGCAGGGCGTGCTGCTCGACGGCGACGCGTCGCACGCGGTGCTGGTCGGGCGGCCGCGGCTGCTCGAGGAGTGGTCGCAGCACCTCTCCCCCGTGCTCGCCACAGCGCTGGAGGAGGCCCAGAGCACGGGCGGTACGGCGGTCGCGGTCGGCTGGGACGGACAGGCCCGCGGGATCATCGTGGTCGCCGACGCGATCAAGCCGACCTCGGCCACGGCCATCGCACAGCTCCGCGAGCTCGGTCTGCGGCCGGTGCTGCTGACCGGCGACAACGCCGTGGTGGCACGGACGGTGGCGGCAGAGGTCGGCATCGCCGAGGAGGACGTCATCGCCGACGTACTGCCCGCCGACAAGGTCGACGTCGTCAAGCGGCTGCAGGGCGAGGGTCGCGTGGTCGCGATGGTCGGCGACGGCGTCAACGACGCCGCCGCCCTCGCCCAGGCCGACCTCGGCCTGGCCATGGGCACCGGCACCGACGTGGCGATCGAGGCCAGCGACCTGACCCTGGTCCGCGGCGACCTGCAGGTGGCGGTCGACGCCATCCGCCTCTCGCGCCGCACCCTGGCCACGATCAAGGGCAACCTGTTCTGGGCGTTCGCCTACAACATCGCGGCCCTTCCGCTCGCCGCCGCGGGACTGCTCAACCCGATGCTCGCCGGCGCCGCCATGGCGTTCTCGTCGGTGTTCGTGGTCTCCAACAGCCTGCGCCTGCGCGGATTCCGCTGACCCGCGCGCCCTCCGCTTCGCGGGGTCGTGTGCCTGAGGACCCGGGATTCGGGGTCCTCAGGCACACGACTCCCGGAAACCCGGCCAAGCCGTCAGGAATCGAGAAGCAGCGGTGGTCGGGTCGGGCCTAGCGTCAGGGACATGAACTCCATCGACACCCTGATCCTCGAAGTGGCCGACCCGGCCGCCGCCCGCGACTTCTACGCCCGCGCCTTCGGCCCGGACCTCCCCCTCGACTTCCGCGTCGCCGACGCGCCCACCGAGGGATTCCGCGGCTTCCACATCTCGCTGACCCTGGCCCAGCCGGCCGACGTCGACAGCCTCGTCGAGACCGCGCTGGCGGCCGGAGCCACGGAGATCAAGCCCGTCAGCAAGTCCTTCTGGGGCTACGGCGGCGTACTGCGCGCGCCCGACGGCACGATCTGGAAGGTCGTCAGCTCCTCGAAGAGGAACAAGGGCCCGGCCAGCCGCGACATCGAGAGCATCGTGCTGCTCATCGGAGCCGACGACATCACCGCCACCAAGCAGTTCTACGTCGACCGCGGGCTCGCGATCGCCCGCAGCTTCGGCAAGAAGTACGTCGAGTTCGAGCCCGCCGGCGGAGCGGTCACCCTCGGCCTGCTCCCCCGCAAGGCCCTGGCCAAGGACGCCGGCGTGCCGATGGAGGGAACCGGCTCGCACCGGCTCGTCCTCGTCGGCGGCGACACCGCCGCCACCGACCCCGACGGGTTCGTGTGGGAGCGGGCGCGGGTCCGCAGCTGAGTCCCTCCACCCCGGGTCGTGTGCCTCAGAACCCGGATAGCCGGGTTCTGAGGCACACGACCCGCACCCAGCCGCTCACCGGCCGGCGTCGGGGCAGGAGACGGGCGCGACCTCCGCGCCGGCCAGGCCGTCCACAGCCCGCGCCCGGCCGAGGTTCCACTCGAGCCAGTCGTCGTCGGACACCTCCCGGCCCGCGAGCGCGCACGACCGGTCCCGCCCGTCCAGGTCCGCGAGGACGGGGACGGCGTCGTCGGACAGGCCCTGCAGATAGGCCCAGTCGACCCGGCCGGTGTGGGCGTACCGCTCCAGGTTGTGGCGGGCGATCCAGGCATCGGGGTTCACCACCGCCAGTCCGAGCAGCCCGACGGCGCCGCTGAGCAGGGCGAAGCGGGCCAGCCACGCCCCCCGCAGCCCGATGCCGCTCGCCATCACCGCCAGCACGAGGACGCCGAGCCAGCCCTCGAACACATCGACGAGCAGGCGCAGTCGGGTGAAGCCGTAGGCCTCCTGGTAGACGTCCATCCGGTAGAGCGCGGACGCCACGACGACCAGGGTCTCGACGCACAGGGCGCCCAGGGCGGCCCGCAGCCACATCCGGTCGGCGGCGGTGGCCCGCGGCGCCTTGCGGGCGGCGACGGCGATCACGAGGAGGGTCAGCGCGGTCGCGACGGTCAGCTGGGCGAAGCCCTCGTGGACGTACTCCGCGTAGGTCAGGCCCGTCGTACGGCGCAGGTAGCCGTGTCCGCCGAACACGACCGTCGCCTGCGCGACGAGGAAGACCGCGAAGACGCCGACGACGACCCCGACCGGCGCGAGCCACTCGTAGCGCCGCGCCACCGGGCGCCCGGCGGCCGGGTCTCGGTCGACCCGCGGCGGGTTCAGGGCGAGGTACGCCGCCGCGAGCACCGTGCCGCCGACGGCGAGGGTGACGAACGCGCGCAGCACGAAGGTGTCGATGGTGAGGTCGGGCAGCAGCGCGTCGACCCACTCCGCGACCAGTGCGTCGGCCGACGCGAAGAGGGCGCCGAACACGACCAGCCCCAGCACCGACCACACCAGGGTGCGCAGCAGGGCCGCGCCGTGGCCCACGACGGGGAGCGCGGCGACCGTGCGGCCCAGCCAGGGCATCCCGCGCAGGCCCGCGACCGGCCACATCAGGCCGGACAGCACGAACGCGCCCAGCCCGCGGCCCCGGGTCACGCCGACCACGCACAGGCCGGCCCCGGCGAACAGGCACAGCACGACCACCCACTCGGCGTCGCGGACGACGGCCGTCGCGGCGAGGAGCACGCAGAGCCCCGCACAGGTCAGCGTGAACCGGTCCCGCCGGTGGCGGCTCGCGATGAGGACGACGGAGCCCGCCGCCAGCAGGACCAGGAAGGTGCCGATGCCCAGGTCCCGCTCGGGCAGGACCAGGCCGCCCAGCACGCCGGCGCCGAGCGCCCCGAGCAGCAGCCCCGGGCGGGCGGGGACGCCGCGCTCGGGCCAGAAGCCGCCGAGCAGGTCGTCGGTGATCGACGGCGGCGGCGAGACCGGAGCGGGCGGCGAGACCGGAGCGGGCGGCGAGACGGTCGGGGCGGTCGGGGCGGTCGGGGCGGACACGGGTGCCTCCTGGCTCGGTGGGACCGGTACGACGGCCGGGCGGGCCGCGGGCTCGAGGGGGAGCTCGACCCGCACCCGGGCTCCGGTGCCGGCCGGCGGGTCGAGGAAGGCGATGGTGCCGCCGTGCAGGTCCGTGACCCACCGGGCGATCGCGAGGCCGAGACCCGTCCCGCCGGTGTCGTCGCCCGCGGCTCGCAGGGTGCCGAAGGGCTCGAACACCCGCTCCCGGGCCTCGGGCGGGATCCCGGGCCCGTCGTCGCGGACCTCGAGGGCGTACCGGTCCCCCTGCCGGGTGGCGCGCACCGACACCGTGCCCCCGGCCGGGCTGTGCCGCGACGCGTTGTCGAGCAGGTTGGCGACGAGCTGGTGCAGGCGGGCCGGGTCTGCGGTGACCACCAGGTCGCGGGGGTCGAGGCGGACGTCGTACTCCACGTCCCGGCCGAGCACCCGTGCCTCCGCGACCGCCCGGTCGAGCAGCTCGGCGAGATCCACGGCCCGCGGCGCCAGCGGCGCCTTCCCGGCGTCGACCCGGGCGAGGTCGAGCAGGTCCTCGACCAGGCCGCTCATCCGCTCGGCCTGCGCGAGAGCGCTGGCGAGGACCGCCGGATCGTCCGGTACGACGCCGTCGACGGCGTTCTCCAGGACGGCGCGCAGGCCCGTCAGCGGGGTGCGGAGCTCGTGGCTGACGTTGGCCACCAGCTCGCGGCGCTGCCGGTCCACGCCCGCGAGGTCGCGGGCCATCGTGTTGAAGGCGCGGGCCAGCTCGCCGACCTCGTCGCGGCCGCCGTCCGGCACCCGCACGGCGTAGTCGCCGGTCGCCATCCGGCGGGCGGCGGCGGTCATCTGCCGCAGCGGCGAGGTCATGCCGACCGCCAGCAGCTGGGTCAGCGCCAGAGCGAGTCCGATCGTCACGGGAATGGTGAGCCAGGTGGGGACGCCGCCGGAGCGTCCCAGCGCGGCGACGAGCGCGGCCACGGTCGCGCTGGCGGCGACCAGCAGGCCGAGCTTGACCTTGATCGAGCGGACGCCGACGAGCGGCTGCGGCGGACTCACGGCGTGCTCCCCGGCACCTCGAGCGCGTAGCCCACGCCGTGCGCGGTGCGGACCAGGTCGGCGCCGACCTTCGCTCGCAGGCCCTTCACGTGGCTGTCGACCGTGCGGGTCCCGGTCGCGCCGTCCCAGCCCCAGACCTCGGCGAGCAGCCGCTCGCGGGTGACGACCGCGCCCGGCGTCGCGGCGAGGCAGAGCAGCAGGTCGAACTCCGTCGGCGTCAGCCGCACCTCCTCCTCACCGCGCCACACCCGGCGGGCGGGCCCGTCGACGCGCAGGTCGCCGAGCTCGAGCGCGCGCCGTCCGGCCAGCTCGGCGGCCCGCTCCACGCGACGCAGCAGGGCGGCCACCCGCGCCACGAGCTCGCGCATGCGGAACGGCTTGGTGAGGTAGTCGTCGGCCCCCACCCCGAGTCCGACCAGGATGTCGGCCTCGTCCGTGCGGGCGGTGAGCATGAGCACCGGCACGGGACGGTCGGCCTGGATCCGGCGGCAGACCTCGTGTCCGTCGAAGCCGGGCAGCATCACGTCGAGCAGCACCAGGTCCGGCGCGCTCTCGCCGTACGCCGCCACGGCCCCCGGCCCGTCGAAGGCGCGGACGACGTCGTAGCCCTCCGCCCGCAGGCGGTCGGCGACCGCCTGGTTGATGACCGGGTCGTCCTCGACGACGAGGACCCGACGGCGCACGCTCTCCGCTGGCATGCTCCGAGGCTACGAGTCCGGACGGCCGGGAGGCGGGGACGACGTGTGCAGGTTCTGTGCAGATCCCCCGGCCGGACCGCAGGCGGTCGGGCCGGATCAGGGGCGGGCCGGGATCTGGTCCTCGACGGACCGGTCGCCGGTGGCGTAGAGCCCGCACAGGTAGAGCGGCACGCACAGGGCGAGGAGGACCAGGAGCGGGAGCGTCCAGGTGCCGGTGGCGGCGTGCAGGACGCCGACGCCGAAGGGTCCCAGGGCGGCCAGGAGGTATCCCGCCGACTGGGTGAAGCCGGACAGGGCGGCGGTGCCGGCGGGGGTTCGGCTGCGCAGACCGATCAGGGTGAGCACGAGCGGGAAGGTGCTGCAGCCGACGCCGATCGCGAGCGCCCACAGCCAGCCGAGCGGGCGGGGGTCGACGAGGAACCCGACGTACCCGATCGGGTAGCAGGCCATGAGCGCCGTCAGCAGCCACCGCTGGTCGCGCAGCCGCCCGGCGAGGACCGGGATGAGCACGGACAGCGGGATGCTGGCCCCCGTCACCACGCCGAGCAGCACGCCGGCCGTCCCCGGGGAGTATCCGGCGTCGCGGCACATCTGCGCGAACCAGCCGAACACGGCGTACGCCTGCAGGGACTGCAGCCCGAACGCGCCCGCCATCGCCCAGCCGAGCCGGGTGCGCGCGATGACGGTGATCCCGATCGAGGAGGCGCGCCCACCGACATGGAGGTCGTGCCCGATCAGCCCGATCCAGGGCAGCACCGCGATGGCCGCGGTCACCGCCCACGCGCCGAGTCCGCGGGCGTAGTCGACCTCGCCGGCGGTGGTCGCGATCGGCACCGTGAGCGCCGAGGAGAGGGTGAGACCGACCGCCATCGAGGTCGTGTAGACAGCGGTCAGCAGGCCCACGTGGGCCGGGAAGTGGAGCTTGACCAGCGACGGCATGAGCACATTGGCCGCGGCCGCCCCCGCCAGCGCGGCGAAGGAGAGCACGAGGAAGGCCCAGCCCTGGTGGACGTGTCCCCGGGTCCAGAGGCAGCCGGCGAGCAGGATCAGGCCGAGCAGGGTGACCCGGTGGAGCCCGACCCAGGCGGCCAGTCGCGGCGCGGCGCCGCCGACGACCGCGAAGCACAGGACCGGCAAGGTGGTGAGCAGGCCGGCCTCGGTGTCGCCGAGCGGTACGCCGGCGCGGACCTCCTCCAGCAGCGGCCCGACGCTCGACGCGGCGGGACGCAGGTTGAACGCGAGCACGACGATGCCGAGGACCACCAGCAGCCGCTGGAGCCGGGTGTCCTGCGCGACCTCGCTCGTCCCGATCGGCCCCGTCGTCCCGGACGTCCCCGTCGGGGAGGTCGGCGAGCTCGGCGAGGCGGTCACGACGTCATGCAACACCAGCGGCCGCGGCTCGCCGCCGGCACCCCCGTCACGGCGACCGGAAGACCACGCTCACGAACACCTCGCCGCCCGCGTCGCGCCAGGCACCCACGGCAGCGGCCCGGAAGCCTCGCTGCTCGATGAGCGCGCGGTGGCTCGGCGAGTGCATCCAGGCACGCACGACCGCCCGCGGGTCGGAGAAGCCAGGTCCGCGGGCGATGATCTCGCCCACCCGCGACCCGCCGCACCGCCGGAGCACCCGACGCAGCCCGTCGTAGTGACGCATCTCGTCGTTGACGCCCATCCGACGGGACCGGCGCTCGGCGACGGGGTCGACACACGACGACGTCCGCAGCAGCCGCAGGCCGCGGTGGGCGCGCCGCTGGTTGATGGTCTGCAGGACCGCGTCCTCGTATCCGTCGTCCATCGGGGTCACCTCCTGCGCGTGCGCGGGCGGCGCGTGGGCGGCCGTCGCCGTGAGCGCTGCTGTCGCGGCGGCCGCGGCGAGTGCTGATCGTGCGACTCTTCGCATCGGCGTTCACCTTCCCGAGAGGTTCCGTGCGCCCCACGACGGTACCCCGGTTCGACGAGGCCCGGTCCGGGGTCTCAGGGCCGCTGATGTCGGGTGGTGCGCCACAGCAGCGCGGCCGCGCAGGCCTGCAGCACGCCGATCAGCACCGCCAGGGCCACCGCGTGCCGGTCGACGAGGGCGCCCGCCAACGCGCCGCCGGCCAGTGCGCCGACGCCCTGCACGGCCGCGAACACCCCGTAGGCCGTGGCGCGACGCCCTGCTGGGACGAGATCGGCGACGTACGCCTTGACCGTGGAGTCCTGCACGCCGGTCGCCGCACCCCACACGACGACGCCGGCGAGCACGAGCCACAGCCGATCGGTGAACACGCAGAGCGGGACGGCCGCCACCAGGACGGGTACGACGAGCAGGACCCGCCCGCCCCACCGGTCGAACGGACCGCCGGTGGCGAGGGCGGCGAGCGCCTCGACGGCCATGGCCAGCGCGTAGACGAGGGGGACGGCGGCCGCGGTGAGCAGGCCCGCCTCGACCAGGCGGAAGGAGATGACGCCGAAGGTCATCAGCCCGGCGGTGGTGAGCGCGGCGGCCAGGGAGAACAGGTGGAAGGCGCGCGGCAGGTCGGCGCCCACGGCGGCGGCGCGGAGGTCGGCCCACGCACCGCGGGCCGGCCGCGCGTCCTCGTCCTCGTCCTCGTCCGGATCGGCCCGGGTGGCGATCGGGGCGCGGCGGCGCAGCTGGGCGAGCAGCACCATCGCCAGCGCTCCGGGGATCGCGAGCACCGCGAAGCCCGGCCAGAGCAGGCCGGTGAGCGCGGCGATCCCGGCGAGCAGCAGCGGCCCGGTGAAGGCACCGACCTGGTCGAGGGCCTTGTGCACGGCGAAGCCCTTGCCGCGTCCCGTCGAGGTCGCCATCCGCGCCAGCAGGGCGGACTTCGCCGGGCTCCGCACGGCCTTGCCGGCGCGCTCGAGCACGATGAGGGTGGCCACGACCGCGAGACCGGCGCTGCCGAGGAAGGGGGTCACCGCGAGGAGCGGGACGCAGACCGCCGTCATCGCGTAGCCGACCACGGTCAGCCGCCAGTGTCGGCGACTGCGGTCGGCCCAGGGTCCGGTGACCAGGCGCAGCATCAGCGCGACCGCCTCGCCCGCGCCGGTGACCAGGCCCACGATCAGCGCCGAGGCGCCCAGGCTGCCGAGGAAGGGGCCGGCCATGGCCCGCATCCCCTCGTAGACCATGTCCGCGGCCAGGCTGACCAGCCCGAACGCGAACACCGTGCGCCACGGCGTCCACACCGGACGCGCCGGCCGGGTCGGACGGGCGGGCGCTGCAGGGCTCACCGTCAGATCCAACCAGCCCCGCTGGCGATGAGGGCCAGGCCGAAGAGGGCGAAGAGCGCCGCGGCGCCGTACGTGATGACCTTCTCGGGCAGCTGGCGACCCAGCACCGCGCCGACCCCGATCGCCAGGGCGTCGGCGGCGACCATGCCCAGCGTCGAGCCGAGCCAGGTGCCGAACCAGCCCTCCTGCGTGGCGAGGGTGATGGTGGCCAGCATCGTCTTGTCACCGAGCTCGGCGAGGAAGAAGAACACACCGACGACGAGGATCGCGCGCCCGGTCGCGCCGGCGGCCTTGCGCTCGTCCTCCTCCGTCAGCTCGTCGCCGCGCAAAGTCCACAGCGCGAAGCCCAGGAACGCGATGCCGGCACCGATCTCGATCGCGCCCTGGTAGTCACCGAACGCGTCCCCGATCGCATAGCCGATGCCGACCGACGCGAGATGCACGATGGCGGTCGCGGCGCTCAGGCCGATGAGGACGTCGCGCGCCCGGTAGCGGGTCGCGAACGTCATCGCCATGAGCTGGCTCTTGTCGCCGAGCTCGGCCACGAAGATCACGGCGGTGCTCAACAGGAAGGCATACATCGGGGGTTCCTCTCCGGTGCCCGGCCGAGGAGCCCGCCGACCCGATCGAGTGGACGTGCCTTCGGCCAGGCACGTCCGTCAACGGGTCGCACAACTGGCCGAAAGTCTCGTCCGCCACCTCGCGGTGGCCTGCTGTGCCGGGCCCGCAGACGATCGCGGGCCAGTATGTCGACACAGCTGTTGAGGACTACTCCCCTTCGTACCGCCAGTCTAGGCGGAGGTCCCGCCCACGGCCCAATCAGCGCCGGCGACAGGCCCGCCCGGCGCCAGCGCCTCCGCCAGCGAGCCCAGCACTCCGGGAGCGACCCGGTAGTAGGCCCACCGTCCGCGCTGCTCGCGGGTGGCCAGGCCGGCCTCGACGAGCTGCTTCATGTGATGGGACACCGTCGGCTGGCTGAGCCGGACCGGCTCGGTCAGGTCGCAGACACAGGCCTCGCCGTCCGGTGCGGCCGCGATCAGGGAGAGCAGCTTGACCCGAGTCGGGTCGCCGAGCGCCTTGAACATCCGCGCGAGGATCGCGGCCGCCTCGTCGGAGACCACACCGCCGGTGACCGGTGCGCAGCAGGCGGCCAGGTCGTCGGGCTGGATCACCGGCAGCGAGGAGGCCATGATCCGAGTGTGCCCTATCCATTGACATCTGTCGATCTATCCGTAGTCTGTTGTCACATCGAAGAACGTCAATGCATGATGGAGGAGAGCGAGATGACAGATCCGACGGACGACCTGCCGGTGGTGGTGATCGGCGCGGGGCCCCAGGGCCTGGCCGCGGCCGCCCACCTGCTCGAGCGCGGCCTGGAGCCGCTGGTGCTCGAGTCCGGGCCCGGACCGGCCGCCGCGGTCGCGGAGTGGGGCCACGTCCGGCTCTTCTCCGCCTGGCCCGAGCTGGTCGACCCGGCGGCCACCCGGCTGCTCGCCCCGACCGGCTGGACCGCGCCGGCCCAGGGCTACCCGACCGGCGCGGAATGGATCGAGCGCTACCTCGCCCCGCTCGCCGCGGCGCTCGGCGACCGGATCCGGTACGACGCCCGCGTCAGCGGGGTCTCGCGCCGCGGCCGCGACCGGCTGGTCGACGCCGACCGAGCGTCGCAGCCGTTCACCGTCCACGTCGCCGACTCCGCCGGCCACGAGTCGCGGCTCGAGGCCCGGGCGGTGATCGACGCCTCCGGCACCTGGCGCCGCCCCAACCCCGCGGGCGCCGACGGCCTGCCGGCCCTGGGCGAGCTCGCCGCGGCGGCGCGTCTGGTCTCCCAGGTGCCGGACCGGGCCCGGCCCGAGCGGTACGCCGGGCGCCACACCGTCGTGCTCGGAGCGGGCGACTCCGCGTTCAACGCGATCCACGAGCTGGTCCGGATCGCCGCCGACCACCCCGGCACCCGGATCACGTGGGCGATCCGCCGGGCCGTCGGCGAGGGCACCTTCGGAGGAGGCGCGGCCGACGAGCTCCCGCGGCGGGGCGCGCTGGGCCAGCGGGCGCGCGAGGCGGTCCGGTCCGGCGCGGTCGAGCTGCTGACCGGGTTCCGCACCGCCGCCGTGCGCCACGAGCCGGGCGGCACGCGCGTCGTACTCGTCGGCGAGGACGGGCGGGAGCTCCCGGCAGCGGACACTGTCGTCGTGCTGACCGGCTTCCGCCCCGACCTGACGTTCCTGTCCGAGATGAGGCTCGACCTCGACCCGACCCTCGAGGCGCCGCGCCTGATCGCCGCCGAGATCGACCCCAACATCCACTCCTGCGGCTCGGTGCGGGCCACCGGCGCCGCGGACCTCGCCCAGCCGGAGCCCGACCTCTACCTCGTCGGCATGAAGTCCTACGGTCGCGCGCCGACCTTCCTCGCCCTCACCGGCTACGAGCAGGTGCGCAGCGTGGTGGCCGCGCTCGCCGGCGACCACGAGGCGGCGGCGCGGGTGGAGCTGGTCCTGCCGGACACGGGCGTGTGCGGCGGGGCCGGGGTGTTCGACGACCCGGACAGCGCGGCGACCGGCGGCGGCTGCTGCGGCCCCGCTCCCGCCGCGGAGGTCCTGACGATCGGACGGACCCCTGTCGACGCCTG
>NZ_VDMP01000025.1:180904-189870 GCF_006335005.1 Nocardioides albidus
ATCGGTAGATGCAGGCTGAGCGCCGATCCGAGCCGGTCGCCCACCGCGAGGCGCAGCGGGTGCTCGTCACCCTCTGCGTCACGGTGACGATCGCGTACGGCGTCCTGTACTACGCGTTCACCGTCCTGGCGCCCGGCATCGCCGACGACACCGGCTGGTCGCTGACCGCGGTCACGGCGTCGTTCTCGGCGGGGAGCGTGGTCGGCGCGGTGGGCGGGATCCTCGTCGGCCGGGTCCTGCAGGAGCACGGACCGCGCTGGATCATGACCGGCGGCAGCGTCGTCGGCGCCGGCGCGGTCGGCGTGATCGCGACGGCGCCCTCGCTGCCCGTGTTCTTCCTCGGCTGGCTGGTGGCGGGGGCGGCGAGCGCCGGCGTCTTCTATCCGCCGGCGTTCGCCGCGCTGACCCAGTGGTTCGGCACCCGGCGGGTGCGCGCGATCACCACGCTCACCTTGGTGGCGGGGTTCGCGTCGACCGTCTTCGGTCCGCTGACGGCAGAGCTGGGCGAGGAGCTCGGCTGGCGCGCGACCTATCTCGTCCTGGGTGCGCTGCTCCTCGTCACCACCGCGCCCGCCCACGCCGTCGCCCTGCGGCTGCCCTGGCACTCGGCCCCCGCCGCACACGGCGCCCACGACCAGACCGACCGCGCCGTCGTACGCAGCCGGACCTTCGTCCTGCTGGCCGCCTCCGGTGCGCTCACCTCGCTGGTCATGTACGCCTCGCTGGTCCATCTCGTGCCGCTCCTGCTCGATCGCGGCATGAGCGTGCACCTGGCCGCCTGGGCGCTCGGGCTGGGCGGCGCCGGCCAGGTCGCGGGCCGCCTGCTCTATCCCGTGCTCGACCGCCGGCTCGCACCGAACCCCCGCGCCGCGGCGGTGATCGTCGTCCTCGCGGCGATGATGCTGGCGCTCGCGGCCGTCCCCGGACCGGTCCCGCTGCTGATCGGGCTGTCGATCGTCGCCGGCGCCGCCCGCGGCCTGTTCACCCTCGTCGGAGCCACCGTGGTGAGCGATCACTGGGGACCGGAGCGGTACGCCGCGCTCAACGGGACCTACAACGCGCCGCTCGGCGTCGCGGCGGCGCTGGCCCCGGCGTTCGGCGCCGCGGTGGCGTCCTGGGCCGGCGGCTACACCAGCCTCTTCGTGGTGCTGGGCGGGCTCGGCCTGCTCGCTGCCGCGCTCGCGGTCGCCGCCGGCGGCCCAGGCTCGGGAACAGGCTCGGGAACAGGCTCGAGATCGGGCTCAGGCGGTCGGCAGGAGCGGGACGAGATGGGCCACCCGGCGGTCGAGCTCGCCGACGGCAGCGTCGAAGGCCGCTGTCGTGCCGACCGCGACCGGGTCGGGGACCGACCAGTGGACCTGTGAGCGCGATCCGAGCTCCTCGTGGGCGCGGTCGCACACGGTGACGACCAGGTCGTCCGGCGCCGGGTGCACGGCGTCGAGGTGCCGCGGGGACACGTCGGGCAGGTCGAGGTCGTGGCGGCGGGCCGCGGCGAGAGCACCGCGGGCGATGCGCTCCGCGGGATGGGTGCCCGCCGAGGCGACCGGGAGTCGACTCGCGCGGCGCCACAGCGCGGCGGCCAGGTGGGACCGCGCGGTGTTGGCGGTGCAGACGAAGACCACCCGCGCGGGCGTCGCCAGCGACGCGTCGGCCGGCGTCACCTCAGCCGCGACGAGCCGCCAGTAGCTGCGCCGGCCGTCCCCCTCGGAGCGGTGCCGCTCGATCAGCCCCGCGGCCTCCAGGGTCCCGAGGTGGTGGGCGAGCAGGTTCGACGGCGTGCCGAGTCCGGCGGCGAGCTCGGACGACGCGGCATCGCCGACGGCGAGCAGGTCGACGATCCGCAGCCGGGTGGGGTCGGCGAGTGCGGCGTGGACCCGCACCCGGCGGTCGACCGACCCTGTTTGCTCAATGTTCATTGCCTCAAGTTTGACTGAGCAATCCTCGCCAGGTCAACATGTCCGCTGTGACCCCTGCCCCGCTGCCGCGCCGCCTGCTGGCCGAGTTCGTCGGCACCGCGCTCCTCGTCGCCGTGGTGGTCGGCTCCGGCATCGCCGCCGCGACCCTGTCCCCCGGCGACGTCGGCCTCCAGCTGCTCGAGAACTCCACCGCGACCGTGCTCGGCCTGACCGTCCTGATCCTGTGGCTCGGCCCGGTGTCCGGCGCGCACTTCAACCCGGTGGTCTCGCTCGCGGACTGGTTCCTCGGCCGGCGCTCGGCTGCGGGGCTGTCCCTGCCCGACGTCGCGGCGTACGCCGTCGCCCAGGTCGGCGGCGGGATCGCCGGCGCCGTCCTCGCCAACGCGATGTTCGAGGTCGGGCCCGGCCTCTCGAC
This sequence comes from Nocardioides albidus, assembly GCF_006335005.1. Classification (GTDB taxonomy): domain Bacteria; phylum Actinomycetota; class Actinomycetes; order Propionibacteriales; family Nocardioidaceae; genus Nocardioides; species Nocardioides albidus. The sequence goes on from NZ_VDMP01000025.1 coordinate 183,236, forward strand.
CACGGACCGGGTGAGCGGCGGCCACCTGGTCGCCGAGGTCGTGGCGACCGCGGGACTGGTCGCGCTGATCTTCGCCCTGGCCCGCACCGGTCGGGGCGCCCTCGCCGCGCCCGCCGTCGGCGCCTACATCGGGGCGGCGTACTGGTTCACCAGCTCCACGTCGTTCGCCAACCCGGCCGTGACCGTGGGCCGGGTCTTCAGCGACACCTTCGCCGGCATCGCCCCCGGCTCCGTCCCGGCGTTCGTCGCCATGCAGGTCGTCGGCCTCGGGGTCGGCGTCGTGCTCACCCTCGCCCTCTATCCCGACGCCGGCGAGGTCGCCGACGACGTCGTCGTCCCCCACGCCACCGACCGACCGGAGGAGATCCGATGACCACACCGACCGTGCTCTTCGTCTGCGTCCACAACGCCGGGCGCTCGCAGATGGCCGCCGGCTGGCTGCAGCACCTCGCCGGCGACCGGATCGAGGTCCTCTCCGCCGGCTCGCAGCCCGCCGACCGGATCAACCCGGTCGCGGTCGCCGCGATGGCCGAGGAGGGCATCGACATCGCCGCCGAGCAGCCGAAGGTGCTCACCGACTCGGCCGTGCAGGAGGCCGACGTCGTGATCACCATGGGCTGCGGCGACGAGTGCCCCTTCTACCCCGGCAAGCGCTACGAGGACTGGGTCCTCGAGGACCCCGCCGGCCAGGGCATCGAGGCCGTCCGTCCGATCCGCGACGAGATCCGCCGCCGGGTCGAGACGCTGGTGGCCGAGCTCACCGGCTAGGCCCACCTCGGCGCGTGGTCCTTGTCGACCAGCACCGCCCGCACCCCCTCGAGGAAGTCGGGGCTGCGCATCATCCGGTTCGCGGTGGCCAGCTCCGCGCGCAGGCACTCCTCGAGCGAGCGTCCGCGCCCCTCGACGAGAAGCCGGTCGGTCACCTCGAGACTGGACGGCGACGCCGCGGCCAGCGCGGCCGCGGTCTCGCCCGCCCAGGCGGCCACCGGACCGGTGCCGTCGGCGAGGCGGTCCAGGCGCGCGCGGATGGTGGCGAGGTCGGGGGCGCTGAACACCCACTCCAGCTCCGGGCGCACCGGCGCGAGAGCGCCCGCCTCACCCGGCCGGGCCGGCGCGAGCTCGCGCAGCAACTGCTCCAGCGGGCCGTCGTACGACGCGATCAGCTCGGGCAGCCGCGCCAGGTCGGAGGACGAGCAGGCGTGGGTGGCGAGACCGAGCGCGAGGGCGTCGGCAGCGCCGATCCGGGCGCCGGTGAGGCCGAGATAGCGACCGGTGTGTCCGGGCAGGCGCGGCAGGAAGTGCGATCCGCCGACGTCGGGGAAGAAGCCGATCTTCGTCTCCGGCATCGCGAAGGAGGCCTCGGGTGAGACCACGACGAAGGTGCCGTGCACCGACAGGCCCATCCCGCCGCCCAGGCACAGCCCGCCGACGAGAGCCACGACCGGGACGGGATAGCTCCCGAGGAGCGCGTTGACGGCGTACTCCGTCTCGAAGAAGCGTCGGCTCTCGTCGTACCGCCCGGCCAGCGAGTTCTCCCGGACCCGGCGGATGTCGCCGCCGGCGCAGAACGCCCGCTCGGAGGCGCTCTCCACGACCACGGCGCGCAGGCCGGCGTCACGCCAGTCCTCGAGCGCGGCGTGGATCCGCTCGACCATGCCGAGGGTGATCGCGTTCAGCGCACGCGGGCGGTCGAGCACGATCCGCCCCACAGGGCCGAGGCGCTCGACCCGCACCTCGGCCCGCGCGTCGGTCTGCGCGTCGGTCTGTCCGTCGTCGACCTGCTGCATGGGGCCGAGTCTCCCAGTGCGAGGCTGGACCCCGTGAACGGGGAGCAGCTGGCCGCGTGGCTCGAGGAGCTGGGACTGGCCGACCATCTCGAGGGCGCCGGGCTGCCGTCCTTCGAGCGCGACCTCGGCGGTGTCGCGCGCTGGCGCGACCCCGGCACGGGGGCGCCCCTCACCGACGACCAGCTCGCCGACCTCGATCGCGTGCTCCACCAGGACGGCGACGACCCGGCGCACGCGGTCCCGCTCGGGCTCGTGCAGCTGCGCCGCCGCGCCGCCGTCCGCACGGCACTGCTCGCCTCACCCACGCACAGCTACGCGAGCCTCGCCCGGCTGCGCGGGGTGTCGGAGAACGCGGCACGGTTCGCGGTCCACAAGGCCGCCGAGCGGCACGCCCTGCTCCTGGTCGCGTACGACGGCGGCGTGCTCGTGCCCGCCTTCCAGCTCACCGATGACGGGGAGCTGCGCCCGGAGCTGGCGGCGATCCTCGAGCCGCTGCTGTCCTCGGGGATGGAGCCGTGGCAGGTGTGGGCCTGGCTCACCCAGCCCGCCGGACTGCTCGGCGGACAGATCCCCCACGAGGCCGCCCGCGACGAGGGCGAGGCAGGGATCGTGCGCCACGCCGCCGTCCGGCTGGCGGAGCGAGCCCGAGACTGACCACCACGCTCGTCCAGAGCGTCTGCTGAGCCCGTTCTGAGCCTGGTCAGCCGTCGATGAGCGCGGCCAGCCCGTCCAGCGTGCGGGCCAGGCCGAAGCGCCAGGACCGGTCGGCGCTCCAGGCGCTGCCCTGGGCCGCACCGGCCGCGGCCCCGACGCGCACCGCACGCGGGTAGGTCTCCGGGTCGAGGGCGCGCGCGAGGATCGGCTGGTTCGCCGCCCACCACTCGGCGTCGCTCATCGCGCTGTCGGTCGTCGCCCGCGCGGCGTCGTGCGCCGCGCGGCCGTGCGCCTGGACGAAGCCGAGCAGATAGGTGAGCGCGGCGTCGGTGTCGACGTCGCTCAGCCCGGTGCCGTCGAGGGCCGCAAGCTCGTGCTCGTACTTCGCCATCACGCCGGGGCCGAGCGGTGGGCGGCTGAGCGCGGCGACCTCCGTCAGCCAGGGGTGGGCCCGGAGCAGGTCGCGGTTGCTCTCGGCCACGCGGGTGAGCCTCGTGCGCCAGGAGCGGCTGCGCCAGGCGGGCCGCGGCATCGTCAGGTGGACGGCGTCGACCATGAGGTCGAGGAGCTCGGGCTTGCCGGGCACGTAGGTGTAGACCGACATCGCCGAGATGCCGACCCGCTCGGCCACGGCGCGGGTCGTGACGGCGGCCAGGCCGTGCTCGTCGGCGAGCGCGAGGGCGGCGGTGACCAGCTGCTCGACGCTCACCGAGCGGCCGGGGCCCTTGCGCCGCGGCCCTGCGGAGGGATCCCCCCACAGCAGGGCCAGGGTCCGGCTCGGCTCGCCGCCGCCCGTGCTCGCCCCGCTCATGGCTGCAGTCTGCCACATCTGAATTGTACGTCGTACACTGTACGGCGTATAATGAACGACCTCATCCACCCGACCACCAGGAGCCACGTGAACATCACCGCAAGCGCCGTCTCGCTCAACGTCGCCGACGTCGAGTCCTCCGCCGCCTGGGCGCAGCGCCACCTCGGGTTCAACGAGGCCATGTCCGCCGACGGGTTCTGCTCGTTGGAGCACCCGGACGCCGCGATCAACCTGATCTATCTGCGCACCGGGCTCGGCTCCTTCAAGCCGGCGTCCGCCGCGGGTCCGGCCGACGGACTGCTCGTCGTGTTCACCGTCGACGACATCGACACCGAGTACGCCCGCCTCCGCGACGAGGGCGTCGAGATCGTGACCCCCATCGAGACCGAGCCGTGGGGCGAGCGCTACTTCCAGATGGCCGACCCCAACGGCGTGATCTTCCAGCTCGTCCAGTGGGTCGCGCCGACCGACCCGCAGTACGCCGGCTGACCGCGCCGGGCCGCGACCGCCTGAATCGGCGCGGCCGGGGTACCGAGAAGGCCCACCATCGACGCAAGGGGGGTCACATGAGAGGCACCGGCATCGGCGCGATCCTGATCGTGATCTGGCTGATCTTCGGAGTCCTGGCCGCCGTGCAACGCGGCTACTTCAGCGACGACCGCGACGTGAACTGCAAGACCTTCAGCGACACCGCGCTGACCGTCGTCGCTGGTCCGCTCAACTACTTCGGGGTGAACCCGAAGGTGCAGTGCGACACCGAGCCCTCGAAGTGAGCCGGGTGGCTCAGAAGTAGCCGCCCGGACGCTCGGCGGTGTCGCCGGGGCGGTAGCCGGCCTGCCAGTCGGTGACCGTGCTGCGCGCGTCGAGATCGATGTCGGGGTTGGCGCGGATGAACTCGTGCACCACGCGCTCCGGGTCGACCCGTTCGCGGTCGACGATCAGCCGGCCGTAGGCGACCAGCTCGCGCACCGTGAAGGTCCGGAACCCGTCGCGCCCCTGCACCTGGGCGCCCGAACCGTAGGAGGCGCCACCGTAGCCCTGAGCCCGAGTCATGAGGGCCACGCTACCTCCGGGGGTCGAGGCGCTCGTACCCCCGTCCGGGTGCGATGGCTCACCAGAACCGTCCCCCGGCGGGGACGTACGGCGCCGGCTCACAGGCCGGCGAGCAGATCCCGCATCCGGTCGACCTCGGCGCCCTGGCCGATCACGATCTCGTTGGCGATCTCGGTGGCCTGCACGTCGGTCCCGGCGGTCGCGACCGCGTCGGCCATGGCGATCGCACCCTCGTGGTGCTGGATCATCCCGGTGAGGAAGAGCCGGTCGAACTCGGCGCCGTGGGCCGCCTCGAGCTCGTCCATCTGCTCGTCGGTCAGCATGCCGTGCATCGCGGCGTGCCCGTGCTCGCCGTGGTCGAAGTCGGCGGGGTCGTCCTGCGCCGACGGTACGGCGAGCTCGCGCTCGCTCAACCAGGCCGCCATGGTGAGGATCTCGGGTCGCTGCGCCGCGAGGATCCGGCGGGCGAGGGCCTTCACCTGGGGCGAGCGGGCCCGCTGCGGAGCGAGCTCCGACATCGTCAGCGCCTGCGCGTGGTGCGGGATCATCATCTGCATGAACGCCACGTCGTCGTGGGCCGCGTCCGCGTGCTCCGCGGTGGCTCCGGGCTCGAGCGTCGAGGCCGCCTCGCCGGGCCCCCCGGGCTGGACGACGACCGCGGATGAACCGTCCTGACCGTTCCCGCGCCCGCCGTCCTCGTCGCTCTCCTTGGCGAGGCATCCGCTGAGGGCGAGCGCGAGGACGAGCGCGACGACGCAGAAGGCAGGGGACAGCGACCGAGGCCGGATCCGAGACACGAAGAACTCTCCTTACAAAAGGCTTGTGACCCGGCTCACCTTAGGCCAGCATCAGGACCGGATCAGCATCCACCAACATTCTCGGGAGTGAACATGGCGATCCCTGTCCCTCTGCGTCTGCGCAGGCTCGGCGTCACCACGCTGAGCGTCGTGGCCCTCGGCATCGCGGCAGTGAGCCTGCCCGCCGGAGCCCACGACGACGACCACGGCGCGGCCGGTCCGTGCCCACCCGGCCAGCAACGGGCCAACGAGCGGGCGGGCGACAACTTCGCCCTCGCCTGCCTGCCCGGCCTCGACATCGCGAAGCTGGACGACCGGGCCGCCGTGCTCGCGCCCGGCGAGATCGAGAAGAGCGCCAACATCGAGCTCCTCGCGAACATCCCGAAGTCCGGGCCGTTCGCCGGCGAGTCGTCCTTCGAGACCGACCTCGCCTTCCAGGGCGACTACGCCTTCCAGGGCAACTACGACGGCCTCTCGGTCTACGACATCCGCAAGCCCCACAAGCCGCAGCTCGTCACCCAGGTCCTCTGCCCCGGCTCGCAGAACGACATCTCGGTCCTCGGCGACCTCCTCGTCCTCAGCGTCGACTCCAGCCGCAGCAACGACACCTGCTCCAACGTGCCGCAGTCGGCGACGATCAAGGAGTCGTGGGAGGGCATCCGCGTCTTCGACATCAGCGAGCCGACCGCCCCGGAGTACGTCGCCTCGGTGGAGACCGCGTGCGGCTCGCACACCCACACGCTCGCCCCGTCGAAGGACGGCAGGGACGTCTACGTCTACGTCTCGTCGTACTCCCCCAACGTCAACTTCCCCGACTGCCAGCCGCCGCACGACCAGATCAGCGTGGTGAAGGTCCCCGTGGCCGCGCCGCAGGACGCCGCGGTCGTCAGCGAGCCGGTGCTCTTCCCGGCCGAGGAGGGCGGCGGCAACCCGCCGGGCGGCTACTCGCGGGAGACCTCGGGCTGCCACGACCTGACGGCCTACCCGAGCAAGGACGTGATGGCCGGCGCCTGCATGGGCGACGGCATCCTGGTCGACATCTCCGACCGCGAGAGCCCGGTGGTGACCGAGCAGGTCCGCGACACCGAGAACTTCGCCTTCTGGCACTCCGCGACCTTCAACAACGCCGGCACCAAGGTCGTCTTCACCGACGAGCTCGGCGGCGGCGGCGGGCCGACGTGCAACCCGACCATCGGGGCGCAGAAGGGCGCCGACGGCATCTACGACATCGTCGGTGGCCAGCTCGAGTTCCGGTCCTACTTCAAGATCCCGCGGACCCAGGCCAACACCGAGAACTGCGTGGCGCACAACGGCTCGCTGATCCCGGTCGCCGGTCGCGACATCATGGTCCAGGCCTGGTACCAGGGCGGGATCTCGGTGTGGGACTTCACCGACTCGGCGAACCCGAAGGAGATCGCGTTCTTCGACCGCGGCCCGCTGTCGACCGATCGGCTGATCCTCGGCGGCTCGTGGTCGGCGTACTGGTACAACGGCCACATCTACTCCAGCGACATCCAGCAGGGCTTCGACGTG
>NZ_VDMP01000025.1:189961-223624 GCF_006335005.1 Nocardioides albidus
CCTCTTGACGCCGCCCGCCATGCTGGACCCATGCGTGCCGTCATCCACCACCAGTTCGGCGATCCCACCGAGGTCCTCGGCGTCGAGGACGTCCCCACCCCCGAGCCGGGTCCGGGCGAGGTGCGCGTGCGCACCCTGCTCGCCTCGATCCACAACCACGACCTGTGGACGATCCGCGGCTCGTACGGCTTCAAGCCCGAGCTGCCCGCCCGCGCCGGGAGCGAGGCGGTCGGCGTCGTCGACGCCGTGGGCGAGGGCGTCGAGCGCGTGACGGTCGGCCAGCGGGTCGCCAGCGGCGGCACCTTCGGCGCGTGGGCCGAGTCCTTCGTCGCTCCCGCCGGCGCTCTCATCCCGGTCCCCGACTCCCTCCCCGACGACGTCGCGGCCCAGCTGGTGTCGATGCCGTTCAGCGCGATCAGCCTGCTCGAGTCGCTCGAGCTCCAGCCCGGCGACTGGATGGTGCAGAACACCGCCAACGGCGCCGTCGGGCGTATGGTCGCCCAGCTCGGCAGGGCCCGGGGCGTCAACGTGGTCGGGCTCGTCCGCCGCCCCGCCGGCGTCGAGGAGCTCGCCGCCCAGGGCATCGACCGGATCGTCGCGACCGACGACGGCTGGGTCGAGCGGGTCGAGGAGATCACCGGAGGCGCGCCGATCCGCGTCGGCGTCGACTCCGTCGGTGGCCGGGCCACCGGCGAGGTGATGTCCCTGCTCGCCGAGAACGGCACCCTCGTGGTGTTCGGCGCGATGCAGTCGCCGACGATGGAGGTCTCCTCCGGCGACGTGATCTTCAAGCAGGCCACGATCCGCGGCTTCTGGGGCAGCACGGTCAGCCGCACCATGCCGGCCGAGCAGCGCCGCGCGCTGTTCGGCGAGCTGATCCAGCGCATCGGCGAGGGCTCGCTCACCCTGCCGGTCGAGGCGACGTACCCCCTCGACGACGTGCGCGCCGCGGCCGCCGCCAACGCCGAGCCGGGGCGCAGCGGGAAGATCCTGCTGCGGCCCTGACCCTCACCGGTGCCCGGTCCTAGGGCCGACGGGCCGCCCGCCTCCCGGCCGGCGCCGGCTCGCTCGTCGCGAGCGGTCCGCACCGGACGTCGTAGCGCTCCCGGGCCCGGTCGAGCGTGCGCTGGTAGTGCGCGCGCTGCTTGCGCCGGGTCCGGACGAACGACGCGGCGCCCCACTGCCGGCGCAGCGGCGGGTACCACGCGTCGCCGTCGAACCCGTTGCGCATCAGCACCGTGGGCGGCAGCGCCTCGACCAGCAGGGTGTAGTTGTGCATCAGCACGGTCCACATCACCGGCGTGGCGTCGCTCCCGGCGACCCGCCGCAGCGCCTGCCAGTCGAGCTCGTAGAGCGGCAGGTCGCGGAGCCGGTCGCGCATGAGCAGATGGGTGAGCATGAAGCCGGACAGCGAGGTGAAGCCCAAGGTGACCGAGCGTTGGTTGATCGACAGGACCCGGCCCGAGGGTGAGCAGAACGGCTCGTAGGGCGCCTCCCGCGTGTGGAGGTAGCCGGTGCAGTTCAGGACCCACGTGCCGGCCGGGACCGGCACCCGCTCGCCGTCGCGGAGCACCAGCTCCGCGCCGTCCCCCGTCTCCCCGCTGTCGCCGACGTCCACGGCGTCGACGAGATGGCCCAGGATCGAGCGGGTGACGCCGGCGCTGATCCGCTGCGCCTCGTCGTCGGAGAGCAGCCCGATCATCCAGCTGCGGGCGGTCGGGGTGACCTTGAGCATGGTGTGGCCGAGCGCGGGCTCGTAGAGCGTCGTGTCGTTGTCGCCGTCGTACCTCATCGCCAGGTCGACCGAGAACTGGTTGACCCGGGTGCCGCGCCGCAGCCCGGGACGCTGGGGATAGATCTCGTCGCGGCGGACGAAGTAGGTGCCCGATCCGGCGAGCAGACTCACCTCGCGACCGGGGTGGGAGGTCACCAGGGTGTGCACCGCGTCCATCGCCGTCTTGCCGCCGCCGATCACCCACACGGGCGCGTCCGAGGAGGCGATCTCGCCCGTCCGCACGTCGCAGGTGTCCGGGGACACCGAGCGCACTCGCGTGCTGCTGAGGCGCAGCGGATCGTTCGGCCGTACGTCGAAGCCGAACGCCTTCACCAGCCGGTCGGACTCGAGCAGCACCCGCTCGCCGTCGCGCTCGATGGTGGTGCGGACGACGCCGTCGGCCTCGTCGTGCTCCAGATAGGACCAGCCGAGGTAGTCGCCGACCGTGGCCCGCGCCTTGATCACCTCGAGGCAGTAGGACAGGTGATCGATCACCTCGGGCTTCGTGGCGAGGTGCGAGGGGTCCTTGTCCCAGCGCCACTTGATGTTGCCCGCCGTGAAGAAGGGATGGGGCTGATGGAGGCGGACGTAGTCGTAGGTGTCGTTCCACATGCCGCCGACCCGCTCGCGCCGGTCGACGAGCGCGACCCGCTGGCCGCGCTCGAGGTAGTCGCTGACCACGAACAGGGCGTTGAGCCCGCAGATGCCCGCGCCCACCACCACGACGTCGTACTTCTCGGATCTCATCGGCCGTCACCCCTTCGGCCCTCCCCGCGTCACAGGATGAGCCCGATCGCGGCGTCTCCGGAATAGCCCATCGGGATGGAATTCCGGGGGTCCTGCGCGCCGCGCGTCCACCTCACCCGATCGGCGACGCGTCCCCGCCGATCCGCTACTCATCGCGCGCCGGGCGGTCCATGATGGCGAGGTGAGCCTCGAGGCAGGACGCCGGGCGTACGCCGCGCGGGCGTGGCCGGACGCGCGGCGCGCGTACGCCGCCGCCGACGGCCACACCGCGCGCGATCTCGAGCAGTGGGGCCTGGCGGCCTTCCTGACCGGCGAGCTCGACGAGGCCGTCGCCGCCCGCGAGCGGGCGCACCACGCCTACCTCGCCGACGGGGATCCGGACGGCGCGTCGCGGGTCGCGTTCTGGTTGGGGCTCACCGCGAACTTCCGCGGCGACCTCGCCCAGGCGAGCGGCTGGTGGACGTTGATGCGCTCGGTGCAGGGCGACCGCTTCGCCGCGTCGGTGTGGCGCGGCTACGAGCAGCTGACGGCCGCGATGTTCCACCTCCACTCGGGCCACGCCGAGGAGGCCCTCCGCCTGGCGAGCGGACTCCGCCCGATCGCCGCCGAGCACGACGACGTCGACCTCGGCGTCTTCGGCGGGCTCGCCCACGGCCAGGCCCTGCTCGCCAACGGCGACCTGGCCAGCGGGCTCGCCGAGCTGGACGCCACCATGGTGCGAGCGACCGCGGCACCGGTGACCCCGCAGGCGGTCGGCATCGTCTACTGCGCGATCGTCGCCAACTGCAAGGCGTGCCTCGACCTGGAACGCAGTGTCGAGTGGACCCGGGTCCTCGACGAGTGGTGTGCCCGGCAGCCGGGGCTGGTGCCGTTCCAGGGCGCCTGCATCGTCCACCGGTCGGAGGTCCACCAGCTGCGGGGGGACTGGTCGCGCGCCATCGACGAGCTCGACCGCCTCATCGCGCACCCCGGGCCCAACCTGAACACGATCGGGGAGGCGCACTACCTGCGCGCCGAGCTGCACCGGCTGCGCGGCGAGGACGACGCCGCCGAGTCGGGCTACCGCGCGGCGCTCGCCCACGGCAAGGACCCCCAGCCCGGGCTCGCGCTGATGCGGCTGGCGCAGGGTCGGGCCGAGGCGGCGCTGCTCGCGCTGCGCCGCGCGCTGGAGGAGCCCGGATCCCCGCAGCTGCGCATCCGGCTGTGGCCGGCCCTGCTCGAGGTGGCGCTCGCGACGGGCGACCTCGCCTGCGCGACCGAGGCGTCGGCCCGGCTCGACCAGGCGGCGGAGGCCGCAGGCGCGGCCTTCCTGCGGGCGTCGGCGGCCTCCGCGCGCGGCCGGCTCGCCCTGCACCGCGCCGATCCGCAGCAGGCGCTCGGCGCGCTGCGATCCGCGCTGGACGGGTTCCGGGCGACCGGGTCGCCGTATGACGAGGCGCGGTGCCGGATCGACGTCGCCGAGGCCTGCGACGCGCTCGGCGACCACGAGACCGCCCAGCTCGAGCGGCACGCCGCGCGCGCCGTCTTCACCGCCCTCGGCGCGCGGCCGGACATCGACCGGCTCGACAAGGTGACCCGCACCGAGCGGCACGGTCTGACCGGTCGCGAGGCCGAGGTGCTCCGCCTCGTGGCCGCCGGCGCCACCAACCGGGGCATCGCCGAGCAGCTCGTGCTGTCCGAGAAGACCGTCGCCCGCCACCTCGCCAACATCTTCCTCAAGCTCGAGGTCTCCAACCGGGCCGCGGCCACCGCCTGGGCGCACCGGCACGGGCTCGCCTGATCCTGCACATCGACCTGCACATTTCTGCCGACGCGGGGACCCCGCCCGCGCTCCTACGGTCGCTGGAACCGACCAGGAGGACATCATGAAGACACTCGTCATCGGGGCAGGACCCGTCGGCACGTTCACCGCGATCGGCCTCGCCCGGCGCGGCCACGACGTCACGGTCGTCGACCGCGACCCGGGCCCCGACGCCGACGGCGCCTGGCGCCGGGTCGGCGTCATGCAGGGCGAGGCGCCGCACGCCTGGCGCGGCCACGTGGTGCGGACGATCCTCGAGGAGATGCCCGACGTCGTCGACCGGCTCATCGCGCAGGGCGCGCGCCTCGGCGAGATGCCCGGCATGCCGGGGCTGGTGACCGCGATGTTCGCCCGCCGGCCGCTGGTGGAGCGGGTCCTGCGCGAGGTGGCCCAGGCCGAGCCGCGGCTGCGGTGGCGGACCGGCCACGCCGACCACCTGCTCGCCGACGACGCCCGCGTGCGCGGTGCGGTCGTGGACGACGACCCGGTGGGGGCCGACGCCGTGATCGTCGCGACCGGCCGCGGCAGCCACCTCGGCGACGAGCTGCGCGGTCCGGTGCAGGGCGGGTCGTGCGGGACGTCGTACCTCTTCCGCACCTTCCGCACCCGACCCGACGCCGCGGCGTACGACGCCCCGTTCCCCTCCTTCGTGACCGGCCCCGACTACGCCTCGCTGGTGATGCCGGCCGACGACCGGACCCACCACGTCCTGCTCATCTGCCCCTCCGACGCCGACGAGATCGGCGTGCTGCGCACCGAGGACGGCTTCATGCGCGCGGTGCGGTCGGTGCCGCACACCGCGCCGTGGGCCGACACCGCCGCGCACGAGCCGATCACCCCGGTGCGGGTGGGCACCAACCTCACCAACACCTACCGGCTCCAGGGACCCGCGCTCGGCCTGCCGCCCGCCGCCGGCCTCTTCTTCCTCGGCGACAGCGTGTGCACCCTCAACCCCGCCAACGGCCGCAGCCTCGCGCTGCACGTGCCGCATGCGAAGGTCCTCCTCGACCACATCGACGGCGACGGCACCGACCTCTCGCTGCTGCTCGACCAGTGGGCCGAGGAGCACATCCGCCCCTGGTGGGCCGACCACGTGCGCACGGACGGCTCCCTGCTGCGCCGCTTCCACGGCGAGCCCCTGTCGCCCGACGAGCCGCTGCCGAGCGACGTGATCCTCGCGGCGGGCGAGGGCCGACCCGACTGGATGCCGGTCATCGGCCCCTTCTCCGGCATGTTCGCCGGCCCCGCCGTCCTCGACCAGCTCCGCGAGCCGGTCCGCCAGATGCTGCGCGAGGGCTGGCGACCGCCCACGCCCGGCCCGGCCCGGGCCGAGCTGGCAGTGGCCGCGCCGGTCGGGTGAGGGCGCGACCGGGCGAGCTCCGCGCTCGGCTCGGAGCCGCAGCCGTCAGGTGCGCGGTGAGTACGTGATCACGGCCACGCCGACCAGGCAGATCAGCGCGCCGACGACGTCGAAGCGGTCGGGTCGGAAGCCGTCGAAGGCCATGCCCCACGCGAGAGAACCGGCCACGAAGACTCCGCCGTACGCCGCGAGGATGCGACCGAAGTGCGGGTCGGTCTGGAGGGTGGCGACGAATCCGTAGAGGCCGAGCGCGATCACCCCGGCGCCGATCCACACCCCACCGCGGTGCTCCCGGACGCCCTGCCAGACCAGCCAGGCGCCGCCGATCTCGGCGACGGCAGCTGCGATGAACAAGGCGATCGACCTCAGGATCTCCACCGGGGCATCCTGTCAGCGCCAGCAGCGGTCGAGACGCAGGCAGTCTCCTCTCCCCGCCCGGGTCACTCGCTCCCTTCGGCATTGGTGACGCCAGATCGCCATGGCTCGCGCACGTGCGCGAGCCACGCCTTCTCAGGATCGAGCGCGCGGACGAGCCGCTGTCCCTCGGTCCGCGGCTCGTCCAGCTCCCCGAACCACACTGCGGTGTCGCCACAGATCACGTCCGGACGGTCCCCGGTCTCGACCACGACGACCTGTGACCCGGGCGTATGACCCGGCGCCGGGACGAGGCGAACACCCGGCAGCAGTTCGATCTCTCCGTCGACCGCGACGTACTGCAGATCGGGAGCGTCGACCCACTCGCGAATCGTGTAGTCCTCCTCGCGGCGGGCGTCGTCGAGCTCCCGGCGCTGGACGTAGATCGGCCGTCCGGCGAAGAGGTGGTTGCCGCCGCAATGGTCGGCGTGCAGGTGCGTGTTGACGACGATGTCGATGCCCGCGACGTCGAAGTCCTGCTCGTTCAGTGGATAGAGGCGGGGCGCGAACGCGGCGACGACCGCCGGGTGCAGCTCCGTCATGCCGGTGTCGACGAGGACCCGACCATCGGGATGGTCGATGACGTGCACGCACACCGGCATCACCTCGCCCTCGACGTGGAGGTCGGCAACGACGATGGGCGTGATGGTGATGGCGCCCGCGGCGCTCACCGGTCTCCGGTCGGTCATGAGTCCTCCTCCGGCTTCGGCGTACGACGAGACGGCCCCGCAGTCCGGAGGAGTGGTCATCGTTGCGGGCCTCTGGAGTGCGCCTGGGTCAGTTCACAGGTGTCGACCGGCGAACCCCGACGAACTCATCGACTCCTCATGGCGGGACTGAGAGGCTTCCGGCTGACTTCGCCTCGTGGTTGGGCAACTGGCCGCGATATCCCCGCAGAAACCCCCGCGCTCTCCATGGAGCGATGGAAGGATGAACAAGCCATGATCGACATGACTGAGTTCGAGCAGAAGTTGCGTGCCGAGGTCGCCAAGGCGGAGGCCGACGCTGAGCGCGCCTTCGCTTCCTTCCGGGAGACTGACGCCCACCCGAACAGCACCGAGTACCAGATGGTCAAGACGATGACCTTGATGGCTGGTGGTGTCTACACCGGCCTCACGAAGGCGTTGAGTCTCCTCACTGGCGACCAGGAGTTCGAACGCGCGAACGCAGCGGTGCTGTCCTGGATCAACCCCTCCGCCTGATCGAGCAGCCACCCTCCGCGCGACTTACAGCCTGACCCGGCCGCGGCTGCGGATGGCGACGGGCTGGTCGAGTCCGGGACGGTAGACGAGGCGTCCGACAACCCGTCCGCACTCCCCCAGCGTGAGAGATGACGGCGTCGCCCTCATGCGCGCTATCATGCAAGGTGAATGAGAAAGGTGGCTGTTGTGGCGCGCACGAGGAAGCCGGTCCCCGACACTCTGAAGAGCGAGGCCGTTCGGATTCGTGCAAAGCGTGAATTGGCCGAACTCGAACAGGCCCGGTTCGTCGCGAAAGCCCTCGCCGAAGGGGCTTCCCAGGAGTCGGTCGCCGAAGTGCTCGGGGTCTCCCAAGCCACCGTCTCGCGGCTCTCCTCGAGGGTGAAGACGAAACCAGCATCGCTGAGGCCCACGGTCGCGGAAGTGGTGAACCGTGCCGCCGCCAAGGAGATCAGCCACGCTCGAATGCTTCGCGAACTGCAGAACCTGCGCGTCGCATATGTGAAGCCCGAGAGGTTCCCCGACTCGGACTGGGCGCTGCTGCGTCGCGCAGTCCAAGAGGGCCTGCTGACCCGTGCAGACGCGCGCAAGGTCGCGGAGGACACCGCCCGACGGTTCGTGGCGCGGGTGACGGGCTCAATGGAACTGGAAGATCAGGCAATCCAAGAACCCGCCGTGGCCCAGATGTTGCGCGAGACCACAGACCGGATGGTTTCCTCGCTTGTCTGAGACCGGCGGCCCGTTCGACCCACTGAACCAGCCGTACGGGGCGACACCGGTCAACGAAGATGACCGCGAGTTTCTCCTGCCACCGCATCAGCAGATCGAGACGATGGCGGAACTCAACGCACTGGAGGCCGCCAACATCGCGCGCGGCATGCTCTGGGTCCGCGAGCAAGGCTTCGCCTGGACCGACCTCGTCGATCAGTACACCCTCCGCGAGGTCCACCGGGAGATGTTCGGCGACGTTTGGGCGTGGGCGGGGAAGATCCGGCAACGGGAAACCACCGTCGGCATCGACCCCGCCTACATCCAGGGCGACTGGAAGGCCCGTCTCGACGACGCCGAGTTCCACATCAACGCCCGCACTTGGTCGCCGGTCGAGACCGTGCTTCGACTGCACCACCAGACGGTCGCCATCCACCCCTTCGTGAATGGCAACGGCCGTTTCGCCCGCCTCGCGGCCGACGAACTGCTCGCTGCGCTAGGTCTGCACCCCGACCCCCTGGACTGGGGCGTGCACCTGGCGAGGACCAAGGAGCAACGTCGGACCGCCTACCTCGAAGCGCTCCGCGCGCTCGACATGAACCGCAACAACGTCGACGGCCTCGTCACCTTCGCGCTCGACCCCAACGCCGTCGACGAATGGCCGTCCAGCCTGCCGTCGTAGCCGGTGGGCGGCGTCGGTACGACCCGTGGCGGTGCCGTTCGCGCCGATGTCGACGTCATGAACCATCTTGTGACCCTCATACGCAGCTACCGCGTCAACCCGAGCGACGTTGACTACGTGTCGCTGCTCGCGTTCCTGCTCACCTTGATGGCTGTCATGCCCTCGAAGGTGCAGAAGGTCGTGACGTCCTCCCAGGCCTCGGTAAGTCCGGCGTCTTCCGCCTCGAGATGCCGTGGACATCGAGAAGGGCGACGACCACGATGTAGACGGCGGTGCCGCACTTGACGAGGTTGCCTTCGTCGTCGTGGAACCGGCAGCCGAGGTAGATCCCGACCACCAGGGAAACTGCTGCGGCGGCGATACCGGCGGCTCTGGCGTGCCACGCGATCACCTCCCCTCCGATCGGAGAGTCTGATCACGCTGCGGCGACCAGGACGTAGCCCCGGCGCTTCGACTCCTGGAGGTTGTCCCGAAGCTCGCGCTCGACCACGTCTGCGAGGTGGTCAGGCACGCGGCAGCCGCAGGTGGCGCCACCGCCGCCCCCGTACCCGGACGGCTGACCGTCGGAGCACCGGAGCTCTGGGGGCACGCCCCTGCTGATCGGGACGCACAGGTCGTGGTCGCAGGTGCGACCGATGAGCTTCACCTTGCAACGGTGAGTGGTGGGCATAGCGGTTCCTCTGGTTGGACTCCTTTGGGGTGATGGATCCAGAGGCTCTTCGCTGGCGACTGCACAGACGGTGACGTAGTCACCTCTGGGTTGGGACGGGTGTTAGCGCACCCGTCCCAACGTCATTTCACATCTCTTCAGTTGTCCGGCCGCGAGCCGAGTGGTTCACATTCTCGCCTACGGCTCCGACACGATCTGCCCACGACGGCCGACATAACGTGCGAAGTCCACCTTGTCGTAGGCAAAGTCAGAGTTCGCTGCATCTCGACACCCAGCACTCAGCCGTGCGCCATGTCGACGAACCGGCTGTAGTGACCCTGGAAGGCGACGACGATGTCGCGGGTCGCGCCGTTGCGGTGCTTGGCGACGATGAGGTCGGCCTCGCCGGGACGGGTCGACTCCTTCTCGTAGACGTCGTCTCTATGGAGAAGGATCACCATATCTGCATCTTGCTCGATGGACCCCGATTCGCGAAGGTCGCTCATCGCCGGCCGCTTGTCGGCACGCTGCTCAGGACCACGGTTGAGCTGGGAGAGCGCGATGATCGGGATCTCGAGCTCCTTGGCCAGCAGCTTCATCTGCCGGGAGAACTCGGAGACCTCGAGCTGACGCGACTCGACCTTCTTGCCCGAGCTCATCAGCTGGAGGTAGTCGATGACCATCAGCTTGAGATCGTGCTTCTGCTTGAGCCGGCGCGCCTTGGCGCGGATCTCGGTCATCGTCATGTTGGGCGAGTCGTCGACGAACATCGGCGCCGACGACACCTTCGCCACGTGCCGGGCGAGGCGGTCCCACTCCTCGGTGCCCATCTTGCCGTTGCGGATGTGGTTGAGCGGGATGCGTGCCTCGGCCGAGAGCAGGCGCATCACGATCTCGGCACGCGTCATCTCCAGGCTGAAGAAGGCGCTGGTCAGGTTGTGCTGGACCGACGCGGCACGGCAGAAGTCGAGTGCCAGCGTGGAGTTGTGGGTCGGAATCATCGAGCGGCCGGCGAGATAGAGATGCTCGGGGTTGTCGACCTGCACGCAGCGGACCGGAACGGACGGCACCGGACGAACGTCAACGATGTATCGGCGGCCGATGCGTGTCGTCGTCTGAGGACGGTGCTCCTTGTGGAGCCGTGACTTGCGGTCGAGCCAGAAGACGTCATCGACAGTCGAGAAGTTCAGATTGTAGGCAGTCGAGCTGTCCACGGAGCGGCCCTTGACCGGCTTCGTCGCCACACCGCACCGGTAGCCGAGGCTGACGATCAGTTCGTAGACATCGTCAGCGAGCCGCTTGCTCGTCGTCGTGAACTGCACCGACCCGGTCTGCCTCGAGACCGTGCCGTCGGTGTCCAACAGACCGGCGAGGAGCGCGCGACGGTCCTCCTCCGCTGCCCGCAGATAGGACGCCGGGATGTGCTTGTTGCCCAGGACCCCGATCCGGCGGAGCAAAGCCGTGAACGAGCCGTGGTCGTCGTAGCAGGATCGACACTGCCACGACTCGCCGGAGGAGGGCTGGCCGCAGTCGACACAGTTCAGGCGCTCGGGATGGGCACCCTTGTTCTTGGGGCCGCACCGCCGGCTGCACGTGTAGACGTTCGGGTGCCTGGCCTCGAACTCCCTGTTGCAGACCTCGCAACTCCTCACCAGAGGCGCTCGCGCGGGGAGCTTCAGCGCGTAGAGCATGTCGCCCCGGCTCTCGCAGCGGATCCCGAGACCCTCGATGTACATCGGGATCTCGTCGGTCTCGGAAGTGAGCCGAGCACCGCTGGAATGCCCATCGCCCAGCCACGCGCCGAGCACGTAGGCAGGGATCGCCAGATCGGCTGATCGGCCATCGAGTGCACCCGCGTTGAGCACTGCGTGGTTGGCTCGCTGCTCGACACCGATTCGGACCGACCGAGAGATCTCCTCGGTGGTGATCACCGATGCGAAGATCCGCTGATGCCGAGCGCGGTTGTAGTGATGATCGGCAGCCCACTTGGACTTCCTGGCTGCTCGCGTCTCGGTCAGCCACTGATGCTGGGCATCGGCGACGATGACCGAGCCGTCGGAGAACTCCACCTCGTAACACGGGCGGTCCAGCATCACGTCGGTCGCCGCGACGACCCGGGTCGGCCTGCCCTCGGCGTCGTAGAGCTGGTCGCCGACCTTCACCTCGCCCATGGTCGTCCAGCCCGTGGGCGTCGGAAGGGGGGTGTCGAGAGCGAGCGCCTTGCCCATAGCGGGCCTCGCCGCGACGACGATCATCTGACCGGCGTGCAGGCCGTTGGTGAGCTCGTCGAGGTCGGCGAAGCCGGTCGGCACGCCGTAGATGCCGGCCTCGCGGTTCTCGATCGCCTCGATCTCGTCGAGGACCGAGTCCATGATGTCGCTGAGGGGGGCGTAGTCCTCCGACTTGTTGCGGTCGGTGACCTTGTAGATCTCGGCCTGGGCCTCGTTGACGATCCCGTCGACCTCGCCCTCGCCCGCGTAGCTGATCTGGACGATCTTGGTGCCGGCGTTGACCAGGCGGCGCAGGATCGCCTTCTCGTAGACGATCTCGGCGTAGAAGCCGGCGTTGGCGGCGATCGGGACGTTGGCGGCGAGGGTGTGGAGGTACGGTGCCCCGCCGATCTTCTGCAGCTGACCACGCCGCTGCAGCTCACCGGCGACCGTGACCATGTCGGCGGGCTCGCCGCGGCTGTAGAGGTCGAGGATCGCCTCGTGGATCTCCTCGTGGGCCGGGCGGTAGTAGTCGGGCCCGCGGAGCACCTCGACGACGTCGGCGATCGCGTCCTTGGAGATCATCATCGCGCCGAGCACGGACTGCTCGGCGGCCATGTCCTGCGGTGGCGTGCGGCCACCGCTGGGCGCCTCGCCCGGCTGGTACGGCGCCGGCCCGTCCCCCCACTCGCCGGACGGCTCGGCGGTCCAGGCGGGCGGGTCGTCCGTGAGACTCACGGTCCTCCCACCTTCCTGACGTGGCCCGATCGGGTTGATCCGGCCTGCTCCCCTGTGCGACGTCCAGCCTGCCGAACGGGTCCGGCACAATCGACACGGCGGGTCACCGGCACCAGCGCCCGACCGGCAACCTACGTGCCGGGCGGCCCCGCCGAAAGGGCCTTATCCACAGGTCCTGGGGATAACTCGGTGAGGGACGTGGACGACACGCTGAGATGGTGTGCACTGGCTGGGGAGGAACCTGTGGAATCGACGCAGCTGTCGGCGACGACTGTGCCCCTGACCTGCGCAAACGTCTTTCCCGGGCTGTGGAGCACGGAAATCTCGGGTGTGATCCCGTTCACTTCCAGGTCGCCGGGAGGTCATCAGGGGTCTGTCCGCGGGACCCGTCCGCTATCACACCGACCGGGTCACTTTCCACAAGTCGCCGGGATTTATCCACCGGCCCCGCGGCGGCGCCGATGAGCGGGCGCGCTCTCGACCGCGAGATCGCGCGGTTGGCGTTCCCGGCGTTCCTGGCCCTCGTCGCCGAGCCGCTGTTCCTCCTCGGCGACGCGGCGGTCGTCGGCCACCTCGGCACCCCGGAGCTCGCCGGCCTCGGCATCGCCGGAACGATCCTTACCACCGTCGTCGGCCTGTCGATCTTCCTCGCCTACGGCACCACCGCCGGCGTCGCCCGCCAGATCGGCGCCGGGCATCGCCGCGCCGCCCTCGCCCAGGGCCTCGACGGCCTCTGGCTCGCCGTCCTCATCGGCGTCCCGGCCACCCTCGCCACCGCGCTCGGTGCCGGTCCCCTCGTCTCCCTGTTCGGGGCGTCCGCCGACGTGGCCCAGCCCGCCACGACGTACCTGCGCGTCGCCGCGCTCGGCCTCACCCCACTGCTGCTCATCCTCGCCGGCACCGGCGTGCTGCGCGGCCTGCAGGACACCCGCACCCCGCTCGTCGTCGCCGTCCTCGGCAACGTCGCCAACCTCGCGCTCAACGTCCTGCTCGTGTACGGCGCCGGCCCGGTGCCCCGTCTGGAGATCGCCGGCTCGGCGCTGGGGTCGGTGCTCGCCCAGACCGCGATGGCCCTGGCGCTGGTGCTCGTCGTGGTCCGGGCCGCACGCCGCGAGGGCGCCACGCTGCGCCCGCACCTGCCCGGTGTCCGGGCGGCGGCACGCGCCGGCGTCCCCCTCATCGTGCGGACCCTCACCCTGCGCGCCTCGCTCCTGGTGACGACGTACGCCGTCGTGCTGACCGCCACCGCGGGGACCGGCAGCACCGCCGTCCCCGTCGCCACCCATCAGCTGGCGATGACCCTGTGGGGCTTGCTCGCCTACGTCCTCGACGCGATCGCGATCGCCGCCCAGGCGATCACCGGGCGGTTCCTCGGCGCCGGGGACATCGCCGGCACCCGGGGGGTCACCGGGCGGATGGTCCGCTGGGGGATCGTCAGCGGGGTCGTGACCGGACTCCTGCTCGCCGCGACGAGTCCCTGGCTCGGCGCCCTGTTCACACCCGACACCGGCGTCCGCGACGCGCTCGTGCCGGTGCTGCTGGTCGCCGCCGCGGCCCAGCCGGCCGCCGGTGTGGTGTTCGTCCTCGACGGGGTGCTGATCGGCGCGGGCGACGGCCGCTATCTCGCCTGGGCCGGGGTGGTGGTGCTCGCGGGCTACGCTCCCCTGGTGCTGCTGACGAGTGCCCTGGGCGCGGGCCTGCCCTGGCTGTGGCTCGTGTTCTCCCTGGTGTTCATGGGCGGGCGCCTCGTCACGCTGGTGCACCGCTCGCGCAGCGACGACTGGCTGGTGGCGGGGGCATGAGGCCGCTGCACTGGATCGCCCTCGGGCTCGCCGTCGCCGTGTTCACCACCGCACCCGACGACCGGGTGGACGTCGCCGAGGTCCTCGGCAGCCTGCTGGTGCTCGTGGGCTGGATCCGGCTGTCCAAGGCCGTGCCCGACCTCCCGCTGCGCCTGACCCTCGGCTACCTCGCGGTACTCACCGTCGTCGTCGCGGCGGCGCTCAGCGCGCCGGCGGCGCGCGCCTGGCTCGACGACGCCGACCCGGCCGTGGTGTGGGCGTCCTCGGTGCCGGCCCTCGGCTTCCAGGCCGCGCTGTGCCACGCGATGGGGACGCGGGCGCGCGGGGCCCGCGTCCGCAGCGGCTGGTGGTGGTTCGTCGCGGAGGCGGCGATCCTCGTCGCGCTCGTCGCCAGTGTCCTGTACGACGGCGCGGGCTGGCGCTGGCTCTACGGTGTCGGCACCGTGGGGCTCGTCGGCGTCCTGCTCGTGATCCTGCTCGGCGCCCTCCAGGGCTCGGCCCCGTGGGCCGGGGCCCCCGAGGACGCGCGCACCTGACCGGGCCTCAGGACTCAGCCGATCGCCGCCAGCAGCTTCTCGGCCAGCCCGACGGACTGGTTGAGCGGGTCGCCCTCGTACTCGACGCCCTTCTCGTAGTCGAGGTCGATCTGCAGCAGCACCTTCGGGGAGCAGGCGCGCAGCTCACCCTCGAAGTCCGGCGGGCTGCTCACCTTCCACCAGCCGGCGGTGGCGCCGGCGATGTCGTTCGCGGGCTCCACGCTGCCCTCGTCGTCGGAGGGCTGCGGGCAGCCGAAGGCGCCCTGGGTGAAGTCCTCCGGCCCGGTCACCTTCACGGTGACCTCGGCGAGGCCCTCCGCCTCGAAGGAGCAGTCGTCGCTGGTCCAGGCGAGCCCGCCACCGGTGCTGCCCTCCGAGCCGGAGTCGCTGCCGCCGACCTCGGGGGCGCCGAAGGACATGCCGTACGCCTCGGCCAGGTCCTCGGCCGTGACCAGGTCGCAGGCGGCCGGCAGCCCGGCGGCGGCGGCGCTGCTCGAGGGCTGGGCCGGTGCCGACGTGGTCGCGCTGGTGGCCTCGGCCGGGGTGGACGTCTCGGTCGCACTCGGGCTGGGCGTGTCCTCCACCACCGGGTCGTCGTCGCCGCAGGCCGTCAGGACCGGGGTCAGCAGCAGGAGGGCAGCGGGCCACAGCCGTCGTACACGCATGGGGGAAGCTCCTGAGTCGCTCGGGGAAGGGAAGGAGTCCACCAAAACTAACGGCGTGGCCGGCCCCGCAGGGACCGGCCACGCCGTCGTACGTCGATCAGGTCAGCTCGGGATGACGTTGAGCGACACCGCGGCGGAGACCTCGTCGTGCAGCTTGACCGAGACCGCGTGGTTGCCCAGCGACTTGATCGGGTTGCCGAGGACGATGGTCCGCTTGTCGATGGCCTCGCCGGCGGCCTCGCCGAGCGCGGTCGCGATGTCGGCGGGGGTGACCGCACCGAACAGGCGGCCGCCCTGGCCGGCCTTGACCTTGACGTCGACCGGCGAGCCCTCGAGCTTGGCCTTCAGCTCGGCGGCGTGGTTCTCGTCGCGGACGGCGCGGGACGCGCGGGCGGTCTTGATCGAGTCGGCCTGCGCCTGGGCGCCCCGGGTCCACCGGATGCCGAAGCCGCGGGGGATGAGGTAGTTGCGGCCGTAGCCGTCCTTGACCTCCACCACGTCACCGGCGGCGCCGAGGTTCTCGACCTCCTGGGTCAGGATGATCTTCATGAGTTCAGCTCTCCTTCTCTGCTAGCCGGGGCTCAGCGGCCGCTGGAGGTGTAGGGCAGCAGAGCGACCTCGCGGGCGTTCTTCACCGCGATCGCAACGTCCCGCTGGTGCTGGACGCAGTTGCCGGTCACCCGACGGGCGCGGATCTTGCCACGGTCGGAGATGAACTTCTTCAGAAGGCCGGTGTCCTTGTAGTCGACACCGGTGGCCTTCTCCTTGCAGAACTGGCAAACCTTCTTCTTCGGCTTGCGGACGACTGCCTTCGCCATTGTGGTGCTCCTCCTCAGAGCCCGGCCGCGTCAGTCAACGTCGGCCGGAATGGTTGATGTGATGATGCTTAGAACGGGGGCTCGTCGCTGGACGAGACTCCCGGTGCGGCCCACGGGTCGTTGGCCGGAGCGCCGCCGCCGTAGCCGGAGCCGCCCTGCTGGCCGCCACCGGAGGGCGCGCTGCCCCACGGGTCCTGACCCGCGGGACGGCCACCCTGGTTGCCGCCCTGACCACCCTGCTGGCCGCCCTGCTGGCCACCGCCCTGGCTGCCGTAGCCGCCACCGCCGCCGGAGCGGCTCGCGCGGGTGACCTTGGCGGTCGCCCAGGTCAGCGACGGGCCGATCTCGTCGACCTGCAGCTCGTTGACCGTGCGCTTCTGGCCCTCACGGTCCTCGTAGGAGCGCGACACAAGTCGGCCCTGCACGACGACGCGCATGCCCTTCTGGAGCGACTCCGCGACGTTCTCCGCGACCTGCCGCCAGACCGAGCAGCGCAGGAACAGGGTCTCCCCGTCCTTCCACTCGTTGGTCTGCCGGTCGAAGGAGCGCGGGGTCGAGGCCACCGTGAAGTTGGCGACGGCCGCGCCCGACGGGGTGAAGCGGAGCTCAGGGTCGTCGGTGAGGTTTCCGATGACGGTGATGACGGTGTCGCCAGCCATGGTGGTCTCCTGATGAGGGTGGAATGAACGAAACGTGCCGGGTCAGACCCGGACAACGGTCCCCATCGTGTCCCGGACGTCCGACATTGCGTAGCGGTCGTCCACAGACACGATCTGTTCGGTTCCTCAGACGGTGGGTCGCAGGACCTTGGTCCGCAGCACGGACTCGTTGAGGGTCAGCTGACGGTCGAGCTCGTCGACCGTCGCCGGGGCGGCGGTCAGCTTGACGATGGCGTAGATGCCCTCGGCGTGCTTCTTGATCTCGTACGCCAGGCGGCGCTTGCCCCACACGTCGACGTTGTCGACCGTGCCGCCGTCGTTGCGGACGACGTTCAGGTACTTGTCGAGCGACGGCTGGACCGTCCGCTCGTCGAGGCTCGGGTCGAGGATGACCACGACTTCATAGTTGCGCAAAGCGGTCTCCACCTCCTCTGGACTCAGGCGGCCGCGGACTTTCCGCGGCAGGAGGGCCTTGCTTGCCTGCTGGTTCGGCCCAGCAGACGTGTACGGCGCCAGCGGCACCGGACAGGAGAGGCTAACAGCGCTCGGGCGACCGGGCCGAATCGCGACGGGCGCTCAGCCGAACAGCACCGGGTTCTCGATCTTGGTCTCGTCGATGACCAGGACCGCGACCGCCCCGCCCAGGCCCTCGGGCACGTCGAGCGACACCGACGCGCAGACGTCGTCGGGCCCGAGGTCCCACGAGCCGTCGAGCGAGCCGAGCAGCTCGCCCTGCGGGTTGTAGAGCTCGATCGTGAACGGCGTCCCGTCCGGCAGCCCGGTGACGGCGAAGTGGGCGTACAGGGTCGCCGGCAGCGTCACGCCGCCGAGCACCTGCGGGTCGTCGAGGGTGCTGGTCGTCGAGCAGTCGCTGTTTCCGTCGGTGCTCCAGCCCGAGGGGGCCGCGTTCGCGTCGTCCATCGGGTCGGCCGGCGGCTCCGGAACGTCCTCGAGGTACGGCGAGACGTAGTCGGGGTCGCCGCCCTTCTCGGCGATCTCGACGATGTCGTCGGTCAGGTTGACCGGCCGGATGCGTGCCGAGCCACCGGTGAACGCGCCGCCCTCGCCGCTGTCGCCGACGGTCGACTCGGTGACGACGGCGCTGTTGATGCCGACCAGCTCGCCGTCGTCGTTGATGGAGGCGCCGCCGGAGTTGCCGGAGCCGATCCGGATGTCGCTGTCGATCCAGGCCCGGTTGCCGGGGACCGCGGCCTCCTTGAGGAAGGTCGACACGACGCCGCGGGTGACCGTCAGCGCGCGGTCGAGCCCGTCGTCCGAGGCGACGTGGGCGACCGCCGGGAACCCG
Organism: Nocardioides albidus; assembly: GCF_006335005.1. Classification (GTDB taxonomy): domain Bacteria; phylum Actinomycetota; class Actinomycetes; order Propionibacteriales; family Nocardioidaceae; genus Nocardioides; species Nocardioides albidus. The sequence continues at coordinate 208,030 of NZ_VDMP01000025.1, forward strand.
AGCGCGGTGAGCTCGTCGCCGGTGCGCAGGTCGTCGCTGTCGCCGAGCGGGACGGGCGCCGGGAGGTCGAGCTCGTCCTCGTCGATCTCCTTGCCGTCGGCGTCGCCGGTGATCTTCAGGACCGCGAGGTCGAGCACGCCGTCGGCGACGATCGGCTCGGCGGAGTACGACGGCGCCGCGGGCTTGTCGTCCTCGGCGGAGGTGAGCGCGACCAGGAGTCCGGCCGGGTCCTCCTCGCCGGACTGCTGGCCCGGCGCGCTGGGCTTGCCGACGTGGGCGTTGGTGAGGATCAGGCCGTCCGCGCTGATGATCGTGCCGGAGCCGGTGTACATCGGCTCGCCGTCGTCGTCGACGGCGATGATCAGCACGCTGGCGAGCTTGGCCCGGTCGAGCTCCTCGGCGCTCAGCCCGGCCGCCTCGGTCGACCCGTCCTTGCCCCCGTCGTCGCCGAGGACGACGGCCGCGGTGGTGCCACCGCCGACGAGGACGAGCGCGGCCATCACGCCGCCGACGATCGCGGCCGTGCGCTTGCGCTTCTTCTTCGCGAGCGACTTCTGCGCGGCCCCGGCGGCCACGATCGGCACGACCTCGACCTCGGCGCCCGCCGTGGGGTGACCGAGCATCAGCGTCGTCGGGTCCTCGAGCTTGCGCTGGGCGACCCGGTCCTCCTCCAGGTACGTGCCGGCGGTCGACCGGTCGACGTACCACCAGCCGTCGGGGCGGCCCTCGACCACGCCGTGCAGGCGCGAGACCGACGGGTCGTCGACGACGACCTCGCTGCCCGGGTCGCGTCCGATCCGGACCACGACCCCCGGTGGGAAGCGCTTCGAGACGCCGCCGACGCGGACCAGCAGGCCGGGGCCGTGGACGTAGCCGGGCCCGGCCGGGGCGACCCCGGGCAGGACCGTCTGCTCGAGGGCGGCGGGCGGGAAGGCCGCCGGGGCGGGCGCGGCCGGGCGTGCGGGGGCGGCGGGGGTGAGCACGACCTCCTCGCCGCCGACGCCGCCCAAGCGCACACTGGTGGGCCCGTTGAGCCGGACCTCGCTCACCCGCGCCCCGTTGAGGAAGGTGCCACCGCTCGACCCGATGTCGACCAGCACCCAGCCGGAGCCGTCCGAGCGCAGCTGCGCGTGCCGACGCGAGGCGGAGGGGGCGGTGAGGACGATGTCGGAGCCGGCGTCGCGCCCGATGCTGACGACGCGAGGCTCCTCGAACGACCAGGTCCGGCCGCCCGCGGAGACGTGGAGGGTGGTCACGCGAGGACGGTAGTGCCCCCGGCGCGCCCGCGACGACCGACCCGGCGAAGAGGGGACTGCCTCAGGACAACGCGGGGACATGCCGGGACAGGCGTGTCGCCGGGTCTCCCTACGATGGGCCGCATGAGCCACCCCGCGAGCGAGCCGCGCATCGGAGCCCACGTCGACCAGACCGACCCGATCGCCGAGGCAGCCGCCCGCAACGCCCCGCTCGTGCAGTTCTTCCTCGGCAACCCGCAGTCCTACAAGGGTCCCGTCCTCGCGTACGACGGCGGCCCGGCCGCCCTGCGCGGCGCGGCCGAGGAGGCGGGCGTCGACCTCTACGTGCACGCGCCGTACCTCATCAACGTCGCCACCACCAACAACCGCCAGCGGATCCCGAGCCGCAAGCTGCTGCAGCAGCACATGGACGCCGCCGCCGAGCTCGGCGCCAAGGGGCTGATCGTGCACGGCGGGCACGTCACCGACGACGACGACCCCGCGAAGGGCTTCGACAACTGGCGCAAGGCGGTCGAGGCGACCGACCTCAAGATCCCGCTGCTGATCGAGAACACCGCCGGCGGCACCAACGCGATGACCCGCTATCTCGACCGGATCAAGGGCACCTGGGACGCGATCGCGTCGGCCGAGGGCGCCGACATGGTGGGCTTCTGCCTCGACACCTGCCACGCCCACGCCGGCGGCAACGCGCTGGAGACGATCGTCGACGACGTTCTCGCGATCACCGGCCGGATCGACCTGGTCCACGCCAACGACAGCCGCGACGCCTTCGACTCCGGCGCCGACCGGCACGCCAACTTCGGGGCCGGCCAGATCGACCCCGACCTGCTCGCCCAGGTCGTGCGCGACGCCGGGGCGCCGGTGGTGTGCGAGACGCCGGGCGGGGCGGCCGAGCACGTCGCCGACTTCGACTGGCTGCGCGAGCGGATCTGATCGGGTCGCGCAGACCCTTGCCCCGCGGCGAAAGCGGCGTAATCTGAATTACATGATTACGACTGAGCAGCAGGAGCAGATCCGCGGCTGGTTCGCCGGTCGCCTCCCGCAGGACCTCTTCGAGGCGCTGGTGGAGGTCACCGTCGATCGCGAGGAGATCACCGTCATCGGCCGGATCGGCGAGCCGCGGCTCGCCGAGGACGCCTCCGAGACCGAGCGGGAGGCCGCCGTCCAGGGCCGGATCCAGGAGTTCCGCGAGCGCACCCGCGAGGCACGCATCGCCGTCGCCCGCGAGGCCGAGCGGCGGTTCGACCAGAAGGTCTCGTGGGGTGTCGAGTGCGGTGGCACGCGGGCCCTGTTCACCCATGTGGCCGCGCCGGTGATGACTCGGCTGCGCCAGCCCGAGCGGATCCTGCTCGACACGCTGATCGCGGGCGGGGTGGCGCGCAGCCGCAGCGAGGCCCTCGCGTGGTGCGTCCGGCTCGTCCAGCAGCACGCCGACGACTGGCTGAGCGAGCTGCGGGAGTCGCTGGAGCAGGTCCAGCGGGTTCGGGCGCAGGGACCCGACGCCGGGGTCTGAGCGCCCGACGGATCCGTCCCGCGCTCCGAGCGCCCGATAGCCTGCTTCCCATGCCGAGCGAGCGCCCGATCTCCGTCCGGACCATCAGCGCCGCCGAGCACCGCGACCACCTCGCGACGCTGCCGTCGGCCAGCTTCCTGCAGACCCCCGGGTGGGCGAAGGTGAAGAGCGAGTGGCGCAGCGAGTCGCTCGGCTGGTTCGCCGAGGACGGCACCCAGGTCGGGGTGGCCCTGGTGCTCTACCGCAAGCTCCCCAAGCTCGACCGCTCGCTGGCCTACCTGCCGGAGGGTCCGGTCATCGACTGGAGCAGCGACGACCTGGGCACCTGGCTCGACCCGATGGTGCGGCACCTGAAGAAGCAGGGCGCGTTCGCCGTACGGATCGGGCCCCCCGTCGTCACCCGGCGCTGGACGACCGCCCAGGTCAAGGAGGGCATCGCCGATCCGGCGGTGCGCCTGCTCAGCCAGCTGCCGCCAGCCGAGCGCAGCCCCGCCGGCGCGCGCACCGTCGCGCAGCTCGACGAGCTCGGGTGGCGCCACCAGGGCGTCGAGGGCGGGTTCGCCGCCGGGCAGCCGCAGTTCGTCTTCCAGATCCCGCTGCGCTCCGCCGACGGGACCCAGCGCACCGAGGACGACGTCCTCAAGGGGATGAACCAGCTCTGGCGCCGCAACATCAAGAAGGCCGCCAAGGAGGGCGTCGAGGTCACCCGCGGCGACCGCGAGGACCTGAAGGCGTTCCACGAGCTCTACGTCCACACCGCCGAGCGCGACCACTTCACGCCGCGGCCGCTGCGCTACTTCGAGACGATGTACGACGCCCTCACGGCCGACGCCGCGGCCCCGGGGGAGCGGTTCACGCTCTGGCTCGCGCACCACGACGGCGACCTGGTGGCCGCCACCATCGCGATCCGGGTCGGCGAGCACGCGTGGTACTCCTACGGCGCGTCCTCGACCGAGAAGCGCGAGGTCCGCGGCTCCAACGCCGTGCAGTGGGCGATGATCCGCGACGCGATCGCGGCCGGTGCTGCCGTCTACGACCTGCGCGGCATCACCGAGACCCTCGACGCCGACGACCCGCACGTCGGGCTGATCCAGTTCAAGGTCGGCACCGGCGGCGAGGCCGTCGAGTACGCCGGCGAGTGGGACCTGCCGGTCAACCGGGCGCTCTACAAGGCCTTCCAGCTCTACCTGAAGCGACGCGGCTGATGGTCGCGACAGGCTCGACTGACGGGACACGCGGCGGACTGACCCTCACGGTCGACGGACCGCGTTGGCGCGCCCACCTGGAGTCCGTCGCCGCCGCGCACCCGGGCATCGTCCCGGTCGCGAAGGGCAACGGCTACGGCCTCACCCTCGCCCGACTCGCACGCAGGGCCGCGTGGCTGGCCGGGCGCGGCCACGACGTGCGCACGCTGGCGGTGGGCACCTACGACGAGCTGCCCCACGTCGACCGGCGCTGGTCGGGCGACCTGCTGGTGCTCACCCCGTGGCGGCCCTGGGTCCCGACCCCCGATCCCGCGCTCGCCCGCCGACTGGTCCACACCGTGAGTCGCCCCGCCGATCTGCGCGACCTGCTCCACGCGGACCCCGGCGCGCGCGTCGTGCTCGAGCGGATGACCTCCATGCGTCGCCACGGGATGAGCGCCCGCGAGCTGTGGGAGGCGGGCGACCTGCTGCGCAAGCACCCCGGCGCCCGGGTCGAGGGGCTCGCCCTCCACCTGCCGCTCGGCCACGGCAGTCACCTGGGCGAGGTCGCCCGGCTGGTCAACGACTTCGTCGCCGCCGACGTGCCCACCCGCGGCGCCCCGCAGATCTGGGTCAGCCATCTGACCGACGCCGAGCTCGCCTCCCTGCGCACGCAGTACGCCGACTTCGACTGGCGCCCGCGGATCGGGACCGGCCTGTGGCTCGGTGACCGAGGCGCGCTGCGCGTCACCGCGACCGTCCTCGACGTGCACCCCGTCGAGCGCGGCGACGTGTTCGGCTACCGCGGCCGGACCGCCCCGAAGGCGGGGCACATCCTCGTCGTCAGCGGCGGCACCGCGCACGGCATCGGCCTGGAGGCCCCGACGGGCGAGCAGTCGATCAGGGCACGGGCGGCGACCTTGGCGCGCGGCGGTCTCGACGCGGCGGGGTTCGTGCGCTCGCCGTACGCCATCGACTCCAAGCAGCGGCTCTTCGCCGAGCCTCCGCACATGCAGGCCTCGATGCTCTTCCTCCCCGGGGGTGCACGGGTGCCCGAGGTGGGCGAGGAGGTCGATGTGCGGGTGCGCTACACCGCGACGACCTTCGACCGGGTGGTCGTCACGCCGTAGCCGCCACGGGGTCGTGGGCCGGGCGGTAGAGGTCCCGCACGATCACGGCCGCGAGGTAGAGCTCGCCGAGCACGCGCACCGCGATGCCCACCCAGTAGAACCCGGCGTCGCCGCCGCCGGCCGGCGCGAGGTAGCCGCCGAGGAACCACCAGATCGTGCAGAAGTAGAGGACCTCGCTCGCCTGCCACACGATCTGGTCGCGCCAGCGCGGGCGCGCCAGGACCGCGAGCGGCAGCAGCCACAGGACGTACTGCGGCGAGTAGACCTTGTTGACGATCAGGAAGCCGACCACGATCAGGTAGCCGAGCTGGGCCAGGCGGGGGCTGTCGAGGCTCGTCGCCGGCGCTCCTCGGCCCGAGGTCATGCCGATCACGAAGACCACGAGGCACCACGCGCCGAACAGGATCCACGACCAGAGGTTGATCGTGTGCGCCGAGAGGGCGAGGTCACCGGCCTGGTCGGCGAGCTGCCACAGCGAGCCGAGGTCGGCCGCACGGTGGGCGTTGAACGACCAGAAGACCTTCCACTGCTCCGGCCCGGAGAGGTACGCCGGCGCGTTGGCGAGCAGCCAGGCGGCCGCCGCCGCCAGGGAGGCCAGCGCGAACGCTCCGGGCCGTCGCCGTCGCAGGCAGATGACCAGCAGGCCGCCGAGCAGGAACAGCGGGTAGAGCTTGACCGCGGCGCCCAGCCCGATCAGCACCCCCGTCAGGACCGGCCGCTCCCGCGACCACGCCCACAGCGCGCCCGCGACCAGCGCGACCGCGAGCAGGTCCCAGTTGATCAGCCCCGTCAGCAGCAGGGTGGGGGACAGCGCGAACGCCGCCGCGTCCCACGGGCGGTCCCGGTTCACGCCCACGAGGAGCCAGGTCGCGAGGAGCGCGAGGGCCGCGAAGCCCACGGCGTTCACCAGCAGGAAGATGTTCTGCTCGTCGTCGACCTCCGGGTCGCCGTACAGCTCGGAGACGGGTGCCCGGTAGCGGTCCTCGAGGTCCGGCGAGCCGTTGAGCCAGTGGGTGATCCAGGCCGTGCCCCAGGCCCAGTAGGCGATGCCGACGGGATACTCCATCACCTCGTAGCGCGCCCGGATCTGGTCGTCGTCGGAGTAGGGCCAGGCGTGCTCGGCCAGCCCCCGCGGGACGTAGAGCGGCTTGAGGTCGGTGTAGCACATGTGCGAGTACACCCAGTCCTGGTCGCGCCCCTGTACCAGGGAGCACGGCGCCTTCTGCACCAGCCCCGCCGCGAACACCACGGCGGTGAGCAGGAGCAGGACCCGCGCCGGCGTCCACCACCGGTGCGGCCGCGCACGCTCGCCCATCGGACCGCCGACGACCTCGCTCAGCGCCGTGACGACCGCGTCGTCACGGGTGGGGTGGACGTGCGGCACGGATCAGCGCCGCACGCGGGGATTGTTCCCGTTGCCCGGGTTCCCGAAGGTCGGCTGGGTCGGCGGCCCCGTCGGGAAGGTCGGCGTCGGCGGCGGCTCGGTCGGAACCGGGACCTGGGTGGTCGGCGGCGGAGGCGGAGGCGGCTGCGGGGTGGACGGAGCCTCCGGCGTCTTCGTCTCCTTGGGCTTCTTCGGCTTCTTCGGCGGCGGAGGCGGCGGCGGGACGTACTCGTGGCCGTCGGTCGGCGCCTCGCCCTTGACGTACGCCGCGGGCGGCAGCTCCTCGACCTCCTCGCCCTCGAGGGCCCGGGTCATCACCGCCGTCCAGGTCTCGGCCGGGTAGGCGCCGCCGAAGTACGACGGCAGCCAGTCCTTGAGCTGCTCGTTGCCCTTGCCGCGCACGTACATCACGGCGGTCGCCAGCTGCGGGGTGTAGCCCACGAACCACGCCGAGGAGACCTCGCCGGCGCCGTTGGTGGCGGTGCCGGTCTTGCCCCCCGCCGGCCGGTCCAGGCCGAGTGCGGCCGTGCCGGAGCCGGACCTCACGACCTGCTGCAGGGCGTAGCCGACGTCGTCGGAGATCCCCTCGGGGAGGGCCTCGTGCGTGGCGACCTTGTGGGTGTAGCGCACCACGCCGTCGCGGTCGACGACCTTCTCGATGATGTAGGCGTCGGCGGCGACCCCGCGGTTGGCGATGGTGGCGTAGCCGTTGGCCATGTTGATCGGGCTCACCGTCTGCGAGCCCAGCGCGACGCCGGTGTTGGGCTCCAGGCCGGGGCTCGAGGTCGGGATGCCGTACGCCGGGTTGGCCGCCTCCTTCGGCGGGATGCCCATCGCGTTGGCGGTGGCGATGATCTGGTTCGGCCCGTCGGGCATGGCCAGGGTCATGTCGATGTAGGCGGTGTTGATGGAATCCTCGGTCGCCTTGATCAGGTTGACCCGGCCGTAGCTGTTGTCGCCCTGGTTCTCGATCGGGCGGCCGCCTCCCGGCAGCTCGTAGGGCGAGTTGCCGTCGAAGGTGTCCTTGAGCTCGAAGCCCGACTCGATGCCGGAGGCGAGGGCGAAGGGCTTGAAGGTCGAGCCGGCCTGGCCGCCGGCGACCGCCCAGTTGATCTGGGACTGGAGGTAGTCCTGGCCGCCGTAGAACCCGCGCACCGCGCCGGTCCCCGGCTCGACCGAGGCGACGGCGACGTGGAGCTGCTTGGGGCCGAAGCCCTCGGGCCGCTGCTCGGCGACGCCCTCGGCGGCGGCGGTCATCGCCTTCCTGGTGAAGGTCGTGGTGACCTGGAGGCCGCCGCCGTTGATCTCCTGGTCGCTGAAGCCGAGACGCTCGAGCTCCTGGCGCACCATGGTCAGTGCGTGGCCGCGCTGGCCGCCGTACTGCGCGCTCTCCTTGATCTTCGGGAACTTCGGCAGCGACTCGCGCGCCTGCGACACCTCGCCGGCAGGGGCGGTGTCCATCTTCTCCATCGAGTCGAGGACGTACTGGTAGCGCCCGAGGAGCTGCTCGGTCGCCTCCTCGCCGTTGTCGGGGTCGAGCCGGTTCGGGTTGTTGATGATGGCGGCCAGGGCCGCGGACTGCTTGAGGTTGAGGTCCTTGGCGTCCTTGGCGAACCAGGCCTGCGCCGCCGCCTGGATGCCGTAGGCGCCGCGGCCGAAGTAGATGGTGTTGAGGTAGCCCTCCAGCACCTCCTGCTTCTTCAGCTGGTTCTTCACCTTGAGCGAGAGGATCGCTTCCTTGATCTTCCGCTTCCAGGTGCGCTCCTGGGTGAGGTAGAGGATCTTGACGTACTGCTGGGTGATCGTGGAGGCACCCTGGGTCGCGTTGCCCTGCGCGTTGCTGAAGGCCGCTCGCAGGATGCCCTTGGGGTCCAGGCCGTTGTCGGTCCAGAACGTCTGGTTCTCCGCCGCGACGACGGCGTCCTTGACGTACTGCGGCATCTCGTCGTAGTCGATCGAGTCACGCTTCTGCACCGCGAACTGGCCCAGCTGGCCCTTGCCGTCGGAGTAGTAGACCTGGGTGGTCTCGGTGAGGAAGTCGGCGTTGGGGTCGGGGATGTCGATCGACCGGTAGGCGATGAAGAACCCGGCCGCACCCAGCACCGCCATCACCAGGCAGGCGATCAGGCCCCAGATCGTGAACCTCTGCAGCCGCTGCTTCCAGGTCCGCGGCGTGCGGTCCTTCGTGCGCGACTTCGACCGCTTGGTCGGCGCTCCGGACTTCCGTTTTCCCTGAACCACGCAGCACAGAGTACGGCGCGGCGCTCAGCCGACCGATTTGCAACGTGACTGTCGACGGAGCACCGCCTTCGAGGAAGCGTCGCCATTCTGTCTCGGGTGAGGGGCGGCCGGGGTTAGGGTGCCGGACATTCCGGGTGCATGGGGTTCTCGGAGATCGATGGGAGTCCGGGATGCCTGACATCGAGTTCGATCCGCTGGTGCAATTCCCCGAGATCGGGGCGATCCGCTCGGCCGTCAGGGCCGGCGCGTGGGAACCGGTGGCCAGCTACGTCGACGAGTGGCGCGTCGACGACCCGCAGCGCGCGAGCCTCGCTGCGTGGACGGTCGTCGAGACGGACGGGGCCGAGGCGCTGCTCACCGCCCAGCCCCGAACTCAGCTCACACGGACCCTCGCCGCGGCCCTCCGCATCCAGGAGGCCTGGCAGATCCGGGGGAGCGGCCGCGCCTCGACGGTCAGCGACGAGCAGTGGGTCGGCTTCCGGGCCAAGCTGGTCGCGGCCGAGCGGGAGCTGATGGAGCTCGCCGCGATCGATCCGCGCGACGGACTGGTCGCCTACCTCCGACTGACGTCGGGGCGGGGACTCGGGCTGGGGCTGAGCGAGGCGCAGCGGCGGTACGCACGACTGGCCGCCATCTGCCCTGACTACATCAGCGCACAGATGGCGCACCTGCAGACCCTGGCGCCCAAGTGGTCGGGCTCGACGGAGCTGATGTTCGAGTTCGCACGCACCGCCGTCAAGGAGGGCAGGCCGGGCAGCTCGGCCGGTCGACTCGTCGCCCTCGCCCACCTCGAGCACTGGCTCGACCTCGGCGACGAGGGCGGGTCGTACGTCGAGCGCGAGGAGGTCCAGCAGGAGCTCGTCGCGGCGGCGGACGCCTCGGTCTTCCACCCTGCATACGAGCCGGGACTGCGCTGGATCACCGATCACTCCTATTTCGCCTGCCTGCATGCCATCGGCGGACGCCACGACCTGACCCGACGTCACTTCGAGGCCCTCGGCCCGGTGGCAGACCTCGACGCATGGAGCTACTTCGCCGACCCGCGCGCCGAGCACGATGCCGACCGCGCCCGGGCTCTCACAGAAGGAGCCCGCGCATGACGACACAGCACTCCGAGGTCGCCGGCATCCCCCTCCTGCTCGGACCCGCCCTCGACGGCCGGTGCGCCGGCGGCCTGACGTTCCGGGTCGGGTACGCCGACGAGACGCTCGCCACCAGCGGGATCACCCACCTGACCGAGCACCTCGCGCTGCACTTCAGCGATCCGACGAAGCTGCACTCCAACGGCATCACCGGAGCGAACACCACCACCTTCCACGTCAGCGGCACGCTCGAGGAGGTCGTCACCTTCCTCAACGAGGTCGCCGCGGCCCTGCGGGACCTGCCGCTGGACCGGCTGGAGACGGAGAAGTCGGTGCTGCGCACGGAGGCGGCCCGGCGCGGTGGTCCCGCCGACATGCTGCACGCGTGGCGCTTCGGCGCCCGCGACTACGGCCTGGCCAGCTATGCCGAGCTGGGCCTGCACCGGATCGGTCGCGAGGACGTCGCCGCGTGGGCCGCACGCTGGTTCACCCGCGACAACGCGGTCCTCTGGCTGGCTGCGGACGGCGTACCCGACGGCCTCGATCTCGCCCTGCCGGCCGGACGACGCCACCCCGCGCCTGCCGTGGAGCCGTGGCTGGCGCCCGGCCCGACCCACTACCTCGGGCGCGACGGCGTCGTCGCGGCGTCCGCCCTCATCGAGCGCAGCACCGCCGGCCGAGTGTTCGTGTCGGTCCTCGAGCAGGCGCTCTACCGCGAGCTGCGCCAGGTCGGCGGCTATTCCTACTCGCCCACGGCCTCCTACGAGCCCCTCGACCGCTCGAGCGCGGTCGTGTACGCGTTCGCCGACTCCCTGCCGGAGAAGCAGGACGCCGTCGTCGGCGGGTTCGTCGACGTGCTCGCCGGGCTCCGCCTCGGCCCGATCGCGGACGACGACATCGTGGCCGCGGTCAACCGGTTGCGCACCATGCTCGACCACCCCGACGTCGCCACCCTCCGGCTCCCCGCCGACGCCGTCGACCTCCTCCTCGGGCACGACAACCTCACCGACGAGCGGGCGCGCGCCGAGCTCGACGCCGTCGATGCCGCCGCGGTGCGCGCGGTCGCCGAGGAGGTGCACGCGTCGTCGCTGCTCCAGGTGCCCCGCCGCGCCATCGACTGGGCCGGCTACGTCGAGGCCCCGGACTACAACGACATCGCGGTCACCGGCACCTCCTACCGGTTCATCGAGGAGCCGGAGGCTCAGGTCACCGCCGACGCGACCGGCGTCAGCGTCGGCACCCCCGCCGGATCCACCGGTGTGCTCTGGTCGGACGCCGTCGCCCTCACCACCTACCCCGACGGCGCCCGGACCGCCATCGGCTCCGACGGCTACCAGGTGCACGTCGAGCCCAACCTGCTCGCCGGTGACACCACCGCCCTGGTGGCCGCGATCGACGCCGGGGTCGGCAGCAGGCCCGAGATCGTCGTACCCCTGCCGGCGCGGGACCCCGAGCGGATCCCGGCCGTGTCGGAGCCGCCCGCAGCCGAACCGAAGAAGCGGACCGAGGAGGCCACCGGCCCGCGCTGGGCGCAGATCGCGGCCACCGTGTGCGGCGCCCTCGCCCTGGGCTCCCTGGTGTTCTTCCTCTGGGGCCTGATCCAGCACTTCACCGACGACGGCGCGGCGTCCGAGGAGCTCACCCGGGTCCTCGGCCGCGGGCTCCGCGCGCTGCTCCTCGGCGGGCTCAGCGTGTGGTTCCACCGGATCGGGCAGGGCAGGAAGCCGGCCACCGCCCCGGCCTGACCGGGCCCCGACCCACGGCCCGGGACCCCGATCGGGTCCCGGGCCGCGTCATGTCTGCGACACGTCCGATCCATCGGAAGTTCACGTCCCATGGATATATCGCTACGATAGATCGCATGGCACGGCGCGGGGACACCATCGAGCTGGCGGTCCTCGGACTGCTGCACGAGGGACCCATGCACGGCTACGAGCTGCGCAAGCGGCTCAACCTGATGCTGGGCTGGGGCCGCCTGCTGTCGTACGGCTCGCTCTATCCCGCGCTGAAGAAGATGCTCCGCGGCAACCTCATCGAGGAGACCGTGCCCGAGGGTCCCCAGACCCGACGTCAGCGGATCGTCTACCAGGTGACCGATCTGGGCACCCAGGAGTTCTCACGCCTGATGTCGGAGGTGGGTCCTGCCGCGTGGGAGGACGACAACTTCGACATCCGGTTCCGCTTCTTCTCCTCCACCGACATGGAAATCCGGCTGCGCGTCCTCGAGGGACGCCGCTCCCGGCTCCAGGAGCGGCTCGACCGCGTCCAGCGCGAGCTGGCGATGACGCAGGCCGAGGCCGACCGCTACGCCGCCGAGCTGCAGCGTCACGGGGTGGAGTCGGTCGAGCGTGAGGTCCGGTGGCTCTCCGAGCTCATCAACGCCGAACGCGGCGTGCAACAGGCAACACCAGGGACGGAGACGCCGCCGGCACCTGCACCACAGGCAGCGCCGTCGACACCGTCCTGATCCGACCAGGTCAGCACCTGATCATTCACGAGATGTCATGAGTACCAAGGAAGGAAACCCCATGGGTTCGGTTCGAGTTGCGATCGCCGGCGTGGGCAACTGCGCCACGTCCCTGATCCAGGGCGTGCAGTACTACCGGGACGCCGATGCCGCGAGCACCGTCCCGGGGCTCATGCACGTCCAGTTCGGCGACTACCACGTGAGCGACGTCCAGTTCGTCGCCGCGTTCGACGTCGACGACCTGAAGGTCGGCAAGGACCTCTCCGAGGCCATCAACGCCTCGCAGAACAACACCATCAAGATCGCCGACGTCCCGACGCTCGGCGTCGAGGTCCAGCGCGGCCCGACCCTCGACGGTCTCGGCAAGTACTACCGCCAGACCATCGACGAGTCCTCCGCCGAGCCGGTCGACGTCGTCCAGGTGCTCAAGGACGCCGAGGTCGACGTCCTCGTCTCCTACCTGCCGGTGGGCTCCGAGGAGGCCGACAAGTTCTACGCCCAGTGCGCGATCGACGCGGGCGTGGCCTTCGTCAACGCCCTGCCCGTCTTCATCGCCTCCGACCCGGTCTGGGCCAAGAAGTTCGAGGACGCCGGCGTCCCGATCGTCGGCGACGACATCAAGTCGCAGGTCGGCGCCACCATCACCCACCGCGTGATGGCCAAGCTGTTCGAGGACCGCGGCGTCGCGCTGGACCGCACCTACCAGCTCAACGTCGGCGGCAACATGGACTTCAAGAACATGCTCGAGCGCGAGCGCCTGGAGTCGAAGAAGGTCTCCAAGACCCAGGCCGTCACCTCCAACCTGACCGGCTCGCTGTCCGGTCTGGTCGACGACAAGAACGTCCACATCGGCCCGTCCGACTACGTCGCGTGGCTCGACGACCGCAAGTGGGCCTACGTCCGCCTCGAGGGTCGCGCCTTCGGTGACGTCCCGCTCAACCTGGAGTACAAGCTCGAGGTCTGGGACTCCCCGAACTCGGCCGGCATCATCATCGACGCCGTCCGCGCGGCCAAGATCGCCAAGGACCGCGGCGTCGGAGGCCCGATCATCCCCGCCTCGGCGTACCTCATGAAGAGCCCGCCGGTGCAGATCGAGGACACCGAGGGCCGCGCGCTCCTCGAGAAGTTCATCGCCGGCGAGTGACCCCTCGCTGATCGGCATCGCCGCCCCGGTTCGTACGACGGACCGGGGCGGCTGTCATTTCCGCCGAGGTGCCACTCCTGGCCCTGCGAGGTGCCAACGCTGGACCGCCGAAGTGCCAGGTGGGTACCCCCGAGGTGCCCATCGACGTACGCCGCTCACCCCCACCGTCCGCCGGGCGTACGTCGATCGGCACCTCGCAGGGCCCGGATTGGCACCTCGCAGGGCCTGAGCTGGCACCTCGCAGGGCCTGAGCTGGCACCTCGTCGGTCAGCAGGCGGGGGGAGGTTGGAGCTGGAGACGCGACCACACGGCCCGGTGGTCGGAGACGGTGGAGTAGAGCACCTCGGCCTGCAGCGGGGTGAACCAGCCGTCGTGGAGGATGAAGTCGATCCGGCTGCCGGGACGGTGGGCCGGGACGGTGGCGCCCTTGCCCTTCCCGACGGCCCACACGTCGCCGAACCCGGCGCCCTTGAGGATGGCGATCGGCCGGCCGTCCGGGCCGGTGTTGAAGTCGCCGCCGAAGATCTTGGGCAGCGGGTCGGCCGCCATCAGTTGCAGGGCGGTCTTCGCCGCCACGCGGCGGGCCTCGCGGGAGCGGTGGTCGAAGTGGCTGGCATAGATGCTGACGGGTACGCCGCCCACGTCGAGTCGGGCGTGCAGCAGGCCGCGCAGCTCCTTGCCGCCCGCCATCGGCAGGTGGGTGTTGGTGGCGGCGGTGACCGGGAACCGGGTCAGGATCGCGTTGCCGCGGGGTCCGGCGCCGGTGTTGCGCGAGTTGGCGCCGTACACGTGCTGGAGACCGGTCTTGGCCCCCAGGGCCGCCGCCTGGTCGAGGTTGCCGCTGACCGGGCGGCCCTTGTCGACCTCCTGCAGCAGCACGACGTCCGGGTTCCAGCCCCGGATCTCCTCGGCGATCCGGTCCAGCTCGATCCGGCCGCCGTGGCCGGTGCCGTAGTGGATGTTGAGGGTCATCACCGTCAGCTGGAGCGGCGCGGGGGTCGGGCAGGTGGGGACCGTCGGCGGGGGGACCGGCGGAGCCGTGGGAGGCGGGGTCGGCGGCGGAGGCTCGGTGCGGGTCGGCGTGGAACCCGACGACGGGGGAGGGGGCACGGCCGTGGGCGCCGACGAGGTGCCCGGGCTCGGCCGGCCTCCGGGACGCCCGCCGGGGTCCTGGAGCAGGAGCACCGCGGCGATCGCCGCGAGGACGATCAGGGCCACCGCGACGGTGGCGATCTGGGTCGCCCGGCTGCCCTCCGTCACGGGCCTATTCAACCCAATGCCCCCTGGGCCCCGCGGATCAGGCCTCGGCCTCGGCCTTGATCCGCTCCAGGGTCTGCCGGATGCCGCGGCGCAGCTCGTCGGTGAAGGGCTTCTGGCCGCCGAGCACCACCTTGGTCAGCACCTTCGAGAGGCCGGAGATGCCGTCCGGCGCCTCCCGGCGCTCGGTCAGCCGGGTTCCGCCGTCCGCGGTGGGCTCGAGCTGGAAGGACCAGATCGTCCGGTTCTCCCGGATCCGGAACGCGAAGTCGCCGGGCGTCGAGGCCGTGGGCGGCTGGAAGCGCACGACCTTGCCCCCGGTCGGCCACCGCTTGAGGCCCTGCTTGTTGAGGTTGCTGAAGGTCGCGCCCTGCTTGACCACGCCGCCCTTGACGGTCGACTTCACGACCTGCGGACTCCACTTCGCCATCGCGGGGATGTCGGTGACCAGCGCCCACACCCTCTCGGCGGGTGCGGAGATCTCGATCGAGTCCTCGAGCAGCTTCTCGACGGTGTCGCTCATGGTGGTGCCTTCCGTGGGAGCAGGGCGGTTGCCGGCAACCTACCCGCAGGTAGCGTACCGACGGTACGTGACGCCGGTCATGGTCCTCCCCCCGGGCGCCGTTTCCCTCGGGTGAGCGGCGGGCAGGGACCCACCGGCCCGCACGGGGCCGGGGCGACAGGAGGGAAGCCATGGTGTGCAGGCTCATCGCCGCCCTGGTCGCGTCCCCTGTCCTCCTGCTCGGCGGCTGCGGCGACGACCGCGCCTGGCAGCCGGGGCCGGAGGGCGTCGAGACCGCCGGCGTGGTGTGGGCGTCGGGATCGACCGTGCACCTCGGCGGCGGGCGGACCATCGACGTCGGACGGGCGTTCGAGGAGTACGTCGTGGCCCGGGACGGCGTCTACGCCGTGCCCACGAAGGGCGAACGGGGCCTCG
>NZ_VDMP01000025.1:223738-239029 GCF_006335005.1 Nocardioides albidus
ACCTCGCCGACCTCTACGAGGAGACCGACCCGCGGCCGACGGTCCTCGGCTTCGACGACGGCGCGGCGTACTTCGTCACGGTCGAGGACCTCCGCAGGGTCGACCTCCGGACCGGCGCCGTCGAGGTGCTGCGGGACGACCCCCGCGACCGCGACGGGATCCCCCAGGACCTCGACCGCCTGCCCGCCGTCAGCCCGGACGGGTCCTGGACCATCCGCGACGCCTCCTCCGATCAGGACGGCCAGCACCTGCCCGCCCTGGTCTCCTCCGACGGCGAGGTGGTGACGACCACCTTGGACGTCGACGCCGCGGTCGCGGACCGGATGGGCCCCACCCCGTCGTGGGAGGTGGTCGCGTGGCTCGACGATGACACCGCCGTGGGCACCGCCGCCGTGCGCAGCGGCGTGATCACCTGGCGTGACGTCGTGCTCGCGTGCGAGGTCACGGACGGGCGCTGCGCTCCCGTCCCCGGCACCGAGGACGGCGTCGCGCTGCCCCGCAACTGGGCCCGCCTCCTCCAGACCCCCCTCCACCCCTGATCAGGAGCTGACCCGTGGATCTCAGAATCGTCGTGACCCTCCTCGTGTCGACGACGCTGGCCCTGGCCTCCTGCGGGGACGCCGGCGGGGATGCCGGCGGGGATGCCGGCGCGGAGGCGTGGCGCACCGGCGACGAGCGACTGGAGACCCGCGGCCTGGTGTGGGCCTCCCGCACGGAGATCCACCTCGGCGACGGCACCACCCTCGACACGGGCGACCCGGTCCGCAGCTATGTCGTCACGCCGGGCGGTGCGTACGTCGTACCGGACACCGGCACCGACGAGCAGCGGTACCCCGAGCTGGTCCGGGTCACGGCCCGGGACCGGCGCCCGCTCGGTGTCCGCCCCGAGCACGACAGCCTGACCACGTCGCCGAACGGGAGACATCTCGCCTTCCTCGACCGCGGCGGCGAGCGCGACGACTACGAGACGCCGATCGCGGAGGCGGTCGTCGTCGACCTGGAGACCGGGCGCGAGATCCACCGCAGCGCCGAGGGGATGGGAGACCTGCGGACCGACGACCTCGCCGATCTCTACGAGGACGCCCCGCCCGCCGTGATCGGCATCGACGCCGAGCGCGCCTACTTCCTGACACCGGGCGAGGTGATCGCGGTCGATCTCGACACGGCGGAGGCCGAGGTCCTCGACGACTCGAACGCCGGGTACCACGACGAGCCCTGGGCCGAGGGCCTCGGCTCCGAGCCGCCGGTGGACAGCCCCGACGGGGCATGGTCGATCGTGGAGGTGCCCTTCGACGACGCACCGCAGCTGGCCCGCACGGCCGGCGGACCGCCGGTCACGACCCGTCTCACGCCCGCCGACGTCGGCTTCGGGCCGTTCGAGCCGCAGCCCCGCGACCTCGTCTGGACCCTGGACTCGTGGCTCGACGAGACGACGGCTGCGGGGATCGCGCGGGTGAGCGCCTCCAGCGACGGATCGGAGACCTTCGTGATCGTCACCTGCTCCGTCCCGGACGGCGCCTGCCGCGCGGTGCCCGGCACGGAGGACGGCGCGATCCTGCCCGAGTCGCGGCCCGGCGGCGCGGTCGTTCCGACGCCGCTGCCGCGCACCCCCTGACCGGCCGGGCGCGGCCACGCCTCAGCGGCCCGCCCACCACTCCTCGAGCGCGGCGGTCGCGTCCTCCTCGGACATGGGCCCGTTGTCGAGGCGCAGCTCGAGGAGGAACTTGTAGGCCTCGCCGACCTCGCGGCCGGGGCCGATCCCGAGGATCGCCATGATCTGGTTGCCGTCGAGGTCGGGCCGGATCGAGGCGAGCTCCTCCTCGGCGGAGAGGCGGTCGATCCGCGCCTCCAGGTCGTCATAGGTACGACGCAGCCGGTCGGCCTTGCGCTTGTTGCGGGTCGTGCAGTCGGCGCGGGTGAGCACGTGCAGCCGCTCGAGCTGGGCGCCGGCGTCGCGGACATAGCGGCGCACGGCGGAGTCGGTCCACTCGCCCGAGCCGTAGCCGTGGAAGCGCAGGTGCAGCTCGACCAGGTCGCCGACGGCGTCGATCTGGTCGTTGCTGAACTTCAGCGCCTTCATCCGCTTGCGGGTGAGCTTGGCGCCGACCACGTCGTGGTGGTGGAAGGTGACCACGCCGTCGTCCTGGAAGCGGCGGGTCCGCGGCTTGCCGACGTCGTGCATGAGCGCCGCGAAGCGCGAGACGAAGTCGGGTCCCTCGGGCAGCCCGGCCCGGGCGGCCAGCCGCGGCTCCAGGTCGATCGCCTGCTCGAGGACCGTCAGCGTGTGCTCGTAGACGTCCTTGTGCCGGTGGTGCTCGTCGCGCTCGAGCTTGAGCGCCGGGAGCTCGGGCAGGACGCGGTCGGCCAGGCCGGTCCCGACCAGCAGCTCGAGGCCGAGACGCGGGTGGGGGGCGCAGACCAGCTTGACCAGCTCGTCGCGGACCCGCTCGGCGGAGATGATGGTGATCCGGTCGGCCATCGCGGTCATCGCGGCGACGACCGCGGGGTCGACGGAGAAGCCGAGCTGGGCGGCGAAGCGCGCGGCCCGCATCATCCGCAGCGGGTCGTCGGAGAAGGACTGCTCGGGCGTGCCCGGGGTGCGGATCACCCGGTGTGCGAGGTCGACCACGCCGCCGTACGGATCCTCGATCTCGCGGCCCGGCAGGCGCACGGCCATCGCGTTGACGCTGAAGTCGCGCCGGCCGAGGTCGCCGGCCAGCGAGTCGCCGTACTGCACCTCGGGCTTGCGCGAGGCCGGGTCGTAGGACTCGGAGCGGTAGGTCGTGACCTCCACGACCCAGTCACCCTTGCGGCAGCCGATGGTGCCGAACTCGCGGCCCATGTCCCACCAGGCGTCGCCCCAGCCCTTGAGGATCCGGTCGGTCTGCTCGGGGCGGGCGGAGGTGGTGAAGTCCAGGTCGTTGGACGCCCGGCCGAGCATGGCGTCGCGCACCGGCCCACCGACGAGGGCGAGCTCGTGCCCGGCGGCGGCGAACAGGGCGCCGAGCTCGTCGATCACCGGGGCGATCCGGTCCAGCTCGGCATCGACGGCGGCCTGGACGTCGACCAGCCGCAGCGGGGCGCGCGAGTCGGTCGGGTCCGGCGTGTCGGTCACGGGCGGAGAGTCTAGGCGCGAGCCGCACAGGGGCCCCTACTACCCTCGGTCCGTGGTCCGCCGTCGTTCTCGCCTGCTCGCAGGCTTGGCGACCGCTCTTCTGCTCGCGACCGGACTGCAGGCCGCGCCCGGTGAGGCGGCGCCGGCTGCGGCGACCCCCAAGCGCGCCGAGTACGACGCCCCGCTCGAGGTGAGCATCGACAGCCTCGACCCGGGCGTGCTGCCGCGCACCGGCCCCCTGGTCGTGACCGGCCGGGTCACCAACGTCGACCTGGAGACCTGGGACCGGATCAACCTCTACCCGATGTTCGGGTCCGGCGCGCCGTCGATGACCAGCGGGGAGGAGCTGGCCGCCGCGGTCGCCACCGACCCCGAGGCCCAGGTCGGCGACCGCTACACCGAGGACCTCGCGGTCCGCGCGGAGGTCGCGTCGCTGGGGCCGGGGGAGAGCGAGGCCTTCACGATCCGGATCCCGCAGCGGGTGCTGCGGCAGGCCTTCGCGAACCCGTCGACCGGCGTCTACTGGTTCG
Organism: Nocardioides albidus; assembly: GCF_006335005.1. Classification (GTDB taxonomy): domain Bacteria; phylum Actinomycetota; class Actinomycetes; order Propionibacteriales; family Nocardioidaceae; genus Nocardioides; species Nocardioides albidus. Next base: position 227,384 of record NZ_VDMP01000025.1, read on the forward strand.
GGGTGCACGCCCTCGGCGAGAACGCCGACGGCCGCGACGAGCTGGCCGACGGACGGGCCCGGACCTTCCTGCCGTACGTCGCGCCGGGCGCCCGGTCCGGTCAGGGCGTCGAGACCGCCGTCGTGGTCCCCCTGCGGGGCCGGGTGGCGCACTCCGCCGACGGCGAGCTCGGCCGCACGAGCTGGTGGGACGCCGCACTGTCCCCGGAGGGCACGCTCGGCGGGCCCCTCGCCTTCGGCGCCGCGAGCGGCACCGAGCCGGTGACCTGGCTGGTGGACCCCGCGCTGCCCGATGCGGTGGCCCAGCTCGCGGCGGGCAACCCGATCCGGGAGATCACACCGGTCGCGACGGACCAGCCCCCCGGCAGCGAGAGCGCCTCGCCGAGCGAGTCGGAGAGCGAGAAGGACGAGCAGGACGACGGACAGGAGGACGGGGCCGGCGAGGGCGGGGACGACGCGGCCGAGGTCGACCCGGCCACCCTCGAGCCCGACAGCCCCCTCCTGCGCGCCGCGCAGTCGTGGCTGCAGCGGGCCGCGACCGTGCTCCCCGACGACACCGTCGCCGTCCTGCCGTACGGCGACCCGGACCTCGCCGCCGCGGCCGGCGCTCTGCCCAGCCTCTACGACACCGCCCGCCAGCATCCCGCGCCGACCCTCGGCTCCTGGGGCGTCGAGGGCACCCCCGTCGTCGCTTCGCGCAACGGCTACCTCGACGCCGGCGCCATCGAGAAGGTGGGCGACGACGCGACCGTCCTGCTGGGCGAGCAGGCCTTCGCGGCCGAGGCGTTCCCCGAGGGGGCGCCGGTCGGCGGACTCGTCGGCGACCGGCCCGTCGTGGCGACCAGCACCGCGGTCTCCCGCGGCGGCCCGGGCCCGGACGCCGCGCTGGCTCCCGTGGCCCTGCGCCAGCGGCTGCTCAGCGAGGCCGTCGTCCGGCTCCTCGCCGCCGGCGACGAGCGGCCCGTGCCGATCGTGGTCGTCCTGCCCTCCAGCATCGACGCGGCCGACGCCGAGGAGTTCTGGTCGGGGCTCGACCCGGAGCTCGTCTCGCTGGTCGACCTGCCGACCGTCACCCGCGCCAACGACATCGCGGCGGGGGCCGGCGACAGCGCCGAGCGGCAGATCGACCCGGACGACCTGACCTACCCCGAGGGCCAGAACGCCGCCCAGCTCGACAGTCGGGTGTTCAGCGAGGCCGGTGCGCTCATCCGCTCCGGCCGCTCCCTGCAGAGCATCCTCGGCGAGGGGTACGCGATCGGCGACACCCTCGTCGGCGAGGCGCTCGCCGGCACGTCGTACGCCATGCGCGGCGACGCCGACGCCGGGCCGCGGCTGGCCCGCTCCCGCTCGTGGGTGACCGACCAGCTCGACATGGTCAGCCTGGACGCGCCGCAGGGCGTGACCCTGTCGAGCAGCTCCGGCAGCTTCAACGTCGCCATCGGGAACACGCTCGACCACGCGGTGACGGTGCGGATCGAGGCCGCCGCCGACTCCGGCGCCACCATCAAGGCGGCCAACCCGATCGTGCTGGCGGCCAACAGTCGCTCGTCGGTCCCGATCAGCGCCGACATGCGCGGCACCGGGGTCCACAACGTGCGACTGCGCCTGACCGACGCGGACGGTACGCCGATCGGAGCCGAGGACGAGCTGCCCATCCGGTCCGGGCAGGTGGGCGTCGTGATCTGGGCGATCATCGGCACCGGCGCCGGGATCCTGTTCCTGGCGATCGCGATCCGCCTGGTGCGCCGGTTCCGCGCGGCCCGCCGCCCGAGCGCCGAGGACCCGGCGTGAGCGACCCCGCGGATCAGGCGGAGGACCCGACCGAGGTCGAGCCGGTCGAGGTCGGACGGGCCGGCGAGCAGCGCCGGATCCTCGCCAACACCGCGGTGATGGCGGCGGGCACGGTGGTGTCGCGGTTCAGCGGGTTCATCCGCTCGACCCTGCTGGCAGCGGCCCTCGGCATCTCGCTGCACGCCGACATCTTCACCGTGGCCAACACGGTGCCCAACATGCTCTACATCCTGCTCGCGGGCGGGGTGTTCAACGCGGTGCTGGTGCCCCAGCTCGTGCGGGCGATGAAGAGCGACCCGGACGGCGGCGCGGCGTACGTCAACCGGGTCATGACCCTGGCCGCCTGCTTCCTCGGCGTGGTGACGGTCGCGCTGGTGGTGGCGGCGCCGCTGGTGATGCAGGTCCTGGTCCCGAGCTACAACGCGCCGCACCTGGCCGAGCAGCGGCAGTCGGCGATCGACTTCGCGCGGTTCTGCCTGCCCCAGGTCTTCTTCTACGGCATGTTCGTGCTGGTCGGGCAGGTGCTCAACGCGCGCGACCGGTTCGGCCCGATGATGTGGGCGCCGATCGCCAACAACATCATCTCGGTGGCGGTGCTGGTGGCCTACCTGATCGCCTTCGGCCCGGCCACGCCGGCCGAGCAGCACGGCGCGTTCACGTCCGGACAGGAGGCCCTGCTCGGCATCGGCTCCACCGTCGGCATCGCCGCCCAGCTCCTGATCCTGGTGCCCTACCTGCGCGCGGCCGGGGTCCACGTGCGCCCACGCTTCGACTGGCGCGGCGTCGGTCTCGGCCGCACCCTGCACCTGGCGATCTGGACCGTGCTGTTCGTGGTCGTCAACCAGATCGCGTACGTCGTCGTGGTGCGCCTCGCGTCCGGCGGCACCGCCGCCGCCGCGGACGGCACCGGCATCACGATCTACTCCAACGTGATGCTCGTGACGATGGTGCCGCACTCGATCATCACCGTCTCGCTCGCGACGGCCATCCTGCCGCGGCTCTCCGCGTCGGCCGCCGCCGACGACCTGGCCGGTCTGGCGAGGACCCTCGGCAGCACGCTGCGCACCGCGCTGACGGTCGTCGTACCGTTCGCCGCGCTGCTGCCCTCGATCGCGCTCCCGCTGGCCCAGGTCGTGTGGGGGCACGGCGCGACGGCGCCGTACGTCCACCGCTTCGAGTCGTCGATGGTCCTGTTCGGCTTCGCCGTGATCGCGTTCACCGTCCACTACCTGGTGCTGCGCGGCTTCTACGCCCTCGAGCGCAACAAGGTGGCGTTCTTCGTGCAGTGCGCGATCGCGGCGACCAACATCGGCCTGGCGGTGCTGTTCGTGAGCCGCGTCGACCCGTGGGACACCTCACCGATGCTGGTGCTGGCGTACGGCGGCGCGTACACCGTCGGCGCGTGCCTCTCGTCCGTCGTGCTCCTCCGCACGCTGCGGCGAGGCGGCATGCCGAGGGGCGCGGTGTGGCATCGGCGGTGGTTCCTGGTGCGGCTGTCGGCCGCGAGCGTGGTGGTCTTCGTGGTCGCCCGGTTCCTCGACATCGTGGTCACCGACACCATCGTCGAGCTGGTCGGGCCGCACCCCCCTTGGCTGTGGGCTGCGCTGGAGGTGGTCGTCGTCAGCGCGGGCGCGGGCGCGCTGCTGCTCGCCGTGTCGCGACCGCTCGGTCTCGACGAGGTGACCTCGGTCGCCGACACCGTCGCCAGGCGGCTGAAGCGTCGTTGAGCCTCATCTAGGGTGGTGGGGTCGGAGGGGACAGTTTCAGCGGTCAGGGGATCGGCAGGGGGATCGAGGTGGCGGGGTCGGCTGGGTCGACGCGGTCGGGCGATGTCCTCGCCGGCCGCTACCGGTTGATCGACCTGCTCAGCGAGAGCGGGGGCGGGCGCTTCTGGCGCGCGCACGACAAGATCCTCGAGCGGTTCGTCGCCCTGCACGTCATCGCCCAGGACGACGCCCGCGCCCACCAGCTCGTCGAGGCGGCGCGCACGTCCGCACGGGTCCTGGACCCGCGGATCCTGCGGGTCCTCGACGCGGAGGAGGAGGACGGGCGCTGCTTCGTGGTCAACGAGTGGGGCACCGGCATCTCCCTCGACATCCTGGTCACCCACGACGGTCCGCTCACCCCCCGCAACGCGGCCTGGCTGGTCGCCGACGTCGCCGACGCGCTGTCCCGCGCCCACGCCGCGGGGGTGACCCACGGCCGGCTCAACCCGGAGAACGTCCTCATCGACCGGTACGGCGCGGTCCGCATCATCGGGATGTGCGTCGACGCCGCCCTGCACGGCCTCTCGCCCGGTGACGTCCAGGGCGACCTCGAGGACCTCGGCGGCCTGCTGCACTGCGCCCTGACCGCGACCTGGCCCGGCCCGTCCGGCTCGATCGTCCCCGCCGCGCCGCGCGAGAACGACGTCACGCTCAGCCCGCGCCAGGTCGTCGCCGGCGTCCCGCAACCGCTCGACGCGCTGTGGCGCGAGCTGGACCAGCGCGGCTCGGCGCACCGCTGGCGCCGGCGCGGTGGCGACCATCCCGACGTCTCCTCGGCCGCGGGCATCGCCGCCGAGCTGCTGGCGTTCGTCGGCGACCCGGCCGGGATGCCCGAGCGGCTGGCCCGGGCGATCCCGCCGATCAACGAGCTGCGGCCCGTCTGGCTGCCCGCCCTCGCCGATCCGCTGCCCCACGACGCCTCGCGCGACGACATCCCGGTCGTGCCCGCCGCCGGACCCGAGCTCGAGACCGATCCCGAGCCGGATCCCGAGCCGGACGCCGCCGATCCGGACGCCGCCGAGCCGCCCATCCCGCTGGTCACCGAGCTCCCCACCGAGGCCGGGCTGCCCGTCTTCGGCGACGAGGACGTCACCTGGCTGCGCACCCGCAGCACCCCGCCACCCCCGCCGCCGCCCTTCGAGGACCTGCCGGAGCGCCCGCTCTTCGCGCCCGACCCGCCGGACGGCGTACGACGCCGCCTGCCGCCGGTGCCCTCCCCCACCGGCACCGGGCCCGGCGCCACCGGCTTCTGGCCCTGGGAGACCGACACCGGCCCCGCCGATCCGGACGCGCCGGACTCGACGGACAGCCTGGAGACGGTTCCGGGGCGCAACTGGCTGCGCCTGGCGATGGCCGTCGCCCTGGCGGTGCTGCTGCTCGTGGCGGTCGCGATCGCGTTCAACCTGGGCCGGGGCCGGACCGTGCTCGGCGGCGAGCCGGAGGAGGGACCCGACAGCGAGGCCACCGCCGCGTCGCGGGCGGCGGTGATCGACGGCGTCCGGGTCGACGACCTCGACCCGCTGGGCGGGGGCGAGGAGAACCCCACCCAGGTGGGCAACCTCGTCGACCGCGACCCGCAGACCACCTGGCGCACCGACACCTACTACGACGACCAGCTCGGTCCGGGCGGCCTCAAGGCCGGCCTCGGCCTGGTCGTCGACCTCGGCGAGGCGCGCACCGTCAGCAGCGTCGAGGTGCGGATGGTCGACGAGGGGACCATGGACCCCAACCGGGTCGGGCTCCACGTCGGCGAGGGCACGACCGCCCCCACCCAGGCTCCCAGCGGGGAGCCGACCGCGACGGCCGAGGGCGGCGGACGCCTCGTCCTGACCCCGGCGGAGCCGGTGGAGGCTCGCTATCTCGTCCTGTGGTGGACCGCCCTGCCCGAGGTCTCCGGCGACTTCCGGGCCGCGGTCTCCGAGGTGGTGGTCCGTGGTGAGTGAGCCCAGCGAGCGCGAGCACACCGATCGGGAGCTGCTCGCCGCCCACGTCGCCGGCGACCCCGCCGCCTTCGGCGTCCTCGTGACCCGCCACCGGGACCGGCTGTGGGCGGTCGCGCTGCGCACCTGCGGGCACCCCGGGACCGCCGCCGACGGTCTCCAGGAGGGCCTGGTCTCCGCCTTCCGGCGCGCCGGCACGTTCCGCGGCGACGCGGCGGTGACGACCTGGCTGCACCGGGTCGTGGTCAACGCCTGTCTCGACCGGCTGCGCGCGGGGCGGGTACGCCGTACCGAGCCGCTCCCCGAGGACCTCGACGAGCTCGACTCCGGACACCGGCGCCGGGAGACCCCCGCCGAGGCCTCCGCCGCCGACCCGGCCGAGCACGGACTGGTCGTCGAGCGCCGCGAGCGGGTCCTCGCCGCGCTCCGCACGCTGCCGGCGGAGCAGCGGGCCGCGATCGTGCTGGTCGACATGGAGGGCTATCCGGTCGCCGAGGCGGCCCGGATCCTCGACTGCGCCGAGGGCACGGTGAAGAGCCGCTGCTCGCGGGGCCGGGCCCGGCTCGCGGCCGAGCTCGGCGACCTCCTCGAGGTCGGCGACAGCCCCGATGGCCCCGATGGCCCAGATGCCACCGAGGAGAGCGGGAAGGTCCGTCCGGCCGAGGACGCACGGAACCCCAGCGGGCCCCCGGACGTCGGATCCGTGACGCCCCGCGGTCCGCCCGCCGGGACCGCCGTCGACTGACACCCGCCCGTCCACCCGTCCCGTCCGGGACCCGCGCCAGGAAGCACCCATGAGCGACACCACCGAGCCGCTGTCTCCCGACGAGGAGGAGGCTGTCCGCCGCGTCCTCGCGGAGGCGGCCGGTCCGGTGCCCATGCCGGCCGAGGTCGCCGAGCGCCTCGACGGCGTCATCGCGGGCCTCGCCGCCGAGCGTGCGACCGGCCGGCTGGCCGGGGGCGTCCACGAGAGCCATCCCGAGGCGCCCGCGGTCGTCGTCCCCCTCGACCCGGCCGCGCTGCGCCGCCGGCGCCGGGTCCGGGTCCTCTTCGGGGCCGCGGCGGCCGTCGCGGCCGTGGTCGCCGGAGTCGGGGTCGTCTCGGACCGGCAGGGCGGCGAGGACCTGTCCGCCGCCCACGAGATGGCGAAGGACGACTCGGCCCGCGACAGCGCGGGAGCCCTCGTCGAGGGCGCCGACGGCGCCGGTGCGGACGAAGCCGAGCTCCCCCCGTCGCCGGAGGCGGCCGCAGCCCCCAGCGCCGACGATCGCGGCGGATCCGGCGCGCCGTACGTCGAGCCGCGCCGGGTCGCGACCGACCAGCCGGTGCGGGAGGTCCGGGTCCAGCACCTGCGCGAGGACCTGGTCGCGCTCCAGCACCTGACCCTGCCCCATCCCCAGGGCCTCGACTACTCGGCCGTCACCCTCACCGCCCCCGCGGACTTCATGTGCGAGCCGGCCGACTTCGGCCTCGGCCAGCTCATCGGGGTGCGCTACGACGGCAAGCCGGCCGTCGTGGCCTTCCGGATGCCGGTCGGATCCACCCAGGTCGCCGAGGTGCTCGCCTGCGGGACCGGTGACGTGCTCCACTCCACGACCCTGGCCGCGACCGGCTGAGCGACGGGCTGAGCGACCGCGGATCGAGGCATGCACGGTCCGCGGAATCCCACGGCCTACGATCGCGTTGTCGAAGTGTCCGTCGCACTGCGACGGCACGCCCATCACCAGCCCATCACCAGATCCGACCGGGGAGTCCCATGTCCGAGCCCGCCGTCCGCAACGTCATCGTCATCGGGTCCGGGCCGTCCGGCTACACGGCCGCGATCTACGCCGCGCGGGCCCAGCTGAGCCCGCTGGTGTTCGAGGGCTCGGTCACCGCGGGCGGTGCGCTGATGAACACCACCGAGGTGGAGAACTTCCCCGGCTTCCGCGACGGCATCCAGGGCCCCGCGCTCATGGACGAGATGCGCGCCCAGGCCGAGAGGTTCGGCGCCGAGCTCGTCGCCGACGACGTGGTCGAGGTCGACCTGACCGGCGACGTGAAGATCGTCAAGACCGCCACCGACACCTACGCCGCGCGCGCGGTGATCCTGTCCACCGGCTCGGGCTACCGCAAGCTCGACCTCCCCGACGAGGAGCGGCTCTCCGGTCGCGGCGTGTCCTACTGCGCGACCTGCGACGGCTTCTTCTTCCGCGAGCAGCACATCGCGGTCGTGGGCGGCGGGGACTCGGCCGTCGAGGAGGCGACCTTCCTCACCCGGTTCGGCTCGAAGGTCTCCCTCATCGTGCGCCGCGACGAGCTGCGCGCCTCCAAGATCATGCAGGAGCGCGCCTTCGCCGACCCGAAGCTCGAGATCGTGTGGAACTCCGTCGTGGAGTCGATCAACGGGGCCGACTCCCTGGAGTCGCTGACCCTCAAGGACACGGTCACCGGCGAGACCAGCGAGCTGCCCGCCACCGGCCTGTTCATCGCCATCGGCCACGAGCCCCGCTCCGAGCTGCTGGTCGGCCAGGTCGACCTCGACGACAACGGCTACGTCCTGGTCCGTCCCGGCTCGACCGCGACCAACATCCCCGGCGTGTTCGCCGCCGGCGACCTGGTCGACCACATCTACCGCCAGGCGATCACCGCCGCCGGCACCGGCTGCGCCGCGGCGCTCGACGCCGAGCGCTACATCGCCGAGCTGGACCACGCGGCCGCCACGGCCGGGAATGTCCCGGCCCAGGCGTAGGTTCCACTCCTCAGACGTCTCGTTCATCTCCCACTGGAAGGGGCCATCGTGGCCGACAACATCTCCGCAGTGACCGACGCCGAGTTCGACGCGCAGGTCCTCAAGTCCGACAAGCCCGTCCTCGTGGACTTCTGGGCCGAGTGGTGCGGCCCGTGCCGCCAGGTCGCCCCGATCCTGGACGAGATCGCCGGCGCCCACGGCGACAAGATCACGTTCTACAAGATGAACGTCGACGAGAACCCGGTCACCCCGGCGTCGTACCGCGTCACCGGCATCCCGACCATCAACGTCTACCAGAACGGCGAGGTCGCCAAGACCATCGTCGGCGCCCGCCCGAAGGCCGCGATCCTCAAGGAGCTCGACGAGTTCATCAACGCCTGACCACCGCTCGTCGAGCAGGTCGCGCAGCGACCGTCTCGAGACGCGAAGCCCTCGGCCCTCAGGGCCGGGGGCTTCGTGCTTGCCTGCGCAGGCTGCCGTGGAGCGAGCGGGGGACCGGGGCGGGCGCGGCCTTGGGCCGTCGTACGGCGTCCACGATCCGCTCCCAGGCGGCCTCCACCTCGTCGCGCCAAGTCACCAGCGAGCGCATGTCCATCCGCATCCGCGGCGTGCTCGGGTGCGCGCGCTGGGTCTTGAACCCGACCCGGGCGAGGAACTCGGCGGGTACGACGCACTCCGCGGTCCGCGGAGCGCCGCGACCGGTGCGCGCGAAGGCCTCCACCGCGCGGATGCCGTCGCGACCGACGAGGTCGCGGGCCATCCCCTGCACGAGCAGCCGCCCGATGCCCGCGCCGGTGTGCTCGGGGCAGACCCAGGCGGTCGTCATCAGCACCGCGTCGGGTGACACGGGCGCGGTGGGGAAGGCGGCGGCGCCGGGCACGGAGGACGCCGGCGCGTAGACGAGGTAGCCGACCGGGCGGCCCTCGACGAGGGCGACCCGCCCGCACGAGCCCCACTCGCGCAGCAGCTCGGAGACCCAGGCCTCCTTCTCCTGCGCCCGCTCCTCGGGTCCGAGCCGCTGGCGGTGGACCGGCTCGCGCTCCCAGAACAGGCAGGTGCGGCACGGCGCGCCCGCGTCGTCGTACAGGGCGCCGAGCAGGTCGAGGGTGAGGGGGACCGTGGTCCGTGCCACGCCTTCGATCGTACGCCTGTCGGCGCGCCGGAAACGGGTGGCGCGGACCTGAGAGGATGGTGCTCGTGCGCAAGATCCGCCAGAGCCAGAAGCTCCGCAACGTCCGCTACGACGTCCGGGGTCCGATCCTCGTCGAGGCCCAGCGCCTCGAGGCCGAGGGCCACAAGATCCTCAAGCTCAACATCGGCAACCCGGCACCCTTCGGGTTCGAGGCGCCCGAGGCGATCGTGGCCGACATGGTGCACAACCTGCCCGACGCCCAGGGCTACTCCGACTCGCGCGGCATCTACTCCGCGCGCACCGCCGTCGCGCAGTACTACCAGTCCCGCGGCCTGAAGGACACCGCCGTCGACGACGTGTTCATCGGCAACGGCGTCTCCGAGATGATCTCGATGGTCCTCACCGCCTTCCTCGACGACGGCAACGAGATCCTGGTCCCGGCGCCGGACTACCCGCTGTGGACGGGCGCGGTCTCGCTGTCCGGCGGGACGCCGGTCCACTACCGGTGCGACGAGGAGAACGGGTGGATGCCCGACCTCGAGGACATCGAGTCGAAGATCACCGAGCACACCCACGGCCTGGTGATCATCAACCCCAACAACCCCACGGGTGCCGTCTACAGCAAGGAGATGGTGGCCAAGCTCGTCGACATCGCGCGCCGCCACGACCTGGTCGTGTTCGCGGACGAGATCTACGAGAAGATCCTCTTCGACGACGCGGTCCACCACCACGCGGCGGAGGCGGCCGGCAACGACGTCCTCTGCCTCACCTTCAGCGGCCTGTCCAAGGCCTACCGCGTGTGCGGCTACCGCGCGGGCTGGGTGATGATCTCCGGCCCCCAGGAGCTCGCCGAGGACTTCCTCGAGGGCCTCACCACGCTCTCCAACATGCGCATGTGCGCCAACGTGCCCGCGCAGCACGCCATCCAGACGGCCCTGGGCGGCTACCAGTCGATCAACGAGCTGATCGTCCCGGGCGGGCGCTTCTACGAGCAGGCCATGCTGGCCGACCGGCTCCTCAACGAGATCCCCGGCGTCTCCTCGGTCCGGCCCCGCGGCGCGCTGTACTGCTTCCCCCGCCTCGACCCCGAGATGTACCCCATCGACGACGACGAGGGCTTCGTCATCGAGCTGCTGCGCGCCAAGAAGATCCTGGTCACCCACGGCACCGGGTTCAACTGGTTCGAGCCCGACCACTTCCGCCTGGTCACCCTGCCCGACGTGGAGGTGCTCGAGGAGGCCATCGGCAGGATCGCCGACTTCCTCGCCACCCGTCGCTGACAGTCGCATACGCCGCACGTGCCTGTCAGACTTCACCGGTGCGCGACATCACCTACCCGCCCGTCATCGTCACCGCCAAGGTGCTCTTCAAGCTGATGCGGCAGAAGGTCGTGGTCTCCGGCTCCGAGAACGTCCCCCGTGACGGCGGCGCCCTGATGGCGATCAACCACACCGGCTACATCGACTTCGTCTACGCCGGCGCCGGCGCCGAGCCGCAGAAGCGGCTGGTCCGGTTCATGATCAAGAAGGAGATGATGGACGCGCCGGGGGTGGGCCACCTGCTCCGCTCGTTCCACCACATCCGCGTCGACCGCTCCTCGGGCGTGCAGGCCATGAAGGACGCCCTGTCCTATCTCAAGGCGGGTGAGGTGGTCGGGATCTACCCGGAGGCGACCATCTCGCGCTCCTTCGAGATCAAGGAGCTCAAGTCCGGCGCGGCGCGCATCGCGGCCGACGCGGGCGTCCCGCTCATCCCCGTGATCGTGTGGGGGGCCCACCGGCTGATGACCAAGGACCACCCGAAGGACTTCTCCCGCTCACCGAAGACCATCGTCGTCAAGGTCGGCGAGCCGATGTACCCCACCGGCGAGGACGTCGACGCCGAGACCGCCGAGCTGCGCGCCGCGATGCAGCGGATGCTCGACGAGGTGATCGCGGACTATCCCGAGGCCGAGAAGAGGCCGGGCAGCTGGTGGATCCCCGCCCGCTTCGGTGGCTCGGCACCGACACCCGACGAGGCCGACGCCCTCGACAAGGCCGAGCTGCGGGCCCGGGCCGCCAAGCGGGCCGCCAAGGCCGCGGAGAAGAAGCGGGCCTGATCCCCGCCTTCGCCGAGTCGTGAGTGGCGGATGTTTCATGTGAAACCTCCCGGGGCGCAGCCATGATCTAGTGTGCGGCCATGTCTCTCGGGAGTGCCGCGCGCCGGGTCGCCCCTGCGCTGTTGTCCGTCCTGCTGCCCGTCGCCCTGGTGACCGGCTGTTCCTCGGACCCGGAACAGCGCCCGCCGA
>NZ_VDMP01000025.1:239083-247217 GCF_006335005.1 Nocardioides albidus
GGACGGCGAGGACGACATCGGGCACGAGGTTCACCCCGGGCTCGTGTGGACCGACGACCACCTGGTGACCCTCGCCGGCGACCACGTGCTGCGCGGCCATCGTCGTACCGACCTCGGGGAGGCATGGTCGGTCACCCTGCGCCGGGACGACTACGGCATCAGTGCCTGCTACCCGCCGGCCATCACCCCCGACGACGTCGTCGTGCTGTTCCTGTCGCAGTCCTGCGGTGAGGTCGTCGCCTACGACGCCGCAACGGGCGAGCTCCTCAGCGACGAGTCGGTCTTCGACGGCGAGTTCACCGAGATGATCGACCACGCGGACCACGTCGTCGGCACCACCCGCGTGGGGGAGCGGCTGTGGTTCGCGGGCTTCAGCACGATCGGCTACATCTCGGCCGACGGCGCACCGGTCGTCGTGCTCGACGAGGAGGCGCTCGGTTTCGCCGAGGACGCGCACAGCCTCGACCGCGTCAGCGCGATCACCTCCACCCCCGGTGGCGATCAGCTGATCGTCGCGTTCGCGCGGCGCGACGAGGCGAACGATGAGGTGGTGGGGTACGACATCGCGGCGGACGGACCGACCCTGACCCAGGCGTGGCAGGTCAAGAAGAACGACAGCACCCCGTTGGGGGCCGCCCATGCCAAGCTGCCCGGACACAACGAGCTGCGGGGTCTGCATCCCGGAGGGCTACGCCTGATCGACCTCAAGGGCGGTGCCACCGGGCTCGGCGTTCCGGACGACTCCGGCGCCGTGCCCCATCCGGCGGTCATCCCGGCCGGACGGAAGGTGTCGGCCACGTCGCCCGTGCTGCCTCGCCCGGAGTTCCTGGTCGGCGACGGGGTGCTCTACGTGAGCGCCGACAGCGCCCGGCGCCGGTACGGCTTCCGCGCGATCGAGGCCTACGACCTCACCACCGGGGACCTGATCTGGCGCACCGTCGCCCCCGCTCCTCCCGACGACGGCTCGAACATCGACGTCTACACCGTGCAGGACCTCACCCTCGGCGAGGACGGCTTGCTGTACGCCGCGTCGGCCGCCACCGCCGACGCCTCGACGCTCGTGCGCCTCGATCCCGACACGGGCGAGGTGCTGCACACCTGGGCCTTGCCGGACGGCTATGAGGTGTCCTCGCTGATCCGCGTCGTGGGGGACACGGTCGTCACGGTTCAAGACGACATCGGTGTCGGCGCCGACGCCGCTCTGCCCGGCGTGAGCTTCTTCCGTCCTGCCGCATAGGGCGACCCTCAGATCGACCTAGCGATATGTCGCCTTCTCGACAAGTCGCTTTGTCGACATAGAGACCCGACCCGGCCCGCGACGCTCAGCGGAGCCATGCCACTGGGCGCTCAGATCGGGCGGTCGTCGCGGTTGCGCGGGTCGATCAGGTCCACGATGCGCTGCAGGTCACCGGTGTTGGCGAACTCGATGCTGATCTTCCCCTTGGCCTTGCCGAGGTCGATCTTCACCCGCGTCTCGAGCCGGTCGCCCAGCCGCTCGGACAGCTCGCCCAGACCGGGCGCCTGCGGCTTCGCGCGCCGCGGCCGGGCCGGCGCAGCCCCGGTGCCGTCGCCGACCGCGACGATCTCCTCCAGGCCCCGCACCGAGATCCCCTCGGCGACGACCCGCTGGGCCAACCGGTCCTGCTGATCCGCGTCGCCGACCCCGAGCAGGGCCCGGGCGTGTCCGGCGGACAGCACGCCCGCCGCGACCCGCCGCTGCACCGCGGGGGAGAGCCGGAGAAGGCGCAGGGTGTTGCTGATCTGCGGACGCGACCGGCCGATCCGCTGGGCCAGCTCGTCGTGCGTGCAGGAGAAGTCCTCGAGCAGCTGCTGGTAGGCGGCCGCCTCCTCGAGCGGGTTGAGGTTGCTGCGGTGCAGGTTCTCCAGCAGCGCGTCGCGCAGCATGTCGGTGTCGTCGGTCTCGCGGACGATCGCCGGGATGGTGGCGAGCCCCGCCTGCTGCGTCGCACGCCACCGGCGCTCGCCCATGACCAGCTCGTAGGCCTCAGGGCCGGTCCGGCGGACGACGACGGGCTGCAGGAGGCCGATCTCCTTGATGGAGTGGACCAGCTCGGCCATCGCCTCCTCGTCGAAGACGGTCCGCGGGTTGACCGCGTTGGGCGCGATCTGCTCGACCGGCAGTTCGGCGAAGTAGGCCCCGTCGACGGGCCGCAGAGCCGAATCGGCGCTCTGAGCGCCGTTCGCGGGGTCGGTGGACCTGGGGTCCGCCGATGCGCTGGAATTGTCTCCAGCGCCAAAGTCTGGATTCTGGACGCCGTGGTTGACAACTCCGCCGTTCACCGGGTCCGGACGACCGGCGTCCGCCGGCGGCGGGGGAGCGGTCGGGATCAGCGAGCCGAGGCCGCGGCCGAGGCCCCGGCGGGGTGGGTTGGCGGTCACGAGAGGCTCCCTCGGGCGACGATCTCGCGCGCTGCCTCGAGGTAGCTCAGCGCGCCGGGCGAGCCCGGATCGTAGGTCATCACGGTCTGGGCGTACGACGGCGCCTCGGACACCCGCACCGAGCGGGGGATGGCCGTCTTGAGCACCTGGTCGCCGAAGTGCTCGCGCACCTCGGACGCCACTCCGGCCGCGAGGCGGGTGCGGGCGTCGTACATCGTCAGCACGATCGTCGACACCGCCAGCTCCGGGTTGAGGTGGGCCCGCACCATGTCCACGGTGGCGAGGAGCTGGCCGAGACCCTCGAGCGCGTAGTACTCGGCCTGGATCGGGATGAGCATCTCCGCCCCCGCGACGAGGGCGTTGAGGGTGAGCAGGCCGAGCGAGGGCGGGCAGTCGATGAAGACGTAGTCGAAGCGCTCCTCGCCCACGGCCTCGGCGGTGCCGATGCGCGGGTGGGCGTCGAGCGCCTTCTTCAGCCGCTGCTCGCGGGCCACGACGCTGACCAGCTCGATCTCGGCGCCGGCGAGGTCGATGGTGGCCGGGACCACCCACAGGCCGGCGGCGTCGGGGCAGGGCTGGGAGATCTCGGCGATCGCGACGCCGTCGACGAGGAGCTCGTACGACGACGGGGTGCCCTGCCGGTGCTCGATGTTGAGTGCCGTCGACGCGTTGCCCTGCGGGTCCAGGTCGATGACGAGGACCCGCTGGCCCAGCTGGGTCAGCGCGGCGGCGAGGTTCACCGTCGACGTGGTCTTGCCGACCCCGCCCTTCTGGTTGGCGACCACGAACACCCTGGTCTCGGACGGACGGCTGAGCTGCTCCTGGGGGATGCCGGCGCGCACCATCACGGTCGCCTGGGCGGCGCGGGCGAGCGGGGTCAGGTCGTCCTCGAAGCCGGCGGCCCGCTCGGCGAGCTGCGCCGCGGTCAGAGGAGCCGATGCTCCAGACGGTGTTTCACGTGAAACCGGCGCCGTCGCCAACTCTGTTTCACGTGAAACCGAGGGCTCGGCTCGTGCGCCGTCACCCGGCCCCGCCTGTGGATAACTAGGGGCGATCTGTGGAGACTCACGCTCAGCGGCGGCCTCCGGACCGGTGGAAAACCCGGAACCAGGACCCAACGAGTCGCTCACGACTTCCTCCTCTTCCTTCGCGACGGGGCCGTGCGGCGATCCCGAGGATCGCGCTGGCCACGAAGCGGCAACGATACGGGGGCCGGATCGGCCCACGTCAGACGGACGACGCGGATCGGCTCGATCTCGCCCCGGGTGGCGAGGTCCGCGCCCAGCTCCTCGATGACGGCCGGCGCACAGCCGAGTCGCCGGCACTGGTCCTCGGCCGCGGCGACCTCGTCGGCCGCGCTGCTGCCCTTCATGGCCAGGAGCGCGCCGTGCGGAGCCACCAGCGGCATGCACCAGGCGGCGAGCTTGTCGAGGGCGGCGACCGCGCGCGCGGTCACCACGTCGAAGGTCGCGACGCCGTGGACGGCCTCGGCGCGTCCGCGGGTGACGACGACATTGTCGAGGCCGAGTCGCTCGACGGCCTCCTCGAGGAAGGTGGTCCGGCGCAGCAGGGGCTCGATCAGCGTCACCTGCACATCAGGGCGGGCGATCGCGAGAACCAGGCCGGGCAGACCCGCTCCGGACCCGACGTCAGCAAGGGTGGCGTCGGCGGGCAGGGCGGCGGCCATCAGGCCGCAGTTGATCAGGTGGCGCTCCCAGAGGCGGGGCGTCTCGCGGGGGCCGATGAGGCCACGGACGACACCGTCGGTCGCCAGCAGCTCGGCGTACGCCAGCACGAGATCGGTGCGCGCGGCGGGGAAGACCTCCGCCAGGACCGCCGGGGGAGGGGGAAGTCCGTCGCTCATGATTCCCCCTCTCCCCGTTTCACGTGAAACATCGGCCCGGACGGGCCGAGCGATGCGGTGCTCGGCGGCTCGGCGTCGGTGCGCTCGGCCGCCGTCAGCGGTTCGATCAGGCCGGCAGGACGACGACGTAGCGCCGCGGCTCGACACCGGCGGACTCGGACCGGAGGCCGGCGGCGGCGACCGCGTCGTGCACGATCTTGCGCTCGAACGGGGACATCGGCTCCAGCGAGACGGGCTCGCCGGACTTCGCCACCTCGGCCGCGGTCTCGGCGCCCAGCTGGGTCAGCCGGGTGCGCTTGTCGGCGCGGTAGCCCGAGATGTCGAGCATCAGCCGCGAGCGCTCACCGGTCTCCCGGTAGACCGCCAGCCGGGTGAGCTCCTGCAGCGCCTCGAGGACCTTCCCGTCCCGGCCGACGAGCTGGCTCAGGTCGGCGCCGACGATCGACACGGCGGCCCGGTCGGCCTCCACGTCGATGTCGAGGTCGCCGTCCAGGTCGGCGATGTCGAGGAGCTCCTCGAGGTAGTCGGCCGCGATGTCGCCCTCACGCTCGAGGCGCGAGACGCGGTCGGTGCCGCCCGCGGGGGCCTCGTCCTCGGTGTTCTCGGTGTCGTCGATGTCCTCGATGTCGCCGTCGGTGTCGACGTCGTCGGTGGCGCTCACCGCCTCCTCCGCGTCGGCGGGGAACTCGGTCTCGGTCTCGGCGCTCACTTGGTGTCTCCCTCGTTCGTCTCGGTTCCGGCCTCGGGGTCGTACTTGTCCCATTCGGCCGATCGGTTCGTGGTGCCGTCGCCGGCGGTGGCGCTCGCGCCGCCCGCCTTCGGCGTGCTCTTGCGCTGCGAGCGGGTCTGCCGCTTGGGCTGCTGGCGCGTGCTGGGCCGCTTCTCGGGCGCGGGCGCAGGGGCGGTCTCGGTCGCGACGGTGTCGGTCACGGTGTGCCCGTGCCGCTTCGCCTTCGCCTTGTCGCGCTCCTGCTTGGCGGTGAACGCGGGCGTGCCGGGCGCGGGGTTGTTGCGGATGACGTAGAACTGCTGGCCCATCGTCCACAGGTTCGAGGTCGTCCAGTAGAGGAGGACGCCGATCGGGAACGCGACACCGCCGAGGCCGAAGGCCACCGGGAGGATGTAGAGCAGCATCTTCTGCTGCTGTGCGTACGGGCCGCTCATCGCCTCGGCCGGCATGTTCTTGGCCATCAGCTGGCGCTGGGTGAAGAAGGTGGTGGCGGTCATCGCCAGGACGAGGAAGAGGGCCACGCCCATGACCAGGCCGTTGGGGTCCTCGCCCCACGTGCGCGCGCCCCAGAAGGAGTCGGCGATCGGGATCTTGCCGAAGATGTCGGCCTGGCCGAACTGCTGGGCGCGCTCGGCGTCGAGGAAGCCGTGCGGCTTGCCCGTCTTCGCGGCCTGGTCGAGCAGGCGGAACAGCGCGAAGAAGATGGGCATCTGCAGCAGGATCGGCAGGCAGGACGCGAACGGGTTGGTGCCCGCGTCCTTGTAGAGCTTCATCGTCTCCTCGGCCAGCTTCTGCCGATCGTGGCCGTACTTCTTCTGCAGCTCCTTCACCTTGGGCTGCAGCAGCTGCATGTTGCGGCTGGACTTGATCTGCTTGACGAAGAGCGGGATCAGCGCCGCCCGGATGACCAGGGTCAGGCCGATGATCGACAGCGCCCAGGACAGACCGCCGTCGGCGTCGAGGAACAGGCTGAACAGCTCGTGCCAGCCGATGAGCACCGCCGAGATGATGTAGTACAGCGGCACCATGATGAAGTGGCCGATGTCGCCGATGAAACCCACGGATCAGGCTCCTTGCTGGGAGTCGGGACCGCCGACGGACGCCGGCAGGTGGTCGGGGTCGCGCTCAGGGCGCGAAGGGGAGTGCTCGTCGCGCGTGTGGCCGCGTCGCGGCGGGACGTGGTCGACGCCGCCGGGGGACCACGGGTGGCAGCGCAGCAGGCGGCGCGCAGCCAGCCAGGTGCCCTTGACCGCGCCGTGCGTCTGCAGCGCCTCGACGGCGTACGCCGAACACGACGGGTAGTAGCGGCAGGTCGGGCCCAGCAGAGGGCTGAGGACCAGCTGGTAGGCGCGCACCAGGCCGACGAGCAGCCACTTCATCGCGCCTCCTGCAGGTGCGCGGGCTTCGGGCCCACCACCCGGTCCAGACAACGCGCCAGCTCGCCCACCAGTTCCGGGTACGACGCGGTCGCGGCCGCTGCCTGTGCCCGCACCACCAGCACCGCACCCGGGGGGAGCCCCTCGAGCGTGGGGCGGACGGCGTGACGCAGGCGCCGCTTCACGCGGTTGCGGACGACCGCGTTGCCGACGGCCTTACTGACCACGAAGCCCACCCGTGCGGGCGGGAGCGCGGACACGCCGACAGCCTGCCGCTCCTCAGGGAGCAGCAGGTGGACGACGAGGGTGCGCGAGCCGGCACGGCGACCATGACGGCTGGCGGCCCGGAACAGGTCCGGTTCGCGCAGCCGGTGGTCGGGAGCGAGCACGTCAGCCCCACGGGAACCGCTGGGCGGACACGCTGGTCCGTCCTCAGACGGACAGGCTCGAGCGGCCCTTTCGGCGACGGTTCGCCAGAATGGCGCGACCGGCGCGGGTGCGCATGCGCAGTCGGAAACCGTGCACCTTGTGGCGACGACGGTTGTTGGGCTGGTACGTCCGCTTGCTCACGATCGGCCTCTCAGGATGATGCAGATGTCGGGAAGGGTCCTCCGGCAGCCGGGAGCGCGCTCCGATCGGGAGCCGCACAGCACGTCGGCCAGCACCGCGCAGCCACGAGGTCCGGAGATGACCGGGGCGTCGTGGACATGCGGCACCGGTCGACACCGGTTGACCAATCAACGGTACGCGGACGCTCGATCAGGGGTCAAACCGACGAGCGCTGCGACGCCGTACGACGCGCGCTCCCCGGGCAATCACACAGGACCCGGTCACAACCTGTGGATAGCGGGTTGATCACCGGCATCCGGGCGGTTAGGTTCGACGGATCCGGGATTCCCCCACCCGTGCCGGCCCTCGCGGTCGACCACCGCCGCAGCACGGTCCCTCTCCTCTCCGGGAAAGGGCTCCTGACCTGCGGAAACGGTCGACATGCAGGGGTGCGACACGGGTCTCGGTTCGGCATTGTCGACCCGATGATGCAAGAGTTCACAACCTGTGGACAAACCTGTGGAGCCAGTGTCGGGAGCGGCGCGGTCCGGCCCGCGGGGAGACGCACGAGCGAGAGGGAGAGGCGTGACCGGCAACCCGGATCAGCCCCAGGACGAGACCAGCGCGAGCGACCCCGGCCCGGGGGCCCCGGACACCCCGCCCGTCGATCCCGCCACCGCCCGGCTGGTCCAGGAGTGGACCACCGTCGTCGGCGAGCTCCAGACCCACCAGCGCGCCTGGCTCCAGGCCAGCCGCCCGGTCACCCTGCACGGCACCACCGCGATCGTCGCCGTCCCCGACGACTTCACCCGCAAGCGCCTCGAGGGCCGTCTGCGCGGCGAGCTCGAGGACGCCCTGAGCGAGCGCTTCGGCCACGACGTCCAGCTCGCGGTCACGGTCGACAGCTCCCTGCGCCACGACCTCGGGCACGAGGCGACCCCGTCGTCGTACGACGCCGGCCCGGACTACGGCACGACCTACGAGACGCCCCCGTCCTACGGCACCTTCGACGTACCGCCGGTCTTCGACCGCCCGCGCGAGGAGCCCGCACCCGACGAGGCGACGGATCGACAAGTCGCCATGTCGACAAATCCCCCTGTCGACCTGTCGACGACCTCGCCCGACATGGGACCCTCCGCGGCCGGCCCCGCCGCGACACCGAGCGGCGAGTCGCGACTCAACCCGAAGTACACCTTCGAGACCTTCGTCATCGGC
>NZ_VDMP01000025.1:247288-248229 GCF_006335005.1 Nocardioides albidus
TACGCCGGCTCCAAGGTGCGCTACGTCTCCAGCGAGGAGTTCACCAACGAGTTCATCAACGCGATCCGCGACGACCGGCAGGACCGGTTCAAGCGGAAGTACCGCGACGTGGACGTCCTCCTCATCGACGACATCCAGTTCCTGGAGGGCAAGACCCAGACCCAGGAGGAGTTCTTCCACACGTTCAACACCCTCCACAACGCCAACAAGCAGATCGTGCTGACCTCCGACCGCCCGCCCAAGCGGCTCGAGGCGCTCGAGGACCGGCTGCGCAACCGGTTCGAGTGGGGCCTGATCACCGACGTCCAGCCGCCCGACCTCGAGACCCGGATCGCGATCCTGCGCAAGAAGGCCGCGATGGACCGGCTCACCGCGCCCTCCGACGTGCTCGAGTTCATCGCGAGCAAGATCCAGACCAACATCCGCGAGCTCGAGGGCGCCCTCATCCGGGTGACGGCCTTCGCCAACCTCAACCGCCAGGACGTCGACATGACGCTGGCCGAGATCGTGCTCAAGGACCTCATCCCCGAGGGCGGTGAGCCGGAGATCACCGCCTCGCTCATCATCGCCCAGACCGCGGCGTACTTCGGGCTCTCCATCGACGAGCTCACCGGCCCCAGCCGCGGGCGCCACCTCGTGATGGCCCGGCAGATCGCGATGTACCTGTGCCGCGAGCTCACCGGGCTGTCCCTGCCGAAGATCGGCGCGCAGTTCGGCAACCGCGACCACACGACCGTGATGTACGCCGAGCGGAAGATCAACCAGCTCCTCGGCGAGCGCCGCGCCGTGTTCAACCAGGTCAGCGAGCTCACCAACCGGGTCAAGATGCAGGCCCGCCAGAGTTGATGGGCGCGAGCCGCGCCTGGCACGACCTGTGGAGAACTCACCCGGAATTGTGGGAACTACACGGGGAGGATTCCGTGGAGGCGCCGATGCGGCCC
>NZ_VDMP01000025.1:248352-254171 GCF_006335005.1 Nocardioides albidus
CTGTGGATGACCGGCTCGCTCCGCCGCCCCCGTGCCGCCGTCAGGCGTGACGTGGCAGGATGCAACTCCCACCCACCACGTGAGAGGTACGACGACGTGAAGTTCCGTGTCGACCGCGACGTCCTCGCCGACGCCGTCGCCTGGGCTGCGCGCAGCCTGCCCGTCCGGCCCAGCGCGCCCGTGCTCGCCGGACTCCTCATCGAGGCAGGCGACGACGGCCTGGTGCTGTCGACGTTCGACTACGAGACCTCCGCCCGTGCCACCCTCGCCGCCGAGGTCAGTGACGAGGGCCGGGCGCTGGTCAGCGGCCGCCTGCTCGCCGACATCTGCCGCAGCCTGCCCAACAAGCCGGTCGACCTGACGCTCGACGGGGCCCGGGTCTCGCTCACCTGCGGCTCGTCGCGGTTCTCGCTGCAGACGCTGCCGGTCGAGGACTACCCGACGATCCCCGAGATGCCGGCCGCGACCGGCACCGTGTCGAGCGAGGCCTTCGCCCACGCCGTCGCCCAGGCGGTCACCGCCGCCGGCCGCGACGACATGCTCCCGGTCCTCACCGGCGTCCGCCTCGAGATCGAGGGCGACACGATCGCGCTCCTGGCCACCGACCGGTTCCGCCTCTCCCAGCGTGAGCTCTCCTGGAACCCCGGCACCCCCGACGCCACGGTCGCCGCCCTCGTGCCGGCCAAGGTCCTGGGCGACACGGCCAAGTCCCTGACCGCCGGGCCCGAGGTCACCATCGCGCTGTCCGCCTCCGGCGCCGGCGACGGGATCATCGGCTTCGAGGGCACCGGCCCCGGCGGCGTGCGTCGTACGACCACGCGTCTCCTCGACGGCGAGTTCCCGAAGGTCCGCAGCCTGTTCCCGAGCGAGAAGCTGACCACCGCGAAGATCGACCGGCAGGAGCTGATCGAGTCGGTCAAGCGGGTCTCGCTCGTCGCCGACCGCAACACCGCGGTCCAGCTCAGCTTCCGCGACGGTGCGCTCGTCCTCGACGCCGGATCGGGTGACGACGCCCAGGCGTCCGAGTCGGTCGCCGCGCAGATCGAGGGCGAGGACCTGGTCACCGGCTTCAACCCGAGCTTCCTGCTCGACGGCCTCACCGCGATCGACCAGCCGGTCGTCGAGCTGGCCTTCACCCAGGCCTCGAAGCCGGTGGTCATCAGCGGCACCGGCGACCAGAGCGACGCCGACGACGGCGGCTCGTTCCGCTACCTGCTGATGCCGCGCCGCCTCCTCAGCTGACGACCCCGCAGCCCCAGCCCCGCACTCCAGCAGCGCCAGCCGAAGGGAGCACCGCCGTGCAGATCGGACTCGTCGGACTCGGAAAGATGGGCGGCAACATGCGCACGCGGCTGCGCAAGGCCGGCCACACCGTCGTCGGCTACGACTTCAACCCCGACCTGACCGACGTACCCAGCCTCGCCGCGATGGTCGCCGAGCTCGGCACCGACGGGTCGGCGAAGGTCGTGTGGGTGATGGTCCCGGCCGGCGAGCCGACCCGGTCGACGGTCGCCGAGCTCAAGGAGCTCCTCGGCGAGGGCGACCTGGTCGTCGACGGCGGCAACTCCAAGTACACCGACGACGCGATCAACGCCGCCTCCCTGGCCGAGAAGGGGATCGGCTTCGTCGACTGCGGCGTCTCCGGCGGCGTCTGGGGTCTGGAGAACGGCTACGCGCTGATGTACGGCGGCGCGCCCGAGGACATCGCCAAGGTCCAGCCCGCCTTCGACGCGCTCAAGCCCGAGGAGGGCGGGGCGGTCCACGCCGGTCCGACGCCCGGCGCCGGCCACTTCGCCAAGATGGTCCACAACGGCATCGAGTACGCCATGATGCAGGCCTACGCCGAGGGCTGGGAGCTGCTCGAGAAGGTCGACATCGTCGAGAACGTCCCCGCGATCTTCGAGTCCTGGCGCCACGGCACCGTCATCCGCTCCTGGCTGCTCGACCTGCTCACCGAGGCGCTCGAGGACGACGAGCACCTCGCCCAGCTGCGCGGGTACGCCGACGACTCGGGCGAGGGCCGCTGGACCGTCGAGGCCGCGATCGAGAACGCCGTGCCCATGCACGTCATCGCTTCGTCGCTGTTCGCGCGGGTCACCTCGCGCCAGGACGACAGCCCGGCCATGAAGGCGATCGCCGCGATGCGCAACCAGTTCGGCGGGCACGCCGTCCACACCGAGCCGCCCCCGGGTGGCGAGGCGAACCCCGACGCTTGAGGCTCAGGCCGCGGCGGCGATCCGGACGATCGCGAAGGCCAGCCAGGCCGTGATCACCGCGATGGTGACCGGGTGGCGCACGACCCGGTCGAGCGAGGGCGCCGCGGTGCGTCGTACCCGCGCCCGGACCACCGCGACCGCCAGGACCAGGACGACGGCCGCGAGCAGCGGCCCGAAGAGGTGGGCGGTGAACGCCTCGCGCCACCAGCCGTGCGCCGCGTAGACCCAGGACCGGGTCAGCCCGCAGCCGGGGCACGGCAGCCCGGTCAGCCGGCGGAACGGGCAGACGACCGGCCCGTCCTCGATGTGCTCGGGGGAGAGCAGGCACGCCACGCCCAGCCCGGCGACGCCGGCGGCCGCGACCACCTCGGAGGTGGCGGGCCGCCGGGTCGCCGGCGCGTGGGTGGTGGACATCGCTGACCTACGCTGCGAGGCCGCGCACGTAGTTGACCTGCTGAGAAACCTGGAAGAAGGTCTGTGCTGAGACAGCCGGAATCATGGTCGAGTGGTGGAATCCCTGACCCTGGACCGTGACCTGCACGTGCCCCGTCACACGCCGCTCCTTCATGAGGAGGAACAGCAGGCTCAGGAAGCACAGCCAGATGAAGAGCACTGCGAGGACGATGCCGACCGTCGAGATCTTCTCCTCGTTCCGGCTGAAGTCCTGCACTGTCCAGACGCTGCCCTTGATCGGGAACCGGCCGGTCGGGATCTGCACCCACGATCCACCGACCGAGATGTCGCCGATCGCGGTGAGCACGGCGTTGTCCCCTGCGGGGGCGTAGGCCTCCGGAGCCGCATGGGAGGGCTGCACATACGGTTCCGGCTGAGTCCCATAGGGCTCCGGCTCCCCGTAGGGAGGGTTGGGTGGTTGCGTCCTGCCGGTGAGCCTAGGGTTCTCGGGCGGTGTCGAAACCTCGAACCGCAGGCTGCGGGTGGAGAATCGTCAGGTGGGCAGGTCGAGGGAGGTGAGGGCGTGCACGTCGCACGGCTGAGCCTGCACGACTTCCGCTCCTACGCCGACGTGGACGTCGAGCTCGAGCCCGGCGTCACGGCCTTCGTCGGACGCAACGGGCAGGGCAAGACCAACCTCGTCGAGGCGGTCGACTACCTCTCGCGCCTCTCCTCGCACCGGGTGGCGACGGACGCCCCG
Source organism: Nocardioides albidus (assembly GCF_006335005.1). Classification (GTDB taxonomy): domain Bacteria; phylum Actinomycetota; class Actinomycetes; order Propionibacteriales; family Nocardioidaceae; genus Nocardioides; species Nocardioides albidus. Next base: position 251,722 of record NZ_VDMP01000025.1, read on the forward strand.
CTGATCCGCGCCGGCACCGAGCAGGCGGTCATCCGCGCCGCCGTGGTCCGCGAGGGCCGCACCGCGGTGCTCGAGGTCGAGCTCAACCCGGGCCGGGCCAACCGGGCGCGGATCAACCGCTCGCAGCTGCCGCGGGCGCGCGAGCTCGCCGGGATCGTGCGCACGGTCGTGTTCAGCCCGGAGGACCTCGCGCTCGTCAAGGGCGATCCGGGCGGCCGACGCCGCTTCCTCGACGACCTGCTCGTGCTCCGCACGCCGCGCCACGCCGGCCTGATCGCCGACCACGAGCGCGTGTTGCGGCAGCGCAACACCCTCCTCAAGTCCATGTACGCCGCCCGCGGGTCCAGTCGCGAGAGCGCGCTCGCGACCCTCGCGGTGTGGGACGACCACCTGGTCGCCACCGGCACCGAGCTGCTCGCGGCCCGGCTCGCGCTGAGCGCCGACCTCGCGCCGTACGTCGGGAAGGCCTATGAGGCCGTGGCCCGCGGCGCGTCGCGCGACGACGCCCGGATCAGCTACGAGCCGACGGTTCCCGAGGCGACGCCCGAGGCGTTCCGCGCCGAGCTCGAGCGCCGTCAGTCCGACGAGATCGCGCGGGGGGTCACCCTGGTGGGTCCCCACCGCGACGAGCTGCTGCTCACCCTCGGCCCCGGCGACGACCAGCGGCTCCCGGTGCGGGGCTACGCCAGCCACGGCGAGTCGTGGTCGTTCGCGCTCGCGCTCCGGCTCGCCTCCTACGACCTGCTCCGCGCCGACGGCGACGACCCGATCCTCATCCTCGACGACGTCTTCGCCGAGCTCGACACCGAGCGCCGCTCACAGCTGGCCGCGCTCGTCGCCGGCGCCGAGCAGGTGCTGGTCACCGCCGCGGTCCCGGCCGACGTCCCGGCCGAGCTGGCGGGCGTGACCTTCCACGTCGCGGCGGGGGAGGTGACCCGTGCCTGACGAGCCCGACCTGCCCGACCCGGATCTTGCCGAGGAGACCCAGGAGCCCGAGGAGCACCGGCCCGACGGCCTCGACCTGGCGCGGGCCCAGATGCTCGGCACCGCCGGGTCTCGTACGACGCCCGCTCGCCGCCCGCGGCGCGGCTCAGATGCGGGCGGGAAGGGCGGCACCGGCTACTCGTTCCGCCGCCGCGGCAGCCGCACCGACCCGCAGCTCAGCGGCGCCTACCCCGACGGCCGCGACCCCCAGGCCCTGACCTCCGAGCTGGGCCGGCTCATCGATGACCGCGGCTGGGCGCTCGACCTCAAGGTGCGCGGGGTCTTCGCGCGCTGGGCCGAGATCGTCGGCCCCGAGATCGGGGCCCACACGACGCCCGAGACGCTCGTCGACGGCACGCTCGTCGTCCGCACCGACTCGACCGCGTGGGCGACCCAGCTCAAGCTGCTCGCGACCACGGTCGTGCGCCGGCTCAACGAGGAGCTGGGTGCGGGGACGGTGCTGGTCGTCGAAGTGCTCGGGCCGCACGCGCCGACCTGGAAGCACGGCCGCCGCAAGGCACCGGGAAGCCGCGGACCGCGCGACACCTACGGCTGACCGGAGCCCCCGGCGGCGTACCGGGACCAAGCCGCCCCCCTCCGCGGCCGTCCGATCGGCGATTCTGGGCCGTCTGCGGCCCCATTTCGCCCGCCGTTGTCCCCCGACCGGGGAGCGGTGCGTGTCCTGAGGGCTCCAGACGGCTAGAATGGACCATCGGCCGGGAACGCGTCTCGGGACGCCTGACTCGGCCTTCGCCATGCCTTCGACAGATCGTCGGCACGAGCGTGCCCCGAACGACCAAGTGAATGAGGTCCCGCGTGTCCACACACGACCAGTCCCCCGAGGTCGAGCCCCAGGTCCCCGCGACGTCGGGTGCGTACGACGCCTCGGCGATCCAGGTCCTCGAAGGGCTCGAGGCGGTCCGCAAGCGTCCGGGCATGTACATCGGCTCGACGGGCGAGCGCGGACTGCACCACCTCATCTGGGAGATCGTCGACAACGCGGTGGACGAGGCGCTGGCCGGCCACTGCGACACGATCAAGGTCACGCTCAACGCCGACGGCTCGGTGAGCGTCTCCGACAACGGTCGCGGCATCCCCACCGACACCGCGCCGGGCCAGGACCTCCCGGCCGCGACCCTCGCCCTGACCGTCCTGCACGCCGGCGGCAAGTTCGGCGGCGGCGGCTACAAGGTGTCCGGCGGCCTGCACGGCGTCGGCTCCTCGGTGGTCAACGCGCTGTCGACCCGCCTGCACCTGCAGGTCAAGAACCGCGGCTACCTGTGGGAGCAGGAGTTCTCCCTCGGCGTCCCGGACTACCCGCTGCGCCAGGTGCGCGCGCTGGAGGACGGCGAGCGCACCGGCACCACGGTCACCTGGTTCGCCTCGCCGGAGATCTTCGAGACCACCGACTACACCCTGGAGACGATCTCCGCGCGCTTCCGCGAGATGGCGTTCCTCAACAAGGG
>NZ_VDMP01000025.1:254254-261081 GCF_006335005.1 Nocardioides albidus
GCTCGAGCAGGTCTTCCAGTACGAGCGCGGCCTGGCCGACTACGTCGACTTCCTCAACCGGCGCAAGCAGGTGGTCAGCCCGATCATCCACTTCGAGGCCGACACCGGCGACGCCGTACCCAACCCGATGAGCCTCGAGCTGGCCATGCAGTGGCAGGTCACCTCCTACAACGAGTCGGTCCACACCTTCGCCAACACGATCAACACGCCCGAGGGCGGCACCCACGAGGAGGGCTTCCGCGCGGCGCTCACCTCGCTGATCAACCGCTGGGGCGAGGAGTGGGGCCTGATCAAGAAGAAGGAGGACCGGCTCACCGGAGACGACATCCGCGAGGGCCTGACCGCGATCATCAGCCTCAAGATCTCCGAGCCGCAGTTCGAGGGCCAGACCAAGGCCAAGCTCGGCAACACCGAGGCGAAGGGCTTCGTGCAGTCGGTGGTCAACGACCAGCTCGGCGCCTGGCTGGAGCAGAACCCGGGCGAGGGCAAGGAGATCATCCGCAAGGCGCAGGCCGCGGCGACCGCGCGGATCGCGGCCCGCAAGGCCCGCGACCTGGCCCGCAACCGCAAGGGCCTGCTCGGCGGCGGCAGCCTTCCCGGCAAGCTCTCGGACTGCCAGTCGACCAATCCCGAGGAGTGCGAGGTCTTCATCGTCGAGGGTGACTCGGCGGGTGGCTCGGCGCGCCAGGGCCGCGACCCGCGGATCCAGGCGATCCTCCCGATCCGCGGCAAGATCCTCAACGTCGAGAAGGCGCGCATCGACAAGGTCCTGGGCAACCAGGAGGTGCAGTCGATCATCTCCGCGCTCGGCACGGGCATCCACGAGGAGTTCGACGAGGCCAAGCTGCGCTACCACAAGGTCGTGCTGATGGCCGACGCCGACGTCGACGGCCACCACATCAACACCCTGCTGCTGACGCTGCTGTTCCGGTTCATGAAGCCGCTGATCGAGCACGGCTACGTCTACATGGCCCAGCCGCCGCTCTACCGCCTGCGCTGGAACAAGCCGCACGAGCACGAGTTCGTCTACTCCGACGCCGAGCGCGACGCGCTGATGCGCGACGGCCTCGAGCAGGGCAAGAAGCTGCCGAAGGAGAACCCGGTCCAGCGCTACAAGGGTCTCGGCGAGATGAACGCCAAGGAGCTGTGGGAGACCACGATGGACCCGACCCAGCGGCTGATGCTGCAGGTGACCCTGGACGACGCCGCGCAGGCCGACGAGATCTTCTCGATCCTCATGGGCGAGGACGTCGAGCAGCGCCGCTCCTTCATCCAGCGCAACGCCAAGGACGTCCGCTTCCTCGATATCTGAGTCTCTAGCGTATTCCTTAGATATCGATAGATCGAGCCAGAAAGAGCAATCGTGACGGAGACCCAGAGCAACCTCGGCGGCGACGGGACGGGCGGCGGGCGGGTCGAGCCCATCGAGCTGCAGACCTCGATGCAGCGCGCCTACATCGACTACGCCATGGCCGTCATCGTCGGCCGGGCCCTGCCCGACGTACGCGACGGCCTCAAGCCGGTGCACCGCCGCGTCCTCTACGCGATGTACGACGGCGGCTACCGCCCCGACCGCGGCTTCTCCAAGTGCTCGCGCGTGGTCGGCGACGTCATGGGTCAGTACCACCCCCACGGCGACACCGCGATCTACGACACCCTCGTCCGCCTCGCCCAGCCGTGGGTGATGCGCGCGCCGCTGGTCCAGGGCCAGGGCAACTTCGGCTCGCCGGGCAACGACTCCGCCGCGGCCATGCGTTACACCGAGTGCCGGATGGCGCCGCTGGCCATGGAGATGGTCCGCGACATCGAGAAGGAGACCGTCGACTTCCAGCCCAACTACGACGGTCGGTCCGAGGAGCCGGTCGTCCTGCCGGCGCGCTTCCCCAACCTCCTGGTCAACGGCTCGGCCGGCATCGCGGTCGGCATGGCGACCAACATCCCGCCGCACAACCTGCGCGAGGTCGCGGCCGGCGCCCAGTGGGCCCTCGAGCACCCCGACGCCACCCGCGAGGAGCTCCAGGACGCGCTGATCGAGCGGATCAAGGGCCCCGACTTCCCCAACGGCGCGCTCATCGTGGGCCACCAGGGCATCGAGCAGGCCTACCGCACCGGCCGCGGCTCGATCACCCAGCGCGCGGTGATCGAGGTCGACGAGGACAACCGCGGGCGCACCTGCCTGGTCATCACCGAGCTGCCCTACATGGTCAACCCGGACAACCTGGCGCTGAAGATCGCCGAGCTCGCCGACTCCGGCAAGGTCCAGGGGATCAGCGACGTCCGCGACGACACCTCCGACCGCACCGGCCAGCGCCTCGTCGTCGTCCTCAAGCGCGACGCCGTGGCGCGCGTCGTCCTCAACAACCTGCTCAAGCACACCGAGCTGCAGACGAACTTCTCGGCCAACATGCTGGCGCTCGTCGACGGCGTCCCGCGCACGCTGAGCATCGACCAGTTCATCAGCAACTGGGTCGAGCACCAGGTCGAGGTCATCCGGCGCCGCACCGAGTACCTCCTGCGCGAGGCCGAGAAGCGGGCCCACATCCTGCGCGGACTCGTCAAGGCGCTCGACATGCTCGACGAGGTGATCGCCCTCATCCGGCGCTCGCCCGACGTGGCCGAGGCCAACATCGGCCTCCAGCAGCTCCTCGACGTCGACGAGATCCAGGCGACCGCGATCCTCGGCATGCAGCTGCGCCAGCTCGCCGCCCTGCAGCGCCAGAAGATCATCGACGAGCTCGCCGAGATCGAGCTCGAGATCGCCGACTACAAGGACATCCTCGCCAACGTCACCCGGCAGCGGCAGATCGTGGCCGACGAGCTCACCGAGCTCGTCGAGAGGTACGGCAACGACCGTCGTACCCAGATCATCGCGGCCGACGGCGACCTGTCCATGGAGGACCTGATCCCCGACGAGGAGCTGGTCGTCTCGATCACCCGCGGCGGCTACGCCAAGCGGACCCTGGCCAGCCAGTACCGCACCCAGAAGCGGGGCGGGAAGGGTGTGCGCGGCGCGTCGCTGCGCGGCGACGACGTCGTCGAGCACTTCATCTCGACCACCAACCACCACTGGCTGCTGTTCTTCACCACGGCCGGGCGGGTCTATCGGATCAAGGCCTACAACCTTCCCGAGGCCTCCCGCGACGCCAAGGGCGGCCACGTCGCCGGGCTGCTGTCGTTCCAGCCCGACGAGTCGATCGCCCAGGTGCTCGCGATCCGCGACTACGAGCAGGCGCCGTACCTCGTCCTGGCCACCAAGAAGGGCCTGGTCAAGAAGACCCGGCTCGGCGACTACAACAGCCCGCGTCAGGCCGGCGTCATCGCGATCAACTTCCGCGACGACGACGACGAGCTGATCGGCGCGGAGCTGGTCAGCAGCGACGACTCGATCCTGCTGGTCTCGCGCAAGGGCCAGTCGATCCGCTTCGGCGCCGACGACGAGCAGCTGCGGCCGATGGGCCGGGCGACCTCGGGCGTCACCGGCATGAAGTTCCGCGACGGCGACGCCGTCTTGTCGATGACCGTCATCCGGGCCGCCGACGCGGCGCTCGAGGAGAGCGACGAGAACGTCCAGTACGTCTTCACCATCACCGACGGCGGCTACGCCAAGCGCAGCCGGATCTCGGAGTACAAGATCCAGGGCCGCGGCGGTCTCGGCGTCAAGGCGATGAAGCTGGAGAACGAGGAGCGCGGCTCCCTGGTCGGAGCGTTCATCGTCGTCGACGGCGACGAGGTCCTCTCCATCACCCAGTCCGGCCAGGTCGTGCGCAGCCCCATCAACGACGACTTCCGGCCCACCGGCCGCTCCACCCAGGGCGTGAAGTTCGTCAGCCCCAAGAAGGGCGACGCCGTCGCCGTCGTGGCCCGCTCCGTCGAGGCCAAGGAGGCCGAGGACGAGGGTCTCGAGGAGGCCCCGGTCGAGGGCGCGGTCGAGGGCTCTGCCGAAGGTGCTGTGGAGGGTACGGCGGGCGCGGGCGAGGGCTCGACGGAATCGCCGGTTCAGGCTCCGGATGCCACAATCGAGGCATCCGAGGCCACCTTCGAGGCCGATGGGGAGAGTGAGGACTGATGACCGATCGCGTCGAGGACACCGTGGTGCGGCCGGCTGCCGGCCGTCCCGCCGGCGCGCCCTCGGCGTCCGGCCCCGTCCCGCCGGCCCCCGGCGCTGCCGCCGGAGGAGCGCCCGCCCGCGGCCGCGCTCCCCGGCGCGCCCGCCTGCGCCTGACCCGGATCGACCCCTGGTCGGTCATGAAGACGTCCTTCCTGCTCTCCATCGCCTTCGCGGTCGTCACCGTCGTCTCGGTCGCGATGGTCTGGCAGGTCCTCGGCGCCGCCGGCGTGTGGGACTCGATCAACTCCACGATCCAGGAGGGCATCGGCGGCGAGGACGTCGCCTCCTTCCGGATCGAGGACTACGTCGGCACCAGTCGCGTCCTCGGCTTCACCATGCTCGTGGCCGCCATCGACGTCGTCCTGATCACGGCCGCGGCCACCCTGGTCGCCTTCCTCTACAACATGTCGGCGGCCCTCCTCGGCGGCGTCGAGATCACCCTCGCCGAGGACAACTGACCCACCCCGGTGGTTGAGGTGGGAGGCGAAGACGCCCCGTTTTGTCCCCCGCTCACCCGCTCCGGTAAGGTCTGTCCTCGGCTTGCTGCCGAGGGGCTTCCACCCAGAGCAGCGAGTCACCCGGGCCTATAGCTCAGACGGTTAGAGCACCACACTGATAATGTGGGGGTCAGAGGTTCAAGTCCTCTTAGGCCCACGGAAAGCCCCGGCCGCGCCAGTCGCGGACCGGGGCTTCTTCGAAGAAGGAGCGGTTCATGAAGAAGGCTGTTCTCGCGATCCTCGGGTTGGTCGGCGTCGTCCTCGCCGGCAAGAAGCTCCAGGAGAGCAAGGCCGAGCAGGCCCTGTGGGCCGACGCCACCGACACCCTCCCCAAGAACTGAATCACCCCCGGACGTCGAGGAGGTCGCGCAGCGACCGTCTCGAGACGCCCGGAACACGGGGCCTTGGCGCAATTGGTAGCGCACCTGCTTTGCAAGCAGGGGGTTAGGGGTTCGAGTCCCCTAGGCTCCACCAGAAAGCCGCGGGCCTGCGCTCGGTTCAGGCTGTGGCACAGGCGCACGGTGATGGGCTGCGCCGGTCTCTTCGCGCCGGCATTCTCAGGCCGTCTGTCAGCAACAGCGGTGGATGTGTCGGCCGATGGGTGGATGGTAGCCGCATGACAGGGCAGTTCGACTCGGCTCGCATCCTCGAGGCTCTGGCCGAGAGCCGGCCGATCTTCCACTCTGAGGCCGATTTCCAGTTTGCGTTCGCTTGGCAGGCGAAGTCGGCGAACCCGGACCTTGCGGTCCGGCTCGAGACTCATCCCGAGCCACAAGTTCGCCTCGACCTTGAGCTGGTGGAACCCTCGGGCCAGGGCATCGCAATCGAGTTGAAGTACATGACCCGGCGCTGGTCAGGAACGGTTCGCGGAGAGGCCTACGCGCTCAAGAACCATGGGGCCTCCGACCTTCGAGGCTACGACGTGGTGAAGGACGTCGCTCGCGTCGAGCGCTTTGTCGCAGCGCGTCCCGGTTGGCGCGGCGTCGTCATCGTCCTCACGAACGAAGCGGGCTATTGGCGATCGCCGGGACATGGACGGGTGACCAACGCTGATGCCTTCCGGCTTTACGACGGAACCATTCTCTCGGGCGAGCGGAGATGGGGCCCCAACACGGGCGGCACTGCACGTGGCCGCGAAGCGCCGCTGGTCCTCCGAGGCACACATACGCTGACGTGGATCGATTACAGCAAGCTCGATGGCAGTGCGGCCGGTTCGTTCCGCGCGCTCGTCATCCCGATTGGACCGGACGCGAGTCCAGGTGGGAGCTCGGCACCATGCTCTATGACTTGACCCTTGGCTCATTGACAGCCGTGACCAAGACCAGCTTCCAGGCTGAGAAAGTCCTCGAACGCACCCATCTTCAAGCCGCGATCCGCGACCAGATCGGCGTACTCGGCGACGACCTGATGGTGATCGCCGAGGAGTTCGGAGACTTCGAGGCGACCCATCGGCGCATCGATCTCCTTTGCGTCGACAAGTCAGCCCGCCTCGTCGTCGTCGAGCTGAAGCGCACCGAGGACGGCGGTCACATGGAGCTCCAGGCGCTCCGGTACGCCGCGATGATCTCGGTGATGACCTTCGACGACGTCGTGAAGACGTTCGCCGCCCACCTCACGAAGGCCGAGGGCGCGCCCGTCGATTCCGACGACGCGCGTGCCCGCCTGCTCGAGTGGCTCGACGATGCGGACGAAGAACCTGTCGTGCCGCGACAGGTCGCGATCGTGCTCGCGTCGGCGGACTTCAGCCAGGAAGTCACGACGACGGTGCTGTGGCTCAACGAGTTCTACGGGATGGACATCCGCTGTGTCCGCCTCTCGCCGTACAACCTCGATGGTCGGCTTCTCCTCGATGTCCAGCACGTCATTCCTCTGCCGGAGGCGGCCGAGCTGACCGTCAAGCTCAAGAAGCGCGAGGCGGCGGTGAAGAAGGCTGCCGAGTCGGCGAAGGACTTCACGAAGTTCGTCATCAGAACGCCAACGGAGCAGTCAGCGCCGCTCCCGAAACGCCACGCCATGCTGCGCATGGTCGAGGCTGTGCGCGAGGCGGGCGTGACCTGCGAGCAGATCGCAGCTCTGCTGCCCGCGAGCAAGTTCCGTGCGGTCGAGGGACCGTTCGCAGAAGGGGCGTCGCTCTGGGACGCGATGGTGGGCCAGCTGGGCCTCAAGCCGGATCAGGCCGGACGGTGGCACCTCAACGCACCCTTCCCAGACGGCGACACCGT
>NZ_VDMP01000025.1:261126-277172 GCF_006335005.1 Nocardioides albidus
CGAATCCCGACGCCTCGTAGGCAGGCTCTGGTCGGTCCTACTGGAACGTCCTGCGGGACGACGCCCCGTTGGTGTCATCGATTTGCATCGAGCATCTGACCGACCTCCCCCGCACCGATCAAAATCGGCTCGAACGTCAACTGAATCACGAGGCCAAGGTGCCGGTTCGGAGCATGCGCTGGTTGGGACGTGGCTGTATCGCGGCGGAATGACGCAAATCTTCAGCTGCCGCGGCATCGAATGAACTCGGTTCGGCCCTAGTAGCTGGTCGCACGGGTCATTCCATCGACTACCTCGATGACAGCTTGTGTTGTCCAAACTCGACCGATATCGCTCTCCGCATTGGATCCGCCCGGAGTACACCCCCATCAAGCGGGAGTTGATCTGTGAGCGCCCCAGCGTCGTGACGCCTACGGCCGAAGGGTATTGACCCGACGCCGAGTAGAAGAAGACCGGTGACCCGCTCTGACCCTGACGCGTGCGGCTGTCGATGAGAAAACAAGGAAGATCGCGAAACTGCAGGTCCGGCTCGCTCGCGACAAAGCCCTGTGTCCAGATAGGGAAACCCTGCACGTCTTCGCCGATCGGAAACCCGACGACGCTGAGCCTCTCGCCGATCGATACGAAGATCCCTGCGGGGTCGGGACTCGCGAGGTCCGCCGCATAGAAGCTGATCAGAGGACGGATCGTGGTGGTGAACCCGTCCATGGTCGTGATCTGGCTGATGCCGTCCGTTCCTTGCGGAACTCTGAGGGCAGCGACATCGACTCGGTGACCAAACTTCGGATGCTCCAGCCAAAGAGGCCGCTCGCCTTTGTCGACGAGCGGAATCTCTACTTCAGCGAAGGTCCCAAGGCCAGCAGGCGAATGGAAGCGGACCGATACTTTGACCGGCGTGGCGCCGGTAGCCGACATGACTTCCGCAGTCTCAGCGTTCCGGCCGCTGAGCACATGCCAGTTCGTGATCAGCCAAAAGTCATTGCCCCTGCGTGCCAAGAAGGCTGTGGCTGGCCCAAGGGTCGACCCCCCAGGGCTGACGAGGCGGAGTTGGAGTGCCTGAACCGACGGCTCAGCAATGGGCATCTCACACCACCAGACTGGTCGAAGAAAGATGTGCGGTTGAGTCACCAACCTTAGGGCAATACCCGACTTCGGCGGACGCGTACAGCTGCGTCCCCTTCTCAGCCCGGACGGCAACAGGCAGCGGAGTGACGCTTGCCCGATCGTCCTTGCGAACGTCGGCAAAGTGGGTCGTAGGCGCGACGCTAAGGCCGTCTCGCCGCGAGACTTGGGCCATGAGCACCTACAGGCTTGTCAACGGCCCCGACCACGGGCAACTGGTCGCCGCACAGCCCGATCTTGATCAGGTAGTGCGGCGGTGCGGCGGGGGCGTCGTGTACGTCGCGACAAACACAGTCGGCGCAGATGGATTCCTCGAAGCGCGCGCGATCTTCGACTGAGGAGTTGGGCGGCTCCGACGCTGCACTGGCGGCGGATTGATCCAGCGGTGGCCGGCTCCACTGTTCGGGTGATCAGTCTTCCGGGCTGATGTGCCGTTCGTAGGCGGTCATGTCGACGGCAAGAACGGTGCCGGTCAACTGCAGCATGCGGAAGAGTCGTGCGGCGAAATGGATGAGTTGGTTGCCGTCGTGGCGGTACTCCCGAGGCGGGTTATCGGCGGTGGACGTTTCTTCGCCCTCGACAGGGTTAGGTGTGTGGTCGAAGGAGATCGTGTCCAAAGCGATCCCAAGATCGAGGAAACCGAGGTCGCCGTAGGCGGGGAGGTAGGCATCGAGGCCCTTGATTGCTCCTTCGACCGTAGACCAGCCTGTGCTGGTCGCGAGTAGTCCGCCGACGATCGGCCGGTCTTCTGGGTTAAGTGCCCGGAACTTGCCGCCCGCGTGAATGATCGGCGCTGAGGTGCGGTAGAGGCCCCGCACTGAGGCGACCTTCTTGGCTGCGTATTCGATGTATTCCTTGTCCATGTGCGGCTTCACCTCAAAGACGCCGTACACGGACTCCACAGGAACAAACCGCGTCGCAGCCTGCTGCCCGAACCACAGAGGTGAGTACTGACGGTCGAATAGCGCGACGTCGATCTGTTCGCTCTGCGCACCATTGGAGTCCACCGCGATGATCGGACCAACCTCGTATCGCTCGGGCAGGAAGTTGCGCAAGATTGCCACCCAGTCCTGCTCGCTCTGATCACCGACGGTTGTCCCGTGACTGGTCATAGCGCGGATGGCCTCGTGGTTGCCGAGGATGCGCGCTTGGTGACCCAGAAGGGATTGTCGGATGTTGAAGGTGCCGGTCATGCGGTGTCGCTTTCGATGGTGAGCGGTGTGAGTGTGGCGGCGTCGCGGGTGACGACCCAGCATGCGGCTACGGCAGGCTCGTAGCTGGGGCTGACGATGATGCTGATGAAGCAGTCGAATTCGAGTTCGTCGTCGGCAAGGTGGCGGAGGTAGGAATCGATGTCAATTGGGCTCGGAACCGGGTTGGATCTGGGGTGGGTGTGCCATTCGCCTACCCACACTGACTGATCGTGTTCCCAGCCTGCGGCTGCGACTCGTTGGGCGTGGTTGAGGTCGCGGAGGAACCGGGTGGGTTCGTGGACGGCGTTGGGGCCCGGGTCGCCCGCGACGCTGATTGTCACCCCGCCGTTTGTGTCTTTTCCGAGGAGGATTCCGCCGGTTTCGAGATCGTCCGGTGCTGCCGCTACCTCGCTGCGGATCGCTTCCCATGCCCGACGCTTCATGGTGATCCTCATGTGCCGGGATTGCATGTCGGACAGGTGGGTCGGGGTCGCGGGATGTCGTGCCATGCAACGTCGATGGTCCGTGCGAGATCGAACGGTGCGGCGAGGTCTGCGGTGGGGCGTAGGCCGATGGTTGCCAGTTCGCCGGAGAGCCGGGCGGTGTGGTCACCGAGGTGCGTTTCTAGAAGTGTGGAGATCGCGGCCTTAGCAGCCAGTTGTCCGACGAAGTGGAGGTCGGGGCCTACGGCTGTCATGGCTCGATGGACGGAGCCGGTGCCGTAGTCGAGTTCCTGTGCTGCCTCGACGTCGATGCCTCCAGCGGCGGCGAGGTGGGCGCGAAGGCACATAAGGCATCCATACCGTGGCGCGGGTTGAAGGCGCAGGATTTCGCCGACCGCACCGTCGTCGAGGACGCAGGCGAGGATGGCTGGTTTACCTGCTCGGCGAGCGACGTGGGAGACAACTCGTCGCGGGGCAACGCCGTCTGCGGCGCACACGATGAGGTCAACGTTGGAGAACAGGGACCGCATGAGGTGTGCCTGATTGACGACGTCGTAGGTGTAAGGGTGGACGTCGGTGTCGGGCCAGCGGGCGTTGAGGCGCTGTTTCATGGCGTCGACCTTCATGATGCCGACGCTCTCGGGGCCGAGTACGTGGCGGATCATGTTGTGCCACAGAAACCGGTCGGGGTCGATGAGGTGAAGTTCTCCGACGCCGTACCGGGCTAGTGCGTCGGCGACGACGCCGCCGATGGATCCGACACCAACGACTGCGACCTTGAAGTTGAGCATGTCGTCGACGGGCCAGTGTCCGTCGAGTTGGGCGAGACCAGTCTCGGGTTCAACGGCCACCGGCATCGGGGTTACGAAGTCTCGGGTTGTGAGCCACGCGGAGAACTCGGTGGCTCCTGCTTTGATCCAGTCTTCCGGCATGTCGGCGACGTGGGTGATGAGGAGGCCGTTGTTGGTGCCGCTGGGTTGGCGAACTTCCGGCACGAGTTTCTTGAAGTCGTCGAATCCGAAACCGACGCCGCGCCCGCGAGCGATGGTGGCCCGGTGTTGGATGTTGATGTCGCTGCCGGGCATCCGGACCCACTGCCCGGCTACCGTTCCGCCTTGATAGCGGAGCGCGGCGTACTCGGCGGGGACCGTTACCGGGAGCCAGAGGTCCTTGGAGGTCTCGACCTTCTGGGCGACGTACATGTTGTTCCACTCATTGGCGTGGAACAGGAGCTGACCGTTGGACCTTTCAGCGCTCCCGATCTTTTCTAGTGCTTCGCTGGGGAGCGCGACCCACGGGTATCCGGCACTCACAGGCTCGCTGCCTCCGTGAGGAGGTGATCACGGGAAGGGTCGTTGACGATGCCATTAGTTGTCATGGACTCAATCAGCCCGGATTCCATGAGAGCGAACTCGATCCGCCACCCGCACGCCTTGAGGAGAAGGTCCACGGGCGTCGTCTCCGGGGTCCAGTCGTTCTCGGTCTGCAGAAGGCACAGGGACCCGCCGGGCGCGACGTGCCATGCGTGCTGTGTGTACTGCTGGATCGTCGGTTCCGGGTCGAGGACGTACACGCGTGGTGGCACCATCGGATAGGCCGACGGGTAGTGGAGCGACACAAGCGCGCCGTCAGGTACCAGCGCGTCGAGCCCCTCAGGCGCGGTACGGTCGAAGGGCCACACTGGTAGGCGTCCTGTCCACGAGCCGTGGGTGACGACCTTTTCGTCAACAATGGGCGGAACGTATTGGAGGTCCGCTGCGAAGGCGGCGATGGCAGCCTTGTCACGTTCTTCGAGTTGGGGATCGGCTTCGTTCCACAACTCGATCTGAAGGACCGGCTTGCTCATCCCTGCGGAGTGTCCTTCACCGGACGCGGGACGACGGGTGGGACGACAGCCGGGGCAGGACCAGTCGACGGCGGCTTCGGGAATCCATCACCGAACACGTCGCGCCATGACCGAATCGCGCCAGCGTCATCACTGACGCTCTGCTTCACCACCGCGAGCGCCGCGTTGTCGGCTGCCGCCCGGAGTCGGTCGCCGAACGTGGCGTAGTCGAGGTCGGTCTGAATAGGGCCGCAGTACCCAGCGGGGTCCTCGACCGTGTAGCCGCTCTCGATGTAGTGAGCAGCCTTCACGAAGAACTCCTTCACCGCGACCGGCTGAGTCCGGCCCAGCGGGAGGTTGTCGAGTGCGAGGACCTCCATGACGAGAGACTTGATGTTGAGGCCCGTCTGGATCGATGCCCAGTCCTTGAGCATGCGGACCGTGCCCGGGTAGTTACCCCACTGCTCGCGCCGCTTCTGGACCTCGTCGATCAGGTGCTCGGGGTCGCATGCGACCCACTTGCGGGACAGGAACTCGGGGATGAGCAAGTAGCCGTCCTTGCGGAGGGCGGGCATCGCGTCGACAGTGAACGCGTCCTCGTCGTCGGGGTCGTCGATGAAGCACTTGACGGCGTGGTTGCGCCAGCGTGCGAGGCGGACCAGTTGGTCGTACGTGCCGTTCGTTGCGCCGAGGAGGGCGTTGACCTTCTCGCGGGTGTAGTTGAGGGCGTCCTCGGCGGAGTCGCCCGCGTCACCCCAACCCGGGTGGTCATCGTCGTTGTAGATGATGACGACGTCCACGTCGTGGATCGGGTCCTTGTGCGTCTTGCGGGCCAGAGACCCGGACATGAAGACCTCGTCTACGTCGCTGAGCGTGTTGAACGCCCCCTTGAAGGAGGCCGCTCGGTCGCGCGCTTCCGCCACCTGAGTCGGGTCTGCGTCGACGTACCGCTGATACTTGTCGAAAGCCTCTGAGACGTTCACGTGCCACTCCTGCCCTCGCGGTCCGTCACCGGGACGTCACCAACATCGTTCGAACTTGTGTTCGGACCCGCGTGCCACCATAGCGGGTACTACCGACAGATTCGGCATAGGACTTCTACGGCTCAAGGGCGGGCATGGCGAAGCCGAGCTGGAGGCCTGGTGAAGTTGTTCCGACCGACGCTGTAACGCATCACATCTAGAACAATTGTTCTGTTGTGCGTGCGGGGGCACCTTTGACGACGACAACGTTGGTCGGGTTGGTGGCAGCCAGCGGGCCAGTCGACGCCGGCGATGACGGCTGGGTTGGTTGTTAGAGGTGCCTCGGGCAGTCGTGTGACGAGGTCGCTTGTGGGCGTCGGGCTCTCGACGAGATTGCGAAAGCGGCACGGGAAGCCTCGAGCTGCATCATTCTGGGCGCCTCGACTAGCCCACAGTGGGCGGCGTGCCGCGGAAGCTATAGGCCTGCGACGTAAGCGGTGAGGAAGTGCACGCCGTGGCGGTCGAGGTTGCCTCGTGCCCGGTCGTAGTGTTCGGTGGTGCGCGGGTCGGCGTGCCGGGCGAGGATTTGGGCGTCTCGCAGCGGGACGCCAGCGTCGAGGGCGTTGGTGATGGCGGCGTGGCGAGTGCGGGCTGGTGTGTCGGGGGATCGCTGCGGCCCGGGCGATGCGCTGGACCATCCGGTACACGTCACGTCGATCAACCGGCTTGCCGGTGAGCGGACGCAGGATGAGGGGTCCGGTGCTCCGCTCGCCTCTGCATGCCTCCAGGACTCGTAGAACCGGGACTGTGATTGGCATGGTGGCGGGCTTGTTGCCCTTGCCGACTAGGTGCAGGACGCGGTGGCCGCGCAGCGTCTCGGCGTAGTCCTCGATCCGGACCGCCGCCGCCTCCGAGGCTCGCAGAGCGTTGATACCGAGGAGATACGCGAGAGCGCCGTGATGAACGGTGATCGTCTGAGCGACCTGAAGGAATCGGATGAGCTCGAGCCAGTCGAGCCCTTGGGTACGCGATTCATCGCGATGCGCCTCGGGTAGTCGGGCGTAGACCGCTGGGTCGGTCGGCGTGAGTCCGTCGATGTGGGCGAAGCGGAAGTATCCGCGTACCCCATGCATCAGCGTGACCACCGATGACGCCATCAGGCCGCTTTCGGTCAATGAGCGGATGTAGAGCTCGACGTGTGCACGCTCTACGCCGATCAAGGCGTCGATCCCGTTGGTCTCGCACTAGGCGAACCACCGGCGCAGCTGGTAGGCGTACAGGTGGTGGGTCGGCTCGGAATAGCGGGCGAGGAACGACACGGCCGCAAGTTGCGCGGGCGTCATGTGGGCAGGCTGGAACGGCATCAGTTCGCGAGGCGCGTCTTGGCTGGTCATGGAGTTCTCCGCGGCGATGCCGGGGTGACCTGCCGTGCTCGCCGTCGACACGACGAGGTCAGAGACTCGACGCTACGCGTAGCAGTGGCACCCGACGGTGTTGATGAGTCGGCTGCCACCAAGCCGCGCAAGCGGCGGATGGACGCACCCGGTCGTCGCGGCACTGGCGAGTTGCTGCCGCTGGTGATTGTTGGTAGGGGCATCTACAACGCAGAGGTGGCCACCCCTCTGTACCGGCTACGCCACTACCGGCCACGGCGACGCATTCAGTGGAGACCAGCTCCAACCATGCTGCCGACCGGGCACTCGATCCCTGCGTGCTCGCGCATCAGGAGGGGCACCCTTTTTCCCCATAGGCGTGACTGGAGTGCTCTGGGTAGCCTCACTGCTGCGACCGACCCCGGTCGCTCACGCATGAATGACGGAGACTGAAATGCCATTGATTGACAATCAGCACTTCGAACTCGCCGTCACCAACATCTCTCGACGCGGTGACACCGACGTTTTCCCACTTACGTTCGAGAACCACGTCCTTTTTGATCGAAAGGGCGAAGTACTAGATCTACTGCAGGCGACGTCGCAAAGCTTCAAAGACCGCTTGCAGACTGACGGTCCCCAAAATCACGCCTCACTCGCTCCGCTTGGATACAACGGCTTCCGTTGGGCTACCCAGATCGACCCATTGTGGAACGCATACTTCCTCGGCGTCGTGCTCTCGCTGGCCCAGGAGATCGAAGATGTCAGGATCCCCGTCGAGGACGAGGTCGTCTTCTCGCACAGATTCCAAGCGTCCGCAGACGGAAACCTCTTCGATCCCACAGGATGGGCGAAATTTCAAGCCAAGTCATTGAAACTTGCAGAGAACCATCCGTACGTCGTTTCAGTCGATATCGCCGACTTCTACGGCAGAGTATATCACCATCGCATCGAGAATGAACTCAAGCATATCGACGCAAGCGGTAATCGATCTGGCCAGATTCGTGACTTGCTAATGGACTTTAGCAAGCACGTGTCGTACGGCTTACCCGTAGGAGGACCAGCGGCCCGCATACTCTCGGAATTGGTTCTCAACGCCACAGATCAACTCTTGCGTGCCCAGGCTCCACCATTCGTCTTCATCCGGTACGCCGATGACTATCGCTTCTTTGTTCCGGATCTTGAGGCCGCTTATAGGGTGATCGGATTCCTGTCGGAGAAGCTTCAACGGAACGAAGGTCTGAGCTTGCAGCGAAGCAAGACCCGCATCATGACCTCCTCGGAGTTCGTGTCTGCGACTCGGCCGCATGATCCCCGCCCAGGCAGCGCAGCGAAGTTCCTCTCACTGCATCTGTACTACGACCCATACTCAGCAACTGCAGAAGAGGATTACGACGCACTTAAGGAGCAGCTCCAGGAATTTGACGTACTAGGACTGCTGCGCGCTGAACTGTTTAAGGGTCGCGTTGATGCGGCTCTTACTCGGAAGTTGGTTTCCGCTCTAAAGCATATGCAGGAGTTGCCGAAGCATCAGGCCATAAAGTCCCTGCTCGACAACATCGACACACTTACGCCAGTCGTACCGCATGTCATGCGCGCGATATATGAGAATGTGGACTCGCTCGCTGATGCGGCACAAGAAGAGGTTCACGCCGCCATCCGCGACTTCATACACAGCGGGCACCACGTTGCTAGGGTCGAAGTAAATCTCGCCTATATGGTTCGGGTGCTGGCGCGTCGCCAGAGTCGTGAGACAAGCGACCTGTTGATTCAGTTGTTCAGTCGGGCGCATGGATACGCGGACACGCCTGCCCCGAACATTCAGCGGGACATCATTCTGGCCTTGGCTCGATGGGAAAAGACATTCTGGCTTCACGACATCAAGCCACAGTTTCGCGGGCTTCACGCCTGGGCGGCGCGTGCGTTTGCTGTGGCGTCGTTCGCTCTTGGTGACGAGGGCCGTCACTGGCGATCGGGCACAAAGAGCTCGCTCTCGGACTTCGATCGAATCGTGCTCGACTGGGCGGCCGACAAGTCCCAACAGCCGGGCTGGGAGATACCGCTGTGATCTCCGCTCGAGGATTCGCAGCGCAAAGCTCGATCTGGCACCGAGCGACTCCGACCCTGGAACAGTTCACGCGCTGGGCCAACCGAACTCGCCGACCCTACGGTTGGGCCATCCATTCGTCTACGGACCCCGATCGTGCTTCGCTGGTCGCGGAGATGGCCTTTGAGCTTGCGGCGGCAGCGGCCGCCCCCTCGCTTGAGCTTGAACTAGGGGTTGTTCGCTATGTCCAGAGGTTGCCAGGCGCAACTGCGAAGACGGCCAGTCTCTCGAGCGCTGAGCGTGAGGAGGCCGTCGTTCTTCAGCACAGCCTTGAAAGATTCCTGCGCCCGTACCGCGACGGGGCCGTTTTTCGACCCTCTCTTCCAGGTTGTGGCGTTGTAGAGCCAGCGCAGGCCGACATCATGAGTGACGGACACTTGATAGAGGTCAAGTCGGTCCAACGCGGATTCCGTGGACTCGACTTCCGCCAAGTCTTGACCTACGCCGCCTTGGCACACGCAGCGTCCATCGTTGTCACCCGTGTCAGCTTGGTGAACCCGCGCATGGCGTGGAGTTTCACGTCCAGCGCAGAGGGCCTTGCATTGGATATCGGGGCTGGTTCATGGATTGAGTTAATGCAAGACCTCATCGATGGAATGACCGATCAGGGAGTGTCGCTCTAGCACGACGAGGGGCGGTGAATCAGGGGGAGTGGCAGGGGCAATGAGCTGCGCTCTACCCCATATCCCCCCAGCGGATCGTTCCGATCGAGCGGCGTCGTCGACCACCCGCGTCTATCTGGGCGAAGTGGGGCGCGTCGTGAGCTGATTCGCCGACGAACCTCCAAGGTTCCACCGTCTATGACCGCTTGTCGGCGGAGATCGACTGCGGCGTGCCCGGGCCGAGCGATGCAGACGCTTGAAATCAAGTCAGCGACCACCTTCAGCTCGCGTTGAGGAACGCCTGAAACCGTTCATCTAGCAGAAGCCGATTGGGACGCTCGGCCCGACGGGCAGGCAGGACCATGAGCTTCTGTCCGTGGAACTCCTGGATGCCGTGGAGCAGCATCGGGCCATCGACCTCCCGGAGCACCTCGGCGTTGATCCGCACCTCGTAGTCGGGCGTGATGCCGAGGATCTTCCGGTCGTAGGCGGCATGGTGCATTTTGCAGAGCGTGAGTCCGTTGGTGACGACGGGTCTTCCGCCGGCACCGTCCTCCTGGATGTGTGCGGCGTCGAGGAGGTCGCTGTGCCGGAACGAACACACCGCACACGAGGTCCGGTACGCGCGAAGAACGGCAGCCCTGAAGGGGCGCTGGTGCAGCCGCCGCTTTGTGAGCTGCTGGCGGTACGACGGGTCGAGTTCGAGGTCGGTCGAGGGCCACGCAATGTCGGGTTGCGGCACGGCATCGATGTCGACGACGAACTGGAGGTCGGCCCGCTCCTCACCGACCAGGTAGATCGGATACAGAGCGCTGTAGCCGCCACCTTGAACGCCCAACCACCAGATCAGCGGCAGCCGCTCGATCATCGCCTCCCGCAGCGCGCGGTTCTCGAAATGGTTCGGGTCGTCCCCGCGCATCTTGTAGCGGTAGAACCCGTCGACGCCGACGGCGTCGTCGTACGGACGGTTGCTGCCGTCGGGCCGGTAAACGGTGCGGAAGGACAGAGCCGCCGCGAGTTGTCCTGGCTTCCAGATCCCTTGCTGGGTGGGCATGAGCCGCATCGTCTCGCCGGCGAGGGTGAGCCCGCTGGTGTCCTGCTGGCTGAAGGTCTCCTTGCCCTCGGCGCGCTGCCGGTCGAGCCAGGCGAAAGCGGCATGGCGGATCGCCAGTTCGCGCAGTCGGTCGGCGGGGTTCACAGCGGGATCATTGCAGGCTGCACTGTTGGCCGCCGAGGTTCTCGGTGGACTTTCGCCAATCCCGACTCGCGATCGCTTCGGGGCACGTACGGTGGCGCGACCTGCAGTCGACCCGCCAGGAGTTCATCGTGCGTCTCCGTCTCGCCGCCGTAGCCGTCGCGAGTGGCCTCGCCCTCGGAGCAGCACTACCTGCGACGGCAATGCCGCCAAGGCCACACGGGACAGCTCGATCGCGAGTGAGGGGCAAGGCCAGCAGGGAGTCGCGAAGAAGGCCGTCACTCTGACGCCAGCGGTTGGGGAAGTAGTGGAGGGGGATGTCCTTACCCTCACGGCCAAGATCCGCAGGCCGAAGCAAGCGAAGCGGATCACTCTGCAGCGATGGGACGTGCCGTTGTACGTCAATGCCTCGTGGGAGGACGTGCGCAGCCTCAAGGTGCGCAAGCGGAAGACCGTCTTCCACGAGGTGGTGACCGACCTCAACAACGCTCGGTACCGCGTAGTCGTCGGCCGGCGGGCGGGCAAAGCCGTGAAGTCCAAGCCGGTGAGCGTCACGGTCTGGAGATGGATCCCGCTGCGCAGCATCTCGTCGTACCTCTCCACGAGTGGCGCGGTCTTCGGCGAGACCAACCTCAACGGGTCTCGCTACAAGGCGTGGGGCGCTGCGTCCTACTCACACGCGGGGGTATGGGAGTCGCGGTTCACGCCGGGTCGGCGGTGCCGGGCGTTCTCGGGTGTGCTGGGTCTAGCGGACTCCTCCCCCGAGGGGTCGAGCGCGGTGATCCACATCAATGCGGACGACGTGCCCGTCTACGACTCGCCGGCGTTGACGCCAGGGATGGATGTTCGCGTCCAGCTCCCTTTGCCCAGCCCGTACCGGATCGGCATCGAGGCCGTCGACACCTCGCCCGGCGATATCGATTCCTTCCCTTCGATCGGCGATCCGGCTCTGCTGTGCACCGGAGTCTCGTGAGCCGGCGTCTCGCGCGATGAACATTCGCTGACGGGTCACCTTCGTCCCTGGTCGTTGTCGGTCCTCCGACCTAGGGTCGAATCCATGACCGCAACCCAGTGGACGGCGGACACCCTCCTGACCCGGTACGACGAGGTCAGGGCACACACCGAGCGCCTCGCCGCGCCGCTCTCGCCGGAGGACCAGACGGTCCAGTCCATGCCGGACGTGTCGCCGACCAAGTGGCACCGCGCGCACGTGACCTGGTTCTTCGAGACGTTCGTGCTCGCCGACAACGAGGCCGGGTTCGCGCCCTTCCAGGACCAGTACTGGTTCCTCTTCAACAGCTACTACGAGGCGGTCGGGCCGCGCTACAACCGGGCCGAGCGCGGGGTGATCAGCCGGCCGGGGGCGCACGACGTCGGCGTCTACCGCGGCAACGTCGACGACCGGATGCGCGAGCTGGTGGCCGGGCTCGACCAGGGCACGGTCGACAAGCTGGCCGGGACCATCGAGCTCGGCTTCCACCACGAGCAGCAGCACCAGGAGCTGCTGCTGATGGACATCAAGCACGTGCTCTCCCTCAACCCGCTGCGCCCGACGTACGCCGGCAGCCCGGCCCCGGCGAGCACGCCGGACCCGATGGGGTGGGTCGAGGTCGACGGCGGGCTGGTGGAGATCGGGCACCGTGGCGCGGAGTTCTCCTTCGACAACGAGCTGCCGCCGCATCAGGTCTACCTCGAGCCGTTCCGGATCGCCGACCGGCTGGTGACCAACGGCGAGTGGCTGGAGTTCATGGCCGACGGCGGCTACCGGCGCCCCGAGCTGTGGCTCTCCGACGGCTGGGCGCAGGTCAAGGGGCAGGGCTGGGAGGCGCCGTTCTACTGGACGCAGGTCGACGGGGTGTGGTTCGAGCACACCCTGCACGGCACCTTCCCCGTCGACCCGGGGCTGCCGGCCAGCCACATCAGTCACTACGAGGCGGACGCCTACGCGACCTGGGCGGGCAAGCGACTGCCCACCGAGGCGGAGTGGGAGCACGCCGTCCGCACCGACGTGGGCGACGGCCCGCCGACGGGCAACCTCGCCGACACCGAGACCTGGCACCCGCGGGCCGCCGAGCCGGGCACCGGCCGCCTCCGTCAGGCCTACGGCGACTGCTGGGAGTGGACCTCCTCGGCGTACCTGCCCTATCCCGGATTCCACCCGGCCGCCGGCGCGATCGGGGAGTACAACGGCAAGTTCATGTCCGGCCAGATGGTGCTGCGCGGCGGGTGCGCGCTGACCCCGCCCGGCCACGCCCGCGCCAGCTATCGCAACTTCTTCCCACCCGGCGCGCGCTGGGCGCTGTCCGGGCTGCGCCTCGCCGACGGCGGTGAGCCCCGATGAGCCAGGAGCCCCAGGTCTGCGTGCTGCTCGAGCCCGACTGGGCGAGCGGCAGCCTCGCCGCCGACGTACGCCGCGGGCTGAGCAGCTATCCGCGCACGCTCCCGCCCCGCTGGCTGTACGACGACCGGGGGTCGGCGCTCTTCGACGAGATCACCCGCCTGCCGGAGTACTACCCCTTCGCCGCGGAGCGCTCGATCCTCGAGGCCCACGCGGAGGAGATCGTCACGGCGAGCGGCGCCACCTCGCTGATCGAGCTCGGCAGCGGCACCAGCGAGAAGACCCGGCTGCTGCTCGACGCGTTCACGAGCGCGGGGCAGCTGCAGCGGTTCGCGCCGGTCGACGTCGCCGAGGGCACGCTGCGCCAGGCCGCGGCCGACATCGCCGCCCGCCACCCCGGGCTCGAGGTGGTGGCGGTCGTCGGCGACTTCACCCTCCACCTCGCGCACCTCCCCGCCGGCGGACGGCGGATGGTCGCCTTCCTGGGCGGGACGATCGGCAACCTCTACCGCGAGGAGCGGGCGGCCTTCCTCGGCGCCCTCGCCGACGTGCTCGAGCCCGGCGACTCGCTGCTGCTCGGCACCGACCTCGTCAAGAGCGCCGACCGGCTGATCGCGGCGTACGACGACAGCCAGGGTGTGACCGAGGCGTTCATCCGCAACAGCCTGGTCGTCGTCAACCGCGAGCTGGGCGCCGACTTCGACCCGGACTCCTTCTCCTACGTCCCGTTCTGGGACCCGCACATGGAGCGGATGGACCTGCGGCTGCGCGCCGAGGTGCCGCAGCGGGTCGCCATCCCGGGAGCGGACCTCGTGCTCGACCTGGCGATGGGCGAGGAGATCCGGATCGAGATCTCGACCAAGTTCCGGGTCAGCCGGATCGCCGCCGAGCTCGAGGCTGCCGGGCTCGACGTCGCCCGGGTGTGGACCGACGAGGCAGGAGACTTCGCGCTGACCCTTGCGGTGAAGGGCTGATTCGACCGCAGATCCTCCGCGCGTCGGGGTGGACGCGCGCGGAACGACGGGGCAAGGTCGGACGCACGCCGGAAGATCCCGGAGAATTCGATCTCGGAAGGTTTGTGACGTGAAGAGAGCACTGACCATCGTCGCGTCGGTCGCGACGGCAACAGCATTGCTCGTGCCTGGGGGGAGCGGCAGCGCGACGGCGCAGGTCCCCACGGTCCGGCAGGCGCCGCAGGCGGCCAAGCCCTACACGCCGCCGCCGCCCGTGTGGGGCGCCTGCACGGAGCCGCGCCTCGTCAAGGCGGGCGCCCAGTGCGCGATGCTCCAGGTCCCCCTCGACTACGACAAGCCCAAGGGCAAGAAGATCCAGATCGCGATCAGCCGGGTGCTGCACACCGACCCCGACTACAAGGGCATGATCGCCGCCAACCCGGGCGGACCCGGCGGTTCCGGCCTCGGGATGGCGCTGCTTGGCCAGGAGGACGCTCTGGCCACCGTGGGCGCCAAGTACGACTGGTACGGCTTCGACCCCCGTGGGGTCGGGAGCAGCACGCCCTCGCTGAGCTGCAACCCCGACTACAAGGGCGCCGGCTACGACCGCCCCGACTACGTGCCGACCAAGAGCAAGGACATGCGCTGGTGGCAGCGGGTGACCAAGAGGTACGCCAAGGCGTGCTCGACGTCGGACGCGAAGCGGCTGCTCAAGCACATGCACACCACCGACGTCGCCCAGGATCTCAACAGTCTGCGCAAGGCGGTCGGGGCGCCGAAGCTGAACTACTACGGCTTCTCCTACGGCACCTACCTCGGCCAGGTCTACGCGACGATGTTCCCGAAGAAGGTCGGCCGGTTCGTGTGGGACGGCGTGCTCAACGCCGACCGCGCCTTCTACGAGTCCAACGTCGACCAGAACATCGCCTTCGACAAGAACATCCGCACCTACTTCGCCTGGCTGGCCCAGAACGACGCGGTCTACGGCCTCGGCACCAGCGGCAAGATGATCCGCAAGGGCTACTACAAGCTGCTCAACCGGCTCGACAAGCAGCCCGCCGCCGGCGGCCTCCTCGGTCCTGACGAGCTGAGCGATGTCATGCTCAGCGCCGGCTACTACGTCTACGGCTGGCCGAGGATCGGCGCGGCGTACGCCAAGCTCGTCAAGACCGGAGACGCCTCCGACCTGATCAAGATGTACGCCGGTCCGGGCGACGACAACGGCTTCGCGGTCTACAACGCCGTGCAGTGCACCGACGCGGTGTGGCCGAACTGGAAGAAGACCGAGGCCGACGCTTGGCGGGTGCACAAGAAGCGCCCGTTCCTGACGTGGGGCAACACCTGGTACAACGCGCCCTGCCTGAACTGGCCGGCCCCGTCGCGCAAGGCGTTCGACGTCAGCGGCAAGAAGGTCAAGTCGCGGATCCTGATGATCGCCGAGACCCACGACGCCGCCACGGTGTTCTCCGGTGCGGTCGCCACCCGCAAGGCGTTCAAGACCTCGTTCCTCATCGAGGGAGTCGGCGGTACGACGCACTCCGGCTCGCTGTCCGGCGTCGCCTGCACCGACGACCTGATCGCCAGCTACCTCGACACGGGGATCCTGCCGAAGCGCACGAAGCACAAGCGCAGCGACCTGAAGTGTCCTCCGGTCCAGCCCAAGCCGGCTGCCGCGCGAGGCACGGCTCCACAGTTGATCGACGACGCGATGTCGGCCGACCTGCGCCGGCTGCTCCTTGAGGCCCAGGCCAGCGGTCGCTGAGGAAGGTCTCGAGAAGGCACGGAAGCACCGGGTGATCTCATCCGCGAACGGGCGTCGGCGCACTCGTCGGCGCCCGTTCGGCTCTCCTGTCCCGGCGATCATGGCAAGATTCGGCGCGTGAGTCGTGCGGGGAGTCTCGGTGCCGCGCTGGTCGGCGTCCTGCTCCTGACCGGC
>NZ_VDMP01000025.1:277197-285655 GCF_006335005.1 Nocardioides albidus
CCGTCCGCCGCCGTCCTCACCCTCGTCCCGTCGGCCGCGACGACCCTCGAGGTCACCGACTTCGACCAGCTCCGCCTGGTGCTGGGGTTCTCGACGCTCGGTGCGGACACGCCCGCTCCGGAGCGGGCCCGCTTCTGGGCGCAGCTGCCCCGCACCGCCGCCCTCTCCGACGGGCTGCTCCGCCCGGCCGACCAGCGGCTCCGCGGCGAGTTCGGCATCAGCCAGGACGACGTCGCCTGGGAGGCGCGCTGGTCCGGTGGCGACGGGCCGGACGGCTGGGTGCTCGCCTTCCACGACGACGTCCCCATGGCCGCGGTGCGCCGCGCGGTCGAGGCCCGCGTCGGACCGCTGGCCGGCGCGGTCGTCGACGACGCGCGCCACCTCGCGACCTCCGCCCAGCCTCCCGCGCCCGCGGAGTCGTGGGGCGCCGACCCCGCACTCGTCGGGCTCACCGGGAACGAGGCGGTCTCGACGTACGTCGAGCGAGGCTGCACCCCCTTCGACACGGTCTTCGGCGCGGGCATGGAGGAGCAGCTGGCCGCGGCCCCGGCCGCGGCGCTGCACGGGCTCGACGAGCTCGAGGCCTGGTCGATCGCGCTCGGCACGGAGCTCGCCACGGTCCAGCTGGGCGAGGCCCGCAAGGACGCGTTCGACCGGATGCGGCTCGCGGAGGTGATGCCGCCGACCCGTCCGGAGTTCGGCCTGGTCCTGGCCCGCGGCGTGGCCGACCCGGAGAGCGGCCGGCTGGGCTACGTGCTCAGCGATCCGCCCGCGGCGGCGCGGCTGACCCGCGAGCGGCATCTGCCGTTCACCGTCTGCCCGAGCTGACCCGAGCTGACCTGGTCGCCCGGTCCGGGTCGCCCGGTCTGGTGTTCCGAAACGGATCCGCGGAGGCGTGCGGCAAGCTCGCGGTCAACTGCCTCAACGCCTACGGCGGGCTGATGACGATCCTCACCACGACCGCGGCCTTCACCCGCAGCAGCCCGATCTCCCCGACCCTGCGGGTGGTCCTGATCGCCGCCTTCCTCGCGACCTCCGTCGGCATCGCGCTGTTCGCGTCGGCCGACCACCGGGCCGATGACCGAGGCCCGCGGGTAGCGGCCTACCGCGCCAGGTCGTGGAGGCGCTGCACCGTCGGTGACGTCGGCACCGTGGCCGGATCGGGCGCCGTACCGAACAGGCGGTCGGCGGTCCCGGCCGAGGTGACCGTGAACCAGTAGTGCTCGCTCTTGTAGTGGTGGAGCCGGTGGTTGCGCCAGATCCGGCGGTATGACGCGGACCGGGGCCGGTAGTCGCTGTGCAGCAGGTAGTGGGTCCACTCGTAGGCCGACGTGATCGCGTAGATCGCGACCAGCAGCGTGAGCATCGACGTCGTCGTCGGCGTGACCAGCCACGCCAGGGCGGTCCAGGCGGGCGCGAGCCACAGCTGGGCCCGCCAGGGGATGAAGACGAGCGGGATGGCGCGCGGGTCGGCGTGGTGGGCGCGGTGCTTGCGCGCGAGCAGCGGGTCGAGGGTGAGCGGGCCGAGCCGGCGCGGCCGCCAGTGCAGGACGAACACGTGGACGAGCCACTCCACGACCGGCAGCACGGCGCCGAGGCCGAGCGGGATCGCCAGCTCCCACCAGCTGCCCGGCCCGGAGATGACCCGGCCGACGAGCGCGGCGCTCAGGCAGGTCCCGAGGAGGTAGGGACTCGGGTGGCGCCAGAACTCGGCGAACACCTCGCCCAGTGTCTGGTTGGTACGGCGGCCCGCGGCCCGGTCGCCGACGTACTTCCCGTCGAGCCGGGCCTCGTCCTCGGCGAGCCGACGCGTGGCGTGGGCCTCGCGCGGGCTCACGCGTCGTCCCCCATCGCGGCGAGCGCGCCGAGCAGGGTGTCGGCGGTCGGCGTCAGCACCCGGGCGGCGGCCGCACGGGCGGTGGGTGCGTCGCCGGCCCGGATCGCGGCGGCGAGCAGCCGGTAGGGCTCGGCCTGGCCGACCTCGTCGGCGAGGATCGTCGCGAGCGCGGGCAGGGCGGGCTCGTAGGCCGCGCGCAGGCTGTTGAACATCAGCCGGAACACCATCGAGTCGGCGCCGTCGACGAGCAGGTCCCAGTAGTCCAGGGCGAGCACCTGCCAGCGGACGGCGTCGGTCACGGTCGCCATCTCGTCGACCACGGCGTCGAGCCCGGTCGCCAGCGCGGGTCCGCCGCGCCCGGCGGCGAGGGCGGCGATGCCCGGTCCGATCTCGGCGCGCGCCTCGATGACGCTGCGCCCGATCGCGGTGTCCAGTCGACCGCTGCGCACCAGCAGCCGCGGGAGCAGGTCGAGCCCGGCAGCGCGCCGGAAGTCGCGGACCAGGGTGGCGCCGCCCTGGCGGACCTCCACCAGCCCGGTCTGCGCGATGCGACCGAGCGCCTCGCGCACCGCGGGCCGGGAGACGCCCAGCACCTCCGCGAGACGACGCTCGCTCGGCAGCGGCTCGCCCACCCCGAGCTCGCCGTCGACGACGTCGTCGACGAGCTGGTCGAAGACCTGGTCGGACACCGAGCGGCGGGTGACGGGACGCAGAGCCATGGCTCGAACCTAGGCGGGTCTGGCCCGGTGGTCAAGTGGTCAGACCAGTTGTGGTTGGGTCCCCGACCGCACATCTCCGGGCCTGATCTGCACGGTTCGGTCCCCCACCGCAGCAATTCAGCCCCCACTCGTAGGCTGGCCCGCGTGGTGCGGTGGTGGAGCATGCGGCTGTGGGGTGCCCACCTGCTGGGGCTGGTCTGCGTGGCGATCGCCATCGGCATGGGCGGCTGGCAGTACGACGCCTGGCAGGCCCGGCGCGACGCCGAGCGCGTCGATCTGACCCACGCCGAGCCGGTGGCGATCGGCGACGTGATCGGCCCCGACGACCCCTTCCCGACGGCCGGGCTGGGGCGTCCGGTGGAGGTCCGCGGCACGTTCCTGGCCACGGGCACCGTCCTGGTGTCCGGCCGCCCCGGCGCGCAGGGGGCGGACGGCGACTGGCTGGTCACCCCGATCACCGTCGGCGACGACTCCGCGCCCGCCGTACCCGTGGTGCGGGGGTGGGTGCCCGCCGGCACCGACCTCGCGAGCCTGCCGGCGCCGCCGGCCGGCGAGGTCGCGCTGACCGGCTGGCTGCAGCCGCCCGAGGGCAGCGGCGCGGTCGACGAGGACCCGCAGGACGACGTCCTCCCCGAACTGCGCATCGCCGACCTCGTGCAGCGCGTCGACCAGGACCTGTACGGCGCCTACGTGGTCGCCGAGGAGCCGCCGGCCGCCGACGCCGCGGCGGGGGTGCAGGGTGCGACCCTCGACCAGTTGCCGCAGGCGAGCCGGTTCACCGGGCTGCGCAACATCCTGTACGCGATCGAGTGGTGGGTGTTCGCGGTGTTCGCGGCGTTCCTGTGGTGGCGCTACGTGCGCGACGCCACGTCGGAGCGGGGGACCGAGGAGGCCGAGTCCGAGGCGGCCGGGGACGCCGTCGTACCCTCGGACCCGTGACCAAGCTCTTCACCCTCTACCGCGTGCTCGCGCTCGTGGTGGGCGTGCTCCTGCTCGTCGGCACCGTCGGCTCGCTGCTGAAGTACCTGCTCGAGGACGGCACCACGCTGCAGCGGCTCGGCGACGACCTCACGCCGGTGTGGCTGGTGCACGGCTGGATCTACATCGGGTACGTCGTGGTCGCCTTCCTGCTGACCCAGAAGGCGCGCTGGACGATCCCCCAGCTCGGGCTGATGCTGGTCGCCGGACTGGTCCCCGGCCTGATCTTCTGGGTGGAGCGCCGGGTGGCTCAGCGCCTGCGCGAGGACCACGCGGAGCTCGCCAGCAGCTAGCTCTGCGGCTCCTCCGGCAGCGGATCGGTCAACGGATCCGGACGGTCGCCGACCGCTGGCGACTCCGGCGCATCCTGCGGCGCGTCCTCCGGCTCGTCGATCGGCTCGGGCGCGTTGTCGACGAGCAGCTCGTCGGGCGCGGGAGCCGGCGGGGCGGGCGGCTCGGTCGGCTCCGGCGGCAGGGGCGGCGTCGGTCGGGCCGGGGCTCCGGGGGCGCCCGAGTCGGGGGCGGACTGCCACAGCGAGCCCTCGTCGCGACCGGCCTGCAGCTTCTTCGCGACCGCCGCCACCAGCCCTCCCAGCGCCCCGAGGACCACCAGGCTCTTCAGCTTTCCCATCGCGTGCTCCCTTCGCCGTGCGTCGTCCGGCGCCCCGGGCGGGGCGGCGTACTCCATCCCACCATGCCACCGGCGGCAGGTACACCAGGACGGCCTGTGCGTCGTCAGTAGGATCGAGGTCGTTCCGCACCCATCCGCACCAGCTGGAGACGAGGCATTTCCATGGCAGAGCCGCAGGCCGTCCTGAAGACCAACAAGGGCGACATCACGCTCAACCTGTTCCCGAACCACGCGCCGGAGACGGTCGCCAACTTCACCGGCCTCGCCTCGGGCGAGAAGGCCTACGACGCCGGCAACGGCGCGAGCGGTCCGTTCTACGACGGGCTCACCTTCCACCGGGTCATCCCCGGCTTCATGATCCAGGGCGGCTGCCCCCTCGGCACCGGCACCGGCGGCCCGGGCTACCAGTTCAAGGACGAGCCGCACCCCGAGCTCACCTTCGACAAGCCCTACCTGCTCGCGATGGCCAACGCCGGCCCGGGCACCAACGGCTCGCAGTTCTTCATCACCGTCGGCGCGACCACCTGGCTGAACTTCAAGCACACCATCTTCGGCGAGGTCGCCGACCAGGCCGGCCGCGACGTCGTCGACGCGATCGCCGCCGTCCCCACCGGCCCGATGGACCGCCCGGTCGAGCCGGTCGTCATCGAGTCCGTCGAGCTCGTCGGCTGATCATCCCCGCATGAGCACCCCTCCGGTCGGAGTGCCGACCTGCTACCGGCACTCCGACCGTGAGACCTGGATCCGCTGCCAGCGCTGCGAGCGCCCGATCTGCCCCGACTGCATGAGCGAGGCGTCGGTCGGCTTCCAGTGCCCCGACTGCGTCGCCGAGGGCCGCAGGTCGGTCCGCCAGGCGAGGACGGCGTACGGCGGCCAGATCACCGGCAACCCGGGCGCGGTCTCGATCGCGCTGATCGGCATCAACGTGGTCGTCTGGGCCGCGATCATGGCGACCGGGCGCTACGGCAGCCGGATCTATGAGCTCTTCGCGCTCGCCGCGACCGGATCGTGCCGGGAGGGCGACGGCGGCTACTACCCGTTCGTCGACCAGGCCGGCTGTCACGCGGGCGCGACCGCCCGGTGGGTCGACGGGGTCAGCGACGGCGCCTTCTGGCAACTGTTCACCTCGATGTTCACCCACGTCGAGCCCTGGCACCTCGGCTTCAACATGCTGGCCCTGTGGGTGCTCGGCCCCCAGCTCGAGACCATCCTGGGCCGCGGGCGCTACCTTGCGCTCTACCTGCTCTCCGGGCTGGTCGGCTCGGTGGCGGTGTACTGGCTCTCCGCCGAGCAGACGACCACCGTCGGCGCGTCCGGGGCGATCTTCGGCCTGATGGGCGCGCTCGTCGTCGTCGGGCTCAAGGTCGGCGGCAACGTGCAGAGCCTGCTGGTGTGGATCGGGATCAACGTCGCGCTCACCTTCACCCTCTCCAACGTCTCCTGGCAGGGCCACTTCGGCGGCCTCGTCGGCGGCGCCGCGATCGCGGCGGTGCTCGTCTTCGCACCCCGCGAGCGGCGGACGCCGATCCAGGTCGTCGGGCTCTCTGCGATCGGCGCGCTGCTGCTGGTCGCCACCGCAGTGCGGACCCTCGCCCTCACCTGACGGTTATCCCCAGGGTTCTCCACCGTTGTGGATGAATGACACCCGTGTAGTTCTCCCCAGCTGTGGAGATCTCTGGGGAAAAAGAACACCGCGCCGGGGACCACGAGGGCCCGCCGGCGCGGCGTACGCGGCGTACGTGGAGGGGCCTACTCCCAGCGGGTCGCGAAGGCGAAGCCGACGGCCATGAACCCGATGCCGACGAACAGGTTCTTCTGCCCGAGGTCGCCCAGGATCGGGATGTCCTTGGGGTCGTTGCCGGTCAGGAAGATGTAGAAGACGCAGATCCACAGCAGGCCGATGAGGAAGCAGCCCAGCATCCCGACCACGACGCCCCGGCCGCGGCCGAGCGGGGTCTTCGGGTGCGCGGAGATCATCAGGCCGAGGAAGAGGGCGATGAACCCGATCAGGTAGTTCTTGCCCTCGAGGTCGGCGAAGAA
This sequence comes from Nocardioides albidus, assembly GCF_006335005.1. Classification (GTDB taxonomy): domain Bacteria; phylum Actinomycetota; class Actinomycetes; order Propionibacteriales; family Nocardioidaceae; genus Nocardioides; species Nocardioides albidus. The sequence continues at coordinate 283,403 of NZ_VDMP01000025.1, forward strand.
GGAGGGTCCGCCGGGCTGGCGCACCTTGCCGTCGGCGCCGATGCTGCCGAACCCGTCCGTGGGCCGGATGCCGAAGTAGTAGTAGACGATCCAGCCGATGCCGCCGAGGATGAGCAGCAGCGCGATGGCGAAGCGCGCGCTCATCACGGGCCCGCGCACCGGGTCGCCGAAGACCTCGCGCTCCTTGCGCTTCGACAGGCGGGACGACTTCGCCACGGGTGGCTCCTCGATCAGGTTCAGGTGTGGTGGACACTGTCAGTATGACGGGTGTCCACGCCGGAGGTACTACGGGCCGCCGTCCCGAGGCGCGCCGACGCTCCCGGGCGTGGCGGGTCGGCACGCCCGTGGTCGTCCTGCTCAGCGGCGCCCTGCTCGCCGTGTCGGCCCCCAACAGCGAGGGCTCCGACCTGCGCCCGGGCCGCTACACCGACCTGGCCGGGCTGGTCGAGGGCGAGGCGGCCGACTACCGCAAGGTCGAGGAGAGCTACCAGGACCTCTCCGACGAGGTCGACCGGCTCAGCGCCGGCGTCGGCGACAAGAGGGTGCGCGAGGCGCGGCGCCGGATCGCGACCCTGCGCGACCCGGCCGGGATGACACCGCGCTCCGGGCCGGGTCTGCAGATCACGCTGTCCGACGCACCCGATGAGCTCTTCGACGAGGCCGTCGAGCGCAACCGGGACCTCGAGCCCGACGACCGGATCAGCCTCAACCGCTTCGTCGTGCACCAGCAGGACATCCAGGCCGTGGTCAACGCCCTGTGGACCGGCGGCGCCAGCGCCGTGACGATCGCGGGTCAGCGGGTCATCTCCACCACCGGCATCCGCGGCAAGGGTCCGGTGGTCCAGCTCCAGGGTCAGCCCTTCCCGCAGCCCTATGTCATCGAGGCCGTCGGCGACCCCGGCGCGCTCTACGCCGCCGTCGACGCCGACCCGATCGTCCAGGGCTACCGCAAGGACGCCGACAACCCGCTCATCCGGATGGGCTGGGAGCTCGACTTCGAGCAGCGGGTCGAGGCGCCGGCGTACGACGGCGTCGTGGACCTGCAGTACGCCCGCCCGCTGCGGTGACGGCGGGGCTCAGGGGCGCACCCTGCCGAGGGGGTTGAGCGGGTCGGTGCCGGCGGTGACCTCGGCGCCGTCGCTGACCCCGTCGCCGTCGGAGTCCGGGTTGGCGGGGTTGGTGCCGCGGGCGGCCTCCTCGCCGTCGGGGAGTCCGTCGGCGTCGGTGTCGGCGGGCGGCGGCGGGGCCGGCTCGTAGATCGAGACGAAGATGATGATCTCGGTGCCCTTCGGCCGCCGGCCGTCACCGGGGATCTGCTCGGTGATCCGGCCCTTCTTCTGGGTGGCGTCGTCGGGGCGTCCGTCGCGAACGACCGGGACGAACCCGGCGTCGCGGATCGCCTGCTCCGCGTCGGCCTGCTTCAGGCCGATGACGTTCGGCACCTTCTCGGGTCCGTCGGAGACGCACAGCTCGACGGTCGCGTCGCGGTCGACCATGGTCGAGCCGAGCGGGTTCTGCTCCACCACCGTGCCCTTGGGCTCGTCGGTGTCGCACTCGCGCTCGGAGACGTTGCGCTCGCTGATCCCCGCGGCCACGAGCGCGGCGATCGCGTCCCTCTTCTTCTGCTCGATCACTGAGGGCAGGGCGAACTGGCCCGGTCCGATCGACACGACGAGGTTGATCCTCGAGTCCGCCTCGACGTAGTCGTCGCCGACGGGGTTCTGCTCGATGACGCGGCCCGCCTCGATCTTGTCGTCGTTGCGCACGCTCACCGTGCCGACCTCGAAGCCGGCCTTCCCGATCGCGGCGCGGGCGTCGTCCTCGGTCATCCGGACGACGTTGGGCACGCGCTCCGGCGGCGGGGTGGTGTCGAAGAGCCGGGGCAGCACGAAGAACGCGGTGCCGATGATCGCGGCCACCAGGATGCCGAGCAGCACCCACAGGGTCGCGCGGCTGCGGCGGTCGCTGTCACGGTCGGGCGGCAGCGGCGGCCGGATCGCGGTCCCGGCGTGGTCGTCGCGCTCGACCACGGCGGCGTGCCGGGGCGTGACGACCGAGGTCTCGCTGGTGTGCGCCGTCGCCGCGGGCAGCACCGCCTGCACCGGGCGGCCCGCGAGATAGCGCTCGATGTCGGCGCGCATCTGGGCCGCGGACTGGTAGCGGTCCTCGACCCGCTTGGCGAGGGCCTTCATCACGATGGCGTCGATCTCGGGGGTGAGGTCGTCCTCGTGCTTCGACGGGGGTACGGCGGGC
>NZ_VDMP01000025.1:285713-297644 GCF_006335005.1 Nocardioides albidus
TCGACCGTCTCGCCGCGCGCCTGCTCGGGGGAGAGGTACTGCGCCGTCCCGACGACGGCGGCGGTCTGGGTCATCGACGACTGAGCGTCGCTCATCGCCCGGGCGATGCCGAAGTCCATCACCTTGATGTCGCCCGACGGGGTGAGCATGACGTTGCCGGGCTTGATGTCGCGGTGGATGATCCCGGCGCGGTGGCTGTAGTCGAGCGCCGACAGCACGCCGCTGGTGATCTCCAGGGCGCGCTCGGGCAGGATCTTGCGGCCCTCGCGCAGGATGTCGCGCAGGGTCCGCCCGGCGACGTGCTCCATCACGATGTAGGGGACCACCTCGACCTCGCCGTCGAGGTGGGTGGTGCGCTCCTCGCCGGTGTCGTAGACCGCGACGATCGCGGGGTGGTTGAGCGATGCGGACGACTGGGCCTCCCGGCGGAAGCGCGCCTGGAAGGTCGGGTCGCTGGCGAGGTCGGTGCGCAGCCGCTTGACCGCGACGACCCGGCCGAGCCGGGTGTCGGTGCCCTTGCGGACCTCGGCCATGCCGCCGCGGCCGAGCAGCTCGCCGAGCTCGTAGCGTCCGCCGACGACGGTGCGCTGGGATCCGGGATCGTGGGGAGGAGTCGTCACTGGGCACCACCCGTCAGGTCGGTGGGAGCAGTCGGCAGGGAGATCGAATCGGTCGGCTCGGTCGGCTCCGTGGGCTCGGTGGGCTCCTCGGGCACGGGGCCCCAGTAGAAGACGACCACCGCGTCGCCCTCCTCGAGGGTGCCGTTGCGGGAGAACCGCGACACGGTGCCCTCCGCGCAGCCGCCGTCGTTGGTCCGGGAGTCCTCCTCCCAGGTCACCTTGAGGCCCTCGCCGCGAAGGTCGTCGACGGCCTCGTGGTAGTCGGCGAAGCAGGTGTAGCGCTCCTCGTCGACCTCGACCGTCTTCGGCGCCTCGCTGGTGGGCTCCGTGGTGGGCGTGTCCGTCGGCTCCGACGCCTCGGTGGTGGCAGCCGTCGTGGGCGTCGTCGAGGTGTCCGTGGCCGTCGGCTCGTCGTCGTCGCCGTTGCCGAGCAGCAGGAAGGCGGCCACCACCGCGGCGATCACCAGCGCGATGACCGCGAGCGCGATCGGCCACGGCGAGCGGCGCTCGTCCTCGTCGTCGGCGACGGTGCGGGTCTGTCCGGTGTACGCCGACGGGCTGTCCAGGCGCTGCATCGGCTGCGACGGCGGCGTGGCGGCCGCGCCGGACGGGACGGGCGGGACGGGCACCGGCACCACGCCCGTCAGCACGCGGGTGTGGCCGTCGTCGGACCCGTCGTCCGATCCGGCCGCGGCGGCGACCTCGGGCGAGCGGAGCGCCTCGGCGAAGGCCGCGCCGTCGGCGTACCGCTCCGCGGGGTCCTTGGCGAGCGATCGGCGCACCACCGCGGCCAGCGGGCCCGGGATGCTCGGCGGGAGCGGCGGCACCGGCTGCTGGAGGTGGGCGAGCGCGGTGGCGATCGGCGTCTCCGCCTCGAACGGGCGGCGCCCGGCCAGGCACTCGAAGGCCACGACGCCGAGCGAGTAGACGTCGGAGGCGGGCGTCGACGGGTTGCCGCGCGCCTGCTCCGGGCTGAGGTACTGCGGCGTCCCCATCACCGATCCGGTGCGGGTCAGCGCCACGGAGTCGAGGGCGCGGGCGATGCCGAAGTCGGTGATCTTGACCGTGCGGTCGGGGGTGACGAGCAGGTTGGCGGGCTTCACGTCGCGGTGCACGATGCCGGCGCGGTGGGCCACGGCGAGGGCGTCGGCCGCCTGCGCCATCAGGTCCTGCACGACGGCCGGGTCGAGAGTGCGCCCGCTGGCGCGCGCGTTGGACAGCAGGGTTGAGAGGGGCTGGCCGTCGACCAGCTCCATGACGAGGTACGGCGGCAGGTCGGCGGCCGCCGGACCGCCGGGGACGTCGGAGCCGGCGCCGTAGTCGTAGACCCCGGCGATGCCGGGGTGGTGGAGCGCGGCGGCGCTGCGGGCCTCGCCCTCGAACCGGCTGCGGAAGGTGGCGTCGTCGGCGTACTCGGGCTTGAGCACCTTGACGGCGACCGGCCGCCCCAGTCGGGTGTCGGTGCCGCGCCACACCACCCCCATGCCGCCGGTGGCGATCATGGAGTCGAGGCGGTAGCGACCGGCCCGGTCGGCGTACCTGCTCTGCTCGGTCACGAGGTCATCACTTCTTCAGCACCGCTTCCATCACTGCCTTCGCGATCGGACCACCGAGCTGGCCGCCCGCGATCTCGCCGCACGCCCGGTCGGGCGCCTCTTCGATCATCACCGCCACCGCGACCTGGGCGTCCTGCGCCGGCGCGAACGACACGAACCAGGCGTACGGCGGCTTGCCGCCCGCGCTGCACAGGGAGTCGCCGCGCTGGGCGGTGCCGGTCTTGCCGGCCACGTCCACCCCGTCGATCGCGGCCGGCGAGGCCGTGCCGTCGGCGACGGTGGACACGAGCAGGTCGGTCAGCTCGCCGGCGGTCTGCGCGGACACGGCGTGCTCGTTGAGCGTCTCCGGCTCGGTCGTGCGCAGCACGTTGAAGCCCGCGGTCTGCACCTTGTCGACCAGATAGGGCCGCATCAGCGTGCCCTGGTTGGCGATCGCCGCCGTCACCATGGCCATCTGCAGGGGCGTCGACTGGACGGTGTTCTGGCCGATCCCGGTCTGCGCGGTCTCCGCGAGGCTGAGCTCGCGGGTGCCGCCGCCCTCGGAGTCGGGGACGTCGACGCTGGTCGGGTAGACCGACGCGACCTGGCCCTGCAGGTCGAGCAGGGAGGTGTTGTTGAAGCCGAACGCCTCGGCCTGGGCGCGCATCTTCTCCGGGCCGACGTCGACCGCGAGGTGCGCGAAGGTCGTGTTGCACGACCACTCCATCGCGGTCGCGAACTCGATCTTCGCCGGGCTGCACTGGCCCCGGCCGTCGTTGCCGATCTCGTGGGAGGTGCCGGGCGGCTGGTAGGTCGTGCCCGCCGGGACCTGGTCGCCCGCGTGGTACTTGCCGCTCTCGATCGCGGCCGCCGCGGTCACCAGCTTGAACGTCGAGCCGGGGAACAGCCGGGTGCGGATCGCGCGGTTGAGCAGCGGCTCCTGCTCGTCGGCGTCGAGGCTCTTGTAGGCCTGCGACGCCGCCGCGGGGTCGTGGCTGGCCAGCTCGTTGGGGTCGTACGACGGGTAGGAGGCCATCGCCAGCACCTTGCCGGTCTTCGGCTCGATGGCCACGACCGAGCCCTCGCCCTCGGGCCCGAGGGTGTCGCGCAGCCCCTCGAAGGCCGCCTTCTGCGCGGCGGCGTCGAGGGTGAGGACGACATTGCCGCCCTGCGCGGTCTCGCCCTTGAGCAGGTCGACGAGCCGGGTGACGAACAGCTGCGGGTCCGAGCCGGTGAGCACGGCGTTCTGGCTGCGCTCGATCCCGGTCTGGCTGCCGAGCTGGAGATAGCCGGTGACCGGGGCGAACATCCGCGCGCCGGCCGGCGGGTAGACGCGCAGGTACTTGTACCGGTCGTCGACCGGCTTGCTCGTCGCCACCGGCTCGTCGCCGACCATGATCTGGCCGCGCTCGCGGCTGTAGGACGCCTCCGCGACCCGGGCGTTGCGCGGGTCCTTGTTGTAGCTGCCCGACTTCACGAACTGCACGTAGGTCACGTTCGCCATCAGGGCGAGGAACAGGAACATGCAGAAGATGGAGACGGCGCGGATCGGCTTGTTCATCGTTCGGGCACCACCTTCACGATCTGGGTGGCCTGCTCGTCCGGGTCCTCCGCGTCGGGGGCGAGGTCGGGGAGCGGCCGACGGGCCTGGTCGGAGATGCGCAGCAGGATCGCGATGATCACCCAGTTCGCGACGAGGGAGGAGCCGCCGTACGACAGGAACGGCGTGGTCAGACCGGTCAGCGGGATCAGCCGGGTGACGCCGCCGATGACGACGAACACCTGGAGCGCGAAGACCGCGGCGAGGCCGGTCGCGACCAGCTTCCCGAAGCCGTCGCGGGAGATGAGCGCCGCGCGCAGCGCCCGCTCCACGACCAGCCCGTAGAGCAGCAGCACCGCCATCACCGCGGTCAGGCCCAGCTCCTCGCCGATCGCGGCGAGGATGAAGTCGGACTCGACGTAGGGCACCCGCTGCGGCATGCCCTCGCCGAAGCCGCGACCCACGAGCCCGCCCCACGCGAAGCCGTAGAGCGCCTGGACCAGCTGGAAGCCCTTGCCGTCGGCGTCCGCGAACGGGTCCAGCCAGATGTCCACCCGGCTCTGCACGTGGCTGAAGAGGCGGTACGCCGTGGCGGCGCCGCCGAAGAACAGCAGCGCGCCCACCACGAGCCACCCGGGGCGCTCGGTGGCGACGTAGAGCATGACCAGGAACAGGCCGAAGAACAGCAGGCTCGAGCCCAGGTCGCGCTGCAGGACCAGGATGCCGAGGCTGACGACCCACATCATCAGCACCGGGCCCAGGTCGCGGCCGCGGGGCAGGTCGACGAAGACCACGCGGCGGCCGGCCAGGGCGAGCGCGTCGCGGTGGACGACGAGGTAGCCGGCGAAGGTGACGACCAGGAGCAGCTTGGCGATCTCACCGGGCTGGAAGCTGAACGGGCCGAGCGAGATCCAGATCTTCGCGCCGTTGATGGAGGTGCCGAGGCCCGGGATCATCGGCAGGATCAGCAGCACGAGCGCGGCCAGGCCCGAGGTGTAGGTGAACCGCGCCAGCAGCCGGTGGTCGGGCAGCGCGATCAGGGTGCCGACGAAGAGCGCCACCCCGAGGGTCATCCAGGTCAGCTGCTGGCTGGCCAGACCGGTGTCCTTGGCCAGGTCGACGCGGTGGATCACCGCCAGGCCCAGGCCGTTGAGGGCCGCCACGACGGGCAGCAGCACCGGGTCGGCGTACGGCGCGACGATCCGCACCGCGACATGGGCCGCGACGACGAGCAGGGTCAGCCAGCCGCCGTACCCGATGAGGTTGGCCGGGACCTCGCCGTCGACGCCCAACCCGACGGCGGCGTAGGCGCCGATCCCGACGATCAGTGCGAGCACGAGGAGGAAGAGCTCCGCGCCCCGCCGGCGGCGGTGCACGAATCCCATCAGTGCGGAGTTGGTGGGCATGGCAGCCGGCCCTAGCCCGCCGGGGTGAGGGTGGTCAGATCGGCCGCGCCCCCCTCGGTCGGGGTGGAGAACGGGGACGTCGAGTCGGACGGGGTCGGTGCGGACGAGGGTGCCGGGCTCTCCTCCGAGGGCTGGCGGCCGTTGGCGCCGATCCGGGCGATCGCGTCGCGGGCCCGCTCGACGCTGCCGTAGATCATCGCGCCGCTGCGGACCTCCTCCTGCGTGCTCTCCTGCAGGTCCGCGAGCTCGAGGTCGGAGACCTCGTAGACGTCGGAGAGACCGGGCACGTCGACGCCGCGATAGATCACGACGAGCCCGTCGCTCTCCCCGGAGCCCTCGCCGACGTAGTACTTCTGCTGGCTCCACCAGTACGCCGTGCCCAGGGCGATCCAGACGAGGCCGAGCACGATCGCGGCGGCCAGCAGGCGGCGGGTCCACGCGAAGCGCGGCGGCGGCTGGGGGGCGTAGCGCAGGGCCTCGGGGTCGACGATCGGGTCCTCGGGGATCGCGTAGTCGATGCCCTCGGGGATCTCCGCCGTGATCGGCTCGAGCTCGCCGGTGTCGCCCGAGCGGTGGCCGCGGAACAGCCCGCGCGGGCGGCGGCGGCTGAGGTCGCTGGCCGCGCCGACCACCATCGGCTCGGCCGGCGGGCGCTCGGCGGGGTCGACGACGTCGGCGACCACGCAGGTGACGTTGTCGGAGCTGCCGGCATCGAGGCTGGCGCGCACCAGCTCGATCGAGCTGAACTCCGGGGTGCCGTCCGCGAGCAGGGCGGTGATCCGGTCGTTCTCCAGGACGCCGCACGCGCCGTCGCTGCACAGGAACAGCCGGTCCCCGGGGACCAGCTCGAGCGCGAACAGGTCGGGCTCCACGTCGTGCAGTCCGTCGAGGGCCTTGAGGATGAGGTTGCGGTGCGGGTGGACCCGCGCCTCGGCCTCGGTGATCCGGCCCTCGTCGATCAGGCTCTGCACGAAGGTGTGGTCGTTGGTCAGCTGGGACAGCTCGCCGTCGCGCAGCAGATAGGCGCGCGAGTCGCCGATGTGGCCCACCGCGAGCCGCTGTCCGTCGAAGAGCGCCACGGTGGCGGTGGTGCTCGTGCCGTTGAGCGCCGGGTCCTGGTCGACCTGCGCGCCGATGGACTCGTGGGCCTCGTGGAGGCCGTCGTTGACCCGGTCGATCACGTCGACCGAGCCGGGCGCCTCGTCGAGCTGGCGCAGCTCGCTGATCGCCGTACCGGAGGCGATGTCGCCGCGCGCCGCGCCGCCCACGCCGTCGCACACCGCGACCAGCCAGGGACCGGAGTAGCCGGAGTCCTGGTTGTCCTTGCGCACCCGCCCGACGTCGGACACGGCGTACCCGTCGAGCTGGAGCAGCGGACGGGTCGAGGGCAGGGGTACGTCGACGGTGTCGGGCTGCGGGTCGGGCTGCGGGTCGGGCTGCGGGTCGGGCTCCGTCATCTACTTCCTCAGCTCCACGATGGTCTTCCCGATGCGGATCTGCGAGCCGAGTCCCACCGGCACGGCCTGGGTCAGACGCTGGCTGCCGAGGTAGGTGCCGTTGGTGGAGCCGAGGTCCTCGACGTACCACTGGCCGCCGGACTCGACGATCCGGGCGTGGCGGGTGGAGACGTAGTCGTCGTCGAGGCGGATGGCGGCGTCGTTGCCGCGGCCGATCAGGATGGGCGCCTGGGAGAGGTCGGCCACGATGCCGGTGTTGACGCCCTGGACGACCTCGACCTTCGTGGGCTGGCCGCGGCGCGGGGAGGACGGCTTCGGGGGGCGCGGCTGCTTTCCGGGCGAGGCCGGGGCCGGCACGCGGGCGCCGAACATGTCGGAGCGGATCACCGAGATCGCGGAGAGTACGAAGATCCACAGGATCGCGAGATAGGCGATCCGGACGAGGAACAGGGTCAGCTCAGACATCCTCAACCACCTGGCCGGCCTCCTGGAGCAGTCGAAGAACGAGGGACGTGTGCCCGATCTGGACCCGGGAGCCGTCCCCGAGCCGGGCGCGCGCGACCTTCTGGCCGTCGACGCGGATGCCGTTGGTGGAGCCCATGTCGTGCACCTCCACCTGGACCGGTCCGGTGCCGGACGTGCCCGACTCGCCGGCGGGGCTCGTGACGAGGAACTCGGCGTGGCGCCGGCTCACCCCGGGATCGTTGATCCGCAGGTCGGCCTCGCTGCCGCGTCCCACGACCAGCCCGGGCGCCTGCAGCGGGTGCTGGGTGCCGTTGACCTCGAGCACCGCGCGCGTGCGCTGCGTGCTCGAGCGCCGGCTCTGGCCGGTCACCTCCGCCTCGGCCTGGCTGCGGACCCGGAACCGCCCGGTGCCGAGGTCCTCGGCCGACTCGAACACGATCCGGATCGGCCCGGGGAAGACATAGGACTGCAGCTCGGCGTGCTCGGTCAGCTGGGTGGTGAGCTCGTTGGCCAGCGTCGAGTCGTACGGCGCCAGCCGCTCCAGGTCGCTGGACGAGAGCTCCACGACGAAGCTGTTGGGCACCAGCCGTCGCTGCCGGGAGAGCACCTGCGCCTGGTTGTCGAGCTCGCGCTGCAGCGCAGCCGCGATCTCCACCGGCTGCACGGCACTGCGGAAGGTGCGCGCGAACACGCCGGAGATCGCCTGCTCGAGCCGCTGCTCGAACCGCTGCAGTCCGCCCACGTCGCCGCCCTCCTTCCACATGGCTCGCTGTCCGGGCCCCCTGCCCGAAGATCCCCACGATCGTATCGGTGGCTCCTCGCCCGCCCCGGGACCTTCCATCCCGCCCCGCCTGCTCCCCGGCGAGGCGGGCTCGTGGTGTCCCCCCGTTTTGGGTGCCGGATCACGGCTGGGATAGCCTTGCCGGGCATCACGCGCGAGTGGCGGAATAGGCAGACGCGCACGGTTCAGGTCCGTGTGTCCGAAAGGACGTGGGGGTTCAACTCCCCCCTCGCGCACGTGAGAAGCCCCAGGTCTCTGACCTGGGGCTGCACTCATTTCCGCAGTTGACCTGAACGCCCACGGGCGAACGAAGGGTGCACCAGCCTCGACCCGGAGGGGTCTGGCCGTGGCATACGTAGAGAAGCGACGCCGCACCGACAGCGGGATCTCGGCGCGCGTGAAGTGGCGTCTGGGCGGCACCGGTGACGGCGCGATACCGCTCGAGGTCTTCAGCGCTGGCCGATCGGCGAGCGGGCGGTCGAGACGATGACGGCTTCGGGCATGACGACTCCTCGGGTAGCGACCGCTTAGGCAATCGTCTGCCGTGTTTGCGCGAGGTGGCCGCGCTATCCATGGCCCCGGACGGGATACACGGGCGGTATCTCCGTTGCCTCGGGTGACGGTGGAGTCCTTCGAGCAGCGACCAGCAGGGTCTTCGCTGCCCACGGGGAGCTAAGGTGGCTGCCCCTCGGAAGAGTTGGGTTGAGGTGATGGCGAACTACCAGAGCAATCGGCGGAGCACGCAGGAGAAACATCGTGCCCGCCGGGCTGCCATCCTCGACGCCGCCACCGATGTCATGCGTCGCGAGGGGGTCGCTGCGTGCTCGGTTCGCCGAATCGCGAAGGCGGCCGGCGTCAGCCCGTCGGTGATCCACTACTACTTCGCCGACGCTCAGGAGATCGTCGACTTCGGCTACGCGTCCATCACGGACCGGTACTTCGCGCGCCTCGAGGCCGTTCGTGGGACGTTCAGTGATCCCGCAGCAGACTTCTGGCACCTGATCGCGGCCTACACAGAGCCATGGAACGCGCATCCGCGGATGACGTTGCTGTGGTCCGAGTACTACACGATGTCCGGGAACAACCACCGCACCTCGGGCATCGTCGAGAGCTACCAGCGCACGATCGACCTGTTCGCGAACTTCCTCGCTCCCATCGAGGAAGGTCGGTATGTCGGGCGCGCACAGGCTGTGTGGCGTCATCTGACCGGGACGATCGACAGTCGCCTTGCGATACCCATCGGCCTCGACGAGATCTTCGCTGAACTGGCCCTCGTCATCGGCATTCCCGCGCCCGCCGCGGACACGGTCAGGTGCAGTGTCCGAGCGTGTGGGTGTAAGGGCTGACTCCCGAGGCCTTCTGCCTCGCGACCTGAGCGCTGTCGTCCAGTAGGCGAGTTCCCCTTGCGCCCGTTGTCGCGACCGTCTCGATCCCGGACCTTGGGTACGTCGGGCCGGGATGCCGCACGCCGTGAGACACCGGGCACCCGTCGTTCGGACACCCGTCCTGAAAATTTTCCGAAAACTCTGGACGCCTGTCCTGAAAAATGATTATGGTCCACGTCACAACGCGCAGTCCGTTTGACACCAGAGCTCGACGAGCGGGCATCGCCAGGCCGCCACGACCGCCTCCGGTCGCGGCCCGTGAGAGGAGCAGCGGTGGACGTAACGACGACTATCCTTCGCCACGTCGGTGCAGGCGCTGGGTCCAGCAAGGCGCTGTCGTTCGAGGATCAGACGACCTGGACCTACGACGACCTGGCGCAGCAGGTGTTCCGGCACGCCAATGCCCTGCTGGAGCTGGGTGTGGGGCGCGGTGACCGGGTCGGGATCCTCCTCAAGAACAGCCTGGAGTACTGGGCGGCCTACTTGGCGATCGGCCGGATCGGCGCGGTGTCGGTGCGCCTCAACTGGCGACTCGCGCCGAAGGAGCTCGAGTATGCGTTGACGGACTCCGAGGCGAGCTGCTTGTTCGTCCACGATGACCTGCTGGCCACGTACGGCGAGATCCTCGCCGATCACACCGGAGTCCGGGACGTGATAGTCGTCGGCGACAGCGCCGCGCCGCTCGAGCGCGCAGGTGTCCACTCACACGCCGAGCTGATCGCCGCGGCGTCCGCCGAGGAGCCGGATGTCGAACGGCCGTCCTACGACGACCCGTGCATGATCATGTACACGTCAGGAACGACCGGTTTCCCGAAGGGCGCACGCTGGACCCACGGGAACACGCTGTGGTTCAGCGCCATGCAGTCGTCCTACTGGACGTTCAATGCCCAGACAGTCCACTTCTCCAGCGGTCCGATGTTCCACGTCGGAGGGTTCGAGGACTGGTGCCTGCCCACCCTGACCGGAGGGGGACATGTCGCCTTCCTCGCCTCGGGAGCCTTCGACATCGGCCGGGCATGCGAGATCGCCCGCCACCACGGCGCTACCTCGGCCGGCCTGCTGCCGACGATGATCTACGCGCTCCTCGCCCTTCCGGACGTCAGCGGAGAGATCCTCGCAGGTGTCGACGTCGTCTACACAGGCGGATCGCCGATCCTGCGCGATGCTGTCGACCGCCTCCGAGACCTGTTCCCGAACTTAGCCCTCCAGCAGGTTTACGGGCTCACCGAGGGCGGCGCGATCGCGACCGTCATGGACCCTGCCCACCTCGACGAGCACCTGATGAGCGTGGGCCGTCCGCTGCCGTACGCAGAGGTCAGGGTCGCGCGACTCGACGACGAGAGCGTCGACGCAGCGCCTGACGAGGACGGCCACCTGTGGGTCCGCAGCCCAGCGGTGTGCGGCATGTACCACAACAAGTCCGAAGCAACGGAGGAGACCTTCGTCGACGGCTGGTGCCGGACCGGAGACCTCGCGCGGATCACCCCGGACCGTTTCGTCTACATCACCGGTCGCGTGAAGGACATGATCATCAGCGGCGGCGAGAACATCTATCCGGTCGAGCTCGAGAACGTCCTCAGCACGCACCCGGACGTCAACGACGTTGCCGTGATCGGCGTTCCCGACCCGAAGTGGGGCGAGACGCCCTGCGCCGTCGTTGTGCGACGCCCTGGCTCCGATCCCAGCGGCAGTGAGCTGATCGCGCACGTCGCGGCGAACCTCGCCGGTTACAAGAAGCCGAAGTACGTCACCTTCGTCGAGGAGTTGCCACGCAATGCGGCCGGCAAGGTCCTCAAGACGCAGCTTCGGGAGCAATTCGAGTCGCCGGCCGCGCGCCAATGAAGCTGACCCGTTCCAAGCAGACCACATCAGAGGAGAACCAACCCATGACGGACTTCGCAGAAGTCGCCTCCGGCTTCGCCTTCACGGAGGGACCCTGTGTCGACGCGAACGGCACCCTGCATGTCGTCGAGCTCGCCAACCGTTGCGTGTCCCGGATCGTCGACGGCCAGCGCGTGGTGCTCGCCGAGCTCGGCGGCTCACCCAACGGTGCTGCCTTCGGACCGGACGGTGATCTTTACATCGCCAACGGTGGAGGCAACTGGGGGCCCAACGCGTCGACCAGGGACATTCCTGGTCGCGGTGACGCCGGAAGCTACATCCAGCGGGTGAACGCCGACGGGTGGAGCCGCACGATCTTGGCACAGATCGACGGGAAGCCGCTGAACTCGCCCAACGACCTGTGCTTCGACGCCGACGGGGGACTCTACTTCACCGATCCGCTCTGGCCGCCCCTGAGCGACGACGGCGACACGCGCGATGTCTCGCGACTGGCCGGCGGCGACGTGGGATACCTCGGCCCGGACGGGGATGCCCGGCGCCTGCACTCCGGTCTGATGTTCCCCAACGGCATCTGCCTGACACCTGACGGCAGCACGCTGCTCGTCGACGAGACCGGTACCGGGCTGGTCCACGCGTTCCCGCTCACCGGGCCCGGGGCCGTCGGCGACCCGACTGTCTACGCCGACCTCGGCCCCACCAGCGGCCCTGACGGCATGTGCTTCGACTCGGCGGGGCGCCTCCTCGTCGCGGGTCACGGCAGTCATCATGTCTTCGTCGTGGCTCCGGGCGGCGGCGAGGTCGTCGACAAGCTCACCTTCGACGACCCCGAGGTCAGCAATGTCTGCTTCGGCGGCCCTGAGAGCAAGACGCTGTTCGTGACGCTCGCGCGCACCGGACGAG
>NZ_VDMP01000025.1:297736-347369 GCF_006335005.1 Nocardioides albidus
GCTGGTCCGACAGGGCATCGGCGACCTCACGGTGATCGGGCACGTCAACGGTCTCGAGGTCGACCTGCTCGCTGCCGCAGGCCTGCTGCGATCCGTCGAGACGTCGTACGTCGGCCTGGAACGGTTCGGCAGGGCTCCCAACTTCAGTGCTGCATGGGAATCGGGAGCCGTCGACTTCGTCACCTTCTCCGAGCAGGTCGGCTTTGACCGGTTCCGTGCCAGCCAGGCGGGACTCAGTTTCTGGCCGGTCATCGGCATCGCGGGGAGCGACCTGGTCGACGGAAATCCGCAGATCGTGGCGGCACAATGCCCGATCACCGGGCGGCCCTACTACGCGGTCACACCGGCAGCACCCGATGTTGTGGTCATCCATGCGGGGCGTGGTGACTGTCACGGCAACATCGCCCTGCCTGCCGAGCGACAGCTCTCGCATAGCCTGGACGTCATCCTGGCCCAGGCGTGCGACACCGTCATCGTCACCGTCGAGGAGATCGTCAGTCCGGAAGTCCTGCGTGCCCGGCCCGATCTGGTCGAGATCCCGGCCTTCCAGGTCACCGCGGTCGTGGAGGCTCCTCAAGGTGCCCATCCGACCTCTGTGCTGGGCTATTACCCGGCGGACGACCCCGGCATCCAGGAGTACCTGGACGCCACCAGCAGTGGCGCGACGGCGCGGGAGGTCTGTGGCTCGACCGAGGACGACTACCGCAAGCAGCGGCACTCCGCGTCGTGGCGGAGCCAGGCCGCAACCGGACGAACGCAGGGGGACGCATGATCACGCCATCCACGTCGCCGTCGGTGCTGGGACCACCCGCGACGCTCGAGGAGCAGTTGGCCGTGCTGATCGCGTCGGAGATGCGTGACGACGACGTCGTTTTCACAGGGCTGGTGACGGGCGACCGCACGGCGCTCTTCGCTGCTGGCATCCCGCTGGCCGCAGCGGTCCTCGCGCAGAAGACCCACGCTCCCAACCTGACGGTCCTGCTGGCCGGTTGGATCGTCAACCCCGACTTGCGAGAGATGCGTCGGCCACCGGTCAGCGAGTTCGACCCTGAGCTCCTGACGCTGCCCTGCGACGCCCGCGGTCAACGGTTCCCCGGCGTCATGAACGCCCAGCGAGGAGACGTGACCCTGGGCTTCTCCAGTGCCGCCCAGATCGACCGGACCGGCGCCCTCAACACCCATCGCATCAACCTCCCCGGTGGCGGCTTCCGCGCACTGGTGGGCCCGATCCTCATCCCCGAGCACATGACGCTGTTCGGGCGCGAGATCGTCATGATGCCCCGGCACGACAAGCGCAACTTCGTCGGTCAGGTCGACTACCGCTGCGGACCGCCCCTTCCACGACAGCGTGCCGGAGCCGCCGAGTACGGGTACGGCGGGGCGGGGCCCTCCTTGGTCGTCACGCCCCGGTGTGTTCTCGACTTCGACCAAGAAGGACTGATGAAACTGCGTTCCGTCCACGCAACCTCCTCGATCGATGACGTTCTCGCGCACACCGGATTCGACCTCCGAGTCGACTCGTCGGTACCGACCACGCCCAGGCCCGACCAGGAGTACCTCGATGTGCTGCGCACCGAAGTCGACCCGTTCGGTGTCATGCTCGGCACGCAGGATCGGGGAAGCCGATGAGCAGCAGCATCACGTCTCGGCTGCCCGTCGTGACCGCGGAGAGGTTCGTCGGCAAGACCGCCATCGTCACCGGTGGTAGCCGCGGAATCGGGCTGGCTGTGGCCGAGCGGCTGGTCGCCGAGGGCGCCAATGTCGTCATCACCGGTCGTCGACCGGAGTCCCTCGACGCGGCCCTTGCCTCGATCGACCACGGGGGGCGCCTGCACGGCGTCGCGGGCCACGCCGCCGACGCCGACCACCAGGCACAGACAGTCGCCGTGGCGATGACGCGGTTCGGAGCCGTCGACCTTCTCGTCAACAATGCGGCCGTCAACCCCGTGTACGGCGACCTCGTCGGGCTGGATGCCGCCGCAGCCCAGAAGACGTTCGACGTCAACTGCATGACGGTGTTGTCCTGGACGCAGCAGGCGTATCGGGCCCACATGGGGGAGTACGGCGGCGCGATCGTCAATGTCTCGGCTGTCGCCGCCTTCCGAGCGGCACGCGGTATCGCGTTCTACGGAGCAACGAAGGCGCTCATCAACTCGCTCACCGCGAGCCTCGCGGTCGAGCTCGGCCCGACAGTGCGGGTGAACGCCGTCGCGCCGGCGGTGGTCAAGACCGACTTCGCCCGCCTCCTCTACGAGGGCCAGGAGGAGCGGATCGCGGCGGCCTACCCGTTGCAACGGCTCGGTACGTCAGCGGACGTGGCCGGACCGGTCAGCTACTTGTTGTCCGAGGACGCGTCCTGGATCACGGGACAGACGCTGGTCGTCGACGGAGGGCTCACGCTCGAGGCAGCGGGACAATGAGCGACAGGCCTGGTCCCGAGCCTGAGTGCCGTGACGTACAGGGGGTCGACCATGCACGGCTCCACGCATGGTTGGTCGAGAACGGCCTGACCGACGGGCGGACCGACGCGTCCGGGCTGACCTCGAGACTCCTGGCCGGGGGTCGTTCGAATCTCACCTATGAGATCAGCGACGGGTCCCACACCTGGGTGCTACGTCGCCCACCTCTCGGCCATGTCCTGGAGACCGCACACGACATGGGTAGGGAGTACCGCGTCCTCGAAGCGCTCCGTGGCTCGGCTGTCCCGGTGCCGCAGGCGATCAGGCTGTGCAGCACCGCCGAAGTGCTGGGAGCCCCGTTCTACTTGATGAGCTTGGTCGACGGTGTGGCGCTGCGCACGGCCGCCGAGATGGAGGAGCGCGGACCAGAGCGGACGCGCGCCATCTCGCTGGGCGTCGTCGACACGCTGGTCGCGTTGCACGCTGTGGTGCCTTCGGAGGTCGGGCTGGGGGACTTCGGCCGGCCCGAAGGCTACCTGGAACGTCAGGTCCGTCGCTGGCAGAAGCAACTGGACTCCTCGCTCAGCCGCCCCCTTCCGGCGGCCGCCGTCCTCCATCAACGGCTGCTCCGCAGAGTCCCGGTCCAGTCCGCTCCCGGCATCGTGCACGGGGACTACCGCCTGGACAACGTGCTGGTCGATGACCAGGACCGCATCGCTGCCGTCCTGGATTGGGAGATGGCCACTCTCGGTGACCCGTTGATGGACCTGGCGGTGATGGCCGTGTACGGCCGGCTGGGGCAGGAGTACACCAGTCCGGTCATCTCGGATGTCGTCAACGCGCGGGGCCATGTCAGTGAGGCGGAGGCCCTCGAGCGCTATGCCGCCGGCAGTGGTCGCGACCTGACCAACCTGTCGTTCCATCTCGGGCTGGCGGCGTTCAAGCTCGCCGTGATCCTCGAGGGGATCCACTTCCGCTACGTGCACGGACAGACCGTCGGCGACGGCTTCGAGCACATCGGCGCGGCCGTCGAACCTCTGCTCCAACTCGGACTAGACGCTATGGAGGAATGAAGAAGTGGAATTCGGATTCGACGCACGCACCGAGGAACTGCGCCATGTGCTGCTCGACTTTATGGACACCCACGTGTACCCGGCCGAACCTGTGTTCGCCGAGCAGCACGCCGCCCTCGATGATCCGTGGGCCTGGGACTCGGTGCCCGTCATCGAGGAACTGCGGGCGGAGGCGAGGAAGCGGGGCCTGTGGAACCTCTTCCTGCCGGGTGAGCACGGTGGTGGGCTGACCAACCTGCAATACGCGCCCCTCGCTGAGATCTCCGGGCGCAGCCTCGCCCTGGCGCCGCCGGCGATGAACTGTGCGGCGCCGGACACCGGCAACATGGAGGTTCTCACCCTGTTCGGCAATGAGGAGCAGAAGAAGCGCTGGCTCACTCCTCTGCTCGACGGGAAGATCCGGTCCGCCTTCGCGATGACCGAGCCGGATGTCGCCTCCTCTGACGCGACCAACATTCAGCTGAGCATCGTTCGGGACGGTGACGAATACGTCATCAACGGACGCAAGTGGTGGATCTCCGGTGCGATGAACCCACGAGCCGAGATCCTCATCGTGATGGGGAAGACCGACCCGCAGGGCGAGCGTCACCGCCAGCAGTCGATGGTCCTCGTCCCGCGGGACACCCCGGGCCTGGAGGTGGTCCGTGGCATGCACGTGCTCGGCTACGGTGACTACGAGCACGGCGGGCACGCTGAACTGCGATTCACTGACGTGCGGGTCCCGGTCGGCAACCTGATCGCGAATGAGGGCGACGGCTTCGCCATCGCGCAGGCCCGACTCGGCCCGGGCCGGATCCACCACTGCATGCGCGCGATCGGCGCCGCCGAGCGGGCCGTCGAGCTGATGTGCGCCCGCGCCGACCAGCGCGTCGCCTTCGGCAAGCCGCTGTCAGAGCAGGGAGTGATCCGAGACTGGATCGCCGAGTCGCGAGTCCGCATCGAGCAGTTGCGACTGTTGGTCCTCAAGACTGCCTGGTTGATGGACACGGTCGGCAACAAGGGTGCACATTCCGAGATCCAGGCCATCAAGATCGCGACGCCGTCGACAGTCGAGTGGATTCTCGACAAGGCCGTCCAGGTCCACGGTGCCGCCGGCCTCTCGCAGGACACGGTCCTCGCGGCCGCCTTCGCCATGAACCGCACCTTGCGCTTCGCGGATGGTCCCGACGAGGTCCACAAGAACAGTCTGGCGCGTGCTGAGCTGCGTCGTCAGGCGGAGCGAAGCGGTCGCTGACCCGAGTTGTCGGCTCCGACGTGATCTCGGAACCCACTTAATCCTGACCAGGAAGAGAGAAGGACCCCAATGAAGAGGTTGACGACCGCGGTGCTCGGGATCGCACTCCTCGCCACGGCCACCACGGCGTGCAGTGAAGGCGCAGGCGGCAGCGGCGGTGGCGATGGCAAGAAGGTCATCGGTGTCATGAGCCTGATCTCCGCCGACCAGGCCGTCTCCCGGCTCGAGGCGGCCATCAAGCGAGAAGCCAAGGAGAAGGGCTTCGAGGTCAAGATCATCGACGCCAACTACGACCCGCAGAAGGAGTACGCGGCGATCCAGACATTCGTCAGCCAGAAGGTCGACGGGATCATCAACATCGCTGGCGACAACAGCGCGCTGGCCGGTGCGTTCCGGGCAGCGAAGGCCGCGGACATCCCGGTCGTCAGCATCAACGCGGGCGACAGCGTCGAAGGCGTGTCTGTCAATCGCGCCTATCCCGACACCGACCTGGGCAAGCAGATGGCCGAGGACTTCTTCACCGGTGTCAAGGCACTGGGTGTCGCCAACCCCGTCGTCGTCGAGCAGGTGCTGCCGGAAGCGTCGCCCTGCCGGCGGCGCGAAGCCGGTTTCGACGAGGCTGCCAAGGGCCACTCGGACGTGAAGATCGTGAAGTACCACATCAACGGCACCAACGCCGCTGCTGATGCGGACACCTGGACCAAGCAATACCTGGCCGGACATGACAACGTCGTCGGCATCCTCAGCTGCTGGGATGTTCCCGCAGTTGCTGCCGCCAAGGCTGCCCAGGGTGCGGGCCGAACCCCGAAGGACTTCATCGTCGCGGGGTTCAACGGCACGACTCCCGCGATCGAGCTGCTGAACGACGCGGAATCGGTGCTGACGATGACGGCAGGCTTCGCCGGCGCCGCGCCGGGCAAGGGGGCCGTCGATGACATCGCCGACATCCTCGACGGTGGCTCGCCCGACAAGGAGCCGGACATCGAGGTCGGGGTCTTCACCAAGTCCGAGCACCCCGAGGGCGACGCCATCGAGCTCGACGTTTGGCTGCCCGAGGGCTGGCCGACGAAGTACTGGGAGTGACTCGATGAGCGGTCACGCTGCCGAGGCATCCGCGCGCGGAGCCATCGCGGTCAATGTCACGGGCCTGCGCAAGGCCTTCGGCGGCGTGACCGCTGTCGAGGTGGACGCCTGGGACCTGCTGCCGGGCGAGATCCACGCGCTCGCCGGAGAGAACGGTGCGGGGAAGAGCACTCTGTGCAAGATCCTCGCCGGGGACATAGCTCCCGACGAGGGGACCATCGAGTTCGACGGGCACTCCTACGAGGCCATCACTCCATCCGTCGCCCGGTCCCAGGGCGTCGCCCTCGTGCACCAGGAGCTGGCACTGGCGCCGTTGGTGACGGTGGCCGAGGTGGTCGCGCTCACCGGGGGCTATCCGCGTCGCTTGGGGCTGGTGGACTGGCGAAGGCTGTATCGCGAGGTCCAGACACTTCTCGACGACTGGAACCTCGGCATCTCCGCCAAGGCTCAGATCCGCTCGCTGAGCACGGCTCAACAGGTGGTTGTCAACACCCTTGCCGCGACCGTACGACAACCGCGGTTGATCATCCTCGACGAGCCGACGGCATCACTGTCCGCCGCGGAAGTCGAGCACATGCACCAGCTCGTCCGACGTCTCCGTGACGCGGGGACGACGATCGTCTACATCACCCACCGCCTGGACGAGATCTTCGAGATCTGCGATCGCGTGACCGTGATGCGCAACAGCCGTTGGATCTCGACCACGCCGACCTCGGAGCTGACCAAGCCGCAGTTGATCGAGGCGATCGCAGGCCGCCCCATCGTCAAGCGACTCTCCGACGGCGTGGCCGCGAGTGGCGGCCAGACAGCGGTGCTCGCCACCCACGACCTCTGCGTCGGGCAGCTCGGCCCGCTCAGCCTGGAGGTCCGGGCGGGTGAGGTCGTCGCGTTGGCCGGCCTTGTCGGCTCTGGTCGCACCGAGTTCATCGAGGCCATCTACGGTCTGCGACATCCCACGTCGGGGTCGGTGGAGATCCGTGGGGACAAGACTGCGATCCGTACACCGCGGCAGGCGGTCCGAGCCGGTCTCGGGCTGGTTCCCGAAGAACGTCGGGCTGCCGGTCTGGCGATGGACATGGCTGTTCGGGAGAACATGCTGCTGGGATCCATGCAGCGCTATTCCCACAAGATCACCCGCATCGTGAGCCGACGACGCCAGAAGGACGCGGTGGCCGGCATGTCGGACCAGGTGAGGCTGAAGAGCGCCAGCCTCGAGCTGCCCGTGCGCTCCCTGAGTGGCGGCAACCAGCAGAAGGTCATCTTCGGGCGCTGGATGCTCCGCTCGCCCGACGTCCTGCTGCTCGACGAACCGACGCGTGGCGTCGACGTCGGTGCCCGCGAAGACATCTTCAACCTCATTCGCTCCCTGGCGTCCCAGGGCAAGGGAATCGTGCTCGTCTCCTCGGACCTCGAGGATCTCGAAGGTCTGGCATCCAGGGCAATCGTCCTCCAGGAAGGGAAGGTCGTCGGTGAACTCCACGGAAGCGACATCACGCAAGACCGAATCCTCGAGCTCTGCTTCGCAAAGTCGGCCTGACATGGTCAACCAGATCCGCACCGCGTTGAGCCGCTTCGGAACCGTCATCGCGCTCGTTCTGCTCGTCGCCTATTTCCAGGTCAATGCCTCGAGCTTCCTCACCTCCGGCAACATCGCTGCTGTCCTCAGTCAGGCAGCAGTCCTGGTGCTGCTCGCGGGCGGCTTGACGCTGGTCCTGGTGCTGGGACAGTTCGATCTCTCGGTGGGCTGGGTCGCGACGCTTGCCGGAATGGTCTGCACCGGGCTGATGTCCGAGCACGGCGTCTCCCTTGCTCTGGCGATAGCGGCGGCACTCGGCTCCGGAGCGCTCGTGGGACTCGTCAACGGGCTGCTCGTCACGCGCCTGCAGGTCAATGCACTGCTCGCGACCCTGGCAACCAGCTCGATCATCCAGGGTCTCCTGGTCTGGTACTCGATCACCCCGTTCTCGACCGGCCTCTCGCCGAAGTTCCTCGACTTCGGATTCAAGGCTTGGGGACCACTGCCCGCTCCCGCCTTGGCTGCGGGTGTGGTGACGTTCGTCGTGTGGGTCATCCTGCAGCACACTGCTGCCGGTCGGCACATGTACGCGGTCGGGGGCAGCCCCGAGGCTGCCCGGGTCGCCGGCATCGATGTCAAGCGCATCACGGTGGGAGCCTTCGTCGCCTGCTCGACGATGGCGGCGGCCGGAGGCGTCGTCCTGGCCGGTCAGCTCGGCAGCGGCCAACCACAGGGCGCCGTCGGACTGCTCCTCGGCACCTTCGCGGCGGCCTTCCTGGGTTCCGCCACCTGGCGTGAAGGGGAGTTCCACATCGCCGGCACGGTGATCGGGGTACTCATTCTCGGGGTCGTGTTCTCGGGCCTGGGCATCATGAACACCCCGGCCTACCTGAACAACATCGTGACCGGCGGCATCCTCATTGCGGCGGTCGGTATGGCCTCGCTCCTTCGGCCCCGTTCTTGAGGTCACCCGGGTGACCGTCGAAGTCAAAGAGTCAGACAAGCCTGCGTGCGCGATCGACACGATGTCGCTGCTGACGGAAGGAAGGAGACGGCCGATGCCCGTCGTTGAGGAGACATCGCTGCCCACATCGACCTTTCCAGGGTTCGCCCACGCCGGCACGATTCCGCACAGCCCAGCGAGTTCAGAAGCGGGATTCGGCGTGGCAGCGGAGGGATTCGACAGCGGTGGCGGGCGATGAGCGCCCCATCCGGCGACGTCCCTTGGGGCGGCTCCGAGTTCGGAGCAGTTCTTCACTCACGGGCCGGAGCCGACGGGACCGGACTGTTCGCGCCAGCCGACCTCCAGCGCTGGATCGACGCGCTTTCTACCGTGCCCGGTGTCGTGTCCGAGCGCATGCGAGACCTCGCGGCGCACCTGGCTGCTGTGGCGATGGACGACGCCGAGCCACTGCCACTGGACCGTAGGTTCGCGGACCCCGCATGGACGAACAACGCCTACTTCCGCCAATTGGCGCAGAGCTATCTGGCGACCTGCCGGGCCATCCAGGGACTCCTCGACTGCGTCGACCTGGACCACCGGACGCGTGCGCGGCTGCAGTTGGCTGTCGACAACCAGCTCGCGGCGTGGGCGCCGACCAACAACCCGTTCACGAACCCAGCGGCGTGGAAGGAAGCCATCGACACGGGTGGTCGCAGTCTGCTGCAGGGCTTCGCCAACTGGGTCGGCGACCTGGCCTCGCCGACCGGGCTTCCAACGACCGTCGACCACGAAGCGTTCGAGATCGGCGTCAATATCGCCGCCACCACTGGCAAGGTCGTATGGAGCAATCGGATCTGCGAACTCATCCAGTACGCACCTCGTGCCACAGATGTGTCTGTCACGCCGTCGCTGATCGTGCCGTCGACGATCAACAAGTTCTACTCGATCGACCTCAGCCCCGAGCAGTCCGTGGTCGCCGCCCAGCTCGAACGGGGCCACCAGGTCTTCGCTCTGTCGTGGGTGAACCCCGACGAGTCGCACGCGGACTGTGGGTTCGACACCTATGTGTCCGCGATCGCCGAGGCCGTCGAGGTCACCCGGGAGATCACGGACGCACCGCAGCTGCACCTGGTCGGGATGTGCGGAGGTGGGGTGCTCGCCGCGTTGGCAGCGGCATACCTCGCAGCCGTGGATCGACAGAGCGAGCTGGCCACCCTCACCATCGCGATCGCCGTCATCGACGACGACTTCGCCGCTGCCGGCACCTCCTTCCCCGACGATGAAGCGGCCGAGGCCGCCAAAGACCGTGCTCGTGAGCTGGGCTACTTCGACGGCAACGACTCAGCGCGTTCGTTCTCCTTCATGCGCCCGATCGAAGCGATCTGGATGCCGGTCGTGAACAGTTACGTCCTGGGGCGCCGTCCGCCCGCCATCCCGTTGCTGTACTGGGCCGCGGACCAGACGAATCTCGCGACCCGTTTCGGCGTCGACATGATCGAAGCCACGGCGACCAACGCCTTGGTGCGACCTGGTGCTACGACGGTGCTCGGCGTACCCCTCGACCTTCGCGACATCACCGTCGACACCTACGTTCTCGGCGCATCCACCGACCACGTCTCGCCCTGGCAGGGCTGCTTCCGCACGACCTGTCTCCTCGGCGGCGACGTCACCTTCGTCCGGGCCACGGGAGGACACGTCACCACCGTCTCGCGACCTCCCGGAACTCCGCGGGCCCGGTATCGAACGGGTCCCGTCTCCGGCTCGGACCCGGAGTCCTGGCTCGCCGGATCCACCGAGCACGATGGAACGTGGTGGGATCACTGGAACGAGTGGACCAGCGAACGAACCCCCGCGTATCGCCCCGCGCCCCAGACGTGCGGCAGCCAGAAGCATCCGCCCCTCGCGGACGCCCCCGGCGCCTATGTGCGCCGCCGGCTCTCCGCGACGCCGCGCAGGCAACCTGCCAAGACCGACAACGCATCCGAACCCACCCGAGAGGAACAAGTCATGGCCACCTATGAGGAGCTCACCCAGCAGATCGGCGACGCGTGGATCGCCGCCTTCAAGCAGACCGAGGAGCAGATGGCCGCATGGGCCGCGCAACCGCCCGTGTCACCCGTCGCGGCGACCTCCGCCGTGTTCGAATGGCCGTATCACGAGAAGCCGGAGGCCTGGCTCGACGCGCCGCCGAGCGTCCGCGAGGCGATCGAGGCGAACTTCGCCTTGAGCAGCCGCCTGCTGGCCGCCCAACACGAGCTCACTCTGAAGTGGCTGGACCTAGCGGAGCAAGCCAGCCGCGCCGCCGGCCCGTCTGACGAGTCGGCCCCGGCCTGAGTTGCCAGTGCGACACGCTCGGGCCGGAGACCTCGATCTCGCCTACGAATCGTTCGGGGACGACTCGGATCCGCCGTTGCTGCTGATCATGGGGTTGGGGACCCAGATGGTGGCCTGGGACGACGAGTTCTGCCGGCTCCTGGCCGCCGAGCACCTGCGAGTGATCAGGTTCGACAATCGCGACATCGGCCTCTCCAGCCACCTCACCGCCTTGGGTGTGCCTGACCTCGAGGCGGCCGCAGAGGGGAAGTCCTTCGAACCGCCCTACCGACTGGCGGACATGGCGGGCGATGTCGTCGGCCTGCTCGACGCGCTCGGTCTGCAGGCGGCACATGTTGTAGGGGCCTCGATGGGCGGAATGATCGCGCAGGAGCTGGTGATTGCCCACCCCTCACGAGTGCTCAGCCTCACCTCGATCATGTCCACCCCGGCACCAGAGATCGGCGTGCCGACCGAAGCGGCGATGGCGGCACTGTTCACACCACCCGGGACAGACCTGCCCTCAGCCGTCGCTCGAGCGATCAAGGTCCAGCGCGTGATCGGGTCACCGGGATACCCGCTCGACGAGGAGGCGCTCGCCGCGAGGGTAAAGGTGGCGTGGGAACGCAGCGAGGGCGATGCCGAGGGTGTCGTCCGGCAGATGGTGTGCATCATGGGCTCGCCCGATCGCCGGCCCGGCCTGTCGCGAACCACCGTACCCACTCTGGTGCTCCATGGGGAAGACGATCCGTTGGTCACCCTCGAAGGCGGCGAGGCCACGGCGGAGGTGGTACCCGGCGCTAGGCTCGTGGTCTTTGCCGGGATGGGCCACAACCTGCCGGTGCAACTGTGGCCGAGCATCATCGCGGAGATATCGGACCACGTTCGAGGCGTTGTGGTCTGAGGCTGCCGATCAGCTCGGCGTGCCCGTCGTGGGCCACATCCGGAGAACCCTCCAGTCGCGAGGTGAGACCCTTCCTCCCGCTAGCGCCGTCCCGTGACTGGAGTCCACGACACGTTCTCGCGAAGGATGCCCTTGAGCAGCTTGCCCCTGGGTTGCGGGGGAGTGGCCGCAGTGACGGCGACGAACTGCGGGACCTTGAAGTCGGCGAGCATCGTTCGACAGTGCGAGATCACGACATCAACGTCGAGGCTCTGGTCCCCGGCGAACAACACCGCTCCGACCTTCTCGCCCATGACGTCGTCGGCGTGATCGGACCCGAGCGGAGCGCCGAGGAAGGCGTGCTGGAAGCGGCGCAGTCCGCCCCGCTCACCAACGCGATCGTCCGCCAACTGGTCGACGCAACCCGAAGTCCGACGGATCGCGCCTCTGGGCCACCGTGGTCGGCAGCTGCGAGGCTGGATCAACTGAACACTGGCTGGTGCATCCCCGGGGGGAGCACACGCTCGAGGAAACGGGAGGCAACCGGGCGTCGGTGCTGATCAGCCGGCCGCTGCGAGGAAGGCGCGCAGGTGGGCGCCCACCTGGTCGGCGCACTGCTCCATGGCCGGGATCGTCGCGCCCTCGAGCCGGGCGGGCGTTACCGACGACGCACCGGTCAGCCCAGCGACGATCTGCGGGACGCGGGGGCGAACGGATCGTCGGTCGGCTCGAGCACCAGCGTGGGGCAGCGGACCCGCCCGATGCGCTCCTCCATCACGTAGCGCTCGCACGCTCGGTGAACCTCGGCCGGGTCTACCCCGGGCGCAAGGGCGTCGCGGATGAACCTGTTCAGCAGGTCCGGGCGGCCGTCAGGGTAGTAGGGCCGACGCTGCCGCCACAGCTCGACGAGGTGAGCGCCGCAACTACACGAGCTGCACCCTGCCGGGGGGCGTCTGAGCGTCGGGGGTCTTCCGCGCGGGGTCCGGGTGGTGCAAGTCTCAAGGCACGTCCGGCGACCCGCGCCGGCGCACCTTCGTGAGGAGCCGCATCCATGAGCACGTACCAGGTCGGTTACTTCGTCGGCAGCCTGTCCTCGACCTCGATCAACCGGGTCCTGGCCCAGGCCCTGATCAACCTGGCGCCGGCGGACCTCGAGTTCACCGAGATCCCGATCGGGACCCTGCCGCTCTACAGCCCGGACTTCGACGCCGACTACCCGCCCGAGGCCCGTGCCCTCAAGGACGCCATCGCCGCGTCGGACGCCGTCCTGTTCATCACACCGGAGTACAACCGGTCGATCCCCGGCGCGCTGAAGAACGCCATCGACTGGGCCTCGCGGCCGTGGGGCCAGAACTCCTTCGACCACGTGCCGGCCGGGGTCATCGGCGCCTCGGTCGGCCAGATCGGGACGGCCGTCGCCCAGCAGAGCCTGCGCGGTGTGCTCAGCTTCTGCAACGCGCGCCAGATGACCGCGCCCGAGGCCTACATCCACTTCGACCCCGACGCGTACGTCGACGGGCAGGTCACCGACGAGGGGACGGCCGACTTCCTGCGCGGCTACATCAGCGAGTTCCGCGACCACGTCGAGCGCGTGCTGACCGTGCTGCCCCGCAACGCCTAATTGGGCATCAGGCTGGCGAGAACCCGCTGCGCCGCCTGTTCGCCCGACGCGGCGGCGTCGGCGAGCGAGGGCATGTCGAGCTGGTAGTCGCCGGCGAGGTGCACGGGGCCGAGGTTGTGCTTGAGGGTCTCCAGGGAGGCGCGGCCACCCGGTCCCCAGAACGGCACCACCCGTGGGTGCCGGCGCAGGATGCCGGCGTCGACCTTGCCCTCGAGCTCCGGGTAGACGTCGAGCAGGTCGGCGGTGAACCGGGCGACGATCTCCTCGTCGGTGAGCTCGAAGAGCCGGTCGGCCTCGCCGCCGCCGGCGAAGCAGGCCAGCGCGCCGCCGGGCTTGCGGACGCCGCCGCGGCGTACGGCCGCCGCGTGGTTGAAGATCGCCTGGAAGGACCGGCCCGGCGTCGATACCGCGAGGTGGTCGTCCCAGCGCTGAGGCACGCCGTCCTCGTGGGTGAAGAAGCCGACCACGACGTACCGGCCGTAGCGGATGGCCTCGAGGGCCGTCCGGTACTCGGCCGGTAGGCCGGGCATGATCCGCACCGCGATGTCGGCCGGTACGGCGACGATCGCGCGGTAGGCCCGGATCCGGACCGGTCCGTCGGCGTCCCGGTAGTCGACGACGACGCCGTCGGCGGTCCACCGCACGGAGCTGACCGGAGAGCTGAGCCGGATCCGGTCGCCCAGGTCCTCGGCCAGGATGTCGGTGAGGGTCTGGTTGCCGCCCTGGGGAAGGGTCAGGTTCGGCACCTTCTCGGGGTCGGTCAGCAGGATGCCCATCGAGAAGACGAACTGCCGGGCGGCCGTCTCCTCCGGCTCGCAGCCCATCCACTGCCCGGACCAGGAGCGGACCATCTCGTGGGTGAGCTCGGAGCTGACGCCACGGAGCACGAAGTCGGCGCGGCGACGGTCGAGCTTCGCGCGGACGCGGTTCGCCCAGCGGTTGTCCTCGCTCATCTCCAGGAAGGGCACGTTGGCCAGGATCCGGGAGCCGACGAGGGCCAGGCCGAACCGGTCGCGCCAGGTCATCTTGGACTTGAACATCAGGGCGAACGGGTTCGACGTGTCGACCTGCTCGCCGCTGAGGTGGAGGGCCACCGACTTGCCTTCGAGGGTCCCCATCGGGACCTGGTGCCGGTGCAGCGCGTCGATCAGGGGGCCGGTGCCCTCGGTGAACTGCGTGCCGACGTTGATCCAGTAGTCGCCTCGGCGGACGGTGTCGACGCGCCCCCCGGCCCGGTCGCTGGCCTCGAGGACCACGACGTCGCGCTCGGCGAGCGTGGTCGCCGCCATCAGCCCGGCCATGCCGGCGCCGATGACGACGATCTCGTGGGTCTCCTCGCGGACGTCGGTGCGGTGTGAGGTGGGCATGGTGGTCAGCTCGCCTTGGTGACGGAGGGGGCGTGGTCGGTGCGGTCCAGGGCCTGGGCGACCGAGGCGACGAGCCGCTCGGTCGCCGCCCGGCAGCTCGGGCTGATCGCGGTGTAGGAGATGTAGCCGTGGACCAGGCCGGCCTCGAGGTCGACCTGTGCCGCGACGCCCGCCTCGAGGAGGGCCGTCGCGTAGGCGAGCCCGTCGTCGTGGAGGGGGTCGAAGCCGGCGAGGTTGACGATCGCGGGAGGCAGCCCGGCGAGCGACGACGCGCGGTAGGGGGAGACCCGCGGGTCCGCGACGTCGGTCCCGGAGGGGAGGTAGTTCTCGACGAACCAGGCGACCTGCTTGGCCGAGAGGGCGGGCGAGGAGACGAACTCGTCCTGCGAGGGGCGGTGCTCCACGAGGTCGGTGACCGGCTGGATCAGCACCTGGAGGATCGGCTGCACGGCCTCCCCCCGCACCTGCTGGCACAGCACGGCGGCGATGTTGCCGCCGGCACTCTCGCCGGACACGACGATCCGGTGCGGGTCCACGCCCCACGCAGCGGCGTGCTCGACGACGTACCGCCAGGCGGCGAGTGCGTCGTCCTGCGGCGCCGGGAAGGGGTGCTCCGGAGCGAGGCGGTACTCGACCGACACGACGTCGGCGCCGGTGCCGTGGGCGAGCATGCGCACGGGGGCGGTGTAGCTCGCGCGGCTGCCGATGACGAATCCGCCGCCGTGGAAGAAGAGGACCAGGCCACGCTCGGGCGTGCCGTTGCTGTAGCGGGTGGCGAGAACGCCGTCCCCGATCTCGATCTCCTCCTCGACCGCGCACGGTGCGACGCGGGCCGCGAAGAGGGCCAGATCCCGCTCCGTCGTCGCGCGCGCTTCCGCCGGCGTGAGGTCGCTGTAGTCCGGGCCGGACTCGCCGAGCTTCATCAGGAGCGCGACGTCGGGCGCCATCGTGTCGCCGGCCGTGTTGGTCGCGGGCCGGGCGAGCAGCCGCTGCAGTCCGGCGGGCAACCGGCTGAGCGCGACCAGGAGGGCGCGTTGGAGCCGCTGACCGAGGGTGAACTCCGCGGCGCTCATGACGCGGCCTCGACGCTGACCAGGTGCGGAGCCTCGACGGCCCGCTTCGAGAACTGCAGGTCGCGGTGGATCAGGCGTCCCTTGAAGAGTCGGTTGTCCTTCACGAAGGTCGTGTGCATCCGCCACGGCTTGCCCGCGCCCTGGCGCGGCAGCTCCGCCTGGGCACGCTGCATGTAGCCGGCAGAGAGGTCGAAGAGGCTCTGGGTGGCCATCCCCTCCGGCGCGACGGGCAGCGCGGTGTCGTAGCCCTTGCGGTCCATCTCGCGGATCACGTCGGCGACGAGGCGGGTGACGTTCCTGATCCGCAGGGTCCAGGTCGCCTTGGTGAAGCCGAGCATCATCGCCCAGTTGGGCACGCCGGACATGAGGGCGCCGTGGTACAGAACCGTGTCGGCCACGTCCACGGGCGTGCCGTCCACGGTCGGCTTGATGCCGCCGAGCATCTGCATGACGAGACCGGTCGCGGTGACGATGACATCGGCCTCGAGCGTCCGCCCGGACTTCAGCTGGATGCCGTCGGAGGTGAAGCGCTCGATCTGGTCGGTCACGACGTCCGCATTGCCCTCGCGGATCGCCTCGAAGAAGTCACCGTCGGGGGTGGCGCACAGGCGCTGGTCCCAGGGGCTGTACGGCGGCGCGAAGTGGGTGTCCACGTCGAAGCCGGCCGGCAGCTCCTTGGCGGTCATGCTGCGCAGGAGCTTGCGTCCGAAGTTCGGGAAGCGGCAGAGCACGGTGACGATGAAGTGGTCGCGCCAGATGTTCTTGAGCCGCGTGGCGGAGTAGCCGAGCTTGACGCCGAGGACCTTCATGAGGAGCTGGGCGACCTTGTCGACCCGGGGCATCGACGCGACATAGCTCGGGGTGCGCTGGAGCATGGTGACGTGCGCGGCCGCGCCCTCGCCGGCCAGCATCGCGGGGAGCAGCGTCACGGCGGTCGCGCCGCTGCCGATGATGACCACGCGCTTCCCGCTGTGGTCGTAGTCCTCGGGCCAGTGCTGCGGGTGGAGGATGTCGCCCTCGAAGTCGTCACGGCCCTCGAAGTAGGGCTCGAACCCCTCGTCGTACTTGTAGTAGCCGGTGCCGCTGAAGACGAACCTCGTCCGGATGGTCTTGCGGGTCTCGTTGCCCGCTTCGTCGGTCACGGCCACGTGCAGTGTCCACCGCGCGTCGTCGCTGGACCAGTCGGCCGCGGTGACGCGGTGGCGCAGCCGCAGGATTTCGTCGAGTCCGAAGTCGTTGACCGTCTCGACCATGTAGTCACGGATGTAGGCGCCGTCCGCGATGGCCTCCTTGTGCATCCACGGCTTGAACGCGTAGCCGTAGGTGTGCACGGAGTCGTCAGACCGGATGCCGGGGTAGCGGAACAGGTCCCACGTGCCGCCGACCGCGTCGCGGCCCTCGAGCAGGAGGACCTTCTTGTCGGGGAAGTCGGTCGTCAGGTACGTCGCCGCGCCGATGCCGGAGAGCCCGGCGCCGATGACGACGATGTCGGCCGTCTCCGTCGTGTGGTCGTGGTTCATGTCAGCCTCCGGAGTTGGTCATTTGATTGAGTCTGTTGGCTAAGTGTGTGGCAGGGATCACCTCCCGTCAAGGGGTCGCCTCGATCCGGATCTGGTTCGGTCGGGGTGGTTGACAACGTGACGTGGAGCACTCACCATCATGGTCAGACGATCTAGTCATCTGACTAACTCAGGTCGCAGACCGGAGAGAGGACCGAGCAATGAGCGCAACCACGACGATCGCCGCGCCGGCCACACGCCAAGAGCTGTCGCGCGTCGCGATCGAGGACGACGCGACCCCCTGGTCCGTCTGATCGGACGGACCCTGCGGGACGCGATCGAGGGTGGCCACGCCCTCGGCGTCCTCGCCGACCCGCAGGGCAACGACGGCTTCGACGGCGGGACCCGGGCAGGCGCGTCGGTCGCCGTCCGCTCCCACGACACCCCGCAGGCGGCGACCCTCACCTTCGGCGACGGGACCGTCGCGGTGAGTGGCGGGGTCCGCACCGCGGTGGACGCGACCGTGGTCGTCGACCTCCATGGCCGGTTCGCACCCGTACAGGAGCCCACCGGCGATGCCGCGCTCGCCGCGGCCGTCCTCCGCGTGCTGAGTCCGCCGGTCCCCCACTGGCGTGCGGCGGCTGCCCGGTTCTGGGAGGGGACCCGCACGATCACGGGCATCCCGGACGTTCTCGTCGTCGCCGCCGAGACCGAGGGCGGCGTCGAGCACGCCCGCTTCGGCGACGGCGAGAGCCACTACGTCGTCGCCGGCCCGGCCGACGTCCTCGCCGGCGTCTTCAGCGGCGCCGACGACTTCCTCGAGTCGCTGGCCGCCGGGGTGCGGGTCCAGGGCTCGCTGTCGCAACTGTCGGTCATGACGGCCGCCTCCTGGAAGGTCCGCTTCGATGTCTGAGACCGGCACCATCAGCAGCACCATCAGCAGCACCATCGGCAGCACCGCCCGCAGGGCCGTGCGCCTCGAGGCCACGAACCACGAGGGCAGTCTGCTGGGCAAGAACGTCTCGCCCGAGAAGTTTGCCTCCGGCAAGGAGTCGGGCTTCGCCTTCGCCGACATCCTGTTCGCGATCGACCTCAACAACGAGATCGTCCTGGGCGACGCCTTCCCCGAGTGGCGGGGCAACCTCTACGACATCGCGATGATCCCGGACCTGTCCACCCTCGTGGAGTGGAAGCCAGGCCTCGACTCAGTGATCGGCGACTATTGGCTCAAGGACGGCAGCCCCGTCCCGATCTGCCCGCGCAACCTCGTCAAGCGGCTCGTGGCCCGACTCGCTGAGCACGGCTACACGGCCACCACTGCCGTCGAGATCGAGGCCACGCTGTTCGAGGAGTCGGTCCAGGAGGCCCGCAGGAGGTGCTATCGCGACCTCACTCCGCTCGGTGGCAGCACCGGCTCGACGTACCATCTCGCCCGGTCCAGCGACTGGATCGACTACATGGAGGCCGTGGTCGAGCGACTCGAGCAGCTCGGCATCCCCTGGGAGGCGTGGACCGACGAGGCCGCCCCCGGCCAGACCGAGCTCAACCTGGCCCCGATCGATCCCGTCGCGCTCTGCGACAACTGGGCGCGCACCCGCCAGATCATGCGTGAGGTGGGCAACGCGCTGGGCCACACCGTCTCGTTCATGGCCAAGCCGACCGCCGGGTTCGGCCAGGGAGCCCACATCAACATCTCGCTCCAGCGCGACGGCGTGAACCAGTACTACGCCGAGGACGGCCTCTCCGAGCTGATGCGGCACAGCGTCGGCGGGCTGCTCGCCACCATGGCCGGCAACACGTCGATCGCGATGCCGCAGATCACGTCGTACCGGCGACTCGTCGACCTCACCGGGCCGCCGACCACCGTGAGCTGGGGCGTCAACAACAAGACGGCAGCGGTGCGCGCGATCACCGGCCACCCGAAGTACTCCCGGCTGGAGTACCGACTGCCCGGCGCCGACGTCAATCCCTACCTGGCGTTGGCGGGCGTCCTCGCCGGCGTGCTCGCGGGGATCGAGCGGCGGATCGAGCCGCCGGAGCAGGTCACCGACATGGCGTGGGGGCTGCCCGACAGCGCCGGCGTGCCCCGGATCCCCGACACGATGTCGAGGGCCTGGGTCGCGCTCGACGCCGACCCGCTGCTGCGCGAGTACCTCGGCGACGAGTTCGTCGACTTCTGGGTCGCGTCGCGTCGCTGGGAGTGGATGGAGTTCCACACCAAGGGTGGCGACCCGTTCGCCGAGCTCTCCGAGTGGGAGTCCACCCGCTACTTCGAGTTCCCGTGAGCGCGCGGAGTGAGGCCGGCGTCCGCCGGCCGCTGGTCGGCATCACCGGACGCCGCTTCCGGTTGTCCCTCGTCCATGGCTCCGACGAGAGGTACGGCGACCGGTGCATGGACACCGCGATGGCGGACTTCGCGACGCGGGTCGCCGAGGCTGGCGGACTGCCGGTGCACCTGTCCTACGACACCGACCCCGCCGATGTCTGCGCCTGGCTGTCGGGGGTCGTCATCACCGGCGGCCAGGACTTGCATCCCGCCTGCTGGGGCGGGGATCCGTCGGTGGTGCGGGGCATCGACCCGCGGACGGACCCGATGGTCCACGACCCCGAGCGCGACGCCTACGAGATCGCGCTCGTGCGGGCCGCGCTGGACCGGGGCATCCCGGTGCTCGGCGTGTGCCGCGGCATGCAGGTCCTCAACGTCGCCCTCGGCGGCAGCCTCGTCGCAGACCTGCCCGCCGGACCGGTGAGCCATCTGTCCGAGGAGTGTGCGCCCACCGACGGGACCGTCGACCACCTCGTGTCCTTCGAACCGGGGTCGATCGCTGCCGGCCTCTTCGACGGTGACGTGGTGACCAACTCCTGGCATCACCAGGCCGTCGACCGCTGCGGCGTGGGCGTCGTCGTGACCGGCCGCACCGCGGACGGCGTCGTCGAGGCGATCGAGGTGCCCGGTCGCCCCGTCCTCGGCGTCCAGTGGCACCCGGAGTGGATGAAGAGCACCGACCCGACGTTGACCTGGGTCGTCCGCGCGGCGGCCCGATTGCTCGAACAGAGGAGTGACTCGTGACCACCGACCTGACCCACCAGCCTGCCGTCGCCGCCGAGCGGATGGGCGACGAGCCCACCGTGCCGACCCTGACCGGACTGCTCGCGCAGCGGGCGCAGGACGCGGGCGACCGTGAGTTCCTGCGCTTCGGCGAGTGGTCCTGGACCTTCGCCGAGGTCGACGCGTGGACGTCTCGGCTGGCGCACCGGCTGATCGACGTCGACGGCGTCCGGCCGGGCGACCGGGTCGCCATCATGCTGCCCAACGTCGTGCACTGGCCGGTCGTCTGGCTCGCCGCGCTCAAGGCCGGTGCGGTCGTCGTACCGGTCAACTGCGGATATCGGCGGGCAGACCTGGCGTTCGTGCTCCGCGACTCCGGCGCCCGCGTCGTCGTGACCGACGCCGAGCGAGCCGGGCTCGTCGCCGAGGTGACGACCGAGGACGGGCTCGACGAGATCCAGATCGTCGACATCGCCGACGACGGCTCCGAGCCCTTCCCGGACACCGCTCCGGCGATCGCGTCCGCGGCCGGGACCGAGTCCCTGGCGAACCTGCAGTACACCTCCGGCACCACCGGGTTCCCGAAGGCGTGCATGCTCAGCCACGGCTACTGGACCCGGCTGGGCTGGACCTGTGCGGCGGCCACCGGCCTCGGCGACGACGACGTGCTGTTGACCACGCAGCCGTTCTCCTACATGGATCCCCAGTGGAACACCGCGCTGGCCCTGACGATCGGGGCTCCGCTGGTGGTCCTCCCGCGCTTCTCCGCCTCGACCTTCATGGCCGACGTACGGCGTCACCGGGCTACCTTCTTCTACGTGCTCGGCTCGATGCCGACCCTGCTGTTCAAGCAGCCGCCGAGCGACGACGACCGCGACAACGACGTCCGGATGGTGCTCTGCTCGGGCATCCCCGTCGCCCTCCACGCCCTGCTGGAGGAGCGCTGGGGCGCGCCGTGGCGCGAGGTCTACGGGATGACCGAGTCAGGCATCGACCTGATCAGCCCGTTCGAGGACACCACGGCCGTCGGGAGCGGCAGTCTCGGCCGACCGGTGCCGACCAAGCAGGTCCGCGTCGTCGACCCCGCCGACCCGGACCATGCCGAAGTGGCCCCCGGCGAGCCGGGCGAGCTGGTCACGTCGGGCGTGCCGATGATGGACGGCTACTGGAACCGCCCCGACGCCACCGACGAGACGCTGCGGGACGGCTGGCTGCACACCGGCGACCTCGTCGTACGACGCCCCGACGGGGGGATCCAGCTCGTCGGGCGGATCAAGGACATGGTCCGCCGCGGCGGCGAGAACGTCGCCTGCGTGGAGGTGGAGGCCGCTCTGGAGCGGGACGTCCGCGTCACCGCGTCCGCAGTCGTCGCCGAGCCGGACGAGGTCCTCGGCGAGGAGGTCAAGGCGTTCATCCAACTGGCGGCCGGTGTTCCGGCCGAGCGGGAGACGGCGCAGAGCATCCTCGAGCGGGCCGGCGCGCAGCTCGCGCGGTTCAAGGTGCCGCGCTACGTCGAGTTCGTCGCGGACCTGCCCCGCACCCCGTCCGAGCGGGTCGCCAAGCCCGCGCTCAAGGCCCGGGCTGCCGCCCAGCCCGGCATCACTCACGACTTCGCCCGACAGAGGAGCTGATCATGACCGTCCCGTCCGTCACCGAGGAGCGGATCGCCGTCGACGTCGTCCGCGACGTCGCTGTGCTCACCCTCGACCGGCCCGAGAAGCTCAACGCCCTCACCGTCGCCATGCGGCTGCGGCTCGCGGCCCTGGTGCGCGAGCTCGGCACGGGCGACGCCGTCCGCGGCATCGTCCTCACCGGGCGTGGCCGCGCCTTCTCCGCCGGCGAGGACCTGCAGCAGGCGCCGACCACCGACGAAGAGGTCGACCTGGCGTTCGAGAGCTTCCACGACGTCACCCGGGCGATCCTCGAGACCCGGGTCCCGGTGGTCGCGGCCGTCAACGGCCTCGCCGTGGGCGGCGCCTCCGAGATCACGCTGTGCTGCGACGCCCGCATCGGCACGCCGGCGGCCGAGTACTTCCAGCCGGAGAACGCCCGCGGCCTGACGATCTCCAATGCGACGAGCCTGCTGCTGCGGCGACTGGTCGGCAACCACGCCATGCGCATGGTGTTCGCTTCGCCGCGGGTCCCGGCCGAGGAGGCGCTGCGGATCGGCCTGCTGGACGAGGTCGTGCCGGCGGACGGGCTGTTGGAGCGCGCCGTCGAGACCGTGCACGCGTGGACGCCCTCCGGCAACACGACCGCGCTCCACCTCGCCCTGCTCCGCCCGCTCGCGGCGGAGGTCGAAGCGGCCTTCGTGCGGGAGGACGTCGCCGCACGCGAGGCGTGGACGAGCGGCCTGCTCACCGCCGGCGTCGCCGGCTTCTGGAACACGAAGGAGACCACCTCATGATCACGACCCGAGCCGCCGTCCTCAACGAGATCGGCACACCCCTGGAGCTGACCGACATCAGGGTCGACGACCCCGAGCCGCACGAGGTGCGGGTCTCGGTGACGCACGTAGGCCTGTGCCACAGCGACCTCCACTACAGGACCGGCACCGTCCCGACGGCGCTTCCGGTCGTCGTCGGGCACGAGGTCGCCGGGGTGGTCGAGGCCGTCGGCTCCGCCGTCACGTCGCTGAGCCCGGGCGACCGGGTCACGGGGGCGCTGACGCCGTCGTGCGGCCGGTGCGTCAACTGCGAGGCCGGGCACTCGACCCAGTGCACCCGGCTGGACGAGGTGCGCCTGCGTCAGCGGCCCGCCTTCGAGACCGTCGACGGGCGGCCGATCGAGCGCCTCGCCGCCATCGGCGCGTTCTCCCAGCACATCCTGCTGCGGGAGAACGCGCTGGTGCGGCTGCCCGACGACATCCCGCTCCACGTCGGCTGCCTGCTGTCCTGCTGCATCGTCACCGGCGTGGGCGCGGTGTTCCGCGGTGCACAGGTGCGGCCCGGCAGCACCGTCGCGGTCATCGGCTGCGGCGGCGTCGGCTCGGCAATCATCCAGGGCGCACGGCTGGCCGGCGCCTCGGCCGTCGTCGCGATCGACCTCGACGACGACCGGCTCAAGGCCGCCCGAGCCTATGGCGCCACCCATGTCATCAACGGCGGCGACGGTGACCCGGTCGCCGAGCTGCGACGCCAGCTCGGGGAGGGCGTCGACTACGCCTTCGAAGCCGTCGGGTCCGCCCGCACCGCCGAGACCGCGCTCGCTCTGCTGCGCCCCACCGGCACCGCCTGCCTGGTCGGGATCGCCCCGATGGGCACCGAGCTGACCGTCCCCGCACTGGACTTCTTCTTCGAGGAGAAGCGGCTGATCGGGTCCTACATGGGCTCCGGCCAGGCTCGGGAGGACATCGCCCAGTTCGCCCGGCTCTACCAGCAGGGGCGGTTGATGCTCGACGAGATGGTCACCCGCGTCATCCCCTTCGCCGAGGTCAACGAGGGCTTCGAGCTGATGTCGTCAGGCGACGTCACCCGCATCGTCGTCGACCTCCAGGCCTGACCCACCGACTCCCGAGGAGCCACGATGAGCACCGAGATCACCCTGCCCCAGCCGGTCAACTACATCGCCGACGACTGGAGCGAATGCACGACCGTCGACAGCTGGAACCTCGACCCCAACACGGGGGAGCCGGTCCACCAGAGCGTCACGACCACGACCGACGACGTCGAGCGGGCCCTGCGCCACGCGGAGGCGGCGTACGACGTGGGCCGCTGGGACGCGGAGGCGCGAGCGGAGCGGGCGGAGGTGCTTGACCGGGTCGCGGACCTCCTCGAGACCCGGCTCGAGGACATCGCCCGCGCGGACGCGCTGACGAGCGGCACGGCGATCAGCGCGACCCGCAAGGTGACGGCCTTCCTGCCCTACCGGATCCGATCGTCGGCTCAGGACCTGCGCGACATCCCGCGGGTCACGGCGCTGGAGGCCGGTGGGCGCGACGTCCGCCTCTACAAGGTGCCGTGGGGCCCGGCGGCCATCCTCACGCCCTGGAACGGGCCGAGCTTCATCCCCGCGGCGAAGGTCGTCAGCGCTGTCGCGGCCGGCTGCCCGGTCATCCTCAAGCCCTCCGAGCACGCGCCCTCCAGCGCTCAGATCGTCGTCGAGTGCTTCGTCGGCGCGGGTCTCCCGGCGGGCGCGCTCCAGCTCGTCCACGGCGCGGGCGAGGTGGGCGAGCAGCTGACCGGTGACCGGCGGATCAGGATCGTGTCCTTCACCGGTGGGCCGGGTGCCGGCCGCGCGATCGCCCGCGCCGCCGTCGACGACTTCAAGGTGCTGCAGCTCGAGCTGGGGGGCAACAACCCCGTCGTCGTCCTCGACGACGCCGACCTTGACGTGACGGCGGACGGGATCCTGGAGGGCATGACCAAGCTCAACGGCCAGTGGTGCGAGGGGCCCGGCAAGGTCCTCGCCCCGCGCCACCTCGTCGCCCCCCTCGTAGAGGCCCTGACCGAGCGGATCTCGAAGCTCGTCGTCGGCCACTCCCTCGACGAGGAGGCGCAGGTCGGACCGATCTCCAACGGTCCGCACTTCCAGACCCTGCAGAGCCGGATCACGGGTCTGCGTGCTCTGGGGGCGGAGATCCACCAGCCGGCGACGCTGCCCGACCTCGGCGGGTTCTTCCTCTCGCCGACCGTCGCCGTGGGCGCCGATCCCGCGCAGGCGACCGCCGAGCTGTTCGGGCCGGTCGTCGCGCTGCACGCGGTGGACTCGGCCGAGGAGGCGCTGCGCATCGCCAACGCGAACCCCTCGGGTCTGGACGCCTACGTGTTCGGCACCGACACCGACCGGGCGGTCGAGGTCGGCTCGCGGATCGTCGCGGGGGAGGTGCGGGTCAACGGCGCCAAGATCGCCGACCTCGGCGACGACTCCGCCCAGAGCTTCTGGGGACCGTCCGGCATCGGCGGCCACGGGCCGGCCGAGTCGGTGCGGGTCTTCTGCGGCGATCGGGTCGTCGGCGTGGACTCGCCCGACCTGCCGCTCTGACCGCGGGCGCGGCCGGGCTCAGGCCCTGGCCGCGCGCTTGCGCCGGGCCGGCTTCGCGGGGCCGGCCGCGAGCCGCGCGGTGAGCCAGCTGTCGAGCACGGCGCAGTTGACCTCCATCTGCTCGCGAGCGGCTGTGGTGTCGCCGTACGTCAGCCAGTTGACTCCGAACCCGTCGGCCAGGGTGGCCAGGACGTAGGCGATCTCGTCGATGACCTCGGGCGCGACCGGGTCGGCGGCGGCAGCCTCCTGGAGCGCCTTGCGCAGGCTGTCGAGCGCCTGGTCGTAGACGGCGATGCCGCGGTCGCCGTGCTGCCGCCGCGCCCAGCTGACCAGCTCGAAGGTCGTCGCCGTGAAGCTCCGTGAGTCGATGTAGCACTCCATGACGCCGCGCAGGATCGCCTGCGCGGCCCCCGGCAGCGTGGTGTGGGGGTCGCTGCCCTCGATCACCTCGCGGTACTTGCCGGAGACGTACTCGTAGACGTCGGCGAAGAGGTCCTCCTTCGAGTCGTAGCAGTAGTGCAGCATCGCCACGTTGGCCTGGGCCTGCTCCGCGATGCGCCGTGTGGTGGCGCCGTCGATGCCGTGGGAGGAGATGACCTCGACGGCGGCGTCGATGAAGTCACGGCGTCGCTGGGCGACGGGGATACGTGCCATGAGGTCCTCCTGCGGCCGCGCCCATGAAGTTGGGCATTTGTCTAAGTCACGAACAGCCTATCAGCGGACCCCTTCGCGGAGAGAGGGGCGAGGCGCGGCGGAAAATTGGCCAAACAACTTAGTCATTCATCTTGATCGGCTGACTAACTTGGACTTACCGTATGAGCCGGATCACACAGACCGCCCGAATCGGAGACCACTCATGACCCAGACCCACGACGCCGCCACGGGCGGCAGGACGACGGCAGGCCGCACGCCCGGCAGGAGGACGCTCGTCGGCATCGGCGCGCTGCTGGTCGTCCTGACCAACGCGGTGATCTTCATCCTCCCGCCGCTGCTGCCGGTCAGCCAGGCGCAGTACGGCCTCGCCACGGTCGCGGAGACGACCTGGCTCTACACGGTCCTCACCCTCGGCGGTGGCGCGGGCTTCATCCTCCTGCCGCGCCTGGCCGACCTCCACGGCGACCGGAACGCGAACGTCGCGGCCGCTGCCTTCCTCACGGTCGGCGCCCTCGTGCCGGCCGTGGGCGACTCCTACCCGACCCTGCTGGTCGGCTGCTCCCTCATGGGCTTCGGCGGGGCCGCCCAAGTGCTCCCGCTCGGGTTCCTGCGCCGGGGCCTGGGCGAGGGCGGCATCACCACCGCTGTCGCGATCCTGGTCATCGGCACGGGTGTCGGCATCGTCGCCGGCATGATCGGCGGTGGGCTGATCGTGCAGAACCTGTCGCTGCAGAGCTTCTTCGTGGTCCTCACCGCGATCGGAGCGGTGACCACGCTCGCGTCGTACCTGCTGATCCCGCACGCTCCGCCCGCCGTACGGACCGGCCGCATGGGTGTCGTCGGCACCGTGTGGATGATCGCGTGGGTCGCGGCGATCCTGCTGACGCTGACCCAGGGTCTCGTCTGGGGCAACGCCGCGTTGATCCCGCTGGCGCTCGGCGTCGTGGGTGGCATCGCCTGGATCCGGGTGGAGCGCAGGTCCTCCACGGCGGTCTTCGACGTCGCGCTGATGAAGGCGCCCCTCGTCACCGCCTCTTGCATCTGCATCGCGCTGTTCGCGGCCGTGAACTCGGCCTTCCTGCTCCTCGTCAGCACCTACGCCCAGATCATCCCCGAGGCGCTGCGCCCCGCCGACTCCTACGGCCTGGGCCTCAGCGCGCTCGAGACCGGCTGGCTCATGCTGCCCTTCGCGCTGACCTTCGTGGTGGGCGGAGCCATCGCCGACCGTCCGGTCAACAACGGCCGCGTGGTGCCCGTCTTCGTGAGTGGGGCGCTCATCAGCGCCGCCGGGCTGGCCTGGCTCGCCCTCGCGCACGACCAGCAGTGGCACTACCTCGTCGGCGCCGCGGTCATCGGCCTCGGCTGCAGCATCGGCTACGCGGCCGGCTTCACGCTGGTGCAGCTGGCCGTGCCGGAGGAGAAGGCGGGCATGGCGACCGGCGTCGCCGGCACCTTCCTGGCGGTCGGCTTCGCCTTCGGGACGGCGCTCGTCAGCGCCGACCTCAGCGCGTCCCTCGTGCCCGTGCCCGGCACTGCCCTGGAGGTCGCCGCCGAGGGCCTGTATGGCGTCGGCTACTGGCTCTCCGGCGTGCTCGCGATGGCCGTCGTGCTCACCGTCCTGGTCTCGAGCGCCCGTACCCGTCGTCGTACCGACCGCGTCGCGGCCTGACCGGCGTCCACCACCGAAGGAGATGTGACATGAAGGATCT
Source organism: Nocardioides albidus (assembly GCF_006335005.1). Lineage (GTDB taxonomy): Bacteria > Actinomycetota > Actinomycetes > Propionibacteriales > Nocardioidaceae > Nocardioides > Nocardioides albidus. Next base: position 325,136 of record NZ_VDMP01000025.1, read on the forward strand.
GCTCTTCCTGATCGCCGACGTCTGGATGATCGTCGTCGGCTTCCGCTACGGCGCGCGGTTCATCCGCAACTACGGCAACTACCTGCTCGGCCTCGAGTGGATGATCGTCGCCACGTCCGGCTCGAACTTCCTGCTGTGGTCGCTGATCAGCGGGGACGAGGACCACCTCCTCTACGACGTCGCCTACTTCTTCGACGCCTTCTCGAGGTCCGTGGGCATCACTCTGATCGCCGTCCTCGGCCTGATGCGCGTGACCCACCGTTACAAGCCGAGCGTGACCGTCGACGTCGCCGCCTTCGGCCTCGCGATCGCAGCCGGGCTCTACCTGCAGCAGTTCCGCGGTCACGAGCTGCATGTCGGCCCCGCGTCGTTCTACCTCGCCGCCAACCTGCTCACGACCGTCTTCCTCGCCTACTTCGCGTGGCGTCTGTGGGCGATCGGCGCCCGCGGACACGCCATCGCCACCGGGCTGGCGAGCGTCGCCGCGACGGCGATCGCGGTGATGTACGACTTCCTCCCGTTCCCCGACGACGCGCACCGCACCGTCTTCTACGTGCTCGCCCTGACCACGTGGGGCGTCCAGATGTTCGTCTACTACCGCGCCTACGTCGCCCTGCACGACCACAACGTCGCCACCGGGCTCGAGAAGGCCGAGCCTGCTCGGAAGGCAGTGCGGGCATGAGGACCGACCGGGTCACCTACTCTGCGTTCAGCGGATGGGTGGACGCACCCACGGACCTGCGGCCCGCGCTCGACGGCGACGCCACGTGCCGAGTCGCCGTCATCGGCGGCGGCATCAACGGGATGTCCACCGCCCTGCGCTTGGCCGAGCGCGGCCAGGACGTCGTCCTCCTCGAGTCGGAGTTCTGCGGCCACGGCTCGAGCTCGCGCAACGCCGGCCAACTCGCCGGTGCGCCGGGTGGGGACCTCCAGCTCCTCAACCTGCTGGCACGCAAGAAGATGCCGGGGATGATGCGGCTCGCGGAGCACGCCGCGCGTCACGTGGAGGAGTTCATCGCGACGCACGACATCGACTGTGAGTACGAGGCCACCGGCAACGCGTTCGCCGCCGTCTCGCGCGGGCAGATGGGCCGGGTGCGCCGGGTGGCGAGAATCGTGACCCGGGCGGGCGGGCACGTGGAGGTCGGCACCGCTGCCGAGCTGGGCATCCCGCGCGGCTTCGTCGGCGGGATGCGGGAGGTGGTCGGCGGACGGATGAACCCGGGCCGGTTCAGCCTCGGCATGCGCCAGGTGCTGCTCGACTCGGCCGCCCGGGTCTTCGAGGGGACCAAGGTCAGCGACATCGTGCGAGAGGGCGGCCAGGTCGTCGTCACGACGCCCCGGGGCCGGGTGCGGGCGGACCATGTCGTGCTGGCGACGAACGCCTTCGCCGGCGAGTGGGACATCACGCCGAAGCACCTCTCGGTGCCGCTCTACGTCGTGGAGGTCGAGACCGAGCCGATCGCCCCCGAGCGGATCGCCGCACTCGGGTGGACCAGTGGCATGGGCCTGGTGACCCAGCACGCGATCATGGAGAACTACCGGCTCACCCCGCGCAACACCATCGTGTTCGGCGTCCGGCGCCTCGAGCGGGGTATGGGCCATCCGCTCCCCGAGAAGGTGCCGGACCGCGCTCTGGTCGAGGAGCTGGCCGGCGCGTTCGCGCTGCGGTTCCCGTCCCTGGCCGACGTGGCGATCGACCGCGCCTGGGGCGGCTGGATCGCGATCACGTCGTCGTGGCTGCCCGTCGCGGGCCGGATCGGCGACAACGTCCACTTCTCGATCGCCTGCAACGGGCACGGGCTCGCCCAGGCGCCGTACGTCGGCACGCTCATCGCCGACGCGATCGTCGACGGGCACCGGCACGAGGACCTGCAGACCCTGTGGCACGACGAGCCACGGTTCCCGCGCCCGGTGATGATGGGTCGCGTCGGGTTGCGGACAATCTGGGCGATCGACCGCTTCAACGACCGGGTCAACGGGAGCCGGCGCCGCGCGCGGAAGTTCGGCTGAGGTCAGCCGAGGTCGTCGGCCAGCTGCTTGCCCGCGTCGGTCAGCAGCGGCACGGCGCGGTCGATCAGCTCGTCGCTCATCCGCCCGGTCGGCCCGCTCACCGAGATCGCCAGCCGGGAGGCGAAGCCGGGGACGGTGACCGCGACACAACGCACGCCCTCCTCCTGCTCCCCCTCGTCGAGGGCGTAGCCGTGCTCGGCCGCCCAGTCGAGCTGGGCGAGGAAGGCGTCGGGCTCGGTGATGGTGGTGCTGGTGTGCCGGGGCATGCCGGTGCGCCGCAGCAGGTCGCGGACCTGCTGCGGCTCCATGTGGGCCATGATCGCCTTGCCCACCGCGGTGCAGTGCGGCGAGACCCGGCGGCCGACCTCGGTGAACATCCGCATCGACTGGCGCGACTGCGCCTGGGCGACGTACACGATCTGGTCGCCGTCGAGCATGGCGAGGTTGGCGGACTCGCCGAGCTCGTCCACGAGGCGCGCGAGATGGGGGCGCGCCCAGGTGCTGAGCATGTGCGAGGAGCTCTCGCCGAGCCGGATCAGCTTGGGGCCGAGGACGTACTGACGGCTGGGCTCCTGGCGCAGGTAGCCGAGGTCGACCAGGGTGCGGACCAGACGGTGGATCGTCGGCAGCGGCAGTCCGGACGCGGCGGCGAGCTGGGAGAGGCCCATCATGCCCCCGGCGTCGGCCATCGTCTCGAGGAGTCCGAAGGCCCGCTCGATCGACTGGACGCCGCCCGCGCGGCCCCGCACGGGACCCGACTCGGTCTGGTTCTCGCTCACCCTGCACTCCTCATCCCCGGAGCTGTCTTCCGGATGACGGAATCTTAGCGCCGAAGAGAGGAAATAGTGAGCGGTTGACGCTCCGCCGGAGGCCGGACTATTGTCCGCAATGCGAAAAGGTGCATCCGTAGAGAGGAAAGCCGTGGACATGCAGATCGCCGGTGACGAGGTCGAGCGAGGAGGCGAGATCCTCACCCCCGACGCCCTCGCCTTCGTGGCGGAGCTCCAGCGGCGCTTCGGCGCCCGGCGCGACGAGCTGCTCGCCGCCCGTCGTACCCGTCGCGAGGAGGTCTCCCGCACCGGTCGTCTCGACTTCCTGCCCGAGACCGCCGACGTCCGCGCCGGCGACTGGACGGTCGCCCCCGCCCCTGTGGACCTGCAGGACCGCCGCGTCGAGATCACCGGCCCGACGGACCGCAAGATGACGATCAACGCCCTCAACTCGGGGGCCCGCGTGTGGCTCGCCGACATGGAGGACGCGAGCACCCCGCACTGGGCCAACGTCGTCGGCGGCCAGGTCAACCTGTACGACGCGATCCGCCGCCGGATCTCGTTCACCTCGCCGCAGGGCAAGACCTACGAGCTCGCGCAGGACCAGCGCCTGGCGACGATCGTGATGCGCCCGCGCGGCTGGCACTTCGACGAGCAGCACCTCCTCCTCGACGGCCGGCCGACCGTCGGCGCCCTGGTCGACTTCGGCCTCTACCTCTTCCACAACGCCGCCGAGCTGATCGCCCGCGGCAGCGGCCCGTACTTCTACCTGCCGAAGATGGAGAGCCACCTCGAGGCCCGGCTGTGGAACGACGTCTTCACCTTCGCCCAGGAGCAGCTCGGCATCCCGCACGGCAGCGTCCGCGCGACCGTGCTCATCGAGACCATCCCGGCCGCCTTCGAGATGGACGAGATCCTCTACGAGCTGCGCGACCACGCCTCCGGCCTCAACGCCGGCCGCTGGGACTACCTGTTCAGCGTCATCAAGTACTTCCGCGACTCCGGGCCGTCGTTCGTCCTCCCCGACCGCTCCGCGGTCGGCATGACCTCGCCGTTCATGCGGGCCTACGCGCAGCTCCTGGTCAAGACCTGCCACCGACGCGGCGCCTTCGCCATCGGCGGCATGGCGGCCTTCATCCCCAGCCGCAAGGACGAGGAGGTCAACGCCCGCGCGTTCGCCAAGGTGCGCGAGGACAAAGAGCGCGAGGCCGGCGACGGCTTCGACGGGTCGTGGGTGGCCCACCCCGACCTCGTGCCCGTCTGCCGCGAGATCTTCGACGGCGTGCTCGGCGACCGCCCCCACCAGCTCGACCGTCAGCGCGACGACGTCGAGGTGAGCGCCGAGCAGCTCCTCGACGTCGCCTCCACCCCCGGCCAGATCACGGCCGAGGGCCTGCGCGACAACGTCGAGGTGGCGCTGCTCTATCTCGAGGCCTGGCTGCGCGGGCTCGGCGCCGTCGGCATCCACAATCTGATGGAGGACGCCGCGACCGCGGAGATCTCGCGCTCCCAGATCTGGCAGTGGGTGCACAACGAGTCGAAGCTCGACGACGGCACCGTGATCACCGAGGCCCTCGTGCGCCGCGTCCTCGACGAGGAGTACGCCGCGCTCGTCGACAACGTCGCGGGCGCCACCGAGGACACCGCCGGGCACCGGTTCGCCGACGCCCGCACGCTCTTCGAGCAGGTCGCGCTCGGCGAGGACTTCGTCGACTTCCTCACCCTGCCGGCCTATGACCTGGTGGCGGCGTCATGAGCCACCTCGACGAGCTGACCGGCCGTCTCGACGCCGCGCTCGCCGGCGCCGACGCGGCGCTGACCGCTCAGTTCCCGGGCGAGCGCGGCGTACGCCAGCCGGTGCACACCGTCTACGTCGTCGCCGACCGCTTCGGTCCCGACACGGTCAGCGAGTGGTCCCAGGACGCGCTCAGCGTGCTCGCCCTGCACGGACGCACGGGCATGGAGCTCGCGGAGGCCCTCGACCTCCGCCCGAGCCTGGCCGCGGAGGTCTACGACCGGGTGCGCGAGAAGCTCGAGCGCGAGCCGATCGAGGACCTGCGCATCGACTTCGAGGACGGGTACGGCGTGCGCCCCGACGCCGACGAGGACGCGGCCGTCACCGCGGCCGCGACCGCCCTGGCCGCGTCCGTCGCGGACGGCACGGCCACCCCGTTCCACGGCATCCGGATCAAGTCGTTCGAGGCCCCGACCCGGCACCGCGGACTGCGCACCCTCGACCTGTTCGTCGGCGAGCTCACCCGGCGCGGCGGGCTGACCGACCGGTTCGTGATCACCCTGCCCAAGGTCACCTCCGTCGACCAGGTCACCGCGATGGTGACCGCGCTGGAGACCCTCGAGGAGGTGCACGGGATCGCCGCGGGCTCGCTGCGCTTCGAGGTCCAGGTCGAGACGCCGCAGTCCATCCTCGGCCCCGACGGCACCGCGCTGGTCGCGCGGATGATCGCGGCCGGCGCCGGCCGGATCACCGGCCTGCACTACGGCACCTACGACTACTCCGCCTCCCTGGGCGTGGCCGCGGCGTACCAGGCCATGGACCATCCGGTGGCCGACCACGCCAAGGACGTGATGCAGGTCGCGGCCGCGGGCACCGGCGTGTTCGTCTCCGACGGCTCGACCAACGTGCTCCCGGTCGGCGACCGGCAGGCCGTGCATGCCGCCTGGCGCCTGCACACGCGGCTGGTCAGCCGCTCCCTGGCGCGCGGGATCTACCAGGGCTGGGACCTGCATCCCGCCCAGCTCCCGAGCCGGTACGTCGCGACGTACGCCTTCTTCCGCGAGGGACTCGACCAGGCCGCGGCCCGGCTGCGCGCCTACGTGCACGGCGGCGACTCCGGCTTCCTGGACGAGCCCGCGACCGCGACCGCTCTCGCGGCGTTCGTGCTCCGCGGCGTCGACTGCGGCGCCGTGACGGTCGACGAGCTCGACAAGCTGGCCGGCATCGACCAGCGCCGGCTGGCGGAGCTCGCCAAGCGCCCCGTCGCCTGAGCCTGGGCCACGGCGGGTCTTAGTACCCTGCCCGCATGCGCCTCGAAGCGGAGTTCACGACCGAGCCGTTCCGCGGCGAGGGTGAGCCGCCCGAGCACGCGACCGCCGCGCTCGACGCCGCCCGCGCCGCCGGCCTCGACTGCGACTTCGGGCCGCTCGGCACCTCGATGCGCGGCGAGCGGGACGCCGTCCTCGCCACCCTCGCGACCGTCGTCGCCGCCGGCCTGGACCACGGCGCGGACCGGGTGACCTTCCAGGTGCGCCTCGAGGGGCACGCACCCCCGCCGCCCGCCGCGACCGGCCTCGACGCCCTGCTCGCCCAGGTCGCCGCCGAGCTCGGCGGCGACCTCCGGGGACTGGCACGGCCCGAGAAGCAGCGCGCCGTCCGCCTGCTCGAGGAGCGCGGCGCCTTCGACTACCGCAAGAGCGCCGAGATCGTGGCCGAGGCGCTCGGCGTCACCCGGTTCACCGTCTACAACTACCTCAACCGCGACCGCTGAGCTGTCGCGTCTGGGCGGCGGCGGAGCGGGTCTGGGCGCGGGTTCGGGGCGGGTCCGGGGCGCGCTGTAACACGTTGTTCGCCGACCTACCAGCCGCAAGACCTCGGTGAAACGGGTCTGGGTGCGGCTGCTACAGCAGACATGCGGCTGCTACCTCGTCGAACAACGTGTTACAGCGCCGTCGCCGACTCGCTCCCACGCCGGCCCCCACGCCCGCCCCGCCACGCTGAACCCCACCAGATTTCCTTCAACAGACTGTTGACGGTGATCCGGGTCACATGTCACGCTCGTCGTCATACGGAATGACTATTCCGCGAAGCGAGAGAGAGCAGGGGACATGGACCTCGATCTGTTCAACGCCGCACCGCCCGACGACCTTCGCCCCGCGCTGAGCGCCTGCTGCGACGTGCCCCGCTGGGTGGACGCCATCCTCGATGCTCGCCCGTACGCCGACGGCGCGGCCGTGCTGCGGACCGCGGACGCGGCGGGCCGCGAGCTCACGCCGGCCGAGGTGGACCGGGCGCTGGCCGCTCATCCCCGCATCGGCGAGCGTGCCGAGGGCGAGAGCACCGAGGCGGCCTGGTCGCGCCGCGAGCAGGCCGGCGTCGGCACCGACCGGACCACGGCGCAGGCCCTCGCCGACGGCAACCGGGCCTACGAGGAGCGCTTCGGCCGGGTCTTCCTGATCTGCGCCTCGGGCCTCAGCGCCGAGCAGATCCTCGCCTCGCTGCGCGAGCGCCTCGACAACGACCCCGCGACGGAGAGCGCCGTCGTCGCCGACGAGCTGCGCAAGATCGCGCTGCTGCGCCTCGAGCGGGTCCTGAGCACCGAGAGCGCCGAGGAGGTCTCGGCATGAGCTCGCACCGCAGCGCCATCACCACGCACGTCCTCGACACCGCGCTCGGCCGGCCCGCGCGCGGCGTACCCGTCCGGCTGAGCCGCCTCGAGGCCGCTGCCGACGGTGCCGGCGGTGCCGGCGGTGCCGACCCCCAGACCACCGTCCTCGCCACGTCGATCACCGACGACGACGGCCGGGTCGCCGAGCTCGGGCCCGCACAGGTCCCGCCCGGCACCTACCAGCTCCTGTTCGACACGGCCGCCTACAGCGCCGCGAGCGGCCAGGACTGCTTCTTCCCGGAGGTGACCATCACCTTCGCGGTCACCGACGAGCGGCACCACCACGTGCCCCTCCTGCTGAGCCCGTTCGCCTACTCCACCTACCGAGGGAGCTGACATGTCCATCCGTCTTGGACCCAACCAGTACGGCAAGGCCGAGAACCGCGTCGTACGCATCGTGCGCGACACGGCGCGCCACCAGATCCGCGACCTGAACGTCTCCACCGCGCTGCGCGGCCGCTTCGACGACGCGCACATCAGCGGCGACCAGAAGGACGTCCTGCCGACAGACACCCAGAAGAACACCGTCTTCGCCTACGCCAAGAAGATCGGCGTCGCCTCGATCGAGGAGTTCGCGCTCGCCCTCGCCGACCGCTACCTCGAGGCCTGCCCGGCCGCCGAGGGCGCCCGCGTCGAGGTCGACGAGTACGCCTGGGACCGCATCCAGGTCGACGGCACCGGCCACGACCACTCCTTCGTCCGCTCCGGCGGCGGCGTGCGGACGACGATCGTCAACGTCGACGGCCGCGGCGCCGACCGGGTCGCCCACGTCGTGTCCGGCATCAAGGACCTCGTCGTGCTCAAGTCGACCGGATCGGAGTTCAAGGGCTTCCTCAAGGACGAGTACACGACGCTGCAGGAGACCACCGACCGGATCCTCTCCACCTCGCTGGTCGCCCGGTGGCGCTACGAGGGCACGGGCGTCGACTGGGACAAGTCCTACGAGTCGATCCGGGCGCTGCTGCTGCAGCGCTTCGCCGAGATCCACAGCCTGGCGCTCCAGCAGACGCTGCACGGGATGGGCACCTCCGTGCTCGAGCAGCACCCCGACGTGGCCGAGATCAAGTTCTCCGCGCCCAACAAGCACCACTTCCTCTCGGACCTCTCGCCCTTCGGTCTCGACAACCCGGGCGAGGTGTTCTTCGCAGCCGACCGCCCCTACGGCCTGATCGAGGCGTCCGTGGTCCGCGACGAGGCGGGTGACGCGGGCAACGCCTGGCACGCCATCCCGGGCTTCTGCTGAGGACCGGCATGCTCCGTCGCAGGAAGTCAGCCGCCCCGGTCTCGAACCGACCGGAGGACGAGCGGTATCCGGCCGGCCAGCTCCTCGCCTACGGCACGCAGCACATCCTGACGATGTACGGCGGCGTGATCGCGCCGCCCCTCATCGTCGGTGGCGCCGCGGGCCTCTCGCCGAGCGACCTGGCCCTGCTGGTCACCGCCGGGCTCTTCGTCTCGGGCGCCGCGACACTGCTCCAGACCCTCGGCATCGGACCCTTCGGGAGCCGGCTGCCGATCGTCCAGGGCATCTCGTTCGCCAGTGTCTCCACCATGGTCGCCATCGCCAGCGAGGACGGGCTGCGGCCGGTCTTCGGCGCGATCATCGTCGCCGGCCTCATCGGGCTGGTGCTCTCCTCCTTCTTCGCCCAGCTGGTCCGCCTGTTCCCGGCGGTCGTCACCGGCACGATCATCACCGTCATCGGCCTGTCCCTGATGCCGGTGGCCTTCCGGTGGGCGATGGGCAACAACGACGCCGCTCCCGACTTCGGCTCGATGGCCAACATCGGGTACGCCGGCCTGACGCTGCTGATCATCCTGGTGATCAGCCGGGTCTTCCAGGGTGCGATCTCGCGGCTGTCCATCCTGATCGGCCTCGTCGTCGGCACCGTGGTCGCCCTCGCCACCGGCAAGGCCGACTTCTCCTCGGTCGGCGAGGCCGACCTGGTCGCCGTACCCCCGGTGCTCCACTTCGGGAGCCCGACCTTCGAGCTCGGCGCCATCGTCTCGATGACGATCGTGATCTTGGTGATCATGACCGAGACCACGGCCGACATCCTCGCCATCGGCGAGATCGTGGAGACCGAGGTCGACGCCAAGCGGGTCGCCGACGGCCTCCGGGCCGACATGGCCGCCACGACCGCCGCGCCCCTGGTCGGCACCTTCCCGTGCAGCGCGTTCGCGCAGAACGTCGGCCTGGTCGCGCTCACCGGCGTGCGCAGCAGGTACGTCGTCGCGATGGGCGGCCTCGTCCTCCTGCTGCTCGGACTGCTGCCCGTGGTCGGCGCCGTCGTGGCCGCGATCCCCTATCCCGTGCTCGGCGGAGCCGGCATCGTGCTCTTCGGCTCCGTCGCGGCCAGCGGCATCCGCACCCTGTCGCGGGTCGACTACCAGGACAACCTCAACATGGTGATCGTCTCCGTCGCGATCGCCGTGGGGATCATCCCGATCGCCGCTCCGACCTTCTGGGACGCCTTCCCGGACTCGTTCGCCGTGGTCATGCACTCCGGCATCAGCGCGACCGCCCTGGTCGCGGTCGTCCTCAACGTGCTCTTCAACGAGATCACCCTCGGCAACCGGTCCGGCGCCTCGGTGTTCGCCGCCTCCCAGGACCGGCGCGACCCGCTCGGCGAGCGCCTCGACGACGACATCCGCAGGCGCTGAGCGCGGGCTCGACCCTCCTGCGCTCGGGCGTGGGTGTGGGACGTCATACGGATCGTGGGCTCAAGCCCTCGGTCCGTATGACGTCCGCGGCGTCGCCGGGCCCCCCGCCGCCGACACCAGCCGCCGACACCAGCCACCCCGCCGACACCCGCCGGCGTGCGGTCAACCCCGTCCGGCGTACGGCATCCCGGTCGCGAGGAGGGTCATGGTGGGGACGCTGACGCCGAGGGGCAGGCGGGCCATGGCCACGACGGCGTCGGCGACGTGACGCGGGTCGAAGGTGGGCTCGGGGCGGATCGAGCCGTCGGCCTGACGGGCGCCGACGGCGATGCCGGCGGTCATCTCGGTCGCGGCGTTGCCGATGTCGATCTGGCCGACGGCGATGTCGTGGGGGCGGCCGTCGAGGGCGAGTGCCTTCGTGAGCCCGGTGATCGCGTGCTTGGTGGCGGTGTACGCCGCGCTTCCGGGCCTCGGGGTGTGCGCGGAGATCGAGCCGTTGTTGATGATCCGGCCGCCGCGCGGGTCCTGTCGCTTCATCAGGCCGAAGGCGGCGCGGGCGCAGAGGAAGGCGCCGGTGAGGTTCACCGCCACGGTGGCGGACCAGTCGTCGACGGAGATCTCGTCGACGTCGCCGGAGGGGCCGAAGGTGCCGGCGTTGTTGACCAGGACGTCCACGCGGCCCCACCGCTGCACCACGGCCGCGAAGGCGGCGTCCACCTGGGCGGCGTCGGCGACGTCGGTGGGCAGAACGAGGGCGTCGGGCAGGCCGGACGCGGTCTCCGCCAGGGACGCGGCCGTCCGGCCGAGCAGGGCGACGGAGAATCCCGCGTCGGCGAGACCGCGCGCGATGACCCGGCCCAGGCCGGAGCCCGCGCCGGTGACGACCGCGACCCTCATCCTGGAAACCGGGATCAGAGGAACTGCCGGCTCAGCTTGGCGTGCCGGTTGACGTCCTTGTAGAGCAGGTAGCGGAAGCGTCCGGGACCGCCGGCGTAGCAGGCCTGCGGGCAGAAGGCGCGCAGCCACATGAAGTCGCCCTCCTGCACCTCGACCCAGTCCTTGTTGAGGAGGTAGACCGCCTTGCCCTCGAGGACGTAGAGGCCGTGCTCCATGACGTGGGTCTCCGGGAACGGGATCGCCCCGCCGGGCTCGAAGCTGACGATGTTGACGTGCATGTCGTGGCGCACGTCGAGCGGGTCGGTGAAGCGCTGGGTGCGCCAGCGGCCCTCGGTGCCGGGCATCTCGCCGCCCTCGACGTCGGCCTCGTTGGTCACGAACGGCTCGGGTACGTCGACGCCGTCGACCCGCTCGTAGGCTTTGCGGATCCAGTGGAAGCGCGCGGGCGCGTCGCTGGTGTTGTGCAGGGTCCACGTGCAGCCGGGCGGCAGGAACGCGTACCCGCCGGGGGCGAGGTCGTGCTTCTCGCCCTCGACCACGAGCGTGAGCGCGCCGTCGACGACGAAGAGGACGCCCTCGGCGCCCGGGTCGAGCTCGGGGCGGTCGGAGCCGCCGCCGGGGGAGACCTCGACGATGTACTGCGAGAAGGTCTCCGCGAAGCCGGACAGCGGGCGGGCGATCACCCACAGCCGGGTGCCCTCCCAGAAGGGCAGCTGGGAGGTGACGATGTCGCGCATGGTCCCGCGGGGGAGCACGGCGTAGGCCTCGGTGAAGACCGCCCGGTCGGTGGTCAGCTCGGTCTGGGCCGGGTGCCCGCCGGTGGGGAACCAGTACCTGTTGGGCTGGCCGGCCTGGCTGGACTGGCCGGACTGGCCGAGTCGATCGGGCATGGTCATGCTCCTTCACGGGTGAGCAGCCGGCCCTGCGGGGCGGCGTCGATGTCGATCATCTCGCCGCGCAGCCAGGTCGAGCGGACGACGCCCGCCAGCGGCCGGCCGTGGTACGGCGTGACGGCGTTCTTGTGGTGCAGCCGGGCCACGTCGACCACGAAGGCGTCGTCGGGGGCGAACACGGCGAAGTCGGCGTCGTACCCGACCTCGATGCGGCCCTTGCGCCGCAGGCCGGTCTGCGCGGCCGGGGCGTGGCACATCCAGCGCACGACGTCGTGGAGCGTGAAGCCGCGGCGCCGGGCCTCGGTCCACACCGCCGACAGGCCGAGCTGGAGGGAGGAGATGCCGCCCCACGCGACGCCGAAGTCGCCGGTGTCGAAGCACTTGAGGTCGGGGGTGGACGGCGAGTGGTCGGAGACGACGAGGTCGATGACGCCGTCGCGCAGGCCCTCCCAGAGCAGCTCGCGGTTGGCGGCCTCGCGGATCGGCGGGCAGCACTTGTACTGCGTGGCGCCGTCGGGGATCTCCTCGGAGGAGAAGGTCAGGTAGTGCGGGCAGGTCTCCGCCGTGACCCGGACGCCGTCGCGGCGGGCGGAGGCGAGCAGGGCGAGCACGTCGGAGCTGGAGACGTGCAGGATGTGGACCCGGCAGCCGGTTCGGCGGGCGAGCTCGACGACCTGGGCGACCGCGAGGTTCTCGGCGCCCCGCGGGCGGCTGTGCAGGAAGTCGTCGTACGCCGCGCCGTGCGGGGTCGGCGCGTGCTCGATGGCGTGGGCGTCCTCGGCGTGCACGATCAGCAGCCCGTCGAACGAGGCGATCTCGACCATCGCCTCCTCGAGCTGGGCGGGGTCGAGGTGGGGGAACTCGTCGACCCCGGAGTGCAGCAGGAAGCACTTGAAGCCGAACACGCCGGCGTCGTGGAGCGGGCGCAGGTCCGCGACGTTGCCCGGGATGGCGCCGCCCCAGAAGCCGACGTCGACGAACGCCTGGCTCTCGGCGGCCCCTTCCCCTCCCGCGACCCGTCGCTTGAGCTCGAGCGCGGGCACGTCGCAGGTCGGCGGGATGGAGTTGAGCGGCATGTCGACGATGGTGGTGACGCCGCCGGCGGCCGCGGCGCGGGTGGCCGAGCCGAAGCCCTCCCACTCCGTGCGTCCGGGGTCGTTGACGTGCACGTGCGAGTCCACGACACCGGGGAGCAGGACCTCGTCCTCGCCGAGCTCGACCACCCGTCGCGCGTCGAGGTCGGACGGGAGCGGCTCGACGGCGACGATCGACCCGTCGCGTACGCCGACCGCCCGCGCGACCTCGCCCGCGGGGGTCACCACCCGGGGTGCGCGGATCAGCAGGTCGAGCTCCATTACGGACCTCCTTGCTTCCACATCGCGGAAAGTCACTTCTGACCTGGGAAAGTTTCTCGGGTCCTCGCCGGAGGGTCAAGTACCGGGGTCCGCTGCCTGCCCAGCCCCCGGACCTCGGCCTCGACCACCTGACCGGCCCGCAGGAACGGGCGCGGCTCGGGACGGCCCGCCGCGACGCCGCCGGGCGTGCCGGTCAGGACCAGGTCGCCGGGCTCGAGGGTCATCAGGGTGCTGGCGTAGGCGAGGAGCTCGCCCACGCCGTACGCCATCAGGGACGTCGTGCCGGACTGGCGGAGATCGCCGTCGACCCGGAGCTCCAGGGTCAGGCCCTGCGGATCGCCCACCTCGTCGGGGGTCACCAGCCACGGCCCGATGGGGGTGAAGGTGTCGGCGCACTTGCCCTTCGCCCAGGTCGGTCCCTTGGCGACCTGCGAGCGCTCGGTGACGTCGTCGGCGACGAGGTAGCCCCCGACCGCCTCGAGCGCGGCCCGCGGGTCGGTGCAGTGCGCGAGCCTGCGGCCGATCACGACGCCGAGCTCGACCTCGTGGTCGGTCGTCGTGCTGCCCGGCGGCAGCAGGATCGGGTCCTCGGGACCGGAGACCGAGGAGGACGGCTTGAGGAAGACGACCGGCTCGTCGGGGATCGACGCGCCGGCCTCCTCGGCGTGGTCCTTGTAGTTCAGGCCGATGCCGACCACCTTGCCGGGGCGCGCGATCGGCGGCCCGATGCGCGGCCTGCCGGTCACGACGGGCAGGTCCCACAGGTCGGGCAGATGGGCGAGCCTCGTGGGGTCGCCGAGCAGCGACCCGTCGATGTCGGCCACCACGGACGAGAGGTCGCGCAGCACGCCTGCGGCGTCGAGCAGGGCGGGACGCTCGCGGCCCGGCGGGCCCACTCTCAGCAGTCTCATGCGGTCTCCTTGGTCAGGGCGAGGTGCTCGGCGGCGATCCGCTCGCCGAGTCGCTCGAGCAGGGCGGCGCCGCCGGTCAGGCAGCGGTGGAGGTCGGGTTCGAGGTCGAGGAGGGCGTACGCCGTGCCGATCCCGGCGCGCCGGAGGCGACCGTCGTCGAGGCGGTTGACGCCGCAGACCGCGACGACCGGGATCCCGGCTCGGGCGGCCGCGGCGGCGACTCCGGCCGGCGCCTTGCCGTGGAGGGTCTGCTCGTCGAGCGCGCCCTCGCCGGTCACCACGAGGTCGGCCCCGTCGAGGCGGCGCTCGAAGTCCACGAGCTCGAGGACCAGCTCGATCCCGGAGCGGAGCTCGGCGCCGAGCAGGGCGAGGGCGGCGAAGCCGACCCCGCCGGCTGCCCCGGCGCCCGGATTGTCGCGTACGTCGGCGCCGGTGCTCGCGGCGACCACGTCGGCCCAGTGGGAGAGTGCGCCGTCGAGCAGCCGGACCTGGACGTCGTCGGCGCCCTTCTGCGGCCCGTAGACCGCGGCGGCCCCGCGAGGCCCGGTGAGCGGGTTGTCGACATCGCAGGCGACGATCAGCTCCACCCCGGCCAGCCGGGACCGCAGGCCGGTGAGATCGAGCCGGGCGACGCGCGCCAGGCCGGCGCCTCCGTCGGCGATCTCCTCGCCGTCGGCGGCGAGCAGCCGCGCGCCGAGGCCGCGCAGCAGACCGGCTCCGCCATCGGTGCTGGCGCTGCCGCCGATGCCGAGCACGAGACGACGGCAGCCGGCGTCGACCGCCGCGGCGAGCGCCTCGCCCGCGCCCCTGCTGGAGGCGCGCATCGGGTCGGGGCCGCCGGGCAGCCGGACCAGTCCCGACGTGTCGGCGAGCTCGACCACGGCCACGTTCCCGCGCCGCGCGTACGACGTCCGGACCGGCGCGCCGGTCGGCCCGGTCACCGTGACGGGCGCGAGGACGAAGCCGGCCGCCTCGGCCGCGGCCAGGGTGCCGTCGCCGCCGTCGGCCACGGGAGCCGACTCGACGACGGCGTCGGGGCGGATGCGTCGTACGCCGGCGCCCACCGCCGCCGCGACCTCGGCGGCGGTGAGCGATCCCTTGAACTTGTCGGAGGCGACCAGGACGCGAGGGGTCGTGCGGGACACGGTGGCCGGTCCCGACTCAGTCGAGCGGGACGAGTGCGGTCGGGGCGTGCTCGCCGCGCTCGGCCAGCTCCTCGAACTCGACGACGCTGTCGATCTCGACGCCCATCGAGACGTTGGTGACGCGCTCGAGGATCACCTCGACGACCACCGGGACGCGGTACTCCGCCATCAGCGCCTTGGCCTTCTCGAACGCCGCACGGAGGTCGGCCGGGTCGGTGACGCGGATCGCCTTGCAGCCCAGGCCCTCGGCCACCTTGACGTGGTCCACGCCGTAGCCGGCGACCTCGGGGCTGTTGACGTTGTCGAAGGCCAGCTGCACGCAGTAGTCCATCTCGAACCCGCGCTGGGCCTGCCGGATCAGGCCGAGGTAGGAGTTGTTCACCACGACGTGGACGTAGGGGATGTTGAACTGGGCGCCGACGGCGAGCTCCTCGATGAGGAACTGGAAGTCGTAGTCGCCGGAGAGCGCGACGACCTGGCTGTCGGGGTCGGCGGTGGCGACGCCGAGGGCGGCCGGCAGGGTCCAGCCCAGCGGACCCGCCTGGCCGGCGTTGATCCAGTGGCGCGGCTTGTAGACGTGCAGCAGCTGCGCGGCCTGGATCTGCGAGAGCCCGATCGTGGTGACGTAGCGGGTGTCGGTGCCGAACGCCAGGTTCATCTCCTCGTAGACGCGCTGCGGCTTGATCGGGATGTCGTCGAAGTGCGTCTTGCGCTGCAGGGTCCGCTTGCGCTCCGCGCACTCCTCGGCCCACGCGGCCCGGTCGGCAGCCAGGTCCGTGCTGCCGGCGGTGCTGCTGGCGGTGCTGCCGGAGGCCTGCTCCCGGGCGACCTCGACCATCGCCTCGAGCGCGGCCCGCGCGTCGGAGACGATGCTGTAGTCCGGCGCGAAGACGCGGCCGATCTGGGTCGGCTCGATGTCGACGTGCACGAACGTGCGGCCCGCGGTGTAGGTCTCGACCGATCCCGTGTGGCGGTTGGCCCAGCGGTTGCCGATGCCGAGCACGAAGTCGCTGGCGAGCATCGTGGCGTTGCCGTAGCGGTGGGAGGTCTGCAGCCCGACCATGCCCGCGTTGAGCGGGTGGTCGTCGGGGATGGTGCCCCAACCCATCAGGGTCGGCACGACCGGGACGCCGGTCAGCTCGGCGAGCTCGACCAGCAGGTCGGCCGCGTCGGCGTTGACGACGCCGCCGCCGGAGACGATCAGCGGACGCTCGGCGGCGGCCATCATCGCCAGCGCCTTCTCGGCCTGGGCGCGGGTGGCGGCGGGCCTCGCCACGTGCAGCGGCTCGTAGGTGTCGATGTCGAAGTCGATCTCGGCCTGCTGGACGTCGATCGGGACATCGATCAGCACCGGGCCGGGCCGCCCCTCGCGCATCAGCCAGAAGGCCTTCTGGAAGGTCCCGGGGACCTGGGCCGGCTCCATCACGGTGACCGCCATCTTGGTCAGCGGGCGGGCGATGGCCGCGATGTCGACGGCCTGGAAGTCCTCCTTGTGCAGCTTCGAGACCGGCGCCTGACCGGTGATGCACAGGGTCGGGATGGAGTCGGCGGACGCGGCGTACAGGCCGGTGACCATGTCGGTGCCGGCCGGGCCGGACGTGCCGATGCAGACGCCGATGTTGCCGGCCCGGGCCCGGGTGTAGCCCTCGGCCATGTGGGAGGCGGCCTCGACGTGGCGGGCCAGCACGTGCTTGATACCGCCGTGCTTGCGCATCGCGCTGTAGAAGGGGTTGATCGCCGCGCCGGGCAGGCCGAAGAGCTGGGTGGCGCCCTCCTTCTCCAAGATCAGCACGGCGGCGTCGACTGCGCGCATCTTCGTCATGTCAGCTGTCCTCGTTCGTGGTGGTGCTCGTGTCGGTGGCGCGGCCGCTGAGGCGCTCGACGCCTCGCAGCAGGCCGGAGTGGTCGAGGCCGCCGTCGCCGTGGGCGCGGGCGCTGGCCATCAGTTGGGCGACGAGGCCGCCGAGCGGCGCGACCACGCCCGCCTCGCGGGCCGCCGCGGTGACGATGCCGAGGTCCTTGTGGTGCAGCTCGATGCGGAAGCCGGGCTCGAAGGAGCGGGTGAGCATGTTCTCCTTCTTCTGGTTCAGCACGGCCGAGCCGGCCAGGCCGCCGCCGAGCACTTCGAGCGCGGCCTTGGTGTCGACGCCGTACGCCTCGAGGAAGACGACGGCCTCAGCGAGCGCCTGGATGTTGGCGGCGACGATGAGCTGGTTGGCGGCCTTCACCGTCTGGCCGGAGCCGCTCGGGCCGACGTGGACGACGGTCCTGCCGACGACGTCGAACACCGGGCGCGCGGCCTCGAAGTCGTCGGCCGAGCCGCCGACCATGATCGAGAGGGCGGCGTCGCGGGCGCCGGCCTCCCCGCCGGAGACCGGGGCGTCCAGCAGGCGCAGGCCGCGGGCCGCGGCCTGCTCGGCGAGGGCGGTGGTGACGTCGGGCCGGATGCTGGAGAAGTCGACGATCAGCGTCCCCGCGGCGGCGCTCTCGAAGACCCCGCCCTCGCCGGCCAGGACGGCCTCGACGTCGGGGGAGTCGGGCACCATCACGCAGACGACCTCGGCGTCCTCGACGGCGTCGGCGATCGAGGTGGCGGCGCGCCCGCCCGCGGCGACGAGGGGCTGCGCCTTGTCGGGGGTGCGGTTGTAGCCGGAGACGGTGTGGCCGGCCTCGGCGAGGTGGACGGCCATCGGGCTGCCCATGATGCCGAGGCCGATGAAGGCGATGCGGGTCATTGGAGGTCCTCTCGGGTCAGTGGGTGGCCGCGGCGGAGGCGCGGCGCTCGCGGGGGAGCCACGCGAAGCTGTCGGTGGAGGTCGTGGCGGGCTTGTACTCGAGCCCGACCCAGCCGGCGTACCCGGCGGCCTCGAGCGCGGCGAGCTGGCGCTCGAGAGGGAGGGCGCCGGTACCGGGCTCGTTGCGGCCCGGGGCGTCGGCGATCTGCACGTGCGCGATCCGCGCGGTGTGTCGGGCGATGACGGCGTCGACGTCGTCCCCGTTGACCGCGAGGTGGTAGAGGTCGGCCAGCAGGCCGATGTTGGCCTCGCCCGCCCGGTCGATGACGGCCAGCGCGTCCGCGGCGGTGAGCAGCGGGTAGCGGTCGGCGCCGCTGACCGGCTCGACGAGGACGGTGCCGCCGATCCGGGCGGCCGCGCGGGCGGCGAGCGCGAGGTTCTCGGCGCCGAGCTCGTCCTGCTCCTCGGCGCGGACGCCGTCGACCCGGTTGCCGTAGAGCGCGTTGAAGGCCGTGCAGCCGAGTCGTTCGCCGATGCCGACGGTGACGTCGATGTTGTCGCGGAACTCGGCCGACCGGGCGGGCCACGAGACCAGGCCCCGGTCGCCGCCGGGCATGTCGCCGGCGAAGAAGTTGAGGCCGACCAGGCGCACGCCGGCGTCCTCGACCGCGGCGACGAACGCGTCGACGTCCCTGTCGGCGGGGACCGCCTCGGCGAACGGCCACCAGAGCTCGACGGCGTCGAAGCCGGCGGCCCGCGCCGCCGCGGGGCGCTCGAGCAGGGGGAGCTCGGTGAACAGGATCGAGCAGTTCACCTCGTACCGGAGCTGGTGGCTCATGGGTTCATCCTTCCGTAATGCGGAAACTATTTTCTGATGACCGGAACCGTACGTTCGCGACGGCGATCACGTCAACCCCCGCGCCACCTGCGGCCGACCCGGCCGGCGCTGTACCTTCCTCCAAGAGGAGGTGGGCCGTGCTGCTGGCAGAGCTGCTCGCGACGCCCGGCCTGGGCCTGCGCGTGCTGCACGCCCCGCCCGGCTCGCTCGAGCGCCCGGTGGGCCGACCGATCACCATCGACCTCCTCGAGCCCGGGCGCTACCTGACCGGCGGGGAGCTGCTGCTGAGCGGACTCGTGTGGCGGCGTACGCCGGCGGACAGCGAGACGTTCGTCGCCTCGATCGCGAGCCGCGGCGCGGGCGCGCTGCTCGCCGGGGCGGCGCTGCTCGGCCGGGTGCCCGACGACCTGGTCGAGGCCTGCCGCCGCCACGACCTGGCGCTCGTGGAGGTGCCCGGCGACGTGCCCTTCGCCGACGTGACCGAGCTGGTGACGGCCGCCGGCGTGGTCGGGTCGGGCGCCCGGCTGTCGGCCAGCCTGGTCCGCCAGCGCCAGCTGCTCTCGGCCGTCGCCTCCGGGCGCAGCCTCGACGAGCTCGCCGCCCGGGTGTCCGCCGAGACCGGCCACGTGTGCCGGGTGCTGACCGCCACCGGTCGGCACGTCGTCCCCGGTCCCGAGAGCCTGCCGGCCGACGTCGTCGACGCCGTGACCGCACGCTTCCTCGCGGCCGGGCCGGTGCCCGCGGCGCTCACGGTCGGGGAGGCGGCGTACTCGCTGTTCACGGTCGGCTCCGGGTTGGTGGACCGGCTCACCGGCTGGGTGCTCGTCGCCGAGGGCGACCACCGCGACTGGCCCCAGGACGACCTCGACGCCGTCCACGAGTTCGCCGCGATCGCCGCTCTCGACCGCTCCCGACGCGAGGAGGGCCTGCGGGTGCTGCGCCCGCTCGCCGCCGAGATCGTGGCCAGGATCGAGCACGGCGCCGCCCCTGCCGAGATCGCCACCCGGCTGCGTCAGGCCGGGCTCGACCCCGAGCGCCCCCTCGTCCTGGCGGTGGCGGAGCTCGCCGGCTCCGGGTCGGCGGAGCTGACGGCCGCGGTGCTCGAGGACGCGGCGCTCGGGGTCGGGCCGTCCCTGGCGGCCGCTGCCCGGGACGGCCTCCTCGTGGCCGTCCTGCCGGGCGTGCCCGGGGTCACCGAGCAGCTGCGTACGGCGCTCACCCGCCTCATGCCCGGCCTCCACCGCACCTCCCTCTCGGTGGGACTGAGCGGCGAGACCGGCGTCGAGGCGCTCGCCGGCGCGCTGGAGGAGGCCCGCTTCGCGCACCGGGTGGCGCGCTCGGGCGGCGGCCCGGTCGCCCTCGTCGGCGCGGACGAGGTCACCTCCCACGTGCTGCTCCTCGCGACCGTCCCCGACGACGTACGCCGGACCTACGCGCAGCGGGTGCTCGGACAGGTGCTCGACAGCGACGCCCGCACCGGCGGCGAGCTGATCGCGACCCTCACCGCCTTCCTCGACTGCTCCGGCTCGTGGACGCGCACCGCGGAGACGCTGCACCTGCACGTCAACACGGTGCGCTACCGGATCGGGCGGGTGGAGGAGCTGACCGGTCGCGACCTGGCGCGGCTGGAGGACCGGGTCGACGTCTTCCTCGCCCTCAAGTCGCTCTGATCGCCTAGGCCGCCGAAGGAGGGCGGCGTTTTTGGAGGATCGCACAACGGACGCGCCTCGGATCGGGTCCATCTTCGGAGGATCGGCGGGTGCCGGACCGCCGCCCCGGCGACGATGCTGTGTCGTGGGTCACAGACGCGGCCCGCCGAGTGCCCGGACGGGGTCCCGGAGAGAGGTGTGACGATGAAGCCAGTCCTGAGAGCCGGACGACGCGAGCCGAGCGAGCGCAGGGCACCGGTGCACCCGGTCGACGAGGTGCTGCCCGCGGGCAAGCTCGCCGTCTACGGCATGCAGCACGTCCTGGCGTTCTACGCCGGAGCGGTGATCGTCCCGATCCTGCTCGCCAACTCGATCGGGCTCAGCACCGAGCAGCTGATCCACCTGATCAACGCCGACCTCTTCACCTGCGGCATCGCCTCCATCATCCAGTCGGTGGGCTTCTGGAAGGTCGGCGTGCGGCTCCCGCTGCTGCAGGGCGTCACCTTCACCGCCGTCTCGCCCATGATCGCCATCGGCCTGGCGGCCGGAGGCGGCACCGACGGTCTGCTCGTGATCTACGGCGCGGTCATCGTCGCCGGCATCGCGACCTTCCTGATCGCCCCCTACTTCAGCCGGCTGATCCGGTTCTTCCCCCCGGTCGTCACCGGCTCGGTCATCACCATCATCGGCCTCGCGCTGCTGCCGGTCGCCGCCGCGGACGCGACCGGCGGAGCCGGCCCGACGTCGGACCCGACCAACGGCCGCAACCTCGCCTACGCGGTGGGCACCCTGGCGCTGATCGTCGTCATCCAGCGCGTATTCAAGGGCTTCATGGCGACGGTCGCGGTCCTGGTCGGACTGGTCGTCGGCACCCTCGTCGCCTGGTCGCTCGGCGACGCGCACTTCGACTCGGTCAGCGGCTCGGACTGGGTCGGCGTGACCACGCCCTTCCACTTCGGCTGGCCGCAGTTCTCGGCCGCCGCCATCGTGTCGATGATCGTGGTCATGCTCATCACGGCCGTCGAGACGACCGGTGACGTCTTCGCCACGGGCGAGATCGTGGAGAAGCGGATCGGCCGCGAGGACATCGCCCGCGCCCTGCGCGCCGACGGTCTCGCCACCACCATCGGCGGCACGTTCAACTCCTTCCCCTACACCTGCTTCGCCGAGAACGTCGGACTGGTGCGGCTGACCCGGGTCAAGAGCCGCTGGGTCGTCGCGTCGGCCGGCCTGATCATGGTGCTGATCGGCCTGGTCCCGAAGGCGGGCGCCGTCGTCGCCGGGATCCCCCACCCGGTCCTCGGCGGCGCCGCCCTGGCCATGTTCGCCACGGTCGCCGTGGTCGGCTTCCAGACCCTCGGCAAGGTCGACTTCCACGACCACCGCAACGTCGTCATCGTCGCCACCAGCGTCGGCCTCGCGATGTACGTCACCGCCCAGCCGCAGGTGTCGCAGGCGGTCCCCGACTGGGCCGAGATCATCTTCGGCAGCGGCATCACCCTGGGCAGCCTGACCGCGATCGTGCTCAACATCGTCTTCCACCACGTCGGCAAGGACTTCGGCCCCGCCGTCGCCGGTCTCCCGGGCGACACGGTCCGCCTCGACCAGGTCAACCAGATGTCCCGCGCCGAGTTCGTCGACACCTTCGCGAGCCTGTTCCAGGGTCCCTCGTGGATGGTCGAGCGGGCCTGGGAGCAGCGGCCCTTCGCCGACACCCACGCGCTGCGCCGCGCCTTCCAGGAGACGCTGTTCGGCGGGTCCGAGGAGGAGCAGCGCCAGCTCATCGAGGCCTACCCCGAGCTCGGGTCCCGCCTGGTCGCCGCCGGCATCACCGGCGAGGCCTCCCTGCGCGACCAGTCCACCCGCGGGCTCACCCACCTCTCCGAGCCCGACGAGCAGGCGCTGGCCGAGCTGACCGAGGCCTACCACCAGCGGTTCGGCTTCCCCCTCGTCATCTCGGTGCG
>NZ_VDMP01000025.1:347407-350370 GCF_006335005.1 Nocardioides albidus
AAGATCGCCGGGCACCGCTTCGACGACTTCCTCCGGGAGGCCAATCCCATCCACAGCGCACGCACCACGTGGAGTCGCCCGTCATGAGCACCAGCACCACGCCCGCCAGCCCGCCGGCCGCCCCCGCCGGCGGTACGCCGAGCGTCACCGTCAACGGCGAGGTCGTCGGGCTCGACGGCGTCGCGGCCCACACCACGACCCTCGACTGGCTGCGCGAGCGCGGCCTGACCGGCGCCAAGGAGGGCTGCGCCGAGGGCGAGTGCGGCGCCTGCTCGGTCCTCGTGGCCCGGCCCGGCACCAGCACCGCGACCGAGTGGACCGCGCTCAACGCCTGCCTCGTCCCGGTGGCCGCCCTCGACGGCCAGGAGGTCGTCACCAGCGAGGGCCTCGGCCGGCCGGACGCGCTGCACCCGGTCCAGCAGGAGATGGCGGTCCGCGGCGGCTCCCAGTGCGGGTTCTGCACCCCGGGCTTCGTGTGCAGCATGGCCGCCGAGTTCTACCGGCCCGGACGGGCGGACGGGCCCTGCGACCACGAGCACGGCCCCAACGGCTTCGACCTGCACGCCCTGAGCGGCAACCTGTGCCGCTGCACCGGCTACCGCCCGATCCGCGACGCGGCGTACGCCCTCGGCGAGCCGAGCGCCGACGACCCGCTCGCCGCCCGCAGTGACGCCGCGGCGCCCGCGCCGCGAGCCACCCGGCTGGCCGTCGACGGCGCCGAGTTCGTCCGGCCGGCCGGCCTCGAGGACGCGCTCGCCCTGCTCGCCGAGCGTCCGGACGCACAGGTCGTGGCCGGGTCCACCGACTGGGGTGTCGAGGTCAACCTCCGCGGTCGGCGCGCCCCGCTCGTGGTCGCCGTCGACCGGCTGCCCGAGCTCCGCGACCTGTCGTTCGGCCCGGACGTCGTCGAGATCGGCGCCGCGCTGACCCTCACCGAGGTGGAGCGGCTGCTCGCCGGCCGGGTCCCGCTGCTCGACCAGCTGTTCCCGCAGTTCGCCTCCCGGCTGATCCGCAACGGCGCGACCATCGGCGGCAACATCGGCACCGGCTCCCCGATCGGCGACACCCCGCCTGCGCTGCTCGCGCTCGACGCCATCGTCGTCCTGACCTCCGCCCGCGGCGAGCGCGCCGTGCCGTTCGCGGACTACTTCACCGGGTACCGCCAGACGGTGAGGGCCGACGACGAGCTGATCCGGGCCGTGCGCCTGCCGCTCCCGCTCGCCCCCCTGACGGCGTTCCACAAGATCGCCAAGCGCCGCTTCGACGACATCTCGAGCGTCGCCGTCGGCTACGCCCTCGACGTGACCGGCGGGCCCGGCGGCATCGTCCGCAGCGCCCGGATCGGGCTCGGCGGGGTGGCGGCCACGCCGCTGCGCGCCCGCGCCACCGAGGACACCCTGACCGGGCAGCCCTGGACCGAGGAGACCGTACGACGTGCCGCCGCCGTGCTCGCCGGCGAGGGCACCCCGATGGACGACCACCGCGCGAGCGCGTCGTACCGATCGGCGATGCTCGGCCAGTCGTTGCTCCGCCTGTTCCACACCCAGGAGGTGACCGCATGAGCGCCCTGTCCGACCGCCCCGCCGACCCCGTGGTGGGGCTCCCCCTGCCGCACGAGAGTGCCGCCCTGCACGTCACCGGCGAGGCGCTCTACACCGACGACCTCGTCGGCCGGACGCCCCGCGCCCTGCACGCCTGGCCGGTCCAGGCGCCGCACGCCCACGCCCGGGTCCTCGACCTGCGCGTCGCCCCGGCGTACGACGTCCCGGGCGTGGTCCGCGTGCTCACCGCCGCCGACGTGCCGGGCGTCAACGACGCCGGGATCAAGCACGACGAGCCGCTCTTCCCCACCGAGGTGATGTTCCACGGCCACGCGGTGTGCTGGGTCCTCGGCGAGAGCCAGGAGGCCGCCCGGCTCGGCGCTGCCGCGGTCGAGGTCGACTACGAGCCGCTGCCGTCCCTGGTCAACGTCCGCGAGGCCATCGCGGCCGAGAGCTTCCAGGGCGCGCGGCCGTGCCTGGAGCGTGGGGAGGTGGACGCCGCCCTGGAGGACGCGGCCCACGTGTTCGAGGGCGAGTTCGAGTTCGCCGGTCAGGAGCACTTCTACCTCGAGACCCACAGCTCGCTCGCGCTCGTCGACGAGGGCGGGCAGATCTTCGTGCAGTGCAGCACCCAGCACCCCTCGGAGACCCAGGAGATCGTCGGTCACGTCCTCGACGTGCCGAGCCACGCGGTCACCGTCCAGTGCCTGCGGATGGGCGGCGGCTTCGGCGGCAAGGAGATGCAGCCGCACGGCTTCGCGGCGATCGCCGCGCTCGGCGCCACCCTGACCGGGCGCCCGGTCCGGGTCCGGCTCAACCGCACCCAGGCCATGACCATGTCCGGCAAGAGGCACGGCTTCCACAGCCGGTGGCGGGTCGGCTTCGACGCCGAGGGCCACCTGCTCGCGCTCGACGCGACGCTCACCGCCGACGGCGGCTGGAGCCTGGACCTGTCCGAGCCGGTGCTGGCGCGCGCCCTGTGCCACATCGACAACGCCTACTGGGTGCCCAACGTCCGCGTCCACGGGCGGATCGCGCGCACCAACAAGACCTCGCAGACCGCCTTCCGCGGCTTCGGCGGCCCGCAGGGCATGCTGGTGATGGAGGACCTGCTCGGCCGCTGCGCCCCCCTGCTCGGCATCGACGCCGAGGAGCTGCGCCGGCGCAACTTCTACCGCTCGCACCACACGACGCCGTACGGCCAGCCGGTGCGTCACGCCGAGCGGCTCGAGGCGTGCTGGACCCAGGTCGCCACGTCCGGCGAGGTGGAGCGGCGCCGCGCGGAGATCGTCGCCTTCAACCGGACCCACGAGCACGTCAAGCGCGGGATCGCCATGACCCCGGTCAAGTTCGGCATCTCCTTCAACCTCACCGCCTTCAACCAGGCCGGGGCGCTGGTGCACGTCTACAAGGACGGCTCCG
>NZ_VDMP01000025.1:350441-351876 GCF_006335005.1 Nocardioides albidus
AGGTGCCCAACACCTCCGCCACCGCCGCGAGCTCGGGCGCCGACCTCAACGGCGCCGCCATCAAGAACGCCTGTGAGCAGATCAAGGAGCGGCTCGCCCAGGTCGCGGGCGGCCGCCTCGGCGTGAGCCCGCGCGACGTCCGGTTCGCCGGCGGCACGGTGAGCGGGCTCTCCGCCGCGACCGGCGAGCTCGGCTGGGACGAGCTCGTCAACCTGGCCTACCACCAGCGCGTCCAGCTCTGGGCGGCCGGCTTCTACCGCACCGAGGGACTGCACTGGGACTCCGCCGCGATGCGCGGCGAGCCCTTCAAGTACTTCGCCTACGGCGTCGCCGCCGCCGAGGTCGAGGTCGACGGCTTCACCGGCGCCTCCACCCTGCGCCGCGTCGACATCGTCCACGACGTCGGCGACAGCCTCAGCCCGCTGGTCGACATCGGCCAGATCGAGGGCGGCTTCGTGCAGGGCGCCGGCTGGCTGACCCTGGAGGACCTGCGCTGGGACGAGAGCGACGGCCCCCACCGCGGCCGCCTCGCCACCCAGTCCGCGAGCACCTACAAGCTGCCGAGCTTCTCCGAGATGCCGGAGGACTTCCGCGTCACGCTGCTGGAGAAGGCGCACGAGGACGGCGCCGTCTACGGCTCCAAGGCGGTCGGCGAGCCGCCGCTGATGCTGGCGTTCTCCGTGCGCGAGGCGCTGCGCCACGCGGCCGAGGCGTTCGGGCCCGCCGGCACCAGCGTGGAGCTGGCCTCGCCCGCCACGCCCGAAGCGGTCTACTGGGCGGTGGAGAGCGCGCGTGCGGCCAAGGCGCACACCGATCGCCCCCTCGTCGCGGCGGGGCAGGGGAGGTGAACCGCGGATGGAGTGGTTGAAGGCGACCCAGCAGCTGCGCGAGCAGCGCCGGGCCGGCGTACTCGTCACGGTGGCGTCGGTGCGCGGTCACTCGCCGCGCGAGGCCGGCGCCAAGATGGTCGTCGCCGAGGACCGCACCTGGGGCAGCGTCGGCGGCGGCAACCTGGAGGCCGTCGCCGTCGACCGGGCCCGCGAGCTGCTCGCCGGCGGCGCGGCCGAGCCGGAGACCCTCGAGCTCGCGCTTTCCGACAAGGCGCCCTACCAGCACGGCGTGCAGTGCTGCGGAGGCGAGGTCGTGCTGCTCCTCGAGCCGCTGCCGGTCGTGCCGTCCGTGGCGATCTTCGGCATGGGCCACGTCGGCCTGGAGCTGGCGCGCATCCTCGCGCGCCACGACCTCGAGCTGCATCTGGTCGACTCCCGCGCGGACCAGTTGGAGGCCGACCGCCTCGGGGTGCTCGACGACGCCGTCGCCCACGTGCACGTCCATCGGGTCCCCGTCCTGCCCGAGCTCGTCATCGGGGAGCTGCCCCCGGGCACGCACGCCCTCGTGATGACCCACGACCACGCGGAGGACGCCGCCCTGTGCG
>NZ_VDMP01000025.1:352008-364009 GCF_006335005.1 Nocardioides albidus
TCCTGGACACCCCCGCCGACCCGTTCGCGGGCGGCGCGCTGCGCGTCGCGTCGTACGCCGCCCTCCGGGTCGTCGACGGCACCATCACCCACCGAGGCTCGTACGACGAGCTGCGCGCCCTGGCGCCCGGCGACGAGGTCGTCGACCTCACCGACGGCCTCGTCCTGCCGGGCTTCGTGGACACCCACGTGCACTTCCCGCAGGTCCGGATCATCGGCGGCCTCGGCATGCCCCTGCTCGACTGGCTCGAGCACTGCGCGCTGCCCGAGGAGGCCCGCCTCGCCGATCGCGACTACGCCGCCGGCGTCGCCGCCGACTTCGTCCGCGGCCTCGTCTCGTCGGGCACGACCACCGCCCTGGTCTTCGGCAGTCACTTCCCCGCGGCCGTCGACACCCTGTTCGCCGAGGCGGAGCGGGTCGGCCTGCGGGTCACGAGCGGACTGGTCGTCAGCGACCGGCTGCTGCGCGACGAGCTGCTCACCGACCCCGAGCGCTGCCACAAGGAGTCGCTCGAGCTCGCCCGCCGCTGGCACGGCGTCGGCCGCAGCCGGTACGCCGTCACGCCCCGCTTCACCCTCTCGTGCAGCGACGAGCTGATGGCCGCCTGCGGTGCCGTCGCGTCCGAGGTCGAGGGCGCCCGGGTCACCTCCCACGTCAACGAGAACCCGCGCGAGATCGAGACGGTCGCGCAGCTGAGCGGAGGCGGGCACTACGTCGACACCTACGACCGGCACGGCCTGCTCGGACCGGCCACCGTGCTCGCCCACAACGTCCACCCGACCGACGCCGAGCTGGCCTTGCTCGCCGAGCGCGGCGGCTCGGTGGCGCACTGCCCGACCAGCAACGCGGCTCTCGGCAGCGGCCTGTTCCCCCTCGCTCGCCACCTCGCCCACGGGGTGCGCGTCGCGCTGGGCTCCGACGTCGGCGCCGGGACCGGGTTCTCGCTGCTCAAGGAGGGCCTGCAGGCCTACTTCGCCCAGCAGCTGCTCGGCGAGCGAGGTCACCCGCTCACCTCCACGCACCTGCTGCACCTCGCGACGGCCGCGGGCGCGGACGCCCTGGGCCTCGCCGAGCAGGTCGGCGACCTGTCCGTCGGCAAGCGGTTCGACGCCCAGTGGCTGCGGCCCGCCCCGGGCTCGCCCCTCGACGTCGGTCTGCGCCACGCGCGCGACGCGGAGGACGCGCTGGGCCGGCTCTTCGCCCTCGGCACGCCTGGCGACGTCGCGCGGGTCTGGATCGACGGCGAGCCGGTCGCGGGCGGCTGACCGCGATACTCGACCCATGAACCCGGTCGACATCGCCGAGCCCCTGCGCTCCCGCTGGAGCCCGAGCGTCTTCGACGCCCGGCACGAGCTGTCGGACGCCGAGACCACCCGGCTCCTCGAGGCCGCCCAGTGGGCGCCCAGCTCGGGCAACCGTCAGCCGTGGCGCTACATCGTCGCTCCCCGCGGCAGCGCCGCGCACCGACTGCTCGTGCCGCGTCTGAGCCGCGGCAACTCCGGCTGGGTGCCCCGGGCCTCGGTGGTCTTCTTGTCGGTCGTGGAGCTCGGCCAGGACGGGGTCGAGCTGAGCGACGTCCTCATCCCCACCCACGACGTCGGCCAGGCCTCCGCCCACCTCACCCTTCAGGCGCAGGCGATGGGCCTGTTCGCCCACCAGTTCGGCGGCTTCGACCACGACGGTCTCGCCGCCGACCTGCGGATCCCCGACACCGCCCGGCTCCTCGCCGGCATCGCGGTCGGCCTGCGCGGCGACCCGGCCGAGGTCTCCGAGCGCGACGCCGAGCGCGACCACCGCGAGCGCCGCCGCCGTCCCCTCGCCGAGACCGCGTACGCAGCCTGGGGCGTGGCCTGGCCCGGCCTCGACCCGTCCGGCCCTGCCACACTGGCGACATGACCTCTCTCCACGACTTCAAGGCCACCGCGATCGACGGGAGCGAGGTCGACCTGTCGTCGTACGACGGCTCGGTCGTGCTCGTCGTCAACACCGCCTCGAAGTGCGGCTTCACCCCGCAGTACCAGGGCCTGCAGGAGCTCTACGCGACCTACGGCGAGCGGGGGTTCGCGGTGCTAGGCTTCCCGTGCGACCAGTTCGGGCACCAGGAGCCCGGCGCCGAGGACGAGATCGCGGCCTTCTGCGAGCGCAACTACGGCGTCTCGTTCCCGATGTTCGCCAAGATCGACGTCAACGGCAAGGACGCCCACCCGCTCTACGAGTGGCTGAAGAAGGAGCGGAGCGGGCTGATCGGCGGTGCGATCAAGTGGAACTTCACGAAGTTCCTCGTCGGCCGCGACGGTGCCGTGGTCGAGCGGTACGCCCCGACCACCGAGCCCGCCAAGCTCGCGGGTGACATCGAGCAGGCGTTGGGCGCCGAGTAGCCCCGTCGCGAGGAGAGAGCGACGGGGCTACTCGACGAGTTCGGCCGTGATGGGTCCGCGGGTCAGCTGCCCACGATCAGCGCCGGGGGCGTCCAGGTGCCGTCGAGCGCCGACTGCTGCGGCAGGTAGAGCCGCAGGACCACGTAGAACTTGCCCTCGGGGGCGGGCAGCCAGTTCGACTCGTGGCCCGCGGGGGCGTCGTGCTGGAGGTGGATGTCCAGCGAGCCGTCGTCGTTGCGGACCACGCCCGGGGTGGCGTTGTTGATGGCGTACCGGTCGATCGGGTTGTCGACGAGGAACCGGCTCACGCCGTCGTACATCGTGATCGACCAGAAGCCACCCTCCTCCACCGGGGGCAGCGAGCCGGCAGGCAGGTGCAGCAGGTACGTCGACGCCCCGGTGAGATCCGCGCCGGACGCGTCGGTGAAGCCCCAGTAGTAGATCGCCTCCTCGGCGGGCAGGGCACCGAGACCGATCAGGGTGATCGCGGCGCGCCGGAGGTAGTCGGTGCCCCAGGTGCCGATGCCCATCTCCCAACGCCAGCCGTCGGCCTTGAACTCGGCGTTCTCGGCGCGCTGGGCGATCTCGGCCTGTCCGTCGATGACCGCGGCCTCCAGGCCCGCGACGATGGCGGGGTCGGAGTCGGCGCCCGGCAGGTCTCCGTGGCCGTCGCCCAGCTTGGAGAGGGCCTTGAGCTGCTTGCGCTCGTCCTTCGTCGGCGGGTTGGCGGCGAGGGCGGCCTCGAGCTCGTCGAAGAATCCGGCGCCCGCCTCGTGGACGGTCTGCGGCCGGGGCAGGGTGGTGCAGTCGGTGCCCGGCGGAAGGGGCTGGGTGCCGGCCGGGCCGGTGAGCGTGTACTGCTGCTGGAACGCGCCCGCCGCCGCCAGGTCGTCCGGCCCGTTGACGAACGTCCGCCCGATCATCCACACGTCGGGCGTGGGAGACCGCACGACTCGAACGCCCTCCGGGGCGACGCCGTGCCAGTCCGGGCCCACGACGTAGACGTCGCTGCGACCCTCGGCGGCACCGTGCGCGACGTCGAACACCTCGGTGTACATGTCGAGGAACTGGAAGCTGAAGTAGCGCTCTGCCGAGGCGGGCGGCAGCGACAGTCGCTGCGGGCCGGGGCGCAGGTCCAGCCAGGCCTGCGAATAGACGGTGTCGTTGTTGGGCGTGACCACGTCCCGGTTCGCCGGAGTGGCCAGGGTTGCCCGGTGGACCATGGTGTTGACGGCTGCGCGGCAGGTCCGGATGGCCTGGGTGCGGCGCATCGTCACCAGCGGATAGCCGAGGACGTACGCCGCGCGGCCGGCGTCGTAGGCCTCTTGCCGCAGGTCCTGGGCCTTCGCCTGCGGCGCTCCGGCGGGAGCGGGGGCGGCGGCGAGCACCAGCCCGGCCAGGCCCGTGGAGGCGGCGGCGACCACCGCGGCCAGGCGTCGTCCGCGACGCGCGATGAATGGGTGTCTCACGTGGTCCTCTTCTCGATCGGCGACGGTCGAACAACCCCGTCCGGCGTGGTACGAACGGTAGAGCACAGATGGGACATTTGGCAATGATGTCCCATTCGGATCATTCACTTGAATAGTTCCAGGTGGCGCGATACCGGGATCTGTGCCAACGGCCGGGTAGCATCGGGCGGGTGGACCCCCGACCAGCGCCCGTGCTCACCCGGCTCGAGCGACCGACCCGGGACCACGCGCTGGACTTCGCCCGACGTCTGTTCGTCGCCAACGAGCGCGTGGACATGCAGACGCTGGCCCTCGCCCTGGGGGTGGGTCGCTCGACGCTGTATCGCTGGGTCGGGGACCGTGAGTCCCTCCTCGGCGACGTGTTGGCCAGGTTCTCCGACGACACCTGGGAGCTCGCCCGTCGTGAGGGCCAGGGGGAGGGGGTGGAGCGCTATCTCGACATCACCCGGCGCTACATGGACTACGCCGCCTCGTTCGAGCCGCTGCGCTCGTTCGCGCAGCGCGAGCCCGGCGTCGCGCTGAAGGTGCTCATGGCACCCGACGGGGCGGTGGCGGACTCCGTGCGCCGCGGAATGGCGGGTGCCCTCAGGGCCAGCCTCGGTGACGAGGCCGACGCGCTGCCCGACGAGCTGGTCGAGATCATGGCCCAGGCGGGCACCGCCCTGCAGTGGTCTCCGATCATCATCGGCGACGAGCCGGCGACCGAGCGGGCCATCCGGCTCATGCACGGCCTGCTCGGGTCGACCCTGAGCCGCCCTGGGTGAGCTCCCCTGCGACCGAGCGGCCGGCGGAGCGCCCGAACACGACCGCCTGGCCCCATTGGGTGCCCGACATGTAGCCGGCTCCGTGGAAGCCGCCGACGATCTCGCCGGCCGCGTACAGACCGACCAGCGGACTGCCGAAGACGTCGAGCACCCGCAGCTGCGCATCGACGAGGAGACCGCCGTTGAAGTGAGTCGTGCCCGGCACGGTCACCACGGCGAAATAGGGTGGCGTGGTCAGGGTGAACAGCTCGCCCGTCCGACCGGTGAGCCTGGTCCGCCCGACCTCGTCGGCGGCACCGGTGCGGATCGCGCGGTTGTAGGTCGCCACCGTCTGCTCGGCCGCCTCGACCGACCAGGAGGTGGTGGCGGCGACCTTGGCGAGCAGCTCGTTGATCGTGGGCGCCTCGATCTCCTGGTAGCCGGTCAACGAGTCCACGGATGCCCACAGGGTCTTTGCGAACCGCCTCTTGCACTCAGCGTCGTAGACGTGGACCATCACGCCGCCGGGTTGCGACATGGCCGCGGCCGAGATCCTGCTGTAGACCTCGGACTCCGAGATGAACCGTCGCCCGTCGGCGTTGAGGACGATGCCTCCGCAGTAGAAGATGAGCGTCCCCTTCTCGGTGACGGGGTCGACCGGTGCGGTCGGCATCACGCCCGCGGCCAGGTACGCCGTACCTGCGCCGAGGTGCATCGCCGCGAGCAGCCCGTCTCCCTTCGAGGCCTCACCGGTGATCGGCCTGATCGTCGCTGCCGCCGGCGGCGCGTAGGTCCTGATGAGCTCCCGGTTCCGGGTGAACCCGCCGGTGGCCAGGACGACGGCACGGGCGGCGATGGACTCCTCGGGAGCCTCCGCCTCTCCTCGGGTCACCACGACCCCGGCGACCCTGCCGGCCTCGCGCAGCAGGCGCCTGAGTCGGCACGACTTCTCGATGACGACGCCACGCTCCAGCGCCGCTCGGTGCAGTCGCGCGACGATCGCCGCGCCACCGGGCTCGCCGATCGGGACCTCGTGCGCCCAGGGTCGGCTCATGTGGGCGAGCTGCACCGAGCGGGCGAAGTGCACCCCGAGCTCGGTCAGACGACGGTAGGTGTCGCCGGCCTCGTCGACGTAGAGCCGCGCCAGCCTGTCGTCGTGGTCGAAGTCGTGGGCGCGGCGCAGGTCCTCCAACAGCAGCTCACGGCTCGCGGGCTCCAGCTCGGTCTCGCACAGGACGGTCTGCCCGGCGGCGAGGGCGCCGCTGCCGCCGAGCTCGGTGCGGGCTTCGATGAGGGCGGTCCGCAGACCCGCATCGGCGGTCTCGATCGCCGCGAGGAGACCCGCTGGGCCTCCGCCGGCGACCACGACGTCGTACTCGACGTGCATGGGTCTCCCTTTCGTCCGACTACCTCGGCAGCGACTCGCGTCCCGCGGTGAGCTCGCGTGAGATCGCCCTGGCGACCGTCATGACGGCCGCCCGGCACTCGCGCGGTTGCAGGGTGTGGGTGGGGGCGACCACCGAGAGGGCGGCGATCACCTCCTGGCCTCGGCGGATCGCGGCGGCCATCGACGTGACGGGCTCGGGCTCGGGCCGGTCGCTGGTGACCTCGGCGAAGCCCTGGTGACGGATCTCGGCGAGCGCGACGCGGAGCTCGTCGGGTGTCTGGATGTCGGGAGCGCGCCACGAGGGTGCCGGCGCGCCGATCAGCGAGTCGAGCACGTCGGCGGGTGCGTGCGCCAGCAGCACGCGGCCGACGCCCGTGGTGGTCAGCGGAAGGCGCCCGCCGACGCGGTGGAGGACGCGGCCGGCGTCGCGTGCCGAGAGCCGTTCGACGAGGACGGCGTCGGTGCCCTCCCGGACCGCGAGCAGGACGTGCTGGCGGGTGACGCGGTGCAGGTCCTCCATGTAGGGAAGAGCCGTCGCCCGCAGGCCGTGCCCCCGCGGCGCCAACGCCGCCATCTCCAGCATCCTGAGCCCGATCGCGTAGTCGCCGCGCTCGGTCCGCTCCAGAGCGCCGAGCTCGACGAGCTGCCGGACCAGACGCAGCGTGCTGCTCTTGGGCACCCCCGCGCGCTGGCTGAGCGCGGTGAGGGTGAGGGTCTTCGCGCTCGGGTCGAAGGCTCCGAGGATCCTGAACGAACGCTCGAGGACCGACGGGCCGCTCTCCTCCGCAGACGTCATGTCCCACCGGCCGTCCGGGAGTCGCGGATCCAGCCGAGGGCGCCGCCGCCGTCTGCGGTGATCACCTCGCCGGTGACGAAGCCGAAGTCGTCGCCGGCCAGGGCGGTGATCACCCGGGCGATCTCCTCCGGGGTCGCCATCCGACCACGTCGACTGGTGCTGTCGAGGAAGTCCTGGTCGAGGTGGCCGCCCGCGATCGCCGCATCGACCAGGGGCGTACGGGTGTAGCCCGGGCTCACCGCGACGACGCGAACGCCGACCGGTGCCCACTCGTAGCCGAGCGACCGGGTGAGCGTCTCGAGGCCGCTCTTGGCGACCGCGTAGTGCGCAC
Organism: Nocardioides albidus; assembly: GCF_006335005.1. GTDB lineage: Bacteria > Actinomycetota > Actinomycetes > Propionibacteriales > Nocardioidaceae > Nocardioides > Nocardioides albidus. Next base: position 359,113 of record NZ_VDMP01000025.1, read on the forward strand.
GGCCCTCCTGCATCACCCGGGCCGCGATCGACGTGACGTTCACGACGACACCGGCCGCTGCCACGAGCGCCGGATAGAGCGCGATGGAGCAGTAGAAGGGTCCGCTGAGGTCCACGGCGACGACCCGGTCCCAGTCCTCGAAGGTCTGCTCGACGATCGGTCCGCGAGCCCCCGCGACGCCGGCCGCATTGACCAGGAGATCGAGGGAGGTGTGCTCGCCAGCGGCCGCGCGGACCGAGTCGTGACTTGCCACGTCGACCGCCCGATAGGTCACCTCGGGGCGCGGCCGGGCGTCGCGGGGGATCTCGTGGTCCCAGACCTCCACGACGAAGCCCATGGCCACGAGGCGGTCGACGGTGGCGCCGCCGATGCCTCCTGATCCGCCGGTGACGACGGCACGTCGTGGCAAGGCAGTCATGGAAGGGCCCCTCTCGAATCAGTGTTGGGAACGGTAGGTCAGCCGAGGCGTCGGTTGCGAGGAGCGGTCTCGGGCAGCGCGAACACGGCGACGGTGAGCGAGATCGCCGCGGCGACGGTCATCATCACGAACGGTGTCGTCGAGCTGCCGGTCTCCGATCGCAACCAGGCTGCGAGGTAGGGACCGCCGCCACCGAAGACCGCGACGCAGGTGCCGTAGACCAGCGACGTGGCGCTGTAGCGGATCTTGGTCGGGAAGAGCTCGGCCATGACGGTCGGGAACACCGAGTTGTAGATCGCGACGATGCAGACCAGGACGGTGAAGGCGATCACCGCACCGGCGGCGCTGGTCTCGATGAGGAGACGACAGGGGATCGCGAACAGCATGCTCAGCGCAGCGGCGATGACGAGCACCGGGCGCCGGCCGAACCGGTCCGCGGCAAGGCCGGCGAGCGGGCACAGGCTGATCGAGATCGCCACGGCGACGATCGTCGCGACCGTCATCGACGAGGAGCTGATGCCGAGCGAGCCGGTCATCAGCGTGGGCAGGTAGACCAGGGCGAAGTAGAAGCCGAAGTTGAAGACGACGGCGAGACCGGCCATGACCAGCATCTGCCTCCCGTGGCTGGCGATCGCCTCACGCAGCGGGGCGTGTGCGACGTCGCCCTCGGCGGAGACGGCCTCGAACTCCGGAGTCTCGGGCAGCTTGTTCCGCAGGTAGAAGCCCAGGGCGCCGAGGAGTCCCGCGACCATGAAGAGGACCCGCCAGCCGCCGCCGGCGAAGGCGTCCTCGCCGACCACGGCGACGATCCCCGTCACGGACAGGGTGGCGCCGAAGACCCCGACGAAGGACGCCACCTGCCACACACTCGTCACCAGGCCGCGCCGACCGTCGCCGGCGTACTCGGCGAGATAGGCGATCGCTCCGGTCGCCTCGCCGCCGGCGGAGAAGCCTTGGACGCAGCGCAGGAGGATCAGCAGCGCGGGTGCGGCGATGCCGATCGTCGCGTACGACGGCACGAGTCCGATCGCGAAGGTCGCGGCCGACATGATGAAGATGACGCTGGCGAGGACTCGGCGGCGACCGATCCGATCGCCCAGGGACCCGAAGAAGTAGGCGCCGACCGGTCGGACGAAGAACGCCACGGCGAAGACGGCCCACGTGGCGAGCAGGGTGGCGGTGGCGTCCCCGGAGGGGAAGAACACGTGCGCGAGGTAGGGCACCGTCGCGCCGTAGACGGTGAACTCGAAGAACTCGACCGCCTGCCCGGCCCCGGCCGCCGTCATCGCGCGCCGCACGGTGGCGCGCGATACCGGATGACTCGCCGGCCCTGGGCCGGCCTGCAACTGGTTGCTCATCTGGACTCCTCGGGTCTCGGTGCCGGACGACGTCGCCGCTCCGGCATCACTGCTTGACCCGAGATGATTGTGACGCGTGCCACGGTGCATCTACGGGTGTGCCGCTCACCGGCACACCCACCAAATCGTGCCGGTGAGCGGCACAGGCGCTGCTTCGCCCCGTGGTCGCACTGAACGATCCGATCCATGACCACCTTCACCGGAGACTCGAACCACGACACCGACGTCCCGGTCCTCATCGTCGGCGGCGGCCCGGCCGGGCTGGTCGCGGCCGCGGAGCTGGGCCACCGGGGCATCCGGTGTCTCGTCGTCGAGCCCCGCACGCAGGTCTCGCACGCCCGGCCGCGCGCCAAGACGACGAGCATCCGCACGATGGAGCACCTGCGCCGGCTGGGCGTCGCCGAGGAGCTCAGGGCGGCCGCACCGCTGTCGGTCGACTGGTCCCAGCGCGTGACGTTCTGTGACACGCTCACCGGCTCCGCCGTGGTGGACTTCGACGGCGCGTTCGGGCTCGGCGCGTCGAGCCTGGAGCTCGCCGCCGAACGCGGACAGCAGGTCGGCCAGCCGGTCCTCGAGGACGTGCTGCGCGGGCATCTCGTGGGTCTCGACACCGTCGACCTGTGGTGGGGAGCCCGGGTCGCCGACCTCGACATCGGACCCGATCAGGCGCGCGCGGTCGTGGTGACGGCGGACGGGCGCCGGCGCACGGTGACGGCGAGGTTCGTGCTCGGTTGCGACGGCCCGTCCAGCGCCGTGCGGGAGGCCATCGGCGCGTCGTACGTCGGGCGCAGCGACGCGACGAGCAACTTCAACGTGCTTCTCCGGTCCGCCGATCTCGACACCGCCCTGCCGCCCGCGGTCCAGTACTGGGTCGTCGGTGCACCGGACTCCGGCGTGATCGGCCGGCTCGACCACGCGGGCACCTGGTGGGCGATCCTTCCCGGGGTCGATGCCGAGCGAGGAGCGGCACAGCTCACCGACCTGCTGCACGGCCTGGTCGGGCGTCCGTTCGGCTTCGAGGTGATCGCGACGGACTCGTGGACGGCACGGATGTTGATCGCGGACAGCTTCGGCGCGGGCTGTGCCTTCCTCGTCGGCGACAGCGCCCACCTGAACCCGCCCTGGGGCGGACACGGCTACAACACCGCCATCGGCGACGCCGTCAACATCGCCTGGAAGATCGCAGCGGTCCTCCAGGGGTGGGCCGGCCCCGAGATCCTCCACAGCTACGAGGTCGAGAGGCGACCCGTCGTCGAACAGACCGTCGCTCTCGCCGAGACCAACATGGCCAAGCTCCCTGGGCGGCTGGACGCGGACGCCGAGCAGATCATCGCCGCGAAGAGCGCGGAGTTCTTCAGCCTCGGGCTGGTGCTCGGCTACTCCTACGCCGGCTCCCCGATCGTGCAGTCCGTGCCCGGCGGCGCCACGACAGGGGGCGATCCCGACTCCGCCGAGTACCGGCCGAGCACGACGCCGGGCGCCCGCCTGCCCCATCACTGGCTCGCCGACGGCTCGTCGCTCTACGACCATCTCGGCCCAGGCCTCACGCTGCTCGTTCCGGACGACCGCTCGTCCGTCGACGAGTTCCGCAGCCGGTGCCGTGACCGCGGAGCGCCGCTGCGCGTGACGCGGCTGCCTGCGGACTACCCGTGGGCCGGGGAGTTCCTCCTCGTCCGCCCGGACCAGCACATCGCCTGGCGGACCGACGATCCCGCCTCGATCGATCTCGATCACCTGCTCGGCATCAGCCCTTCCATCCCTCTAGTGACACGGAGCCAGCCATGCGCATCGCCAACCTCTCAGACCGTGCTGTCCTCGTCGCGGCCGACCATCGCGCGGTAGACGTCCACACCGCCAGCAACGGGCGATTCGGCCCTGCCCTGGCAGACGTCTACGCGACCTGGACGGAGTTCCTCGACTGGGCGCGCACGGTGGACCCGTCCACCGGGGAGTCCTTCGATCCGGCAGACCTGGGTGCCCCCGCGCCGTCCCCGCGTCAGCTGTTCGCCATCGGGCTGAACTACTCCGAGCACGCCGCGGAGTCCGGGTTCGCCGTACCGGACACGCTGCCTCCCATCTTCACCAAGTTCGCCAGCTGCCTCTCCGGTCCCCGGACCACGGTGACCCTGCCCCGCGGGGGCCACACCGACTGGGAGGTCGAGCTGGTCGTCGTCATCGGCGCCGAGGCGAGCAAGGTCAGCGCCGAGGACGCCTGGGGTGTCGTCGCCGGCCTCACGGTCGGGCAGGACATCTCCGAGCGCATCACCCAGAAGGCCGGTCCGGCCCCTCAGTTCAGCATGGGCAAGTCGTTCCCCGGATTCGGTCCGATGGGGCCGTGGCTGGTCACCGTGGACGAGTTCGCGAACCCTGACGACCTCGAGCTCGGGTGCAGCATCAACGGCGAGGAGATGCAGAAGGGCCGCACCGCGGATCTGATCTTCCCGGTGCCGGCGCTGATCGAGAAGCTCTCCGCGCAGCTCACGCTCCACCCCGGAGACGTGATCTTCACCGGCACCCCCGCCGGTGTCGGCATCGGCCGCTCGCCCGAGCGCTACCTGGCTCCCGGCGACGAGCTCGTCACCTACGTCGAGGGCATCGGCGAGCTGCGCCAGACCTTCGTGGCCGAGGGCTGAGGACCGTCATGGCTCTCCACCGACTCTGCGCGGTCACGATCGGCGTACCGACCGTCGCGGCCACGGCCGCCTACTACGACGACTTCGGGCTCGCGGGGCGCGCCGATGACTCGTCCTGGACCTTCGCGACCACCGACGGCGGCGACCAGCTCCGGCTGGTCCACGCGCCGGTACGCCGCCTGGTGGACCTCACCGTCGGTGCCGACGACCACGACGACCTGGCCCGGATCGCCGCCTCTCTGCGAGCCCTGGGCTGTCCCGTCGAGGTCGAGCAGGACTCGATCAGCGCCATCGAGCCGGTGGCCGGCTTCCGCGCGATCGTGACCGTTGCACCCCGCCTGGAGCAGCCGGCGATCCCGGCGCCGTCCTACAACGGGCCCGGGCGGATCGAACGGACCGGCGGCCGAGCCCCCGGCATCCTGCGCGAAGGGCCGGTCAGACCACGCAAGCTCGGCCACGTCGTGGTCGGATCGGTCGACTTCGAGGCG
>NZ_VDMP01000025.1:364054-400940 GCF_006335005.1 Nocardioides albidus
CTCGCGGCGCCGGTCAACTTCCTGCACCACACCTCATGGCAGGTCGACGACGTCGACGAGATCGGCCGCGGCGCGATGAGCATGCTCGAGGAGCATCCCGAGCGCCACGTGTGGGGACTCGGGCGGCACCACGCCGGCTCGAACTTCTTCTGGTACCTCAAGGACCCCGCCGGCAACTTCAGCGAGTACTACTCCGACATGGACTGCGTGGTCGACGACCAGCTCTGGACCCCCGAGGACCTCGAGGGAGCCCGGGGCCTGTTCGACTGGGGACCGCCCCCGCCGCCGTCCTTCCTCCAACCGGAGGATCTCGCCGCCATGATGACCGGCGCCCACCACGGCTGACCGCAGCCGTGGTGGGCGTACGAGGGTCCGGCGTCGAGGACGGGCCGGTCAGACCCCGGCGAGGCGCTTGTCGTCGTCCAGGTCGTCCAGGTCGTCGAGCTCGTCCGGCGCGCCCACGTGGACCGGCGCGGAGTCCCGCTCGAGCGAGGTGCCCTCGACGTCGACGTTCGGCAGGATCCGGTCGAGCCAGGCGGGCAGCCACCAGGCCCTCTCGCCGAGCAGGTAGAGCACCGACGGGATGAGCACCATCCGCACCACGAAGGCGTCGAACACGATGGACGCGGCCAGCGCGAAGCCCATCGACTTCACCACGGCGTCGTCCTCGAGGATGAAGCCGGAGAACACCGCGATCATGATCGTCGCGGCCGCGGTGACGACCCGGGCGCTGTTGCGGAAGCCGTCGACGACGGCCTCGTGGGTCGGCAGCCCGTGGACGTGCGCCTCGCGCATCCGGGTGACCAGGAAGACCTGGTAGTCCATCGCCAGGCCGAACACCACGCCGATCAGGAAGATCGGCATGAAGCTCACGATCGGCTGGCCCTCGAACAGGCCGAGCGCGCCCTCCTGGAAGATCGCGACGGTCGCGCCGAGTGTCGCCAGCACGGAGAGCAGGAAGCCCAGGGTGGCGGTCAGCGGGATGAGGATCGAGCGGAACACCAGCACGAGGAGCACGAACGCCAGGCCGATGACCACGGCGAGGTAGACGGGCAGGGCGCTGTTGAGCCGGTCGGAGACGTCGGTGGTGATCGCGGTCAGCCCGGTGACGCCGACGACCGTGTCGGTCTGGGTCTCGATGGCGCGCTGGCCGCCGCGGAGGGCCTCCAGCAGGTCGAGCGTCTCCGGCTCGTCCGGGCCCGAGGCCGGGACGACCTGGATCATCGCGCCCGTGCCGGTCCCCGACGGCTTGCCGTCGTCGCCCGGCTGAGCGTTGGTGGCGACCAGGTCGGCGCTCGCGACGTCGTCCTGGCCCGCGGCCCAGTCGACGACCCGGTCGAACGCCGCCTGCCGGGCGCCGTCGTCGGCGATCCCGCGGCCGTCGACGACCACCAGCAGCGGGCCCTCGCGGCCGGGCCCGAACGCCTCGGTCATCAGGTCCGAGGCCTTGCGCTGCGTGGTGTCGGTGGGCGAGGTGCTGTCGGTCGGGAACGCGAGGTACATCTGCGAGATCGGCGCGGCCAGCGCGCCCAGCAGGACGACGACGCCGAGTGCCCAGGCGACCGGGGCCTTCGCGAGCATCCGCGCCCAGCGCACGCCGTTGTTGTGCACCCGGCCGTGCTCGTCGCGCTTCGGGGCGTACTTGCGCACCCGCCCGGCGAAGGACTTCGACTTCGTCAGGCCGAGCAGCGCGGGCAGCAGGGTGAGCGCGACCAGGACCGCGACGAACACGGTGGCGGCGGCCGCGAGGCCCATCGCGGTCAGGAACGGGATCCGTACGACGGCCAGCGCGGACAGCGCGATGAGGACCGTCAGCCCGGCGAAGACGACCGCGCTGCCCGCCGTACCGACGGCGATGCCGGCGGCGTGGGCGCGATCCTGCGTGTGGTGCAGCTCGGTGCGGTAGCGGGCCAGGATGAAGAGCGTGTAGTCGATGCCGACGGCGAGGCCGATCATCGTGGCCAGCATCGGGGTGCTCGAGCCGATGTCCATCAGCGCCGTCATCGCGGTGATGCCGGTCATGCCGAGCCCGACCCCGAAGACCGCGTTGAGCAGTGGCATGCCGGCCGCCATCAAGGAGCCGAAGGTCAGCACGAGCACGATCAGCGCGATGCCCAGGCCGATCAGCTCGGCGCTGCCGCCCGGCGGCGCCATCACGGCCATGCCGGGTCCGTTGGCCTCGGCGACCAGCCCGGTCCCGGCGGTGGTGTCGGCGAGCAGATCCTTCAGCTCGTCGACGGTGGCGGTCTTCAGGTCGGCGGGGGAGTCGACGTCCCACTCGAAGGACATGGTGCCGATCCGGCCGTCGTCCGACAGGGTGGCGAATGCGGCGGGGGCGCCCTCGGGCGCGGGCGCCGGGGCGACCAGGCCGGGGTTCTCGCTGCCGGTCTGCGGCAGCGACGGCACCTTCTCGATCAGCTGCTGGAGCGCGGCCTGGTAGCGCGGCTCGTCGAGGGTGTGGCCCTCGGGCGCGGCGACGACGAGGTTGACCGACGCGTCGTCGAAGGCGTCGCCGGCCTCGGGGAAGAGCTCCTGCTGGATGTCGGCGGCCTTCTCCGAGGGGATGCCCGGGATGGAGAAGGCGTCGGTCATCGGCTTGGAGAACGCGGCGGCGAGGCTGCCGAGGACGATGGCGACGAGCAGCCATCCGGCGATGAAGAAGGGCCACCGCCGGTAGGCGGTGGATCCGATGCGGTAGAGCAGGCGGGCCATGTGAGGACTCCTGGTGGTGGCTGCGGCCGGGGTCTCCGGTGCAGGGATCGGGTGGTACGTCGGGTCAGGCGAGCGCGGACCGCGCGTCGGCGACGGTCGCGTCGAAGTGCTCGGTGAAGGTGCGGCCGGGATCGTCCGCGGTCCGGTCCAGGGCGTGGTCGAAGAAGGTGAGCAGCAGCTTGAGGAGCAGTCGTGCCTGCTGGGCGGGGAAGTCGTCGCCCTCGCGTTGGCGCACGCACTCGACCAGCCCGGTCGCGGCGGTCTCGAGCCGTTCGTGGACCAGCGCGAGCAGCCGGCTGTCCTTGACGATCGCCTCGCGCATCGAGGTGATGAGCTGCTCGTCGGTGCGCTCGCGGATCACGTCGTGGGCCAGCACGATCAGGTCGTCGAACAGCCCGCCGGTCGGTCCGCCGGCGACGAACTCCTCCACCTTGGCCGGGTCCACCTCGATGCCGGGGCCGAGGACGACGTCCGCCTTGCCCTCGAAGTAGTTGAAGACCGTCCGTCGCGAGACATCGGCGGACGCGGCGAGGTCGTCGATCGTCCAGCCGTCGAAGCCGCGCTCGCTGGTCAGCCGCAGTCCGCATTCCTGAAGGCGGAGCGCGGTCTGGTGGCGCTTCGCCTCGCGGCGGTTCGGGATGCACGACTCGGACATGGAGTGCATCTTTGCACCCATTGCCCGAATGGTGCAACTTCGTGACCGGCGTCACCCTGCCGCGAGTGGCCCCCGGCGAGGCTGGCGAATCCCCGGTTTGACCGGCCCCGGCGCGGATACGATCCGGAGTCCATCCCCCTCTTCCGGAGATCTCGTGACCCTCTTCCTCGTCCTCGGCGTCGCCGGACTCGCCCTGCTGGTGGTCTCGCTGATCGTCGGCGACCTCCTCGACGGTGTCGTCGACGGCGTCCTGGGCGCGCTGGAGGCCGACTGGATCTCCTCCGCCGTCATCGGCGGCTTCGTCTCCGCCTTCGGCTTCGGCGGTGCGGCCGCCGACGGCGCCGGGCTCCCGCTCCCCGCCTCGCTCGCGATCGGCGCCGGCTCGGGTCTCGTCGTCGGCTGGTTCGCGTGGTGGCTGACCCGGCTGCTCAAGGACAGCCCCAGCGACGGCACCGTGTCCATCAGCGACAGCGTGGGCCGGGTCGCGAAGGTCGTCACCGACATCCCCGGCGACGGGTACGGCGTGGTCCGGGTCGTCGTCGGCGGCCATCCGCTGCGGCTCAACGCCACCGCCCACCGGCCGATCGAGGCGGGCACCGAGGTCAACGTGACCGGGGTGCTCTCGCCGACCGCCGTCAGCGTCGCCGAGATCTGGCAGGCCTGACCGACCGCTCTCAGCGGCAGGCCCGACCCCGACTCCTCCCTCACCCACCCCTCGGAAAGAACGGAACGCGATGAACACCGCTGTCCTGGTGCCGGTCGCCGGCATCGTCGTCCTGCTGGTCCTCCTCGTGCTGCTGGTCACCAGCCGCTACAAGGTGGCCGGCCCCAACCAGGCGTTCATCGTCACCGGCCGCAAGGGCAAGGCGGTGATCAACCCCGAGACCGGCGAGCTCACCACCGACCTGTCCGGCCAGAAGGTCGTGCTGGGCGGCGGCGTCTTCGTGATCCCGTTCGTGCAGAAGCTCGCCACGATGGACCTGTCCAGCCGCCGCATCTCCGTGCAGATCCGCGGCGCGGTGTCCGGCCAGGGCATCAAGCTCAACCTCGACGGTGTCGCGATCGTCAAGGTCGGCGGCAACGCCGACCAGATCCGGCTCGGCGCCCAGCGCTTCCTGTCCCAGCAGGGTGACATCGAGACCTTCACCCAGGAGGTGCTCGCCGGTGCGCTGCGCTCGATCGTCGGCGGCCTGACCGTCGAGCAGATCATCCGCGACCGCGCGGCCTTCGCCCAGCGGGTGGCCGACGAGTCCGAGTCCTCCCTGACCGGGCAGGGCCTGATCCTCGACGCCTTCCAGATCCAGGACGTCACCGACGACGGCACCTACCTTGCGGACCTCGGCCGGCCCGAGGCCGCGCGGATCCAGCAGGCCGCTGCCATCGCCGAGGCCAACGCTCGCCAGGCGGCCGAGCAGGCGCAGATCGCCGCCGAGCAGGAGATCGCCGTCGCGCAGCGCACGCTCGCGCTCAAGCAGGCCGAGATCAAGGCCGAGACCGACGCCGCCTCCGCCCAGGCCGCCGCGGCCGGACCGCTGGCCCAGGCCGAGCGGGACCAGGCCATCTTCGCCGAGCAGGAGAAGGTCGCCGTCCAGCAGGCGGCGCTGACCGAGCGCCAGCTCGAGACCCAGGTCCGCAAGCCCGCGGACGCCGAGCGCTACCGCGTCGAGCAGGAGGCCGAGGCCCGTCGTACGGCGGAGATCGCGGCCGCCGAGGCGCGCAAGGCCGCGACCATCGCCGCGGCCCAGGCCAAGGCCGAGGAGACCAAGCTGAGCGGTGAGGCGGAGAAGGGTCGTCGCGCGGCGCTCGCCGAGGCCGAGGCCATCGAGGGCGCCAAGCGCGGTGAGGCCGAGAAGGCCCGCCGTGTCGCCGAGGCGGAGGCGACCCGCGCCGAGGGTGAGGCCCAGGCCGCCGCGACCCTTGCCATCGGGCAGGCCGAGGCGGAGGCGATGGACAAGCGTGCCGAGGCGTTCGCGCACTACAACGACGCCGCCGTGCTGCAGATGCTCATCGAGGTGCTGCCGCAGATCGCCAAGGAGGTCGCCGCGCCGATCGCCGCGATCGACCAGCTCACCGTGCTCTCGACCGACGGCGCCGGCGCGCTGCCCCGCCAGGTCACCGACAACGTCGCGCAGACCCTGCAGATGCTCAAGACCAGCACCGGTCTCGACCTGGACGCGCTGATCAAGAAGTCGGTCGGCAAGGCCACCGACGGGATGGCCACCGACGGGACGGCCACCGACGGGGTGGTGCCGGCCGAGCTGGACGGCGCCCCCTCCGCCTGATCGACCCGGCGCAACCTGACCCTGAGAGCACGTCGACCCGGCCCGTCCTTACCTTCTTCGAGGTGAGGATGCGCCGGGTCGACGCGATTCCGGGGTCAGGATGCGCCGGGTCGACGCAAATGCGGGGTCAGGATGCGCCGGGTCGCGGGGACGCCAGGCCGTGGTCGTAGGCGTAGACGATCGCCGCGGGCCGGTCGCGCAGCCCGAGCTTGGTGAAGATCCGGCCGACGTGGCTCTTGACCGTGAGCTCGGAGATCACCAGGTCGGCCGCGATCTCGCCGTTGCTGCGGCCCAGGGCGATCGCCCGCAGCACCTCCAGCTCGCGCGCCGTCAGCGGGTCCACCGCGGGCTGCTGGGAGGCGGGGGAGGGCGCGAAGGTCCGGAAGCGGGCGAGCACCCGGCCGGTGACCGCCGGGTCCAGCCAGCTGCCGCCCTCGGCGACGGTCCGTACGGCGCGGATCAGGTCGTCGGCGGAGGAGTCCTTGAGCAGGAAGCCCGCCGCGCCCGCGCGCAGCGCGCCCGAGAGCATCTCGTCGTCGTCGAAGGTCGTGAGCACGAGCACCGGCGGGCCGTCCGCCTCGACGACCGCGCGGGTCGCGGCGATCCCGTCGACGGTGCGCATCCGCAGGTCCATGACGATCACATCGACACCTCCGTCCTCCGGCCCGGCCAGGCCGGCGAGCGCGCCCGGCACCTCGCCGCCGTCGGCGCACTCGGCGACGATCTCGAAGCCGTCGCGACGGCGCAGGATCCGCCGCAGGCCGGAGCGGACCAGCTCCTGGTCGTCGACGAGGACGACGCGCAGCAGCGCCTCGGTCATGCGGTTCCCGCCTTCCCCACGGTGTGGCCGCACGGCAACGCCACGCCGTGTCCGGTCCGCGCCGGCGGGCCCAGGCGTACGTCGACGACCCAGTCGCCGCCGGCGGGGCCGGCCTCGAGGCGGGCACCGAGCTGGGTCGCGCGGGCCTGCATGCCCGCGAGTCCCGAGCCCAGGCCGTCGGGCCGCGGGCGGCCGGCGGGCAGTGGGTTCGAGACCCGCAGCCGGGCCTGCGCGCCGGTCACGGACAGCCGCACCCGGACCGGGGCGTCCGCGTCGGCATGCTTGACGACGTTGGCCAGCGACTCCTGGGCGATGCGGTACAGGCCCAGGCCGGCCGCGGCCGGCAACGCGCCCGGGTCGCCCTGCTCGTCGTACTCCACCGCGAGGCCGGCGCCGGCCATCTCCCGCACCAGGGCGGCGATGTCACCGGCGCCGGGCAGGGCGTGGCGCTCGGCCGACCCGTCGGCCATCGCGCTCACCGCCCGGCGGATGTCGGCCATCGCGCGCCGGCCGACCTGCTCGGCGTCGGCGAGCGCGGCGTCCACCTCGGCCACCGCCTCGGCCGTCTCCTGCGCACTGCCGGCCTCGCCCACGTCGCGCAGCGCCCGGCGCGCACCGGTGACCTGGAGCAGGGAGATGCTCAGCGAGTGGGCGACGAGGTCGTGGATCTCGCGGGCGATCCGCTCCCGCTCGGCGGTCGTCGCCCGCTCCCACGCCTGCTCCCGGGCGCGGCGCTCGGCGACGAGGGCGCGCATCTGCCACAGCAGCATGGCGCCGATGACGAAGCCCAGCAGCAGCTCGAGGGTGTAGAGCGGGGCGCCGACCAGCCCGGGCCGGATCGCGGCGCCGATGAGCACGACCTGTCCGATCGCGGCCACCGAGAGACCCTCGCGCAGGCCGTCCCGGGCGGTGATCTCGGCCGTGGCGAGGCCGAGCAGGACGGGCGCCAGGTCGAGTACGCCGTCGGGCGGGCGGGCCAGCAGCAGTGCGGCGGCGAGGACGCTGCCGGCGCTGTCGGCCCACCACGGCAGCCAGCGGTGGGTCGTGAACTGGACGAGCGGGGAGACCGCCACGAGGGGCAGGCAGACCAGCAGCGGGTCGAGCGGCCAGAGCGCGTCGCGCAGGGAGAGGGCGACGAGCACCGTGACCACCTGGCCCAGGTGGGACGCCACGGGCACCCACCAGGGGTAGAGGATCTGGTGCCGTTCGAGGTTGGCCTCGATCCCGGCGCGCAACCAGCGCAGCATGTCGACAGCGTAGGGACCCCCGGCATCTCGGGGCATCCCGCCGCGGGAGGCCGGTCGGCTCCTCCCCTGGTAGGAGTCGAGGTGCCTGCTCCGGGCCGATGTCGGCCCAGCCTCCGCACGCCTACCGTCGACTCATCCCGCACGACAACCGACAGAGAGGTCGGTGAGGACGATGACCTGGACCGAGACGCACCGGCGCTGGCAGGCGCTGCGCGAGGTCGAGCAGCAGCTGTGGGCCGCCGAGCGGCCGGAGCTCCCCTGGAACGACGAGCTCGCGGCGGTGTTCGGCGACCGCGACGGCCTGCGGGCCGCCCTGCGCTACCGCTGGCGGCTCGCCCGCACCGCGCAGCTCGACACCCACCTCCCGGAGCGGGTGCTCGAGGAGCAGCGGCGCCTGCTGGCCGACCGGGCCCGCGGCGTGCTCCAGGTGCTGGGCGACGCCGAGGCATCGGGTACGACGCATGCGGTCGCCTGACCTCGCCCGCTCGGTCGATCTTCCCCGCTCCTTCCTGGCCTGGGCGCTCGCCCACGGGGTGCAGCGCTCGCTCATCCAGCGCGGTGCGCGCAAGGGCGACCTGATCAGCCGGATGGTCATGGATCCCGCGCTGCGGCGCGATCCGTTCCCGGCGTACGAGGAGCTCCGGGCAAGAGGCCCGATCAGCGCCAACGACCTGATCTCGGCCAGCGTCGACCACGCGGTGTGCAACGAGGTGCTCCGCAGCGACGCGTTCGGGACGGCCGGCGGCCAGGGCGAGCTGCCCAGGCCGCTGCGGTGGCTGCACCACAAGGTGATCGACCCCGACACGCTCGGTCCGGTGGACCCGCCCTCCATGCTGGCGGTCGACCCGCCGCTGCACACGCGCTACCGGCGGCAGGTCGCCCGCGCGTTCACCGCCCGCAGGGTCGGCCGGATGGGCGAGCGGGTCGCGCAGGTCGCCGGGGACCTGCTGGACGAGCTCGCCGGCCTCGACGAGTTCGACCTGGTCGACCGGTACGCCTCCCAGCTCCCGGTCACGGTGATCGCCGACCTGCTCGGCGTACCCGAGGACGACCGCGGCCGGCTCCTCGCGCTCGGCAACGAGGCCGCGGTGACGCTCGATCCCGGCCTGTCGTGGCGCGAGTTCCGGCGCGCGGAGACCGCGCTGCGCGAGCTGCACACGTGGTTCCGCGGGCACGTCGAGCGGCTGCGGGCCGATCCCGGCGACGACCTGATCAGCCAGCTGGTCCTCCTCGACGGGGAGGACCGACTCGACCCGGTCGAGCTCCACCAGGTCGGGCTGCTCGTGCTCGCGGCCGGCTTCGAGACCACGGTCAACCTGATCGGCAACGCCGTCGCCCTGCTCGACGAGCACCCCGAGCAGCTGCGCTGGCTGCAGGCGAACCCCGACGGCTGGGCCAACGCCGTCGACGAGGTGCTGCGCCACCAGTCGCCGGTGCAGCTGACCCTGCGGATCGCGCTGCGCGAGACCGAGGTCGCCGGACGCAGGTTCGAGCCGGGGCACGGCATCCTGCTCCACCTCGGCGGCGCGAACCGGGATCCGGCGGTGTTCGCCGATCCTGCCGCCTTCGACGTCACCCGGGCCGACGCCGACCAGCACCTCGCCTTCTCCGCCGGCGTCCACTTCTGCCTCGGCGCCAGCCTCGCGCGGCTCGAGGCCGCGGTCGCGCTGCGCTCGCTCTACGAGCGCCATCCCGGCCTCCGGGTCGCCGGGCGGCCGGAGCGGCGCGGGACCCGGGTGCTGCGGGGCTTCGAGCGGCTGCCGGTGAGCACTGCCGGCGCACTTTACAACTGACCACCTCTTGTCAAGCGGCTTTACAACTCGTACCTTTGTGTCAAACGGCCGTCGAGCCGTGGCGAGGAGGTACGACGATGACCGGACCGAGCGTCGGTGCGACCGTTCCCGAGGGATCCACCGAGCAGTGGAAGGACAAGAAGCGCTATCTGTGGCTGCTCGGCCTGATGGTGCCCGGCCTGGGCATCACGGCCGTGGTCAGCTGGCTCTACACCGACTGGGTGTGGCTGCTGCTGGCCGGCCCGCTGCTGGTCAACGTCATCATCCCGCTGCTCGACCTGGCCTTCGGCCTCGACCCGTCGAACCCGCCCGACGAGGTGATGGAGCAGCTCGAGAACGACCGCTACTACCGCTGGGTCGTCTACCTCTACATCCCGCTGCAGTTCCTCATCCTGTTCGCGGGCTTCGCGCTCATCGCCGGCATCAACCCGATCGCCTGGGCCGGTGACCTCGTCGGAGCGACCGACTGGATCGCCGCGCACCTCGGCGACGGGCTGGTCCGCGACGTCGCGATGACCTGGTACGAGAAGCTCTTCCTCACCGTGTCCATCGCCGGCGTGCAGGGCATCGCCATCAACACCGCCCACGAGCTCGGCCACAAGAAGGAGTCCGTCGAGCGCTGGCTGTCCAAGATCGCGCTGGCGCCCACCTTCTACGGCCACTTCTACATCGAGCACAACCGCGGTCACCACGTCCGCGTCGCCACCCCGGAGGACCCCGCGTCCAGCCGTCTGGGCGAGTCGTTCTGGGAGTTCTGGCCGCGCACGGTCAGCGGCTCGCTGAAGTCGGGCTGGGGCGTGGAGGCCAAGCGCTACCGCCGCAAGGGCACCCACCCGTTCCACCTCGGCAACGACGTCCTCAACGCCTGGGCGATGTCGGCGGTGCTCTACGCCGTGCTGCTCGCGATCTACGGCTGGGACATCGCGCCGTACGCCCTGGTCACCATCGTCTTCGGCTTCTCGCTGCTGGAGATCATCAACTACCTCGAGCACTACGGCATGAAGCGCCAGAAGGTCGGCGAGAAGCAGCGCTACGAGCGGGTGCTGCCGATGCACAGCTGGAACAGCAACAACATCGTCACCAACATCTTCCTCTACCACCTGCAGCGCCACAGCGACCACCACGCCAACCCCACGCGGCGCTACCAGACCCTGCGCGACTTCAAGGAGTCGCCGGCGCTGCCGACCGGGTACGCCGGGATGCTCACCCTCGCGCTGTTCCCGCCGCTGTGGCGCCGGGTGATGGACCACCGTGTCGTCGAGCACCTCGACGGCGACGTCACGCTCGCGAACATCAAACCCGGCCTGGAGGAGAAGTACCTCCGCAGGTTCCCGCCGCCCGTCGACCACGAGGTCCACAAGGAGGACATCTGGGCGCAGCGGTTCGACGGCGAGGTGCTGGCGGCCAAGTGCCCCGGCTGCGGGTACGTCTACGACGTGGCCGCCGGCGACGAGCACGAGGGCTTCGCGGCGGGCACGGCCTGGGCCGACATCCCCGACGACTGGTTCTGCCCGGACTGCGGTGTCCGCGAGAAGATCGACTTCGTCCCGTTCGACCCCGAGAAGGTGCAGGCCTGACATGAAGATCATCGCTGACCTCGACAAGTGCGAGGGCCTCGGCATGTGCGAGGCGATGGCCAACGACTACTTCGAGGTGGACGAGGACGAGGACAAGGTCAACGTCCTCGACGACGCGCCGCCCGAGGACGACCGGGCGCACGTGTACGCCGCCGTACAGGCCTGCCCCGTCCTCGCGCTCACCCTCGAGGGCTGAGCCCAGCGATGTCCCTCCTCGTCGACCGGTCGCGCGCACTGGTGGATCGGGTGGCTACCCTCGCCAAGGTGGCCACCCCGACGTTGCGCGACCGGCTGATCGAGGCCGCCACCCGGCTCACGACCACCCACGGTTGGGCCAAGGTCACCATGGCCCGGCTGGCCGACGAGGTCGGCGTCAGCCGGCAGACCGTCTACAACGAGATCGGCACCAAGGGCGACCTCGCCGCGGCCATGGTGATGGCGGAGCTGGACCGCTTCCTCGCGGGCGTCAGCCGCGCCTTCGACGAGAACCCCGGCGACCTGATCGCCGCGATCCGCGACTCGGCGCGCCGGGTGCTGAAGTACGCCGAGGACAACGCGCTCCTGCACGCCGTCGTGTCGGCGACCCACGGCGCCGACACCGAGCTCCTGCCGCTGCTGACCACGCACTCGGAGTACCTCCTCGAGGGCGCCAAGCTCGTCGTCGCGGACCGCGTGGCGTCGTACGACGTCGGCCTCCCGCCCGACCGGCTGGAGGCGAGCATCGACATGGTGGTGCGCCTGGTGCTGAGCCACGTCATGCAGCCCTCGGCCGCTCCCGCCCGCACCGCCGACGACATCGCGTGGATCGCCGAACGCGTCCTGCGCTGACGGGCGACGTACTACCCTCGCCTCGGGAGGACTGCCGGAACGCGCCGGCGGAGGGGAAGAGGACCATGGGGTTGGTGCGACGCGCCCTGGGGGGCCGGCCGACGGCCGGGCTCGTGGCCGGTGCTGCCCTGGTCGCGCTCACCGCCTGCGGGAGCCCGGAGAAGTCCGAGCGCAAGCCCGAGGCCGCTCCCAGCGCCGCCGCGGCCAGTACGACGGCCGCCCCGACCTCCGCAGTGGCCGACCCCGAGCACGCCGTCGACCCGCCGGGCGCCTTCGACGGCAAGCAGTACGGCGACGACCTGCTCCTGGTCTCCGAGGACACCGTGTCCGACGAGGATCTCGCCACGATCACCGGCGTCACGGTGCGCGGCAAGCCCGGCGTCGCGGCGTACACGCGGCTCTCCTACGGCCAGTTCACGATGGAGAGCAAGGTCTTCAACATCGCCGCCGTCGACCCCGGGGAGTACCGCCGCTTCACCGGTCCGGGCACCGCGACCTTCCAGCAGCAGTGGGATCGCGTCGCCGGAGGCGAGATCGCGGTGGCCCAGCGGCTCCAGAAGGAGCTGCCCATCGACGGCAAGGGCTACCTCAGTGTCGAGGGCGAGCCGATCCACGTCGGCGCCTGGTCGCCGGGCGGCGTCGACGGCGTCGACGCCGTGGTCAACGCCAAGTGGGGCGAGGAGCTCGGGCTGCCCCGCGACAACGCGGTCCTGATCAACACCGGCATCGCCTCGCCGCAGGTCGTGCGCAAGAAGATCGAGAGGGCGGTCGGCGCGACGACGTACTCCATCAGCGCCCTCGACATCGTCGCGCAGAGCGGCATCGACCCCGGCGCCTACCAGCAGGCGATCCCCGTCGGCGCCTTCCGCGACGCGGTCGGCATCTTCCGCTACACCTCGATCGGCGGCGGGCGGATCGCCCCCGACCCGGCGTGGGTGAAGAGCCACATCGTGACCGAGCAGGTCCCGATCCTCGGCTCGGTCACCTGCAACAAGTACATGATGCCGCAGCTCAAGGCGGCGCTCGCCGAGATCCAGACCAGCAAGCTCGCCGACAAGATCCACCCCGGTGAGTACGCCGGCTGCTACTACCCGCGCTTCATCGCCGGCTCCACGCAGCTGTCCAACCACTCCTTCGGTCTCGCCCTGGACCTCAACGTCCCCGGCAACCAGCGCGGCACCGTCGGCCAGATGGACCGCGTGATCGTGGCGATCTTCAAGAAGTGGGGCTTCGCCTGGGGCGGCGACTGGGCCTACACCGATCCCATGCACTTCGAGCTCGCCCGCATCGTCAACCCCGGCTGAGCCTCCGGACGCTGACAGCATTGCTGTCACCGTTGTGCCAGTATCGGCCCATGACGTTCGAGCTGGGTCAGGGAACCGGTCCGCTGCGGGGCCTCAAGGTCGTCGAGATCGCCGGGATCGGGCCGAGCCCGCACGCCTGCATGATCCTGGCCGACCTCGGCGCCGACGTGATCCGGGTCGAGCGCCCGGGCGGGCAGATGCTGACCGGCGGCTCCCACGACCTGCTCAACCGCGGCCGCCCGAGCGTGGCGCTGAACCTCAAGGACGCCGCGGCCGTGGCGACGGTGCTCGACCTCGTCGAGCAGGCCGACGTCCTCGTCGAGGGGATGCGTCCCGGCGTCGCCGAGCGGCTCGGCCTCGGCCCCGAGGAGTGCCACGCCCGCAACCCGCGCCTCGTCTACGGGCGGATGACCGGCTGGGGCCAGGACGGGCCGTGGTCCCAGGCCGCCGGCCACGACATGAACTACATCGCCATCACCGGCACCCTCCACGGACTGGGTCAGGTCAAGGAGAAGCCCCAGTTCCCGACCAACCTCGTCGGGGACTTCGGCGGCGGGTCGACGTACCTCGTCATCGGCATCCTCGCGGCCGTCTTCGAGGCGCGGCTCTCCGGCCAGGGGCAGGTCGTCGACGCCGCGATCGTCGACGGCACCGCCAACCTCAACGCGATGACCTCGGCCTTCCTCGCCGGCGGCGGGTTCAAGGAGGAGCGGGCGGCCAACCTCCTCGACGGCGGCGCGCCGTACTACGACATCTACGAGACCGCCGACGGCGAGCACATGTCCGTCGGCGCGCTGGAGCCGCAGTTCTACGACCTGTTCGTCGAGCTGCTCGGCATCAAGGACACCGCGCCCGACCGCTGGGACGTCGCGAGGACCGACGAGTTGCGCGAGCTGATCACCGCGACCTTCAAGACCAGGACCCGCGACGAGTGGTGCGCGATCTTCGACGGGACCGACGCGTGCGTCGCGCCGATCCTGCGGATGAGCGAGGCGCAGGACCACCCCCACATCAAGGGCCGCGAGGTGTTCGTCGAGCACGAGGGGATCGTGCAGCCGCAGCCCGCGCCGCGGTTCTCCCGCACCAAGGCGACCCTCTCGCACCCGCCCGCTCCCGGCGCCGGCGCCCACACCCGGGACGCCCTCACCGCCTGGGGGATCGCCGACGTCGACGGGTTGATCGAGCGCGGGGCAGCGGTCCAGCTCGAGGGCTGAGCCGCGGGTCGCCCGGTCATGTAACTCGGTGTTCGGGCATCCACCACGGCGCAACGGCATCTACCACGGACTCCTGACCGGTCAGGAGTCCGTGGTAGACGCACGAACACCGAGTTACATGGCCGCCGCGTGGCCCACCCCACACCGCCCAGCGGCGCGCGGATGCGGCACGCCGGTGCCCGGCCCCGTAGGGTGAGATCACCGATCCGGCCAGTCTTGCCCCGGATCCCGGCGCACCGCACGGCACCCGCCCGAGGACCGCGCCCCTCACCCGAGGCACCGCTTCATCGTCTGTCACCGGACAGGCAGCATGGCGAGACGCCCACCTGAGGGGATCGCGCCGCCCTGCGCGCAGCGGTCTCCGGAGAGATACACCGTGCCCCACACCGGCCCCGCCTCCTTCGCCGAGCTCGGCGTTCCCGCCGACCTGCTCGCCGTCCTGACGGCGGACCAGATCACCGTTCCCACCCCGATCCAGGCCGCCACGTTGCCGGACTCGCTGGCCGGGCGCGACGTCCTCGGCCGCGGCCGCACGGGCTCCGGCAAGACGTACGCCTTCGGCATCCCCGTCGTCGCCCGGCTCGCCGCCGACGGCCGGCGCCGGACGCCGAAGCGTCCCCGTGCGCTCGTCCTCGCCCCGACCCGCGAGCTGGCCAGCCAGATCGCCGCGTCCATCGCGCCGCTCGCGAAGGCGGCGGGCCTGACCACCACGACCGTCTTCGGTGGCGTCGGCCAGGGCCCGCAGGTCAACGCGCTGCGCGACGGCGTCGACATCCTCATCGCCTGCCCCGGCCGGCTCGAGGACCTCATCGGCCAGCGTCACTGCAGCCTCGCCGACGTGCAGGTCACCGTGCTCGACGAGGCCGACCACATGGCCGACCTCGGCTTCCTGCCCGCCGTACGCCGCCTGCTCGACCAGACCCCGAAGGGCGGCCAGCGGATGCTGTTCTCGGCCACCCTCGACAACGCGATCAACGTGCTCGTCAAGCGCTACCTCGAGAGCCCCGCCGTCCACGAGGCCGACTCGGCCCAGTCGCCGGTCGCCAAGATGGACCACCACGTGCTCCACGTCGAGCGCGAGCAGCGCCTGCCCGTGCTCCTCGACCTGGTCAGCGCGCCGGGCCGCACCGTCGTGTTCACCCGCACCAAGCACGGCGCCAAGGCACTCGCCCGCCAGCTCAACAAGAACGGCGTCCCCGCCGTCGACCTGCACGGCAACCTCAGCCAGGGCGCGCGCACGCGCAACATGGACGCCTTCCACAGCGGTACGGCGACCACCCTGGTCGCGACCGACATCGCGGCCCGCGGCATCCACGTCGACGACGTCTCCCTCGTCGTGCACGCCGACCCGCCCGCCGAGCACAAGGCCTACCTGCACCGCTCCGGTCGTACGGCGCGCGCCGGTGCCGCCGGCACGGTCATCACCCTGATGACCAGCGAGCAGCGCCGCGACGTCAGCGACCTGACCCGGGCCGCCGGCATCAAGCCGACCACCACCCGGATCACCGGCGCGAGCCACCCCGTCCTCCAGGAGCTCGCCCCGGGCGAGCGGACCCGTCCGGGCGGGATCGACCTCACCCCTGCCACAGTCCAGGGCGGCGGCAACGGCGGGGGCAACGGCGGCGGCAACGGCGGGGGTCGCCGTCGCGGCGCCGGCGCCAAGCCGGCCGCGAAGAAGCCCGGCGGCCAGGGCCAACAGCGCTCGGGCCAGCAGCGCTCGGGCCAGGGCGCGGCGAAGCCGGCCGGGCAGCGCTCGGGCGGCAACCGCGGCCGCTCGCGCTCGCGCGGTGCGGGCTCCGGCGGCCACAGCGCCGCGAGCTTCAGCACCGGGCGCGGCTGAGCGCAGTCGAGGCGGTCAGCGCCGGCGCGGTGAGCGGGCCGCGCGGGCGACGGCCGCCTCGTACGCCGACACCAGACCGCCGACGGAGAGCGGCTTGAGCCGCTCCATGACCTCGCGGAAGCGCTCCGAGGTCGCGCCGTCGTCGTACAGCGGGGCGAGCTTGTCGTTGATCATCTCGTAGAGCTCCTTGGCCATCTGCTCGCCGTGCTCCTGGTAGACCGCGGCCGCCGCGACGGCGACCTCGCGGGGGAAGCCGAGCTCGAGCAGCCGCACCCCGATCGCGAGCTGGTTGCTCGCGACGAGGTACGCCGACCCGCGGATCCGCAGCACGCCGAGGGCCTGCAGGGTGGCGATGTCCTCGGCCGAGAGGGCGCGGCCGGCCTTGCGCTCGAGCTGCTCGCCGTCCATCTCGACCGGGAGGTCGGACTGCCAGGGCGCGAGCATGGTGCGCGCGAGCGCGATGTCCTCGGGGGTGGCGTCGTCGGGGATGCCGGCGACGTACCGCTCGATCGCGGAGAGCGTGAACCCGTGGCTCTGCAGCTCCAGCACCAGCTCGATGCGGGCCAGGTGGACCGCGGAGTAGTAGCCCGACCGGCCGCGGCGGATGGGCGGTGGCAGCAGGCCGCGCGAGGTGTAGAAGCGCACCGTCCGCACGCTCAGTCCCACCCGTGCCGTGAGCTCGCCGAGAGTGAGCAGCTCGGACCCGCCGTTCCCCTCGCCGTTCCCGTCGCAACTCTGCCCGCCGGCCCCGCTCGATGCGTCGTGGGTCACACCGTCCGTCGCTCTGTCGCCCTTGACCATGACAGTAATAGTGTCACAATCGTTCTCAGAGACACCCCTCTCCGTACAGAGAACAAGGACGGTCATGGCAGAAGCATTCGTGTACGACCACCTCCGCACCCCGCGCGGTCGCGGCAAGGCCAACGGCTCCCTCCACGAGGTCAAGCCGGTCGACCTCGCGGTCGGTCTCGTCGACGCCGTGCAGGAGCGCAACCCCGGCCTCGACCCGAACCGGATCGACGACATCGTGCTCGGCGTCGTCTCCCCGATCGGCGACCAGGGTGGCGACATCGCGAAGACGGTGGCCATCGCCGCCGGCCTCCCGGACACCGTCGCCGGCGTCCAGCTCAACCGCTTCTGCGCCTCGGGCCTGGAGGCCGTCAACCAGGCCGCCGGCCGCGTCCGCGGCGGGTTCGAGGACCTGATCATCGCCGGTGGCGTCGAGTCGATGAGCCGCGTGCCGATGGGCTCCGACGGCGGCGCCTGGGCCTCCGACCCGGCCACCGCGTTCAAGGCGGGCTTCGTGCCGCAGGGCATCGGCGCCGACCTGATCGCCACCATCGAGGGCTGGAACCGGGAGGACGTCGACGCCTTCGCCGCCGAGTCCCACCACCGCGCCGCCAAGGCCCAGGCCAACGGCTACTTCGACGGCGCGATCGTGCCGGTCAAGGACATCAACGGCCTGACCATCCTCGACCGCGACGAGACCGTCCGCCCCGACACCTCGGTCGAGGGCCTCGCCGGCCTCAAGCCGTCGTTCGCCCAGATCGGCGCCGACGCGGGCTTCGACGACGTGGCGCTCGAGAAGTACCACTGGCTCGAGAGGATCAACCACGTCCACCACGCCGGCAACTCCTCCGGCATCGTGGACGGCTCCGCCCTCACCCTGATCGGCAACGAGCAGGTCGGCACGGACCTCGGCCTGACCCCGCGGGCGCGCATCATCGCGACCGCCGTCTCCGGCGCGGACCCGATCATCATGCTCACCGGTCCGGCCCCGGCCGCCCGCAAGGCGCTGGCCAAGGCCGGCCTCGAGGTCGGCGACATCGACCTGTTCGAGATCAACGAGGCGTTCGCCGCCGTCGCCATGCGCTTCATGCGCGACATGGGCATCAGCCACGACATCACCAACGTCAACGGCGGCGCCATCGCCATGGGCCACCCGCTCGGCGCGACCGGCGCGATGATCCTCGGCACCCTGATCGACGAGCTCGAGCGGCGCGACCTGCGCCGCGGCCTCGCCACGCTCTGCGTCGGCGGCGGCATGGGCATCGCCACGATCGTCGAGCGCGTCTGAGCGCCGTACTCCCTCGAACCTCTCGACCACTCCTCGAACTCAAGGAACGACATTGAGCACCGACACTGCAACATCTGGGACCGCAGTCCGCTACGAGCGCGACGCCGACGGCATCGTCACCCTCACCCTCGACGACCCCAACCAGAGCGCCAACACGATGAACGAGCTCTACCGCGAGTCGATGACGGCCGCCGTCGAGCGCCTGTACGACGAGAAGGACGACATCACCGGCGTGGTCATCGCCTCGGCGAAGAAGACCTTCTTCGCCGGCGGCGACCTCCGCCTGATGACCCGGACCACCCGCGACGACGCCGCCCAGGTCTTCGCCCAGTGCGAGGCCATCAAGGCGGCGCTGCGCCGCCTCGAGCTGTTCCCCAAGCCGGTGGTGTCCGCCATCAACGGCGCCGCGCTCGGTGGTGGCTACGAGATCACGCTGGCCACCCAGCACCGCATCCTCGTCAACGACCCGAAGGTCAAGGTCGGCCTCCCCGAGGCGACCCTCGGCCTGCTGCCGGGCGGTGGCGGCGTGACCCGCACCGTGCGCAAGTTCGGCCTGCAGAGCGCGCTGATGGACGTGCTGCTCCAGGGCACCCAGTTCGGCCCCGAGGCCGCGCTCAAGAAGGGCCTCGTCGACGAGCTCGTGGAGACCCGCGAGGAGCTCATCCCCGCCGCGAAGGCGTGGATCAAGGCCAACCCCGACGCGAGCCTGTCCCCGTGGGACGCCCCGGGCTACAAGATGCCCGGCGGCTCGCCGAAGTCCCCGGCCCTCGCCGGCTTCCTGCCCGCCTTCCCGGCGCTGCTGCGCAAGCAGCTCAAGGGTGCCGACTACCCCGCGCAGCGCGCCATCCTCTCGGCCGCGGTCGAGGGCGCCCAGGTCGACCTCGACACCGCATCGCGGATCGAGTCGCGCTACCTGACCAACCTGGTCGTCAACCAGAGCTCGAAGAACATGATCCAGGCGTTCTTCTTCGACCTGCAGGCGATCAACTCCGGCTCCCTGCGCCCGCAGGGCATCGAGCCCTACAAGGCCCAGAAGGTCGGCGTGCTCGGCGCGGGCATGATGGGCGCGGGCATCGCCTACGTCTGCGCGCGCGCCGGCATGCAGGTCGTCCTCAAGGATGTCGCCCTCGAGAACGCCGAGAAGGGCAAGGCCTACAGCCAGGGCATCAACGAGAAGGCGATCTCGCGCGGCAAGCTCACGGAAGACAAGTCCCAGGAGCTGCTCGACCGGATCACGCCGACCGCCGACCCGGCCGACCTCGCCGGCTGCGACCTGGTCATCGAGGCCGTCTTCGAGGACCCGGCGCTCAAGGCCAAGGTGTTCGCCGAGATCCTGCCGCACGTCAACCCCGACGCGCTGCTGTGCTCGAACACCTCGACCCTGCCGATCACCAGCCTGGCCGAGGGCATCGAGGACGAGGCGAAGCGCCCGAGCTTCATCGGTCTGCACTTCTTCTCGCCCGTCGACAAGATGCCGCTGGTGGAGATCATCTCCGGCAAGGAGACCTCCGACGAGGCGCTGGCCAAGGCGTACGACGTGGTCCAGCAGATCCGCAAGACGCCGATCGTCGTCAACGACAGCCGCGGCTTCTACACCTCCCGCGTCATCGGCTTCATGGTCAACGAGGGCATGGCGATGCTCGCCGAGGGCGTGGCGCCGTACTCCATCGAGCGCGCCACCACCTCTGCCGGCTACCCGGCGCCGGTGCTCCAGCTCTCCGACGAGCTCAACCTCGAGCTGATGGCCAAGATCGCCAAGGCGAGCAAGGAGGGCGAGGAGGCCGCCGGTCGTCCGTACGCCGAGCACCCGGGCACCGCGGTGGTGTCGAAGATGCTGGAGGCCGGTCGCGCCGGTCGCCTGCGCGGGGCGGGCTTCTACGACTACGAGGACGGCAAGCGCGGCTCGATCTGGGCCGGTCTCGCGGACCTGTTCCCGGTCGCCGAGGAGCAGCCGCCGATCGAGGACATCCGCGACCGGATGCTCGTCGCCGAGGCGCTCGAGACCGCGAAGACCTTCGAGGAGGGCGTCATCACCTCGGCGGCCGCCGCCAACATCGGCTCCATCATGGGCATCGGCTTCCCGCCGAACACCGGCGGTGCCGCGCAGTTCATGACCGGCTACCAGAACAAGGCGACCGGCGAGGTCGGGCTGAGCGCCTTCCTCGCCCGCGCCGACGAGCTGGCCGAGAAGTACGGCGAGCGCTTCCAGCCCACCCCGTGGCTGCGCGAGCTCGCCGCGTCAGGCAAGGGCTTCCCCGCCTGATCGCTGTGGACACGTCCCGGACCGGGACGAAGAAGCTCACGCTTGGACGAGGAAACCTCTTCGTCCAAGCGTGAGTCTTCGAGGAACCATGTGACTGGGCTCGCCGGACTTCACCGCTGAGTTCTTCACCGACAACTGGACCTGGAAGCGCACCTTCACCTCGGCGCGCTACATGGGCTGCTCGACCCTCCGATCCGGTGGCCAACGTGGCGCCAGTCGATGCTTCTACATCTACTGATCCGAACGCACGAGACCCCGCTCGCCGCCAAGGCGAGCGGGGTCTCGTTGCGTCTTGTGGTGCGCTACGGCCGCCGATCCGCGGGCGATACGGCGTCATGATGGGACGCCGTCAGGGACGCGCCTGGGCGTCAACCAGCACTCTCCGCGTTGGTTTCGAGCCACTTCCTTGACCAGGACCGGAGCTTGCGTACGCCGATGGGGCCGGCGATGCGGATCATGCCGCGGTCGTAGTGCTCGACCTCGTCGATTCCGTCGAGATCGTCCAAGGCCTCGGCGTACGCCTCCACCAGCTCGGGTTGGTCGTACCCGACCTCCTCGTCGAAGGAGATGTCCCAGGCGAAGCCCCCCAGCTCTTCGGCCTCGTCGGCGGGGATCTTCTCGATCACGACCGTCGGGGCTTTGGTTGCCTTCTTCTGAGCCTTGCGCTTGTTCTCGACCCACGTTGCGATGTCGCCGAATTGGCGCAACCCCCACCGACCACGTCGCGGGTCGGACTCAGGAAGTGCAGCAATCCTCATTGCCGAGCCGACAACCTGGCCGGTCGGCCAGGCAGCACCGTCGTCTGGAGCCGGAGTGAACGCGAGGCCGGGCTCGTGGGGCGACGTCGGCTCCTTGCGCCCCTTCGGATAGACGTTCACGGCGGGCACCAACTCGGGGAACCTCTGCCGGCAGAGCTGTTCGAGGTGGGCGACGATCGCCTCGACTCCGAACTGGCGTCGGTATGCCAAGGTGTCGGCCACAGGCGGCGCCCACCACACCGGCGCCGGAGACCCATCCAGCCCGGAGGGGGCGTCTGCCCATCGCAGGAACCACGACCACAACTCGGCGATCGACTCCGGATCGTCGAGCAGGTCCAGTCCCGACTCGGCTCGCAACCAGGCCACACGCGCTTCGGCTGTCTCGTCCCAGCGGCGTCGCAGTTCCCACGCCTCTTCCAGCGGCATCGCTTCCCACCGGACTTCCTGCGGATCGGTGTCCTCGGTGCTCACCGGGATCTCCCTCGCTTCCGTAGCCCAGTGGCTACTTTGTGGGCAGGTGGTAGACGGCACTTACGTTGCAGCCTCCAGCCTTGAGGCTCTCGATGAAGTCCAAGAGGGGACCGCTCGCACCGAAACGGTAGCGACCGCCGGGAGTCTTGCCGGGGAGGAAGCGCCGGGGCCTCGGGTGGGCAGTCCGAGGCGCTCAAGCTTCACCGGCCGGCCGGTGAAACTCCCGCCGCCCCACCGTCTCGCACCCGAGACTCCAGCGCGGGGCACCGACTGGCGTAGGAGCGTGGCCGGCGTCACAGTGGGGCCATGACGACCAGCACGCCGACCGAGCAGACCACCGGGGGTGCCGAGCAGACGCGCCACCACATCGACCTGACCGAGACGTACGCCGCGCACAACTACCACCCGCTGCCGGTCGTGCTGGCCTCCGGCGAGGGCGCGTGGGTCACCGACGTCGAGGGCCGTCGCTTCCTCGACTGCCTGGCGGGCTACTCCGCGCTCAACTTCGGGCACGGCCACCCGCGCCTCCTGGCCCGGGCGAGCGAGCAGCTGCGGCGGCTCACGCTCACCAGCCGGGCGTTCTACAACGACCAGCTGGGCCCGTTCGCGCAGGCGCTGGCCGAGCTGACCGGCAAGGAGATGGTCCTGCCGATGAACTCCGGCGCCGAGGCGGTGGAGACGGCGATCAAGGTCAGCCGCAAGTGGGGCTACCAGGTCAAGGGCGTCGGGCCGGGCACGGCCGGCATCATCACGATGCACGGCAACTTCCACGGTCGTACGACGACCATCGTCAGCTTCTCCGACGACGACGTGGCGACCGCCGACTACGGGCCGTTCACGCCCGGCTTCGTCAGCGTGCCGTACGGCGACGTCGAGGCCGTCGCCGCCGCCATCGACGACTCGACGGTGGCGGTGCTCTTCGAGCCGATCCAGGGCGAGGGCGGCGTGGTGGTGCCGCCGGCCGGCTTCCTGCGCGCGCTGCGCGAGCTGTGCACCGAGCGCAACGTGCTGATGGTCGCCGACGAGATCCAGTCCGGCCTGGCCCGCAGCGGACGCACGTTCGCCTGCGACCACGAGGACGTCGTGCCCGACGTCTATGTCCTCGGCAAGGCGCTCGGGGGCGGCATCATGCCCGTCTCGGCCATCGCCGCGGACCGGGCGGTGCTCGAGGTGGTGCGCCCTGGCACCCACGGCTCCACCTTCGGCGGCAACCCGCTGGCGGCCGCGATCGGCCACGAGGTCGTGCTGATGCTCCAGAGCGGCGAGTTCCAGCAGCGGGCGCGGGTGCTGGGCGAGCGGCTGGAAGCGGGGCTGCGCACGCTGCTCGGCTCCGGGCTGGTCGGCGTCCGGGTCCGCGGACTGTGGGCCGGTGTCGACGTCGAGCCGGCGCTGCTCACCGGCCGCCAGGTCTGCGAGGGCCTGATGGAGCGGGGAGTCCTGGCCAAGGACACCCACGGCTCGACGGTCCGCTTCGCTCCGCCGATCGTCGCCTCGGAGGAGGACATCGACCTCCTCGTGACCGCCCTGCAGGCCGTGCTGGAGGAGGCACTAGCCTCGGCGAGGT
Source organism: Nocardioides albidus (assembly GCF_006335005.1). GTDB lineage: Bacteria > Actinomycetota > Actinomycetes > Propionibacteriales > Nocardioidaceae > Nocardioides > Nocardioides albidus. Next base: position 387,460 of record NZ_VDMP01000025.1, read on the forward strand.
GACACAACCGCACCAGCCACCCCGGGTCCTCATCACCGGCGCCGCCTCCGGGCTCGGAGCTGCCTTCGCCCGAGCGTGGGAGGCGCGCGGCGCCACCGTCCTGCGCACCGACCGCACCCCCGGTGAGGGGATCCACCCGCTCGACATCACCAGTGACGCCGACTGGGCCGCGGTCCGCGACCATGTCGAGCAGACGTGGGGCGGGCTCGACGTGCTGGTCAACAACGCCGGCATCGCGGGCGGAGGCCGCCTCGACGTCGCCGGCATCGACGAGTGGCAGCGGATGGTCGACGTCAACCTGCTCGGCGCCGTACGCGGCACCGCGACGTTCACACCGACGTTCAAGCGGCAGCGCAGCGGCGCGGTGGTCAACGTCGCCTCGCTCGCCGGCCTCGTCCACCCCGCCGGGATGGGCAGCTACAACGCGACCAAGGCCGCGGTGGTCGCGCTGACCGAGACCACCGGACACGAGCTCGCGGCGTACGGCGTGCGCGCCCACGTCGTGTGTCCCTCCTACTTCCGCACCAACCTGATGGCCGAGGTCGAGAGCCGCGACACCGCCCTGCAGCAGGTCGTGACCCGTCTTGTCGCCGAGGCGCCGCTCGGGCCCGACGACATCGCCGCCGCCGTGCTCGAGGCGATCGACGCCGGTGTCGAGGTGATCGTGCCCGACGACGCCGCGCGCTCGGCCTACCAGCTCAAGCTGACCGACCGCCCGTCGTACGACGCCGTGATGCGCGCGCAGGCCCGCAAGCTGGAGGCCGTCGATGGATGAGGCACGCCCGGTCCGCGACGAGGACGCGTTCGACGTCGCCGCCGTCGAGGCCTGGCTCGGCCGCGGCCCGATCGCCGAGGTCCGCCAGTTCCCCGGCGGCGCCTCCAACCTGACCTATCTGCTGCGGATGGGGGAGGGACCGGACCTCATCCTGCGCCGCCCGCCCGTCGGCACGAAGCCGAAGGGCGCCCACGACATGGGCCGCGAGTTCCGGATCCAGGCCGCGCTGAAGCCGGTGTTCGGGCAGGTGCCGACGATGGTGGCCCACTGCACCGCCGACGAGAGCCCGATCGGCAGCGAGCTCTATGTCATGGAGCGGCTCGACGGGCTGATCCCGCGCCGCGACTTCGGCTTCCCGATGAGCGCCGAGCAGGCCGACGCGCTGTGCGACGCGGCGGTCGACCTGCTCGTCGCGCTGCACTCCGTCGACGTGTCGGCGGTGCCCGGCCTGGCCGAGCTCGGCAAGGGCGACGGGTACGTCGCGCGCCAGGTCGCCGGGTGGACCGCGCGTCTCGAGGCGGCCCGTACCGACGACACCGGCGACTGGTCCGACATCACCGGCTGGCTCGACGCCCACCAGCCGGCCGACGTCGGCCAGCGGATGATCCACAACGACTACCGCTTCGACAACATGGTGCTCGCGGCCGACGATCCGACCCGGATCGTCGGGCTGCTCGACTGGGAGCTGGCCACCGTCGGCGACCCGCTGATGGACCTGGGCTGCACGCTGGCCTACTGGGTCCAGGCCGACGACGACGAGTTCTTCCTGCACTTCCGGCGCCAGCCCACGACCGAGACGGGCATGTGGACCCGCCGCCAGGTGGTCGACGCCTACTGCGCGCGCACCGGCGTCGAGCTGAGCGACGCGCAGTGGAGCTTCTACGAGGTCTTCGGCCTCTTCCGGCTCGCGGTGATCGCCCAGCAGATCTGGTACCGCTACTTCCACGGCCAGACCACCAACGAGACCTATGCCGCCTTCGGCCCGGCCGTGGGCTATCTGGAGAAGCGCTGCCGACGAATCATCGCGGCGGCGGGGGAGTCGGCCTGATGGGCGTGCTGCTGCTGGTCCGCCACGGCCAGGCCTCCTTCGGCACCGACGACTACGACGTGCTCTCCGAGAACGGCTGGGAGCAGGGCCGCGTGCTCGGCCGCTGGCTCGCCGAGCACGGCCCCGCTCCGGCCTCGGTGGTGCACGGCGGCATGCGCCGCCATCGTGAGACCTGGGAGGCGATCGCCGAGACCTCCGGCCTCGACGCCGACGCGGCCGAGATCGACGAGGACTGGGCGGAGTTCGACCACCTCGGCGTGCTCGCACGCTACGCCGAGGCGACCGGCGCGGTCGTCGACCACACGACCGACCGGCGTGCCTTCCAGGAGCAGTTCGAGGTCTCCACGGCCCACTGGTACGACGCCGGGCCGGACGGCGGCTACCCCGAGCCGTTCGACGCCTTCGTGTCCCGTGCCCGCGCCGCGCTCGACGCCGCGACGGCGCGGCCCGGGCCCACCCTCGTCGTCACCTCCGGCGGCGTGATCGCGGCGCTGGCCGCGCTGCTCGTCGTACCGGACCTCGCGGCGGTGGGCCCGGTCTGGGCGCGCTTCAACACGGTCATCGCGAACACCTCCGTGAGCCGGGTCGTCGTCGGTGCGGGCGGAGCCCGGCTGCTGACCTTCAACGAGCACCCGCACCTGCCGCGGCCGCTGGTGACCTACCGCTAGGCGCCTGCGCATGTCCGACCAGGTCATGAACGCGGTCATCGCGACCGTCCTCGGCTCCGTGGTGGCGGTGCTGCTGCTCATCCCGGTGGCGGCCGTGGAGTACCGCCGCGACGGTCGGCTCGGGCCGCGCGACCTGAGCGTGCTGCTGTCCGGAGCGGTCTACGGCCTCGCGTTGTGGACCTACACGCTGCTGCCGATGCCGGCCGACGGCGACTATCGGTGCGCCGGGAGGCAGACGGTCCCGTTCGACACGATCCGCGCCATCGACTGGGGCGACCTCGGCTCGCGGGCCGGGCTCTCGGCGCTGGTGCACGACCCGGCGTTCCTGCAGGTCGCGCTCAACGTGCTGCTCTTCGTGCCCCTCGGCTGGTTCGTGCGCCGGGTCGCGCGGCGCGGGGTCGTCGTGGCGACCCTGCTCGGCCTCGCGATCTCTCTGCTGATCGAGACCACCCAGGCCACCGGGGTCTGGCACCTCTACGACTGCGCCTACCGGCTCTTCGACGTCGACGACCTGATGATCAACACCCTCGGCGCGACCCTCGGCTCGCTGGTGTCGGCGATCTTCATCCGCCGGCAGCGGCCCGAGGTGGTGCTGCCCACGACGATCACCTTCGGCCGCCGCCTGGTCGGCATGGTCTGCGACGGCCTGTTCGTCGTCCTGCTCGGCTCCGCGATCTCGATCGCCTGGCGCGCGGTCCAGCTCTACGTCCTCGAGGTGCCCTTCGAAGAGCTGCCCACCACCCCCGAACGCCTGCTCCAGTGGGGGATTCTGGGCCTGGTCCAGGTCGCCGCCGTCCTCATGGGCGGCCGGACCGTCGGCGAGTGGGTGGTGTCGATCCGGACGTCCGGTGGGCGCGGACCGGCTCCGGTCGCGCGGCTGGTCAAGCTCGCCACCGGGGTCGGCCCGTTCGTCGTCCTGATGGCGATCCCGGGGGCGTGGTCCGTGCCCGCGCTGCTGCTGTTCGCCGTGCTCAGCGCGGTCGCAGCGGTCCCGCGCGCCGGCGGCCACGGCGGGCTGACGTACGCCGCGTCCGGGCTCGGGTTGGAGATCGTGCTGCCGCGGGAGGGCGAGCGGAGGTAGCCGCGGCGCGGGCTCGACAGCCAGAGCATATACCGGGTATACATGTCCTATACCCGGTATGTACCGGTGTGGAGTCGAGAGGGAGTCCCGGATGTCCGTCAAGCACGCCCTGCTGGCGCTGCTCGAGCAGCAGCCCATGTACGGCTACCAGCTGCGCGCCGAGTTCGAGCAGCGCACCGGCACCACCTGGCCGCTCAACGTCGGGCAGGTCTACACGACCCTGACCCGCCTGGAGCGCGACGGCCTCGCCTTCGCCGACGGCGAGGACGGAGAGGGCCACGTGATCTACCGGATCACCGACGCCGGCCGCGACGAGGTCGCCACGTGGTTCACCACCCCGGTCGGGCGCACCCAGCCCCCGCGCGACGAGCTCGCGATCAAGCTCGCGCTGGCGGTCACCGTGCCCGGCGTCGACGTCGGCACCGTCATCCAGCAGCAGCGCAGCGCCACCATGGCCGCGCTCCAGGACTACACCCGCCTCAAGCGGCAGGCCGCCGCGGGCGCCGTACCCGACGCCGGGGCCGACGACGGGTCCGGGGGAGCGGACCTGGCCTGGAGCCTGGTCCTCGACTCCCTCGTCTTCGCCGCCGAGGCCGAGATCCGCTGGCTCGACCACTGCGAGTCCCGGCTGCGCCGGGCCGCGGCGGGCGGGGTTGGACGAAGAAACGCACGCCTGGACGAAGAAGCTCCCGCCAGGGGCGCCCGATGAGCCCCCACCTCGAGGCCCACCTCCGCCGCCTCGACCGCGCCGAGCGGCGTTGGCTCGCCGACGCCCGGGCCCGCCTCGAGCTGATCCGCACCACCCGCGCCCTCCCCCGAAAGCAGGAGCGATGAACCCTGTCCTGAAGCTCACCGACGTGACCCGCATCCACGGTGAGGCGCCGCACGAGGTGCTGGCCCTGCGCGGCATCTCCTTCGAGGCCCACCCCGGCGAGCTGGTCGCCGTGATGGGGCCCTCCGGCTCGGGGAAGTCGACCCTGCTGACCATCGCCGGCGGGCTCGACCGGCCCACGGCCGGGTCGGTCACCGTCGAGGGGACCGACCTGGCCGGCCTGGGCCAGCACGGGCGGGCGCGGATGCGGCGTACGTCGATCGGCTATGTCTTCCAGGGGTTCAACCTGATCCCCGCCCTGACCGCCGCCGAGAACGTCGCGCTCCCGCGCGAGCTCGACGGGGTGGCGCCGCGCCGGGCGCGCGCCGAGGCACGGAAGGCCCTCGAGGAGGTCGGGATCGCCGACCTCGCCGACCGCTTCCCCGACGACATGTCCGGTGGCCAGCAGCAGCGGGTCGCCATCGCCCGTGCCGTGGTGGGCGAGCGGCGGCTGATCCTGGCCGACGAGCCGACCGGCGCGCTCGACACCGAGACCGGCGAGGGCATCCTGCAGCTGCTGCGGGCCCGCTGCGACGCGGGCGCCGCCGGCGTCCTGGTCACCCACGAGGCGCGTCACGCGGCCTGGGCCGACCGGGTCGTGTTCCTGCGCGACGGCGTCGTCGTCGACGAGACCGGTGCCGACCGGGTCGACGTCCTCACCGGGCCCGGCGCCCGATGAGCCAGCGGATCGGCGGCTGGCGGGTCGCCCTGCGCCTGGCCCGCCGCGAGGCGTGGCGGCGCAAGGCCCAGACCGTCCTCATGCTCGTCCTGGTCTGCCTGCCCGTGCTCGCCGTCGCGGCGGCCGCGGTGGTGTGGCGCACCGCCGACGTGTCGGGCGCCGAGGGCGTCGACCGTCGGATGGGTACGGCGGCCGCCCTGGTCAGCGGCAGCGGCACCACCGCCGTGCTCCAGGCCTTCGACCCGGACTCGATCACCTCCTGGCTCGGCGAGGAGGAGCACGTCTCCACCGAGGAGGAGGTTCGCTCGGTCCTCGGCTCCGAGCGGACGCTCGTCCCGCTCGCGCAGGAGTACCTCGCCTACGAGACCCGCCGCGGGCGCGCCGACCTCCTCGTCACCCAGACCGAGCTCGCCGACCCGCTGACCCACGGACTCCTCCGGCTCACCGACGGCCGCTACCCGCGCACGACCGGCGAGATCGTCGTCAACGCCGCGGCCGCCCGTCGCGGTCCCGGGCTGGGGGAGACGATCGCGGTGATGCGGTCCGGCAGCGACGGCGAGATCCGCACCGAGCTGCGGGTCGTGGGCATCGCGGAGAGCGCGACGACCCGCGACCGCCCGGCCGCCGCCGTGCTCCCCGGCGCCGTCGGGGCGCCCGACGACCAGCCCCGCTGGCTCGTCGGCGGCGGCCCGGTCACCTGGGACGACGTGCGCGCGCTCAACGCCGTCGGCCTGTTCGCGGCGTCCCGTCAGGTGCTCTCCGACCCCCCGCCGGACTCCGAGCTGCCGCCCGAGATGGTCAGCCACGCGCCCGTCGACGAGACGACGGTGACCGCGCTCGTGCTGGTCACCACGATGGTGCTGCTCGAGGTCGTGCTGCTCGCCGGCCCGGCCTTCGCCGTCCGCGCGCGGGCCCAGGCGCGCACCCTCGCGCTGGTCGCGGCCTCGGGAGGAACGCCGGCCCAGGCGCGTCGTACCGTCCTTGCGTCGGGCGTCGTGGTCGGCCTGCTCGGCGGCGTCCTCGGGGTGCTGCTCGGGATCGGCCTCGGCGCGCTGCTGATGCCCCTCGCCCAGCGCCTCCAGGGCACCTGGTTCGGGCCGTTCGAGGTGCCGTGGACGCTGCTCCTCGTCGTGGCCGCCTTCGGCCTGGCCGCCGCCGTCCTCGCCGCCCTGGTCCCGGCGTACTCCGCCTCGCGGCAGGACGTCGTCGCGGTGCTCGCCGGACGCCGCGGGGAGGGCCGCCCGTCGCGGCGCTCGCCGGTCCTCGGCCTGGTGCTCATCGCGGCGGGGGTCGGCTCGGGCGTGGCCGGCTCCGGCGCGGGGGGCGCGTCCCCGCCGCTGGTCGCCGCCTCGGCGCTGCTGTCCGTCCTCGGCATGGTGCTGGTCGTGGCCACCGCCGTCGCGCTGGTCGGCCGGGTCGCGCGCTCGTGGCCGCTCGCGGTGCGCTTCGCCGCCCGCGACGCCGCCCGGCACCGCACCCGCACCGTCCCGGCCATCGCCGCCGTCGGCGCCACGGTCGCCGGCGTGGTCACCCTCGGCATCGCCCTCAACAGCCAGCAGGCGGCCGACGAGCGCGACTACGACCCGCAGTTCGCCCACGGGTACGGCGTCGTCCAGGTCGAGCCCGAGGCCGACCCGTCCGCCGTACGCCGGGTGGTGGCGGGGCGACTCCCCGACGCCCGGGTCGAGGAGCTCACCGGGGTCCGGTCGGACAGCGAGGCGGGCTGGACCGAGATCGCCTTCCAGGTCGCGGGCGAGGACCTGATGGTGCAGACGACGGGGGCCTTCGGCACCCAGTACCTCGTCGGCTCGTCCGTCCCCGCCGTGACCGGGCTCGACCCGGCCGCCCGCGAGCGCGCCGACAGCGCCCTCGCCGAGGGTCGTGTCGTGCTGCTCCGGGGCTCCGAGGACGAGGCAGGCGAGGGGGCGGCTGCCGTCGACCTGGTCCGTGCCGTCGTCCGGGTCTCCGACGAGGACGGGACGCCCCGCGACGGTGCGAGCGTCGAGGTCCCGGCCACCACCGTGCCCGCGGGCGGGCAGATCGCACCGGCCGCCGCGATCCTGCCGCCCGAGGTCGCGGGCGAGCTGGGCCTCAGCGTGGGGCCGACCGCTCTGGCGATCGCCCCGACCGTGCCGGGGACCGCCCAGGCCGACCTCGACGAGGCCCTCGCGACCCTGCCCGGCACCGGCGTGCTCTACGTCGAGCGCGGCTTCCGGCCCGACGACAGCGTGCGGATCCTGCAGTGGGTGCTGGCCGTCCTCGGGGGCGTGCTCATGCTCGGCGGCACCCTGACCGCCACCTTCCTGGCCCTCTCCGACGCCCGGCCCGACCTCGCCACGATGTCGGCGGTCGGCGCCCGGCCGCGCACGCGGAGGCGGGTCGCGGCGTCGTACGCCCTGGTGGTGGGGCTGGTCGGCGCTCTGCTCGGCGCGCCGGTCGGCTTCATCCCCGGCATCGCCGTCAGCCGCCCGCTCTCGCGCGGGGACGACGGGGCGACGCTGCTCGCCGTGCCGTGGCCGCTGCTCGCCGTCGTCGTGGTCGGGCTGCCGCTGCTCACCGCCGCGGCGGTCGGACTCTGCGCGCGCAGCCGCCTGCCCCTGGTGGCGCGGATCGACTGACCGGCGAGGGCCGGGGGCCGCGGGGCCGGGGGTGGCGCGCCGGATGAACATTTAAAGTCAGTCTTGACTGTTTGTTAGTCCGGGGCCATGCTGGGCGCCATGTCCGCCACCACCCGCGTGCCGCAGGAGGAGCGCACCCGCGCGATGCGGCAGCGGCTGATGGACGCGACGGTGGAGCTCCTGGTCGAGAAGGGCTTCAGCGGTACGTCGACCACGCTGGTCTCGGAGCGCGCCGGAGTCAGCCGCGGCGCGCAGCTGCACCACTTCCCGACCAAGAACGACCTGGTGGTCGCGGCGGTGGCGCACCTGACCCAGATCCGGGGCTCCGACCTCGAGGCGGCGGTGGACCGGCTGCCGGAGGGCCCCGGACGGACCGAGGCGGTGGTCCAGATGCTCGGCGAGCACTTCGCCTCGCCCGTCTTCACCGCGGCCCTCGAGCTGTGGGTCGCCGCGCGGACCGACCCCGCGCTGCTGCAGGCCGTGGGGCCGCTGGAGCAGCGGGTCGGCCGCGAGACGCACCGGCTCACGGTCGAGCTGCTCGGCGCCGACGAGTCCCGGCCCGGGGTGCGCGAGCTGGTCCAGGCGACCCTCGACCTGGTCCGCGGTCTCGGCCTGGCCGACACGCTCGGCGACGACGCCCGCCGTCGCCGCCGGATCCTCAAGGAGTGGGCGCGCACCCTCGACGCGGCCCTGGAGAAAGGCGGCACCCCGCAATGAGTGTCCTCGACGACGTGATCGCCGACCTGAGCGCCGAGGGCGACCGGCTGCGGACGACGGTGTCCGTCCTCGACGGCGAGTCGTGGCACAAGCCGACGCCGGCCGAGGGCTGGGACATCGCCACCACGATCGGCCATCTGGTGTGGACCGACGAGGTCGCCGTCCTGGCCGCGGACTCCGCGACCGACGACGGCAAGCGAGCCTGGGACGACGTCGTCCTGGACGCCATCGCGGATCCGAGCGGCTTCGTCGACCGCGGCGCCCGCGAGCTCGGCGCCCTCCCGGGACCCGAGCTCCTCGAGCGTTGGGACTCCGGTCGCACCGCCCTCGTCGAGGCCCTGCGCGCCTACCCCGACGGGGTGAAGATGCCGTGGTTCGGGCCGCCCATGTCCCCGACATCGATGGCGACGGCGCGGTTCATGGAGACCTGGGCCCACGCCCTCGACGTCTACGACGCCCTCGGCCTCCACCCGGAGGTCACCGACCGGATCCGCCACGTCGCCCACATCGGCGTCCGCACCCGCGACTTCGCCTACGCCAACAACGGCCTCGAGGCGCCGGCCGAGGAGTTCCGGATCGAGCTCGTCGCGCCGAGCGGGGAGACCTGGACCTGGGGGCCCGAGGACGCGGCACAGCGGGTGAGCGGCTCGGCGTACGACTTCTGCCGCCTGGCCACCCAGCGCGTCCACCGCGACGACACCGACCTGGTCGCCGTCGGCGCGGACGCCGAGAAGTGGCTCACCATCGCGCAGGCGTTCGCCGGCCCGGCGGGCGGCGGGAGGGACCCGCGATGACCGCGCCCCTCCGCATCGCCAACTGCAGCGGGTTCTACGGCGACCGACTGAGTGCATTGCGCGAGCAGCTCGAGGGCGACAGCGCTGGATCCGGTGTCGACGTGATCACCGGCGACTACCTCGCCGAGCTGACCATGCTCATCCTCGGCATGGACACCCTGCGCGACGCCGACCTCGGCTACGCCCGCACCTTCCTGCGCCAGCTCGAGGACACCCTCGGCCTCGTCCTGGAGAGGGGCGTCAAGATCGTCAGCAACGCCGGCGGGCTCAACCCGGCCGGCCTGGCCACCCAGATCCACAAGCTCGCCGCCGACCTCGGCGTCGACGCCAAGGTCGCCTACGTCGCGGGCGACGACCTGCGTGGCGCCGGCCTGTTCGACGACGCGCTCACGGCCAACGCCTATCTCGGCGCGTTCGGCATCGCCTCCGCCCTGACCCGTGGCGCCGACATCGTCGTCACCGGGCGCGTGACCGACGCCAGCGTCGTCGTCGGTCCCGCGATCGCCCACCACGGCTGGCTGCCGACCGACTACGACGCGCTCGCCGGCGCCGTGGTCGCCGGGCACGTCATCGAGTGCGGCACCCAGGCCACCGGCGGCAACTTCTCCGGGTTCGCCGACCTCTTCCGCGCCGGCGCGCCGATGACCACGCCGCTCGGGTTCCCCATCGCCGAGGTCGCCGCCGACGGCAGCAGCGTGATCACCAAGCACGACGGCACCGGCGGTGCGGTCACCGTCGACACCGTCACCGCCCAGCTGCTCTACGAGATCCAGTCCACGCGCTACCTCAACCCCGACGTCACCACGCGGCTCGACTCCGTCCGGCTGCGCCAGCAGGCGCCGGACCGCGTCGAGATCAGCGGCGTCACCGGCTGCGCGCCGCCGGAGCGGCTCAAGGTCGCGGTCAACACCCTCGGCGGCTACCGCAACCAGGTCGAGTTCGTGCTCACCGGCCTCGACATCGACGCCAAGGCGGAGTGGCTGCGTTCGCAGCTCGACGGGAGGCTCGCCGCGAAGGAGGTCGTCTGGACCCAGACGCCCGCCCGCAGCGGGGACGCCGACACCGAGGAGGGCGCCTCGGTCATCCTGCGCTGCATCGGCAAGGACCCCGAGCCCGGCCCGTTGGGCAAGCCGTTCACCGGCCCCGCCGTCGAGCTCGCCCTCGCGTCCTACCCCGGGTTCACGATGACCACCCCGCCCCAGAAGCCGTCGCCCTACGGCGTCTACACGCCGGCGTACGTCGACCGGTCGTCCGTCGAGCACACCGTCGTCCACCACGACGGCACCCGCGAGGTCATCGCCGACCCGACCGAGTACGCCGAGCAGGTGGCGCCGGAGGAGCTCGACCCGGACCTCGGCAAGCGCCCCTCGCCGTACCCCGCCCCCGCGGACACGATCACCCGGCGGATGCCGCTCGGGACCTTCGTGCACGCGCGCTCCGGCGACAAGGGCGGCGACGCCAACCTCGGCCTGTGGGTCAAGAACGACGGCTCGCCGAAGTACGAGGCGCGCGTGCAGTGGCTCGCCAAGATGGTCAAGGACCGCAAGGTCCGCGAGGTCGTGCCCGAGGCCCGGGACCTCGACATCGACGTCTACGTCCTGCCCAACCTCGGCGCCGTCAACGTCGTCATCCACGGTCTGCTCGGCGACGGCGTCGCCGCGTCCACCCGGTTCGACCCGCAGGCCAAGGGCCTGGGCGAATGGGTCCGCAGCCGGATCGTCCACATCCAGGAGGACTTGGTCTAGATGCGTTGGAGCGAGGAGCGCCAGGCGCTCAAGGAGTCGGCGACCGAGTTCGCGCGCCGCGAGATCATGCCCGGCCTGCAGGAGTGGGAGGACGCCGGGCAGCTGCCGCGCAGCCTCACCGAGGCCGCCGCGAAGGCCGGTCTGCTGAGCGTCGGCTACCCGGAGTCGGCCGGCGGCGAGGGCGGCGACCTGCTCGACGCCTGCGCGCTGCAGGAGGGGCTGATGGAGGCCGGTGCGTCCGGCGGCCTGATGGCCTCGCTCTTCACCCACGGCATCGCGGTCCCGCACATGGTCGAGCACGGCTCGCCGTACCTCGTCGACCGCTACGTCCGCCCCACCCTGGCCGGCGAGATGATCGGCAGCCTCGGCATCACCGAGCCGGGCGGCGGATCCGACGTCGCCGGCATCACCACGCGGGCCGTGCGCGACGGCGACCACTACGTCATCAACGGCGCCAAGACGTTCATCACCTCGGCGGTCCGCGGCGACTACGTCGTCACCGCCTGCCGCACCGGCGAGGCCGGCCACGCCGGCATCTCGCTGATCGTCGTCGACAAGGGCACACCCGGCTTCACCGTCCAGCGCAGCCTGAGGAAGATGGGCTGGCACTGCTCCGACACCGCCGAGCTGTCGTACGCCGACGTCCGGGTCCCGGTGGACAACCTGGTCGGGAGCGAGAACCAGGGCTTCTACTACATCGCCCAGCAGTTCGTCGTCGAGCGGATCTTCCTGGCGCTCATGGGCTACGGGCACGCGAAGCGCTGTCTCGACCTGTCCGCGCAGTACGCCCGCGAGCGCGAGACCTTCGGCAAGCCGCTGGTCCGGAACCAGGTCGTGCGCGCCCAGCTGGTCGAGATGCACCGGCAGGTGGAGGTGGCCCGCACCTACACGCTCGAGGTCGCCGCCCGGCACGTCGCCGGGGAGAACGTCATCGCCGAGGCGTGCCTGGCCAAGCAGACCGCCGTCGACACCGCCGTCGCGGTCTCCGACCTGGCCGTCCAGCTGCACGGCGGCACCGGCTACATGCACGGCACCGAGGTCGAGCGGCACTACCGCGACGCCCGGCTGCTCCCGATCGGCGGCGGCGCGACCGAGGTCCTCACCGACCTCGCCGCCCGTCTGCTCGGCTACTCCTGAGAGGCCCGCGATGGACCTGATGAAGCCGCTCGGCGGCGAGGTGACGGTGGCGATGGACGCGCCGGTCGCCGAGGTCTGGGACCTCGTCAGCGACGTGACCCGGATCGGCGAGTTCTCGCCGGAGACCTTCGAGGCGGTGTGGACCCACGGCGCCACCGGCCCCGCGGTCGGCGCGCGGTTCAAGGGCCACGTCAAGCGCAACGGCGTGGGCCCGATCTACTGGACGCCCTGCACCGTCACGCAGTGCCGCGAGCCGGCGGACGGATCCGGGCTGTTCGAGTTCGGCGTCGGGCTCGACGACAACCCGATCAACACCTGGGGCTACCGGCTGAAGGCGCTCGGCCCCGACCGGACCGAGGTGACCGAGTACTTCCGGCTCACCCCGGCCTGGTACCTCCGCGGCTACTGGCTGGTCCTCGGCCGGCTGCGGGGCAAGACCAACGAGCGCGGCATGCGCACGACCCTGGAGAGGATGAAGGCGGTGCTCGAGGCATGACGGCCACAGCTGAAGGCGTGAGCGCTGAGCAGGACCGGCGTACGGCGATGGAGGCCAAGCTCGCCGACCTGCACGCGGAGCAGGCGAAGGCGGTCGAGGCGGGCGGCAAGTACATCGCCCGGCACAAGGAGCGCGGCAAGCTGACGGCCCGCGAGCGGATCGACCTGCTCGTCGACGAGGGCTCGGCCTTCCTCGAGCTGATGCCGCTCGCCGGCTGGGGCAGCGACTTCGCGGTCGGCGCCTCGCTGGTCACCGGCATCGGCGTCGTCGAGGGCGTCGAGTGCATGATCGTCGCCAACGACCCGACGGTGAAGGGCGGCGCGCTCAACCCGTGGTCGCTGAAGAAGTCCTTCCGAGCCGCGGAGATCGCCGAGAAGAACTTCCTCCCCACGATCAACCTCACCGAGTCCGGCGGCGCGGACCTGCCCACGCAGAAGGAGATCTTCATCCCGGGCGGCCGCGGGTTCCGCGATCTCACCCGGTCCTCGGCGCGCAAGCAGCCGACGGTGTCGGTGGTCTTCGGCAACTCGACCGCCGGGGGCGCGTACGTCCCCGGCATGAGCGACTACGTGATCATGGTCAAGGAGCGGGCCAAGGTGTTCCTGGCCGGTCCGCCGCTGGTGAAGATGGCGACCGGCGAGGAGTCCGACGACGAGACCCTCGGCGGCGCCGAGATGCACTCCCGCGTCTCGGGGCTGTCCGACTTCCTCGCGGTCGACGAGTACGACGCCCTCCGGCTCGCACGCCGGGTCGTGGCCCGGCTCAACTGGCGCAAGCGCGGGACGTCATACGAATCGGGGGCTGGAGGCCACGGCGCGGATGACGTCCCGGCGTACGCCGAGCCCGACCTCG
>NZ_VDMP01000025.1:400987-450161 GCF_006335005.1 Nocardioides albidus
CGTTCGACGAGTTCAAGCCGCTCTACGGCTCGGCGCTCTGCGTCGGCTGGGCGAAGCTCCACGGTCACCCGATCGGGATCCTCGCCAACGCGCGGGGCGTGCTGATGAGCGAGGAGGCGCAGAAGGCGGCGCAGTTCATCCAGCTCGCCAACCAGAAGGACACCCCGCTCCTCTTCCTGCACAACACCACCGGCTACATGGTCGGCGCGGAGTACGAGCAGGGCGGCATCATCAAGCACGGCGCGATGATGATCAACGCGGTCTCCAACTCGAAGGTCCCGCACCTGACGGTGATCATGGGCGCCTCCTACGGCGCCGGCAACTACGGCATGAACGGCCGCGCCTACGACCCGCGCTTCCTGTTCACCTGGCCCTCCGCGAAGTCGTCGGTGATGGGTCCGGCCCAGCTCGCCGGCGTGCTGGAGATCGTGGCGCGGGAGTCCGCGGAGAAGAAGGGCCAGCCCTTCGACGCCGAGGGATTCGTCGCGATCAAGGAGATGGTCGAGACCCAGATCGAGGAGCAGTCGCTGCCCTACGTGCTCTCCGGGATGGTGTACGACGACGGCGTCATCGACCCGCGCGACACCCGGACGGTGCTGGGCATCTGCCTGTCCGTCATCGACAACCAGCCCATTGAAGGGGCCATGAACTTCGGGGTGTTTCGACTGTGATCACCAGACTGCTCGTCGCCAACCGCGGCGAGATCGCCCGCCGTGTCTTCCGCACCTGCCGCGACCTCGGCATCGAGACCGTCGCCGTCCACTCCGACGCGGACGCCGCGATGCCGTTCGTGCGGGAGGCGGACGCCGCCGTACGCCTGCCGGGCAACACGCCCGCCGAGACCTATCTCCGCGGCGACCTCGTCATCGAGGCCGCCCGCAAGGCCGGCGCGGACGCGATCCACCCCGGCTACGGCTTCCTGTCGGAGAACGCCGCCTTCGCCCGCCAGGTCGCCGAGGCCGGGATCACCTGGGTCGGCCCCGACCCGTCGTCCATCGAGCGGATGGGCTCGAAGATCGAGTCCAAGAAGCTGATGGAGGCCGCGGGCGTCCCCGTGCTCGGCAACCTCACGCCGGAGACGGCCACGGCCGAGGACCTCCCGCTCCTCGTCAAGGCGTCGGCCGGCGGCGGTGGCCGCGGCATGCGGATCGTGCGCTCGCTCGACGCGCTGGCCGGGGAGATCGAGAAGGCGGCGTCCGAGGCGGAGTCGGCCTTCGGCGACGGCACCGTCTTCGTCGAGCCGTACGTCGAGAGCGGGCGGCACATCGAGGTCCAGGTCCTCGGCACCGGTCGATCGGGCGAGGGCACGATCGTGTTCGGCGAACGGGACTGCTCGGTCCAGCGCCGGCACCAGAAGGTCATCGAGGAGGCACCCGCGCCCGGCCTGCCCGAGGCCACCCGCGAGGCCCTGCACGCGGCGGCGAAGGCGGCCGCCGAGGCGATCGACTACCGCGGCGCGGGCACGGTCGAGTTCCTCTACGACCCCGCCAAGGACCGCTTCTACTTCCTGGAGATGAACACCCGCCTGCAGGTGGAGCACCCGGTCACCGAGGCGGCGTACGGCGTCGACCTCGTCGCGCTGCAGATCGCGGTCGCCGAGGGGCGGTCCCCGGAGGTCGTCGTCGGCCAGCCGAACGGGCACGCCGTGGAGGTCCGCCTCTACGCCGAGGACCCGCGGCACGACTACCAGCCGCAGAGCGGCCGGATCGCGCGCTTCGCGATCCCTGGTGTCGTCTCCGAGTTCGAGGGGCCGGACCCGTACGGCATCCGCCTCGACTCCGGCGTCGGCTCCGGGGACGAGATCGGCACGTTCTACGACGCGATGATCGCCAAGGTGATCGTGCACGCACCGACCCGTGAGCAGGCCCTGCGCCAGCTCGCCGGTGCCCTGGCGAAGGCACAGCTGCACGGGCTCGTCACCAACCGCGACCTGCTGGTCAACCTGCTCCGCGACCCGGTGTTCACGTCCGGGGAGATGCACACCACCTGGCTCGACACCGCCGACCTGACGGCCCTCTCGGCGCCCCCGGGCGGCCAGGGCACGCTCGACCTCTCGGCGTTCGCCGCGGCGGTCGCGCTCGCCGAGCGCGGCCGACTCGCCCGGCCGGTGCAGCAGCGGATCCCGGCCGGTTGGCGCAACGTCCTCGCCGGTCCGCAGGTCACCACCTTCCTGGTCGGCGACGAGGAGCACCAGGTCCGCTGGTACGGCGGGCGCCGCTTCCGCTCCGCCGACCTCGAGTGCCTGGTGGTCACCTCCGCCTCGCCCGAGCGCGTCACCCTCGAGGTGGACGGGGTCGCCCGGGCCTTCGAGGTCCTCCTCGCCCCGGCCGACCCCGACCGCGTCGACGTCGAGTCGTCGCTGGGCCACGTCGCGCTGCGCCGCAAGCCGCGCTTCATGGACCCCTCGCAGCAGGTGGCGGAGGGCTCCCTGCTCGCGCCGATGCCGGGCAGCGTCATCAGCGTCCGCGCGGCGGTCGGCGACGTCGTACAGGAAGGGCAGCCCATCCTCGTGATGGAGGCCATGAAGATGCAGCACACCATCGCGGCGCCCTACGCGGGCACCGTCACCGAGCTGTCCGCGAGCGCGGGTCAGCAGGTCGAGGCGGGCGCGGTGCTCGCCGTCGTCGAACCCACCGAGGGAGAAACCGCATGACTGCGACACAGGGGACCATGTTCACCGAGCCCGACGAGCGGGTCGCGCTGCGCGAGGCGGTCAAGAAGCTCGCCGGCAAGTACGGCCGCGAGTACGTCGAGAAGCAGGCCCGCGAGGGCGGCAAGATGACCGAGATGTGGCTCGAGATGGGCCGCAACGGCTTCCTGGGCGTCAACATCGCCGAGCAGTACGGCGGTGGCGGGGGCGGGATGGCCGACCTGGCCGCCGTCCTGGAGGAGTCGGCCGCCGCCGGCGCGCCGCTGCTGATGATGGTCGTCTCGCCCGCCATCTGCGGCTCGATCATCAGCCGCTGCGGCACCGAGGAGCAGAAGCAGCGCTGGCTGCCCGGCATCGCCGACGGCACCCACCTGATGGCCTTCGGCATCACCGAGGCCGACGCCGGGTCCAACTCCCACCAGATCACCACCACCGCGACCCGCGACGGCGACCAGTGGGTGCTCAAGGGCCAGAAGACCTTCATCTCCGGCGTGGACGAGGCGCAGTCGGTGCTCATCGTCTCCCGCACCGAGGACGCCAAGACCGGCAAGCTCAAGCCGGCCCTGTTCGTCGTACCCACCGACGCCGAGGGCTTCACCCGCCAGCCGATCCCGATGTCGTGGCAGGCGCCCGAGAAGCAGTTCACCCTCTTCCTCGACGACGTCCGCGTTCCCGCCGACGCCCTGGTCGGCGACGAGGACGGCGGCCTGTGGCAGCTCTTCGCGGGCCTCAACCCGGAGCGGATCATGGGCGGCGCGTTCTCGTGCGGCATGGCGCGCTACGCGCTCGACAAGGCGGTCGAGTACGCCAAGGAGCGCTCGGTCTGGAAGGACCAGCCCATCGGCGCCCACCAGGGCATCGCCCACCCGCTGGCCAAGGTCAAGATCGAGCTCGAGCAGGCCCGCCTGCTGTGGCAGAAGGCGGCCGCGCTCTACGACGCCGGCGACGACTTCACCGCCGGGGAGTACGCCAACATGGCCAAGTACGCCGGCGGCGAGGTCGCCTGCAACGCCACCGACGTCGCCGTCCACACCCACGGCGGCAACGGCCTGACCCAGGAGTACGGCCTCGGCAACATGCTCGTCGCCGCCCGCCTCGGCCGGATCGCCCCCGTCAGCCGGGAGATGATCCTCAACTTCGTCGCGATGCACTCGCTGGGGCTGCCGAAGTCCTACTGAGGCTCCTGGGGGGGCGGTTTCACCACGGGATGTAGGCGAACCGTCGCATCTGTAGCGGAGTTCCGCTACAGAGCCTCCGACTCGCCTACATCCCGTGGTGAAACCGCTACCCCCGCCCCAGCCCCCGCGACCCCGGCAGCGAAGGGTCTGTCCCGTTGCGCAACGGGTACGCCGGGGGAATGGGCGACGAGGTTCTCCACGGCTATCTGCAGCATCACTGGGTCGGATCGACGGCGGGGGTGTCGCTGTTCCGCCGGGTCGCGCGGACCCACGGCATCCCCGCGGTCGCCGAGGCGCTGGGCCGGCTCGCCGACGAGGTCGCCCAGGAGCGGGAGACCATGCGCCGGGTGATGCACGACGTGGGGACGAGCCCGAGCACGATCGGCGCGGCCGCCGCGAGGGTGGGCGCGGAGCTGGGCCGGTTCAAGCCCAACGGGCGGATCCTCACCCGCTCGCCGCTCACCGACCTGCTCGAGATCGAGGCGCTGCGGATCGCGGTCTTCGGCAAGCGCAGCGGGTGGCAGGTGATGCGGACCGTCGCCGACGACGATCCGCGCCTCGACCCCGCGCTGTTCGACGATCTCGTCGCCCGCTCCGAGCGACAGCTCGAGACGCTCGCCGAGCTCCATCTCACGACTGCGCGACAGAGGATCGGCGCCTGAGGGTCGTGATCACCGGAGCGGCGCCGCTCCACCCCTGATCCCGCCGCCGCGGCGGTGGGTGGTGGGATCGACCCGTGGGCGGTGTGCTGGAGGGCTTCACGACGATCGCGATCGTCATCGCCCTCGGCGCGCTCCTGGCCGACCGCGGCATCGTCGACGCCCGCGGCCAGCGCAGCCTGTCGCTGGCCTCGTTCTATCTGGCCAGCCCCGCGCTCCTGGTCACGGTGCTCGAGGACACCGACCCGTCGCGGGTGCTGTCCGGACCCCTGGTGGCCACGGCGGCCGGGGTCGTGGTGAGCGCCGGGGTGATGGTGGCGCTCGCCCGCCTTCGGCGCCTGGACGCGGGCACGTCGGTGATCGCCATGCTGTGCTCGGCCTACGTCAACGCCGGCAACCTCGGCATCCCGATCGCCGCCTACGCGCTCGGCGACGCGGCGCTCGTCGTCCCCGCACTGCTCATGCAGCTGCTCGTGCTCCAGCCGCTCGCCCTCACGGTGCTCGACGTGGTCACCAGCTCGGAGCGGCCCTCGGTCCTCAAGATCGCCTCCCGGCCGGTCACCAACCCGCTCACCATCGCCTCGTTCGCCGGGCTGCTGCTCGCCGGCACGGACACCGACCTGCCGCAGGTCGTCCATGCGCCGCTGGAGCTGGTCGGCGGGATGGCGGTGCCCGCCATGCTCCTCGCGTACGGCGTCGCGCTGCGTCTCGGGCCGCTGCCCGGTCGCGGGGTCACGCCGCGCGCGCTGGCCACGGTCACCTCGCTCAAGATGGTCGTCCAGCCCGCGGCGGCGTACGTCGTCGGGCGGTTCGGAGTCGGCCTCGACGGTCCGGAGCTCTTCGCGGTCACCCTGCTCTCCGCGCTGCCGACGGCCCAGAACGTGTTCGTCGTCGCCATGCGCTACGACCGCGGGATCCTGCTGGCCCGCGACGCCATCTTCGTCTCGACGATGGCCTCGGCCCCGGTGGCGATCCTCATCTCCGCACTCCTGGCCTGACCCTCCCCGAACCGCGACCCCCGATGTCATAGGTTGCGCGTGTGGGAGTTGTGGGAGACGTCGACCGGGCGCAGCGGGAGCGCTCCGCTGTCGGCTTCCCGATCGCGGTGATCTACAAGTTCTTCGACGACCAGGGCAACTACCTCGCCGCGATCCTGACGTTCTACGCGTTCCTCTCGATCTTCCCGCTGATGCTGCTCGGCACCTCGATCCTCGGCTTCATCCTCGACGGCCGTCCCGAGCTCCAGGAGCAGGTCCTCGACTCGGCGCTCGGGCAGTTCCCGATCATCGGCGACGCGCTCGGCCGGCCGGAGGGACTCCAGGGGTCGACCGGCGGCATCATCGTCGGCTCGCTGACGGCGCTGTACGGCGCGCTCGGGCTCGGCCTGGCGCTGCAGAACGTGCAGTCCGCGGCGTGGGCGGTGCCGCGCAACAGCCGGCCGCACCCGGTGATGACCCGGGTCAACAGCCTGTTCCTGCTGCTCGTCGCCGGCACCGTCATCTTCGGGATCTCGGTCGGCTCGGCCGTGCTCACCGAGACCAATCTCGTCGGCGCCCTGTCCCGGCACGGCTGGTTCCACTGGCTGGTGCGCCTGCTGACCATCGCGATCCTCGGGTCCGCGATGACCGTGCTGCTGCGGATGGCGGCAGCGCGCGCGATCCGGGACCGCGGCATCGCCGCCGCACCCGGCGGCTTCACGATCGCGGTGCTCTGGCAGTTCCTGCAGTGGATCGGGACCATCTACGTCACCAACGTCATCGCCAGCGCGGAGCGCAACAGCATGACGGCGACGTTCGGCGTGGTCCTCGGCCTGATGGGCCTGCTCTACATCGGCGCGGTCATGGGCGTCCTCGGGATCGAGGTCAACGTCGTCCTGGCCCGCCGGCTGTGGCCGCGCGCGCTGCTCACCCCGTTCACCGACTCGGTCGACCTCACCGACGCCGACCGCCGGGCCTACGCGATGTATGCGCAGATGCAGCGGCACAAGGGGTTCGAGACCGTCGCCGTCCGCTTCGACGGCCGGGACGGCGACTCCCACGAGATCGTGCTCGACCCCAGGACGGAGAAGGTCCTCAAGCAGCACGT
This sequence comes from Nocardioides albidus, assembly GCF_006335005.1. Classification (GTDB taxonomy): domain Bacteria; phylum Actinomycetota; class Actinomycetes; order Propionibacteriales; family Nocardioidaceae; genus Nocardioides; species Nocardioides albidus. Next base: position 407,560 of record NZ_VDMP01000025.1, read on the forward strand.
CCCCGGCCGGCCGCCGCGACCCGAGGCGGCCCACGAGCCGACCCAGCCGGTCAACCTGCCTCCCTCCGTCTGAGCGGAGCCGAGCCGAGGCCCGGTCCGGGCACGGCCTGACCGGTTTCGCCCGAAGCGGGCTCGGGAAGGGAGGGGCATGGCCTTCCACGGCGGACCCGAAGCGACGGCCCGGGTGGCAGCCGACCCGTTCTGGTCGGTCGTCCGACGGCGGCACTCCGACGTCGACCTGGTGCTGCTGCCGGCCGAGGCGATCGGGCCGGCGGAGCCGATCCCCGGGCCGATCCCCGGAACCAGTGCCGAGCATGCGACGGCGGAGTGCGCGGCCCGGGTCGCCGAGCTGTGGGACCGGCTGGTCGGCGAGACCGAGCCCGACGAGTGGCGGGACCGGTGGACCAGCGGCTCGGCGCCGGACCTGGCCCGCCACGAGGCCACCTGGACCCGGCTCGGCATGGACCCGGTGTCCGCCTCCGGCGTCCTCGACCGCGCGGCGGCGACGCTGCGCGACGAGGGCTGGCGGGTGCTCGCACCGCCCGACGGCATGCCGCGGGTGCTCGCCGGCCGCCCGGCCCGCCACGGCCGCGAGGAGCTCGACCTGGTGCTGGTCCCCGCGACCGGGCGGTTCTTCCTGACCGTCCGCTCCGGGTGGTACCTGCTGGAGGGTGCGCCATGAGCGTGATGGGCCTGGAATACACCCGTCTGCTCCGGTCCGTGACGGACTGGCAGCAGCTGTCCGAGCTGATGACCGGCTCGCAGCAGGAGCTGAGCGCGGCGAGCATCGCCGGGCTGCCGCCGAGCGCCCAGCCCGCCGGGGCGCTCTTCCTGGAGCGTTGGTCCGGCTTCGCGGGCGAGAGCGCTCTCATCGCGCAGGGCTTCGTGGACGCGCTGAGCGCCGCGGCCGACGACTACCGCAACTCCGACGACACCGTCGACCAGCGCTACGCCCAGCTCGACGGCCGGCTGGGGTCCGAGCGGTGACGGTGACCATCGAGGTCCCCGCCTCACGACCGGCATCCCTGCCGAAGCCGCCCGGCGACGCCGCGCAGTGCGACACCCTGGCCGAGGTCCTCTCCACGGCTGCCGCCCGCTACGAGGAGTTCGGCGAGGAGGCGACCCGTCTGCGCGATCTCCGCAACACGTGGTGGGGCGTCGCCTACGACGCCTATGTCGCCGCGTCCCGCAAGGCGGCCCCCGAGCACTCCGCGATGGCCGGCACGGTCCGTCGCGTCGGGCGGGCCGTGACGTCGTACGCCGACACGCTGCGCGACCTGACCGGCACCCACGACACACTCGTCGAGCGCAAGGCGGGGCTCGACGAGCGCCGGACCACCCTGATCGCCGACATCGAGGCGGCCGCCGAGGCCACGCCCGAGATGATCGCAGCGCTGCAGCAGCGCGCCACCGACCTGGGCGCGGACTACGGCGTGCTGGTGGCCGACCACGACACGCTGCAGCGCCGGGTGGGGGAGAACGAGGACCTGCTGCGCCAGGCGTTCGAGGCGGCCGACACCCTCACCGAGGGACTCTCCGGCGACGGTGGCATCGGCGAGACCGCGCGCACCGCGATGCAGGAGCCGGGTGCGCCCGGCTCCGGTGCCACTCCAGCGCAGGTGCGGGAGTGGTGGGAGCAGCTCAGCGACGCCGAGCGGGAGGCGGTCATCGCCGCCTATCCCGGCATCATCGGGTCCGCCGACGGCCTGCCGGCCGCCACGCGCGACCAGGCCAACCGGGTGCTGCTCGACGACGACCTCGCGCGACTGCGCGCCAAGGAGGAGGACGGCACCCTCTCCACCGCCGAGCGCAGGGTGCTGGCGAACGCCGAGGCAGCCCGGAAGGCGCTGACGAAGGCCGACGGGTACGTCGACCCGACCGACGGGGAGAGGCCGGGCGGCACGCTGTGGCTCTACGACCCGGCCGCCTTCGGGGGCGACGGGCGGGTCGCGGTGGGGGTCGGCGACCTCGACACCGCGACCGACGTCTCGGTGCAGGTGCCCGGCATCATGACCGAGATGAGCGGCGTGGGAGGCAACACGGACGAGGCCATCCGCCTCTACGAGTCGGCCCGCTACAACGGCGACGGGTCGTCCGTCGCGACCCTGTTCTGGCTCGGCTACGACACGCCGGAGAGTCCGCTCGACCCGGCCACCTACACCCCCGACCGGGCCGCGGACGGAGGTCAGCGCCTCGCCGACGCGGTCGAGGGTCTGCGCGCCTCCCGCTCCGACGACCCGGCCCACCTGACCGTGATCGGCCACAGCTACGGCTCGACCGCGACGTCGTACGCCGCCACCGACCACGACCTCGCGGCCGACGACGTCGTCCTCATCGGGAGCCCCGGCGCGGGCCCTGCCGACACCGCCGCGGACTTCAGCGTCGGGGCCGACCACGTCTACGACGGCCGCAACAGCCGCGACTTCGTGACGTTGTTCGGCGACGAGGGCGCGTACCACAACCCGGGCGGGCTCGGCGTCGACCCGTCCTCGGAGGACTTCGGCGCCCAGCGCTTCGAGGCCGAGTCGGTCGATAGGTCGTCTGTCGTCAACACGGACGACCACAGCCGCTACTACGACCACGACTCGGAGTCGCTCTACAACCTCGGCAAGATCGTCGACGGCCACGGCGACGAGGTCAACGCGGCCGCGCACAGCTACGACCCCTGGTACTGGGGATCCGTGGACCCCGAGTGGTCGCGGGAGCCGACCACCGACGTCCCCGGTCGCTCGGACACCAGGGCGGATGATGTTCCGTAGCGGGGCGGCCCTGGCGGCCGTCGTACTTGTCCTGGGAGGGTGCGGCGTGGACGACCGGAAGAGCGCCGAGGAGCTGGCCACCCTGCAGGACGAGGTGGTCGCGCAGACCCGCGCGGTCATCGACCTGCTCGGCGGTGCCGGGCTCGACGTGACCCGTGCGGGCGGCGTCGCCGAGTTCTGCCAGTCGGAGCCGGCGCCCGGGGTCACCTACCGCACCGGCGGCGCCGTCGCCGGGACGCCGGCGGAGGCAGCGGCCCAGTTCGCCGCCGCGCGGGAGGCGCTGCTCGCCGACGGCTGGAGCGTCGTGACCGAGGGCGTCGACGGCACCCGCCCGTGGGCGAACCTCGGCCGCGACGACCTCCGGCTCGGCCTCTCGCAGGCCAAGCACGGCGAACGGCTGCTCGGGTTCTCCCTCACCAGCGGCGACTGCATCCGGGTCGAGGACGGCGGCTTCCTCGACGACGACCGCCGCGTCGACCTCACCCCACCCGGCTGACCCCGGCCGATGCCGTGGGAACGCGCTCATCTCCACAGGCGCGGCAGCACGACGTGTCATCGGCCGATCGAGCGGGCAGCGCCGTGCTCATGGACGAGATCGACGAGGTGCTCGAGCGCCAGGACGGCGTGATCGCCCGCAGACAGGCGCTCGCGTGCGGCTGGACGCGGGTCGACGTGGCGCGGATGCTCCGGCGCCGGGAGTGGGTGCAGCTCCACCCCGGCGTCTACGTGAACCACACCGGCCCGCCGACCTGGCGGCAGCGTGCCTGGGCGGCGGTGCTCGCCTGCTGGCCCGCCGCGCTCGGCGGGTGGTCGGCCGTCCGGGCGCACGAGGGCCCGGGGCGCCGACAGCACGACGACACCGAGCCGATCGAGGTCCTGGTCGGACACGGGCGGCACCCTGCCCCGCTGGCCGGGGTGCGGATCCGCAGCACGCGACGGTTCGGGGAGGCGGTCCAGCTCGCCCGCGCTCGCGCGATGTCCCGGCTGACCAGGCGCGACCTGATCCTCGCGGTCCTTGCCGATGTCGCGGCCGGCACGTGCTCGGTCCTGGAGCATGCCTATCTCGTCAAGGTCGAGCGTCCCCACGGACTGCCGCGCGGTCTGCGGCAGGTGCCGGCCGTCGGCGCGGACGGTCGCCGGATGCTGCGCGACGTCGTGCACGGTGGACGGCGCCCACGCTGGCGGCAGCCGACCACGTGCCCGGACTGCGCTCCAGCGCAGGAGGGCGGAACGGCGGGGGTCGGATGAGCACAGCTCGTCCGATCCGCGCCGTTGCGTGCCCGGGATCCGGATGCTGGGCTCCTGCCAGGAGGGCGTCTGCGGCACGTGTGAGACGGTCGTCCTGGAAAGGCGAGCCGGACCATCGCGACCACGTCCTCAGCGACGAGGAGCGCGAGAGCGGCGAGACGATGCCCTGTGTGTCGCGATGCCGCGGCGCGCGGATCGTCCTGGATCTGTGAGGAAGAGGGAACCCATGAGTCAGCAGGTGAAGGCGGTCGTCGCCAAGGCCAAGGGCGCGCCGGTGGAGGTCGTGACGATCAACGTCCCCGACCCCGGTCCGGGCGAGGCGGTGGTGAAGGTGTTGTCCTGCGGGGTGTGCCACACCGACCTGCACTACCGCGAGGGCGGCATCAACGACGACTTCCCGTTCCTGCTGGGTCACGAGGCCTCCGGCGTCGTCGAGGCCGTCGGGCCGGACGTCACCTCGGTCGCTCCGGGTGACTTCGTGGTGCTGAACTGGCGCGCGGTGTGCGGTGAGTGCCGCGCGTGCAAGCGTGGCGACCTGCACTACTGCTTCGCCACGCACAACGCGACCCAGAAGATGACGCTGGAGGACGGCACGGAGCTGTCCCCGGCGTTGGGCATCGGGGCGTTCGCGGAGAAGACGCTCGTGGCGGCCGGGCAGTGCACCAAGGTCGACGCGTCCGCGCGTCCGGCCGCGGTCGGGCTGCTGGGTTGCGGTGTGATGGCGGGCATCGGTGCGGCGATCAACACCGGTCAGGTGGGCCGCGGGCGGTCGATCGCGGTCATCGGTTGCGGTGGTGTCGGGGTGGCCGCGATCGCGGGAGCCGCGCTGGCCGGTGCGTCGCCGATCATCGCGGTCGACATCGACGCGAAGAAGCTCGCCAAGGCGAAGGAGATGGGCGCGACCCACACCGTCGACTCCTCGGCGGTGGATCCGGTGGAGGAGATCAAGCGGATCTGCGCGGAGACCTACGAGGGCGCCGACGGCGCCGACGTCGTGGTCGAGGCCGTGGGACGCCCGGAGACGTGGAAGCAGGCGTTCTACGCCCGCGACCTGGCCGGCACGGTGGTCCTGGTCGGCGTGCCGACGCCGGACATGAAGGTCCCGGACCTGCCGTTGATCGACGTGTTCGGTCGCGGTGGTGCGCTGAAGTCCAGCTGGTACGGCGACTGCCTGCCGAGCCGGGACTTCCCGATGCTGGTCGACCTGTACCAGCAGGGTCGTCTCGACCTGGACGCGTTCGTGACCGAGGAGATCGGGATCGACGACATCGAGGCGGCGTTCGACAAGATGCATGACGGCGACGTGCTGCGCTCGGTCGTGATCCTGTGACCGCTGCATCGACGGCTCGGGTCGACCACGCCGTCACCTCCGGCACGTTCTCCCTGGACGGGGAGACCTTCGAGGTCGACAACAACGTCTGGGTCGTCGGCGACGACACCGAGTGCATCGTGATCGACGCACCCCACTCGGTCGACGACATCCTCGCCGTCGTGGGGGAGCGCCGGGTGAAGGCGATCGTGTGCACCCACGCCCATGACGACCACGTCCGGGTCGCCCCGGAGCTCCGGGAGAAGGTCGTCGCGCCGATCCTGCTGCACCCCGACGACAAGCCGCTGTGGGAGCTCACCCACACCCAGTACCTGTGGGACGTCGACCTCGCCGACGGTCAGACCCTCGAGGTCGGCGATACGACACTGCAGGTGCTGCACACGCCGGGCCATGCCCCGGGCGCGGTCTGCCTCTACAGCCCCGAGCTGGGCTGTGTGTTCACCGGCGACACGCTCTTCCACGGCGGTCCCGGCGCGACCGGACGCTCCTACAGCGACCGGCCCACCCTCGAGGCCTCGATCCGGGCGCGGCTGTTCGACCTGCCCGGCGACACGGTCGTGCACACCGGGCACGGGGAGGACACCACCATCGCGGCGGAGCGGGAGCTCCTGGGCTGAGCCGGGACCGAGCGTGGCGAGGATGAGCACGGACCGGGTCCCACCGTGGGCGATCACCGTCGCCGCGATGTTCTCGGTCCAGCTCAGCTCCTCGCTGGCGGTGTCGCTGATCGACCGGGTCGGGTCGGGCGGCACCGCCTGGCTGCGGCTGTGCATGGGGGCGCTGCTCCTGCTGGTGCTGGCCCGGCCGCCGCTGCGGTTGGTACGACGACAGGACGTCCCGGTCCTGCTGGGCCTCGGCCTGGCGACCGGCCTGATGACCGTGGGCCTGCTCGCCGCGATCGACCGGATCCCCCTCGGCACCGCGGTCGCCATCGAGTTCCTCGGACCGCTGACCGTCGCCGCCGTGCGCAGCCACAGTCGGCAGGCACTGGCCTGGCCGGCCCTCGCCCTGGTCGGCGTCGTCCTGCTCACCGAGCCGTGGCACGGTCACGTGGACGTCGTGGGCGTGGTCCTCGCCATCGGCGCGGGCGTCGCGTGGGCGACGTACATCGTGCTCACCCAGCACGTCGGCGACCGGTTCCACGGCCTCGGCACGCTGTCGATCACGGTGCCGATCGCTGCCGTGCTCGCGACGGTCGTCGGGCTCCCGCAGGCCGGGGGCAGGCTCACGCCCGGCGTCCTGGCCGCCGCCCTGGGGCTGGCGGTGCTGATGCCGGTGCTGCCGCTGACCCTCGAGCTGCTGGCGCTGCGCCGGATGAGCCCCGCCGCGTTCGGCACGCTGATGGCGCTGGAGCCGGCGTTCGGCGTCCTCCTGGGCGCGATCGTGCTGGGCCAGCTGCCGACCGCGGTCCAGGTCGTCGGGATCGTGCTGGTCGTCGTCGCCGGCGCGGCCGCGCAACGCACCGGCACCCGCGAGCCCGCGAAGGACGCGCCGCTGGACCCGCTCGGGGCCTAGCCGTGCTGTAACACGCCGTCCACGTAGCGACACGCCGCACGACACGCCGAAGGCGTGCTGAAAGGCGACAGGTAGTCGGGTGGACGGCGTGTTACTGCGGGGGACCCGCGCGGGATCAGGAGTCCCGGAGCAGCTCGCGCAACCGGACCAGCGTGGCGTCGTCGAGGCCCAACCCGTCGCGCAGGTACGCCGACCGGTCGCCGTACAGCTCCTCGACGGCCGCCCACGCCGCGTCGAGGTACTCCACGTCCACGATCAGCGTCGGCTCGTAGACGGCGACCAGGTCGGGGCCGCCGTGCTTCTCGATCTCGGCCTCCACCCGCGCCCGTGAAGCGGCGCTGCGGGCGTTGGTGAGCAGGTAGTCGCTCTCGATCGTCGGGTCGTCGACGCCGGCGATGTGGAGCAGCAGGGCGGCGACCCAGCCGGTGCGGTCCTTGCCCTGCGAGCAGTGGAAGAGCTGGGGGCCGCCGGCGGCGAGCTGGCGGAGCACGCCGCCGAACGCGGTGCGGCAGTGCTGCTCGACGACGAAGCCGCGGTAGACCTCGTCCATCAGCGCCACCGCCTCGGCGCGGCTGGTGAGGCTGGAGAGCCGCTCGATGGGGATGCCGATGGCGTCGAAGTGCAGGTTCTCGGCGCCGGGGACCTCCGGGTCGGGGTGCACCGCGATCTCCGTGGGGGAGCGCAGGTCGATGACCGCGGTCAGCCCGATCGCCTGCAGCGCCTCGAAGTCGTCGCCGGTCAGGCGCAGGTCGTTCGAGCGGTAGAACACGCCGGTGCGGACCTTGCCGCCGTCGCGGGTCGCGTAGCCGGTGCCGGCCACGTCGCGGAAGTTGTCGGCCGACGCCAGCCGCAGGTACTCCTGGTCCTGAGTCACGGAACGACCCTAGGGCCTCATCCCTGACGAGGCGGCCGCGGGAGGAAACGCGAGGTCCGGGCGGCGTACGCCGGGTAGCCGGGCCGCTGCATCATCGTCTGCTCGATCAGCTTCGCGCCGGTCGCCTCGCTGAGGAACCAGGTCATCGCGAGCGGCGCGATCACCGTGGCCAGGCCGGCGACCCAGCCGGAGGCGAGACCTCCCGCGAGCCACAGGCCCCACCACACGCAGGCGTCGCCGAAGTAGTTCGGGTGCCGCGTCCACGCCCACAGCCCGGTGTCGAGGACCGGCGGGCGCTGGTCGCGCGGCCGGGAGCGGTACGACGCCAGCTGGGCGTCGCCCACCGCCTCGAAGAACAGCCCGACGGCCCACACCGCGGCGCCCACCACGACGACCGGCCACCAGCGCACGGAGAGCACCACCCCGACCGAGACCGGCAGCGCGATGACCGGGACGATCGCACCCTGCAGCGCGAACACCTTCCGCACGGCGCGGGCCATGCCGACCTCGGCGAGGGTGCCGCCGAGCAGCTTCTCGTAGCGGGGGTCCTCGCCGCGGTGCTGCGCGGTGCGGCGACCGATGTGCCAGGACAGGCGCCCGCCCCAGAGGACCACGAGCGCCACCAGGACGCCGGTCCGCCACGACGCACCCGCGTCCGCCAGGACCGCGCCGGCCCCACACACCAGCGCGGCCCCGGCGAACGCGGCCCCCCAGGCCACGTCGACGACGGCCACGCGGCCCTGGCGGCGGGCGACCAGCGCGGTCACCCCCATGACGACCGCCGCGGCAGCCACGGACCACCCGATGCTGGCGAGGACCGTCATGCGGCAGGCCTGCGCAGCAGCAGCTGGTCGACGCCCATCCGCCCGTCGCGGAACGCCATCGAGCCGCCGACGAGGTAGAGCCGCCAGACCCGGACCAGCTCCTCGCCGACCAGAGCGGTGATCGCGTCGAGGTTCTCCTCGAACCGCGCCAGCCAGCCCGCGACGGTGAGCACGTAGTGCTCGCGCAACGCCTCCACGCCGCGCAGCTCCAGGCCGGCGTCCTCGAGCAGGCCGATCGTCGCGCCGACCGGCCGCATGTGCATGTCCGGTGCGATGAAGGACTCGATGAACGGTCCGCCGCCGGGGTGGTTCGTGCCGCGCGACATCTGCTGCACCAGCACGTTCCCGCCGGGGCGCACCGAGTCGCGGAGCACCCGTGCGTACGTCGGGTAGTTCCGCTCGCCGACGTGCTCGCCCATCTCCAGTGACGCGACCGCGTCGAACTCGGCGCCCGGCAGCGGCACGGCGTCGCGGTAGTCGCACAGCCGGATCTCGACCCGGTCCGCCACGCCCCGCCGCCGGGCCGCCGCCTCCGCGAACCGCCGCTGCTCCGCCGAGATCGTCACGCCCACGACGCGGGCACCGAAGTGCTCGGCGGCGTGCAGCGACAGCGAGCCCCAGCCGCACCCCACATCGAGCAGCCGCATCCCCTCCTCCAGGCCGAGCTTGCGGCAGACCAGGTCGAGCTTGGCCTCCTGCGCGTCGGCCAGCGGCTGGTCGGGCGAGGAGTGGTAGCCGCAGGAGTACGCCATGGTCCGCTCGTCGAGGACCAGTGAGTAGAAGTCGACGGTGGTGTCGTAGTGGTGGCTGATCGCCCGCCGGTCGCGGTCCTTGCTGTGCAGCCGGCCGCGGACCCGGGCCTGGGTGGCCGGTGCCGCCGGCGGCCGGCCGAGCAGGTCGAGGCCGACGGCGGCCCGCACCGCTCCGACGAGCGCCCGCAGCGACGGCCTCCGCGGCAACGACCGGTCGGACGCGACCGTGAAGGCGTGGGTCAGCGCCGTGTCCAGGTCACCGGGCACGTCGAGCTCGCCGGTCACGTAGGCCTGTGCGACCCCGAGCTCGCCGGGGTGCCAGAGCAGCCGGCGCAGCGCGTCGGGGGAGCGCAGCTCCACGACCGGCGCGTCGACCGGGCCGGCCGTCGTACCGTCCCAGGCGACCAGGCGCACCGGGAGGTCGCCGCCGACGAACGGGCGGATGGCCTGCTCGAGGTCGGTCGCGACCGTGGTGCTCATCGCTCCTCCTCCGGACGGGCCAGCACCAGCTGGTGCACGTCGATGTAGTCGGCGGCGAAGCCGGCACGGCAGTACTCCAGGTAGAAGTGCCACATCCGCACGAAGGTCGGGTCGAACCCGAGGTCTGCCACTCGCTCGTGCGCGGCGAGGAAGGCGCGGTCCCAGCGCTGCAGGGTCGGCGCATAGTGCCGTCCCATGGCGAGGTCGTCGGTGATCCGCAGGCTCGTGTGCCTGCCCGTCACCTGGTCGATCGCCCGGACCGACGGCAGCGCGCCGCCGGGGAAGATGTACTTGGTGATGAGAGTGTGCGTCGACCCGGTCGCGAGCATGCGGTCGTGGGGCAGCGTGATCGCCTGTAGCGCGACCTTCCCGCCGGGGGCGAGAGCATGGTCGAGCGTGCGAAAGTACGTCGTCCAGAACTCCCGACCCACGGCCTCGATCATCTCGACGGAGACCACGGCGTCGTACGCCCCGGCCGGTTCGTCGAGCAGTGCCCGGTAGTCGCACAGGTCGACGCTCACCCGGTCGGCGTGTCCGGCGGCCGCGATCCGCTCGCGTGCCAGCGCCTGCTGCTCGACGGAGAGCGTGATCGAGCGGACGGTCGCGCCGCGGGCGGCCGCGCGGATCGCGAGCTCGCCCCAACCGGTGCCGACCTCCAGCAGCCGGGTGCCCGGTCCGACGCCGGCCCGGTCGAGCAGGCGGTCGATCTTGCGCCACTGGGCAGCGGCGAAGTCCTCGGACAGCGCCGTGTCCAGGTCCTCGAACAGCGCGCTGGAATAGGACAGCGTCGGGTCGAGGAAGGACGCGAAGAGGTCGTTGGACAGGTCGTAGTGGTGGGCCACGTTCGCCTGCGTGTTCTCGCGGGTGCCGCGATGGCTGCGCGGGAGCCGGGGCGACACGACCGCACGCAGCCGCTGCAGGCTGCGCGGGACCAGGTCCGCCATGTCGGCCGCGAGGACGGTCAGGAAGTCGCCCAGGACGCCGTCGCCGGGGACGCCGTCCTCGGCCCAGGCGCCGGACAGGTAGGCCTCGCCGAAGCCGATCAGCTTGTCGCGGCCGATGCGGGCGAAGAGCTCCGCGGGCCGGTGCACGACGACCGCCGGGCCGCCGAGCCCGAGCTGCTCCACCGTGCCGTCCGGCCGGTGCAGCCGCACCGTGACGTGACGGCGAGCGACGTCCGAGCGGAACAGCCGCTCCGCGATCCGGGCGGACAGCCCGCCCTCGGGGACCGGTGCGAGACCGGGCCAGGCGGTGGTGGGGGAGGCCGTGAGCGTCATCGGAGCCCTCCTTCGGGGGAGTGGTGGAGCGGACGGGGCTGGACGGGGAGGCGGCGGGCCCAGAGCGCGATCCCGTGCGCGCGGATCAGGGCCGCGCCCCGCAGGCCGGCCAGGGGCAGCCGGGGCGGCGCCGTCGGGGTGCCGGTCAGCGTCGCGTCGAAGCGGGCACCGTCCTCGGTGACCAGCCGGACACCGAGCTGGAGCCGGCCGGTGAGCGGATCGGGTGGTGGGGCGAGCACCTCGTAGCGACCGTCGGTGCCGTGGAAGGGCGAGACGTACATGGCCTTGTCCACGACGAACCTGCCGTCCGGTGCCGTGCGCTCGGGGTCGAGCAGGTAGGCGTGCCGGTCGCCGTAGGTGTTGTGCACCTCGACGACGGTGGCTGCGGGGCGGCCGGCCTCCGTGCCCGCGGCCCAGCACCAGTGGACCGTGATCGGGTTGAAGCAGTGCCCGAAGGCCCGCGGTTGCGTGGCCGTCAGGGCGCGGCCGCCCCGCAGGTCGAGGCCGTGCGCGGCCAGGAACCGGTCCAGGCCCTCGCGCACGGAGCTGGTGTCGCCGGCGAAGTGGTCGCGCCCCAGGAACCGGCCCGGCGCACCCTGGACGGTGCCGTCGGCAGCGACCCGGTCGAGGTCGACCACCGTCAGGTGGGAGCGGTGGGTGAAGGCGTTGCGCAGCGGCTCGCGGCGGCGGTGCACCAGTGTCGTGGCGTACGTCGTCGCCGCCGAGCTCGTCGAGTAGCCGGCTGGTCGTTGTTCGTCGAGTAGCCGCCGGAGCGAGGAACGAGCGGAGGCGGCGTATCGAGACGCCTCACCGCGTCTCGATACGCCCACGACCTCGTTCCTCGGCCGTGGGCCACTCGACGGGCTCAGCAGCCGCTCGACCGCCCGCTGGCCCGAGCGAGCGCCGTCCTCGTGGAAGCCCCAGCCGTGGTACGCGCCGGCGAACACGATCCGGTCCGTGTCGATGTCCTTCAGCCGGGCCTGGGCTGCGACGGACTCCGGCGTGTAGAGCGGGTGGGCGTAGTCGCGCCGGACGAGCACCAGGGCGGGGTCGACGGCGTCCTCGCCGCCGAGGGTCACCAGGTAGCGGGTGTCGGTCGCGAGGCGTTGCAGCCGGGTCAGGTCGTAGGTGACCTGCACCCGCTCCTGGGCGACCCGGGGCCGGCGGAAGTTCCACGACGCCCAGGCGTCGCGAGCACGCGGGAGCAGCCGGGTGTCGGTGTGCAGCAGGGCGGTGTTGCTCGAGTACGGGATCGCGTCGAGCACCTCCTTCTGCTCCCGGGTCGGCGCCGCGAGCACCCCGAGCGCCTGGTCGGGATGGGTGGCGACCACCACGGCGTCGTACGTCTCCCGTCCTCCGGGCGTGGTGACCGCGACGCCGCCGACGGTCTCCTCGATCGCGAGCACCGGGGTCGAGGTGCGGATCCGGCCGCCCGACGCCTCGAGCGCCGCGGCGACGGCGGACACGTACGTGGCCGAGCCGCCGGTCACCGTGCGCCACGGCGGGGAGCCGAAGACCGCGAGCATGCCGTGGTGCTGGAGGAAGGCGAACAGGTACGCCGCCGGGTAGTCCAGGGCCGTGTCCGGGTCACAGGACCACACGGCCGCGACGAGGGGCTCCATGAAGTGCCGGCGGAAGTACGGCGAGAAGCCGTGGTGGTCGAGGAACGCGGCCAGGGTGGTGAGGTCGTCGGTGCCGGCATCCAGGAGACGCCGCGCGGCCCGGTGGAAGCGCGGCACCTCGACCAGCATCCGCAGGTACGCCGGGTTGCGGTGGTTGCCCGCGCCCGCGGGGAACAAGCCACGCCGCCCGAGCGCACCGGCCCACTCCAGGCCGGTGACCTCGTCGCTGGTCGACATCGACATCTCCGACTCCTGGGTCGGCACGCCGAGCTCGTCGAGGATCCCGGTCAGCACCGGGTAGGTGCGCCGGTTGTGGACGATGAACCCGCTGTCGATGCGCAGCTCCCGGCCGGTCGGGTCGGTCACGGTGTGGGTGTCGGCGTGCCCGCCGAGCCGGTCGTCGGCCTCGAGCAGGGTCACCTGGGCGCCGGCAGCGGGGCGGGAGGCGAGGTAGGCAGCGGTGAGTCCGGCAACGCCGGAGCCCACCACGGCGATCCGCCGTGGAGTCGTGGTCATGGCTGGTCCCTAGGAGTCCAGGGTGAAGAAGGCGATGGGCTGGCTGGTGGGCTGGTCCGAACCGCCGTCGGGCTCGACGGTGATCCCGACGCCGGTCGCCCGCGAGGCGTCCCCGTCGAGCAGCACGGTCGCGTCGCGCACGTCGGGCATGAGGCCGGCCGGCTCCAGCTCGCCGGCGGGGGTCTGCAGCCACAGCTCGTAGACCCGGCCGTCCGGAGCAGGCGCCATGTCCGTCGTGCGGATGACGGCGCGGCCCTCGCTGCGCGAGATCACGATGGTGGCGGTCGAACCGTCCGGGAACCTCTTGTCGACCGAGGCGGCATCGGCGGCGGCGAGCACTCGCTCGGCAGCGGTCAGGTCCGGCGTGCGGGGGTTGTCGTCGGCCCAGGGCCGCAGCAGGAGTCCCCCTGCTGCGGCCACCAGGACGAGGACCGCGGCCACCAGCAGGAGGTGGCCGGTCCGCCCCGACCGGAGCGGTCGGAGCCGACGCCGGGCCGCGGCGAGCTCCACCGGCGCCCCCCCAGGCGCGGGCGTGCTCTGCGGCGGCAGCGGCCGGATCTGGGTGATCTCCTCGAGGACCCGGTCCCGGAGGGCAGCCGGCGGCTCGACCGGCTCGGCGCTCCCGAGCACGGCCGCGGCCTCGCGCAGCCCGTCCACCTCGTCGCGGCACTCGGCGCAGTGGGCCAGGTGGGCCTCGAAGCGCGCCCGCTCCACGTCGTCGAGCGCGTCCACGGCGTACGCGCCGGAGAGCGCGTGCACGTCCCAGCCGGGCGTCTGGTCGTGATCGGTCATCGTCCTACTCCGATCGTGTCGCGCAGCCGGATGAGGCCGTCGCGGATCCTGGTCTTCGCTGTCCCGACCGGCAGGTCGAGGAGGGTGGCCACCTCGGTGTGGGTGTAGCCGCCGAAGTACGCCAGCTCGATCGCCTCGCGCTGGACGTCGGTGAGCTGACCGAGGGCCGCGCGCACGCGGTGCGCCTCGAGCGAGGCGTGGGCGGCCTCGGCGGTCGTGTCGTGCTCGACGCCCTGGTTGCGCTGCTCCCAGGTCGCGTCGCGCCTGCTCGCGGCCTCCGCGCTGCGGACCCGGTCGACCGCCTTGCGGTGGGTGATGGTCATCAGCCAGGCCAGGGCGCTGCCGCGGGCGGCGTCGTACCGGCTCGCCTGGCGCCACACCTCGAGGAACACCTCCTGGGTGACCTCCTCGGCCTGCGCCCGGTCGCGCACCACGCGCAGCGCGAGGCCGTGGACGCGGGCCGCCGTGGCGTCGTACAGCGTGGCGAAGGCGGCGCTGTCGCCGCGGGCGGACTGCCGCAGCAGTGCGCCCAGGTCGGGGCCGTGACCGCCGGCCGGCGCCCCCGTGGAGGGGGCGCCGGCCGGGTCGCCGGGGACCGGATCCATGGTGTGATCCTTCCGGGTCAGCTGGTGTGCGGGAAGAGCCGTGGGGTCACTTGACCCCGGTCAGCACCTTGTCGATGACGTAGACGGTCGCGTTGGCGGTCGGGATGTTGCCGCACAGGACGGTGGCGGTGACGGTGCCGTCGCTGACGGTCATGCCGCTCTCCGCGTCGCCCTCGATGGTCAGCTTGTCGCCCGCGAGGGTCTCCTTGTCGCCGGTGACGGCGTCGGGAGCGTCGTTCTCGCCGAGGACGTGGTGGGCGAGGATCTTGTAGAGCGCGCTGTCCTGGCCCTTCTCCTTGCCCTCCGTGACCAGGCCGTTGAGCTGGTCCTCCGGGATCGCGGCGAACGCGTCGTTGTACGGCGCGAAGACGGTGAGCGCCTCGCCGCCGTTGAGGGTGTCGGCCAGGCCGTCGATGCTCGTGACGGCGGTGACGAGGGTGCTGAGCAGCGGGTTGTTGCTCGCGGCGGTGGCGACCGGGTCCTTGACCATGCCGTCGAAGGATCCGGCGCCCGAGGTCGGGATGGCCGTGCAGCCGGGGCCGAAGGTCTGGGCGCCCGCGCCCTCGTCGGCCATCGTCTCGGACGACGAGGTGTCGTCGCTGCTGCCGGAGGCGGTGCCCTCCTTGTCGCCGTCGTCGCCGCAGGCGGCGAGGGAGACGGACATCGCGAGCACGGCGACGCTGGCGCCGGTGACGCGGCGGAACTTCTGGAGCTTCATGGTGATGCCTTCCGTGGAGGGTGATCGGTGCGGTGGTGCCTTGTGTAGGTGATTCGGTGCGGTGCCGGATCCGGATGGGTCCCGGTTGGTGGTGACTCAGGACACGCGAACGATGAGCTCGTGCAGCCCGGACGCCCCGTCGGGGAACGGCTCGGCGCGCGCGGCGGTCTGCGGCTCGCCGTTCCCGGCGACCGCGCGGACCGCGATCCGGTGCGAGCCGGGTTCGGCGGACCAGCGGTGGAACCACTGGCGCCAGTAGTCGTCGCCGCCGTCCGGGCCGAGCTGCGCGTCCACCCACGGCCCGCCGTCGACGCGGACCTGGACGCCGGCGACGCCGCCGCGCTCCTGGGCCCAGGCGACGCCCCCGACCACGACGTCCCCGGCGTCGAGGTCGGCCAGTGCCTTCGGGGTGTCGATGCGGGCGCTGATCTTGATCGGCGCGTCCGTCGCCCAGCCGCGCTCGGTCCAGTAGGCCTGCCGGTCGTCGTACGTCGTCAGGGTGAGGCGGCGCAGCCACTTGGTGGCGCTGATGAACCCGTAGAGCCCGGGGATCACCAGACGCACGGGGAAGCCGTGCTCGCGGGGCAGGGCCTTGCCATTCATGCCGACGGCGACCAGCGCGTCGCGGCCGTCGGTGGCCAGCGCCAGGGGCGTGCTGATCGTCATCCCGGCGAAGTCCGTCGACAGGATCTGGTCGGCCTTCGTCGACCCGATCCCGGCCAGGTCCAGCACGTCGGTGAGCCGCACGCCCAGCCAGCGGGCGCCGCCGACGTACGGGCCTCCGACGCTGTTGGACACGCAGGTCAGCGTGATGTCGCGCTCGACCATCGGCATCGCGAGCAGGTCATCGAAGCTCAGCGTGACCTTCCGGTCCACGTCGCCGTCGACGGTCAGCGTCCAGTCGTCGGCGCTGATGACGGGGACGTCGAGCCGGGTGTCGACCCGGTAGAAGTCCGCGTTCGGCGTACGGAACCGGGTGATGCCCGGGACCTGGTCGTCGAGGCCGCGCGGCAGCGGGGGTGCGGGATCGGCCGGCGCCGGCAGGGCGACGTCCTCGGGCCGGGCGCGCAGGCCGGACACGAGGCGGCCGGCCGCGCCGCCCACCGCCGCCATCGCGGCGAGCGCGGTGACCGTCAGCAGGACCGTACGGCGACCGCCGTCGCTCGTGGCCGCGTGGGCGTGGGTGCGAGCCAGCAGCCGCAGCGCGGCCGGGGCGGCGAGTGCCGCCACCACCGAGGGAAGCAGGTCCAGCGGGTCGGCAGCCGGCCGGGTCAGCACGGCGACGGCGGCGACCCCGACCAGCGCGACCAGCAGCCCGGCCCCGAGGACGAACCGGCGCCGGGCGAGCACCCCGGCCAGTGCCGCCAGGGCGAGCACCCCCGCGAGCACCGATCCGACCAGGATCGCCTTGTCGGCACTGCCGAAGGTCCGGATCGCCCACTCCTTCACCGGCGTCGGTGTCAGGTCGATGACCGTCGAGCCCACCGCGAGCACCGGCGATGCGGCGGGGTCGGTGAGCGCGGCCGCCAGGTGGGCGAGGCCGATGCCGACGAGGGTCGCCAGGACGCCGTACCCGGCCCAGAGGAGTCTTCTCATGGGAGGGGTTCGTCGCGGACCCCGGTCCGGGATGGGTCAGACGGGCGTGGCGATGTGGACGAGCGCGTCGCCCGCGTTGACGATCGGGGCGCGGGTCAGCCCGATCACGATGCCGTCGCGGTCGGCGTGGACCAGCCGGACCCGCCGGCCGAAGGTGTCGGAGAGGCCGCCCAGGCGCTGCCCGTTGTCCACCCGGTCGCCGAGCTTGACCTCGAGGTGCAGGATGCCGGTGCCGCGGGCCCGGACCCACGCGCTGGAGCGGGACTCGGCCGGCGCGGGGTGGTCGGCCCAGGCCGGGTCGGGCTCGATCATGTCGAGCGAGGCGAGCACCCGTCGTACGCCCGCGACGCCGACGGCGATCGGCTCGGCCTGGAAGCGCATCGCCTCGCCGGCCTCGTAGAGCAGCACGCGGGCGCCGCGGTCACGGGCGGCCTGGCGCAGCGAGCCGTCGCGCAGCCGGGCGTGCAGCATGACCGGCGCGCCGAAGGTCTCGGCCAGCTCGCGGGTGCGGGGGTCGTCGAGGTCGGCGCGGATCTGGGGGAGGTTGGTACGCCGGTCGGAGGCCGTGTGCAGGTCGATGCCGACGTCGCACTTGCCGACCACCTCGGTCATGAACAGGTGCGCGATCCGGCTGGCCAGCGAGCCGCGGGCCGAGCCGGGGAAGGAGCGGTTGAGGTCGCGGCGGTCCGGCAGGTAGCGGTCGCCGGTCATGAACCCGAAGACGTTGACGACGGGCACGGCGAGCACGGTGCCGCGCAGCGTCTTCGGCGACAAGCTCGCCACGAGCTGCTGGACCACCTCGACGCCCATCACCTCGTCGCCGTGGATGGCGGCGTTCACCCAGACGGTGGGCCCGGGCTCCCGCCCGTGGACGACGCGCACCGGCAGGCTGATGTCACCGCCGGTCACCAGCCGGGTGATCGGGAGCTCGACCTCCTTGGCGGAGCCGGCCCGCACGCGGACGTTGCCGATCGCGAACGACTCACGCAGGGCCATCGACCGCCGCCTCCGCACGTCCGCGGTTCTTGCGCCGGACCTTCCGCGGCGGGCGGCCACCGAGGTACGAGCGTCCTGAGTCGACGAGGAAGCCCTGGCGCAGCGCCTCCCGCCCCACCAGCATCCGGAAGCCCATCTCGTCGCGACGGGTCAGGGTCACCTCGGTGCTCACGGTCTGCCCGAGCAGCTCGATCTCGGTCAGCACCACGATCCGCTCCTGGGCGTGGCCGGTGGAGCTGCGCACCGTACGGCGGTCGTGCACGGGGCTCTCGACGAGGACGGCGTCCTCCGCCGAGCGCTGCCACGGATGCACCGAGAACCGGACCCAGGGGGCGCCGTCGCGCTCGAACTCCTCGAGGTCGAAGGCGTGCAGCGCCGACGTACGAGCGCCCGTGTCGAGCTTGGCCTTGACCGGTCCCACCCCGAGTCCCGGAAGCCGCACCCACTCTCGCCATCCCGCAACGGCGGAAGGGCTGCTTGAATGGGGCGTGGGCACAGGCCCATCCAAGCAGGAATCCACACGCCAGCCGATCAGGTCGGGGAATGAAGCTCGCGATCCTCTCCCGCGCTCCGCGGTCCTACAGCACCCAGCGCCTGCGCACCGCGGCCCTCGACCGGGGACACACGGTGAAGGTGCTCAACACCCTGCGCTTCGCCATCGACCTGTCCGGTGACGACCCGGACCTGCAGTTCCGCGGCAAGCAGCTCTCCGACTACGACGCCGTGCTGCCGCGGATCGGCAACTCGATCACCTACTTCGGCACCGCCGTCGTACGCCAGTTCGAGCAGATGGACGTCTACACGCCCAACACGGCCAACGGCATCGCGAACTCCCGCGACAAGCTGCGCGCCACCCAGATCCTGTCGCGGCACCACATCGGGATGCCCGCGACGACGTTCGTGCGCGACCGTGCCGACGTGATCCCCGCGATCGAGCGGGTCGGCGGGGCGCCGGTCGTGATCAAGCTGCTCGAGGGCACCCAGGGCATCGGCGTCATCCTCGCGCCCAGCATCAAGGTCGCCGAGGCGATCATCGAGACCCTGCAGAGCACCAAGCAGCAGGTGCTCATCCAGCGCTTCGTCAAGGAGAGCAAGGGCCGCGACATCCGCGCCCTCGTCATCGGCGACCGGGTGGTCGCCGCGATGCGGCGGGTCGCCCAGGGCGACGAGTTCCGCTCCAACGTGCACCGCGGCGGCACCGTCGAGCCGGTCGAGCTCGACCCGGCCTACGAGCAGGTCGCCGTCCGCGCCGCCCAGATCATGGGCCTCAAGGTCGCCGGCGTCGACATGCTCGAGGGCTACGCCGGCCCGCTCGTCATGGAGGTCAACTCCTCCCCGGGCCTCGAGGGCATCGAGACCGCGACCAAGCTCGACGTCGCCGGCGCGATCATCGACTACATCGACAACCAGGTCGCCTTCCCGCAGATCGACGTGCGCGAGCGGCTGTCGGTCTCCACCGGGTACGGCGTCGCGGAGCTCGTCGTCCACGGCGACGCCGACCTCGTCGGCAAGACCCTCGGCAACTCCGGGCTGCGCGAGCGCGACATCACCGTGCTGACCCTGCACCGCGGCACCGTCGTCATCCCGAACCCCTACCCGCACCACGTGCTGGAGTCCGAGGACCGGCTGCTGTGCTTCGGCAAGCTGGAGGAGATGCGCTCGATGATCCCCGCGCGTCCCAAGCGCCGGGCCCGGGTCAAGAAGCTCCCCAAGCAGCCCATCCATTCTGATTGATTCGGGCCGAGCGTGTCGCCGATCGGCGGCTGCGGGCGGTCGCTCGCTGCGCTCGGACCGCCCTTGCCGTCGATGCGCTGCGCGCAGGGGCGCCACGCTGCCGGCCGCGCGGTCGAGTCCGGTAGGTCCCACCTCCGCCTGGCGGCAAGACGCTTCGCTGTGGTCTTGGGCCGAGCGTGTCGCCGATCGACCGCTGCGGGCGGTCGCTCGCTGCGCTCGGCCCGCCCTGGCCGCCGATGCGCTGCGCGCGGGCGACACGCTGCCGGCCGCGCGGTTGAGCCCGGTGCCGCCGGGCCTGGTCCGGCGGCAAGACCTGGCAAGACAGCGAGCGTGTCGCCGATCGGCGGCTGCGGGCAGGCGCTCGCTTCGCTCGGCCCGCCCTTGCCGCCGATGCGCTGCGCGCGGGCGACACGCTGCCGGCCGCGCGGTCGAGCCCGGTGCCGCCGGGCCTGGTCCGGCGGCAAGACAGGGTCAGACGGGTAAGACGGGGGGTCGGAGCCCACGCCGTCCGATTGAATGGTGCGTATGACTGACGCACCCGCCGAGCTGGTCCACCTCGACGTCGCCGACGGCGTCGCGACGATCACCCTCGACTCGCCGCACAACCGCAACGCGCTCTCCCGCCAGCTGATCACGGAGCTGGTGGCTCACCTGGTGGCGGTGGACGCCGACGGCGACGTCCGCGTGGTCGTGTTGAAGTCGTCCGGGCGGGTGTTCTGCTCGGGCGCGGACCTGTCGGAGGCGGCGACCACCCCGATGCAGGAGGGCGCGCGGGCGATCGTCGCGCTCCAGCGGCAGATCGTCGCGCTCTCGAAGCCGGTCGTGACCGTCGTCGAGGGCGCCGCTCGCGCGGGCGGCATCGGCATCGTCGCCGCGTCCGACGTCGTGGTGGTCGCCGACGACGCGACCTTCGCGCTGACCGAGGTCAAGCTCGGCCTGACCCCCGCGGTCATCTCGCTGACCGTCTTCCCGCGGCTCACCCCGCGCGGGCTGGCCTGGACCGCCCTCGGCGGCGAGGTGTTCACCGGCGCCGAGGCCGCCGACTACGGACTGGCGACCTTCGCGGTGCCCGCCGCCGACCTGGACGCGAAGGTCGACGACGTCGTCGCGAGGATCGCCACCGGCGCAGCGCAGGGTCTGCGGGAGACCAAGGGACTGCTCGCCGCCGAGCTGCTCGAGCGCATCGACGCGCACGGCGAGGAGCTCGTCGAGCTCAGCGCCCGCCTGTTCGGCTCCGACGAGGCGCGCGCGGCGATGACCGCGTTCCTCAGCCGCAAGAAGAGCTGAGGAACGCGGCTGGGCTCAGCCTTCGAGGTACGCCGTCATCATCGACACGATCGTGCGGTGCGCACGATCGATGTCGATGTCGGTGCCGAGCAGCCGCTCGTTGCGCAGACTGCGCAGCATGGCCGGCAGCACCTCCGACATGGTGGCCTTGCGCTCGTCGTCCAAGCCTTCAACGTCGTCGAAGAAGTTGACGAAGGCGAGCGCCGCCAGCTCGTCGAGCCGGCTGATCGAGGCAGCTGTGCGCGGATGGGTCTCGGCGAGCACGGCGAGCGGTCGGGGCAGGGCCCAGCGCATCGTCTCGACGGTGACGGCGTACGGCGACTCGAGGACCGACCGGTAGAGGTCGGCCACCTCCGCCACCCGGCCGGCGACCGTCGTGCTCTGCGGCTCGGCCCACAGATCGTGCCCGACCTCCGCGATCTGGTCGGCCACGGCCGACCAGAACCCGTCGGAGTCGCCGAAGAGGTTCTGCACCGAGCCCCAACTGAGCCCGGCCTCCTTGGCGACCATGTTGATCGAGACCGTCTCCGGGCGGCCGGTCCCGAGCATCTGGACCGCCGTGGACAGCAGCTTCTCGCGCGCGGCCACGCCGCGGCGATTCGGTTTACGGGCGATCGTCGCCCCAGCCGTCGTACTCATCGTGTTCCCCCCTTGGACACCCGATGCATCAGACCTTCTCGACAACAGTAGTGCCTTTGGTGGGTGTTCGCCGTCCGGTCCATGGTTCGACGTCGGGCGCCTGTAGAGTTGGTGGCTTGCCGCCTTCGCGCGGTGGTCAGGAACGAGTGCGGACGGCAGGGGTCACGAGCGGTGGCAGACGAGCTGGTGGAGCGCGAGGTCGCTGCGGAGCAGACCTTCGTCGACCGGGTCTACCGGCAGTTGGAGCAGGCGGGCGTCGCCGCCCAGCAGCTCGCGAGGGAGGGGCACTCGCGCGGCCGTCTCGGCCACGAGGGCGGCCTCGTCGAGCGCGACGCCATGGTCTTCCAGGCCGCGAAGCGGATCGCGCAGCTCGACGCCGCCCACGAGGGACTCGTCTTCGGACGCCTCGACCTCGACGCGGCGATCGACGCCGCCCCGCGCTACGTCGGCCGGATCGGCCTGCGCGACGACGACCACGAGTCGCTGCTGATCGACTGGCGCGCCCCGGCCGCCGCGGTGTTCTACCAGGCGACGGCCGCCGAGCCGCACGGAGTGCTGCGCCGCCGGGTGCTGCGCAGCACCGGCCGGCGTGTCGTGGGCGTCGAGGACGAGCTGCTCGACGCCGACGGGATCGCCGCTGCCGAGGAGCAGGGCCGCGAGCTGCCGATCGTCGGGGAGGGCGCGCTGATGGCGCAGCTCTCCCGCGCCCGCGACCGCTCGATGCACTCGATCGTCGCCACCATCCAGGCCGAGCAGGACAAGGCGATCCGCGCGCCTTCGAGGGGCGTCGTCACGATCTCCGGTGGTCCCGGCACCGGCAAGACCGTCGTCGCGCTCCACCGCGCGGCCTTCCTCCTCTACACCGACCGCCAGCGCTACGAGCGCGGCGGCGTGCTCGTCGTCGGGCCCTCCGGCGTGTTCATGCGCTACATCGAGCGGGTGCTGCCCTCGCTCGGCGAGACCGCGGTCGCGCTGCGCAGCCTCGGTGAGGTCGTCGACGAGGTGCGGGCGACCCGGCACGACGAGCCGGCGGTCGCCGACATCAAGGGCTCGGCGCGGATGGCCGAGCTGATGCGTCGTACGGCGCGCCAGCAGGCTCCCGGCAGCCCGCGCGAGTTCCGCGTGTTCTGGCGCGACGACAGGCTGGTCCTCGACCGCGGCAAGCTCGGTCAGGTCCGCCGGCAGCTGATGTCGCAGGGACTGCGCAACAAGCAGCTCCCTCGGGTCTCCCACGCGCTGCTCGACGCCCTGTGGCGCCAGGTCCGCGGCGAGCGCGGACGCGAGCAGGGGCGCGAGCGGTTCAACGAGGACATGCTCTCGCGCGACGACTTCCTCGACTTCGCCCTCGCCTGGTGGCCGCCGCTCGACGCGCCCACCGTGCTGTGCTGGCTGCGCGATCCGGAGTTCCTGGCGCGAGTGGCCGAGGGACTGCTGTCCGGAGAGGAGCAGCGACTGCTGCTCAAGACCTGGGCCGACCTCGACCCGTCGCGTCCGATCAGCCCGCAGATCGCGATCGAGGACGTGCCGCTGCTCGACGAGCTGCGCTACGCCCTGGGCGACGTGCCCCAGAAGGCCGACGACGAGCGCGACGACCCGATCGCGCTCATCGAGGGCGCCGTCGACATCCAGGAGCTGATGACGGCCTCGGACCGCGAGTTCGCTCCGTCCGGCCGAGCCTGGCGTCCGCCGGTGTCGAGCATCGAGGACGACGGCTACGCCCACGTCCTCGTGGACGAGGCCCAGGACCTCACGCCGATGCAGTGGCGGATGGTGGGCCGTCGCGGCCGCACCGCCTCCTGGACCATCGTCGGCGACCCGGCCCAGTCGTCGTGGCCCGTCCCGGCCGAGTCGGACGCCGCGCGCGCCGCCGCGCTGGAGCGCAAGCAGATCCACTCGTTCCACCTCTCGACCAACTACCGCAACTCCGCCGAGATCTACGCCCACGCCGCCGCGTACGCCGAGCGGGTCGGGCTCGACGCCGACCTCCCCGACGCCGTACGCCGCACCGGCGAGGAGCCGGTCGCCGTCGAGCTGCCCGCGGACGCGAGCGCCGCCGACCTCGAGGCCGCCACCCGCGCCGCCGTGCTGGACGTCGCGGGGCGGGTCTCCGGCACCGTCGGCATCGTGGTCCCCGTCGCCCGCCGCTCCGAGGTCAACGCCTGGCTCGCGTCGTGGCCCGAGCTCGCCCACGACGCCGCCGGCGCCCGGGCCGCCATCGACTCCTCGGTCGCCCCGTCCGGCGACGACCGGGTCGTCGTGCTCACCGGTCTCGACACCAAGGGCCTGGAGTTCGACGCCATCGTCGTGGTCCGGCCCCAGGAGATCGAGGACGAGTCGGCCACCGGCCGCGCCACCCTGTACGTCGTGCTCACCCGCGCCACCCAGCTGCTGACCACCGTCGGCTGACCGCGCTCCGCACTGGCCCGAAGGGGCCACCCGGGGTGAGTACGCCGACGCGGTCGCCCCGGCCGGATCCGGTCGACCATCGGGGGATGAGACGGATGCTGAGGGCGGTCGCCGTGGCGGCCGTGGTGACGGTGGCCCTGGTCCTGATGGTCCAGGGCCTCGGCGCGCAGGTGTACTTCGAGCCCACCGAGGAGGCGGTCGCTGAGGCCCGGCACGGCGCCGCGCTGATCGCGTGGGCCTGCGTGTTGCTGAGCGCGGCGGCGGCGTACGCGTGCCTGGTCATGGAGCGATCGCCGTGGCTGGGGGCAGCTCTGATGGCGCCGGTCGTGCTGTGCGGCGGTCTCACCGCGGTGATGCCCGAGAGCCTCTGGGGCGTGCTGGCCGCGCTCGTCGCCGTGCCCGCCGCCGCGGTGGCCGGCCTCGTCATCCTCCTGCGGCCGGGCCGATGACGCTCCCGGGCGTCCTCGGGCACCTCACTCTCGCGGTCGTCGGGACCGCGCTGTTGGTGGACCTCTCCCGGCCGATCGCGTTCGGCGGGCCGGCTGGGACTGAGACCTCGGCCCGGAACGAACATCGACCTGGATCCGATCGACGGGCTTGATCGGATCCAGGTCGATCATCGTGGGGCGTCGCGCTCCTCGATCGGGCCGTGCGGGACCCGTCGCTCACCTGTCCTTCTTGGTCGACTTCGACGAGCCGCCGCGCAGGGTGATCCTCTCGACCTGGTCGGTCAGGCTCTGGGTGCGCTTGCGCAGGCTCTTGATGTCCTTGTCGGACGGGAGGATCTTGTCGCGCGCCTCCTTGCTGCGGGTGCGCGCCGACCTCTCGAGCTTGCCGGCGGCGTCCACGACGTCGTCGACGACGTCCTTGGTGGTGTCGATCAGGTCCGAGAGGTAGTCGGTGATCGGGGTGCTCTTCGCCGACTTCTTCGCCGACTTCTTCGACGTGGACCTGCTGCGGGTGCTTGTGGTCGCGGTGGCCATGGCTGTCTCCTCTGGAGGGGATCTTCGGGGGTGTGTCATCGGGGTGTGGTCACGGACACGGTGCGTCGTGACGGCACCACTCTCCGGCGCGCAGCCCCTCCCGCTCTTGTGCATCCCGCACAGAGAGCGCGCTGCTCGTTGGCCCGCTCGCCGTAGGACGCGGCGCGTCACTTTGTGACCGTTGAACATCGGTCCCCTCAGGCGCGGGACCCTTCTCAGGCAGGGAGAAGCAGATGCAGTCAACGAGCGAGATCGTCCACGATCTCCAGGCCAACTGGCCCATCTACGCGGCGATGCCGGTGATGGCGGCGGTCATCGGCTGGTTCACCAAGCTGGTGGCGATCAAGATGATGTTCCGCCCGCACGTACGCCGCGGGATCGGCCCGCTGGGCTGGCAGGGCATCATCCCGCGGCGTGCTCCGCAGATGGTCGACGTGCTCTGCGAGACGCTGACCGGCCGGCTGATCAGCGCCGAGGAGATCATCGACCGCATCGACGGCGACGAGCTCGCTCGCCGGATCGAGCGTCCGCTGCGCAAGGCGGTCGCCACGGTGGCGCCCCAGATCGTCGAGGAGTACCAGCCGGCGGTCTGGAACCTGCTGCCGAGGGCCGGCCGGGACGCCATCGTGCAGCGCGCCCAGGAGCTGGCGCCCGACCTGATCCCCGCGTTCGTCGAGGCGCTGCGCGACAACATCGACGAGGTCTTCGACCTGCGCGCCATGGTGACCGAGCAGTTCCTGTCCGACCCCGACATCCTGGAGTCGATGTTCCTCGACGTCGGGCGTCGCGAGTTCACCTTCATCCGCCGCAGCGGGCTCGGCTTCGGCTTCTGCATCGGCCTGGTCCAGGTCGTGTGCTGGGCGCTGTTCCACGAGCCGCTGCTGATGCCGGTCTTCGGCCTGTTCACCGGCTGGTTCACCGACTGGGCGGCGCTGCGGCTGATCTTCACCCCGCGCGAGCCCACCAAGTACCTCGGCGTGATCACCTGGCAGGGCCTCTTCCTCAAGCACCGGATCCCCGTCTCCGAGGAGTACGGCGTGCTCATCGCCAGCCGGGTCCTCACCGCCGAGAACCTCGTGACCGCGGTGATGACCGGCCCGCGGTCCGACCGGGTCGCCGGACTGCTCGCACCGATCATCGAGGAGCACGTCCGGTCCCAGCTGCTCGACCTGGACCGGCATCTCGACCGGCACGCGCGCCGCGCGCTGCGCAGCCTCGACCTGCCCGGCGGTGCCGTGCTCGACGGTCTCGGCGAGACGGTCGGATCCGTCGTCGGCGGCCTGACCGGCGCGGTCGGCGCGCCCCTGCGCGCCGCGGGCTCGGCCGGCCTCGCGGTGGCGCAGGCCGGGCCGATAAGCGAGGCAGCTGCCGCCGAGCTGGTCGAGCGCCTGCCCGGGGTGCTCGCTCCGGCGTACGACTATCTCGACGAGGCGCTGGAGATCAGGACGACGATGGCGACCAAGATGGTCGCGATGACGCCCGCGGAGTTCGAGGGCGTGCTGCGCCCGGCCTTCCAGCAGGACGAGCGGACGCTGATCATGGTGGGCGCGATCCTCGGCTTCCTCGTCGGCGAGGGCCAGGTCCTGCTGCTCGAGCACCTCGCCCACTGACCGCAGCCCACTGACCGCACCACCGACCCGACCGGCTCCGGTTGTGCACGAGGCCCAACGCAGCCCGCAAGGTTGTGCGCTCGTCCGAGAAGCGGAGGGCCTCTCCGGCGCAGGCTTGAGACATCCGGCGACGAGGTCGTCGCCACCAGTTCCGAGGAGGACGAGATGGCCAGCAACGAGGCAGGGCCCGGCGCCGCGACGGGCGCCGAGCAGGCGCCCTGGAAGGACAAGAAGCGCTACCTGTGGGTCCTGGGACTCGTCGTCCCGACCACGCCCATCGCCGGCATCGCGCTGTTCGAGGCGACCGGTCAGGCCCTGTGGTTCTGGCTCACCCCCGTCGTCTTCTTCGCGCTGATCCCGCTCATCGACCTGGTCGCCGGGTACGACGACACCAACCCGCCGGACGAGGTCATCGAGGCGCTGGAGAACGACAAGTACTACCGGTGGGTGACCTACCTCTACCTCCCCGTCCAGTACGTCGGGTTCGTCGTGGCGATGGGCTACCTGGCGACCGCCGACCTCTCCGTCGCCGCGAAGGTCGGTCTGGCGATCTCGATCGGCGTCGTCGGCGGCGTCGCGATCAACACCGCCCACGAGCTCGGGCACAAGCGGGAGTCGGTCGAGCGCTGGGCCTCGAAGATCGCGTTGGCGCAGACGTTCTACGGCCACTTCTACATCGAGCACAACCGCGGGCACCACGTGCGCGTCGCGACGCCCGAGGACCCCGCGTCGAGCCGGATGGGCGAGAGCGTCTACCGGTTCTGGCCGCGCACCGTCCTCGGCTCCCTGAAGAGCTCCTGGGAGCTCGAGGCCAAGCGCTACCAGCGCAAGGGCACGCATCCCTTCCACCTCGGCAACGACGTGCTCAACGCCTGGCTGATGACGGTCGTGCTGTGGGGCGGGCTGATGCTCGGTCTCGCGCTGGCGTACGACGTCAACCCGCTCGGGCTGCTGCCCTACCTGGCCCTGCAGGCGTTCGTCGGCTTCTCGCTCCTCGAGGTCGTCAACTACATGGAGCACTACGGCATGGTGCGCCAGAAGGTCGGCACGCCCGGCAAGATGCGCTACGAGCGGGTGACGCCGGCGCACTCGTGGAACTCCAACAACATCGCGACCAACGTGCTGCTCTACCACCTCCAGCGCCACAGCGACCACCACGCCAACCCGACCCGGCGCTACCAGACCCTGCGTGACTTCAAGGACGCTCCCGTCCTGCCGACCGGCTACACCGGCATGATCGTCGTCGCCCTCTTCCCACCGGCCTTCCGGGCGCTGATGGACAAGCGGGTGCTGGACCACTACGACGGCGACCTGCGCCGCGCCAACCTGCACCCGGCCAAGCGGGAGCGGCTGCTGCGGAAGTACCCCGTGCCGGCCGAGCTCCTCGCCCGCGAGGCCGCGCTCCGGGCCGACACCAGCGCGCGCGCGTTCGAGGGCGAGGTGCTGGCCGCGCAGTGCCCCGGCTGCGGCTACACCTACGAGGTCGCCGAGGGCAACGAGCTGGAGGGCTTCGCCGCCGGCACGGCGTGGACGGACATCCCCGACGACTGGTGCTGCCCGGACTGCGGTGTGCGCGAGAAGGTCGACTTCACCGCCGTCGAGCCCCGTCGCCACGTCGGGGTCGGAGCGTGAGTGCGATGCGGATCGTGGCCGACAGGTCGAAGTGCGAGGGTCTCGGGATGTGCGAGTCGATGGCCGACGACTACTTCGAGGTCGACGACGACGAGGAGCTGGTCAACGTCCTCGACGCCGACCCGCCGGAGTCCGACCGGGCGCACGTGTACGCCGCGGTCCAGGCCTGTCCGGTCCTGGCGCTCACCCTCGAGGGCTGATCCCACCCCTGACCGCCGAAGGCGCACCCACCTGCCGGGTGCGCCTTCGGTGCTGTTCATCGGCCACGCCGGTCATCGGCCTCGGTGGAACAGGGCGTGGTGGCGCAGCGCGACGGCGAGCTCGGGGTCGATCCGGCCGACCGGGCGGCCGAGCAGGTCCTCGGCCTGGGTGAGGCGGTAGCGGATGGTGTTGCGGTGGACGACCAGCGCCCGCGCCGCGTCCTCCGCGCTGCCGCCGCTGTCGAGGTACGCCGTCAGCGTCTCGCGGATCCGGGCGACGCTCTCCTCGTCGCCGGCGAGCGGGCCGAGCTGGCGGGCCATGAACCGGTCGACCTCGGGGGAGCAGCCGAGCAGGACGGGCAGCTCCACGGCGGCGTACACGGCCAGCCAGGAGTCGGTGTCGGGGACGGTGACCCGCAGGGTGCCCTGGGCCTCGCGGTGCGAGGCGACGAAGCCGGCGATGTTGGGGGTCGCGGACCCGATGCCGGCCACGACGCTGTCCCGGCGCAGGTCCGCGGCCGACGCGGCGAGTCCGGCGAGGTCGGGCTCGTCGCGGGTGGCGAGCCACATCCACAGCTGGCGCCCGCCCGGCTTGACGACGAGCGGCTTCGCCGCGCCGATGTGCCTGGCGAGCTCGGCGGCGAGCGGCTCGAGGACGCCGGCCTGCTCGGCGTCGCCGACCGAGAGCACGACCGCGGTGTGGTGCACGGAGATCGGGTAGCCGCCGAGGGCGGCCGAGGCCTCCCGGGGATCGGTGAGCTCACCGGCGAGGACCGAGCGCACCGACTCGAAGCGCTGGGCGGCCGCACCGGCGAGCACCTGCGCACGGGCGGCCTGGTAGGTGTCGATCGACTCGGTGATCGACTGGTCGAGCCACACGCCGGCCCGGTTCCAGAAGTACATGAGCACGTCGGCGCGGTCGATCTCGCCCGGTGGCAGCGCCCGGATCACCTCGCTGACATAGGCCCACACCTCCTGCTGGGCGACCCGGTAGAACCGGATCAGTGACTCCAGCGGCAGCTGCCGGTCGGCGATGTCGACGGACAGCCTGCGGGCCCGCTCGGGCAGGTGGAAGTGCTGCTCGGGCTGGGCGAAGTCGCCGAGGAAGGCGACCCAGTGGTCCCGCACGGTCGCCCGCAGCTCCTCGTCCAGGCCGTCGACCAGGGCGACCTCCGGCATCTCGCGCAGGATCGCCGCGGTGACGCGATCGGCCCAGGCGTCGACCTGCTCGGGCTGAGCCTGCTCCGCGACGTACGTCAACAGCCACGGTGCGAGATCGGACGGCTCGGACGCGCTCACCCGGCCAGCCTAGGGCGCGGGCGACGGTCCTTGTGCAGGATGACAACCCGCCCGCGGTTCTTTGGATCGTCGCCATGAGCGCGCCACCACCGTCACCGGGTGGACTGGGCGGTCACAGGCGGGCCCGACACAGGGGCCCTGCCGCTCCCATGGGGGTGCCTCCGCATGCGCACTGACTTCGAGTACGACGTCGTCGTGGTCGGCTCCGGGTTCGGCGGCTCGGTCACCGCACTCCGTCTCGCCGAGAAGGGCTACCGGGTGCTCGTGCTCGAGGCCGGTCGCCGGTTCGCGGACGAGGAGTTCGCGAAGACCTCCTGGGACGTGCGCAAGTTCCTCTTCGCGCCGCGCCTCGGCTGCTTCGGCATCCAGCGGATCCGGCTGCTGCGCGACGTCGTCGTGCTCGCCGGCGCGGGTGTCGGCGGCGGCTCGCTGGTCTACGCCAACACGCTCTACCAACCGAAGTCGGACGCCTTCTACAACGACCCGCAGTGGGCGCACATCACCGACTGGAAGGCCGAGCTGGCGCCCTACTACGACCAGGCCAGCCGGATGCTCGGCGTCGTCGAGAACCCGACCGTCACGCCCAGCGACGTGATCATGAGGGAGGTCGCCGACGAGATGGGCGTCGGCGACACCTACCGCCCCACCCCGGTCGGCGTCTGCTTCGGCCCCGGTGACAGCAAGCGGCCGGGCGAGGCGATCCCGGACCCGTACTTCGGGGGCGCCGGGCCGGAGCGCCGCGGCTGTCTCGAGTGCGGCGAGTGCATGACCGGCTGCCGCCACAACGCCAAGAACACGCTGCTCAAGAACTACCTCTACCTCGCCGAGCGGATCGGCGCCGAGGTCCGCGAGCGCACCACCGTCACCGCGATCCGGCCGCGCCAGGACGGCGGGTACGACGTCGTCACGCACCGCTCGGGCCGCTCTGCACGTCGTACGACGACGATCACCGCCGGCCAGGTGGTGCTGGCCGCGGGCACCTGGGGCACCCAGGAGCTGCTGCACGGGATGCACCGCTCCGGCGACCTGCCCGGGCTCTCGGACCGGCTCGGCCACCTCACCCGAACCAACTCCGAGGCGCTGTGCGCGTCGAGCACCAAGCTGCGCAACAGGGGCGAGTACGACTTCCACCACGGTGTCGCGATCACCTCGTCGATCCACCCCGACGAGGTCACCCACGTCGAGCCGGTGCGCTACGGCAGGGGCTCGGGCCTGATGGGCCTGCTGCTCACCCTGATGACCGACGGCGGCGGCCGGACCCCGCGCTGGCTGCGCTGGCTCGGGCAGGCGCTGCGGCACCCGCTGCTGCTCCTGTCGGTGTACGCCGGCCTCGGCAGCTGGCCCGAGCGCACGATCATCGCGCTGGTCATGCAGACCAGCGACAACTCGCTCACGGTGTTCCCGAAGGGGCGGCGGATCCGCCGGGGGGACCGGGTGCGCCTCACCTCGAAGCAGGGTCATGGCGAGCCGAACCCGACCTGGATCCCCGCCGGCAACGAGGTGGTGCGCCGGATCAGCGAGAAGATCGACGGCGGGTCGTACAGCACCACCGGCGAGATCTTCAACATCCCCATGACCGCGCACTTCCTCGGCGGCTGCCCGATCGGCGACTCCCCGGAGACGGGCGTGATCGACGCCTACCACCGGGTCTACGGGCATCCCGGCCTGCACGTCGTCGACGGCGCCGCGATCTCCGCGAACCTCGGCGTCAACCCGAGCCTCACCATCACCGCGCAGGCCGAGCGCGCGATGGCGGTGTGGCCCAACCGGGGTGAGGCCGACGGCCGCCCCGACCTCGGAGCCGGCTACCAGCGGCTCTCCCCGATCGCGCCGGTGCGGGTGGCGGTGCCCCCGACCGCACCGGCCGCGCTGCGCCTCCCGTTGTACGTCGTGAGGAGCGAGGCGCCCGCATGACGGCGGCGCGCGGCGCTCCCGCAGGTCAGCGGTCGCTCGTGACCCGCTCGAGATAGTCCGCCACCAGCGCGACCGCCTGGTCGACGAGGAACGGGTCGCCCTGAGGATCGTGCTGGAACGCGAGCTGGAGGGCCTTGTCGCCGACCTCGACGGCGAGCTCGGCGATGGCGGACATCTCGTCGTCGTCGTACCGATCGGTGGTCAGCAGCCCGGCCTGCACGCCGAGGGCGAGCAGGTTGGCGGCGATCCGCCGGTTGTGGTGGCGGCCGTAGTCGTAGACCGCCGGGTTGGCCCGCCCGCGCATCCAGATCTGCATGAACGCCGGTCGGCGGTGGTAGACGGCCACGAACGCCCGCATCGACGTCTCGACCAGGCTGTGCACGGTGAGCTCGGAGACGGCTGCCAGGTCGCTGGCGACCTGCTCGTCCATCTCCGCCATGTCGCGCCGGCAGACCGCGAGCAGGACGGCCTCCTTGTCCGCGAAGTACTGGTAGAGCGAGGCGACGGGGAGCCCTGCGGCCTCGGCGATCGAGCGTGTCGTCAGGCCGTCGACGCCGTTGGACACCACGAGGCGCGCAGCGGAGTCCAGGATCCGCTCCACCCGCTCCCGCGACCGGGCCTGGGCGGGGAGCCGCCGGCGGCCCGACTCGGACGGGTCGGCGGCGACGGAGGACACCGGCGGAGTGTATCCGGGCGATCTGAACCTGATGCGGATTCAGGTCGCCCGTCACCGCGTCGCCGCGGGCTCCGCGGTCGCCGTCGGGCCGGCCCGGCGGGTCAGTCGCCGCACCGACGGCGCAGTCAGGGCGGCCAGGGAGCTGAGTCCGATCACCGCGGTGACGACGAGCAGCCAGGCGTCGGTGCCGACGAGGGCCGCGACCGGACCGGTCAGGGCCAGGCCGAGCGGGCGGCACACGAACGAGCCGACGAGGTCGAAGGAGTAGACCCGGGCCAGCATCTCCTCGGCGACGTTCTCCTGGATCGCCAGGTCCCAGCCGACGCTGAACAGCTGCAGGCCGACGCCGTGCACGAACGCGCCGGCGAGCAGGAGCGCGAGGTCGTCCGCAAGCGCCATCGCGAGCGGGAAGGCCGCGGTCAGCGAGAGCATCAGCACCCCCCACCGCAGCAGGTGGCGCGGCCGCCAGCGCAGCGCGATCAGGCCGCCCGCGACGAAGCCGGCCATGAGCGCGGAGAGCGCCCAGCCCCATGCCTCCTTGCCCCACGTGTCGCTGACGACGATGGGTCCGAGCACGCCCTGCACCCCGCCGAAGCACAGGTGGTAGAGCAGCGCCTGCCCGATGAGCAGCCACAGCCAGGTGTGGCGCAGCACCTCGCGGGCGCCGTCGGCGAGCTGCGCCAGGAGCCGCTCCCGCTCGCCCGCGCGCGCTCCGGTCGCGCGGATCATCGCGAACAGCCCCGCCGCGACGGCGTACGTCGCCGCGTCGACCGCGATCGCCCAGCCCGGGCCGGCCACGGCGACCAGGACGCCCGCGACCGCGAACCCGACCGCGAACGCCGTCTGGGTCGCCAGGCTGCGCAGCACGACCGCTCGGCCGAGCTGCTCGTCGGCGACGGTCGACCGGGTCATCGCGTTGGAGGCCGGCTGGGCGATCGCGCCGAGGCAGCCGTTGACGATCCCGATCGCGGTGAGGAACCACAGCGAGCCGTGGCCGGTGATGAGCACCGCGGCGCACGCGGCCTGGCTGACGGCGGTCGCCGCCGACGAACCCTGCATGAGGAGCTGCCGCGGAAGCCGGTCGCCGAGCACGCCGCCGTACAGGATCGTGAGCACCTCGGCTGCCGAGAACGCGGCGACGACGAGGCCGAGCTGGGTGGCGGTGCCACCGAGGTCGAGGACCGCGAAGGCCAGCGCCACCGGCGTCATCGCCGATCCGAGGCCGCTGACCGCGACGCCGCCGACGAGCAGCCGGAAGTCGCGAGAGCGGAGCGGGGAGGGCGCGGTCATCGGAGGGAGGCTACTTCGCTATCGAAGTATTCGCCAACGAAATACTTGTTTCGGGCGAGTCCTGCCCAGGGCAGGCTCGCGCCATGACCGAGTCTGCCGCTGCGTACCTCCTCCCGCCGCCCCCGAGCCCGCGCGGCTCGTCCATGGTGCTGCGCCATCTGGCCAGCGTGGTCCTCGCCCTGGGGCTCACGCCGGTCGGCGTCCTGGTGCTCGACTACGGCGCCGGCAAGTACTACGAGGAGCGCATCCGCAACTTCAGCAACGCGGGGACGACCGACGAGTTGCTGCTGATACTGCTCGGCGGCGTGATCCTGATGGGCGTCGCGGCGTGCGGCCGGCTCTCGGGCTTGGGGCCGGTGCTCGCGGGCCTGCTCTGGGGCCTGGTGCCGTTCGTGTGGTTCCTCGCCGACATCGAGGGCTTCTTCGAGCTCAGTCAGGACCTGCCGTCGACGTACCTCTGGTTCCGTTCGCCGTCCTCCATGTTCCCGCTGGTCGCGGCGATGCTGGTCGGCGCCGGCCTCGCCGGGCGCTGGCGCGGACGCCGGCACAGGGCGCAGTAGCGTTCGGCCATGGCCGAGGACTGGACGGACCGCCACGTCGCGCGGTGGAAGGACCACTGGCTCGACGTGGCCTTCGACGAGGTCGTCGAGGGCGTGTTCGTCCGGGTGAACCGGATCGACCGATACCTGCGCCGGGCCAAGCTGCGCGCCGTCGCCGAGGTCGGGCTCACCGACTTCGAGTACGAGACGCTGCACGTGCTGATGATCCGCGACACCCCCGGCTCGGCCTCGCCGACCGAGCTCGCCACCGAGCTGGGCGTCTCGGGCGCCGGGATGACCGGCCGGCTCGACGGTCTCGAGAGGGCCGGCTGGATCCGGCGGACCCCGTCGGTGGACGACCGTCGCCGGGTCATCGTGGAGGTCACCAAGGCCGGCATCGAGATCTGGCGGCGGGCGATGGACATCCGCGGCGAGGCCGAGAACGACCTCGCCGAGGCGCTCACCGAGCGCGAGCTGGCGACCCTCAACCGGCTGCTGAAGAAGGTGACCGTGCGGGCCGAGGAGCGCGAGTCCGACTCCCGCGGGGGGTGACCCGTCCGGAGGTCCGGACGGGTCACCCGCTCGCGTCGCACCGACCCCCCACTGGCCGAGAACGCGAGGAATTGCCGAGGTCCTTCGCTGACTGCACCAGCTGATCCGCCTGGCGGAGGGTGAGGACCGCGAGCAGACGTCTGTCGAGGTACGCCGTCGGTGTGAGCCCGAGCGCGCGGAAGACCTCGGCGCACAGGGACGAGGCCGTCTCCGCGCTCAGGCCCAGATGGGCCGCGACCGACGACTCCGACTGACCGAGCGCGATCAGCCGGAGCACCTGGCGCTCGCGACGGCCCAGCGCCCCGAGGCGGCAGGCGGCGGCGTAGGTCAGCTCGAGCATCGCTCAGGCCGGGAGGGTCGGGCCACCGCGGAAGTGGAGCCGGCGGGCCCGCGACGGGAGGGAGGTGGACAGCCGCGGACCCGCCAGCGTGAGGACCGCCGGTGCGCCGGGGGTGCCCGCGGCGTACCGGCGGAGGATCAGGAGGACGCCGGCCTGGGTGCGGCGCAGTCGGGCGTAGGTGTCGTCGACGGCGTCCTCGCCGGCGTCGACGTCGAGCTGTGCCTCGCACATGTGCTGCCAGCGGGAGCGGAGGGCGGCGACCAGGGCGACCGGACCGTCGAAGTAGGGGCGCCACTCCTCGCGCCAGGGGACGGCGCCGCTCATGTCGGCGGCGGCCGCCGCCTCGACCTCGCGGATGATGCGGATGCGCTCGTGGGTCTCGTTCCAGGTCATGACGGGTTCCTTCCGGGGAGCCGCGGGGAGGTGCCGCGTGGATGCAGGGGGTCTGACGGAAGGAGGACGTCCGGAGGGGGCCGGTTGATACGAGCAATCTCGCCGTATCAACGGCACTGGCTCGCGGGTCTGATGTGCGGGACGATTCATCCGTGCCAGACCCGCTGTCCACGCTCGTCCCCGCGGCGCGGGAAGGAGACCAGCATGCGTGGGACACGATCGTGGACCGCTTCATCCCCCTCGTGGACGCCATCATCCGTGGCTACCGGCTCTCCGAGGCCGACGGCGACGACGTCAGCCAGACGGTGTGGCTGCGCCTCGTCGAGCACCTCGGAGACCTGCGCGAGCCCGCGGCGCTCCCGGGCTGGATCCGGACGACGACCCGCAACGAGTGCCTGCGCCTGCTGGCCGCCCGCGGCCGGGTCCGCCCCGTCGACCCGCAGGACCCGGTCGGCCTCGACGCCGTGGTCGACGACGACGCCGGCATCGACCTCGTGGCGGCCGAGCGCCGCCAGCTGCTGCGCGAGGCGCTCGCCGAGCTGCCCGAGGCGCGGCGCGCACTGCTCCTGCTCCTGCTCACCGACCCTCCGGTCGGCTACGAGGAGATCAGCCGGCGCCTCGGCATCCCGATCGGCAGCATCGGGCCGACGCGAGCCCGCGCGCTCGAGCAGCTGCGTCGTACCCCCGCGCTGCGGCGACTGGTGGAGGTGATCTCGTGAACGACGACGAGCTGATGGCCCTGCTCGGCGAGGCGGTGGCTGACGAGACCGCGGTCAGCGAGCGCCGGCGTACGGCGGCCCGCGCCGCCTTCACCTGGCGCTCGGTCGACGCCGAGCTGGCCGAGCTGCTCCACGACTCCGCGCTGGAGGCCGGCGCCGCCGTCCGCTCGGGCCCTGGTGGTGCCGAGCCGCGCACCCTGTCCTTCGGGCACAGCGGGCTGACGCTCGAGATCGAGGTCGACGGCGAGGTGCTGCTCGGTCAGGTGATCGGCACCGGCGAGGCGGCGTCCGCGAGCGAGCCCGCCAGTGTGCTGCTGGAGCGCCCCGACGCCGACGCCCAGTCGGCCGAGACCGACGCCGGCGGGTTCTTCCGGCTCGAGGGCGTGCGTTCCGGCACCGTTCGGTTCGTGGTCGAGCAGGGCGGGTGGTCGCTCACCACGCCCTGGGTGACGCTCTGAGCGCTGGTCGAGGTGCGTGGAGCGCCAGTGACGAGCCTCGAGACCTCAGGTCAGCGGGCCGACGATCCGGATGTCCTCGTTGATGCGCGTGTCGTGCTCGTCGATGGCGGTCGCCTCGACCGCCTGCCACGCGGCCCGGGCGGGGATCCTCTTGTCGCGCATGACCGCCGCGACGAGCCCGGTCACGATCGGCGTCGAGAACGACGTGCCGCTCCACTGGGCGAGCCCGTCGAACTTCCGCACGATGCCGGCGTGCGGAGGCTCGTGGCAGGTGTAGGCGCCGACCGGGAACGCGTTCACCAGGTCGCGGCCGCGGGCGTAGATCTTCACCCAGTCCTTGCCGTAGTTGGAGAAGTCCGAGACCTTGCGGTCCGGGTCGACCGAGCCGACCGACACCGCCCACGAGAAGGCCGCCGGCCAGAACTTCTCGTCGCTGGCGTCGTTGCCGGCGGCAGCGATGACGAGGACGTCGTCGCGTTCGGCGAGGCGATGCTCAGCGGCGAGCATTGCGAAGGACAGCGGAGGACGACCGCACCGGGTGTGGGTCCCGGCGGAGATGCTGACCAGCTGGGGATGGTTGTCGTCGCCGAGTGCCTCGTCGAGCTGCCGGACGATCCTCGACTCCCAGATGGCGCCTCCGCGGGTCAGCAGTCCCTCGACCTCGATCCGGGTCTCCGGGGCCAGGCAGCTGATCACGCCCGCGACGAAGGTGCCGTGGCCGGCGTACGGGTGGATCGCGGTCCGGTCGACGCGCTCCTCGTCGGTGGCGTCGGCGAAGACGTCGTCCGACTCCAGCCAGGGCGAAGCATCGCTGTCGATGGCCTCCATCCAGAGCCCGGTGTCGACCACGGCCACCCGGATCTTGTCCTTCGGGTCGGGCGCCGGCGTCGGGTCCGCCTCCTGGGGCGGCCAGGGCGTGCGACTCCGGGGGACCTCCGGCTCGGTGGCCGGGCAGAGTCCGCCCCTGGTCGTCACGTACATGATGTGATCGGGCGTTGCGACGGGCGGACTGTCGGCGTCGTCCTGACGACCGAAGTGGTCGTCGAGCTCGTCGAGCGTCGCCAGCACGTCGTCGGCGCGGTCACGTCGGGACGGGAGCCGGATCGTGACCAGCCGGCCCTTGATCGGCTCCTCGACCGGCTCCGGCTCGCCGCCGAAGTCCTCCCCACGCTCGCGGAACCAGGTCAGCACCTCGTCGAGACGTTCGGCCTGCACCAGGAGGTGCCCCGGGCGGTAGAGGTACGTCAGGTCGGCGTCGTCCTTCACCGGGCTGTTCTCCGGGCCGGCAGTCGCGACCTCGCCCTTGAACGCATCGCGGATGATCCCGGCCTGGACCCGCCGGACCTCGCGGCCGAGCTCGGCGGGATCGGTCGGACGGACGTCGGCTGGTTCGGAGCGAGGTCTGCCCCAGGGCAGTCGGAGCAGCCGGAGCAGCGCGCTGAGCGGGTTGTTCGAGCGAGTAGGACCGTCGGACGTGGACATGGCCGCTCCTGAGGGGGGAGGGCTCGGGCCGATTGCACCGGGCGGCGCTAACGTAGTGCTGCCCCGCGGCGCCGTAAAGGAGTTCGCGCCCTTCTTCCTGTCGAGGCTGCCATGCAGGAACTGCTGGACCTGGCGCTGGACCAGCCCGAACGGGCCCGCCGGCG
The DNA here is from genome assembly GCF_006335005.1 of Nocardioides albidus. Lineage (GTDB taxonomy): Bacteria > Actinomycetota > Actinomycetes > Propionibacteriales > Nocardioidaceae > Nocardioides > Nocardioides albidus. The sequence continues at coordinate 445,781 of NZ_VDMP01000025.1, forward strand.
CGCGGAGGAGCTCCTCGCCGCGCCGGACACGGACGACCTCGGCCGCTCGTTCGCGCTGCAGGCGCTCGGCATCGTCCTGCGCGACGGCGGTCACGCCGAGAAGGCGCTCGACGTGCTCCGGGCTGGACTCGTCGCCGCGATGACGGTCGGCGATCCGGATCGCGTTCGAGACGTCCGGGCCACGCTCGGCGTGACGCTGGCATTCGTGGGACGCTCGGGCATCGCTCTGCGGGAGCTGGAAGCGGCCATGGACGGGGCGACGGGCGAGGTCGCGGCGAAGGTGGCGATGCGCCTTGCGGCAGTGCTGACCATGCTCGGCCGGCACGTGGAGGCGGCACCGGTGCTGCGGGGTGCGCTGGACGAGCTGGTGCGGTGCGGGAACCGTGGCTGGGAGGCGCGGACCCGGGCATGGTTGGGACACGTGCACCTCCACCTCGGGCGGGTGGACGACGCCGAGAACGAGGTCAGCGAGGCCGCGAGGATCCTTGCCGAGGAAGGGGCCTGGGTCGACCGGCTCTCGACCCTGAGCAGCCTCGCGGAGGTCGCACTCGCCCGCGGCGACCACGCCGCAGCTCTCCGACGCTTCGGCGACACGGTCGACGCGGCGGCGGCAGCGGGCCGACCCGTGATCTTCGAGGTGGTCGCCCGGTTCGCCGATGCCTACCTGGCGGCGGGCCTGCCGTCGGACGCGGTCGCCCTGATGCGGAGCTTCGACGGGGAGCTCGCTCCTCTGGACCAAGCCGAGTTCCTCGCGGCGCTCGCCCGGGCCCTCCTCGCCGCCGACGAGCCGACCCAGGCCGCTGACACGGCCCGTCGTGCGGTGGAGCTGTTCCGCAGCCAGGACCGGCCCTGGTTCCGCCTCCGTGCGCGGCTGACCGCCGTCCGCGCGCGCCTCGCGCTCGACGACGTGCGCGGCCTGGCCCAGGAGGCGGCGGCGGTCGCCGACGAGCTGCACACCCAGGGAGCGGACGAGGCGCCACTCGCCCTGACGATCGCCGGTCGCCTGGCGACGGGCGCCGACAGGGCGGAGTTCTGGAGCCGCGCGGCGTCGTACCGCCACCACCCGAACGCCCTCGTCCGCGCCGGCGCCTGGCACGCCCAGGCCCTGTCGCGTGAGGAGACGCGCGACCGGGGCGGCGTCCTGCGGGCGGCCGCTGCCGGGCTCGACGCGATCGACGAGCACCGGCGGTTGATCGGGTCGTCCGAGCTCCGGGCGCTGGCGACCACGCACGGCCGCGAGCTGACGACCATCGCCCTGCGGCACGCCGCCTCTGACGCGCGCACCCTGCTGCGGTGGAGTGAGCGAACGCGAGCCACGGCGCTGGCGCAGCCGCCGGCGACGTCGGACGCCACGACCATCCCCGCCTCGCTCGCGGCGCTGAGAGACAACGGGCGACAACTGGCGGAGGCCCGGCAGGAGGGCGCGCCGACCGATGAGCTCGAGCGGGAGCGGCTGCGGCTCGAGCGGGCGGTGCGGGCGGAGAGCCACACGCTGTCGGCGACGACAGCGGCTCAGCAACGGCCGGCGAGCGTCGAGCAGATCCTCGCCGCGACCGGAGACACCGCACTGGTCGAGCTGGTCGACGTCGACGGGACACTGCACGTCGTGGTCGCCCACGCCGGCAGGGTCCGGCGGCGCGTGGCCGGCACCCTCGACGAGATCGCCGCGCTGCTCGGCCCGGCCGCGATGCTGCTGCGCCGGGCGGCGCGCGGCCGCCCCGCCGACACCGCTGCCCTCGGCGTGCGGCTGCAAGAGGCGATCCTCGGCGACGCGGTGCGTCTGCTTCCGGACGCTCCGGTCGTACTCGCTCCGACCGCGCGCCTGCACGGACTGGCCTGGTCGCTGCTCCCGACGCTGCACGACCGCCCGTTCGCCGTCGTACCGTCGGCCGGCCAGTGGCTGCGCGCCCGAGCAACGCCGCGTCCGGAGCCGGCCAGCACGGTCCTCGTCGCGGGCCCGGCGCTGGCGAGCGGTGGAGCGGAGGTGCCGGTCCTCGCCGAGCGCCACCGCGAGGCGGTGCTGCTCGACGGCCCCCGGGCCACCCTCGACGCGGTGCTGACCCACCTCGACGGCGCGGGCCTGGTCCACCTGGCCGCGCACGGGCGGTTCCGCGCCGACAGCCCGCTGTTCTCCGCGCTCGACCTGGCCGACGGACCCCTGACCGTGCACGACCTGGAGCGGATCCCGCGGGCGCCGTACCGCGTCGTGCTCTCGGCCTGCGAGTCCGGCGTCCTCGCTCCGGTCGGAGCGGAGGAGCTGCTGGGCCTGGCCGCGGCGCTGTTCTCGCTCGGCACCGCGGGCCTGGTGTGCAGCGTCGGCGAGGTCAACGACGCCGCCACCGCCGCGCTCATGGTCGACCTCCACGCCGCGCTCGCCGCCGGGCGCGACCCGGCCACCGCGCTGTGCGAGGTCCGACGCCGGGCCGTCGGCGACCCGGTGGCCGCGGGCACTGCCGCGGCATTCCTGGCACTCGGCGTGTGAGCATCGGCGCGGTGCACGAACGATCCCCCGTTCGGCCGGAATCGCTGCGTCCTGGCCGGAAAACGTGCGAACCGTGGATCGTTCGTGCACCATCCGAAACCGTCGGGCGGTCGGGCACGCGGCCCGCATAGGCTGCAGCCATGTCTGAACAGCCCAGCGCCCCTCTCACCGCCCGGGAAGCCATCGCGGCCGTCCAGGGGCACGAGGCCTGGGCGATCATCCGGCGCTCCACCCGCGCGGGCGACCGCGACACCGTCGGCGTGCTCGGCGGCACCCGCAGCGTCGTCGAGTCGATCATGGACATCCCGCTCGAGACCGGCGTCCCGGAGCCGGGGCACATCTGCGACCGGCTGGTCGCCGTCCCCTTCCGCCAGGTCTCCGAGCGCGGCTTCGAGGCCCACGACGACGGCACGCCGCTCGTGGTCGTCGACGTGCAGTCCGAGCACGAGTTCTCCGTGGCCGACGTCGTCGACGCGATCGACCCGGTGGAGGTGGAGTTCACCGACCGCGGCGGCTTCGAGACCTCCGACGAGGACTACGCCAAGATCGTCGCAGCGATCATCGACGGCGAGATCGGCCAGGGCGAGGGCGCCAACCTCGTCGTCGGCCGCAACTACCGCGCCGTCGTCGCCGACTTCGGCCCGTCGGTCGCCCTCACCGTGTTCCGCCGGCTCCTCGAGCGCGAGCGCGGCGCGTACTGGACCTTCGTCTTCTTCACCGGCGACCGCTTCCTCATCGGCGCCTCGCCCGAGCGGCACGTCTCGGTCCACGGCGGCGACGTCCGGATGAACCCGATCTCCGGCACCTTCCACCTGCGCCCGCCCGCCGGCGAGACCCGCAGCACCGAGGCGCGGCTGCGGGAGTTCCTCAAGGACGAGAAGGAGATCTACGAGCTCTTCATGGTCGTCGACGAGGAGCTCAAGATGATGTGCGACATCTGCACCGAGGGCGGCCAGGTGCTCGGCCCGTTCCTCAAGCCGATGACGCACCTCGTCCACACCGAGTACCTCCTCGCCGGGCGCACCGCCCGTGACGTCCGCGAGGTCCTGCGGGACACCATGTACGCCGCCACGGTCACCGGCTCGCCCGTCGAGAACGCCTGCCGGCTGATCAAGGCCTACGAGCCCGAGGGCCGCGGCTACTACGCCTCCGCGCTCGCGATCTTCGGCCGCGACGAGACCGGCGAGCCCGTCCTCGACAGCCCGATCGTGCTGCGCACCGCCGACGTCTCGCCCGCCGGCGAGCTGAAGGTGACCGCCGGTGCCACGCTCGTGCGCGACTCCGTGCCGGCGTACGAGGTCGCCGAGACCCACGCCAAGGCGGGCGGCATCCTCTCCGCCTTCGGTCTCGTGCCGGCCGCGCCGATCCCCGACGTGCCGGTCGCCGACCTGGTCGCGGACGAGGAGGTGCTGATCGCCCTCAACGCCCGCAACAACCGGCTTTCCGGCTTCTGGCTCGCCGACCAGGCCGGGACGCCCGCCGACCCGCGGCTGGCCGGGAAGTCCGCGGTCATCCTCGACGGCGAGGACGACTTCGTGAACATGCTGCGCCACATGCTCGCCCGGATGGGCATGACCAGCTCCGTGATCCGGCACGAGGAGTACGCCGACGGGGTGCTCGACGGGTACGACCTCGTCATCGTCGGCCCCGGTCCCGGCGACCCGCGTGACGACGCGGATCCGAAGATGGCCAACCTCCGCGCGGCCGTGGCCTGGCTGCTCGCCAACGAGCGGCCCTTCGTCGCCGTCTGCCTCGGACACCAGGCGCTGTGCCACCAGCTCGGCATCCCGCTCGCCTACAAGGACATCGTCTTCCAGGGCACCCAGGCCACCGTCCTCCTCGACGGCCGGCCGCAGCGGGTGGGCTTCTACAACACCTTCGTGGGCCGCGTCGGCGACG
>NZ_VDMP01000025.1:450186-525316 GCF_006335005.1 Nocardioides albidus
TCCGGGGCGTGCAGTTCCACGCCGAGTCGATCCTCACCGAGCGCGGCTTCGACATCGTCCACGACCTGGTGTGCGGCGTCCTGCTGTGATCGACCCGGATGTCGTGGTCGTCGACCACCACGACTCCTACACCTGGAACCTCGTGCACCTCGTGGCCGGGGTGACCGGGGTGCTGCCGACGGTCGTCCAGCACGACGAGGTGACGGCCGCCGAGGTGCTGGCGCACGACTTCGTCGTGCTCTCGCCCGGGCCCGGACACCCCGGTGAGGAGCGCGACTTCGCCGTCGGGCGCGAGGTGGTGCTCGCCGGCACCCGCCCCGTGCTCGGGGTCTGCCTCGGCATGCAGGGCATCGTGACGTCGTACGGCGGACAGGTCGACCGCGTGCCCCCGGGACACGGGGTGTTGGCGGACGTCGAGCACGACGGCACGGGACTGTTCGCGGGGATCCCGGACCCGTTCGAGGCGGTCCGCTACCACTCGCTCGCGGCGGTCGCGCTGCCCGACGTGCTGCGGGCCACCGCCGTCGACCGGCACAGCGGGTTGACCATGGCCGTGGAACACGTGACGCTGCCGATCATGGGCGTGCAGTTCCACCCCGAGTCGGTGCTCACCGCGCACGGCGCGCGGCTCGTCGCGAACTTCCTGCGCGCCGGCGCCGCCTGATGGTCACCCAGGGCGACCCCGCCGAGGCGTTCGCCCGGATCCAGGCCCGCCACGCCCGCTGCGTCTGGCTCGACGGGGGCGGCGCCCGGGACTGGTCGCGGCGCCGCTCGATGATCGGCTGGCTCGACGACGACGACGTCTCGCTGACCTATGACGCGGCCCGGCGCGAGGTGACCCGGCACGCCGGCGGGCGCTCGGTCGTCGTCGGCGACGACCCGTTCGAGGTCCTCGAGTCCGAGCTCGCCGCCGGCGATCCCGGTGACCAGTGGTTCGGCTACTTCGGGTACGCCTCCCGCGCCGACCTGCCCGCCGTACCGGACCCCGATCTCCCCGACGCGGTCTGGCTGCGGCCCTCGCACATCCGGGAGTACGAGCACACCCTGGTCAGGGAATTCATGCACTTGTCAGGGGTTGCAACCCCCGACAAGCGCATGAATCCCCGGACGTCCGGGGATTCACGCACCCCCCCGCCCCCCTACGCCGCCGCGTTCGCGACCGTGCAGGAGCACCTCCACGCCGGCAACTCCTACGAGGTCAACCTCACCCACCGGCTCCGGGTGGACAGTCCGCTCAGCCCGGCGGCGGCGTACCTCCGCCTGCGGGCGCTGAATCCCGCTCCCTATGCGGGCTTCCTCCAGCACGACGTCGAGGGTGCCCGGGCGTGGCTGCTCAGCTCCTCGCCCGAGAGGTACGCGCTGGTCGACGAGCACCGCGTGCTCGAGACCAAGCCGATCAAGGGCACGACCTCCCGCGGGAGCACGCCCGCCGACGACGAGCGGGCGCGGGAGCGGTTGGCCACGGACCCGAAGTTCCGCTCCGAGAACCTGATGATCGTCGACCTGCTCCGCAACGACCTCGCGATGGTCTGCGAGGTCGGCTCGGTCGAGGTCCCGGTGCTGATGGACGTCGAGTCGTACGCCTCGGTGCACCAGCTCGTCTCGACCGTGCGCGGCCGGCTCCGCCCCGACGTGACCACGGTCGGCGCGCTCAAGGCGCTCTTCCCGGCGGGCTCGATGACGGGGGCGCCCAAGCTGCGCACGATGGAGATCATCGAGGAGGTCGAGGCGACGCCGCGCGGGGCCTACTCCGGGGCGTTCGGCTGGATCTCCGGCGACGGCCGCGCCGATCTCGGCGTCGTGATCCGCACGCTGACCACCGCCGGCGACGACTACGTGCTCGGCACCGGCGGCGGCATCACCGTGGCCAGCGAGGTCGCCGAGGAGTGGGCCGAGACGCAGTGGAAGGCCGCGCGGTTGTTGCAGGCGGTCGATCCCTGACCGGTCTCCAGGCCGGATGTGCCCGTCCGCCGATCGAGGTGCACGAACGATCCACCGTTCGCGCCGATTCCGGCCAGACGGGTCGGAAGTCCGGTGAACGGTGGATCGTCGGTGTCAGTCCGTGTCCGTGTCCGTGCCCGTGTCCGTGCCGGTGTCGGTGCCGCTCTCGGCGCCCGCCCCGCTCTCGGCCGCGTGCGCCGACAGCGTGGTGAGCATGGCCTCGACGCCGCGCACGATCCGCCGCTCGGCGTAGGGCGCGGGATCGACCACGTCGACCTGCTGGACCAGGTCGCCGTTCTGGACGAAGCCGGTGACGTAGAGCTGCTCCTTCGTTGCCTCGACCACGAGCCGCGCATCGTCGGCCAACGCGATGGCGGGGGTGCGGACGTCGGCGTCGGGCTGCTGGCCCATCCTCTCCCAGGCGTCGTCGAGGGATCCGGGGAAGAGCAGGTAGTTGGACGTGACCACCGCGTCGCCGCTGCCTTCGGCCGGCGTGAACCGGCACTCGGGCTTCGTCGGCGTGCCGGCGTGCTCGGTCGCCTCGATGCCGAACTGCGTCTTCACGAAGGCGGCGTCGAGCACGTCGCACGGGTTCCACAGCGCAGGCGACTCGGTCGGCCGGTGGGGCTTCGCGCCGACCTCGTCACCGCCGCAGCCGGTCAGGGCCGACGCGGCGAGCGGGGCGAGCAGGACCGTGAGGGTCGTCCGACGCAGGTCAGGCATGGGGGTTGTTCTCCCGTCCGGGCAGCTTGAGTACGAGGCGTGCGCCGCCGCTGGCGTTGGCCGTCGCCTGGACGGAGCCGGAGTGCCGTTCGGCGACCTGCCGCACGATAGCCAGGCCCAGTCCGGAGCCGGGCAGGGTGCGGGCGTCGTCGGAGCGCCAGAACCGGTCGAAGACGCGCGTGCGGTCGGCCTCGGCGATGCCCGGACCCTGGTCGTCGACGGTCAGCACGCCGTCGCTGAGCCGCACGGTGACCCGGCCGCCCTCGGGGCTCCACTTGGCGGCGTTGTCGAGCAGGTTGGTCACCGCCCGCTCCAGCTCGGCGTCCTGGCCGATGACCCACCACGGCCGCGTGAACACCTCGAACTCCAGGCCGGGGGCGCGGCGGCGGACCCGCTGCACGGCATGGTCGACCACGTCGGCCAGGTCGACGGGCTCCACCAGCACGGGCATCGGCTCGTCGCGGGCCAGCTCGGTGAGATCGCCGATGAGGGTGGTGAGCTCCTCCATCTGGGCGCGTACGTCGTCGAGCAGCTCGTCGCGCGCCTCGGGCGGCAACCCGCGGAGCCCGTCGGGGCTGCGGACGGTCATCGTGAGCAGGTCGATGTTGGTGCGCAGCGCGGTCAGCGGCGTGCGCAGCTCGTGGCTCGCGTCGGCGACCAGCTGCCGCTGGCGGATCCGGCTCGCGTCGAGCGCCACCAGCAGGTGGTTGAACGACGTCGCCAGCCGAGCCACCTCGTCGTCGCCCTCGACGGGGAGCGGGGTGAAGTCCTCGGTGCGCGCGATCTCCTCGACCGACGCGCTCAGTCGGCGCACCGGGCGCAGGCCGTTGCTGGCGACCGCCCAGCCCGCGAGCCCGGCGACGAGGACACCGAACCCGCCGAAGGCGACGGTGACCCAGCCGAGCCGGCTCAGGGTGCGGTCCTGGTCGGCCAGCGGCTGGGCGATGATCAGCGCGACGCCGCTCTGCTGGGTCGGGACCGCCACCACCCGGTAGCGGTCGCCGGCGAGCACGATGGTGCGCAGGCTCTGCTCCTGCTTGCCCTGCGCGACCTCGAGCTCGGACCGGCCGAGCTCCAGGGTCGGCCCTCGGTCGAGGATGCGCAGCGTCCCGCGGTTGTAGTCGAGGATCGCGATCCGTACGTCGCCCGCGCCCAGCGCCCACGACGGGATGCCCTGCGAGCCGGCCTGGAGCAGGCTGTCGGAGCCGGCGGCCTTGTCGGCGCGGTCGAGCAGCGCGTTGTCGAGGGTGTCCTGCATCTGCACGCGCGCGGTGAGGTAGGCGCCGACCGCCACCAGGGCGACGGACATGCCGACCGCGATCGTCGTCAGCCAGATCACCCGGCTCGCCAGGGAGCGGCGATAGTGCCAGCGTCCGTCGGGGCCCGGGCCCATCGCGAGGCTCCAGGAGGTGGCCACGTCCGCCGTCCTCAGGACTCGGTGGCGCGCAGGACGTATCCGATGCCGCGGACGGTGTGGATCAGGCGCGGCTCGCCCTCGGCCTCGGTCTTGCGGCGCAGGTAGCCGACGTAGACCTCCAGGGAGTTGGCCGTCGTGGGGAAGTCGTAGCCCCACACCTCCTCGAGGATGAAGCTGCGGTCCAGCACCCGCCGCGGGCGGCGCAGGAACATCTCCAGCAGGGTGAACTCCGTGCGGGTCAGCTCGATCAGCCGCCCGCCGCGGCGGACCTCCCGCGTCGTGACGTTCATGGTGAGGTCCGCGAAGGTGAGCACCTCCTCCTCGGCCCCGTCCACGATGGGCGTCACCCGGCGCAGCAGCGCCCGCAGCCGGGCGAGGAGCTCCTCGAGCGCGAACGGCTTCGTCAGGTAGTCGTCGGCGCCCGCGTCGAGACCCTCCACCCGGTCGCCCACCGCGTCGCGGGCGGTCAGCACCAGGATGGGGACGTCGTTGCCCGCGGCCCGCAGCGCGCGGGTCGCCTCGAGCCCGTCGAGCTTGGGCATCATCACGTCCATCACCACGACGTCCGGCGCCACGGCACCGATCCCCGCCAGGGCCTCCGCGCCGTCGCCGGCCAGGTGGACGTCGTAGCCGTTGAAGGCGAGCGAGCGCCGCAGCGACTCCCGCACGGCCCGGTCGTCGTCGACCACGAGGACACGGTGCTGAGGGGTGGCGCGGGCGGACACGCCCCCATCATGGCGGATCGGCCTGAGGGGCGTCTGAGAGCAGCGGCGCCCGGCGGCTCAGAGGTAGCGCTGAGCGACCCGGGCCGCGCGGGCGCCGTACTGGCCGCCGAAGAGGCAGGCGTGGACCAGCAGCGGGAACAGCTGGTGGTAGGCCAGTCGGTCCTCCCAGCCGTCGGTCAGCGGGGCCGCCTCGGTGTAGGCCGCCATCACCTGCGGCAGCTGGGGCAGCCCGAAGAGGGCGAGCATGGCCAGGTCGACCTCGCGGTGCCCGCCGTACGCCGCCGGGTCGACGACGACCACCCGCTCGCCGGCGGTCCACAGGACGTTGCCGTTCCACAGGTCGCCGTGCAGCCGCGAGGGCGGCTCCTCGGGCACGATCGAGGGGGCGCGCGCGGCCGCGGTCTCGATCAGGTCGGCCTCCTCGGCGCTGAGGATCTCCTTGTCGCGCAGGACCTTGAGGTACGGCGCGATCCGCCGCTCGGCGTGGAACTCCGCCCAGGTGGGGAGCGGCTGGTTGGGCAGCGGCAGGCGGCCGACGTACCCATCGGCATCGCCGCCGAAGCTGCTCGCCCCGGTCGCGTGGGTGGCGGCGAGCGCGCGGCCGAACGCGGCGGCCGCCTCCGCGCTGGGCCGTCCGGGCTCGACCCACTCGAGGATCAGGCACTCGGGGTCGACGGCCAGCAACTCGGGGGTCGCGACGCCGGCGGGCGCCGCCTCGGCCAGCCAGCGCAGACCGGCGGCCTCACGGGCGAAGAACTGCGGCGGTGCGGGGCTGAGGGTCTTGAGGAAGGCGGTGCGTCCGGTGGACAGGCGCAGCTTGACCGCCGTGCAGATGTCGCCGCCGGCGACCGGTGCGGTCGCGACGACGGCGGAGCCGAGCAGGTGTTCGGCCCGTCCGGCGACCACCGGCTGCCGTGCCATCGGCTCCCCCTCCGTCCGGCCCGTCCGTCGGCCGGTCGGTCAGGCCTGGCCCTTGAGCGCGCGCGGGATCTCGCGTCCCTGCTCGATCGCGCGCTCGGGTGCCTTGACCTTCTTGAAGCTGCGGATCCCGAGGAACACCAGCAGGACGGCGACCAGCACGTAGAAGCCGAACACGATGAGGAAGGCCCAGTGCAGGTCGAGGCCCTTGCCGTTCCAGTTGATGAAGTAGGCGATCGCCACCGAGAGCATGATGACCGCGAGCACCAGCACGAACAACGCCGCCGCGATCAGGCCGGCGCCGACGCCGCCCGCGGTCACGCTGACCTTCAGCTCCGACTTCGCGAGCTGGATCTCCTTGCGCATGATCGTGGAGAAGTCCGTCTGGGCGTCCTTGATGAGACGTCCGATGGTGGGCTCTTCCCCAGTGACGGTGCGCTGTTCGGTGGCCATGCGGTCGACCTTACCGACCCCGCTAGGGTGGAGCACAGGTGAGCCGGGAAGTCTGGTCGGCATGTGAACGGCCCTGCCCGCACGACGCCAGGAGAATCCTCCGTGTCCGATCCCCAGCACACCCCCGACGACCTCTGGCACCACGGCCCGGTCTGGACGGCGAGCGGACGCCCCCTGGCGAAGTACGTCGCCCGCCCGCTGCGGGAGTTCCTCCACGTCGAGGCCGCGGGCTCCGTGCTGCTGCTCGCCGCCACGCTCGCCGCCCTGGCCTGGGTGAACCTCCCGTTCGACGGCTGGGCGTCGGCGTACGACCACTTCTGGCACACGCCGGTCGCTCTCGAGGTCGGCGAGTGGCGGATCGAGGAGTCGCTCCAGCACTGGGTCAACGACGGGCTGATGACGATCTTCTTCTTCGTCGTCGGACTCGAGATCAAGTACGAGCTGGTCCACGGCGACCTGCGCGACCCGCGCACCGCGGCGCTGCCGATCCTCGCCGCGGTGGGCGGCATGGCCGTGCCCGCGCTGGTGTACGCCGCCGTGGTCGGCGGCGGTGAGGGCGCGGCCGGCTGGGGGATCCCGATGGCGACCGACATCGCCTTCGCCGTCGGCGTGCTCGGACTGCTCGGCCCGCGGATCCCGTCCGCCGCCCGGCTGTTCCTGTTGACGCTCGCGATCGTGGACGACATCGGCGCGATCCTGGTGATCGCGCTGTTCTACACCGCGGACCTCTCCCTGGGCTGGTTGGCCGGCGCGCTCGCCCTGCTCGCCGCGATGGCGGTGCTGAGGGCCGTGCGGGTCTGGTCGGTCCCGGTGTACGTCGTGCTCGGGGTCGCCACCTGGTACGCGCTGCTCGAGTCGGGGGTGCACGCGACCCTCGCGGGCGTGGCGATCGGCCTGCTCACTCCCGCCGTCGCCCTGCTGCGTCCGCAGGTCGCGTCCGAGTACGCCGCCGAGAGCCTGCGCGACCACGACCTCGACGCCGAGGAGGTGCACCGGCTGCGCTTCCTGCTCGGCGAGTCGGTGCCGGTGGTCGAGCGGCTCCAGTCCCGGCTGCACCCGGTGTCGTCGTACGTCGTGCTGCCGGTCTTCGCGCTCGCCAACGCCGGGGTCGCGCTGGGCGACGGCGTCCTGGGCGACGCGCTGACCTCCACCGTCGCCCTCGGGATCGGCGCGGGGCTGGTCCTCGGCAAGCCGCTCGGCATCACACTGGCCTGCTTCGTCGCGATCCGGCTGGGCATCGGCCGGATGCCCGAGGGCACGTCCTGGCCGCAGGTGGTCGGCGTCGGCGCGGTGGCCGGCATCGGCTTCACGGTGTCGCTGTTCATCGCCGGGCTGTCCTTCCCGGGCTCCGACCTGCTCACCGCCGAGGCGAAGGTCGGCATCCTGCTCGCGTCGGTGGTCGCGGCCGTGCTCGGGGTGGTCGTCCTGCTGGCCAGCGGTCAGAAGGGCACCTCGGTCGCCAGCAGCCCCGACCCCGAGCCCCTGCCGGACAGCACCCGGCAGAACTGAACGGCGTCGAGCTCGATCTCCTCGCCACCCGTCCCGTGGCTCCACGTCCCTCCGACGGGTCCGGTGAGGGTGAGGCGGTACGGCGCACCGTGGCGCTGCGCCCACTCGGCGACCACGTCGGCGATGATCCGGCCGTCGTGCTCGGCGGTCAGTCGCATCTCGGTGTCGGTCGCGAGAGCGATGTCGCTGCGGTGCATCCAGGTGTCGCGCGTCAGGATCACGTCGACCATGTATCCGAGGGCCCAGCTCTCCTCGACGCCCTGGACCACCTGCGGCATGCCGATGTCCCGGCGCCGGAGGAAGGAGGGCGCCATCCGGCGCGCCCGAGCCGCTCGCCGCCCGGCTCGGCGGGCGTCCGCGACGAGCCGCTCCGGGCTGTGTCCGGAGCGTTCGCGCACCTGGAGGGCGGTCAGGGCGTCGATGAACGCGATGCCCTGGGCGGCAGCCTCGGTGCCGGCGATCCTCTGCTGCCGTCTCCCCTCGCGGATGCCGGCCATCATCTCGGCCATGCCCACGACGTGCGCCGTCATCTGGCGCACGTCCCAGGCCGGGCAGGCGGTGGGTCGGGTCCACGCCTCCGGGGCGAGGCCGCCGACCGCGTCGGCGAAGCGGCGGTACTCCTCGGCGGCGAGGACCATCGCCGTCCGGTGGTCGAGGGCGGGGCGACGGAGGTCGCGATAGGTGGTGATCATGGCCGTGCTCGTCTCTTGGTGGAGGCCCTGCGGGCGGTGCGATGGGGGATGCCGCCGGCGTCCGCCCACATATCGGTGGCCCGTTCGAGGAGCCGCGAGAAACGGTCCCCACCCGGGTCGTTGGCCAACTGCTGGTCGATGAGGCCGCCCAGGAGGGAGACCCAGATGTCGAAGTCGGCGCGGTCGGTCACCCCGAGGGCGCCGAACGTCTCCACCCCGCGCTCGAGGACGCGCACCGCCGGCGCGTAGGACTCGGCGGTGGGCTCGAACCCGGGGATGGTGCGGTGGTTCATCAGCTGGTAGCGAGCAGGGTCCGCGACGGAGAAGTCGAAGAAGACGCGGGCGATCAACCGGATCGCATCGCGCGGATGCGTGGGCAGGGGATCCAGCTCCCGGCTCACGTGCTCCTCGTAGGCGAGCCAGGAGTCGGCGTACATCGCGTCGTAGATGGCGAGCTTGGAGTCGAAGTGGGAGTACAGCGACGGCGGCTGCATCCCCACCGTCCGGGCGATGTCGCGCAGCGTGATCCCGGCGACCCCGACCTCCCGCGCCTGCCTCCAAGCGGCGTCCAGGATCTCGCGACGGGTTGCCTCACGCCGTTCGGCAATCCTATTGCGATTCGAACTGCCTAACATAGTTAGGAGAATGCGCCCGCGCGGACGCGGCTGTCAAGAGCCGAGCGGGTGAGAGGATGGGCCGGTGGAAGGACGCGCGCCCCCTCGGCCCTACCAGGGCTTCGCCTGGATCGTGCCGCTCTTCGCGCTGGTGGCGGCCGCGAACGTGCACCAGCACCAGGACGCCGGCCGTGCGCCCTATGCGGTGCTGGGTGTCGCCGGGGGTGCGGCGTGGCAACTGCTCGACCGGCGGGACCTCGCCGCCCGGCTGACCTGGCCGGTCGTGTTCGCCGGCGCGGCGCTCGTCCTCGCGCTGGCCGCGAACGAGCCGCTCGTGCTGGGCGACACGGCGGCGCAGACGCAAGGACGGCTGATCTTCGCCTTCGGCGTCCTGTCCGGGCTGGTCCTCACCGAGGACGTCCTGCGCTGGCGCGACGGCCGCGCCGCGCGGCTCAGCCCCGAGGAAGGACCTGCGACGACCCGAGGAACCGCTCGACCGTGATCCGCAGGGCCACCCGGTTCGGGTTCGGGCGCGGGGTGCGGTAGCGGGCGGCGTACCGCTCGCATGCGCGCTCGACCGACTCCGCGTCGGAGCACACCTCGGCGGTGCCGATGATCGTCGACCAGCGGGCGCCGTCGACCTGGCTGACCGCGAGCCGGCCGTCGCGGCGCAGGTTGGCGACCTTCTGCGAGCCGCCGTCGGTGATCACCCACGCGCACCGCTGGTCGGGGTCGAGGACCGCGCCGACCGCGACCGCGTGGGGAGCCCCGTGCTGGTCCAGGGTGCTGAGGGTGCAGAGGTGACGCTCGGTCCAGAACTCGGCGAGCGCCGGAGGCAGCTGCGTCCACACGACGGGGGACCAGACGGGCATGAGGGCTCCTCGGCTCGGGGACGTCATACGTTCCGTGGGCTTGGGCCCACGGAACGTATGACGTTAGCCAACCCGAGGGGCCGGGCCCGGCCCGGACTCAGTCCTCGGTGGTGGTCGCCTGGCTGGCGGAGATGAGGTCCATGATCGAGGCGTCGGCCAGGGTCTGGGTGTCTCCGACCGTGCGGCCCTCGGCGACGTCGCGCAGCAGGCGGCGCATGATCTTGCCCGAGCGGGTCTTGGGGAGCTCGGGGACGACCATGATCTGGCGCGGCTTGGCGATCGGGCCGATCTGGGTGCGGACGTGGTCGGAGAGCTCCTTGACGATGTCCGGCCCACCGTCGCCCGCCTCGTTGCGGAGGATCACGTAGGCCACGACCGCCTGACCGGTGTCGGGGTCGGAGGCGCCCACGACCGCCGACTCGGCGACCTTCGGGTGCGACACGAGCGCGGACTCGATCTCCGTGGTGGACAGGCGGTGGCCCGACACGTTCATCACGTCGTCGACCCGGCCGAGGACCCAGATGTCACCGTCGTCGTCCTTCTTGGCGCCGTCGCCGGCGAAGTAGTAGCCCTGCTTCGCAAAACGCGACCAGTACGTGTCGGCGTACCTCTTGTCGTCGCCCCAGATCGTGCGCAGCATCGAGGGCCACGGCGAGGTGACCACGAGGTAGCCGCCGGAGCCGTTGGGCACCGGGTTGCCCTCGTCGTCGACCACGTCGGCCTCGATGCCGGGGATCGCGGTCATCGCGGAGCCGGGCTTGCCGGCGGTCACACCGGGCAGCGGGGAGATCATCACCGCGCCGGTCTCGGTCTGCCACCAGGTGTCGACGACGGGAGTGCGGTCCCCGCCGATGACGTGGCGGTACCAGACATAGGCCTCGGGGTTGATCGGCTCGCCGACCGAGCCGAGGATCCGCAGGCTCGACATGTCGTACTTGTCGGGGACGTCGTGGCCCTGCTTCATGAACGACCGGATCGCGGTCGGCGCGGTGTAGAAGAGGGTGACCTTGTAGTCCTGGATGATCTTCCACCAGCGGCCCGGCTCGGGGGAGTCGGGCGTGCCCTCGTAGAGCACCTGCGTGACGCCGTTGGCCAGCGGACCGTAGACGATGTAGGAGTGGCCGGTGACCCAGCCGATGTCGGCGGTGCACCAGTAGACGTCGGTGTCCGGCTTGAGGTCGAACACGGCGTGATGGGTGTACGCCGCGCCGGTGAGGTAGCCGCCCGTGGTGTGCAGGATGCCCTTCGGCTTGCCCGTCGTGCCGGACGTGTACATGACGTAGAGCGGGTGCTCGGAGTCGAACGCCTCCGGGGTGTGCTGGTCGGAGGCGCCGTCGACGGCGTCGTGCCACCAGACGTCGACGCTGTCGTCCCACCCGTCGTCACCGAGGTCCTGCCCCGTACGACGCACGACGAGGACCTTCTCGATCTTGTCGGTCTTGGTGCGGGCCTCGTCGACGGCCGGCTTGAGCGCGGAGGGGGTGCCGCGACGGTAGCCGCCGTCGGCCGTGACGACGACCTTCGCCTGGCAGTCGTCGATCCGCGAGGCCAGGGCGTCGGCGGAGAACCCGCCGAAGACCACCGTGTGCGGCGCGCCGAGCCGGGCGCAGGCGAGCATCGTGACGATCGCCTCGGGGATCATCGGCATGTAGATCGCGACCCGGTCGCCGGTGCCGACACCGAGCTCGGTCAGCGCGTTCGCGGCCTTGGAGACCTCGCGCTGTAGATCGGCGTAGGTCAGATCGCGGGTCTCTCCCTCGGGCTCGCCGACCCAGTGGATGGCGACCTTGTCGCCGCGGCCGGCCTCGACGTGCCGGTCGACGCAGTTGTAGGCGGCGTTGAGCCGGCCGCCGACGTACCACTTCGCGAACGGCGGGTTGTCCCAGTCGAGGACGCGGTCCCACCTGGTGTCCCAGGTGAGACGCTCGGCCTGCTCGGCCCAGAAGCCCTCGCGGTCGGACGCCGCCCGGGTGTATGCATCGGCGGTCACGTTGGCGTTGGCGGCCAACTCGGCCGGCGGCTCGAAGCGACGGTCCTCCTTCAACAGGTTGGCGAGGGTCTCTTCCGTCGAGGAGCTCGATGTCGACTGGTCGCTCACGGTTCTCTCCTGAATCGAGTGGGGTGCCACAGGTCACATTAGGGCCCAGGTGAAGTGTGCTCACCAGGGGTTGCAGGGAGGTTGCCTCGGGCCCGGTCATGTAACTCGGTGTTCGTGCATCTACCACGGTGTCGTGACGCGTCAGGACCCCGTGGTAGATGCCGTAACACCGAGTTACATGCCCGGTGCGGCTCAGTGCTGGACGGCCTGCTCCGCGCCGGCTCCGGTGAGGGCGCGGACCTCGAGCTCGGTGAACCGCTCGACGGAGGCGGGCTCGTGCGAGGTCACCGTGCCGAGCCAGCCGAAGAAGAAGCCCAGCGGGATCGAGATGATCCCGGGGTTGCTCAGCGGGAACCACGCCCAGTCGGCGCCGGTGACCAGGGCGGTCTCCGAGCCGGAGACGACCGGCGAGAAGAACACCAGGCCGACCGAGGACAGCAGGCCGCCGTAGATGCCCCAAGTGGCGCCACGGGTGTTGAAGCGCCGCCAGAACATGTTGTAGACGATCGCCGGCAGGTTGGCCGAGGCCGCCACCGCGAACGCGAGCGCGACGAGGAAGGCGATGTTGAGCTTCTGTGCCGGGATCGCCAGGGCGATCGAGATGACGCCGATGGCCGCCGCGGCGATCCGGGTCACCTTGATCTCGTCCGTCTCGCTCGCCGTGCCGCCCTTGACGACGCTGTTGTAGATGTCGTGCGCGACCGAGGTCGACGACGTCAGCGTCAGGCCGGCCACCACCGCGAGGATCGTCGCGAAGGCCACCGCCGCGATGAAGGCCAGCAGGATCGCGCCTCCCGTCGAGCCGGCGCCGCCGCCGACCTCCTCCGCGAGGAGCGGCGAGGCCAGGTTGCCGCCGGACGCGGCCACGTCGGCCGCCTTGTCGCCCTTGAGCATCGCGGCCGCACCGAAGCCGAGCACCAGCGTGAACAGGTAGAACACGCCGATCAGACCGATCGCCCACAGCACCGACTTGCGCGCGTCACGCGCGGTGGGGACGGTGTAGAAGCGGATCAGGATGTGCGGGAGACCGGCGGTGCCGAGCACGAGGGCCAGGCCGAGGCTGAGGAAGTCGATCTTGCTCGTGGTGCTGACGCCGTACTTCAGGCCCGGCTCGAGGAACGCCTGGCCCTTGCCGGTGTTGGACGCGGCGGTTCCGAGCAGCTCGGACAGGTTGAAGTGGAAGTGCGCGAGCACCAGGACCACGATCAGCGCCGAGCCCACCATCAGCAGGATCGCCTTGACGATCTGCACCCAGGTGGTGCCCTTCATGCCGCCGATGGTGACGTAGAAGATCATCAGGGCGCCGACGCCGATGATGGTGAGGTTCTTCAGCGCCTGGCTGTCCGCGCCGAGCAGGAGCGCGACGAGCGCGCCCGCGCCGACCATCTGCGCCAGCAGGTAGAAGATCGACACCACGACCGTCGAGGTGGCCGCGGCCATCCGGACCGGCCGCTGCTTCATCCGATAGGCCAGCTGGTCGGCCATCGTGTAGCGGCCCGAGTTGCGCAGCATCTCCGCGACGAGCAGCAGCGCCACCAGCCAGGCGACGAGGAAGCCGATCGAGTAGAGGAAGCCGTCGTACCCGGACAGCGCGATGGCGCCGGAGATGCCGAGGAAGGAGGCGGCCGACATGTAGTCGCCGCCGATGGCGAAGCCGTTCTGGATGCCGGAGAAGCTGCGCCCGCCGGCGTAGAAGTCCGCCGCGCCGGAGGTCTGCCGGCTCGCCCAGATGGTGATGCCGAGGGTGAGGGCGACGACCGCGAGGAACAGCAGGGTCGTGAGCAGTTGGTGGTCCATCAGTGGTTGCCCCTTCCGCGGGAGGACTTGCCCTCGAGGGCGATGAAGCGCTCGTCGAGCTCGCGGGCGAGCGGGTCGAGTCGCTTGGTCGAGTAGTTGCTGTAGAGCCAGGCGATGAGGAAGGTCGTGGCGAACTGCAGCAGACCGAACACCAGCGCCACGTTGATGTGGTCGCCGATCACCTTGGTGCTCATGAACCCGCCGGCCCAGTTGGAGAGGACGACGTAGAGCAGGTACCACGCCAGGAAGGCGATGGTCGCGGGGAACACGAAGCCGCGATAGCGCCGCTTCAGCTCGGCGAACTCCGGCGACGCGTGGAGCTCGTCGTAGACGGGATCATGGCGATCCGCCGACTGATGCGGGTCGCGGGACGAGAACTCGGTGGTCACGGTTCCTCCTCGGGTGGATGCATGTGACCGCTGTCACGGACCTCACCGACGCTAGGAGTGCGGGCGGTCGTGCGGGGAGGGGTCCGGTCCGGCTGCGCGCCGAGTGGGTCCGCCTTGTCGACCAGCGGTCGGTACGGCGCGACGAACGGTCACCGGCTCCCGCGGGCGGCGTGACCGGAGGGGCGCAGGCACAGCACGACACCGCGGTCCGGTACGACGGACCGGTCGTGCTCGGTCAGGCCGGCCCTCCGCGCGTCGTCGCGGAGCAGGTCGGCCTGGCCGGGCGTGCCGACCTGGAGCAGCAGCGCGCCGCCGGGCAGGAGGTGCGCGGCCGCGACGTCGATGCAGGCGCGGGCCAGGTCGAGCCCGGCCGGGCCGCCGTCGATCGCGGAGGCCGGGTCCTCGGGGAACCTGCCGATCTCGTCGTGCGGCACCCAGGGCGGGTCGGCGATCACCAGCGGGAACAGCTCGCCCGGCTCCAGCGCCTCCTGGAGGCGTCCGTGGCGGACCTCGACCGGGATGCCGTTGCGCTCCGCGTTGACCCGCGTCCAGCGGCAGGCGTCCGGACTCGCGTCGACGGCCACGAGCGCGCGCCGGCTGCCGTGCACGGCGAGCAGGCCGATGTGCCCGGCGCCGCAGCACAGCTCGAGCACCGGCCCGGCCGGCAGGTCGGGCAGGAGGTCGGCGGCCCGGTCGGACTGGGCGACGGTCCAGTCGCGGGGGCGCAGCACGCTGGCGTCGTACTCGATGGTGAGCGGGCCGAACGCGCAGGTCCGCACGGCCGGTGACGGAGCGGAGGGTGCGGGCGCCTGGGTCATGGACTCCGCTACCCGCGGCCCCGGGGCTCAACGGAATGTGACGTGCGGCACGGCGGGCGGGGATGCGACGGAGCGGCCGATCTGCTTAGGTAAGGCTTACCTGATCTCGGACGAGGAGAGCCTGCCGTGCCCCAGCTCCCGCTGCACCACCTGTTCCACCCCGACCACGCCGACCACTACGCCGCCACCCTCGGCAAGGGACTCGACCACCTGCTGCGTCGGCTCAAGGGGGTGACCGGCCCGGCCACGGGCGCCACGCCCGAGACCGCCGCCCGGCGGGTCGCGGAGGTCGACCTCGAGCGCCCGCTCGCCGACGCGACGCAGGTCCTCGACGAGATGTCGCGGCTGTGGCTCGACGACGCCGTGTGGTTCCACGAGCCGACCTACGCCGCCCACCTCAACTGCCCCGTCGTCGTGCCCGCGCTGCTCGCGGAGCTCTTCGTCGCCTCGGTCAACAGCTCCCTCGACACCTTCGACCAGAGCGTCGGCGGCACCTTCATCGAGCGCCGCCTCATCGCGTGGACCGCCGAGCGGATCGGGTTCGGCGACGAGGCGGACGGCGTGTTCACCAGCGGCGGCAGCCAGTCCAACCTGCAGGGCCTGCTGCTCGCGCGCGGCCGGCTCGAGCGGGTTCCCGCCCAGCGGCTGCGGATCCTGGCCTCGGCCGAGAGCCACTTCTCGGTGCAGAAGTCCGCCCGCCTGCTGGGGCTGGGCGAGGAGTCGGTGGTCAGCGTGCCGACCGACGAGCGGCACCGACTCGACCCGGCCGCCCTCGAGCGCTCGCTCGCTGCCTGCGTCGACCTCGGGCTGCGGCCGATGGCGATCGTCGCGACGGCGGGGACGACGGACTTCGGTGCGATCGACCCGCTCGAGCAGGTCGCCGACCTCGCGGTGGCCTACGACGCCTGGCTCCACGTCGACGCGGCGTACGGCGGCGGCCTGCTGGTCTCCCCGACCCGCCGCGACCGGCTGCGCGGCATCGAGCGCGCCGACTCGGTGACCATCGACTTCCACAAGACCTTCTTCCAGCCGGTCTCCTCGAGCGCGATCGTGGTGCGCGACCGCGCCACCCTGCGCCCGGCCACCTGGCACGCCGACTACCTCAACCCGCGCGAGGCCACCAACCCCAACCAGGTCGACAAGAGCCTGCAGACCACCCGCCGCTTCGACGCGCTCAAGCTGTGGGTGACCCTGCGGACCATGGGGCCCGAGCTCGTCGGGCGGTACGTCGACGCGGTCGTCGACCTCGCGGGCGCGGCGTACGCCGCCCGGTGCGACGCCCCGGACCTCGCGTTCGCCGCCGTCCCCGAGCTGAGCACCCTCGTCCTGCGCTACGTCCCGCCCGGCCCGCCGCTCGCGGAGAGGGACAGCGCCGCGCTCAACAACGCGATCCGCGAGGACCTCTACGCGTCCGGTCGGGCGATGGTCGCGGCCACGAAGGTCGACGGCGTCCAGCACCTCAAGCTCACCCTGCTCAACCCGATGGCGACGGTCGAGGACATCACGGGGGTCCTCGACCTCGTCCGGGAGGCGGGGGCCCGGCTCGCGCCGGCGGGCTCGACGGCGCTGGAGGTGGCGCGGGGAGCGACGAGATCCTGGACTTCGTCGGCATCGGGTTGGGCCCCTTCAACCTCGGCCTGGCGTGCCTCACCGACCCGCTCAGCCGTCCGGACGACCACGACGGCATCTCCGGTGTGTTCTTGGAGGCCCGCGACCGCTTCGGCTGGCATCCCGGCATGCTGCTCGACGACGCGACCCTCCAGGTGCCCTTCCTCGCCGACCTCGTGACCATGGCCGACCCGACGTCGCGCTGGTCGTTCCTCAGCTATCTCAAGCAGAGTGGGCATCTCTACCCGTTCTACATCCGCGAGAGCTTCTACCCGCTGCGCAAGGAGTACGACGACTACTGCCGCTGGGCCGCCGAGCGCCTGCCGTCGGTGCGCTTCGGGCAGCGGGTCACCGGCGTCGAGCACGACGGGACGGCGTACGTCGTGCGTACGGACGGCGATGCGTCGTACCGCACCCGCCGCCTGGTGCTCGGGATCGGCACGTCGCCGAGGATCCCCGATCCCCTCCGGCCCGTGGTCGATCGCGGCACCGCCGTGACCCACTCGGCCGACTACCTCGCCCGCAAGGCGGAGCTCCAGCGACAGGAGCGGATCACGATCGTCGGCAGCGGCCAGAGCGCGGCGGAGATCTATCACGACCTGCTCTCGGAGGCGCCCGCGCACGGCTACGAGCTGGTGTGGCTGACACGCAGTCCGCGCTTCTTCCCCATGGAGTACACCAAGCTCACCCTCGAGATGACCTCGCCGGAGTACGGCGACTACCACCGCGCCCTGCCGATCGACACCCGCGACCGGTTGGCGCGCGAGCAGCGCCATCTCTTCAAGGGGATCAGCGGCGACCTCGTCGACGCGATCTTCGACCTGCACTACCAGCAGCGGGTGACCGGGGACGGGCCGCGCACGACGCTGCTGACCAACACCGAGGTCCGCGCCGCACGTCCGGTGGCCGGCGGCAGCGAGCTCGACCTGCTCCACGTCGAGACCGGCGAGCCCTTCTCCCTCGCCACCGGGGGCCTGGTGCTCGCCACGGGCTATGCGCCCACCCCGCCCGCGTTCCTCGACGGCGTCCGCGACCGGATCCGGTACGACGCCCGCGGCCGCTACGACGTCGCCGCCGACTACTCCGTCGACGTCCACGGCGGCGAGATCTTCGTGCAGAACGCCGAGGAGCACACGCACTCGCTGCTCGCCCCCGACCTGGGCATGGGGCCCTACCGCAACTCGGTCATCGTCGCCGCGATGCTCGGCCGCGAGGTGTACCCGATCGAGAAGCGGATCGCCGTGCAGACCTTCGGCGTCCCCGACCACCTGAAGCGAGCCATCTGATGGACATCACGATCGAGCCCCTCGACGTCGAGCGCGACCTCGACCTGCTGCACGCCTGGGTCACCCACCCGCGCTCGGTGTACTGGATGATGCAGGACGCCACGCGCGACGACGTGCGCGAGGAGTACGCCGGCATCGTCGCGAACCCGCACCACGACGCCTGGCTGGGCCGGGTCGACGGCGCCCCGCGGTTCCTCGCCGAGACCTACGATCCGGCGCACTCGCCGCTGGCCGGCCTGCCGGAGCTGGGCGAGGGCGACCTCGGGATGCACGTCCTCGTCGCCCCGCCCGCCGGCCCGTCGGTGCGCGGCCTCACGACAGCGGTCTTCGACGCCGTGATGGCGCATTGCTTCGCCGACCCGTCCGTGCGGCGCGTCGTCGTCGAGCCGGACGCCCGCAACGAGCCGATCCGCGCCAAGAACGTGGCTGCTGGATTCGTCGAGCTGCGCGAGATCCCCCTGCCGGGCAAGACCGCGATGCTGTCGGTCTGCACCCGTGCGGCGTTCGAGGCCGCACGCTCGGCCGAGCACCTCACGCCCGCGCTGATGGACCGCGCCCAGCGGCACCTGGTGGCCAAGGCGCTGGGGGAGTTCGCGCACGAGCGGCTGATCACGCCGGCCCCGGACGGGGAGGGATTCCGGGTGGTGGCCGGGTCCTCGGCGTACTCGTTCGCGGCGCGCCGCCACCCGCTCGACCACTGGGTCGTCGACCCCGCCTCCATCGAACGGCTGCGGGCGGGCGTGCCCGCGGACCCCGACGCGCAGGAGCTGATCGCGGAGCTGGCGCCCACGCTGGGGATCCCCGACCAGCTGCTGCCGACCTACCTCGAGGAGATCGCCTCCACGCTGGCCGCCGGTGCCTGGAAGCTGCGCCACCGGCGGGTCCCCGCCGCCGACCTCGTCGGCGCGGGCTACCAGGAGATCGAGTCCGCGATGACCGAGGGGCACCCGGCGTTCGTCGCCAACAACGGCCGGATCGGGTTCAGCCTCGACGACTACCGGGCCTACGCGCCCGAGGCCGGACAGCCGGTGCGCCTGCACTGGGTCGCCGCCCGCCGCTCGCTCACGCACCTCTCGCTCGCCCACGACACGACCGAGCACGAGCTGTACGACGGCGAGCTGGCGCCCGAGGTCCGCGACCGCTTCGACGGCCGGCTGCGCGCGCTCGGCGTCACGCCGCAGGACTACCTCTACCTGCCGGTGCATCCCTGGCAATGGCAGCACAAGCTCGCGGTCACCTTTGCACCCGACGTCGCCCGCCGCGACCTCGTCCACCTCGGCGCCGGCGACGACGACCACCGCCCCCAGCAGTCGATCCGCACCTTCTTCAACGCCGGCCGGCCCGAGCGGCACTACGTGAAGACCGCGCTCGCCATCCAGAACATGGGCTTCGTGCGCGGGCTCTCGCCGGCGTACATGGCCGCCACGCCTGCCATCAACGACTGGGTCGCCTCCGTCGTCGAGTCCGACGACGAGCTGCGCGCGTGCGGGTTCGGGGTGCTCCGCGAGGTCGCGGCGATCGGCTACACGGGCGATGCCTTCCACCGCACGGCCGAGCCCTCGCCGTACCGCAAGATGATCGCCGCGCTGTGGCGGGAGAGCCCGGTCCCGCGCACCCCGGACGGCGAGCAGCTCACGACGATGGCCGCGCTGCTGCACCGCGACGCGGACGGCGACTCCCTCGTCACCGCATGGATCAAGGAGTCGCCCGTCGACGCGGCGACGTGGGTGCGGGCCTACCTGCGGGCCTATCTGCGCCCGCTGGTGCACTGCCTGCACGCCTACGACCTGGCGTTCATGCCGCACGGGGAGAACCTGCTGCTCCGGCTGCGCGACCACGTCCCGGTCGGCGCGTTCATGAAGGACATCGGCGAGGAGGTCGCCGTGATGGCCCCTCCCGGTGGGGCGAGGCTGCCGCTGCCGGCCGAGGTCGAGCGGATCCGCGGCGACTTCCCCGACGACGTCAAGGCGCTCGCGATCCACACCGACGTCTTCGACGGAGTGCTGCGCTTCGTCGCCGCGATCCTCGACGACGACGGGATGCTGCCCGCCGAGGGGTTCTGGGCGATCGCCCGGGAGACCATCGAGGAGCACGCCGCCGACCACCCCGAGCTCGCCGACGCGGCCGCGGCGTACGACCTGCTGCGGCCGGAGTTCCGGCACAGCTGCCTCAACCGGCTCCAGCTGCGCAACACCCTGCAGATGGTCGATCTCACCGACCAGGCCGAGTCGCTGATCTTCGCCGGCACGCTCGCCAACCCGCTCGCGGTGCAGTCGTGATCGTCCGCGACGCACACGGAATCCCCAGTGTCTTCGGGGGTTCCGTGCTCGAGGTCGCCCGTGAGCAGGGGATCGCCATCGCCCAGGACCGCGCCTGGCAGCTCGAGGTGGAGCGCCGTCGCGCGGAGGGGACGTGTGCGGAGATCTTCGGCGAGACCGCGCTGGAGTGGGACGTCCTCGCCCGCCGGGCGCTGGTCGTCGACCTCGCCCGCCGGGCGTACGCCGCGCTCACGCCGGAGAGCCGTGCGTTCGTCGACGCGTACGTCGACGGCCTCAACGAGGTGCTCGAGCGGCCGTGGCGGCCGTGGACCCCGCTCGCGGTGTTCGCCGTGCAGCACCTGCTCTTCTCCGGCTTCCCCAGCCAGCTCTGGCGACGGCACCTCGCCGCGACCACGGGGGAGGAGTGGCTGCCGCTGTTCCGCGTCGAGGGACTGCCGGGCGGCAGCAACGCGCTCGTCGTCGACGGCTCGCTGACCGCGAGCGGGCTGCCGATCCTGGCCGGCGACCCGCACCGGGTGATCGAGGCGCCCGGCTGCTACGCCCAGGTCCGCCTGGTCTGCACCGACCCGGCCGACCCCTTCGACGTCGCCGGACTCACCTTCGTCGGCGTCCCGGGCGTGCAGCACTTCGGCCACGCCGGCGACGTCGCCTGGGGCATCACCAACGCGGTGGCCGACGACGAGGACGTGTATGCCGAGGAGCTGGTCCGTCACGGGGATGCCGTCATCGCCCGTGGCGCCGGCGGCTGGGAGCCGGTGGCGCGGCGGGTCGAGCTGGTCCGGGTGCGGGTGGGGGAGGACCGCTACGACGTCCGCGAGGTCGAGGTGCTGGTCACCGATCGTGGTCCGGTCGTGCTCGGTGGGCCCGACCAGCCGGAGACCCACAGCCTGCGGACACCGTCGTACGCGCTCGGGAGCCTCGGTCTCGACGCCATCCTCCCGCTCCTGCGCGCCCGGCGTACCGCCGACGTCACCGCCGCCTTCGGCCACTGGGTCGGCCCGGTCGACAACCTCGTCGTGGGTGACCGGTACGGCGCCACCGAGCATCGGGTGGTCGGCCGGATCCCCGTCCGCGACGAGGAGCGCCGGTGGACCGGCGAGTGGGTCGGTGAGCTGCCCCGGCGGACCGGGCCGGTGCTGGTGACCGCGAACGACCGTGCCACCGCGGAGTTCGACCGGGTGGGGCTCGACTTCGCCCCGCCCCACCGGGCGCGGCGGATCCGCGGGCTGCTGGACGAGCTGGTCGCAGCCGGTCCGCTGACTCCCGAGGCCGTCGCCGCCGTCCTCGCCGACGACCGGCAGACGGCCGGCACCGCCCTCCTCGACACGCTCGGGTCGCTCGTCGACCTGACGGTCCCCGCGGCCGGTCTGCGCGACCGGCTGCTCGGATGGGATCGGCGGATGGCTGCCGACAGCGTCGACGCGGCGCTGTTCGTCGCCGTCCGTGCCGCCGTGGTGGAGGGTCTGTTCGACGCCCCGGCGCTGCGGGGTGTCGACGGATCGCCGTACGGCGAGCTGTTCGGGCCGTGGTTCGACCTGCGCGCCCGGATCCGCCTGTGCCTGCCGGCGATCCTCGCCGCGGACAAGCCGTTCGGCGTCGACGTGCTCCAGGTCGTCGCGACGGCCGTCGAGGAGGTCGCGGCCGGGCCCGAGCCCGCGCCGTGGGGGAGCGGGCACGTCGTCGTACCGCTGACCCCGCACCAGCAGCTCGGCCTGCCGGCGCCGGCGGGGTCCGCGCCGCCGTACGTCGCCGTCGCCGGGGACGACGACTGCGTCCTCGCCACTCGGGCCCTCGGCGGGACCGGCGCCTGCGTGCACGGGCCGGTCGCGCGCTGGGTCTGGGACCTCGCGGGGGACAGCCGCTGGGTCGTGCCGCTCGGCGCCTCCGGCGACCCGGCCTCGCCGCACCACCACGACCAGCAGGCGGTGTGGGCCGCCGGCGGATCCCTTCCCCTCGAGCATCCTGCGGAGCAGCCATGACCGTCCTCGTCCGCCCCGTCGACCCCGCCGCCGACGCCCCCCTGCTCCACTCCTGGGTCACCCAGCCGCGCGCGGTGTTCTGGGGGATGACCGACCACTCGCCGGAGGACGTCGGGCTGGTCTACGCCTGGATCCAGGACCAGGCCCACCTGGCGGCGTACCTCCTCGTCGTCGACGACGTCCCCCTCGGCCTGGTGCAGACCTACGACCCCGAGGTGGACGAGATCGGCGAGTGGTACGACCGTGCCCCCGGCGACGTCGGAGTCCACCTCCTGCTGGCCGACGACCCGCACCGCGCCGGCCGCACGGCGGACCTCATCGCCGCCGCGCTGGACCGCGTCGCGCACCTCCCCGGCTGCCGGCGCATCGTCTTCGAGCCGGACGCACGCAACGCCGCCTCGATCGCCCTGCTGGATCAGCTGGGCTGCACGCGCGGACCGCTCGTCGACCTGCGCACGAGCATCTCGGAGAAGCCCGCGCAGTTCTTCTTCCTGGACAGGGAGCGGGCGCTGACGACCGCCCGTCGTTCGAGGCGCACTCCCGCTCCTCCAGGCGCTCGAGCCGGGTAGGTCGTGTGAACGGCGAGACGGGCGGAGTAGAGCGGGTCTCCCAGGCAGCCACGCGGTCAACAACGCGTGGTTGCGTGGCGCCCCGCTCGCGGTCGACCTCTCCGCTTGGCTCCACGAACTCGCCGGACTCCACGACGGGACGGCGACGACCGCGCCCACCTGGCTCGGCTCCGCCGCGAGTTGATCTGCATCCCTGGCCGCGTCGTCCGGCACGCCAGACCCACCCCCGTACGGGTTCCGCCTCCCCGAGAGCGCCCTGCTCAATCCACGCAATCGCCGACCTAACCCGCCGATGGCGCCACTTGCTGCGAGACCGGGCCAGAGGTCGGCATTGCTCGGAGTCGAGCGACAGCTTCGGCGAGGCGAGCGCGGGACGGCCCGCGACTTGTCGTCGCGTTCACCGCACGGGTCCGGACCAGTCCACCACCGGTGCCCTTGTGGCCACCGGTGAGATGGGTCAGGAAGTCCTTCACCGTGGCCCACCCCCGCGGTCGTAGCGCGTCGGTGGCCTCGAGCCGGTCGATGCCCCGCAGCAGTGCGGCGTAGGCGCCGGTGTGGGTTTCGCCGGTGTGATGTCTCAGGACATCGGTGACACGTCGCCGGACGCGCCAGCGGACTCCGGAGCCGTCGGGCTCAGGCCAGGATCTCGTTCAGGTCGAGCTCGACGGTCCCGAGGTCGGCAACATGGAACCTGCCCGACGGGTCCGACGGACCCGATGCGATCTCCACAGGCGTGATCCCGTGAGCCGTGTGAGCCCGTGAGACGGAGTTGACGAGACGAAATCTGGCGGCGCAGCGGCTGGAAATCCCAGCACCGGAGGCTGAGGGACGACAACCGGACCTCTGCCTGCCAGGAGCCTGTGATGACCCTCACCAGTCCCAGCGGTGGCGACCTCGCCGCCCGCGCACCCGAAGCGACCCTCCACCGACGGAAGGGCCGCTGGATCGACGACTGGCGCCCGGAGTACGAGCAGTTCTGGGCGGAGACCGGCGCGCCGATCGCCAGGCGCAACCTGCTCTGGTCGATCTTCGCCGAGCACCTCGGGTTCTCGGTGTGGCTGATCTGGAGCGTGAGCTCGGCGTTCCTGGTCGCCCAGGGATTCACGTTCACGCCCCAGCAGCTGTTCTTCCTCATCGCGATCCCGAACCTCGTCGGCGCCCTGATCCGGGTGCCCTACACCCTGGCCGTCGGGAAGTTCGGCGGCCGGAACTGGACGATGATCAGCGCGGCCCTGCTGCTCATCCCCACGCTGAGCTTCGCCTACGCGGTGACCCGCCCCGATACGCCGTACGCCGTGTTCTGCGTCATCGCCGCCACTGCCGGCTTCGGCGGCGGCAACTTCGCCAGCTCGATGGCGAACATCAACTTCTTCTACCCCGCCCGGCTCAAGGGCGCGGCGCTCGGCCTCAACGCGGCCGGCGGCAACCTGGGTGTCGCGATCATCCAGTTCTTCCTGCCGGTGATCGTCGGCGGGGCCGGCATCTTCGGGCTGGTCAAGGCCAGCGAGGGCGGGATCCACCTCGAGTGGGCCGCGTTCGTGTACGCCGCCCTGGCCGTCGTGGCCGTGCTGGCCGCCTGGTTCCGGATGGACAACCTCTCCAACGCGAAGACCGACACCCGTCAGCAGCTGAGCGTCCTCAAGCACAAGTACACGTGGGTGATGTCGTTCCTCTACATCGGCACCTTCGGCTCGTTCATCGGCTACTCCGCCGCGATGCCGCTGCTGATCAAGCTCAACTTCTGGCGCCAGCCGGTCCCCGCGGTGCACGGCATCGGCATCAACTTCGCGTTCTACGCCTTCCTCGGGGCGCTCGTCGGCTCCGTCGCCCGCCCGCTCGGCGGCTACCTCGCCGACCGGTTCGGCGGTGGCCGGATCACGCTGATGGCCTTCGGCGGCATGGTGCTCGGCACGCTCGGCATCCTGGTCACGCTCGGCATGCTCGAGCCGCTCCCGCCGGCGCCCGACAAGGCGACGCTGGCGAAGATCGCCGCCGATCCGGCCGCCTTCCAGTTCCCTGACGCCGTCCGCGCCGCGGTCGAGGCCAACTCCGACGTCTTCCCGCTGTTCCTCGGCATCTTCCTCTTCGTCTTCGCCTGCACCGGCATCGGCAACGGCTCGACCTACAAGATCATCCCGGCGATCTTCCGCACCGACGCCGAGCGGGCCACCGCCGCCGACACCCCCGAGCGCGAGCTCGCGCTGCTCGACGGCACCAAGAAGTCCTCCGCCGCCGTCGGCATCATCGGTGCGGTGGGCGCGATCGGCGGCTTCCTCATCCCGATCACGTTCGGCTCTCCGTGGGTCACCGACCCGCTGGCCGCCACGAAGGCCGCGTTCATCGTGTTCACCTGCTTCTACGTGGTCTGCACGCTGGTCACCTGGGCGGTCTTCCTGCGCAAGCCGTCGGTGGTCAAGGCGCAGGCCGAGCGGGGGTACGCCGGGCTCGGGCTCTGACTCCTCTGGTGGAATGGGGTGATGCGCACCCTGGCACTCGCCCTGATGCTGGCCCTGTTCCCCGCCCCTCTGGCCGCCGCCTCGGCGACGGAACGCGCCACTGGGCCGCTGCCCTCAGCGGCCCAGTGGCAGGCGGACGTCCGCGCCGTCTACGCGAGGAAGCGTCCGGGGGCCTACCTGACGCAGCGTGCGGCGAGTGGCGAGAAGCGCCTGGCCGTCGTCCTCGACATCGACAACACCTCGCTCGCCACGCACTACTCCTGGCCCGCGCCGATCAAGCGGACCCTCCGGCTCACCCGCAAGGCCGAGAGCAAGGGGATGGGCGTCTTCTTCGTCACCGGTCGGTTCGCGGACAGCCTCGACAACGTGACGCGAGCGCTCGACGCGGCGGGCTACCACCACGACGGGATCTGCGGGCGCCAGCACGGCGAGACCCTCGCCGACAGCAAGCAGCGTTGCCGTGCCGAGTACGCCGCGCAGGGGTGGACCATCGTCCTCAACGTCGGCAACCGGAGCACCGACTTCGTCGGCGCCGACTACGAGCGCAAGCTCCGGCTGCCCAGCTACGGCGGCGCGCTGAGCTGACCCGTGAGGCCGTGAGGAGTCGTTGACGCCGGCGTCCTCCGCGCGCTGCCGATGCGCAACGAAGGTCGCGTGGAATGGCACGCATGGACGCCACCCGGACCCATTGCCCCTACTGCAGCCTGCAGTGCGGCATGGCGATCTCCCGGGTCGCGACAGGATCGGCCGCCAGGAGGGTGGCCATCGAGATCGGGCCGTGGGCGGAGTTCCCGGTCAACGAGGGCGCGCTGTGCCGCAAGGGCTGGACGGCCGGAGGGCTGCGCGGGAGCCGGGAGCGGCTGACCTCGCCGATGGTCCGTGACCGGGCGACCGGCGAGCTGCGCACCGCGAGCTGGGACGAGGCGCTCGACCTGGTCGCGCGACGCATCGCGGTCCTCCAGGCCGCGCACGGCAACGACGCCGTCGCGGTCTTCGGCGGCGGCGGTCTCACCAACGAGAAGGCCTACCAGCTGGGCAGGTTCGCCCGCGTCGCGCTCGGGACCAGCCAGATCGACTACAACGGCCGGTGGTGCATGAGCTCGGCCGCCAGCGCCGGCAACCAGGCGTTCGGCGTCGACCGCGGACTTCCCTTCCCCCTCGCCGACGTGGAGCAGGCCGACGTCGTGGTCCTCGTCGGCTCCAACCTCGCCGAGACCATGCCGCCCGCGGCGCGCCACCTCGACCGGCTCCGCGAGCGTGGCGGCAAGGTCGTCGTGATCGACCCGCGGCTGACGCCGACCGGGGAGCGCGCCGACCTCCTGCTCCAGCCCGTCCCCGGCACGGATCTCGCGCTGGCGCTGGGCGTGCTCCACCTGCTCGACGCCCAGGGCGCGGTGGACGAGGAGTACGTCGCCCGGCGGACCACCGGCTTCGACGACGTACGCCGCGCGGCCGCGGCCTGGTGGCCCGAGCGGGTCGAGCGGACCACCGGGATCGCCACCGACGAGCTGCACGCCCTCGTCGCCCTGCTCGCGAGCGCCGACAAGGTGATGGTGCTGACCGCCCGCGGAGCCGAGCAGCACGCCCAGGGCACGGCGACCGTGCTCGGGTGGATCGACGTCGCGCTCGCCCTCGGCATGCCCGGCAAGGAGTACGCCGGCTACGGCTGCCTCACCGGGCAGGGCAACGGCCAGGGAGGTCGGGAGCACGGGCAGAAGGCCGACCAGCTGCCCGGCTACCGGATGATCGACGATCCCGCCGCCCGCGCGCACGTCGCGCAGGTGTGGGGCGTCGCGCCGGAGAGCCTGCCCGGGAAGGGGCGGTCGGCGTACGAGCTGCTCGACGCGCTCGGCCAGGACGGCGGCCCGAAGGCGCTCCTCGTGCACGCCTCCAACATCGTCGTGTCCGCACCCAACGCCACGCATGTCACCCGCCGGCTCGAGGCGCTCGACCTGCTGGTGGTGTGCGACATCGTCATGTCGGAGACCGCCGCGCTCGCGGACGTCGTGCTGCCGGTGACCCAGTGGGCGGAGGAGACCGGCACGATGACCAACCTCGAGGGCCGGGTGATCCTGCGCCAGCGCGCGGTCACGCCGCCCGAGGGGGTGCGCAGCGACCTCGACGTGATCGCCGGCCTCGCCGAGCGCCTGGGCTCGCCGATCCCCTTCTCCACGGACCCGGAGGAGATCTTCGCCGAGCTCGGGCGCGCGTCGGCCGGCGGGAAGGCCGACTACTCGGGCATCAGCTACGAGCGGATCGTCGAGGAGCAGGGGGTCTTCTGGCCCTGCCCCGCCGCCCCCGCCGGCGAGTCGCCGCATCCGGGGACACCGCGGATGTTCGCCGACTCCTTCGCCACACCGGACGGGCGGGCGAGGTTCGTCGTGCCGGAGTACGTCGGTCCCGCCGAGGAGCCCGACCCGTCGTACCCGCTGCATCTGACGACCGGACGGGTGCTGTCGCAGTACCAGTCCGGCGCGCAGACCCGGCGGATCCGCGACCTGCCCGACGAGGGTGCGTTCGTCGAGATGCACCCGATGCTGGCCGAGCGGATCGGTGCCCACGACGGCCGTCCCGTCGTCGTCCGCACGCGTCGCGGCGAGCTGAAGGCGCCCGCGCGCATCGTCACCACCATCCGCCCGGACACCGTCTTCGTGCCCTTCCACTGGGTCGGCGCCAACCGGCTCACCAACGACGCCCTCGACCCGTCGAGCCGGATGCCGGAGTTCAAGGTCTGCGCCGCCGCGGTCCTGGTGTGACGGGCCCGGGCGGGCATCGTCCCGGCTGCACGCGGCGGACGTCAGACGTCCGGTGGGTTCGAGCGCTAGGTTCGTACGACCCTCCCGCCGGTCACCTCCGGCGCTCCCACACGTGCAGGTCCCCGTACGCCGTCCGCTCGCGGTAGCTCCTCACGAAGGACGCCTGCGCCCGGTCCGCGTCGATCCCCCAGCTCGCGAGGCCGTGGCCGCTCACGACCACCCACCGCGGCGCGTCGGGCGAGTCCAGGACGGCCTGCAGTTCGCTCAGGTCGGCGTCACGGACCCGCACGGGCAGGCTCCACAGGTGGGCGTAGGGGCTGGTCAGTCCGCTGGCCGCGACGATGTCGGGGCGACCGAAGGCCACCACGACGCCGTCGTCCGGGTCCGCGTGAGTGCGCAGGTAGCGCGCGACCTCGCCGTCCCTGGCGATCGCGGCGTCCACCGGCGCGGTCAGCGCGTGGACCCAGGCAGCGAGGCAGGCGACGCCGGTGACGAGCAGGCAGGCCTCCACGACCCGGCGGCGCCGGCCGCGCGGGTGCACCAGGCACGCCAGCAGGACGACGCCCGGGACGAGGCCGGTCAGGTAGTGCAGCCAGTAGCTGCCTCCGGCGGCGACGCCGAGGGTCTCCCAGGCCGCCATCGCGAGCGCCGCGACGGGCAGGGGCGCGGCGCGCGGCCCCTCCTTCACGGCCGTCCGGGCGGCCAGGAAGGCTGTCGTGAGGAGGGTGATGGCCGCGCCGCTGACGACGAACGCCAGCGCCACCAGAGCCATCCGGTGGTCCGTCGCGGGGGACGCCTCGGAGCCGATCACCGCCCCCGCCCGGATCCGGAAGACGACCACCGCGTCCCACAACGCGACCGGCGAGGTGCCCCTGGTGGCCGCGGAGGCCAGGACGACGGTGAGCGTGCCGACCGCGCCCGCGCCGAGCGCGAGCACCCGCCGCCCGAGCTGGGGGACCTGGCCCGCCGACAGGGGGATCAGGATCAGGGCGAGGACGAAGACGTCGACCATGTTCTGCTTCACCAGGGCCGCCGCCATCCCCGCGGATCCGGCGGCGGCGGCGAGCACGAGCCCGCGCCCGCCGACCGGCTCGGCGAGCGCGGTGATCAGGCACAGCACCCCGAGCAGGATGAACGGGGCGGCGAGGATCTCCCCGTTGGTGGCGGGCATCCCCAGCAGCGGGCTGGACAGCAGCGCCGCGGCGAGCATCGGGACGATGCGCTGCGGCCAGCGGGACAGGGGCGTCGCCAGGCGCGCCGCGAGCACGCCGGCGAGGATCACGGCGGCCGCGCTCGCGGTCGCTCCCACCAGCTTGACCCCCGGCGCGACCGTGCCCGCGGTCGCGAGATCGACCGGGCCGAGGTGTCCGGCGAGCCGGAAGATCCAGATCAGCAGCGGCGGGCGGTCGACCCAGTGGTCGCCGTACAGCGAGCTTCCCGGCCCCCACTGCCGCGCCAGCAGCAGGAAGCCGGCCTCGTCGGACTCGAGGGGCGTGCGCAGGAAGGGCAGCCACGCCACGAACGCGATCGCCGCGGCGACGTACGACGCCCGCGACACGCGCCTGAGCTCGCCCATGGCTCGAACCTAGGGCAGACCTGGTCGTTCGGGTCGGTCGTCGGGCCGCTCGTTGAGTCGGCCGGACGGTGAGGTCGTGAGGAGTCGTTGACATCTGCGTGCAACACGAGCACACGGACGCGAAACCTCCGTGTCGTCAGATGGGGACATGAGCCAGGACCGACCCGCAGCGCCGCGCCCGCGGCTCGTCGTCGTCGGCTCCGGCATGGCCGCGACCCGCCTGGTCGAGGAGCTCGTCGCCCGTCGGGCGGTCGCGACGAGCTCGACCAGCGGCGGTCTGGACGTCACCGTCCTCGGTGACGAGCACGCGCCGCCGTACAACCGGATCCTGCTCTCCGCGGTCCTGGAGGGGACGCACCGGCCCGAGGCGCTCACCCTGCGCAGCGAGGAGTGGTACGCCGAGCACGGGGTCGACCTTCGCCTGGGAGCCCGCGTCCTCGGCGTCGACCGGGAGCGCAGGGACGTCATGCTCGTCGACGGCACCCTGGTGGAGTACGACACCCTGGTGCTCGCCACCGGCAGCATCCCGTCCCTGCCGCCGATCCGCGGACTGGTGCGGATGGACGGCTCGCTGCACGAGGCCGTGCACGCCTTCCGGTCGCTGGCCGACTGCGAGCGCCTGCTCGCCGCGCTGCCGGGAAGCAGGCGCGCGGTCGTCGTCGGCGGCGGGCTGCTCGGCCTGCAGGTCGCGCGCGCCCTCGGCGTGAGAGGCATCCAGACCGAGGTCGTCGAGGGCGCCGAGCACCTGCTCCACCAGCAGATCAGCGCGCCGGCGGGCCGGATCCTCACCCGCGACCTGAAGAAGCTCGGGGTCGCCGTCTACACCGGCGCCCGCGCCGTCCGGCTCGTCGAGCGCACGGACGGGTCGGACGGGCCCGCCCTCCGGCTCGACAACGGCTTCACGCTCGACACCGACCTGGTGGTCCTCACGGCCGGGGGGCGTCCCTCCACGGCGCTGGCCCGCGGCGCCGGACTCGAGGTCCGGCGCGGCATCGTCGTCGACGACCGCCTCGCCAGCGTGACCGATCCGTCCGTGCACGCCCTGGGCGACTGCGCCGAGCACGACGGCAGGACCACCGGCTTCGTCCCGCCCGCGTGGGAGCAGGCCGGCATCCTCGCCGCCAACCTGTCGACGCGGCTGTGCGACGAGTCGGTGAGGTACGACGGCACCCGGGTCGTCGCGCGCCTGCGCGCCAGCGACCTCGACGTCGCCGTGCTCGGCGACGCCCGGGCCGAGCTCGACGCCGGTGGCGAGGTGGTCGAGGTGGCGAACCCGATCGCCGGCTCGCACCGGCGCATCGTCGTCCGGGACGGGCGGATCGTCGCCGCCACCCTGGTCGGCGACCTGTCCCGGGTCGGGCTGATCACCCAGCACTTCGACCGGCGGACCGTTCTCGGGCCGCATGAGCCCGGCGAGCTCCTCCTGCCGGAGCGGACCGGGGACGCCGGCAACGGCGCCGGACCCTGGTCCCTGCCCGACGACGCCGAGGTGTGCGCCTGCGCGGGCGTGACCGCCGGCCGGATCCGCGCCTGCTCCTCGCTCGAGCAGGTCCGCGACGACACCCGCGCGACCACCGGCTGCGGTGGCTGCGCCAGCACGGTGCGGCAGCTGCTCAGCCGCCGTACCGACACCGCCGAACTCGCCACCGCCCAGAAGGGAACCTGATGAACCAGCGAAAGCAACTGGTGGTCGTAGGCCACGGCATGGTCGGCCACCGCTTCGTGCAGGCCGCCATCGAGCGCGGGCTGACCGAGACCCACGACATCACCATCCTCGGCGAGGAGCCGCGCCCGGCGTACGACCGCGTGGCCCTGACCTCGTTCTTCGAGCGCGGAGCGGAGGCACTGTCCTTCCTCCCCGGCGGCGCGTACGACGACCCGCGGGTCTCCCTGCGCCTGGGCGCCGAGGTGGTCGCGATCTCCCCGCGGCAGCGGGTGATCACGCTCGCCGACGGCAAGGACCTGCACTACGACGAGCTCGTGCTCGCGACCGGCGCCTACCCGTTCGTGCCGCCCGTGCCCGGCAAGGACCTCAGAGGTGTCTTCGTCTACCGCACCATCGAGGACCTCGAGGCGATCCGCGCCGCGTCGAAGAAGGCCAAGGTCGGCGCCGTCATCGGCGGCGGGCTGCTCGGCCTCGAGGCGGCCAACGCCCTGCACCAGCTCGGCCTGGAGACCCACGTCGTCGAGCTGGCGCCGCGCCTGATGGCGGTGCAGATCGACGACGCCGCGGGCTCGACGCTCAACCGGCACATCGAGACCCTCGGCCTGACCGTGCACACCGGCGCGATGACCGAGGCCGTGCTCGGCAAGGACAAGGTCACCGGGCTCGCGCTCAAGGACCGCAACCCGCTCGACGTCGACCTCGTCGTCTTCTCCGCGGGCATCCGCCCGCGTGACGCCCTCGCCCGCGCCGCCGACCTCGAGATCGCCGAGCGCGGCGGCGTCCTCGTCGACGAGCACTGCCGCACGAGCGACGAGCACATCTGGGCGATCGGCGAGTGCGCCGCCCCGGGCGGGCGGATGTACGGCCTGGTCGCGCCCGGCTACACGATGGCCGAGGTCGTCGTCGACGCCCTCCTCGGCGGCGAGGCCGGCGCCTTCACCGGCGCCGACATGTCGACCAAGCTCAAGCTGCTCGGCGTCGACGTGGCCTCCTTCGGCGACGCGTTCGCCGCCGACGAGGACGCCCTCGAGGTGGTGTACGCCGACGCCGTGGCCGGCATCTACAAGAAGCTCGTCGTCAAGGAGCTCGCGAGCGGCGGCTACGAGCTGCTGGGCGGCATCCTCGTCGGCGACGCGTCGTCGTACGGCGTGCTCCGGCCGCTCGTCGGCTCCGGGATCGAGCTGCCCGACAACCCCGAGGAGCTGATCCTCCCGGCCGCGCGGGGCGGGGTCTCGACAGGCTCGACCTCCGCGATGCTGCCGGACGACGCGCAGGTCTGCTCGTGCAACAACGTCACGAAGGCCGACATCGTCGCCGCCGTGTCCGACGGCGGCAGCTGCGACAGCGCCTCCTGCGTCACCGCCTGCACGAAGGCCGGCTCCACCTGCGGCTCGTGCAAGACGGTGGTGAAGAAGATCGTCGAGGATCACTTCGCCGCGAGCGGCAAGGTCGTCGACAAGTCGCTGTGCGAGCACTTCGAGATGACCCGCCAGGAGCTCTTCGAGGTCGTCGCCGTCCACGGATACAACCGGTTCGACGACATCGTCGAGGGCCACGGCAAGGGCCGGGGCTGCGACATCTGCAAGCCGGCGGTGGCCTCGATCCTGGCCAGCCTGCTCAACCACCACGTGCTCGACGGCGCCAACGCCACGCTGCAGGACACCAACGACGCCTACCTCGCCAACCTGCAGAAGAACGGCACCTACTCGGTGGTCCCGCGCATCCCCGGCGGCGAGATCACCCCCGACAAGCTGATCGTGATCGGCGAGGTGGCGCGCGACTACGGCCTCTACACGAAGATCACCGGCGGCCAGCGGATCGACCTCTTCGGCGCCCGGATGGAGGACCTGCCGGCGATCTGGAAGCGGCTGGTCGACGCCGGCATGGAGTCCGGCCACGCCTACGGCAAGTCGCTGCGGACGGTGAAGTCGTGCGTCGGCTCGACCTGGTGCCGCTACGGCGTGCAGGACTCCGTCGGGCTGGCGATCGAGCTGGAGCTGCGCTACCGCGGCCTGCGCTCGCCCCACAAGCTCAAGGGCGGCGTGTCCGGATGCGCCCGTGAGTGCGCGGAGGCGCGGGGCAAGGACTTCGGCGTGATCGCCACCGAGAGGGGCTGGAACCTCTACGTCGGCGGCAACGGCGGCGCGGTTCCCGCGCACGCCCAGCTGCTCGCCGGCGACCTCACGCGCGAGGAGCTGATCCGCTACCTCGACCGCTTCCTCATGTACTACATCCGCACCGCCGACCGGCTCCAGCGCACCTCCACCTGGCTCGACGAGATCGGCGGACTGGAGCGGGTCCGCGAGGTCGTCGTCGACGACAGCCTCGGTCTGGGCGACGAGCTCGAGGCGAGCATGGACCGCCACGTCGACTCCTACTTCGACGAGTGGAGGGCGACCATCGAGGACCCGGCGAAGCTCGCCCGCTTCGTCTCCTTCGTCAACGCCCCCGGCACCCCCGACCCCCACATCACCTTCCGCGAGGAGCGCGGCCAGATCCGCGCCGACCTGGTGGACGGACCGGTGTCGCTCGGTGCCTCGATCCCCGTGGGAGCCCCGTGATGACGACCGTCTGCCCCCTGGACCGGATCGCCCGCGAGTCCGGCGTCGCCGCCCTCGTCGACGGGGAGGCGGTCGCCGTGTTCCGCACGTACGACGACGAGGTGTTCGCCCTGTCCAACTTCGACCCGTTCGGCCGGGCCTCCGTGCTCTCCCGAGGGATCGTCGGGACGCGTGGAGACGACGAGGTGCCGTTCGTCGCCAGCCCGCTGCTCAAGCAGCGCTTCGACCTCCGCACGGGCGCCTGCCTCGACGACCCGGCGGTCGTCGTACCCACCTGGGAGGCGTGGGTGAGCGACGGGATGGTGGTCGTCGGCGCCCGCCGCGAGACAATCGCGTCGTGAGTGACCAGCCCCTGTCCGGCTTCAGGATCGGCGTGACCGCGGCCCGCCGTGCCGACGAGCAGATCGCCCTGCTCGAGCGCCGCGGCGCGAGCGTCGTGCACGCGCCGGCGCTGTCGGTCGACCCCAACCGGATCGACGAGACCGCGCTGCTGGCCGCGACGAAGGACGTGCTCGGCCAGCCGGTCGACGTCTTCGTGGCGACCACGGGCATCGGGCTCAAGTCGTGGTTCTCCGCCGCCGAGCGCTGGGGCCTGCTCGACGACCTCGTGGCCCACCTCGAGACGGCCGAGATCCTCGCCCGCGGGCCGAAGAGCGTCGGCGCGCTGCGCAGGTTCGGCCTCCGCGAGCTGTGGTCGCCGGAGTCGGAGGAGTTCGAGGACGTCCTGGCCCACCTGCGCGGACGCGACCTGGGCGGTGTGCGGATCGTCGTCCAGGAGCACGGGCAGTCGCTGTCGATGGCCGCGCACGCCTTGCGCCGGGTCGGTGCCGAGGTCACCACCGTCGCCGTCTACCGCGTCGAGGGCGCGGCCGACCCCGAGCCGATGTTCGGCCTGATCGAGGACATCGCCGCGCGACGGGTGGATGCCGTCACCTTCACCGCCGCGCCGGCGATCGCCGCGATGATGGAGGCCGCGACCTCCACCGGCCACCGCGACGAGGTGGTCGGCGCCTTCCAGGCCGACGTGGTCGCCGCCTGCGTCGGACCGGTCACCGCCGCCGCGTTCGAGATGTGGGGTGTCCCGTCGATCTACCCCGAGCGCTCCCGCCTGGCCGCGATGGTCAAGCAGCTCGAGGTCGAGCTCCCCTCCCGTGCGAGCGGCACCAGTCTCGAGGTCGCCGGCCACACCCTGCTGCTGCACGGCGACCTGGCCGATCGCTCGGTGCTCCTCGACGGCGTCGAGGTGAAGCTCTCGCCCGCGCCGTACGCCGTCCTCCAGGCCCTGCTCGTCAACCCCGGCACCGTCGTCTCCCGCCGCGACCTGCTCACCTC
This sequence comes from Nocardioides albidus, assembly GCF_006335005.1. Taxonomy (GTDB): domain Bacteria; phylum Actinomycetota; class Actinomycetes; order Propionibacteriales; family Nocardioidaceae; genus Nocardioides; species Nocardioides albidus. Next base: position 485,221 of record NZ_VDMP01000025.1, read on the forward strand.
GCTGCCGTCCGGCACCGCCGGCTCGGAGCACGCGGTCGAGATGGCGGTCGCCCGGCTGCGCTCGGCCCTCGGCACCCGCTGCATCCAGACCGTTGTCAAGCGCGGCTACCGCCTGGCGGTGACCCCATGACGCGACGCCCCCACCTCCTCACCGTCGCCCACGGCACCCGCACCGCGGCGGGCAACGAGGTGGCCCGCGCGCTGACGTCGGCGGCCGCGAGTCGACTCGGTTGGGAGGCGACGACGTCGTACGTCGAGCTCTGCGCGCCGCTCTTCGCCGAGGCGGTGCGGGAGGTCCGCGGGCCCGTGATCGCGGTGCCGCTGCTGCTCTCGACCGGCTACCACCTGCGCCAGGACCTGCCCGCCGCGCTCACCGACCTTGAGCACGTGCTGCTCGGCCGCTCCCTCGGCCCCGACCGACTCCTCGCCGCCGCGCAGGTCGAGCGCCTGCTGGAGGCCGGTGCGACACCCGGGCAGCCGGTCGTCATGGTCGCCGCCGGGTCCACGGACCCGGCCGCCACCGCGGACCTCGACCGGGCCACCCACCTCCTCGCCCAGGCGTGGGGCGCGCCGGTCCGCCTCGCGACGTTGTCGGGGAGGGGCACCCGTCCCGAGGACGTCGTGCGACCCGGCGACGCCGTGTCGCCGTACCTCCTCGCCACCGGCCACTTCCACCGCAAGGCCCGCCACGACGCCCTCGCCGCCGGCGCAGCCGTGGTCGCGGGCGTCGTCGGCCCGCACCCCCGCGTGGCCGGCCTGGTCGCGGAGCGGGCGCTCGCCCTCGCCCCGGCGGCGCTGCGCGCCTCGGCCTGACGCAACTGTGTCGTCTGCACACGCCCCGCGTCTGCAGATGACACAGCAGGGAGTCAGGCGGCCGCGCTGGCCGCCGGAGGACAGTCCGGACAGGACCGCGGTGCACCCGTCCAGCCGTGCCGGCGCAGCACCTGCGCGATGCGCGTGGCCGTGCGGCACGGCGTTCGGAACACCTGTCCGTAGGTGATCCGCAGGGTCTCGGCGGCACCGGCCGCCGCCTCCGCCAGGTCGCGCTCGGCGTCGGCGTCGTAGGCCTCCGCGGTGTCGTGGACGGCGCGACCCTGCAGCTCGACGATCACCCCGAGCTCGTCGTACCGCACGTCGATCACCGTGCGTCGGCCGGTCGCCTCGCTCACGACCTGTCGCGATCCGCGAGGCAGCCCGTGGGCGCGCTCGACCCGGTGGAGGTAGCCGCGCTCCAGCACGGAGCAGGCGCCGTCGCGCAGGTCGGTCACGAGGCCCTCGATGATCGGCCGGCCGGCGACGCGGGAGCGCTGAGCCAGGGCTCGGAGCACCGCCTCGGGAAGGCCGGGCCGTCGGAAGCAGGCGCGGGTCAGCTCGGCGAACGCGGCCGCCACGTCTCCGGTCGCCACCTGTGCCGACATCAGGTCGATCAGCGCCTCCTCGAGCCGGATCCGGGGTGGTCGGCTGTTGCGGCGCACGCGCTCGGTGAGCCCGGAGGTACGACGAATCCGCACGCCGTCCGGGACGTCGAGCTTGCGTCCGTGCTGGATCGCCACCTCGATCACCGCCGGACGACGGCCCGGGATGGCCGATTCGCCGGACAGTGCAGCGGGCCAGGCCGCCAGGACGGCGACCCACTCACGCTGCTCATAGGTCAGCGGACCGGTGTGGTCGACGTACACGCCAGGATGCGCCGCTCGGATCTCCTTGCGGCGCCTCATCCGGAGGATGTCGCCGTCGCTCGCTCCTGCCTCGCGCAGCTGCCGGCGGGAGACCACGCCGCACTGGGTGCGGAGCAGCGACTGCAGCTGCGGGTGACGAAGATCGACGCGTGCGGACACCGCCCGACCGTGCCACGCGACCCGGTCTGCTGCCACCGGCCACGCATCGCCTGTGGAGAACCGCGGCCGCTACCTCCCGAGCGACTCCGGCGTGTGCAACCGGACCAGGAAGCGCCGGGCGTGGGCGGGCTCCCGGTCGGCCGTCGCCACCGACACCCCGACCATCACCAGCGCCGCGACGGGGGCGCTCCAGGCGGCGGGCTGGGTGAGGAGCGCGCCCGCCCAGCCGCCGGGGGAGTAGCCGGCGAGGGTGGCGATCGCCGCTCCGCCGGCGCCCAGCCCGCCGGCGGCCAGGCCGGCGAGGGCGCCGACGTCGGTCAGCCGCCGCCACCAGATCCCGAGCACGAGCAGCGGGCAGAACGTCGAGGCGGCCACGGCGAACGCGAGCCCGACCGACTGCGCCACCCCCACGTTGCGCACCAGCAGGGCGGCGATCACGGGTACGACGACCGCGACCATCGCCGCCAGCCGGAACGCCGTCACGCCCCGGTGCTCGCTCACGAGTCGGCTGGTCAGGTCCTGGGTGAGCACGCCGGAGACCGCGATCGCGAGGCCCGAGGACGTCGACAGGAAGGCCGCGAACGCGCCGGCCGTGACGAGCCCGGTGAGGAGGTCGCCACCGACGCCGTCCAGCATCGCGCGTGGCAGCTCGAGGACCAGCACGTCGGAGCGCCCCTCGGCGACCAGCCGGTCGCCGTACACGCGGCCGAGGGCGGCGTAGACCGGCGGCCAGAGGTAGAAGAGCCCCAGCAGGGCGAGCACGGTGACTGTCGTCCGGCGTGCGGCGCTGCCGTCGGGGTTGGTGTAGAACCGCACGACCACGTGCGGCAGGCCCATGGTGCCGAGGAAGAGCGCGGCGATGAGGGAGTAGGTCGTGTAGAGGCCGACGCCGCCGTCGCCGGCGACGGGCAGCGACCAGCCGTCGTCCCGGGCGGGGCCGCCCGGACGACCGTCGCCCCACCAGACCGCGACGAGGACGGCGGCGGGGACGAGCAGGGCGGTCAGCTTGAGCCAGTACTGGAACGCCTGGACGAAGGTCACCGAGCGCATGCCGCCGGAGGTCACGTTGGCGAGCACGATCGCCGCCACGACGAGGGATCCGGCCCACTCGGGGGCGCCGATCGCCGAGCGCAGGGTGATGCCGGCTCCCTCGAACTGCGGGATCATGTAGAGCCAGCCGATGCCGACGACCAGCAGCGAGCAGGCGGCGCGGGCGGTGCGCGAGCCCAGCCGCGCCTCGGCGAAGTCGGGCAGCGTGTAGGCGCCGGAGCGGCGCAGCGGCGCGGCGACCAGGACGAGCAGGACGACATAGCCGGCCGTCCACCCGACCGGGTACCACAGCATGTCGGCCCCGCCGACGAGCAGCAGACCGGCGATGCCGAGGAAGGACGCGGCGGAGAGGTATTCCCCGCCGATCGCCGAGGCGTTCAGCGCGGGCCGCACGCTGCGGGAGGCGACGAAGAAGTCGCTGGTGGTGCGGGAGAACCGCAGTCCCCACGTGCCGATCGCCAGGGTCGCGAGCGTGACCAGCACGACCGCGACCAGGCCCGGGACGTCCGCACGCTCCATCAGGTGGCGTCCTCGTCGGGCGGGTCTGCGACCAGGTCGGCGAACACCCGCTCGTTGCGCTCCGCGCTGCGGAGGTAGCGCCAGGCGAGCAGCAGCAGGAACGGATGCACCAGCACGCCGAGGAGCAGCCACGGAAGCGGGATCCCCAGCAGCCGGATGTCGGCGAGGGAGGGTGCCAGGTGGAAGGCGAGGGGGAGTACGCCGAGCGTGACGGCGAGGAGAGCGAGCAGCCGTGCGGCCAGGCCGATCTGCGCCCGCAGGAGGGAGCGGAGGTAGACGTCGCCCAGCGCGGTCTGCTCGTGCACGTCACCGAGCCGGCTCGCCGCCCGGCCCGCCGGGGTGTGCCGCGGCGGACCGGTGACCCGCACCCGCTCGTTCATCTCACGAGCCTGCGCGGGCCCGGCGGACGAGGACGTCGCGCAGCGCGCGGGTGTGCCGGCGGCTGACGGGCAGCTCGGTCGACGGCTCGGTGTCCCCGGTCGCTCCGCCGACCACGACCGAGGTGCGGCCGGCGTCGCTGCGGACCTCGGTGACATGGGCCAGCGCGACCAGCAGGGAGCGGTGGATCCGGTGGAACCCGGCCTCGGCCCACTCCTCCTCCAGGGTCGTCAGCGGCACCCGCACCAGATAGGCCTCCCCGGAGGCGGTGTGCAGGCGCGCGTAGTCACCCTGCGCCTCCACGTGGGTGATGTCCCCGCGGTCGACGAAGCGGGTGACGCCGCCGCGCTCCACGGCGATCTGGCTGTCGGGCTCGTCGCGCTGGGGGGCGCCGGCGCCGAGGACGCGTCGTACCGCCTCGGCGAGCCGCTCGGGGCGCACCGGCTTGAGGACGTAGTCGACGGCGTGCAGGTCGAAGGCGTCGACCGCGTGCTGCTCGTGCGCGGTCACGAACACGACCGGCGGCGGTCGGCGGAACCGGCCCAGCACCTCGGCCAGCTCCAGACCCGTGAGGCCGGGCATCTGGATGTCGAGGAAGACGCAGTCGACCTCGCGCTCGCGCAGGATCCGCAGGCCGTCGGTCGCGGACTGGCAGGCGATCACCTCGCCCACGCGCTCGTCGGCGTCGAGCAGGTAGCTCAGCTCGTCGAGCGCGGGGCGCTCGTCGTCGACGACGAGCACGCGCAGGCCGCTCACGCGCTGACCCCCGGCGCGAACTTCGGCACCCGCACGATCACCTTGGTCCCGGCCCCCGGTGCGGTCTCCACGACCAGACCGTAGTCGTCGCCGAAGGTCGCGCGCAGCCGCGCGTCCACGTTGCCCAGGCCGACCGAGTCGAGCTCGGCGTCGCCGGCGAGGGCGCGTCGTACCTTCTCGGGGTCCTCGCCGACGCCGTTGTCCTCGACCTCCAGCACCGCCTCGTGGCCACGGTCGTGGGCGACGATCGTGAGGTGGCCGGCCTGCTCGACGCCCTCGAGCCCGTGCCGGACGGCGTTCTCGACGAGGGGCTGGATGCACAGGAACGGTACGACGACCGGCAGCACCTCCGGCGCGATGTTGAGGGTGACCTGGAGCCGGTCGCCGAAGCGCGCCTGCTCGAGGAGGAGGTAGCGCTCGATCGAGCGCAGCTCCTCGGCCAGGGTCGTGTACTCGCCGTGGCGGCGGAAGGAGTAGCGCGTGAAGTCGGCGAACTCCAGCAGCAGGTCGCGCGCCCGGTCGGGGTCGGTGCGCACGAAGCTGGCGATGGCGTTGAGCGAGTTGTAGACGAAGTGCGGGCTGATCTGGGCCCGCAGCGCGCGGACCTCGGCCTCGATCAGCCGGTTGCGGTGGGCGTCCAGCTCGGCGAGCTCGAGCTGGCCGGAGACCCACTCGGCGACCTCCTCGGTCGCGCGCACGAGGCCGGCGGTGGAGGACGGGGCGAACGCCTGCACGGTCCCCAGCACGCGCCCCTCGACCACCAGCGGGCTCACCACGCCCGTGCGGACCGGGCAGCCGCCGACGGTGCAGCCGAGCTGGCCGCGGTCGACCGTGCGGGTGCTGCCCTTCTCGATCGCCAGCAGCCCCACGACGGCCGCCTGGTCGAGATGGTGGCTTCCCGTGCCGTCCCACGCCAGCACCGACTCGGTGTCGGTGATCGCCAGCGCGGGCGTGCCGAGCAGCGCCCGCAGGTGCCGGATCGCCCGCTCCGCACTGGCCGTCGTCAGGCCCTCACGCAGCGCGGGCGAGGCGAGCGAGGCCTGGTGCAGGGCCCGGAACGCCGCCCGGTCCGCATCGCTGCCCAGGTGGTCCCGTCGCCACAGCCGTCCGCTGCCCACCCGACCATCCTCCCCGACGAAGTGCCACCCCAGCCCCCGCGAGGTGCCAATCCTGGACCCCCGAGGTGCCAACCCTGGACCCCCGAGGTGCCAGTGCAGGCCCTCTGAGGTGCCGGTCCTGGTCCGCCGAGCTCAGCGGAAGTCGATGAGCAGCATGCCCGAGTCGTCGTCGGCGGGCGGCTCGACGGCGGGCGCGAGTGCGACGGGCACGGTGTCCTCGCCGACCGCTCCGACCGCGCCGGGCTCGGCGTCCGCCTCCGCGGCGGGCTCGCCGGCCGGCGTACCGACGGGCAGCTGGTCCTGGCGGATGGTCTTGGGCTGGATGCCGACGACCGCGCGGAAGCACTCGCTCACCCAGGGCAGCTGCATGCCGTCCATCCCGCGCCCGAAGTCGTCGTAGAACGCCAGCACCTCGCGGACCTTCGACTCCTGGCCGGTCCGGTCGAGGCCGGCGACGCCGGGCAGCGAGCGGGCGAGGTCCTGGACCGACGAGCGGTCGATGACCTGCCAGTGCTTGAAGGACATCTCCTCGGCCGGGCCGAAGTACGGCGACGAATCGATCGCCTCGCCGACGCCCCCGCCGGTCGCATGGTGGCCGATCAGGTTGCCGAGGCGGCGCACCCACGGGATGCGCTCGTCGCGGACGTTGCGCACGACGCCGAACGTGCCGCCGCGCTTGAGCACGCGGGCGATCTCCGGCAGCGCGCGGTCGTGGTCGAACCAGAGGTCGGCGTCGGCCGCGACGACGAGGTCGTACGTCGCGTCCGCCGCCGGGATCTCCTCGGCCGCGGTCTGCGAGACGCGCAGCTCCGGGAGCCGGGTCCCGAGCCGGTCGAGCATCCGCGGGTCCGGGTCGGTCGCGTGGACGTCGTGGCCGAGCGCCACCAGGTGCTCGGTGAGCCGGCCGGTTCCGGCGCCCAGCTCCAGGACGGCGAGCGGCTGCTCGCCGGTCAGCCACGCGACGGCCTCGCGCGGGTAGCCGGGGCGCCCGCGGTCGTAGGCCTCGGCCACGGCGCCGAAGCAGAGGCCGGGTGCGTCGGGAGCGGAGTCGGTAGCCATCGCGCCGAGCGTACGACCGTGATGGCTCCGGATCGCGGAGGCACGCGAGGGCGCCGATAACGTTGCCGGGTGACCTCCGACCCGCACGCCTGGCTGACCTCGCTCGAGGGCGTCCCGTCCGGCTTCGCCGGCGCGCGCGACGGCATCGACGTGGTGCTCCGCGACCGCGGCCTGCGCCGCACCAGTCCCGAGCTGACCGCCGAGTCGCTCCTGCGCGGCGCGCACGCCAGCGCGGTGCTCGAGGGATCCGGGTCGTCACTGGCCGAGGTCCGCGCCGGGACGGGCGACGAGATCGCCGCCGACGCCGTCCGGCTCGCCACCGAGCTCCTCTCGCTCATCCCGGTGCTGCGCCGCCAGCCGCTGCAGGCACTCGCGCGGATGCACACCCTCGCCGCCCGCGGGGCGCTCCCCGACGAGCTGCTCGGACGCCCCCGCGACGGCGAGTCCGCGGCGCGGCTGCGGGGGATCGCGCAGCTGATCACCGCTCCCACCGAGGCCCCCGCGCTCGCCGTGGCGGCCGTGGTCCACGCCGAGCTCGTCACCGCCACGCCCTTCGGCTCCCACAACGGCATCGTGGCCCGGGCCGCCGAGCGGCTCATCGCGGCAGCGCGCGGCGTCGACGAGAAGTCGCTCGTCGTACCCGAGGCGGCGCACCTGGCGCTGCGACCCGCCTACGAGTCCAACCTGCGCGGCTGGGCGAGCGGAGGCCAGGCCGGCATGCACTCCTGGCTGCTCTACGCCGTCGAGGCGTGGTCGGCGGCGGCCGACGCGAGCCCGCTGGTCCGCGACGCCGAGTAGTCCACTCGCTCGGCCCAGGACCAAGGGGTGCCGCCGGGCGGAGGTAGGTCGTACGTAGGCGAACGGCGTGGCCGGCAGCGTGGCGCCCCGCCCGCAGCCGCCGATCGGCGACACGCTCGGCCCAGGACCAAGGGGTGCCGCCGGGCGGAGGTAGGTCGTACGTAGGCGAACGGCGTGGCCGGCAGCGTGGCGCCCCGCGCGCAGCGCATCGAGGGCAAGGGCGGTCCGAGCGAAGCGAGCGACCGTCCGCCGCCCTCGATCGGCGACACGCTCGGCCAGAAATGCAGGTGGCACCCGAGCCATCGAGTGTCTCGGGTGCCACCGCTGACACGTGACCATTGGCTACCAGGCGTGCACCATCAACAACTGCTCCGGAAGTATTCCGAATGCAAGCGCCCAATTCAGAAGGGTAGATCGCCGCGTGGGTACCGGGATCACGTGTTGCTCTTGAGTTCTTGGTGTCCTTTGTACGCCGCTGGCGGGTGACGATCAAGGGTTGTCTTTTCGACCGCAGCGGGGAACGCTGGCCGGTTGGGGGCTCAGCCCGGAATCGCCCGGTCGAGGGCGGCCGCGGCGCCGACAGCAGGTCAGGTGTTGAGGGCCCGGCGCCGGGCTCCGACCCAGACCGCAGCGCCGACGGCGACGACGCCGCCGACGGCGAGGGCCGCGAGCGTCGGCTTCGGCGGCGGCAGGTGCAGCCGCGACTGCAGGGCGACGGGCCGGGTGAACACGAGCACGGGCCAGCCCCGGGAGGCCGCGATCTTGCGCAGCTCCTTGTCGGGGTTGACCGCGTGCGGGTGCCCGACCGCCTCGAGCATGGGGACGTCGGTCACCGAGTCCGAGTAGCCGTAGGAGCGGGCGAGGTCGTAGCCGGCGCTGGCGGCGAGGTCGCGGATCGCGTTCGCCTTCTCCTCCGCGTAGGCGTAGTACTCGATGTCGCCGGTGTAGCGGCCCTCCTCGACCTTGAGCCGGGTCGCGATCACCCGGTCGGCGCCGAGGAGCGCTCCGATCGGCTCGACGACCTCGCTGCCGGAGGTGGACACGATGACCACGTCGCGGCCCGCGGCGTGGTGCTCGTCGATGAGGCGGACCGCCTCGTCGTACACGAGCGGGTCGACGATGTTGTGGAGGGTGTCGGCGACGATCTCGCGCACGGTTGCGACATCCCAGCCCGCGGTCAGCTGTGACATGAACTGGCGCATCTTCTCGACCTGGTCGTGGTCCGCGCCGCCGACCATGAAGACGAACTGGGCGTACGCCGAGCGGAGCACGGCGCGTCGCGAGATGAGGCCGCCGGCCTGGAAGGGCTTGCTGAAGGCCAGCACGCTCGACTTGGCGATGATCGTCTTGTCGAGGTCGAAGAACGCGGCGGTGGGCGGCGTGCCCGCGGAGGCCATGGGGTCATCTTAGGGAGGCGCGCGCGCCTCTCGCGTCCCAACCGTCGCGCCCGGAGCCGCTGATCGTCCACAGCGGGTCCTGCGGACAGCATCGTCCACAGCGGCCACGGCGGCCGGCATGGTCGTGTCGGGGGACGGCGAGAACCTCGTCATGACACGCAACCGAACCTTCCGTTCCCCGCACGCCCGGCCCGCGGACGTGCCCGCCCTGGTGGTGACTGCCGATGACGACCTGCTGGCCGAGCTGCTGCCGCTCGCCGCCGCGGCCGACGTGGCGCCGACGATCGCCCGCGACCCGCTGACCGCGCTGGTCACGTGGAGCCGTGCTCCGGTCGTCCTCGTCGGGGCAGACCTCGCGGCCGCGATGGCCCGGGCGGCGCCCGAGCGACGCCCGCGCGTCTTCGTCGTGAGCGGGCCGCGCCCGCCCGACCAGCTGTTCCGGACGACCCTCGAGCTCGGCGCCGAGAGCGTCGTCGAGCTGCCGGGCTCGTCCGGCTGGCTGGTCGAGCTGCTGGCCGACCTGACCGAGCATCAGCCCGATCGGGCTCGGGTGATCGGCGTGATCGGCGGCACCGGCGGCGCTGGGGCGACGACCTTCGCCTGCGCCCTGGGCCAATGGGCCGCGCGGTCCGGCGATGCCGTCGTCATCGACTGCGATCCCCAGGGTCCCGGTCTCGACCGGATGCTCGGACTCGAGCGGTGCGAGGGCTTCCGGTGGGACGCGCTGTGCCAGACCACGGGCCGGCTCTCCGCTCGCTCACTGCGCGAGGCCCTGCCGCGACGGGGGCGGCTGGGCGTACTGTCGTGGTACGTCGACGGCCGGGCCCAGAGCCTCCAGGCGTTCGCCGTGCGGGAGGCCCTCTCGGCAGCGCGCCGCGGTCATCGGGTGGTCGTCGTGGACCTCCCGCGCTCGCCGGATCCGCTGGTCGACGAGATCGCCGCGCGCTGCGACGAGCTGCTCGTCGTGACACTGGGCAGCGTCGTCGGCGTGGCGGGCGCGGCCCGGATGCGTGCCCGGTTCGCCGACCATGCGGCTCCCGGCGTGGTGCTGCGCGGTGAGGCGTTCGCCGCGGGCGATGTCACCCGCGCGGTCGGCCTGCCGGTCCGCGTGCAGATGCGCGACCAGCGGGGTCTCGCCGAGGCGGTCGACCTCGGCTTCGGCCCGCTCCGCTCGCTTCGCGGGCCGCTGGCGCGCGCGGCGTCGCGGGTGCTCGCCGAGCCCGTCGTCGAGGTGGCGGCGTGAGCACGCCGTACCAGGCGGGTCCCGCGGCTGCGGACGCCGATGTCTCCGCGCTGGTCGAGGACGTCCGGGCGATGCTCTCGAGGACGGCTGGCGACCTCAGCCCGCACCGGGTGTCCGACGCCCTGCGTGCGGCCGGCCGGCCCGTCGGGGACGCGACCGTGCTGGCCGTCTACGAGGCGCTGCGCCGCGACGTGATCGGCGCGGGCCCGCTCGATCCGTTGCTCGGACTTCCCGGTGTCACCGACGTCCTGGTCAACGGGCCGGGACCGGTGCGGATCGACCGCGGTGACGGGGTCGAGGAGACCGACGTGGTGATGGCATCGGAGGAGTCCTGCCGCCGCCTGGCCCAGCGCCTGGTGGCGAGCGGAGGACGCCGTCTCGACGACGCCGCGCCGTGGGCGGACGTGCGCCTGCCCGACGGCACCCGTTGCCACGCGCTGCTCGCGCCCCTCGCGCAACCGGGGACCGCGATCTCCCTGCGGGTGCCGAGGCGGGGAGGCTTCAGCCTGGCCGAGCTCCATGCGGCCGGAGCGCTGACCGATGCCGGCCTGGAGCTGGTGCGGCGGGTGGTCGACGCCCGGCTGGCCTTCCTCGTGACCGGCGGCACCGGTGGGGGCAAGACGACCCTGCTCTCCGCTCTGCTCGGGGCGGTGGACCCTGCCGAGCGGATCGTGGTGGTCGAGGACGCCGCCGAGCTGCGTCCTGATCACCCGCAGGTCGTCGGTCTCGAGGCCCGCCCGGCCAACCTGGAGGGGGCCGGTGCCGTCGTGCTGCGCGATCTCGTGCGCCAGGCGCTGCGGATGCGTCCGGACCGCGTGGTCGTCGGCGAGGTCCGCGATGCCGCGGTGGTCGACCTGCTCGCCGCGATGAACACCGGCCACGAGGGTGGCTGCGGGACGCTCCACGCCAACTCGGCGGCCGACGTACCCGCTCGCGTGGAGGCGCTCGCCCTCGGCGCGGGCCTGGCCCGCGAGGCGGCGCACAGTCAGCTGGTCGCCGGGCTCGACGCCGTGCTGCACGTACGCCGCGACCGCGGCTCGGGACGCCGGCGCCTGGGTGAGGTGGCGGTCGTGGTCCGGGGGCCCGACGGCCTGGCCCGGACCGAGGTGGCGGTCGCGTTCGACAGCGACGGTACGCCGGTCACGGGCCCGGGATCGCGGCGGCTCCTCGACCTGCTCGAGGGCAGGCGATGAGCGTGCCCGCGCTGATGACCGTCCTCGCCGCGGTCGCCGCTGCTCTGGCGCTGGCGATGCCCGCTGGGCCGCGTCTCGCGGGGGAGGTCGTACCCGTCCCGGGCGGCGGCCGCACGCGCCTCCTGGCCGTGGTGGCGGTCTCCGCCGCGATCGCCCTCATGGCCGGCGGTTCGGCCCAGGGCCTGGTGCTCCCGCTCCTCGGCGTCGGCCTCGTCAGCGCCGTGGTCCGGGGCCTGGCCGCGCATCGGCGCGACCGCGACGCCGCGGAGGTACGCCGCCGCGTGGTCGACCTGTGCGACGCCCTGCGCGCCGAGCTCGCGGCGGGCCAGACCCCGGCGGGCGCCCTCGACCGGGCTGCCTCGGAGTGGCCGCTGGTCGCTCCCGCCGCGCGCGCGGCGCAGAGCGGGGGCGACGTGGAGTCGGCGCTGCGATCCCTCGCCGCGACGCCGGGCGGGGAGGCGTTGCGCGTGGTCGCGGCGGCGTGGCAGGTGGCGCACCGGACCGGGCACGGTCTGGCCGACACCCTCGGTCGGGTGGCCACCGACCTGCGGGCGGCGGAGCGCACGCGGCGGATCGTGGGCGGCGAGCTGGCCTCGGCCCGGGCGACCGCCCGCCTCCTCGCGGCCCTGCCGCTCCTGGCCCTGCTGATGGGATCCGGCGCGGGCGCGAACCCGGTGCGCTTCCTGCTCGGCCATCCGGCCGGGCTGACCTGTCTCGTCGGCGGGCTGGCGGCCGGCTATGCCGGCATCGTCTGGATCGAGGCGCTCGCCAGGGACGTCGAGCGTCATGGATGAGTGGGTGGTCGTGGTCGGCCTGCTCGTCGCCGCGGGGGTGCTCCTCGGCCCGGCAGCGCGTCCCGCCCTCGACGGCGGCCGCGGTGTTGGCGGCGGTGTCGGCGGCGGTGCCGGCGCGTCCCCGGCGTCCGACCCGGCTGACCGGGTCGAGCGCGACGGCATCCTGCGGCGGGGCCGGCTCGTCTGGGGACTGCTCGCCGGCTGCGGCGCCGGGGCCCTGCTCGGCGGTCCGCTCGCCCTGCCGGCCGGGCTGGGGGTCGGTCTCCTGGTCGCCGCGACCGCCGGGCGTCTGGAGCCGAGAGCGGCCCGGGAGCGGCGCGAGGAGGTACGCCGCGACCTCCCCCATGTCGTCACCCTGCTGGCTGCGGCCCTGCGCTCGGGCCAGGCGCCGGCCGACGCGATCGAGCTGGTGTGCCGCGCCCTGCCGGGGGCCGCGTCGGATCGTCTCGCGGCTACCGCCGCGCGGCTCCGGCTCGGCGGGGACGGCGCTGTCATCTGGGCCCGCCTGGCCGACGATCCCGAGCTCGGGCCGCTCGGGCGCGCCCTCGCCCGCGCGCAACGGACGGGGGCGCCGGTGGTGGCCGCGGTCGAAGGGCTGGCCGCGGAGCTCGCCGCGCGTGCCCGGGCCGAGGTGGAGGACCGTGCACGCGCCGTGGGAGTCCGGGCCGCCGTACCCCTGGGCGTCTGCCTGCTGCCGTCGTTCCTGCTGCTCGGCATCGTCCCGCTGGCGGTCTCGCTGGCGGGCGGCATCGTGCGGAGCGGGTGAATCAGGAGGCACATCCGTGTCGTCCGGAGCCGTCGGCCGTCCCCAGGCCCAACACCGACCGGGCGTCCTCCACAGGCCCGGACCGGCCGAGGCGCCGGCGTCGGCCGGGACCCGCACTCTGGACCCGACAGCCGCACCCGGTGGCTGCAGACGAACGGAGAGAACCTTGAGATTGCGCACCTCCCGTCCCTCGGAGCGGGGCGTCACCACCGCGGAGTACGCCGTCGCGACCGCGGCCGGCGCGGGCTTCGCCGGCCTGCTCTACAAGCTGCTCAGCGGAGGCTTCGGCGACAAGCTGATCAAGACCCTGTTCGACCATGTGCTCGGCCTGCTCGGCATGGGGTGAGCGACGTCGGGCCCGCGGGGGGCAGCGCCGCCGCGAGCGCGCCGGGGACCGAGGCGCGGTGACCGCCGAGCTCGCGCTGGCGCTTCCGGTGCTCCTCGCGCTGACCACCGGCCTGGTGTGGCTGCTGGCGGTCGGCGTCGCCCAGGTCCGCACCGTCGACGCGGCGCGGGAGGCGGCCCGAGCCCTCGCGCGGGGCGACGACGCCGGCGAGGCCCTGGCCCTGGGCGAGCGGGTCGCCCCCGACGGCGTCCGGCTCACCGTGGCCCGCTCGGGCGAGCGGGTCGTGGTCCGGGCGCGCGGTCGCGTCCGGGGCCCCGGTGGCCTGTTCGGCTCGATCCCGGGCGCGACCCTGCAGGCCGAGGCGGTGGCGATCGCCGAGGAGGAAGGAGGCGGCCCGTGACCGGGAGATCGGCGACCGGGAGATCGGCGACCGGGAGACAGGTGACGCGGCTGCCCGGCCAGGCACAGCGGGGAGCGGCCACCGTCCTGACCGTCGCGATGGCCGGCGTCCTCCTCCTCGTCGGCGCCGCCACGGGAGTGGTCGGGGCGATCGTCGTGGCCCACCGCCGAGCCCAGGCGGCCGCCGACCTCGCGGCCCTCGCGGCGGCGACCACGCTCGGCCGGGCCGGCGACGCCTGTACGGCCGCCGCGGAGGTCGCCCGCGACAACGGTGCCGCGCTGACCACCTGCCAGGTCGAGGGGAGCGACGTCCTCGTCGAGGTCAGCGTCGCCGGGCCGCGTTGGCTCGGTCAGGATGAGGACCTCGGCGCGCGGGCCCGAGCCGGACCGGCCAGGAGCAGCCGGCCGCCGTAGCCTCCTCGGGAGGTCAGCTCCCGTCGTCGGAGAGCTCGCCCCGGCGGCGTTCGAGCTCGACCTGGTCGAGCTTGTCCGAGAGCTCGGTGAGCCGCTTCTGCTCCTTGCGGCGCTTCCAGCCCTGCTTGGCCCCGGCCTTCATCATCCACAGTCCGCCGACGACGAGGAGAGTGGAGACCGCACCCCACAGCACCAGCGTCCCGGGCGCGACGTCCATGTTCATGATCTCGGCGGACCGGTGCTTGTAGTCGATGCTGGCGCCGAAGAAGCTCAGCACCAGCCCGATCACACCGACGACCAGGACGACCAGTCCGAGCAGCAGCATGGCGGCAGGCTACCGCGCGCCACCCCGCTCGCCGGGTGCCTCGCGCAGCAGCGCGTCGAGCAGGGCGACGGCGCCGGCCTTGTCGAGCGGGTCGTTGCCGTTGCCGCACTTGGGGGACTGGATGCAGGACGGGCAGCCGGTCGCGCACTCGCAGGCCGCGATCGTGGCCCGGGTGGCGCGCAGCCAGGCGGCGGCGGTGCGGTAGCCGCGCTCGGCGAACCCGGCACCCCCGGGGTGGCCGTCGTGGACGAAGACGGTGAGCACGCCGGTGTCGGGATGGCGGGCGGTCGAGACGCCGCCGATGTCCCAGCGATCGCAGGTCGCGAAGAGAGGAAGGAGGCCGATGGAGCAGTGCTCGGCGGCGTGGGCGGCGCCGGGCAGGTCCGCAGGCGCCAGGCCCGCCGACGTGCGGAGGTCGCCGAGGACCGCATCGGGCACGGTCCACCACACGGCGGCGGTCGACAGCGTGCGCGCGGGCAGGTCGAGCGGGGTCTCGTCGATCACCTCGCCGGTGCGGGTGCGGCGCCGGAGGTAGGACGTCACCCGGCTGGTGACCTCGACGGTGCCGAAGGAGACCCGGCACGGTCCCCATGCGACGTGCTCGCGCTCGTCGACGATCTCGATGTCGGTCACGTCGCGTGCGGTCGTGGTGTGGTCGACCTCGGCGCGGTGCAGGGTCGCGACGTGCTCGTCGAGGTCGAGCGAGTCGACCAGCCAGGTCTCGCCGCGGTGGAGGTAGACGGCTCCCTCGTGGGCGGTGCTGTGCGCCCGTCCACCGTCGACGGTGCCGACCACCCGGCCGGTCCCGGACTCCACCAGCTGGACCTGGGCGCCGCCGGCCGAGCGGATGTCGGCGAGGTCGGCGGCACGGGCGCGGTCGGTCCAGTACCACCCGGCGGCCCGCCGGCGCAGCAGCCCGCGCTCGACCAGGGAGCCGAGCACCTCGCGCATGCGGGGGCCGAAGAGCTCGGCGTCCGCGACCGTCACCGGGATCTCCTGCGCCGCGGCGCACAGGTGCGGCCCCAGCACGTAGGGGTTGTCGGTGTCGAAGACCGTGCCCTCGACCGGGCGGCCGAGCAGCGCCTCGGGATGGTGGACGAGATAGGTGTCGAGCGGGTCGTCGCGGGCGACGAACAGGCCGAGGGCGCCCCCGCCGTCGCGGCCGGCGCGGCCGACCTGCTGCCAGAAAGCCGCCCGGGTGCCGGGGTAGCCGGTCACCACGACGGCGTCGAGACCGCTGATGTCGATCCCGAGCTCGAGAGCGTTGGTGGCGGCCATGCCGAGCAGACGTCCGCTGCGCAGATCCTGCTCGAGGGCGCGCCGCTCCTCGGGGAGGTAGCCGCCGCGGTAGGAGTCGATCCGGCCGGCGAGCGAGGGATCCACCTCGGCGACCAGCTCGCCGGCGCGGCGGGCCACGGTCTCGACGCCGTGTCGCGACCGCACGAACGCCAGGGTGCGCACGTCCTCGACCACCAGGTCGGCGAGCAGGTCGGCGGTCTCGGCGGTGGCCGGGCGGCGCACAGGCGCACCGTGCTCGCCCTGGTACGACGTCAGCGGCGGCTCCCACAGCCCGAGGGCGAGCGCTCCGCGCGGTGAGCCGTCCTCGGTCACGGCGCTCACCTCGAGGCCGGTCATCCGGCGGGCGGTGACGTCGGGGTCGGCGACCGTGGCCGACGCGAGGACGAACACCGGAGACGCGCCGTGGAACGCGCAGATGCGCCGCAGCCGGCGCACGATCTGCGCGACGTGGGCGCCGAAGACCCCGCGATAGTGGTGGCACTCGTCGATCACGACGTAGCGCAGCGAGCGGAGGAAGGAGGTCCAGCGCTCGTGGCTCGGGAGCAGGGAGCGGTGGAGCATGTCGGGGTTGGAGAGGACGTACTCCGCGTGGTCGCGGGTCCACTCGCGCTCCTCGGGCGTGCTGTCGCCGTCGTGGGTCGCGACCCGGACGTCGAGTCCGAGATCGCGGATCGCCGTGCACTGGTCGTGGGCGAGCGCCTTGGTGGGGGCGAGATAGAGCACGGACGCGCCGCGCTGTCCGCGCGGGCCGCGGGCCGCACGGATCTCGGAGAGCGCGGGCAACAGGTAGGCGAGGGACTTGCCGGACGCCGTACCGGTGGCGAGGACGACGTGCTCACCGCGGTGGGCCGCCTCGGCGGCGGCGACCTGGTGCTGCCAGGGGAGCACGACCCCGCGCCGGGAGTAGGCCGCCACCACCTCCGGGTCGGCCCACGCCGGCCAGGCGGCGGTGGCCGCCGCCCGCGCCGGGACCTGCTCGCGATGGGTCAGCCGCTGGGCCCGGGAGGGCAGCGCGACCAGCCGGTCGAGCAGCGCCTCGGGGTCGCGTCGGCCCGCCGGGGCGACGTCGAGATCGGGCTGCGCGGTCACCCTCGGATTGTCCCCCCGACCCCCGACACGGGGCGAACCCGTACCCATGGCATGTCCCGGTCGTTGCACGAGCGTGCGTCCGGCATGGTTTGATAAGGGTCACTACGTAGGAGCTACTCCGGGGTGAGGGTCGTGAATCTGACACTGTCGACGCGCGAGGTCGGTGGGCGCACCGTCGTTGCCGTGGGTGGAGAGATCGACGTCTACACCGCCCCCAAGCTGCGTGACACCATCACCGAGCTGGTCGCCGGCGGCACCTACGACATCGTCGTGGACATGCAGGCGGTCGAGTTCCTCGACTCCACCGGCCTCGGGGTCCTCGTCGGCGGCCTGAAGAAGGTCCGTGCCCACGACGGCTCGCTCGAGCTCGTCTGCAACGCCGACCGGCTCCTGAAGATCTTCAAGATCACCGGACTGGCGAAGGTGTTCGTCATCCACGACTCGCCGGAGACCGCGCTCGCCTGAGCCTGGCACCGCTCAGCTCACGGCCGCCTCGGCCGAATCTCCTCGCAAAGGAGAACCGATGACAGCCACCGCCAGCGACACCGGTCCCGCGCCGGGCCCACTCGCGCGACGCCATGCCGCCACCGTGCACGAGGTGCGCGGCACCGTCCCGCTCCTCCTCTCCCACGGCTTCGGGACGAGCCAGGAGATGTGGGGCCGGCTCGTGCCGCTGGTCGAGGAGAGTCGCTCGGTCGTGCTCATGGACCACGTCGGCGCCGGCGGCTCGGACCTCTCGGCCTACGACCCGCGCCGCTACCAGACGCTGCGCGGGTACGCCGCCGACGTCGCCGACCTGCTCGACGAGCTCGCGCTGGGCCCGGTCCACTACGTCGGCCACTCCGCCGGAGGCATGATCGGCGTCCTGGCCGCCCTCGCCCGCCCGGAGCTGTTCGCGTCGCTGTCGCTGGTCGGCGCGTCGCCGCGCTATCTCGACGACGACGGCTACGTCGGCGGGTTCACCCGGGCGGGGGTCGACGACCTGCTCGAGGCCATGGAGGCCAACTTTTTCCAGTGGTCGCGCTCGCTCGCCCCGGTCGCCATGGCCAACCCGGAGCGCCCGGAGCTCGCCGAGGAGCTGGCCGCCATCTTCGCGCGCACCCAGGCGCAGATCGCCGTCGACTTCGCGCGCGCGATCTTCCTCTCCGACTTCCGTGACGAGCTGCCCGGCGTGAGCCTGCCGACCCACGTGGTGCAGGCGGCCGACGACCCGATGGTCCCGGCCGCGGTCGGCCGCTTCCTGCACGCCGCGATCCCCGGCAGCCGGCTGTCCCTCCTCGAGGCGACCGGGCACTTCCCGCACGTCAGCGGTCCGGACGAGACCGCTCGGGCGCTTCTCGGCTTCCTCGACTCCCTCGCGCTGACGTGAGCGACGCGCTGCTCTACGACCACGCGCCCTGCGGCTACCTGACGACCAGCGCCGACGGGGTCGTCAGCCGCGCCAACGCGACCCTCCTCGGCTGGCTGGGTCGCGGGTACGACGCGCTGGTCGGGACGCAGTTCGCCGACCACCTGCGGGCCGGCGCGCGCGTGGTGTGGCTGACCCACCACATCCCGCGCCTCGCCGCCACCGGTCGCCTCGACGCCGTCGCGGTCGACGTCGTGCGTGCGGACGGGTCCCTGCTCCCCGCGATCGTCACGGCGGTCCTGAGCCCCGACCCACCGCCGGCGGGCGGGCGTCCCGAGGTGCTGATCACCCTCATCGACGCCTCCGAGCGCCAGGCCTACGAGCGGGAGCTGCTCCTCGCCCGCCAGGCCGCGGAGCGGGCCCGCTGGCGCATGCGCGCCCTGCAGCGGGTCACCGAGGCCTGCGCGACCGCGGAGACCGAGGACGTCCTCGCCCACGGCGTCGCCGCCGCGGTCGCGGCCGGCCTCGAGCTCGCCGTCGCCCGGGTCTGGCTGGACCGGGACGGCGCCCTGACCGCCGCGGCCGCCGACAGCGTCGTCGACGGGGACGCCACCTGGGCGGACGAGGCCCCGAGCATGGACAGCTTCCGTGCCTGGCGCGACGGGATCCCCGTGCTGCCCGAGCAGACGGCCGGGACCCGCACGAGCGCCGCCGTACCGCTCGGCCACGGCGGCGAGACCCTGGGCGTGCTGGAGGTCGTCGTCGCCGAGACCTGGCGGGGGACGCCCGCCGACCTCGAGGTCCTCGTGATGATGGGGGCCGTGATCGGCCAGGCGCTCGCCCGGGCCCGGATGCACGCCCGCATGGAGCGGATGGCGCTGTACGACGACCTGACCGACCTGCCGAACCGCGCCCTGTTCCTGCGCACCGTCGAGCAGGCCGTCGCCAGGTCGCGCCGCGCGAGCACCCGGCTCACGCTCCTCTTCGTCGACCTCGACGGGTTCAAGGGCGTCAACGACACCTACGGCCACGCCGCGGGCGACCAGGTCCTGCAGGAGTGCGCCGGCCGGATCCGCGGAGCCGTCCGCGCCGCGGACCTCGTGGCGCGCCTCGGCGGCGACGAGTTCGTCGTCCTGTGCGAGGACTGCTCCCCCGAGATCGCCGAGGAGATCGCCCAGCGGGTCCGCGACGGCGTACGAGAGCCCATCGTCCTGGCCGACGGCATCGCCGAGGTGGGTGCGAGCGTGGGCATCACGACCGCCGTGCCGCCGCACGACGAGGGGATCGTCGACCGGCTCATCGCCGACGGCGACGCGGCGATGTACGCCGAGAAGGCCGGCCGACAGCGACTGTGACGCGCGTCACAACCTTCATGTGTTCTGCGCCACAGTCTGCGTAGACTCCGGGCACGCTCTCAGACCTGGCCTCATGGCCGAACCTGAACCCCCGCAGGAGGCAGTCGTATGCCCCATCCGTCCGTCGTGCCGTTGCTCGCAGAAGTCGGCGAGGTCGAGGTCACGGGAGGCGATCTCGCTCTCGTGGCGGTCGTCGCCCTGATCGCTGTCGGCTCCCTCGCCATGGCCGCGCTCTTCAGATCGGAGGTCCTGCGCGCCGGCGAGGGCACCCCCAACATGCAGCGCATCGCGCAGGCCGTTCAGGAAGGGGCGAACGCCTATCTCACCCGGCAGTTCCGGACCCTGACGATCTTCGCGGCGATCGCGTTCGTCGTCCTGCTCGCCCTGCCGGCGCACACCACCGACGACGCGAGCGGGCTCCAGTCGGAGTGGATGGTCCGGATCTTCCGGTCGGTCTTCTTCCTCGTGGGCGCCGGATTCTCCGGTGCGGTCGGCTATCTCGGCATGTCCCTGGCCGTGCGCGCCAACCTGCGCGTCGCCGCCGCGGCCAACGAGCAGGGCCGCGACCCCGCGATGAACATCGGCTTCCGGACGGGTGCCTTCGTCGGCATGTTCACCGTCGGCCTGGGCCTGCTGGGAGCCAGTGTCGTCGTCATCGTCTTCCAGAGCGCGGCCCCCAACGTGCTGGAGGGCTTCGGCTTCGGAGCCGCCCTGCTCGCGATGTTCATGCGCGTCGGCGGCGGCATCTTCACCAAGGCCGCCGACGTGGGCGCCGACCTGGTCGGCAAGGTCGAGCAGAACATCCCCGAGGACGACCCGCGCAACGCGGCGACGATCGCCGACAACGTCGGCGACAACGTCGGCGACTGCGCCGGCATGGCGGCCGACCTGTTCGAGTCGTACGCCGTCACGCTGGTCGCCGCGCTGATCCTGGGCTCGCAGGCGTTCGGCGACCGGGGCCTGGTCTTCCCGCTCATCGTCCCGGCGATCGGCGCGCTGTCGGCCATCGCCGGCGTCTACCTCACCAAGCCGCGTGCGGGCGAGAGCGGCCTGAAGACGATCAACCGGGCGTTCTACATGTCGGCGGCGTTCGGGCTGGTCGCCAGCGCGATCGCCGCGTTCGTCTACCTGCCGACCGAGTGGAGCGAGTTCGGGACCGGCGCCGAGGCCGACCTCAGCCCGCAGCTGTTCGCGGCCGGGGCGGTGGCGATCGGCATCGTCCTCGCCGCCGCGATCCTCGCCCTCACCGGCTACTTCACCGGCACCGAGCACCGTCCCGTCAAGGACGTCGCGCGGACGTCGCTGACCGGCCACGCGACGGTCATCCTGTCCGGCCTCTCCGTGGGCCTCGAGTCCGCGGTCTACACGGCGATCGTGATCGGCGCGGCCGTCTTCGGCGCGGCGCTCCTCGCCGGCGGCTCGACCGGTCTCGCCCTGTTCGCCGTCGCACTCGCCGGCTGCGGCCTGCTCACCACGGTCGGCGTGATCGTCGCGATGGACACCTTCGGTCCGGTCTCCGACAACGCCCAGGGCATCGCGGAGATGTCGGGCGACGTCAGCGAGGAGGGGGCGCAGATCCTCACCGAGCTCGACGCGGTCGGCAACACGACCAAGGCGATCACCAAGGGCATCGCGATCGCGACGGCCGTGCTCGCCGCGAGCGCCCTCTTCGCGTCGTACACGCAGAGCGCCTACACCGAGGTCGGGGCCGCCATCCTCGACCGCGAGTTCCTCGTCTACGACGCCAAGCTCATCGTCGGCGCGCTGCTCGGCGCCAGCGTGGTGTTCCTCTTCTCCGGGCTCGCGATCAACGCCGTCGGCCGCGCGGCGGGCGCCGTGGTGTTCGAGGTGCGCCGGCAGTTCCGCGAGATCCCCGGCATCATGGAGGGCACCGGCCGTCCGGAGTACGGCCGCGTGGTCGACATCGTGACCCGGGACTCGCTGCGCGAGCTCGCGACCCCCGGCATCCTCGCCATCCTGGCGCCGGTGGCGGTCGGCTTCGGTCTCGGCGTCGGCCCGCTCGCGGGCTTCCTCGTCGGCGCGATCGCGACCGGCACCCTGATGGCGGTCTTCCTCGCCAACGCGGGCGGCGCCTGGGACAACGCGAAGAAGCTGGTCGAGGACGGCCACCACGGCGGCAAGGGGTCGGAGGCGCACGCGGCCACGGTCACCGGCGACACCGTCGGCGACCCGTTCAAGGACACCGCCGGTCCCTCGATCAATCCGCTGCTCAAGGTGATGAACCTGGTGTCGCTGCTGATCGTCGGCGCCGTGGTCAGCCTCAGCTACGGCGAGGACGAGAACGACCTGGTCCGGATCCTCATCGCGCTCGCCGCCGCGGCAGGCATCTTCGCCGCGGTCTACGTGTCCAAGCAGCGCACCTCCGCGATCGACGACGGGGCCTCGGAGCCCGCGGTCACGGAGTCGGCCTGAGCCTGATCTGATGACCCGGCTGCTGGCCGCGCTGGCGGCGGCCCTCGTGGTCGTCGCCGGCGCGGCCGTCGTCGTTCCGGTGCAGGCGGCGGCGCCCGGACGGGCGAGCGCCGCGGCGGCGTACGTCGAGACGTCGATCGTCATCGGCACCTCGGCGCGCGGCCGACCGATCCGGGCGTTCTACCGCGGGGACGAGGGAGCGCCGCACGTGCTGCTGGTGCTCGGCCAGATGCACGGCGACGAGAAGGACGGGATCGCCACCGCCCGGTGGATCCGCGACCACGTCCACCCGCGGCCGGGCACGGGCGTGTGGGTGGTGCCGACGATGAACCCGGACGGCAACGCGCGCGGCACCCGCACCAACGGCCGCGGCGTCGACCTGAACCGCAACTGGCCGACGAGCGGCTGGTCCGGCGCCCACCGCGGGACCCGCTACTGGGGCGGCCGGCGACCGGCGAGCGAGCCGGAGACGCGGGCCATGATGGCCTTCCTGAGTCAGGTGCGACCCGACTACATCGCCTCGATCCATCAGCCCCTGCGGGCGATCGGGCGCGGCGGTCACGGCCGCTGGGAGCGGCGGCTGGCGCGCTTCCTCCACCTGCCCCGTCGCCATCTGGGCGTGGGCAACCCGGCCGGCACGGACTCGCCGACCCTCACCGCCTGGTACGACACCACGCACGGCCAGGACGGCGCCGCCGTCACGGTCGAGTACGGCGCCCGCACCACCCACCGCTACCGCACCCGGGTCGCGGGCCGCGGCATCGCGCGCGCGGCCCGCGTCCGCTGACGTCGTACGACGCCCGGGCTCAGGCCAGTCCGTCGAACGGGCGGACCTCGACCTTGCCGCGGCACGCCTTCGACGCCTCCGCGGCCAGCCGCAGCGCGACGTCGAGGTCGGGCACGTCGATCACCCAGAACCCGGCGATGGCCTCCTTGGTCTCCAGGTAGGGGCCGTCGGTCACCACCGGGGCCTCGGTCTGGCCGTCGACCACGGTGGCCGTGGTCGCGGGCGCGAGACCGCCGGCGAACACCCAGTAGCCCTCCTCCTTGAGCCGTTCGTTGAAGGCGCCCGTCTCGGCGAAGGACTGCTCCATCTCCTCCTTCGAGTCGTAGCCGTAGAACTCGCCGGTCACCTCGGTAGGCCCGTGCACGGACATCAGGTACGTCGTCATGTCGTCTCCTCGATCCGGGCGGTCCCGATGACCGCCTCCTGCCCTCTCCACGAACGGCACCACACCGATACGACACCCGCCACCCCTCCCTCTACCGTTGGCCCGTGCTGCCGACCTCCCTCGCCGCCCCGCTCCGCGACGCCCTGCTCGCCGCCGAGTTCACCTACGACGCGGTCAGCGAGCTGCTCGGACCCGAGGCCCACCAGGCCCTGTCCCGCAACGAGACGACGCCGGGCCGGCGCCGTACGACCGACGGCAGCCCCCTGGCGACCTTGGTCCGGCTGTTCCTCCTCCAGACCGCGGTCCCCGTGAGCGACGCGGAGCGGGCGCTGCCCGGCCTGGTGGACCGGCTGGCCAACGCCGGTGCGCTGGCCCAGAGCGTGGGGGAGGTCGCGGCGCGGCTCGACGTCCGGCCCTACGCCTCCGACGAGGGCGACCTGTGGGTCGTCAGCGACCTCACCCCGGGACTCGACGGAGTCGCCACCCAGGTCACCGGCGACTACGTGCTCGGGATCAGCCCCGCGTCCTCCAGCCTCGCCCAGCTGACCCTGCGCCACGACGTCGGCACCGCGCTCGACCTCGGCACCGGCTGCGGCGTGCAGGCGCTGCACCTGGCCACCCACAGCGACCGGGTCGTCGCGACCGACGTCAACCAGCGTGCGCTGGCGATCGCTCGGTTCAACGCGGCCCTCAACGACATCGACGACAAGGTCGACGTCCGCGACGGATCGTTCTTCGCGCCCGTCGCCGGCGAGCGGTTCGACCTGATCGCCACCAACCCGCCGTTCGTCATCTCGCCGGCCACCGGCGAGCGGCTCGTCTACCGCGACTCCGGCCTGCCGGGCGACCAGGTCGTCGAGCACATCGTCCGGCAGGCGCCCGACCACCTCACCGACGGCGGCTGGTGCCAGGTCCTCGCCAACTGGGTGATCGAGAGAGACCGCCCGTGGGACGAGCGGCTCGCCACCTGGCTCCCCGACGAGTGCGACGCCCTCGTCGTCCAGCGCGAGGTGCTCGACCCGGCGTCGTACGTCGAGCTCTGGCTCAAGGACGCCGGGCACCACCCGGCGACCGGTGGCGATCCGGCCGCCTACGCGCAGCGGTACGACACCTGGCTCTCGTGGCTCGAGGAGCAGGGCGTCGGCGGGATCGGGTTCGGCTGGATCAACCTGCGCCGCCGCGCCGGGGCGGCCGCGGGTGCGCTGACGCGCGACCTGCTGGAGTGGCCCTACGACGTCGAGCAGCCGATCGCGCCCGCGATCGCCGCCTGGGCGGACTCGGCGCAGGCCGCTCGGGCGCTCGACGCCGGCACCCGGCTGGTCATCCGCGAGGACGTCTTCCAGGAGAGCAGCGGCCCGGTCGGCGCTGAGGATCCGGCGACCATCGTGCTGCGCCAGCAGCGGGGCCTGCGCCGCGCGCGTCAGGTCGACACGGTGGCCGCGGCGGTGGCCGGCGCGTGCGACGGCGACCTTCCCGTCGGCCCGCTGGTCGACGCGGTCGGGCAACTGCTCGACCGCGATCCGGCCAGCCTGCGGGAGGTCTACCTCCCCGAGCTGGCCGAGCTCGTGGCCGAGGGCTTCCTGGCACCGGCGGACGGGCCGGCGGCATCTACGCTTGGCCCGTGACGAACGCAGGCTGGTACCCCGACCCCGCGGGCGCGCCCGACACCTTCCGCTACTGGGACGGTCAGGCCTGGAGCCAGATGACCACCACCCAGCCCTCCGGCGGCGCCCGGCCCGCTGAGTCGCCCGCGAGTCCGCCGCCCGCCGCGCCCACGCAGTACGGCGCCGTGCCGACGCCGCCCCCTCCGCCGGCCGCCCCCGGTCCCTACGCCCCGCAGCCCCCGCCGCCCGGGCAGGGCGGCTACGCGGGCTATGGCGGCTCCGGGGGCTACGGGGGCTACGGGCAGCCGCAGCAGTGGAGCCCCACCCCGGGCGCGGGCGGCAGCGGCGGCGGCAACAAGACGATCGTCATCGTGATCGCCGCGGTGGTGGCGCTCGTGCTGCTCGGCGTCGGCGGATTCTTCGGTGTCCGCGCGCTCGTCGGTGACGATGGTGACCGTCAGGCCGACGACGACAGCTCGCAGGGCCAGAGGTCCGACGAGTCGGGGGAGCCGGGGCCGAGCGAGGAGTCGTCCAGCACCGTCGAGCCGACCGGCATCCAGTGCACCGGCGGCTCCCCGGCGCCCTCGGAGGACCCCGCCCCGGCGGCCCCGCAGCTCACCGGCGGCGGCCTCTCCATCCCGCGCCAGGCGTCGTACGAGCTGGCGACCGGCGACCAGGTGGCGTTCGCCTTCGCCGACGCCTTCGTGCTGCAGTACACCAACGTCGAGGAGAAGTGGATCAGCCTGACCGGCGTCGGCGGGCTGCCGCGGGCCAACGGCTTCGACGACGTCGCCACCGCCGCCGAGATCGTCATGCAGTGCCTGACCGGCAGCGACAGCGTCTACCGTGGCTTCACCGGCCGCACCGACAAGACCAACGAGGCCATCACCGTCGACGGCAAGCCGGCACACCGGATCACCGCCGAGGTCCGCGTCACCGACCCGGAGATCACCGTCGAGGGCGACCTCACCGACGTCGTCGTCGTGGACACCGGCGACCCGGCGGCGTACGGCCTCTACATCGGCATGGCGGCACTGGGCCACGACGACCTGATCAGCGCCAACGAGGCGGTCATCGGCGAGATCAAGGTCGGCTGACCCTCGACCAGCGGATCGTCGGAGGCCCACTCTGGACGCCGCTCGCGACGGTGCTCGACAGCACGCGCTACCTCCCGGCATCGCGTGCTGTCGAGCACCTGCTGCGCGACGTCGAGAGCGGCCGGCCGCGGCGTTGTCGTCGGTCGCCGGGACTCCGTCCCGTCTCCCTCCTCCGCCTTGCGGACGACCACTCTGGACGTCGCTCGCGACGGTGCTCGACAGCACGCGCTACCGTGAACCGCCGAATCAGGCAGCGCACGAGTAGTAGAGAAGGTCCCTGTGTCCCACAAGTTGGTGATCGTCGAGTCGCCGGCCAAGGCCCGCACCATCGGCGGGTACCTCGGCGACGGCTATGTCGTCGAGTCCTCCATCGGCCACATCCGTGACCTCCCGAACAACGCAGCCGACACCCCGGCGAAGATCAAGGACAAGCCGTGGGGGCGGCTCGCGATCGACGTGGAGAACGGCTTCGAGCCCTACTACGTCGTGCCCCGCGACAAGAAGAGCCACATCTCCAAGCTCAAGAGCCTCCTCAAGGACGCCGACGAGCTCTTCCTCGCCACCGATGAGGACCGCGAGGGGGAGGCGATCGCCTGGCACCTGCTCGACGAGCTGAAGCCGAAGAACATCCCCGTCAAGCGGATGGTCTTCCACGAGATCACCAAGGCCGCCATCCAGGAGGCCGCCGCCAACCCGCGCGAGCTCGACATGGACCTCGTCGAGGCCCAGGAGACGCGCCGTCTCCTCGACCGCCTCTACGGCTACGAGGTCTCCCCGGTGCTGTGGCGCAAGGTCATGTCCGGCCTGTCCGCGGGCCGCGTCCAGTCGGTCGCCACCCGGCTCGTGGTCGACCGCGAGAAGGAGCGGATGGCCTTCCGGGTCGCCTCCTACTGGGACCTCGAGGGCACCTTCGACGCCGGCAGCAAGCACGACCAGCGGATGTTCCCGGCCAAGCTGCACACCATCGACGGCACCCGCGTCGCGTCCGGCTCCAACTTCGGTCCCGACGGCCTGCTCAAGGCGAGGTCGTCGAAGTCGTCGGGGGCCGACGTCGTCCACCTCGACCAGCGCCGCGCCCAGGACCTCGTCGCCGCGCTCGCCGACACGTCGTACGACGTCCGCTCCGTCGAGGCCAAGCCCTACCGCCGCTCGCCGTACCCGCCCTTCCGCACCACCACGCTCCAGCAGGAGGCCAGCCGCAAGCTCGGCATGAGCGCGAGCGTGACGATGAGCGTCGCGCAGCGGCTCTACGAGAACGGCTTCATCACCTACATGCGAACCGACAGCACCACGCTGTCGGGCAGCGCCATCGGTGCGGCGCGGGCGCAGGTCCAGGAGCTGTACGGCGGCGAGTACCTCCCCGACGCCCCCCGTACCTACGCCAGCAAGGTCAAGAACGCCCAGGAGGCGCACGAGGCGATCCGCCCCGCCGGCGACTCCTTCCGCACCCCGGCGCAGACCGGGCTGACCGGCGACCAGTTCCGGCTCTACGAGCTGATCTGGATGCGCACCGTCGCCTCGCAGATGAAGGACGCCGTCGGCCAGTCGGTGACCATCCGCCTGGGCGGCGCCGCCAGCACGGGCGAGGACGTCGTCTTCTCCGCCTCCGGTCGCGTGATCACCTTCCACGGCTTCCTCAAGGCCTACGTCGAGGGCACCGACGACAACGCCGCGAAGGACGACCAGGAGACCCGCCTGCCCAACCTGGCCGAGGGCGACGCCGTGTCCGCGGCGTCGCTGTCCGCCAACGGGCACGAGACGAAGCCGCCGGCCCGCTACACCGAGGCGACGCTGATCAAGGAGCTCGAGGACCGGCAGATCGGCCGCCCGTCGACGTACGCCTCGATCATCGGCACGATCCTCAACCGCGGCTACGTCTACAAGAAGGGCACGGCGCTGGTGCCGGCCTGGATCGCGTTCTCCGTGGTGCGGCTGCTGACCGAGCACTTCACGCGGCTCATCGACTACGACTTCACCGCGAGCATGGAGGACGTGCTCGACGACATCGCGCGCGGCGACAAGAGCCGGGTCACGGAGCTGAGCGAGTTCTACTACGGCTCCGACCAGCTCGCGGGCCTCAAGCGGCTCGTCGACGACCTCGGCGACATCGACGCCAAGGCGCTGGCGACGTTCCCGGTCGGCGACCCGGACGAGGGCATCGTGCTGCGGGTCGGCAAGTACGGCCCCTATCTGGAGGGTCCCGGCGACGACGGCGCGCCGGCCGGCAAGCGGGCCAACGTGCCCGACGACCTCCCGCCGGACGAGCTGACCCTCGAGAAGGCCAAGGAGCTGCTGGCCAACCCGTCGGGCGAGGAGATCGACCTCGGCGTCCACCCGGAGACGGGGCTGCAGGTGGTGGCCAAGAACGGCCGCTACGGGCCCTACGTCACCGAGCTCCTGCCCGAGGACGCTCCCAAGTCCGCGAAGCCGCGCACCGGCTCGCTGTTCAAGTCGATGTCTCTCGACACCATCACGCTCGAGGAAGCGATGAGGTTGCTGTCGCTGCCGCGCGTGGTCGGCGCCGGCGAGGACGGCGAGGAGATCACCGCCCAGAACGGCCGCTACGGGCCGTACCTCAAGAAGGGCACCGACTCCCGCTCGCTCACCAGCGAGGACCAGATCTTCGGCATCACCCTCGACGAGGCGCTCAAGATCTACAGCCAGCCCAAGCAGCGCGGCCGCGCCGCCGCCGCGCCGCCGCTCAAGGAGCTCGGCAACGACCCGGTCTCCGGGCAGCCGATCGTGGTGAAGGCCGGGCGCTTCGGTGAGTACGTCACCGACGGCGAGTACAACGCCACCCTGCGCAAGGACGACTCGGTCGAGGCGATCACCCTCGAGCGGGCCGCCGAGCTGCTCGCCGAGCGGCGGGCGAAGGGCCCGGCCAAGAAGGCCGCGAAGCGCGGGGCGAAGAAGACCGCCGCCAAGAAGACCACGGCCAAGAAGACGACCGCCAAGAAGACGGCGGCGAAGAAGACAGCGGCCAAGAAGACGGCGGCCAAGAAGAAGTGACCCGGCCGGTGGTCGAGCCTCGAAACCACCCGTGTCGCACCCGTCGTCTAGGTTCGTCCCCGTGACCCGCTACCCCGGCCAGTACGCCGACGCCGGCGTCTTCGTGTGCTTCGAGGGCGGCGAGGGCGGCGGCAAGTCGACCCAGTCGCGGCTGCTGCGCGACCGGCTGGCGGAGCGGGGCTATTGCGTCCGGCTCACCCACGAGCCCGGCGACACCCCGGTCGGCAAGGACCTGCGCCGGATCGTGCTCAGCCCCGAGACCGGAGCGCTGGCCGACAAGACCGAGTTCCTGCTGTACGCCGCCGACAAGGCCGAGCACGTCGAGACGCTGGTGCGGCCGGCGCTGGCGCGCGGCGAGGTGGTCGTCACCGACCGCTACGTCGACTCGACCCTCGCCTACCAGGGAGCGGGCCGCGCTCTCGACGCCGGCGAGCTCGAGGAGATCTCCCGCTGGGCGACCGGCGACCTGCGCCCCCACCTCACCGTGGTGCTCGACCTCGAGCCGGAGGAGGGCCTGGGCCGCTTCGAGGGCCGCGACCGGATCGAGGGCGAGGGGCTGGCGTTCCACCAGCGGGTGCGGCAGTCGTTCCTCGATCTCGCGCAGAGCGACCCGGATCACTACCTCGTCCTCGACGCCCGGGCGGCGATCGAGGACATCGCGGCGCAGATCGCGCGGCGCGTCGAGCCGCTGCTCGCCCGGGCCCGGAGGTCCGTGCCGTGACCGTGTGGGACACCCTGGTGGGCCAGCGCCACGTCATCACCGCGCTCCGCAGCGCCGTCGCGGGCCAGGGGATGACCCATGCGTGGCTGTTCACCGGCCCCCCCGGCTCCGGCCGGTCCAACGCGGCCGTCGCCTTCGCCGCGGCCCTCCAGTGCGTGCAGGACGGGCTCGGCCCGGACTGCCCCGACGGCTGCCACTCGTGTCACACCGTGCTGGCCGGCTCCCACGCCGACGTCGCGGTGATCCGCACCGCGAAGCTGTCCATCGGCGTCGACGAGGTCCGCGAGCTGGTGCGCCGCGCCTCGCTGAGCCCGATGGGCGATCGCTGGCAGATCCTCATCGTCGAGGACGCCGACCGGCTCACCGAGCAGGCGTGCAACGCGCTGCTCAAGGCGATCGAGGAGCCCAACGGACGCACCTTGTGGATGCTGTGCGCGCCGACCGTCGAGGACGTCCTGCCGACCATCCGCTCGCGTTGCCGCCTGGTCACCCTCTCGACGCCGACGGCCGAGGAGGTCGCCGGGTTCCTGGTCGCGCGCGGAGTGGCGGAGCCGCTGGCGTCGTACGCCGCGCGCGCCAGCCAGGGCCACATCGGCCGGGCCCGCGCGCTCGCGCTCGACGAGGCCGTGCGCACCCGGCGCCAGGAGGTCGTGTCGATGCCGGCGCGGCTGACCAGTCTCGGTCGGTGCATGGACGCCGCCACCCGGCTCGCCACGACCGCGAAGGAGGAGGCCGACGCGATCACCGCGGAGCTCGACGCGCGCGAGAAGACCGACCTCGACGCGTCGTACGGCGTGGTCGAGCGGGGCCGCCGCCCGCGGGAGTACGGTCCGGCCCTCGCGGCCCGCGAGAAGGGCCAGCGGACCCGGGCCAAGAGGCGCCACCTCGACGTCGTCGACCGCGGGCTGACCGACCTGATGTCGGTCTACCGCGACGCGATCGCGCTCGCCTGCGGCGCCCCCGGCGCGCTGGTCAACGAGGAGATCCGCGACCAGGTCGAGTCGATCGTGGAGACGTCCACGCCGGAGCTCAACCTGCGTCGGATCGGGTGGATCTTCGCTGCGCGGGAGCAGATGCTGGAGTTCAACGTCCCGGTGGCCTTGGCCCTGGAGTCGATGATGGTGGCGCTGAAGGTGCCACAACGGTGACCCTGGGCGACCCGGACCGACCGATGCTGAGGAGAACGGCGTGAGCAAGCGGACCCTGATCGTCCTGGTCGTCAGCCTCTGGGTGTTGGTGATCGCCGGTGCCGCGGCCGCCGGCATCGTCCTGCTCAGGGACGACTCCGACAGCGACGGCGCGAAGGGCGGCGACCGCGCCGCCGAGCCGGCCCCCACCGAGGGCCCGGACGGGCGCAGCCTCGAGGACTTCTACGGCCAGAGGATCACCTGGACCCGCTGCGACCAGAACGAGTGCGGCACCCTCGAGGTGCCCGTCGACTACCAGAACCCCGGCGACGGCTCGATCAAGCTCGCGGTCGAGCGCACCCGCGCCACCGGCGACCGGATCGGCTCGCTGGTCGTCAACCCGGGCGGCCCCGGAGCCCCCGGGACCGACACCGCCAAGGACGCGGACTTCTACTTCGCCCAGGAGCTGCGGGCGGCGTACGACATCGTCGGGTTCGACCCGCGCGGCACCGGCGACTCGGCGCCCGTCGACTGCCTGACCGACGACGCCCTCGACGCCTACGTCGCCGCCGACCCCGACCCCGACACCCCGGAGGAGGTCGCGACCGCGAAGGACAACTCCGAGCAGTTCTGGAGCGGCTGCCAGGCGCGCTCCGGCGCCGTCGGCGGCCACGTCAGCACCGTCGAGGCGGCGCGCGACATGGACGTCCTGCGCGCCGCGCTCGGTGAGGACCAGCTCGACTACTTCGGCTTCTCCTACGGCACCCGCCTCGGCGCGACGTACGCCGAGCTGTTCCCCGACAAGGTCGGCCGGCTGGCGCTCGACGGCGCCGTGGACCCCTCGCTCTCGCCGCGTGAGGGCGCGTTGAGCCAGGCCAAGGGCTTCGAGACCGCCCTGCGCTCCTACCTGCAGAACTGCGTCGACGAGGGCAGCTGCTTCCTCGGCGCCAGCGTCGACGCCGGCCTGAGGACCATCACCGACCTGCTCGCCGCCATCGACGCGAAGCCGCTGCCGACCAAGGACCCGGAGGGCCGCGACCTGAGCGTCGGGCTGGCGTTCTACGGCCTGATCCTGCCGCTCTACAGCGAGGAGAACTGGCCCTACCTCGACGACGCCCTCAAGCAGGCGATCGACGGCGACGGCTCCACCCTGCTCTTCCTCGCCGACACCTACGGCTCGCGCCAGAACGGCACCTACACCGACAACAGCCTCGAGGCCATCTCGGTGATCAACTGCCTCGACGACCCGTGGTCGATCACCCCCGACCAGGTTCCCGGCCAGTTCCCCGACTTCGAGAAGGCCTCGCCCACCTTCGGCGACGTCTTCGCCTGGGGCCTCACCGCCTGCAACGGGATCCCCTTCACCTCCACCGACGAGCCGGACCTGAAGATCGACGGCTCCGGCGCCGCCCCCATCGTCGTCCTCGGTACGACGCGCGACCCCGCCACGCCGTACGAGGAGGCCGTGGCGATGGCCGACCAGCTCGAGTCCGGAGTCCTGATCAGCCGCGACGGCGACGGCCACACCGCCTACAACAAGGGCAACGCCTGCGTCGACGACGCCGTGCACGGCTACCTGCTCGAGGGCACCGTCCCCCAGGACGGCCTCACCTGCTGAGTCGGGTCGAACGGCGCGCCCCGCGCCCCGGATTCCACCGTCGGGCACCCGCCCCGGTATGCTTCCGCGGTCGCCGGTCACACCGGCGGCGGCGCCGCCTTAGCTCAGTCGGTAGAGCGAATCACTCGTAATGATTAGGTCGTCGGTTCGATTCCGACAGGCGGCTCCAGAGATGTCTCGGGACATCGACCATTGCCAGGTCATCGACAGCGCGCAGCCACGTGATCGTGGGCGATCGCTGCCGCCGGGTGGCCGCGATCACCCACGATCAGCCACCATCGGCCGCACGTGCGGCTCCGGCGCTGTCGTCCGCGGGTCGTCGCGGGCCGTTGCTCACCCGACCGAGACGTAGGTGACCCGGCAGCAGTCTCCGTCCGGGCAGCAGCGGGTGACGGTGCCGCCCGAGCGCCGGATGCGCGCCAGCTCGGCGATCAGCGACGTGAGGGGCACGACGATCGTCTGCCAGTTCATCGCGGGCCCGCCTCGGTTGTGCGGTGGTTGCTCATCGAGATCACCTCGGTCGGTCGGTGCTGGTCCTCCAGTGAAGCCCCGGCCGAGGGGCCGCGCGCTGCGCATCTCGGCCAGTCGGACACCTCGTCGTTGGCCCGGACGAGCAGGCCTGCCCGAATGTCCAACCACCCCTGCCAAGTTGTACAGAACGCGCATCTTCCCGGTGTGACCGGCGCCACGAGAGTGATCCTGCTCGCTCCAAGCCACGGCCCGACGACAGGGAGAGACATGACCAGCGCACTGCACGCTCCGCAGCTGATCTTCGACAGTCAGATGCTGTACCTCGTCTGGATCCCCGCGGAGCCGGACACCGTCGCCAAGCTCGTCCCCGAGGGCCTGACGCCCCGCGCGGACGGCGCCGTCTACCTCAACCAGTACGTCGTGCGCGACGGCTCGCAGACGTCCAACGGCGCCGAGCCGGTGGATGCGTTCGGCGCGTACTCCCTCACCTACCTCGGTGCCGACCTCGCCGGCCTCGACACCGAGGCCGGGGTGCCGGCCCGCTGGTGGACGCACTACTACAACAGCTCCGAGGCGATGAACCGGTACGCCGCCGAGCGTGGCGTGCCCACCGGAGGCGGTCGGACGACGCTCGAGGTCGACGGCGGCCGGGTCGAGGCGACGACGTACCTCGACGACAAGCCGGTCATCCGCACGGTGGCCCGGGTCGAGGACGGCCCGACGGTCCGCTCGACCGGCCAGCTGCGCTACATCACGCGCGGCCAGGACGGCGGCTTCACCAGCGGGCGCTACCCCTTCGTCGCGGACCTGGCGAGCGGCTTCGTCGTCGAGTCCTTGGAGTTCGTCGACCCCGACCACGAGCTCCACGCCTTCCGCCCGGCCGACCCGCTGCAGGTCACCTTCGGCTTCTACTCCCCGAGCATCACCTTCTGCTACCCGGGCGGCGAAGGCCCCCTCGGCAGCTTCCACGGCAGCTGATCCAGCCCAACCAACAGGAGACAACTGACATGGCACTACTGGAACGAAGCGCCTGGTACGACCTCGCGCGTTCGACCGAGTGGACCCCGTCCTACATCTCGCAGGACGAGCTCTTCCCGCCCGAGATGTCGGGCGGCGAGGGCATCCCGGCCGAGGTGTGGTCGACCTACGACGAGCCCTACAAGGTCACCTATCGCGAGTACGTCGACGTCCAGCGTCAGAAGGACGAGGGCGCCTACTCGGTCAAGGCCGCGCTCGAGCGGGCCGACCTCTACAACAAGGCCGACCCGGGCTGGATCTCCATCCTCAAGGAGCACTACGCCGCGGTCGCCCTCGTGGAGTACGGCGCGTCCTTCCAGGAGGCCCGCTACGTGCGCTGGTCCAAGGCGCCGGGCATGCGCAACATGGCGACCTTCGGGATGCTCGACGAGATGCGGCACGGGCAGATCCAGCTCTACTTCCCGCACGAGTACATCGGCAAGGACCGTCAGTTCGACTGGTCGCACCAGATGATGTGGTCGAACAACTGGGTCGCCCTGGGCGCGCGGCACTTCTTCGACGACATGCTGATGACGCGCGGCGCGGCGGAGACGTCGATCTCGGCGAACTTCGCCTTCGAGACCGGCTTCACCAACCTGCAGTTCATCGGCCTGTCGGGCGATGCCGCCAACGCCGGCGACTTCACCTTCTCCAAGCTGATCCAGTCGATCCAGTCCGACGAGGCGCGGCACGCGCAGCTCGGCACGCCGCTGCTGCAGATGATGATCGAGAACGGTCAGAAGGCCAAGGCCCAGAACCTCATCGACATCGCGTTCTGGCGCTCGTACCGGCTCTTCACGATCCTGTCGGGCATCCCGATGGACTACTACGTCCCGCTCGAGGTGCGTGAGTCCTCCTTCAAGGAGTTCATGGAGGAGTGGATCGTCACCCAGTTCATGAAGTCGATCGAGGACCTCGGGCTGTCGAAGCCGTGGTATTGGGACATCTTCCTGCGCGACCTCGACGAGCACCACCACGGCCAGCACCTCGGCACCTACTCGTGGCGGCCGACCCTGTGGTGGAACCCCGCCGCCGGTGTCAGCCCGGAGGAGCGGGACTGGCTGGAGGAGAAGTACCCCGGCTGGAACGACACCTTCGGCAAGGTCTGGGACGTCATGATCGACAACTTCGTCAGCGGCCGGCCCGAGAAGACCGTGCCGGGGACGCTGCCGATGATCTGCAACGTCTCCCAGCTGCCGATCGTCGGCACCCCGGGCGTCTCGCTCAAGGACACCAGCATCGTGTTCGAGGGGCGCAAGTACCACTTCGCCTCCGAGGTGGACAAGTGGATCTTCGAGCAGGACCCGGAGCGCTACAAGCACCACAAGAACCTGATCGACCGGTTCCTGGGCGGCGAGATCCAGCCCGCCAACCTCGACGGCGTCCTGGAGTACATGGGCCTCGGCGTGATCAGCCCCGGCGGCGACGACGCCCACGGCTACGCCTGGCTCGAGGCCTACAAGACCGCGCTGGCTCCGGCCGGCTGAGAGAGGAGATCGTCATGGCACTGTTCCCCATCTCCTCGAAGTTCGAGGGCGACTTCGTGCTCAAGCTCGTTCCCGTCGACACCGAGAACACGATGGCCGAGGTGGCCGCCGCGGCCGCCGAGCACTCGGTCGGCGTGCACGTCCCCGACCAGCCCGGCCGGCCGATCCGCGCCCGCGCGGAGGGTTCGACCGAGGCCTACCCCCTGGACATGAAGCTGTCCGAGACCGGCCTGGGACCGACCGACACGGTCGAGTTCTACTTCGAGTGAGGGAGCCCGAGATGACCAACCACACTCCCGGCGGCCTGCCGCCGATCGCCGATCCGGTCGGTCCCGTCGTCCAGGCCGGCGAGCTCGCCGACGCCGTCGCCGAGGCGGTCCGCATCGACAACGACGACAAGCGCGTCGACGTACGCAGCCGCGGGTCCTACGTCCGCATCGAGGTGGAGGGCGGCGAGTGCATCCTGCGCCGCACCACCATCGAGGAGCAGCTCGGCCGGCCCTTCAAGATGCGCGACCTCGAGGTCAGCATGCCGTCCTTCGTCGGGCGCATCGAGACCGGCACCGAGCAGTTCCGATTCTGGCTCGGGCAGCGGCCAGGCGCCGCGCAGACCGACACCGAGCCCACCACTCAGGAGGTTCCCGCATGACCACCGCACCCCTGGCTCTTCGCCCGCAGAAGACCTGGAGCCACCTCGCGGCGCGGCGCCGCAAGCCCAGCGAGTACGAGATCGTCTCGACCAACCTGCTGTGGCACATGCGCGACCAGGAGCAGCCCTGGGACGTCGCCCACGAGGGCCCGATGGCCGACTGGTACCGCAAGTACCGCAACGGCAGCGCCGTCCAGCACGAGGACTGGGACGGCTTCCGCGACCCCGACGAGCTCGTCTACCGCACCTACAACATCCTCCAGGACGGTCAGGAGACCTACGTCCAGGGCCTCCTCGACCAGCACAACGACGAGGAGCACGACAAGGGCCTCGACGCGGAGTGGGTGCGCAGCCTCGCCGCGCACTACGCCCCGGGCCGCTATCTCCTGCACACCGTGCAGATGGCGAGCGCCTATCTCGTGCACATGTCGCCGGCGAGCACGATCAGCAACTGTGCGGCCTTCCAGTCCGCCGACCAGCTGCGCTGGGTCTCCCACGTCGCCTACCGCACCGCCGAGCTCGCCCAGACCCACCCGTCGTACGGGCTGGGCACGGCCGAGCGCTCGCACTGGGAGGAGCTGCCGGCCTGGCAGCGCTTCCGCGAGCTGATGGAGTGCGTGCTCGCGACGCGGGACTGGGCCGAGGCGTTCGTGGCGCTCAACCTGGTCGCCAAGCCGGCGATCGACGAGGCGTTCTACCGCCAGCAGGGCATCAGCGCGCGCCGGCAGGGCGACACCCTGTTCGCCCTCGCCGCCGAGGCGGCGCTGCGTGACAGCGAGCGCTCGCGCCGCTGGTCGGTCGAGCTGGTGCGGCACCTGGCCCAGCGCCCCGAGAACGTGCTGGTCGTCGAGCAGTGGATCGACCGGTGGGTGCCGCTGGCCGACGCGGCGATCGAGGCGTTCTGCTCGGAGCTGCCGGACAACCCCGACGCCACGAGCAACGCGATCGCGGCGACCCGGACCTTCCGCAACTCCCTCCCGCTGCGGGGCTGAGCATGAGCCGCTCGGAGGTCGCCACCCGCACCTTCCAGGTGCGCGACGGGGAGACCCGCCGGTTCGACTGCACGGACGGGGACACGCTGTTGCGGGCCGCGCTCCGCGCAGGGGTGCCCGCGACCTACGAGTGCAACAGCGGCGGCTGCGGGAGCTGCAAGTTCACGCTGAGCGACGGTGAGGTCCGGCAGGTGCAGGAGTCGCCTGCCGGCCTCACCGAGCGCGACCGCCGCAAGGGCCGGCTCCTCGCCTGCCAGTCCGTCCCGACGTCCGACTGCACGGTCTCCCTGCTGGTCGATCCCGTCGACAGCGGTCTGCCGGCGCCGGTACGCCGACGGGCCGAGATCGTCGACGCGCGGATGCTCACGCACGACCTGCGGGAGCTCACGATCTCCATCGGCGTCGACGCGACCTTCCTGCCCGGACAGTTCGCGATGCTGCGCCGTCCGGACGGCGAGGAGCGGGCGTACTCGATGTCGAACCTGCCCGGCGAGGGCGTGTGGCAGATCCAGATCAAGCGGGTGCCCGGTGGCGCCGAGTCCGGTGCCTTCGTCGATGACCTCGGCGTGGGCGACCGGATCGAGGTCGACGGCCCCTACGGCCACGCCCACTTCCGGCCGACCGGGCGCGACGTCGTCTGCATCGCCGGCGGGTCGGGCCTGGCGCCGATGGTGTCGGTCGCCCGCGGGCTCGCCGCCTCGGACGGCGCCGCCGAGCGGCGCCTGCACTTCTTCTACGGCGGGCGAGCGGCACGCGACCTGTGCGCGGGCGAGTTCGTCGCCGAGCTCGCCGGGGAGCTGGCCGAGGTGACCCTGGTCGACGTCATCTCCGACGAGGTGCCGCCCGACTGGGCCGGCGCCCGCGGCTTCGTCCACGAGGCGGTCGCGACCGCCGGACTCTCCGACCTCGCCGACCGCGACATCTACGTGGCCGGCCCCCCGCCGATGACCGACGCCGTCGTCCGCCTCCTCGTGCGCGAGCTGCAGGTCCCCGTCGGCCAGATCCACTACGACCGATTCTTCTAGGAGACAAGACCGATGGCATTCCAGCTCGTGACCACCCTGGACGACCTGTGGGAAGGCGACATGGAGTCGTTCGACGTCGGGGACAAGGAGATCCTCGTCGCCCACCTCGAGGGCGGTGAGGTGGTCGCCACCCAGGCGATCTGCCCGCACCAGCAGATCGAGCTCGTCGAGGGCGAGCTCGAGGGCGCCGAGCTCACCTGCAAGGCCCACCTGTGGCAGTTCGACCTGCGCTCCTGCAAGGGCATCAACCCGGGCCACACCGAGATCGCCCGCTACCCGGTGCGCGTCGACGGGGACGACGTGTACGTCGATCCCGACGGCGACACCCCCCGCATCGCGCACTCCTGAGCCGACCCCCACCCCAGAGGAGAGACATCGTGCCCTTCATCCGCATCGACATGTTCCCCGGCCGCACCCTCGAGCAGAAGCGCGAGCTGGCGGAGGTCCTGACCCGCGAGGTCAGCCGGATCGCCAAGTGCAAGCCGGAGACCATCAACTTCATCTTCACCGACGTCTCCCGCGAGGACTGGGGCCGCAACGGCTCCCTCTTCTGCGACGAGTACGAGTACGAGAACGACCCCGAGGACGCGCCCGCGGACACCTCCGTGCAGAGCAGCTGAGCTCGCGCACCACGACCGATCCACCACCCCAGCCTCCACACCACAAGGAGAACCACCATGGTCAGCCTCAACTCCGACATGGGCGAAGCCTTCGGGATCCACTCGTTCGGCCACGACGACGCGCTGGTCAAGCTCATCGACACGGCCAACGTCGCCTGCGGCTTCCACGCCGGCGACCCGACCGGCATCCGCGAGACGGTCCAGAAGGCGGCCGCCGCCGGCATCACCGTCGGCGCCCACCCCGGCCTGCCGGACCTGGTCGGCTTCGGCCGCCGCGAGATGAAGCTGCAGCGCGACGAGACCGCGGACCTGGTCCGCTACCAGGTCGGCGCGCTCGTCGGCTTCCTCGCCGACGAGGGCCTGCCCCTCGACCACATCAAGCCGCACGGCGCCCTCTATGGCATGGCCGCCCGCGACGAGGACATCATGGACGCCATCTGCGACGTGGCGGTTCAGTACGAGGTCCCGGTGTTCGGCATGGCCGGCA
Source organism: Nocardioides albidus (assembly GCF_006335005.1). Classification (GTDB taxonomy): domain Bacteria; phylum Actinomycetota; class Actinomycetes; order Propionibacteriales; family Nocardioidaceae; genus Nocardioides; species Nocardioides albidus. The sequence continues at coordinate 524,234 of NZ_VDMP01000025.1, forward strand.
CCGCGCACGAGCGCGTCGCACAGAAGCGCGGGGTCCCGTTCGTCGCCGAGTTCTACGTCGACCTCGGCTACCGCGCCGACGGCAGCCTCATCATCGCGCGCCGGCCCCGGGCCACCCCGGTCGAGGAGGCACGGGCCCGGGCGCTGAAGGCCCTGAGCGAGGGCCTCGCCACCGCCGACACCGGCGAGGACTTCCCGATGCGCGTCGACTCCGTCTGCGTGCACTCCGACACCCCCAACGCGGTCGAGGTGACCGAGGCGGTCCGGGCCGTCATCGACTCCCTCGCGGCCCCCGCGATCTGAGAGGAACGACCACCATGAGCGAACACGCCGTGACATCGCCACTCCCGGGCGTCTTCTACCGCTGCCCGTCGCCGGGCGAGCCGCCGTTCGTCGAGGACGGCGCGGCGGTGGAGTCCGGACAGGTGATCGGGCTCGTCGAGATCATGAAGCAGTTCACCGAGATCCGCGCCGACGCGGCGGGTGTCCTCAGCTTCGAGGTCGACGACCTCGGCATGGTGGAGCCCGGCGCCACCATCGCGGTCGTGAAGGAGGGATGACGATGCTGCGCAAGATCCTCATCGCCAACCGCGGCGAGATCGCCGTCCGCATCGCCCGGGCCGCTCGGGAGCTCGGGATCGCGACGGTGGCCGTCTACAGCGAGGCCGACAAGCACGCCGTGCACGTCAAGGTCGCGGACGAGGCCATCCACATCGGCCCCGCGCCCGCAGGCGCCAGCTACCTCAACGTCCCGGCCCTCCTCGAGGTGATCAAGGAGGCCAAGGTCGACGGCGTGCACCCGGGCTACGGCTTCCTCAGCGAGAACGCCGACTTCGCCGAGGCGGTCGCCGCGGCCGGGGTGACCTGGATCGGCCCGGATGCGGAGTCGATCCGGCAGATGGGCGACAAGGTGGTGGCGCGCTCGCGCGCCCAGGCGGCCGGCGTGCCCACGGTGCCGGGCTCCGACGGCGAGGTCCACGACCTCCCCGAGGCGCTCGCCGTCGCCGAGGTCACCGGCTACCCGCTGGCCATCAAGGCGGGCGCGGGTGGCGGCGGCCGCGGCATCCGCGTCGTCCAGGACGAG
>NZ_VDMP01000025.1:525370-540337 GCF_006335005.1 Nocardioides albidus
GCGAACGCGCCGTCCACCTCGGCGTACGCGACTGCTCGATGCAGCGACGCCGACAGAAGGTCGTCGAGGAGGCCGGCCAGATCGACCTGCCGACCGAGATCCTGGCCGAGATGACCGGCGCCTCGGTGCGGCTGGCCGAGGCGGTCGCCTACACCGGGGCCGGCACCGTCGAATATCTCTACGACGAGGAGCGCGCGGAGTTCTACTTCATCGAGATGAACACCCGCATCCAGGTCGAGCACCCGGTCACCGAGATGGTCTACGGCCGCGACCTGGTCGGCGAGCAGCTCAAGGTCGCCTCCGGGCTCCCGCTCTCCTTCACCCAGGAGGAGCTGGTGCCGCGCGGGCACGCCATCGAGGTGCGCATCAACGCCGAGAACGCCGCCAACGGGTTCATGCCGAGCCCGGGCCGGATCACGCGCTTCGACATGCCCGCCGGCCCGTTCGTCCGCGTCGACAGCGGGTTCGTCACCAACTCGGTGGTCAGCCCCTACTACGACTCGATGATCGGCAAGGTCATCGTGTGGGCCGAGGACCGCGACCGGGCCATCGCCCGCCTCGACCGCGCGCTGCACGAGCTGACGGTCGAGGGCGTGGTGACCACCGCGCCGTTCGTGAAGGCGATCATCGACACCGAGGAGTTCCGCAAGGGCACCTACCACACCACCTGGCTCGAGGGCTGGATGGCGGAGCAGGAGCGACAGGGCCACGGAGTCTGCGATGGGTGAGAGCCGCTACTCCTGGGGCGCCGACGAGCACCTGGTCGTCCAGATCGACGAGGAGATGAACCTCGCCGCGAACTTCAAGGCGATGGCGATCAGCTCCGCGCTCGCCGGCAGGGGCCTCGACGGGATCTGGGACATCTGCCCCGCCAACGCGTCGCTGCTCATCCGCTTCGACCCCGACCGGCTCGAGCCGGAGGTGCTCGAGCGCACCGTGCGGGAGATCGAGGCCGAGGTCGGCCAGGAGTCGTCACCGTCGATCAAGACCCGCCTGATCGAGGTCCCGGTCTGGTACGACGACCCGTACACCCGCGAGGTCGGGGCGAAGTTCCGCGACCGGCACCAGCGGCCCGAGGGCACCGACCTCGAGTACGCCATGGCCGAGCTGGGTCTGGCGAGCGTCGACGAGTTCGTCGAGCGTCACTCGGCGTCGCCGTGGATCGTGTCGATGGTCGGATTCGTCGCCGGACTGCCCTTCATGTTCCAGATGGTGCCGCAGGAGCGCCAGATCGAGCTCCCGAAGTATCTCCGCCCGCGCACGGAGACCCCGCGCCTGACGGTCGGGCACGGCGGCTGCTTCGCCTGCATCTACTCGGTGAAGGGCGCCGGCGGCTACCAGATGTTCGGCCTCACCCCGCTGCCCATCTACGACCCCGCCCAGGGGCACGAGGTCTTCTCCGAGTCGATGGTGCTGTTCCGTCCGGGCGACATCGTGAAGTTCCGTGCCGTCGAGGAGGCGGAGTTCCGCGAGCTGGAGGCGGCCGTCGACCGCGGGGAGAGCGTCTACCGGATCGTCGACGTCGAGTTCGAGCTGCGCTCCTTCCTCGCCGACCCGGATGCCTACAACTCCGACCTGTTGGGAGCTCTCGATGTTCGTTGAGGTTGTCGAACCCGGCCTGGCCACCACCGTCCAGGACCTCGGCCGCACCGGCGCGTACAACGTCGGGATCCCGCCGTCGGGCGCGCTGGACCAGCGCTCGGCCCGCATCGCCAACCTGCTGGTGGGCAACCCGGAGAGCGCCGCGCTGCTGGAGGCGCCGTACCTCGCTCCCAAGCTGACCTTCGACGGGCCCGCGGTCGTCGCGGTCACCGGCGCGACGGCGCAGGTGCTCGTCAACGGGGAGGAGCGGCCGAGCTGGACGGCGCTGCGGGTCGGGGAGGGGGACGTGCTCTCCCTCGGCTTCGTGACCGCCGGTGCCCGGGTCTACATCGCGATCGCCGGAGGCATCGACGTGCCGGCCGTCCTGGGCTCCCGGTCGACGTACGGCCTCGGCGGCCTCGGCGGGCACGAGGGCCGCACGCTCGTCGCGGGCGACCGGCTGCCGGTCGGGGCCCCGACCGGTGAGCACGTGCCGCGGGAGCTCGCCGAGCGCCACCGGCCACAGTGGAGCCGCGAGGTCGAGCTGCGGGTGGTGCTGGGGCTCTACGACTACCGGCTCACCGACGAGTCACGCCATCTGCTGCTGGAGTCGGACTGGAAGCTCACCCCGGTCGCCGACCGCACGGGCTTCCGCTACCAGGGACCCCAGCTCGCGTTCATCGAGCGCGAGCAGCCGTTCGGCGCGGGCTCGGACCCGTCCAACATCGTCGACGCGGGCTACCCGATCGGCTCGATCCAGGTGCCGAGCGGCTCGGAGCCGATCGTGCTCCACCGCGACGCCGTCTCGGGTGGCGGCTACGCCCAGGTCGGCACGGTGATCAGCGTCGACCTCGACCTCGTCGGCCAGTGCGCCCCCGGCACGGTCACCCGGCTGGTCCCGGTCAGCCTCGACGACGCGCTCAAGGCGCGCGCCCAGGCGCGGGAGGGCCTCGACGAGATCCGGGCCCTCCTCGCCGGCTGATCGACGCGATTCCCCGGTGGCCGTCCGTCCGGGCGCCGCAGGCGCCGGACGGCGGCCCCTCGCGGCGATGTCGGGGTGCCGTCGGCGCGTTAACGAGACCCGGCTCTCGTAGCCGAGTGGCGCCGACGGCGGGGTCCTCGCTTCGAGCCGCGAGGGGCCGCCGGGAGGCGCCGGAGGCGCCCGGACGGACGGCTGAGCAGGTGTCCCCGGACGACCCGGGTGAGCTCAGCCCGCCCCGGTCATCCGGGCCGGGTCGATGGAGAAGTCCACCCGGGTGTTGAGGGCGCGGGCCTCCTCGTAGCTCACCTCGCGGAACCGGAGCCGGTCGCGGCCGGGGCGCATCTGACCGACCTTCCACAGCCCGCAGCGCGGGACGGTCGCGACCACCGCGAAGCCGCCGGAGGTGTTGCTGTCCGCGCCCAGGATGGTGAGCACGTCGCCGTTGGCGAGCACGCCGCCTGCGGGATAGCTGGTGTCGAGCAGGTTCGAGGGGTGGCCGCCCCACACGCCGGCGTCGGTGCGGGCCCAGGCGAAGCGATGGGGGTGCAGGCGGGTGCCGATGCGGTCGGAGTTGAGGTCGACCCGCCAGGTGGTGCCGGTCAGCACGTTCCAGTCCTCGGCGGTCAGGAAGTCCGGCCGCGCGTGCGGGCCCTCGATCACCTCGACCTCCCAGTCCGTCGTGAATCGCGGCCGCATCGACTCCGGCAGCCGTCTCCGGGGGATCCGGGCCTGCGGCCGGGTCCGCAGCACGTCGCCGCGGTCGAGCGCGCGGCCCTCCACGCCGCCGATGCCGGCGACCAGCGAGGTCGCCGCCGAGCCGAGCACCTCCGGCACGTCGAACCCGCCGGAGACGGCCAGGTAGACGCGGAATCCCGGCCCGTTGGTGTTGACCGTGGTGAGGATGTCGCCGGCCCGTACGTCGATCGTCTCCCACATCGCGACCTCGACGTCGTTGCGCAGCACGCGGGCGTCGTCCGGCCCGGTGACCGCGACCTGCGCGTCCTGGAGGAGGGCGACGCTGAGGTCGATCATCGGGACCTCGAGTGCGGGTGCGCCCGGTGCGTTGCCGACCAGGCTGTTGGCGGCCCGGAAGCAGACGTGGTCCATCGGCCCGGACGCGGCGTGCCCGAAGGCGCGCAGGCCGAGCCGGCCCGGCCACGCCTGCACCGTCGTCTGCAGGCCGGGGTTGATCACCTCCACCGTCTCGGTCCTCACGGGATCTCCACCCCGGCGGCGGCGACTCGGCGGTGCTCGGCGACGGTGGCCGCCGCGTCGCGGGTGCGCTCGACCTCGGCCAGGTAGTCGGCGACGACGAAGCGCTCCTCGGTGATCCGCCACGGATAGGAGCCCTCGAATACCTGCAGCCGCAGGCTCCTCAGCTCCGACTCGGTCACGCGGGTGAACCGGACGCGGTCGCACGGCCGGAAGACCTGGAAGTCCGTCACGTCCGCGTCGCCGGCGACGGGACGCCAGATGGGCAGCGTGCGGCCGAAGAGCTGGTAGGCGCCCGGTGACTCCATCGGGTAGAGGACGATCGCGGACCCGCCGATGCCGACGGCGCCCTCGGGCGTCCACATTCGGGTGGGGTTGTACTTCGGCGCGGACAGCTGGGTCAGCGGGTCGAGGGCGAGGAGCGACGGCAGCCCGGGGAAGTAGCCGATCGACGCCGTCCACCACACGGTGCTGAGGAAGCGCGCGAAGAACGCCTCGCGGTCCTGGAAGCCGTTGTACTGCACGATGTAGTCGATGTTGTCCCGGTCGCGGACGTTGGGCGCGTCCATCCGGGTCGTGATCCGGTAGCGGTTGACGGCCTCGCGGGTCGTCTCGTCGTCGAAGGCGATCGGGAGCTCGAGCAGCCGGCTGTCGACGACCAGGGAGTCGAGGTCGACGGCGGCGCCCTCCCGGTCGCTGAGCTCGTCCATCAGCCGGTCGCGACCGATCACCTCGGGATCGAAGGTGACCATCACCGAGCGCAGGCCGGTGGAGGTCTCGAGCACCCCGTCGACCGGGTGCTGCGCGAGCTCCTGGAGGAGGGCGTGCACGCGGAAGTTGAGCGACACCACCTCCTCGGCCGTGTCGTCGTACTCGACGAGGACCTGGTCGTCTCCGGCCTGCCGGATCCAGGTCGTGGGCCGTCCGTCGCGGGGAGCGACGGTGCGCAGGATCGAGGACCCGGTCATCGTGATCCCCGGCGGCCCGGGCGGATGCGCGGCACCCGCGGCTCTGCCATGCTCAACACACGCACGATCGACCCCATGTGGAGAGGATGCCGCATCGCCGATGCCTGCTGACGTCGAAGCCGTCGCGCACGCGCACCGCGAGCTGGTCCGCGTGGCCGTGGCGACCCACGGGACGCGCGGGATCGCCGAGCGGGTGGTCTCCACCGTCGGCGGCTGGGTCCTGCTGCTCGACGAGCACGGCGCGCTGCGGGCCTCGGTGCCCGCGACCGCCCGCGCCCACCTGCCCCGCATCCAGACCGAGCTGAGCAGGTTCGGAGCGGGCAACCAGCTCTCCGCCATGACCGTGTCGATGCCCGGCGAGTCGGTCGCCATCCGTCCGGTCGTGACCGCGGGCCGGGCCCGGGGCTTCCTCGCGATCGGGCGGGGCGAGCCGCTGGACCCGATCGAGCGGTCGCTCGTCGACACGGCGACCTACCTGATGGCCGAGGACCTGCGCCGCACCGACGAGTCGCGGCAGGCCGTCCGCAACGACCGGCGAGCGGTGCTCCAGCTGATGCTCGACGGCGACACCGAGCGGGCGCGGCGGACGGCGTCCATCCTGCGGGTGCCGGTCCCGGACGGGCCGATGCGGGTCGCGCTCCTCGGCGTGCCGCGCAACCACGGCCCGCTCCTGCTCGAGACCGCCGAGGAGGACCAGGCGCTGCGCCGGCTCGTCACCCTCATCGCCGAGCTCCGTGCGGGCCGCGTCGCCGTCCTGCTCCCCACCGCCGAGGGCGACACCCGCACGCTCGAGGCGATCCTGCGTCGTGTCCCGCACGGGCGCGGCGCCGTCAGCGACTCGACGGAGGAGGCGGAGCTGCCGGCCGCGTGGGCGCGGGTCCGGTCGGTGTTCCAGGCCGCGCTCGACGACCCGGGCCGCCTCTACGAGGCGCGCGACGTCCGCGACGCCGGGCTGCTGCGCCACCTGGACGGGCCCGACGCGCGGGCGTGGGCGGAGGCCACGCTGGCCGGGCTGGTCTCCTTGGACCGTGGTTCGAAGGTGGACTTCCTGCAGACGCTGCGGACCTTCCTGGCCAACAACGGTCGTGCGGACGCGTCCGCCAGCGCCCTCGACATCCACCGACACACCCTGCGCTACCGGATGACCCAGATCGCCGGCGCCCTGGACCGCGACCTCGACGACCCGACGGTGCGCGCCGAGCTGTGGATCGCGCTGCAGCTGGGTCAAGACTGACCGGCGGGGGTCCGCCCCAGGAACCCGCCCAGCCCGGCCACCGCCTCCGACACGGCGCCGTCGAACGCCGGCGCCAGGTCGGCGGGCTCGATCTCGGTGCTGTAGACCACGACCGAGCGGCCGTCCTCGAGGTCGAGGACGTCGACGGTCCCGAGATGCGCCGCGACGGGTAGGTCCCCGCCGACGGCGCGGTACTGCAGGCGCCGCCGGGTGTCGTCACGCGTGACGATGTCCTCCTCGATCCGGCTGCCGTCGCCGAGGACCACCGTGCGCCGGCGCTCGTCGCCCGAGGACGAGGCCATCGCGGGGAACCAGTCGGCGATCGAGGCGACGTCGCGGATCACCGCCCACACGTCGTCGGCCGGCACGTCCAAGATGGTGTGAGAGCGCAGAGTCGTCATGAACGAAGGCTCCCGCACCGCGCTGCACGGGCGGAGTGCCCGCCTTGGACAGGTCCGCCGGCCAATTTGTACGAACGGGCGCACTGTGGCGCACGCCACTTCCCGAGGACGCTCACGGTCGGTGCTTCCCAGCACCCGACTCCCCGAGAACGTCCCGAGAAGAGGTACCCCGCATGCCACCGCTCGACATCCACGACATCGAGAGATCGGCCCACGAGACCCGGGTCGCGAAGTGGTCGCTCACCATGGCCTGGTGGGCGCTGTTCAGCGCCATGTTCTGGCTCTACGTCGCGACCGCGTCGACCGCGGCGTACGGCGCTCGCAACACCCTCGTGGGGATGGTGCTCGCGATCGCCACCTTCGGCGTGATCAACCGGATCCTCGCGGCGTACGCCCTGCGCACCGGCAGCACGGTCGAGCGGATCTCGCAGGCCCTCTTCGGCGGGATCGGCTCCACCCTGGCGGCGCTGCTGATCGGCGTCACCGCGCTCTACTACGGCGTCTTCGAGGGCTCGGTCATCGCGGCGACGCTGCAGACGTGGTTCGGCGGGGACATCAGGCTCTGGTACTTCGTGTGCGTCGCCTACGCCCTGCCGCTCGCCTTCGGCGGGGTGCGCAACTGGCTCGACCGGCTCAACGGTTTCCTGCTGCCGTTCTACTGCGTCGGACTCGTCGCCCTGGTCCTGGCGAGCACGGTCGACCGCGGCTACCCGACCGGCTGGCTGTCGGTGCCCGCGCCCGACTCGGCCGTCCCGGGCTGGGTCGGCTCGTACCTGATCTACATGGGCATCTGGGTGATGATGCTGTTCACGATGGACTTCGCCGCGCTCGGCCGGGTCGAGGACACCCGGTTCCACCAGCGGGTCACCTTCGGCGGCTTCTTCTACCTGTGCACCTTCGGGGTCAACGGCCTCGTCGGGATGTACGTCGTCCACGCGTACGGCGTGGAAGGGACCGAGACCGGGGTGGTCCAGGCGGTCACCGGATCGCTGGGACTGGCCGGGGTGCTGCTGATCGTGATCTCGCAGACCCGGATCAACACCGCCAACTACTTCCTCGCCTCCAACAACCTCGAGGTGGTCCTCGACAAGGTGGCAGGAATCCGGCTCCCGCACATCGCCTGGGTGCTCATCTGTGGCGCCCTGGCCTACCTGTTCATGCTCACCGACGTGCTCAGCTACCTGCTCGACGCTCTCGCCTACCAGGGTGTGCTGATCATGGCCTGGACCGGTGTGGTGCTCGTCCACGTGCTGCTGCGCGGAGCGGGCGACAGCGCCGAGAGCCTGGCCCGGCGGCGGCCCACCGGCGGGCTCTTCGCGGCGTGGATCGTGTCCTCGGTGGTCGGCGTCGTGCTGCTCGAGCAGGGGAGCAGCGCCACGCTGTCCACCCTGTCGCCGGCGGTGACGGTCGCGCTCGCGGTCGCGGGCGCCGCGCTGGTCAGCCGCCGGAATGTCGCGGCGGCGAGCGAGCCGACCGCGGTGGCATCGTGACCGCGGAACGGGCCGCCGACGATCTCCTGGCCGGCGTCCCGACGGGCGTCCTGATCGACGGGGTGTGGCGTGACGCCCGGGGCGGTGCCCGCATCGGCGTCGAGGACCCGTCGACCGGCAAGGTGCTGCTCGAGGTCGCCGACGGGGACGCGGCGGACATGGTCGCCGCTCTCGACGCGGCGGCCGCCGCGCAGGCGTCGTGGGCCGCGACCTCGCCGCGGGACCGGGCGGAGATCCTCCGCCGCGCCTTCGACGAGGTGGTGCGCCGGGCCGACGACTTCGCCTGGCTCATCTCCACGGAGATGGGCAAGCCCCTGGCCGAGTCGGCGGGCGAGGTGAGGTACGCCGCGGAGTTCCTCCGCTGGTTCTCCGAGGAGGCGCCGCGGATCTCGGGGAGCTGGCGGCGATCGCCCGAAGGCACGTCCCGCCTGCTGACCATGAAGGCGCCGGTCGGGCCGACGCTGATGATCACGCCCTGGAACTTCCCGCTCGCGATGGCGACCCGCAAGGTGGCGCCGGCCGTCGCCGCCGGCTGCACCATGGTCCTCAAGCCGTCGGAGCTCACGCCGCTGACGTCCCTGCTGTTCGCCGACCTGCTCCAGCAGGCCGGCCTCCCCGCGGGGGTGCTCAACGTCGTCACCACGTCCCGGGCGGGCGAGGCGACCCTGCCGCTGCTGGGCGACCCCCGGCTGCGCAAGCTGACCTTCACCGGGTCCACCGCCGTCGGCAGGATCCTGCTGTCCGCGGCGAGCGAGCAGGTGCTGCGGACCTCGATGGAGCTGGGCGGGAACGCCCCGCTGCTGGTCTTCGACGACGCCGACCTCGACGTCGCCGTGCAGGGCGCCCTGGACGCGAAGATGCGCAATGTCGGCCAGGCCTGCACCGCCGCCAACCGGCTGCTGGTCCACGAGTCGGTCGCCGAGGAGTTCTCGCGCCGACTGAGCGCCGCGATGTCCGGACTCGTCGTCGGCCCGGGCGTCGAGCCCGGCGTGCAGGTCGGTCCGCTCATCGACGCACGCGCCGTCGACAAGGCCGAGCGGCTCGTGGACGCGGCCCGGGCCGAGGGCGGCGAGGTGCTGACCGGCGGCCACGCGGTTCCGGGCGACGGGCACTTCTTCGAGCCGACGGTGCTCCGCGCGCCCGCCACCGCCGCCTTCGTGCAGGAGGAGATCTTCGGCCCGATCGCCCCGATCGGCACCTTCGCGGAGACCGACGAGGCGGTGGCGCTGGCCAACTCCTCGTCGTACGGGCTGGCCTCCTATGTCTTCTCCCGCGACCTGTCCCGGGTCCTCGACGTCGTCGAGCGGCTCGAGTTCGGCATGGTCGGCGTCAACCAGGGGGTCATCTCCAACGCCGCCGCGCCGTTCGGCGGGATCAAGCAGTCCGGCCTGGGCCGCGAGGGTGGGGCGGAGGGGATCGAGGAGTACCTCGAGACGAAGTACGTCGGCCTCGCGCCATGACGAGGACGTGACGTGCGCCGGGCCGGGCTGACGGTGCTGGGATGCCTCGTGGTGGCCTACCTGCCCCTGGCGGCGACCTCGCTCTGGTTCACCGTGCTGCCGGGCTTCCCCCGATGGCAGGTGGAGCTGGACGAGAGGCTCGGCGGCCACGCCTACGCGTGGGGCGACGGCTCGCTGGCCGCGGTCCGCACGCTCGCGTACGCCGACCACCGGGTCGCGCTGCTGATCCACACCTCGCTGGGCAGCCTCGCCCTCCTGCTGGTGCTGGTCCAGGGCGTGCTCCGGCGGTCACGGGCCGGCCACCGCTGGATCGGACGGGCGTACCTGGCGGCGGTCACCGGCAGCATGCTCGCGTGCGTCGTCTTCCTGCTGCGGGCGCCGCACGTCGACCTCCCCGGCCAGACCGCGTTCCGGCTCCAGCTGTGGCTGCTGGCCGCGAGCACCCTGGGCACCGCCGCGGCGGCCCGGTCGGCGATCCGCCGGGGCGACGTCGCCGCCCACCGTGCCTGGATCGGCCTCAACGTCTGCTTCCTGTCGACCGCGCCGCTGCTGCGGGCGATGTGGTCCGCGCTGGGTGCGCTGGTGCCGCAGCACACGCTGCTGACCAACATGGAGGCGAGCGCGGTCACGCTCGCGGTCGTGGCGCCGGCCGCGGGAGCGCTGCTGGCCCTTCGGGGGGACGCCCGGCCGGGCCGGGCTGCGAGGTCGCCGAAGGCCGGCACACGATGGCTGCTCGTCGCCACGGCGGCGGGCGGCGCCGCCGCGATCGGGCTCTGCGTCCGCACCGGGGCCGGCCCCGGCTCCTATCCCTGGTTCCACGTGGTGCCGGTGCTCGGGTACGCCGCTGCCTGTGCGGTGTTGGCGGCTCGCCGGTCGGGGCCGGACCTGCGACGGCGCGACGCACGACGACTCCTCCTCGGCGCGGCGGCGGCTCCGTGGTGCGCCGTCCTCGTCGGCCTGGGAACGGCCCGGTTCCTCGGTCCGGAGGAGGCCTGCCGCGCAGGCCTGCTGCTGGCGCCGGGATTCCCCATCGTCGGCGCGCTGGCGCTGGTCCTGCACCGTCGATCCGCACCGTCCACCCGCACCGTCGACCCGGCCGTCGCGCCCGGCCGGAGGACGGCGCCGGATGACGGTAGCCTCCTCGGTCATGGCACTCGGTCCGCGCACCGCCAGTCGATCCCTTGAGCACGTCGTCGCCGGCGGGGCCGTCGGATGACCGGCGCGCAGCCGGCACCCGACCCCGGCGTGGTCACTGAGCGCTACGGCAACGTGTCGGTGCTGATCGGACCCCAGCGCAGCACCTACCCCTACGCCAACACCCTGCTCGTGCCGGGCCGGGACGCGACCGTGGTGATCGACCCGTCGCTCACCGTGGCCGGCCGGGCGCCGGCGGCCGACCTGGCCCTGGTGAGCCACGGCCACGAGGACCACATCGCCGGCCTGGCCGACTACGACGGGCCCGTGCGGGTCCATGCGGCCGACCTGGACGCGGTCCGGTCACCGGCCGCGCTCGTCGCCTGCTTCGGCTTCGCGCCCGAGGACGCCGCCGAGATGGAGAGGGCGCTCCGGACGGACTTCCGGGTCGAGGACCGGAACGACGTCACGGCGCTCTCGGACGGCGAGGTCCTCGATCTCGGCGGTCGCACGGTGACCGCGGTCCACCTGCCGGGGCACACCGCCGGACACTGCGGCTTCCTGATCGAGCCCGCCGGGCTGCTGTTCGTCGCCGACATCGACCTCACGTCGTTCGGCCCCCTGTACGGCGACATCGCAAGCAGCCTGTCGGAGTTCGAGGCCTCGATGCGGCGCTGCGCGGACATCGAGGCCCGTTGGTACGCCACGTCCCACCAGAAGGGCGTGATCGAGGGGCGGGCCGAGTTCCGGAGCCGGGTCGACGCCTTCGCCGGTGTCATCGAGCAGCGCGAGGAGCGGCTGCTGGCCTTCCTCGCCCAGCCGCGCACCATGGCGGAGATCGTCGACCACCGGTTCGTCTACCGCCCCCACGTCCCGGGCGCCCATGTCCCGCTGATCGAGCGGCGCACGGCCGCCCAGCACCTGCGCAGGCTGCAGGACGACGGCCGGGTCGTGCGCCTGGCCGACGGCAGCTATCACCGCGCGCCGGCCTGATCGGACCGGTCAGGCGCGGTCGCGGCCGGCCGGCTGAGGCTGGGGAGACGCCGCACCGCCGCCCGCCACGGACACGCGCGTTGACCTGGGCGGCCGGGGCACGGATCATCGAGGCTGTCGAGGCGTGACAGGACACGCCCCCGAGTCGGTGTGGGGAGGTGCCATGGGAGTCCCGGCTCTCGTCGAGCTCGCCGGTGAGCGCGGCCGCGCCGTGCTGCGCGACACCGACGACGCCGACGAGGTGATCGAGGCCTGCACCGGAACGCTCCGGCCGCACGCCCTGACGGTCCGCGGGTCCGGATCCCGCCTCTCCACGCGACTCACCCACGTGCCCCTGCAGGACCTGTCGGTCAACCTGCTGCGGTACGGCGCCGAGGTGACCGTCAGCTCCGGGGACGGGGTGCTCGACGACTACCTGCTGACCCTTCCCGTCGCCGGTGCCGGCCGCTTCCGCTACGGCGGCGAGGACGCCGTCGCGACCCCGGGGCAGGGCGTCATCATCGGGCCGCACCGCGAGTTCGAGTTCGCCTTCGACGAGGCCTACGACCAGGTCGTCGTCCGCCTCGACCGCGCCCGGGTCGAGTCCGTCGCGGCCGCGCTGACCGGTGAGGTCGGCCCGGTGCACTTCGACCTCGCGCTCGCCCCCGGCGTCGCGAGCGTCGACGGCCTGATGGAGTCGGCCGTCAGCCTGGTCGACTCGACGGCGAGCGCGCACCGTCCGCAGCTGATCTGGCAGTTCGAGCAGCTCATCATCGAGACCCTGCTCCTGGCCCAGCCCAACAGCCGCACCCTCGCCCCGGAGATGGGCGCCACCTCCCCGCGGGTCCGGCAGGCGATGGACTTCATGGTCGACCGACTCGGCGAGCCGTTGACGGTGACCGCGATCGCCGAGGCCTGCGGCACCAGCGTGCGCAGCCTCCAGGCCGCCTTCCGGCGCGAGCTCGGCACCTCGCCGGTCCAGTGGCTGCGCGCGCAGCGCCTCGAGCGCGCCCACGCCCTCCTGACCACGGGTGCTCCCGGCCTGTCGGTGACCGATGTGGCCTACCGCTGCGGCTTCTTCCACCTCGGCGAGTTCGGGGCGGCCTTCCGTGCCCGCTACGGCACCACGCCGTCGGCGCTCCTCGCCTCCCGCCGCTGACTCCCCGCCGCTGACTCCCCGCCGCTGACGCCCTGGCGTCATACGTCCGGTGGCCGGGAGACCACGGTTCGCATGACGTCCCGCCGCAGGCGGCGATCCCGCTCAGCCCACGGTGCCGTCCTCGCGCATCCGAGCGACACGGTTGGTGTCGTAGCCGAGCTCGGCGAGGATCTCGTCCGTGTGCTGTCCGATCGACGGAGGCAGCCGAGGCGGCAGGGCGTCCACGCCGTCGATGCTGAACGGGGCGACGACGGTGCTCACCCGCTCGTCCTCGGGGAACCGTACGGCGAGCCTGTTGGCGTGGATCTGCTGGTCGTGCGGGATGTCCTCCGGGGTCGCGACGATGTCGAACACGATCCCGTTCTCGCCCAGGACCCGCTCCCAGTGCTCCCGCTCGTGGCGGGCGAAGGCCTCGTCCAGCGCGGCGATGAGTGCGCGCGCGTTGCGCAGCCGGTCCGGCTTGGTGGCGAACGCGTCTTCGTCCGCCAGCTCCGGGCGCTCGAGGCAGCGCACCAGCACCGGCCAGTGCCGCTCCTCGTTGAGGATCGTCAGCAGCAGCCACTTGCCGTCGGCGCACTGGTAGTAGCAGCTCAGCGCGTTGAAGAGCTGCTCGCGCGGTGGGCGGGGGATGAAGGTCGCTCCGCACAGGGCAGCGGTGGCCATGTAGCTGTTGGCCCACAGGCCGTTCGCCAGCAGGGACGACGACACCTTCGTGCCCCGGCCGGTGCGCTCGCGCTGGTAGAGCGCGGTGACGATGGCGGCGTAGAGCGTCATCGCCGAGGGGTGGTCGCCCTGCCCGACGACGGCGCGTGCCGGGACGGCGTCGGCGGAGCTGCGGACGGTGTCCATCATCCCCGAGCGCGCCCAGTAGGACGTCGCGTCGAACCCGGGCTTCGCGACCTCGGGGCCGGTCTCTCCGTAGCCGGTGAACGAGCCGTAGACGAGGCGCTCGTTGAGCGCGGCGAGGGTCGCGTGGTCGATGCGCAGCTTCTCGCGGACCCGCAGGGGGTAGTTGGTGACGAACACGTCGGCGTCCGCGACGAGCTCGTGGAGCACCTGCTGGCCCTCGGCACTGGCCAGGTCGAGCGCCAGTCCGCGCTTGCTGTGGGAGTCCAGGAGCCACGCGTAGTCGTGGTCCGAGACGGGGTTGCCAGGCAGCTTCGGCAGCTGGCGGTACGGGTCGCCCGACCCGGGCGGCTCGATCTTGATCACGTCGGCACCGAGATCGGCCATGATCGTCGTGGACGCCGGCGCGGCGATGTAGCTGCCGCAGTCGATGACCTTCAAGCCGCTGAACAGGGACTCACTCATGATTCCTCCGGGGATGTCGTCGCTGTGGCGAGGGCACGCAGGATGGCGAGTTGCTTGCGGTCACGCTCGGCCTCGAGCTCGCCTCGGCGCCCGCCGTACGCCGCCTCGGACTGCGCGACGACCAGATCCTCCAGGTCGCCGTCGAGGTCGACGCGCTCCTCGTTCTCGATGGCCCAGCGCAGGCCGGGGCCGAACTGACGGAAGTACCCGCGGAAGCCGTCCGCTCCGCCGCCGAGGTGGAAGGAGCGGAACGGGCCGTCCGCGGCCCAGCGCAGTCCGACGCTGCTGGTGACGATGTCGTCGAGCTCCTCGACGGTGACCACCCCCTGCTGCACCAGGAGCAGGCACTCGGCGAAGAGCGCCCGCTGCAGGCGGTTGGCCACGAACCCGCGCACCTCGCGCCGGACCACCTGGGGCGACTTGGCGAGCGCGGTGTAGAAGGCGACCGCGTCCGCGACCGCGTCAGGATGGGTGCGCTCACCCGGCACCACCTCGACGAGCGGGATGAGGTGCGGCGGATTGAACGGGTGGCCGACCAGGAGCCGGCCGGCATCGGTGAGCTCCATGCCCTGCCGGGTCGCCGTGATCGCGGAGCTCGAGGACAGGAGCAGGGCGTCCGGCGGCGCGGAGGCCGTGACCTGTGCCCACAGCTGCTGCTTGACGTCGACGCGCTCGGGCCCATTCTCCTGAACGACGTAGGCGTCGGCGACGGCCCGCCCCAGGTCGGGCTCGAAGGACAGGCCGGTCGCGAGATCGCCGGAGGGCAGGCCGAGCGCGGAGAGCGTCGGGGCGATCTCGGCCAACGCCGCAGGGACGTCGTCGACGACCTCGGGGCGCGGGTCGTGGACGACCACCCGCATCCCGTGGGCCAAGAACAGTGCGGTCCAGGACGTGCCGATCACGCCGGCGCCGATCACGCACGCTGTCCGTCCCGCGACGTCGGGCGTGGTCGTCACGCCTGGTCCGAGGTCGGTGCGTAGTCGTAGAAGCCTCGGCCGGACTTCACCCCGAGCCGGCCTTCGTCGATGTAGCGGCGCAGGAGCTGGCGGGGGCCGTCGGGGAG
>NZ_VDMP01000025.1:540446-540660 GCF_006335005.1 Nocardioides albidus
GATCGCGGCCCAGATCCGGTTCTGGATGAACCCCAGGCTCTCCTTGCGGGCGACGAAGGGTGTGAGCCCGAAGCGGGGGAGCTCGGTCACGAGGGTGTCGATCACGGCGGGGTCGGTCCGTCCGCATGACATCAGCTCGCAGGCGGTGGCGCGTGGGGGCATGAAGAAGTGCAGGTTGAGCACTCGCTCGGGGGTTGTGACCTGTTCGATGACC